>NZ_CBDDBL010000002.1:0-2783121 GCF_965225845.1 Mucilaginibacter sp.
TTGCAATCAAATACTGTTGGCCCACCGCTACCGGGTACTGACCAAAACCAGGAGACTGCTTTCCAAAGTTCGTACCAGCGTCAATATTCTACACAACAGCAACGAATAGGGACCATTGCATCTTTGGACTATAAATTTGATGAAAATAACACGATCAATTTATTTGCTACTTATGTTGCATTAAACCAATACCGCGTTCGTCAAACTATTGACGATACTTATGGTGGTTATACCTACCAGGGTTATCGTGGTACATTCTCTGTTGATAATCTTACAGAAACACGTTCCGACCTGCAAGATATTCTTAATTTAACTTTAAATGGAAAGCATAAAATAAGTGATCCGTTTTCACTTGACTGGTCCGTTTCAGATTCAAAAGCAGAACATAAATTACCTGATGATGCGGAATTTGACACAAAATATGGTACAAGTCCTACATCTACAACAAATGAAGCCACAGGCAACCCCAACGAGCCGGACGTTTCAGTGGCACAAGGTATAAAATACTACACCTACTTATGTTCAAAATGAATCACGGCTGTGGTCTCATAATACAGATAAAGACATATCTGCCTATTTAAATTTGCATTATAATGCAACAATTTTTGGCCGAAAAGTTATTTTCTCTGCCGGTGGAATGTTAAGGCACAAAACAAGAGATAATTATTATAACAATTATAACCTGCCAAACACAGTTGTTAATGGAACAAATGAGCTTTATACAACTATCCCGAACGCGAAATTCATATTCCTGGGTTCCGATTCGCTCAATGCAAAAGGCTCCTATGCTACAGACGCTAACGACTACACATTTACCGAAAACGTACAAGGTGGTTATGGAATGTTTAAATATTACATCAGTGATAAATTATATCTGATAGCAGGTTTAAGGGCCGAACATACTTATCAAACTTATCTTACTAACCTGCCTGTTTATTTTCCTGCTAAAACAGCTACGATAACTTACACAGACTATTTACCTAGTGTTAATCTAAAATACGACTTTACAGATAATCAGGCGTTAAGGGCATCATATTATAAATCTATTCTTCGTCCGTCTTTTGATCAACTTGTTCCCGGCGTAGTATATACTTCTGACGAAAATTATGGTTACCAAGGAAATCCAGAGCTACAACACACTATTGTAGACAATTACGACCTACGGTACGAATTTTTTCCCCGCGTATTTGATGAATTTATGATAGGAGGTTTTTATAAAAATCTTACTGATCCTATTGAAACAGTTCTTAAACAAGATCAAAACGGTGGAGCAAGCTTAAACTACACCCCATCTAATTTTGGCAATGCCCAAAACTACGGCGTAGAAATAGAGGCAAAAAAGTACTTCGGTAACATAGGCGGAGAAATAAACTATACTTACACTGACTCCAAAATCACTACAGCTAAGAGTATTGATCTTAATGGTGAAATAACCAGCCGCGAACAAACCAGGCCTTTACAGGGACAGGCTGCAAACATTGGGAATGCATCATTATTGTACAAAGATCAGCGAAATGGTTTAGATGCTCAATTATCTCTATCATATGTAGGTGAGCGTATTGAAGCGGTATCAAATTATTACAACCTTGATACCTGGGAAAGGCCATCTACTTATTTAGACTTTTCTGTACAAAAGAAAATCGGCAAGCATTTTATTATTTATGCTAAGGCCAATAACCTGTTAAATACCCCTTACGAATTAATAGTAAAGCAAAATAACACTTACAACTACTCTGGTATAGCCAAATACCCTCACCAGGAGAGCCCAAATTACACTACTGTAGAATATGATCAATATTTTGCCCGCTACAACTTAGGGGTTAAATACAATTTTTAAACAAGCACACACTTTAAAAAATCAATAAACATTTATTCATTCATCATTTTATGAAAAAATTACAAATTCTCTCGTTAGGATTATCAGTTTTACTGCTTGCGGCATGCGGTAAAGGTGGTCAAAAAACTGTGGTATCAGTACCACAGATCCAGATTGGTAAAGCAATCCCGAATACAGGTACTTTACCTGCAGGAACTTACAAAGGTACATTCCTGGCTAATCAAACTTACACTATAGGTGGTGACATCACCATTAATGCAGGCGATACGCTATTGATCCAAAAAGGTGTAAAGCTTAATATGACCAACGGTGCAAACATCATTGTAAATGGTGATTTGATCAGCTTAGGTACACAAGCGTCTCCGGTTACTATTACTGACCCACGCAGAACTAAAGTTGCAGGTGCTTCTACTTTTGGTACCGATTCGGCTTACGTAGGTGGCTGGGGCGGTATTTATGCAGGCCCAACAAGTAAATTGGTTGTAATTAAATGGACTCACCTTGATTTTGGTGGTGCTGCGTTAAAAGCCTTGCCTTTCTCAGGATCTAACTCATTAAAAACCGGAGCTCAGTATATCCTTTATTTTATGAATCCTGCCGGTGTCTTCATTATGGAAGATTCATGGTTATACGGCTGTCCTGATGACGCAACCCGTTTTTATGGCGGTACTTACAACATCATGAGAAATACCATGGAAAAAGCTGGTGGTAACGGTGGCGACGGCTTTAACGCCAAAGGTAGCGCTGTAGGTAACATGGCATACAACCTAATTATAGGCGGTGCTACAAACGGTACAAAAACTGCAAGTGACGGTACTACAGCAGGCGAATGCCAATTTGCAATGTATAACAACACTTATGTAAACGATGGTTTCAGAAACAGTGGTGTTTACGGTGCAAGAAGTGGTTCTGCTGAAATTGAGAACAACTCAAGAGCAGCAGTATTTAACAACCTG
Organism: Mucilaginibacter sp.; assembly: GCF_965225845.1. Classification (GTDB taxonomy): domain Bacteria; phylum Bacteroidota; class Bacteroidia; order Sphingobacteriales; family Sphingobacteriaceae; genus Mucilaginibacter. Next base: position 2,794 of record NZ_CBDDBL010000002.1, read on the forward strand.
GTTGTTGATTGCGATTTTGGTGTACGTATTGCCGGCGGCCCGGGTGGTGCTAAAGTTTATTTAGCTGATACTACTTTAAATTCTTCAGATCTGATCCCGAAAACCGTTGCAAATTATAACTTTTATTACGCTGATAATGCTGCTATCGCAGGCCAGTTTGTACCAACAAACGTTGCTCAGCCGGTTGTTACACATCCTCAAACCAATGGCATTCCAAATATGGCGGCTTTCTTAGGCGCTTCTTACACTTTTGGTTTAGTTTATGATGGTACTTCATTAGTAGGTAAAAATAACCCAATGTTTGTTAACTATCCTTTACCAGCTCCTGCAGGTTTCTGGTTAACTCAAGCATCTGTTGATAGCTATAACTTCCGTTTGCAAGCTGGTTCACCGGCAATAGGCCAAGGAACTGCTGCTTCTTCAACTTATACATATGTAACAGCAGGCATCCCTGTTGATCCTAACTTCGGTTCAAGCGGTATCACTGCTCCAGGAAAAGATATGGGCTGCTACCAAACAAATGGTACAGGTAACCAACACTAATATTTAATTACATACATAAGGGCAGCTACATATGTGGCTGCCTTTATTTTTAAAGCAAAATAATTTTTCAAGCAAATACCAGGATGAAAGCAAAAGCAGCGATAGTTTTTTTAATAACAGGAATATTTTTTTGGGTAGCATGTTCAAAATCACCAGGTACTGCACCGGCCACTAAAACTACTACTACAACACCAACCGGGCCGATTGTTATTCCGCAACCTTTACCTAATACAGTTGATAAAACTGATACGCTAAAAGTTATGGCTTACAACGTATTAAATTATGGTGATATGTGCCAGGGAAGTACGTCTACCTTAAATGGTTATTTTAAAACTATTATTCAGTATGCTTCACCAGACCTGTTAAGCTGCGAAAAAATGAATGCCTTTCCTATCTCATCAACTATGCCTGATAATTTGGCAATAAATATTAGGGACAGTGTTCTTAATATTGATTTCCCGAATCGTTACGCGTTCGCCACACCTACCGATGTTTCCGGTGGCGGCATGTCTGTATTATTTTATAACAAGCAAAAGTTAACTTTTGTAAAAACAGAAACCTTATATCAATACATCACGGATTTTGACTTGTATAAACTTTATTATAACGACCCCAATTTGGCTATTACTCATGATACTACTTACATATATGTAGTAGTTAATCATACGCAATCCGGTACGCCAAGCACAACCAGGGATCAGCAGGTATCTACGTATATGGCCACGCTACGAGCCAAATTTGCGTATTTCCCCAATTTAATAAACATGGGCGATTTTAATACCGCCAACAGTTATGAAGCAGGTTACCAAAGTGTAATAACTGCAACTGACTCCACACAACGTATGAGTGACCCTCCGTTTTATCCGGACCAAACAGTAAAATACCCTGCTGAATGGGAAGATAATGCAAGTTCTTATGCATCACAATTGACCACTACCACCAGGGCCCTGGCAACTGTACCCAATTCATGCGGTACTAGCGGCGGGGCGAAATCCTGGTACGATCATATTTTTATTTCTCCTTGGCTGGTTAAAGGATCCAACTACGTATCCTACATTCCAAATTCATACAATACCATTGGTAACGATGGGCATAGGATTGGGGTAGATATTAACAGCACTGCGCCACAGATAAATACATCAGCCCCGGCTGCTGTTATTAATGCATTGTGGCAATTTTCAAATAAATATCCAATTACAATTAAATTACTGGTTAAAGCTAACCGTAACGCGTACAGCATTGCCGATCCAATTGAAAAGAATTAGTCAGACAATGAAAAAGACTTTAATAAACAAAATAGCAACGGTAGCTTTTTTAGCTGCCGCGATGCTATCTCCAACAATTGCATCGAGCCAAACGGTGCAAATGGTTTTTACTTCGGATTCGCATTACGGCATTACCCGTGATAAATTCAGGGGGGATACTGCTGTGCCGGGTTACAAGGTGAATGCAACACTTGTTAAACAAATTAACGCCTTGCCTGCACTTAGCCTACCGGCAGATAACGGAGTAAACGCAGGCAAACAGGTTGGTGGAATTGATTATGTAATTGAAGGCGGTGACATCGCTAACCGTATGGAAATTCCGATCCAGAGCGCAGCAAAATCATGGGCGCAGTTTTCGCACGATTATATGCATAGCTTAAACGTAAAAGGGCACGATGGAAAACCGGCAACATTGTTAATAGTGCCCGGAAATCATGATATTTCAAATGCGATTGGCTTTGCTAAGCCTATGAACCCGCTTACGGACCCAACATCAATGGTAAATATTTACAACCTGATGCTAAAGCCTGAACAACCACTCACCAACCAGGATTATAATTATAAAGTTGATAAGATCAACTATTCGAGAAATATAAAAGGTATCCACTTTGAATTTATTACGCTTTGGGCTGATTCAGCCGAACGGATCTGGATGCAAAAGGATCTGGATACAGTTGCCTCTACAACACCGGTAATTATTTTCACACATGATCAACCTGAATGTGAGTCTAAACACTTCACCAATCCTTTGCCACCATATAATATGACTATAAAAAACAAGTTTGAAAACCTTGTTGAAGAGCATTATAAAGAAGGTAATACCGCTGGAAAGGATGAGGATGCAACAGCAATTGAACAGCGTGGTTTTGTTAAATTCCTGAAAGCTCATCACAATATTGTAGCTTATTTTCATGGTAATAGCAACTGGAATCAGTTTTATACCTACCACGGTCCGGATAACGATGTTGCCCTAAATGTTTTCAGGGTTGATTCGCCGATGAAGGGTAAATATTCATCCAAAGATGAAACGCTTGTTTCTTTTCAATTAATATCACTCGACCCTGCAAAACAGGTATTAACGGTACGTGAATGTTTATGGAACACGCAGCCTTTAAATCCGGATAACAAAGTAGTTTTTGGAAAAAGTGCTACGGTTTCATTAAAAATTAATTAACTTACTCATTGATTTTATTTCTTTTTTGTCGGATATCTAAGTTTCGATTAAAAATGTGTCCAGCGGAACTGTAAAACAGTTTTATCGGGATGCATTTTTATCCATTACTTATTGATTCATACCCCATCGGCATTACTAAATTAATCCAAGATTATAATATAGTTTAGCTGACAAATCATTCGGAGTTATTGATAATGAGATTATTTTTAAGCATTGTTTTGTGCATATTTACCTGTTCTGTATCATTGGCGCAAACCTACACGCTAAATCATTATCTCGAACTCGCGAAAAGCAATAGCCCCTTATTAAAAGATCTTAATAACCAAATAGCATCAAATCAAATTGATAGTATGCGGATAAAGGCTGGTTACAAACCGCAGGTAAATTTAAACAGCAGCGGTCTATACGCGCCTGTTTTAAATGGCTACGGCTATTCGGAGGCTATTACCAACGAACATACACTCGCCGGTTTAGTTGGCGTTAATCAGGCTATAGTTAGCAAAGGAAACGTTAATGCCCAGGTTGAAGCGATCATGCTGCAATCGCGGTCACTAAGTAATTCTGCAAAAATATCTGAGCAGGATCTGAAAAAAGCGGTTACAGCGCAATACATTACGGCCTATGGTGATCAACAACAATACAGCTTTAATAAAGATGTTGTTGATCTGCTTACCAAAGAAGAAGAGGTACTTAAGAAACTTACGCGCGCTAACGTTTACCGGCAAAGTGATTACCTTACTTTTTTGGTTACATTAAAACAACAGCAATTGCAGCTATCGGTAGCTCGCTCGCAATACAAAAATGATTATGCTACGTTGAACTACCTGGCCGGTATAGCGGACACCACTACCAATGAACTTACGGAGCCTGATATTCAAAAAATGAGCATGCCGGAAGCAAATAGCAGTATTTATTTTCAGCAATATAAACTGGATAGCTTAAAAATCATCAATAGCAAGCGATTGGTAGATTATGCTTATAAACCCAAAGCCAATGTTTTTGCTGATGGAGGATACAATAGCGATTTTATGGGCCAGGCATATAAAAATATTGGGTTTAGTGCCGGCTTTAGTTTTGTATTACCAATATATGATGGCGGCCAGCGTAAAATGCAACACCGCAAATTATCTTTAGAGGAAGAAACACGTGAAAATTATAAAGCATTTTTTGATGTGCAATATCGCCAACAAATAGCACAATTAAATCAGCAGATTTTGGAGAATGAAAGGCTGATAGCACAAATAAATGATCAGACTAAATATACCGAAAGCCTGATAAACGTTGATACCGAGCTACTGCAAACCGGCGACCTTAAAATTGCCGACCTGATAATTGCTGTAAATAATTATTTGAGCATAAAAAACCTAAGGGCGCAAACCGTTATCAGCAGGTTGCAACTCATTAACCAATTAAACTATTGGAATAAATAAGTCCATGAAGAAATTTAGCATATCATATAAAATCTACTCCCTGTCTCTACTGTTGATTGTTGCTATGTTAACATCTTGCGGAAGCAACACTAAAATTGATGGTGAAGATGATGATAAAGCCGTAAATGCCCAGGTACCCGTTACGGTTACCAGTGTGAGTGATAGTAGTATGGTTGATTATACCACGCTGAACGCTACTTCATCTTTTCTTCAAAAAAACTTTGTAAAGTCAAATACAAATGGATATGTGCAAAAGGTTAATACCCAAATAGGCCAGTTTGTTAATGAGGGCAAAACCTTGTTCACCATTAAAACCAAAGAGGCAGCAAGTATTGGTAACAGTATTAATATTTTAGATACCAGCTTAAAGTTTTCAGGCATTAACCGTATTAAAGCGGCGAGGCACGGCTACATTACCCAATTGAATCACCAGGTTGGTGATTATGTTCAGGATGGAGAACAACTAGCCGTAATCAGCGACCGTGGCAGTTTTGCTTTTATTATGCAATTACCCTTTGAAATGCGTAACTCGGTAAAAATTAACCAGGGTGTTCAATTATTATTGCCCGATGGAGAAAAGATAGATGGCGAGGTAACATCTTTCATGCCTGCGGTAGATACCGCTTCGCAAACACAAGGCGTGGTGATTAAAGTAAACACCAATACGCAAATTCCTGAAAACCTGGTAGCAAAAGCACGGATTATACATACAGCAAAATTAAATACCATTTCGCTGCCAAAATCGGCTGTGTTAACCAACGAAACGCAAACCGAATTTTGGGTGATGAAGCTCATTAATTCAACCACAGCAATTAAAGTACCCATTACCAAAGGCATAGAAGTTGGTGAAAGGGTGGAAATTTTATCGCCAAAGTTTACACCCGAAGATAAAATAGTAGTAACCGGAAATTATGGTTTAAGCGATACGGCAAAAGTTAAAATTGTACACTGATGACGCCGGTAAAGGATTATTTTATTTCGCACAAAAAGCCAATTGCACTGCTACTGTTCCTGGTCATTATCGGGGGCATGTATTCCTATTCAAGGTTACAAACGTCGCTTTTCCCTGATATTACGTTTCCTAAAATCAAAATAATTGCGGATGAAGGTTTACAACCTGTAAATAAAATGATGATTACGGTTACCAAACCATTGGAGAACGCTATTAAACAAGTGCCCGACCTGCAGTTAGTACGCAGTACAACCAGCCGGGGTAGTTGTGAAATATCAGCTTTTATGAACTGGGGCGCTGATATTGATTTGAGCCAAACTAAGATCCAGTCTGCAATAGATCAAATAAAAAATGATTTGCCCGCTGATGTAAATATCAGTGTAGAAAAGATGAACCCATCCATTCTGCCGGTAAGTGGCTACACGCTTGAAAGCCATAACCGCAGCCCGATAGCGCTAAGGCAACTGGCAACTTATACGGTTAAGCCCTTTTTGTCGCAGGTTGACGGCGTATCGGAAATCCGGATAATTGGCGGGAAAATAAAAGAATACTGGCTGGTATTGAACCGGCAAAAAATGAGTTCGCTTGGCATAACACCTGATATGATTAGCAATGCCCTGGCTCAAACAAACTTTGTAAAATCAGGTGGCTATCTGTCTGATTATAAAAGGATGTACTTAACTATAACTGATGCTACTATTGCTACAAAAGAGGGGCTGGAAAATATGGTTATCAGCAACGACCGTAAAAGAGTTATCCAATTAAGGGATGTCGCGAACGTTGAGATAAGTGAAGGAATAGATTATACAAAAATTAACGCCAATGGTCACGAAGGTGTATTGGTAGCTGTAATAAAACAACCAAATGCTAACCTGGTAGCTGTATCGGCCGATATGGATCAAAAGGTAAAGGATCTGCAAAAAATATTACCTGCCGATGTAACTATTAAACCCTACTATATTCAGGCCGATTTTGTTAATGACGCTGTGAAAAGCGTAAGTGATTGCTTATGGGTTGGGTTATTGTTAGCGATTATTGTAGCTATTGTTTTCCTGCGCTCGGCAAAAGCAAGTTTAACAATACTTATAACTATTCCGGTAACGCTGTGCCTTACTCTTATTGTATTGTATTGCATAGGGTATACCTTCAACATTATGACGCTTGGGGCCATAGCAGCATCCATAGGTTTAATTATTGACGATGCTATTGTTATAGTGGAGCAAATTCACCGGATGCATGAAGAATATCCGGATGAGCTCACCCGTAATCTGCTGAAAAAAGCAATTGACTATCTTTTCCCGGCGATGATCGGTTCGTCCATCAGCACAATTGTTATATTTATCCCTTTTTTATTGATGACTGGTGTTGCCGGAGCTTATTTCACCGTGCTCACCAACACAATGATCATTACGCTAATATGTTCATTTTTTGTTACTTGGATAGGACTACCGGTTATTTACCTGCTGTTTACCCGCAAGCCGAGTGCTAAAAATATATTTAAAGAAAAGAAGCAAAAGGCTGAGCATGTTAAAAAGCAAAAATGGGTTTCGTGGTTTATTTTGCGCCCATGGCTTAGTATTATTATCATATTAGTTCTTATTGCTGTTATTGTAATTGTTCCGCCATTGCTAAAAACTGGTTTCTTGCCGGATATGGATGAAGGCAGTATCGTATTAGACTACACCTCTCCTCCTGGAACATCACTTGAGGAAACTGACCGGATATTGCGTGAGGTTGAAAAGATCATTATAAAAGAACCTGATGTTGAAGCCTATTCGCGCAGAACAGGGACTCAAATGGGTTTTTTTATTACGGAACCCAACACAGGCGATTACCTGATCCAGCTAAAAAGAAACCATAAGCAAACAACAGAAGAGGTGATCAGCGATCTGCGCTCCAAGATCGCATCCACACAACCTGAATTGACCATTGACTTTGGGCAGGTAATAACCGATATGCTTGGTGATTTAATGTCATCAGCGCAGCCAATAGAAATAAAAGTGTTTGGTGATGATCAGCAGAAACTGCAGGGTTTTTCCAAACAGACAGCGGCTGCAATAAGCAATGTAAAAGGTACTGCTGATGTTTTTGACGGCATTGTAATTGCAGGGCCTTCAGTTTCTATCAATCCCTATTTCGACAAGCTTGCCCAGTACAATATCAGCCCCGCCGAATTACAATTGCAGGCGCAAACTGCATTGGAAGGGAATATTGTTGGAAATGTAATTGAACAACAACAGCTATCACCAATCCGCATGGTTTATCCAGGGAACCGTTCATTAAGTATTGCGGACATTAATAACCTGGATGTTTTTTTATCAAAAGGACAATTAATACCTATAAATCAGGTAGCAAGCATTACCCTTAACCCTGGTGATGCAGAAATAAACCGCGAAAACCTGCAATCTATGGGTATAATAAGCGCCCGTATGGAAAATACAGATTTGGGCACAGTTATGGCTGCTATTAAGCAAAATATTGCTAAAAAAATAAACTTGCCGCAAGGTTATCATATTGAGTATGGGGGGGCCTACGCCCAGCAGCAACAATCATTTAAAGAGTTGCTTTATATATTAATACTTGCTTGTTTACTTGTATTTGGGGTTATTCTATTCCTGTTTAAACAATTCAGGATAGCATTTTTGATCCTGGTTATAGCTGTATTAGGCGTATCCGGCAGTTTGCTTGCTTTGTTTATTACAAACACGCCGCTTAATGTTGGCAGTTATACCGGCTTAATTATGATTGTTGGGATTATTGGCGAGAATGCCATATTTACATTCCTTCAGTTTAAACAAAGTGCGGCAACATCTTCTGTAAACGAAGCCATTATATTTTCGATTTCCACAAGACTACGCCCAAAATTGATGACTGCTTTGGGGGCTATTATCGCGCTAATGCCATTGGCATTAGGAATAGGTGCCGGCGCACAATTACATCAACCCCTGGCAATTGCTGTAATTGGTGGGTTTTTAGTTGCGTTGCCGCTATTGCTGATTGTGATGCCAAGCATGCTGCGTATATTATACCGCAATGGTGGCGTAAACCCTTTAGCAAATTTAGATCATCCGAAAAATAATTAAATACAAGTTTTATACAATATCCGGATAGACATTTATATTATAAATCACCGACAAATGAAAACCAACTTTCTAAAATTCGCATTGCTATTAATTATTGGTATTGCGCCGCTTGCGTTACATGCACAAACTTATGTACTGGATAAAAGCATCCCCCTCACCGGCGATGGCGGCTGGGATTATTTGTCTATTGACAAATTGAACGATAGGCTTTATGTATCACATAGTAATTGTGTAAACGTAGTGGACCTAAAGACCGAAACACAGGTTGGAGTTATCGAAAATTTAAAAGGTATTCATGGTATTGCTGTTGATAATAAAGCTAACCGTGGTTTTATTAGCGATGGCAAAGCAAATGCTGTTGTTGCTTTTGATCTTAAAACGCTGGCAATAATAGCTACTATACCTGTTGATGCTAAAGGTCCGGATTGCATTATTTACGAACCGTTTAGTGATCATGTTTTTAGCTTTAATGGAGATAGTAACAATTCATCAGTTGTTGATCCAAACATGCTAAAACAAGTGGGAACTATTGACCTTGGCGGAGGCCCTGAATTTGCGGTATCTGACGGTAAAGGGAAAATATATAATAACCTGGAAGATAAAAATAGCCTCGATGTTATTGATGTAAAAAGCTTAAAAGTAATTGCCAATTATCCATTGTCCCCCGGTGGAGGCCCTACCGGCATTGCGATGGATATAAAAAACGGGCGCACCTTCAGCGGCTGCCGTACTAACAAAGGTATGAGTGTTGTTGATGTTAAAACAGGCAAAGTGATTACTACTTTGCCAATAGGCGCGGGCGTTGACGCAGTTGATTATGACCCTGAAACTAAGCTGATATTTTGTTCTTGTGGTGATGGTACGGTTACTATCATTAAACAATTGAGCCCGGATTCTTATTCAATTGTACAAACTTTGCAAACACAAAACCGCGCGCGCACTATGGCTTTAGATACAAAAACGCACAAAATATATTTGAGCGTTGCTGAAACCGTTACCGGAACAAGAAAACCACTACCCGGTACTTTTAAATTATTAGTTTATAAAATTCAGTAGAATAAACAAATAGTACATGGTAGATAGTTTATGGGCTGTATAACTGGAGGATAAAAAAAATGAACAATAAGATCATTATCTAACCAGTCAGAATGATAAGAAAATAAGTATAACACCTGCACAATAGTTATAATTAATAAAAAGACTAATAGTCAATTTATTACAAAAAATATTGAAAAATATTCGGTAACAACAAATTATCCGCCACACTCATTTTTCATGGCCGATTTAAGATTCCATTATATTATGAAAAAAAGAGGACTTTTTTGAAAGATTAACTACCTGAATATTTGTATGTTAGATAATTTATACTTCTTTAGTGTTGATAAATAAGAAATCGCTTCTATCATTAATAGAAGTGGTTTCTCCTAGGTAGTTTTGCGGAGAGGGAGGGATTCGAACCCTCGATACACTTTTGGCGTATACACACTTTCCAGGCGTGCTCTTTCGACCACTCAGACACCTCTCCGGGTATTTTTTGGATTGCAAATGTAAAATAAATTTTCGGATACATTTGCTCATCTTTATCTTCACGCAATAGCTTATCCTCATTAACGTTTTAGCATTATTAAACGCACACAAAAAATGAAACTATTCCGCTCTAACTTTTCCGTACTTGTTATTTTAGCCGCGCTAATTACAATGCAGGCCTGTAAGGCAAAAAAACTGGCTCAAAAACCGGCGCCAGTGGTGACTGAAGCTACAAAACCAGCGCCTCCGCCAGTGCCTGCACCACAACCAGCACCGGCTGCACCAGTGCCGGCGCCTGCACCACCGGTTTACACATTTACAAATATTCAGTTTGAGTTTAACTCCGGCATTCTTAAAACAACTTCATATCCTGATTTGGATAAGGCTGCCGCTTTGATGAAGGTTGACCCAACCGTGAAGTTTGTTTTAAAAGGATATGCTTCAGCAGAAGGAACCGATGCCCACAATATGGAACTTTCTGTTGATAGGGCAAATGCCGTAAAAGCATATCTGGTTAATTCAGGTGTTAGCGGCGATAATATAACCGCTAATGGTTATGGCGAAAGCAACCCTGTTGCTGATAATTCAACCGAAGCAGGTCGTATCTTAAACCGTCGAGTTGAAATAAGTAAACAAAATTAAGTTATTCACTAAACAAACAGGTCTGCGGTTTAGTCGGCCTGTTTGTTTTATGATGTGTCTTCTGTCCCTGTCTTTGCTACGTTTTGTCGTCAATCAGCAATATTGGTAAGTCATATTATAATACTTAATAGCTTGTAAGCAAATAGGCACCACCTTGTACTACTAAAGTAAAATATTGATAAAATCATACCAAAATGAAAACAAGAACATTAGGAAAAAGCGAACTTGAAGTATCTGCATTAGGTTTAGGTTGCATGGGGCTTAACTTTTCATACGGACATCCTATGGAGAAAAAGGATGCCGTAACGCTGTTACGTGCCTCGGTTGAACAGGGAGTAACCTTTTTTGATACGGCAGAAGTTTACGGGCCATACACCAACGAAGAAATTGTTGGCGAAGCACTGGCGCCTCTGCGGAAGGACGTAGTTATTGCCACAAAGTTTGGATTTAATATACAGGATGGAAAAATGGCCGGAGTAAACAGCAAGCCAGCGCACATCCGGGAAGCGGTAGAAGGCTCGCTAAAAAGATTAAATATTGAGGTGATAGATCTGCTATATCAACATCGTGTTGATCCTGCTGTTCCCATTGAAGATGTTGCCGGAACGGTAAAAGAACTGATAACAGAAGGTAAAGTAAAACATTTCGGCCTTTCAGAAGCCGGCGCGCAAACTATCCGTAAAGCACATGCTGTACAACCGGTAACCGCGCTGCAAAGTGAATACTCATTATGGACAAGAAATCCTGAAAATGAAATTATCCCAACACTTGAAGAGTTGGGCATTGGCTTTGTACCGTTCAGTCCGCTGGGCAGAGGTTTCCTGACCGGCAAAATGGGTGCAGATACTAAATTTGACAGTACTGATTTCCGTGCCGGCAACCCAAGGTTTCAACCTGAAGCATTAAAAGCCAACCAGGCATTAATTACTTTGCTGGATAAAGTAGCAAGTGACAAAAATTCAAGCACTGCTCAAATAGCGCTGGCTTGGTTGCTTTCTCAAAAACCTTGGATCACACCTATCCCGGGTACTACTAAACTGGAACGTCTTAAAGAAAATATCGGTTCCGTTGATATTGAATTGACCTCGGCTGATCTTAAAGAAATTAATGAAGCAGCAGCAAAGATCCAGATTGAAGGTGACCGTTACCCGGAAGCTGCCGAAAAAATGACAGGTTTATAATATATATACCAAGAAAGAAGTATATCGGATGGAAAAGCCCTGGGTTTTTAAAACCCAGGGCTTATTAATATCAAACTTAACACAAAGATTACTTACGTATGAAACTTATATTGCGTTCTCAAAACAGATTTTCCTAATTTTAGGTTCTTAACTTATGAACCCAGTAAATTATGGAAAATCACACAGATCACAGCTCCTTATCCGAGGTTAATAACCAAAGCTCGGCGAAGTGCCCCTTTCTAAACGGATCCTTAAAACAAAGTGCAGGTAATGGCACCCGGAACCGCGACTGGTGGCCTAATCAGTTAAAATTAAACATCCTGCGCCAAAATTCTTCTCTTTCCGACCCGATGGATAGTGGTTTTAACTATGCGGAAGAATTTAAAAGCCTTGATCTGGATGCTGTAAAGAAAGATATTTTTGAACTAATGACCACCTCGCAAGAGTGGTGGCCAGCCGATTACGGGCATTATGGTCCGTTATTTATCCGTATGGCATGGCATAGCGCGGGTACATATCGCGTAACAGACGGCCGTGGGGGCGCTGGCTTCGGAACACAACGTTTTGCGCCATTGAACAGCTGGCCTGATAATGCTAATTTAGATAAAGCACGTTTATTGCTTTGGCCGATCAAAAAGAAATACGGCAGGAAACTTTCATGGGCCGATCTGATGATATTGACCGGTAACTGCGCACTTGAATCAATGGGGTTAAAACCCTTTGGCTTTGCCGGTGGGCGTGCCGATGTTTGGGAACCCGCAGAAGATATTTACTGGGGATCGGAAAAAGAATGGTTAACTGACACCCGTTATACCGGCGATCGTGAATTGGAAAGCCCGCTTGCTGCCGTACAAATGGGTTTGATCTATGTAAACCCTGAAGGGCCTAATGGTCATCCTGATCCGCTGGGTTCTGCACGCGATATCCGTGAAACATTTGGCCGCATGGCGATGAACGATTATGAAACTGTTGCATTAATTGCAGGCGGACATACTTTTGGAAAAACGCATGGTGCAGCTGATCCGGGTGAACATGTGGGCAAAGAACCTGCCGGTGCCGCCATCGAAGAAATGGGTTTAGGCTGGAAAAATTCTTACGGAACCGGCAATGCCGGTTATACCATTACCAGCGGCCTGGAAGGCGCCTGGACTACCACGCCAACAAAATGGGGTAATAACTATTTTGAAAACCTTTTTGGTTATGACTGGGAATTAACCAAAGGCCCGGGTGGCGCCAACCAATGGAAACCAAAGGACGATGCAGGTGCAGGCTTAATTCCTGATGCGCATGATCCGGCGAAACGACATGCGCCATTTATGCTGACATCGGATATCGCTCTTAAAGCTGATCCGGCTTATGAAAAGATCTCAAGGCATTTTTATGAAAACCCGGAAGAATTTGCAGACGCTTTTGCACGTGCCTGGTTTAAATTAACCCACCGTGATATGGGCCCACGCGCTCGTTATTTGGGTGCCGACGTTCCGGCAGAAGAATTGATCTGGCAGGATCCTATCCCGGCCGTAAATCATAAACTGGTTGATAATTTTGATATCGACACATTAAAAGTTAAAATACTGGATTCAGGTTTGAGTATTTCCGAACTTGTATCTGCTGCCTGGGCATCAGCATCAACATTCCGTGGTTCTGATAAACGTGGCGGCGCTAATGGAGCACGAGTTCGTTTGGCTCCTCAAAAGGATTGGGAAGTAAATAAGCCGGCTCAGTTAGATAAGGTATTAAAAACCCTTGAAGGCATCCAACAGGAGTTTAATAGCGCACATACAGATGGCAAAAGTATTTCTATTGCTGATTTAATCGTTTTAGGCGGAGTTGCTGCTATAGAAAAAGCTGCAAGGAATGCCGGCCACGATGTTACCGTTCCATTTACTCCTGGACGTGCTGATGCTTCACAAGAACAAACCGATGTAGAATCATTCGAAGTGTTAGAGCCAGCAGGTGATGGTTTCCGCAATTATCTGAAAAATGTTCATACTGCTTCGGCTGAAGAAATATTGATTGATAAAGCACAGCTTTTAACATTGACCGCTCCTGAATTGACTGTTTTAGTTGGTGGTATGCGTGCATTGAATACTAACTTTGATGGTTCAAAACATGGTATCTTCACCACACGCCCTGAAGCGTTGACCAATGATTTCTTTGTAAACCTTCTTGATTTTTCAACTACCTGGAAAGCAACTTCAGATTCCGCAAAGGTATTCACCGGTTCCGACAGGATCTCAGGTGAGATCAAATGGACAGGCACCCGTGTCGACCTGATCTTCGGTTCAAACTCTGAGCTTCGTGCCATTGCCGAAGTTTATGCTTTTGAAGATGCACAGGAAAAATTCGTTCACGACTTTGTAGCCGCATGGGATAAAGTAATGAACCTTGACCGTTTTGATTTAAAGTAACATTCATTTTATTCAATAAAAAGGTGGCTCGTTTAGGGCCACCTTTTTAGTTATAGGTTACTTGGATAAGAAACTTAGGCTTTTATAAACTCCAGCAAATCCTTATTGATCGTAGCCGCTTCGGTGGCCGGCATCCCGTGAGGGAAACCCGGGTAGCTGATCAGCTTACCATTTTTTAATAGTTTTACTGCTTTTGCCCCGCTGATTGGGAAAGGGACGATCTGGTCATCCTCGCCATGCAGAACCAGTACCGGGATATCCACACTTTTCAAGTCTTCAGTAAAATCAGTTTCCGAAAAAGCTTTGATGCCTTCATAATGAGCTTTTACACCGCCCATCATTCCCTGGCGCCACCAGTTTTTCCTGATACCTACTGATATTTTCGCACCTTCACGGTTATAACCGTAGAACGGCATGGTGAAATCCTCAAAATATTGTGCCCTGTTGAATCCCGTACCCTGGCGGATCTCATCAAATACCGACATCGGCACACCGTCAGGGTTACTTTCAGATTGAACCATGATTGGCGTAACCGCGCTGATCAAAACTGCTTTGGCTACACGGCCTTTACCCTGGTTGGCCGCATAATGGATAGCTTCGCCACCGCCTGTTGAGTGGCCAATGTGAATAGCATCTTTTAAGTCAAGTGCTTCCGTAAGCTCGGCAACATCTGCTGCATAAGTATCCATATCGTGCCCGCCTGATACTTGAGTTGATCTGCCATGTCCGCGGCGGTCATGGGCGATTACACGGTATCCGTACTGCAGGAAAAACATCATTTGTGCGTCCCAGTCATCACCGGATAAAGGCCAGCCATGATGAAATACGATGGGTTGGCCTGTCCCCCAGTCTTTGTAATAAATTTCTGTTCCGTCTTTTACTGTGATTGTGCTCATTTTTATTTCGATTAGGTGAGTAAATAGCATCAGCTTTGAATAATTAAAGCTATCAAATAAAAGCTGATTTATATATTAGTTAATTATAAACCAATTGTTACTTCGATATTTGTAATACTTAAATTCCATGATATGAAAAGGATAGTCACTACACTTTTGCTGTTATCTACATTGCCTGGCTTTGCCCAAACATCTTCAGATATATCAAGTGGCACACACACGCAAACTATTGGCAACTTAAAGCTTCAATCCGGTGCAGTAATAGAAAATTGCGAACTGGGTTACCGTGTGCATGGCCATCTGGATAAATCCCGTTCAAACGCCATCATATTTTGTACCTGGTATACCGGTGACGCTTCGGGTGTGGAATCAACTAAACCATGGCTATCTGTGGATACCAATAAATATTGCTTAATTATTATTGATGCTTTGGGCGATGGAACATCCTCATCTCCATCAAACAGTAAACAGCAGCCCGGGGCGGATTTTCCCCGCTTTACTATTAGCGATATGGTGAACAGCCAGTACCAGCTTTTAACAAGTAAGTTGCAAATTAAACATGTAAAAGCAGTTATGGGTATCTCAATGGGGGGTATACAAACTTTTCAATGGGCGGTAAGCTACCCGGGTTTTATGGATGTGCTGATCCCAATAGTCGGCAGCCCGCAGCCAACCAGTTTTGACCTGATGGTTTACAATACGTTACGGGAAACGATTGAAGAAAACCCTGGTTATAACCAGGGACATTATAAAACTAATCCGATAATTCCCAATGCAACCATGATGCTGGACGTGTTTTTAACCACACCCGCCGACCGCGTTAAAACAGTTAACAGAGCAGATATACCGAAATGGGTCGCTTATAACAAAACCCGCCAGGACCAGGACTGGAATAATACGGATTACCAGCTGAATGCTATTATCAACCACGATATTTCTAGAAGCTTTAATAACTCGTTAAAAGATGCCGCCGATCATATCAAAGCAAAAATGCTCATTATTTCATCATTGCAGGATCATATGGTAAACCCAACGGCAGCAATTGAATTCTCGAAGTTATTGCCTGCAAAACTGATTGTTTTGAATGATGAAAAAGGGCACCAGGCGCCAAATTTTTATACGCCGGTTATTAAAAATGCTATCGTACAGGTATTATCCGGAGATTGAAATTGAAAAGTATAAATAACCTTATCGGCTATAAAAAAGCGCTTTTTAACCTAAAATTAATCAACGATTATGCAGGTTTATTCACGGTAATTAATATAAATTAAATAATTAGCTTATTATCAATTAATTAATTGTATGTTTGAGGCTAATATAAAATACAATGCAAACAGGAACAGTAAAATTTTTTAATGAAACGAAAGGCTTTGGCTTTATTACACCAAGTAATGGTGGTAGCGAAGTTTTCGTTCACTCAAGCGGACTGATTGACAACATTCGTGAAAACGACAGCGTTCAGTATGAAGTTGAGCAGGGCAAAAAAGGCCCTAATGCGGTAAATGTAAAAGTAGCTTAATCACTATATAAAATTTAATCGTAAAGCATCCTCTTAACCGAGGATGCTTTTTTTTATTATTATGAAACCAAAAGCTTTCGCTACAATAGCACAAAAAGAGAATTTTAAAACAGAATTCGCGGCCATAGTTGCCGATAATAAAACACTTAGTAATAATTACAGCATCCAGTTTTTTGATACGGCAGCCAAAAGCAATTATGTTTTTAATGGCACCAACGGAAAATCGATCAATATAATGGAGCACCTGTCTGTTGAGGAGCTGGAAAAATACAGGCAGCTTAAAAATAACTGGCAGTCTTAAAGTTTTTATTACTGTAATATCAGTTTTAAACTAAAGCCTAAAGTAGTAAACGACGTATTAAAACTTTGTGATGTATATGGCTTGGTAATGTTCGCGTCGTAAAAGAAACTGATGTTAAAGCGTGAGCTTAGCGCATAATTAATTTCCGGGCGATAAGTGATATTTTCAGCGCCTGATGATACCTGCGCGGCTAACACATCCGGTTGATAAATTAATGTTTTGGTATTTCTGAGGGCGAATGCCAGGTTAAAAGTAAGGTCGTTTTTTAATATAAAATCCTCCCACAATCCAAACGGAAACCTGAAGTTTTTGGCTTTGTATCCAAAGCTTACTATTACATCGTCTTCATTTTGCTGCGCCAGCTGGCTGTTTAGCAGGCTTAGGCTAAGGGCCCGGCTTTGCGCATACGATACACTTGTAGTAACGCCATTTTTAAAACGCATATCAATACCCAATAATGGCGCGAATTGCTCAAATATGGTTACCTGCGCAAACTGGTACATCGGCAGAAAATCGTTATTAATATCCCTGGCATTTACCTCCCCATCACTTTCAGTGTACTGCAATAAGGTGGTATAGCCGCCAACATTGTAGGTTGAGCTATAGGCGTGCTTAAGATCGAACGAGTCAAAAATATCGGACATAAAAGGTATTTTAACCAGTCCGCCATATGTTATTTGCCAGTTTGGTAAAGGAATATCAGGAAACTGGCTAAGATTTGATGTTGCAGGATTTTTGCCGGAATAAGCAGCCAGGAACGCGGGTACCAGCACGTTTTGTGAATTTGGGCCATAGCCATCGGCGAAGCCATTAGTTATAACACCGGTTGAATTTGGATTGGTTTTACCCAGGCGTCCCGAAATGATCGACCTGTCATTCATAAACGCATTATAAAGTGGTGAAGTGTTATTTACACCGCTTGTTTTTGAAAACGCTGTCGCGATAGTAAGGTAGGATATACTGTAATCGCCTGTAGTTACCGGTGAAAGGTTTTCAAAGCTGCCTGTTTCATCCAGATACTTTAATGTGGTTTGATAGGTGTGATCCTGTGTTTTAAACGCTGTTAAATTTATTCTTAACCCTTGTATTGGCTCTAATGTCGCGCTTAGGTGTA
This sequence comes from Mucilaginibacter sp., assembly GCF_965225845.1. Classification (GTDB taxonomy): domain Bacteria; phylum Bacteroidota; class Bacteroidia; order Sphingobacteriales; family Sphingobacteriaceae; genus Mucilaginibacter. The sequence goes on from NZ_CBDDBL010000002.1 coordinate 20,832, forward strand.
AATCGGCGTTATAAGTTTTAACATAGGCCTGGTTTTGTAGTGTATCGGAAGATATCCAGCCATTTTCCACAGCCCGCTGCCTTATATCGGTTTGGCTGCCCAATAAAAATCCAATGCCCGGCGCATTATAGGAAGGATCTTCACCAAAAATTGTTGATTGTGGCAGATAGCCAGGCAAAAAGATACCCTCGGTACGGGAATAGGTAACATTAACAGTTTTTAGCCCGGTTAACAGGTTTAATAAAAACTTTTTAAAGCCTTTTGGCTCGTCGTCGGGCTTTGCCGGTTTGCGAAGTAATTTAAATTTGTTGTATAATGTATTAAAATTAAGTATTGGATTAAACAATATAGTGCGTGAGTTCTGGATGCTGTTACCTACGTTGAGTTCAGGATCATCAATAGAAAAACCCGGCTCTGCCAGCCAGTTAAAGTGCGCGCTGTAACTGGCATTGGCAGTAATGAAATCAAGATAAGGTATCTTACTAAATGGTATGGCGTAGTTTAACGCGAAAGTATGGTTGTAATTGGTGGTGCGGCCTAAACGTGCCAGGTTGTTATATAAAGTATCCCTGTTAAGGCCGGTTAGCGGACCCTGAGGCTCATCAACCGTTGAAAGGTTGGTTGCATCAAAATTTAGTGTTAATGATTTGGTCAGATTCCACCCCAGGCCAAATATCCTTGTAATGGTAAAGGTATTATTATACGTTGTTGGTATCGCAATAACATCACTCGGATCATTATTTCGCAGTGTAGTTTCCGAATCGAACCTGTTGAAATCAATACTCATATTAACCCTTGTGGGTACAAGGTCCAGGTTAATGTCCTTAATCAATTGCAGGCTATTCTTTTTAATGATCTTAGCAAAAGGGGTAAAATAATTAGGCCTGTTGGTATAGTTATAAGCAAGCTCTAACTGGTAGGTCTTTTCAAAATCCGATAGGGTAGTAAAATCGTGGTGCTCATAATCGGTATAAGCGTAAGTAGCTGTAAAGTTAGAAATATCATAAACCCTGTTAGGCGCACTGGAGTTTGTTTTAGCTATATGCACATTGGTAAAGTTTATGCTTTTTCGTTGCGTTACAGATTCAGCGGCATTTTTAATCGAGTCCCGTTGTTTGGTACTTGTGGCATTTTTGAGTGTTTGGCTCAACAAAACATCGGGTTGTGCCGGATCATACAAGGGGGCGCTTACCTGCTGCGATATGTTGATATAAGTTGGAATGTGCACACCACTTTTATCGGGAAAAAATTTACCAAGCTCAACGCTTGCAGATACGTTATAGCTTGAATTGTTATCTAACGACCGGTCGCCGATTTTAGAATCAAGCGTACCAAAACCAGCAGTTTGATCGCTGCCCGATACGGTTATATCGGCAAAGTCAGCCAGTTTAACATCGGCTTTACCAATAGCCGCCCAGCCATCGCGCTGGTTAAAGTCCGTTAGCCTCAATTCGTCAAACCAAACAATACCTGATTTTGCCAGGCCATCATCAGCAGCAGGATTATTGCCTTTAAACGGGTTGCGTACCCCCAGCATAACTGTTGTGAGGCGACTTAAATCGGGCTGACCCATGATCGTGATTTTGGCCGTGCCTATCGTAATGGTATAGGGAACTGTTAAAGGCCATGGCTGGCCTTTATATTTTGCTGCATCACGGGCCAGTTTTGCATTGGTTAATAATGAAAGCTGCAGATCGATCTGGTTAACAGTTGGCCATATACCGGCTGGGCTGCTTGTACCCGGTTGTGTAACTGTTAACGGAATTTCGTACTCATAATAATTTTCGGTGTAATCAAGCCCCAAACGTATAAAAGTGTGCAGGTCGCCGTTGTTTAAGGTAGCTGTTGGCAATGCCTCGGCGTGTACAAACATTTGCAGGTTTTTGTATTGGCGCAAATCGTTATTAAAGGTTTTAAAAGCTGCCTGCGAATAACCATCACTCAGGTTATTAACTGTTAATGATAATGATTGCTCATTTAATTTGGTATTTGCATTAACGCTGCTGTAATTGGTTTGGCGTTGTATGCCCGGCGGAACTACATAGGGGATAGGGGTACGATTGCCATTTTCCTCGATATTTACGGTACCCACAACCAGCGTTGAACCATCGGCCACAGGGTTAACAATGGCAGGATCAGCAATAACATTGGCCGGGTTGTTATCTGAATCAAATGCACGCCAATCACCCCTTACCAGTTGCAGAGATGCAAAACGTAAAACGGCAGTATCCGCAAAATTAGTCATGAATAAGCGCAAAAAGCGGATGGATTTAAAATCCTGTATGCCGCCTACTGCCGATTGATAATTGGCAATAGGGATACGGAATTGATACCAGGTATAAGTTTGCGTAGTACCGTCGGCAAGTTTAACGCTTGATGTTACCTTATCATTAACAAAACCCTGGCCAACAACCAGGTTTTTAGGGGTTATATTTACGTGATATTCAAAATATTCATCATCCTGGCTCATGTTGTTATCGCGGTCAATATCCTCCTCATCAGGTAGTGAAGTAGATGCCGACGTTTGCAACCCTAATTGCGCCTGTGACTGTGCCGCTGTTTTAGAATTACCATCTGTTCCATTGTATTTGGCATAACGTTGTAATATACCGGCGCCGGCCTGATCGAGCGTTGGCCCCTGGTAATATTGGTAATCATCTGTTGAAGGATCATTTGCAATTGCCGCTGCGGCCTGCGGGTTAACCTGGCTTTGGATCCGCTGTACCTGGGGGGCAAATTTTGTGCGTTCATCTGCATCGCCCAAACCATCTAAACCAACATCCTGCAACGCGCGGGAATTAGGGTCATTGTCAAAAGCGTTTACTACGGGTTGCAGTTTAGCCACGCGTCCCCATGCGGTAGTGTCAACGGTGCTTAAATCGCCGTTTACCGGCAGTCCATTTTCTATGCTTTTGCGGCCATCTTTTAATATATCTTCTGAAATATCACCCAGGTCAAAATAGATATCGCCGCCTGTTGAGTTTGGTTTACCTATAAATGGATCCAATACCCAAAATTCAATATAAGTTACGTTTAGCGCCTCAAAATCGGTTGTAGATATCGCGCGCATCATACCACCCCAGCGACTGCTCGGGTTTTGTAGCGTACCATCTGTATTGATACCTGTTGTAACATAGTTATAAGGGCCGCGGGTATTTGGATAATAAGCTAAATCAAGAGTTGGCAAAATTTGCGGTTGGCCGGTTACTGATTGTATATACGGAAACACCTCGGTTTGCAATACTTCGCGAACATAGGGCTTGGATAGTTCAGCACGTGATACAGGAATTGTTGACGAGGTGTAAAATGTTGGGTCGATATTATAAAAGGCTAACCGGGCACGGTTATATCCGTATCCCAGATTGTCAAAAAGCTGCGACTCGTTAAAGAATTGTGGTGTGCTTGATATTTGCCATGTATTGGCACTTTTAAGGTCTATCTCGGACTGGCTATTTTCAAAATCGTCCAAATATGCAGTGCCATTTTTTGAGCCGGCATAATTTAATGAACTTGGGGTACCGGGTAATAATTGCGCAAATTCTCCGCTTAAACTTACTGATGATGGAACCTTAGTATGTATAAAAGGAATTCCATCAACCAGCCTGGTAAGCATCCGAGATGGTGAATTATAATTGGCATCGAAACCCCAGATGGTATTTGAGATTGATTCAGCGCCAACAGCCTCATTTTGCGAGATAGGCTCTTCGGTTAAGTGCATTATAGTTGCACCCAAAGCAAATTTAGGGCTTACCTGGTAGTCAAACCTTGATCCAAACAGCGATTTTTGCTGAACTCCGAAAAGTTCATTATTTTCCAGGTTTACCGTAATTGGCTGGCCTGATGCAAGAATGGATTGATTAAGTATCCGGATGGTGCCTGCGTTATAATCAACGGTATAATCATTACCCTCAACCAGTTTGGTTGCGCCTGCCGTTACAATTACCGAGCCTTGCGGTATGTTGGTGGCATTCAACTGGTATTCCGATCCACCCTGTGAGGTATAAGTGCCTGAGATTACATACCGGTTTAACAAGGGATAAAATTGCTGCGCCACACTTTGGGTGGAATCATACAATGGTTGATACACATAGGTATTGATCAGGCTGGTTTCACCCGGCGCAAATTTGGCGGCAAGGTCCGCACCAAATGGCTCCACTTCCGGGAAGATCAGTAAACCGTTATGTGAATCGATAGTTATACCTTCCAGGTAGTCAAAATATCCATCCGGGATTTTTTGGTTTTGCTGGTCGAGGTTGTCAAGGCCGGTTAGCTGCAACCATAACTTTCCAGTTGTGTTTTTGCCTTCGGCCATAATAGGTTTGGCAATGCCCGATGTATTATCCAGCCGTGTAATTAACATTTTAAAGTTTGCAGGACTTATTTGGTATGCGCCCAGGGAATAGATGTTTTTCATCATCAGGTTCCAGGTTGGCAGGTTGGTTTTAAGTAGCGTGTTTTTTAATAATTTTACATACAGCACGTTTGGCGTGGTATTGTTTATTGGCCTGTCGCTGGAGAATTCACCCACCTGGTAAGTAACCCCGTTATAGGTATATTGATAGGCTACCGCCAACACTTCATCATTATTTAAAGGATAATTTAGTGAGATATAACCCAACTGCGGATGCAGGGTATACTCCTTGGTGGTTAGCATACGGGCATAGGTTAACTGCGCATAGTTATCGCTGCCGCCTGTGCTCGCAAAATAATTTGCCGCAGTATTTGAGTTTGTTAAACGTGCGCCCGCAGGCAGGTTTTTAAGCAAACTGTTTGATTGCTGTGGAAAGCCCGGTACATCAGTTCCTGCAGGTAAAGCGGTAAAACCCGAGCCGCCCTGGATCAGGCGTTTGTCATATGGATTGTTTTCGCCCAGATCCATAAAAGCTAATATATCCCTTGAGTTGGTGGTAGTGTTGTTGCGGTTAGTGATCCAAACCTCAATTTTTGTAATGTTTACATTTGAGCTGATGATTGGCGAATTGGCCAATGCCTTATCATAATTATTCCTAAAGTACTGCGAAAGGAAATAGTGTTTATTAGCATCATAGGCATCGGTAGTTAACTTAAAATTTCCCTGCTCCGATCCATTGGTTATGGTAATGGTTTTTGATTGCGAGCGCTGCTGGGACATGATAGAGGTAATGTTCAGCTTGCCAAATTTCAGCTTGGTTTTTACCCCGAACAGCGCTTGTGTGCCGGTGATTAACGTAGTATTCAGCGGCATGCTCACCGTACCCGCCTGAATCTCCTGGATGATATCATCCTGTTTACCTTTGTAATCCAATTTGATTTGGTTATCAAATTGGAACTGGGCATTGGTATTGTAATTGGTAGCCACAGTAAGGTTTGTACCTATTGTACCCGTAAGGTTTAATTGTATTTGCTGGTCGAAATTAAAATTAAACTGATTGCGTTGCGCCGAGTTAAATAGCGGGTTGTCGTTTTTATTTAATTGCCCGGCAAAAGTTGCATTGGCCGATCCCTGCGCCTTAATATCAATATTTGGGCCACCAAAGATCTGCTCAAATGTTTGGCTATGAATTTTTATTTGTGGAATAAAACCCGGTTGCTGTGATTGGTAAGCATATTTATCTGCCAGTGTTTTAAAGTAATCCCGCTGCGTTTCTTCCTGCTTTATAGCCAGGTATTGCATATAGGTGAGGTACTGCGGCGCTCGGTAAAGCATATTGCCTACACGCTCATACAAAATATATTGGTTGGTAGCGGGATCGTACTCAATTGTACGGACAAGATTGGGCGGGTCCTGGTCAAAAATACCCTGCCGTAAGCGCATGTTATTTGTTTCCTGAATATTGTATGGTTCCTGTACAATAACGGTATCATTAGTACGGCTGGTAATAGTGGAAGGTGAGCCTGTATTAGGCGGAGCTACTTTGGTTGGATCAGGCAATTGGGCAAAAGAACGCTCTGTTCCGCAAAAAGCGAAAATTATTAAGATGCAAATAAGAGTTCTGAGCGTAAGAATCTTAGTCAAAAAGCGATCAAATTAATATAGTAATTATAAGTTTTTTAAGGCGGACTTGATCAACTGTTCAACAGTTAAATCTTCCCCGCTTTTCTTTATTTCCTGTTCCACAACCTTTTCGGCAGCATTACGCGCAAAGCCAAGCATTACCAGCGCAGAAAGCGCTTCATCCTTAGTGGTGTGCGTTGCCGGCATAACGGTAAGCGTATCAGGGCCTTCTTTACGAAGTTTATCCTGTAATTCCAGTATTACGCGTTGTGCCGACTTAGGGCCAATACCCTTTATACGTTGAATGAGGGCAACATTGCCACTAATAATTGCATTTTGTATTTCGGTTGGTGTAATGGACGAAAGCATCATCCGGCCGGTGTTTGGGCCGATGCCTGAAATAGAAATTAAATGAAGAAATAACCGGCGTTCGCCTTCTTCGGCAAAACCATAAAGGCTGTGAGCATCCTCCTTTACATAAAGCCAGGTGTAAAGCTTACAATGCTCGGAGTTGCCTATTTGCGAATAAGTGTGTAGAGAAATATTGATGTGATAACCTACTCCGCCGGCATCAATAACCACATACGAAGGGCTTTTAAAAGCTAATTTACCATCAATATAAGCGTACATGTTTTTTCTATATGTTATTTTGTTAATTGTATATGGACTGACTCAGTTTAGGTGATGGCGCTAAGACGGCCAATACCGCCGTTAGTTTAAGGATGAGGAAAATTTCTCACCCTTTTCAAGATCACATTATATATGTTTAAATTTAATCAACAGCATATTATTTTTTTATCTCGTCGTTCAAATTGCCTTCTTTTTCTTGCGCGTCAACCACCGCGATGGTTATCATATTCACAATTTCGCGCACCGAACTGCCTAATTGTAAAACGTGTACCGGTTTTTTTAAGCCTAATAATATCGGCCCTACAGCTTCGGCACCACCTATTTCCTGCAGCAGTTTATAAGCAATATTCCCAGACTCCAAATTAGGAAATATCAGCGTATTTGCAGCCTTCCCGGTTAAAGTTGAGAATGGAAAATTATCTGTTAATAAATTCGGGTTCAAGGCAAAGTTAGCCTGCATATCGCCGTCCACTATCATTTCAGGGTACTTATCATGCAATACCTTTACTGCTTCGCTAACCTTCTCCGGTACCGGCCCGCTGTTCGATCCAAAATTTGAATAAGAAAGCATGGCAACACGGGGCGTAATATTAAACTGTTTTACAGAACGCTCCAACAGCACGGTAATATCTACCAGTTCCTGTACTGATGGGTTTACGTTAACCGTTGTATCACCAAAAAATACAGGGCCTTTTTGCGTAAGCATCATGTACATACCGGCAACACGGTTTATACCCTCTTCGGTACCGATGATTTGCAAGGCAGGTTTAATGGTGGTCACATAATCTTTAGTTAAGCCGGAGATCAAAGCGTCGGCCTCACCAAATTGCACCATACTGGCGCCGTAATAGTTACGGTCATACATTAATTTACGCGACTGGAACAGGCTTACGCCTTTACGCTGACGGCGTTCATAAAGATAATCCGCGTATTTTTCAGTGTTTTCCGCATGGCCGTTGGTTGGGTCGATGATCTTCACATCATCCAGATACAGGTCATTCTCGCGCATAATGCGCTTAATGGTTGCCTCGTTACCGAGTAGGATAGGGGTTGCAATACCTTCTTCCTTAATAATTTGCGCGGCTTTTAATATTTTGTAGGTGTCTGCCTCGGCAAAAACAATGCGTTTAGGGTTTTGCTTGGCCTTGTTGGTTAGCGTACGCATAATGCGGTCATCAACCCCTACGCGTGAGCGCAATTCTTCAATATAAGCATCCCAATCGGTAATGACTTTACGGGCAACACCTGAATCTATAGCAGCTTTTGCTACCGCAGAGGATACCTCGATAATCAGGCGCTGATCCATAGGTTTTGGGATGATATAATCCCTGCCGAACTTAATATTTTTGGTATTGTAAGCCAGGTTAACAGCCTCGGGCACCGGTTTTTTTGCGATGCAGGCGATTGCGTTAACCGCGGCGATCTTCATTTCTTCGTTAATCGCGGTAGCCCTAACATCCAATGCTCCACGGAAAATATATGGGAACCCTAAAACGTTATTCACCTGGTTAGGAAAGTCAGAGCGGCCGGTAGCCATAATAATATCCTTACGTGTAGCGTGTGCAATGTCGTAAGCAATCTCCGGTTCAGGGTTAGCCATGGCGAAAACAATCGGGTTTTTTGCCATCGTTTTCAGCATATCCGCAGTAACCACATTGCCTGCTGAAAGGCCAACAAAAACGTCAGCGTTCTTCATGGCATCGGCCAGGGTTTTTATATCGGTGCGGATTGTGGCGAATTGCAAACGGATGTCATCCAGGTCAGTGCGCTGGGCAGTGATCAGTCCGTTGATGTCGAACATCACCATATTTTCCTGTTTCACACCCAGTGAAAGGTACATTCGTGAGCATGAAATAGCTGCCGCGCCTGCACCATTAACCACCATTTTTATTTTGTCAAGCTTTTTACCCTGGATCTCGCAGGCATTAATTAACGCTGCTCCGGATATGATCGCGGTTCCATGCTGGTCATCATGCATCACTGGGATCTTCATTTCGGCCTTTAGGCGGCGCTCAATCTCAAAACAGGTTGGGGCAGATATATCTTCGAGGTTGATGCCACCGAAAGTTGGCTCAAGAGCTTTAACAATAGCAACAAATTCATCCGGAGTTTTGGCGTTGATCTCCAGATCGAAAACATCAATATCAGCATATATCTTGAATAAAAGGCCTTTACCTTCCATCACCGGCTTGCTGGCTTCGGGCCCTATATTTCCTAAACCCAATACCGCGGTGCCATTGCTTATAACACCCACTAAATTGCCTTTAGCGGTATATTTATAAACATCGTCAACATTTTCGGCAATTCGTAAACATGGTTCGGCTACACCCGGTGAGTAAGCCATAGAAAGATCGCGCTGTGAATTGGTTGGCTTTGTTGGCACTACCTGTATTTTGCCCGGGCGGCCCTTAGAATGGTAATTTAAAGCGTCCTGTTTACGATTGGTTTTGTTATTCATCATCTCAAGTTCAAGGACCCAAAATTACAATTTCTTTTCTAAGCGATTTGCCGAAAGCCTTTAGTTAATGATTAAATCATCAACAAATAATCCTGCTTGTATAGAAATTATATGGCTTTACTTAAAACAACAATAATTAACCATTGCTTATTTTAAGCCTTTGCCCTACAACTGCTTTATTGTGATGTAAATGATTCCAGGTTTTAAGGTCGCTTACTTCAACGCCATAACGGTCTGCAATATCGGCCAGTGTTTCACCACGTTTTACTTTATGATAAGCCGGTTTATCGTCAGCGGCACTATACGTTGAATGTAAAGGAACGTATATTTTGGGGGAGGCGGCAGCCGCGTATGAGGTACTGCCGGTAGTATTGTTCAGCGCATCGTAAAGCGCGGAATATTTTGTTCTCTCTACCTGCGGGATGATCAGCCTGCGCGGGCTGTGTGCCGAAGCATTGATCACCTGCATGCGGTAAGCAGGATTAAGCAGTGACAATAATTTAGCATCAACCCCTAAAATATTTGAAACGGTATTAAGCGAGATTTGCCTGTCAACCACAACGGTATCAATATTTAGCGCGAAGCTGCAAGGCTGTTCGGTAATATTATGCTTTTTATAATAATTCATTACATAAGCTACCGCGATATAAGCAGGTACGTAATTCCTGGTTTCGGCAGGCAGGTACTGGCGGATAGACCAAAAATCGGTTGCGCCACCGGCTTTTGCCAATGCGTTTTCCACATTGCTTTTACCGCAATTGTACGATGCGATGGCCAACAGCCAGTCGCCAAATTCTTCGTAAGCATCTTTGAGGTAAGCAGCTGCAGCATAGCTTGCACGGACAGGGTCACGGCGCTCATCGATGTAACCATCCATGTTCAAGCCGTAAAGCTTTGCAGTTGTACCCATAAATTGCCACGGACCAGTAGCCCCCACGCGTGAAATAGCATTGGGATCAAGTTTTGACTCTACAATAGAAAGGTATTCAATTTCGGCAGGGATACCCGCGTCGCGAAAGATCTTTTCATAAATAGGGAAGTAGTATTTTGATAAACCGATCACATGGCCCATTTCCTCGCGGTTTTGGGAATAGATGTCGATATAGTTTTGCACAAATTCATTATAGTCTAACGGCACATCCTTTTTAATGGCATCAAGGCGTGATTTTATGATGCTTTGATCGGCATTCAGTTGCGCCTGGTTTGCTGCTGCATGGGCAAAAGAGGTGTCTTTAGAAGAACTTTGAGAAATATGTTTTTCGCCCGGATTTAAAACACTCCCGGCATGTGAAAATTGCAAGGATAGAAGGCAGATGATCAGGATAAATAATCTCTTCATTTTTTATCAATTAGGGATTTAACTTCAGACTATGTAATACGCCTAAAATCATACTAATGTTGCAAAAATTTATAGTTTAACGAAATATTTTGAAAAATTTAACAATTCCAGTTCTTCGAATTGTCCCGCAAGTAATTGTATCCCTAACGGCAATCCTTCATGATTATTGCCCACCGGTAAAGAAATTGCCGGTAAACCCGTTAGTGATGCCTGGACGGTGAAAATATCGGCTAAATAGCTTACTACCGGGTCGGTTTTCTCTACACCTATATTGTAGGCAGGTTCAGGAGCTGTTGGGGTTAAAATAAAATCGTATTCCTTTAAAATATCCAGTGTTTTTTCGCGGATCAACCGGCGTGTTTTTTGGGCCTTCGCATAATAAGCATCATAATAGCCGGCACTTAATACAAAGGTTCCCAGCATTATACGGCGCTTCACCTCTTTGCCAAAACCTTCCGAACGGGAAAGCTTGTAGGTGGATTGAAGGTCTGTAGCCTTCGGACTGCGGTAACCATAATGCACACCATCATAGCGCGACAAGTTCGACGATGCTTCTGCCATCGCCAGTATGTAATAGGTTGGTACCATATAATCCAGGTACTCAAAAGTTATAGGTTTAACGGTGTGGCCATTGGCGCGAAGTTTCTCAATAGTTAAGCTTAAGGCGTTCTTAACTTCTGCATCAACACCCGGGCTTGATAATGATTCCTGCAAATAGGCGATCTTTTTTTTGCCCGGCTCCGGCATTTCGGCGCTGAATTCGGGAACTGTTTTGCGCGATAAAGTACTATCGTATTCATCCTCACCTGCCATAACCTCTAAAAGCAAGGCAGCATCCTCAACAGACTTAGTGATCGGGCCAACCTGGTCGAACGATGAGGCATAAGCAATGATTCCGTACCTTGAAATACGTCCGTATGTAGGTTTTAACCCAATCAAGCCACAGAACGATGCCGGCTGACGAACAGAACCACCGGTATCAGTGCCGATAGCTGCATGGCACAGATCAGCCTGCACAGCAACCGCCGACCCGCCTGATGAACCGCCTGAAACTTTGGTATGATCAGCAAAATTCTTTACCGGGCCAAAATAGGAGCTTTCATTACTGGCGCCCATGGCAAACTCGTCGCAATTGCAGCGGCCGATGATGATGGCATCTTCAGCCAATAAACGCTCTACAATAGTTGATGAGTAGATGGATGTAAAGCCATCCAATATTTTTGATGAGGCCGAAACCTGGTGGTCTTTATAACAAATATTATCCTTTATACCGATAACCATACCGGCAAGCTTGCCACCGGTACCTTCTTTTATTTTGGCATCAATAACCAAAGCCTGTTGCAGCGCTTCATCCTCAAAAACCTCGATAAACGCGTTTAAGTGAGCATTTGCCTTGATGTTTTGTAAATAATGCTTCACCAGTTTCTCAACGGTAACTCCCCCGCTTTGCAACCCGCCCTTTATTTCTGTTAAAGAGGAATAGTTTTTAGCCATGGGGCTAAAATAAAAAACTTATCCGGTTACACGGTCAAAAGATTGAAATTGATATGAAGCGTTGGTTGCAGTACGGTGATAACAACAACCACAAGCTGCAACTGAAAATGCAGTCAATAAACTTAAATTACGGACGATTTTACTCTTAATTATCGAACGTAACCGAACAGTAAACTGTAACGAAATCGAACATTAAATAAATTTATTCTATTTTAATTTACTGATAATTAGATAATTATAAACATGGCTTATGTTTTGAATTATTATCGAAAAAATTCTTAACTATCATTTGAATCGGTCGCATGATAAAAAATTACATTAAAACCGCCTGGCGCAATATTATTGCCAATAAACTTTTTACATCGTTAAATATTGTAGGCCTGGCCATTGGGATGTGCGTATGCATTACCTTGTTTGCTTGTATATCATACGAATTAAGTTTTGACCGCATGTACAAAGACTCGCAGGATATTTACCGGGTTAACATGCAAACCAGCGCGCAATATAACTATAAGGTATGGGCGGAGTTACCTAATGCGGTGGGCCCATCCATGCTGCAAAATATCCCGCAGGTAAAGGCCATGACCAGGCTTATCAAACATGATTTTGGCGGATCCGTATCTTTAAAAACCGACGACAAAAACTTTACTGAAAAAGGCTTGTACCTCGCCGATTCGTCAGCCTTTAAAATGTTTGATTTTAGTTTTACCGAAGGGAATGCCAGAACAGCTTTTTCGCAACCTAAATCAATTGTGCTTTCACAATCTGCTAAAGACCGGTTATATGGTAGTGAACCCGCTATCGGGAAAATTATTTACGTAAATAACCGGGATACTTTGCACGTTTCGGGTGTTTATAAAGACCTCCCGGTAAACAGCACCATCGATTGCGACATGGTTTATAATATAATGGACTCATGGATGGGAAAGAATGTTTACTGGAGCAACGCCAGCTTTGAAACTTATTGCCAATTGCAGCCCGGCGCTGATATCAACCAAATACAAAAACAGGCCACTGCACTTATTGATAAAAATGTAGCTAAGAAAGATCAATATTTCACCCAATTCTTTTTGCAGCCCTTAACCGGCATCCATCTTTATTCGGCTGATATACGCGAGGGTTATTCTTCCCGAATAGGAAGTATAAGCACTGTAAAAGCATTGTTGTTTTTGTCGCTGCTGGTATTGGTGATTGCCTGCATTAACTACATGAACCTGGCTACCGCGCGTTCACAAAAACGCGCCAAAAGCGTAGGGGTAAATAAAGTGATGGGGGCAAATAAAAGCCAGCTGCTCGCGCTTTTTTATACTGAAACCGCTGTGTTATCATTTATTGCCATCCTTATCGGCTATTTGCTGGCATTTATTGTGCAGCCTTTGTTCCAAAATATTACCGGTATTTTTTTAGAACCATCGGCATTATATGCCATGCCTATTTTGCTGTGTTTGCTATCAACATGGCTTTTGGTGACAATCCTTGCAGGCAGTTACCCGGCATTCTCCATGTCGGGTATTTCTCCGCTGGTGTTAATGAACAAGTTGAAGTTAAAAAACTCAGCTGCTGATTTTGTCCGCAGATCGCTGGTCGTATTCCAGTTTGCATCATCCGTGATCCTGATCGTAGCGGTTATTGTAATTTTGCAGCAGATCTTTTATATCAGGAATAAAGACCTGGGGTATAATCCTAATGGTGTTATTGCAGTTTCAATCAAGGCAGCTGAGAACAAACAGCAGATCGCTTCGCTTATCAATAACCTGCATACCATGCCGAATGTAGAAAGCGTTTCGGCTGTACAATCTATTCCCGGTGATATTGAAAGCGGCAGAAGCGTCAGGAAATTATCGACCGATAAAGACGGTTATCCTGTAAAAACCTGCCATACAGATGGCTCTATCGTAAAAACCATGCAGCTAAAACTACTGGCCGGCACCACATTGCCACAAACCCTTGCCGAGGGCGACACCAATTGTTATGTATTAATTAATGAAGCGGTATTAAAATACCTCGGCTTTAAAACGCCGCAGGATGCCGTTGGCAAAAACATCATTACAGAGATGAGCGAAAAATCAATTGTAATGGGGGTTGTTAAGGATTTTAATTTTCAATCCCTTAAAAATGATATTGGCGGTTACGTTTATTATAGCATGAACAAGGCACCTGAATCATTAAGAACATTATTGGTGCGCTATAATGCCAAAAACCTCCCCCGGTTTGTGCAGCAAGTGCAGGCTACATTTAAAGGGAACATGCCTAACTCCAGTTTTGATTATGAGTTTCTGGATACGCATATTCAGCAGCTGTATGCATCAGAGCAGTATACAGCCAGTACTGCTACCGTGTTTTCAATGCTGGCCATATTTGTTGCCTGCCTGGGCCTGTTTGGATTAGCAGCTTTCATCGCGGAGCAACGAACAAAGGAAATTGGCATCCGTAAAGTGCTTGGCGCAAGTGTGCCGGGAATAACTTCGCTATTAACACGCGATTTTCTGAAACTGGTCGTCATCGCGATAGTGATCGCATCGCCGATTGCCTGGTATATTATGAATCAATGGTTAATGAGCTTTAGCTACCGGATGACACTTAGCCCTTGGCCGTTTGTAATTGCCGGGCTTACCGCAATTGCATTCGCGTTGCTTACCATAAGCTCTAATGCGATAAAAGCGGCATTGATGAACCCGGTAAAGAGTTTGAGGAGCGAGTAGGTTAGTCAATAAAAGCCGTGCGGTAATAACACCGACCCGGGCAGTAATAATGATGAGAATACGATGTAAAAAATAAAAGCCCGGCAACTACCCCGGGCTTTTAAATTCCAACTTAACTAAACTACAAACTATTCTACAATTAGAATCCACGTTCTTGTACGTAACAGGCAGTTAAATAGTTACTTAATAGTTTAAAATAATTATGAGTGTTTTGGCCCTAACTATTTGGATAAGTCAACTTAATAATCAAATCAATAAATTAGACATTAATTATAGATCAGAATATGATGAGTACTAAACCTGTAATCTTGTTCATTGCAATTATCCTTTCATTTTTAACATCCCGGGCACAGGAAATATTGCCTGTTATAAAAGGGAATGTAGATATTTCTATAAAAAAGGGGACCATGTCCTGCGACATGATCCTTAGTAATCTCCCCAATACAGACAAGTATGTTATTCGCTTAAATGCAGGCATGAATATTTATTATTTTAAAGATGTAAAGCGAGGCCCTAAACCTTTATTTTACGATGTGGATAAAAGGGACAGCGTGCAGACTGATGAAAGTAAGTCTTACTATGTACATGAAAATCGTGGCAACCCTGCGAGGTATTTACCACAAGAGCTTGAAGTGAAATATTTAGGCATGTACCCGGTAGTTACAGATTCAACAAGCGGATATGAGGGGGAGGACTGGCGCGGTAATATTGCTTTTAATAGCTTCTCAATTCGTGCGGATGGTTTTCAATCCAACTGGTATCCTGTTCTTTATGATATCAGCACAAAAAAGCAATATGAACGCTTAAAATATGATTTAACCATAACCTGCGAAGACTGCACGGTACTTTTTGTTAATGGTAGTGTTCCTGTAAAGGCAAAATCAGCGCAATTTATTTCAGATATTCCACGCGAGTTAGCTATTTTTTGCGGCGATTTTGAAACGGCACAGCATAATGGCGTATGGTTATTAAACTCCGGAATGAAAAAAGAAGACCAGGACAAACTTTATGCACTTGCAGGTACTTACCAGGCCTATTATTCCAAAAAATTCGATATCCCCTATAAAGGTAATTTAACATTTTTACATGCAGCCACAGTAGCCAATCCGAAAGAATGGGGATTTAATTTTTATGCGGATCCTACAACTTTTAATGTGGCTGATGGCGAATATAGCTTAGCATCTTTTTTCAATAGCGGCAACAGCACAAAAAATAAACAGAGCATGGCGCATGAATTGGCTCACTATTATTTTGGCACTTTACTTAAGCCGGGAGCGGAGTTTGGGCATGTTATGGAAGAAGGATTTGCCGAATATTTATCTTTTTATTTAACATTTAATTTAGAAGGTGCAGCACCTTACCATGATCTGTTGCAAGTAAAATTTGACAGGCTCCAGAATTTACATCACTATAAACCATTTTCCCTGGTTAAAACTGAAGCGGATTATGGCAACAGGGAATACTATCTTTACTATTATGCGCCTGTGATTTTTTTAGCTATACAAAAAGAAATTGGTGAACAGGTTATGTGGAGATGGTTAAAAGCAATGGTTGCTACAAAATCCGACCGTACAGATTATAATTTGTTTTTGGATACTTTTAACAGTTCAGTTACCGATCCTGTACTGCGGAAAAAGATCATAGGTAATTATTTCACATCAGACAACGCGTTGCAAAATGCGAAGGATGAATTGGGTGAGAAATAATCGTATGTTATTTTTGCTTATATTTTGTGTGAATACCGCATAAGTCACAAAGCAGATAATTGAAGATCCGAAATCAAATAATTCCGGATCTTCAAATTTTATGAGGTACCGAAAGATTAAACCTTTGGTTTTTCTTCGGTAGTTGTTGCAGTTGGGTTTGCAGCAGTAGTGTTTGTTGTAGTTGTAGTACCCTCGCCGTTGGTTGCGTCTTTAAATTCTTTAACGCCTTTTCCTAAACCTTTCATCAGTTCAGGTATTTTTTTACCTCCAAACATCAGTAATACTACCGCGCCTATTAGAATAAGCACTGGTCCGTCTAATCCCATGATTTTTAAGTTTTATGTATGATTAATATTCTTGTTTACGCTTTATGCTCTTCGTGTGTTGTATTGGCTTCTGCCGGTGTTACCGGTACAGCCGGTGCTTCCTGTACTTTAAAAGGATCAGCAACAGGGGCTGTATTTCTAACAGGCTCGGCAACTGCCGCTGTGGCGCCTATTTCGGCAACCGGTACGGTGTCATGATGCTCAATAACAGCAGGTGCCTCGCTTGGTGCAACAGGCACATCGCTTACCGGGTTTGTAACCGGGTTTTGTACTGCAGCCGCTTCGGCATCTTTTTTAGCCTGAAAAGTATCTATCTGGTTGGTTATTTCGCGTTTTACGCCTTCTGATGCATCCTTAAACTCACGGATGCCTTTACCTAAACCCTTAGCCAAACCCGGTAGTTTTTCGCCCCCGAATAAAAGCAAAACTACAAACAGGATCAGCATGATCTCCGGTGCGGTAAATTCAAAAAATAACAGGACTGAACTAAACATAATCTTTTATATTTAAGAGGTTACAAATATAAACATTTTTAATATCACAAAGTTTCAAATCAATTTGGCGCCAGCCATTGTTTTGGGTCAACCGCGGTAACACCTTTGTATAAACCAAAATGTACGTTGGCCTGGCCTGTTGTAGGATCGGTAGCTACTGTCCCTATGCTTTGCTTAGTGCTAACCTTATCGCCTTTGCTTACACTAACCGATTTAAGGTTGGAGTACGCCGTAAAGTACTCCCCATGCCTTATCAGTACCAAATACGTGCCACTTATATCGGCAACCCTAATCACATCCCCCTGGAAAACCGCCCTTACCGAAGCGCCCTGGTTGCTTTTTATATCAACGCCATCGCTTTCGCTTTTAATATTCTCAGGGGTATAATAAATACCAAACCCTTGTGTTACTACCCCGTTAGCCACCGGCCACGGTAAACGGCCGCGGTTGCCCAAAAAGTCGTTGGATAACCGGGCAGCTTCAGGCGTCGCGTTAAGCACTTCGCTATTAGAAGATACTTTGCTTATAGCGGCCCTTTTAGGTGCTACAACTTCTTTGTTCTCTGCCTTAGCCTTTGCTGCTGCTAATCGTGCCTGCTCCCTGGCTTCTTCTTCGGCCTTGCGCCTTGCTTCTTCAATTTCGCGGCGTACAGCGGCATCAATCTCATGGTTTGTTGCAACTATCTTACGCTGCAGGTCTCTTTGCTGCTGCTTAAGTTGCCCTATCTGTTTCGATAACCCTACAACTACCTGGGCTTGCGTATTACGCTCATCACCCAACGATTTCTTTTCCTTTTCCTGGTCCTTTAACAGGTCATCCTTTGCCTGCTTGGTTTTATCCAGTTCAACAATTTTAACGTTCAGGTCTTTCTCTGTTCCCTGAATATAATCTGCCTGCCTTTCGCGATAAGTGCCAAACTGTTGCAGGTACTTTAAGCGTTTGTAAGCCTGGTTAAAATCCTGGGCGGCAAAAATAAACATCAGCTTATTGTAGGCACTCTGGTTACGATAGGCAAACAATATCATTGCCGCATATTCCTTTTTTAACTGGCTTAACTGGCTTTGTAAACTACGTACGGAATTATTACTCTCAGAGATTTCATTATCCAGGTTTCTTATTTCGGAATTGATGTTGGTGATCTTTTCTTCGCGTAGGTTTATCTGTGCTTTCAGGATGTTCAGCTGCTTTAGCGTGCTTTTTTTATTGCTCGCAGTTTGCTGGTATTCGGTATTAAGTTCCTGTAACTCTTCATTTAACTTGTCGCGGCGGTGCTTTAGCTCCGAGCTGCTTTGGGCATGGGCGCTTATCGCGGCAAAAACAAAAACCAGGAATAATAATATTTTAAAAGATCTCATCCGTATTGGTGATATGTATAAGTTCGGCAGGCAAATTTATTTTTCCCGGCATCAACACTGCAAAAATAGGATTTAATTTTGAGGTGTATAACTGGCCGGGATAGTAAACGGATAATCCTGCGGTTGGTTAAGGTCAACCTTAACGTAATGCAAATTAACCTGTATTTTTTTATCTTTTGCTACCGAATTGATATCTATTTGCGATGGCAGCTTTTGCGCACCTGCCGGCATAAAAGCACTGTTGTTCACTTGTAACGATACACCTTGCTCCTGGCTGATTAAGCTGGTTTGTGTTGCTTTTAAGCTGGTATCAAGCATTAAGCGGTAAATAATATCATCCAGGTTGCCACTTAGCGTAACAAAATTATTTGCGGCCAACATTTTTGCACTGTCATTCAAAAGCGATGGTATCGCATTGCCGGTCAGTAATGCCTGCACCATGCCATAATTAATTTGCCTGTTGGTATACTTATAAATATAACCGAAAGGCTGTTTAACATAGATGTCCTGCAAACGGTTAATAATAAGTATACTATCAGGTGTTATAACCGCCCTTGCCACCTCGATACCCAACAGCGCGGTTATAGATACCCAGATCTTTTTATTATTGGCTATGCGGATGTTCATGGTAACATCATTTTGGTTACCGGAAATATTCAAACTGGTACGCGCCTTGCCCGAAAATGTGTTGAACGTTAATTGCTGCGAACGGATGTTATTCAACTCAAGCGCTAAAGCACTTTGGTGTTTTGCTACAACAGGTGATGTTTTTGCGGCGACTATTTTACGCGCCTTACAACTAAACATGGCCAGCAGGCAACAAACTATCAGTATTTTATTCAATGTATTTTCTTTCATTTATTTTCCTGTCTAATATTGGCGACTGCTCACCGTGGGCCTTTGCCTTTTTCCAGCTGGCAACGGCGGCATCGGTGTCGCCTAAATAAAACATAATATCGCCATAATGTTCTGTTTCGGTAACGCTGTTTGTTTTATCGTGTAAAATGGCTTTTTCAATCCAAACCTTGGCATCGGCATATTTTTTTTGTTTGAAGAGGATCCAGGCATAAGTATCCTCAAACGAGGCCATATTCGGTTGCAGTTCATTGGCGTGCGCCGCCATTTGTGCTGCCTTATCCAGTTGCTCACCTCTTAACGATAAATAGTAAGCATAATTGTTTAGCGAAAACGCGTTATCGGGGTTATAACTTAGCGATTTATCATATGCACTATCCGAATTTGGATTGTCCTTGATTTCATGGTAACAATCACCCAGCGAAGAGTAGGTTAACGATAGCAAATCCTTATCATCCGGAGCCATTTCCGTAGCGGTTTTCATGTAGCTGATCGCCTTATCGTATACTTTCTTTTGCGAATAGGCAACGCCGACTAAATAATTCATCCAGGCCTGGTTAGGATAGAGGGATAGCGCCGTGCCGCCATCCTTAATCGCGGCATCCGCTTCATTGTTGCTTACTTCCAGCCGAACTAACTGGTCGTAAACCTCGTAATGCTGGCCATCGATGGCAATAGATTTACGGTAAGCAACTTCCGCATCAGGATATTTCTCATTTTGAAAAAGCATATCGCCATACATCGCCCAGGCGCGGTAATCATCAGGGTGTGAAACGCTTATCGCACGGCTCAATTCCAGCGCGCTGGCTTTGGCATTAGGGTCAGGAAATTTGGGGATGTAACCCGATATGATCTTCAGTTCCTGCTCAATATCCAGGTCGGGGCTTGCAAAGGCCAGTTCAACCTGGTTAAAAAAGTCTTCGTATTTTTTTTGATCGCGGTAAACATCAGCCAACGCCAAATGCAACTGCGGATTTTTAGGGTTGATCTTTTCGGCAGCTTGTAATGTTTTAAGCGCCTTGTCATTTAAGTTATTAGAGTTATACAACTCGGCAAGCAGCAGGTAATAACGTACCTCGGTTGGGTTAGCGGTTATCATCTGCTGTACTTCGGCCGTGGCTTGGTCTACCTTGCCCTGTTTTAAAAATATTTTTTGTCGGCCTGCCAATATATCATCATCAAGTCCCCCTTTCATTTGGATCAGCTGATCATACACAGCCAGCGATTCATCATATTTCTGATCGAAATATAAAACCTTGGCTAAATCAAACCGGTAATCGGTATTGTTCGGCTCCAGGCGTATAAGTTGGTTCAGCGCATGCTCAAGTTTAATAACGCTGGATGTTTTTTCATAGCAATCAACCAGCGTTAGCCAGTACCATTTATTATCAGGTTTTACTGCAACCGCGTTCTCCAGCATGCCCTGCGCGCTGGCATAATCCTGTTTTTGAATTTTTAACTGCGCAAGCTGGTACAGGGCGGCATCGTTTGTGGGTTCAATCTGCAAAACGCGGTTAAACATTTCGGCGGCCGGGCCATAGTTATCGGTAACCTTGGCTTCCATAGCCGAGTAAAATATCTGGTTCACCATCAGGCTGTCCATATCGGTCATTTTGCGTGGCTGTGCCACACTTGTACCCTCGCTTGTTTTGCTTTGCGCGCTAACAAACATCGGCAATACCAATAATGAGCTTAAAATGAACCTGAATTTCATGAATTTAACTAACCCCTGTATGACCATAACCACCAACCCCGCGCGAAGTTTCATTTAAAACCTCAACTTCTTCCCAATCCACTTTTTCATGTTTTGCCACTACCATTTGCGCAATGCGGTCGCCGGTATTGATCTCAAATACCTCGCTCGAGAAGTTGATCAGCAATACCTTGATTTCGCCCCTGTAATCCGCATCAATGGTGCCCGGCGAATTTACAATACCTATTCCAAACTTAAACGCTAAACCACTGCGCGGGCGTATCTGTGCCTCAAAACCTTCAGGCAATTCAATGTGCAAGCCCGTTGGCACCAGTTTACGTTCCATTGGCGCAAGGGTTACAGTGCTTTCTACATCGGCACGCAGGTCCATACCCGCGGCATGCAAAGTTTCATAAGCCGGCAGGCTGTTTTTTGATTTGTTTATTACTCTTATAATCATGTAACCCCCTCTAAATCTCCCCGGCAGGGGAGACTTTATTTTTATGTTTTTTATCGTTTAAATATAGCCTTTAGGTTAGCCCGTTCAAAATAAAATGCAACGGCAACATAAAATAATAACAGTCCATCACCAATAAATATATTGCGGTTAAAAATGTAAAACGACAGGTAAACCACCACTGCCGACGAAACAATATAAACCAGGTTTTTTTTGATGTTATAGGGTATCGGGTAATTTTTTTGTCCCCAGATGTAGGATAGTACCATCATGGTAGCATAAGCGATCAGTGAGATCCAGGCTGAAGCCATGTAACTGTACGCCGGGATGAAGATCACATTTAGTACGATGGTTAAAATGGCACCAATCCCCGAAATATATAAACCATATTTGGTTTGATCTGACAGTTTGTACCATACCGAAAGGTTCATATATATCCCTAAGCTAACATAACCAAAAACCAATGGCGGCACCACACGCAGGCCTGTCCAGTAAAGCGCAGTTTGTGTTGGGTTGGCACCATGTACAAAGTATTTGAGTATTTGGATATTGGCGATCAGCGCGATGAAGATCACACAAACGGCTATCACAAAATAATCCATAATGCGGGCATAGGTTTGGCCGGCGTTTTTATTTTTGGCGTGATTGAAAAAGAACGGCTCGGCACCCAACCTGAAAGCGTTTACAAATATGCTTAGGAACAGCGATATTTTAGCGCAGGCACCATAAATGCCCACATCATTTAAACTACCATGAGGCAGCAGTTTGCCTAACAATATCTTATCCATGTTCTCATTCACCAGATAAGATAAATTGGCGATCAATACGGCCAGCTGTAGCTGTACATGTTCCACAGCATTTTTTTATCAAAGTCCGGCCTTAACTTCAACAATTCGGGCAGTAACAGCAGTAAGGTTACTATGCTTGATATCAGCTCCGAAACAAACACATAGCCCACCCAGCCTTTGGTGTACCATTGTGATATCCATGCTGAACCCACAATGTGATGCTTTAACCAAAATGGGATCACCACAATAAAACTTACGTTGAACGCGATAAACACCAAAACGCTGGCTAATTTGATCAGCCCGTATCTCGAAGGCCTGCCATCTGACCGGATCTTGGCAAAAGGTATAGCGCACCAGGCATCTATAATTACGATCGACAAAAAAAGGTAAGTATACTTTACAAAGTCAACATGGGTTGTGCCGATTACCGCCCCAACATGGCCGTGCATTTTTTGCGCATGGCTTATATCCACAAAATTGGCAATGTTGCCAATAAATGGCAGCGGAACACAGCAGGAAAATTATCGTTATGGCAAATACCGATGCAAAGGCATTATTATAAACGCGCTGCTTGTTATCGGCATGTTTATTAAGATAACGGAAAAAAGTAGTCTCCCATTCCGAACGACAGTAAAGCATTCGTCATGGATACATAGCTGTACATGGTAGTTAAAATACCATATGCCGCGGTAGGGTACGCCCAGGTGTAAAGAGGGGTCAGGAAAAAAGTAAGCACCCTGCTGGCAATGGTACTTATCCCATAAACAGCGGTTTGGCCCGCGAATTTTTTAGCTGTTGACAATCGTGTATTATTTATGATAGCGTAAAGAACCAAGGATCAAGCGCCAAGATTGGAATAAGAAGCGCGTCTTGATTCCTGATTCCTGACTATTAATTCTAAATCCTTACCACAAAAAGTTCTTTTTTACTACCTCAAAATTACGATAGTTTTTTAATTCGCCTTCATGCGATTCCACAGAAGTAACATCGGCTTTTTCGGGGCCTTCCTTGCACCAGTCTAAAAACATATCGAGCAACGTGTTAGTGGCTTCGGCAGCGATCAGCACATCGCCATTTTCGGCATTTTTTACATAGCCGCGTATGCCAAGCTGGTCGGCAACGGCTTTGGTTGCCATGCGGTAGGACACGCCTTGTACTTTGCCTTTTATCGTGATATCAAGATGTTTGATCATATTGGTTATGGTGTCATTGGTCATTATGTCATAAGGGACCCGTATATTCAAAATGCTAAAATAGGGGTTTGGTTTTCTATTTTCACAATGGAAACCTTTTTCGCACCTCCAAATTTCGGACAATAGATTGACTTAAGTACTGACACTACTTTGTCAGTAACTGATTTACAAGAAGTTATTTTTATAATAAAGGCTATACCAGCCTTTTTATTTTCGATTCGGGCGTAAGCTGCGTATCGTTAACTCCGGTAATAAGGTTCAATCCCGGTTTTTTTCCAACCTCAAGCGTTCCTTTTTCCTTGTCGATACCTAAAAACTCAGCGCCATTTATGGTCGCCCATTCCATCAGTTTGGCGGTAGAGATTGCAGGGAATTTATGCTGAATGGCTTGCATTTCGCTTAAAATACTTAAACCATGGTTTGATGCCAGGCTGTCAGTACCCAAAGTGATGTTAAAGCCCTGGTCGACAAACAGGTTAATCTTAGGCAGCTTATGTTCTATGTATAAATTTGCGTTGGGGCAAAAGCACCAGTTGATCTTACGGTCAAAACGCTTCAGGAAATAAATATCCTTTAAATTGGTACATGTATTATGCACCATCAGCACTTCCTGCCTGTTAGTCAGCATCGGGATAATGGATTGCAACGAATTACGCGCCTGAGGCTTAAAGTAGCTGATATCCATCCCAAAGTATTCGTACAGCTCGGTAAATTTCCCTAATTTATAGCGGAAGAATTTATTTTCGTCCTCGCATTCCTGGTTGTGGATGCTTAGCAGGTTCTCGTGTTTATCACAATAACTTTTGATCAGCCTGAACAAGTCTTTCGATACCGAATAAGGCGCATGTGGTGTAATAGAAACCGGTTGCGGTTTAAACTGATCCTTTAATGCCAGCGCTTGCTCAAAAAGCGCGTCGGCACGGTCGGGCAAAAATCCGAAGATCTCTACAAACGTGTGATAATACAGCTTGCTTTTAGCTTTTATGCCGATGGTACTGTTGTTGTTGGAAATATCGCCAACGGCAACAATACCATTTTCATACATATCGTGGTCTGCCTTTTCAGCGGCCGCTTTAATCAGCCCGTCATCTGACACACGGTTCTTGGTGATGGCTTTTATAAATTCAACCAGGCCGGTTTGGGTTGGTACAACACCCGACATGTGCGAAAGCTCCAGGTGGCAATGGGTGTTTACAAAGCCCGGGGTTATGATACCGCTTAGTTTTTCGGGGGTGGGGGTATTGTCTAAAGGTTTATCTGTAACGGATATGATCTTCCCATCATCGTCAACTGTAACAACTCCATTTTTGATCGGATCGGCATAAACGGGAAAAACGTAATCGGCTGTAAAACTTTTCATTATAAAAAACTAAGTATCTGCATAAACTCTTTTTCTAAAACAACCAACACCTGTTTGCCACATCAATTACAATTAACTTAAAGTTATTGTTTTTAATTTGACAAAAAGAAGATTTTAAAAAAAGCCACAATTTTTAAAATTGAGTACCTTTGCAAAAGTGATCACAACAAAAGAAAAAACAGACATCCGTAATATCAGCCTTGCGTCTCTGCAAGAGCACTTTACGCGTATGGGCGAAAAAGCCTTCAGGGCAAAGCAGGTTTACGAGTGGCTTTGGAAAAAATCCTGCTTTTCTTTTGACGATATGAGCAATATTTCAAAGGAACTCCGCACCAAACTAAACGAGAATTTTGTAATCAACAATGTCAAAATTAATAACTCGCAGTTTAGTGCTGATAAAACTATAAAAAATTCTTTTATTTTACATGATGCCCACCTGATTGAGGGTGTTTTAATACCCACTCCGGGCCGAATGACGGCTTGTGTGTCATCACAAGTGGGGTGCAGCCTTACTTGTAAATTTTGTGCTACAGGCTACATGGAGCGCAAACGCAACCTCAATCCCGACGAAATTTACGACCAGGTGGTGCTGATCAGTCAGCAGGCGCAGGAAAATTATGGCATCCCGCTAAGTAATATTGTATATATGGGGATGGGCGAGCCGCTGCTGAACTACAAGAATGTGATGGATTCGATTGACAAGATCACATCCGAAGAAGGACTGAACATGGCAGCCAAAAGGATCACGGTTTCAACCGCGGGCATTGCCAAAATGATCAAAAAACTGGGCGACGACCAGGTGAAATTCAACCTGGCACTCAGCCTGCATGCCGCAAACGACGAAAAGCGCAATACCATAATGCCCATCAACGAGCAAAACTCGCTGAAGGCATTAGCCGAAGCCCTGAAATACTACTACGCCAAAACCAAGAATCCGGTAACTTACGAATACATTATTTTTGATGGCTTTAACGATAACATCCAGGATGCTGTTGAACTGGCCAATTTCTGCAAGCATTTGCCTTGTAAAGTAAACATCATTGAGTATAACCCGATCGCCTTCGCCAATTTCATTAACGCCGGTGAGGATAAAGTTGAAAAATTCGCTGATTACCTGAAAAGCCAAGGCGTTAACACGCATCTGCGCCGCAGCCGCGGTAAGGATATTGATGCCGCCTGCGGGCAATTGGCTATTAAGGATAAAGCGGCTGCAGAGTAATAGCAAGTCCTACCCTTTGTCCATTGTGAACGGAGTGAAGAATCTGTAAAGTGGTGACCATCGGACAAGTCTCTGTGCTTATCTACTTCTTGTCCTTACGAGGAACAAAGCAATCGCGAACTTTGCATCTTCATAACACACCCTGTTTCATAATCGTTCCAAACCACATAATTATCAGATTAAAAAACCGTAATAAACACTATTTTTTGAGCGTTTCTTGGTAAAAAAAGGCGCTATTTGGGCCGATTTAAGGCGAATTATAACTCAAAAAGTACCTTTTTTTATTCAATTTGGCATTTAAAAACCGCGTTTTCAGGATTATTTAGGGCGATTTCAGGCTAAAGTTTATCAATTGTCCTAATTGTACCAGTATTTTGGTGATACAATTTTTTAATTTTTCTTCCTAAATTACCTCCGTGAAACTATCCCGAACCTACCTTGCTGATTTTGTGGCTTTACTGTTCCCCCAGCTTTGCGCCGCCTGCGGGGAAAGTTTAATGGCTAATGAGAACGTCATTTGCACTACCTGCCAGTATAGCTTGCCGCTAACCAATTTTCATTTACAGCCGGACAACATTGTAGCCCGCCAGTTTTGGGGAAAGGTGAATTTGCAGGCTGCCTATGCATTGTATTACTTTACCAAAGGTGGCAAAGTGCAAAACCTGTTGCATCATTTAAAGTACAAAGGCATGCAGCAGGTAGGCCACATCACCGGCAATATTGCCGCAGAGCAACTGATTAAGAATGAAATCTTTTATTCAGTTGATGTTATAATCCCGGTTCCGCTTCATAAAAAGCGCTTAAAGCAGCGTGGGTATAATCAAAGCACCTGCTTCGCCGAGGGCTTATCTAAAAAATTGAATGCGGTTGTTGATGAAAGCAGCCTAATCCGTAAAAAAGCAACCTCTACTCAAACCCGCAAAGGCCGTTTTCTGCGGTTTGAGAATATGCAGGAGGTATTTACCGTCATCAATCCTGAAAAATTGGTGAATAAGCACGTTTTATTGGTTGACGATATTGTAACTACAGGCTCAACACTGGAAGCCTGCGCTATTGAACTGCTGAAGATAGAGGGTTTAAAGCTGAGCATCGCGACTATTGCCTACGCTGAGTAAACAAATTGATACAATGATTTTTTGGTTTGATTATTGGTTAGTTGGCTTTAATTAAACAACCCAAATTATGCGTATAGTAGCCCTTGAAGAACATGTTATATTTCCTGAAATAACCGCGCTTGCACCCAAAGATAAGGTTGGCGGTTTTAACCAGTCGCCGATGATGGAAAAGCTTGCACCCAAACTGGCCGATGTTACCGGTGAGCGCCTGGACCTGATGAATAAAAGCGGCATCAGCGTACAGGTATTGTCAGTAGTAGGCCTTGGCGCAAATGTGCTAAGTGCTGAGGATGGACCCGCTTATGCCCGTAAATACAATGACCTGCTTGCTGAGAAAATCAGTGCACAACCCGATAGGTTTGCAGCATTTGCGCATCTGCCCACATCCAACCCGAAAGCTGCGGCCGAAGAATTGGAACGCACAGTAAAAACCTATCACTTTGTTGGCGCATTGATAAACGGACTAACCAACGGTGAATTTTTAGATGATGCTAAATATGCACCTATCTTGCAAAAAGCTGAAGAATTAGGCGTGCCGATCTATCTTCACCCGGGATTACCTCCAAAATCAGTCTTGGATGCTTATTATAGCGACTTGCCCGGGCAATCAGGCGCCACATTATCTGTAGCTGGCTGGGGCTGGCATTCCGAAACCGCAATTCACACCTTGAGATTAATCATTTCGGGTACATTTGATAAATACCCTAAGTTAAAATTGATCATTGGCCATATGGGCGAAATGCTGCCAATGATGATGGTGCGTTGCGATGGCATGTTCAGGCCGGGTGAAAATGGTGTAAATCAGCGTACTATCAGCCAAACCTTAAAAGACCAGGTTTATATTACCACCAGCGGCATATTTACCCAACCACCTCTAAAGGTAGCTATTGAAACTTTTGGTATAGATAATATTATGTTCTCGGTAGATTATCCGTTCAGTCCGAACGAAAAGGGAAAGGAGTTTTTAGATCAAATTGATCTGCCGGTTGAGGAAAAGGAAAAGATAGCTTATAAAAATGCCGACAGGATATTAGGCTTGAAAGCTTAAACTTTCTGATACTTGTTCAGCTTATCAAATAATGTCTTAGCATCGAATGGTTTCAATATGAAATCATTCATCCCGGCATCGCTCATTTTATTAACCTCGCTGGTTAGCATTGATGCAGTTAACGCGATAATAGGCAATTGCTGAAAATATGCTTCTGCTTTGCCTCGAATAACTTTGGTTGCTTCTAATCCATCCATAACAGGCATATGTACATCCATTAGTACCACATCGTAGTTCATGTTTGATGTAATCTTGTCAACTGCCTCCTGGCCGTTTTCGGCAAAATCAACAGTAGTACCCCATTTTTGCAATACTTTGTTAACCAAAATCCGGTTTATCTGGTTATCGTCAACTACAAGTACATTAAGGCGAAGTCCTGTTTCCATTTTATCTGGTGTGATGTTATCGTGGCTCTGTGCTTTGTTAAACGTAATGATAAACCAAAAAGTTGAACCCTGCCCTAAAACACTCTCAACATTTATCCTGGAATCATACAATTCAACCAAACGCTCACTTATCGCAAGCCCTAAACCTGTACCTCCGTATTTACGGGTGGTATCTGCTTCGGCTTGTTTAAATGATTCAAATATAGTGCCTAACTTATCGTTCGGTACACCTATACCGGTATCAGTAACATCAAACCGAATGCGGATATTGTTTTTGGTTTCTTCTAATACTTTCAAATCAATAGTTACGCCGCCCTCATCTGTAAACTTTATGGCATTGCTTACCAGGTTCAGCAATACTTGTATCAACCTCGCGCTATCTCCAATAATAAACTTCGGTAAGGCCTTATCAATATTTTCTGTAAGATAGATGTTTTTTTCATTCGCCCTGTACTGCATTGAATTTACAATGCGATGTACCATATCGCGTAAATTAACATCAGCCTGCTCCAATTCAATATTACCGGTTTCTATCTTGGTAAAATCAAGCACATCATTAATCAGCGTCATTAAATTCTCAGCAGAAAACTTGAGGATATCAAGATTTTCCTTTTGAGATTCCAAATGGTCGTTATCGATCAAAATGCGCGACATGCCGATAACTGCATTGAGCGGTGTGCGGATCTCATGGGTCATTATGGATATAAACATATCTTTAGCCTTATTCAACTGCAGCGCTTCTTCTTTGGCCGATATTAACTCCATCTCAACTTTCTTTTTCGATGTGATATCAATAATAACTTCGATATATTTATCTACATCGCCATTAGGAGCTAAGATCACTGAGTTAATTACCGTGATCCATAGCGGTTGCCCATCCTTACGGTAGGCTAACAAATCAACTTCAAAAGATTGCTTATTTTTGGATAAACTGCGCGCCCGTTCAATGATAGATATATCGGTAAGCTCACCTTTTAAGCTATCGCCTAAATGTTTACCTGCAACATCGCCTAAATTATAACCGGTAATTTTTTCAAATGCGCTGTTTATCCACTCTACTTCGCCGTTGCGGTTATTAATTACAACGCCGCTGGTTGTACTGCTCGCCACTAACGACAATAATTTCAATTGTTCGTCTGCCGTTTTTCTTTCGGTAATATCAACAACAACGGTTATCTGTCGCTCAACGTGGCCCATTTCATCAAGCAAAGGGCTGTTTGATAAATATGCCCAAATCGGCTTCCTGTTTTTAGGATATATTTTTAATTCAACTTCATAGGGCCTGTTTTCTTTAACCGCCTGTACAGCCTGCTCAAATTGATTGACATCGCTTTCCTCACCCATTAGCAAAGTACCAAATACTTTACCTTCCATTTCCTCAAGCGTGTAACCAAGCATGTGCTCCAACGCCTCGTTCATCCAGATCACCCTGGTATCCTTATCACGTATTAATGTACCGCTTGGTGATTTTCGCGCAGCGAATGATAATATATCTAGGTCTTTTTCAGCTGCTTTGCGCGAAGTAATATCTATAATAATACGGATAAACTTGTCAACCTTACCGGCATCATTATAGATAACCGAGTTGATCACCGAAATCCAAATATCCTTACCATCTTTCCGGTTAATTAGCAGATCAGCCTGGTACGATTCTTTATTCGCTATCGCCTTATCTAATCTTTTTTCCGTTTCAGGATTTGACCGCCCCTTAAGCAATGTTCGTAAGGTTTTGTCCTTAACATCATTTATGCTATATCCCGTAATTTTTTCAAAGGCATCATTTGTCCATACAACCTCATCAGCAGCATTGCTAATAACCACCCCATTATAAACCTTACTGGCAACCAGGGCCAGTTGCTCCAGTTCGATCAGTAATTTCTTTTGATAGGTAATATCGCGGCCACTGCCATACCATTTACCCTCTTTATTAACAGCACTCCAGCCTATCCACTTAACATCTTTGTCAGCAGTAACGGTTTCCGTTTCTATATCAAATGGTAATTGTGTGGCAACAGCTTTTTCAATAAGAGGAACAAATTGTTCGCGGTTTTGTCCGACGACAAATTCCCAAAGAGAACGACCGATAGCCTGTTCAGGGGTGTAACCTAAAATATTTTTTACAGCATTGTTGATCAGCTCAATATTTGAGTCCTTATTTGCAATAAAATGCACCTCAGGCGAGCTGTTGAACAACCTGTAAAAATCCTCGTGTACTGCTAATGATGCTTCTAATTCTTTTTTCTGCTTTCGCAGGATGAGGTGCGACATCACCTCATCAGCCAATATACGCAATGCATCATGTTGTTCTTCAGTAAGTTTGCGTGGTATAAGATCAACTACACATAATGATCCTAAACGATGACCATCAGGATCAATCAGGGGGGCACCTGCATAAAATCTGACTTTTAAACCGCCGGTAACATCCGGGTTATGTTTGAACAGGTCATGTTCAAGCGTATCTGTTAT
The DNA here is from genome assembly GCF_965225845.1 of Mucilaginibacter sp. GTDB lineage: Bacteria > Bacteroidota > Bacteroidia > Sphingobacteriales > Sphingobacteriaceae > Mucilaginibacter. Next base: position 51,890 of record NZ_CBDDBL010000002.1, read on the forward strand.
TTCAAGCGTATGATCATTCTGTATGGCATAGTTGCAAAAGGCATCTTCACGCGGAACTTCTTCATAATCAATCCCTACTTTTGATTTTACCCACTGGCGTTCGCCGTCAACTAAGGTGATCAATGCAATAGGCGCCTGGCATATATAGGATGCCAGGCGCGAAAGAGCGTCATATTCCTTTTCGGGCAATGTATCGAGTACATTGTAGGAATTCAGCGCAGCGATGCGTTGATTCTCGTTATCCGAAGAGGTATTTAGTTTCGTCACTATGCTTATTAAGCCAACTCTTTGTTGTGCTTGTATAATGGAAAATCTTCCATCAATTTATGTACCCTTTTACGCACTTTTTTAATAGAATGTTCATTTTCAGGGTCTGATATTACGATATCTATCAATTCCACAATATGTTCCATGTGTTTTTCTTTCATACCACGTGTGGTAATAGCTGATGTTCCAACGCGTATACCAGAAGTAATAAATGGTGATTTGTCGTCATAAGGTACCATGTTTTTATTAATGGTGATATCAGCAGTAACCAAAGCATTCTCGATAGCCTTACCGGTAACATTTTTATTGCGCAGGTCGATCAGCATCATGTGATTATCAGTACCGCCTGAAACGATCTCGTAACCACGGTCAGTAAACGCCTTAGCCATTGCTGCGGCATTCTTTTTAACCTGTACAATGTATTTCATGTAATCCTCGCTTAAAGCTTCACCAAAGGCAATTGCTTTTGCGGCGATGATGTGCTCCAACGGACCGCCCTGTATACCGGGGAATACCGCCATATCCAATAAATTTGACATCATGCGGATCTCACCTTTTGGAGTTTTTATTCCCCATGGGTTTTCAAAATCTTTACCTAATAAAATCAGGCCGCCACGCGGGCCGCGCAGGGTTTTGTGAGTAGTTGTAGTAACAATATGGCAATGCGGCAGCGGATCGGTCAGTAAACCGCGAGCGATTAAACCGGCAGGATGCGAAATATCAGCCAAAACAAGCGCGCCGATCTCATCAGCTACTTTGCGGATAAATTCGTAATCCCAATCGCGCGAGTAAGCTGAAGCTCCGCAGATGATCATTTTTGGCTTTTCTTTTAAAGCTACTGCTTTAAGCTGTTCATAATCAACATAACCGGTATCTTTTTTAACCCCGTAAAAATGTGGAACATATAATTTACCTGAGTAATTAACTGCCGAACCATGTGTTAAGTGACCGCCATGCGAAAGATCAAAACCTAAAATTTTATCTCCGGGCTGTAAACAAGCCAGCATAACCGCGGCATTAGCCTGTGCACCAGAGTGCGGCTGAACGTTTGCCCATTCAGCATTGAATAGTTGCTTAGCACGTTCAATAGCGATGGTCTCTATCTCATCAACAACCTGGCAGCCGCCATAATAGCGTTTGCCCGGCAAGCCTTCGGCATATTTGTTGGTTGCTACAGAACCCGCAGCTTCCATTACCTGTAGGCTTACAAAGTTTTCAGATGCAATCAGTTCAATACCTTCTTCCTGGCGTTGTTGCTCTTCGTCTAACAGCTTAAAAATTAGTTTATCTCTTTTCATTGTGATTATTAAAACGCCGCTAAGTTAAATAATTAGAAATTAGCTTTAAGCCTTAAAATGGCATTTTTTGAGATTATGAGCTTGATGTTCAAACGATACGGAAGATGTACTTTACTTAATTTACTCGCTTCGTAAACTTTTAACCGGGTTAGCAAAAGCAGCTTTGATAGTTTGTAAAACGATTAAAACCGTAGTTATAACCGTAAGCAAGGCCACCGAAAAAACAAAAGGTGATAGGGAGATACTTACCCTGTATGCATAACCGCTCAACCACTTTTGCATGATAAGATAAGCAAGCGGACAGGCAATCACGCCTGCGATTATGACCACCCCTAAAAAATCTTTCAGGAAAAGCGAGGTTATACCCGCAACAGAAGAACCTAATACCTTGCGGATACCGATTTCTTTGGTGCGTTTTTGAATGCTTAAAGATATTAAACCTAATACACCAAGTAAAACTATTATCAAGGCTAAAACAGTAGCGATATAGGCTGCCTTTTTTAGCTGTAGTTCTGTAGCATAAAGATTTTTAAGCGCATCATCCATAAACTTATATTCAAATGGCGCGCCCGGTATAAGCTCGGCCCACTTCTTTTGTAAGGCAGATAGATTTTGTTGAATGTTGCCTGGCTTTAGCTTAACGGAGAAGTAACGGTAATAAGTACTGAAATTAACATTATTAAATGTGATTGGCAAGATCTTATCCTGCATTGATCCAAAGTGAAAATCAGCAGTAACGCCGCGAATGATAGATGCAACAGGGTAACCCGGCGACATTATTTTTTGGCCAATGGCTTCATCGTTATTTTTAAATCCCAGCGCTTTGGCTTCTGTTTCGTTGATCACCACATCGCTACTATCTGCAAGGTTAAAAACAGGTTTAAAAAACTGCCCTGCTTTTAATGGAATATTATAGGTTGAGGCATATTGATTATCAACTGTTAGGCCCTGGGCTACTACAGTTTGTGATGGGTTTGCACCTTCACGGTAAACCTGGTAATTACCGCCATTTGCACCATCCGGAATTACGTATGATAAGGTAACACTGCTTACCTGTGGCATTTGTGAAAGCCGGTATCGGATCTCCTCCATTTTTTGGACACCTTTTGGCGACCAGTCTCTTGGTACTTGTGAATAGATCACATAATCCTTACTGTAGCCTAAATTATTGCTAAAAAACAGGTTGACCTGCTGCGATACGATTACTGCGCCAATTAACACAATAGCCGCCGTAGCAAATTGAAAAACAACCAGTGATTTACGGAAAAGCACACTTTCCTTTACCGAAGCCAATTTCCCTTTTAGCGAGTCGACGGATTTTAATGAGGATAAAACTAATGCAGGATAAATACCTGCCAGCACACCAACAATCAAAGCAAACACAAATGGTACAGGTATAAAATAAACTGGGAAAGAAAACAATCCCATAATATCTTTCCCAAGAACATTACTAACAAAAGGTTTTGCTATTAAGTAAATGCCCAGTGAAACTACCATCGCCAGCATTACTATTAAAGTCGATTCAGTTAAAAATTGCCATATCAACTGTTTGCGTAAGCCGCCCATTACTTTACGGATACCCATTTCCCTCATTCTTCCCGAAGCCCGGCCTATGCAAATATTTACAAAATTGATAATTGCCATCAGTAAGATAAACAGCGCAATACAGGATAATGTATAGATCATTTTTTTAATTACGCCGCCTGAGGTAATCATGTTGTATTCTTTAAGCGGCACCAAATATGGGGTTAGGTTTTTGCTGATCTGTTCCGGTGCGTTTTTTTGCAGCAAAGCAACCATCGCCTTTTCAACCGCTTTGGGATCGGCGCCTTTTTTCAATTCAAGATAATCTACGATATAGGTATTATCCCAACCTGATAAATTTCTTTTGAAATATTTGGCAGCATCGGCATTAAAAAAGAAGTCGGAAATATTGCGGGTGCTTACGGAAGTAACAGAGTTTTGCGGAAGATTCCCCAATACACCCGAAACGGTAAAGTCGTGCTTGTCGCCTGAAAAGCTCTCAAAATTCAGCAATTGCCCAACTACGTCTTTACGGCCGAAATATTTAATCGCCATTTGCGAAGTAATCACTACCGAGAAAGGATCGTTTAAAGCGGTATTCGCGTTGCCGTGCAGCAATTTAAAGCCATACATGTTTAACAACGTGCTATCGCCTACCTGTACGGTTTCACGAAAATGCTTATCTCCTTTTGATACATTAGTGGTCACGCCATCAAACCGGTAATAATTAGCAACTAAGCCCGGATAGGTTTCCTTAAGGGCTTTTGGCAATTCCGCTGAACTACCAATTTCAAACCCCATATTTGGGTCTTTCCACTTACTTTGGATGATGTATTGATTGTCAGCATCCTTAAGATCTCGGTTAACCTGCAATTCGCTCCAAACATAAGCGCCGATCAGCAAGCTAAAAGCAATTCCTATTGATAGTCCGAAAATATTGATCATAGAGAATACCTTGTTTTTCCAAAGGTTTCGCCAGGCAATTTTAAAGTAGCTTTTGAGCATAGGATAATCGTTTAGTTAACACAAATATGCGCATCGATACCCGCTTATTTTTAGGCAGATATGTTAAATAGTGTTATTTATCCGCAGTAAATGTTAAACTGCCGCTATCCAAAAATTATTAAAGCCTAATCCAATCTCAATTTTAACCAGTTCCTGTTGCAACATCTCCAGCACGGCTAAAAAGTTGTATACAAAATGTACTTTATTATCCGAGTTCCCGGCAATGGATTTAAAATCGAGCATTTTGTTAATGCTCAGTAATTGTTTAATGGCCTCCTTTTCTTTTTCGATAGTGTAGGGATATTGAATGATGGTATGCGTAACCTGTTTTTCACGGCTTTCATAGTTTCTGTTTAGCCGGTCATAAACCATCATTAGTTTATACAGGCTTAGTTCCTGTAATTCATCGCCGGGTAATGGTACTTTTTCAACCTGCTCAAGGTCGTAGGCTATATTACCGCGTTTTTCCTGCTTAAAACGTTCATCTTCGTACGGACGAAGCTCTTCGCACACCTGTTTTATCTTTTTGTATTCGATCAGCTTGCGGATCAGGTCTTCCTTGTGATCTATTTCATTGCCCGCTTCGTCAACTTCATATCGCGGCAGCAGCATTTTCGCCTTGATTCGCATCAGCGTAGCGGCCACAAAAATAAACTCGCTGGCAACTTCCATGTTCAGCGTAGCCATGTGGTGCAGGTAATTCAGGAAATCGTCGGCTACTTTGGCAATCGGGATATCGTAAATATCAAGCTCATCACGCTCAATAAAAAACAGCAACAGGTCGAACGGCCCCTCAAACTGGGGGAGCTTAATTTCAAAACCATCTTCTGCAACCATAACTCAAAAATAGGTTAATTGGGGAGAAAAAGAAATCTCACATTCTCGTACTAAATCAGGTGGGAGATGCCGACTTAGGAGACAGGTGGGGTAAGGTAATATTTATTACACTAACCCTAACAATTTTAATAATAAAATAACTTACTTTGTAAGTTATAACTTTGTTTACATGGCAATGCAGGTACCCGCCGGGAATTTACTTCAAAATATAAACTATCCATTTGACCTAAAGCAACTTAGCGAAGAACAGCTGGAGCAGGTTTGCCAGGAGCTGCGCCAATATATTATTGATATTGTATCGGTAAATGGCGGCCACTTCGCCGCGAGTTTAGGCGTTGTTGAACTAACCGTTGCCCTGCAGTATGTTTTAAATACTCCTTACGACCAGTTAGTCTGGGATGTGGGCCACCAGGCCTACGGACATAAAATACTAACAGGCCGCCGCGATCAGTTTCATACCAACCGCTTGTATGGCGGTATCAGCGGTTTCCCAAAACGTTCAGAAAGTATTTATGATGCCTTTGGCGTCGGGCACTCGTCTACTTCCATTTCAGTAGCTTTGGGTATGGCAGTAGCTTCTCAATACAAAGGCGAAACCGACAGGCAGCATGTAGCCGTAATTGGCGATGGTTCCATGACGGCCGGTATCGCTTTTGAAGCCTTGAACCATGCCGGTATTGAAAATTCGAACCTGTTGGTTATCCTGAATGATAACAATATGGCGATTGACCCTAATGTGGGTGCATTAAAAGAATATTTAACAGATATAACCACTTCTAAACCATACAACCGTTTTAGAGATGATATTGCCGGCGTATTGGCAAAGATCTCATCAATGGGGCCTGATGCTTTTAAGATCGCTAAAAAAATAGAGAAAAGCATTAAAGGCACTTTGCTTAAACGGAGTAACTTTTTCGAGGCGCTGCAATTCAGATATTTTGGTCCAATAGATGGCCATGATGTAAAACACCTGGTTAAAGTGTTGAATGACCTTCGTGATATACCCGGCCCGAAACTATTACATTGCGTTACCACCAAAGGTAAAGGCTATGCTTTGGCCGAAAAAGACCAGACCAAATGGCATGCGCCGGGCCTGTTCGATAAGATAACCGGCGAGATCAAAAAAGTAAAATACGATAAGCCACAGCCTCCTAAATATCAGGATGTTTTTGGCCACACCATAATCGAGCTTGCCGAGCAGAACTCTAAAATAATGGGGATTACCCCGGCAATGCCTTCAGGTTGCTCATTAAACCTGATGATGAAAGCCATGCCTAACCGCGCTTTTGACGTAGGTATTGCCGAGCAGCACGCGGTGACTTTTTCTGCAGGATTAGCTACACAAGGATTAATTCCTTTCTGTAATATTTATTCCAGCTTTATGCAGCGGGCCTATGACCAGGTAATACACGATGTTGCCATACAAAAGCTAAACGTAGTATTCTGCCTTGACCGTGCCGGATTTGCCGGAGCTGACGGTGCGACACACCATGGCGCTTATGACATGGCTTACATGCGTTGCATCCCGAATATGACAGTATCAGCTCCTATGAACGAAGAAGAGTTGCGCAACCTGATGTTTACTGCACAGCAGGATGATATGGGACCGTTTGTGATTCGCTACCCGCGTGGCAATGGTGTAATGGTAGATTGGCAGCGCCCTATGAAAGCTATCCCGGTTGGTAAAGGCCGTAAAGTTTGTGATGGTGAAGAAATTGCTATTATTTCAATAGGTACTATTGGCAATGAAGTTGTGAAGGCAACTGAAAGCTTGAATGCTGATGGCTATAACCCTGCTCACTACGATCTGCGCTTTGTAAAACCTTTGGATGAAGCCTTATTGCATGATGTGTTTACAAAATTCAACAAGGTAATTACCGTTGAAGATGGTTGCCTTGAAGGCGGCATGGGCAGTGCGATATTAGAATTTATGGCCGATAATAAATACAAAGCTGATGTTGTGCGTTTAGGTATACCTGATCATGTTGTAGAACATGGTGAACAACCTGAGCTTTGGGCTGAATCCGGCTATGATGCCGCATCAATTGCTGTACGGGTTAAGGCAATGGCCGGAAAACGCAGCGCGCATATTATAGCTTCTTAATAAATGTGCAGATTAGTGGATGCGCAAATTGCAAATGAAACTGCATTAGTTTGCCTCAACTAATACTAATCATTATCTAAATCAAATAGTATCTGCATCTCCGCACATTTGCATACATGCACAATAGCCACTATTCAAAATAATTAAGCGTTTTGTAGCCGCCCTTTTTTAAATAATCGTCTTTTTTAACTAAATTAAAATCTGATTTAACCATGTCGCTAACCAGCGATTGCAAATCATATTTTGGTTGCCAGCCTAATTTTTGTTTTGCTTTGGATGGATCACCGATCAATAGATCAACCTCGGTAGGCCTGAAATATTTAGGGTCTACCTTTACAATGGTCTGCCCGAATCGCAAAGCATCAGGATTTAATCCTAACTCTTTAATTTTCTGTTCTTCGATATCGATAATAACACCTTTCTCAAACTGATCCCTGCCGCTAAATTCAACTTCGATACCTAACTCAGCAAAAGCCATTTTCACAAACTCCCTAACAGTGGTTGTAACGCCGGTAGCGATCACAAAATCTTCGGCCTTATCCTGTTGCAGCATCAACCACATGGCTTCAACATAATCTTTCGCATGGCCCCAATCCCGCTGTGCTGAAAGGTTACCCAGGTATAAATAGTCCTGCAAACCCAAGGCTATTTTTGATGCCGCACGCGTTATTTTCCGGGTTACAAACGTTTCGCCACGAACGGGGCTTTCATGGTTAAATAAGATGCCATTACAGGCATACATATTATAGGCTTCGCGATAATTTACAATGATCCAATAGCCGTATATTTTCGCTACAGCATAAGGTGAGCGCGGATAGAAAGGAGTTGTTTCGCTTTGTGGAACAGCCTGCACCAAGCCATAAAGTTCGGATGTAGATGCCTGGTAGATACGGGTTTTATTGGTTAGGCCTAATATGCGAACCGCCTCTAATATTCGTAAAACTCCGATTCCATCAGCGTTAGCAGTATATTCAGGGGTTTCAAAGCTTACCATTACATGGCTTTGCGCGGCGAGGTTATAGATCTCGTCGGGCTGAGTTTCCTGGATCAACCTGATGAGATTGGTTGAATCCGTCATATCGCCATAATGAAGTTTAAATTTCACATTAGGCTCATGCGGGTCGTGATATAAATGATCTATCCTATCGGTATTAAAAGATGATGACCTGCGTTTGATACCATGTACCACGTAACCTTTTTTTAGCAAAAATTCGGCTAAATATGCCCCATCCTGCCCTGTTATACTTGTTATCAGCGCTGTTTTCATCTCTAATAATATTTAATTATAGCACAATATTATTAATTTAATCGCGAAAGGCGAGTGCAAGGTAAAAGTAATACAAGTAAGGGTTTAAAACCCAGACTTGTATCATAATAATTACACCATCGTCTTTAGTACACCACCTTCAGCACGGATAGCAGCGCCATTAGTTGCGGCAGCCAATGGACTCGCCAGGTAGGTAACCATATTTGCAATTTCTTCAGTTGTTAAAAACCGTTGTACGATAGAAGTTGGGCGCATGTGTTTAAAAAAATCATCCTCGATCTGCTGCTTGGTTTTCTTTTGATCTTTTGCCAGACTTTCAATAAAACTACCTATACCTTCTGACATGGTTGGGCCAGGCAGCACAGCATTTACCGTAACATTAGTTCCTTTGGTCAATTCAGCTAAGCCGCGTGATATAGCCAGTTGTGCAGATTTTGTCATCCCATAATGGATCATTTCTGCCGGGATCTGCAAGGCTGATTCGCTTGATATAAAAATGATCCTTCCCCAGTTCTTTTTTATCATTTTATCAAAGTAAGCACGAGATAAACGGATACCACTCATCACGTTCACCTCGTAAAATTTTAGCCAGCCGGCATCATCAATAGCTGAAAATTCTTTCGTATCAAAAATAGCTACATTGTTTACCAGTATATCCACTTCAGGAACTTGCCTGATCAAAGCATCAATTTCATCTACTTTCGAAAAATCAGCAATAACGCCTGTCACTTTATCGCTACCGGTATCTGCCTTTATGTTTTTTACCGCGGCATCAACACGCGCTTGTGTACGCCCATTAACTATTACGCTTGCACCTTCGGCAGAGAGGCTTTTCGCAATGGCATAACCAATACCCGCGGTTGAACCGCTTACCAAAGCAATTTTATTTTTAAGTTGTAAATCCATGTTATTTGTATGTATCAACTTAAAACCTAGTACGGATTAATTAGTTTGAAACATAAAATAAGGTTGACATTGATATGATGTGAGCCTGTTAAAATATTGCTTCTGCAATCTTTTGAGTAGGGCCGGGGTTACTCATGGTATAAAAATGCAATACCGGAACCCCAAATTTTATTAATTCTTTACATTGATTGATCATCCATTCAATACCTAATTCTTTAACTTCTTTTTCGGTTTTGCAGGCATGTACCGCATCGCTCAAATCTTCAGGCATATCAATATGGAAAGTTTTAGCTAATCCTGTGAGCTGTTTTGATCCGGTAATAGGCTTTAAACCCGGAATGATCGGCACATTGATACCATTGGCACGGCAAGTATTTACAAAATCAAAATACTTTTGATTGTCGAAAAACATTTGGGTTACGATGAAATTCGCGCCCATATCAACCTTTTGCTTCAGGTATTTAAAATCAGTTTTAAGGTTTGGTGCCTCGAAATGTTTTTCAGGATAACCCGCAATACCGATACAGAAATCAGTCTTTAAGTTCTCATCGCCATGTTCATGCAGGTAAATGCCATTATTCATATTCACTACCTGCTGTAGCAGATCGGTAGCATAATTATGCCCGTTAGGCGTAGGCACAAATGATGCATCACCACGGCGCGCATCGCCACGCAGTACCAACACGTTCTCGATACCCAAAAACTGCAGATCAACCAAACCATTTTCGGTTTCATCCTTGGTAAAACCACCACACAACAAATGCGGAACGGTATCTACCTTATATTTATTCATAATGGCCGCACAAATAGCAATTGTGCCGGGGCGTTTACGATAGCTCAGTTTCTCCAGTAAACCATTTGGGTGTTCTTTATAAATAAAGTCCTCACGTAATGAAGTCACATCAATAAACGGCGGTTTAAACTCCATCAGAGGGTCAATTGCATCATAAATCCCTTGAATACTATGGCCTTTTAGCGGTGGTATTAGTTCGAAGGAGAATAAGGTTTTGCCGTTAGCGTTTTTTATGTGATCCGTGATTTTCATTTGGTTGTGTGTAAACTCTATATTTTTACCGTCATTGCGAGGAACGAAGCAATCTTTACATAAGCAAATCCGCAATGTATAATATAGAGATTGCTTGGTCCCTCGCAATAACGCTTTTTTACTTTCCCATTTAATAATTAAGATTAGGACTTAGCCATCTCTCCACCTCTTCCAAATCCATCCGCTTCCGCTTTGCGTAATCCTCAATTTGATCCTTGCTAATTTTACCCAACCCGAAATACCTTGATTGCGGATGCGCGAAATAAAAACCACTTACCGATGCAGCCGGTGTCATAGCTAAGCTTTCGGTTAAATGCATGTGGGCATTATCTTCAGCCTTTAGCAGCTCAAACAAAGTTGTTTTTTCGGTATGATCCGGGCAGGCGGGATAACCCGGTGCCGGGCGGATTCCCTGGTATTCTTCCTTGATCAGTTCAACGGTATCCAATTGTTCTGTCTTCGCATAACCCCAGTAATCCTTGCGGACAAGCTCATGCATCTTTTCAGCGAAAGCTTCCGCCAAGCGGTCGGCAAGGGCTTTGGCCATAATGCTGTTGTAATCATCATGATCCTTTTCAAATTCGGCAACCATTTCATCGCAACCAATTCCAGTGGTTACGGCGAATCCGCCCCAATAATCAGGGATCCCGCTTTCTTTAGGGGCGATAAAATCCGACAGGGCATAACAAGGTTCGCCCTTAACTTTCTCGGCCTGCTGTCGAAGCGTATAAATGGTAGTCAATACCTGCGTGCGGGTATCATCAGTATATAATTCAATATCATCACCTACGCTATTCGCAGGCCAAAAACCAATCACGCCATTGGCTTGTAAAAGCTTATTGTTAACTATTTTTTTCAATAGTTCCTGTGCGTCGTCATAAAGCTTTTTGGCTTCATCGCCCACAAACTTATCATCAAATATTTTAGGAAAACTACCCCGCAATTCCCAGGTATGGAAAAACGGTGTCCAATCGATATAAGGCACCAATTCTTCCAGCGGATAAGCTTCCAAAACCTTTGTTCCCAAAAATCTTGGCTTTGGTGGCATCATCCCATTCAGATTGATCTCGAATTTCTGTTTACGCGCTTCATCAATACTCACAAAACGTTTGTCAGATTTTTTATTCAGATGCGCCTCACGTGCTTTTTCGTATTCGTCTTTAATACCTTGAATATATTCGTCACGCCCGGTTTCGCTCATTAAATTACTGCAAACCGTTACGCTGCGCGATGCGTCCAAAACATGTATAGCAGGCCCCGAATAATTTGGCGCGATCTTCACCGCGGCATGGATCCTTGAGGTAGTTGCTCCACCGACAATAAGTGGAATGGTAAAATTCTGGCGTTCCATCTCCTTGGCGAAGTGAACCATTTCATCTAATGATGGTGTGATCAATCCGCTTAAACCTATAATGTCAACTTCCTGCTTGATAGCTTCTTCAATAATGCGTTGTGCGGGCACCATCACGCCAAGATCTATCACTTCAAAATTATTACAGGCTAAAACTACGCCTACTATATTTTTACCAATATCGTGCACATCACCTTTAACCGTAGCCATTAAGATTTTACCGGCATTGGCGCGCGAGTCGGCTGCGGTATCTTCGCCAGAGGCCAAAACACGTTGTTTTTCCAGTTCGATAAATGGCAGCAGGTAAGCCACTGCCTTCTTCATCACACGGGCCGATTTTACAACCTGTGGCAGGAACATTTTACCCGAACCAAACAAGTCACCCACGATATTCATGCCGTCCATTAATGGCCCTTCAATCACCTCTAAGGGACGGGCATACTTTTGACGGGCTTCTTCAACATCTTCGTCCAGGTATTCAATAATTCCTTTTACCAAGGCATGTGATAATCTTTTCTCTACCGGATCTTTACGCCATTCCTCATCACGTACGATCACTTTGCCTTTACTCTTGATGTTATCTGCAAATTCCACTAAACGCTCGGTAGCATCCGGGCGGCGGTTTAATAGTACATCCTCAACAAGCTCTAACAAATCCTTCGGAATCTCCTGGTAAACTTCCAGCATACCGGCATTCACGATGCCCATATCCATACCCGCTTGAATAGCATGGTAAAGAAAAGCCGAGTGCATCGCCTCCCGCACAACATTATTACCGCGGAACGAGAACGAAATATTACTAACCCCGCCGCTAACTTTGGCATATGGCAGGTTTTGCTTTATCCAGCGGGTGGCTTCAATAAAATCAACCGCATAGTTGTTGTGCTCTTCAAGTCCGGTTGCAACCGTTAATATGTTCGGGTCGAAAATAATATCCTGTGGCGGGAATCCAACTTCATTCACTAAAATATCATAAGAACGCTGGCAGATCTCTTTACGCCTCTCTAATGAATCTGCCTGACCAACTTCATCAAAAGCCATCACAACGGTAGCAGCACCGTAACTCATGATCTTGCGGGCGTATTCCTTAAACTTCTCTTCGCCTTCTTTTAATGAGATGGAGTTCACGATACCTTTTCCCTGTAAACATTTCAACCCGGCCTCGATAACGGTCCATTTAGATGAATCCACCATTATTGGCAGCTTGGCAATATCCGGTTCTGAAGCTACCAGGTTCAGGAATTTCACCATTACCGCTTCCGAATCGATCATCCCCTCATCCATGTTAATGTCGATCACCTGCGCCCCACCTTCTACCTGCTGCAAAGCAACGGTTAGGGCAGCTTCGTAATCCTCGCCCAATATCAACTTTGAGAATTTTGGCGACCCAGTAATATTGGTACGTTCACCCACATTCATAAATACACTTTCGGGTGTCAGCGTTACCGCTTCCAAACCACTCAGCCGCATGTAAGGTTGTATTTCAGGTATTTTTCTTGCAGGATATTGGGCAGCCTTATCTGCTATACATTTAATGTGCTCGGGCGTTGTACCACAGCAACCGCCGACAATATTCACCAACCCGGCCTGCATAAAATCATCTACCTGGTGGGCAGTTTCATGCGCGGTTTCGTCGTACTGGCCAAACTCATTTGGTAAACCCGCGTTTGGATAGGCCGAAATAAATACATCAGCAATATTGGATAATTCCTCTAAATGCGGGCGCATTTCCTTCGCACCTAAAGCGCAATTCAGGCCAACGGATAACAAGTTTGCATGGCGGATGGAATTCCAAAATGCCTCAACGGTTTGCCCCGATAAAGTACGCCCTGAAGCATCGGTGATCGTACCGGAAATCATGATCGGCAAATGCTTGCCCGATTCTTCAGCATACCTATTGATCGCGAAGAGTGCAGCTTTGGCATTCAGTGTATCAAAAATGGTTTCCACCAACAACATATCCGAACCGCCATCAACCAAACCCCTAACCTGGTCGTAATAAGCCGAAGCCAGGTCATCAAAAGTAACCGCACGATAACCCGGGTCGTTAACATCGGGTGATAAAGAAGCTGTTCTATTCGTAGGCCCAATGGCACCTGCTACAAAGCGTGGCTTGTCAGGTTTTTTTTTTGTGTATTCATCAGCAACCTCTTTGGCTATGCGTGCGCCTTCATAGCTCAACTCATAAGCCAGTTCTTCCAGGTGATAATCAGCTAATGAAATTACTTGTGTGCTGAAGGTATTGGTCTCGATAATATCAGCGCCGGCATCCAGGTATTCGGCATGTATTTGTTTAATAACGTCGGGCCGTGTGATGTTCAGCAGGTCGTTATTTCCCTGCAGGTCTGATATATGGTCACGAAATCGCTCTCCACGAAAATCCGCCTCGGTCAATTGGTACCGCTGTATCATGGTGCCCATTGCCCCGTCAATTACGAGTATGCGTTTTTCTAATTCTTTTCTGATATCCATTGTTGAGTACTAAGTAGCGAGTATCAAGTATCAAGACCCAAATTTGATCTCAAAACATCAGTCCAAATGCAAGCGCAATCTTGTTACTTGATACTAATTATTTGATACTAAAAAAAGCTTATATCGAAAAGTCGGGCGATAACTGACTTTCGCTTATCTTTCCTAACCCTGTGTGTTTAAGTTAAGTAGAATGTAGCACCTTGTGAAGCACAGGTTGCTAAGACATCGCAGGGTCTAATCCCTCCGTCTTTCTCTATAAGCATTGCAAATGTGCGTAATAAATTGGTAATATGCAATAGGGATGAAAACCATGCTATCTCACGCTCTTGTCATAAAAAAAGCCGTCTCTTTCGAAGACAGCTTTCAATAATTGCTTTTATGATTAGCGTCTTCTACCGAAAATACGCATCATCGACATAAACAGATTTATAAATGTGGTATACAGTACAAATGCACCGATAATTACCAACTTTTTCGATTGCTCATTACCATATTCAATACCTGCACCTATTCGTTTAAGCATTTGCATATAATAAGCGGTTAAACCAACCATAATAGCTACGAACAGGAAGCTGATGATATAATCTAACTGTGAGCTTCTGAAAAAGAAGTTAACCAAACTGACTACGAATACACCCATAAATATCATGAATAGGATAGAGCCGAATTTGCTTAGATCCATTGATGTTCTGTAACCAGCTATTGCCATTATACCGAACACTAATGATGCGCTCAGGAATACGCTGAATATTGAACCGGAAGTGTAGATCAAGCCAAAGATACTAAGAGTAATACCAATAGCTACTGAATAAGCCAAATAAAGCACAACCATTGCTGTGTAGGACAAGCGGTTAAAGCCAAAGTTTATAACCAATGAGAAAGCAAGCGGCGCAAATATGGCCACATAGCCTAAACCTGTAAAACCACCTGCAACCGGATCAATGATCAGGCTTAAAAGGCTTGGTGTAAGAAAAAATTCAAACGCGGTAAATGCCGAAACGCCCAATGCCACAAACATCCAGGCAAAAACTTTTGCCAAATACTTGCGCGATGCGGTTTCGCTGTCATCTAATTGTACTACACTATTATAAGTGTAATTAGGATTATTACTTTCCATTTTTTAAAATTCTATTTTCTTTTTTTGGGTTATACAAATTTAGATATTAGATGTGAGATTTTATACATGAGATTAAATCCCATCACGCATAATATCGGTTTTTAAATCTATGATATAGATATCAATATTCTTATATGGTTTAATCAAATCTTATACCGCGATGCTAATTAAGCCGTTTTGTCAGTTGTTCATCAATTTGTTTAAAAACCTGCAGCGGTTTTAACGCCCGCCAGTTCATTTCGTCCAGTCCTCCGCCAAAGTTGATATAGTAATCGATATTGTTACGCTTAAACTCTTCGATCACATGATCACGAAAATTGATACCGGCTACCCAGCCATCCTCTACTTCCTGGAACCATTCCTCGTAATAACAATCGTCTGAAGAGTGGAAGTTTAGTACATTCTCGCCAATTAATATAAAATGCGTTACCCCCTGGTCGGTCATTAGGTCGATCAGTTCCCGCTTCATCAGCATAATGTCATTGTTGATGGCGTCGTTCCATTCACCTATAAACTCAATAATGGTATACCCGATGTCATAATCAACATACAATACTTTTAAATATAAGGTATTTGAGCCAAACGAATCCCATTGCGGGTGCAGCAAATAGTTATATACCTGCTTATCAAACTCAAACTCACTATACTGCGTAGCATAAAAAGGCGAAAATTCGTCCTCTGATGCTACGTAGTCATCTCTCCAACGGTAATATGGTTCTATTTCGTGCATTCTTTTTTATGTGCAGATGTGCGCATATGCAAATGTGCGGATTTTATTTAATGAGATGCAAATGGATCAATTAGAGCATTCGCGTATCTGCACATCAGCATATTTGCACATCTATTTTTTTTTATAAGCATCAACCGCTAATCTTACACTGCCGTGTTCTTTTAGCAAATCAGCGGAGGTTGCTTCGTCCAAGCCAGTTTCAGCCATGATCATACGCATACCACGATCAACCAGCTTGTTATTGGTTAGCTGCATGTCTACCATTTTATTTCCTTTTACCCTGCCCAACTGTATCATTACGGCGGTGCTAAGCATATTCAACACCAGCTTTTGGGCGGTACCGGCCTTCATACGGGTTGAGCCGGTTAAAAATTCAGGTCCGGTTATTACTTCAACCGGGTATTGTGCTTCTGCCGCTACAGGGCTGCCACTATTACATACGATGCAACCAGTAGCAATATTATACTGGTTAGCCATTTTTAACCCGCCGATTACATATGGCGTAGTGCCCGACGCCGCTATTCCAACCAAAACATCCTTTTCATTAATACGATATTCTTGCAGATCAATCCAGGCTTGCTGTGCATCATCTTCAGCAAATTCCACCGCTTTGCGGATTGCGCTATCTCCGCCGGCGATAATACCGACAACCATATCAAATGGCACACCGAAAGTTGGAGGGCATTCTGAAGCATCAACAATGCCCAAACGGCCGCTGGTGCCTGCACCAATGTAAAATAACCTGCCGCCTGATTTCATTCTTTCAGCAACAATACTTACCAGCTTTTCAATCTGCGGCAATGCTTTGGCTACTGCAAATGGAACAGTTTGATCCTGGTCGTTTATATTCTGGAGGATGTCGCCAACAGGCATTTGCTCCAGGTTATTGTATAGCGAGCTTTTTTCGGTGGTAGATTCCATTGCGGCTGTTTTTACAAAATTGGTTAAAATTGGGACACGATTATAGGATTGGATAGATTTTTATTTTTTAAGATGACCCAAAAATATCAAGTCAATAAAAATGACAAATTAAGTAGAAGTTAAAGAATTTCACTTCTACTAATCGCCCCAATTGGCTAACTTTGTGAGCGACACGTTTGGTATGAAAAAAAGCGCCGGCATTATTTTCAGGTCTGTTATTTTAATTTTGATAGGGGTAGCTATCGGCCTGCTTGTTGGCGACAACAGTTTTTCATCAAAATATTTCGGCGAGTCCGTTTCCCAAAGTGATAAGCTCGCAAAAGTACTACAGCTCGTTCGCCAAAATTATGTCGATTCTGTAAATGTAGATAGTGTTGAGGGTGTTACTGCAAATAATTTATTGCAAAACCTCGATCCGCACTCTACCTACCTGCCGCCCAAACAAGCACAGGCTATTCATGATAAATTAGAGGGTGGTTTTAGTGGTTTCGGGGTTGAGTATCAATTATTGCGTGATACACTTTTTATTACCCAGGTTTATCCCGGCGGACCGGCTGAAAAGGCGGGTTTAGCAAGTGGGGACGCGATCATCGATATCAACAATCAAAAATTTTCAGGAACGAACCTTACAACTGAAAAAGTAGACAACGTATTTACCAATGCAAAGCAAACACAACTGGTTTTTAATGTACAAACACCAAACGACGAGCAAAAAGAAACTTTTACCGTAAAACGCGGCTACGTGGATTTAAGCAGCATTGATGCTTATTATATGGCTACGCCAACGATAGGTTATGTAAAGATCAGCAAGTTTGCGTCCACTACAGATAAGGATTTTCGCCATGCCTTGATCGACCTTAAACAAAAGGGAATGAAAAAGCTGATCCTCGACATCCGTGGCAATGGCGGTGGTTACCTGAATACCGCGACTGCCTTGGCTGATGAGTTTTTAACCAAGGGCCAGCTCATCGTTTTTACAAAAGGATCACATGAACAACGTACGGATTATTTCGCTACTGATTCCGGCGTATTTCAGCAAGGTAAAATGGCGGTACTGATTGACGAATATTCGGCATCAGCAAGTGAAATATTGGCGGGTGCTTTACAGGACCTGGACAGGGCAACCATTATTGGCCGGCGCTCATTTGGCAAGGGTTTGGTGCAGGAACAATTTCCTTTTGATGATGGATCGGCAGTAAACCTTACTGTAGCCAGATATTATACCCCGTCAGGCAGGTCGATACAAAAATCATACGCTGAGGGAGTGGATAATTACCATGCAGAACTGTCCAACCGGATGAAAAAAGGCGAACTTTTTACCGCGCAAAGCAATATGGATGACAGCCTGTTCAAAAAACAATCGCCCTATCATACCTTGAGCGGCAAAACGGTATACAGTCACGGCGGTATTATGCCTGATATTTTTGTCCCTGCGGATACTACAGAAGAAACCCAACTCATACAGGAGCTTGACGATAACCAACTATTTACCGCTTATGTGCTCGACAGGATGCAGCCAACCTTAAATAAATATTCCAATGAGGCAGACTTTGTAAATCACTTTTCGGTAAGCGGGCCAATGTTTGACGATTTTATTATTTATGCTTCAGGAACTATTAAAGAAATGGATTCTACCGATATCATTATATCTAAGCAAACCATCAGGCTGCTATTAAAAGCTTACGCAGCGCGTTTTAAATGGGGCGACCAGGCCTACTACGAAACGGTAAATAATGATGATGCCGGCTTTAAGAAAGCTGTTAGAAATTTGAGCCAGGATTAGAGAATGTGCCAATGCGTAGATAGGTAGATGTGCAGATAAGGTTATTTGCACATCAAAACTATTTCTGCCTAAACCAAACCTGTACCGGGGCTCCCTGGAAATCGAAATGCTCTCTTAACTTATTCTCTACAAAACGGTAATATGGTTCTTTTACATATTGCGGCAGGTTGCAAAAGAACGCGAACATTGGCGATGAGCCTGCAATTTGGGTTGCATATTTGATTTTTACGTATTTGCCTTTGGTTGATGGTGGGGGATAAGCCTCAATAATAGGTAACATAACTTCATTTAATTTTGAAGTAGGGATGCGTTTAGCACGGTTGGCATAAACCTCGTTAGCTACATCAATCACCTTTAACACGCGTTGCTTTTCTGTAACGGAGGTAAATACAATAGGCACATCAGTAAACGGCGCTATCTTTTCGCGAATCATTTCTTCAAAAACTTTAATGGTTTTATTGTTCTTTTCAATCAAATCCCATTTATTTACTACGATAACGATACCTTTTTTATTCTTCTCGGCAAGGTGAAAAATATTGATGTCCTGCGACTCAATACCTTCAACAGCATCAAGCATCAGAATGATCACGTCGGCTTCTTCAATAGCCTTGATGGTGCGCATTACCGAGTAAAATTCGATATTCTCTTTTACCTTGGTTTTTTTACGCATCCCGGCAGTATCAATGAGCATAAAATCATGACCGTACTGGTTGTAATGAATATGGATAGAATCACGGGTTGTGCCGGCTATTGGCGTAACAATATTACGTTCCTTACCGATCAATGAATTGATGATAGAAGATTTACCCACATTCGGGCGACCAACTATCGCATACTTTGGCAAGGTATTCGGTTCAGTTGGTTCATCATCAAAATGCTTAACAACATCGTCCAATAACTCACCTGTACCCGAACCGGTCATGGATGATATATTGTATAACTCACCCAATCCCAGGCTATAGAAGACCATTGAATCTGCTAACAACGAGGTATTATCCATTTTATTAACCACCACAAATACCGGCTTTTGGCTTCTGCGTAATAATGAGGCGATCTCATCATCCAGGTCGGTGATGCCTGTGGTAACATCAACCACAAACAAAATAACGCTTGCTTCCTCAATGGCGATGATCACCTGCTCGCGGATAGCCGCTTCAAAAACATCTTCAGAATTGGCCACATAACCACCGGTGTCAATTACCGTAAAGCTGTGGTGTGTCCATTCAGAAACACCGTAGTGCCTGTCGCGCGTTACGCCGCTTACGTCATCAACAATAGCCTTGCGGCTCTCGGTTAAACGGTTATATAAAGTTGATTTACCTACGTTAGGCCTGCCCACTATGGCTACTATATTGCTCATTTTTTATTAGATGTGAGATGTAAGACTTGATATATGAGTTTTACTTCACATTCAAATCAACATCGATATATAAAACAAGATATTAGCGTAATCAGATGCGAAACCAAAGGGCTCCAATCTCATATCTAATATCTCAAATCTTTCTTATTCGTACCCAAATTTTTTCAGGTAATTTTTTTTGCTGCGCCAGTCGGGTATAACTTTAACAAACATTTCCAGGAACACTTTCTTCTGGAAGAATTCTTCCATATCGCGGCGGGCGTAAGTGCCTACAATTTTGAGCATGCTGCCGTCCTTGCCGATCAATATGTTTTTCTGTGAATCGCGCTCCACAATAATTTCGGCACTGATTCGGTGCAGCGTTTCCCCCTCAACAAAGGCAGTAACAATTACCTCACTGCTGTATGGGATCTCTTTTTTGTATTGTTTAAAGATTTGCGCACGAATCATCTCCGAAGCAAAAAACCTATCGTTACGGTCCGTCAGCGCGTCCTTTTCATAGTATGGCGGATGTTCGGGCAAGTGCTCAATTACAAAGTTCATTACCGCAAGCACGTTGTAATCTTTTAAGGCTGATATCGCGAAGATCACTTTTGGGTTTAATTTCTCTTTCCAAAATTCAACCTTTGCCTTTACCGTTTCTTCGTCGGATTGATCTACCTTATTGATCAACACCGCAACGGGAGCCTGTGTACCTGATAATTTCTTCAACACGTCCTCCTCATCGTATTCTTCGTAGATGTCGGTAACCAAAAGGATCAGGTCGGCATCAACAATAGAACCATCAACCTGGTGCATCATGCTTTCGTGTAAAGCATAGTGCGGTTTGATAACGCCGGGTGTATCAGAAAACACGATCTGGTAGTCCTCTTCATTAACAATACCTAAAATACGGTGACGGGTTGTTTGCGCCTTTGGGGTGATGATGGACATTTTTTCGCCCACGAGTGCATTCATCAGTGTTGATTTACCTGCATTTGGCTTACCTATTATACTTACAAATCCTGCTCTGTGGGCCATAAAAAAATAAATGAAATAATATTTGGACTGCAAAGAAACGAATTATATCTTTGCAGTCCAATTTAAACAGGATGTAAATTGCATTTTTGGTTTAGATGGCACACTTTTAGTAGTTATGAACTAAGAGTTATAATAACAAAAACAGTGCGGGATGGAGCAGTTGGTAGCTCGTCGGGCTCATAACCCGAAGGTCGTAGGTTCGAGTCCTGCTCCCGCTACCTGAGTAAAAAAGAAAGCCTTTAATCGCAAGATTAGAGGCTTTTTTGTTTTACACCTATTTGTTTTGGAGATAAAGAGGTACACAATAAGGTACACAGGTTTCTTTTCCGAGGTACACAATGAAAGCTCTGTAAAGCATTGTAAATCAATTTGTAATACCGGTTCTCTGATTTATCATTTTTTAAAATTAGACAATCATGGGACACAACATGAACATCCTTTTCTTCTTTTATAAGTCGAAAGTGAATGTTAAGGGAACGGCTCCTATCTTCTGCCGAATCACATTAGAGACAAAACGTAAACAATTCTCTACTGGTATTTACATAAAAGAACAATCCTGGAATACATTAGCTCAACACGCGAAGGGTAACTCAACGGATGCACAACAAACGAACAGTTCAATTGACACTATCCGACAGAAGCTCAATAAAGCCTTTGACGAATTAAACAAGGAACGTGAATACTTTGTGCTTGATGAAGTTTACAATCGTTACACAGGTGCTGACAAGGAGTATAAGACGTTGCTTCAGGCCTTCGATTACCACAATGAGAAGATGAAAGCACTTATTGGCATGGACTATGTTCAAGCCACCTATGATAAATTTGTAGTGATACAGAGCCACGTTTCAGACTTCATTCGTGAAAGATTCAACGTAACTGATTACGCATTAAGCTTCATAAAACTTAACTTCCTAACTGAGTTAGATCACTACCTAAAAGTAACTAAAGGGCACAATCAGAACACCATTAACAAAGTCATCGAAAGGGTTAAGAAGGTCATGAAGATTGCAGTAGGCAATGGATGGGTGACCAACGACCCCTTTCTGCTTTATCAAAAGAAGAAATATACTAAAGAAGTTGTGTTTCTTAGCAATCAGGAACTAAAGAAACTTGAGGCGCATAAGTTTGCGCAAGAAAGACTTGCTGTCGTGAGAGATTGCTTTATATTCTCTTGCTATACAGGATTAGCTTATAATGAAGCAGCCATACTTACTAAACAACACATCCAACTTGATGAAACGGGCACACTGTGGATTGATATGGTAAGACAGAAAACTCAGCGACCGATCACGGTACCAATGTTGCCTAAAGCGTTGAGGCTTATAAAGAAGTACGGTTATCCTGACAACAATGGATTGCTACTGCCTGTTATATCCAATCAAAAGATGAACTCTTACCTTAAAGAGATTGCTGAAGTTATTGGTATAAACAAAGTTTTGACACATCACATAGCCAGGAAAACTTTTGCATCAACAGTACTTCTTAACAACGATATACCTTTAGAGATCGTATCATTCCTTCTCGGCCATAGTAAAACTACTACAACCGAATCTCATTACGCCAAAGTTGTAAAAGAGAACGTAATGAGCCATATTGCCAAACTCAATGAGAGGCTTAAGTAGAACTTCAAGTTGCAGAGTAGTATCACTACTCTGCTTTTTTTATCTTCGCCCATGGAATTTTTCATCGTTCGACCTGACTATGCACAGATTGCTAAGTATCATCAGATTTCTATTTCGAGAGAGGATCTCGTTAAGTTAAAGACAGACAAACAGAAGTTACAATACTTAAACAAGTTAACAAAGGAACAATCCAAGCATGGCATAGAGCTGATGATTGAACCCTACGACAAAGATGGCAAAGTCTTATTCGACGATGAGCATGTTAAAGAGGTACTGGTTGAGTTTGAAGTAATTTTAGAGCGATACAACTTAGTACAGCATAGAGAGAACCTATTGTTCATGATAGTCAACTTGGTTCAATCTTTGAATAGCAACTTTGATTATCTACAATATGAATCTTATGAGTTCCAGCAACGCTTGAAAGAGTTGGCTGGTTTCATGTACAGCCTTAAGAACAATCCCAAAGACAAGAAATATACGTTGACATTGAAATCTAAGGATAGGGAGACAAGTAAAGCAATGGACACCTTCAATATCACCGATCAAAAGTTGATCGAGTGGATGGCAAAGTTTGTTATGGATGTGATAGACGGAGGAGAAGCCCCTGTCTACCTGTTTGGGATCTACGAAAATGCAGTGAATCGAACAAAATCATCTGGTCCAACAATACTTAGAGAGCTGAAAGATGCTGCATCACTTACCAACAAATCAACCACTCAGAGTCGAAATAAGCAGACAGCTGGCCATTTTTGCTTATGTCTCATTCCTTATTTGGAAGGAGAAACGTCTTTGAAGGTCGCGGAACGCTGGAAGACCAATGATAAGCAGTTGAGATTCCTTTATGAGATTTGTATGTTATTTGATTTGATGGACAAACAATTTGACCCTGACATTAAGGATGTTACACCAGAGAGACACATGAGAACGTTGTTGAATGACACCAGAAATAATCTTTAACTTAAGGTGGTAGAAAAAGCTTAGGAAAGTTCCACATATCTATCAAACAAAGGTTTTGAGTGTTGGCGACCTTGCAAGTGCCAACGCACTAAGGCTGCGGCAAAACTAAAATGAATCACTTATTTAAAAGTGCAAAAGACACAAAAGATGTGTCACACAGCAGTACTGCTACATTGTTAACTGCTCAAATGTTCTTTGGCAGAAACGGAGAAACACCTTATGAGGTGCCAGAGAAATTCCTAAGCTTTGGAGAAAGCTTACGACCCAAGGAAGCCAATGACTGGCAAAAACTTGTTTTGTGTTTGAAAAACAACATGAAGATGGATGGCAACCCTGCCACCGGTGTTGATGCTGGCAATAGGCCGTACACATTTCATAGGGTGTACAAATCCAGGGCAACATTGGGTTTTAAGATGATCAACGGTGGAGGGATGCCGCAACTGATCGAGGATTACCAAGAAGGTAAAATCCTAATCGGCTTTACTTTGGATGACCTTATAGAAGAAGCCAAGAAAGTCTAAACTATTGCTTGGGAGCGATCCAGCTCCCAAGCTTTTCAAACAATTTACTAATCACTCATGCCAGATCACCTCGTGACACTGATGGGACAACTATTTCCATAACTATGATACCTATAACTATAACCTTACCGTTTGGTAATTACATAAGCCAAATTGAACCCTTTATGTCAGAAGGAATCGACACTGACAGTATTTATCACAAAACAGTACCAGGCTGTGGCTTCACAGACTTCGCGATCAGAAAGCTCAAAGAAAATCTAATTGGATGCCTGCCAAACAAACCCGTAATAGAAGATAAAGTAACTAGACACAATGAGAAGTACCCTGATAAGAAAATACTTGGGGTATATAAAGGAATTGAGGTAGCTGACATAAAAGCTTATCTGCTATCTGATGTCAAGTATAAAAAGATTTTGACGACCCCCGAAGGCTTTACATCTAAGGTAGTAAAAGCTTTTAAAGACATACAGGTAATGCGAGACACATTCTTTATGCTGTTAGATGAATGTGAACGTATTATAACTGACGTAAGATACAGAGGAAAGATAGCAGCACCGATCAATGAATTTCTAAAGTTCAAACGCAAGGCTATGGTGTCTGCCACCACTTTACCGTATAGCGACGAAAGGTTTAAGGACTTTAAGCACTACCTGATAGAGCCAGACTATGATTACAGTAAACATATAACTGTGGTCAATACGAATAGCGTTGCAGCTTCATTGCATAAACTCTTAGATAAACTAAAAAGTGAACACGTGTGCATATTCATGAACTCTACCAAAGGAATAGCAGCACTAACAAAGACATTAGACATTAGAGCAGAAAGTAAAGCATTCTGTGCTAAAGAAAGTGTAGTTAGTTTAATGGAGAAAGGGTTCAAACAAGCCTATAGTCACTTTGAAGTTGAAGACTTGGCTAAGTACAACTTCTTTACAAGCAGATACTTCTCAGCATTTGACATGAAGATAGATGATTACAAACCGGATGTAGTTATGATCTCCGATGTGATTTTTGCTGACCATAGCATACTTGATTGATATTCCGGGGATGTTGACCACCTGATTCCGTGGCAAAGTGACCAGGCGATTAGCTGGCGAACGATAGCAGCGAGAGCTGTAAAAGCGTTTTCAAAGTTAGTTATTAAAAGTGGTTATTGATAACTGACCTCTTTATCATCAGTTCTTCGTTTCTTTCTCATTGATTCCCCCTTCAGTTCGATACGGTGTGCACTATGTACAATCCGGTCCAGTATAGCATCAGCAATTGTCTTTTCACCGATCACATCGTACCATTTACTTACAGGTAGCTGAGAGGTAATGATCAGCGAGGTCTTTCCATGCCGGTCTTCAATGATCTCCATTAGCGCAGCCCTGCTTTGCGCATCAAAAGGCTGTATACCGAAGTCATCCAATATCAGTAGTTCTTGCCGCTCGATCTTCGCAACCTCTTTGAGATACGAACCATCGGCCTTCGCCATTTTGAGTTTAGAGAACAGTTTGGGCGTACTGGCATAAAAGACCCTGTAGCCCAGTGTGCAGGCCTGGTACCCAATAGCAGAAGCGATATAGCTTTTACCGATACCTGTGCTGCCGGTGATCAGCAGATTCTCATTGCGCTCGATGAATGTACAGTCCGCCAGGCGCATGATCTGGTTACGGTCGATACTTCGGTCGGCATGATAGTGAACGTCCTCTACAGAGGCTTTGTAGCGGAACTTGGCATAATATATCTGCCGCTCGATACGCCTGTTATGGCGGTCATCCCATTCTGCATCTACCAGGTGCGCCAGTAGCTCATCTGCTGTGTAATCCTCTGTTTTACCTGTTTCCAGGGTGCTTTGAAAAGCATGGTACATGCCGAAGAACTTGAGCTTCCGCATTTTGTCTAACGTGTTTGTGTTCATTCCATTGGTTGTTTAAAAGGTTATTTGTAATAGTCTTCGCCTCTGATATTATCATGGCTGGGCATAGGAAGTTCATCTGCGAACAGGCTTTCTTCGTATTGATCCATCTTCTTTTCCAGGATCATATGAATGGTCTTATAGTTATAAACGCCATAGTGAAGACCTCTTCGGCAAGCCATGATCAGGCGTTCATTACCTACTTTGCGGGAGAAGCCAAGGATACCCAGGCAGGACTTATAAGCCTGTTCAGGATGTTGTTTACGGTCGAATATATTATGGATATAAAGCCTGACATCCTCGTGTATGGATGAGGCCCAGCCCAGGAACTTATCTTTTGACCAGTCGGCCACGAACTGATGAGTGGAAGCCAGATGGTCTTTCTCGGTTGTATAAAGATATAGTCCCCTTGTGCGTTTATGCATGGCAATACGCTCATAATGGTAAAAGGCTTCTACCGAAGAACTGGAATATAGCAGCTTGATCTTTCTGCCGATAAACCGATAAGGGACGCTGTAATAATGTTTATCCGGTCCAAGGCATACATAGCCGTTCTTCATCACGGTAGCATGGAACTGCTTTTTAAGCTCGTAACGCAGAACAGGTAAAGGGTTGAGCACTTCGCGCTCTATCTCATCGAACTGCTGCCTTCGGCTGTAGTTCCTCCCTTGCAGGAACCGGTTGTTGTGCTCTTCGAGCACCACTCTTATGGCTTCGTTCAGATCCTTTAACGAATGGTAAACTACTTTTCTTAAGGGGGCATAGATCCGGGTATACATGATCTTAACCGCACCTTCTACCAATGCTTTATCACGAGGGCGGAACGCCCGAGCTGGTAGTATGGTAGTACCGTAATGATCAGCAAAGTCAGCGAATGTTTCGTTTAACGTGGGCTCAAAACGGCTGCTTTTGGTCACGGCAGCTTTCAGGTTATCCGGTACAATGGCATCAGGAACGCCACCGATATAATGCAGCGTATTCTCACAGGCCGTAATAAAGTCCTCCTTTTGCTGACTACTCACAGCTTCTACATAAGTAAGCTGGCTGGCTCCGAGTATCGCTACAAATACCTCAACGGTAATGATCTCGCCGGTCTCCTTATCGGTAATGCTCAGCTTTTGCCCTGCAAAGTCCACATACAGCTTATCACCTGCTTTGTGATCCATATGCATGGTCGGGTTGACCCTCGCTTTCCACTGGGTATAATAGAAGCAGAACTGGCTGTACTGATAGCCTTCCGGGAACTCTTTATAATACTCTGCCCATAATATATGACGGTTAACGCCGGTGCGTTTAAGCTCCTTATCTACATGCGGAAAGCACCGCAGCATAGATTGCATACGGCCTGTAGGAGGCATCTCCCTGCTTTTTCCAAAGAAGTCCTCTAGTTCCTTATCGTTCAGCGCATCAACCTCCTCGAACGTAAAGCCACTATCCTTAAACGAGGCCAGGTACTTCTTAACGGTATTCCGGGACGTATCAGCCTGGGCAGCTATCGACATGATACTGCGCCCATTGGTGTACATCCTTATTATCTTTCTGATCTTACTCATGCTAATCGTAGTGTTGGCCATGCTTTTGGAGGTTATATTAAACCTCGTAAAGATGGGTGCTTCTACAGCATTAGCTGCTCGTTCGGGGTGGTCAATTTGGCCCGGAATGCCTGGTCAGTTTGCCCCGGAATGGGGTGGTCAATTTGACGCGGAATCACTGGTCACATTCCGCCGGAATTGGGTGGTCAATATCAGCGGTATATCCACCATACTAAAGAAATGAAACCTTTGGCAACCTTTAGAGATGAATATCTGCATGAAGCTAAACTGCTTATTAAACAACACAATGAGTACGTAGCTGACTGTAAACTACAAGGCACAGAGCCTAAAAAGGACGATAGATTGACCCCATACGCATATATAAACGAAACGAATAACATCGCGATCTTGAACCTCATGAAACTTGATCAACAAATAAACGAAGCAGCTAACAACGAGATATACAACCACATCAGTTATAAGAACAGGATTGGGAGAAAGGTTACTTTAATATAACCCGCTACGATTCCGACATCAAATTGGACACGAAAACCATTATCAAACGCAAGTCGGCTTCAAAACGACTTGAGGAGACTATCTGAAAATAGCGAATTACAAAAATCAACAGCAAAAGTGTATGACGTTCTTCCTAGGCGAAACACCGGAGGAAGAAGTCAAGGAAAGTAACCCAACAGCTTATAAAGCGTATATTCATTTAGATGGAGCAACACTGATAAAATTTAAGTACAATGTGAAGAAAGTGGACGCAGCCATCATACTTAAGGAAAATACTATCGCTGAGATTAAATTGCTAAACTGATTGGAGAGTTATTTAAAGTAAGTGAACGCTATACCAACGAATACATCAAGAGCAAGTTACAGGAGATTTACATCAAACTGGACATTCGGGAAGAGAATGGTAAAGTTAAAATAGCGAACGCGAATGATCTTGGTGACAGAGGAAGGTTTGAAATAAAACATTGTAAGATACCATCCAGTAAGGGCAAACCGATTAACGGACAATTAATTCTACGCGCTCAGTTTGGCTTAAGGATGGTGGCATAAGCTATTCTAAAATATATAGTTTCCAACTTTATCAGGAATGTTGCTTCTATATAGAGTATTACAAAAACTTAAGAAATATTGGAAAATCTCAATTTGGTATTATCAATGTAATCCATGAGAACCTGCATACAGTGCAGGTTTTTTTGTTTACTGGCTATGTTAAACGAGTATGACCGTAACAACATATTTAAATCGTTGTAGGCTTAAGACGTGCATTTTACGTCCGATAAGGATTAAAGCATGCAAATTGTACCATTTGGCGCTTAATGAATGCAACTTGCACCCTTTTAAAGCTTTCAAGTGACTATTTGCACTTCTAAAAAGACAACAAACATTGGTTTGAACTTGTTGAGCATCTGCTTGTCTTTTTTATAAGGTAAAAGTTAGTGCTTTACCTTAGTCTAATTTATAAACCCAAATTGCAATCAGAGTGATGCTACCATAAGCAAGTAGGTATTCTGTCCCCTGTTGAACCCAACTACCTTTTAGGATATAAAATGGAAGTGCAGCAAGCACGACTCCTGCAACAGAGAGTAAAAGTTTCTTAACTACAAGTGTAGTAGAAAGGTGTTTAACTATTACTACTGCTATGATAGACACGATAAAGCTCGGCATGGAAAAGTAAAACCCATACTTGACATCATAATGAAATTGATGTGGGTATTGAGGTTCAATAATGGTTTGCACTGGATAGTAAAGCATTGGGCCAAGCAGTAAGCTGGTTAACCAAACCTTCAAACTATAAATGAGTGCTTGCTTCATGCGCGTAGTTTGTTAGTAATCATCATGACCAATGCACCCAAAAGCAATATACCAGCTATTATAAACATTTCGTTGTCACCATATCGTACAGTTGCGCCATTTCCACCATACCTACTATATAATGTCCCGCCTGTAGAAGTATTCGTAAGATTACAGTAAACGCCTAACCCCATGATAAAGAAGATTGCGAAACCGAATACATATAGAGCGCGCTGCATTGCTGGATTACTAGCTTCTTTCATTCCCATTCTTTGTTATTAGGGTTATTGTAATAGCGCTTATCCATACCCGGAAACAAGCCCTTAAAGTAACATGCAGCTCCCAGCGTAACCACCAAACCTGTTATACCAATTGTATCGCTTAACCAACTGGTTCGAACGATGCTTTTTGCAGCAATCCAAATCATCGCCCCGCCCACCGCAATAACACCTATTGTAATTACTTTCTTTTGAAGTTTGCTCATATGGTTTAGCTGATGCTAATATACAACGGCATTGGCATATATCCAACCAACCGCTCCCTCCATGCCTAATTTACGGACTTCACTTTTTCATAAAACATATCCCCTCCACACGCCGATTGAGACCAGACATCACCCCCGGCACTGAATCTTGATTTAAACTAAAGTATATCCCTTACTCTCGGCTACATCCAGCCAAGCTTTTAAACGCCAACAGATTTACGAACCAAAATGCAACTGATTTATACTATAAGCAGTGCCTGGACAAAACACTTCGATGCTGTTCGGTTTAACCGCTGCTGTGCAGCCGAGCGTAGGGATTGCCTGTCTATCTCTAATTCACATCAATTCATCACACTAAAACCTAAAACTATGAGTGCCGAACAAGTACCGGAGAGTAAACCACGCATAATTCAGCCTATCCTCATGCATCAGCGCATCCCTAAACGCTGGGTGCTTGCTAAACGAAGGAACGGAGTACAGCAACAACTTCATAACGAGGCAATCGAGAATGAGTATCACAGCATACTTGCTACAGCAAAGCAACTTCTAAAAAATCAAGGAGGAGTTTATTTTAAACGCGACTACAAGCGCGACAACACGGAGAATGCCTTTCTACTTCACGCCTTTACAAGTGACAGCTTTTATTTCATCCTTGAATGCAATGTGGCGTTTGTTTATCAGGTAGAGTATGCCTTTTATAACTGCAAACACGAAGCATCAATCAAAAAGCTGCTTGATAACTACAGCTTCAAGTTAAGCACAAACGAAGTAGTGTTGGCCGACTTCAACACCTTTTATGATACTGTAACTACTGTACAGAACCAACGCTACGTCCATTCTTTATAAGTTTCACCCATAACAAAAAGCTTGGCTTGTAGCCAGGCTTTTTCTTCGTTAACCCATAATCCAATCATTATGAAAAATCAAATCCATTCCGAGAGTCAAATGCTTAACGCATTCAACAAGCAAGTGTATGAGAGCTACTTCAAACTTTTAAAAGAAACAGAGAAACTTTTAGCTACCTTACAACAACATGAATTGCGTTTCACCTTACAACGCAGGGATAACTCAGAGATCAGCACATTCAGTAAAGTTCATGAGTTGGTGAATCCGTTAATTTACCTCTCGCTTGAATCCCAGGATGGAGAAAAGCTTTGCATCAAGTTCGGGTTCGAGCAAGGCGGAGATGACTACCGGTTCTCACACATAACCGCTAAGTTTCTGCGTATGCTGTACAAGTGCACAGCAATCGAAAACACAGCCTTTAACATCAAGGACTACATCAACACTGATTACATCATTGTTAATTGCTCAGAGCTTTACGAGTGCATCGAAGATTCCAAACATAATCTGCACACCTTTAAGTTTATAAAGTACAAGCAACCAGCTACTCAGAGAAAGAGAATGCTCAGTGTAGCTTAACATTCACAACTGTTTATTAACTTTACACCAAAACAAGGAGGAACACATCAACATAGCCATTTACTAACATACCATATACGATACAAGCGTTAAGCTTTGTTTGTTCAGCTATTTAGGAAACCTAGGAAATTTCAGTACGCCAGAACAGATGAGTTAGACGTCCACGCGCAAGCTTAGGACGAAAACTATCTGTGGCCGTGCGGGCTCTCCCAGGTGCCTCTAAAGCTCAGACTAAGTTCAGTCCTTCGCTTTCGTGCTTTAAAGCCAGCCGATGAAGGGACTGCCCAGGTATTACAAAACAAGATCCTTTCACACAATGAAAAAACTTCTATTGCTTGCCTTTTTATCAGGTACAACCTTATTCTATTCATGCTCTAAAAGCAGCTCTACAAAGCCAACAATTCCATCAACCACAGCAACAATAACCGATACGGTCGTAATTGGTAATCAGACCTGGACTTCGGTAAACTATAACGGTTCAGGTGGAGTAAACTACAATAACAGTAGTACAAACGATCCGACCTACGGTAAACTTTACACACTAGCTGAAGCGAAGGCGATAGTTCTACCGAAAGGTTGGCACCTGCCATCAACCGACGACTTCAACACACTGATGAAAAACTTGGGTGTTACTTTGCAAGACGGTAATGGTTACTACCAACCGAGTCAAACCGTAACTTTACAACTCATGTCTACCTCTAAATGGACATTACAGAGTGGTGGGAACAACACTGGATTCAGCGCTTATCCGGCTGGCTTCTACAACACCAGTGAGTCGAAAGGCTTTTCAAGTCAGGGAACAGAGGCAGATTTTATCACAACGTCAACATTAGTAGGTTACCCTGGCACACAAGCTAACTTTAGTATCTATGAGGAAAAGGATGCAAACCAACTCTTAATCAGTTCAGTGTTCTCGGATGAAGTAGGTTAAGCAAAACATAAAATTTTGCATTTTAGAAGATTTAAATGGAGGGCTGCTGCAAGATTATAGAGGGTACCATAATTTGTCTTTCAATTAATTCCTGATTTAACATCTTAAAAAATAGTAGCGTCGATTTTTTAGAAATAAAGCTTTTAACGAATGGGTACTTTAGGAGGTTGATTACAGTTGGTTCACAGCTTGAGATAATGTAAATTTCAATTTTTTTGGTCAAATTTTTCGTAATGGCTTTAAACATGTCTAAAAAAATCCAACCGTTAAGTATTGGCATATCTAAGTCTAAAAATATAATATCGGGTAATATGTCTTCATAATCGATACTTTTGCTTAGCTGATTCAATACTGCATAGCCATCTGTCGTATATTGAGCGTTCATTACTTTCTGGCTAAGAGATTGCTTGGCAAAACAATGAAAAATTAAGTCATCGTCTAGTATAACTATATTAGTTTGTTTAAACTTGATTAGCTCCAAAATATTATCAAGGATTATATCAAAAATAAATGAAATCAATTTTTCACCACAAGAAGGGCAATTAAAATCACTGGAAATAGCTGCTTCAGGGTTAATACTAACTAAATCCCAACTTGCAACGTTAGTAATCGAATTTAAACAATGATTATTAAAACAATAATAAAGAAGCTCTTTAGGATTTTGCATTATCTAATAATATTATTTATTAAGTCAATCTTCATACCAATAAACAATATACCACAATTATTCATGCGTTTATTATTTGAATTTATTTTCTGTAAGTCAATGACTTAATTTGAACTAATAATGTAAGCTATTCCGACATTGTAAAAGCTTATTACTAATCATTAGAAGGCCGTCACAGTAGGCTTGTTAACTAATCAATCACATAAAATTAGGAAATATAAGTAACTTTTCATCGCTGGTGGATATATTTTAGCAATGTGGGTTTCGGATATTAAGTAGAGCAAAAATAAATATTAAGCTGGAAGCGTTCAAGTTTCTTTGTAAAACTAATAACGACATAACTAGAGGCAATGCAAGTGAAGAAGCGAAACTGGTTTAACTCCCTTTTACCAAAAAACCAGCATTCTATATCTTAACTAATATCCAACTTATTCATAAATATGGTAAGGCGACATGAAAAACTGTTCCTCCATCAACATTGTTTTCAAACCAAATTTTACCATTGTGCATGTCGATTATTTTTTTTGAAATTGATAATCCAAGACCAAATGGTTGTTCTCCGTTAGTGCCATACCTTTTAGCGGAAGTAAACATGTCAAATATCCTATCTTTGGAATTGGCAGGTATACCAATACCATTATCAGCTACAAAAATTTGCACGCCATTATAATCGGAACTTAAGCCAATGTTAATTTCACTGTTTGAATAACTGAATTTTATAGCGTTTATAATTAAGTTATTTATAACACGCCAAATTTTTTCGTAATTAGCTTTAATTAAAATTGGGTTATTTTCGCTTTTCATATTTAACTGCTGAGTTTTATTATTTGCTCTAAACTGCATCAGCTCAACCGAGTCATTTAATAAAGCATTAATATCCAATTCCTCTTTTTCCAAGACCTGATTTTCATCCATGAAACCATTTTTTAATAATTCATCAATCATTTCTAATGAATGTATTCCGGTGGATTCAATTAATCGGATCATATTTTTATGCTCGGATGAGAATTGCATTTCGTCCAACAATATTGCTGCAAAGCCGGTAATCCCTGAAAGCGGCCCCCGTAAGTCATGTGCCATAATTTGCATAATACGCATGTATTCACGATTAACAGCTTTTAGCTCGTCCAATTCTTTTAGTAGTCTCTTATTATTTTTTGAGAATTTGTGGTGAGTATTTCTACCCTTGGGAATTATTCGCCCCATGAGACTTCTAAAGTATTGTAATAAAGTTATTTATCATGTTGTCTCTAAACGAAATTATATTGAATAGATTTAATAATGGCTTATACGAATAATATTTAAATTGGTTAACTAATAAACTTTGTGACTTAAAGTTGAAATAATTAGTCCATTTCTTTATAAGTATAAAATCGAATAGTGTGTTATTTACTGACGGAATTGCGCTCTAATTTAAAAATCAGTTATATACAATATAATATCGCACGAATTATTTAGGAATGATTATTGCGTATTTTTATATAAAACCTTATAAAAATTAAGTATATGGAAATTTTTGACCTTCAACCGAATGATGTTTTTATCAAAGTAGAATCATATAAGTCAAGTGACTTATCACCTGAAAAATGGGCTTATTTACACCGACCTTATGCTGATCACCATTTGAAATTTGATGAGTGGAATGTTGAATACAATCGCAATGAAATTAATAATTTTACGCGTTTAATTTAGTGAACGTAGTTTAATAGGCATATTAAACCTATAATAATTTTCTTGTTTTAAATTCATCATACAATAATTACTAGTAACGACATGCTGATAAGCATTTCCGCAAGTAAATAATGTAAAATTAATTAGTTTAAAACTTTTAAGATTATTTATTATAAAATGTCAACTTCATAGATTAAATTTATGATATGACTCAAACCGGAACCTTACTCAAAATTATCAAACTTTGCATCCCCTTCAAGTTTGATTAAAACCGTAAGAGTATTGAGTTTTAGAAATCGTTTTTCATGTCGACTAATTTACGTCGATTATTAAGTTAATTATATCAATGCCTAAAATATTATGCGTAACAAATATGCCAGTCCCTTATCGTGAAAAAGTTCACGAAATTGTTAGCCAAACTTTAAATTCAGATTATCTGGTGATTTATTGTGCGAAACTTGAACCTAACCGGCAGTGGAAATTTAAATATGGTAATTATGATAAAATTTTCTTAGCTGATGTTAGTAAAGGATATATTCATAATAACATTGCAATATGGAGAGCTTTGAATAGATCTAAACCAGAGGTGATAATTTCCACAGGTTTTAATCCAACAATGCTATATGCTTTTATTTGGTCTATATTACATAGGGCAAAATTTATTCCTTTTACCGATGGCACATATGACTCCGAAAAAAAGCTATCTTTAATTCATGGCCTAGTCCGAAAAATAGTTTTTTTTAAGT
This sequence comes from Mucilaginibacter sp., assembly GCF_965225845.1. Taxonomy (GTDB): domain Bacteria; phylum Bacteroidota; class Bacteroidia; order Sphingobacteriales; family Sphingobacteriaceae; genus Mucilaginibacter. Next base: position 87,156 of record NZ_CBDDBL010000002.1, read on the forward strand.
CCTATGCCTTTATTGGTGCAGGTAATGGAAGTTCACAATTATATCAAAGCTACAAAATACCCAATAATAAAATATTTAAAAGTTGTCTTGCTATTGACAATTCCTTATTTAAAAAAAGCACATCTAATAAAGAATACACATTAATGTTTTCTGGTCGGCTTGTAGAAGGTAAGATGCCATTTTTTTTCGTAGAGGTAGCCAGAAAAGTTAAAGAACTGACGGGAAATTGTAATGTGCTCATATTAGGTAGCGGCGAATTGGCCAATGAAATAGGAGCAATGCTCGATGGTTATAAGATAAGTTACAATATGCCTGGCTTTATTGATCAAAAGCAACTACCAAATTTTTACCCAAAATCGAAACTGTTTTTATTACCAACCAAAGGCGATGCATGGGGCATAGTAGCCAACGAAGCAATGGCAGCAGGTGTTCCCGTGATTACCTGCGAAGAGGCCGGTGTTGCGAATGACCTAGTGATTGATAATATTAACGGATATATTTTACCTTTAAATGTGGATATCTGGGCTGAGATGATTGTAAAAATTTTAAGTAATGATGAGTTATATGCAGAATTTGCAAAAAATGCTTATACACATGTTCAGAAATATAATTTTAAATCCGCAGCAGACGGAATTATTGATGCGATAGATTTTACGTTTGCTAATTTAAAATAGATGCTACGAATTAGGGTGATTTCTGGTGATAATACACATTAAGCAATTATAAAATTATAAATATCGTCAAAATTTAAGTTAATTTAAATATGCGGCTTTTTTCAAACAGCCAGTTGGTATTTGTATTTTAATATTCTAATATTCTAATATTCAAAATAGTTAACAACATAATCTCACTTCTTAAATAAAATTAATAATCGTACCTGAGTAATTTTGATCTTTTATTATTTAAAGTTTTTTTATTAAATACGATAGCTCTATTTTGAGATCTGTTAATCTACTGTGATTTATAAGGCTTTTATATGGTATTAAAATGAGGTGAATTTTCCCCAATAGTGGGTATAGCGACCCCAATTAAAATGTTGGCAAAATATGATTTCGCTTTTTAAGCAATTAATAGTTAAACCTATTTTTAAAAAAGGTTTATATTCTTGTATCAAAAATGTTGTTTAAAACTAAAAGATTGAATGATTGTTTATATATATAATAAAAATTATGCATAACGATGTTTCGTTTATTATTCTTCCAAAAACAATAATTAATAATACTGTTTCCACATCCGAAAAAAATATAATATGAACATTTTTCAGGATTGGGATGCTAATATGGGAAGCATCAAGAGTAGATTAATATTATTAAATTATCGAACAGCTAGAGCTATACGGTATAATAGGGTGTTATTGATCTTATTTTTTTGGTATCTCCCAATATATATAATTTTTGTAGAATGGTTTTTGGGAGTAGAGCTGCCTTGGAAGATCAACGCAGGATTTGGATTGACAATACGTCATGGACAGGCATTAGTAATAAATCCTGATGTTATTATAGGGAATAATTGTACGCTACGGCAATCAACAACTATTGGAAATAAAACCAATAAAAGAGCTAATTATTTAACTAAATCACCTGTAATTGGAAATAATGTTGATATAGGTTGTAATGTTTGTATAATTGGTGATGTTAATATTGGAGATAATGTTATAATCGGAGCAGGATCAGTTATTGTTAAAAGCATACCCTCAAACTCTATTGTTGTTGGTAATCCCGGAAGAGTTATAGGTTTAATCTAATACTATATTAGCCATAGAAGGTTATAACTGCTTATCTCCTCTGCTATGATTATCAATAGCTTTTAGCAAAATCAAGAATGGTAAAGCCGGGACTTTAGTAGGTATCTTGTAAGAATTCTTATACTATAGCGTAATAGAGTCGAATTAAAAACAGTTGCTTGTTATCGTAAATATTATTCACCAAAATTAGTTTTTTGTAGGTTCGAAAAAAATATATCAAAACTAATAGTAAAATTCTTTTAGAAATTTATAAATGAAACTAATACTATATATAAGACGTTTAAAAGTCTTATGCATTAGCGCCTAGGTTTTACTACCTAATTAATTTAGAAATTGTTTAAAAAAAATAAATCTTTAAAAAAGTTGTCGGTCAACTGATGCGTTATAAAATAATGCTCATCGTAAATAAAAGACGAATTATTAGCTTTTGTAGATACAGCGTTAAATGGTTATCACACAAGTAAATTTTAAACAATTATATTTAAAACGAATTTACTCAATGGCTTCGATAGATTTCATTAATAATACTTATTATTTCAGTATAACTCGTGTTAACAGAAATTCTCCTGGAATATTGCTATACAATGTATGTCTCAATGATATTACATATCTAATAAGTAAAAGTATAGCGAAAAATGAATTTACTCAGTTAGATAGTCATCCAAAACTTAATACCGCAATATTTTATGAATTAAATCAAGTCCTCCTGGAGGTAGAACCTTTAATTCATCGTCGCGTCAGCATCGAGTTAATAAACCAGCAGATATTTAGGATTCTTAGTAAGATGCGAAGTGAAAGTATTAAGCTATCCGGATCTAATTTAAAATAGTTTAACTTTTGATGGATAAAAAATTAGTTGTGAAATAAGTTAATATTGATAATCTAATAATCGATGTCCTTGAATTGAAACCAACTGTTTTTAATTTTAATAATGCATTTCTGGCTAGTTAATCCTGGAATAATCTTTTTTTAGGTAGCCCAAGTTAAAAAATTAAGCAACTATTTCAATTTAATTATATTCTATATTCATATCGAAAAATTTAGCATACGACTTAAAACAATGCTAAAAAGACAATTTATTTATTATAAAACTGCTTGTTTAATCGATACTAAGTAAATTCCAAATTTAGTTCAGAGCTTATTTTTTTTTCTGTTCTTTATGAAAGGTATACTTGGAGGATCGTATATAGCGATGCTAATTCGTTTAGAATGCTACTAGTCATTTGTAAAGCGCAGGTTGGAAAATAATTTAGTATTAAGGGTGTTGAATCATAGCACTTCCTATTAGAAGAGAATATTTGAGCCGAAAATTGCCGGACTTTCTAAATGGTCAAAAAATTATATATTTAATTTCGCAAAATGCTTTTATTAACTTTCAAAAGTTATAATTTTAAATCCATTACAGATGTTATTTTTGATGCTGTAAAATTTGCGTATTAGTAATTTTCACCTTCACAACGAGACACTTTTTATTTATTTTTAAACGATGTCAATTTTACCTAATCTAATTGTGAACGCGGATGACTTTGGTTTAAGCTCATCAGTAAATAATGCAGTTTTATACTGTTATCAGTTAGAATACATCAATAGTTCTTCTTTATTTGCCACCAACACAAATGATTTGGCGATTTATGAAGCCCTCGATATGATAAAAAGTAATAAGGTAATTAAAAATGTTGGAATCCACATTAACTTGGATGATGGTAAACCACTCACAAATTTTAAAAATAAACATTTTTTAAATGAAGACGGAAAGTGGGATTCAAGTAAAACTGGAAAAAAAATAAAATTTTTAGATACACAAACAAGACATGATTTTTATAATGAGATTGAATCACAAATTTTAAAAATACTAAGAACAAATATTAAAATCAATCACATAGATTCACATCATCATTTGCATACTTTACCTGGCTTCTATAATTTGTTTTTAACTGCAGCCCGTAAATACAAATTGAAATTACGGATAGCACAAACTTATAATGAAGGAAATTATATTAAATCAGTTTTTCGTAAATATGTTAATATGAAGATAAAGGCTAATGGTTATAATTATTCAGACTTCTTTGAAACTGTAGACCATTTTTTAGCGCATAAAATCGACGGAATAAATTACAAGAAAACAGAATTAATGTTGCATCCTGATTTTGATACCCTGGGAAAGTTAACAGATCATTATTCGGCGTCCGATATGAATAACTGGTTGTCTTACTTGAAAAAATAATTATAGATATAAGATTGAAAACAAAAGTTTTTGATAAATATCGGCTTAGAAATATTTTACCATTGGTAAGTAAAATTGCTACGGGGTATAATATCCCCAATTTAAGGAATTTTGTCATTGATGTTTATAAATAAATAATTTGTTTTAACTCTAAATTAAACTTTTAGGCAATTATTGAGTGGTTATTTTATATAATTTATGTATAAATAGAATGTTTTTAAGTATTTATTAAACAGTGGCACAATTATGGCGATATTGCAAAAAATATTATAAAATAATTAACCAACAACAAAAAATTAACTCATTTTTTTAAATCTTATGAAGCAAAAAATACTTTATTTCGTTTTTATTTTATCAATAATTATCTCAAGTTCTTCTTGTAGTACCTATAAAAACGTCCCTTATTTTCAAGATTTAGATCATTCAAAAATCACAGAAAATCAGGTCGAAAATTACTCACCGCTTATCATCAAGCCAGCTGATATTTTAGGAATTAATGTAAACAGTAGGAATCCTGAATCATCTGCCGTATTTAATTATAATTTGAATAGAGTAAATGGTGGAAGTATGGACAGTTCACCCGAAAATCCGATCACTGGCTACATGGTTGATGATAAAGGTGATATACATCTACCGCTGATAGGTAATTTAAAAGTTGCAGGTTTAACAACATCTCAATTAAGTGTTAAACTAGATCAAATGTTGCTAACTTATTATAAAGATCCCGTTGTAAATATAAGACTAATCAATTTTAAGGTTTCGGTATTTGGCGATGTTCTGAGACCTAATGTTTATACTTTGCAAAGCGAAAGGACCACAATAACTGAAGCACTTACCTTAGCTGGGGATTTGAATATTACAGCAAAGCGAACTAACATCATTTTGATTCGGGAGCAAGACGGAAAAAGAATGTTTATTCCAATAGATTTGACTTCTAAAACTATATTTGATTCCCCTTATTACTATTTAAGAAATAACGATGAAATTTATGTGCAGGCAGACAGGGTTAAATATTCTCAGGTCGATTCAAGATTTCAGGTTGCAAGTTTAATTGTTGCTGCTTTATCAGTATTAGCTATAGTTTTCACAGCGGTGCACAATCATAACTAATTTATACAAATCATGAATAGTCAAGAAGATTTTTTAAAAAGTTTAAATACTCCCCAAAAAACCAATAAATCTAACAATGCAACGTTGGCTTTAAAGAAATATTTATTTCATTGGCCATTATTCTTATTAGCTATAGGGATTTCGCTGGCGGTTGCAACACTCTATCTCACTTTTTCAAAGCCTGTATATACAATAAAAGCATCTATTTTAATTAAAGAAGATAAATCTTCTGCTTCAGGTGACCCTCAAACAGCGATGCTCCATGAAGTAGGTTTAGCAAGTTCATCAGAGGGAGTTGAAAACGAGATTTCAATTATAAAGTCGAAACAAATTATTGATAAAATAGTTAATGATCTACAACTATGGGTGACTTACATTAAAAAAGATGGTTTTTTGCAAACTGAGGATTTGTATAAAAATACTCCAGTAAAATTAGATACCCTAATTGCCTATGGTGGTTCTAAAAAGGGAGTACTTGAAGTTAAGATAAAGGATAGCAAAACTTTTTTACTGAAACAGGGTGATGACCAATTTGTTGAACTTGCGTTTGATAAGTACCATATATCAGACTTCGGTTCTTGGAAATTGAGCCCTACTAAAAATATTGATCAATTTAAGGGAAGTTTAATAAAGATTATTATTGCAGATCGTAACACAACTACAATAAATTATCAAGAGGCAATTGATGCTAATTTAAAAGATAAACTATCAACCTCAATAGATATTTCAATAAATGACGTTGTTCCTAGAAGGGGTATTGATATATTGAATTCTCTTATATCCAGTTACAATATATCTTCCACGGATGAAAAAAATCGTGAAACTAAAAGCACGTTAACATTTTTGGATCAACGCATTGACTCTCTTTCAAAAGAATTAACAACATCTGAAAAAGGAATTGAGGGCTTTAAAAGCAGCAACGGCTTAACTGATATAAGTGCTCAATCCCAAGTGCAATTACAAAATATGCAACTTAATGATAATAACTTAAATGAAGTTAACATTAAGCTTAATGTAATTGATGGAGTTGATAAATACGTAAACTCTAATCAAAATTCTGAAAAAGCTCCTGCTACTGTTGGTATTGTTGACCCAGCATTAAGTAATTCCATTGAGCGGCTATCATTATTACAATTACAACATGATAAATTAGCCGCTACTCTACCTGAAACTAACCCTGATTTTGAACCAATTAACAATCAAATAAAGACAGCTAAGGCGGCCATCCGTGAAAATGTAAAGAATATAAAATTATCTCTTTTGGCTACTAAGCAAAAATTAGAATCTATCAATTCAGGTATTGAAGGAAATATAAAAAGCATGCCTGAAGAAGAACGACAATATGTAAGTATTAAAAGGGAACAATCGAGTAAGGAGGGGCTTTATACGTTCCTTTTACAGAAGCGCGAAGAAGTGTCAGTTAAATACGCATCTAATCTAGCCAACAATCGCGTTGTTGATACTGCATATGCTTCCCCTCCCCAGGATAAAACATCACAAACTTACTTGATAGCACTATTGTGCGGGGTGGCAATTCCGGTAGGTTTAGTTTACAGTAGAAAACATTTCAACAATAAAATTTTATCTATTGATCAAATTAATAATGAATTAAAAGCGAAAGTTGTTTGTGAACTACCCTACGAACCTTTAGAGAATAGCTCACCCTTTTTTAATTTCGAAAGTTCTAATGCGGCAAGTGAACAATTAAGAGCCTTAAGAATGAAATTGTTTTATTTACATGGCGAGAAAGAGAATGGAAGAGTGACATTAGTGACATCCAGCGTTCCTTCTGAAGGTAAAAGTTTTATTAGCACTAGTTTAGCTTCAATTTTAACATTAGCTGAGAGAAAAACCCTGATATTGGAATTGGACATGCGCAAACCCAAAATTATAAAATCATTGGGGATGTCTAATGATGTTGTTGGCATGAGTGATTACTTAAATAAAAAAGCGACTAAAGAAGATATCATTCAAACTTTTGAGAATTTTCCATACTTATCAGTTATAAGTAGTGGTTCGCCAATTAATAATCCATCCGAGCTTTTGGAAAGAAAAAGGTTAAGTGATTTACTTCTAGAATTAAAAGCAGAATATGATGATATTATTATCGATAGCCCGCCAGTGCATCTAGTTTCTGATGCAGTAATTTTATCAAGGTTGGCCGGGGTTACATTATATGTAATAAGGCAAGGGTTTACAGGTTTAGATGAATTAGACTTTATTAATCAGCTAATTGATCAGGAACAGCTTAAAAATGTAAGTGTGATTTTTAATGGTATAGACAGAGTTAAACATGGTTACGGTTATAAGTACGATGAAAACTATTACCATAAAAAGAAAACAAATATTTTTTCGCTTGCTTTTAGAGATTTCAAACATAGATTTTAGTTCCATAGCTCGTTTAGCCGTAATTGTCTTATCAATAATTTAAAAAATGAATTTGCCAAAAATTTCAATTATTACACCCTCTTATAATCAAGGACAATTTATTGAAGAGACTATTCTTAGCGTTATTAATCAAAATTACCCAAACTTAGAATATATTATTATTGATGGCGGATCTACTGACAACTCTGTAGATATAATAAAAAAATATGAAAAGCATCTTAGCTACTGGATAAGTGAAAAAGACAGTGGCCAAACGGATGCGATTAATAAAGGTTTTAAATTAGCGACAGGAGAAATTATTGCTTGGATTAACAGCGACGACTTATACGTTAATAATGCATTTTATAATATCGCTGAATTCTTTAATGAAAATTTGTCTGCAAGAGTGGTAGTTGGAAATGGACTATTTATGAATGCTGATGGAACCGTTTATTTACGAAAACATCCCAATATATCTAAATGGCTAGAAAAACATTGCATGATGTCTATTTTTCAGCCAAGTACCTTTTTGAAAAGAAGTGTACTTACCGATATTGGGTATCTTGATGAAGCATATGTGATGATGATGGATGCGGAATGGTATTGCCGAATTAACAGAATTTTCCCATTTTATGTGATTGATAAAGATATATCGATCTTTAGATGGCATCAAGCGAGTAAATCATCTTCTCAAAAAAACTCGAAGCTTTACCATCGTTATGTCGAAGAGCAATTATTGGTCTTTAATGCATCACACAGTAACTATAAAGCTCTTGTAAATAAATTTCCAATGACGTCGATGTACCTGTATACAAAAATTGGTTCATCAGTGAGATTCATTAGACGTTTATTAAAAAGAGAATTGTTTAAAATAAACGATGTTAATGTTTAACATACATGTAGTCTAATATCATTTCAACAATGGCAAATGATACCCCTGGAATCTATATTAAAAAATTATCGGACAATGGTAGCGTTTTTAAATTTATTTATAATTTCTTGATTCTATCAGTTAAATTGGTTTTAGCTGTTCCGCATTTGATCATATTCGCATTTCATCCTAAAAAAAAGTTAATACTTTCTGATGTTTACGATGTTAAAAATTTATTATTATCCTTGATTTTTGTAAAACATTATAGGAACTTATTTTATTACAGAGTTGGGAATTGTAAATATTTTTTTAAGTGGTTATTACCGGAAGACAGTACGATTCATGTTCCAGTTAGTTTGGACCTTGGAAGTCATGCTCATTTCGTCCATAATACGTCTTGTTTTTTAAACGCAAAAAAAATTGGAGATAATTTCGTTTGTTATCATCATGTTACAATTGGGACAAATGGTTTAGGTTATTTCGACAAACCTGTTATTGGAAATAATGTAACAATTTATACAGGAGCTGTAGTTGTAGGCAATATAACTATTGGCGATAACGTTATAATCAGCGCTAATTCTGTTGTAATAAAAAATGTCCCTTCAAATTCATTAATCGTAGGAAATCCAGCCATGATAGTAAAGCTAAATGGTCAACGTGTTGATATTAAACTTTAAATTATAAATAATAATAATGAAAGTTCTTTGGGTTAATCCATCATTTCTTGACTACAGAATACCTGTTTATAAAAAACTATTTGATTTAACCCATGGAAATTTTTTCTTGATATATTCAATGAAGCGCGTGCCTGAACGAGTAGTGAGCAAAATAATTAAAGCTATAGGTCTAAATGCAATAGGATTGAAAGGCGAAATTGTATTGGAGACTAAAACAAAAGGCGATTTCGCGAATACTGGCCTTCGATTGCCTATTCAACCTGGATTATTAAAGGCAATAGCCAAAGTAAAAGCTGATGTTATAATTGCAGAAGGATTTTTTCAATGGACTCCTTTTGCGTTATTAATAGCCAAATTATTTGGAAAACCCTTTTTTATTGCCTATGAGCGAACTGCTCACACTGAACGGAATTGTCCCAAATGGAGAACATTTTATCGGAAAGTAATAACATGGTTTGTCGATGGGTATCTAGTTAATGGGTTACTTACTAAAGAATATTTATTGGGTTTAGGTATAAACTCTGATAAGATATTTATAGGAGGAATGTCCGCCGATAGCGAAAATCTTGTAGTTCGAGTTAAATCTTTATCAGATAAAGAAAATAATCAAAAGATATTAGATCCTAACGATAAAGTCGGGTTAACATATTTATATGTTGGTCAACTTATCGAAAGAAAAGGTGTCACCTACTTATTGAAAGCATGGGAAAGTCACACAAAAAAATATGCATTTGACAACTTACTAATTGTCGGCACCGGTCCATTACTTGAGGAGTTTGTTGAAGAATACTCTTTTTGTGATTCAATTAAAATACTGGGTAATGTAGACTATGATTTAATTCATCAATATTATGCAATTTCTGATGTGTTTATAATACCTACCCTCGAGGATAATTGGAGTTTAGTAGTACCTGAAGCTATGGCATGCGGTCTACCTATAGCGTGCTCTATTTATAATGGATGTTATCCAGAATTAGTTAAGGAAGGTTTAAATGGTAAATTATTTGATCCATTAAATGAAGGTGATATTTTAAATGTATTAAAATATTTTCACGACAAAGATTTAGAATCATTTGGTAACAATTCTATTGATATAGAAAAGGAGTACAACGCAGATAGTGTTGCAAATAAGATATTTAATAGTTTGTCTACTAAAACTTCAATATAATTTATAATGATATTTAAAAAAATTTAGTCCATTAATTAAATAATGAAAATTTTAATAGTTCATAATAAATATCTTGAACGTGGTGGTGAGGATACTGTAGTAGAAAATGAACTTGATCTTTTAAGGAGAAATAGAGAGGATTGCGAGGTAGTATTCTTCAATAATAGCGGATCTTCCTTGACAAGATTTTTTAAATTTTTATTTTATCCATTCAATATTTTTTCTTATCTAAAAATGAGAAAAATTATAAACGATGTTAAGCCAGATGTTATTCACGTACACAATTTTTTTTATGAAGCTTCACCATCTATTTTCTATGCTATAAAACATAAAAATAAACCTTTTGTAGTAACTATACATAATTTTCGGCTATTATGCCCATCAGGGATATTATTTTCAAAAGGTAAATTATATCTGAAAAGTTTAGGTTACCAATATTCATTTCAACCAGCGCTGGATAAGGTTTATAGAAATTCAGTTTTTCTTACATTTTGGCTATACACTACAAATTATTTTCATGCCAAGCTTGGAACATGGAACTTACCCGATAAGTACATATTTGTTTCAAAATTTTCTCAAGATATTTTTTTAGAAAGTAATTTTTTAAAGTACAAGGATAAGTTTGAATTAAAGTATAATTTCATGTCGCCAAAAAATGAAATAGGTCATTATAAGAACGTTCATAATAGTTATGTGTATGTTGGGCGATTGTCTGAAGAAAAAGGAATTAATTTATTGTTAGATGTATTTAGTAAATCTACATTCAACCTTTTAATAATTGGTAATGGTAAGCTGAAAGATGAAGTTGTTAAAAACGCTTCTATAAATAATAATATTAAGTATCTGGGATTTAAATCAAATGATGAAATACTAAAAATTTTAAGCGAGAGCAAAGCTTTGATTTTTCCTTCTATCTGGTATGAAGGTATGCCGTTAACAATAATAGAAGCTTTATCTGCAGGCACTCCCATAATAGCTAGCGATATTGGAGCGATGTCTGAAATGGTAGTCGATAATGTAAACGGTTTTCATTTTAAACCAGGTGATGCAGATGATATGTCCGAAAAAATTAAAAGTTTTGATGATCTTGATAAAGAGCGATATAAAGAATTGAGGATATCAACTCTTAAAGATTTTCACGACAGATTTACAGATTCAAAAAGCTTTGTCACTTTGAAAGATATTTATAAAAAAATTTTGTAAATTAATAAAATCCAATGTTGATACCTTTTTTACTAAAAATTAATCTGTAATTTGATCCTCTATTAAAAGTGTAAGTTTCTAGCATGAAAAAAGTATTGATGTTTTTTATTATATGTATAAATTACGCTAATGCTAATACTTATTATGTTAAAGCAACAGGTGGAAATGGATCGGGTTTAACCGATGCTGATGCATGGAGTTTCTCAAAATTGTCATCAACCAGTTTGAATCCAGGTGATTTTGTGTTTTTTAATAGAGGAGATACATTTTACGGACAAATATCAAGTACAAATGCCAACTCAAATGGTGTAACATTTGGCGCATATGGCACAGGTGTTAATCCACTTATTAGTGGGTTCACACAGGTAAATTCCTGGACTCAGTTTAATGGTAATATTTATTATACAACACTTAATGTTGCATCTTTGAATGCCGTAACATTGGATGGTTCAATAATTGGGATGGGTAGGTATCCCAAAACGGGATATTTGACATATATAAGTCATACAAATAATTCCTCTATTACTGGGAGCGTATCCATTCCTTTTAATCCAACTGGAGGACAAGTGGTTATAAGAAAATATCGGTGGATTATTGATAGGCATAAAATTGCTTCTGTTAATGGAAATACAATTAATTATACTACTGATAATAACTATGGAAATAATAATATATACTCACCTGTTGATAACAATGGTTTCTTCATTCAAGGTTGTTTAGGTACGTTAACCCAAAACGGAGATTGGTATTACGATAATAGTAGTGGTAGGTTGTACATGTATTTTTCAGATTTACCTGGCAACCACGTTGTAAAAGCAAGTACTCAAACTCAAAATTTATACGTTAACTATTTTACTACATTAACTTTTAACAATATTGATTTTGAGGGCGGTAATTTATATGGCGCTTACATTGTAGGTACATCAAATATAACTTTTAACAATTGCAATTTTAGGCAGCAGGGAGGTGACGCAATCAATATCAATAATTCTCAAAATATTATTTTTAATTTTATAAATATTTCTGATGCACTTAATAACGGTATATATGAAGCTACTGGTGGAAACAGTACATTGGTAACCAATTCTGCTACTACCAATATAGGAATTATTGCTGGAGCCGGCAAATCAGGAGATGGTGCACAGCAAGCAATAGCTATAACAGGTGATGGAACTACAATTTCTAATTGCGTTATAAAAAACACTGGATATAATGGGATTAATTTTGCGGGTAATAATGTATTGATAGAAAAAAATTTAATCGATACTTTTTGCACTCTAAAAGATGATGGAGGCGGAATATATACTTACAATGGAACCGCTTCTGCGCCCACCACTAATAGAATTGTCAGGAACAATATTATATTAAATGCGATTGGTGCACTGGCAGGTGCGGGAGCTTATTATTGGGAAAATTTCGGTAAAGCTGCAGGAATATATTTAGATGACTACAGTAATGGCACTCAAGTATATAATAACGGTATAGCAAATGGAGGGTGGTTAGGAATTTTTTTACATAATGGCTATAACAATCAGATTTTAAATAATCAGGTCTTCAATTTTGGAGTAGCGCAAATAGAATTAGGAGAAGACTTTTTAGGTGCGATAAGGTCAAATCTAATTACTGGAAATAATTTCATATCGAAGACTACTTCTGAGTCTACCTTAGAAGCAGCTATGACGGTAAATGAAAGTCCTAGATTATTTGGTAGCCTAAATAATAATGAATATGGAAGGCCTTTTGATGATAGTTTGACTTTTGATGTATACCAAAATTATACAGGTGGGACAGGTATAAATAACGTTACTTTGGCAACTTGGCAGCTCAACTATAAACTAGATTTGAATTCTAGAAAATCACCTATTATTTATCCTTCATATTATGTTGGAAGTGTTAACGGATTAAACAAAGATTTAAATAGTAATTTTGATAGCAATATTTCAGGAGTATCATTAACAGGTAGTGGTTCACTCTCGTACGTTCCAAACAGTAAGCTTTCCGGGGGGGCCTTACAAGTAGCAAATTCAGGAACAACCTATGTTATTATACCTGTCGGCGCATTGGATCCAACAAAACAATATGATTTAAAATTTACTGCTTTAAGCAGCCAAACCGCTAATTTAAAAGTCTATTTAAGACAAGGTTCTTCACCATACACATTATTATCAACAGTTTCAACAGAAAAAATAACTACTTCTGTTGCACAGTATGAATGTTTATTCTCCTTTCCTACTGTTCAGGCAAATAGTTCTCTTATTTTTGAATCAGATAGTCAAAATTTAAATTATTGGTTAGATAATATTCAGTTTTACGACGCAAACGTAACAGCTATTAAGCCTGATGATTTTATGTTCTTTTATTATAATGCTTCAACAGCTCCAGAAAGTATTTCTTTATCAGATAATTACATAGATCCTCAAAATGTGAGTTATAGCGGTGCTGTAGTTTTGCAGCCTTTTACTTCGATTATTTTAATGAAACAATATTGTGTTCAACCTCCAAAACCGCTTATTCAATCAACTACACCCTAATATATTTCAACAATTTTACAACATATTTCATTTTTAACTTTAAATTTACAAAACATAATAAGCCTGTTACTCCGATTAAATTACTGAAAGTTTTGTGTTAATAATTTATATGCCTATCATTTTTTTTGAAATTATAATTTAGCTACAGCTTAACTATCAGTAACTGTCGTGTGAGTAAAATTATTTTCTTTTTATTAAAAGTTATAAATAACTCTATAATATAATTAATATAAATGAAACTTGCATATTTAATTGCGGCCTACGCAGATGAAAAAAACCTTTGTCGTTTAATTAAAGCACTTAATTTCAACGCAGATTTTTTTATCCATATTGACCAAAAAAAAGATATAAATATCTTTAAAAATGCACTGGTCGGAGTAGAAAATGTTCATTTTTGCGAAAATCGATTTTTTGTTAATTGGGGCGCGTTTGCGCAAGTTTTATATCAAAGAGAGTTGTTAAGGTGTGTATTTGATACGAATATTAGATATGAAAGATTAATATTTATAGGTGGTACAGATTACCCAATTTGGTCTAATAAAAAAATAGCCTTAGAATTCAAGTTGAATGCGGATAAGGAATACATATCTGCAAAATGTTTAACCAGGGATAAAGATATTCACCAGTTACAAAAAATTTCTCTTTATCACTTTTTCAGAGATATAAAATTCAAGAATATCAAGCTTAAAAAATGTTTCAGTGGCCCTACCAGACAATTGATGCGTGCTTTGCCGATAAGAAAAAAAACAACAGTTTACTTGAACTCAAAAGAATCTGAAGTCTATTTTGGGGGAGATCTATTTGGGTTGACATTTAACTGTGCCAAATACGTTTATCAGGTTATGTGTAACGATAAGAAATTTATGAAATACTTTAAATACTCTTTTGCGCCTAGCGAATTAGTTATTCCAACAATTGTTTTCAATTCTGATTTTGTAAAAAATGCTTGTTTGCTACCGGATAATACAATTAAATTGGAGGACTTACTTTCCTTACATCATATTGACTATTCAGATATTGTAAAAGTTTTTGACGAAAATGACTATGATATCTTAATCGATAGCGGAAAAATGCTTTTTAGAAAAGCTATAACTGGAAAATCAGATGGATTATTAGATAAAATCGATCTTTTAAGATCCGAATAAAAGCGATCTTAAGGTGTTTGAAATGTTGTTTTATTTTTCAATGCCTCTAATTGTTTTTCTAAGATTTTGATAGCAAAATCTTCATGAATATTTGAAATATAGTTTCCAATTTTGATTTCATTTTCTACATTACATACAATCAAGGCAAATCCTAAACCGGGAGCATGCGATTTTATAATGTCAGCCAATATCCGCATATCATCCGCCCCTATATTTTTTGCTTTTTTAATAGTCATATTTACAAATTTTATTTTGCTGTTATGAAAGTATTGACAATAAAATCCTAATCTTTTTACGCAATATTTCAAGAAAGGTTTCAATAATCAAATTATATAACGGGAAATAGTTACCCAAAACGTAGAATTTTTTTCTCGAAATGATTTCTGTCAAGAAAATTAAATAAATAATAATTGTTATATTTTTAATTGGTTAGTTCATAATTGACATTAATTAACTCTTAATAGTTGTCAATGAGGTGTTTTAGCATTTATATTTAAATATCTTCTAATTTAAATTACACGGGCATAAAAATTGAACTAATACGTAAGAGCATATAAAATAGTTACATATGAAAAGTTTATCAACTATATTACTTTCGGATTATTCAATTTTAAATACTAATCTAGATAATATTGATTTCGATTCGAAATGTGTAATTAATACTGTTAACCAGTATTCATTTATCATTGCTGAACAAGATAATGATTTTAAAACGGCACTAACACATTCCACTGTCCTGTTACCCGATGGTATTGGAATTGTTGCGGCCGTTAAACTTTTGACTGGTAATTTAATAAAAAAAATAGCAGGAGCAGATATACACTTGCATCTATTAAAAAAACTAAATGAAAGCTCAGGTAAATGTTTTTACCTTGGTTCGACAGAAAAAACTTTAGGGTTAATAAAAGCAAAAATTAAATCGCAGTATCCCAATATAAGTGTTGAGACCTATTCTCCACCTTATAAGAAAAATTTCTCTATAGAAGAAAACACTGAAATAATAAATATTATTAATGAGTTTAGCCCAGACGTCTTGTTTGTAGGAATGACTGCTCCTAAACAAGAAAAGTGGACCTATCAATTTCAGGATGTGCTACGAGTACAAACAATATGTGCCATTGGAGCTGTATTTGATTTTTATGCAGGAAATATTAATCGTCCATCTAAATTCTGGCAAAATATGGGCCTGGAGTGGTTTATTAGGCTTGTAAAGGAGCCTCGACGGATGTTTAAGAGATATGTTTATTATGGTCCTGTTTTTATTTTTTCCATATTGAAAAAAATGTTTGGGAATTTAATAGTCTCATTATTTATTCACAATAATCAACTAATCGATAGCTGAAGTAAAGTAAAAAGTAGTTTAAAAATAAAAAGTTTTAGGTTCACCACTACTTTTGTTTTTCTTTAATAAAAAGCTTACAGACAATTCATGAGATCCATATCCAGAATTGCCGATCGCGTTCAAGGAATAATCAAAAGCATATCCAACTCGAAACCTTGGATTTAAAAAAAATTCCACCATGCCTACTACGGCATTTGATGAATTCAAATTGATATTACTCCCATTATTGCTTGAATTTATAGTCGTACGATAAGTTGCGCCAACCCAAAATTTATCATTAAATAGCAGAAAGGAATTTATATCTACACTTTTTGGAGAACCAGGGCTATCTCTCATTAATATGGAAGGCTTAAACTTAATATCATCTTGTAGTTCAAATAATCCACCTACTGTAAAATATAAATGAGTTTCTGGGATTGTTGTAAGAGAACTTTCTGCAGATGTATGTACGCGTGAAGCAAGTAAATTATCAGCAGATGCTCCAGCAAAAAAATGGTCTGAAGTATATAATATTCCCAAACGTGCATCCGGTAAAATCACACTTACATTACCAGAAGGGATATAATTATCATTTGTTTGTGTAGCATTTAGTTCATTTCCATTTAAACTGCTTTGTAAAAAACCAAATCCTAATCCAAAGGATATATTAGAGTCATATTGCTCATCGAGTTGAATTTTATAGGAATAATTACCGTACATCGAGGTAGTGCTTTGTGCCCCGATCTTGTCCTGATTCAATAACACACCTAAACCAGTATTTAAATCACTTAAAGATCCGTCAACGGCAACAGATATTGTTTGCGGTGCACCTGGAATTCCCGTCCACTGTGAGCGGAAAAAACTATTCACAAAGACATCTTGTTTTTCTCCTGCATAGGCTGGGTTGATATATAAGCCATTAAATATATATTGACTGAATTGTGCATCCTGTTGGGCGTTAGATATCTTGAAATAAAAGACAAACACAAGCACCATTGCTATTTTTAGAAATTTCATATTTTACTTCTTAGTAATGTGAGATAGCCTTTATTTACTTCCCAGGTTCCAGACGATGACATTGTTTTTAGTACATAAAAATAGGTACCTTCCACTAATCCCTGCCCCGTCCAGTCGTTCTTATAGTTTTTCCTTGCGTAAATTTCGCTTCCCCACCTGTTCATGATGTGAAGTTCATTTTCCGGGAAACTCTCAAGGCCGGGAATAACAAATGCATCATTCACTCCGTCGCCATTTGGTGTGAATACATTAGGGACCTTAAGCGATCCAACTTGTTGTTCTGTTGTGGCGGTATTATTTTGCTCATTAGGATCGTACTGTGCACCAGCAATTGAAACTGTGCTTACGATTAATCCTGGTAAATTTATTTTTACTGACACAGATAGATTTTTCGACTGATCCTTACTTAAACTATCAATATTCCATACCAACATTCTTGTAGTATCATTAAAGGTTACACTGCCATAATCTGATGTCTCGGATATGTAGCTCAAATTACTTGGAATAGTATATTTTACTTTTATATTGGAACCAGTACCGCCGCTATTGTTAATTGCAGACAAGTTGTAACTATAAATTGTTCCCAGTCCCGCGTTAGCGTTACTTGAATTTATTGTGGTCATTAAATCAATACTATCGGGTTTTAAAGTAGGAGTGGCTAATGACGTAAAAATAACAGTTACTACATCCGATTGAGGGGATTGACATCCTTGAGAGTTAAATGCTAAGACACTATATACGCCGTTTGTAGTGACTGCCAGATCTCTAGAAAGCGCACCATTAATTGAGATTCCATTTTGATACCATTGATAAGCTGCCGCACTGTCAGAGGCGGCATGAAGTGTAATAGCATTTAAATTACTTATAGTAAAGGTTGTATTATTACCTACTGTTACAGAACTTATTTGAGAGAACGCATATATTGGCGATTGCAATAAAAAAAGCAATAAAATGATCTTTAATATACGCAACATAATAAGCTAAATAAATAATAACCTGAAATCACTCTTATCAACTTGCGGTAATAACCGGCTTTGTCGGAATTGGAATAATTGTAATCGGAATGGTAGCGTTTGCCGTGCAAGATGGATGTAGTGCATAAGAAACGATCACTCCATAGGTTACAGTAGCATTTGCTGTTTCACCATTTACGTTATAAGTGTTGGATTGCGCTCCTGGAATATTTGTGCCATTTCGAGTCCATTGATATGTAACCGAATAGCCGGTACTTGCAGGCACTTCAGCAGTTAATAATAGTGAGCCAGTAGAAGAACATACAGATGTGCTTGATGAATTTATCGAAATTAATAAAGCAGGAAGAACATAAACTTGATATTCGTCTGAGGCGTCAGATGTGCAGCCTGTAGAATTTTCAGTTATTAATTGATAATTGTAGTAGCCTGCTGCAGTTGTGTTTTCGGTATAAACTTTACTTGTTGTAGACGTCAAAATTTTATTGCCATTTCCATCCACTTTATACCAATGGTAAAATGTATAATCTGCTCCATTTACATCCTGGGGGCCGGTTATAGAAATGTTTTGACCATTACAAAGTATTTGATTAACGCTTGTATTTGTAGTTGGCGGCGGGGTAGTAATATCACTAGGTCCTGAACTTTGGGCAGTAGCGACGCCAGAAAACAGCATTAACATCACTGCCGTTAATTTACATACCAAGTAAACTCGTTCCATAATTACCATCTGAAGTATCTGAATTAAATATTAAACACAGTTAAAAAGCAGCGCAATGGTAAAGCCATCGTTGCCGTTTTTTACGGTGTTTAAATTGAATTGTTTCAGAATTACAAAATGGCAAATATTAAGATGGGGAATTTTGGGGAACTACCGTAGAAAAATTTCCATTATCTTATATGACAAATTCAATAAATTTGGTTTAAATGCAATATATTTTATGATAATAAAAAATATAACAACATATTTTATCAATATCGAAAAAGTAAAATAATATACTAAAATTTTAATTTTGGCATGATTTTATAAAAAATATATATGAGAGATCTCAATGGAGTCAACTTTGAAGACAAATATTTAATCTTAAGGTAAGATTTTGAGAAAACTGACTCAGTAAGCAATAATTTTTATGAGTATTTAAAGGCGCAAATATTCAGTTGTCTGTTTGTAAATATTCGTAATAAGACCTAAAAACAATAATTCGATACACAGAGAATATTTTTCCCACATCGCTTCTTGCGTCATAAACGTTATAATCCATAACAAAGACACGAAAATTAATATTTTAATAAATTCACTATGTTCAGTTTTATTCTTTCTCAAAAGAAGCCATAACTTAATAGCGTAACCAAACAACAATGCAAGGATAAATATGTATAATGTTGTTCCTATCAATCCTCCATGGTATAGTAAATCTATAATACCATTATGTGGATTGGCTAAGTCATCTGGTAAACCATAATTTTGGAGGCTGCTAAATCCTATACCACTAACCATGTTTCTTTTCCAAATTTTCATTGCAAACTCTTGCGGCTGACGTCTTCCATTGTCCCACTGTGGATTGTCTACATCAGTCGCAAATGTCGCGGTAGCTACGATTTTGCTCACCGGATCATATCCTTTTTTTGCTAGAACGTCTCCAAAAACAAAATATCCAGCAAAAAGAAATAATGTTACTGCCAATATTTTAATAATAGTTTGTCTAATGCTTACGGTATTAAATATGAAATATAAAGTTATTAATAAAACCATTATTAGTGTACCTCTAAATATTTGAATAACTAAGCACATTAAAATGCTTACTACAGCAGCGGTAAAAATCGCTTTTAACCATACAGGATTTTTCCTTGAAAGAAAAAACAATCCATATGCGTATACAAAACATGTTAAAATAAATGAATACACTGACTCTTTGCTTCCAATAACTTCAATTTCTATTCTGGTACCAAAATCAGCGAAAATTACGTGACCAATAGAAAAGCAATACAGCAAATAAAAATTTGTTAAGGTCACTACAACAGCTCCAATAATGGCGATTCTTTCTAAAAAATGAATAATTCTTTCAATTTTTATAGAAAATGTAGACAGGTCAATAATTATGAAAAAAGCTAACACAGTAATAAACTGGGATTGTTGAGTGGAGGCATCCACTAAGCCACTTGTCCGAATAAGCTGAATTAATTCGTAAAAAATATAAATATAACAAACGAATGTTATTAGGCTTTTGGTAGCAAACTGTATAGTATTATTAAAAAAAGCATAAAAATGTTCTAGTAAAACTATTAAAATGGCTACATCTATCCATTTAAAATTAATAATTGGGATACGATAAAAAATTTGAACGTTAGTGTTTAATGCATTTGCAATAGAGGAAGATGCTACAGATATTAAATATACTAGTACCAAAAACCAATATTTTATTAGAATTCTATTTTCATTGTTCATATTAAATCTTTTTATCTAAAATTCCTCGTTTTATCCTCTTCCACATTCAAAAAGAAATTGTCAATTTCATAAAAATATCTTTCAATTTTTTTCCAAACACGTTTATCTTGATCCCACCATTTCAGGAGTAACAATTTATCAATAACTTCTTGGTCAAATCTAAATTTAACAACTTTAATAGGGCAACCTATCGCTACCCCGTATGCTGGAATGTCTTTACTTACAACTGCTCCTGCGCCTATTACGGCACCGTCGCCAATAGTTACACCATCTAAGATCGTAACATTGGCGCCAATGAATACATCATTGCCGATTGTGATTGTGCTTAACTCTTCAATTTTATTTTCGGATACGAAAGTAAAGCCGTTTTGTTTACCAGTTGAATAAAAAGCAGGAGATGTAGAAATTCCATTAATTGGATGTATCCCGAAACCGCATAAAACATTAGGTCCAATTGAGCAAAATTTTCCAATTGACGTATTTATTATTTTTGCATTAGTCGAAAGATAGGTACCATAGCCGATCTTCACATTTTGAAAAGAGGACTTTTGGTTGATAACTACTCCATGTGATATTTGGCATTTGTTCATTTTGTTAAAAAGATAAATCATCATTTTTCTATAAAATACCAATTTCACCGACGTAATTTTATTATACAAAGCTTTTATCATAATTACTGATTCCAAATTCCTTTAGCAGTTTTATTAACAATTTTATTATATTGAATAGTACAAATACCACCAATTAGAAAGAATACGATTGTGTTGGCGTTAATTATCCCAGGAAGCCCGAATTTTTCACCAAAATAAATGGATAATGGAATATTGACAAAAACACCACATATAACCACAACCAATTGGAGCTTTATTTTACCAATTCCATTCAAAAAATAAACATGTAAAGTTTGCCATGTAAAAACAATTACATAAATAAGCATACAGAAAGAAATTGAAATTGGAACATCAACTGAATTATGAATCCAAACCCTATATAAGAATTTCGAGAATATGAATATTATTATTGCCATTAATGATAAGGCCAACCAAATAAGTCTAAGTCTCTTAATGTTAGCTTTAATCCAAATATAATCGTTAGTAGTATATGCATCAGTAAAAGCGCTCCAATAAGGTGTGATTACGATTACAAATAACATTGAAATAACTGAAAATAATTTAAATGGAATATAATAAGTTGTAACGGCGGCCGGACCAAGAATTTGGGTTATTATAAAGTTGTCCGTGTATATCAGTATCATCGCACAAATTTGAATTAAAAAAAAATTCCCTCCTACGCTGAGTAATTTTTTTAAAAATCTAAAATCAATATCTTTAATACTGGGTGCAAATCTGCTTAAACTAGTGTTATAAAGGTAAACTGTTGCAATTATTATTATCAAAATTGGACTACCAGCCATTATAGTAACTAACAGGAACAGACTTCCCGGAACAAACAAGGTTAATAAATAAATTCCCACAAGGCCAGCTAATTGTCCCAGGAAAAGAATTATTGCTGATAAATAAGTTTTTTGCACAGCAGCAATTACGGCATCTAATAATTGTAAAATAAATTGAATGCTAAAAAAACCAATAAAAAGTATTAGGATAGGTCGGATGTTCAAATTGTTTCTATTGGAAATATTTAAAATATGATTCCAGTTAAAAAAAAGAGTTAGAATATAAAAAGTTATAAAAATAAATATTGCAATTAGAGTTAATATAGCATAGCTTGTACTTACATATTTCTTTAAATTGCTTTCGTCTTTTGTAGCTATAGCATAAGCAATTTCATTCTTCAACCCATTTCCAATTCCGATATCAAAAACAGTTATCCAATAAATCATAGAACTTATCGTTAACCATACACCATATTGTTCAGGATTGATATAATTAATAGTTATGGGTACTAACAAAAATGTAATTAATACACTTCCGCACTTCAAAAACAATGAAATAATTATACTTTTTTTAACTTTAAACGTTCTTTCATGGTCATCTTTAAAGAAAAATAGATTTTTTAATTGCATATAGTAAAGATATAAATTTGTAGAAATTAGGCTTAGGAATAAGGAAATAAGATAGGCATTTAACGGCAAATATTTTAAAAATTACAACTTATAGTTTTTATTAATGCAAATGGTTTGAGAATAAGATTAATTATCTAAAGCATCTATTTTACATTTATTATCACAATTACAATTCTTTTTTTATAAAATCTTTTGGTTTCCAATTAGAGAACAACCCCTTGTCAAGCTAATTTGGTTTGTTATCTTTAATGAAAATTTAATTCAATAGTGACAAAAAAAAAATCAATAACAGTAATACCTTCGGGAGGTTTGGGAAACAGAATGAGGGTGATATCATCCTGTGTTAATATTGCAAAAACTGATCAACGCGAATTGGTAATTGCCTGGCCAAATAATTCCGAATTAGGTTGTGAAATAACAGATATTTTCAAAAGTATAGGACTGAATTATAAAATTCCTTCAAAATTAAATTATTTTATTCTTGTTCAATTATATAGGCATGGGGCTGTAAAGAAATTTTATAGATTATATAAATTCTTTTCAAAGTTATTTTTTGATAAAACTGTTTTTGATAATGATACTGAATTTAACCGTCCTGAAATAAGTGAAAACGATGATGCTATATTAGTTTCTACATGTTTTGCTTTTAGGGACCTTGATTTAACACAATTTAAATTTATTGATCATTTAAATAAAAAAACCGATGAATTTTATAATCTAATAGGTGGCGATTATATTGGTATACATGTAAGAAGAACAGATCATTCTGCCATTATAAAATTGAGCCCGTTAGAAAATTACCTGTTGCAAATTGATAAGTGTATTCTAAATAATCCTCAACAGAAGTTTTACTTGGCCACGGATGATATTAATACTAAAAATCTGTTAGTTGAAAAATATGGTGAACGGCTATACACATCAGATCATAAATTAAGCCGGGAAAATTTGGAAGGTATTCATGGAGCAGTAATTGAACTTTTACTTTTGTCAAAGGCGACCCATATAATCTGCTCATCAATGAGTTCATATAGTGATACAGCAATACTCATCGGAAACATCAATAATGTTATTTTTGTCTAAAATAGCAAGTACAATACAAGCGAATATTTTAAACATTACCGTTGTGTAAACAACAATTCTTTATTTAAAAAATCTTGATATGCTAGTTTTATACCTTGCTCCAATGTAGTATGAGATTTCCATCCGGCATTAGACAGTTTAGTAACATCCATTAGCTTTTTCGGCGTACCATCGGGCTTTGAAGGATCAAACTTTATTCCACCCTCAAATCCTATAATTTTTTTTATAAGCAAGGCAAGATCTTTGATAGAAAGATCTTCGCCGGTGCCGATATTAATTAAACCATGTTCATTATAATTCTGCATTAGGTAATAACATGCTTCAGCCAAATCGTCGGCAAATAGAAACTCACGCATAGGTGACCCGGTACCCCAAATAGTTACTTCAGCTGCATTTTGATCTTTTGCCTCATGGAATCGGCGAATTAAAGCTGGTAATACATGTGAATTCTGGGGGTGATAATTATCATTTAAGCCGTAAAGATTTGTAGGCATAACCGAAATAAAGTTACAGCCGTATTGATCGCGGTAAGCATCACACATTTTTATACCTGCTATTTTTGCAATAGCATATGGCTCATTAGTTGGTTCTAATAGTCCTGTTAGGAAATATTCTTCTTTTATAGGTTGGGGTGCCATTTTTGGATATATACAACTCGAACCTAAAAACATTAGTTTTTCAACCTGATTTAAATAGGAGTTATGTATAACGTTATTTTGTATTTGCAGATTATCGTACAAGAAATTTGCACGGTAAGTATTATTAGCAATAATTCCCCCAACTTTGGCTGCTGCTAAAAATACATACTGTGGCTTTTCTTCAGAAAAAAAATTACTTACCTGTTGTTGATCTCGTAGGTCAAGCTCTGATGAACTTCGAATTATTAAATTGGTAAATCCCTCTTTAACCAGCTTGCGATATATAGCTGATCCAACCATTCCTTTATGACCTGCTATATATATTTTATCTTTTTTATCCACTTTGAATACGAATTTGATTAATAATATTGATTAAAAATATAGTTAGGAAGGAAATGTGTTATTAACGAATTACTCAAACTGATTTTTAATGTAATAACCTGATTCTTTCAATAGTTTTTCCTTTCTAAATAGTTCCAGATCGGCAGCAACCATTTCAGCAACCAAACTCGCAAGATTGTATTTAGGTTTCCAGCCAAGTTTAGTTTGCGATTTTGTTGGGTCGCCAATTAGTAAGTCAACTTCCGTCGGCCTAAAGTAAGCGGCATCAACGGCAACTATTTCTTTACCTGTTGCGATTTGATATTCGGGTTTTGAACATGAAACCACATACCCTTTTTCGTCAGCACCCTCTCCTTTAAATTCAATGTCAATACCAACCTCAGCGAATGACATTCTTACAAATTCACGTACCTTCGTTGTGATTCCTGTAGCTATGACAAAATCTTCGGCCACCTCTTGTTGTAATATCAGATACATGGCTTCAACGTAATCCTTTGCATGACCCCAATCGCGTTCAGCATCGAGGTTACCTAAATATAATTTATCTTGTAAACCAGTGGCAATCTTAGCTGTAGCGCGAGTAATTTTACGCGTTACAAAGGTTTCTCCCCTTAATGGGCTTTCATGATTGAAAAGAATTCCGTTAGAAGCGAACATACCATAAGCTTCACGATAATTTACTGTAATCCAGTAAGCATACATTTTTGCAACAGCATAGGGTGATCGAGGATAGAACGGTGTAGTTTCCGATTGTGGCACAGCTTGTACTAAACCGTAAAGTTCTGAAGTTGAAGCTTGGTAAATTTTAGTTTTTTTAACCAAACCAAGAATTCGTATCGCCTCTAAAAGACGCAGTGTTCCAATTCCATCTGCATTTGCAGTATATTCAGGTGTATCGAAACTTACTTTTACGTGAGACATTGCACCTAAATTGTAAATCTCATCAGGTTGAACCTGTTGAATAATACGGATAAGGTTGGTTGAATCCGAGAGATCACCATAATGTAAAGCAAATTTTAAGTTGCTCTCATGCGGATCTTGATATAAATGATCAATTCTGTCAGTGTTAAATAGTGAACTCCGGCGTTTTATACCGTGAACTTCATAGCCTTTAGAAAGTAAAAGTTCAGCCAGATAAGCACCATCCTGTCCGGTTATTCCGGTAATAAGAGCGATTTTTTTCATTTGTTAAAAGAAGATTGATTTTGTAATCACTTTCACGTGAATATTTTATTTATTTATCACTTACAAATATGTAATGATTTCTTGGTCCGGAAATTTTTGTTTCGCTACTGGATGATGCTTCCTGAAGATTACTTTGATTTGCGGATTGTGAGGAAGTTTTTCTTGAATGAACAGTTTTATAACTTTTACGATTAAAATAATATGTTATTCCAAAGGTCCCAAATAAATCTCCTTTTAAAGTATTACTAACAATATGAGTGTTATATATTTCGTTCCCATCTTTAGTATCTATATTATATAAACCTCCTGTTAATGATAATTTAAAATTATTCTTTTGTAAACCTAAATCTATTGCGGCATAGTTACTTGATGCATATGAACTTTTAACATCACCATTATTCAATAAATCTGTAGCTAAAGTTTTATCAAAAATACCAGAAGGGTGTACTTGATTATAGTCACGATACCATTGGCCGCTTTTAATTTGCGCATCTGTCCCTTCATCTGTGTTATCCCCAAACCCAATATTGTTACTTTCAGCAACTAAATCAAGATCTATGGTGAAATGAAGATCTTTTTTCAATTTTAAGTATAGTACATGTGTCAACAGTTCATAACGATAATACGTCATGCCTTGCGATAAATCAAAATATCTTTGATCTGGAGTTGATGCAACAGGTGTATTTATCAAGGTTGCATCTGCTCCAATTAACACTGGTCCAATATTCAACCCCAAATGTGCCCCCCAATTTTTATATAGGGTATTAAATCTAGGTACTTGGCCAAATGCACCGGTATACTCTGAATTTTGATATCCTACCTCTCTTGATCCAATCCCATAAACAACGCCAAACTCTGGATATATAATAGGTTTTATTCCTCTTTTATTTACAGAATCTAATCCAGAAAAGAATAAATCTGTTTCCAATCTCAATTCCACTCCATTCTGTGATATTTTGGAGCCATCTGGTACATATCCCAGAGGATCGTTAACAGTTCTATATTCTGTATGTCTACTTGATAGACTAATTCTAGGGCTAAATATATTTAAATTGTTTATTTGCGTAATTTCTTCGCTTGAGGAATTATTGATAACAGTATCTCCGCTTTTTGTTATTACAGTTAAGTAACTTTTAGGGATAACATGAGGCTGCAAATCGGGCGACGCTACTGCAAGTAAAATCAAATCAGCATTTGTAATATTGTCAGTTTTATTTTTTTGAAATCCCAATGAAGTAAATTGTTCAGTTCCATGTTGGGCTAATTCACTTACTCTTTTCGCAGTAAAACCGGATTGTTGTGCGGGAGTTGATCCATAACCATTGATTAATTGAAACAATAGTTTAGTAGCGTCGCGTTGACCATAATGTAATGAAGCCAATATAATTAACTCTTTCGCTTTCTCTGCTGAATTAGCAGCAATTTCTTCCGGATTAATGAGTTTATTCTCCGTTAATAGAACAGGTCCGTCGCTTCCAGGCACATTTGCTGTAAAAAAAAGACTTTCTTTAAGTGCAATAATAGTGTTACTTTCTTTTCCTTTCGACAAATCTAAAGTTAAATCTGCTGTTAGCTTCTCTTCTAATGCATTACTATTGATATAATTTTCTTGTGCTGATATTAGCGCAAAGAGTGCCCTTTTATAATTTTCATTTGCATTTGCTAAGGAAATTCTGCTATTTGGAAAGGTATGATTTCTGAAGTCAAGAACCGCATCCTTTTCTGTTTTATTACGGGCTGAAATGCTTCCTAAAGTGACTGGTTTTCCGTCATAATCAATCAGTTCTAAATTTTTATTTTGTCGAATTTCAGTTATTGCAGTTGTTTGCGTGATAGTATTAGATAATTTTGTACCATAATCCCTTGCTAGATATGCAGTATAAATATTGCTTTTCCACAATGGCTCACCTATAGAAGCAGGCCTTTCAGCTATCGTTGCTTTTAAATTCTTTAATTCTAGAGGATTATTAGCATCAATAATAGTCTCTATATCATCAGTTTTAAAGGAAATTAATTCTCCTTTAGGAAGGTTTTGGTTTATTAAATGAAACAAAGCAATTATACCATTAGTGCCCTGATCTTTCACATATGTTAAATCATCATTGTTGAATATTTTGATTAATGGTAAGCCTTGCTTTCTATCATACTTACTTGTGTCCTTTAAAATGATTGATGCCCTGGAAGCAATATCTAATAACCTGGAATCATTTTCCAGCATTTGTGTTTTAACTGAAAAAGTTGTGAGAGATTCATTAGGATAGCGTTTCGTAGCTGCTGTATCTTGCGGCGCTTTATAGACCTGCGCTTTACAAAAAAGGCAACTGCAAGTTACAATAACTATTAAGATAGATTTGTAGATTTTTTTCATAAGATGTTTTAAAAATTCAGGATTTGTAGATTCATTTTGAGTTCAGCTTTCTTTATGCACTTCTTTAAAAAAGAACCAGCCAAAAAGATAAAATGTCAACACTACCAATAAAATAATCATAAAATAAAAATTTAGATATTGCGTAATAATTAACAGGCAATATATATGCCATTGAAATATTGATATAAATATTTTCAAATTAATAAACATTTGGTAGAATTAATTCCCCATATAGTTGAATTCTTTACTCATTTAGGCAATTGCAAATTGACTGATGTTGAAATTTTTTATTCAAATACTTGAATAAAAATTAAATTATTTAACAAGATAAGTAGTGCCATTTGATTTAAATTAATCCGGTTTAAGATGACCATTGTTTTCTTCACTCAAATTAATCGGAAACGTGAATCCAAAATTAAGGCCGGCTGATCCAGAATAATTTCCTCCCCTATTTTTGTTTTTTTGGATAGTCACTAATCCATATTTGCCAATACCCTGTATAAAAATGTTATTTGAATCAAAGTATTTTTTAAAACCTAATATATACTCTACGCCGACGTTTAACTCATTTAATTCAGATTTTACGTTTATGGAAGCATTTATCGAGTTTTGATCTTGTGTTAGAAAAAATTCATTTGCCGAAAGTAGATAACCGACATATCCACCTGCCGAAGTGTAAATAGAAATTTGAGAATTTTCCGAAAATGTATAATTAAATTTAATTAACAGCGGGACATCTAGGTAATTTAGTTTAGCAAAAGTTGCATCATTACTTGTGGTGTTTGGGTAATTGCTCGTAGATACAAACCCTCCTTTTTTACTTCCTTGATTTGAATAATCAATTCCAGATTGAAATGAGAAATTTCCGAATGCTTGAAACTCAATTAGAGCGCCAGCATTGAATCCAAGATCTAATTTTTTTAAAGAATTCGAACCATAACTCAAATTTCTAGATTCGGGCCCTCCATATACTCCTAATGAATAAGTTTGTGCCTCAATAAAATTTATAGAAATAAAAATTGTTATAAAAAAAGCGAATGTAATTTTCTTTAACACGGATATATGTTTTTAATTAAGTTTTTTTAGACAAGAATGAATAAATATTTTCTTGTAAATATAATTTTTTGAAAATCTTTTGACGGTAATCTTGAATTATTGATAATTACTTATTTTTAGAACTGATATGATAGTCTTAATTCTGGTTTAGAGTTTTTTTTATTTATGATATTTTAACTAGATAAAGTAGCTTTTGTTTCGACTTAAATAGATAATTGTAAATTCTAAAGTTTACACATCAAAGCTTAAATACTTGCATTTAATTAGTATGGTAGTAAAATTAAATTAATAAACCTTATCACCTTTTTTTGAAATTTAAAAGTAGAAGTCAGGATGATCGATTTTTGATAAGTGCCATTTTGTTTTTTGTAATTCAAGAATTTAAAAATAACAAGACTCCATTTTTTTACCCAATTGTTTTATAATTAAATCTAAATTTTGGCTATTAACATTATAAAATTCTTGGTATTGTAATTGCATAATTAGTAATAAAAAGTATGAGTTCTCTTGTAGTAGTTGATGATAATGAATTAGATTTCTTAATAGTTAATCACAATTTAAAAAAATATTCTAAGTTTAGTACCGTTACTTACTACAACGGAGGATTGTCATTCATAAACTATATAAATGAGCATGCTAAAGAGAGGGATTTTTTGCCGGACACGGTTTTCCTTGATTTAAATATGCCAACATTTAATGGATGGGATGTTCTTAACGCACTAAAAACCATTTATCCAATTTTGGCGAAAAAAATTAATGTGTATATTGTTTCTTCGTCAATAAACCCAATAGATGTAATTAAATCTAAGGGATATGCTTTCGTAAAAGAATTTATTACCAAGCCATTTACTAAGGAACATATTTTTGAATTTGCTTGTAAAGATTGGGAATAATCTAACATTAAATGATTATAAATATAATCTTATTTGGAAAACTTACTTTAATAATTTAATGTAATAATTGGTCTATAACTCTTACGTTCTGCTAATTCTAAGTTTAAACTCTTAAAAAAACGAATTGTTAAACTTTTTGAAATGAAACATTTAACAAAAGGAAATAGTGAAAGGTCTATTTCAGATTCGATACTATTGGAAATTATATAAATCTCAATTTCTTTTGTCAAATTTTTAGTGACCGTTTTAAATAACTCTAAAAAGGCCCATCCATCTAGCACTGGCATATTCAGGTCTAAAAAAATAATATCAGGTAATATTTGCTCGTTGTCGATATTTGAGGCAACTTTATTCAATAAATCAAATCCATCAGTGAAGTAAGATGCATTTATTAAATCCTCATTAAATAATTTTTTGACAAAGTGATGGAACATTAAATCGTCGTCTAACAACATCACATTGGTTTGCTCATTATTTATGAGCTCTAATATGCTTTGTGTCATCAAATTCAAAATAGGCGAAATCAATTCTTCGGCACAAAATGAACAATTTAAATTGTTGACAAGTGCGGTTTGAATATTAACCCTTACCAGAAAAGGAATTTCAACATTCGCGATGGAATTCGCACAATTGGGATTAAAACAATAAAAAAGTGGATCTTTTTGATTGAACATAGTATTTTTTTAAATAATAATTGAGCAATCTCCGGTCCATGATAATATTTTCGTCGACCTTTTTTATTTTATTGTAAATTTAATTATTAGATATATAAAAAACTAATTAAGATCTATATTTATAGAAAACCAATTAAGATCGATAATTGATTTCTCTATTTATTTTAAAGTACATTGATTATTATACCTCATTTACTTTTGTTTATTCATAACTAGTTAAAATTTGCTGTTTAATAAAGTCTTATTTGATTATTAATGAAATACCCGTATGCACACACTTTTTCTTGTTGATGACAATACTGTTGATCAGTTCATCATGATGACCGTTTTAAAGAAAAATCCAATTTTTGAGAACATCAAAAGATTTGACTCAGGCGAGTCTATAATCAAATACATTCAGAATAATAAAAAGCATCTTGAAGATTTACCAGATGTTATTTTTTTAGATTTAAGTATGCCGCAGTTTGACGGCTGGGATGTTCTAGAGGCTTTAAATAATGAATACGAGTCATTGATAAAAAAACTTATTGTTTATATTATTTCTGCATCTATTGATAAAAATGATAGAGCTAAGGCTTTTACATTTCCTTTTGTTAAAAATTTTTTTTCCAAACCGATAACAAGCGCCAACTTTGTGCTTATTTCTTCCGATTTAGAAAGCTTTTGGCGAAGTCAGAAGCTTAAAAGTTAAAAATGTGTTTAGTTTTTTAATATTAAGAGCGGCCGCTGAAATACTGTGACGAAATCGAACATTAATTTGATTTGTCGCCTCTATAAGCTAATCTGTGAAATAATTATCTCATAATCCTAACTCATTTTAATCCATTATACACATTTTACTTTTCCGGAGAGTCCTTATCCTCATTATAAAATGGCGAATTGAAAAGAGCAACTTATTGATGCAATTTAAAATAATATTAATCCAATATAAGTAATGCGTCATATGAGCCAGTCATTAATTAAGGCTTTTTGTTCATTTCGTTTATTGTTTATTTAATTTCTGAAAATTAAGAGAGGGTAGTTAGATTAGTATTATACTATTATTAAGTTAATCACCTATTTTATGAGCGACCTTGAAATTATAAAGAATCTTGTCAAAATAGAAATCAAGTATGATGATTATTTTAATATTCAAGATATTTGGATTCTGAATTGTGTAGAAATCAATGGAAGAGAAATTACTATAATCAAAAAAGACATTCCTAAAGAAATTATAAAGGAGATTAAGCAAATAAGCACAACTAAATGATTTAGAATATTCTTAAAATAGTTAAAATTATAAATTAATAGAAACTAATTTACTGAAAATAGGTTTTAATTAAAAGAATATTACCTATATGAGTGCAAATGTGTTAATTATTGATGATGAAGAATTAGATACTTTTATAGCTAAAATAACGCTGACTAATATTTTGTCAGATGTAAATATCAGTACTTGTAAAAATGGGTTGAAAGCGCTACAAAGCCTAAGAAAACTCGTAGTTTCCAATCCACAAAATCTTCCTGACTATATTTTTTTGGATCTATCAATGCCTGTCATGGATGGCTTTGAATTTTTAGATGAATACAATAATCTATCTTTGGATAATACAAGAACAACAAAAATTTATGTTTTGTCATCATCTATATTCACTGATGACATAAAAAAAACTTTGGAGAACTCATCTGTATCTGGGTTTCTCTCAAAACCTATCGATTCTAATAAAGTGAAAGATATCTTCAATCTTAACTAGCATCCCTTGCTCGTTTCTTTATTGTATGAAACAATACTTGTTATCAACAATGATATTATATTTGGTTGAAATTCAGGTAACGTTAGCCGGGCATAGCCAGTTAAACGCGTCTGTTGCCGCTAGTGTTGCTATTTTATCTTCATTGGAAAACGCGGTGATTAATTTACCCATCATCTGGAGAGCAGTAAAAGATAAGGCGGTAGTAAAAAGGTTTACCATAGAACTCATTACGATAGTTTTCAGCGGACTGGCCGTAATTTGGGCAGACCAGTCGTTTGCCCTTTCTGATCATATATTACAATTATTAAAATCCTGATATTCATGAAAATATTGCTTTCCTTCTTGTTACTCATTGGGCTTTCTACGAAAGCACAACAAATTCATTGGCCTGAAAATCATCAATGTGCAATTATCTAACGTATGATGACGCATTGCCTTCGCAACTGAATACTGCCATACCCCAAATGGAAAAAGCAAAATTAAAAGCTACGTTTTACTAACTAGCGATATTGACAGCCTGAGTATCCCACGTTGGCGTGTGGCAGCAAAAAAGGATTTGAGTTGGGAAACCATACGGTGTTCCACCCTTGTTCCGGCACTGAAGATAATCCGGTACCATCCGAACCTTACACTGCTTATCAGATCATCAGGGAAATTGAAGTAATGGATTACTTCCTATATGCTGTTGACGGCAAAACCCACCGTACTTTCGCTTACCCTTGCGCAGAGACATTGTTGGAGGTAAAGATTACGTAGATACCCTGCGAAAATATATGCTAATTAAATATGCCCGTGCTGGGGGCGATAACAGTTCAGTAATCACAGACTTACAGCACCTTGATTCTTTGCGAATACCATCCTAGGGACTGGATGGGGGCGAAACAGGGGCGCAACTGGTCGCCTTTGTAAAAGGGGTACAACAAAGCGGAGGTTTGGGAATTATTATGTTCCATGGTATAGGCGTTGATTACATCACTGTTTCTGCTAAAGCACACCTCGAA
The DNA here is from genome assembly GCF_965225845.1 of Mucilaginibacter sp. GTDB lineage: Bacteria > Bacteroidota > Bacteroidia > Sphingobacteriales > Sphingobacteriaceae > Mucilaginibacter. Next base: position 120,944 of record NZ_CBDDBL010000002.1, read on the forward strand.
TTAACAGAATATCTGAAACAACATAAAAAAGATGTTTGAGTCCCTACTTTTTCAGCAGGGAATGGATTATGTAAATAAGCAGGTACTATTGAAGGCACAAAAGCAATGAATGAATTCATCTTATAATACTTTCGGTGAATATACAGAATAAGTATAATTGCAATTATTTAGTCGACTACCAAGGATTTAAAACGATTTAAATGTGATTAGGAAAGCTGTGAACCCTTCGGATGCTCGTAATAAGAGTCTCCCAAATGGGTTCAACCCTAATCATAATCATACAATAGTAATTTACATATTATGTTAAGTATATATTGCGTGTTTACAAATGTTCATTACATCAAATGATTGATTATCAATATTATTACATAGCTGAAAAAGCAGCTATGGACTTCAAATTCTCTAGAAAGCGGTTCGAGTTTAGTCCGATTGGGGCTACCCAGTAAGTAAGAAGCCTTTTAGAGTAATCTAAGAGGCTTTTTTGCTTTTACACCAAAAATTAAAATATGAAAGCCTTTAATCTTTTGATTAAAGGCTTTCATGTACTTGGGTAAAAAAGATAATTTTCAAGCTAAGCTTAAAGTTTGGAGATAAATCGCTCCTTTGATGATCATCTGCTTACTCAGGCTTTGCTTGCCATATAAGTTGGTAAGCTAAAATAAAACCTGCTGCCTGCACCAACTTCGCTTTCCAAACCTATTTGGCCGCCCTGGGCTGATATAAATTCTTTGGATATAGCTAAACCTAATCCTGAACCTGATTTATTTTGCCCGTCGGTAGGTACCTGGAAATAACGGTCAAACAGGCGCTCCTGGTATTTTGCCTCTATTCCTTTGCCATAATCTTTTACGGCAAATTCAACATTCCCATTTTTTTGTTCAACACTTACAATGATTTTTGATTTTTGGGCGCTATAACGTAAAGCATTCGATAGAAAATTGATCATGATCCAGGCTGTTTTTTCTACATCGGCGTTTACGGCAGGTGCATTTGTATCAATATGTTGTTCAATTACTACACCCTTTTGATCTGCCTCAAATTTCACCGCTTTAATCGCGTAATCAATGATCTTGTCCGGATCTGTCTTTACAAAATTCAACTGGATATTCCCGGTTTCCACTTGCGACAGATCGAGCAATTCATAGGTTATTTTGAGCAGGCGTTCTGCATCGCCGCTAATGTGCTGCACCAATTGCTCCTGTTCGCTGTTTAAGGAACCAACCCGGTTATCTGCCAGTAATTTCGAGCTCATTTTTATGGCTGATATCGGTGTTTTTAATTCATGCGAGATAGTAGCGATAAAATTACTTTTAGCCTCATCCCGTTCCTTAAATTCGGTTATATTCCGCAGGATAAAAACTTTACCTGCAGATTTGCTCGCAATGTTTACCGGCGAATTTTCATTTGGAGCCAGGTTTGGTACAGTTATCTCACGGGTCTCCAGCTGGAAGTGTGAATCCTTGCCATTAACCACAATTTTAAATGGTTTTCCTGCATTTTTTTCTTCGATTATAGATTTGAACAAATCATTATCCTTTACCAATTCGGCAACCGCTTTGCCCTCTATCTTTTGCTCGGTTAGGTTTAAAATACTTTTCGCGGCGGTATTGATGAATAATATTTTTTGATTTTCATTAATACCGATAATGGCATCATGCATTTGCTCAATAATAGTTTCAATCCGCTGCTTTTGCGACATGATCTTTGACAGGTTGCTATTCTCCCAGTCGTTTAGCCGGGTTGCCATGTTGTTAAATTCATCGGCAACTTCTGCAAACTCATCATTTTTTTCAAAGTGTATACGCTGTCCGTAATTCTTTTGACTTATTTCCCTGATACCTGTTAACAAAGTATTTAAAGGCTCTGATATGATGTTAGGGAAGTTAACACTAAAACTAAATAATACAAGGAAAGTGAACGTGCCGGCAAGGCCCAGGAAAATGGTTGCTTCTTCAACCGATGCATGTGCCTTTTCATTTTTACGGACAATGGCTTTCATGTTTTGCGTTTCAATATTACGTAAAAACCGCCGTGCCACTTTTTCGGCATCGGTTAGCTGTGGTAGCGTGGTTGATTTGTTTTGCAATTGGGTAAATGCTGCACGTAAACCACGTGCGGATTCCAATTCGCCAACTTCGGTAATATTATGTTCCTCCTTAACCAATTGCTGGTTAAAATGGCTTATCGCCGCATATGATAAGGGGAGGTTCTCCTCGTCCAGTACAGTGCGCATTTCGCTTACGTAGTTAAGGGATTCATAATTATCCTTTAAAATAACTTTAGCGCTGTTAGAGATCTGGTTAATATAAAACAGGGATATTGTGCCAAAAAAAATGACAACAATAAACAAAAAGCCAAAGCCTAAACGAAGTTTGTTTTTTACTTTCATGACAGTATCACTAAATCAGTTTCAGTAGCTGCCAAATTTTTCAGCAGCTCATTAAATACAGTTGTTCTCAAGATTACCTGGAAAAGGTTCAAATGCGGTTTACCTATACAAATGGTTGTTATTTCCCGTTCCGAAGCAACCTGCATTATCGAGGCGGTAATTTTATCACTCTTTACTTTCAATAATTCGGCTCCAAGTTCGGTAGCCAGTTTAAAATTGTTGATCAAATGACGTTGCTTATCGAGTTTAATCTTATCTAAACTTTCGCTGCTGCTTTGTACATAAAGTACTATCCAGGGCGCGTGAAAATAGGATGCTAAACGTGCCGTTTTTCTGATTACTATTTTCGATGTTTCGGCGTTTGATGAGATACAGGCGAGGAATCGTTCTGGGCGTAATTTAATTTGTTTCGGTATCTCGATGCTGATCTTACGCTCCAAATGATGAGCGACTTCCTTTAGTGCGATCTCGCGCAATTGCAGTATCTTATCACTCCGAAAAAAATTTTGTAAGGCACGCTCAACTTTTGATTTTTCGTAAATCTTGCCATCTTTTAACCTATCGATCAATTCATCGGCGGTTAAATCAATGTTGACTATCTCATCTGCCAGCTCAAGCACTTTATCGGGAATACGTTCGGTAATCGCGATGCCTGTAATAGACTCGATCTCTTCATTTAAACTCTCCAGGTGCTGTATGTTTACTGCCGATATCACGCTAATGCCTGATTCCAGAATATCCAGTACGTCCTGCCAGCGCTTGCCGTTCTTGCTGCCCTCTATGTTACTATGGGCCAACTCATCCACAATAACCACTTCCGGGTGGCGGTTGATGATCTGTTGGGCGTCCATCTCCTCCAATTCCTTGCCTTTATAAAATATCTTACGGCGGGGAATAAATTTTAAGCCATCAATAAGTGCATGCGTTTCTGCACGATTATGAGTCTCAATATAACCTACTTGAACATCAATCCCATTGCGTTGCAGGGCATGCGCTTCCTGCAGCATACGGTAGGTTTTACCCACACCGGCGCTCATACCAATATAGATCTTGAACTTTCCCCGCCTGGAGCGTTTCACCAACTCCAGGAAGTGTTCAACAGATTGTTCTTTTAGATCTTCTTCACTCATGATTAGTCTTAATTCTAATTGTCATTTCGACCGGAGGGAGAAACCTTCTTCGACTTGCATAGCCGCTTTGCATATTGAAGAAGATTTTTTCCTCCGGTCGAAATAACAAAAAAACTTATTTCATTTCATCTAAAGCCACATTCAATTTCAAAACGTTCACTTTAGCAGGCCCGAATAAACCTAACAATGGCTTTTCGGTATTAGCAGCTATCAGGCTGCTGATCTTATCAGCAGGGATATTTCTAACCTTAGCAATACGTGCAATCTGTATCTCGGCACCAGCCGGTGACAAGTCCGGATCCAAACCACTGCCAGATGAAGTTACTAATTCGGCAGGAATTTGTGCGCGGGTTACAGTTGGGTTGTGCTTTAAAAAAGTATCGATAACCGCGTCCACACTTTTTAGATAATCAGGATTGCTTGGGCCCTTGTTTGATCCCGCACCTGCATCAGCCTGGTAATTGGCAGCTGAAGGGCGCGACCAAAAGTATTTATCCTTAGTAAATTTTTGACCGATATTGGCAAAGCCAACAACACGGCCATTGTAAATAACTGTTTCGCCATCGCCGTGGCCCGGTGCAAACTTGCCTAAACCGGCAATTGCCAATGGATATATTCCTGCTAATAACACTATCAGTATGACAGTTAGTTTTAGGGATGGTAAGAAAAACGATTTCATTTTCTTGAGATTTGAGATATTAGATTTGAGATTTAAGACACCTTGTCTGTTCTCTTTTTTATTTTAATTTTTCGTGGGTATGAAATGTTAAAATGAGATCCTGTCTCATATTTAGCATCTCAATACGCACATCTATATTATAAAAATACACCTACTGCTAAGTCGATCAGTTTAATGCCTATGAACGGGATAAGTACACCGCCCAAACCGTAGATCAATAAGTTACGGCGTAACAAAGCACTTGCACCTATCGCTTTATATTCCACACCGCGTAAAGCCAATGGGATAAGTAGCGGGATGATAATGGCATTAAATATTACTGCTGATAAAATTGCCGATTGCGGGCTGTGCAGATCCATAATATTCAATGACCTTAATGCAGGTATTGACACCATAAACAATGCAGGCACAATAGCAAAGTATTTGGCCACATCGTTAGCGATAGAGAAGGTGGTCAACGTGCCACGGGTCATCAATAACTGTTTGCCAATTTCAACGATCTCGATTAGCTTGGTAGGGTCATTATCCAAATCCACCATGTTACCGGCTTCTTTGGCTGCCTGTGTACCGCTGTTCATGGCTACACCTACATCTGCCTGGGCCAATGCGGGGGCATCGTTTGTACCGTCGCCCATCATGGCTACCAGTTTGCCTTGCTGCTGCTCAACCTTAATATAGTTCATTTTATCTTCCGGTTTTGCTTCTGCGATAAAATCATCCACACCGGCCTTTTCAGCGATAAATTTGGCTGTTAACGGGTTATCGCCGGTTACCATTACGGTTTTTACACCCATGCGGCGCAAACGCTCAAAACGTTCGGCAATGCCGGGTTTAATGATATCCTGTAGCTCAATAACACCTAATATTTCTTCGTTTTGTGATACAACCAAAGGCGTACCTCCGTTAGATGCGATGGTTTTTACATTTACTTCAACTTCCGCAGGAAAAGCATGACCGGCTTTGATTGCCATGGTACGGATAGAATCAAATGCGCCTTTACGTACACGTGTGCCGTCAGGTGTATCTAACCCGCTTGAGCGTGTTTCGGCTGTAAACTTGATAAATACTGAGTTTTCAGGCGCTTTGGTTACTACCATGTTTTTATTCTGTTCAGCCAGCTCAACAATTGATTTACCTTCAGGTGTTTCATCGGCTAATGAGCTTAATACGCAGGCTTTGATAAAGTCGGCTTCATTTACACCGGTTGCAGGGTAAAAATTGGTTGCCTTACGGTTACCAATGGTGATGGTGCCTGTTTTATCTAACAAAAGCACATCTAAGTCGCCGGCAGTTTCAACTGCTTTGCCCGATTTGGTGATCACGTTGGCACGTAATGCCCTGTCCATGCCCGCAATACCGATGGCCGATAAAAGGCCACCGATAGTTGTGGGTATCAAACAAACAAACAAGGATATGAATGCTGCGATGGTTATCGGCGTGTTAGCATAGTCGCCAAACGGTTTCAGCGTGATACAAACAATCACGAATATCAGCGTGAAACCGGCTAATAAAATTGTTAACGCAATTTCATTAGGTGTTTTCTGGCGGGATGCACCTTCAACCAACGCAATCATTTTATCCAGGAAGCTTTCGCCGGGTTGTGTAGTAACCTGGACCTTAATCCTGTCGGATAATACTTTTGTACCACCTGTTACGGATGATTTATCACCGCCTGATTCACGGATAACCGGGGCAGATTCACCTGTTATAGCAGATTCATCAATGGTTGCAATACCTTCAATGATCTCGCCATCGGTAGGGATGGTATCATTTGTTTCGCAAATAAATATGTCGCCTTTTTTTAGGAGGGACGACATGATGGTTTGTTCCTTACCATCCACCAGTAAACGGGCCGGAGTTTCAGACCTGGTTTTGCGTAAGCTTTCGGCTTGTGCCTTGCCACGTGCTTCGGCAATTGCTTCGGCAAAGTTGGCAAACAGTACGGTCAGGAACAGTACTAAAAATATAGTAAAGTTATAACCCCAGCCACCCTGGCCGGTATTGGTGAAAGAGAATATGGTTACAATAAGCATTACAACAGTTCCTATCTCCACGGTGAACATAACAGGGTTGCGTACCAGTATACGTGGATCAAGCTTGATGAATGATTGCACAAAGGCATCCTTCATTTGATCAGCCTGGAATAAGGTATTTTTATCAGATTTCATGATTGATATCTATTAAATTATTTGATTGAAAAGTGTTCGGCTATTGGGCCTAAGGTTAATGCCGGGAAGAATGACAGCGCGGCAACAATTATAATTACGGCCATTATCATTACTCCAAAAGTTCCGGTATCGGTTTTTAATGTTCCGGCAGATTCTGGCACAAATTTTTTGTTGGCGAGTATGCCTGCAATTGCAAGCGGGCCAATAATAGGCAGAAACCTTGCCAGGAATATTACGATACCTGTACTCACATTCCAGAAGATGTTATTGGCAGTTAGGCCGGCATAACCTGACCCGTTATTTGCCGAGCTTGAGGTATACTGATAAAGCATTTCGGAAAAACCATGGAACCCTGGGTTATTTAACCATGCTGATGGCTTGGTTGCCCAGCCCGCGTTAGCAAAATGGATCAAAACATAAGTTGATATGGCTGTACCTACCAGTATCAGGAAGGGGTGAAGCAAAGCGATCAATGATGCGATCTTCATTTCGCGGGCTTCGATCTTGCGGCCCATAAACTCAGGCGTACGCCCAACCATCAAGCCTGAAATAAATACCGCGATAATGATGAAGATGTAAAAGTTAAGGAACCCTACACCCACACCACCATAAAAGGCATTGATCATCATATCAAACATTTGCGCCATGCCCGATACTGGCATCATGCTGTCATGCATGGAGTTTACCGAACCGTTTGAGGTTACTGTAGTAGTAATACCCCAGAAAGCTGAAGCCGCAGCGCCGAAACGCACTTCCTTGCCTTCCATTGACCCGCCGGGTTGACTGATACCTAAATGCGCGATTGCCGGGTTACCACCAACTTCGGCATTTACCGATGGATATACCATTGCCAGGAATCCGACGGTCATCACCCCGAAAATTACCCAGGCCAGTTTCTTTTTATTTAGATAGAAACCTAAAGCAAAAACCAAAGCAATAGGGATTAATATAATGCTGATATTCTCAACCATGTTGGTTAAGTAATTAGGATTTTCAAGTGGATGGGCAGAGTTAACGCCGAACCAGCCGCCACCGTTTGAACCTACCTGCTTAATAGCAACCATGGCTGCAACCGGTCCGCGTGATACGTGAACAGTATCGCCTTGTAAACCTATTACAGCAACCTTGCCTTTATAACTGGTTGGTGTACCGTTAAAAGCTAATATTAATGCAACAACAAAACTGATCGGCAATAATACACGGGTGATAGATTTCAGGAAGAAATCCCAAAAGTTACCAAGCTTATCGGTGATCTTGTCTTTCATGGCTTTAAAAACCACCATCATGGCAGCCAAACCTGTAGCGGCACTTGCAAAATGCAGGAACATGAATACAAAATGCTGTGTAAAATAAGTAGCTAATGATTCGCCTGAGTAATCCTGCAGGTTGGTGTTAGTTAAAAAACTGATGGCGGTGTTAAAGGCCAGATCAGGGGTTTGGCTTGGGTTGCCATCGGGGTTTAACGGTAGATGCGACTGGAACAGTAAGCAAAAGAAAGCGTAAAATAACCAGATTGCGTTTATGGTTAACAATGCTTTTAAATGCTGTTTCCAGTTCATTTCGCGGGTTGAATCAATACCTGCGATCTTGAAAATAAAGCGTTCTACCGGGGCTAAAAAATCAAGCCAGGTGTGCTCGCCTTTAAATACTTTAGCAATGTATTTACCAAGCGGTATGGCCAGTGCTATGGTGGCCAGGTACATAAAAATTATACCTATAAATTCTGTGTTCATGGTTATAGAGTTTAAAATCTTTCGGGATTAAGCAGTACATATACCATGTATATGAATACCGCGATGGCTACAAAGAATAGTGCGATCATGATGATTAAATTTTTTCGAAGTAATTAACAGACTTGAAGAATAGCCAGAATACGACTACAAATACAATTAGATAAGCGAAGGTGAGTATGACATCCATAATATTGTTTGTTATTTTGGAGAGCTTATAACCAAGCAGATGCCATAAAATGGGATTTATTTATAAGTAATTATATATCAATAAATTATGTGATTTTTTCTATGTTTAAAATTACCTAAATAAAAAAGACCCTACCATTTTGGTAGGGTCTTTTTTCATATTGATGTGGTTTAGGTATTATAAAAATCTTTTGTCATTATTCGCTTAACTAATAATAACATTTAATTAAATCAGCTTATACTGATCAAGTTTACGATAAAGCGTAGTCAGGCCGATATTCAGCAATCGAGCTGCTTCGGTTTTATTGCCGTGGGTGTGGTTTAGTACTTTGTAGATGTGTTGTTTTTCGATTGATTCCAAATCGAGAGCATCCTTTTCAACATGGGCTGTTTTGAATTCTAAGGGCAGCAGATCAGAGCTGATCACCCCATTTTCAGCCAGGATCACAACACGCTCAATTACGTTTTTAAGTTCCCTAACATTACCTTTCCAGGTATGCTGCGTGAGCATGTAAATAAATTCATCGCTCATTTTCTCAATCCGCATATTTACTTTGGCGCTGAACTGCTTAAGGTAATGTTTGGCTAACAGTTCAATATCTGCTTTACGATCGTTTAATGATGGCAGGTTGATCGTGAATACTGAAAGCCGATAGAAAAGGTCTAACCTAAATCTTCCTTCTTCGGCCTCATGCTGCAGATTGCGGTTGGTTGCCGCCAATATGCGGATATTTACTTTGGTGGTTTGTGTATCACCAATTTTGATGAACGAACGGCTCTCGAGCACACGCAGTAATTTAGCTTGCAGCTCTAAACTCATTTCGCCAACCTCATCTAAAAATATGGTGCCGTTATTGGCTTCCTCAAATAAGCCTTTTTTATCTTTCAATGCACCGGTGAATGATCCTGCTTTATAGCCGAATAATTCGCTCTCTAATAGATCGGGTGGGAAACTACTGCAATTAACCGCTACAAAAGGCTGCAAATGCCGCGGACTATCGTAATGTATAGCCTCGGCAAAAACTTCTTTACCGGTACCTGTTTCGCCAAGTAATAAAACAGTTGTATCAGTAGGGGCAACGCGTTTGGCAATATCAATGGCCTCGGTTATAGCTCTTGATTTACCGAGTATATTATCAAAGCTGTATTTGCCGCTAATACGCGCCTCTAAATTAAAAACCCTTAATTGTAATTGCGCCTTTTCGGCTGCTTTGTAGGTAAGCGGAATTATTTTGTAGTTATCATCACCTTTGGTTATATAATCAAAACCACCATTTTTTATGGCTAACACGCCATCAGCTATGGTACCGTAAGCAGTAAGGCTAATCACCTCTACATAAGGTTTTTTATCTTTTATAAGCTTAACAAGCTCAACACCGTTAATATCAGGCAGTTTTACATCACTCAAAACCACGTGAATTTCCTCCAGCATTAAAACTTTTAGTCCATCCTTAGCTGTATTTGTTTGGAAAACTTTAAACCCTTCCAGTTCCAATGTGCGTGCAATTAATGCAGCCAATGTTTTTTCATCATCAATGACGAGTATATTCGCCAATATTTTTGTTTTGGTTTCCACAGTTCTTGAGGTTAGTCATCCGTGCCGGTGCTAAAAGAATGCCTTATTATCCGCCAAGCTATATAATTGCTTTATATAGCTGTAAAACAGCTTATTTAGTTTTGTAAAATTTATTGTAAACTAATAAATCCTTTCAAAATGATAAGGTATTTTATCATTTTGGTAAAGTAGACAAGTTCATAAAACAAAAAGCCACCTGATCGAATAGTTATTGTTTTATGATTGAGTAAAAGTAATGATAAATTACATTCCAATTTTTCGCGGGTATCTTTACACGCCGTATTTGTTTGATAAAATCTGTATAGTGAATTTGAAGTTCAATTGATAATATATGTAGCTACCAATAAGCCTTGGGTATGTTAACCTCCATTATATTTATTATTTAAGTAATAGATAGTATTTAATGGTTTAATATTCGTCAAAATATTTAGGCAATTAACCGGGATAGCTATTTTTAGCTTATGTTTGTTTCACATTGCCAATAGGGCGACAATTACTTATAAAAGCCGTTTTGTTTTAGATGCTGAGCATTAACGAGATTAAAAAACCCATAGCTACAGAGATAGACGTTTTTGAAGATACCTTCAAAAACTCCATGTATAGCTCAGTACCCTTGCTCGACCGTATTACGCACTATATTGTAAAACGCAAAGGCAAGCAGATCCGCCCGATGTTCGTATTTTTTTCGGCGAGTATTTGCGGCGGAATCAATGAATCTACTCACCGTGGCGCGGCTTTAGTCGAATTATTGCATACAGCTACATTGGTACATGACGATGTGGTTGATAATTCTTATCAGCGGCGTGGCTTTTTCTCGATAAACGCTTTATGGAAAAATAAGATAGCAGTTTTGGTAGGCGATTACCTGTTATCAAAGGGATTGCTGCTATCTATAGAAAACAACGACTTTGAATTATTACGTATCGTTAGCGAAGCGGTAAAACAAATGAGCGAGGGCGAATTATTGCAAATAGAAAAGGTTCGGCGCATGGATATTGACGAGCCTATTTATTACGAAGTGATCCGCCAAAAAACAGCTTCACTTATTGCATCATGCTGTGCTTGCGGGGCTGCATCGGCAGGTGCGGATAAAGAGGTTATCGAGAAAATGCGTTTGTTTGGCGAGAAGATCGGCATCGCGTTTCAGATCAAGGATGATATGTTTGATTTTGGCACCGATGATGTGGGCAAGCCATTAGGCATCGATATCAAAGAGAAAAAAGTTACGCTCCCGTTGATCTACTCATTAAGTAATTGCGATAAAGCCACTAAAAAACGAATGATCAACCTGGTTAAAAATCATAATGATGAATCGGAGAAGATTGCACAGATCATCAAATTTGTGCAGGATACCGGTGGCCTGCAATATGCCGAAACCCAAATGAAGAAATACCAGGACGAAGCCTTTGAGATATTGAATACCTTTCCTAATGGTGACTCTAAAACAGGTTTGGAACAATTGGTGCGATTTACAACCGAACGCAATAAATAATGCCGAGCGAGCTAATATTCATATTAGGCTTTTTGATTTTCATTTTCATTATGCTGGCGCTCGACTTGGGCCTGTTTGCCAAAGCCGATAGGCCGGTTAGCCTGAAACGTGCCGGGATAATGAGCGCGGTTTGGATCTCACTTGCTTTACTGTTTTACTTGCTGCTCTTAAATTTCGGAGATCTGCTGCATCATGTAGATAGCTTTGACGCGTTACAAAAGGTTAATACGGAGAATTTTCATCAGCTTAAATTAAATCCAAATGATTTTGCGGGCGGATTGGAGCTTTATCGTAAAAATCTGAGCCTTGAATTTATTACCGGCTACGTGGTTGAATACGCCTTATCGGTAGATAATATTTTTGTGATGGTGCTGATATTTACTGCGTTTTCTGTAGAACCTAAGCATTATCATAAGGTGTTGTTATGGGGCATCATCGGCGCGGTAGCTATGCGTTTCGTGTTCATATTTGTAGGTTCTGCATTGATCCTGAAATTCCATTGGATCCTGTACCTGTTTGGCGCGTTCCTGGTTTATACGGGGATTATGATGTTTGTAAACCGCAACAAGGAAGAAAAGATCGATCCGGATAACCACCCTGTCGTGAAATTCGCATCCAAATACTTTGCGGTATCGCCTCATTTTGCAGGTAATAAGTTTGTTGTCAAGGTTGATAGCAGGAAATTAATAACACCTTTATTATTGGTCTTATTGATCATCGAAGTAACTGACCTGGTATTCGCGGTGGATTCTATCCCCGCGGTTTTCTCTATTACTAAAGATCCTTATATTGTTTTTTTCTCCAATATCTTCGCCATTTTGGGATTGCGCTCCATGTTCTTTTTGCTGGTGAATATTATTGATAAGTTCCGGTTTTTAAAAATTGGTTTAGCGGCATTGCTCACTTTTATCGGCTTGAAAATGCTCGGCGGAGAGTTTGTTGCTGAGATGGGGTTAACTACTATTAATTCGCTATTTATTATATTAGGGATATTGGTGGTGAGTGTCGGGGCCTCGTTGTTGTTCCCGAAGAAGGAAATTATGTAACTATTATTTATTGCTAAGTTTTTTCTAATTTGTAACCTAAATCCAATAATATCACGATGCAAGAAATTACTATACAAATTCCATTTGATAATCAAGAGTTCATTAGAGGTCAAAATACTGCTTGGAAATATATGAGTAAGGGATTTATTAAAAATAATACGATATATGTAGTCATTGCTGTTATTTGCTTGGCGGTTGCTTTTGAACCTGTAAATCGGGAAAGGTATCCTTTGTTTATATCCTTTGCAGGTGGATATCTTTTTTATCTTCTTGCCAGCTGGATGGGCTTTTATGAACGACGCTCCAAATTTATTAAAAGAGTTAATAACTTAGCCAACAATAAAGTGATTAACGATAGCGGATCTAGTTTAATATTTTCCGATTATGGTATTGAATATGCTGATGCTGAAAAGCTATACAAGCATAGCTGGCCTCTTTTTAGTCGGTTTTTAATAATCGACGACACCATATTGATAATCTTAAAAGAGTCATCAGCTGTCCTCTTTACGCTTACTAAAAAGGAGTTAGGTATAGATAATTACAATATAGTAAACGAAATATTAAAAGCGAAACTGGGATAACTTATCTGGTTTCTGTCAAAAAAGTTGATTGAACTCGTTGAACATACTGCTTTAACAGGAAAATCTTACCTTAGTAAAATGCAGTCCCTCGATTTTAGCTTCCTCAAAATTACACCGTTGAGCGTGTTGGATGTAATACTGGTGGCATTTATTATATACCAGCTATACAACCTGATACGCGGCACCATTGCGGCTAATATTTTTATTGGTTTTGTAATTGTCTACCTGGCCTATTTTGTTGTTAAAGCATTACAAATGCAATTACTTACGGTAATACTGGGCAAGTTTGTTGAAGTTGGGCCTATAGCCTTAATTGTAATTTTTTGGCAGGAGATACGACGGTTCTTGCTGCTCGTTGGTAAAAATGCCTCGCTGCAACGCAACAAGGCCTGGTGGCAATACTTTTTTGGCAAAGCCGAGGCCGAGAAAAACAACTTCGCGCGTATAAAACCGATCATCGATGCCTGTAAAAGTTTAAAACAATCTCGTACCGGTGCGTTAATAGTATTTACAAAGTATTACGACGAGCAGTTTTACCAGAATAGTTGTGAGGTGATTGACGGAAAAATATCAAAACGCCTGCTGGAAAGCATATTTCAAAAGACAAGCCCGCTGCATGATGGCGCGGTGGTGATATCGGAAAATAAAATAAAATCGGCCAGCTGCATTTTACCGCTTACCGATAAAACCGACCTGCCGCCGCAATTTGGTTTGAGGCACCGCGCAGGTATCGGTGTAACGGAATCGAATGAAGCGTCGGCTATTATCGTATCCGAAGAGACTGGTGAAATATCATACGCCAAACAAGGCCGTGTAAAGATGAACATCAGCTTTGCTGAACTGGAAAAACTGCTGAATAAGGATTTTTAATGTATTTGAGTTAATTTTGCAGCATGGGAGAGGGGAACACATTATGGTATGTGATAGGCTATATATTTTTAGGCCTGGCTGTGATGTACACTATTTTCGCGGGTTTTGCTTACTTGTTTTTTTACAAATGGCGGGGCAAGTTTTACTGGGAGCATAAGATCCAACAATATTATCCCGAACGCAAACACATTATGCGCGAGATATGGCTATCAGCAAGCACGCTGCTTATTTTTGGCGTAGTGCTGATATTTGTTGCCTGGGCCAACTACCGTGGCTATACACAAGCGTATCATCCCGCCAATAAATATGGTTATTGGTATTACGCGCTTAGCATTGTAATTATGGTGTTTATACACGATACTTATTTTTACTGGGCGCATCGTTTGCTGCACTGGAAGCCTTTATTTAAAACCGTGCATGTAAAACATCATTTATCTATTAACCCAACACCTTTTTCAGCGCTGGCTTTTCACCCGATGGAAGCTTTGAGCGAAATATTTGTAGTGCCTTTAGTGGCGTTTACCATTCCACATTATCCCTCTGCCATGCAGATCGTATTTATTTACTCCTTACTGGTAAATATTGGCGGACACATGGGCTACGAGACTGTACCCAAAGGATTTGTACGCCACTGGGTATTTAAATGGCATAATACATCCACCCATCACAATATGCACCACCGGTTGGTGAAATACAACTATGGCTTGTATTTTAATATATGGGACAGGCTGATGGGAACTAACCACCCTGACTACGAGAAGCATTTTGAAGAAGTAGCTGACCGTCGCGATAAGGAGAAATTAGCTAAACTTAACAGAAAAGTTTGGGCCAAAAAAAGCAAGCAGAAAAATCTGACTAAGGGATCAAAGATTTCGCAACCGGCTCATTAGGGTTAATGATCGTCACTTTTTTTATCAGCATGGTGTAATTCATAAGTGAGTTTGGTACAGATACTGGCATGCGATCGGTTGATGATACCTTTGCAACAGGCATGGTGCTATAAATAGTAATCCCTTTATTACTTTGATCAACATTAACTTTTGGTTGCAGCAACAATTGTTGGGGTGTGAGCGGGGTTACCGGTTTAAAGGCATTTTGCAAACCATTGTTTAATTCAAGATTAGGTTGGGCAGGCAATAATTGCTGCGCTTTAAGTTGGGTTGATGCTGCTGCTATCAGCAATAAAAAAACTGCTATCTTTTTCATAACCGGCTAATTGTTAGCACTAAATTAAGATATCCTATTGTAAAAAAGTGTTAAATAAATAATTTGTTACAAAAAAGCCGCCCGTTAACTAGCGGGCGGCTTTTTTATTGAAGATATCCTAATTATTTAGAGTCCTGTATTTCTTTTACAGTTTTATCGATCAATGCTACCGAAGCATCATCATGCAAGGCAGTACGGCCGGTTTTTATCTCGCCGTTTAATTCACCGATTACAAATTGATCAGCGCCATACACTTTGTACTTTATACCCATTTCTTTCAATTCCAATATGCCTTGCTGCGCATAAGCAGGATTGTCAACACGAGCTGTAAAGGCAGCAAATTTCCTGGCCACGTTAAATTTGGTTTGGATATGCGCATCCATAAATTGTTTATAAACAAACGGCCATTCTGCCGAGCTGCCACTTGTTGCATATACGCCAAACATAGCGGTAGTCAGGTCGTCCATATTATCACTTTCAAAGCCTTTAGCCAACTTAAGGCCCTTAGCCGGATCAAGCTGATTAATGGCGGTTAAAGCAGCACCTTGTACGGCATATGAACGGCTTTTTAGAGCAGCTGTGAATATATCCATATTGCCCGATGCTTTTAAATTGCCTAGAGCGGTAATGGCAGCAGCTTGTACCAAAGTATTTGGATCAGTTTGCGCTAATGAAGCTAATATTGGCATAGCCGCATTGCGGATAGCATCATTCTTCATATCCAGCGCCTTGATATCTTTAATTTGCAGGCGATAGTATTTATCGTGTAATGCAGCAATCATTACTTTTTGTGCGCCTTTATTATCCTGTTGTTTGCTTGCAGCGGTTATAGCCTCGGTGCGGTCAACATATAACGGTGCATTAAAGTATTGGAATACAAATTGGTCTAACGGCTTATTGTCTGTTTTTTTAACTAACAGCACTTTATCGCCGTCAACATTAACCAAATCAGGTTTAAACTCGCTGTTAAAGGTTAAGGTATCGGTTTTGTTCTCCATCCAAACTTTGTGGCGTACCTTTTTGCCGCCTGCATAAATATCTACCGCGAACGGTAAAATAAATGCTTTGCCTTCCTGGGTTTGCTGCAGGAAAACTGTTTCTTTTTTAGCGGCATCATCCCATTTGTAACTGATGCTTAAATCCGGATTGCCTGCACCGTAATACCATTGGTTAAAGTACCAGTTAAGGTCAAGTCCGCTGGCTTCTTCCAAAGCTAAACGCAATTGTTGTGCCTCGCCTGCTTTAAAAGCGTTGGTAGTCAGATATATTTTAAGGCCTTTAAAAAAAGCGGCATCACCTAAATAAGTGCGCAGCATGTTTAAAATTCGGCCGCCTTTTTGGTAGCTTACCAAATCAAACACATCTTCCTTATCATTATAATGGAAACGAACCAGATCTTTGCTTTGATTAGCAGGATCCTGCATGTATTGATTCATATCTACATAATTCTGGTAGCCGGCTTCATCCTTACCATATTTATGCTCAGCCCAAAGCATTTCGCTAAAGTCAGCGAATGATTCGTTCATGGTGATGTTGGTCCAGTTTTCGCAGGTTACATAATCACCAAACCATTGGTGGAATAATTCGTGGGCAATATCTATACGACTATCATTATAGTATGCATCAATCAACTGGCGGTCAGTTAGTTGCACCTGCTCGCCATGCAAAGTTGCCGTGGTGTTCTCCATAGCTCCGCTAACATAATCACGCACTACAATTTGCGCATATTTATTCCAGGGGTAATCAACACCTAATGTGGTTGAGTAAAACTCCATCAATTCCGGTGTCATACCAAAAATTTCTTTGGCGTAAGGAGCATATTTTGGCTCAAGATAATAGTCAACATCTTTACCGCGCCATTTATCGTGGTAGATCTTAAAGTCGCCCACAGCCATCATAAACAGGTATGGCGAGTGTGGCAGGTCCATCTTCCAGGTATCGGTGCGGGTACCATCGCCATTAATCTTTTGTGTAGTTAATTTACCGTTAGATAAGGTCACATATTTAGCCGGAACGGTCATCGTGATCTCGTCGGTAGTTTTTTGTTGTGGCTGATCGATTGTCGGGAACCAGGCAGAAGAACTTTCGGTTTCGCCCTGCGTCCAGATCTGGATCGGTTTATCCGGGTCCTTGCCATCAGGGTTTATAAAGTATAACCCTTTTGCATCGTTAATAGCCGCGCTGCCATGTACTTTTAATAAGTTAGGCTTTGAAGTATAGCTAATGTAAATGGTGTAACTCTCGTTATTATGATAAACCCTGTCTAAACGGATAGCTAATGAAAGGCTGTCCTGGTAAACATATTTAAGCGGGATATTTTTACCGTTTTGAACGATAGAGATATTATTAATATCCATGCCTTTGGCATCAAGCCTTAAAGTATCGGTTGGGTAGAAATGCGGTTTTAACGTAACCCATTCCTTACCATACATAAAGCATTTTTTATAATCAAAACGTACATCAAGCCTGGTATTGATCAAATCATTTACTCTTGCCGGTGTAGCGCGGTAAATATCAATTGGGGGCACATGGTGTGGGATAGGCGGCTCTATTTGTGCCGACGCTGTATTAAGCGCTGCAACGGCCATAAAAAGGCTGCCTAACAAGCCCGCAGTAAGGGTTCTTTTCATATTAGTTTAATGATATTTGTTTATTATTAGCGAAAGTATGATTTGCTTAGGATTTTAAGACAACCGGCAATGAAAAATGTTACAGAAAGAATAATTTTTTGAGTGGAGCGAGGAGAGAGACCAGGGAGCGAGTTTCCAGTTTTTTTGTGTAGCAAGCATTTTAATACGAACGAAGTTTTAAAACTTTGTACGTCTGCTACAGCGCTGTTTATTACGAAAACAAAAAGCCGTCAATATTAATATTGACGGCTTTAAATATTATTTTTATTAAATATTATTATTCAATAACGCTTACTTTAAGCATGTTGGTTTTCCCTTTTTTAACCAATGGAACAGAGCCGGTGTTAATTACTACATCGCCTGCAAATACTAAACCGTCAGCTTTAAGGGTGTTATTTACATCCTCAATAGTTTGATCGGTACTTTCAGTTTTATCGTAATAAAAAGAACGCACACCCCAAACTAAACTTAAGGCATTTAACAGCTGTTTATTTGGTGTAAAGATGTAGGTACTTGCTTTAGGGCGATGGCTTGATATTTCAAAAGCGGTATAACCTGATCCGGTCATAGAAACGATCCCGACAGCGTTTGTATGTTCAGCTAAATATACTGCTGATCCGCAAACGGCATCACTTAAGTTAGTTGTCAGATCTTGTGATCGGATTATTTCTTCTTTAGCGTTGTAAGGATAGCCTAACTCTTCCACGTTACGAACAATTTTAGCCATTGTTTCAATAACGATAACCGGGAATTCGCCAACAGATGTTTCACCGCTAAGCATCACCGCGTCGGCGCCATCCAATACAGAGTTTGCAACGTCATTCACTTCGGCACGGGTTGGGCGCGGGGTGGTGATCATTGATTCCAGCATCTGTGTAGCAACAATAACCGGTTTAGATGCCGCACGGCATTTGCGTGCGATCATTTTTTGCAATAAAGGAACTTCTTCCATCGGCATTTCAACACCAAGGTCGCCACGGGCAACCATTACGCCATCTGTTACTGCAATGATCTCGTCGATATTATCGATAGCTTCAGGTTTTTCAATTTTAGCAATTACACGGGCTGAACTGCCATGCTCGCGGATGATATGTTTTAATTCAACAATATCCTGTGCGTTACGAACAAATGATAAGCCGATCCATTCTACATCAAACTGTAAAACAAATTTAAGGTTTATCAGGTCCTCTTCGGTTAAACTTGGGATAGATACTTTGGTATTTGGCAGGTTAACGCCTTTACGTGAAGTAAGGATACCACCGTGTACAACTTCGCAAATAACAGTATCAACACGATTGGTTTCAATAACACGCATCTGGATTTTTCCATCGTCCAATAAAATAATTTCATTGGCCTGTACATCCTGCGGGAAGGTGTCATAAGTGATGTAGATCTTGTTATCATCACCAATACACTCGTGTGTGGTAATATTAATTCGTGTGCCGTTTATTAAATGTATACCACCATCTTTCACTAAACCTATGCGAATTTTTGGCCCCTGTAAATCGGCAAGGATACCAACATTGGTATGGTATTGCTCGTTTATTTCGCGAATGGTGTCGATGACTTTTTTGTGATCTTCAGGTTTTCCGTGCGAAAAATTCAAGCGGCAAACATTTACGCCTGCCTTTATCATCGATAAAAGGGTTTCTTTCGGGGCCGAGGCAGGGCCCATGGTGGCAACTATTTTAGTACGATTATAATACAATTTCATAAATTCTAAGTTTAATCTTGGCTTTTAATGCTCTACAAAGTGTAAAACGGACACGTTTAAATTTTCCGCTAAAATAGAAGATTTTCGCGTGATTTTATTTTTTTTGGATCAATCTTTACCGCCGCCACTATTTCGGCTATGCGGTTAAGCGAAGATACAAGGTTATCCAGTTCATCTTCATCAATATAATTTTTTATCATTAAAAAATAATCGGTTTTGCGCATTTCAGGAATAAGGTATCCATCAGAACCTTTATTGGCTATAAAAAAGAAGTCAGTATCACTATCTTCCCAATGATAAGTATACATCGAAAAGAAAACCGCTTCAGTATTTGGATGAATCTCGACTTTCAAATCATCAGTTTTAGCCAGGTTAAAGTTTAAATACTTGTTAATAAGATAACAAATACGGTAATCTTTAAGCGGTGTTGTAACTGCAATCAACACAAAATCAAGATCGATCTCAAACTTTAATATTTTTCTGTTCAAAATCATTACATTTGCGCCGGTAAAAATACAATTTGAAAACCTTTGCAATTAAATTTTTGTTGAGTTAAATGCGCAAAAGTTTTTAGATTTGATATTTAACAGAATTTATTTTTCTTTGCACTGAAATTATTAATCATTAAACTATAAGACTATGTCTGATATCGCTTCAAGAGTAAAAGCTATAATCGTAGAAAAATTGGGTGTTGACGAAAACGAGGTAACCCCGGAAGCAAGCTTCACCAACGACCTTGGTGCTGATTCTTTAGACACCGTGGAACTGATCATGGAATTCGAAAAAGAATTCAATGTAGCTATCCCTGACGATCAAGCTGAAACCATTGGTACTGTAGGCCAGGCCATTGCTTACCTTGAAAAAAACGTTAAATAACTCCTAAAACCTTTAAATGGAGTTTAAAAGAGTTGTAATAACCGGGCTTGGAGCACTTACTCCAATTGGCAACAGCGTTCCTGAATATTGGGAAGCGTTGATAAATGGGGTAAGTGGCGCCGCGCCTATTAAGAGTTTTGATACTTCGAAATTCAAGACTAAATTTGCGTGCGAAGTAAAAGGTTTTGATGCTGATGCCTTTTTAGGCAGAAAGGATGCGCGCAAGCTGGATCCTTTTGTTCAGTACGCCTTATATTCAACCGCAGAAGCGGTTGCGGATGCCGGTTTGGATTTTGATAAACTGGATACCAGCCGCATTGGCGTTATCTGGGGTTCTGGCATTGGTGGTTTGAAAACATTTTTGGATGAAATTGTAAATTTTGCCAAAGGTGATGGTACACCGCACATCAACCCATTCTTTATCCCCCGAATGATCGCCGACATCGCACCAGGCCATATCTCTATCAAATATGGTTTACGCGGTCCAAATTTCACTACAGTTTCTGCATGTGCTTCATCAAATAACGCATTAATAGATGCCTTTAACTACATACGTATGGGTAAAGCCAATATGTTTGTTACCGGCGGATCTGAAGCAATTATAAATGAGGCAGGTATTGGTGGCTTTAATGCAATGCATGCTTTATCTACACGAAATGATGACCCGGCTACGGCCTCGCGCCCGTTTGACCTTGACCGTGATGGTTTTGTAGCAGGCGAAGGTGCAGGAACAATTATTTTAGAGGAATATGAGCATGCCAAGGCACGCGGCGCTAAAATTTATGCTGAAATGATAGGCGGTGGCATGAGTGCCGACGCTTACCATATGACTGCCCCGCACCCGGAAGGGCTTGGCGCGGCATTAGTAATGAAAGAGGCGTTACGTGATGCAGGTATTGAAGCAACTGATGTTGATTATGTGAATGTGCATGGCACATCAACCCCGATTGGTGACCCGCAGGAGATAAAAGCGATACAAACTGTATTTGGTGATCATGCTTATGACATCAACATCAGTTCAACCAAATCAATGACAGGACACTTATTAGGTGCTGCCGGTGCTGTTGAAGCTATCGCGACTATATTGGCTATTAAAAACGGCATTATCCCGCCAACAATTAATCACTTTACTGATGATCCTGCTTTCGATCCGCGTATAAACTTTACTTTTAACAAGGCGCAAAAAAGGGAAGTGAAAGTTGCCCAAAGCAATGGTTTTGGTTTCGGCGGTCACAATGCATCGGTAATATTTAGAAAGTTAGAAGATTAATTGTATTAAATGCCTATAAGCCGTTTCTACAAGCTATATATATCTCCTAACAGAAAATATGTTAAAGTTTTAAAGAATTTGCTCGGATTTGTTCCGGGCAATTTGTCGTTATACCGGTTGGCGTTCCGCCATAAATCGGCAGCACAAAACGTTAAAAAGGGAGTAAAGAACAGCAATGAACGCCTGGAATTTTTAGGCGATGCCGTTTTAGGCAGCGTTGTTGCAGAAGTATTGTTTAAACTTTACCCTTACGAGGATGAAGGCTTTTTAACGGAGCTACGGTCAAAAATAGTTAGCCGGGTTAACCTAAACCAGTTAGGCAAAAAGCTGGGCTTTGATAAACTGATTGAATTTGATAACCGCGCATTAAACTCACAGCGCCAGGGATCGCTTTTGGGCGATGCTTTCGAGGCATTGATTGGCGCCGTTTATCTTGATAAAGGCTACGACTTTACCAAAAACTTTTTGATAAACCACATTATCAAATCGCATATCGACATCCACAAACTGGAGCAAACCGAAACTAATTTTAAGAGTAAGCTGATCGAATGGTGCCAGCGCCATAGCAAGGACATTAGTTTTGATTTGGTAAGCAACCTGGAAGGCGAAAATATAAAGCTCTTCACCGTACAAGCCAGCGTTGACGGCGAAGTTGTTGGTTCAGGAAAAGAATTCAGCAAAAAAAATGCGGAAAAACTTGCCGCAGAGAAAGCTTGTGAAACTTTAGGGATCTAAAAACTATCGTCTTTGTCTGAACCTGAATTAAATGAATTAAAAATTCACAAATTCACAAAATTCGAGTTCAGACAACTTTAAACTTAATATAGCCTCTGCAACTCTATCCCGTCCTTATGCTTCTTGTAATATTCCAGGTAATGTTTAATGTGGCTTATCAGCGTATAATCGTTCCAGCCCCGCATGTCCTCGTATGATGGTGTGTATTGCTGCATAAATTTCACCACATCTTCATCAGGTAGTTTTGTAACCTGTTTAACCAGTTCAGGGGTATAACGTTTATTTACCTCAATGGCCTCTAACTCGTTCTTTGAAAATTTAGCAAAATGACGCTCGTTAATCGCATCCGAACTAAAAAGTTCGTAAAAAGCGGTGAGCGGAGAGGCAATAAATGCCATTAGCGGTGGATGGCCGTCAAAATATAAACCCTTGCTACGGTAATCATTCATTACACCGTTAATTTCCTGCTTAGTACTTTGGCCCTGAATAGTTACCTCCGGCAAAACAATAATTGGCTGCATGTAAACAACCAGGTCATTAGCGCTGCCCACCACTTGTATTTGGTTAGTATAACCTGTTTTTTTAAATAGCAAAGTATCACCTTTAGATACGGGGATGCTGAATCCGCCAAGCTCATCACTCATCATGATCTGCTGGCTTTTAAGGTTAGTAACGGTTGCCGATGCTATCCGCACATCGCTGCTTTTCCTGAAGAATATACCTTTTAACGTAAATGTTTGCTGTGCCGATGATAGCAATGGCAAACAAAATAATACGATTAATAAAAAATATGCAGGGCGAATATTTATGTACATTATAACGCAAACTTATTAATTGTATACCGTACTAAATGTAAAAAAGTGTTAATGATTGGAGATTAGAGGTCAGTTGATTAGAGATTAGATTTTTTTAGAAGATAGGATTCATTATAATGTGATTATTTTAGCCTGAACTCTAAACTACAATCATAATTACTAAATTTGCACATGATAAAATCCATGACAGGGTATGGAATTGCCACTTTAGATTTCGGCAATACAAAATATACCGTTGAGATAAAGTCCCTGAATAGCAAGTTTTTAGAGCTATCGTTACGATTGCCAAAAGTTTTCTCAGATAAAGAGTTCCAGTTGCGTACCGAATGCAACAAACAAATAGAACGCGGAAAAGTTAATCTTTCCATCAATGCCGAGCAGCAAGCCGGTGTGGTTAAAGCCGCCGGAATTGATACCGTATTATTAAAAAACTATTACGAACAATTAAAAGCAGTAAGCATTGAACTTGGCGAGCCAACCAGTAACCTGATGCAGTTAGCGCTTGGCTTACCCGAAGTGGTTAAATACGACGAAGAAACGGTATCCGAAGATGCGTGGAAAGTAGTTGAAAAAGCGTTTAATCAGGCGGTTGCTGCATTCCAAAAGTTTCGTGCTGATGAAGGTAATGTTTTAGAACAGGACCTTAAGTACCGCATTAATATCATTCTTGAAAACCTGAAGCTGGTTGAAATTGAGGAGCCAAAACGTGTTCCTGTAATCCGCGAGCGTTTGAATACCTTTTTACAGGAGGCAGCAGGCCGCGAAGCGATTGTTGATCAAAACCGGTTTGAGCAGGAGTTGATCTATTATATTGATAAACTGGATATTACCGAAGAAAAGATCCGCCTGAAAACACATTGTGATTATTTTGTTGAAACATTGAAAAATGCGGATGCTAACGGCAAAAAATTAGGTTTTATTGCACAGGAAATAGGCCGCGAGGTAAATACACTTGGTTCAAAAGCTAACGATGCCAACATGCAAAAGCTGGTTGTTGGCATGAAAGAGGAGTTGGAAAAAATTAAGGAGCAACTTTTAAACGTATTATAGCAGATGGCTACAGACGGTAAATTAATTATTTTTTCTGCACCATCCGGAGCCGGTAAAACTACCATAGTACATCACTTGCTGGGTAAAATGGATGAGCTGGAGTTTTCCATCTCAGCCACCACACGCGAAGCCCGCGGTGAAGAAGTTGATGGCAAGGATTACTATTTCATCAGTAAAGAAAGCTTTTTGCACCGAATTGCAAAAAAGGAATTTGTTGAATTTGAGGAAGTATACTCCGGTACTTTTTACGGAACCCTGCGCAAAGAAATCGAACGCATATGGGAAAAAGGTAAAGCTGTTATATTTGATATTGATGTAGAGGGCGGCCTGCACCTAAAACGTAAATATAACGGGCAGGCATTGGCTATTTTCGTTCAGCCGCCATCACTTGAAGTATTAAAAGAGCGTTTAACCGGTCGCGGGACAGATAGTGCTGAAAAGCTAAAGGAACGTTTCGCTAAAGCGGAAAAGGAATTGAACTATGCGCCGCAATTTGATGTCATCCTGAAAAACTACGACCTGGATACTGCATGTGGAGAAGCGGAATTGTTGGTAAAGAATTTTTTGAATCAATAAATTTTAGCTATATTTCTAAAGTAATAATAACTGATCAGCCATACCTTAAAGAATGAAAATAGGTTTACTATTCGGTTCGTTTAATCCCATACATATAGGCCATTTAATAATAGCCAATTACATGGCCAATTACACCGACCTTGATAAGGTTTGGCTGGTTGTATCACCCCAAAACCCGCTCAAAAAATACGGCGACCTGATCAATACTTATGACAGGCTTGAAATGGCGAAACTGGCTACTGATAATTCAAAAAACCTGTCAGTTAGTGATGTGGAGCTTAAATTACCGCAGCCTTCTTATACCATCGATACCCTTACCCACCTGAAAGAGAAGTATCCACAGCACGAATTCGCCATCATTATGGGTTCGGATAACCTGGTATCGCTGCCGAAATGGAAAAACTTTAAGCTGATATTACGTGATTATAAGATCTATGTTTATCCCCGCCCGGGTTATGAGAACGCGGAATATGCTTCGCATCCATCAGTAACCATCACCATGACGCCACATATGGAATTATCCGCAACCTTTATCCGTAAGTCTATTGCTGATAAGAAGGATGTACGCTATTTTGTGCCCGATCCTGTATTGGAGTTTATAGAGAGTAAGAATCTTTACGGGACGGTCAGATAGATTTCTCTGAATCGATAGCATTTTAAGTATCAGCATTAACGCTTAACTTTACCCCTGTGAGCGAGAAAACCATACTAAAACTACAATTACCTACCGACCCAACCTGGGTAAAGAATGTTGTTGAAAGCAATATTGAAGAACTATTAACTGACCATGCTTTTTGTGAGCAGAAAGCTGCCAGCAATGCCATTACGCTGATCGTTCAAAACCCTAATTTATCCGACCTGGTGCAGGAAATGATTTCCCTGGCACAGGAAGAAATGGATCACTTTAAACGGGTTCATGAATTAATCGTTCAACGTGGTTTTGTTTTGGGTAGGGAGCGCAAAGACAATTACGTAGGCGAACTGCAAAAGTTTATTGTAAAAGGCGGCGGCCGTATAGTGCAGTTGATTG
The DNA here is from genome assembly GCF_965225845.1 of Mucilaginibacter sp. Taxonomy (GTDB): domain Bacteria; phylum Bacteroidota; class Bacteroidia; order Sphingobacteriales; family Sphingobacteriaceae; genus Mucilaginibacter. The sequence continues at coordinate 146,696 of NZ_CBDDBL010000002.1, forward strand.
ACCGTTTATTGTTTTCTGCAATGATTGAAGCCCGTAGTTGTGAGCGTTTTAAAGTGCTATCCGAAAATATTGATGATAAAGAGTTAGCTGATTTTTACCATGAGTTGATGATCAGCGAGGCTACACATTATGCCATGTTCATCCGTTTAGCTAAAAAATATTGCGGTGATATTGATGTAGATGCCCGCTGGAAAGATTACCTGGAACATGAAGCTGTAGTAATCCAGAATTATGGTAAAATGGAGCGGATCCATGGATAATCTCACCAACAGTTCAATGAGAGGACTATACTACACCAATAATATTTTTTAAGTAATTATCCATCATCGTAATATCGACCACATCATTAATGTAACCAATGTACATATCCGGCCTAACAATTAGCGCCTTTTGACTGCGCGGATTTACTTCGAAAGCCTCAAATACATCCAGGTTTTTGCCTGATGGCGGCAAGTAGAAGAAATTAAGCAATCCCGGGTAGGTTTGTGTAATCCATTTAGCTACGGTGAATAGGTATAGCTCGTCAAATTTGCCTAAGATGATAAGGGTAAAGCCAGGTTTGCTGCACCATTCGTGTAAATCTGTTTCTTCGTGTTTCTTTTCGTCATATACCTTTAAATAAGGCAAGCGGTCGCCGGCTCGTACTTTAATGTCCTTGCTCAAATGCAGGTTGATGAGGCTTTCAGTATAGCAAATATCAATTTGCGATACCCGCCTGAAAAACGCCAGCCGGATCTTCTCGCTTTTCCATAATCTATTCAAAAGCCTGAACAGGAACCATTTTTTTAACAAGCCCATAAAAAAATTGCCAGACATCACGATGTTGAACACCCTGTCGGTTGTTTTTAGCAGGGCTTTGGCTACAGGCATACGCTCGTGCGCGTAACTGTCTAAAATGTCGGATTTTAGTTGTCCGTTCACAACACCGGCCAATTTCCAGGCTAAATTATAGGCATCCTGCAAGCCGGTGTTCATACCCTGTCCGCCAACCGGCGAATGGATATGTGCGGCATCGCCAATTAAAAAAGAGCGCTGAACACGGAACTGATCCGCCATGCGGTGGTGCAGCTTGTAAGTAGTGAACCAGTTATTATGAATGATCTTTAACTTCGACCTGATGATGGGATCGATATAAGGAATGATCTCTTCAATTTGGACATCCTCCCGGTCGCCAATGGCAGCAGGCAGGTTACCTAAAACACGATAACTTTCTTCCTCCGGCATAGGGAAAAATGCAGCGAAACCATCTTTCGAAAAATACATATTCATGTAATCCTCGGTTAAGGCTATCGTATCCAGTTTGGCATCTATCAGGTAAAAATAATGCGCGTAGGTATCTCCATTAAAGTTTAAGCCCGATTGCTTACGCACCACGCTATGTGCGCCATCAGCTCCTACCACCCAATCGCAGCTTAACTTATGTTCACCATCGGCATTTTGCAGGATAACATCTGCGCCGTCAGTTTTTTGCGTTAACGATGTCAGCGTCGTATTCCAATATACCGGGCAGCAGTTTTGGGTGAGATAATCCAGCAGCAAACGCTCGTTTTTGCTTTGCTCATACATTAACAGGTAGGGGAAAAGTGTTTGCCCTTCGCCAACATTGGTTAGCGATAACGATGCTTCTTTCTTGCCATCCTGGTTAAATACAATGCCCCTTGATGGTTTGCCATTCGACAATACTTTATCGATCACACCCATCTGGCGGTAGATCTCCAAGGACCTCGACTGAACGGCTAACGCTTTGGAATGAATAGTCGGCCCGTCCTTGCTATCGATAATGATCGGCTGCACACCATAACGCAGCAATTGCGCTGCCATCATCAATCCCGACGGTCCGGCGCCTACGATGAGTACTGGGGTATGTTGCGGAATGATGAGCATTTATTGATTAACGAAACAACAGGAAAATAGTTGGGCGTTTATGCAACTCGGGTACTTTTTTTTGCCATTCGGCGATGGTTTTAGTTTGCACAAACTCTGTCGCAGCGGTAAGGTCAGTCGCGATACACAAACGTGTTTTCGGGCTGCATGACCGCAAAATTTCCTCCAGCATCGGGTTGTTGCGGAACGGCGTTTCGATAAATAATTGTGTTTGATTATTTTTTACAGCGGCAGCTTCCAGTTCTTTAATACTGCGGGCACGTTCCACCTTATCAATAGGCAAATAGCCATGGAAGGTAAAGCTTTGTCCGTTAAAGCCGGAAGCCATCAACGCCAGCAAAATAGAGCTCGGCCCAACCAGCGGGACAACTTTAATGCCCATACGGTGTGCTTTTTCTACAATATCCGCACCCGGATCTGCAATACCGGGGCAACCCGCCTCGCTCATCAGGCCCACATCGTTACCTGCCTGCAGGCCTTTGAAAAATTCGCCGCCATCACCTTCGCGGTTATGTTTGCCGTAGTCGTGAATGATCAGTTCGCTTTGCGGCGTTTTCAACCCGGCTTCTTTTAACATGCGGCGGGCAGTTTTTTCGTTCTCTACAATATATTCCTTAATGCTGTTGATGGTATCAACCAAATAAGGCGTAAATGATTTAGCGGCCGCGTTTTCGGCAAGGGGGACGGGGATTAAATAAAGGGTTCCGTAAGGCATATTGCAAAATTGGCTTTTTTTATTTAATTTAAGCTACTGTAAAGGAGGCTAAACTATTGAATTCATTAGGCTTAAATTGGTTTATTGAGGGTTCGCTTGATTTTGAGCATAAAAAATATGTGCTTTTAAATTATTTGCAGGAAATAAACCGACATTTTGATAAAAGTAAACTCTACCCAAATCTAACAGACTTGGTTTTTCACTACAACAACCTGCTCGATTTTAAGCAGAACAAAACCACCCTACAACAAGCTTTTCCGCAGCGGTTAACCAAGGCCGACATTGAAGCGGTTAAACTCACTTACAAAAAGATAGTGGCGGATGACAGCACCATGCAGGAAATTGAGCACATCATCAATTACGCCATCGCTAAGATGAATTCGACAGTACAAATCGGCAGGGAGATCTATGATTTTGTGGAAAGCCGCCTGAACATTGACCCGATTGGCCTGATCCCGCTGAAAGTGGATTATGGCTATTTCTCCCTGCGCAATGGCAGCGATAAAACCAACTGGATCTACGAGTACCAACTCTCCATATTTAAAAATAAGGATGATGCCTATCGCGACATTAACGTGGTACTGATTGACACCTACGAGCAAAGCATCACCAATACGCTTGAATCTGTCAAACTCAACCTCATCAATCATCGCAGGCATTTGCCTAACCCGGCAGTTTATTATGTGCAAAGCGATATCAGTTTCCCGCTGGAGCAAACCTTATTGCCGGTAGCGAAAAGGTGTTTGGTGAAGTATATAATGGCAGCGTAAACCATACCTTTGCCCATTATGAAGGATGTTTATAAATCGAAGATCGGGCCGCCGATCATGTTCCCGCTGGTTACTGTTGGCGGCAGTTTTATCGCCATGCTATTTACCCGGTCCTGGCCCGCGGTGGCGGCTACCGGTGTGGTTACCTTGGTAATGATCCATATGTGTTTTAATACCTACTACACAATTGCCGGCAACTGGCTGCTGGTTAAAAATAGCTTTGTTATTAATAAGAAGATCGACATCGGCACAATTAAAAAGATAGTACCCATTAAAAATATGCTAAGCGCGCCCGCGCTTTCGATGGACAGGCTGGAGATTTTCTACAATCAAAATGAAAGTGTGCTGGTATCGCCGGAAGATAAGGAAGAATTTGTGGAGCGGTTGAAGGGGATTAATCGAAGGATTGCTGTCTGATTCGATTGCCTCAACCGGATTTTCCCACCTGCTCGTTTGTAACTAGTCCTTAAAATGGGTTTGCGATTGCATCTTGCAGACGCATTGCAAATGCGAAAAAGAGTTAAGCACTCGTTAGAAACGAGCGCAAGTTTACTTTTTAGCGGGTCAGTTTCAATATTTCAAAGAACATTCTTCGCCCTTCACAAGAGCTATTAACCGGTCCATAGGACTCCTTCGGAGTGCATACAAATTTCAGGAAATGATTTGAGAAAAGTACTGACACTGTTTTGTCAGTAGTTGGGGCGTTTGTGAGCGTAGATTGACTTTCGCTTGGTATCGTTGCGCTAAGCGTCACTGTTTTCGGTTGTTTGTTTTTCAAAGGCTCTCAAGAGGGCTCCGCCGTTCTTTTGGCCGTCAAAAAGAAAGTAACCAAAGAAAAACTCCCGGCTGCGCCTGCTTCTATGAAAGTTGGTGTCAATTGTTCTGTTGTACTACCCGAACCAGACGATGCCGATATTTGGAGTTAACGGGGCTTGTGCGTTTGAATGGCGGCAAATGTCTGAACTCGAATTTATAGAATTTAAGAATTAATCGAATTGCAGCTTATTCTGGCAATTCAATTAATTCTATCAATTCCGGTTCAGACTAATTTAGCCAACGCTTCCTTAATCCTCGGGATCATCGCCCGAATGTCTTCTAAAGTAATAGCGCCAACCGATACGCGGAACCAGGCCAGGCCTTCATCGGTACCAAAAGCGGAGAATGGCACTAAGGCCACTTTAGCTTCTTTAATGAGATAAAAGTTGATATCCGCCGGGTTGTTTAATACCGTTCCATCAGGTGTGGTTTTGCCGGTATAGTCAACCTTTACGGTTAAGTAGATGGCGCCCATGGGCTCGATAGAATCAACGTTAAAACCTTCAGTTTTCAATTGCTGAAAACCTTCATGCAGGGTATTTAAACTTGCCTGTATGTTGGTTTTTAACTTAGCCAGGTAAGTGTTTACGTAAGTATCGTTAGCTAAAAATTTAGCCATGGCTACCTGCTCGGCTTTTGGCGCCCAGGCACCCATGTGGCCTACAATGGCTTTCATGTTGTTAACTACGTTCGTTGGGCCAAATCCCCAGCCTACGCGTATACCCGTAGCCGCAAAGCATTTGGACGAGCCGTCAACAAATATGGTATAGTCTTTTAATTCAGGGCGTAAAGTAACCGGGTCGAAGTGCTGGTGCGCGCCAAATGTTAATTGCGAATAGATCTGGTCGTACATTAAGTACAACGGTTTTTCGCCGGCTGCACGGGTTTTGTTTTCGGCAATCACCAGGTCGCAAATTTCTTCTAAATCCTTTTTACCAAACATGGTACCGGTTGGGTTCAGCGGCGAGCATAAAGCCAGCAAAGCAGCGCCCTTTAAATGAGGACGGATCTCATCCGCCGTAGGCATAAAGTTATGCTCAGGCCGGGTAGTTATCATTACAGATTCAGCACCAAGCAAATCGCAATAGTGGTTGTTATTCCATGACGGGGTAGGGAAAACTACCTTGTCGCCGGGATTAACCACAGCTAAAAATATAGAATAGATCAATGGGCGTGAGCCGCCTGAAATTAAGATCTGTGTTGGGGCGTAATCTAAATTATACCTGCTTTTTAAAAACGAGGAAACACTTTCGCGCAGGCTCAGCATACCATCTGCAGGAGGATAATTGGTTTGGTTATCATTATAAGCAGCAATGATGCCTTCCTTCAGTTCGGCAGGGATTGGGTAGATGTTAGAATCGAAATCGCCGATGGTTAAATTGGCAATATTTTGTCCCTGGCGTTTTAACTCGTTTATTTCGCCGGCAATTTTGATGATCTCAGAACCGCGAAGGCCCTGCGCTAATTTAGATACACTCATTTTGATAAGTAAAAAGCCAAAAGTAAAAAGTCAAAACGACTTCAACGAATTTTTACCTGTTTAAAGTAGAAGGCTTTAATTTGATCAGGCGGATCCAATGCATAAACTTCATGACAGGGTAAACCGGGTCAACCTCAAACCAGCGTGCGCCAAAGTTGGCATTATTGGGGCGTTTATGGTGATTATTCTGGAAAAGCTCGCCTAATAACAAAAAGTCAAATGGGGTGGTATTTTTTGATTTATCGTTATTGTCGAAGTTTGAATAACCGTACTTGTGGCCGCACCAGTTAACAATAGCGCCTTGTATAGGGCCCATTAAAAAGTGTACCGGCAATAATAAGAACATCCACCAATGGGTAGCAAAGGCTACGTAAAAGGCAGTATAAAATACACCAAAGCCTATGCGCATAGCCAGGCTCGAGCCTACGGTATCAATAAATTTCCATTCGGGATAGTGGCCGCCGAATTGTGCGTCAGGTTCCTTAACACGGCTTTCGTAAGCCTTGTAGCTGGTTGCTGTGTACATCATCATCTGGAATACATCTTTAAAAAAATGCGGCGAATGCGGGTCTTTTTCAGTATCGCTGAACGCGTGGTGCTCGCGGTGCATAATTGCATATGCACGCGGGTTTAAGAATGATGATCCCTGGAAAATGAATGTCAGAAAGTAAAAAACACGCTCGTTAAACTTGTTTGTAGAGAACATTTTGTGTGAGACGTACCGGTGAAGAAAGAATGTTTGGAAAAACAAGGAGAGGAACCAGTGAGCCAAAAAGAAAATAAGTATTATCACGAAATTGGTATTGATAGAAATAAAAAAATCTGTTTACAAAGATACGATTTAATCCCGTAAAAAGTTTTTTTAGAACGTCGGCGGTTAAATAAACCTGCTTTGGTAACGCGGGCGCGACTGTAAAAATATTAATTAAGTAAGAGCCTGTTTCGCCTGCATTTAACGCATTTATAGTGCCTGAGTGGTAAAAAGAATAAAAATATTTTAATTAACCAGGGTCGTTTTATCCTGATCAGGTCAGATCGGCTTGTTTTACCGCACGGACACGTAGGCGCTAATGGTAAGACAGGGTCGGGGATACTTATCATAGCTTATGGGTTGAGCCTCTGATCAAATATAATAAAAAAAGCCGTACTATCAGAAATAGTACGGCCTCATTCTCAATATAAGCTGATTATTCAGCTTGCCTGTCGCGTAAAAACTTGATCTGGTCATGAGCGGCAATTATGCCTTCCTGTTGACGGGCGATAATCTGCTCGTTTTGAACAGATAAGCCGCTTTCAGGTGTTAAGGCATCTTTATAAGCTTTTTTAATAGCATCTTCGCCGCGTTCGCACTCAGCTAATACACTTTTACGGTCATGTCCGGTAAAAGTAGCTTTTACGTCAAGCCATGCACGGTGAATGCTGCCGCTTGCGCTGTGCGTGTTATCCGCTTCGCCACCTAACTGATTAACAGCTGCAGTAAGCTCCTGTACATTTTTACGGCTGTCGCTGCTGAACTTTTCGAAGATCGCTTTTAGGTCTGCATCACCCTCGCCTAAATCTTTGCTTGCATGCTCAAAGCCCGCGATACGGTCATTATTGATCTCGATCAAATCGTTTAATACTTCAACTGATTTTTCTATGGTTTCCATAATAGTAGATTAAATATGTTTTGTTAAACCATATGCAAGTATCTTGCCAGTATTTATTTTTTAATTTAAAATAAAATTAAGAAATGTGGATAAGAAAGATTGGGGCATTACCTTTGGCCCGGGCTTTGCCATTGCCCGAAAGAGGTTGAAAATTACTTTATCTTTTGCAGTATATTAAAGTAAATGGTAGTCCTGGGTGTAAAGCCAATGCTTTCGTAAACCTTAATTGCACGTTCATTGGAATCCTTTACATGCAGTATTGGAATATTACCCGCTGCCCGCATCCGGTGGATCTGGCCCAGCAGTAATTGCTTAGCATACCCTCTGCCCAAATAATCCGGGTGGGTGCAAACAGCGCTGATCTCGGTGTATTCAAAAATATGCAGGCGCTGGCCTGCCATAGCTACCAGTTTATCACCATCAAATACACCGTAGTAATGCCCGAAATCAATGGTACGAGCTGCAAACGGACCGGGGTTGGTTAACCGGGTAAGCGCCAGCATTTGGGGTATATGCTCTTCAGCCAACGGAACAAGATCTATCTCAACTTTGGCAGCTGTTGTAGAAGCGTCAAACACCATCTGGTAGGCGTTATTGGGGCTTAGCAACTTCCAGTTTTTGGGAGCTTTGCGGCCTGTGTTGCTTACAAAGCCTACCGGGCCGTCATGGTCGGTCACATCATGCAAAATCTGGAACTGCTCATCGGAATTGTCCTTCATACCCACGAATGGCGATACATCAGTTGCGAAGTACTTTACCTGATCATTACCAAAAGCGAGGTTCTTATTGCCGGATAAAAGCGCATTCCAGCAGGGGTTATCTAATACATGTTCCATCATCGGCAAACGTATAAAAAAGCGATAAGATGAGGGTAATCAAATTGTATAATTTAGTACCGTTGTGTTCCGGTAAATGATGAAACAACCATTACAATTGATACACTTTTAAGACAAAAAAGAGCGTTTTTGGGTCTAAAAACGCTCTTTTCACATTGCTTTTTAATCATTTTTTGACCAAAAACCACCTTTTTTAAGCAAAAAAAAATTAAAAAACGAGACTTTTTTTCTTATTTCTACCCATTTTTTTGCCTTTTAAACACTTTTTTATACCAGCACATGCCCGCCATCCGCAATAATAACCTGCCCGGTACTGTAGGTTTGGCGCATCAGGTAAATATAGGTATAGGCTATATCTGCTGCTTCGGCGATGAATTTTACCGGCAGTTGATTGCCAATTTGTTCATACATGGTGTCACGATCCGTAACTGCCATATCCGACCACAGATCAGTTTTTACAAGGCCCGGTGCAACCATATTTACCCTTAACGGTGCAAGTTCAACAGCCATAGCGCGTGTAAATCCTTCCATGCCTGCGCATATGCTTGCCCCCAGTGACCATCCCTTGCCCGGCCTAACACTGGCGGCGCCACCTGTTAATACAATGGAACCGCCGGTGTTAATATGCGGTGTTGCATATTTTACTGCAGTTAACGCTCCCCAGTAACGCAGTTCGAAAAAACGTTTTGCTTCCGCGATAGGCATATCCTGTAAGGTCTTTATTACCAGGTTTTCGCCGGCAGTATAAACCAAATGGTCTAATGGACCGATTTTGTCGAATAGTTCCTTTACTTGTTGTTCGTCAGTGAGGTTTACTGCAAAACCTTTACTGCCTTTCGGCAATTGCTCAAGTGCTTTATCAATACGTTGCTGATTGCTGGATACGATGATCACTTCGGCGCCTTCCTGCGAAGCCGCTATGGCTGTTGCTAATCCTATACCGGCGCTGCCGCCTAGTACTACAACCCTTTTGCCTGTTAAAAATCCTTTGTTTTCAGATGTTTGGTCTTTCATAATTATACTTCTTTTTAGATGAAGCAAATTTGCGAAAGCTATTGCCTGTTACAATTAACAAATGGTAAAAAGCAGTCTTATCTTAGATTTTTCCGGATGCGGCTGAGTGATTGCGGCGTAATGCCCAGGTAGGAAGCAACATCGCTCAGCTGTACCTGCGATGCCACAAAGGCCTGTTGGTTAAGGAAGCGTTTATAACGCGCGGTAGAGTCAAGGCCGAGGTAGCCGTTGGCCAACGCGATCTTATCCATTAAGCCCTGTTGCGTTATCCTCGTTATCAATTCCTCCAAATAAGGTATCTGGGTGTAAAGATGATCAAGTGTTTTGCGGCTGAGTACTAATACTTCGGCATCGCTGGCAGCTTGTATCTGTTCGTGTGCGGGTACCCGGTTATTAAAACTATTGAGTATGCTGCAAAACTGGTTGTCCTTTAAAAAGAAATGGATCACCGGGTTACCCTGCTCGTTGATCACCATAATGCGCAATACACCTTTGCAAACAAAAAATAATTCGCGGCAGACCTTGCCGCCGCTAAAAAGTTCATCACCCTCACTATAAGCCCGGCGCTCGGTGGCCTCTGCAATTAATTCAGCATCACCTTCCCGAAATTTGCCGTATCCCCGCAGAAAAGCCACCAGTTGATTTTCCATGCCCCGAAATTAGTGATTTTTGAAAGAGTGCAAGCGCATTGGCCAAATCCCGGATATTCATTTCCACCTAAAAAGCGCGCAAACAGCAATAGAGGCCTGGTCGGGAACCGGACTTTACAGGTTCTTCACTACGTTCAACATAACAATTGTTGGTAAAGTTCGCTTAATCCAAAAAGTGATACAAGAAAACCACCTCACCTACATAAGCAGGTTTTTTTACGCCCTCAATCTCCATCGTAACACCTATATTGGCTTTTGTAACGCCGCGCAGGTTAACAATTCCGGCAAGCTTGGCTATCAGCCTTACTTTGCTGTCAACCAACACAGGTTGGGCAAACCGCATACTCTCTATACCGTAGTTAATTTCCATTTTCAGGTTTTGCACGTCGGCAATCTGGTGCCAAAAGTAGGGCAGCAGCGATACCGTTAAATAACCATGGGCAATGGGGCCGCCAAACGGTCCTTCGCTTTTTGCGCGTTCCGGGTCGGTGTGGATCCATTGGTGGTCGATGGTTGCGTGGGCAAACTCATTAATCTGCTCCTGGGTTATGGTATGCCAGCCTGATGTGCCTAACTCCTTACCTAAAAAAGCTTCAAATTCTGCATGGGTTTTAATAACAATCATTGTTTCGGAATTGTATTGGTAACGGATTATGCGGTAAAAGTAATAAAGTAGCGGGAATTGCAAAGAGGGGAAGCTGTTTTTGTTGGTAGGATTATCTGAACCGCATCACTTCTACACTTAGCTATCAGATATAACATTGGACTGGTGAGGTGATAACACCGACCAGAAGCTAAATTACCAACCCGGTAAAAGCCTTAAAATTAAATAACTGATTTAACTTAAAAACTAACCCCCAACCTAACCGCTGAATTTACATTGCTCCCACTGTTAAACGATTTGCCATACATTAACCTGAAGTTGAGGTATTGTACGCCGAAGCCCAGTTCAGTATAGTTTTTTAATGAAGAGGTGCTCAAATAATTCGCATCGACGATCTCCTGTAGCTTCAGCTTCCTGATCAGCGGGATTTTATTCAGGATAAACCCGGAGAAGTTTTGCTCAAAGTGCCCTTCTATATATTCCTTGTAGGTGCTAAAGGTATAATAATTGAGCAGCAGAAAGCTACTAATGCCACTCTTATAGAATAATACCTGGTTACCCGCAAATTGCTGGTAGTCGGGGTAATAAAGTTTGTTATCGTTCAGGAATTTGCCCGCGCCAACATAAAATGAGCTTTGCCCCAACACGCCCGCGTTTATATTTGATTTAGATATATCGGCAGATAGCAAACTATAATCCACATCAGAGCCTAACACGCCTTTTATACCTGTGATGTAATTTACACCAATGGTTGGATAAGGCGACGGCAGATAACGCCTGCCGGTAGGGAAGGTCTCGTATTTGTCGCTAAAATCATATGATGTTCGTAGAGTGATCTTGAATGATTGGTTCTCAGGAAAAAGCGGTATGTCTGCATTAGGTAAAAGCGGATTGTTAGACATGTATGTCTTGTTGCCGGGGTTAAAAAAACTATAGGATGTGGCATTAGGTAGCCAGGTCCTGTCGGCCCATTCCGCGCTGGCACTTGCGAGCCAGCCACCGGCTATCCGTTTATTGGCCGAGAGCGATACATATCGTTTTTGGTAAAGCTTTTCATAGTTCTCCTTCTCAAACAAACTGTAAAATGTGTTAACGAGCGGAGAGATAGGATTGTCACCATTTAGATCCACAACTTCTGAACCAGCCTTAATACCAAGCGTGAATGAAGATACCGGTAATAAGGTGTAAACATTCCCGGTAAATTTATGGTCGGCAAAACCATAACCGGCTTTAGCGCCAATTACCAGGTAGCGGTTGTTCAATGTATCAATGCGTTTGGAGAATGATCCGCCATAATTAATATCAAAGCCCTGTACGGTGTTGAATTTTACGGCTGTTAGCAGCGGATCAAGGTTGAGGTATTCGTGCTTATACCTATCGCGGTAATGGTAACCGCCCAATATCGCGCCGGCATTAAATTTATTATTCACCCTATCCAGCGAATCAAGATAGGGTTTTGATTCGCGCTTACGGGCTAGCACAGCTTTATTTTTGTAATCGGTTTTTTCTTCTTCGGTTAAAGGTATGGGCCGTTCATTCGCCCAAAAAACAGAATCCTTTTTATTGATGCCTGTTGAAATGCGCAATACTTCGTTAAATTCGTTTTTACTGAAGACAGGCTCAATATTATAATTCTTATAAACAGAAATAAAGTACCCGCTGAACTTAAAACTGAAGAATCCGCCCACAAATTCAAATTTGACGGTCGAAGGCATCCAGGCCGTTTTCCCTACCGGGAAAAACTGCTGACTGAAACGCAGCGTATCAACAAAATTGATGTTTTGCGCTTTGGTTATAAATAAATTCAGGCTATAAATGCGCCAGCTATCTTCCAGAATATAAATATCACCCTGGAAACAGGCGTCATAAGTTCGCTTAGGTGTAACCCTGATCTTGTAAATGGTTTCACCATTTTCAACCGTTTTGCCCAGGAGCTTATATTTGTAATAAAACAAAGCGTTATCAGCAACAGGCGATATCACCGGGCGGTTGCTTAAGCCTTGCCAAACCTGTATATTTTCGTAAAAATTGATCTTCATGTCGGATGCCCTATTGTAGCTAAATGCCCGGTTGCTCCCGGATACTTTGGAGGAGATCATTTCCTCGTGTACTTTATCAGGCTGCTCAAAACTGTATTTAGATTGCGATTCAGACAGGTAGATAATGCCCCTGCGGTTTGAATCAAGGCCGGCTTCGCTGGTAGCCTTCTGAACATCGAAACCCATGAATTTTTTTGGCGCGGCTAATAATTTTTGTACGCCTTTTATATAAACATCGCAGGTGTAGGCTTTAACTTCTTGCAGGTGCTGTTTGCGTTTTTTTATCGCTTTGCGGATGATGCCATAAGCCGGGTTCTCGCCCGTAGCGCTGATCACTACATCAGTAAGCTGATAGCTTTCAGTTTTTAAAACAATATTAAGCTGTTTATTTACTGTAAGAGTTACCACCTTGTTTTCCTGTTTGTATCCAACCGAACCGAATCTTATTTCATAGGTGCCCGGCTTTAATTGCAGGGTGTAGTCGCCATCGCTGTTTGATGATGTGCCCGCTGTGGTGTTTTTAACATATATACTTGCAAAAGGTATAGGCTGATTATGCTCGTTTGTTATTTTGCCGCTTACAGATACCTGCTGGCCAAAAACAGCAATCCCGGGTATCATAAAAAATAATAAGGCAATAATGAGTTTCATTTACGATGTTTCCACTAAGATGAAACTTATTTACGAGTTATGTAAATGAGATCCTGTTAATTATTGTTAAAGTGACAACACAAGTACAAATTCAGATTTTTTAAAAAACATTTGCGCAATCAGATAATTGCACATATATTAGCAATCAAATAGTTGCAAATGGATACAAGAAGAGATATTTACCAAGCCATAGCCGACCCTACCCGCAGGGCCATCCTGATGTTGCTTACCGTAGGCGCCATGACGCCTAACACTATTGCCGGGCATTTTGGCAGCAGCAGGCAGGCGGTATCAAAGCATATACAAATATTGGCTGAATGCGGCGCCGTTGATCAGGACCAGCGCGGTCGAGAGATTTATTACCAGCTGAATATTGATAAAATGAAAGAGATAGACCGTTGGATGGAAGCTTTCCGCAAGATGTGGGAGGACCGCTTTAACCGATTAGATAATTTATTAAACGACTTATAAAAATAAAAATTATGACAAATTATTTTGCGTTCGAACCAGACCTGGCCGCCAAAAAAATTCATATGATACGTGAATTTAACGCGCCTGTTGAAAAAGTATGGAAAGCTTTTACCGATCCTGATCTGCTTAAACAGTGGATAGCGCCAAAACCATGGACCGTTGTACCCAAAATTGCAGATTTTGCTGTTGGTGGGGTATGGCAATATATTATGGTTGGTACTGAAGGCCAGGAACATTGGGTTTACGATGAGTTTACCGCGATAGAAACCTGCAGCCTGATTGAATCAACGGGTGCGTTTTGTGATGAGGAGGGCAACCCGAATATGGATGGGCCAAAATCTTACGTAAGCACCAAATTCTCAACTATTGAAGGTAACAGGACCAGGGTTGAAACTCTGATAACGTTAGATAGTGCCGACACCATAAAATGGTTTGTAGAAGGAGGATTTAAAGAAGGCACCGCCATGACTTATGAGCAGCTGGATGAAATACTGGCATTGGAATAAGTAATTCACTATCAATTAAAATGATCACGATGCGGAAATTAAAATTACAGGTACAAATAACCATTGATGGCTTTGTATCAGGGTTAAATGGCGAGCAGGATTTTATGTTGGCAGGTGGCCCTGATGCTGCTGGCTTTAAAAAGGTAATTGAACTGGCCGAAACCAGCGATACTATTTTGCTTGGACGCAAAATGACGCCGGAGTTTATAGCTCACTGGGAAAATATGGTAGATAACCAGCCCAGCAGCCCGGCACAGCCTTTGGCACAACTAATGGTAAATATGCGTAAAATTGTTTTCAGCCGTACCCAAACCGACATAAAGGGCCGGAACCTGGAAGTGGAAAACGGCGACTTGGCCACTAAGGTAAACGCCCTGAAAAATCAGCCGGGTAAAGATCTGTTAGCTTATGGCGGAGCTGATTTTGTAAGTTCGCTGATCAGTTTAAACCTGATTGACGAATATTATCTTTTTGTATGCCCTGTAGCTATTGGCGAGGGTCTATCAATTTTCAAGGAGAAAAAATCGCTGAAATTAGAAAGTTCAACGGCTTACCAGCATGGCAAGGTGCTTAATAAATATGTACCGGCATAAGCTTAAATTAGCATGCCTTTAAAATTTTTGTAGACGCAGGGTTTGAGGAAGGCCCTGCGTTTAAAGATAATCGTTAATTTATTGTTGTTCTTCTTACACTTATCTGTAATAATTTGGTTACCAATTGTTTTCACCATGAATTGAGGTATATTTACAGATGAGAAAACCAATGCTCGTTTTGCTGTTATTAGCGCTCGCACTAACAGTTAAAGCACACCAAACCAATAAACCAATGGATGCTACTGTGCTGTCAGCTTTCCAAATCAATCAACAGGATACAGCGCCCGAGCCGCCGGGAGGTATTGATGTATTGAATAAGTATATGAAAAAGTATACCAATCATCAATATAACAACGACCAGGCAGGCAAGGTAACTTTAAGTTTTGTTGTTGAAAAAGATGGCACTTTATCCGGCTATAAAATTGTACAATCACTCAATAAAGAAGCGGATGGCATAGCCATACAGGTACTGAAAGACTATAACCAAAAATGGAAACCGGCAATGCAAAACGGGCAACCTGTTAGCGCACCGTACACCATTGTGGTGCCATTCGGCAAATAATAATTAACAGTTCTTATACTAACGTACAACCGGGGGTCATTTTAAAAAATGAACCCGGTTTCAATTAAGGCCCTGCTTTGTGAATTGTCATTATGCAACGGGCCAAACGCGTATCCGTTTGTGGTATTGCCTGCTTTAACGTACGATAATTCCGCACGAACAAAAACGCGTTTATATTGGTAGGTAGGTGTAAACGTAGCCGACCAGGCGTTGCTGCCTTGACCATAGATCAAATTTGGTGCACCCCGGGCCGCGCTTCCTGTAGAATTGATATACTCCACCCGAACCGGGAAACTAAAGCCAGAATGCGGCACAGCATATTTTACCAATAACGCGGCCCCGAAGGTGGATGCATTTTGTGTTGTATTCAGCAGTGCTGCCTTCGGTACCTCGGTATACTGCAAATATGGTTCAACGGTAAACGAACCTGAAGTATAGGTATAAATGATGTTGTAGCCTTGCTCGTTATCCTGGTAAAGAGGTGTCGCGGTAGTTGAAATATTAGTGCGGCTTAAACTACCTGCGCCAATCAGGGTAAATGTATTGCTGTTATTAATCGTATAAGTAACCGTGCCGGAAAGCCAGTTATATTTATTAGAGTAGAAGCCATCGTTATAAGAGAAGGCGAACACAACCGGACCCGTCGTATAATTTAACTGAATACCCCGGTTAATGGAATTGCTCTGATCCCACAATAAACCGCGTTGGATA
Organism: Mucilaginibacter sp.; assembly: GCF_965225845.1. Classification (GTDB taxonomy): domain Bacteria; phylum Bacteroidota; class Bacteroidia; order Sphingobacteriales; family Sphingobacteriaceae; genus Mucilaginibacter. Next base: position 162,647 of record NZ_CBDDBL010000002.1, read on the forward strand.
TTCAAATTCTGGAATGAAAATGTATACTCGGCACCCATAAACGCCGGAAGCTTACCAATCATAACCGAGAAATTATTGATTGGGGCAATCTCCAGATAGGCTTGTGGTACAACGCCATAAAATTCCGGCGGTGAAAGGCTTGACCGTAAATACGGAACGCCAATATCCGGTTGGGAATAAGCCCCAACCTCCGCGAAAAACTGGATAAGCCCGCTGTTTTTCTGAATAAAGAGCTGGCCATTGCTGATGTCTGTTTGCGCTGCTTTATCGCCTTTAGTAACGTTATTTTGAAACTGTGCCAATCCACTCACTACGCCCGACACATAAATATCACCAAATTTTATAGGGCTCGGGTTAGGTGTAAGCGGCCCGGCCATGCCGGGCAGGCTCAATACGGATTCCACCGGAATTGCAGGTTTATTTGTAGTGTCGGAATTGGTTTGTCCGAAACTACGTATTGCATAAAAACAGGAGAAAGCGAAAATAAGAATCGGTCGTATCTTCATTAATGGATATGTTTTAGTGAAATTATTTAGTTAGATAACCTCACCAATTCAACACCATGAGTTGGCACGCCAAACTTAAAAGTCTTATTATCGGTCTGTATATACTTTTGGCGCCAAACATCACGTAGTTTATGATACCCGCTAATACCAAGCCCGGCCCAGTTAAGTTCAATGTTTTTGTATTTACCCGATATATTGAATATGCCAACCGCTTTGCTGCCGTCTTCCATATCTTTTACATAAACTAAATAATCGTCGGTTTTTAAAATTTGAGTTGCCTCTTTACCCAGGGCATCCTGATTAATGGCAAGTACCTCATCATTGGTAAGCAGGTTTAGGGTAAACCTGTCCAGCTTGCCCATATCACAACCTATCAATAATGGCGACGCCAGCAAACTCCACAAACTGATGTGCGTGTACTGTTCATCAGGCGTTAAGCGGGTGTTGTGCTGATCATCTCCCCAGCCAACTTTACCCACAATCAGCATATCCGGATCATTAAAATGACCGGGGCTTGCATGTGGCGCTTCAGCCTGTTGATGGAAACCGATAGCGCTCATGCTTTGCCAGGTATCGGTAATATCACCTGTGGTGCGCCAGCTGTTAGCCCCAATTTCGCCGGCCCAGTTCCAGCTATCGCCCATGCCATACTGGCAAAAGCTGAATAATATGTCACGCTGGTTTTGATCCAGCGCCGAACGCATTAGAATATAAGGCTTTTTGTAATCATCAATAGTTGGTTGTTTTGGGGCAATATCGCCGTACGAACACCAGTCGTATTTTAAATAATCAACACCCCAGTAGGCGTAGGTTTTAGCATCCTGCGCCTCGTTTTTATAGCTCCCCAAAAACCAGCCGCAGGTACGCGGGCCGGGCGATGAGTAAATGCCAAATCGTAATCCCAAACTGTGGATATAATCAGCTAAACCCTTCATATCCGGGAATTTTTGGTTGGGCACAATAGTGCTGTCAGCGGCGCGGTGTTCCGCTTCCCATCCGTCATCAATATTAACATAGCTCCATCCGTGAGCGCTTAATTTGTCTGATATGGTTTTTGCGGCTGTGCGCACTTTGACATCATTAACACTTAAGCCAAAGGCATTCCAGCTATTCCATCCCAAAGCAGGTGTAAGGCCAATAACATCGCCAATTTTAATGGTGAATTTTTTAGTGATGAAAGCCACTTTATTAGTTACCGTGAACACAACATGATAATCGCCTTTTGTGGCGACTGTTCCGGTAATTATGCCTGTTGTTGGGTCAAGGGTTAAACCGGCAGGCAGGCTATCAACCTTAAAAACAAGCGGTTTTTGCCCGGTTGCCGGTATTTTATATAAGAACGGGTAGCCCGGATGCGCGCCAAAAACATTCGGACCGTTGATCTTCGGCCTTGCACTTGCATAAGGTGTTAAAATATAAGGTGTGCCCTCAGTCCCTATAACTTTTTTTGTTGACCTGCTATCGGTAAAAGTATAAGTTAACAAATACGATTGCGTTTTGAGCGAAGCAATGGTAAATGTGTAAGTAAACGGTTTTCCTTTTGCCAGCTCTGCATTATGTGTACTTTGGTAGATCACTGTGCCGGTAACCGGGTCGGTAGCTGTGAAATCCAGTTTGCCATTGTAGGTATAATTGCTTGTTGTTTCTATTTTAACGCTTTTGGTAAGGCTGTTTTTATCGCCATAACTAAAATCGCCGCCCTTGTTTATCCGCACATGGTCCATAATATCAACCATGCTCAGTTTAAAATCGGCCGGATCGCCGTAAAGCCCGCCATCGCCGCCGGTATCAAATACACGTACCGCGATCACATTATCTTTACCCCACAAAACAGCAGGATCATTTGCCGCTATCACCAATTTTATCCTGCTATAAGATCCTGATTTAGGGTCGGTATTATAATTTTTACCGATCATTTTGCCGTTAAGATAAACCGCGTAACTGTCATCACCGTAACCCATCTCAAAACGCAGACTGTCTTTTAAAAAAGAACCTTCTTTTAATGATGCAGGGATTATAACATGCGTTCTGTACCAGCCAAATCCGTCCAGTCCCTCGTGCCCTTGCTGTTCCCAGGGTTTTGATATGTCGATGGCTTGCCAGTTTTGATCCTCAAAGCCGGGCGCCAGCCATTGCTCAGAATCGCCGGGACTAAATTTCCAGCCGGTAGCTAATGAAACGTCCTGCGCATGAACAAAAACAAAAGTTAGTGAAAGTAGCGTAAGCAGGAATAATTTTTTCATAAGAAATTGGTTTGCAGACTTGGTATTGCAATATTAAAAATATTTATTAAAAAATGTCGGAGATACATTTACAATTAGTTTTATCTTTATAAATCATAACCCTGATTGCCAATAAACCTGTAATCAAAAGATAAATTTACCGCCTTAATAGCATACTGATGGCTCAAATGAAACCCTCTTTAAAAAATCTGTTTACAGTGTTTTTTGCTTTATTATTGATAACAGGCTGCGCTGCTAAAAAATCAGGCATAACTAACCATTCCGATGCATTTGTAAAAGGGGCAGATATTAGCTGGTTGCCGCAGATGGAAGCTTCGGGCTATAAGTTTTACAACGAAAACGGGGTACAGCAGGACTGTTTTAAAATATTGAAGGATCATGGTGTGAATACCATCCGCCTAAGGGCTTTTGTAAATCCCTCCGATGATAAGTTTAGCGGGCATTGCAGTACTGAAGAAACTGTGGCGATGGCGCTCAGGGCTAAAAAGTGGGGCATGCGCATACTGATCGACCTGCATTATAGTGATAGCTGGGCGGATCCCGGCAAGCAAAAGAAACCAAAGGCTTGGGAAGGCCATGATTTTCAGCTTTTATTAACTGATGTTTATGACTACACATTAAGCGTGATGACGGCGCTAAAAAAAGCGGGCGTTACTCCGGAATGGGTACAGGTTGGTAATGAAACGCCAGGCGGTATGATCTTACCCGATGGAAGTACAGCAAACTGGGATAAATTGGCACAACTGATTAACAAAGGCTACGATGCCGTAAAGGCAGTGAGCCCCAAAACCAAAGTTATTTTGCATGTAGACCAGGGAAATAACAATGCGCGTTTCAGGCATTGGTTTGATAATGCCACCGCGCACCAGGCAAAATTTGATGTGATCGGTTGTTCGTATTATCCATATTGGTTGCCGGGCAGCCCTGATTATACATTATCCATCAACGACTTGGGGAATAACTTAAAAGACATGGCTTCCCGCTACGGAAAAGAAGTGATGGTAGTTGAAGTAGGTAACGAGGACAAAAAAGCGCAAAATACCTATGACATGTTACTGGCTGTGGAACAAAAAGTTAAGGAAGTGCCTAATGGTAAAGGAATTGGACTGGTTTACTGGGAGCCCGAAGGTGCCCGCAACTGGAGCCACTACGCCTTAAGCGCCTGGGGCGATGACGGCAAGCCAACCAAAGCGCTGGAGGCCTTTATGGTGAAGTAATTATGAATCAGAATTTATTAAATTAAGGAATTATAGCCTCATTGCTCATTCTCTATATTATTAATTAACAATCTTCGCTTCTCCTGTTTTAACGTTTAAGGTCCATGGTTGCGGTTTGGGTAAGCTTAATTTGCCATCGCCAATCTCCAAAGGCATCCAAAGGTAGCGCGAATCCCATTGTGTTTTGGGTTTCCAGATATCGCCCATAAAAATTACGGTAGTTTTTTTGCTGCCTACTACTTTGATCAGCATGGTAGATTGTGAGCCATAGGTATTAGTTTCCGGCGGGGCAATATCCTTAAAATCACTCCACGGCCCGGCAAGCGAGGTTGCTGTTGCGTATTTGTTAGGGTTTGGCGACCACCCGGTTAATGATGAACCGATGGCGTAATACAATCCACCGTAATGCACAATGGCACCACCCTCCATATGCTCGGGGATAAGGCTCATTTGTTTTTCTACCGTTAAATAATCGTCTGAAAGTTTTGCGATGCGGAAACCATAAGGCCTATCCTCAAATACAAGATAGGCTGTGCCGTCGTCATCAATAAACTGACCAATATCCCGGCTCTCATGCCCTAAAGGCCTAAACGAGCTGATGAGTGTAAAAGGGCCCGATGGACCGTCGCTAATAGCTACACCAACCCGCGCATAGGAATATCCGCCGGAAACCTTTTTAGTAACCGGGTCGCGCACGCCGCCATCAATATGCAGGTACATGACATATTTTTTGGTCCGCTCGTTGTAATAAACCTTGGGGCGCTCAACCACCCAGTAAGTTAAAGTAGAATCCGGCTTGCCGAATTTAATTGTGGTGATAAATTTCCAGTTAACCAGGTCCTTCGAGGTATAACAACCTACAAAACGATAATTGGTATCAAGCCCCTTGCTGCGGTATTCGCCATACCAATAGTAATCGTCCTTAACTTTAATTATTCCGCCGCCATGGGCCTGTATATGGTTGCCGTTGTTGTCGGGCCAGATGTCAGTTGGTTTGATAGTGTCGGTTTGCGCTTGACTGTGCAATATTTGTACGAGAATCAAGAATAAAGCGGGAAATATATATTTAAATAGTTGTTTCATTGAGTTTAAGATCGTTCGGTTAGCAAAATACCAAATATTAGTTAAGGAAGCAGCGTTTGTTTTCAGGTTAACAGTAATTTTTTAGATGCTGATTTATTTGTATCAACCATGATTTTTAGGATTAAAGGATTTACCTGATTTTACCTTCGAATTAATATACAGCAGACAAGTATATTCCGCTATAGATCCCACGCTCCAAACTCCCGCTCTTTAAAAAAAAGGTACAAACCATTTGTTAACCACCACTACTGGTAAGATAGCGCAGTGCTCTTAAATCCACAGATCAGGGGGAGTCTATGACTTCCTAACGAGATTACATCGCCGCCCCAAACATTGCACAAACAAAAGTACTGACAAAACAGTGTCAGTACTTTTCCCAAACCATTTGCCGAAATTTGTATGTACCGGTTAATAGCTCTTGCGACAAGAGCAAAGCACGTTCTATGAAATATGAAAATCAAACGAGGAAAACCCAGCTAACGTTAAATTCGGGAAAACAATAGATAAACCCCGTATATGATCGAAAGCACTATCAATACCCAATAAATAGTATAAAGCCAGCCCTTGTAGTAATGTGGGTAATCGTTTACGATAGCATTTAATTCAGGTTGAAAAAGGATGTTTATCATCGTATGAAAAAACAGGGAAAAAATAATTACAACGATAAGCCAACTGGATGAAATAGGTATATTAATCAGCCTTAACGAAGCTAAAAGGCAAATCTCTAATCCTGCATTCATTGCTATCGCAGTGCTTTTGTTACTAGTAAAGCTATTGTCAAATACTCCATCAAGATCATTTGATAGTTTATAACCTGTCGCATTCAGGAATAATAATATTTTTTTTAGGGTATTCATCTGGTATATTCAATAGTTTAGCCGGCTTTAAATATATAGATTTTTAACAAATCCGAAATTGATAAAACGAGTTGTCATGCTGATGCATTCGAAGCAAATGCGCAAAGGCGATCACCACCAGCAAATTTCCTCTGAAAGGGTAGAACCCGTAGGACTCCTTCGGAGGTGTGTCTCTGCACCATAAAAGCTACCACCACAGGTTTAAGAGTTAGCATAGCGCTCTTAAACCCACAGATTAAGGGAAGTCTCCGACTTCCTAACGAAATCATATCACTACTCCAAACCCACGCATAACCAAAAGTACTGACAAAATAGTGTCAGTACTTTTCCCAAACCATTTACCGAAATTTGTACGTACCGGTTAATAGCTCTTGCGATAAGAGCAAAGAATGTTCTTTGAAATATTGATTACAAACAAGCGTAATAGTGATGAACCTACATGCTGACTAATTAATTCAAGATACTCTCGGTATAAGAAAAAAATCTTAAGTTGGATTTATATTTTATCTTTAAAACTAATTCCCACTAAAATCATGAAAAGGCTTTTCCTAATATCCTTATTATTTATACAAAATGTTTCTGGGCAGCAATCGGGTAACTCAAAATCAATTAAAATAATTAATGTTACTGTAGCTGATAACTATACTGGCCAATTAATTACGGTACAATGCAAACCTGAAACGGATATGATTTATGAAGACAAAGACCGTGGAGTAATGCTTTTTTGTGAAAAGCCCCATACAAATAGCATATTATTTGAAATATGGTTGGTAGGTAAAGTTAGTTATCTTGCTAAAACAATGATCCATAAAAAAATTGCGGTTACAGGTACCATAACTGATGATGGCAGCGGGGCTCAAATGACTATAACTGATCCTAAGCAAGTTGAAATATTAAGCAATTATTATAAATAACTTAGTCAGCTGTAGCATATCCTCCCACATCGACAAATAACCGTTTAGGGCCTGCCGGTTTAGAGAGAAAAAGATCGTCAGCGCTACCTAAACCATAATTGGATGTATTAATTATAAAGTCAGGTAACCCATCACCATCTAAGTCTCCAATAAAATTAATATAGGTGACAAATCCGCTTTCATAAAAATCATTATGAACCAACAGTTGCTTAAAATAATGGCCTTTGGCATTTCCTTCAATGTATAGGTTATAATTTAAAATAAAATCAATACTATGGCCGGCAGGGATATGCCCTGTCGCATAAAGTTTATAGGTGTTTCCATTAAAATTAAATGTGTATGGCTTTCCCGGGATAATCTCTAACATAGCCGGTATCTTTAAAAAATTGACAGGACCATTGTCTATTAAATAGGATAGCCTTGTAACAAGTAAAATCTCATCATCTTTATTATCAGTTTTTACAATATAATCACCATCCGGATTCTCATCACTTATTGATTCTTTATCAAGCGTAACTGTAACTTTAGTATCTGCTAAGTAATATAAACCTTTATGTTCAAATAATCCTCTCCAATTATATTTGCTGTCTTCAGGAGTTATCGATTTATCAACACATTCGCCTGATTGAATAAAGCGGGCATTTTGTGTTGTATCTACTTCGCGTTTTGAAAGTAGTTTGATCGTATCACCATTTACTGTATCATTTTCAATTATTTCTTTATCACTTTCTATGGTATCACCGTCAATTTTGCCAATTGTTTTTGTGGTGGTTTTAATGGTATTGGTAGGTTTATTATTGTTAAATGCGGCCTTATGATTACAAGCTAATAAGAATATTGTAATTGTTACTATGATAAAGGTTCTCATGTTGTTATAATATATTTCTAAAATATAGATAAGTTTTCAGAGTATTGAATTTAAAATGTGCTGAGCTATAGAGTACATTAATTATATAACTTTATTGGCACCTGTTTCGGCCATCCTGGTAATCCAATAAATCCTACAAACGGCAAAGCCACCCCAAACGCCAAAATTAAATAAATCCTGTAAATCCAGACTCCGACAAAAAACTTACAAACCATTTGTAAATCACACAAAAACATCTATCTTTGCAGTCCCGAAAATGCGGGGTATAATAAACGTTTAATTAATTTAATTTAAAGCAAGTGAATACGTTAAGTTACAAAACTGTCTCAGCCAACAAAAAAACCGTTAACAAGCAATGGGTTGTTGTTGACGCACAAGGCGAGATTTTGGGGCGCTTGTCTACTAAGATCGCAATGATCATCCGTGGAAAAAACAAGCCTGATTTTACCCCAAACGTAGACTGTGGTGATAATGTAATAGTTATCAACGCAGACAAGGTTAAACTGACCGGAAACAAATTCAGCGAAAAGCAATATGTTTCTTACACTGGTTATCCAGGTGGTCAGCGATTCATTTCTCCTAAGGAGTTAATGGCAAAACATCCAACACGCGTAATTGAAAAAGCTGTGCGTGGTATGTTACCTAAAAGTCGTTTGGGCAAAGCATTGTTTGGCAATTTGCATGTGTATGCAGGCGCCGAGCATCCTCATGCAGCACAAAACCCTACAACCATTTAATTTTAAAGGAGAAAAGAAATGCCAACAACAACTAACACTTCGGGCAGAAGAAAAACAGCAGTTGCACGCATCTACTTACAAGATGGTAGCGGCGCAATTATCGTAAACGGTAAAGATTACAAAGAGTACTTCCCTACATTGCCTTTACAATACATCGTTACACAGTCGACAGAAGTTTCTGGCTCGACCGGTAAATTTGATGTTAAAGTAAATGTTGCAGGTGGTGGTGTAAAAGGACAGGCAGAAGCCGTTCGTTTAGCTATCGCGAAAGCCATTGTTGAACTGGATCCTGAAAAGAAACCTTCACTACGCGCTAAAGGTATAATGACACGTGATGACCGTATGGTTGAGCGTAAAAAACCAGGACGCAAGAAAGCACGTAAGAGATTCCAATTCAGTAAACGCTAATCAACAAAGGAGGACAACAAAATGGCAAGAACAACATACGACGAGTTACTGGACGCAGGTGTACACTTTGGTCACCTTACCCGCAAATGGGATCCAAAAATGTCTCAGTACATTTTTATGGAGCGCAATGGTATCCACATTATCGATTTAAATAAAACCTTAACTAAGGTTGAAGAAGCTGCTGCAGCTATAAAACAAATTGTAAAATCAGGCCGTAAGGTATTATTCGTAGCTACAAAGAAACAAGCGAAGGATATCGTAGCTGAATATGCAAAAAATGTAAACATGCCTTTCATCACCGAAAGATGGTTAGGTGGTATGTTAACCAACTTTGCAACTGTACGCAAGTCGATCAAAAAGATGTCAAACATCGATAAATTGACTAAAGACGGTACTTACAGCAACCTTTCTAAAAAAGAAAGACTGATGATCCAACGTGAGCGTATCAAATTAGAAACTTTGTTAGGTGGTATATCGGACTTAAACCGTTTACCTGCAGCATTGTTCCTGATCGACGTTAAGAAGGAACACATCGCGGTATCTGAAGCATTAAAGTTAAATATCCCAACCTTTGCAATGGTTGATACTAACTCTGATCCATCAAACATCGATTTCCCTATCCCTGCGAATGACGATGCTACCAAATCAATTTCATTGATCACCGGTATCATCATCAAAGCAATTGAAGAAGGATTAGATGAGCGTAAACGCGAGAAAGATGACGAAGCTGAAAAAGAAGCAGCAGCAGCGAAAGCTAAAGCAGATGCTCCTGAAGCAGTAACGCCAGACAGATCAGCTAACGAAGGTGGCAAAAGAAGCCGTACCAAAGCAACAACTGCTGAAGTAGCAGAAGCCGCTGCTGAAACCGGTACCGAGCCAGCTGAGAACGAATAATAATATTTAGTTGAAAGTTTAAGGTTTAAAGTGTAAAGTTTTTTTACTGCTTTTACTTTGAACTTTCAACTTTTAACATTTAACTAAAAATACAATGTCAACAGTACAAATATCTGCATCTGATGTAAATAAATTGCGCCAACAAACCGGTGCAGGCATGATGGATTGCAAAAAAGCTTTAACTGAAACCAATGGCGATTTTGAAGCTGCTATTGATTTTTTAAGAAAAAAAGGCGCTAAAGTTGCTGCCAGCCGCCAGGACCGCGAATCAAACGAAGGTGTTGTTATTGCGCGTACATCTGAGGATGGCAAACGCGGTGTGATCATCGAGTTGAACTGCGAAACTGATTTTGTTGCTAAAAATGCTGAATTTATTGCTTTTGCTAACGCGATCGCTAATGAGGCAGTACAAAAGAACCCTGCTTCTATCGAAGCATTAAACGAGTTGCCAATTGATACTGAAGTTAACCGTGTTAGTATTGCTGAAGCTATCATCAGCCGTACAGGTACTATCGGCGAAAAGATCGGTGTATCTAAATACGAGGTTGTTGAAGGCGAAAAAGTTGTTGCTTACATCCACGGTAATTTCCGTTTAGGTGTGTTAGTAGCACTAAGCGCTAACGCTGCCGGTGTTGACGAAGCAGGTAAGGACGTAGCTATGCAAATTGCTGCCATGAACCCTGTTGCTTTAGATAAAGACGGTGTTGACGCAACAGTAATCGAGCGTGAGTTAGAGATCGCTAAAGAGCAGATCCGCGCTGAAGGCAAACCTGAAGAAATGGTTGAAAAGATCGCTGCAGGTAAACTGAACAAATTCTATAAAGACTCAACTTTACTTAACCAGGAGTTTGTAAAGGACCCATCTAAAAACGTTGCCCAGTTTTTAGGCACCGTTGATAAGGGACTAACAGTAACCGCCTTTAAGCGGGTAGCTTTAGGAGCTTAAATATATTATCCCCCTCGTTTATTAACGAGGGGGATTTTTTTTGCGATATTGTTTCGGTTTTCAAATACCATCATGTCATTTCGAAGAACGAAGCAATCGCACATAAATAAAAGCTATGACCACTGCCCTCCACAACCTCCAGCTAATCTCCGATGGTGTGATCACCAGGGGCAAAGCCATTTTAATTGATGGCGAAAAGATCATTGATATTATCGATGAATCTGTAATTCTACCAGATGTTAACGCAATTGATCTAAACGGTGCTAACATAGCACCGGGATTGATCGACCTTCAAATTTACGGTAGTGGCGGTAAGCTATTTGCTGGTACGCCCGAAGTTGCTGCGTTGGAGCAAATGGAGAATGATCTGTTGAGCCAGGGTACTGTAGGTTTTTTTGCATGCATCGGCACCAATAGTGATGAGATTGTAGAGCAGGGTATTGAATCAGCTAAGATTTATCGCGAGAGGGCAAAAGGTAACTTTTTAGGGCTGCATTTAGAAGGGCCTTTTTTAAACCCCATCAAAAAAGGTGCTCATCCTGAAAAGTACATCAAAAAGGGAACGATTGAGTTAGTCCGCAAATGGGTTGAATCTGCCGACGGTGTGATCAAAATGATGACCATAGCACCGGAATTGCAGGACAATGACGTGGTTAATTATTTAAATGATCACGGCGTAATCTTATCATCCGGTCATAGTAATGCGAGTTATCAGCAAGGCAAAACATTTTTAAATAACCCCATAAAAGCAGTTACGCATTTGTTTAATGCCATGCCGCAAATGCATCACCGCGAGCCGGGGTATATTCCTGCAATCTTCGAAGAAAAACCATATACAAGTATTGTTGCCGACGGTATTCATGTTGATTTCGCGATGATACGTTTAGCTAAACGCGAGTTGGGTGATAAACTTTTCTTTATTACTGATGCTGTTACTGCAACAGATAAGGGCGAATACCAGCATCGTTTTACAGGTGACCGCTACACTATGCCCGATGGTACGCTATCCGGTTCGAGTTTAACCATGCTTAAAGCAGTGCAAAATGGTGTTGAGCAGATTGGCATCCCTTTAGCAGAGGCTATAAATATGGCATCATTATACCCGGCGCGATTAGCATCATTAACAGCAAACGGAAAGATAGCTGCCGGCTTTTATGCCGATATGATTGTATTTAATGAAACCTTTGAAGTACAAGGCACCGTGTTTAAGGGCAATTACATTAAACACTAATTTTCACTAATTAATTCAAATTGCACGAATAAACTGTAGGAAACTTCAATTTTTTAATTCGTGTTATTGGTACTCATTCTTAACAAAGTAGATATATAATTTTAACATCAATTTTATTTGTATAATTTTGACAAACTCTCCTCAATGAAATACAAAAGAATCCTACTAAAACTTAGCGGCGAATCGCTTATGGGCGACAGGCAATACGGTATTGATAACAACCAGGTATTGCAATATGCAAAAGATATAAAAAGTGTATTTGACGAGGGCATAGAAATAGCCGTAGTTGTAGGAGGAGGTAATATATTCAGGGGTTTAAGTGCCGAGAAATCAGGCATGGAGCGCGCCCAGGCCGATTACATGGGTATGCTTGCCACCGTTATTAACTGTATGGCGCTGCAAAACGCGCTGGAAAGCATTGGCGTTGAAACCCGCCTGCAATCCGCCATAAAAATGGAACAGATCTGCGAGCCTTATATTCGTCGTCGTGCCATGCATCATCTACAGGAAAATAAGATCGTGATTTTTGGTGCCGGTACTGGTAACCCGTATTTTACCACGGATACAGCCGCGTCGTTACGCGCTATCGAAATAAAAGCTGATGTTGTATTAAAAGGCACCCGTGTTGATGGCATTTATACCGCTGATCCTGAAAAAGATCCAACCGCTACCCGTTATGATGAAATTTCTTTCCAGGAAGTTTATGATAAAGGACTGAATGTGATGGATATGACTGCCATTACCCTTTGCCAGGAAAACAACCTGCCGATCATTGTTTTTGATATGAACATAGAAGGCAATTTTATGAAGATAGCCAACGGCGAAGCCATTGGAACGCTGGTAAAATAAATCTTCCCCGGTGTTTTTGGCATCTGCAGTTTCGGCAGGTGTTCAATCCCGATTAAAATAATACATAGCCCTGGCCTTTAGGCCAGGGCTATGTATTTTAAGGAAATGTGGCTTTAGGCCAATCAACTTTATTATAATTAATAATTTTTATTCCCCCAAAAACCTCATTCAGCTTAATTACGTAAAATAATTATAAGCATTAAACTGGTATGAAAGCATTTTGCATAGCCCTGATAGTTTTTTTTACTGCCTCGCCGGGCATTAGTAATAAACCGATTGACAAGCTTGATATTCACCGCTTTGCGGGGAAATGGTATTCCTTATACTCTATACCTACCATGTTTGATAAGGATTGCCGTGAAACAACCGCAACCTACACACTTAATAACGATGGCTATTATAATGTACTCACCGAAGCCAAAAAGGTAGGCGATAACGAGATCCATACTTATAATTCTAAATTATATCCGGGTAAAAACGGCGAACTAAAGGCACAATTTGTTTGGCCTTTTAAAGTTGATTACTGGGTTATTGATATTGCCGATGATTATTCCTACATGGTGGTTGGTCACCCTGATCATAAATTCCTTTTCATCATGAGCCGTAAGCCAACTATGGATAAAAAATTACATGAAGAATTGGTAGAGAAATGTAAGGAAATGGGTTACCCGGTAGAAAAACTAACTGCACAAAGAGGGAGTTGAAATGCGACCGATAGCTAAAATATACGCGTCATTACAAGAGTCCAGGAATTTTATGAACAAGATATTGATCAAGCATATTTTGTATAGTATAGAGATCGCATCATATTACGCGACCACGCTTTAAGTTTGCGTTGGAATATAGAAATTATGCTATCGGCAATGTAAACCAAAAAGTGCTTCCTTTACCCGGGTAATTATCCAGGCCTATCTCGCCATTATGCTTTTTAATGATCTCGGCACTGATGTAAAGCCCCAAACCAAGCCCCGAAAATTGTACGCCAGAATAATCAGCACGGAAATAGCGGTCAAATAATTGCGCTATTTTATCAGGTGGTACACCCGGCCCGTGGTCTGATACGGAAACCCGAAACTTATCGCCTTGTGCTTTTATTTCAACTATAATTTCTTTAGAATCCGGTGCATATTTAACCGCATTATTCAGCAAGTTAACCACCACCTGTTCAATCTGCTGTTCATCAGCAAAAGCCTCAAGCCAAAGATCACCTTTTATTGATACATGATGTTCGCCGGCGCTATTAATATGATGGCTCGATTGTTTCACCACATCAGCAACGGTGAATTTAGTTTTATTGAGCATCAACTGCCCTTCGGCAATACGATTGGTATTTAGTAAATCATTTACCAGCTTGGTAAGCTTATCAAGGCTTTTGTTGGATTGCGCTATCAGCGTTAAAAATATGGTTGGCAGTTTTACAGTTTCCTTAAGTTTATCCAATAATTGAACAGATGCTTTAAGGCTGGTGATAGGTGTTTTAAGCTCATGGCTGGCAATGCTGATGAATTCCTCTTTTTGTTTCATCAATTTACGCCGGTTCGTCACGTTCATAAAGGTGCCTATGCCACCACTCAATCGGCCATCCTTATCAAAAATAGGAGCGGCGTTTATCGAAATGTAAAATCGCTCGCCATTTATAGGTTGTACGCCTATTTCCTTATCATAAACAGGCATACCTGTTTCCCTGATGATGTACATTGGGTGTTCTTCTTCGGGTAACACACTGCCATCAATTCTTAAATTGGTCCATTTCGTATCATTATAAACCCTGTTTTTCATACCATCATCGTCAATCCCGAAAATCCTTTGCGCCATAATATTGGCATAAACTAATTTTCCTTTGGCATCAACAACGGTTACCCCTTCGGCCATGGTATCCAGTATTCGTTGCAGGTGTTCCTGGCTGGTATTTAATTCCTCGTTTATTGATTGTTGTTTTTTGGTTTTCTCAATGTTTGATAAGCGCAGCTCTACCTGGTCCATTGTTACATTAGCCATGTGCTGCAATATCTCCAATTCATGGTCACTTAATGTGCGTGGGCTAAAGTCTATCAGGCATATGGTACCAATAATATAACCGTTGGTATTGATGATGGGGGCGCCGGCATAAAACCGTAAACCAAGCGGGCCCACTACTGCGGAGTTTCCAACCAGCGCCGGCTCTAATAAAGCATCCTCAATTATCGTCACTTCATTTTGCTGAATTGCCAGGTTGCAGAGGCTGTCTTCGCGTGGTACCTGTTTTACACCCTCTAACCCGGTAATAGCTTTTACAAACTCAAAGTCGGTATCTAAAAATGAAATATGCGCAACCGGTACTTTGAATATGGTTTTGGCAAGCTTAACCAGGTTGTCAAACTCCGGTTCCGCAGGGGTATTTAATATTTGGTAGCAATGAAGCGCGGCAACGCGTTCCGGTTCATTTTCAGGTATTAAATTAAGGCTTGTTGTATATTTCATCTGCAATAGTTACCTAATGTATATACGACGACAATTGATAAAAAGTTATTGTGTAAGGCAGTTAGTTTATAGGTTTTGTTAAATTTTTATATTCAATCTGTATAGTTTAATATTGCCTTCTTCCATAAAATCCATGGGTTAGCAGGTAACGTCTTGAATAAATCAAACAATTTAGCTTTCACCTGCTTTTTAGAATTGAGATTAGTAACTCCGAAATCATACTTTTTACTATTTTTGTCAAAAATCTATATCGATGAGCGAACTCATTAAAAAACAGGTGACTGAAACAAAGGCTCTAATGGATAAAGCCATTGACCATTGCGAAAACGAACTGCAAAAGATCCGTGCAGGCAAGGCAAACCCATCTATGCTGGATGATGTTTATGTTGATTACTACGGTACTGCTACGCCATTAAGCCAGGTTGGTAACGTAAATACCCCCGATGCTCGCACTATTGTTGTGCAACCATGGGAAAAATCATTATTAGGCCCGATAGAAAAAGCCATTATGGAAGCGAACTTAGGTTTAAACCCGCAAAATGATGGTGTGATCATCCGCCTTAACGTTCCGCCTTTAACTGAAGAGCGCCGTCGTGATTTGGTTAAAAAAGCTAAAGCTGAAGCCGAAACAGGTAAGATCGCTATCCGCAACCTGCGTAAGGACGCGAATGAGAAAATAAGAAAACTTAAAACCGAAGGCGTTTCAGAAGATGAAATGAAAGTAGGCGAAGCCGAGATACAAAAGCTAACTGATGCCTACATTATAAAGGTTGACCAACATTCTGAAGCTAAGGAAAAAGATATCATGACGGTATAAAAACAACCTGGGTTATTTGAGAGCCGCTTTATTTAAAGCGGCTTTTTATTTCGGATCTTCGAATATTTTTAACAATAACCAGATCTTTACTATAATCTTCCTTATAACCTTTATATACCTCGAAATTTAAATATACAGTTGAGCCCAGCGGAGTCTTTAATATACTCCAATTGCAACTTATTGGTATGTCAATGGTGTCCTTGCAATTTAAAGGTATAAAAGTTACTGCCGAACCTCCAATAATCTTTATCGATAACTTTCTATCTTTCTTTAGCTTAACAAGTTCTGTTGACCCATCATACCGGTGAAAGTCTAAAAGTTTTGCTTTTATGGAAGCATTTGCTTTTCCATTTAAAAAATGTAATCTGCTTAAAAAATCACAATATTGATTGTTAGCTATTTGTGCTGACACACAAGTTGAAATAAAAATTAAAGAAATAAGGGCTTTGATTTTCATAATTGATTTTCTTTAAAGATAGTCAAAATGTCAAATTAAAGGGAATGAGCTACTTAGCCGTTCCCTTTTTTTACTTTTGCAGCAAACATGAAAATACTCTTATCATATCTAAAAAAACACCGCTGGATCGTAATGTCTGCATTGTTATTCGCAGCTTTCAACATCGGTTTTTCCTTACTTGACCCCTACATTTCGGGACGAATTTTCGATACCGTAATCAACAAACACAGCAGCCTTGATTACAATACGTATCTTTTTAGGGCATTAAAATTAGTTGGCCTGGCTATTGGCGTTGCCATGGTATCGCGCATAGCAAAAAACTTCCAGGATTATTTTACCAATATCATCACCCAAAAAACTGGTGCAGAAATGTATGCCGACGGCTTAAAACGTTCGCTTGAATTACCTTATCAGGTATTTGAAGATCAGCGCAGCGGCGAAACTTTAGGTATCCTGCAAAAGGTACGACTGGATTGTGAAGCATTTATCACATCATTTATAGGTGTACTATTTGTGAGTATTACCGGTATGACTTTCGTTATCGTCTATTCATTATTTGTGAGTTATAAGGTAACATTGGTATACGTTGCTGCTATCCCAATCATCACCTTTGTGAGTGTAGCATTAAGCCGCAGGATCAAAAGAATTCAGCGAAGTATATTGTCGGAAACAACCGCTTTAGCAGGTTCGACTACTGAATCATTAAGGAATATCGAATTGGTAAAAAGTCTGGGATTAGTTAAGCAAGAGATCAACCGCTTAAACAACACAACCTACAAAATATTAGGCCTCGAACTTAAAAAGGTAAAATATGTACGCAGCATGAGCTTTGTACAGGGCACAACCGTAAACTTTGTGAGGAGTACGATGGTAGTTGTATTGCTATTGCTGATCTTCGGACAAACCATTACCCCGGGCCAGTATATTAGCTTACTTTTTTATTCATTCTTTTTGTTTAACCCTTTACAGGAGCTTGGCAACGTGATTGTAGCCTGGCGCGAAGCTGAAGTTTCATTAGGGAATTTTGAAAAGATATTAAATACACCAATCGACATCAAGCCTGAAAAACCGGTTTTATTAGAGCAGGTAAACACGCTTACTTTTGACAACGTAACTTTTAAACACTTAACCGCTAATCGTAACGCGCTTAACCACATCAACTTTGAAGTTAAATTTGGCGAAACCATAGCTTTTGTTGGCCCATCAGGTTCGGGTAAAACTACCTTGGTTAAATTGCTGGTTGGTTTATATCAGCCCTTGGAAGGTGATGTACTTTACAATAATATTCTAAGTAAAGATATCGACCTGGATCAGCTGCGCGAGAAAATCGGTTTCGTAACGCAGGATACACAGTTATTTTCAGGAACTATCCGAGAGAATTTGTTATTCGTGCGCCCGGATGCTACGGATGCCGAATGTATGCAGGCCTTGGAAAAAGCCGCTTGTCGTACCCTGTTGGCACGAGCCGATAAGGGTTTGGATACTGTGATTGGCGAGGGTGGTGTTAAGGTTTCCGGTGGTGAAAAGCAACGTTTATCCATTGCCCGCGCATTGTTGCGCAGGCCTGATATTTTAGTGTTTGATGAAGCCACTTCATCACTGGATTCATTAACCGAGGAAGAGATCACTGAAACTATTAAAGATGTATCGGTGTTCGGCGATCATATTACCATTTTGATCGCTCACCGCCTGTCAACCATTATGCACGCCGACAGGGTATATGTATTGGAGAAAGGCAATATCATCGAATCCGGCAAGCACGCCGACCTGCTTGCCCAAAAAGGCCTTTACTACGCCATGTGGAGGCAACAGATAGGTGAAAAGGATGACGTGGACGCGTAAGAATTTATTATTATGAGCGAAGTGAAAAATCCGTAAGGGGTAAATTATTTTACTGGTTCTTCACTTCGCTCAGAATGACAATTTTGTTTAATAGCAATTCGCATTAGCGATGGAAGCAGGTACCGGCCTTGAACCTAAGGCATTGTGCAGTATGAGCGCACAGCCTGGGCCGCAGGCAATGCCAAATTAATTTAAAGTTTAATTAAGATTCCAGCTCCTCTTTCTTTTCCGCATTTTCTTTTGGTACGTGTATGTCTTTTAACTTTAAAGGCAACAAGCTTTTAGTTTTAAAATAAGTAAACGTAACAATCATTAAGGTCATGCTTCCGCCAAACAATACCGCGGGTATGGTATTTAATAGTTTGGCTGCCATTCCCGATTCAAAATCACCGATTTCATTGGATGAGCCGATGAACATGGAGCTTACGGCAGATACCCTTCCCCGCATTTCATCGGGTACTAATAATTGCATTAATGTGCTCCTGATAATTACACTTACGCTATCAAAAGCACCCTGTGCAAACAAGAATATTAAGGATAAATAAAAGCTGGTTGATAAACCAAAAGCTATAATACTACAGCCAAAGCCTGCTACTGCAATTAATAAATTTCGCCACGGCTTGCCCATAGGGGAGTATTTAACCATAATGATCATGGTTAGCGCCGCGCCTAATGATGATGCCATCCGCATTACCCCTAAGCCTTCGGCGCCTACTTTTAAAATATCAAGCGCGAATACAGGCAATAATGCTACTACACCACCAAAAAATACAGAGAAAAGATCAAGGCTCATGGCATACAACAGCATTTTATTATTGAAAACAAAATGAAGCCCTGCCGAAAGGCTTTTTTTGATACTTTCTTTAGCAACAAATACCGCCGGATATTTTTTAAGCCGGTAAACCAGTACCAAAGCTATAACAAGTGAAATCAGTATAATGCTGAAAGTGGCGGTCATTCCGCTTAACCCGGGTATAATTTTATCTGCAAAAGCATATGAAAAACCGGCAAGCATAGGCCCTAATATCGATGCGATCTGCCATCCGGTACTACTCCAGGTACTTGCGTTTGGATAAACATCGCGGGGAACGCTTTTAGTGTAGACTATGAAAGTTGCCGGCCCGTAAAATGCGCGTGCAATACCATTACAAAATATCATAGCGTACATGGTTGGTATGATCCAACCTGTAGAAATATAGCCCGACATGTTTTTGAGCGTAACAATAAATATTACTAATGATGATATGAGAACACCAATATAGATCATCAGCAACATTTTACGTTTCTCATATTTATCGGCAATATAGCCGCCGTAGAGGGCAATACCAACTGCCGGGAGCGCTTCGCTTAAGCCAATAAATGCAATAGCAACTTTGCTATGCGTCATTTGGTAAATGTAAAAACCTAGTACCGTGGTTTGCATTTGATACGCAAGTGTAAAAAAGAAACGCATTCCAAGGTATGAACGAAAGTCCTTGTATCTTAAGGCTGCAAATGAATCTGCTTTGGGTTGACTGAGCGGGTCGGGCACTATTTTTTTGAGATTGATGTACTGCAAAATTACAACTTATGCAGGTAAGTAGCGATAAGCGGCTTAAATTATCACCGGAAAATTACATTAAGATATTTTATCCCAGCTTAAGCCCTGGTCTTTTGATTGTAATGAATGGTGCAGGATCTGGTTTTCAGGTAATGCTAACTGCGGATCTTTCTCAAAAATTTCCTCTACAATTTTACGCACATGTATCAGCAACTGCTGGTCGGTAGCCAGGTTTGCTACTTTAAGATTGAGTACACCGCTTTGTTGGGTACCCTCTATATTGCCTGGGCCACGTAATTGCAAGTCTATTTCCGCTATCTCGAAGCCGTTGTTGGTTTTAACCATGGTATTAAGCCTTTTACGCCCATCATGGCTTAATTTTAGGCTGCTCATCAATATACAAAATGATTGTTCGGCACCACGCCCAACACGTCCGCGTAGCTGGTGTAGTTGCGACAAGCCAAAACGTTCGGCATTTTCAATGATCATCACCGAAGCATTGGGCACATTTACACCAACTTCGATCACGGTGGTTGCTACCATTATTTGCGTTTCACCTTTGATGAAGCGTTGCATCTCGTAATCCTTTTCGGCCGCCTTGAGTTTGCCATGTACAATGCTGATGTTAAATTGCGGCGATGGAAACTCATGCATCATCGTATTGACGCCGTCCTCCAGGTTTTTAAGGTCGAGTTTTTCACTTTCCTTAATCAATGGATAAACTACATATACCTGCCGGCCTTTGGCTATTTCACCTTTCATAAAACCAAACATGCGCAAGCGCTGGTTCTCAAAAAAATGTACGGTGTGTATAGGCTTACGTCCAGCGGGCAATTCGTCAATTACCGATACATCAAGGTCGCCATATAAGGTCATGGCTAATGTGCGGGGGATAGGTGTCGCCGTCATTACAAGTATATGCGGCGGGATATCGTTTTTTCTCCAAAGCCTGGCACGCTGTTCCACACCAAAACGATGCTGTTCATCAATAACAACCAATCCTAAATTTTTGTACTGAACTTTATCCTCAATAAGGGCATGGGTACCAATGAGTATTTTCAAATATCCGCTTTCCAAACGATGGTGTAATGATTTTCGTGCTTTTTGTGATGTAGAACCGGTAAGCAGGGCAACTTCAACAAAATCATTGCCTACCAAGTCTTTAATAGTTTGATAATGCTGATTAGCCAAAATCTCTGTTGGCGCCATAATGCAGGTTTGGAAACCGTTATCAATGGCAATCAGCATGCTCATTAATGCTACAACGGTTTTACCGCTGCCCACGTCACCCTGTAACAAGCGGTTCATTTGTACGCCACGCTGGGTGTCCTGTCTTATCTCCTTTAAAACCCTTTTTTGTGCGTTGGTTAGCGGAAAGGGGAGTTTGTGCTCGTAAAACTCATTAAAAATTGTCCCGACTGTGCTAAAAATATTCCCTTTAAATTTTAAGGTGCGGTGCATCTTGCTTTTAAGCATGCGCAGCTGCAATAAAAATAATTCCTCAAACTTTAAACGACGCTGTGCTTCATTTAACGCGGCGGCATCATCAGGAAAATGAATGTTGAGATAGGCAGTCTCTCTTGAAACCAGCCTGTTTTTATTGATGATGTATTGCGGCAGGTTTTCCTGTATATCTTTACTGTATTGCTCAAGCAGGGTGGCAACCAGCTTTTGCAAGCCTTTGCTATCCAGCATAAAATGCTTTAACTTTTCGGTAGAGCTATAAGCAGGTTGAAGGGTAAGGTTTCCGTTACTGGAAGCACCGACAGGAGAATATATTTCCATTTCCGGATGGGCCATTTGGGCTTTCCCGTTAAAAAAACCAGGTTTGCCAAATATTACATAGGCTTTGCCGGGAATAAGGGTTTTCTCCATCCACTTAATTCCCTGGAACCATACCAGTTCTATCATCCCGGTATCATCCTGAGCTTGAATGACTAAACGTTTGGTATGTTTTTCACCTAAAATTTCTTTACTGCGGATGCGGGCAATTACCTGCACGTGAGGAAGCTCAGGCTCTATTTCGCGGATCTTATAAAACCGGGTACGGTCTATATACTTATAGGGGAAATGCCTAAGCAGATCCTCGAATGTGGTTAAACCCAATTCTTTTTTTAAAACATCCGCACGGTTAAGGCCAACGCCCTTTAAGTACTCAATAGGTGTTTGAAAAGGGTTCAATAAAGTAGTTGTGGGTTTATACTAATATCAGGATATTAATGCAGTAACCGAAATCTCCACGTTTACATTTTTAGGTAAGCCTAAAACCGCTACTGTTTCGCGCGCCGGGAACTGATCAGTAAAATAGGAGCTGTATATCTCGTTAACCTTCGCGAAGTTCTGCATATCTGTTAAAAAGATAGTAGTTTTTACAATATGGCCAAAACCAATACCAGCTTCGGTTAAAATAGCTTTTATGTTTTCCATTACTTTGGTTGTTTCGTTTTTGATATCATCTAAAACCAAATTACCAGTAGCTGCATCAATAGCAACCTGGCCGGATACAAAAAGAAAACCACCGGCTGCAATAGCTTGATTATAGGGACCGATAGGTGCAGGTGCGTTAACGGTATTAATTACTGTTTTCATTTATAAGAGATGTGTTTATAAAAGATTAGTGCTTTAATATATAAAAGCGGATCAATGTCCAGATAATACCCAGCACGAACATAATAATAGCGATTGCATTTATAGTATGCATCACTTTAAGATTAAAGTTGGTTGGCCTGTTAGGGTCTTTTTTTCTAAAAAAGTACATATACAAATATAAGCAGAAGCCTAAATAATTATGCAAATATAAAGCAACAAAAAAGCCTCCCTGTATGGGAGGCTTTTTTCAATATATTATTTTATCTAATAATTATTGGTGGAATTCAACACGACGGTTAGCAACGCGGCCTTCTTCGGTTGAGTTATCAGCTATTGGGTGAGTTTCACCGTAAGCTTTGATTTTTAAGTGCTTAGCTTCAACACCTGAATTAACAAGGTATGTTTTTACTGATTCAGCACGGTCTTTAGATAAACGCATGTTGTGAGCAGCAGTACCTTCAGATGAAGCGTAACCAGCTAAAGTGATAGTTTTACCAGATGCACGCAGATCAGCTGATGATGCGTCTAATGCTGGGTAAGAAGAAGTTCTTAATACTGAGCTATCAAATTCAAATTGGATGTTAGAGAATGGAGCAGCTTTAGCAGAATCCATTTTCACAGTATCTTTAGGGAATACGATAACGCAACCAGAACCGTCAACTACGCTACCAGCAGGAGTGTTAGGGCATTTGTCAAATTGATCAGATACACCGTCACCGTCAGAATCTTTCTTCAAGTCAGCAACTGCAGTTTCAACATTAGTAACACGACCTTTTAAAGCTTCAACTTCCTGGCGTAATGCTGCATCATATAATTCATCATACATCATCGCAACAGGGTTAGCCCATTCTAAAGCTGGTTTTGATTTCGAACCTAAAGTAAATTCTAAACCTGCGTAACCGTAAGCATAGTGGTCTTTTTGTGGATAACCAGTTTTGGTTCCGTCAAAGTTTTGAGCGTCGATAAAGTTTTCAGTGTAACCTAAATCTAAAGCTACAGCGTTTGATAAACGGAATTTAACACCTGCACCTGCATCTAATACTAAGTTGCTTACGTAATGTTTTTTACCAGCATCATTTGTGTAATCAAATGTTGTTCCGTCAGCAAATTCACCTTGAGGGTTATACTGAATTAAACCAGCACCACCTTTTAAGAAGAAATTTACTGTTCTTTCGCGGTGTAGGTAGTCCATATCAATGCTTGCAAAGTTATAGGTACCATTTAATTCTTCCTGGAAATAATTGGTTTTGAAAAAACCTGGGTCAACGCTACCGTCATTACCTTTTACCTGGCCACCAGTCAAATCTAATTGAGTTGACCATGATTGAGCCCATTGTTGTTTTAAATAAATACCGTAACCGTAAGACACAACGGCACGACGGAAGCCATCATTACGGCCACCGGTTAAAAGCGCGTCACCTGTAACGCCGCCATTGATACCGATGCTAAAGGTTCTGTACTGTGATGCACCACCAAATACCTTGGCAGTGGACATTGCAGACGACATTTTGGATGTATCAGTGGTAGCAGTTTGCGCGCTAGCGATACCTGCAGCCATCAAAGTTACAACTGACAATGCGACTGTTTTCTTTAATGTAGAATAGTTCATAGTTTTAAGATTAAACAATTTAATTGTGATTTTTTTTCAAAATTAGTAATTATGTTTGAACCATTACCAAATTTTGTTCCAAAAATCATACTACTACTACAATTGAAGTAAAAAGATTGTTTAAACAAAATTAACAAATACACAATTCATGAAATATCTGCCTCTTAATCAGCAATTATTTATTAATAATAGAAAAAATTTCGTTTCGCGATTAAAAGCCTCATCGTTAGCTATTTTTAATGCAAATGATGAATTTCCGCGTAGTGGTGACCAAAATTTTGTGTTTAAACAAAATGCTGACTTTTTTTACCTGACAGGAATTGACCAGGAGCAAAGTATACTGATATTATTTCCGGATTGTCCTAATCCACTATACAAAGAAGTACTATTTTTAAGACAGACTAACGAACACATTGCCGTTTGGGAGGGTCATAAGTACACTAAGGAGGAGGCCAAACAGGTATCGGGCATTGAAAGTGTATTTTGGTTGAATGATTTTGACTCCATTTTGCACAATATTGTGAACTATGCCGAAAATATTTATATCAATACCAACGAAAATGACCGTTTTAGCTTTGAAGTTCCGTACCGTGACCTACGGGTTTTGGATAAATTAAAAACACAATATCCTTTGCATCATTATCTTCGCTCGGCACCTATTATGCGCGACTTACGGGTAGTGAAATCAGACAACGAAGTTGAACTTACCAAAAAAGCGTGCGCTATAACAAGGGATGCGTTCATCCGTACCCTTAAGTTTGTTAAGCCCGGCGTAACAGAATATGAGATAGAAGCCGAAATAATACACGAATTTATTAAACAACGTGCAACAGGCCACGCTTACACCCCGATAATAGCATCGGGCAAAAATGCGATAGTATTACATTATATTGATAACAACCAGGTTTGTAATGATGGTGATGTGATACTTTTTGATTTTGGTGCTGAATATGCCAACTACAATGCAGATATGAGCCGATCTATACCGATAAACGGCCGCTTTACCAAACGCCAGCGCGATGTGTATGATGCTGTATTACGTGTTATGAAGGCCTCAACAACAATGATAGTTGAAGGGGCGATCTGGAATGAATACCATGAAGAGGTGGGTAAGATAATGACCGGCGAACTGATCGGGTTGGGATTATTAAACAAGCATGATGTTGAAAAGCAGGACCCTAAAATGCCTGCTTATAAAAAATACTTTATGCATGGTACATCGCACCACTTGGGTTTGGATGTGCATGATTTTGCAAGCAGGTACAAACCATTTGAGGTTGGCAACATCCTGACTTGTGAACCCGGCATTTATATCCCGCAGGAAAATTTAGGCATCAGGCTGGAAAATAATATCCTGATCACTCAAGGCGGTAACATTGATTTAATGGCTGATATTCCACTAGAAGCTGATGAAATCGAATCGATAATGAATTCTAAATAACCGTCCTTTCATTTTGACCGAAGGAAAAACTTCTATAATATGTAAAGCGGACATACTTAGCGAAAAGTTTTTTCCCTCCGGTCAAATGACAATAGCTAATAATGGTCCTCCAAAAACTTATACAAGTTAAACCCCGTATTAACAGAAGCTTCAGCGATATCCTGCCGGAGTTTTTTTTTGTCGATGCCCGCCATGCGGTTTTGCTGAATAAGCTTATATGCCCTATCGGCTAATAGCAATTGCTTCCGGTCATGTTTTTCATGATTCGCAGATCTAATGAAATTAATTATTGCAGAGACACCGTCAGCTTGAGAGGCTACACTTTTAAATACAGGTGTTTTATCACTCAATTTTTTAAGGTTATTAGCAAATGTATCCGCACCATCACGGTCGGCTTTATTTACAATAAAAGCATCGGCAATTTCCATCATGCCCGATTTGATATTTTGGATCTCGTCACCGCTTTCGGGTACCAATACAACTAAAGTAATATCGGCTAAACCCGCGATTTCAACTTCACTTTGACCTACGCCTACGGTTTCCACAAAAATGTAATCGAAACCCGCCGCGCGTAATACGTCGGTCATTTCAATGGTTTTGGCAGATAATCCACCCAATGATCCGCGTGTAGCCAATGAACGGATGTACACATTTGGATGATTAAAAAAAGCCGACATGCGAATCCTGTCGCCCAATAAAGAACCAAAGTTGAATGGCGATGTTGGATCGATTGCTAAAACAGCCACTTTTTTATTATTAACAACAAAGTTACTGATTAACGCGTTTACCAAAGTGCTTTTACCGGCACCTGGCGGCCCGGTTATACCTATTATAGGAGTATCATTATTAAAGCTCAGGTTTTTTAATAATTCAGCCGAATCTTTAAGGTCATTCTCCACAATAGTTAATGCCCGTGCAACCGATTTAAAATTGTTGCTGTTTAGGGTAGATAAAATATCGGTGGCTGTTTTCAAGGCATTGCAATGCAAATCAAAATAAATTACCACAAGTTATTCAATAATTTGCCCGAAAATTATTTGTTTAAATAAAAAAGCGAATATTTACAGCTTAATAAGTATTATATAGTGTCAAAACCATCCATACTGCTCACGTTCGATTCCATGAAATATCCAAACTCAGGTTTTTTTTCTTTCGGAAAAAGCTTGGGTGATGCACTTTTGATTCAAAATAAAGCACGATATAAGCTGTATTTTTATGTTCACAAAAGGGCTACATATCTGTTTAATCAGAAAGTAAGCCTGGTATACTTATCAAAACTCCATAAACTATTTTTCCCCGAACCTAATCGTTTTGAACTCACACATTTTACTGATCAATATTGCAGGTTAAGACCTAAAAAGGTAAAGGGTAAAAAGATATTAACCATACATGATATTAATCCGGTACATGAGCAACGTAAATCGCCTAAAAAAATAGAAAAGCACCTTGAAAAATTAAGAGGTTATATAAGCGCTTGTGATAAAGTTGTAACCATATCTCATTTTGTAGCCAAGGATATTTTAAAATACTTCCCCGAAGCTGAAAATAAGGTAAGTATCATATATAATGGTGCCGATCAGTTACAGGTTGTTGAAGGGCATTCGCCAAAATATCAACCAAAAAAAACATTTTTATTTACTATCGGGTTTATTGCGGCTAAAAAAAATTTCCATGTATTGCCGCCTTTATTGGTGGGTAACGACTATGAACTGATCATCGCCGGTGTGGAAACTCCTTATAAAAGCGTGATAATGGATGAGGCTAAAAAGTTTGGTGTTACGGATAGGGTAACCATCACCGGCCCGGTAAGCGAGGAGGATAAGGCCTGGTATTATAAAAATTGTGCGGCTTTTGTATTCCCGTCCATTGCCGAAGGCTTTGGTTTGCCTGTGTTAGAGGCAATGCATTTCGGTAAACCGGTATTTTTGTCAACCTACACCTCATTGCCTGAAATTGGGGGCGATGCCGCTTTTTATTTTGAAAATTTTGAACCTGAAGCGATGCAAGCGGCATTTGTCAATGGTATGGAAAAATTTAAAGCCGATGATATGCAGCAAAAAGTAATGGCCCATGCCATGCAGTTTGACTGGCAGGAAACGGCCCGCCAATACCTGAAACTATACGATGAATGCCTTGGCTTATAATGACAATTTAATTATAGCGTTAATTAGCTAATTACTTTAGATTTGTACTCTTTTATTTAATTATTGATGAAGACTTATTTCAGGCTGCTCTCTTTTGCAAAACCCATTGAGAAGTATGCTATACCTTATATTATATTTACTATATTATACGTAGTATTCAGCACATTGGTGTTCCCATTGTTAATACCGCTTTTAAACTTGCTTTTCTTAACTGTACATACCCGGGCAACCGCGGTGGCGCAACCAACTTCATGGCTTAACCTTACCGGCTGGTTTAAGTATTATATGTACTATTTTGTTAAGGTATATGGCGCCTGGGGAGCATTGCGTTTTGTATGCTCTGTATTAATAGTAACCGTGTTGCTTAGTAATTTGTTCCGCTACCTTTCTGCCAGGATAATGGAAAACTTGCGTGTACATACTTTATTAAACCTGCGCCGTAGTGTTTTTAATAATGTGATGGACCTGCACCTTGGCTATTTTAGCAACGAGCGCAAAGGTGATATTATATCGAAGGTTGCATCAGATGTGCAGGTAGTGCAATTTTCTGTAACATCTACTTTGCAGGTTATTTTTAAGGATCCTATTCAGCTCATTGCTTTTCTAATAACATTGTTTGCTATATCGGCGAAGCTTACCTTATGGTCGTTATTAGTTGTGCCGATCTCCGGATTTATAATTTCGCGCATTGTTAAACGACTTAAGTCGCAAGCAATAGCTGCCCAGGTATCGTACGGCAATATGATCAGTTATCTTGACGAAGCATTGTCAGGTGTTAGGATTATTAAGGCATTTAACGCCACCGGGTTTATTAAAAATCGCTTCGACGATGAAAATAAACACTATACTAAAATACTTCGCTCAATGGCTAAACGCCAGCAGGCGGCATCACCGGTATCTGAAACTTTGGCTGTAACCATGATATCATGTATAGTACTATATGGCGGTTATCTTATCTTAAATAATAAGTCCGATCTTAGCGGAGCGCAATTTATTGCTTATATAGGTATCTTTTCACAGTTAATGCGGCCGGCAAAGTCCATTTCTGATTCATTTGGAAATATACACTCGGGTATTGCCGCAGGCGAAAGGGTATTGGCGCTTATTGATGAAAAACCTGTAATTAATGATTTGCCCGATGCCAAACCTATCGGCGAGTTTAAGCAGTCGATAGAATTTAAAAATGTATCCTTTGCCTACGGCGATAGAAAAGTATTGCAAGATGTTAATCTAACAGTGCCTAAGGGTAAAACAATTGCATTGGTTGGTCCTTCTGGTGGTGGTAAATCTACCTTGATCGATTTGATACCTCGTTTTATTGTACCGCAATCAGGCCATGTGCTGATTGATGGTGTAGATATTGAAACCGCTACAGTAGATTCGGTAAGAAATTTATTGGGTATAGTAAACCAGGAATCTATATTGTTCAATGATTCCATTTTTGGCAACATTGCCTTTGGTAAAACCGGCGTAACCATGGAAGAGGTAATTGCCGCTGCCAAAATAGCAAACGCGCATAACTTCATTATTGAAACAGAGAATGGTTATGATACAAACATCGGTGACCGTGGTACAAAACTATCCGGAGGGCAAAAACAACGTATTTGTATAGCACGTGCAGTGTTAGCTAACCCACCTATCATGTTGCTAGACGAGGCGACTTCTGCACTGGACACCGAGTCGGAAAAATTAGTTCAGGATGCTTTAAATAACCTG
The DNA here is from genome assembly GCF_965225845.1 of Mucilaginibacter sp. Classification (GTDB taxonomy): domain Bacteria; phylum Bacteroidota; class Bacteroidia; order Sphingobacteriales; family Sphingobacteriaceae; genus Mucilaginibacter. The sequence continues at coordinate 192,015 of NZ_CBDDBL010000002.1, forward strand.
ATGAAGAACCGTACTTCGATAATTATCGCGCACCGTTTAAGTACTATACAAAATGCCGACTCCATTATTGTATTGGAAAACGGCAGGGTGGTGCAGCAGGGAACCCACACTGAATTATCTGCAACTGATGGCTTATATAAGCGGCTTATCAATATGCAAACCTTTAACGGCGATTAATATATTTTAATTTCAATATCAGCCTTAATTTATTTAGAAAATATAGACTTAAATAATCTAAACAAATACCTGATTCCAATTTTGGCTTCAAAATTTGATAGGATCAACTTGGTTTTATCCTTTTCAAACGCATCATCTACTACACGTGACGATATGCCTGTATGGTTATATTTGCAGATGATAATGTCGAGGTAAATAAATTTGTAATTTTTGTCTTTATACAACTGCATGTTAAGTGCATAATCGGCAGCAATTTTATATTTTGTATTGTACCTGTACTTATCAAAAACAGATTTAGGGTAAATTATAGCCTGGTGATAAATTCCACCCTTTGCCATATAATAATTACTTATAAGCCCCGAGCGCTTAATACCATTGGCTAAAACATTCCCATAATAAATTGCACTTGGGTTGGTAAGCTGCATAGCCATTTCGGAAAATTCCGGTAGTAAGACATCGTCCGCACCTAAAAAATAAACCCATTCCCCGGCTATATGGGTTAGTGCTTTATTCATCGCATCATAAATACCCTTGTCCTTTTCGCTTTGCCAAAAATGCAGGCGCAATGAATTATTGCGCAATATTTCAATGGTACTATCAATGCTTTGCCCGTCGATAACAACAATATCAATTGCAGGGTATAGTTGGTTGTAAATACTATTTAAGCAGCTTTGTAAGTATCCGGCCGCATTGTAGGTAACAATAATTATTGTTATTCGCCCTTTTTGGCTAATAGCGCTTATTGAATCTTTTACCTCATTAAGTCCCATTAATGCTTTGGCTTATATTTGGTGCTAAGTTAATATAAGAATTACTATTAGCTTTACGTTTTAACATTTGCAGATGGAATGTTTGTTAATTAGGTATGAATAAAAAAAATAAAGTAGTTGTAATAATACCATTATACAAAACACAATTATCTGTTTATGAATCTATTGCTTTAAAACAATGCCGGGCAATTTTACACAAGCACCCGGTTGTTTTTGTTAAGCCCCAGTCCCTAAATATTGATTCATTAGTAGCCGATACAGGCTATTCTGCTATTTCGTTCAACGATCATTATTTTGCAAGCGTGCATACATACAACGAACTTTTACTCGGCGAAGAGTTTTATAAAGCCTTTGTTGATTATGAGTTTATGCTGATCTATCAATTGGATGCCTTTGTATTTTCAGATCAATTGGATTACTGGTGTAATTTAGGTTACGATTATATTGGTGCCCCCTGGTTGCGGTTAAAAGGATATAAGAATGCGTTTGATGAGGCCTTTACCAAATTGAAAAACTACTTATACATGCGTTATGACGCAAAATATAAGAATGGCATGCCAAAAGTTGGTAAGCAAATTGAAGATAGGGTAGGTAATGGTGGATTTTCGTTGCGCAGGGTCGATAAATTTTTGCTATACACAATTCAATATAAACCGTTAATTGATCATTATATAACCTTGCGTCATCCCTGGTTTAATGAGGATATATTTTGGAGCATAGCGCTCAACCGTACAAAAAAGAATATTCTTAAACCCGGATTGAAATTGGCATTGGAGTTTTCGATCGAAACCAATCCGCAAAGGGCATTTAAGATCATCAATAATAAATTGCCTTTTGGCTGCCACGCCTGGGATAAAAATTTAGATTTTTGGCGGAGCATATTTAAGGATCAGGGAATAACTATTTAGTTAGGCTTACTCACTTTAAATAGGTTTTATAAATTAAGAATTTAAGTTTCCAGAATAATTTTAGTTCGCGATACTTCTTATTTCCTGATAGAATTTTATTGGCTACACTAAGAGGAATATCAAACTTTGTCAGCAAGCTAATTAAATCATTGAAAGTGCGTTTTTCTATCTGCCGGCATTCATTAAAACTTATATTGTTAACATTTATCGGCAAAACTAACTTCCACTTTTCATGAAGCTTAATCATGTCTTCAACCCATTCGCGGCTATAACTTCCCTCAGATAAATGATTCAATAATATCTCATAGGTTACAACTACCTTATATTTTTGACCTATCGCAATTGAAATATCAATATCATAACCATGAAATCCGTTAAAAAGAGTTTCATCAAACTTAAATTCCAAAAATGCTTTTTTTGTAGTAGATAAAAATACACCATCCACACAGGCAACCTGCTCTCTTTTAAGATTATCAGGGTTTTTATAATCATGAAATTGCGGCTTATCTAAATATTTGTAGGATTGTAAAATATTAGCGCGAATATGCACTGAATCAATCCCCGTCCACCCGGATGGTGTAAATGGTTTATATCCGCTACCAACAATGCCAATCAATCCTATTTCCGAATTATCAAAAAAAATATTTTTTAGGATAGAACCCCAATTATTGGTTTTAATGATTACATCTTCGTGCATAAAGCATAAAATATCATACTTCGCCTTGGCCGAACCTTGATTATAAACCGCACATAAGCCTTGCTTTCCCTGGCTGTTATCTATCGCGATTATTTCAAACGGGAGGCCAATAGTTGAAGTAATATTTTCGGAAACTTGACGTAACAAATTGCTATCTGCTGATGATATAATTACTGAAATCATTAATGAATTTAAAAAATTGCAATTGTTATAAATAAGTTAATTAGCGCCTGCAAATTACTTATTTAGCTTTAAACACCTAGCCGGTAGATGCAAAAGCTTATAACAAGTTAGATAATCTATCACCAATACGCCTTTCCATTTTGAAAATCCTGCCATGCTATTATGGTAAGATTAATAATGTATTAAATTCTCTAATATCTTTAAGTGCTTGTTACATAGTATTTTAATGATTTTATTTTTCGCATGGCATCATAGTGGCATATGTGGGTCAGATTCATCATAAATAAAATAAAGCGTGAACAAAACATTTACATCCTTATTAAACAGGCAATTCAAAATGAAAAAATTAGGCACATTATTTATTCTTTCGGTATTTGGTTTACAGGCATTTGCTCAACCGATTGATTCCAACCTTGTTAAAAGTATTAATGCCGATACGATAAAACACCGTACCGTACAACGTTCGCTTGACTCTCCACTTCCTGATCCTCCGTTTCCAACAAGTGACTGGGATGGCGGCCCGTTAATTGGTTCTGACGGAACTGCACCTATATACCCATTACAAAAGCTGTTGGGCTTAACCAAAACGCATTTCAGAGTTTATGGTTGGGTTGATCCGGGGGCTGATATCAGTAGTTCAAAACACTCGAATGCACCTACCTCTTATGATCTGATTCCAAATACTGTAATGCTGGATCAGGTGGGATTAAAATTCGACTTGCAACCAAATACCGTTCAAACAGACCATGTATCCGCAGGTTTTTTGGTAACTACCATTTTTGGTACAGATTATCGCTACACTACAGGTAAAGGATATTTCAGTAACCAATTATTGGGCAACAATAATAAATATGGTTTTGACCCTGCTGAAATGTACGGTTTGATCTATTTTCCGAAAATAGCCGATGGCATGCTGTTGAAATTTGGACGTTTTATTTCTCCCGCAGATATTGAGGCACAATGGGCCCCTGATAACTACCTGTACTCGCACTCTTTAATGTTTACCGTCGATCCTTATACTTTTACTGGTGCGCAGGCAACCTTCAAATTGGGTTCATACTGGCAATTAGAAGTTGGTGTTGATGCAGGTAACGATATGGCTCCATGGAGTAAATCTGCGCAGATCAACGGTTTGCTGATGGCGCGTTGGGTATCCAAAGATAATAATAACTCTTTATATGGTGGTATAAATGCATTAGGCAACGGTGATTACACCCGTCAGCATGATGACCTGCAAATGTTGGTTGCTACCTGGGGACATAAGTTTAACAAAACCTTCCACATGATGACAGAAGTTTATTACTTATGGCAATACCATGCATTGGTTGGAGGTACAGTAATTACAGGCCCTCCTCAACCATTTTATACCAATGTTGGTGCCGGAGCACCTATTCCCGGAACAATGCAGGCAGTTGGCGCGGTTAACTATTTTCAGATATTAGTTTCAAAACGTGATTATATCTCTATCAGAAACGGCTATTTAAGTGACCCTCAGGGCGGCAGAACGGGTTATGCAACTAGTTATTCTGACCACACTATTGGGTTTGTACACTACTTTAATGATTACATCAGGATCCGCCCTGAAATCAGATACGAGCGTGCTTATGCCGATGGAATTACGCCTTATGATAATGGTACTAAAAAAGATCAACGTACTGCAGCAATGGATTTAATTGTTCGTTTTTAAAACTTTAAACGCTTTGGTGCCATCGTCAGCTATGGCACCAAAGTCTAGAAAAATCAACTGAAGAAAAATTAAAAAAAAATAATGAAATGAAAACTGTTAAATTAATGATCGCCATTGTGTTAATGGCAGGATTTGCCCAAAAAACATTGGCCCAGGAAAAAACTTGCGGATTGTACTTAACCGCTGATGATTACCATAACCATAAATTAAGTTATAAAACTACGGGTAATGACGGCAACAGCATCCAGCTTAATGAGTTTTTAGGATCGCATAAGGTTGTTGTAGTTTATAATGGTAAAAAAGAGGTGATTTATAAAAGCGCCATCTACGGTTATAGATATAACAAGACCGATTATCGTTACTTTAATAATAACCCTTATAAAATTATTGATGACAAGGATTTTTACCTGTACAGCGCCCCAAAACTGGTGCAATGGGGTAAGAGCCCAAAATCAATTGATGCTTTTTATTTCAGCAGTACTGCAATCTCTGATGTTAAGCCTTTATCTATTAAAAATCTGCAAAGCACTTATGCCGATAATGCAAAATTCAGGTATTTGCTTGAGTCTCAATTTCAAACAGATAATGCTTTAACTGCTTATGATTCTGCAACAAATGAATATAAGGTAAAATATTTATACGAACATAGTACATCTATGTAAATTAATATAGCTAAGGGTAGGGGTAGTTGCGAATAGCAGCTGCCCTTTTTTATTTGATACGTTATTAACCTTTAGTAATTTTATTACCCTAAAAGATAAATCGATTTACTTATTTTTTTATTCCTATTACGAATATGTAACTTTTTAATTCTTTTTAAGAAGTTATCTCTTTTTTATTTGAAATTTTATTAAGTTTGTTTTAGCAGATCTCGCCAATTATTGTGTTTAAATGGAACTTAAAACTAAAAATGTTAAAAGCGCCGAATTAAAGAACCTCATTATAAAGCAACTTTATTTTGATAATGTTTTATCATGCGCCGAGCTGGGTGAGGTTTTAGAAAAAAGCGTCCCTATGGTATCAAAAACCATTAGTGAGCTTATTGTAGAAGGCTTTGTGGTGGAGGATGGATATGCGCCATCAAGCGGTGGCCGAAGGCCATTAGTATACTCATTAAAGCCATCAGCTATGTACATAGTTACTGTAGCTATGGATCAGCTTTCAACACGCATCCAAATGGTTGACCTGTTAAATAACCCTGTAGCGGAAACTGCTATGATGGAGCTTAAGTTACTTAATAACCCTGCCGCGCTTTCTTCACTTATTGATTATATTAAAGAGTATATCCGTTCAACAGGTATCGATAACAGCAAAATAGTTGGCATCGGTATTGGTATGCCTGGTTTTATAGATTCGGCAAAAGGGATCAATTATACTTATTTAGATTCCGGTGGCCAAAGTTTAACGGAACTTATTTCCGGGCAAACAGGTTTGCCGGTATACATAGCCAATGATTCCAGCCTGATAGCTATAGCCGAGCAAAGATTCGGTACGGCTAAAAATCACAAAGATGTAATGGTTATTAACCTGGGTTGGGGGATAGGCCTGGGAATGATCGTAAACGGCGAACTCTATCGCGGGCATAGTGGTTTCGCAGGGGAGTTTAGCCATATTCCGCTATTTGAGGATGGTGCGCTTTGTACCTGTGGGAAGCGCGGTTGCCTTGAAGCCGAAGCATCGATGCTGGTAGTTGCCGAAAAAGCTATCAAAGGTCTTAAAGATGGCCATATCTCAAGCCTGAACCATACCGACAAAGATCCCTACAAGGTTGTAGGAAACGCAATTATGGAAGCTGCTAATAATGGCGACCAGTTTGCTATTGAATTACTATCAGATGCGGGTTATAAAATAGGTAAGGCACTGGCTATACTGGTTCACATCATGAACCCAGAGAGCATTGTGCTGAGTGGAAGAGGAGCGATAGTAGGGAAAATATTGATGGCGCCTATACAACAGGCCATGAATAAGTACTGTATACCAAGGTTGGCAAATAGTACCCAAATTTTAATCTCGAACCTCGGCTTCGGTGCAGAGCTTATTGGCACGGCGGTACTGGTAATGGAAAATTTCGATAAAAAAAATAAAAATAAATCTATCACCACAAAACAACCAATTATGGAGAAATCAACAACTATCTAATCCACCACACTACAACTCATTAACATTAAATTAATCCACTGAAAAATGAAAAAATTATTACCACTAATTTTATTAGTACCGTGTATTGCAATGGGGGCAAACAGCCATCCCCTCAGTACACAGGCTAAATTTATAAAGGTATCCACAGGATATACCTTAAAAAACGCAGGCCCCATAACCGGGATTGTAAAAGATGAAACAGGTGCAGCTTTGCCAGGTGTAACGGTTTTAATTAAAGGTACAACAAACGGTACGCAAACAGATGTAAATGGTAAATACACTCTTAATGCAAAACCTGGCGATGTATTAGTATTTAGCTATGTTGGCTACTTAAGCAAAGAGGTTCTTATCGCTAATGGTACAAATTATGATGTTGCATTAGCTCCAAATGGCAAAAGCCTTAACGAGGTTGTTGTAACAGCTTTGGGTATTACTAAAACTGCAGCATCAATTAGTTATGACCAACAAACTGTGGCCGGCAGCCAATTACAGGTGTCAAAAGATCCAAGTTTTGTAAACAACCTTGATGGTAAGGTATCAGGCTTACAAATTACCCAAAGCTCATCAGGAGCGGGTGGTTCAACTAAAGTTGTGCTACGGGGTGAAAAATCAATTAACGGAAGCAATAACGTTTTATACGTAATTGACGGTGTTCCTTTACAGGCACTTACAAGTGGGCAACCTAACGGCGTGTTCTCTTATGGCCCGGATGGTGGCGACGGTATTTCAAACATTAACCCTGATGACATTGAGAGTATCAGTGTTTTAAAAGGTGCATCTGCCGCTGCTTTATATGGCAGCGCCGCTGCAAATGGCGTTATATTAATAACTACCAAAAAAGGTAAAGACGGAAAACCTGAAGTAACATTCAGTTCATTAACAACTTTTGAAAAACCTGTTAAAGTTCCGGTATTACAAACCGAGTATGCGCGTGGCGATACAGGGGTTACTAGTGGGACATCAATAAACTCATGGGGTGCCAAAGAGGCTGCTGGTGCTATTAATTCTCAGCCATCAAGTTTCTATACCACCGGTAAAAATCTGATTAATTCATTTACGTTACGAACAGGTACAGAGAAAAATCAAACTTTTATATCTTACGCAAACACACGTAATGATGGGATATTGCCAAATAACACATTTGAAAAAAATAATGTTACTGTAAATAATTCAAGTAAATTATTGAATGACAAGCTTACATTAAGCGAAAATGTTAGTTATATTTTTCAGAATACAGTAGACAGGCCAGGCGAGGGCACTTATTTTAACCCTTTAACCAGTACTTACTTATTCCCACGAGGCACTGACTTTAATCAGTACAAAAACTACGAATCATTTGATCCAACCAGGAATATTGAGTTACCAAACTGGATCACGCCATATACAGATCCGGGTATTGGCGGGGATGATTTACAAAATCCTTATTGGATACAGTATAAAAATTTAAATCACCAGGGATTAGACCGGTTATTAGCAACTATTACTGCTAAATATGAGATTAGCAGCTGGTTAAATTTACAGGGACGTGTAAGCGTTGATAAAGCTGATCAAACAAGCGACCAGGAACTTTATGCGGGTACCACAACTCTTTTATCAGGTTTAGCAGGTAATTATACCTACAATTCAAGTAGCTCAAACCAGGTATATAGCGATTTATTGCTTACTGCCAATAAAGACTTGTCAAAAGATTTTAACATCAACGGAACTTTGGGTGCTAGTATACAGGACAACCAATACAGCGCAACCGGCTTTGGTGGTAAATTAGGCAACATTGATAATTATTTCAACGTAAGTAATATTAGCCTTGCATCAGGTAATCCGTTTAACCAAACAAATAAAGAAGAAAATCAAACACAATCTCTTTTTGCAACAGTTGATTTAGGTTATAAGAAATTCTTGTATTTAGATGTTACAGGCCGTGATGACTGGACCTCAACTTTAGGTTATGCAGCCACTGATCATTTCTTTTATCCTTCAATTGGTTTAAGCGGTGTATTAAGCAGCATGTTTAAAATGCCTGATTTTATCAGCTTTAGTAAAGTACGTTTATCTTATTCTGATGTTGGTAATGGGCTTCCGGCTTATGTAAGTACAAATCCATCACAATATACGTTGAGTAGCGGTTTTCTTAACCTGAACCAAACACAACCACTTGCTACATTAAAGCCTGAAAAAACACACTCATTTGAAGTAGGTACTGAATGGCGTTTCTTAAATGATCATATTTCATTTGACGCGACTTATTATCACACAAACACATACAATCAATTGTTCCTTGTTGGTACATCGATAGCAGGTAGTCAGTATGCAAATGAGTATGTAAATGGCGGAAATGTTGAAAATGAAGGTTTTGAAGGTAGCTTAGGCTATAACGGAAACCTTGGCGGCGGCGTACATTGGACCAGTAACTTTACATTCTCTTTGAATAAAAACAAAGTGCTTTCGTTATATACAACTGATGCTGGCCAGATAATAAATCAGTTTGAATTCGGAAATTCATTTAACAGCTATTCAGAACAAGCTGTTGTTGGAAAACCATACGGTGAACTTTTTGCGAAAGCCCTTGAAAGAGATGCAAGTGGCAACGTTGTATATGCAAATGGCATACCTCAGTTCCAGGCTACACCTAACGGCGATTTTTCTTACAAAGATGTTGGTAACCCAAGCCCTAAATTCTCACTGGGCTGGACAAATACATTTAAGGTAAAACAATTTGATCTGGCATTTACCGTTGACGGGCGTTTTGGAGGCGATGTGATTGACATGACCCAGGCTTATCTTGATTCTTATGGTGTATCACAAGCATCAGCAAATGCAAGGAATGCTACCAATGGAAGCCAACAGGCATTAGCTGCGGTTCAAACTTACTATCAAACAGTAGGCGGTCGTTCCGGTGCTTTAGCCGAATATGTTTATTCAGCAACCAATGTTAGGTTAAGAGAAGCTTCTTTCGGTTATACTTTCCCAGGTGCAATGTTTGGTAACGCGATAAGTAACCTTCGTATAGCATTTAGCGGTAGAAACTTATTCTTCTTCTATCTAAAAGCTCCGTTTGATCCTGAAACAACTTTGTCAACTGATAACACCCTGCAAGGTATTGACCTGTTTGGGCAACCAAGCGTAAGAACCTTAGGCTTTAACATATCAGCGAAATTTTAATAACGAATATTAAATAAAAAGACATGAAAACAATATTTAAAAAGAACAGGCTGTTATGGATGGGCGCTGTATGCCTATTATTAGCCAGTGCCTGTACAAAAGAATTTAAAGCATTTAATACTAATCCTAGTACTGTTACTCAATCTCAGGCCCAAGGCGATTTCCAATACATCGGTGGCTTTTTCCCGGATATGGAGGAAAATATATTCAGCCCCGTCGACTATATATACCAGTTACAACAGAGCTTAAATGCTGATGTATATTCCGGTTACATGATGTCGGCAGATGCATTTGGTGGCCCGAATAACACCAATTATTTCATGGTTCAGGGTTGGAACACGACCACATTTGACCAGGCTTATTCACATGCGATGCATGATTGGTCACAGGTGAAACTGAAAGCTCGTCCACAGGATCAGCACTTTGTTGCTATGGCACTTATATTGAAGGTTGAAAGCATGCACCGTGTAACGGATGTTTACGGTCCGCTTCCTTATTCAACTTATGGAACAAATGCGTTTGGTGTAAGTTATGATAGCCAGCAAGCTGTGTATACCAGGTTTTTTAGCGAGCTTGATACCGCCATTTCAACACTAACAGCCTATGTAAAAGCTAACCCGGGCGCTACACCATTTAAGCCATATGATTTAATTTATAATGGTAGTTATCCTCAATGGTTAAAGTTTGCTAACTCATTGAGGCTTCGTTTGGCTATGCGCCTTGCTTATGCTGATCCGGCTACGGCTCAGAAAGAAGCAGAGAAGGCCTGTGCAGATCCAAACGGATTATTAAGTACTACCAGTGATGGTGCTTTCTTATCCAATGGTGGCTTATTTACTTACCAAAACCCAATTTGGAATATTACCAACGCTTATGGCGATATCAGCATGGGCGCGCCAATGGAATCAATATTAGAAGGTTACAATGATCCACGTATAACTAATTATTTTTTACCTTCAACTGCGGTACCTGGGCAAGAAAAAGGTATACGTAACGGTATAGCTATTTCGGGTGCAGAATATGCTGGTTATTCTTTAATAAATGATGCTGCAAGTACGCCTATACAAATTATGGTAGCTTCTGAAAGCGACTTTTTAAGAGCAGAAGGAGCATTACGCGGATGGAATATGGGGAGTGGTACAGCTCAATCATTTTATGAAGCTGGTGTCACGCTTGCCTTCCAGGAAAAGGGAGTTACAATGCCTGCAGGCTACTTAACAAATTCAACTGCTACTGCAGCTCCTTATGTTGATACTCAAAATGCAACTAATAGTGTACCTGCGGGCTCTCCATATTTGAATAATATCCCGGTGGCGTGGAGTGCAACTGCAACTTTTGAGCAAAACCTGCAAAGAATTATCACTCAAAAGTGGATCGCAATGTTCCCTGATGGTGAAGAAGCCTGGGCAGAATATAGGCGTACAGGTTATCCTATTTTGTTCCCGGTAGTGGTGAATAATAGCGGTGGTACGATACCTACTATACCAGGCATACGTAGATTACCTTTCCCGTCTGACGAGGTTACTAACGATGCAAAAGGTGTTGCTTCAGGCATATCCGAACTTGGTGGCCCGGATAATGGTGGTACCAAATTATGGTGGGATAAAAATCCTAATCACTAATAAATACCGAATACAAAAAAATCCCCGCTTTTGGCGGGGATTTTTTTGTATGTTTTAATACGAATCCATTATATAGCGCTTATTTTTTTATAACCTTTGGATACAAAAAGTAATACTGTACATATCGCCCCTCCGGCTATTATACCCACAAGTATACAAACTGCTATATTTAATTTATTAGTTTCCAGCGGCAGAACCGGAGAATCAATTACTTGTATTAATGGTGTTTCCTGCCTTAATATCATTCTTGAAACCTCAAGATTTTTTACAACTTCAGCATAAATGGCCGAACTTGCCTGTACATCTACCTGGCGGCGCTGTGAAGGTACTTTTAAAGATAATAATAATGGATTTGCATTTGGTGATGCATCAATTGCTGATGCTACACCAGATATGGATGTATTTAAAACTGCCCTTACACTATCCGCCTGTTTTTGTAATAACTGTACATTCTGGATTGCTTTTTTGGTCTTGGTCTGAATATAAAAGTCATTTACTGTTTCCACAATTATATTAGTAAATTCCTTTGCAAATAACTCATCTGTTGATGAAACCTGAACGTTAATTATTCCTATTTTTTTATCAGGTTTAGTAACGGAAAGTATTTTTTTATTGAAGATGTCAACAAGATCATTTACAATGCTATCTTGAGTCCTGGTAAAATTAGCGGGATCGCCTGTAAAGTTTATATTAGTAATGTTGTTTTTTTCTTTCCAGCGTTTCCTTAATTTGTTAAAATCAATATACCTGTCAATTAATAGTTCGCTCTTACCGTTGAAATTACCTTTGGTTAATAACGATTTTTCAATCATCAATCTTGACTTATAAAGTTCAAGGATGTTATCGCCCTGAAATAATCCCGTATTGTTTGACCCGGAAAGATCAATTCCCGCTAACGATGCTAAGCCCGCATACTGGCTTACACTGCTGCCTTTGTCCTCATCTAAAACAAAAGTGCAATTGGCAATATATATTTGCTTTTTCAAACAATAGTACGCCAGGCCGCTAATGCCGCCTAATATTCCGAAAATTAATAAAATAAGCCATTTAGTTTTTAAATACCTTATTCCTGACTTTACCTTTACTATTATTTCGCGAAGAGATATTTCATCATCTTGCTGAATAGTTTCTTGATTTATTTCAGATCTCATAAATAATTTAGTACTTGGGTTGGAATAATTATTTATTCAAACTGATTATTCCTAAAATAATGGCACCGATTGAAGCCAGCCCGGTAGTAAGCCCAATTATTGTTTGCAATGAGTTACCTTTTGGAGCGGGCTTTTGCGGAACATAGATCTCGCTGCCCGGTTTAACCTTGGGATGGATATTAAAGAAAATAAATTTTCTTGTTCCTTTAACGGTACCATTGGCATATACAATGTAGGCACCACGGCGTAACGCTTTTGGTGAGAAACCTCCTGCATTTGACACATAGTCGCTAAAGTTTTTATTTTTTTCATACACAACAGCACTTGGGTATAATACCTCACCATTTACACGTACAATTTGTTGTTGTTTAGGAACTCTTAATTCGTCACCATCTTCAACTAACAAATCACTGCTGCTCCCTGGTTTTTTTAATATCTCAGCCAAATTTATTCCTATGTAATTATTACGCATGCCTGCGTTTTCGCTTTGCGATGAATCCTTATAGTTGTTTTGAAGCCTTGATAAGCGTTCAAGTCTTTCCCGCGTTAACTCAGCAGTATCAACTTTATTCTTGTCAACACCAAGTATGGCTATATTATCGCGCTTTAACGTACCCCCATCAACATCTGCTGCTGATGTAATGCCACCGGCCCTGGCTATTATATCTGATATCTTTTCGTTCTTTCGCTTAATGGTATAATAGCCGGGATAAAGTACCTCTCCCTCTACCCGCACCGTTTTTTGCTTTTCGTAACCGGGCAGCGTGTAAACAGATACGACATCATAAGGCTTTAATTTAAAACTTAAATCACCGCCTTTTAAATCATCATTTATATCAACACTAAAAACTTGGGCTATGGCAGCATTTTTTGCTAAAGCATCGTTGCCATATAAACGTCTTGCAACCTCAATCCGTTTTGAACTTGCGCCTTCGGCAAAACCTCCTGATTTTATAATCAAATCCTGTACGCTCATACTATCAGCATACACAAATGTGCCGGGATGCCTCACCTCACCTTTGATCATTACGTTATATTGATCGCGTAAGTCAAATATTGAAGATATAACTACCGAGTCTTCCCGTTGCAGCATTATATCCGGTTGCGATTTATCTAATATTGCTTTAATACTAAAGGAAATAAATTCAGCAGTATTGTCACTTTTTAAACGTACAATGCTTGCCCTGTCGGTAAAAGCATCTTCTTTTAAGCCGGCCGCTTTTTGAATTAGGCCGCTAATTGTAAGGCCTTTTTCAAGTTCATACTCACCCGGCCTAAAAACAGCACCTGAAATTGTAACCCTGTTCTCAAATCTATTAAGAATACTCTGAACAACGTATCTGTCACCTCTTAATGGTAAATAATTCCTGTAATCATTTTCGGTAACGTCAGTTATCCGGCGTTGTTCATCACTTATTTGGTAAACCTTTACAAGGGCGGTGTAAGCTCGATCGGTAAAGCCACCGGCAAAATTTATAACATCCTGTAAATTTTCGCCGGGTAATACTTCAAATAGTGCAGGGTTTTTTACTTCGCCCAGCAGCGCAACCCTTGTACGATAAGTGGGCACACGAATAATATCCTGATCCTGTAGATTAATATTATCTTTTTGGTTTCCTTTTGTTAAAAAATCATAGATGTCCAGGTGGCGTATAACACGATTGTTTCTGATGATCTCTATCTGGCGGAACGAACCATTATCATTAGGTCCGCCTGCAGCATATAGCGCGTTAAACACAGTAGCTAATGATGGCAAAGTGTAAGTTCCAGGGCGCTTTAACTCCCCAATCAAAATTACTTTTATACTTCTTATATTTCCTAACGATATTTGCACATTGGTGCCATGGCCGATGGCATAATTACTTGAAGCAAGTTTTGCTTTTATTATTTCAGAAGCCTGTTCAAATGTTTTACCTGAAACGTTAACAAGCCCAACACCTGGTATATTTATATTGCCTTCGGGAGAAACATTGAGCTTCCAGTTCACTACTGAATTACCGTAAACATTTATATCAACCTGGTCATCAGGCCCCAGAACATAATTAACCGGGGTGGCAATTTTTAAATTGGGCTCGAAGGTTTGATTTGTTCCTGAAAAAATATCGGAACCAAAAATACGTGGCAAGCCAGTGCGGGCAGTTTTTCCATTGCTGTTGACTGAAGTGTCTGAATTATAATTTAATCTTCTTGTTTGAGATGATGTATCTGACTGGATATTAGTGTTATACTTAACAGTACTTATTCTTTGCCGCAGTAACTGTACCTGGCTTGCTGACATCCCCCTGTTTTGGGCAGATTGTAATAATTGATCATCGGTTAGCCCGGCAGATTGGGCCTGCGATACTAATTGTGTTATTTGAGCATCTGAAAAGTCGTTAACATTAGCATTCGATAGATCATTAGGCAGAGATTGCCCCAGTAGCCGTCCAGAAATTATAAACAATAAAAAAAACGTGCTTAAAAAAAAAGTAACTCTTTTGTAACTCATAAATAAAAAAAACGCATACTTACGGTATGACTATTAGCAATCCTCAGCAACTCCTCCTTAGTATTTTTAATAGATTAAAGTATCCTTTAAGCAATTTTCTTTAATACTGTGATTAGTATGTTTAAGTTTAATCGTGCAAATGTAATAATTTTTGCAAGTTTTACCTTTGGTATCAGCCTGTATTTAATTAAATAAAAGCGGTATTAGCAAAATAGTGACAGCTACAATGTATTATGGTGAAATATAATATAATAGAAATATATCCTATTTTTTGTAGCCAATTCAGAGCCTTGAACCTCTGGATTATTAAAGCAAATAACAAATTGAGGGGTTAAGTCATTTTACTAAATTACATTTGCCTCAAATATGATGAATACACTTAAACAATTACAAAAAGGAGAGCTTAAAGGCGCAACATCACTAAAATTAGCTGAAGGGCTTTTACACTTTCCGCCGGAGATATTTGAGTTAGAAGATACTTTAGAAAAGCTGGATCTATCCTTTAATAATTTAAGCGCATTACCTGAAGATTTCGGCAGATTAAAAAATTTGAAGATTCTTTTTTGCTCTGAAAACTTATTTACCGTGCTTCCTGAAGTGTTGGCTGACTGTCCTCAGCTTGATATTGTTGGTTTCAAATCCAATTTTATAGAAAATGTATCGGCTAAGGCATTAAACCCTAATATTCGTTGGTTGATTTTAACCAATAACAGGATAACTGATATACCGGCAGAAATAGGTGATTGTAAACGCATGCAAAAACTAATGCTTGCCGGAAACAGGTTGGAAGCCTTACCACATGAGCTTAGTAAATGTCTTAATTTATCGCTTTTGCGTATCTCAGCCAATCAATTAACCCAATTGCCTCAGTGGTTATTAAGTATGCCTAAACTATCATGGCTGGCGTTTTCGGGTAATTCATTTAATTTAAAACCGGAGCTAAAAAGCATACCTCAAATTAATTTTAATGAATTAGAGATTGATTCTCAGCTTGGCGAAGGCGCGTCGGGTATTATTTACAAAGCCAGGCAACATAGTAACAACCAAGCAATAGAAACTGCTATAAAAATATTTAAGGGCGCGGTTACCAGTGACGGTATTCCGGAGGATGAGATGATTGCCTATATATCAGCAGGAAATCACTACGGGCTGGTTAAATTACTTGGGCAAATTACAGCGCATCCTGGTGGAAAGCAAGGTATATTAATGGAGTTGATACCAAATCGTTTTTTTAACCTGGGTAATCCACCCAGCTTAGCCAGTTGTACACGTGATGTTTTTAGTGATGATATGAGCTTGACAGCTCAACAGATCATTAAAATAGCATTAACTATAGCATCCTTAGCGGCACAATTACATAAAAATGGCGTTATGCACGGTGATTTGTATGCTCATAATATTTTGATTGATGCTTACGGAAATACTTTATTTGGTGACTTTGGCGCAGCGAGCATTTATGATAGGAATGATATTGAAACAGCCACAGCGCTGGAACGAATAGAAATAAAAGCTTATGGATATTTGCTTGATGACATACTTGATTTACATAAAGAGGCAGAAACAGACTTTACATTATTAAAATTAAAAGCGTTAAGAAATGCCTGCCTGGCTGAAAACGTATTGCTCATGCCTACCGGATTCCAATTTATTGTGGATGAGCTTCAGCTTCAGGAACGATAATTAAAAGGCTCAGTGCTAAAATAGTTTTTATAATTTATTCCTGTTTATTATATCTACCGCTAATGGTTTATCACCAAGCTTAATAACATAAGCGCCGCGTTCTACTTTTGAAGAGCCAACTAATTTATAAGGCGATATACGGTTACCACCACTTATTGGGTGTTGAATATGTAGGTAGGCAACAGGCGTGTATTGATCGGCTACATTTAATAATACATTAACTTTACCGGTTTTAGGATTAAATGACACTGATTTAAATGTACCGGCATCTAATGTTAACCATAAACCCGCCGGCGCTATATAGATACGCGATTTTGCTGCAGTAGTAATTTCTACATTTATAGCATCCGGCTTAACTATTAGGTTCCCACCGAATGCCAACCAACCCAACTCTTTATCGTGTGTAATATAGGTGGCCGTATTCAATGCATAGCCAAAAAAATTAGGCCCGTAATCACCAGATAAACCATCAATTTTTAATGCAGATGGATAGGAATGGAATGCTGCGGATCCAAAACCATCCTGCGTGATATTAGCGATAGAACCCATCACGCCGCCATAACCAACACGTAAAAGATATAAGTCGTTTGGTTTATTCCTGTATTCACTTAAAATAGGGATAGCATTTATACCCGAACCGTAATGATGCAGTTGACGCTCTATGCGCTGTAATTTACCGCCGTATAGGAAATCCCAATACCTGCGTGCCGAACCATTGTATCCCCAGTTAGGGATAGTAGGCATGTATCCTAAAATGGCATCAATTGTTATTTGTGCTTTATCCAGGTAACCAAAATATTCCGACCATAAATAAACTTCCTCCTGTCCGGTTGAATCCCATGGCATTTCGCTACCGAAAGGGTACATCAACGTACGCCAGTGATCAGCTCTTATCTTCATTGCTTTTTCAAGCAAGTCGGCTTTATCATCCCAACCCTCCGCTTTCAGATCGATCAGTATCTTAAAGAAGATATCTCCCTCCATTTGCCCAAACTGTACATAATACGGCGCTTTGGTAATCATAGCCATCGTGGTTTGGTAAGCATTATCCAAATACCATTGCCAGGTTTGTCCGCTAACTAAACCGGTGTGATACCGGGCCAGGCGGTACATCACCCAATGGGCAGATGCAACGTGCGGGTAGTTATACGATCTTCCAACATCGTTGGCATCTTTATGGCTCCAGGCCGACCATGTCTTCCAACGGATGCTGTCGCTATACGTGCCTTTCGGCAATGAATCAGGCTGATAATAAAACACACTTTTTTTAACGCCATATTTTTGATCGCCCTTACTATGCTGAATATTCCCCCAAAGGGTATGATCTACAAAACGTTCTAACTTATCAACCTCAGCTTTATCAGGTTGAACAAATTCTTTCATCATGGCACCAAGCCATGATCCTGCACCTGCCTCATCACTTAAACCGGCTATCCAAGCCCGGTTATCTTGTGTTATCTGTTGTTTCTTTTCGTAATCATAAGTTATAACCGATTGGTCCCTGCCAAACACATCTGATTTGTTTTCATACCATTGTTTAGTAGTTAAAAAATGCCCAAAATCTCTAACTAATTCGGTTTCTGGCTTTATTACTTTATAATTGATGGTTTGGCGTAAACCGTCAGCATAAATAATGGTAAGCCTTGCCCTGCCCCAGGTTACACCTTTTACATTATAAGTTTTCCATTTACTTTCTGCCGATAGGGTAGTGGTAACATTTAAAGCGCCTTCCGGTTCAACCTGTACTGATTTTACCGCTTGGGAATAATTTAAAAATAATTTGGCGTTAACATCCTGTGGTAATACATAGCCGGGTATACCTACCGCAACAGGGCGCTTGTTTTTAGCCAGTTCATGTTCAATGCCTTTAATAGAATCAGCAAGCAAAAATTTAACGCCATATGAAATAGTTTTGCCGGGATTTATTTTTACAGAAGTCGGCGTGTTCCATGGTTCAGCATTTTTCCACTCATTTTCGGCATAAGCTTTACTGCATACCATCCATTCGTAAAAGCCCTCGAAATCAATTCCTCGAGGGGTTGGGTCATTATTTAATGGATTGTAAGCTTCGAAAGGTGTTTTACCAAAAGGAACTACCACTAAAGCAGGGCCATGCCCATTTAAACGGGTTACCTGCAAATAGCCGGCATCCATTCCGATGTAAGGGTCATAAAAAACGTTTTCGGCATGAGTTTCTTCAAGCGATTTTCCCTGCATAATATTATTAAATATCATAGGGATGCCTAATGAACCGATCTCAACTATTTTATTGGATTTATTTTTTAGCTTGAACAATAAAACCAGGTGCCCATCGGCAACTTCCCAATAACGTTGTATGTTTAATGGGATATCAGCAGGTAATGTCGCAGCAAGATCAGCGGCAGCTAATATTGTTTTATTGCTATTTTGTATTGGGATGACGGCTCCGCGTTTTGTGGCAGTGGAATAATTTTTCCAGTCTGCATTGCCTACTGATTTTAGACGTAAGTCAATATCCCCCAACTGGTACATGCCATCGCTACTACGTATTTTAAGTCTGTCGCCAGGGGTAAAATCAAATTGCTTGTTGGTATTTGGCTTTAAGCTGCCGACCGTTTGGGAAGCTTTAACCAACTGCAACTGAAGATCGGGGGTTGTATAGGTCGATACGCCACTTTCAAGTCCAAGAGTTGACTGCCTTTGTTCAAGGGCTTTCCATGGATCTTGTCCGTATGTGTTATCAATATTTAAAAAGCAAAGAGCAAGAATAAAAAAACTAAACCTTACAAGTTGGTAGTTAAGCTTTTGTGCCGATATTATTCTATATAAAAATTGGAACATTAACATAATGTATTTAAGGACTAAACTTTATAAAGTAAAAGTAAAAGTTTAACTCCCTCACAATTTACTGTAATTTGCCAACTTGTAGCAACTTATTATCCTGCCAACTCTATTAAGCAGGAGCTTTAATATTAAATGATATAACACGTTAATTAATTGCCACATTAAGTTAATTAATGAAAATACAGACATTGTAAACTGTATATATTTGCATTAAGCATTATGAATTACATTTACCCTGCGATTTTGTGTTAATACTACTCAAATGACAACTAAAGAAAAAATTACTTCCATACGTGAGCAAATGACTCAAAATGGTGTATCCGCCTATATTATCCCATCTTCCGATCCGCACATTAGCGAATATCTGCCTGATCATTATAAATGTATACAGTTTGCCTCAGGATTTACGGGTTCAGCCGGTACACTGGTTATAACACAGGATTTCGCAGGTTTATGGACCGATTTCAGATACTTTGTTCAAGCGGATGAACAACTCCAGGATAGCGGTTTTGAATTGGTTAAATTAAAAGTGCAGCATGCTCCCGAATATATCGCCTGGCTACATGAAACGCTGGCGGATAATGCTGTGGTCGCTTTTAACGACAGGCTGTTATCTGTATTTTTAGGGCAGCTATTACAGAACCAATTGGCAGATAAACATATTGAATTTAAAAGCTATGATTTTTTAGATCCGATATGGGCAGGCAGGCCCGAATTACCTACAGAGCCCGCTTTTTTAATAGATGCCAAATATAGCGGATCATCAACTGCGGAAAAGTTAACAGCCTTACGAAAGTCGCTAAAATCTCTAAAAGCGGATTACCAGTTGCTATCGTCATTGGATGATATTGCCTGGCTGTTTAATATACGTGGTAAAGATGTAAGCTACAATCCGGTTGTTTTAAGCTTTGCATTGATAAGTGCTGATATTGCGACGTTATTTATTGATCCAATCAAATTGTCGCTTGCTGATGTAGAAGTTTTGAACCAATCTGGTGTAAAAACAGCACCCTATGGCGATATTGAAAAAGCATTGGCCGCATTACCTGAAAATTGTAGCGTATTTATCGATCCTAAAAGGAATTGCTTTGGCTTGTTTAAATTAATACCGGCATCTGCCACCTTTATTCATGATATAAATCCCACAACGCATTTTAAGGCTGTGAAAAATGAAACCGAGGTAGAGAACATGCGCTCGGCCATGGTGAAGGATGGTGTTGCCATGACGAGGTTTTTTAAGTGGATGGAAGAG
Organism: Mucilaginibacter sp.; assembly: GCF_965225845.1. Classification (GTDB taxonomy): domain Bacteria; phylum Bacteroidota; class Bacteroidia; order Sphingobacteriales; family Sphingobacteriaceae; genus Mucilaginibacter. The sequence goes on from NZ_CBDDBL010000002.1 coordinate 212,751, forward strand.
AACATCGGGAAAATAAAGATCACCGAAATTTCTGCCGCTGAGAAGCTTAAGGGCTTCCGTGCCGAACAGGATACTTTTGCAGGAGTAAGTTTTAACACCATTGGCGGTTACAAAGCACATGGTGCTTTACCACATTACTTTGCAACAGCCGAAAGTGACGTAAAAATTTTAGAAGAAGGTTTATTCCTGGTTGATTCGGGCGGACAATATTTTTATGGCACTACGGATATTACCCGAATGATTGCCCTCGGTAATAATACTGATGAAGAAAGAACGGATTATACCCTGGTTTTAAAGGCGATGATAGAGGGCTCTAAGACATTATATCCCAAAGGCACCTGTGGTTATCAGATAGACTCGATATGCCGCAGGCCATTATGGGATTATGCCATAAACTACGGGCATGGTACCGGGCATGGCATTGGCTTTTATTTAAATGTGCATGAAGGCCCGCAGGTTTTAAATCCAACTAATACAGCCATTCCACTGGAAATTGGTATGATCACCTCGATTGAACCAGGTATTTACCGGCCCGGCAAACACGGCGTCCGTATTGAAAACCTGGTATTAACTATTCAAAACGTAAGCAACGAGTTTAATGATTTTTACTCCTTTGAAACGCTTACATTGGCGCTTATTGATACCAGGTTGATAAAAAAAGAGCTTTTAGAGATTAGCCATATCCAATGGTTAAACAACTATCATAATACGGTAATTGATCGCTTAGGCCCTCACCTAACTACCGAAGAACTGGATTGGCTAAAAGAAAAAGCAAAGGCCATTTAGAATAGCCGGATAATTAGCTGGCTATTTTTGAAATACTTTTTACGTTCCTAAAGTAGTTGTCGAGGTATTCACGGGGTGATATGCCTATTACACTTTTAAAAACTCGGTTAAAGTTGGTTATACTTTTAAAGCCACATTTATAAGCCACAGTTGATATACTTTCGAATTTATGCGCCGTGAGCTTTTTGCAGGCTTCATTTATTCTTATCTCATTTAAAAAGGATATAAATGTATGCCCGGTATGTTTTTTAAAATACCGGCAAAACGATTCCGGCGTCATAAAGGCTTCTCTTGCTACATCTTCAAGTGTTATAGAGCCACTATAATTTTGCATAATGTAGTTATAGATATTCCCTATCCTGATGCCTTCATTGTCGGTAATTGCCGGCAAATTGCCGTGTGATGAAAGCGGTTCTATTTTACCATTGATCTTGAGCAGGCTGTTAAGCAAATTAAAAAACTTGATTAGTTGTTCTAGACCTGAAGTATTTTTAATGGCATTCATCACCTGGGATACTTCATGAAAATTTTCATCAGGAATTTTAAAGCCTTGCTGATGTTGCTGCAGAAATATTTTATAAGCTTTCATCTCCGGCAGAGCAAATAGGCCGGCCAAAACCCCATCAGGATTAAAAAATATAGTAAAAGCTTTAATCGACCTGTTGCTGTCTGTAGCAAAATATTCGGGGCTGCTTTTAAACAGATGGGGTAAATTAGCGCCAAGAAGGTAGATTTCTCCGGCTGTGTAATCGTGCATGTTATTGCCTGCAATTAACGTGCCCTCACCGCGCTGCACCCAGGTAATTTGGGCTTCGGTATGGCGGTGCAGATAAGGATAATGATAAGGAAGCTCTACCTCATCAGTTGTTACGCTCTTATCATGAGCTACAGGAATGGTAAATTGCAGCACTTTCATAAAATGATCCCTAAAGATTAATTATTTTGAATGTACAATTAATTAGCCTTAAAATCAACATGATTTTCATTATGGGGTAATATACGGTAAGTATAAGCTAATTTTTAACTTATTTTTAGGTAATAACCATTTGTCTTGTTAAAATAGTAATGCAAAAAAAAAGTAAAGCGTAGGCTGTCCTGATAAAAAAAGTGAGTTTATAAGCTTTAAAATCTATTTGGCGAAAAAGCGCTGATATTGATAGTTGTTTTGGCGTCATTAAGCACTTCGCTAACCAACAAACCGGTTGCCGGGCCTAAGCTAAGTCCCATCATACCATGGCCTGTAGCAACTACAAGGTTATTGTATTTATTGCTGCGGCCAATGTACGGCAAGCCATCAGGTGATGACGGCCTGAAACCAAACCAAATATCTTTTTTAGCCGGTATTGCAGGATGCAGGTTTGGGAAATATTGTGGGATAGATTCAACAATGCCCTTTACCCTGTTCATATTTAAGCGGGTATTTATCTTATCTAACTCCATAGTACCGCCATATCTTAACTGGCCATTCATTGGGGTAATTGCCACCCTTGCTTCAGCTAATAAAGCGGGTATGTGCATTCTTTTTTCAGGCTCATCAACCATAAAGGAATAACCCTTACCCGGCATTAGCGGGGTTTTAATATCAATCAGTTTAGCTATTGATGGCGACCAGGAACCACCTGCTATAATGTAATTATCAGCTTCCCATTTCTGCGAACCTGTAAATACGCCTGTTATCGCGCTTCCTGAAGTTTCAATTTTTGTTACTTCATGATTCCTTACAATGTTTACGCCGTTCGTAGTTAGGTATTGGAGTAAAGCGGTCATTAATGCTTTTGGATATAAATGCGCATCGCAACGGTAATGGACAGCGCCTAATACATCCAGTTCCAAATCGGGTTGCAGGGCTTTACATTGGGCAACGGTAAGTACTTCCATGTCCAGGCCGAGTTTCCTGCCTTGCTCAGCTAAATGTGCTTCCTCTTCGCCAGCCTTTTCTGTTTTGTAAAACATCAGGATGCCTTTATCGGTCAATTCAAAATCAAAACCTGGCTCTTTTGCCAGATCTTTGTAAAGGTTTTTACTAAGCAGCGATAACTCAGTTAAGGGTTTTGCTGAATCTTCTACATGTTTGTTATTGGCATTTTTCAGGAACTTTATTCCCCACGAGATCAGATCGGGATTAAGTGATGGTTTAACATAAAAAGGGCTTTTGCTGTTAAACATCCACCTTATTCCCTGTTTTATCATGCCGGGTGCAGCTAAGGGAATAAAATGACTTGGAACGATCATACCTGCATTGCCGTAAGAGCAATTGTCATTCAGATCGCCTTTATCTAAAATGGTAACCTCGTGGCCTGCTTTTATTAAATAATAAGCAGAGCTAAGCCCCATTATCCCGCCACCAATAATCAATATTTTAGACATCTTAATACATTATATGCTTAGGCTACGGGCCTAAGATCTTAAATCAAATAATATTATATCACCTGGAAACCGTGCGCGTAAGGGTCGTCATCGTCTATTTTAATGGTGTTATAGCCGTAAACCTTTGCCCAGCCTTCAATGCCGGGAACTATAGCATTAATATTGCCGATCTTAACAACATCTTCAACAGTGCCAATAAATTTACTGCCGATGATGCTTTCATGAATGAATACTTCGCCTTTTTTCAACTTGCCTTTCGCGTGCCATTGCGCCATCCTTGCAGATGTACCTGTACCGCATGGAGAACGATCAATTGCCTTATCTCCATAAAATACGGCATTTCGGGCTGTAGCATCAGCAGAAAGTGTTGCCCCCGCCCATAAAATATGAGTACAGGTATTTATGGTTGGGTTTTGCGGATGCACAAAAGTGTATTGCTCGTTAATACGCTCGCGCAACGTCCTGCTCCAGGCAATCAATTGCCCTGCGGTATAATCTTCCAACCCTTTAAAATTAGCTTGCGGATCAATTATCGCATAGTAGTTACCGCCATAAGCAACATCAAATGTTAAGGTACCTAAATCAGGACATTCTACCTGTAAGTTTTCTGCAGCGAGGTACGATGCTACGTTTGTTAATTTAACAGATTTAACCTTGCCTTCCTCTTGCTTGTAGTTAATAATAACCAAGCCAGCAGGCGCTTCCATCCGGATGATACCCGGTATTTTGGGCTGGATCAGGCCCTCCTCAATAGCAATGGTTATGGTGCCAATTGTACCATGGCCGCACATAGGTAAGCAGCCGCTGGTTTCAATAAATAAAACCGCCACATCATTATCAGGGTTTGAAGGCGGGTACAAAATACTACCCGACATCATATCGTGCCCGCGCGGTTCAAACATCAAACCGGTACGGATCCAATCATATTCCTTCAAAAAGTGCTGGCGCTTTTCGCTCATGTTTTCGCCCTTCAAATCAGGGCCGCCTCCTGCTACAAGCCTTACCGGGTTGCCGCAGGTATGTGCATCTATACAAAAAAAAGTTTTACTCGCCATTTTAGTCTTTAGTGAGGTTATTATCTATCTGTCTCCAAATCTTTAGTGGGTTTGCAGCCTGCAATTCCGGCGGCAATAGGCTGTCTTCCCAATCCTGCCAGGCAATCGGCCTAACAAACCTATAAATTGCACCTGTACCAACCGAAGTAAAACGACTGTCGCTCGTAGCCGGGAATGGCCCCCCATGTTGCATTGCCGCGCAAACTTCAACACCTGTAGGTACGTTGTTTAATATCACACGGCCTGAAATTTCAGCTAATGCATTTAATATGCTGGTATGGTTCGGTAATTCATCTTTTTCAGCCATAACCGTGGTGGTTAACTGGCCATCAAGCGATTCAATCACGTTTTGTAATTCAGCAATATCATCGCAAGCAACAACCAATGACCATGGGCCAAATATTTCTTCACTATATTTTTTATTGGCGATGAAGTCTTTTGCTGATACGGTTGCTACAGCAGCAATAGATTGGTTTACCTTTTCAGTGTTTACAGCAGTTGATTTAGCGATCAGTTTTGTGGTTGGTTCGGCAACAATATTAGCTGATAGGGACTGATAATTTTTCCAGATGCCCGCTGTCAGCATGGTTGCTGATGGAATATTTACGATAGCGCCGCCTAGAGCGGTAAGAAAACGATCTAACCCGGCTGATTTTATCGCTAATATTAAACCGGGATTGGTGCAAAATTGCCCGGCTCCTAATGTTATGGATGCCGTGTATTTTGCGGCAACTGATTCGGCTTGTGATTCAAGAATAGCAGGTAATAATACTACAGGATTTATGCTCCCCATTTCTGTAAACACTGGGATAATACTTTTACGATCCTGCGCTATTTTTATCAGCGCCATACCGCCGTTATATGAACCGGTAAATGCTACTGCCTTAGTCTGTTCATGCTTTACGAGTGCCGAACCAATCTCGTAACCATCATCAAATAATAAAGAGAAAACACCATCGGGCATGCCTGTTTCTTTGGTTGCCTTGCTGATAGCCTGGCCAACCATTGCGCTGGTACCGGGGTGGGCCGGATGAGCTTTTACAATAACCGGGCAGCCCGATGCCAATGCCGAAGCCGTATCGCCGCCGGCAACAGAAAATGCCAGCGGGAAATTACTCGCCCCAAAAACAACCACCGGCCCAATTGGCGAATACATTCTCCTGATATCTGATTTTGGCAAAGGCAAACGCTCGGGCTGGGCAGTGTCAATAACCGCGTCCACCCACGATCCTTCTTCAACCAAACTGGCAAACATATTTAATTGGCCGGTTGTACGGCCCAATTCTCCTGTTAACCTTGCAACAGGCAGCCCACTTTCGGCTACTGCCCTGTTTATCAGGCTTTCACCTAATGCTGTTATTTCGGCAGCAATGGCTCTTAAAAATTTCGCTTTATTAACCGGCGCAATATGCTTATAAACTTTAAATGCTGCGGATGCAGCATTTAAAGCATTATTTACCATTAAAGTATCGGCTTTTTGAAATTCGCCTTCCAGGTATTCTCCTGTTGAAGGGTCTAAAGCTTTAAAGCTTTCCTTATCAACAGGAGCGTAGTTGGAAGCTACTATATTAGTACCATTTATCATTTGAGCTTTTATGTTAAGCAGTTACTTTTTCTAATATACCCCAGCTACCCTCGGGTAACTCCGGGCGGAGAGCTAACGCGGTATTAATTACATTTAATACCCTTTCACGTTCCTTACCCTTAAGCGGTAAGCGGGGCGCCCTGACTTTTTCACTCCCAATGCCAGTGGCAACTTCGGCCAGTTTAATGTATTGCACCAGTTTGGCATGGATATCAAGCTCTAAAAGAGGCAGGAACCAGCGATGGATAGCGATAGCTTCCTGTATGCGGCCGGCTTTAATTAAACGGAAGATCGCAACGGTTTCTTTAGGAAACGCGTCAACCAAACCGGCAACCCAACCATCGGCACCCATAATTATACTTTCAGTAGCAATCGGATCAACACCGGTAAATATTTTAAACCTGTCACCAAAGCGATTGATCAACCTCGTAGTATTAATAATATCCCTTGTTGATTCTTTTATAGCCTGGATGTTTTCATAAACAGATAAACGCTCAAACATATCAAGTGTTATCTCAATCTTATAATCAACCGGGTTGTTATAGATCATGATAGGCAATGGCGTGCTTTCAGCAATTGCCGTTATGTAAGTAATGGTTTCGTCCTCGTCGGCATTATAACGCAAAGGAGGTAACAGCATTAAACCATCGGCGCCATATTCAAATGCTTTTTTGGCGAAGGCAACTGCTTTATAAGTAGACTGCTCAGCGATATTTAAGATTACAGGAACCTTACCATCTACATACTTTAAGGTATGTTTTAGCAATACAAATTTTTCGTCCTCGGTTAATACACTGGCCTCACCTAATGAACCACCAAGTATGATACCGTCAACCCCGGCTTCAAGTTGCGCTTTGATGTTGATATCAAATGCAGCTAAATCAAGTTCCTCATTCTCAGTAAACTTTGTAGTTACAGCCGGGAAAACCCCTTTCCATTCAAATTTCATAATAAAATGTATTGTCTTGTAATATTCCAAAGATAGGTTTAAAGCTTTCTCGTAATCACTCGTAAATTAACATTTACTTGTTTAATATTAACTACATTTTAGCATCACAATAATTACGTTGTTAACCACCATATTATTGCTGCTATCGACATAAATAAACAAGCTAAAATATGGGTATCAACAGCCAAATATCAACTATTATTATTGGTTGTTCATTGGTAACTTTATGGTTTAACCTTTATTAAATACCGATGGGTGTCAAAATGAAAAAATATTTTTTGCCTGCTTTTTACTGCACTGTATTGATAATGCTTTTTACTAATTGTGTAAGCGCACAATCGTATGTACCCGAATTAAATGACACCCGCATTAAAGTAAAATCGCAGGTGCCTATCAAAGCATATTCTTTTGATTTAAAAGATGTTCATCTTTTAGAAAGCCCTTTTAAGGATGCCATGGAAAAGGATGTAGCCTATCTTTTAGCTATAGACCCAGACAGGCTGCTAACCGGTTTTCGCTCTCATTCCGGCCTTAAACCAAAAGGAGCATTATATGGTGGATGGGAATCAAGCGGATTAGCCGGGCATACCCTGGGGCATTATCTTTCAGCCATTTCAATGGAGTATGCATCAACCAGAGACCCACGATTTTTAAATCGTGTTAACTATATTGTAAGGGAACTACGTGAATGCCAGCTTGCCCGAAAAACAGGATATATTGGTGCTATCCCAAAAGAAGATTCGATCTGGAGCGAGGTTAAACTTGGCAATATAAAAACAGGCGGGTTTGATCTTAACGGCGGTTGGTCGCCATGGTATACCGTACACAAAGTAATGGCTGGTTTGCTGGATGCCTATCTTTACTGCAACAATACAGAAGCATTGACCATATGCGAAGGCATGGGAAACTGGACCGGTGAGACGATCAAAAGCCTAACCGATGCACAATTACAGAAGATGCTGATATGCGAATATGGCGGCATGGCCGAAGCATTAGCCAATCTTTATGCGATCACGGGCAATAAGGAATATCTGAATATCTCTTATAAATTTTACGATAAACGCGTGCTTGACCCATTGGCCGAAGGCAAGGATATTTTACCGGGTAAACATTCAAATACACAGCTTCCAAAATTTATTGCCAGCGCAAGGAGATATGAATTAACAGGGGATGAAAAAGACAAAGCGATCTCAACCTTTGCCTGGCAGGTTATAACCCGAAACCATTCTTATGTGAATGGCGGCAACGGCAATTATGAGTATTTAAGTGAGCCCGATAAATTAAATGACAAGCTTACAGATAATACCATAGAAACCTGTGCCACTTATAATATGCTCAAACTCACCCGTCATCTTTTTTCCGTTAGCCCTTCTGCTGCGTTAATGGACTATTATGAAAATGCTTTATATAATGATATCCTGGTATCTCAAAACCATGAGGATGGCATGATGTGTTATTTTATCCCATTACGCATGGGCGGTAAAAAGGAGTATAGCGATCGTTTTGATACTTTTACCTGTTGTGTAGGGACCGGAATGGAAAACCACGTAAAATACAACGAGAGTATATATTTTGAGGGTGCCGATGGAAGCTTATATGTAAACTTATTTATACCATCGGTATTAAACTGGAAAGCCAAAGGTGTTACTATTACCCAGCAAACCGTATTGCCTGAAAATGATATGATTCATTTTACAGTTAATACGCTTAAGCCTTCAACATTTACTATACGGATCCGTAAACCTAAATGGACCAGCAATTATGTGGTTAAAATTAACGGAGCTGTGCAACAAGTTGTTGCTGACAAAGAAGGCTATCTGGTATTGAACCATAAATGGAAAAATGAGGATAAGATAGAATTCATCACGCCTGAAAAATTATATACCGAGCAAATGCCGGACAACCAATCGCGTAAGGCAGTATTTTATGGCCCTGTATTACTTGCAGGCGAATTAGGCAACACAGAACCAGACCCGCTTAAAGGTGTGCCTGTTTTTGTAACCAGCGAAACAGACCTTAACAAATGGCTGCAGATGGTTGACAAAAAAACACTTGAGTTTAAAACTGCTGATATTTCAAAACCTGAAGAAGTCAGGCTTATCCCTTTCAACCAAACAAAAAACGAATATTATACTGTTTACTGGGATATTTTTAGCCCATCGGACTGGGTAGCACAGCAAAAGGCCTACGATGCAGAAAAAATAAAACAGCAAGAGCTGGAAGCCCATACTACTGATGTAATACGTTTAGGAGAAATGCAGCCCGAGCGTGATCATAACTTTACCGGTAAAAATGATATTACCAGTGAAGAACACCAAAAGAAATGGCGTTTAGCACAAGACGGCGGCTTTATGAGCTTTGAAATGAAAACTGATCCCAACGCGCAAAATACTTTAATTAACACCTATTGGGGCATGGACAACCGCGGTAGGATATTTGATATTTATGTAGATAGCGTTAAGCTAACTACCGAAGACCTGGATAAGTTTAAAGAGAGCAAGTTTTACTACGTTTCCTACCAAATACCTATTGAACTTACCAAAGGCAAAACAAAAGTTACTATAAAGCTTGTTCCAAAACTACACAACGATGCCGGCCCTGTTTACAATAGCAGGATGGTAAAAGACTAAAAAAAATAGCCAAATCAATTTGTTGAGCACAGGAAAAGCCAAAAGATTGTTTCGATATTTTTTGATGAGAATTTGACCACATTGAGGTTAACGGAAATTAAAAAGGGCTGATTATACAGCCCTTTTTAATTTTAAAAATTACTTTAATTCAATCTGGCGGCTAGCCATCTTCGCTTCTTCTTTTTTAGCGATATCTACTTTCAGTATACCATCTTCATAAGCCGCTTCAATCCGGTTATGGTCGGCCTGTTCAGGTAAAGTAAACGAACGCACAAATGAGGAATAGCTAAATTCACGTTTAGCGTAACGTTTGTTTTCTTCACTGTTTTCAGTTTGGTTTTCCACAGTAATGTTCAAGACATTCCTGTCCAGGCTGATCTTAAAATCTTGTTTCTTCAAGCCTGGTGCGGCCAAATCTACGTGAAAATGATCTGCAGTTTCGCTAATGTTAACCGCAGGTACGCGGGTTACCATGCGGTCATTAAAAAATGTGTCATTAAAGATTGATTCAAAAACGTCATTAAAGCCTGGCAATAATGCGTTCGCTCCTTTGTTGTTGTTAAATTTAACCAGTGTCATGGCTCTCTTCTTTTAATGTTATAATTTACTATTTAACTAAACGGAATGTTACAAGTTAAGTACCAATGTGACAAACCCGTAAAATTTCAGTTTTCGGCTGAAAAAATATCAGTCGAAATGCCATTTTTTCATAAGCTGAGATTTTTAAATACATCACGGGTGATGATGCGAACGTTATACACCATCTCATCCAGCGTACAATGCAGTATCCGGACAGGTAACGGAACCCCATCCTGCACTTCTGTTAAATCCATGTACAGGATGGATTGTTGCGATAAATCTTCAGCGCCCTTAAACTGTTCGACAATTGCCATAGCCTGTTCCCGGTCTGATCCAAGATCAAAGTTGCCATAGGTTTCAAACCCCGATGGCGTTTTCATGTGCAGTGAAATTTGAAATCTGGTTTCCATGTTTTTGACTTTTTAAACATTTTGCAATTTCCGTTCCATCCGGCGGGTTGTTTAAATCACCTATTAGCTACCGCCACTATTTTTTACTTTTATTAACAATTTTATAAATATCTAATCTTCTGTCTTTCAGGTTTCTAACTGCTCCGAAATTATGAAGTTCCTTTAACAAATCTACGTCCACATCGGCAATCAGTGTTGTTTCGGTATTAGGCGTGGCCTCAGCTTTGATACCATTACTCGGGAAAGAAAAATCGGAAGGCGTAAAAACAGCCGACTGCGCATATTGTATATCCATATTATGAACTTTAGGTAGATTCCCTACACTACCCGCTATAGCCACATAGCACTCATTTTCAATAGCCCTTGCCTGCGCGCAGCTTCTAACCCTTGTGTAGCCGTTTTGAGTATCGGTCATAAATGGTACAAAAAGAATTTGCATGCCCTGTTCAGCTAATAGGCGGGGTAGTTCAGGAAACTCCACATCGTAACAGATCAGTATCCCTATCTTGCCGCAATCCGTATCATAGGTAGTAATCTGATCTCCTCCCACCATTCCCCAGGCACTTTGTTCTGCCGGCGTTAAGTGAATTTTACGGTACATTTCATAAGAACCATCCCTGCGGCAAAGGTAACCTACATTTTGCAGCACCCCGTTTTCCAGGTAGGGCATACTGCCGGTTATGATATTGATGTTATAACTAATTGCATACTCCATAAATTTGTCGCGCAGCGGGATAGTGAAATTGGCTATTTCACGCATCGCATCAGCCCCGCTTAAATGATTGTATGCAGTCATTAACGGCGCATTGAACAATTCCGGGAATAGCACAAAATCACTTTGATAATCACTTATCACGTCCACGAAGAATTCGATCTGCTCACATAGCGATTCCATATTCTCAAATGGGCGCATTTGCCATTGCACCAATCCTAACCTGATAATGGATTTTTTGGAATTGATATGTGCAGCTTCCTCGTTGTAGTAAATATTATTCCACTCCAATAATGATGCGTATTCAAGTGATTGCGTATCTCCGGGTAGATAGCCTTTTAAGATTTTCCTTACGTGGAAATCATTAGCTAACTGAAAAGATAAAGTTGGGTCGTGGATCTCTTTACCTTTCACCTTCTCCAGGTAGGCTTTAGGTGTCAGCTTATCGGCATAGTCTTTATATTTAGGGATACGCCCTCCGGCTATAATAGCCCGTAAATTGTGTCGTTCACATATTTCTTTACGTGCATCATATAACCTTCTCCCGATACGCATGCCCCGATGGTCGGGATGAACAAAAAAGTCAATGCCGTACAACACATCCCCGTCTTTATCATGTGTTGAAAATGTGTAATTCCCGGTAATTTGCGCATAGGTATGGTTGTCACCAAACTTATCATAATCCACGATCAGCGAGAGCGCACAGCCCGCAATCGAGCCGTTTACTAATATGCAAATCTGGCCTTCAGGAAATATTTTAACTAATTCGGTGATATGTGGTTCTCTCCAATAGGAAGCGCCTTCCCATTCTGCGTATGCCTCTATCATAGAAGCTTTTAATCCTAAATAGTCGTCTTTAGTAAGCGTTCTTAATTCTATTTTAAGATCTTCGTTCTTAATTTCTTTTTCCATTTTCATGATTGGTCTCCTCTGCAACGGTGAATATAAATGTGCAGATCGAAATTTAAAAGTAAAAAAAAAAGCATCCTCCCGGTAAGGAGGATGCCCACAATAATATTTATAGTTGTTAAGCTACTTTTACATTTACTGCGTTAGGACCTTTACGGCCTTCTTCTACATCATAGCTAACAGCATTATTCTCACGAATATTGTCAATTAAGCCTGTAGAGTGAACAAAAATCTCGCTACCACCATTGTTTGGTGTGATAAATCCGAATCCTTTTGTTTCATTAAAAAATTTTACTGTTCCTTGTTGCATTATATTGTTTATTAAAATAAGTCTACAATGTAGTTATAAATATCGGTATATTTTCTTATTGGTGAAAATATTAAACAAATATTCAATCCCTGATCGGATTTAAAATTCCAGGGATGTTTTTTGAGTATTTCTTAGCTGTAAATCAGCTAAGAAATACTCAAAAATTTGCTCACTTTTCGCAGCAAATAGATTGATTCATCTTGCTAAATATCGTTAGATTGTAGTTAATATATTGATAATTAAGCAATTGGCTTTAGTCAAGGATTTAAGTTCATATCCCCTATAAATGAAAATAACTTGCTGATTTCAGCAAGTTATAATCCGAGTAGCCCGTAGGGGAAACTTTTCGAACCCCTTTGGATGATTTGAGGCTTTGGCTACCCAATAATCCATAGTATTTAAAATTAGTGCTATATGGAAAATAAAAGAGTCGAAGCATTCAACAAAACGGTTAGTGATACTTCCGACCTATGAACTCACATTTTTTTGTAACATTCCAAAAAGCGTATCCGGCCTGGCCGGATGGGATCAACCAGTATACGATTTCACGACTATGGGTTCGCAAACCAAATTCGAATAAATAACCCTCTGTTTTGACAGATTTTAGTGATCCGTCTATCCTTATTGATATTGATTTATAACCGTTATGACAGATAAAATCTGTATAAAAAATAGATTCAAGATCAGATTCGCCAATTTTTATGAATCTATGAGTTGTATTCAATATAAATCCGGCATTGCCACAACTAAGCAAGAATACTGGCTTTTCGTGCTCATCTAAACTTGCTCGGTCAAGAAGTTTCTGTTGAAGATCTTCGGATATAAGATAAAAAAAAGTAAAAGTTTCAGATCCTGAAAAAAAATTTCTTTCCTTATGGTGATAAGAGAGAAACCAATGTTGCATCAAAGCAGATATTTGATCTGGTGTTTTAAAAAACTTTTCCATGTAGGTTTTGAAATGAGCCAATGGCGCTAAACTACAAAAAAGCCGACCTACTTTCGTAAAGCGACTTTAGTAGCCCGTAGGAGAAGTTTTTCGAACCCCTTTTTAGTAAATTTAAGGCTATTAGTCGCTTCGTAGCTATTTGCAACTTTCTGATATTAAAACAGTTAATAAAAACTGAAAAAATATCATTATTGAATTATACTTAACATAATATTGCTGTAAATGTCCCGGTGTACGGACTTCTTTTCTTGATAGAAAAGCAAAAGAACCAGGGGAAGATTAGGTCTTTTGAAGCACTGTGCCATATGGTTCAAGTCCCGCTCCCGCTTATCTTGAATCTAAGCGGGAACAGGACTAAACCCGAACCGGTTGGCAGAAAATATTAGGGCTTTGGCTGCAATAATTTAACTGTCTGTAATTTGTTAGAATTGATAAAATCTTTCTGATATCTACTATCAAATTTGATATATGTGATACTGAAAAATTTAAATTAACCGTTTAGCAAATAATGTAAATACAACTATAGTAGGAAGCAATTATCTTATACTTTCAACTGTGTAAATAAAGCTGTCAGATTTATAATAGCCTAAATTATACTCTATAGGTCTTTCCCCATGATCAAACACAAACCTTTTACGAAACAATACAGGGCTACCAACAGGAATTCTTAGTTTATCTGCAATAACATTATCTGCAGCTTTAGCACTTATCTCTTCTTTCGATAAAGTAGCAACAACCGAGTGTTCGCTTTCCAGCATCTCATACAAAGGCATTTTAAAATCTTCTTCGCCTGTTAAGCCAACGCGCGGGTGAAAGTAGGAGATAAAGTAAACGAATGGCTCAGTAGGTTTGCCGCGCACTTTCTCCATTTTTAATATCTGCCGATCCGTTTTTATTTCAAAAAAATTAGCCAGCGCCTCATCGGGATAAACCCAGCTGATATGCAATTCGAAATTTTTGATAGGGATGCCACGCAGTTTCATCTCTTGTGAAAAGCTTAGCCAATTATTTGATTTTGAGCTTACCGCAGCTTGTGCAACTTTGGTGCCCGTGCGTTTTTTTCGGATCAGTAATCCTTCGTATACTAATTTATTAATGGCCTGCCTTAGTGTTGTTCGCGATATGGCCAGCATTTTGGCAAGTTCAACCTCATTAGGCAGTACGTTCCCGTTCTGGTATTCCTCCTCATTAATTAGCTTTCGCATCAGTTCTTCTGCCTGTATATGTAGTGGAACCGGGCTTTTATGATCTAAGGAATACCTCATTTATAATTGAAATTTCAAGACAAGATTGTAGCTCGCTTTGGTATTGTATATACAACACCAGAGCAAATTAAAGCAATTAAACACTTAATTACCACTTAAATAAAAAAAATAAAAAAAATAAAAAAATAGTAAATATTAAAAAAGTTTATATGTTTGTACATTATAACATTATAAGCCAACCATAATTAGATTTTCCAGAAATGACATTTTACTGTCCTGAGGCATTTTTCTGTATAATTTAATATGTACATACATTACTACAAAATAAAAATGAATCAATTATTTGCATCAAACACAAGTGTTAGTATGGATACACCCTTACGTAAATCTTCACAGCCTGTAATACCAATAAAGTTACAAGCCAATACTTTAGCTGCCAATGAATATAATATATACCCGGTTAGCCATATTGCAGGCAATAAAATCAATAATGGTTTTGAATCATTAGCTAAATGGATCATTTCTAAGGGTAATGTAGTAATAGATGGTTTTGGAGGCGTTATCTGGGAGCATATTAAAACAGGCTTAACTAATGAATTTGATAAACATAAAGTAACAGTTAACTGGGTTAATACGCATGATTACATTAAAACGGAAATAGAAATAGACGCTTTAGTAAGCCCTTTTTTAGGTACAGAAGAATCTGTATGGGGAACCAAATGTACACTGCAATTAAGCGACTTTTTTAATGATGAACTGCCTATGCAAAACTCATCAGTCAATTTCGATATAAACATAGCTTTTGGTACTGGTGCTTCATTAGTGAACTGGGATTCACCTTTGATTTATATTGATTTGCCAAAAAACGAAGTGCAATTCAGGATGCGGGCCGGCTCGATAAGCAACTTGGGTAGTAATACTTTGTACGAGCCGTTTATCATGTATAAACGCTTTTATTTTGTTGACTGGGTTTTGCTGAATGAGCATAAAAAGGAAATCCTCAATAAAATAGAAGTTATTGCCGATGCACAATGGGCCAATGATATTAACTGGATGCTTGGCAGCGATTTCAAAACTGCTTTAAATAAAATAAGCAAATCGGTTATACGGGTAAGGCCATGGTTTGAGCCTGGCGCCTGGGGCGGCCAATGGATAAAAGAACGCATTAAGGGTGTTAACACAGAGGTGGTAAACTATGCGTGGTCGTTTGAACTGATCGTACCTGAGAACGGCTTGATATTTGAAAGTGGCGGCTACTTGCTGGAAGCTTCCTTCGATTTCCTGATGTTTCACAACCAGCAACAGGTATTGGGTAAGCATGCCGTACAATTTGGCGATGAGTTTCCGATCAGGTTTGATTTTTTGGATACTTATGAAGGCGGTAACCTGTCTATTCAATGCCATCCGCGTTTAAAATACATCCAAGAGGTGTTTGGCGAAAATATTACCCAGGATGAAACCTATTATATACTGGATTGCGAACCGGGCGCCAATGTCTATCTCGGTTTTCAGGATGACATACAGCCGGCCAAATATCGTGCTGCTTTAGAAAGCAGCCAGGCAGAAGGGAATGAAATTGATATTGAAAAGTTTGTGCAATCGCACACCGCTAATAAGCATGATCTTTTTTTAATACCTAACGGCACGGTTCATAGTGCGGGTGCAGGCAACCTGGTGCTTGAAATAAGTGCCACGCCATACATATTCACCTTTAAAATGTATGATTGGCTAAGGCTCGACCTTGACGGTAACCTGCGGCCTATAAACATTGAGCATGCCTTTAATAACCTTGATTTTAACCGCAAGGGCGACAGCGTAAAGCAGGAGCTGATATCAAAACAAACAATAATTGAGCAAGGGGATAACTGGCAGCTAATACATGTGCCTACCCATGCTGAGCATTTTTATGATGTTCATCGCATAGAATTTGATGATAGTGTTACAGTGGAAACCAACGATTGCTGCCACGTAATGATGCTGGTTGAGGGTGAATCGATCACTGTTGAAACTGCCGACGGAAGCATCCATCATTTTGCGTACGCCGAAACATTTGTTGTACCGGCTGCTGCGGTTAGCTATAAACTTACCAATAAAGGTTCAGGCCGTGCAAAAGTTATTAAATCATTTTTAAAATAATAACCATGAGCAATACAACACAAAGTACAACCGGTAAGCATAGCAATATGTATTTATACCTTATTTGCCTGGTAGCTGCTTTAGGCGGGTTTTTATTCGGGTTTGATACTGCGGTGATATCGGGCACAGTAAGCCTGGTAAAGCACGACTTTAATTTAGATGCCTTGCACGAAGGCTGGTTTGTTAGCTGTGCCTTGCTTGGTTGCATATTAGGTGTAAGCATGTCGGGTAAATTGAGCGACAAGTATGGCCGCAAGATTATCCTCATACTTTCGGCGGTATTATTTTTATCATCAGCGCTGGGCTGTATGCTATCCGACTCTTTTACAGTATTGATCATCTTCAGGTTGATTGGAGGTTTGGGCATAGGCGTTGCATCTATGGTATCGCCTTTGTACATCTCGGAGTTTTCTCCTTCGCGTTTCCGTGGGATGATGGTTTCCATGTATCAACTGGCACTAACAATTGGAATCGTACTGGCTTACTTCTCAAATGCCTATTTAGCTAATCATACCGGTGATGTATTTGGCAGCGATATCACCCAAAAAATCTTTTCAGCTGAAGTGTGGCGTGCAATGCTTGGGTTAGGCACTTTGCCTGCGGGGATATTTTTGATCTCGTTGTTTTTAGTTCCCGAATCGCCAAGATGGCTTTTATCTGCCGGCAAAAAGGAAGAGGCTTACAATATACTCATCAATATAGATGGAGTTGAAGCGGCAAAAAGCGAAATAAAATCATTTGAATCATTACAGCAAACCCAACAAAATACAGGCTTTAAGGAATTATTTACACCAGTATACCGCCGCGCCTTATGGATTGGTTTGCTACTTCCGTTCCTGTCGCAGATCTGCGGTATAAACGCAGTGATCTATTATGGTCCAAGGATTTTAGAGCAGGCAGGCTTTACGTTAAATAACGCGCTTGGCGGCCAGGTTACCATAGGCTTGGTTAACGTGGTATTTACATTCGTAGCCATTTTTACCATTGATAAATGGGGACGCAAACCGCTACTTTTTGTGGGGATAGGCGGCGCGGTTATTTCATTAATAATTATCGGGCTGCTTTTCGCTCTGCACGTTACATCGGGCCCTTGGATATTGATATTTATACTTGCATTTATAGCCTGCTTTGCCTTCTCTTTCGGCCCGGTATGCTGGGTGGTAATTGGCGAAATATTTCCCAACGCCCTACGAGGTAAAGCGATGGCCCTTGCCACACTTTCTTTATGGATTGGTAACTTTTTAGTTGGTCAGTTAACGCCATTAATGCTGGAGGGTTTAGGCTCAGCGACAACATTCTGGATTTTCGCGGCTTGCTGTTCCCCTGCATTATATATTACCTGGAAACTGATCCCCGAAACCAAAGGTAGATCACTTGAAAATATTGAATTATACTGGAAAGAGAGTTTTGCAGGCAAAGCTTTGAATGTAATAGAAACTGATACTAAAATATTAGCAATATCAGATGCAGACTTTAAAAATAAAAAACTTATACCTGAACCTAACCATACTAAATAACCTTTTTAACCAATAAATTATGAGCATGAAATTACTTTACAAACCACAAAAAATTAAATGGCCGCCTAAACAACAAATTGTGGCTACAATCATTTTTACATTCCTTTTGGTTAATGTATGGGCAACTGTTAAAGCAAATGGGGGTAACAGAAGCCACATCATTTCACAACAACAAAATTTAGAAATTACCGGTACTGTTGTAGACGATCATGGGCAGACAGTACCCGGCGTAACCGTTAGTATTAGCGGCACACCACTTGGCACAGTAACCGATGGAAAAGGTTATTATCACCTAAATGTTCCTGACGCAAATGTTGGCGGAACCTTAACTTTTTCATCAGTTGGCTTTGTAAAACAGATAGTTGAAATTAATAGCAAAACAACTATAAATGTTATTTTAAAGGCCGACAACAGTACATTAAATGAAGTTGTTGTTGTTGGTTATGGCACACAAAAAAGGTCAACAATTAATGGTGCCATTAATACCGTTGGTGCGAAGGACATCGGCAGTAAGCCAGTATTAAATCCTTTGCAGGCCTTACAAGGCGAGTCGCCCAACCTAATTATCCAACAAAGTACGCTTGATCCGGGCAGCAACGTGACCATTAACATAAGAGGGGTTGCTACTTTCGGAAATAACGATCCCTTACTGGTAATTGATGGCATTACGTCTGCATCTGTAAATGATCTTAATCTGTTAAATCCCAATGATATAGCAAGCGTTACCATATTAAAAGATGCCGGTTCTGCTGCCATTTACGGTTCACGTGGTGCAAACGGTGTAATATTGGTAACCACTAAAAGCGGCAAATTCAACCAAAAATCTACTGTTAACTATAATGGCAGTTATGGCTTGCAAGTTGCCGATGTGCTGGTACATAAAGTGAGTGCCGCTGACAACGCTTATTATAAAAACGAAGCACTTCAAAACTCAGGCTTACCGCTGGCATATACCCCGGAACAAATACAACAATTAGCCGCACAGGGAAATGGTACCTGGGACATTAACCACTTATTGCATAATGCACCGCAACAATCTCAAAACGTAAGTGTTTCCGGCGGCGGCCCTACAAGCAGTTATTTTATTTCCGGCGGATACCAGGACCAGATGAGCAATTTTATTGGTACCGGCGGATCAGGAAGTAATTTCGGTTTTCAAAAATACAACCTCCGCATGAATCAAACTTCGCAGGTAGGGATTTTTAAATTGAACACGATATTGGAATACACCAAATCTCGTAACAAAACCAACACTGTTGGGGATAACAATATTATTGCTGATGCTGACCGCGTACCGGCTAACTATAGCTGGACTGATGCCAATGGTAATTATTTAACTAACCCGATAGCGGCGCAATATAATGAGTATGGAGTTTTAAAAGAAGGTGGTTACAACCAAGCCGACAACGACCGCATATTTGGTAATTTGAACGGTACTTTAGACATCACTAAAGATTTAAAATTAACAGGTGTTTTTGGCGGAACGCTCCAGAATAATGGAAACTTTTTCAGGCGTACGCAAGTTAATTTTTTACCTTCCGGGGTTTATGGTAATGATTTAACTACTTATGATAATAATACTAAATCAAGTTCCTTTAACACACAGTTGTATTTAAACTATAATAAAACGATTGCGAAAGATCACAATTTCGGCGCAACTTTAGGGGTATCCAGTGAGATTAACAGTTCACGTGAATTTCAGCTACAAGATTTATATACCGATCCAAATTTTGGGAATTACACAACAGGTAGCCAGTTAGATCCTGTAAACTCTTTTAACAGTATATCTATCCCGGCTAACAGCCTGCAATCAGTATTCGGCAGGGTGAATTACGACTATAAAAGCAGGTATTTTGTTGATTTTGTATTCCGCGATGACGCGTCCTCCAAATTTGCACAGGGTCACCGAAATGGTTTCTTCCCTTCTGTTAATACAGGCTGGCTGGTATCGGATGAATCATTCATGCAAGGCATCAAAAAAACACTTAACCAGCTTAAACTAAGAGTTACGTATGGTGTGGTAGGAAACAACCAAACAGCGACCGACTATGGTTATCAAACTACTTATTTTAACTACTCAAGTGCTTATGCGTTTAATAACGTTGTGCAGGGCGGGGCAGGTACAAATTTGGCAAATCCTTTAATCACGTGGGAAAGAGCTGCAACCTTTAACATAGGTGCCGATTTTGGACTTTTTAATAATAACCTTACCGGTTCAGTTGATTACTTTAATAAAGTTACCAGCAATATTGAACAGGCTCCTTTGGATGTGCCAAGCATTTTTGGAGCTACACCTCCCTTAGCAAACGTAGCCAAAGTTAGAGACCAGGGATGGGAGTTAACTTTAAATTACACGCTAAGAACCAAAGGTGTTACTCAAAGTTTTACCGCGAACATAGCGAATACAAAAAATACTATCCTTGCATTAACAGGTGGCCAAAAATCTATCAGTAATCCTGAAGATGTATGGTCGTTGATTGATGAAGTAGGGCACCCTATTTCTCAATACTATGGTTATAAAACCAATGGTATCTATCAAACACAAGCCGAAGTAAACTCTGCCCCTAAAATTGCAGGAAACGTAGTTACCGTAGGCGATTTAAAATTTAAAGATTTGAACGGTGATGGTGTAATTGATGCTAAAGATCAAACTTTCATCGGTGACCCGTTCCCGCATTATACATTCGGTTTCACTTACCGCATAGCTGTTGGCGGGTTCGACCTGTCGGCATTTATACAAGGTGTTGGCAAAAGGGATGAGTTTTTACGTGGAGAGTTAGTTGAGCCGTTCCATTATAACTATGGTAACACTTTATACCAAAACCAGCTTGATTTTTGGAGTCCATCTAACACAGGCGCGAAATATCCGCAGTTAGCAATTATCGGTTCAGCATCTAACACCAACAATTGGCGTACAGGCTCTAATATCTATGATTTTAATGCAGCTTATGCAAGGTTAAAAAACGTGAACATAGGTTACACGCTTAATAGAAAGGTGAGCGAAAAGTTAGGCATGAGCAAACTAAGAGTATCCCTGATTGGGCAAAACCTTTACACGCTTACCAAGCTAAAGTTTATCGATCCTGAAACATCGGAGTTTGGTAACAATGAAAACCTTTATTCGGCTTCAAACAGTTCGCGCGCATACTTACTGCCTATATTTTATGGTGTAGGGCTTGACGCGACATTTTAATAAAAAGATAAAAAAATATAGATATGAAATATTTTAAAAAGACCTTAATTATATCCTTAGCGATGATGTTATCGTTGGGATGTAAAAAATTAAACCTTGCTCCAACAGATCAATACTCCAGTCTTGATTTTTGGACTACAAGTGCAAACGTTTATAACGCCTTGAATAATAACTATAGCTTAATGTATAACAGCACGCTATATTTTGATTTGGAAGGAACATCAGATAACGCCTACTCACAAAGCATAAGCGACCTGATATTGATTGGCAGCGGTAATGCTAATGCTCAAACCGCTGAGTTTGCAAATGATTGGGCTAACTATTACAAAACCATTAAATCGTGCAATCAGTTTATCGCTTATTCAGGCCAGAACAAAACTTTGGATGCCGCTACGTTATCGAGACTGAACGCCGAAATGCGTTTTATCCGTGCATTCACAGATTTTAATTTAACCAAGTGGTATGGTGATATTCCTTTGGTTAATGATGACATTACCGAAGATGAATCTAAGGTAATTCCGCGCACGCCGCAAGCACAGGTGGTAACATTTATACTAAGCGAGCTAAATGCAATAATCCCATTATTGCCATCAAAGGATCAGCTTGCGGCAAGTGAAAACGGCAGGATCACCAAGGGTGCTGCACTTGCATTAGAGGCAAGGGTATTATTATACCAGGGAAACAGAATGAACGATGTGATTACCGTTTGCCAAAGTTTAATGAATGACCAAGCAACTTATGGAACATATTCATTAAGCCCTAACTATGGTAACCTGTTTAATGACCCGGCAACCAATAAAAATAATCCTGAAACAATACTGTCATTACAATATGCACCAAATTCAACCCGCACCTGGACTGATTACCAGTTTTTTGCACCGAACAGTGTTGGCGGTTTCTCTAATAACCTTGCACCAACACAAGAGTTAGTGAATGACTACATTATGCTGAATGGCGACAGCATTAGCGACCCTGCTTCGGGGTATACCGCTGCCAATCCATACATCAACCGCGACCCGCGTTTAGCTGCAACTATTGTGTATGATAAAGCTTATTGGAATAATGGTAATGGTGCTAACGGTACAAGCAAAACCATCTACATTAAACCCGGCAGCGATCCAAGCGATAATCTATCAAGCCCTAACGGCCCTGATGAATATGTAGTTGGCAGGGAAAGTTCATCTCCAACCGGGTATTACTGGCGTAAATATTTTGACCCGAGCGCACAGGTGAATTTTGCATCAGGCAATAACCTGCACCTGTTTAGGTACGCAGAAATATTATTGGATTATGCCGAAGCTGAAAACGCTTTAGGCCAAATGAATGCTACCATCTGGAACCAGACCATAGGCGCATTGCGCTTACGTGCAGGTTTTACCGATGCCAATGCCATTAATTATCCCGGCAATAATAATATGACTGCCATCATCAGGAGAGAAAGACGAGTGGAAATGGCTTTTGAAGGATTAAGGACAGATGACATCAGGCGGTGGAAAATTGGCCCGGCTGTATTGAACGGCTATGTACACGGCGCCCAATTTGGCGATCCGAGTGTTGACAATGGCTTTATCCGTGTGCAACCCCGCAAGTTTAACCCTGCAAGAGATTATGTGTGGGCAATACCCCAGGGCGATCTCGATAAAGATAAAAATTTAATCCAAAACCCTAATTATTAACCAATATCAATTAATAAAATGAGAAGATTAATTCAATCAGGTTTTATGGTTTTGTTAGCCATAGCCGCTTTTACTTCATGCAAAAAGAATAATTTAGCACTTAATTCAAACGTAGCACAGGTAAGTTCGCTTACAGCACCTACCGATCAAACAGCTATTAGCCTGCAGCCAACAGGTGCTAATATCGTGTTTCAATGGAGTGCAAGCTCAACCCAGGGCACCAGCCTGGTTTTATACGAAGTTGCCTTTGATAAAGCCGGCGGCGATTTTAGCCACCCCATATATAAAATTTTAGCGGATGGAGCAGGCGCCCAAACCCAGGCTACTATTTCACAGGATACCTTAAATAAAGTAGCGTCAAATGCAGGCATTGCGTCTTCAAGCACAGGCACCTTAAAATGGGCGGTAATTGCTTCGGTCGCGGCTAATGGCAAAATGAGCAGCGCAACGCATACGCTATTAATAACCCGCCCTGCAGGTTTTGCAGTATTGCCAACAGCAATGTACCTTACCGGCACAGCAACAGAAGGTGGTGCCGATGTTACCAAATCTGTTGTGATGAAACAAACGTCGGCAGGCGTGTTTGAGTTGTATACCTCGCTGCAACCGGGTACTTACCAGTTAACGGATAAACCATCTGCCGCAGGCACCAAATATTACCTTGACGCAAATGGAACGATACAATTAGGCACCTCAACCACAACAGTTACGGCTGCAACAAAACCGTACCGCATAAACCTCGATTTCAATGTGGCTACTTCTAAAGTATTATCTATCGATTCACTTGGTTTATATATGTCGGCCTATAACACCGAGATCGGGAAATTAGGCTACATTGGCAATAGCACCTGGGAGATAGCCAAACTGCCGGTAACTTTCTACCAGTTTTCGTGGGGAAGGGATCAACGCTATAAATTCATCCTGCATACAAGTGCGGGATTGGAATATTGGGGTAGTACCTTGCAAAATAACCTGGATCCTGCGGGACAGCCGGCCAGCTATTTTGACCTGATACCGGTAACTAACGACCAATGGAACAATACTTATAAATTTCCGGCGGCGGCTGATTTGCATAATGTAAAAGTTGATGTATATTTCCCGGCAACAGGCACTTATACACATACAGCTACCGCGTTTAATTAATACAGCTACCGGTATTTGCCGGGAATATTTTATACAAGCCATCTGCGATTTACCAATTATTGCGGATGGCTTTAATACCAACCAACTATGAAAAACTTTGTGTATGGCAGCATGGCAGCGTTAATAATTTTAGCGGCTTCGTGTAGCAAATCAAGCGTTAACCCGCCTAAAAATCCTCCCGTTGATACCACTAAAACAGTTACACCAACATCGCTCTATTTAACCAACGCGAGGTCTACGCATGGCTATATTGCCAATAACTACTTAACCTCATACGGCAGTTACCGGGTAAATACGACCACCAATACTGGCAGCGCGTTTGAATGGTATAACGCGAGCCAGCTATACGCTGATGCCGAAATGGTAAGTCTTGGCGACCAATCCTACCTGCAATACATGAATAACACTTTTACATGGCTGCAAAAACTGATAGATAAAGCTGATACCAGCGGCGGATATTTTGCTTCGGCAGGATTAGATGGATCCGGCGGTAGCGGTTTGAAATATGTTGATGATAATTCCTTAACCGGCATGGCATACCTGGCGGCTTATGATGTTACTACCGGCACTACGCAAACCAATTACCTTAATGCAGCCAAAGGCTGTGCTGATTGGCTGATGTATAGCGGCCAGTGGGATAGCACTTTAGGCGGAGGTTTTTGGTGGAACACGGATAAAACTGTTAAGCCAACACAATCAAACGCGCTTGCCTTGCAGCTGTTCTCGCGCTTGTATAAAATTACCGGGCAATCTATTTACCACGATTGGGCGGTGCAGATAAATACCTGGTTAAATACCAAAATGTATGGCACCAATGGGCTTTATATATGGCAGATAGAGGCGAATGGTACTGTCGATAGCCAAAATTTTACTTACGACAATGCCATTATGGTTGAAGCCGACCTGTTATACGGGCAGGCCATGAATGATAATACCTATTTAACAAAAGCGCAGGCATTAGGTAATGCCATGATCAAAACTTTGTGGGATGTTACGCATAACGTATTTATTTTTAATACAACCGATATCCGGGTAAATCCGTGCTATAGCGGCTGGGCGTCGCAAGCTATGGTTAAGCTTTACGAGTCCGATAATAATAATACCTGGCTTACCTACGCAAAAGGAAATATTGATCAGATAAATAACGTATTGCGCAACTCAGCTTTTGGCTATTACAATTATGCTGGTTTAGATGGCTCGGGCAGGTACACTAACTTAGAAGGTGTTGATCAGGCCTGGATGCAGCGGGTACAGGGTTTGTTATCAAAATATAAATAATCAATTCTATTTAAATGAAGAGATCAATTAAACCATGCCTTTTAATGTTGGGTATGATCCTGGTGTGCAAAGGCGCAATAGCACAAAACTTGTTAAAGTACGTCGACCCCAATGTGGGTACCGCGCATAGTCGTTGGTTTTTTTATACCCCAGCCGCAGTACCTTATGGTATGGCAAAGCTGGCTCCATCAACCAACGGGCATTATGGTAATGCGCAGGGTTGGGAAGCTGTTGGGTACGATACGCGCCAAAACTCTATCGAAGGATTTGTCCATTTTCATGAATGGCAGGTTGGCGGCGTTAGCTTTATGCCTACAACAGGCGAACTAAAAGTTAGGCCGGGTGAATTAGATACCCCGGGCAGTGGTTACCGCTCACATTTTGACCGTAAGAATGAAGTTGCCCAACCCGGGTATTACAAAGTTTTGCTGGATGATTACCAAATCACCGCAGAACTGACCGCGACAAAAAGAGTTGGTTTTCATCGTTACACTTTCCCGGCAAGTAATCAGTCGCACATTATTTTGGATATCGGGAATGTGCAGGGCGAAAGCGGCCCGGTTACGGATGCAGGCATCCACATGATAGACGCCACACACTTCCAAGGTTTTGTAAATACCTATCCAAAATATGTAAAGCAATATGACCCAAAAGGCAAAGTGTTGATGTTTTTTTATGGCGAACTAAGTAAAAAACCAGCAACCATAGGTTCATTTAATACAAAAGGCATTATGCAAAACTCTATGGCAGCAAACGGCAAGGGCGCGGGATTATTCCTGAACTATCAAACCGCCGCGGGTGAAAAAATAGAGATCAAAGTCGGTTTATCATACACCTCAGAAGCTAACGCGAAGTTGAATTTGGAAGCCGAGGCTGCTCATTTAACTTTTGATCAGGCCAAAGCACTCGCCCAAAAAACATGGCAGCAGGAATTGGGTAAATTAACTGTTCAAGGGAATGATGATACTGCCAAAGTTAAGTTTTATACAGGTTTATATCATGTATTATTAGGGAGGGGCGTGGCAAGCGATGTAAACGGCGATTATCCTAAACACGAAGGACAAATAGGCCACATGCCCGTATCGCCGGCCGGCAAAACCTATAATTTTATAAATACCGACGCAATATGGGGCGGCTATTGGGACATTACCCAATTGTGGGCGTTATCGTACCCAAACACATACGAGGATTTTATCCATACCCAATTACAGGTATACCATGATAAAGGGTGGTTTGGAGATGGAATTGCCAACAGCGAATATGTATCGGGCGTGGGGACAAACTTTGTGGGCTTAACAATTGCGGCAGCTTACCAGGTTGGCATCAGAGATTATAACATCAACACTGCCTACCAGGCAGTAAAAGCAAATGAGCTGGGCTGGAAAAACAGGAAGGTAGGATCAGGAAAAATGGATGTTAAACCCTTTACTGAATATGGTTATGTGCCATTTTTAGAAGGCGACGGATCTAATTTCGTAACGGATTCAACCGGGGCCAACTTTTCAGCATCACATACTTTAGAATATAGCTTTAGCGCATTCGCGGCAGCGCAAATGGCAAAAGCGCTGGGCAAAACAGCTGATTATCAAAAGCTGATCAAATACTCCAACGGGTGGCGTTATTTATATAACCCGGCTAACAAACTAATTCAACCCAAAAAAGCTGATGGTACTTTTATAGCCAAGTTTGACCCTTATGCCCCCTGGCGCGGCTACCAGGAAGGAAATGCCATGCAGTACACTTTCTACGTACCACAAAATCCCGAAGCATTGATCTCGGCACAAGGCAGAAAATATTTTAATGACAACCTTGACGAGATCTTCGAAAAATCAGAAAAAGACGGTTTCGGTGGCGGTAAAACCATTGATGCCTTTGCCGGGATAACTTCCATCTACAATCATGGTAATGAGCCAAGCTTGCATATCAGCTGGTTATTCAATTTCTCGGGCAAACCATGGCTTACCCAAAAATGGACAAGAACTATTTGTGATGAGTTTTACGGTATCGAGCCAATCCACGGTTATGGCTACGGGCAGGATGAAGACCAGGGCCAGATGGGCGGCTGGTATGTAATGACAGCGCTTGGCATATTTGATGTAAAGGGCTTTACCGATGCCAAACCCATTGTTGAATTAAGCAGCCCGGTATTTGAAAAAGCAACCATTACGTTAGGTAATAACAAAAAGCTGATCATCGAGGCGAAGCATAATTCAAAAACTAACCTGTACATCCAATCGATAGTGTTTAACGGCAAACCGCTTAACAATTGTTGGCTGTATCGTGATGAATTAATGAAAGGCGGCAAAATGGTTTTTGTAATGGGAGATAAGCCCAACAAAACCTGGGGAACTAAGGTGCCGCCACCATCGGCACAATAAGCTTTAAATAAGAGCAATATGCTACATCTACCGATAAAAATAAAACACCTGGCAGTTTTTGTTGCAGCGTTCAGCTTGATGAATATAAAGCAGGCTGTTTATGCGCAAAACTTAAGTACACGGGCAGAGTGCCTTAACCGTGCGCAAGATATTTACACCAAAATATGGCAAGACTACCGTGTGCCTGCCTATAAAGGCCTATTCTCTGAAAATTACCCGGCAGATAACAGCGGAAAGGTTGATTATTTGCAGGGCGATAAGGTGAATGCAAGGGCAGTAAGTTTCCTGTGGCCGTTTTCGGGAATGATGTCGGCAACGAGTGCGTTGATGCGTAACTCAGCTGTAAAAAATAAATACCATGTTTATTTAGACAGTTTGGTAACCGGTATAGAAAAATATCGTGACACGACCAGAACACCGACAGGTTACCAGGCCTATCCGGTAATGTTTGAGCATTCGGACAGGTATTATGATGATAACGGGCTGGTTGGTACCGAGTACATAGAAGCCTATTTTAACACCCATAATCCAGTATACCTTGACAGAACCAAGACCATATTTAAATTTATAATAAGCGGCTGGAGCGATGAGCTTGGCGGAGGCATATACTGGCTGGAGGGGCATCATGACCAAAAACCCGCATGCAGTAATGGCATGGCATTAATAGTAGCACTTAAACTGTATAAGGCAACAAAAGACCCTTATTATTTAAACTGGGGCCTTAAGTTTTACAATTGGATGCATGCCAATTTAAGCAACCCTCAAGGTTTGTATTATAACGATAAGAAAGTTGCCGACGGAACAACCAATCCGACGTACTGGACCTATAATTCGGGCGCGGTACTGGAAGCTTCAGTTTTATTATACCAATTTACCGGCGAGCATAAATACCTGGCTGAGGCGCAATTGATGGCGAAAAATATATTTCAGCATTTTCAGGATGATAAGCATGACGCCCATTTAAATATGCGGATAGACCTGCCATGGTTTGTTGCCGTTTTATTTAGAGGTTACGAAGCCCTATGCCTGGTTGATAAAAATTATACCTATGTAAATGACATACATGCTGATATTGATTATGCCTGGCAAAATACCCGCGATAAATATGGATTTACCACGCATGACTGGGCGGCTGATACCACCGAAATAAAGAAACCGAAATGGCTGCTTGATGAGGCCTGTATAGCCGAAATATACGCAAGACTGGCCTATATCCCAACTGAAAACAAGTAAGCATACACCTTTTAATTGTTATAAACCAAACGCCGTCAAATTAATGTTCGAACATTACTACATTTTATAATAACGAATCAGTTAAACCAATTATGAAAAAAAAATTATTACCAAAAGGGCTGATGGGCTTAATCCTTTTATCTGCCGCTCGTCGCAATCATCTCATTACGCATTTTAATATAATCTGAATTGGATAGGAAATTCTAATCATTTTGAATAACGTCAAATGTAAATTGGATATCATCGGTACTCGCAATATTTTTGTCGAATTTCAAATTTATTTTTGATAGAAACAGGTATGTAAATAATGGATTAACAGAAATATTGCCATCATTTGAAAATGTAAACTTTATATCTAGTGTAATCTGATGATCGTTTAAAAAGCCCAAAAATGATAGTCTTAAATAATATCCTATTCTTCTTTTGGAAAAAAAACAAGAGACACCACAGGTTTATGGGCCAATAAATTGTTATTTTGCGTAACCGAAAACTTCACATGACAACTCCACAAGAATCATTATCAAATTCTCTAAGGTCGAATAAGGTAATACCAGTAATTGGGGCCGGTGTATCTTACGCGACAGCGGAGATTCCCGGATGAAAGGGATTGGTAGAAAATGGCCTGGGCACTTCATGATGGAAGAAATTGATTTGGAAGATTTTAAAGCGATAAAGTCTGAATGTACAGAAGCCTTAAAAAGCTTGGAAGCAAAGCTGGGCGATATGCCTAATAAAGCCGAGGGTTTAAAAACTATAGAAGGTTTGTTAGATATCGTGATTGAAAAGTTTTCAAATATTCAACTTAATTATAAATCGCCTAATATTATAGAAAAGCGTAAGCTAATTGGTTCGATATATCCTAAAATGTATGTTTTGATGGAAAGCGACATCGAACCCCTTATTTGAGCGAGCCTCTTTCTATTATCTTGCAGATTAACAGTAAGTTAAGCGGCATAAAAAAAGGGGAAAAGTTGTCTTTCGATAACCTTTCCCCTGAAGTAGCCCGTAGGGAACTTCTTAATCACACTTAAGTAAAGGCTTTTAGGCTTTTTTATGCGTAATTAGCCTTGATATTTTCCTAAAAAGAACTAATTAATATCCTTTAAATAACCCCTATAATTTCCCCTTTTCTAATTACACATACGTCTTTATTAAATAGGAAAATATCTTAAATAAGGTGCTTTCTATACTACCTAGAAGCGGTTTTTTCCTTACCTTCGGGTATGAAATAAAATAAATCAAATATAAATAAGGCATTGCGTTAAGCAAAAAATCCCACTACTGAAAGGTCGAAAATTCAAAATGGATGGGAGGTTTAGCAATAACGCTCACGGTAAAGCGTGGGCGTTGCTATTCTTCGTCCATTAGGGATTCGACCCCCTCAGTAGCGAAGATGGTGACGTTCCACGCTTTGCTGTTAAAACCTTATTAAATGAAAACTCAACTCAAAAACCGAACACTCGCATTAGTTACAGTCGTTATCTTAATGTTCTTTCAATCCTGTGAATTTAGCTCATTGAGTAGAAATGATGCAAAGGCTGCTATTGATTCCTATTTAAAAAAGCAAAATAGCACACTTTTAGTCCGAAAGTCAACTATTTACGCAGTAGTTAGAGGTCAAGGACAAAGATATTATGATGAACTGAACCTTATTAAACCATTTATTAGTGCAGGGCTTTTGAAATTCAAAAGAAAGGAAACGAGACCTGATACAGATCCTATTTATTGGTATATCTATACCGTTACAGAAAAAGGTAAACCATACATTATCAATCAAGAGTGGAGTGATGGAGATTATCCAGTTTACCATGTTAAGCAGTACGATCTAAACGTTGGCGATATAACTGGGATACAGTTTTCTAATGATAACAAACAAGCCTTAGTAGATTTTTATTTAAGCAAACAAAATATTACGCCCTTTGGAGAACTTAGCGTAAATCAGGATTCAAAAATAGGCTTACAGGCGGAATTTGATTTATATGATGATGGATGGAGATTAGAAAAGATGAGTGGTGCAAATTAAAAATAAATATCAAGCTTGATATTCCGGGGATGTTGACCACCTGATTCCGTGGCAAAGTGACCAGGCGATTAGCTGGCGAACGATAGCAGCGAGAGCTGTAAAAGCGTTTTCAAAGTTAGTTATTAAAAGTGGTTATTGATAACTGACCTCTTTATCATCAGTTCTTCGTTTCTTTCTCATTGATTCCCCCTTCAGTTCGATACGGTGTGCACTATGTACAATCCGGTCCAGTATAGCATCAGCAATTGTCTTTTCACCGATCACATCGTACCATTTACTTACAGGTAGCTGAGAGGTAATGATCAGCGAGGTCTTTCCATGCCGGTCTTCAATGATCTCCATTAGCGCAGCCCTGCTTTGCGCATCAAAAGGCTGTATACCGAAGTCATCCAATATCAGTAGTTCTTGCCGCTCGATCTTCGCAACCTCTTTGAGATACGAACCATCGGCCTTCGCCATTTTGAGTTTAGAGAACAGTTTGGGCGTACTGGCATAAAAGACCCTGTAGCCCAGTGTGCAGGCCTGGTACCCAATAGCAGAAGCGATATAGCTTTTACCGATACCTGTGCTGCCGGTGATCAGCAGATTCTCATTGCGCTCGATGAATGTACAGTCCGCCAGGCGCATGATCTGGTTACGGTCGATACTTCGGTCGGCATGATAGTGAACGTCCTCTACAGAGGCTTTGTAGCGGAACTTGGCATAATATATCTGCCGCTCGATACGCCTGTTATGGCGGTCATCCCATTCTGCATCTACCAGGTGCGCCAGTAGCTCATCTGCTGTGTAATCCTCTGTTTTACCTGTTTCCAGGGTGCTTTGAAAAGCATGGTACATGCCGAAGAACTTGAGCTTCCGCATTTTGTCTAACGTGTTTGTGTTCATTCCATTGGTTGTTTAAAAGGTTATTTGTAATAGTCTTCGCCTCTGATATTATCATGGCTGGGCATAGGAAGTTCATCTGCGAACAGGCTTTCTTCGTATTGATCCATCTTCTTTTCCAGGATCATATGAATGGTCTTATAGTTATAAACGCCATAGTGAAGACCTCTTCGGCAAGCCATGATCAGGCGTTCATTACCTACTTTGCGGGAGAAGCCAAGGATACCCAGGCAGGACTTATAAGCCTGTTCAGGATGTTGTTTACGGTCGAATATATTATGGATATAAAGCCTGACATCCTCGTGTATGGATGAGGCCCAGCCCAGGAACTTATCTTTTGACCAGTCGGCCACGAACTGATGAGTGGAAGCCAGATGGTCTTTCTCGGTTGTATAAAGATATAGTCCCCTTGTGCGTTTATGCATGGCAATACGCTCATAATGGTAAAAGGCTTCTACCGAAGAACTGGAATATAGCAGCTTGATCTTTCTGCCGATAAACCGATAAGGGACGCTGTAATAATGTTTATCCGGTCCAAGGCATACATAGCCGTTCTTCATCACGGTAGCATGGAACTGCTTTTTAAGCTCGTAACGCAGAACAGGTAAAGGGTTGAGCACTTCGCGCTCTATCTCATCGAACTGCTGCCTTCGGCTGTAGTTCCTCCCTTGCAGGAACCGGTTGTTGTGCTCTTCGAGCACCACTCTTATGGCTTCGTTCAGATCCTTTAACGAATGGTAAACTACTTTTCTTAAGGGGGCATAGATCCGGGTATACATGATCTTAACCGCACCTTCTACCAATGCTTTATCACGAGGGCGGAACGCCCGAGCTGGTAGTATGGTAGTACCGTAATGATCAGCAAAGTCAGCGAATGTTTCGTTTAACGTGGGCTCAAAACGGCTGCTTTTGGTCACGGCAGCTTTCAGGTTATCCGGTACAATGGCATCAGGAACGCCACCGATATAATGCAGCGTATTCTCACAGGCCGTAATAAAGTCCTCCTTTTGCTGACTACTCACAGCTTCTACATAAGTAAGCTGGCTGGCTCCGAGTATCGCTACAAATACCTCAACGGTAATGATCTCGCCGGTCTCCTTATCGGTAATGCTCAGCTTTTGCCCTGCAAAGTCCACATACAGCTTATCACCTGCTTTGTGATCCATATGCATGGTCGGGTTGACCCTCGCTTTCCACTGGGTATAATAGAAGCAGAACTGGCTGTACTGATAGCCTTCCGGGAACTCTTTATAATACTCTGCCCATAATATATGACGGTTAACGCCGGTGCGTTTAAGCTCCTTATCTACATGCGGAAAGCACCGCAGCATAGATTGCATACGGCCTGTAGGAGGCATCTCCCTGCTTTTTCCAAAGAAGTCCTCTAGTTCCTTATCGTTCAGCGCATCAACCTCCTCGAACGTAAAGCCACTATCCTTAAACGAGGCCAGGTACTTCTTAACGGTATTCCGGGACGTATCAGCCTGGGCAGCTATCGACATGATACTGCGCCCATTGGTGTACATCCTTATTATCTTTCTGATCTTACTCATGCTAATCGTAGTGTTGGCCATGCTTTTGGAGGTTATATTAAACCTCGTAAAGATGGGTGCTTCTACAGCATTAGCTGCTCGTTCGGGGTGGTCAATTTGGCCCGGAATGCCTGGTCAGTTTGCCCCGGAATGGGGTGGTCAATTTGACGCGGAATCACTGGTCACATTCCGCCGGAATTGGGTGGTCAATATCAGCGGTATATCCACCTTGATGGCTATTCGCGATGTGCTGGATGTTTTATCAGGGAAAACACTGGATGATTTGTCTCCGCTTCCTTCACTGGACGATATTGTTGATTTCTCATTAAATAATATACCATTTGGTGAAAGTGACCGGAAAATCAAATTGCCAGATACGTTAATTACCGGCCCAATAAAAGCGGATTTCCTGAAATTGTCTGAAGAGCTAACCCGCAAGATTTTTGACAAATCAAAAAAGCAGTCAACATCTATACACAGCCTACTAAGCGTCGCCCTCCTTCTTGCTGGCAGGGAACTTTCGCCATCGTGGCGAAATGAACCTGTAAAATTACTTCATCCGGTATCTGTAAGAAAGGCATTCAACTTAGGTAACGATTATAACCTGCTATTCGCTTCTGTTATTACCAGTTCCGATCCGGAAAAAGAGTCTTATTGGGATATGGCTCAGGCGATTGGCAAGTCAATAGCAACCGCGCAGACCGTTCATTTCATTAAAGAAGGCGTCAAAGCAACAAGAGAACTTTTTTATAATGGGCTGGCGCCTGCGGAAATTATAGAGCTGCTGTCTCAAAACGGACATCACCATATTTTATTTAGCAACCTTACCCGATCACCGTTTGCAGCAGAAGCTGAAAGGTTTAAGATAAAAACAATTTTTGGACCGTTTGTACTTTCTGCTATGCCCGGAGCACAAACGGTCGGTGCCATTACAACAAATGGACAACTATGTTTAACACTTACGGCACAGGAGCCACTGCCTGGCTTGTTGAAACAGACAAAAGCGATTTTAGAACATATTTGCTATGGATAATTATTCAATCTAACATCCGGAGATTACACTTTCAGTAATATCTTCAATAATCGTATAACCCAATGTTTCGCCGCTATCCGGGAATAAAATAGAAGTTACCTGGCACCAGATTATTGTACCGTCTTTTTTCCGGAAACACGTTTCCAAGCTAAATGAGGTAAGGCCTTTTGCCACAATTTTTCCTGCAAAAATCTCCAGTCTTTATGATATTCAACAGGGGTAAAATCTAAAATCACGAAACCATCAAATCTTCTTTAGTGTCAAAACCCAACAATGCGACCATAGCTTCATTTACCTGCAATATTTTCAGGTCGGCGGAAATATCTTGTTGCCCAACCTCGAAGCCTCAAATACTGTTCGGAAGCGGACCTGGCTTTCCTGGTAGCGTTGGTCATTGGACAGTATAGCCGCTTTATGTTCATCAGATTTTAATTGACTGATCTCTAACTTTAGTTCGGCAATGGTCGTTTCTAAAGATTTTTTATCTTCCATGTTATGAGGCGATTCACCGGCTCCATGACCTTTTTGATTTGGAAGAAAATGGATGGCGTCAAGCTAGCCAATTAAATCGATTTTTATTTTTTTTAAATAAATTAAATTAATAGTAAAATTTAAAATGGAATACTTTCGATCAGATTATAATTTTCAGATATTAAAATAACAAACCGGTAAGTAATTCTGATCATTAAATCCAGATATTGCTTAATGATGTCACTAGTATCTTGGTCAAGGATCCAAGTGGCTGGCGCCTAAAAGAAGAAGGGGATTTTGAAAAAACTGAACTGGCCCTCGCCATTGGTAAGGCAATTGCTTTGAAATACGTATTTGAAATTATTTACCAGCTTTTAACAATTCGTTTTTTTCCTTTTCCGCCTGTAACAAACGCTCAAGCAAAGCAACTTTTTCATCGTATAGTTCAACTATTTTTTCGATAGGATTGAAATAAAATGTGCCATAGTTACCATAATTACTTTGCGCACCATGATTGTTTGATCCTTCGTAGTTATTTGGAATATTATAGATAACTGCTTCGTCGCTATAATTTTTTATGGCCTCAGAAGATACACCTAAAATGCCGGCTACTTTTTCTAAAACATCATCTTCTATGGTTTCTGCTTGTTCCATACGCGAAACGGTTTGCTGGCTTACGCCCAGTTCAGACGCAAGATGTTCCTGTTTGATACCCCTTAATTCGCGGATGCGGCTGATTTTTCGGCCGATGTGTGTGTTTGAAGGTTTAGCGGCTGTTTCCATATTTCAAAAATACAAATTTTATTGCTTGTAAAAATAACGCTTTCGTGGGTAAAATACCAATCTTTTGAGTTTTGTACCGCTTAGTGCCTGGCTAAGTTTGAGATACTAAATCTAAATAGCATGAACAGGTTATTATATGTGGCACGGAAAGCGAAGGACTGACAGAAAAACAACTTGCTAAAGTTTTAAATATTGAAGAGCGCGAGTATATCGCATTAGAACATTCGCTCACTGATGTTAATGCAAAACAAGCCTTGATACTGGCAAAACTGTTCAATATAGATGCGGAACAGTTCATTTATACAGAAGGAAGCAAGGAACGGCAAGCTAAGTACGTCATGGATGAAATAACGAAGTACAAGGAGAATGGCCTGCTGAACAATATCAGTCCCGCCGGTTATTTCCACATCGTTGATTTGGGAAACACCGCTTTGCGGTTAGCCGCCGAACTTAACCATGCCCTTTACCGTCAGTATGAACTGGAGAAGGATAACGAGGCGATCAGGAAATTGAATGCAACTTTGAGTGAAAGTAATAATATAGTGGTGGAATAGGGGCTGCGGCAGGCAGCTCATTACATCACGCGTGCCGCTATATTCATTCGCCGCCAGCCTCGCCGCAAAAGCAGGAGAAACTCGTCCCTCGTTACACCTGCCTGAAAATAAATAATAAATCCCTTGCACCGCAACCACAAAGTTAGCCGCGCAGCAAAACCGTCAAGGCCATGTAAATGGGCGGTGTTTGTTTTTTGTAGCCCAGCCTTGACAGTTTCGCTGCTTGCTGCTGCCGGTTAATCCACTGGCGCAATCACCTCTCATTAATTTTGGAGATGATTGCGCCAATGGAGAAGAATTTTACTTTAATACTTCAGGTCGGTTCGGCTGAGCCAATTATATAACAATATGCTCGGTCGATATCAGAAAGCTACAGCCCTGCATATCAAGGAATTTCTCTTCATCGGGCCTGATCAATTCCATATAATCTTTAGCACCAAAAACATTTTCAATCGATTCTGCATTATCAAACCAGATTTCTGTGATCCCATCATATTCCGGAGGAGGCAGACCTGGAAGCGTTACTGGTAAAGGATGGCATTGTATGTATCGGCGGACATATTGCTTTACTTCCGGTAATGAAGCAAATAAAGCCGCGTGATTATTTTTATGATAAGATACGAACTCTTCGTGACTGGTTCCCGGACGCCTGCGTAGTAAGATGGTGAATTTAATCATGGTTATGTTTTTTTATCAAAGATGGCCTATCGTTACCGGCTATAACGTTGACTTTGGTTAAGAAAAAAGGCGCTGTCGTAAATTTATTGGATACTGGGTGGGGCCTTTTCATGATCAATAACTCATTAGTAAGATGACCTTTATGGATCTTTGAACATCTTCTACAGTGCTTTGCTGATCTCTTTGGACGGTGTGGTTTAATCCTGTTTTTTTTCGCGCATCACATAAGCTGATATTGCTAACAGTAATCTTCTCGACGGCGTAATTCCGGTACTAAAAGCCAATATGCTGTTTAGCAGACCAGGTACTACATTTAATTTACCGGCCAGCATACCCTTATAACCTGCTTTGGCAACTTTGGCCGCATCCAGCTGGGAACCCTGCGCGAACGCTGATGTGCCCATATTGGCCCTGTCAACAAATCCCGTTTTAGTGACTCCCGGGTTGAGTACGGTTGCTGTTATACCAGTACCTTTTAAATCAGCATGTAAGGCCTCCGTAAAGTGCATGACATAAGACTTGGATGCAGCATACACGGCCATCATCGGCGTTGATTGAAATGCAGCAAGTGAACCCACATTAAGGATTTTGCCATAACCCCGGTTGCTCATCTCTTTTACAAACCTTGCAGTAAGATCGGTCAAGGCCAATACATTCAGGTTGAGCATATTTTCGTAGGTTTCCGGAGTTCCTTCGCTTACTTTTTTAAAGTCGCCATAACCTGCATCATTAACCAGGTAATCCACCTTTAAATTTTTCAGCTCACACAGTTCATAAAGTTCTGCGGTTTTACCTGGGATTGACAGGTCCATATCCACATTGTAAACAACAATCCCATATTGCTGCTCAAATTCCTTTTTGATTTCCTCAAGCCGTTCTTTTTTTCTCGCAACCAGCACTAGATTAATGCCGTCTTTGGCAAAAAGCTTCGCGAGTTCATAACCTATTCCACCGGAAGCTCCGGTGACAAGTGCTGTTTTTCCTTTACTACTTTTCATAACCTTGTTTATTTTATTACAAAGCTAGGTGCTTACCGGATGCCGTATCGTTGACTTCGGTTAAGATATTTATTTGTAAAGGAGTCGCTTGCGCAGTCTGCTCAATGATTCGGCCTTCACACCCAGGTAAGAAGACAGGTGAAACTGAGATACTTGATTAAACAATTCCGGACGGGTCGATAAAAGATGCTCGTAACGCTGCTGTGGCGACATAAATTGGAACATTTCTACACGTTCATTCAATTGCAAATAAACCCGTTCAGCTATAAGACGGCCAAACTTTTCCCAAGCCGGTGATCTTGCATAAAGCTTTTGCACATCTTTAAAAGAAAATCTCAAAACTTCTGAATCCTGCATAGCCTGCCAGTAATAGCGGGAAGGCATCTGCGTAAGGAAGCTTTGAAAATCTACTATGAAATTATCCGCTTCTGTGAACCGGTTATTGATCTCGTTGCCTTCCAGATCAACGTAGAACATCCGGAAGAACCCTTTAGTAACAAAATAAATATTTCTGCAAACGTCACCTTGTTCCATTAGATTGCTCTTCTTATTTACAGATACCACAATTCCCGGTGTCAAAAGGTTAAGATCATCCGGTGACATGGGTGAGATCGTATTAATAATAACTTTAAGTCTTTCCATTAGACGATGATTTGTTTATCCGCATAAGGTCAAATTTACACAATAGTAAATCGTAGTTGGGAAGGCGAAATGTTTTTGTAAGCATCGCATGCCAAGAAATATCATATAGTCAAACTAAAAATGGATAAGCAGTTATTAAAATGTGCTTACACTTAGTGCTCCCTGACCTGACAGAATTCGAACTATTTTATCAAAGGCCTAAAGTCTATAACATCTATAAGTTAGTAAATAAGGATGTGGTATTGATTAATATTTGAATAAGATGAGAGGGAATGGCCTGCTAAACAATATAACTCCCGCCGGTTATTTCCATATCGTTGATTTGGGAATCACCGCTTTGCGGTTAGCAACTGAACTGAACCATGCCCTTTACCGTCAGTATGAACTGGAGAAGGATAACGAGGCGATCAGGAAATTGAATGCTGAGTTAAATGACGGTGGCAAGATAGTGGTTGAATAGCGTCTGCGGCAGGCGGCTAATTACATCACGCGTGCCGCTATATTCATTCGCCGCCAGCCTCGCCGCAAAAGCAGGCGAAACTCGTCCCTCGTTACACTTGCCTGAAAAGCAAAAAAACCATCAATCCCTTGCACCGCAACCACAAAGTTAGCCGCACAGCAAAACCGTCAAGGCCATGTAAATGGGCGGTGTTTGTTTTTTTTTAGCCCAGCCTTGACAGTTTTGCCGTTTGCTGCTGCCAGCTGTTTAAGCGATGCAATGGGTTGTTGTGCGCCAGCTAAAAAAACATTAGTGCTCCTGTGGTGAGTTGTCAAAAAAGATTTAATGAATAATACACTATTGTATCCTTACTGGACTACAATGGAGCAGAATGTCAGGGCGAAAAGAAGGTTAACGGCGGACGATGCAAGAAAAGCTTTACACAAAGAAGGGATTGATATTTCTGAAAAAGAAGCAGAAGAAATTTTGGAATTCTTGTATATTTTAGCTAAATTGTCTGTAAGTCAATACGTTAGTAACAACGATGATCAAGTCATCTGATTTAAACTCCAAACTATGAATTCTGCTTATTTATATGTGCGTGTCAGCACTGATGAACAAAAAAGAAAAGGTTATTCACTTCCTGAACAGGAAGACCGTTTATTGCGCTACTGTGAGCAAAACAATATTGAGGTAAAGGGCATATTCCGGGAGGATTATTCAGCCAAGAATTTTACCCGCCCTCAATGGCAAAAGCTTTTAACAATTCTCAAAAACCGTAAAAAGAAGGATCAGGAAAATGTCCTTTTTATTAAGTGGGACAGGTTCAGCAGGAATATTGAATTCGCATATCAAATGATAGGTATTTTAAGAGGCGTCAACGTCCAGGCAATGGCCATTGATCAGCCGATAGATTTTAAGATTCCGGAAAGTACGGTAATGCTTGCCGTTTATTTGGCCGTTCCTGAATCGGAAAATAC
Organism: Mucilaginibacter sp.; assembly: GCF_965225845.1. Taxonomy (GTDB): domain Bacteria; phylum Bacteroidota; class Bacteroidia; order Sphingobacteriales; family Sphingobacteriaceae; genus Mucilaginibacter. Next base: position 252,763 of record NZ_CBDDBL010000002.1, read on the forward strand.
AAGGAGGGCATTGAATACCTTAACGGGTATGCGCCGGGCAAGGAAAGCCGGGCGCTGCGTATCGTCTGCGCCCAAAGGTTATCAAAACCTTTCCCATCCCGACGGAAGAAAATACATCGCCCCTAAACAACCGGAAGCTGAATTAATGAAGTGGGTATTTACGGAATTGGCGACAGGAAATTATAATGGCGAGCAGGTGCGCAAAATGGCTTATACCAAGGGTTTGAAGTGTGGGAGGAACAACTTCTGGAAGATCATCCGCAATCCGATCTATTGCGGAATAATAGTAGTGCCGCCTTACGAGGAGGAGGAAATACAATTTGTTAAAGGGCAACATGAGCCAATAATATCTGAAGCGCTTTTTTACGAGGTCCAGGACGTTTTAAATGGCAACAAAAAGAAAGCCACAGCAAAGTTTGTTTCATCTGATATGTTGCCGTTAAGGGGCTTTTTAGAATGTCCTTATTGCCACAGGATGCTTACGGGTAGCGCTTCGAAAGGAAGGCATGGCAAATACTTTCATTACTACCATTGCACAGGAAAATGTAAATGCCGCTTTAAGGCAGAAACGGTTAATGAATACTTTGAAAACTATTTACTGAATTTTCAGCTCGCGCCTGGTATTGGTGCTTTCTACAAAAAGGTGGTTACCGAAGTGTTTCAGGCGGAAAATAAATCCGGGCTAGACGGGCGCCGCATTATAGCTGAAGAGATCGAAGAGCAAGAAAAATTGTTATCCAATGCCCGTAAACGCTTTATGATGGAGGACATAGATGCAGAAGATTTTAAAGCAATTAAATCGGAATGCAATGATAGTTTAAGGATGCTGGAAGCTAAGCTTGCGGACTTGCCTAATAAGGCGGAGAGCATGAAAACAATTGAAGGCCTGCTGGATATTGTAATTGAAAAATATTCAAACATACAACTGTATTATAAATCGGCAAGTATTATTGAAAAGCGGAAAATTATTGTTTCGATGTACCCTAAAAACCTATGTTTTGACGGAATACAACATCGAACCCCATATCTAAACACTGCGCTTGAAGCTATATTGCAGATTAACAGCACATTACAAGGCAAAAATAAAGGGGAAAAGTACACTATGTGTGACTTTTCCCCTTTGGTAGCCCGTAGGGGAATCGAACCCCTGTTTCTAGAATGAAAATCTAACGTCCTAACCCCTAGACGAACGGGCCTTGTTTTTATATATTATCTGTGGTATTTCTACCAAAGCGTTCCCTTATTTTGGGACTGCAAAGATATACGTTTATCGATAATTTAAAAATAAAGTTTAAAAAATATTTTTATTATTTTTTGGAGTAACTCAAAATTACAATCAGCAAACAAAAACAGCTTAATGGCATTGTTATTTGTGAGATAAATACTATTACATTTATAAAAATTATAAACATCTGCACATGAAAGCTTTATGGAATAACCAAGTAATTGCTGAAAGCAATGATACCGTTGTTGTTGAAAATAATCACTATTTCCCTAAGGAAAGTGTGAAACCGGAATATTTAAAAGATTCTAATACCCATTCTACTTGTCCGTGGAAAGGTTTGGCATCATATTATACCCTTGAAGTTGATGGTAAGCAAAATCCGGATGCTGCCTGGTATTATCCGGAGCCGAAATCAGCTGCGGCGAACATTAAAGATCATATAGCGTTTTGGAAAGGCGTTAAAGTAACAGAATAACGCTTTGGTATGAAAAAATATGATGCTATTGTTATAGGTGCAGGCCAGGCCGGCGTACCCTTATCGAAAAAATTGGCCGAAGCAGGTAAAAATACTTTGATTGTCGAAAAAAGATTTGTCGGCGGTACCTGTGTAAATGATGGATGTACACCCACCAAAACCTGGGTTGCATCGGCAAAAGCAGCTTATGCGGCAACTCATAATGACTTTTTAGGCGTAAAAGTAAAAGGCTACAAGGTTGACATGGCGCAGGTAAAAAAGCGCAAAGATGATATCGTGCTAAAGTCTCGTAATGGCGGACAAAAAGCGATAGAGGGAACAAAAAATCTTGACCTGGTATTCGGCGAAGCTGCTTTTACAGGAGAAAAGGAATTGCTGATCGAATTAAATGAAGGCGGCACATTAGCGGTAACAGCTGATCTGATATTTATTGATACCGGCGCGAAAACGCTTATCCCGGAAATTGAAGGATTGAACGATATAGAGTACCTAACCTCAACCACCATACTTGATTTGGATTATGTGCCTGAACATTTATTAATTGTCGGCGCAAATTATATCGGTATGGAGTTTGGGCAGATGTTTGGCCGCTTTGGTAGTAAGGTTACCATGCTGGAAAGGGCACCCCGGGTATTGGCTAAAGAAGATGCTGACATAGCAGAAGCTATGCATAAGATATTAACAGATGAGCATATTACTATCCACACTAATTCACAAGCACTAAGCTTTAAGCAAAGCAAAAAAGGCAAAATAAAAGCAAGCGTTTCAGCAAATGGCAAAATAGAAGAAATAAAATGCTCGCATGTATTGATCGCTATTGGTCGTGTTCCGCAAACCGAGGCTTTGAATCTGGATAAAACTGGTGTAAAGGTTAATGAAAAAGGTTTTATAACAGTAAATGATAAGTTGGAAACCAATGTAAAAGGCATTTATGCTTTGGGCGATGTTAAAGGTGGCCCGGCATTTACACACATTGCTTACAACGATTATACTATTGTGTACCGCAATTTATTCGAAGCCACAAATTTTACAATAAAACAAAGGCCGATACCTTATTGCATGTTCACCGATCCGCAATTAGGGAGGATAGGAATCAGCGAAGAAGAAGCTAAAAAGCAAAAACTGAAAGTAAAAATTGCTAAATTGCCTATGGAACACGTTGCCCGTGCTATTGAAGTGGGTGATACCCGAGGCTTTATGAAAGCTGTGGTTGATCCTGGCACCAAGAAGATATTAGGCGCTGCTGTTTTAGGTACAGAGGGTGGGGAAATTATGACCGTATTGCAAATGGCAATGGAAGGTGATATTACTTACGACAGGATTAGATATTGCGTATTTGCGCACCCTACGTATTCCGAATCATTAAATAATTTATTTTTAGGGCTTGAAGATTAGCCAGCGTTTATGATAAAAGTCGAACATCTGAGCAAACACTTCGGGAAGGTAAAGGCGGTAGATGATATTTCTTTTGATGTAAACGAACATGAGAACCTGATCTTATTAGGCACCAGCGGCTGTGGCAAAACCACTACCCTAAAAATGCTGAACCGGCTGATAGAGCCTACGCATGGCAAAATCTTCATCAACAATAAAAATATTCTTAGTGAACAACCCGAAATTTTACGGCGTGGCATTGGTTACGTTTTGCAGAACAACGGGTTGTTCCCGCATTATACAATTGGCGAAAATATTGCCATTGTGCCGCAACTCTTGAAGTGGGATAAAAAGCAAACCGAGCATCGCGTAAGCGAACTGCTGGAAAAACTGCATCTATCAAGAGATTATTTAAATGTTTATCCTAACGAATTAAGCGGTGGACAGCAACAACGTGCTGGTTTGGCAAGGGCATTGATAGCAAATCCGCCGGTTTTGTTGATGGATGAACCTTTTGGCGCGCTGGATAATGTGACAAAGGCGAAGATCCATGCAGAGTTTAAAGCCTTGGATGAACTCAAGAAGAAGACTATCATTATGGTTACTCATGATGTGCAGGAAGCTTTTGAATTAGGCAACCGCATTTGCCTGATGGATATAGGTAAAATTGTACAACAAGGCACACCTGCTGAATTGTTGTTTAAACCAAAAAATAAATTTGTTTCCGATTTTTTGAAGGAACAGCGGTTGCAGTTGGAGTTTAGATCTATTTCGTTGCGGGATATTAAGCAGGAGATAAATGGTTTTGAAGAAGATGAATCTGTTTGGTCGGTAATGGAAAAATTGAAGAGTAGTGGTGATCAACCAAAGGAATTTGAACGGTTGATGTTGGCTTTCTATCAATACAAACAACAGAAATCCCATGAATGACAAACAAACCTTGTGGGATTTTATGCGGGAGCAAAGCGATAAGCTGGCTACCCAAACGCTGGAGCATATCGGGCTAACGTTTATCTCGTTGTTTTTGGCGGTGCTGGTTGGTTTGCCTTTAGGTATACTCATCGCCCGAAAAAGAAAATTATCAGGCTCAGTTTTGGGCATTGCTGGTGTATTGCAAACTATCCCGAGCATCGCTTTGCTTGGTTTTATGATCCCACTATTGGGGATTGGCCCGAAGCCGGCTATTGTGGCTTTGTTGTTGTACGCATTGCTCCCCATTATTCGCAATACCTACACGGGTATTACCGGGGTTGATGCTTCGGTTAAAGAGGCAGCCACAGCAATGGGTATGAGCCAATGGCAAATATTATTTAAGGTTGAACTGCCGCTGGCTATGCCGGTGATATTGGCCGGAATCCGCACTGCTACGGTGATAACAGTTGGCGTGGCTACATTGGCGTCGTACATCGCGGCGGGTGGCTTGGGTGAGTTCATTTTTGGTGGCATCTCGCTTAATAATACCAATATGATATTGGCAGGTGCCATACCTGCCGCTTTACTTGCTATAATATTTGATTTCCTGTTATCGCTGGTACAAAAACTCAATTTTAAAAAAATAAAAAGAGCGGCTTATGCATTGCCGTTGATCATTGTTTTGCTGGCTTGCTTTTACTTTATTCCATCAGCCTATGGTAGTAAACTAACCGCAGGTTTCACTCCTGAATTTATGGGAAGGCAGGACGGTAACCTCGGGTTGCAAAGCAAGTATCATTTAAAGATCCATACCATCGTTATCAGCGATGCGGTGATGTATAAGGCTGCCTTTGAAAAGCAACTCGATGTAATAAGCGGCTACTCAACTGATGGCCGACTTAAAGCCTACAATCTGGTAGTTTTAAAGGATGACAAAGGTATTTTTCCGCCATATTACGCGGCGCCGATTGTGCGTGAGGATGCCCTGAAGCAATTTCCTGATCTTGAAAAAACACTCAACTTGCTGTCCGGAAAAATTAATGATGCTGAAATGACGGAATTAAACTACCGGACTGACTATCTTCATGAAAGCCCGGAGAAGGTAGCTAAAGATTTTTTGGTGTCGAAAAATTTATGGCGACCTGAACGTGGCGGTACTGACGGTGTAGTGCGGATCGGGTCGAAGATATTTGGGGAACAATATATCCTGGCGAATATGTACAGCATGCTGATAAAAGGCTATACTGATTATGATGTAGCTACCAAAACCGGCCTAGGCGGTACAAAAATTTGCTTTGATGCACTAACCAATAACCAGATAGATTTTTACCCTGAATATACCGGTACCGGGCTTTTAGTTATCCTTCAACCGTCACAACAAATCATAAATTCGGTAGAAGGCAGTAAGGAAAAGACCTACAATTACGACAAACAAGAGTTCGAGAACCGTTACCACGTAAAATGGTTAATGCCTATAGGTTTTAACAATTCTTACGCTTTAATGATGCGACAAAAACAAGCCACGGCTTTAAATGTTAAATCAATAACGGATCTTAAAAATTATTTGGATAAAAAATAGAGCCCAATGGAAACAGCAACTGAACAATACACTGATAAATTAAGCCTTGCTGAGCGCTATTTAAAGGTCCGCAAGCATACGGAGCATATTTGCGCGCCGCTGCAAACAGAAGATTATGTGGTACAGCCGGTGGGGGATGTTAGTCCGCCCAAGTGGCATATCGGGCACACTACCTGGTTTTTCGAAACCTTTATCTTAAAGCCATATGCTACCGATTACCAGGAATTTAATCCAGAATACAACTTTGTATTCAATAGTTATTACGAAACCGTAGGCAACCGTGTGATCCGTACTGATAGAGGAAATTTAAGCCGACCAACGGTTATTGATATCATGCGTTACCGCAAATATGTGGATGATGCCATGAATAAGTTTTTGTGCGAAGAACCATCCGATGAAGTAAATGGATTATTGATCCTTGGCTTTAACCACGAGGAACAGCACCAGGAGCTTTTATATACTGATATTAAATATATTTTAGGCCATAACCCATTGTTTCCGGCTTATTCGCATGATTATCATTCGCCAAAGATGAAAGCTATAGATGCACCATTTATCAGCATGGGTGAAGGCATTTATGAGATAGGTTTTGAGGGTGAAGGCTTTTGTTTTGATAATGAATTGAACAGGCACAAAGTTTACCTGAATGCTTATGAGATCAGCCCGAATTTGGTAACTAACGAAGAATACCTGGAATTTATTAAAGCGGGTGGATACAACGATTTCCGTCATTGGCATGCCGAGGGTTGGGATTGGGTTAAAAATAACCATGTACAAGCCCCACTATACTGGCATTTGATACATGGTGAGTGGTATAACTACACCTTTAACGGTTTAGAACCTGTTGAAATGAAACAACCCGTCTGCCACATTAGCTATTTCGAGGCTTACGCCTTTGCGGCCTGGAAAGGTATGCGCTTGCCAACTGAGTTTGAGTGGGAAGCAGCAGCTTCGCATTTTAAATGGGGAAAAAGCTGGGAGTGGACTGAAAGCGCTTACCTGCCGTACCCTGGTTTTTCCAAAGCGCCTGGTGCGATAGGGGAGTATAACGGCAAATTTATGGTGAACCAAAAAGTATTAAGAGGCGCTTCGGAAGTTACATCACCGGGGCATGCACGTGTTACTTACCGCAATTTTTTCCAAACACATTTACGATGGCAATTTACTGGCATAAGGCTTGCTAAGTAATTTCCGTCTCATCAACCTATGAAAAACATGAACACTGCTACTTTACAACATTCGGTAAATAAACCCGAGGATACTACAGCACAATTTTATGCTGATGTGATCGAAGGTTTGCAATCTACACCAAAGCAATTAAGCTCCAAATATTTTTATGACGCCGTGGGCGATAAGCTTTTTCAGGACCTGATGAATTGCGATGAATATTACCCAACCAATTGCGAGCTGGAAATTTTCACTGAACAAACCGCCGAAATTTGCCGGGCTATGATGGGTAATGGTGAGGTTTTCGACCTGATAGAATTAGGTGCCGGCGATGCCATGAAATCAACTTATTTATTAAAGTATTTGTTGGAGCAAAAAGCAAATTTTAGCTATCTGCCGATTGATATATCTGATAATGTGATCAACTATTTAAACATGACTTTGCCGGTAACTTTACCGGGCTTGCAGGTTACAGGATTAAATGGTGATTACTTTGATATGCTGAAAAAAGCGGCTTCGTTATCAAACCGCCGCAAGGTGGTTTTATTCTTAGGATCGAACATTGGGAATATGGCGGTTAGTGATGCGGAAGAGTTCTGTAAGCAGTTACGTAATCACCTTTCAAATGGCGATATGTTGTTGATCGGTATCGACCTGAAAAAAAATCCTAAAACAGTTTTAGCAGCCTACAATGATAAAGAAGGCATCACCAAAAGATTTAATTTGAATTTATTGGATAGAATGAACCGGGAATTAGATGCCGATTTTGATGTAACTAAATTTGAGCATTACCCAATGTATGATCCTGAAACAGGATCATGTAAAAGCTATCTGATCAGTTTAGAAGACCAGCAAGTGAAAGTCCGTGAAGAGACCGTTAGCTTTTGCAAGGATGAATTTATTTACATGGAGATTTCACAAAAATATAACGTGATGCAAACCAACCAAATGGCTACAGGTGCAGGATTTAAACCATTAAACATCTTCTTCGACAGTAAGAAATGGTTTATTGACGCGATTTGGATGGCAGAGTAATCAACCGAATAATCTACAAACAAAAGAGGCGCTTATTAAGCGCCTCTTTTGTTTGTAGATTATTTTATTATTTATCAGTTGATAAAGAATAGGGTGCGTCTGATGCTTTAATACCGCGTGTTTTATTCGGTGATGGTGTCATATCCATATTGATGACAGCACCCTTCATCAGGTCCAGGTGGCTTACCCAGTTCAAATCGTAAGGCTTGCCGTTATAGGTCATGGTATTTACATATTTATTATCCGCGCTATTTTTAGGCGAATTAATGATTAGCTGCTTGCCATCCTCCAAATTAATAGTGACCTTTTTAAATAATGGAGCTCCTAACACATATTGGCCGCTAACCGGGCATACCGGGTAAAAACCAATTGCCGAAAATACATACCAGGCTGATGTCTGCCCGTTATCCTCATCACCGCAATAACCGTCTGGCGTAGCCTTGTACATACGGTTCATAGTTTCGCGTGCCCAGTACTGGGTCTTCCATGGCTCACCGGCATAACCATACAAATAGATCATGTGCTGGATCGGCTGGTTACCATGCGCGTACTGCCCCATATCAGCGATCTGCATTTCGCGGATCTCGTGGATGGTAAAGCCATAATAACTATCGTCAAATACCGGTGGCAGGGTAAATACCGAATCCAGTTTGGCTACAAAGTTCTTCTTGCCTCCCATCATATCGATCAGCCCCTGCACATCCTGAAAGACACCCCAGGTATAGTGCCAGCTGTTGCCTTCGGTAAAAGCATCGCCCCATTTAAATGGATTGAAAGGCGTTTCCCATGAGCCATCCTTATTTTTACCACGCATTAAGCGGATGCTTGGATCAAATAAGTTTTTATAATTCATCGCGCGCTTTTTATAGATGTCGATCTCTGAAGCAGGTTTGCCAAGGGCTTTACCTAAAGTATAGATGGAAAAGTCATCATAAGCATATTCTAAAGTACGGGCAGCATTCTCGTGGATGTTCACATCATAAGGCACATAACCTAAAGTATTATAATAATCTACACCGATACGCCCGGTTGCGTTCGGCCCGGTATTGTTGGCGCCATGGATCAGCGCCTTGTATAAGGTTTCGATATCATAACCGCGAAGGCCTTTTACATAAGATTCAGCAACGACTGATGCGGAGTTATTACCCACCATACAATCGGCGTAGCCGGGGCTCGACCATTCCGGCAACCAGCCGCCTTCTTTGTAATCGTTGACCAGGCCCTGTTGCATTTCTTTGTTGATGCCCGGGTAAACCAGGTTCAGGAAAGGATATAACGCCCTGAAGGTATCCCAAAAGCCGGTGCCTGCAAACAGGTAACCCGGCATAATTTTGCCATTGTAAACACTGTAGTGAACCGTTTCGCCTTTTGCGTTGATCTCGTACATCCGGTTAGGGAAGAATAGCATGCGGTAAAGACAAGAATAAAAAGTACGCAGTTGGTCGATCGTTCCGCCTTCTACCTGCACATGGTTCAATGTTTTGTTCCACACTGCTTTTGCTTTTGCTTTGGTTACCTCAAACTGATCGTTACCGATCTCGCGCTGCAGGTTAAGTTCAGCCTGCCCGATGCTGATGAAAGAGGAAGCTACTCGCATATGTACCTTTTCACCTTCGGCCGTGCTAAAGGTGATGATGGCGCCTGCATGGTTGCCTTTGTATTCCAGGGAATGTTTATCGGTTAAAGTATCGTGCCAGGTGGTAGCGGTAAAATCCTTATCAATATAGATCACAAAATAATCCTTAAAGTTCTCCGGTACGGCATCGCTGTTTTTGGTGCTGTAGCCGATGATCTCATGCTTTTCGGGAATGATCTTTACATATGATCCTTTGTCAAAGGCATCGATCAGGATATGGGAGCTGTCGCCTTTAGGGAATGTAAAACGGAAATTTGCAGCACGCTCTGTCGGTGCGATTTCAGTAGTAACATCATAATCAGCCAGGAAAACGCTGTAATAGTATGGTTTGGCAATCTCGGCTTTATGCGAGAACCAGCTCGCGCGTTTATCTTCATTAATGATCACATTACCGGTTTCAGGAAATACGGAGAACATTCCGTAATCATTCATCCAGGGTGAGGGCTGGTGGGTTTGTTTAAAGCCGCGGATCTTATCGGCGTAATAAGTGTACTGCCAGCCGTCGCCCATCTTGCCGGTCTGCGGAGTCCAGAAGTTCATGCCCCAGGGCACCGCTACTGCCGGGTAGGTATTGCCGTTCGACATGATCGGCTTAGAGGCCGTACCCATCAACGGGTTGATGTATTCAACAAGGTCCTGTTGTTTAGGCGTTTGGGCGAATGTGAATAACGGGAAAAGAGATACAATAATAATCAGGGATCTTTTCATTAGAATGAATTGTTACGAATAATGAGTAGAGAGTTAAAAAGTATAAAAGTAAACTATATTCATTTAGTCCTTATTATCAGGTCGATAATTTGCTAAATCGTTTCGCAATTTATCACTTGTAGCCCATATATGCCAATATTGAATAAAACTTTTACATGTCACTCAAAAATGACTTCAAAATATGCTTGCAAATTCTAAATTAACATACTTGCGTCATTTGAAATGATTGCTATTTGATAAAATATACCAATTGGTATATTTGTAAGCTTTTTCGAAATGGAAAGAAAACTAAGATTAAACACATATGAAAATATACCAATTGGTATAATAATATTATGAGCCCTGTAAAAAGACAAATCCTGCTGGTCACCGTAATAGCCGCTGCCATTATGGAACTGATTGATACTTCAATAGTAAACGTTGCGCTTAATTATATGAGCGGTAATTTAGGAGCAACGCTCGAGGATACATCCTGGGTGATCACCTCATACGCCATTGCCAATGTAATCATCATTCCCATGACCAGCTTTTTGGCAAATAATCTTGGTCGGCGTAATTATTATATCGGATCGATCATCCTGTTTACTGTTTGTTCGTTTATGTGTGGTAATGCCACCAATATTTGGGAGCTGGTGGGTTTTCGTTTTTTACAAGGTTTAGGAGGTGGCGCCTTATTATCTGTATCGGCAACGGTTGTTTATGAATTGTTCCCAAAAGAAAAACAGGCCACAGCAAGCGCCTTATTTGGCATCGGTATTTTTATTGGGCCGACTATTGGTCCAACATTAGGCGGTTATATTACCGAGAATTATTCATGGCCTTGGATATTTTATATAAACGTGCCTATTGGAATAGCCGCGGCAGTATCCTGTATGTTCTTTCTTTATGAGCCTGTTAAACAAAAAATAAGAGAGATAGACTGGCTGGGTATTATGCTGCTGATCGTCGGTATCGGCTCGCTACAAGTCGTACTCGAACGCGGCCAAACTGATGACTGGTTCTCGGCAGGATATATTACTTTTTTAACCGTACTGGCAACAATATCGCTAACCACTTTTATCATCTGGGAGCTACATACTAAAAACCCCGTAGTTAACCTTCATATATTACGGTTCAGGTCATTGAGTATTGCAGCGGTATTAACCTTTATAACTGGGATGGGTATGTATACATCTATCTACCTAACCCCGGTTGTTGCGCAACGCTTGCTGGGTTTTACTCCTACACAATCTGGTTTATTATTATTGCCCGGATCAATTGTAGCGGTTTTGGCATTAATTATTACCGGTAAATTGCTACAAAAAGGTGTATCGCCGGCATTGATCGTTTTATTTGGATTTATCTGTTTTATCTATTTTAACTGGTCAATGTCGAGGATCAATTTACAATCTCCGGCTATTGATATTACTTTGAATTTAATTTTCAGGGCGATAGGCATGGCTTTATTAACCGTTCCCCTGGGTACGCTTGCCGTATCCTCGCTGGAAGCTAAAGACATGCCGCAGGGAACAGCATTAAATAATATGATGAGGCAGTTAGGTGGCTCATTCGGTATCTCCATCATCAATACCTATGTAGCCAGGAGAATTGCTTCGCACCGGATGGACCTGATCACACATATTACTTCGGATAACCCAATTTCAATAGCTCGTATCAGTAGTTATACCCAGTTGTTTCAGCAAAAGGGTTTTGGCTTGCTGGATGCTAAGCAAAAGGCCATGCAGCTAATTGAATTAATTGTTATTAAACAATCCTCATTCTCCAGTTACCTGGATGGTTATTTCCTGATTGGCTCATTTTTCGCAATCGTGTTACCACTCTTGCTATTTGTTGCTAAACGTGATAAGACAAAGAAAATGGTGATACCATCATCCGACCATTAATTATACAATTGCTTTTTAAACTGGTTAGGGCTAATGCCAACTTCTTTTTTAAATAATCTGGAGAAATAAGGTAAATTCTCAAAACCCAAGGTATATGCTATTTCGGATACGCTTTGATCGGCTACCATCAGCAGGTTTTTTGCTTCGGATATCAGGTAGATGTGGATGAGTTCGAGCGCGGTTTTACCGGTTTCTTTTTTTAGCAGATCGCTTAAGTAGCGCGATGAAAGGTTAAGCTGCTCCGCCATATAATTTACGGTTGGCAAGCCTTTGGACAAGCCCCCGTTTGAAAAATAGGCTGATAGTAATTTATTAAATTTAGATACGGTTTTGCCCAATAATTCGGTGCGGTTAATAAACTGCCTGTTATAAAAACGCTGAGAATATTTTAATATCGAATCAATATGCGTTAGCATAATATCCCGGCTATATTCATCAGGGTTACTGTTGTATTCCGTTTGTATTTTGTGGAATAAGTCCCATACGATTTCTTCTTCTTTGGGCGATAAATGCAGTGCTTCATTAGACTCATAATCAAAGAAACCATATTTCTTTATCTCGCTATGCAGGATATGCCCGTTCAAAAAGTCCTCATGAACAAAAATCAGGAAACCATCTTCCTCCAACTCCAGGTTCCTGAATTCAATTACCTGTCTCGGTTTAAAAAACGACATCGAACCATTATCATGATCGTATTTGGTGCGACCATACATTACCGCACCCGATATTAATTTTTTAAAACCGATCATGTAAAAATCAGTAGTGAACTCGCGCTCTCCAATTGAGCAGGAGTTCTTGCATTGAATCAGGGTGATCTGCGGATGCTCAGGTGCGGGCAACCCGTTAAATTTATGTAATTCGGCAATACTGGCTAAGTGTTTCATGCTGCTGTAAATTAAACAAACCTACGCCGAAATCGGCATAGGTTTGTCATTACAAAATAGAAATTTAATTAGTGGCCGTGCGCAGCTGTTGCTACGTCGCTCCATTGTTCCCATTCGGCTAAACGGCTTGCATACACTTGTTTAACCCAGGGTTCTGCCGCTTTGCCCAGGAATAACCTTAGCGGCGGGTTTTCGCTGTCAACCAATTTTAAAACTGCAGGGGTTGTAGCCCCTGGGTCGCCGAATGCATCATTGGTAAGGCCAGCCTGGAAAGCCGCTTTAACATCCGCATAAGCTTCAATAGGTTCTGTTTGTGCTGATGACGCGCCTGCCCAATCGGTTGAAAAGCCATTAGGCTCTATCAATGAAACTTTAATACCGAAGCCTGCAACTTCGCTTGCCAAAGTCTCGCTCAAACCCTCAACGGCAAATTTTGACGCATTGTACAAACCCAATACCGGCAACGTAGCCACACCCAATACACTTGATACCTGGATGATGTGGCCATGGCCTTGCTCGCGCATAATTGGCAATACCGCTTGGGTGATCCATAACAAACCGAACACATTGGTTTCAATTTGCTGGCGGGCTTGTGCTTCGGTCGTTTCTTCAATCGCGCCAAATAAACCAAACCCTGCATTGTTGATCAGCACATCAATGCTGCCGAAAGTTTCTTTTGCTTTTTTTACCGCGGCAAAACCTGCTGCACGATCGTTTACATCTAACTGTATCGGTAAAATGGCATCGCCATAAGTAGCTACCAGGTCATTTAAGTCGTTTAGATTCCTTGCAGTTGCCGCAACTTTGTCGCCGCGTTTTAAAAATGCTTCTGCCCATATTTTCCCGAATCCGCGGGAAGCTCCTGTAATAAAAAATGTTTTTGACATTGCTTTGTTGTTTTAATGTTGATACAAAACTATGGGCAATATCATGGGCCGATTTATACAGAAGTGGGAAAGAATGATACGTTTTGTATAACGGGTTTTAGAATGGTAATTGGAGTGTCATAAGCAGTTAATTATTCTCTTTCTTCCTCAGCCATAACACCTTCTACCTGGTTAAAATTGCTTTTTACAAAGTGGCACCAGTCGCATTCTTTTTTGCCGCAGCCTGTATTAAAGTCGTGCGCCATTATTTTTTGGTAAACGGTTGTGATCTGTTCGGTTACCGTATCGGTATCCTCGGTTGTTATGAATAATTTTTCTTTGCGGTAATCTCCATCTTTTTCAGGCTCGACAAAATCAAACACAGTGCTCACGACCTGCCAGTCGTTTGTGCGGTCGTTGTCAATTAATATCTTGTAGAAAACCGCCTGGCGCCAATAATCGCCACCGTTCAAATCTTCGTTTGTTGGGCGGGCGAATTTCTTTATGGCGTTTTTATATTTACCGGTCTTATAATCTACAACGGTTACATTTTTACCTTCAAATTCAATTTTATCCAGGTTGCCTTTGATCGGCACGCCCTGTATCTCAATATTTTTAATGGCGCGTTCGGTAACCGCTATTTTGTTCCATTGCGATATATTTAGCTCATAGTAGGCCGGCAATATCTTTTCGCCATAGGCTAAGCGCAGCTTAAATTCTTCCTTGGTGAATGAGTCGCGGTTGCGGTACATATACCAGCGGAATTCCTTCATAAACTCTTCTGTCGGCGGGAATTGCTCGTCCCATTCCTTCAGCTTTTTAAAGGTGCGGTTAAGCGCCCAGTGAACGGCCTGCCCAAAAGTTGCCGACGGGCTTTTACCCGATGGTACCCTGATCAAGCACTGGAAGTAAAACCGCAGCGGGCAATCCAGATAATTATTCAGGTGTGTTACGGATAAGGTATAATTCTGCAAAAGCTGGTTTATGTAATTTGTATCTAATAACTCAACCCTTGGTTTATCATCAATAGTGAATTGCGTGGCGTAAAAGCCGATCATATCATCTTCTTTTACCTGCGGATATTCTACCTGCAAATGTGTATCAGCTAAAATCTCTCCTACAAATTGTGAAGCTTCCTGGTCTTTACCATTTTTATCAGTGCTTGAGTAGGAGATCATGAGGCATTGTTTTGCCCTCGTAAGCGCTACGTAGAATAACCTGCGCGATTCTTCTTTTTGGGCGATATCATCACCCTTGCTTTGGGTTAGGGTGTCAGGATAACTAAAGCCGGTATTCCTGCCTTTTGCATCCCAGGTTTTTTTATCACAGCCGATAAAGAATACATGCTCATATTCCAATCCCTTGGAACCGTGAGCGGTTAAAAAGTTAATGCCTTTTTCAGAAAATATCATCTGGTTTAAGCTCAAACGGATATTGTTTTTTTTCATCAGTTCGATGGTCAATATCAGGTCGCTGAGTTTGATCTCGGGGTTTTTGCGGCTCTCATCCTTCAGGAAATCAAAGAAGCTGGTAAGCATTTGCATATAAGTGCCTTTATCCTGCTGATGCATAATGTATCGCAGGATACCCATTTTGCCAATCACCTGCTGAAAGAATTGTTGCAGGGTGATACTTACAGAATCCTTAAGCAGTAATTCAATATTATTGATGAGGTACTTCATCTCCACATTTTGCACGCTATCAAACAAGCCGGGCTGTGCCGGCGTGCGCATGTCATTTATATATCGGCGTAATGATGTTTTAGGCTGATTATTAGTATAAATCGCGTAGTTTTCTTTCGCTACCGCGATGCTTGCCTTGGCAATTTCTATAGGGGCAATATTGAAGAAATCATAATGCATGATCTCGAACAGCAGTTCATCGCCGCTATAAGGCGAGTCCATTTCCATAGCGAGATAACGCAAAATGGTGATGATCTTCTCGCCGAAAGGCTGCTCTAAAACATCGATCTTCCGTTTGGTATTAACTGCTATCTTTTCTACATCCAGATATTGCAGTAATTCTTCAACCTGGCTGTGATTTCGATAAATGACCGCGATCTCGTTTGGCGGCGTGCCTTTATCGATCAGCTTTTTGATCTGCATGGCAACATCAACTACCTCCTTGCCGGGATTTTCATATTCGCGGATAACAGGCTCAACGGCCAATTCCCCGAATCGTGGATGTGATGCCCGCAAATCCTTATCCAGTTGCAGCTGACTTGTTAAACGCTCATTATTATTGCTGATAAGCGCTTTGGAAATATCCAAAATTTGCTGATTTGAACGATAGTTATGTTTAAGTACCACGGTATGCAACGCGGCTACATAATCATTCGCGAAATCAAGGATATTCTTCATGTTCGCGCCCTGGAATTTGAAGATAGACTGGTCATCGTCGCCAACCACAAACACATTGGGTGTTTCCCAATAATTCAACAGGAACTTTAGCAACTCATTTTGTGAGCCGCTGGTATCCTGGAACTCGTCCACCAAAATATACTGGTAACGCTCCTGGTATTTGCGCAGGATCTCATCATTCTCGCGAAAAGCCTTCAGCACCCAGATGATCATGTCGTCATAATCATACCAGTTTTTGGCAGCCATCTTTGCGGCGTAGTTTTTATACTCGCTTACGGCAGCCAGCAGTTTTTGCATGGTATCAATTTCCTTGTCGATCTCCTTTTGTTTAGGATCGCCAATTTTTATACCCGCTTTGGCGTTGGCTCTTTTGTAGGCGTATTCTTCGCGATTAGGCAGATCTTCAAGATATTCTTTTACGGCCGAATTGATCAATTCTTCGTTCCAGCCTTCATTTTTCATGGTAGAGAAAAGGCGTTTTAATCTGGGCGCGTCATAATAAGTATCGCCGGTAAAACGCTTCAATAAATGATCATTCGGGAATTCATCCACCAATTCGCGGAAAAGCATAGCGCCATCCAGTTCGGATAATGGCTCTAAATTCAGCTTACCAAAATATTCCAGGTTTTCCTGAATGATCTCGTTACAAAAAGCGTGGAAAGTATAAATATTCACCCTATACGCATCCGGCCCAATAAAATCAAATAAACGCTTGCGCATGGCAATAGCGCCGGCATCTGTATAAGTTAAACAAAGTATTTCATTTGGCGAAGCATCAGTATCAGTCAAAATTTTACCTATACGTGCAGCAAGAATTTGCGTTTTGCCCGTACCTGGCCCGGCAACAACCAGCACCGGCCCATCCATTTTATTAACCGCGGCCAATTGTTCAGGGTTAAGGTTGGCTAATGCCTGCTGGAATTTTTCGTTGTATTTGGTGATGGATGGTTGCATATAGTTGGAATAATGGAATAGGTCCTAATTTAATGATAAAGAATAAGCAGGAGGATATAACTACTTTTTCTTTTTTAATTTATTCAACTCAGTTATATCGCTTAAATCTCTTTGCCGACCGCTAACCTGTTTATTCTTGATCAAGTCATCCAGGCTAATATAGCTTATTGGCAATCCATCAATGTCAATAATTAGTTTATTTGGATAGGCTTCTCCAAACTCAATACCGTCTATTTCATTTAAAATATCAATTCGCAAAGGCGGATAGCCAATTTGTGTAATTATTCCTTTTTGTAAAAAATCGATTGTTTCTAAGCCTAATGATCCAAGACCAAATTCCTTAATAACTTCGATCATCTTCTGCGCATTTTCTTCAGATATATCAATCCAGATATCCAAATCTCCGGTATGTCTTGGTATTCCATGGAAGGCTAACGCATAACCGCCAATTATCATATAATTAACGTTGTATTTGTTCAGTAAGAAAACAAAATCTTCAAAATCTTTATCAAGGGTCATGGATGAAGCTTTCTTTTTATAACAACTGATTTATCAAGACGTTGCCCCGGGGTTAGGCTATGTGACCGTAATTGAGTTAAAGCGGCAATACGTTCCTGTGGCGATTTAGAAAGCCAATAAAGCAAATCCTCATACCCCTCGTCAATTTCCTTAAGTACAGCTTTTCTAACTACGGGAACAATTTTCATATTCAAATTTACTATAAATTCCCTTAATTTTCATGTGCCAGCTTTACAATATCCAATACTTCCAAAACATGCTTATCATAACCTATTAATGTACTATTGATCATCGCCTGGCCTAATTCAGCCAAAGTACTTACCGTCTTCGGCAAGAATTTGCGCAGGAACGGATATAACCAGATAAAATATTTGTAATAAGGCAATGTGTTTTTTAATCCCTTGGTCGGTTTCATACCACCCGGCCTGAAATTGTAGACCGACTTAAACGGCAGCGTTAATAGATCATTCTCAGTTTTGCCTTTTACACGCGCCCACATGAATCCTCCTTTTTCGGTGCTATCGGTACCGGCGCCGGATATGTAGCAAAAATCCATATCGGCATTTTGCTTAATTAGTGTTTCGGCAAAATGCATAGTAAGGGTATAGGTAAGCTTATAATATTCCAGTTCCTTGATGCCGACCGATGATACTCCCAAACAAAAATAACAGGCATCATAGCCAGCCAATTGATCCGCAATCGGCGACAAATCATAAAAATCAGCATGAATAATTTCCTTCAATTTGGGATGGCTATGTCCCGATGGTTTACGGTTCGCGATCAGCACCTGCTCAATTTGCGGATTGAGTAAACACTCATGCATTACGCCTTCGCCTACCATGCCGGTTGCACCGGTTACGATCACTTTTATTTTCTTATTCATGATGTTATAAGCTTATGCCGTCGCCGGTTTTAAATTGCTCATTAATAGTAACTGATAACTTACCGCTTGGTTTTAAACGCTGGGTAATCACCTTTACTGCTGAATGTTGCAAGTAATCTGTCATTTGGTACGCAAGTAATAAGGCACCTGCTTTTTCAATACCTGGCAAACCTGCAATGGTATAAGCATTAGCAAAAACGCTTATCACAGTATTCTTTTGTTGAGCAAGGTGGGTAATAAATAGTTTTACATCGGCACTGTAATCCAATTTGCTTGCCGGGCGCTTGCGGGTATCATTTATGCTGATAAAAACCTGGTCGTATTGTTTTAAAAACTGTTCAAGGCTGGCAATATTTGCCGGTGATTCATTTTTACTGATCATAAAGATCCGGCTGTTGGCATACCAATGGCAAAGGTCTTGCTGAAATACAGTCGGTTGTTCAACGCCAATGCTAACAACTGCTGTTCGGGCTAAAGGGTTAAGCTGTAATGCTTGTGCATTACCTTTCAAAAGAGTTATGGAAGCATCACTTAGCTGGGTAACCAGTTCCTTTTCAGATGGACGGTTTAAATCCTGAACCAAATCTTTTACAGATGTTTCGTAATAATTATTCAAGCCAGCCCAATATTTGGCATCTAAAATTTTCTTAACCCTTGCATCAAATTCCTCACTTGATATTTCATCCCGACGAATAGCCCTTCTTATCTTCTGAATGGCTAAAGCTGAGTTTGGCGATAATTCCAAAATATCATTCCCTGCCAAAAACGCCCGTACATCGGCATCCCCGTTAGGGAAATATTTAACAACGCCTTTCATTTCCATCGCGTCAGAAACGATCAATCCTTTAAAACCCAGCGAATCTTTTAAAATACCGGTTACTATTTTGCGCGATAGTGTTGATGGCAGATGTTTGGTGGTATCCAATGCCGGGATATCCATATGCGCTATCATCACACCGCTTATCCCGGCCTTTATCGCTTCGCGGAAAGGATACTCTTCTAAGGTATCTAAACGTTCGCGGGTAAAAGGTAACAGCGGAAGATCAAGATGTGAATCCACATTGGTATCGCCATGGCCGGGAAAATGTTTAGCAGTTACCAGCAACCCTTCGGATTGCATACCGGTAAAATAAGCGATCCCTTTTGCAGCGACATTATATTTATTATCACCGAAGGAGCGATAGCCAATTATAGGATTATTCGGATTATTATTGATATCCATATCCGGCCCGAAATTCATTTGCATACCCATCCGTTTAAAATCATAGGCCACCATTTGGCCCATTTTATAGATAAGTGTATTATCACGAATTGCGCCTAAAGTCATTTGATAAGGATAGGAAATGGTAGAATCCAGCCGCATGCCCAATCCCCACTCGCCATCCTGGGCGATGATCAGCGGGATAGGTGAAAGTTTTTGATAACGGTTGATGAGTTCTGCCTGCCTAACCGGCCCGCCCTGGAAAAACACCAACCCGCCCACCTGTTCACTTTTAATTACACCTGCAACAGAATCTTCATAAGCCTTACCCAAATTGGTATGCGCCCTTACAAAAAAAAGTTGCGCCACTTTTTGGCGGCGGCTCATTTTACGGAATACGGAATCGACCCAGTGGTTTTGATCATTTAATGATTGTACATAGCTTTCCTTTTGAGCAAATGCGCTTAAAGCAATAAAATTTAGGGCTGATAATGTAGCGAAAAGGAAGATTTTCCGGGTAATGGTCATAGTTCAAATGTAGGTAAAACCATGCGCTGTGGCATGATTTTAGTTTCTGCTTCTAAAAAAATCAACACCAAAATAAACCTTTGGTTTAAAAATTACTCTATACATTATAATTAAAACATTTTAACATGAAAAAAATCCTTTTACTATTAGCTATAGGCCTCATGTTTGCAGGTTCTGTTAGCGCGCAGCAATACTATTATGGCCCACGCAGAGTGGTAGTGGTTAAGCACCGCAGGCCGGTTGACAGGCACGACGATTTTTATCGCGTGAGAGTAGGTGTTACCGGTGGTTTAAACCTGGCCAATACCGTAACCGGTTATGATAACCAGGTGAACACCGGTACCATTGCGGGTTTTAATGCAGGTTTGTTTTTAGATGTGCCGTTGATCTATCCATTGTCTTTTGAGCCTGAAGTTTTGTATTCTCAAAAAGGCTACAGTGCAAGCACTCCTGATGGACACTTTACATCCCGCGAAAATTTTATCGATGTGCCATTGTTAGCTAAATTTCATTTAGCGCCGGGCTTTAACTTTTTAATTGGCCCGCAATTGTCATTCTTAACTAACACAACCAACACTTACAGCAGCGGCTTTACAGTTACTGCGCAAAACCACGACAATAACAATAACGGCAACAATACTTTTGTTGATGGTGTTATTGGTGTGAGTTTTGATTTGAATCAGAATGTTGAATTACGTGCACGTTACACTATTGACTTTAACCAGGGTGATGGTTATGGCGACTCTTATGTGCCTGAATACAGAAATCAGGTATTTCAGATTGGTTTAGGCATAAAATTTGACTAATTATAATTAGTCAATCTTTAATAAAGTAATACTATTGGAGATTAGAGGGTAGGGTTTTAAATTAAGGGCTTGTGATGTTGTGTTTGAGTTGATGATTGCCTTTGATGAATAACCCGATCTCTAATCTCCAATTTTTTTATTAGGGATTACTACGTTCAAATTCCCCTCACTACGCTTAGATAACTCTTTGCTGACCTTGTCCAGCGCTTTCTTTTTCTTTTGATCCTTTGTTTTTTTCGCTTTAGCGGCTTTAGCCTTTAGCAGGTACGTTTCGGTATTAGTACTGGCATAGTATTTACAAAACCACGTTAACGGGCAGATATCGCATTTGGGGCTTCGGGCTATACAGATGTATCTACCATGTAAAATTAACCAATGGTGTGCGATGGCTAAAGTATCTTTGGGTAGATATTCTACTAATTGCTTTTCAACAGCTAATGGGGTTTTGGCATTGGTAGTTAACCCAATTCTATTCGCTACGCGGAATACATGTGTATCTACAGCTATGGCAGGCGCATCATAAACTACTGAAGCAATTACATTAGCGGTTTTTCGGCCCACGCCGGGCATTTTTTGCAGCTGGTCTATATCCGATGGTACCTCGTTATGGAAAACATCAACCAGTATTTTAGCCATTCCTACCAGGTGCTTGGCTTTATTGTTTGGATAGCTTACGCTGCGGATATAGGTAAAAACTTCTTCCGGTGTTGATGCTGATAAACTCTCGGGCGTTGGGAAACGCTCGAACAGGGCAGGGGTTACCTGGTTGATGCGCTTATCCGTACATTGTGCCGACAGGATCACCGCTATGAGTAGCTGAAACGGACTGCCGTAATGCAGTTCGGTAACGGCATTGGGCTGGTTTTTCGAAAAATAATCTACAAAATGGCGGTAGCGTTCTTGCTTTAGCATGGGCGATAAATGTGTGCCGTCGAAAATAAATAAAAAAAAGAAGCCCGGTATAATTTATACCAGGCTTTTAGTCTTTTGCCGATCCGTAATTAACTACGTAAGCTCTTTGAATAGTCGAGAATGTGATGAATTGTCTGCAACTTTGGTTTTTTTCTTAAAAGATCCAAATCTGCACGGATAGAATGATAAAAGATCAAATCATCCGCATCTGTAATTTCATGTACATCCTTGTCTTTCACTTGTGCGTTGTTAATGACCGGGCTAAATGTTTTTGTAAAGGTTTCACCCATAAGCTTGTTTATTGTTAAAGTACAAATACTAAACGCAAGCTAATAAGTAATATTTTATAACTGTGAAAAAATTTTCATGAAAATTTCATGAAATTAGTTTTTCAAGCTCAACTCTTTACCCTGCATCATTTTACGCAGGTTATTTAAGGCATACCGCATGCGGCCAAGTGCGGTATTAATGCTCACATCAGTAATATCAGCTATCTCTTTAAAGGATAGATCGCCAAAATGGCGCATGATTAAAACCTCTTTTTGTTCGGAAGGCAACAGCTGGATCAGGGCTTTCAGGTCCTTGTGCGTTTGCTCACGAACCAGGCGGTCCTCGGCGCTTTCATCATAATTGCCTAATACCTCAAAAATATCAAAGTCGTCGCCATTGCTAACCATTGGCGCACGCTTTTCGCGGCGGAAATGGTCGATCACTAAATTGTGCGCTATACGGGTAACCCAGGGAAGGAATTTACCTTCCTCGTTATATTTCCCGGCTTTTAAAGTGTTGATTACTTTGATAAAGGTATCCTGAAAAATATCCTCGGCGAGGTATTCATCTTTTACCAGTAAATAAATTGAGGTGTAAATTTTAGATTGGTATCGGCGTATTAATTCCACTAATCCGGCCTCTTCGCCGGTAATATATAGATGGATTAAATCCTGATCACTTTGCAATTGAAAATCCATAGAAAACCTTTACTTTAAACTTAATTAAAAGATATATTTTTTGTTAAAGTAGAGTTTAATCTATATAGGGTCTCCTTTTTGTTACATCAAATAAAGTAAAAAAACCGGAAAAAACCAAATAATTAAGCCATTTTAACACTTTAACATTTTTTAACATTTGACTGATTTAAGGTGTTAAAGTTTAATGGGTTAGGCTAATAAAGGCAGTGTAAAGATTAGTTTGAGAAATAATGTTTCCTGTAATATCGTGCGATCCTTTTTGCCCTGATATAGTTACGCAGGCCGTGTATCATGGTAGGATTATCTGTTTTGCCTGTAGTAGTGATGTTGAGGTACATCTCCGTTCCGTCAAAAAGTATGGTTACTATTTTGCCCCAAAAAGGGCGACCGTTAGGTTTAAAGCTCCGCATCATTATTTCGTTATCGACCTTGAAATCTTTAACCGTTAAAAACTCATTTATGGCAAAACGGATAACTGTTTTATTTTCATCAATTGTTTTGCCCGGGATTTTTACGAGCGAATAATTGAGGATCGCGTTTGACAGCATCCAGGTGTTAAATAATATTATAAGAATCACTACCCCTGTAGACGCTGTTCTGCCAAAGAGTAAAGGTTGTAAAGAGATAAAAATAAATAACGAAAACATGAGCCAGTTTACTGCCTCACAAAAAACGCGGACAGGTGTTATTTTATAGATGAGCCTATGTTTTTGTATGCTTTTTTCGTAATTAATTTGGGGGCTGAAATCTTCGGTTACCGGGTTATCCATGGTCTGTTTTACGGCTCTAAGTTAATTGTTTAGGTTAATTAATCAACCCAAAATCATATTCCCATTTATTAGTGGCACGCATTTGGAAACGGCTAATAATTTTAGGATTTTTGCGTTTTGGAAAGGTTCGTGGTTTTATAGCCCATTTGCGCATTGTCGGAACAGACTTTGCTATGAACTATCAGCCACTAACCATGAACTAATATTTGAATGATCAAAGAAGCAGAAAAAGATCCGCAGAAGCATATTATAATTAAGGGAACACGTGTACACAACCTGAAAAACCTGGATGTGGCCATACCTAAAAATAAGCTGGTAGTGGTTACGGGCATGTCGGGTTCGGGTAAATCATCATTGGCTTTTGATACCCTGTACGCCGAAGGGCAGCGCAGGTATGTAGAAAGCCTGTCGTCATACGCGCGCCAGTTTTTGGGTCGTATGAACAAGCCGGATGTGGATTACATTAAAGGCATAGCCCCTGCTATCGCTATTGAGCAAAAGGTGATTACTTCCAACCCGCGTTCAACGGTTGGTACTTCGACCGAGATATATGATTATTTAAAACTGCTTTTTTCGCGCATAGGTAAAACACTGTCGCCAATATCCGGCAATCTGGTGAAGAAGGATTCGGTTACCGATGTGATCAACTTCATCATGACCTTGCCGAATGATACCCAGGTTACCATACTTTGCCCGCTTTACCCGCACAATAACCGCAGCTTAAAAGAAGAGCTGGCCGTATTGATGCAAAAAGGGTTTGTAAGGGTTGAGTACCTGCAAAAGCTATCGCGTATTGAAGCCTTGCTGGAAGATATGAGCATTGTTGATGATGGGCAATGGCTGAAAGATGAGGTTAAAGGTGAAAAGGCAACTAACGAAAGCGCGACATCGGCCCATCAAGCCGTTCGGATCGTTATCGACCGTATCATTAAAAACGAAGAAGATGAAACTTACAGCCGTTTAGCCGACTCGATACAAACTGCATTTTTTGAAGGCAAGGGTGATTGCTACGTGCGTTACCAGGAGCCGGATGCTGAACAAGAAACAGAACGCTTTTTTTGCGACAGGTTTGAATTAGATGGGATAAAATTTGAAGAGCCCTCACCTAATTTCTTCAGCTTTAATAACCCTTACGGTGCTTGTAAGCGTTGCGAAGGTTATGGCAAAGTGATCGGTATTGATGAGGACCTGGTTATCCCTGATAAAAGCAAAAGTGTATATGAAGGCGCGATTGCCCCATGGCGCGGCGAAAAAATGCGCGAGTGGAATGATAAGCTAATCAGCGTTGCTTTAAAGTTTGATTTCCCGATCCATCGCCAATATAACCAGCTCACTCAAAAGGAGCAAAGGCTGTTATGGGCCGGCAATAAATATTTTCGGGGCCTGGATGAGTTTTTCAAGGAAATGGAGGCGCAGACCTACAAGATCCAATACCGGGTGATGCTGTCGCGCTACCGTGGTAAAACTACTTGTCCGGAATGTAAGGGCAGCCGTTTACGCATGGATGCATCTTATGTAAAGATCGATGGCAAATCAATCACCGACGTGGTATTGATGGCTTTGGATAAAGCTTTAGAATTTTTTAGCAACCTACAGTTAAATGAAACAGATGCCAAAGTAGGCAAACGCCTGCTGATGGAAATAACCAACCGACTGTCGTTTTTAAATGATGTTGGCTTGAGTTATTTAACACTGAATAGATTGTCGAATACACTTTCAGGCGGTGAGTCGCAGCGTATCAATTTGGCTACTTCGTTGGGCAGTAGTTTGGTTGGGTCGATATATGTTTTGGATGAGCCAAGCATCGGTTTGCATCCACGCGATACACAACGTTTGATCACGGTATTGAAATCGCTGCGTGATGTAGGAAATACCGTACTGGTTGTTGAGCACGAGGAAGAGATCATGAAGGCTGCCGATCATATCATTGATATCGGCCCTGCGGCTGGTACACATGGTGGTGAGTTGATCTTCTCGGGTACTTATAATGAAATTATTAAGGATGATAACAGCCTTACCGGGCGTTATTTGAGCGGCAAGGAAGAAATTGCTATACCTGATCATCGCCGTAAATGGCATGATCATATCGACATAAAAGGTGCCCGCGAAAATAACCTGCAACATGTAGATGCGAAATTCCCGTTAGGCGTTTTGACCGTGGTTACCGGTGTATCAGGCTCGGGTAAAACCAGTTTGGTTAAGCGGATATTGGCACCTGCATTGCAAAAAACGCTGGGCAATTATTCAGGCGAGCAAACCGGATCATACGATGCGATTGAAGGTGATTACGCGAAGATAGAACAGGTTGAACTGGTGGATCAAAACCCGATCGGCCGTTCATCCCGATCAAACCCGGTTACTTATGTTAAGGCCTGGGACGAGATCAGGAATTTATTTGCGGCACAGCCCGCATCTAAGGCCGCAGGGTTAAAGCCATCGGCATTTTCCTTTAATGTAGAGGGTGGCCGTTGCGATGTTTGCCAGGGCGAGGGTGAAGTGAAGATTGAGATGCAGTTTATGGCTGATATCTTTTTAACCTGCGAAACCTGCGGTGGCAAGCGTTTTAAACAACATATTTTGGACATTACTTACAATGAAAAGAATGTGTCTGAAGTGTTGGGCATGACCATAGATGAAGCTTTGGAATTCTTTAAGAAAGAGCCGAAGATCATCGCCAAAATAAAACCGTTGGTTGACGTTGGTTTGGGCTATGTGCAGTTGGGGCAATCATCAAATACCTTATCAGGCGGCGAGGCACAGCGTATCAAGCTGGCATCTTTCCTAGTTAAAGGGAATAATACGCATAAAACATTGTTCATTTTTGATGAACCCACCACGGGTTTGCATTTCGAGGATATCAAAAAGCTGCTGAAGTCGTTTGACGCATTGCTTGATCATGGCAATACCATCATCGTAATAGAGCATAACATGGACGTGATCAAATGTGCCGACTGGGTGATAGACATTGGCCCTGAAGGTGGCGACAGAGGCGGTAAAGTAGTATTTGAAGGCTTGCCTGAGAATTTGATCAAGGTAAAAGATTCCTATACAGGTGCGTTCTTAAAAGAACGGTTTGAGGCTGTTAAATAACCTCCTTATCGTTTTGGTCGGAGGAAGAAATTTATCTCTTGAGCGGTAGCGAAAAATCTTCTACGATTTACATAGCCGCTTTGGTGGGGGCAGACAATCTTTCCCTGCAGTCGAGATGACAAGTGAAATAAAAAGCCCCTTGCGTTGTGCAAGAGGCTTTCCTAATCTCTAAACTTCAGTCACTGATATCTATTTTAGTGTCAGGCTTGTTTTGCCCATGGTGTAACCATCAGCATAAAGCAATATGGTGTAAGTTCCTTTTTGGAAAGCTGAAGGGTTCATCCAATCAACTATATAATTGCTGCCATCGTCTTTAAAGTCGATAGACGTTTTGTAGGTGTATTGCAGGCTGGTACCGTCAGCAGTAAAAGTTCCGGAATCACCTTCAGTGATCAGGTTGCCGGTTGGGTCTATCACACGGATATAAATATCATGACTGCCTTTTGGCGCAACAGCATTGCTTGCTACCGTAAAGCTGATCTTGATTTTTTTAGCAGGTGATGAGCGGCTCACTTCAACTTCTTTACCGCTGTTTTTTACTTTAAAAGCAGCTACTTCTACCGTTGCAACCTTAAGCGCCGAAGCTATTTGCACCTTGTTACTTAAATCGTGGTTTTGCTTGGTGAGGGTATCAGCCTTGGTTTTTACAACGGCAAGGTTAGTTTTTAAAGTATCGCGCTCAACTTTTAGTGAGGCATTAGATTTTTGTAATGAATCGATCTGCGCGGTATAGTTGGTTACAAAATAACGCAGTTGTTTTACGTTTTCCTGTGCCTGTGCCAACTCTTCTTTAGTTAACGTGCCTTTTGCCAGTTCGCTTCTTAATACTCTTATTTTGTTTTGTAATGAATCATTTTTAGCCTGCATTTCGGCAGACATTTTGGTTTTGCCGGCATTAACCTGCTCTACCTGCGATTCAAGGCTATCTAACTCATTTTGCAATTTCTGTTTCTCATCACCCTGGCTTACCACTATCACATCTGATTTGTTTTTTTGCAGATACAGGTAAACATCGGTACCTAATAAAGCCACTACAACAACAATTAGAAAGTAAATTACATTTGAATTTTTTTTAGGTGTTTGCCCAGATTGGTTTTCCATAGTAATCGGTTTTTGTTAAAAATAATATCAAAACGAACAAATAATTCGTTAGTTTATGATACGTAGATGGCGTTGGTTATATTTTACATCCATCCGGTTGGTTAATAGTATAACAGCAAATTAGTAAACACTAATAAATGCTGTTGATTGTTAATACTGCTTAAAAGTGTAAAATTTTAGTAATATAACGTCTTTTTAAGTAAAAATTATACCTGGATGCGTTGCTAATGTAAGTACAAATACATAAAAAGCCAAAAATCAATTAATTATTGCGCTATAATAAAATGGCAACGAGCAGAGTTTTATATCTTTGCAGCTTTAAAATTTACCTGTTTAATGCATCTACATAAATACGTCCTGCCATTTATATTGTCTTTATTTATCCTGCAAAATGTAAATGCGCAAGTACAGGTAGATACCACAAAACGTTACCAGATCAGCCCAAAACGCGAGTTTAGGGGGGTATGGATAGCGACCGTTGAAAATATAGACTGGCCAAAGCCAAAATCAACTGTTGACGAACAAAAGCAACAGCTTACCGACATGTTAGATGCGCACCAGGAAACAGGGATCAACGCGGTATTCTTCCAGGTTCGCCCGGCGGCAGATGCATTTTATGCCAAGGGAACCGAACCATGGTCCAAATGGTTGATGGGTAAACAGGGTGTATCGCCAGACCCGGTTTATGACCCGCTTGAATTTGCAATTGATGAAGCGCATAAACGCGGTATGGAGCTGCATGCCTGGTTCAACCCTTATCGTGCTACCAATGATAGCAAATACAGCCAGCTGAGCCCTAATCATATTACCAACTTAAAACCGGAATGGTTTTTCACCTATGGCGGACAGAAGCTCTTTAATCCCGGTATTCCTGAGGTGCGGGAGTATATTATCCACATTATTTTAAATGTGCTGGATAATTATGATGTGGACGGTATCCATATGGATGATTACTTTTACCCATACCCGGTTGACGGGCAAAGCATACCCGATGCGGCTACTTTCGCAAAATACGGCGCAGGCTATGATAATATAAAAGACTGGCGCCGCCACAATGTGGATACGCTGATAGAAATGTTAAGCGATAGCATTGGCAAACATAAACCACGTGTTAAATTTGGTGTTAGTCCGTTTGGGATCTGGGCCAATCAATACCAAAACCCCGAGGGTTCCGCTACGCATGGCGGCTCGTCTTATTACGAAAACTATGCCGATGTGCGCAAATGGATGGAGGAAGGTTGGATTGATTATGCTGTGCCGCAGGTTTACTGGTCGCGCAGCAGTCGTGTAGCTAATTTTGATACTTTATTAAACTGGTGGAGTAACAATACCTTTAACCGGCACTTATACATTGGGCAGGCGGTATACCGTATTGCCGAAAGGTCAAAGGCATCGATCGCATTTAAAAATCCATCGGAACTTCCTAATGAAATGCGTGATCTTCGGAATAACCCGCGTGTACAAGGGAGTGTGTTTTTTAGCTCAAACTCGCTAACAAACAATTTTGGCGGCTTCGCCGATTCGCTGGCCAGTAACTTTTACAAATACCCGGCCTTGCCGCCGGTAATGCTCTGGCTGGATTCGATACCACCTAATGTGCCGCAAAACGTGGTGGCGCATTTAGTGGGCAATATGGTTAACGTAACATGGCAAACCCCATTGCCGGCATTGGATAAGGAACCGGTTTATGGTTATGTCATCTATCGTTTTGAAGGTGCGGAAAAGATAGATATTAATAGTCCGAGTCATATTTTGCATATTGCCTATAATAATTCCACCAACTACCAGGATAAAACAATACAAAAAGGGAAGACGTATCTATACATTGTTACGGCTCTGGATAGGTTGAAGAATGAGAGTGACCGATCGCCGAGTATTGCTGTGGTGGTTCCGAAATAGATTTGATTTAGAACCTCCTTAATAGGAACGAAGCAATCTGTATGCTGCACAGAGAATAGCTTATACTTTTCAAGGTTAGTACTTTAGTCTTGCCTCCTGATTCTTTCCAACTAACTATTCATAACCGCGCCGCAATTAATATCAATAGCCTGCCCGGTAATGGAACTTTGATTAACCAGGTAGGTAACCAGGTCGGCTATTTCTCCAGGTTGGCTCATGCGGCGTAAGGGTACACTTTGCATGGCTATATCATAAAACTCCTGTTTGCTGATGCCTATGCCATCGGCTATCCCTTGCAGGCCTTGTTGTGCCATATCGGTGTCAACCCAACCGGGGCAAATGGCATTAACCAAAATATTTTCAGGGGCGAATTGCACAGCCCAGGAGCGCATTAAACCTAACAAACCGGCCTTTGATGCGCAATAAGCGGAGTAATTAGCCACGCCCAACCGCGCTAAAACGGAAGAAGTTATCACAATTTGTTTAGCCTCATCAGCCTTACGTATTAACGGTAAAAAGGTATTTATAAAATTATAGGTGCCGGTTAGGTTTGTGTCGATGATCTGTGCCCAGCGGTCGGTATCGCCCCATTGATTTTCGCCGCCAATGCCAGCATTGGCGATAAGGCCATTGATGGATATGTTATTTAGCTTTTCGAATGCGGATTGCAGACTTTCCTTACTGCGGATATCGGCTATCAAAACTTGATTATTGCCTTGTTTAAGCGTATTCAAAGTTTGTTGCAGCTGTTCTTTACTTCTACCCAACAAAATGCAATTATTCCCATCTGCTGAAAGTTTTTGTGCTATAGAACGGCCAATACCACTGCCCGCGCCACTGATGATGTAGGTTTTGCTCATGATTTTATGAGGTAAATTTATAAAAAAATGTAATTGCGGGAAGGGGCAACGAAGCAGGTTGTATCTTTTTTAGATAAGTTAACCTCTTGCCTGTGTACTCACAAGCAATTTTTAAATTTTATGATTGTTTGTGAGTATACTAACAGTGGGTAAAATAATTATGTTCGGGATTATAGGGAGAAAATTTTAACTCATTATAAATCGAGCAATCCCCTTTCTTTTAATCTCCCTAAGTAAATATCAATTTCCATATCGCCCATGCCATAGATGCTTTCAGTTTTCCAGAAGGCTTCGTATATGCCCGATTCATCCCGGATGCCGGAATTATAAATATCCAGCAGGATTTGTTCAATATGGTTTAGCCCTTTTGTGTTTACGGTAGACCGCTTAACATGGGCCAATAACGCATTTTTCAGGAAGTGCAGGTTCGCCCAGTAATTGTTTTCGTGCAGCCATTGGTTCAATGCATCAATATTGTTGGCAGTGTAATATTTCCAGGCTTCGGTGGCTATGTAAAAATCGGGTTCGCCCAGTTGTACGCGGATATTGTCGTACAAATATTCCAATTGCTCGCCATTCAATTCACCCATGCCCCTAAAATTATCCATGCCGGGAAAACTATCCGGACAGATCAAAAATATACCCGGGCCGGATAGATTAGTTTGTTTTCGCAGCATCATGATCACACCCAGCATGTTTACCTGGCAATGCAGGTCGAACTCAAACCATAGGTTTATCTCCTGGTAGGGATCGCTTAACATACTCAGGTGATTGATGACTTTTTCCTCGTAATCATCCGGGGCATCCTCAAAGGCTTTGGAGATCCATTCAACACGCTTTTTCCAAAAACTGCCTGATGAAATATTCTTTTCCACCGGGCCTTGCGAAAGTACCTCGCGCCAAACCAAAATATCGCCATTGAGGCTGGTATCTTCAAAGCCGTTCAGTGTACCATCGCCGTTAAGGATGTGTAGTATATTTTCCATTTGTTGATGAATATAGAATTAAAACAAAGGAGGTAATGTTTTGATGCGGTGTAGCGGGAATATTACTTGAAACTTAACACTTTGCATTTAGTTCTTATCTAAATGGGGACCCATTCGCGCTAATCCAGTAATGCCTTTAAATTATCCAATGTATCTGCTTCTTCTTTTGGTTTATCATGCCGCCATCGCAAAATACGCGGAAAACGCAGGGCGATGCCAGATTTATGCCTTGTTGAGCGGTTAATTCCCTCAAAACCTATCTCAAAAACCAGCTCAGGCTTTACGGTGCGTACCGGGCCGAATTTTTCGAGTGTATTGCGTTTGATGAAGTAATCCACCTTGTTGATCTCTGCATCGGTTAAACCGGAGTAGGCTTTGGCGAATGGCACCAGCTTGTCCCCATCCCAAACAGCAAAAGTGTAATCGGTATACAGATCAGCACGGCGGCCGTGGCCCTTTTGGGCGTAGATCATCACTGCATCCACCGATAACGGATCGATCTTCCATTTCCACCAATCGCCACGTCGGCGGCCAACCTGGTAGGTGGCGCTTTTGCGCTTCAGCATAATGCCCTCGGCTATCATCGCCCGTGATTGCTCGCGGATGGTTTCCAGTTCCGTCCAGTTGTTGAATTTAATGAGTTCAGATATGCGGAATGTTTCGGGGTATGGTGTATCAGCCTGCAAACCTTCTAAAATTACCCGCCGTTCCGATTGTGTTTTGGTGCGAATATCCTCACCCTTAAATTCCAGGCAATCGTAAGCAATAACCGCAACCGGGCTTTCCTCTAATATTTTTTTGTTCAGATTTTTTCTGCCGATACGTGTTTGCAGCACGTTAAATGGCATGGGTAAGCCATTCTGAAAGCTGAGGATCTCTCCGTCTATTACCGTTCCATCGGGCAAAGCGTTCAGAAATGGATGTAGTTCCGGAAATTTATCGGTCGAAAGGTCCTCGCCACGGCTCCAGATGAAGATCTTACCCTCCCGTTTGATCATTTGCGCACGTATGCCGTCCCATTTCCATTCTGCCTGCCATTCTTCTGCATCGCCTAAAGAAGATTCAATTTCTTCGGCTGATTTTCTTTTCTCCGATGTTTCCTGTATCGGGTAGGCCAGAAAGAAAGGGTAGGGGCGCGATATATCATCGGCGGCTCCGCTTTCCTGTATCAGTTGCTCGTAGGTATAAGTTTCAGGCATCCAGTTACCCATAATCCGGTGGGTGATGGTGGCGGCGTCCAGTTTGGTAATATCAGCCAAAGCCTTTACTACCAGATTTTGCGATACACCCACCCGGAAACTGCCGGTCAGTAATTTATTAAATACAAAGCGTTCCTGGCTATCCAGCATCGCCCATGACTCTAATAACCATTGTTTGCGCTCTTCTTCGGTTTTTGGTCCCAGGGTATTTAGTTCCGCAATCCATTCGGTAAGTGTTTTGTTGCTGCTGTTGCTGCTTTGGGGCATCAGTAGCGCCATTGTTTCGGCAAGGTCGCCAACTACATGGTAACTTTCCTCAAACAGCCAGGGCGGGATGTTTGAAGCCTCCACCGCCCAATGCCTAACATTGGTGGCATTGATAATTCGCTTCGGTTTTCGCCCGGTAAATAATGCCAGCATGTGCATTTTATCCGTATCAGGAACGCTGTTAAAATAATCCTTTAAAACCTTAACCTTTTCATTGGTCTTATTGGTTTCATCAAGCGAGAGGAAAAGTTGCGCAAACGCCTTCATATGGCGCTCCCCTCTTCTGATGTTACCGGCTCTTTGGCAACGCCGTCTAAAGTTTCGCCACCCGGTAGGTTAGGGTTTTCCTCTTCCTCGCCTCCATAAAGCGTATGTACTTCGTGGGCATCAAAACCTATCTCGTTTAAATACCTGGTGAAAGTGGCGGTGTAGCCGTGGGTAAGGTAAACGCTTTCGCAGCCGGTAGCATCAATGGCGCTGATGAGGCCATCCCAATCCGCATGGTCCGACATGATGAAACCCCTGTCGGCAGCCCGGCGGCGTTTTGCCCCGCGAAGCGCCATCCATCCCGAACAATAACCAAAACTATATGGGCCGAACTTCCGCATCCAAGGCGTACCAACCGATGAAGGTGGAGCGATGATAATGCCTTTTCTTACTTCTTCTTTTGGCGTATCGGAAGTGATCCTTGTAGTTGGATTTAAGATGATACCATTGCGCCTGAGCGCTTCGTTGGTATTTTCGATTACGCCATGGGTATAAACTTTACCATTTGATAGATTGAGGTTTTGCAGGATACGCTGTGCCTTGCCTAATGAATAACCAACGATGACTGTTGCCAGCCCATTTTGTAAATTATTATGCCACCAATTATTTACATCCTCAAATATCTGCACCTGCGGTTTCCATTGATAAACCGGCATGCCAAAGGTACATTCCGATATAAAGTGATGGCATTGCACCGGCTCAAAAGGTGTAGATATACCATCATCCTCAGTTTTATAATCACCGGATACCACCCAGGTCTCACCTTTATATTCGACCTTGATTTGCGCCGAGCCGATCACGTGCCCCGCAGGATAAAGCGTAACATTAACACCATTTTTGTTGATGGTTTCGCCGTACTCAATAGTTTGCAGGTTGATCTCGCCCAGACGATATAACAAAACCTCGCGCGATAAGTGATGCGCCAGGTAATGTTTATGCCCCCAATAAGCGTGGTCTGAGTGGGCGTGGGTAATCACCGCGTCATCAACCGGTTTCCACGGGTCGATATAGAATTTACCGTGTGCACAGTAAATGCCTTTGTCGGTAAATTCAAGCAGCGGTTTTTTAGCCATGTAGAATAAACCGCGATGAAGGGTTTTTGTTTAGAAGTAGGAAGTAAGATACTTGGCGAAGAGTTAACTCAGCGGATCTAAAGAAATAACTTCTAAAACAGGGGATTTAAACAACAAATCCCGGCGGAGCCAGGATTTGTTGTAGTTATTATTTTGAGAATTGTTGAGGCATTGCTTGCGTGACCTTACCATTGATATTGATATAGTCGGTCATGATTTGCCCGGCTTCTATTTTCACAAAATCCAGGTCTTCATTTTTAGGCTTAGGGTCTCCTTTTTTCAATGGTTTTAAGCCTAAAGCTACACGGCGTAAATTTTCACGCTCAAATGATTTTTGTTCGTCATCATCACGTTGTTTTTTAAGCTGTGCTTCGTTCAGCGTGATCGACCTTTCCGCATCGTGCTCTTTAAAGTCAGCTACATCCTGTAATAAATATTTGTAGCTGTCGCTGGTGCTCATTCGGGCATCATGCAGTTTTCTTAATTGAGGGATAACCGGACTCAGGTTGCCTGCTTTAACATAATCGCTTGCCGGGATCACATCAAAAGGCATTGCCGATGGCTCAGTATCTTCGCCGTATTTGTCTAAAGGAATAACTGATGGGAAAGTAATATCAGGTGTAACACCATGGCGCTGCGTTGAGTTGCCGGTTATGCGGTAAAACTTAGCGATGGTTAAATTTAGCTGGCCAAAAGTACTAACCGCGCCTGTAGGGCGGCTTTTTGCTACACCAACAACTTTAGATACCATATCTGCCAATGATGGGTCGATAACTTTATCCAGTTCAATTTCTGTTTGTACCGAACCTTTACCATAGGTTTGGGTTCCTAATACTACTGCACGGCCGTAATCCTGTAAAGCTCCGGTAAAAATTTCGGATGCCGACGCACTGAAACGGTCAACCAACACAGCAAGCGGGCCTGCATAAGAAATAGACGGATCATCATCACTGTCAACCTCAATTTTGTCGCGGGTATCTTTTACCTGTACAACAGGGCCATCTTTTATAAATAAGCCGGTTAATGATATCGCTTCAGATAATGAGCCACCGCCATCTTCGCGAAGGTCTAATACAATACCATCAACGTTTTCATTTTTTAATGAATCCAATATTAATTTAACATCGCGGGTAGTGCTGTGGTAGTTAGCATCACCGGCTTGCTGCGCATTGTTATCCACATAAAATGCAGGAATATCAATAATACCTATTTTAACAATTTTGCCATTGCTGTTATAGGTTCGGATTTCCTTTTTAGCTAATTCATCTTTTAAAACGATTTTTTCACGAACCATTTCAACAATTTTGATCTTGCCACTTGCGCCCGAACCTGCAGGTAAAACTTGTAATTTAACTACCGTACCTTTTGCGCCGCGTATCAGGGCAATGGCATTATCAATTCTCCATCCTACTATATTCTGAAATTCACCGTCTTTTCCTTGTGCAACACCAACAATGCGGTCGTCTGCTCCTAATTGACGGCTTTTATCAGCCGGCCCGCCCGGTACCACGCTTTTGATAGTTACATATTCATTTTCGGAGCCTAATGTTGCGCCGATACCTTCTAATGAACGCGACATTTCCATGTTGAACTGTGCCGCATTAAAAGGGTTAAAGTAGTTGGTATGCGGATCTACAGCTTCAGTAAATGCATCCATAAATGTTTGGAACACTTCCTGGTTCGATAGCTTATTTGATTGCGATAAAAGATCCTGGTAGCGTTTCTTTAAAGTTTCTTTATTCTTAGCCATATCCGGGTTGGCTATTTTAAGATTTAAAAGATCGTACTTAACGCGTTTAATCCACAGCTCATTCAATTCTTTTTGCGTAGCAATAAATGGCAGGTCCTCGCGGTCATAAGTAAAGGTTTCATCCTTGTTATAATCAAAGTCGTCATTAATGTGTGCCAATGAGTATTTGATCAGATCGAGGTAACGCTTTTGAAAAACGTTGAACATATAGAAAACATCATTCAAATTACCGGCTTTCAAATCATCATCTAACTGGTATTTAAAATTATCAAATGCTTTTACATCTGATGCTAACAGGTAATTATGATCAGGATCGAGTTTTTTAATATAACGCGTGTAAACCACAGCCGAAAGTGAATCATTCAGATTAACCTTTTTGTAATTGTATTTTGAAATTAATGATGCAACCTCTTTACAAACCAAATTTTGGCGTGCATCGGGCTGCAGATCATTTGAACCATCAACCTTAATTGGTTTTGATGGGGCTGCATGGCATGCTACTGCGGCACTCAGTACTAATACGAAATATAATTTCTTGAACATATCTTTTAGAGTATTTAAACGGGGATTAAAATAAAACATCAATACTTGTGCCTAATGTGAGTTGCTAACGTAAATAAAAAAGGATCATTTAGAATTGACCGCAATTTAGAAATGCCAATATTACAATAATGTTTGAATTTATAGTAAGTAGACGGGCATTTTACTTAATTGTTACAATCCTGATATATATTAGTCTACTTTTTTATTTGGGGTAATCAGGGCATCAGCGGCGTAGCGCCATTCGGCTTTTGTAAGTACCGGTTTAAATTGTTGTACAAATTTTAGTTCTTTTTGTATGTCGGAAATATTGGCAAGCAATCCTTTTAACTGGGCCAGTTGCTGAGCTTCGGCAAGGTCTTCCTGTGCCTTTACCGGGTCGCCCATATTGGCTTTAACAATGGCCAGGTCCATTAAATTTGACAACGTAAGCCTATCATTATTTTGCTGGCGCGAAATATTATTGCTTTGCAGCAAAAACCACATCGCCTCAGAAAAGCGTTTTTCCTTGATATAAAGTTTGGCCAGATCGCTAAAATTATAGCTGGCGATATCATATATCCTGAAACGCATATTGTGCTGGGCCACCTTCATAATGGCTGACTCCTGCAGTTCAATATCATATTCGCCTTCGAGCGAAATATTTTTTGGCAATTTTGGTTTTGCCAAAGCCATAGCGGGAAAATTTTTAAAAGGGTGATTTTGTTTAAGCGCTATCTGCGGGTAACGAACATGCTTTTTAAAGCTGATATTAAACAGATCGGAAAGCTGGGCAGATGCCGATAAACTGATGCCTACAGATAATACTACTACTAAAAGAAATTTCATTTATTTTCCCTGAGGTTTAAAAAATTACTTAACGGGCAATTGTACGTAATTAATATACGGCAAGTTAGTTATTATTACAGGAAAAAGCAATATTATATTGATTTGACAAATAATCAGGCAAAAACCTCGGTTTGCTTTTCATCATGTAAGGCCCAAACCATGTAAGGGTGAGTATCAGCATGATAGATGTCTCCGGTTGCAGAGATACCGATTACCCCTGCAAAGCCATCAATTGGCTTAAGCTCGTCAAGGGTTTTTTCAGTCGCTGCCGGTAATGTAAAACCATCTGTTACCCGTGTAACAATTTTAGTAGCTACTGCTCCGCTCACAATATCCTCGCCCACACCTGTACAGGATATGCCTGCAAACTGGTTGCAATAATTACCAGCGGCAGTTGCAGAATCACTCACACGGCCGGGTATTTCAAAGCCTTTACCCCCGGTTGAGGTACCGGCTGCCAGGTCGCCGTGCATATCCATTGCCACGCAGCCAACTGTACCTAAACGGATGGAATCGCTTAGTTTTTTCTCGTATTCCCAGCGGCGCTGCGGTATTTCGGGGTTGTAGTATTTAAAGCCATTGTCGCGGGCATAGGTTAGTGCACCCCTGCCGCTTAGCACCTTATCTTCTTGATCCATTAGCTTACGCGCGATGCATATAGGATTTTTAACATCTTCGATATTGATAACACCGGAAAATCCCAGCGTTTTGCCATCCATTAATGAGGCGCTCATCCGTATTTTACCATCACTCTGAATTTGTGATCCGGTACCCGCGTTAAAAAGGTCGCAGTCCTCCAAAAGTCGTACGGTATAAACCACGGTTTCCAGCGCGGTATGTGCGGCGAGGTGCTTATAGCCCAGCTGTACAATTTCCTTCAATGCTTCCTGCTTGGCTTTTTTAACCTCCAGGTTAGTACCCGATTCGCTAAAAAACCCACCGTGAATGATTAGTTTCATGCTTGTTAGATTAAGCCCTCTCTTCCTGGGAGGGTTGGGAGGGGATTATTATTTATCAGCCTTTATAAACACCCCGTCTTCTACTTTAACAATCTTTTTGATGAGCAGTTTGTTTTGTAACAGGTCGTATTTATCATAAATGGACATGACATGCACTTTCAGGTTCTCGATGGAGACAGGTGCTCCGATCTCCACATCGTAAATATTGGTTTCTACCATATTGCGGCCATCTACCAAAATGATTAACCCGGAGCCGATGGCTTCCATCATGCTGCCTTCGGTGATCAGCAAGCCTGCATCCTCGCCTAATCCAATCCCTAAAATACCGGGATTACTGGCAACGGCATACAGTAAACGACCGATCCTGCCGCGCTGCACAAAATGCGTATCCACAAAAACAGAATCGATAAAACCAAGTCCCGCGGTAATTTGTACATGGCCCTTGATCAGCGCTTCGTTGCTCGAGCCACGATAGATCATGTGTGCCGAAGCTGCCGCCGCGCCTGCCGAAGTGCCGGCTATTACAAAATGCTCATTTTTATAACGTTTTTTCAGGATCTGCAAAAACTCGGTCCCGCCAAAAATTGCGCTTAAACGCAGCTGGTCGCCACCACTAAACATCACTACATCCGCTTCGCGGATGCGTTGCAAGTATTCTTTGTTAGCCGTATCCTCACGGTTACGGATATCCAGGATGTTAACATTGGTAACATTTAAATGGTTAAACGCGCTGATGTATTCGGTGCTTACCAGTTCAGGTATCTGCGATGCGGTAGTGATAACCTCAATCTTTGATCCTTCCTGATGAGTGGATTCAGTAATGATGCGCTTCAGGATCCCGGTTTCAAAAAACTTAATATAATTAGGCTGCAAAATATTTTCCTGAGCGCTGATATTACTGCCCATATCAACGGCTCCTCCAATTATGATCAGTTTTCCTTTTGGGACACTCATGTTAGTTTATTTAGTTTTAAGTGGTTGATCCGGTTGATTAAGTTAAGTGGTCAATAGGTTCTACGTTTATAACTATTTACTCAATCAACTTATTCAACTAAAACAACAACTAAATACAAATTAAAATAAAAAGTGGCATAAAGGCTATGCTTATTTGTTAATAGTGGCATGTTTTTATGCACAATTGCCGCGGTGGTGAATCCTCCGGCTACGCTGCGCCGGACAACCTCTCTTTGCCTGCGACGCAAAGAGATGGAAAACATTTGAACTTCGCACTCTTTATAGCTTGCGGGAGAGCGGGCAGATGAAGCGGCTGAGCGGGGATCGGGTGAATCATCTACACCTTTCATAATATTTTATTTTTTACCATCAAAAATCTTGTTAGCTTGTTACGGTTTTAGATTTAGTAAATTTAAGCCCTTTTAACACAGAACATCCTTTTTATGAAGATTGAAAATATACAGGTATTGCGTGGCCCGAACATATGGAGTGGTAGCCGTAAAAAACTGATACAAATGCGGTTAGACCTGCAGGAACTTGAACATAAGCCTACCAATGCCATCGACGGGTTTTATGAGCGATTGAAAGCGCTTATCCCCAGCTTATACGAGCACCGTTGCTCGCCGGGTGTACCGGGTGGGTTTTTTCAGCGGGTTATAGCCGGTACCTGGATGGGGCACGTAATTGAACACATCGCTTTAGAGATCCAAAGCCTTGCCGGGATGGATACCGGTTACGGCCGTACCCGCGAAACTAAAACGCCCGGCGTATACAATGTGGTGTTTACTTACCTGGAAGAAAAAGTAGGCATTTACGCTGCTGAAGCATCGGTAAAAATTGCCGAAGCTTTGATCACAGGTGAAGCATATGATTTGGAGCACGACATCCAGCAGATGCGCGAAGTTCGCGAGGCTACCCGTTTGGGCCCTAGCACAGGGTCGATCGTGGAGGAGGCTATTGCCAGGGATATACCCTGGATCAGGCTGAACAACCAATCGTTAGTGCAATTGGGTTATGGAAAAAACCAGGTACGTTTCCGTGCTACCATGACCGAGAAAACAAGCAGCATCGCGGTTGATATCGCCAGTAATAAGGAAGAAACCAAACGCCTTTTGCAGGAGCAGGCCATCCCGGTTGCTAAAGGTATTACCATATCATCAACCGAGGGTGTAGATGAAGCCATCCGCAAAGTTGGTTTCCCGTTGGTGTTTAAACCATTGGATGGTAACCACGGGCGTGGCATATCTATCAACATCCGAAACAGGGAAGACGCGGTTGCGGCTTACGAGTTTGCTTCCAAAATATCGCGCAAGGTAATTGTAGAACGTTTTGTGACCGGCTATGATTTTCGTGTTTTGGTGATCGATAACAAAATGGTGGCTGCCGCCCTGCGCGATCCTGCGCATGTGAAAGGCGACGGTACATCAACCATACAACAATTGATCGATATTGAAAACACCGACCCACGCCGCGGTTATGGGCACGAAAATGTGCTGACTTTAATAACGGTCGACCGGGATACGCTGGATCTGTTAGAGAAAAAAGGTTATACTTTAGACACCGTTCCCGCCGCCGGCGAAAAGGTATTTGTAAAATCAACAGCCAACTTGAGCACCGGCGGAACATCTATTGATGTAACCGACCACGTGCATCCGCAAAATATATTCATCTGCGAACGCATCTCTAAAATTATCGGTTTAGATATTTGCGGGATTGATATTATGGCGGAGAATTTAACCGAGCCATTAACCGAAAACGGCGGTGTTATATTAGAAGTGAATGCCGCGCCGGGTTTTCGCATGCATATTGCACCAAGCGAGGGTTTGCCGCGCAACGTGGCGGGCCATGTGATAGATATGCTGTATCCGCAGGGAAAATCGTCACGCATACCCATCATCGCGGTAACAGGCACCAATGGTAAAACTACCACAACCCGTTTAATTGCGCATATAGTTAAAAATACCGGGCACAGGGTAGGCTTTACCACTTCGGATGGTATTTATGTACAAAATACCATGCTGCTGAAAGGCGATACCACCGGCCCGGTAAGTTCTGAGTTTATTTTGAAAGATCCGACGGTGGATTTCGCTGTGCTGGAAACAGCCCGCGGCGGTATCCTGCGTTCGGGATTGGGCTTTGGTTTTTGCGATGTAGGCGTGATTACCAATATCCAGGAAGACCACCTGGGCCTGGCGGATATTCATACTTTGGATGATTTGACACGCGTTAAAAGCGTCATCATCAATTCAGTTAAAAAGGATGGCTGGGGCGTGTTGAACGCTGATAACGAATATTGCGTTCGCATTGGTAAAAAGGCGGATTGTAACATCGCTTATTTTAGCAGGAACGAGAATAACCCGGTGATCAAATCGCATTGCCGCAAGGGCGGGATCGCCTGTATTTTGGAAAATGGCTTTATTACCATAAAAAAAGGTGATTGGAAGATCCGCGTACAACGTGTTTCACTCATCCCGATCACCTTTGGCGGAACGGTTTCGTTCATGATCGAGAATGCGATGGCGGCTACGCTGGCTGCCTTTGTATATGGCTTTAAAACCGAGGACATCAAAACCTCGCTGGAAACCTTTATACCGTCTGCTTCACAAACACCGGGAAGGATGAATATTTTTGATTTCAGGGATTTTAAATTCATGATCGACTTCGCGCACAACCCGGATGGTTTCCGCGGGATCAAAGAGTTTTTAGGCCATGTTGATTCTCCGCTCAAGATCGGCATCATAGCCGGGACCGGCGACAGGCGCGATGAAGATATCCGCGAGTTAGGCAAGCTATCGGCAGAAATGTTCGATTACATCATCCTCCGCCAGGAAAAACATTTGCGCGGCCGTACCGAAGAAAATATCCTGGACCTGCTGCGCGAAGGGATATTGTCCGTTGATACCAACAAGCAGTTCGAGGTGGTATCCAAAGAGATTGACGCCATTAAACATGCCATGAGCCTTGCCCGCCCAGGTACCTTTATTGTAGCCCTGAGCGATGTGGTTGATAATGCCATTGAAACCGTGCAAAATTACCAGGAACAGGAACGGAACGGGTTGTTTAATGTGTAAATGTTTCACAAAT
Source organism: Mucilaginibacter sp. (assembly GCF_965225845.1). Taxonomy (GTDB): domain Bacteria; phylum Bacteroidota; class Bacteroidia; order Sphingobacteriales; family Sphingobacteriaceae; genus Mucilaginibacter. The sequence goes on from NZ_CBDDBL010000002.1 coordinate 295,265, forward strand.
GGATGTAAAATAAAAGCACATTAAATTACCTGACCGAAACAGCTATTAATTGGAGCGGAACATACGTAAACAACACTGAAACAAACCGAAACAGGCCATAACAGGTAAAATAAACCGAAACAAGCCCGAACATGTAATTCATTGCAAATCATTGAGTTATATATTTATGCCTGTTTCACTTGTGAAAAGGTTTTTAGTGTAATGAGCTTATTAATAATTCAGTATTATTTGCCTGTCAGGCTATGAAACAATAATTATCAATGAAAAATAAAACTCACTGACTGGAAATTATCGAGCCCCTCAGTATCTCAGTTGGTAACTAAAGTCTACAGGTAAAGCCAGTTTATAACTGATGGTAAGCAGTTTTAGTTTTCGCAGGGTCTCTCGAAGAGGATCCTGCATTAAACTAAATATCATTGCTGCGCACTAACTACCTTTTCCCTGCGAAATAAAAACCTGATAAACACTAAGGCAATAATCAAGGCAATAATGCCCTGGCCCAGTACGGTAGCCGGTGCGCCAAAGCGTTCAGATACGGCGCCGGTGATCAAGCTGCCCAGCGGCGACATGCCAAAGATCGCCATCAGCAGGATGCCGATAGCCCGGCCGCGCATGGCCGGGTCTGAGCCTGACTGCACCATAATATTGCTCGCGGTATATTGTCCCATAGCGCCAAAACCGGCTACGGCGGCAAATACCATAGCCAGCGGGAAAAACTTGATCTGTGAAAAACAAATTAGTCCCACACCCAACAATATGGCGCTCAAAAATAAGATCCTTTTTAAATTGCCGCCCGGTTTACGCGATGCCAGGAAAATGGTTCCGCTTACCGCGCCAATGCCTATAAAGCTATTGATATAACCAAAGGTGGATGCGCCTCCCTTAAATATAATCTTGGCAAATACCGGCAATACGGTATTATAGGGCAACACCAGTAAACTTATGGCGGCTGTCATCACTACAACCAAACCGATTGAAGGCGTGTTTTTGACGTAGGCCAGGCCTTCAGCAAACTCTGCCACTACCTTTTTGCGAACTGTTTTAGGTATATAAACAGGCAATTTCATCAGCATAATAGATAAAATAACCCCTCCAAAGCTTGCCGCGTTCAGCAGGAAACATACGCCGGCACCAAACGCGCTGAGCACAATCCCTGATAACGCCGGGCCAAGCAATTGCGCCAGGCTGGCGGTAGCCGTGGTGAGCGCTACAGCGTTAGGCAAATGATCCGGGTTGGACACCACATCATGCAGCATGGATTGCCGGGCAGGAATGTCAAACGCGTTGATGATACCCAAAAATACGCTTAACACCAATATTTCCCACACTACGGTATGCCCGGTGATAACCAGCAAGGCAAGCAGCACCGCCTGTATCATGGAGCTAACCTGGCAAATTTTAATAATGGTATAACGGTTATAACGATCAGCGGCTACTCCACCGGGAATGGAAAATAAAAACGATGGGAACTGCTCGGCAAAAATTGTTACCCCGATCAAAAATGGCGAGTGGGTAATGGAGTAAACCACCCATATTACCGCGGTACGCTGCATCCAGGTGCCAAACTGCGATACTGCCCTGCCAAAAAAGTAAAGTGTATAATTTCGGCTTGCAAAGGCCGAAAATACATTGAGTTGATTTATTTTTTTCATTTGGTAGTTGACAAAATTTAAATAAATGTCGAAAAAATGTTAAAAAAAATTAGAGCATAAGCCATTTAGCCACCATGCCGCTTAATAACTTTGCAGCATCTTTGGCATTATGGGGATCATTATAGTCATTAAGCTCGCGCCTGATGCCACGGACGCTGCTCGAAATAATAAAAGCCATCAGGTCAAGCTCGGCTGCGTTATTCCTGCGGGTTGCTTGCCCGTCGGCAGATGATAAAGCTTCTACTAATATTCCTCTTTCCAGGTAGATCAGCTTATTATGCAGGGTATCCATCAGGTTGGTATGTTTTGATTTATCATCGGCACCCATCAACTGGTCCATGGTATGGAACACATGTTTCCAGCCGTCGCTGGTCTTTATCTTAGCCAAACAAAAAGCGTAGATCTTATCATTCAAATTTGTAGCCGATATTACAGCAGCGCTTATTTCAGCGGCAACATCATCAGCTATCCGGTTCATCACCGCAAGGAAGATCGCGTCGCGGTCTTTAAAATAGTAGTACAGTGAGCTGCGGCTACGGTTGGTGGCTTTTGCCAAATTATCCATTGTAACTTTTGTAGGCCCATATTTACGGTATAACCGCAAAGCTGCCTGCAAAATTTCCTCGTGTATGATCTCGTCCTGATTTGACATTGCTTTATCTTAAAACAAAGGTAAATGCTAAAGTTGACAAAATAAAATATTTTGTCAACTTTTATTAATTGTACACTCTGGCTCATTAAGATTTGATTTTAATAATCAGCAGCTAAAAATAAATCGATAGTTTGTAATAAAAATTATTATAAACTATCAATTTATAAAGCTTATTTTTATAATCAGATAGATGATCCTTTTTCATTTTCGACGATAACCCTGTTCGTATTATTGTTAACCTCTAAATTATTGTTATGGACCAGGTAAACAGATTGTATTGTGCTCAATGTCATCTTTTGGAACGCTTTAGCGAAATTGTAGACCTTACAGACTTTGCAGATTTACGCGCATACATAGCATCAACTATTGAAGGCCTGGATACGCAAATAAACGATACTGCTGAAATTTTTGAGGTATTAAAAAACAAATATTCGTTTGATGCCTGCGATAATTTATTAGCGTGCCTTGAATCGGACTTCAACAAGATCTATGAAAATACCATTTTGGTCCGTTCCCGTGACCTCGCACTACTGAATTATCTTCAGAACATTCAGAACAATATAAGCGCGGCTTTCCAAATAGTTGATTTAAAGTATACTCATACGAAAGAGCGGATTGCCGAAATAGTAGCGCAAAACGCGACTAAGCAACCGGGGAGCCTGTTAAAGCAATCATTGCTATACCGGTTACATGAACCATCAAATTAATACACAACATCAAGTTAGCTAAGTTTTGGTGGCATATATTTTCAGCGTGAGGTTGTTTGATTACAGGGGTGTAAGTTTTCTCCGACGCAAACATCTTTCGGGAGATATAATCTGCTTCACGCACTAATTAATTACCTACCTTAGTGGTGCGTGAAAACAGCGCTCAAAAAACCAAAACAATAAAATATGCCTGTTGAATTAACCCCACCAGTTAGCGAAAAAGACCATGTGCTAGGCCCTGCAAAAGCGGCTATTGAAATTGTAGAGTTCGGTGATTATCAATGCCCGGATTGCGGCGTTGCCTACCCTGTCATCAAACAGATACAAAAAATCTATGGCGACCAGATCCGTTTCGTGTTCCGAAACCTGCCGTTAACTGATATACATACCTACGCCAAAGCCGCTGCTATGGCTGCCGAAGCCGCTGGTCAGCAAAATAAATTTTGGGAAATGCACGACCTGATCTACGAGCACCAAACACAGCTGGATAATGAACTCTTGTATAGCTTGGCACGTAAATTAGGCTTAAATGCCGAACAGTTTGAACAGGACCTGCATAACCGCGCGCTGCTGCAAAGGCTAAAAGACGACACCCAAAGCGCCGAAGACAGCCAGGTACCGGGTACGCCAACCTTTTTCGTGAACGGAAAAATGTTTGATGGCAGTGCCGAGGATTTGCTGCAGGTGCTTGGGGAAAGTGCGGAGTAACGAATCTATCTAAATAAGATTTTCTAATTGCAGAGGAATAAGTATCGTATAGCGCAAACTATCCTCCCATTTAATTTTGGACACGTGAACAGGAAGAAGCAGATACTGTCATTAGCTGGCAAACAGCAATAAAGGCTTCCATGAGGACATTCTATTGCTAATTTACCAGCCGAAACTCGCTTGGCGATTTACCGGTTTTAGATTTAAATATCTTGGTAAAATGTGATGGGTGCTCAAAGCCCAAACCATAGGCAATTTCGCTGATGGAATTATTGGTACTCCAAAGCATGGTTTTGGCTTTGTCTATCAGTTCTAAATGGATGTGTTCCTGCGTGGTTTTGCCGGTAAATTTGTTCAGCACATCTGATAAATAATTAGGCGATAAGTTCAGCTTCGATGCGAAATACTTAACATTAGGAAGGCCTGCATTGATCAAAGCCGGCTGGGCGAAGTAATCTTTTAGCAAGCTTTCAAATTGTTGTACCACATCCTGGTTAACTTTGGCCCGGGTGTAAAACTGGCGATCGTAAAAGCGGTTGCAATAATTTAACAATAGTTCAATATTACTTACAATAAGCCCTTGTGAGTGCTTGTCGATATTTTGGGCGTATTCTTTTTCAATCTTGTTGATGCAATCCTTTATCGTAAGTTTTTCCTCTTCCGAAATATGCAGCGCCTCGTTGGCTTCATAATTAAAAAATGTGTATTGATGAATGCGTTTACCCAGGTCGGTGCCGTGTATTAAATCAGGATGGATAAACAATGCCCAGCCTTCAGCAACCGTAACGCCTGGCCCAGATGAGATAACCTGCCCCGGTGCCGTGAATAGTAACGAGCCTTCGCCAAAATCGTAACTGCCCTTACCATATTTTAAGGAACCATCAACTTTTTTGCAGGAGATGGTATAAAAACCAAAGCGGTACGCGCATTCGCCACTTGGGCGGTGTGCATAAAAATCATTATGGTCTATAATGCTCACCAGAGGATGTTTTGGTGGCAAATATTGCACCAGCCGGTGCAGCTCACTTATTGATTGTACATCTTGGAATTTATCTGTCATCATTATCAAAGTTAGTAAAAAGCCGTCCGCCTGAATCAGAGCGGACGGAATTTTATTACATGCCAAATTGTGCAGCCATCATTTTCTTAAAATCCAAATCGCCCATCCGGTGCCTGGTTTGTATCAATTCAGCGGCATGAATATCAGCAGGATAGCGAAGCTTTTCATCGCCATCGGTAGCCGCTTCATATATCGCTTCTGCAACCTCAACAATGTTTTCCGACATAGGCCAGTTGGCTATCATGGTCATAAAATGCTCAAAAGATGGTTTATAATCAGCCGGCCCGTCAGCGTTAAGAATACTCATAGAACTACCTGCAAACTCGGTTTTATAACCGCCCGGTTCCACAATTTTTAAGCTGATGCCAAACTGGTTTAATTCGTATTGTAAAGACTCCGTCAATCCCTCAACCGCAAATTTAGTTGCATGATAAAGTGAGCAGTATGGGAATGTTAGCCTGCCGCCTACAGAAGAGATATTGATAATTACACCGTTACGGTTTTCGCGCATGCCCGGCAATACTGCTTGTGTTACCGCTATCAAACCAAAAAAGTTTACATCAAATTGTTTCCTGATCTCTTCTTCCGTTGCCGATTCTAATTCGCCGAATGCACCATAGCCTGCGTTGTTCACCAACACATCGATACAGCCAAATTTTTCAATACCTGCGGCAACCGAGCTTTGTATGCTTTGCTTATTGGTTACATCCAATTTAGTTAACAGCACATTATCAAGCTTATTCAGCTCTGTTTCCTTTTCCGGCGAACGCATGGTTGCTATCACATTCCAGTTTTTCGCGTTAAATAACTTAACGGTTTCCCTGCCAAAACCTGATGATGCACCAGTTATTAATATTGTTTTTTTCATTTTGCTAAATTTTATAAAGCAAAGGTGAGTGTAAACAGACCGGCACATTTATATTTTTCAATGCATCACTTATACATTTTAATGATTGATGTAGTAAATATGTTTTTACGTCCTAACAAAACTTATCGGAGAGGACCCTGCTAATGGATAATTCGAGATAGACCTATTTTGCCTTTACTACAATTACTTTTTAATGAGCGGAATTACCTGTTTGCCAATCAACTCAATTGAACTCATTAATTGCGAATGGGTGAGCCCCGCATTATCCATCTGGAAGGTAAAGCGGTCTACCCCGCCTAAAGCTTCGCTATGCCGGATTAGTTTTTCTGCCACCTGTTCCGGCCCGCCCACTACCAATACGCCTCTTGGCGCAATCAATGAATCGAATTGGCTTTTGGTTACCGGCGGCCAGCCACGTTCCCGGCCTAATTTGGTCCACAGCTCTGCATAACCGGGGTAATAATCAGCTACCGCCTGCTCATTAGTTGCCGCAACGTAGCCTGGTGAATGTAAACCTACCTTTAACTGCTCCGGTGTAAAGCCTGCCCGTTTCCCGGCTTCACGGTAAAGATCGATCAGCGGACGAAAGCGATGCGTTTCACCGCCTATAACCGCTACCATTAAAGGCAAACCCAATGTGCCTGCCCGTGCAAATGATTCCGGCGTACCACCAACGCCAAGCCAAACAGGCAATTTTGGCTGTAAAGGCCTTGGGTAAACAGGTTGGTTTTCCAAAGTAGCCCTAAACCTGCCCGACCAACTTACAAACTCCTGGTCGCGAATTTGGAGTAGCAGGTCAAGTTTTTCTCTGAACAAAGCATCATAATCATTCAGGCTGAACCCAAACAAAGGATAAGCCTCTACTGAAGAACCGCGGCCAACCACCAATTCGACCCTGCCTTTGGAGATCAGATCAAGCGTGGCAAAGCTTTGAAATACCCGAACCGGGTCTGCAGCGCTTAATACCGTTACGGCGCTCGTTAGCTTAATGCGTTTGGTGCGTGCCGCCGCCGCGGCAAGTATAACTGCTGTGGCAGAATCCAGGAACTCTTTTTTATGATGCTCACCAATACCGAAAACATCCAGCCCGGCTTCATCAGCAAATGCTATCCTGTCCAGTAATTGTTCCATCGCGTCCACGCTGCTTAACGAGTTGCTGCCGTACATCGCCGAGGCGAAGCTGTCTATACCAATTTCCATTTGAGTTGCTCCTGATAGTTGTTGTAACACTTAATTCAAAGTTCGACTTTTTTACTTGATTAAATAACAGGATAATCTCATAAAATTGTTGTTTCAAAAGCATACAAGTTATCGATATTTTTGGTCAGAAAGTTACATTTTTCATCAATTTTTAACCTGAAAAATGGTTTTTTTAGTCACTTTTCAGGTCAAAAACAGTCGATTTTTTCTGTTTTTGCGCCAAAAAACAGTAAAATTTGATTGTAAAATCGGCATTTTTAACTCTTTTAAGGCAGAAAATGCGAGGAAAAGTGTACCAAATGTACCAGGTGTTTCATATATTTTGTGGTACACTCAACGCTTTTTCCGGAGGGCTAACTGGGAGAGGTAGTAATGCCAAAGCAGCATGGTGGCGACTGTGCGGTAGGGTTGCCATTGAATAGTTATTTCTAATAATTCCTCTTTGGTAGTGCTTAATGATAATTCTTTAACCCGTTTTAAAGCATTTATCGCTGCCAGGTCACCTGCGGGAAAAATATCAGCGCGTTGCAATACAAACATCAGGTAAATATCTATGGTCCAGTTGCCTATACCTTTCAGGGTAATTAGTTTGGCGCGGATGTCATCGTTTGAAAGACCTTCCAGCTCGCTTAAATTGAGTTTTCCGCTTAGTAAAGCCTCGGCTAAGTATTTGATGTAGAGCGTCTTTTGACGGCTGCAATAGCAGGCGCGCATTTCCTCGTCGGTAAGCAGTAACAAGCGGGATGGGGTTAATTCCTGCACACGTTCCTTCAGTTTATTCAATGCTGATAGGGCAGACGCCAGCGAGACCTGCTGCTCCAGGATGATATGCACCAAGGTCTCAAACGTATTCGGCCGCGACCACATGGGAGGATAACCGTAGTTGTTCAGAATTTGGGCGAGATCAGCATCCAGAGCCGCAAGTTTATCACAAATTGAATGGAAATTGGTTTTGCTAAACTGTTCGCTCATATAATTGTTATGTTAAAATTACTAATTTCTTTAGGATTAAGTATTTATTTCTGACTTTTACAGTATGACAAACCTGCCGCCATTAGCCGAGCGTATGCGCCCTAAAAATCTGGATGATTATGTGGGGCAAAAGCACCTTGTGGGCAAGGGCGCGGTTTTGCGCAAGGCCATCGAGTCGGGCGTGTTGCCATCGATGATCTTTTGGGGGCCGCCGGGTGTTGGTAAAACCACGCTGGCTTATATCATTTCACAAACGCTTTATCGTCCATTCTTTTCGCTAAGTGCCATCAATTCAGGGGTTAAGGATGTGCGCGAGGTTATCGAAAAAGCCGCCCTGCTCAAAGAGCAAGGCGAAACCTTACCGATATTGTTTATTGATGAGATCCACCGCTTCAGTAAATCACAGCAGGACTCGTTATTGGGTGCAGTAGAGCGCGGTACAGTTACACTGATCGGTGCCACCACCGAGAACCCGTCATTCGAGGTGATCTCGGCTTTGCTGTCGAGGTGCCAGGTCTACATCCTGCAGCCTTTGGGCGAAGAGGACCTGCTGAGCCTGATCGGTAAAGCCATGAAGGAAGATGTGGTGCTGAAGGAGAAGAAGATTGACATTAAAGAAGATGAAGCCTTGCTGCGTCTTTCCGGCGGTGATGCCCGCAAACTGCTGAATATATTCGAGTTGCTGATCAATGCCTTCAAAAGTAAAAAGATAGAATTGACCAACGATGTGGTACTGGAGCACGTGCAACAGAACATGGCGCTATATGATAAAGCCGGCGAGCAACATTATGACATCATATCGGCATTCATCAAATCCATGCGCGGCAGCGACCCTAACGGCGCGGTTTACTGGCTGGCACGGATGATCGTCGGTGGTGAAGACCCGCTGTTTATTGCCCGGCGGATGCTAATCCTGGCATCGGAGGATATTGGCAATGCTAACCCTAATGCCCTGCTACTTGCACAGGCTTGTTTTGAATCAGTGAATAAGATTGGCATGCCGGAGTCGCAATTAATCCTTTCGCAAACGGTAATTTATTTGGCAACATCGCCCAAAAGCAATTCGGCTACTACGGCTATAGGTGCAGCTATTGCTTTGGTAAGGGAAACCGGCGATCTGCCTGTGCCGCTGCACCTCCGCAACGCGCCAACCAAGTTTATGAAGAACATAGGTTACAGCAAAGGTTATAAATATGCTCATAGTTTTGAGGGTAATTTTACCGACCTCGATTTTCTGCCGGATGCCATCAAAGGCACTAAAATCTATGACCCCGGAAACAACGCACGGGAGAACGAAGCCAAAGAAAAATTAAAAAAACTTTGGGGCGACAGATATAAATATTAGTATCTTACGGCTTAATCCAAGCCTTTAAATGATCACTACTTTTCTTCAGCACGAGCTTAAATCCTTTTGGCGTTCGCGCAATACGGGTAAAAATCTGGCCGTAAAAATCATTATGGGGATACTCATATTGTATCTTTTACTCTGTGCGCTAAGTCTCGGCTTTTTTATGGACGGGCTTTTATACAAGCTATTTCCAAAGCAAGATGTGATCGTATCATTCAGCGGCCTAATCCTGGTTTATTTCATGTTCGAGTTTATTTCGCGTACCCAATTACAGGAACTGCCAACCTTAAAAGTTCAGCCTTACCTGCAATTGCCGGTTAAGCGTAACTCGCTGGTGCAATACCTGGCGCTTACGTCAATAATCTCCGCATTTAACCTGATACCTATTTTGCTTTTCATACCGTTTGTTGCAAAGGTAATTGCAGTTAAGGCAGGTGGCGGGGTAGCCTGGGCGTATGTGGTTTCCATATTAGGGTTGATGATATTTAACAATTACCTGGCCTTATATATTAAAAGAAAAGCAAGCGTTAACGGCTGGATTTTGGTCGGCATAACTGCCCTGTTGGTATTTATTTGCCTGGGCGACTTCGTATGGCACATCTATTCCATCCGCGATCTTTCCTATCACTTTTTCGGTCGTTTATTCCGATCCCCGGTATTCGCGTTGATACCTGTTTTACTGGCTGTTGTGATGTATTATATCAACTTCCTGTATTTAAAGGATAACCTTTATTTGGAGGAGTTAAGCAAAAAGGCATCTAAGAAAAGCAGTACTGAATATCCGTTCCTCGACAGGTTTGGCATAACCGGCGACCTGGTTGCCAACGAAATTAAACTGATCATCCGCAATAAAAGGCCAAACTCAGCTATTAAGGTAAGCTGTATGTTCTTATTTTATGGTCTGCTGTTTTACACCAAACCAGCTTTTCAGCATTCCGATTATCCTGTAATTTTAATAGGTATGCTGATGAGCGGTATATTCATCATTAACTACGGTCAATTCATGTTTAGCTGGCAGGCAGCGCATTTTGACGGATTGTTGGTTAGTAAAATGAACTTTAGCGACTTTTTGAAAGCGAAATACCTGCTATTTACCATGGTGTCAACCATAACTTTTATTCTTACTACACCATACGCGTATTTTGGCTGGCGCATTTTGCTGATACAGTTTGTCATGTACCTATGGAATATCGGTGTTAGTACCACTATTATTTTATATACTGCTAATTATAACTCCAAACGCATCGATCTTTCCAAAGCTGCTGCCTTTAATTGGGAGGGTGCAGGCGCTACGCAATGGCTGCTGGCATTTCCCCTTTTTATAACACCAATTATAATTTACCTGCCTTGTAAGTTGTTGGGTTCTGCTAATATTGGCCTCGCGCTGATTGCTTTAGTAGGACTTGCATTTGTACTGACCCGTAATTTCTGGGTTGAAAAACTGAAAGAGAATTTTTATAAACGAAAATATAACATCGCCGAAGGCTTTAGAAATAAATAGTATGATACAGATCCATAACCTTAAAAAAGTATATAGCGGGCTTACGGTAGTGAACATTCCGCAGCTCGAAATAAAGAAAGGCGAAAGTATTGGCCTGGTAGGTAATAATGGCGCCGGGAAAACTACATTATTTAGGATGATGCTGGATTTGATCCGGCCTGATGCCGGGGAGGTATTATCCAAAGACGAAAACGTAGCGGGAAATGAAAACTGGAAAAATTATACAGCCTCCTATTTGGATGAAGGATTTTTGATCGACTATCTCACCCCCGAAGAATATTTTTACTTTATCGGCAGCCTGCACCAGCAAAGCCGCGCCAGTGTTGACGAATACCTGGCCTCGCAAAGCGATTTTTTTAATGGTGAGATCTTGAAAAGAGGTAAATACATCAGGGACTTATCTAAAGGAAACCAAACCAAAGTTGGTATCGCATCGTGCCTGTTGCAAAACCCGGAATTATTGATGCTGGATGAACCATTCGCCAACATTGACCCAAGTACACAGATCAGGCTTAAAAATATGCTGAAGGATATTAATAAAAACAAAGGTGTTACCACGTTAATATCAAGCCACGACCTTAACCACATAACTGACGTTTGCGAGCGGATTTTGTTAATGGAAAAAGGCAAGATCATCAGGGATATCGCTACAAGCTCATCAACATTGGCTGAACTGGAAAATTATTTCGCTGTGGGGCAGGGTGATAGTACGCCACCGGTTAAACAGGAATAATATGATATTGGGGCAAGAAAAAGGCGTTTCTCTTTTAATAATGCACTTACGATATTTGCCGCATGTATACGATCAGAACCGCAACTGTTGCAGACGTTGAAACCATCCGCCAATTGGCGCAGGAAATATGGTATGAAACTTATTTATCCATATTAACCAAGGAACAGCTGGATTATATGCTGGCGGAAATTTATTCAACCGAAAAGTTAACACAGCAGATCAGCAACAATGAGCAAACGTTTATTTTGATTGTTGAGGATGGCCAGATCGTCGCTTTTGCGGCCTATTCGCCGCGTGAGGAAGATGCGGAGATCTATAAACTACACAAACTCTACTGCCTGCCTGCTACTCAAGGTAAAGGCTATGGCAAATTGCTGATCAGCGAGGTTAGTAATCAGGTTTTGGAAGCAGGCAAGCATTTGCTTGAACTGAACGTGAATCGTTACAACAAAGCCAAAAGCTTTTATGAAAAGATGGGCTTCAGAGTTATGTATGAGGATGATATCGCCATCGGCCCGTATTGGATGAATGATTACATCATGCGCAAAGAGCTCCGCTGATTGATAAAACGGAATTAAATGCCTAAATAGCATTCAATATCAACATCTAACAAAACAATGTATGAACAAAGGCATCATAACCGCTATTCTTAGCGTATTCATTGTATTTACCAGCCTGGCGCAAACGCCGCAAATTATACCGCAACCGGTATCGCTCAAAACAACTTCAGGGCATTTTCAGCTTAGCCGGCAAACCACAATCGTTATTCCTGCAGGCACGGGAAATGTGGAGTGTAAACGACTTGCGCAACTTTTAGCAGAGATGCTTAGCAGCCCCACAGGTTACCATATTGCCGTAAGCACAGCCAATAAAGCTTCGGGAGCGATCCGCTTAAAATTGAATAGTATCCATGATGCAGCAATTGGCGAAGAGGGCTATAAGCTAAAAGTTACCCCTATAGGCGTTAGCATTTATGCCAATACTACTAAGGGACTGTTTTACGGCATACAAACGCTGATGCAATTGTTGCCGCCTGATATTGAAGCTAAAAACAAAGTTGAAGGTGTAAAGTGGAGCATCCCGGATGTGGATATAACCGATTATCCGCGCTTTGGCTGGCGAGGCTTGATGCTGGATGTAAGCCGTCATTTCTTCCCGAAACAGGTGGTTGAGAATTATATTGACGAAATGGCCAGGTACAAATTCAATACCTTCCACTGGCATTTGGCAGATGATGAAGGCTGGCGCATTGAAATAAAAAGCCTGCCGCAGTTAACCAAAGTTGGCGCCTGGCGGGTAATGCGTACCGGGCCTTTGTTTGGCGTGGGTAATTTTGCGCCACCACAGCCCGGTGAAAAAGCCACATACGGTGGTTTTTATACCCAGGATGAAGTACGCGAGATTATTAAATACGCCCAGGACAGGTATATCACCATTTTGCCTGAAATTGATGTGCCCGCGCATAGCATGGCGCTTATCGCTTCGTTTCCTAATTTGTCATGTACACAAGTGCCTTACCCGGTTAATGCCGGTACCCGCTATAACCCGCAGCAGGATAATGTACTTTGCGTAGCTAATGACTCTACCTACCTGATATTGGACAAAATATTTACCGAAATAGCGCAATTGTTTCCATGCCCATATATCCATGTTGGCGGAGACGAGGCTTACAAAGGTTTTTGGGCCAACGATCCTAAAGACCAGGCATTAATGAAGCGCGAGGGCCTGAAAAATGTTGACGAGCTACAAAGTTATTTTGTAAAGCGGGTTGAAAAGATCATCACCTCGAAAGGAAAAAAACTAATTGGCTGGGACGAGATATTGGAGGGCGGTTTGGCGCCAAGCGCCACAGTAATGAGCTGGCGCGGAGTAGAGGGGGGTATTGCGGCTGCTAAATTAGGCCACGAAGTGGTAATGTCGCCGTGGGGCAGCACTTATCTTGACCTTTACCAGGGCGATCCTTCGGTTGAACCACATACCTATGGTAAACTATGGCTACGCGATTCCTATGAATATGAGCCGGTACCGGATAGCGTTGACGCTAAGTTTATTTTAGGAGGACAGGGTAATTTGTGGACAGAATCGGTACCTGACGAGCGCCAGGTGCAATACATGACCTGGCCACGTGCGCTGGCTTTGGCAGAAGTTTTTTGGTCGCCCAAAGAAAAAGGCAGCTTTGATAACTTCACGCAAAGAGTGGAAACTCATTTTAAAAGGCTTGACGCAGCGCAAATTAAATATGCCCGCAGTATTTACGACCCGGTTATCACAGCGGTACGTATGCCGGGAGATACTTCATTAAAAATAAAGCTCGATTCGCAGATAGGGCACCTGGATATTTATTATACGTTTGATACAACGCTGCCCGATAGCTTTTCGACAAAATATAAAGGGATACCAATTGCTATACCGACTGGTGCGGCTCAGTTGAAAGTTATCACCTACCGCAATGGCGAACCTATTGGCAAGAAAACGCAGGTTATGATCAGCGACCTGGCTAAGAAAAAGGATTAAAAAAAGAGCGATGGACTAAAATTCCATCGCTCTTTTTGTTTTAAAAGTCTTCCAAACGGGAGAGATTAAGAGGGGGCTGGGTGTTACAAGCTAAAAGCTGCTTTTACCTTATCCACATAATCTAATTTTTCCCAGGTAAACAGTTCCACCTCCTTGGTAATAACGTGCCCGTCATGAGCGGTAAAGCTTTTGGTTACAAACTGGCTTGGTTTGCCAAAGTGGCCGTAAGCAGCAGTTTCACTGTATATTGGGTTGCGCAGTTTAAAACGGGTTTCAATAGCGTATGGGGTCATGTTAAAGATAGACTCAACCTTTGTAGCGATCTCGCCATCATTTAAACCAACTTTGCTTGTACCATAAGTATTTACATAAATACCCATTGGCTGGGCAACGCCGATAGCGTAAGATACCTGCACCAAAACCTCATCGCAAACACCGGCAGCTACCAGGTTTTTAGCGATGTGGCGGGTTGCATAAGCAGCCGAGCGGTCAACTTTTGATGGATCTTTACCGGAGAATGCACCACCACCATGCGCACCTTTGCCGCCATAAGTATCCACAATGATCTTGCGGCCGGTTAAGCCGGTATCGCCATGTGGCCCGCCGATAACAAACTTGCCGGTTGGGTTAATGTGGTATTTAATATCGTTGTTAAAAAAGTGGGCGTATTTAGGATATTTAGCTTTAACACGCGGGATCAGGATGCTGATAATGTCGCTGCTGATCTTAGCAAGCATTGCTTTTTCCTCATCAAAATCATCATGTTGGGTTGATATAACGATAGCATCAATTCGCGTTGGTTTATTGTTATCATCATACTCTAAAGTAACCTGTGATTTAGCGTCAGGGCGCAGATATTTGATCTCGCTGTTCTCACGCCGGATAGCAGCCAATTCAATTAACAAAGCGTGCGCAATATCCAAAGCCAAAGGCATGTAGTTATCGGTTTCGCTGGTAGCGTAACCAAACATCATACCCTGGTCGCCTGCGCCTTGCTCTTCCTTAGCCTGGCGGTCAACACCCTGGTTAATATCCGGTGATTGCTCGTGGATGGCTGAAAGCACACCGCATGAGCTGCCATCAAACATATACTCGCCTTTGGTATAACCAATTTTGTTGATCACCTCGCGGGCAATTTTTTGTACATCTAAATAAGCTTTTGATTTTACCTCACCAGCCAAAAAAACCTGGCCTGTGGTAACTAAAGTTTCGCAGGCAACCTTTGAATCAGGGTCGAAAGCTAAAAATTGATCAATAAGCGCGTCCGAAATTTGGTCGGCAACTTTGTCCGGGTGCCCTTCCGACACGGATTCTGAAGTGAATAAGTATGGCATGTATTTTAAATAACTTAAAAAATAGATAAACGTAAATACCGGGCGGAGGGATGTAACTGGATAGCAGTAAAAAGAAGCATGGTTTTAGCACTTTTTTACGTGGTTGCAATCCGGACCCGATATGCTCGGGACATTAAATCAGTCCACCGTTGGGTGGCAAAAATAAAACAATTTTTACAAAGCCGAAAATACATTTACTTTTGCCGCCACCAAAATATATGTAGTTGAAAAGGAAAGCTTTATTTATAATTAACCCGGTATCAGGAGGGAAAAGCAAAGACGGGGTGCCGGACCTGATTGAGAAAAACCTGGATAAGGCGATTTTTGCGAGTACTATTATATATAGTGATGGCATAAGGCACGCGCACGAGCTTGCACAGCAGGCTGTCGGTACTTATGAGTTAGTTGTGGCTGTTGGCGGCGATGGTACGGTTAATGAGATCGCATCGGCCGTTGTGGGCAGCAATATTGTGATGGGTATCCTGCCTTATGGTTCCGGTAACGGGCTTTCGCGGTTTTTGGGCATACCGATGGATACCGAAGAAGCCATCAGGAATTTAAACAACTGGCATGTAGAAGCCATTGACGCGGCTACCGCTAATGGCGAATGGTTTTTTAATATGGCAGGCATGGGTTTTGATGCCCATATAGCAGAGGTTTTTTCGCACGAGGAAAAAAGGGGCTTCAGTACTTATGTAAAATCCGCATTTCATGAGATCTCAAATTATAAAGCTGATACCTATGATATAGATATTGACGGCAAGCTTTACCAGCGCGAAGCATTTATGCTCAGTTTTGCCAATTCATCCCAATATGGTAACAATGCACATGTGTCGCCTGATGCATCGGTTCAGGACGGCTTGATAGATGTTTGCATAATAAAACCTTTTCCTTTGTGGCGGTTTATTGAAATGGGTATCAGGATGTTCACCAAAACATCCGATAAATCTAAATATGTGGAGATATTTCGTGGTAAAAAAATAAAGATCAACCGCGGTACCCCCGGCCCCATGCATTTGGATGGAGAACCAAATATTGCACCCGCCAATGTTGAAATAAATGTGGTACCTGCATCGTTAAAAATTATCGCGGGCGAAAGTTATAAGCGCAAGTAATAATAAGCGGCTTTTTTTATCTTGCATTCTCAAAAAAGTTCAGATCATACATCTAAACGCAAGCATTATGTCTAAAAAAAATAATTACACCGGGATCATGTACTCAACTGATCCTGACTTTCAATACCAGCAGGCAAATAACGGTTCAAACGAAGCATTGCCTCCTCAACAACAAAACCTTAAAATATATTTAGATAGAAAAGGCGGTGGTAAACTGGTTAGCCGGGTGAGTGGTTTCGCGGGGCCGGATGCCGACCTGGAAGAGATCGGTAAAAAGCTAAAATCAAAGTGCGGTGTAGGCGGTTCGGTTAAGGATGGCGAAATACTGATACAAGGAGATTTCAGGGATAAAATTTTAATTTTATTACAAGCCGATGGCTACAAAGTAAAAAAAGCAGGCGGATAACATCGTTTTAGCTAAATAAAAAAGATGAAATTTTAATGAAATTGGTACAATTCCATGCCAATACCTGCGTTATATAGGCTGAAAAATGCTATATATAATAATATTAAACATACGTCGAAAAATAAAACGGCTAGATATAAAAGGCTTTAATATTCTGTAAATATGGGCGTTGGCAGCGTTATATGCAGGCTTTTGTACGCTTAAACGAAATCATATCAGGATAGTTACATGCTTTTTCTAAATTATTTTTTGTTAATATTGAAAAAAATAGGTTGTATTGTAAAAAATACGTGTTGCACATACAATTTATTGGGTTTGGGCGTTTATCATCCACCAATTATTGTGTCACCGGTTTTAAAAACAATAAAAATTGCGGCTTGCTACAGAAAAAGTTTTTTTATTTCATTAAAATTCTATTTTTGTTATCCGCTTTAAAACATGCATTTAATTAACATATTTATATAAACACTGACTAAAAACTAAAAATTTAAAGTAATGGCAAATGTACCATCAAAACCAACCGCTCCTGTAAAAAAAGAAAGCTCAAGCTCATCGAGCATCTTTGCCACTTTGGCAATCCCGATCTGCTTAGTAGTGTCAATATGTATCTACTTATTTATATTGGCTGATCCAAGCCACTATAAAGGCGGTGATGTTCAAAATGGAGAACCATCAGATCCGTTCGGTATCGTACACAGAGGTGGTGTATTAGTACCATTGGTAATGGGATACGTATTAATGGTTATCGTATTCTCTATCGAAAGATTTATTGTTATTGGTAAAGCTACCGGTACAAGCAGCATTGATACCTTTGTTAGAAAGATCCAAAGTTTCCTTTCTGCAGGTAACATTGATGCAGCCTCTGCTGAGTGCGACAAACAAAAAGGTTCAGTTGCCAATGTAATTAAAGCCGGCTTGAAAAAATACCGCGAAATGGAAGTTGAATCAGATCTTACAGTTGATCAAAAATCATTAGCTATCCAAAAAGACATTGAAGAAGCTACTGCTTTAGAAATGCCAATGTTAGAGCAAAACTTAACTATCATCGCTACTTTGGTATCTATCGGTACATTAACCGGTTTATTAGGTACAGTAATCGGTATGATCAAGGCCTTCGCTGAGTTAGCGGGCAATGGTGGTGGTACTAACACAGGCGCGTTATCAGCAGCTATCTCTGAAGCGTTGGTTAACACCGCTTTGGGTATCAGTACTTCAGCTTTATCAATTGTAATGTACAACGTATTTACATCAAAAATCGATAACCTGACTTACGCAATTGACGAAACAGGATTCAGCATTGTGCAAACATTTGCTGCATCACACAAAAAATAAAAAGGTACAATTTATTTAATACACCGGCGACCACATTTGCCGCCGGTGTATAAGTGAATTAACAGATTTACTCATTTTAATAAAATAGATTATGCCCAGAGTAAAAGTCGCAAGGAAAAGCACCGCAATTGACATGACAGCAATGTGCGACGTGGCGTTTCTTTTGCTTACCTTTTTCATTTTATCAGCAAAACCAAAAACAGACGATCCGTCAAAAGCACAGATCCCTGCCGCAGTAGTAATAGGCCCTATACCCGAAGTTGATTTTGCAACCATCAGCATAGGCCAGGGAAAAGTTTTCTTTGGTATTTCAGGTGATGATGTACGTAAAAAAACATTGGATATAATGGGCGATAAATATAAGATCGCTTTTACACCCGATGAAAAGAACGTTTTTTCCGGAGTTGAAACATTTGGTGTTCCAATCAACCAGCTTAAAGGCTTTTTGGATATGGATGCTAAACAAAGGTCATCAATAGCGCAACCAGGTATACCGGTTGATACAACCGCTACCAATGAATTGTATGACTGGGTTCACTCAGCACGTTTGGCCGATCAGTATTTGCATAACAAGGAAATGAAAATTGGAATCAGAGGTAACAGCCAGGAAGAATACCCTACTGTACAGAAAGTAATTTCTACCTTGCAAAAGCAAAAAGTCAACAGATTTAATTTGATAACAGCCCTAAAATCGAAATAAGAAATGGCAGAATTAGATACCTCCGGCGGGGGGAAGCATAAGGGTGGCAAGGTAAGAACCAAAAAGAAAGCGACACGCGTGGATTTAACAGCCATGGTGGATTTAGCTTTCCTTTTAATTACCTTCTTCATCCTTACTACTACCCTGAACAAGCCGAAAGCACTGGAACTGGTCATGCCTGATAAGGATGATAAAAACACCCAGCTACCTGTTCCGGAATCAAGAACGATGACCCTTTTATTAGGCGATAATGATAAACTGGAATGGTTTGTAGGTGAACCAGGTAAAACACAACCTGCCGTTATTGGATACGGAAAAGAAGATCTGCGTAAAGTATTGGTTGATCAAAATACAGCTATCAAAGCAAGCCATGGTGGCGAGCCTATGATTGTTGTTATTAAACCAAGCGCGCAAAGCACCTATAAAAATATGGTTTCCGTAATGGACGAACTGAATATAACCGGAATTGAACAACGCGCGATAGTTGATATTACGCCTGTTGAACTTGGACTGTTAAAAAGGGACGGATTATTTAAATAGGATTATTAATAATATTAAAGCCTTAAAAAAATGTTAGGATCTAAATTAGATATTTTTAAAAAGGATTGGACCGATGTTATCTTTAAGGGGCGCAATAAAGAATATGGCGCTTACGAATTAAGACAACATAACTCGAAAACCACCAATCTTGCCCTAATCATTGGCTCAGCAGTATTTATATTTGTTATATCTATAAATACAATTGTTAACGCCATTGAAGGGTTCATCCCTAAAGCAGCTCCTGTAGTGAAGCTTACGGATGTAAAACTTTTACCGCCGCCACCCGTTGACCCGGCCAAAAAACCACCTCCCCCACCTCCGGAACCACCAAAACCGAAGGTTGACCAGGTGAAATTCCCTCCTCCGGTAGTAAAACCGGATAACCAGGTGAAAGAACCACCTCCGACAGTTACGGAATTAGCTAAAGCTGACCCGGGGCCAACCACCCAAAAAGGTAACCCGAACGCTGATGTTAACATTGATGCTCCGGTTGGAAATAGCGACGCTAAAGTTACCGAAGCTGACCCTAATACAGTGTTTGCAGCGGTAGAGCAGGAGCCGGAATTTAAAAACGGCGGGCAGGCAGGCTTTAACGCTTATCTTGCTAAAGCAGTAAAATTCCCGGCGGTTGACAGGGAGAACGGAACCTCTGGTAGAGTAATTGTTACGTTTGTAGTTGAAAGAGACGGTAGTTTAACTGACGTTAAAGCACTACGCGGGCCGGATCAAAGTATGGAAGATGCAGCTGTTGCGGCAGTAAAATCCTCACCAGCCTGGAAACCAGGTGTACAAAATGGTCAAAAGGTACGTGTTCAATTTACAATATCGTTTGCTTTCTCACTTGCAGACGCGGATCAGTAAAAACATGTCATCAAATTTACATGATAAGCAAAAATCGCTCACAAGGCGGTTTTTGCTCATTTTAGGCGTCGCTACATTATTATGTGTTACCATTTTTGGTTTAATGATTATGTTTAACAATAATCTTGAGCTTAACATGGGTACAACACAACGCATGGCCGTTGGAGGCTTATTAGTGGCTTATGGTATTTATAGGTCCTTCCGCATTTTTAAAAAGCAACCTCAAGATGAATAAATTAAAAATAGCAGGTTTCGCTCTCTTCATAATAACATTACAGGCATGCAAGCAGAAGCCTGTTTCCTATAATGATACTATTTCTGAGGGGAGTGCAAAATTTGCAGCAGATGAGTCGTTTCAACCGATTGTTGATGCTGAGAATTATATTTTTAAAGCCTTAGACCCCAAGGCCAAACCCGAGCTTGTTTATAAACCTGAAAACATGGTTGTAAATATGTTGCTGCAGGATAGTGTTCGGGTAGCAATTCTGTCGCGCACTTTAGATAGCAGCGAGCTTAAAGTTTTAAAAACTAAAAATTTATCGCCTGACATAGCCCGTTTTGCGGTAGATGCAGTTGCTGTAATTGTAAACAAAGCATCAAATGATACTACTATTACCGTTGATGCGATTAAGAAAATGCTAAACGGGCAGGCAAAATCAGCTAAGAATATTGTATTTGATAACCCAAATTCAAGTTTGGTTAGATATTTAAAAACATTATCGGGTGTTAGCGACTTTAAACTAAGCAACATTTTTGCACTCAAATCAAATAAAGAAGTGATAAGATACGTTAGTACTCATCCGGACGCGATTGGGTTTGTTGGGTTTAACTGGCTGGATGATCCTGATAAAGATTATGCGGATGCCGTAAACAATATTAAAATTGTTGGTGTTAAAGATGAAGCTAATCAAAAATATGCGAATGGGTATTATACACCGTCCCAGGAAACATTGTCATTGGGGCAATATCCGTTAAAAAGAGATTTATATATTATAAACTGCACAGGCAGGCAAGGATTAGGCACTGGTTTCGAACTGTTTTTAACCAGCGACAGAGGGCAAAGGATAGTTTTAACCTCGGGCCTGTTGCCAAGCACAATGCCGGGCAGGGAGATTGAAATAAAACATACAACTAACTAACAAATTCTAAATATAATTAATTCCAAATGAAAATTTCCAGTAAAGTAGCTGCGGCAGCATTAGGATTGTTATTCGCGGGTTCTGCAGCCAAAGCACAGAGCCTTGACGATGCTAAAAAAGCGATTGGTGCCGAGCAATATTCTAAAGCAAAATCAATGCTGAAAAACCTTACGGTTACACAGCCAACAAAAGATGAAGATTATTTTTACCTGGGTTGGGTATATTTACAACAAGACGAACCGGATTCGGCTAAACTTTGGTTCAACAAAGGTGTTGCTGTTAATCCTAAATCATCATTAAATTACGTTGGTTTAGGCGCTGTAGCATTTGTTGATAAAGACAGAACTACAGCTACATCAGATTTTAATCAATCATTAGCTTTTGCAGGAAAAAAAGACGTGGAACCATATGTGTACATTGGCAGAGCATATTTGCTTTCACCAAGTGGTGCACCTGTGCAACCTGCTGATGAAAAAGCAGCGGTTGATATCACTACAAAAGGTTTAGCGATCAATCCTAAAAGTACTGACCTTTTATTAGCCAGGGGCGCTGCTTATTTATCACAATTAGATAATAGCAATGCCTACTCTGACTTTTCAAGCGCACTGGACATTGATCCGAAATCTGCAGCAGCTGATGTTGCTTTAGGTGTAATATCAAAATATTCAAATAACTACACTAATGCTGAACAGAGTTTTCAGGCAGCAATCGCGATCGATCCTAATTATGGCCCGGCTTACCGTGAGTGGGCTGAAACAGACTTGCGCTGGTCAAATAACGATGCGTCACAAGCAGCTAAAAGACAGGAAGCTGTTGAACATTATCAAAAATATTTAAGCTTAACTGATATGTCAGTTGAGTCACAAATGCGCTATGCGGATTTCCTGATCTCTGCCCATGATCCTGCGGATTATAAAATACTGCAGCAAGTTGCTACAGATCTGTCAAAATCAGCAAATACCAACTTGAGGATTTATCGTTATTTGGGTTATGCTGCTTATGAGAACAAGGATTATGCTGCCGGTTTAACAGCAATGAATACCTGGATGACCAAAGCTGATCCTAAACGTATTATTCCCGCCGATTATTTGTACTTAGGCCATTTGCAAATCGCTTCGGGCCAGGATTCAATTGGCATGATGAACCTGGAAAAAGCTTATAAATTAGATAGTACACAAACTGATGTATTAGCTGAAATAGCCAAAGCAGAATATACCGATAAAAAGTACAAACAGGCTGGTGATGAGTATGCTTTATACATATCAAAATCAAATAAAGCAACCTTGAACGATTATTTCCGCGAAGGAAGCGGTTACTACTTTGCTTATATTTATCCTGCTGCTAAAACAACACCTGATACCGCCTTAT
This sequence comes from Mucilaginibacter sp., assembly GCF_965225845.1. Classification (GTDB taxonomy): domain Bacteria; phylum Bacteroidota; class Bacteroidia; order Sphingobacteriales; family Sphingobacteriaceae; genus Mucilaginibacter. The sequence goes on from NZ_CBDDBL010000002.1 coordinate 317,975, forward strand.
TAACTAAGGCAGATTCAGCATTTAGTAAAATTCAGCAAAAAGCCACAACACCTGTAGCAATTGCAGCATTGTACAGAGCATATGTTGCTGATGCTAAAGATGCAGACCGTAATAACATTAAAGGTTTAGCAAAACCTTTTTATGAGGATTTTATTAAGATAACTACTTCAAAGCCATCAATAACCGATGGTGATAAAAAGAACCTTGCCATAGCTTATGATTATTTAGGTACTTATTACGAGTATAAAGTAAAAGATATGGCCCAGGCTACCGATAATTATCAAAAAGCACTGGCCAATGACCCAACCAACGCCCAGGCATTGGATTACATGAAACGGAAAAAATAATTAAACAGATTATAAATAAAAAAGCCTCATGAAAATGAGGCTTTTTTATTTACTGTCCATTAGTATATTTGCAGCATGGAAGTACAAAGTTTACCGGTAAATTATTTACCAATCATTTTTCAAATGGTAGTAGCCGTTGGTTTTGTGGTTACCACCATGTTTGTAACGCATAAGATTGGCCCAAAACGCGAAACCAAAGATAAACTGACCCCTTTTGAATCAGGGATTGAAGTTGTTGGTAACGCGCGTACACCTATATCTATTAAATACTTCCTGGTAGCGATACTTTTTGTGCTGTTTGATGTTGAGGTTATCTTCATGTATCCATGGGCTGTGAATTTTAAGGCATTAGGTGGCAGCGGTATGATAGAGATGTTCATCTTTATGGCAACATTGCTGTTGGGTTTCATCTACATCATCAAAAAAGGCGCATTAGATTGGGATTAATTTAGAATAATTCTAAATATATTCTATCGCTATGATAGTGTACTAAATACAGCTTTAAATATTGTAAATTTGCTTATCCTTTCCACATTTGGATAGGTTTTTGTATTATAAATTTCATGAGTGATATTCAGTTAGTTGAAGCTCCTCCTGGTGTAGAAGGTGCTGGGTTTTTTGCTACTTCGCTTGATAAAGCAATAGGTTTAGCACGTTCAAACTCGTTATGGCCACTGCCATTCGCTACTTCATGCTGTGGCATCGAGTTTATGGCCACTATGGCGTCTCATTATGATTTGTCGAGGTTTGGTGCCGAGCGTTTGAGTTTTTCTCCACGCCAGGCCGACTTGTTGATGGTTATGGGTACCATTTCTAAAAAGATGGGTCCTGTACTTCGGCAGGTGTATTTGCAAATGGCTGAGCCACGCTGGGTAATGGCTGTTGGCGCTTGTGCGTCGAGCGGTGGTATTTTTGATACTTACTCAGTGCTGCAAGGTATTGATGAGGTTATCCCGGTTGACGTTTATGTTCCCGGCTGCCCGCCACGCCCCGAAGCCATCATCGACGGTTTTATGGGCATACAGCAATTAGTTAAAACAGAATCGCTACGCCGCCGTAATACGCCGGAGTACCAGAAATTATTAGCTTCATACGGAATTCAGTAATGGGTAAGATCACTAACGAAGAGCTTTTAAAAAAGATCAGCGATAAGTTCGATCAGCAATTTACCGTTGTTGGCGAGCCTTATGGTTTGTTAACCATTGAAACCGGCCGCGATAACATTATCTCTATTTTAGAATATTTAAAAAATGATTCTGTATTACAGTTCATTTATTTAACAGATATAACAGCAATTCATTATCCGGAGCAGGAAAATCCTATAGGGGTTATTTATCACCTGCATAGCCTGGTAAATAATGTGCGTATCCGCATTAAAGTTTTCTTGCCTGCCGAAGATTACCACATCCCAACTGCAACAACAGTTTGGCATGGTGCTAACTGGATGGAGCGCGAAACGTATGACTTTTTCGGCGTGATATTCGATGGTCACCCGGATTTACGCAGGATTTTAAATGTTGACGACATGACGGTTTTTCCGATGCGCAGAGAATATCCGTTGGAAGACCCTAACCGTGTTGATAAAAAAGATTATTTTTTCGGAAGATAGCATATGCAGAACCACCCGGTATATACAGATAACGATCCGCAAACCGCGCCCTCAACCCTTAACTTAGGGCCAACGCACCCTGCTACGCACGGCGTTTTTCAAAACGTGCTGCAGCTGGATGGTGAAAGGATCATAAGCGGGGTATCAACCATTGGTTACATACACCGTGCTTTTGAAAAAATTGCCGAACACCGCCCTTTTTACCAGATCACTCCATTAACTGATCGTTTAAACTACTGTTCATCACCCATCAACAACATGGGCTGGCACATGACGGTTGAAAAGCTGTTAGGTATCGAAACGCCAAAGCGTGTTGATTACCTGCGTGTAATTGTAATGGAACTTGCCCGTATAGCCGATCATATTGTTTGTAACGGTGTATTGGGTGTTGATACCGGCGCTTTCACAGGTTTCCTTTATATGATGGAACACCGCGAGGCTATTTATGAGATTTACGAAGAGGTTTGCGGCTCGCGCCTTACGACCAACATTGGCCGTATAGGTGGTTTCGAGCGTAACTTTAATACCATAGCTTTTAACAAACTGCGTAAATTCTTAAAAGATTTCCCGGTAACGTTAAGGGAATTTGAGGCATTGTTTAACCGTAACCGCATATTTGTTGACCGTACCAAAGGCGTTGCGGCAGTTACCGCGGAAGAAGCTTTGGCTTATAGCTGGAGCGGCCCTTTATTGCGTGCAGCTGGTGTTGATTATGATGTGAGGGCGATGAACCCTTATTCATCATACGAAGATTTTGATTTTGAAGTACCTGTTGGCGAGAATGGCGACGTGTATGCGCGTTTCCTGGTTCGTAACGAAGAAATGTGGCAAAGCCTTCGCCTGATAGAGCAGGCTTTAGCCAAATTGGAGAAAGAACCAACAGATATCTTTCATGCGGATGTACCTGAGTTTTATCTGCCCCCAAAAGAAGAAGTTTACAATAATATGGAAGCCCTCATCTACCACTTTAAAATAGTGATGGGCGAAATAGATACCCCGAACACCGAAGTATACCACTCGGTTGAAGGTGCCAATGGCGAATTAGGTTTTTATTTGGTTAATGATGGTGGCCGTTCGCCATACCGCCTGCACTTCCGCAGGCCGAGTTTCATTAACTACCAGATGTATGCGCCTATGAGCCGCGGGATGTTATTGTCTGACGCGATTATTAACATGAGTAGTTTAAACGTTATAGCCGGAGAATTAGATGCTTAGAGTTGACAATTCAGAAGCGATCCCGGTAGAGTTTTCACCGGAGCTTGTAGCCAAGTTTGATGATATAGTTAGCCGTTATCCCGAAGGAAAACAGAAATCGGCATTATTGCCGATTTTGCACCTGGTTCAAGCCGAATTTGGCTGGGTAAGTGCCCCTGCAATGGACAAAGTTGCGGACTATCTGAAAATACAGGACATTGAAGTTTACGAAGTGGCTACTTTTTACAGCATGTACTTTATGCGCCCGCAAGGCAAATATGTACTGGAGGTTTGCCGTACCGGCCCTTGCTGTTTAGTTGGCGCTGAGAAAATAATGGATCATTTAGAAGAGAAGCTGGGTGTTAAGGAAGGTGATGTTACACCTGACGGATTATTCAGCTGGAGGGGGGTAGAGTGTTTGGCAGCCTGTGGTTACGGCCCGGTATTGCAAATAGGCCCTAAATATACTTTTTATGAAAAATTAACCAACCAGTCGGTTGACCAGTTGATCGCTGATCTTAAAGTACAAGCCGGGAACTGATATGAATAGCTCGACTTTAATTATTACAGATGTTGTTTTGGTTTTAGTTGTAGTATTGATATTGGCCACTGATGAAATAAAAAAACACGGTACAATTTTAATACCGTTAATAGCAATAGCATGTGCAAGCTGTATTGTAAGGCATATTAGCCATTACAAGCACACAAAAAAGATATATTAATAGCAATGGGACGAAAACTACTTTTAGAACATATAAACGTACCCGGCATTAACACCTTTGAGGTTTATCGCCAAAAGGGAGGTTATGCTGCTGTTGAAAAAGCGTTGAAAACTATGTCGTCCGACGATGTGGTTGAAGAGGTAAAGAAATCAGGCTTGCGTGGCCGTGGTGGTGCAGGTTTCCCTACCGGGATGAAGTGGAGCTTTTTGGCTAAGCCGGAAGGTGTTGCCCGTTACCTGGTTTGTAATGCCGATGAGTCAGAGCCCGGAACTTTTAAGGATCGTTATTTGATGACGCATATCCCTCATTTATTAATTGAGGGGATGATTGTTGCCAGCTACGCTTTAGGCGCAAAAACTTCCTACATCTACGTTCGTGGTGAAATGATGCCGCAGATCCGTATACTGGAACGTGCCATCGCGGAAGCAAAAAATAAAGGATTTTTAGGAAAAAATATTTTAGGCACAGGTTATGACCTGGAGCTATATGTACAACCGGGTGGTGGCGCTTACATCTGCGGAGAAGAAACCGCTTTGTTAGAATCACTGGAAGGTAAACGTGGAAACCCGCGCATTAAACCGCCATTCCCGGCTATTGCCGGTTTGTATGGCTGCCCTACGGTGGTAAACAACGTAGAGTCGATTGCGGCAGTGGTACCGATTATCAACGAAGGGGGAGAAGAGTACGCTAAAGTTGGTATTGGCCGCAGTACAGGTACTAAACTGATCTCTGCCGGTGGTAATGTTAAAAATCCGGGTGTTTATGAAATTGACTTAGGTTTGCCGGTTGAAGACTTTTTATATAGCGAAGAATATTGTGGTGGAATTGCCAATGGCAAACGTTTGAAAGCGGTTGTTGCAGGCGGTTCATCAGTTCCGATCTTACCGGCTAACTTATTCATGAAAACCATAACCGGCGAACCACGCCTGATGAGCTATGAATCATTAGCTGAAGGTGGTTTTGTAAGCGGTACCATGATGGGTTCAGGTGGTTTTATCGCTTTTGACGAAGATCAATGTATCGTGCGCAATACCTGGAACTTCGCCCGTTTCTATCACCATGAAAGCTGCGGACAATGTTCGCCATGCCGTGAAGGTACCGGATGGATGGAAAAAGTATTACATCGCCTGGAACATGGCCATGGTAAAATGAGCGACATGGACCTGCTGGTTGATGTATCTAAAAAGATCGAAGGAAATACAATTTGTCCGCTTGGTGACGCGGCAGCATGGCCTGTAGCCAGCGCGATCCGCCACTTTAGGGATGAGTTTGAATGGCACGTAACAAACGGCGCTGAAGCAACGACAAAGAATTACGGGATAGCGCATTACGCTGATCCGTTACCAAAGGTTGAAACGGCGCAGTAAGTCAAAATTAAAAAGTCAAAATTCAAAAATAAAAAACAGCGAAACTTGAACGAAAAGCCTTATGACATCAAGCACAGATGTTATCAATTCTCAAAAGAGATCGTTCAATTTATATCAGCTGCCAAAATTAAAAGAATTTGCTTTTCAATATTTGATCAACTAAAATAAGAAGCGGCACCTCAATTGGAGCCAACATAATAGAGGCAAAGTCGGGTAGTTCGACAAAGGATTTTAGGAACTTTTATACAATATCCTTAAAGTCTGCAAACGAATCTAAATACTTGCTCTGTTTGATAAGAGATACAATAGATAGCAATATCGAAAAAGATAAAATAAATGAGTTGATAAAAGAAGCTGATGAGTTATCAAAGATCATCGCTTCGATAATTATCAATTTGCAAAAGTAAATTTTGACTTTTGAATTTTTAATTTTGAATTTAAATGAAGGTTACCATAGACGGAATATCTGTTGAAGTAGAAGCAGGAACATCCATCCTAAATGCCGCAAGGATCATTGGGGGCGATATTGTACCGCCTGCTATGTGCTATTATTCTAAATTAGAAGGCAGTGGTGGTAAATGCCGTACCTGTTTGGTTAAAGTAAGCAAAGGTTCTGAAAAAGACCCGCGCCCTATGCCTAAACTGGTTGCATCTTGCCGTACCGCAGTGATGGATGGAATGGAAGTGCAAAACATTACTTCGCCGGAAGTTATTGAAGCGCGTAAGGGTATTGTAGAGATGTTATTGATCAACCACCCGCTGGATTGCCCTATTTGCGACCAGGCCGGTGAGTGCGACCTGCAAAACTTAGGGTATGAGCACGGTGCTGCTAAAACTCGCTATGAATTTGACCGCCGTACATTTGATAAGATAGATATTGGTGATAAGATCCAGTTGCACATGACACGTTGCATCCTTTGCTACCGTTGTGTTTTTACTGCCGACCAGATCACTAACCACCGCGAGCACGGTATCTTAAACCGTGGCGATCATTCTGAAATATCTACCTACATACAAAAAGCAGTTGATAACGATTTCTCCGGAAACGTAATTGATGTTTGCCCGGTAGGCGCCTTAACTGATAAAACGTTCCGCTTTAAAAACCGCGTGTGGTTTACCAAGCCGGTTGAGGCACACCGCGATTGCAGCCACGAAAACTGCAAAGGCAAAGTAACCCTTTGGTACAAAGGCGAAGACGTTTTACGTGTAACCGCACGTAAAGATGTATACGGAGAGGTAGAGGACTTTATTTGCAACGAGTGCCGTTTCGACAAAAAGAAAACAGCTGATTGGGTTATTGAAGGCCCGCGTAAAGTGTCAAACCACTCGGTTATCAGCTCAAACCATTACGATACACTAAAGCCGCTGCCGGTTGTTAAAACCAACCCGGTATTGATAGAGGCGAACCAGGAACAATTTGAACGGGAGACACGCTTATAATGGAATTAGCAGATATTATCATAAAATTAGTTTTGGTAGTGATCATTTTCGCTATCAGCCTTGTAGTAGCCATGTATTCTACCTATGCCGAGCGTAAAATAGCGGCATTTTTCCAGGATAGGGTTGGCCCTAACCGTGCCGGTCCATGGGGTATATTACAGCCTTTATGCGATGGCGCGAAGATGTTTTTGAAAGAAGAGATTATCCCGACAAACGCCAGCGCTTTCCTGTTTATTGTTGGCCCGTCATTAGCTATTCTTACGGCTTGTATCGGTTCTGCAGTTATTCCGTGGGGACAACGATTAACTATAGGATCGCATGTAATTGACCTACAGGTTGCCGATATTAACGTAGGTGTTTTATACATCTTTGGTGTAGTATCCTTAGGTGTTTACGGTGTGATGATCGGTGGCTGGGCATCAAATAATAAATACTCTTTATTGGGTGCTATTCGTGCTGCATCACAAAACATCAGCTACGAAATTTCAATGGGGCTTTCAATCATCGCTTTGTTAATGTTGACAGGAACTTTAAGCCTGCGCCAAATTGCTGAGCAACAGCATGAATGGCACTGGAATATTTTACGCCAGCCTTTAGGCTTCCTGTTATTTATCGTTTGTGCTTTTGCGGAAACTAACCGTACGCCATTCGACTTACCGGAGTGCGAAACTGAGTTAGTAGGCGGTTACCATACTGAGTATTCCTCAATGAAATTAGGTTTTTACCTTTTTGCTGAATATATCAACATGTTTGTTTCATCGGCAGTTATGGTTACGCTTTATTGGGGCGGCTACAACTACCCGGGTATGGATTGGATGCTGGCACATGCAGGCACCACCATTGCGCCTATAATAGGTTTGGTGATCATGTTTGCGAAAGTATTCTTGTTCATCTTTTTCTTTATGTGGGTGCGCTGGACAATCCCGCGTTTTCGCTACGATCAGCTGATGGACCTGGGCTGGAAAGTATTGATACCTTTGGCAATTGCCAATATTGTGTTAACGGCTGTTATCAGCACTTATTTATAAGATTAGAGGGATAATGGAATCATTAAGTAATAAAAGAAAGTTAATTGAATCAAAGCCGCTCAATTTTTGGGAGCGAGCCTACTTGCCTGCTATTGTTAGTGGCTTGTCAATTACCATGAAGCACTTCTTCAAAAAGCCGGTTACGATCAGCTATCCTGAAGAAAAACGCGAGTTCTCTGAAAATTTCCGTGGCATGCACTCGCTTAAACGCGATGAGAATGGTAAAGAGCGCTGCACTGCTTGCGGCCTGTGCGCATTATCATGCCCTGCGGAAGCCATCACCATGACTGCCGCTGAGCGCCAAAAAGGTGAAGAGCATTTATACCGCGAAGAAAAATACGCTGCTGTTTACGAAATAAATATGCTGCGTTGCATTTTTTGCGGATTGTGCGAGGAGGCTTGCCCTAAAGAAGCGATCTATTTAGATGGCGATATTGTACCGGCTGACTACCTGCGTAAGGATTTTATTTATGGTAAAGACAAATTAGTAGAGGCACCCTTAAATCAATAAAGAAGTTTTATACCTTTGCCCAACCTTTTCAAGAGCATAGGTATTTTGTAAATATAAACATGAATACATTTTACTTCATCGCGTTTTTGTCCATATTCTTCGCAATACTGGTTATAACTGCAAAAAATCCGGTGCATAGCATACTTTACCTTGTACTCACATTTTTCACTTTCACTATACACTACATTTTACTAAACGCCCAGTTTTTGGCTATAGTAAACTTTATTGTATACATGGGTGCCATTTTGGTATTGTTCCTGTACACGCTTATGCTCATTAACCTTAATAAGGATTCGGAGCCGGTAAAATCAAACATCGTAAAAATTGCGGCTGTATTAGGCGGTGGTTGTTTATTGGTTGTGCTGGTAGGCTGCTTAAAACAGGTTGGCGTTGCAAGTCCGGTTTTGCTGAAAGACCCGGGATTAGGATTGGTACAAAACTTAGGTAAAGTATTATTCAACGAATTTTTATTGCCATTTGAAATTTCCTCGCTGCTGCTGTTATCAGCAATGGTTGGGGCGGTTTTGTTAGCAACTAAGGACCCTCAATCAAAATCATTGTAATGGAAAGTTTAACCAACACCATAAAATCAGTACCGCTTAATCATTACATTTTATTGTGTACTATCATTTTTTCGATAGGCGTTATGGGTGTATTGCTTCGCCGTAATGCTATCATCATTTTCATGTCGGTAGAGTTAATGTTGAATGCAGTTAACTTATTGCTAACTGCTTTCTCAGTTTACCATGGTGATGCATCCGGACAAGTATTCGTGTTTTTTATTATGGCATTAGCCGCGGCCGAAGTTGCTGTGGGACTGGCTATCATTGTGATGATATACCGCAACACCAACTCTGTTGATATTAACGTGTTGAACAGGTTGAAGTGGTAAAATAAATTTCAGATTTCGAATTTTCGATTTCGGATTTGTAAAAAGAAATAAAATATAGAAATGGACAAATACATCTGGCTTATTCCTGTACTACCCTTAGCCGGTTTTATTATTAATGGCATTGGCCGTAAAGCATTCTCAGAAAAACTGATAGGCTTTATAGGCAGTTTTTTAGTGTTGGTTGCTTTTGGATTGAGTGTTGCGGCATTTTTGCAGATCAAATCAACAGGCGCAGCTATAAACGTTACTTATTTTAACTGGATTGATGCCGGTAAAGTACATATACCATTTGCATTCCTGATCGATCAGCTTAGCTCATTAATGTTGCTCATCATTACCGGGATAGGTTTCCTGATCCATTTATACTCTATCGGTTACATGCATTTGGATGAAGGTTTTGGCAAGTTCTTCGCTTACCTTAATTTGTTTGTATTCTTTATGCTATTACTGGTATTAGGCTCAAACTATGTAATAATGTTTATTGGTTGGGAAGGCGTAGGCTTATGCTCATACTTATTGATCGGTTACTGGTTTACTAACCCGAGCTATGCTGATGCCGCTAAAAAAGCATTCATCATGAACCGTATAGGTGATTTAGGTTTCCTGATCGGTATATATATGATCAACCAATATTTCGGTAGTTTTGCTTTTGCAGATATCTTTCCTAAAGTAGCTATGCTACATGCAGGATCAGCGCCATTTGTTTTGATAACTATTCTATTATTTGTAGGCGCTACAGGTAAGTCGGCACAGATACCATTGTTCACCTGGTTACCGGATGCGATGGCCGGACCAACTCCGGTATCGGCTTTGATACACGCTGCAACAATGGTTACGGCAGGTATCTATATGATCGCGCGTTCAAATATTCTGTTTACGCTTGCTCCGGATACCATGCATGTTATTGCTATCATCGGTTTGGCAACAGCCATTTTCGCTGCACTGATCGCCTTAACACAAACTGACATAAAAAAAGTACTGGCATATTCAACCGTATCGCAACTGGGTTATATGTTTTTAGGTTTGGGCGTTGGCGCTTACACAGGTGCATTCTTTCACGTAATGACGCATGCTTTCTTCAAAGCATTATTATTCCTGGGTGCAGGTTCTGTGATCCATGGCATGAGCAATGAGCAGGATATGCGTAAAATGGGAGGGTTAAGAGGTAAACTTCCGGTTACATTCATCACTATGCTGATCGGTACATTAGCTATATCAGGTATACCGCCGTTTGCAGGTTTCTTTTCTAAAGATGAGATTCTGGCACATACGTTTGCGCAAAGCCCTATCATGTATATATTGGGTGTAATAGCGGCTATGTTCACTTCATTTTACATGTTCCGCTTATTGTTCCTTACTTTCTATGGTAAGTTCCGTGGTACACATGATCAGGAGCATCATTTACATGAGTCGCCTCCAAGCATGACTATTCCACTAATCGTATTAGCTATATTATCTATAGTAGGTGGTTTTTTAAACGTACCGGAATCATTGGGTGGTAGTCACTGGCTGGCAAATTACCTTGCACCAATCTTCAAATATTCGATTGCTATTGCACCAATAGCTGAAATGAAGGGTAGCACGGAAATGATTTTGATGTGTGTATCAGTAGGGTCAGCGGTATTGGCCTTTATTTATGCTTATATCAAATACATTAAAAATGCAGAAGTTCCGGTATCGGATACTGAAGAACGTAGCTTTTTGGTCAACCTTTCATATCACAAGTTTTATGTGGATGAGATCTATGATACCATTATCCGAAAACCATTGGATGCGTTGTCCCGCTTTGGTTATAATGTGATTGATAAGATGGGTATTGACGGGTTAGTAAATGGCATAGCTGATTCTCCGGTTGAGGCCAGTAAAGGGTTGCGTTTATTACAAACAGGAAATGTGGGTTTCTACATTTTTATGATGGTGATAGGCATAATAGCAGTGTTAGTGTATAGTTTTGTTAAAATATAAACCTTAGTGTTTACCAAATAAAAATGACGGTTAGTATATTAATTTTTTTACCGATAGTAGCAGCCCTGGCTGTATTGATACTTAAAAATGAAGTTGCAAAATATGTTGCTTTGTTTTTTGCTGTTGCCGAATTAGGTGTAGCCGCGTATTTTTTAGTAAATTTTATACCCAATGCAACAACACAGTTTGTTATTGATGCACCATGGATACCTAAATTCGGTATTTACTTTAATGCCGGCATTGATGGTATAAGCATGATGATGGTTTTATTAACCACGGTGTTAGTGCCAATTATCATCCTGAGCACATATGAACACACTTATAAAAAAGCATCCGCATTTTATGCATTGATCTTATTTATGCAGGCTGGTTTATTACTTGTATTTACCGCGCTCGATGGATTTTTGTTCTACGTAGGATGGGAAGCTGCTTTAATTCCAATATACTTTATATGTGCTTTGTGGGGCGGCGAAAACAGGATCAGAATTACGCTTAAGTTTTTCATCTATACTTTTGCAGGCTCCTTGTTTATGCTGGTAACCATCATTTACCTGTACATGCAAAACCCGACCAAAACTTATGACCTGATGGAGTTTTATCACCTGGTATTGTCGCCAACGCAGCAATCATGGGTGTTCCTGGGTTTCTTTATTGCCTTTGCTATCAAAATACCTTTGTTCCCATTCCATACCTGGCAGCCCGATACCTATACTGAAGCGCCATCCGCAGGTAGCATGCTTTTAGCGGGTATTATGTTAAAAATGGGTTTATACGGAGCTTTACGCTGGATGATACCCAATGCGCCGATGGGCTGGGATAAATGGTACAACGTGATCATTGCATTATCAGTAATCGGTGTAGTATATGGGGCAATTATTGCCTTCACACAAAAAAATGGCAAACGTTTAGTAGCTTATTCATCAATAAGTCACGTTGGCTTGATTGCGGCTGGTATATTTACAATGACAAGGGTAGGCGTACAGGGCGCTTTGATACAAATGCTTAGCCACGGTATAAATGTAGTTGGGATGTTTTTTGTATGGGATATCATCAGCAGGCGCTATAATACACTTAACAGCAACGAGCTTGGTGGCATAGCCAAAGTTGCGCCAAAGTTTGCTACTGCATTTTTAATAATTGTATTGGGTACGGTTGCTTTGCCTTTAACCAATGGTTTTGTGGGTGAATTTTTATTGCTGAACAGCCTTTATATGGTAAACATCATAGTGTGTGCTGTGGCGGGTTTAACTATCATATTTGCCGCGGTATATATGTTGCGTATGTACAAAAATGTTATGCAAGGCGAAACCAATAGCTTAACTGCTACTTTTACTGCCCTTGCCGGATCAGAAAAATTGGTGCTGGCTATAATTTGTATACTAATTATAGGTATCGGTATTTTCCCGGGGCCGCTAATGCATATTTCGCAGGCATCGGTTGATAAACTTATAACTACAGTAAATAACAGGGTAATGGGTTTATCCATTCCGCAATAAGCTAAATTTTAGTACATATAATAACCTGAATTAGAATTTAGAGATCAGAATTAAAAAGACAACATGAATACCTTAATAATCATATCTGTTTTACCTATAGTGCTTTTATATTTGGGCTTATACAAAGCTCAAAAAGCGTTGTTACCTGTTGCAGTTATTGGCCTGCTGGCAGCTTTGGGCTTAGCAATAAGCCAATGGAACAACGGCGCGCAACCCATTTATCATGATATGATGTTGTTTGATAATTATTCTATCGCGTTTTGCGCTATCACAATTATTACTACTATACTTATATTGCTGTTATCAAAAGGTTATTTTGAAAGGATAAGCAGCCACATCGCCGAGTATTATGCTATCATATTATTCTCGCTGGCGGGTATTGTGGTAATGGTATCCTACTATAATTTAACAATGTTGTTTATAGGTATAGAAATTATGTCGGTAAGTTTATACATACTTGCGGGTATCCGTAAACATGATTTTGCATCAAACGAAGCAGCATTGAAATACTTTTTGATGGGTGCGTTTTCAACGGGATTTTTACTGTTTGGCATCGCGCTAATCTACGGTGCAAGCGGCTCATTTAACCTGGAAGTTATACGTGATTACGTAATAGCTAACCCGCGCAACATCGACCCAATGTTTTATGTAGGTATAGGATTAATGATTGTTGGCCTTTGCTTTAAAGTTGGCGCAGCGCCATTCCATTTCTGGACCCCGGATGTTTACGAAGGTTCGCCTTCATTGGTAACCGCGTTCATGTCTACTGCTGTTAAAACTGCCGGTTTTGCCGCGTTCCTGCGTTTGTTTACAGAGTGCTTTGCACCAATCTCTAACTTTTGGATGCCAATATTATTGATCATCACCATATTGACATTATTCATCGGCAATATAACAGCCCTTTATCAGCGTAGCTTTAAACGTATGATGGCGTACTCAAGCATTTCGCACGCAGGGTATTTATTGTTCGCTATCGTAGCTTTAGGCGCAAGTTCGGCAAATTCGGTATTTGTATATGCTACCGCTTATTCAATCGCTTCTATCATCGCGTTTGCAGCTTTAATACTGGTTCGCCAGCATGCAGGCAGCGATAACTTTGAATCGTTTAACGGCCTTGCAAAAAAGAATCCTTTTCTGGCATTTGCCTTAACTATCGCCATGCTTTCATTAGCGGGTATCCCACTTACTGCTGGCTTCATCGGTAAGTTCTTTATGTTCTCATCAGCCTTGTCTCAATACCAAGTTTGGCTGGTTATTTTGGCTGTGGTAAATGCCATCATCAGTATCTTTTATTACTTCAGGGTTATTGTGGCTATGTATTTCCGTACTGCTGAAACTGAAGAAGTTCAGATTCCGGCTTACTATAACTTTGTTTTAGGTTTATCGGCAGTTGCAACCATATTAATTGGTATTTATCCAACATTTATTACCGGGCTTATTTAATAAGAAAGTTATTATCCCATTTCAATATAATATTTGTAGATTTACAAATAGTGAATGGAAAAATTTTGGGAACACCTGCAGAATTTAACGGATGCACAGTCCATTATAAGTAGAGGCGGTTTTTACTTTTTGCTTACCGTTGTATTTGCTGAAACAGGTTTGTTTTTTGGCTTCTTTTTGCCGGGAGACTATTTACTGTTTATGGCTGGTTTGCTTTGTGCCAACGGCATCTTTCAAATTAACATTACCACACTTATTCTTTCAATAATCGCCGCGGGAATTTTAGGCAATTTTGCTGGTTATTGGTTTGGTTATCGTACCGGACCAATATTATTCAACAAAAACGATTCTTTCATGTTTAAGAAGCGATATGTGGTAATGGCAGAGCAATTTTACCTGAAATATGGAGGCATGGCATTAATTTTGGGCAGATTTTTCCCGATAATTAGAACTTTTGCGCCTATCTTTGCAGGTGTTGTAAAAGTTGATATTAAAAAGTTTACTTTATATAACATAGTGGGTAGCGTGGCATGGGTAGTAATACTTTGCTTGTCGGGTTATTTTTTAGGTATAAAATTCCCCGATGTAAAGCAATATGCGCATTACGTTATAATCGGTTTTTTTGTGCTTACATCTGTCCCGCTCGTTTTAGCTTTTTTCAAAAAGCAACATGTTCAGCAACATAATAACTAAATAAAAATATATATAACATTTAAATGAGTACTCAACATCCGTGGCACCAGGTTTCTCCCGGCGATAATTTTCCTGAAATAGTAAATGCGATAATCGAGATCCCAAAAGGATCAAAAGCGAAATATGAGATAGATAAGGATTCCGGCTTATTAAAACTTGACCGTGTTTTATTTTCATCGGTGATGTACCCTGCTAATTACGGCTTTATACCACAAACTTATTGCGATGACCATGATCCTTTGGATATATTGGTTTTGTGCTCCGTTGATGTGTTCCCAATGTCTATCATCGAAGCTAAGGTTATCGGTGTAATGCATATGGTTGACAATGGCGAACAGGATGATAAGATCATCGCGGTAGCAAAAAATGATATGTCGGTTAATTATATTAACGACTTAAATGAATTGCCGCCACACGCTACCAAAGAGATCGTTCGTTTCTTTCAGGATTATAAAAGCCTGGAAGGAAAAAACGTAACCATTGAGCATTTGCTTGGTATGCGTTATGCGCATAAAGTAATTCAAGAAAGTATGGAACTTTATAAGTCTACTTTCCCTGTGTATCAACAATAACGAATGGACCCCGATCATATAAATATTTCATACCTTATCCTTACCGGGTTTTTAGTCCTGCTTAACGGATTTTTTGTTGCTGCTGAATTTGCCCTGGTGCGTGTTCGCGGTTCTCAAATTGAAATAAAAGTAAAAGCAGGCAGCCGCGTTGCAAAAATTACGCGTAGCATCATGAGTAACCTTGACGGTTACTTAGCAGCTACACAGTTGGGTATTACCATAGCCTCTTTAGGTTTAGGTGTAATAGGCGAAGGGGTTTTTACAGATGTTGCGCTAAACTTATTCAGATTACTTGGTTTTACGATAACATCAAGCGTAACTATAACTGTCGCGCACATAGTGGCGTTTGTTTTTATTACAGTTTTAATTATTGTTTTTGGAGAGTTAGCTCCCAAAACGCTGGCAATACAAAGGTCAGTACGTACAGCGCTGGCAATCTCAACACCATTAAGGATTTTCTTTATTGTGTTCAAGCCCATTATATGGGTGTTAAATAAGCTGGCTAATTTTATCTTACGGATTTTCGGTATCAATGCTTACCAGGGTGAAACACACCATAGCTCCGAAGAATTACAATATTTGTTGGAGCAAGGTAAGGAAACAGGTGCGATCGACTCTAATGAGCATGAACTGATACAAAACGTATTTGAGTTTAATGAGCGGGTGGTGAAAAATATAATGGTGCCTCGTACCAAAATATCGGGCGTTGATATCAATACAGAAAAAGACGAGTTACTGGAGATCTTAATTACAGAAGGTTACTCCCGCATACCTGTGTATGATGATGTGATCGATAAGATTGTAGGTATTGTTCATGCCAAAGATATTTTGCCTTTGCTGGCGCGAAACGAGCCGATCGTTTTAAAAGATATCATCCGCAAACCATACTTTATTCCGGAAACCAAGAAGATCAATGATCTGATGGCTGAACTGCAGCAAAAACGTATCCAGATAGCAATCGTGTTGGATGAATTTGGCGGCACTGCAGGCATGGTTACGCTGGAAGATATTGTTGAAGAGTTGGTGGGCGAAATACAGGATGAGTACGATGAGGAAAAGCCTATTGTTGAGCGAATAAACGACCGTGAATTTATTGTAAACGCGCTTGCACCAATATATGACGTAAACAGCCACCTGCCGCATGATCTGCCTGAAGATGGTGATTATGATACCGTATCCGGCTGGTTAGGCGATATTTTTGGGAAGATCCCCGACGTAGGCGAGCAAAAAGAATCTAACGGTTATAATATTACCGTGCTTAAAAAATCCGATCAGAACATCGAATCTGTAAAACTTGAATTGCTGATAAATGAGGAAGATGCTGTAGATTTACATTAGGAATGAGAGTCATGAATAAAGAGCCAGGAATCAAGATAGGTTTTAGGCGATTTTATCATGACTCCTGATTCTTGACTCTTGATTCTATACAGAAATGCATCTTTTCTATACACCAGACATCCAGCCAACAAATCCCCAGTATTTTCTGAGCGAAGAAGAAAGCAAGCATGCTATTCGTGTGCTGCGATTGAATATTGGCGATGAAGTTCAATTAATTGATGGTCGTGGCGGTTTATACGGCGCTGAGATAAAAGTTGCTCACCCTAAAAGAACCATTCTGCAAATAAATTCAGTTATCAGCGAGTTTAATAAGCGAAATCATTACCTGCACATCGCCATTGCCCCAACAAAAAATATGGAGCGATTGGAGTGGTTTTTAGAGAAGGCTACCGAAATAGGAATTGATGAGATCTCGCTCATCATCTGCCAGCGTTCAGAGCGGAAGGAAGTAAAAACTGACAGGTCAAATAAGATCATCACCGCCGCTATAAAGCAATCTTTAAAAGCTTATCACCCTGTTTTAAACGAACCTGAGCCATTAGCGAAAATATTAGCACGTGAGTGGGACGGCCAAAAATTTATAGCGCATTGTGAGCCTGGCGAAAAGATCAATCTTAAAGATGGTATAACACCAGGCGGCAAATATTTAATATTGATAGGCCCCGAAGGTGATTTTACACCAAAAGAGATAGAAGATGCGTTAAGTAATGATTACAAAGCCATAACTTTAGGCGAAAGCAGGCTGCGCACAGAAACTGCCGCGCTTGAAGCCTGTTTTGAAATAAATTTTTTAAACCGCTAAATGACAAAGATAGTCTATATAGTTTTTTCAATGCTGGCGCTGTTCTTAATGAGCAGCTTTAGTCAGCCTACCTATAAAATGGCCCAACTAAAGTACAATGGCGGCGGCGATTGGTATGGCGACCGTACGGCCTTGCCTAACCTGGCTAAGTTTTGCAACGAAAATTTAAAAACCAATTTTCAAATCGAGAATGAAACGGTGGAAGTTGGTAGCTCGGAGATATTTAATTATCCCTTTATTTTCATGACCGGGCACGGCAATGTGATCTTCTCCGACCAGGAAGCACAAAACCTGCGTGCATATTTAACAGGTGGTGGTTTTCTGCATATCTGCGATAATTACGGGTTGGATCAGTTTATCCGTCCGCAGATGAAAAAGGTATTTCCGGAGCTGGATTTTGTGGAGTTGCCGCTAAATTATCCCATTTATCACCAAAAATATGATTTCCCTAATGGCCTTCCTAAAGTCCACGAGCATGATGGCAAACGGGCACAAGGTTTCGGGTTGATATACAAAGGCAGGTTGGTTTGTTTTTACGACTATCAATGCGATTTAGGCAATGGGTGGGAAGACTTTGGTACATACGCCGGCGATACCCAGGAAACCCGCTTAAAAGCCTTAAAAATGGGCGCGGATATAATTCAATATATATTCACTAACCGATAATCGTTAATTTAGTTGAATAGTGGATTTCGTTGAATATTGAAAAAAGGTAAATTAGCAATATAATCAGATCAATCATTAAATATACGTAATAAGCGGTTCATGATAACAGCACAAGTAAACTCCCAATACAATTTCGAGATCGATAAAACTGATGATGTTTTACTCATTAACGGTGAACCTGTTGCTGCTGATATTAAACCATTGAATGGATCCGCTTATCATATTATACATAATTTAAAATCTTATAATGCCGAGGTGGTAAGCTTTAATCCTGCTATGAAAACGGCAGAGATCAAGGTTAATAACAATTTGTATACCATCTCTGTTAAAGATCAGTATGATACACTGCTGGAAAAATTAGGCTTAAATAACTTGAACAGTGTTAAAATAAGCGAAGTGAAAGCACCTATGCCCGGCTTGGTATTAAAGGTATTTGTTGCCGAAGGCGGCGAAGTAAAAAAAGGTGATAACCTGTTAATTTTGGAAGCCATGAAAATGGAAAACATTATAAAAGCTGCTGCTGATGTCACTGTTAAAACAGTTAAAATAAAAACCGGCGACAAGGTTGAAAAAGGACAGGTGTTATTGATGTTCAAATAATGATGAATTAGAAATCTTATAAAATAAAAGAGGCGAAAAGTATATACTTTTCGCCTCTTTTATTTTATAAAGTTTACAGCTTAGTTAGAAGCAGCTTTAAATGGTTTTGATTTTTTAACACTGAAGTGAGGTTTGCCTTGTGGGTGGATCTCAGGAGAACCAACAAGGTCCATCGCACAACGGAAACCAACTTCTGCGCTTGATTCATCCTCATCCATAAAACGGCGGGTCGCGGGGTTTAACCAGTAAGCCAAATCGTTCCATGAACCACCTTTGTATACTTTAGATTGATCATGCGCCAAGGTAACGGTACCATAAAGTACACGGTTCACAGTATCATTATAACCTCTTTGATCCGCATTGTATGCTTTACCAACTAAATCGCTTCTAAGCGGCGGAGCTGCTGAATTTGCGTTAGCAGGTTGACCGGCCACAGTAGGAGCACCACCAGTAGCAACGGCACCGCCTCCTTGCGAAGCAGTGAGCTCGGCATAGGTTAATTTTTTGCGTGATGTAGCGGCATCTTTAATTGGATGTCCATATTTATCTTTTGCATAGATGCCTTTCACAGGGTCGGCTAAACGCTTGTTTGTATACTCGTTACCACGAAAAGGGTTAAAGTCATCAACCTCGTCAGATGAAGTTTGGCGATAAGTATCCTGCACCCATTCGTTAACATTACCTGCCATGTTATACAAACCAAAATCATTAGGCGGGTATGAACGTACAGGAGCGGTTATATCCGCCTTATCATTCAGGTAACCGCCAACACCCGCGTTATCACCTTCGCCACGTTTAAAGTTGGCTAATATCATACCACGTGTTGATTTTTTAGGTGAACGTACACCAAGGCCATTCCATGGATATACTTTGTTATCATTAATATTTTCAAACTGGGTATTACCAGCTAAAGCTAAAGCAGCGTATTCCCATTCAGCTTCAGTTGGTAAACGGTAGGCTTGTTTTAATATACCGTCTTCTAAACGTACCGGCCTAACAGATTTACCTTTACCTGTAGTGTTGCCCGCGTTCAAATCAGGTAGCATTTTTTTACCGTCGATACCTGCGCCTCTGTATTGCCCGTTCAAATACATATCGGTATTGAATGGAGCCTGGCCTGCAGGAGCCGCAGCCGGTGCTTTACCTTTAGTGTCCTTAGGGTTAGCCAATATGCCTTTTTGTTGTAATATAAATTCGTTAGCACGGTCGGTACGCCATTGGCAATAATCCTGAGCCTGATCCCATGACACACCTACAACCGGATAATCCTGAAAGGCAGGGTGCCTTAAATAGTTTTGTACATAGGGTTCGTTGTATGATAAAGGCCTGCGCCATACCAAAGTATCCGGTAAAGCATCATAATACAATTCGTGATCTTGCGGGAAGGTAACGCTTATCCAGTGCAGATAATCCAACCAATCCTGGTTTGATACCTCGGTTTCATCCATGTAAAAAGATGGTATAGTAACACGTTTACGTACGTTGTTATAATCAAATGTAACATCCTGATCGGCACTGCCACCTAACACAAATGTACCACCTTCAATAGGAACAAGGCCCGGTCCCGGTGAAGGGTGAGTTTGGCGGAATTTGGTATAACCCCCATTTGCCTTATCATTATAAGGAATGCCGGTTTTATCAGACTGCTGTTTTTTTGAACAACTGCTCATCAAGGCTACAACACCCAACATCACCACAGCAGTTTTAGTAAAAAGTATTTTCATATTTTTACAGTTATATTAATTGTTTTATGAAGTGTAAATTTAGAAACATTTGGCTTAAAAGCTAACTTTTATACCTTCCAGGTCAAATAAAAAAAACCTGTTTAGGCTTTTAAACGTAAAGAGTAGAAGTTGTGTTACATTTGCGCAAATATTTTTGGTATAAAGGTAACTTATCTTTATGCTTGTATGCCATAGTGCAATTATGTAGTTAAAATTTAACTTCAACTTTAAATTTATTCGATGATACTTTTATCCAAAAAAGGCCTTTTGTTTTCTGTGATGTTGCTGATGCCATTTTTTACTTTGGCTCAAACAGCCGTAAATACAAACGGCAGTAATTTAAATGCCATACCTACAGCGGTACCATTTTTGACTATTTCGCCTGATTCCCGTTCCGGGGCTATGGGTGATGCGGGGGTTGCTTTATCGCCGGATGCTAATGCCAATTATTGGAACCCGTCGAAACTCGCTTTTATTGAAAATAAGGATGAAGTGAGTTTGTCCTATGACCCGTGGTTGCGTAACCTTGTTCCTGATATAAGCCTTTCCTATTTGAGTTATGCTCACAAGGTGGATGAGCGGAATAGCATTGGTTTATCGCTCCGGTATTTTAATTATGGTTCAATTCAGAGCACAGGTTTGCAAGACCAGGACCAAGGTACTTTTACACCAAATGAATTTTCGATTGATGGCTCCTTCGCCCGTAAATTTGGCGAGAATCTCTCATTAGGATTAACACTTCGCTACATCCACTCCAATATATCAAAGGCATTTACATCGTCATCAACGCAGGGATCGGCCAATGCGGTTGCTGCAGATGTATCCATGTATTACAAAACAGCATCAGGCGAGGATAGCCAGTTTGCTTTTGGTACAGATATTTCAAATATCGGCTCAAAAATTCAATACTCAAGCGGCAGCCCGGCAGAATATTTGCCTACGAATTTAAAAATAGGCGGGGCGAATACCTGGAACCTCGACGAAATGAGTTCACTCACATTAACCCTCGATTTGAATAAATTGTTGGTGCCAAGTTTGGCAAATAGCGATGTTTCTGTACCGGCAGGTATTTTTCAATCATTCTCAGATGTTGGCGCGGCCGAGGAATTCAAAGAGATCTATTATTCTGCAGGCGCAGAGTTTTTGTACGATAAAATGTTTGCTTTGCGCACCGGTTATTATTTTGAAAACCAGGACACCGGTGGCCGCCATTACTTAACATTGGGTGTTGGCTTTAAATACACTGATTTTGGCTTTGATTTTTCATACCTGGCAGCCAGCCAGCAAAATAGCGCGTTAGCTAATACATTACGTTTTACATTAACAGCCAACTTTGGCAGTACCAAGCAACAATAGTGGGAAAAATAAGGGTAGGTTTTGGGTTTGATGTACACCAGTTAAGGGAACAACATCCATTTGTTTTGGGCGGAGTTAATTTGGAACATCATTCAGGCACGTTTGGGCACTCCGATGCTGATGTAATGCTGCATGCTATTTGCGATGCCTTATTGGGTGCAGCCAACTTACAGGATATTGGCTTCCATTTTTCTAACACCGATAACCGCTGGAAAGGCATTAGCAGCCTGGTTTTATTACAACATGTAGTGGACCTGATCCGCTCTAAAGGTTGGGAGATAGGCAATATTGACGCGATGGTTTGTTTAGAAGCTCCGAAGATCAATCCGCACATTCCCGCAATGAAAGTGAATATTGCCAAAGCCGCCGGCATCACCGAAGATGATATTTCAATTAAAGCTACTACAAACGAGCAACTAGGCTTTATAGGGCGGGAAGAAGGGGTAGTTGCTTATGCTGTTTGTTTGATAGAACGCGATAGTTAATTAGTGATTGGAGAATAGTTACTTAGGTTACTTATTCAACTAATCAACCAATTAACTATTTTTTAATTAACTATTTCCTCGCCGGTTCTTCTTTCATCGTAACCGTGCCTGTACGCTTCACCGTACCCCAGCCGCTTAATTCACCTTTTACTGCCCTGCGAATTGATTTAAATAATACGTAGTACATTAACTGGCGCCATATAAAACGTTGCGGGATGATGTACCACAGCTTCCTGTAATCTTCTTTTTCCATCCAAAAAGCTATAATGCCTACTATGAAATCGACTAATATGAAGGCTATATAGTAGAACAGTATTTTACCCGGATGCCCGCCGAACAAACCAAAGATCATTAACAGATCGGCGATTGGAGAGAAGAGCGGCAATATGATCTGGAATACCAGGATATTAGGCATTCCGATCATACCAAAGAACTTGTATTTCTTATTGAATAATGCGTCTTTATTTTTCCAAAAGCTTTGTATTACCCCAAAGCTCCAGCGGAAACGTTGTTTTAACAGGATATTTACGGTTTCCGGCGCTTCTGTGTAAGCTATGGCTTCGGCACAATTCTTAACCACGTAACCAGCCTTTAATATGCGCATGGTTAAATCACAATCTTCGGCAAGGGTGTCATAAGTGAAACCACCTGCTTTAAATATGGCTGATTTTCGGAATGCGCCAATTGCACCCGGAACAACTGTAATACTATTGATCAGATCGAATGCGCGCCTGTCCATGTTTTGGGCAGTGATATATTCGATAGCCTGGAAGTTGGTGATCATATTATGCGTATTACCAACTTTTACTGTACCCGCCACCGCGCCGATTTCCTCGTCAATAAAATAGGTCATTAAGTGGAAGATAGCATCAGTTTTAAGTTGCGTGTCAGCATCAATACAAACCACAAACTGGTTTTTAGCGTGCGCTATACCGAAGTTTAATGCCGATGCTTTACCACCATTTGGCTTATCAAGTACTTGCACTAAAGGATTACCGGCAAATGCTTTACTAACAACCTCAAAGGTTTTATCCTTTGAGCCATCATTTATAAAGATGATCTCGAAGCTAGGATAATCTGTCTTTAATAAGCTATCAATTGTTTTTACAGCTGTAATCTCCTCGTTATAACCCGGAACGATGATACTTACCGGCGGTAATTGCACATCGTCCATGCTAAGGCGTACGTATTTTTTGCTATCAGCGTATTGCCTTAATGAAAGTATGCCGATCAATACCACCCTGCCTAGTGCCAAGAATATGGCCGTTAAAAAGAGGTAGATTAAAAACCAGTTAGTATAGAATGAACCGTTCAGGTAGATGTTGTAAAAGAAACCCACAAACCCGCTATTGGCGTCATCTTTAATTGGCGGCATTAACTCGCCTTTGGTTTTATGCAGTACATCGGCTATGGTAGTAAA
This sequence comes from Mucilaginibacter sp., assembly GCF_965225845.1. Classification (GTDB taxonomy): domain Bacteria; phylum Bacteroidota; class Bacteroidia; order Sphingobacteriales; family Sphingobacteriaceae; genus Mucilaginibacter. The sequence continues at coordinate 341,645 of NZ_CBDDBL010000002.1, forward strand.
CTGATAACCATGGCTTTTGAAAAAGTGAATAATCTCGGGCAATGCTTTAACCGTCTGCTCGCGGGTTTCGCCGCCGGCATCGTGTAACAACAGGAACGAACCTGCATCTTTCTGACGTTCAACACGGGCAATAATACTATCAGCAGTTACACCAGGGTACCAATCCCATGGGTCGATGGATTCACCAACGGTAATATAACTTTGCCTGCGTGCCTCAGCAACCGGGATAATTTCGGCTAATGTTTGCGGCTCGGCATCAGCATTATATGGTGGCCGAAAAAGGATGGTGCTACGGCCTGTAACCGATTCGATAATACGCCGGGTAGCGTTCAGTTCAAGGTTAACGCGCTCCAAACTTATGGTTGATATATCCGGGTGAAAATAAGTATGGTTACCGATCTCGTGTCCTTCATCAAACTCACGGCGCAGTAACTGGATGTTTTTCTCCGCCATTGATCCCACAACAAAAAACGCCGCGGGCACATGTTCGCGTTTTAGAATATCTAGTATACGCGGTGTATAATCCGGGTCGGGGCCATCATCAAACGTTAAAACTATTTTACCGGGCGCGTACCCATAGCGACGGATTACATATTTAGTCGGCAGCTTAATATACTGCTGATTAGTGATCGTAAAGTTTGAGTTATTTAACGATACATCAATTTGGCCCGCAACCGGGGTTGTTACCAGATCGAGCACCTCACCATCGCCGGTGTAATCTATCCGGTTATTTAAACCTACTTGTGTAAGTCCTTTAATATCAACACCGGTTTTTCTTAAGGAGTCGATAGATAAGTTCTTTTGGAAAAAAGTCCACAAGCGGGGGTCTTCCGAGCCTAAGCGCCACAAAGCCACTCCGCCGGTAGCCCAGTCATCCGCCATACGAATGATGTTAAAATTTGTGCCTGCATCTGTAAAAAATACAGTGTGTGTAAGGCCGTCTTCGCCGGGGTAAGTATAATGCGAATTTGCAGAGCTTGGGTCAAAAGCTATTTTGCTTTGCATTTCCTGTGCGGTACTTATTGCCTGTTGGTAGCCGATAGATTTTCCTAAGCTGTGAGCAGGCCAATCGCGGGCACCGCCCTGTATGGTTAAAATTACTTTTTCACTTGGGATTTTTGAACAAACATCATCCAGGATCTCTTCAACCCAGTGCTGGTTTGAAAGTTCACCGGCGTTACTGTTTTCATCATGCTGATCAATAGCCATAATGAACAGGAAGTCGTTCATAGTAGCTAATTTTTGCAAGTTATACTGCTCGTCCTCAGGAATTACATTCTGGGTAACCAGCATGTTATGCGCATGCAGGGTTGTGTAAAGCTCTTTTTCAAACTCAATATAATCTGGCGTGTTCCGGTTGATTATATTATCAAAATCAAGGTCGATACCTTTTAAATTATATTTTGTTAACGCTCTTACAATACTGCCGATAAACAAGGTGCGGGATTTTTTACTTTTTACAATCCGTTCTACGTCTTTAATATCAAAGTCGCCGTTGGTTGCGCTATAATTAACATAGTTGGAAATTGATACCAAAACCGGTTTTTTATACCGTTTTTTAAGCCTGATCAGCCCGGTGTCAATATTGGTGGTAATCGTATCTGCATTTTGGGTAAGAGAGAAGCCCTCGCTAATCACCATATCCAGCTTGCCCATGTGGTCAGCTAACGAATTATAGGCCTGCGGATCCCAGGGCATATAAAAGCCTGCATTTATACGATCTTTATTATTAGGCTGCTTAAGCTGATGCAGTTTTTTTGCCCGCTCAAGTTTTTTAATTTCGTTAACCTGGATAGTAAAGTTTTTGTATTTGGCGGTTTTCTTTAAAGCTTCAATATTTTCCTTGGTTAAAGCTTTTGGCGCTTCGTTAAGGTTAGGCAGGGTTGGGTATTGTTTTGAGGTAATGGCAATTGCTGCTGCGACGATTGCAGCGGCAAGTACAAAAATTAATATGCGGCTAAGCCATTTAAAACGAAGCCACCGGCCTTTTGAATCAGCTTGAAAAACCTGCTTGTCTGACATTCAGTTAAAACTTTTTAGGAAAATGTGTTGGTTTAAATATAGTTGTTGTACAATGCTAATGTTTATTTATGTGTTTTAACGGCTTCAACACCCGAAAAATCAACACCACATTTACAATTGCTGCCGCAGCCCTTTTTGGCAGACAGGCTTTTATACACCATGCGGCCCACGTAAAATAGCGCGGCGGCAAAAAGTATGAGTACTATAATAACCTGGATATTCATGTCACAAATTTAATACATTTTTACCTTATAATACGTATAGACAATCTATTTAGTATAAGTTTTGCTTTTTGCAAGGGCAACCGTGCCGCCTACCCAGTCAAAATCACAATTGTAGCGTACGCCAATCGTTTTACCACGACTTAACCGCGCCAAGTTAATTGCCAATACAGGCTTTTCATTTCCATTCGGCCATAGGTAAAGCAGCCTTATTTCCATTTTTACACCGCCATCAGGTGCTTGTATAACAGGTTCATAACTAACTTTTTCCTGTAAGATCCAGTTTTCAGGATCGATAATGTTTGTAATGTCATTTTCAGTAACATCAATGATTACGCCTTGCCCAGCGAAAGAAAATAAAGGTTTGAGTACATAATTCTCAAGGTCAGCAGGGATATGATCCAGTTGATGCAGGAATTGTGTTTTAGGAATGTAGTCTCCTTTTAAAAACGGCATGGTGAATTTACTGATGCGGTAGAACCAGTTGGGATGCGTAATCCACTCCACATCCAAAGGCTGGCGGATGTCAACTATTTTGTTAAAGATTTCAGGATCATTATCTATCTCATCAAATATCAGTCGATTATAGATGCGTTTGATGAATTTCTTTTCACCATTCAGTTCATAATACAATTTAGTGCCGTCCTGTTTTAGATCATTTAAGGAAACAACAGGCGTGCCGATGAGCTTTTCGGTAATCAGGAAATCAATCAGAGTTTTTTGGTTTAATACGTTTACATCCATCAAAACTACTTCGTCCGGTTGATATGGGCCGATAATGGTTTTTTTGAGCAGATCAAAATAAGAATCTCTATCCAAGCCGCTAAAATACGGCGACCAGTTATCATCCAATCCGTAAGTCTCCTTATACGTATCACTCAAAAAAGATTGAAAGCCATAAAGTGACGGGAAGCCCTGCAATTCGATCAACTTAGGGACGATGTCACCCTGTGAATCCTTACAAACCCCAAAATCCAAAGCAATAAAATGCGGATGGCCGTTCTCATTTGCAACCCGCCATTTGTCAGGAATTGACCGTTCGGTTAAATGTTTAAAATCGGGTTGAAGTATAGTTTGGATAATTTCATCGCCTGCGTTGATAAGTTTATCCTTAAAGTCATCCGTTAAAAAAACCGGCGTTTCCGCAACCCGGAAATCTATTTTGGCAGAAGTAGTGGTATTCAGTTTTTTTAGAAATTGCTGGTACTTTTCTTCGCTAAAATTTTGATTGAATGATTGACGGGTCGAAGGAATCATATCAATTATTAAATCACCTGCAAATTCCCAATAGCTTCATCTAAAAAGTTTGGGATCATCGTGTTTTGAGTATGCTGTAATTTATCGGCATCATGCAGCAGCTCCAGCATCTGGTTGTATTTGTCGAGGCCGTGCTCATCAACCACTTCCTTTTTCTTATCGGGTTTCACCAGTAATGACATCATGCCTTTCGGGTCAGCCTCGGGATGAAACTGGGTGCCGATAAAATAATCGCTATAACGGATTGCCATCATGGCACGCGGCAGATCAATATGCGGCCGTTGTTTCTCAATAGCCAGCAACTGCATGCCCAAATCGGTAAATTGTTTCTCGTTGGGATGAATCACCTGCCAGCTGCGCGAGTCGACCGCGTAAAAAGGGTCGTCTAAACCTTTTAAGATATCCTCATGCTTACCGGCGGAGGTTTTATGTATCGGCAAAATGCCAAACGAAGCCGAACGGCGCTCATTGATAACACCTAATTTATATTTACGGCACATGAGCTGGAAGGAATGGCATACAAAGAATACATACTTTTTCTGCGGATCGTCTGAGGTGTTATGTTTCTCCAATTGATCTATCAAACCGAAATATTTCTTTTCCCACTCATCGCCTTCACTATCCAGCGGACTACCAGGCCCACCGCTCGAAAGGTAAATATCAAAATCCGGTCCCGGTACTTCACAGTTCCTCCGCACATCGAATATTTGATAGTTCAGTTCGACGCTTTGTTCAGTTTTATAACGCTGTAATATATCTTTAAAACCACGGATACCCTCGTTTTCTATGCCGTTGTACAGATCGAGTATCGCTACTTTTATTGATGGTTTGTTTGTCATGTTGCCCCCTCTAAATCTCCCCCGGTAGGGAGACTTTGTATTTTTTTAAGTTTTTTAGCCCTCTCTACCGGGGGAGGGTTGGGTGGGCTTAAATGCCTTTTAATGTTTGCGATGTAATATAATCAACTACATCAATAAAACTATTGTTTTGGTTATAAACAGCTAATTGCCTGTCGGCGCCGGTGCCATGTTCCAGTATTTTGTGAACGTATTGTAAATCCTCGCGGCAGCCAAGCTCATCAACCACATCATCAACAAAGTCCAGCAACTCCAGTACCAGTGCACGGGTATTTACTTCCATTTCCTTACCGAAATCGATCATTTTGCCGTCGATACCATAACGTGCGGCACGCCATTTATTTTCATTGATCAAAGCGCGGTTATAGGTAATGAAAGCCATGTTTTGCTGGCGAAGTTTATATAGCTTGGCGCACAATGCCTGGAACAGTGCCACAAAAGCCATGGTTTCATCAACAAGCATCGGGCAATCACAAATGCGGAACTCGATAGTCTCAAAAAATGGATGGACACGGATATCCCACCAGATCTTCTTGGCGTTATCAATACAATTCGTTTTTATCAGCAGTTTAATATAACGGTCGTATTCCTCTATACCGCTAAAATAATCGGGGATACCGGTCCTCGGAAATTTATCAAAAACCTTGGTGCGGAACGATTTGAAACCGGTGTTGCGGCCTTCCCAAAAAGGTGAGTTGGTCGATAAGGCAAACACGTGCGGTAAAAAGTAACGAACCTGGTTAGCAATATGCACCGCCAGGTCGCGCGATTGGATGCCTACATGTACGTGTAACCCGAAAATAAGGTTTGAGCGCGCAGCCTCCTGCATTTCATCTACGATCTCAAAATACCTTGGATGATCAGTGATCAACTGGTGCTGCCAATGTGAGAACGGGTGTGTACCGGCAGCGCCGATACGCAAACCCAGGTCGCCGGCTAATTGAGCTACGGTTGTGCGAAGTTTACTTACCTCGGCACGTGCTTCGGTAGTGTTACGGCAGATTTTGGTGCCGACTTCTACAACGGCCTGGTGCATTTCTGCCTTTACCTGGTCTTCGTGGATCTTTTGCGCGCCTTCCACAATTTTTTGCTCATGCGATTTCAGCTCCCGGCTTACAGGGTCAATCACCATAAATTCTTCTTCAACACCCAAGGTAAATTCGTTCATAATTTTAACCTTTTTGTTTTATTTACGTTATTGCGAGGAACTAAACAACCTCTAAACTTTACAGGTCGAACTGCGTAATTAGAGATTGCTTCGTTCCTTACAGCAATGACGATTATTTTATTTTTTTTCTACGGGCTTTTTTGTCGCAGGTTTCTTAGCTATTGGCTTTTTCACCACTTTCTTTTCATCCGCAATCTCATGGTTTATCTCGCCTGTAGTAACTTCCTTTTTTCCAGCCTTCTTTTCTATCTTTTTCTCCGATGACAGTAAATGCTCTTTCGCCGCACTTGTCTTTACAAACTCACCCCAGGTTAGGTTATCAATACCATCTTTTTGTTTTTTTGCCCGTTCAATGGCATAGTCGGCAGCGGTTTCAACTACCCAGTCAAAGTTGTCCTGGCCTACGCTGGTAACCTCGGCATCAGGTGCGGGATTACAGAAATCAATGGCATAAGGTATTCCATCGCGTACAGCAAACTCAACGGTATTAAAATCGTAACCTAAATATTTGTTGAGTTTGATCACATAATCTTTAACAGTCTCCAATAGTTTTTTAGCTGCCGGGGCTTTGCCGTGTTCATAACGCAGGTGATGCGGGTTGCGCGGCTCGTATTGCATAACGCGCACATGCTTGCCGCCAATGCAATAGCAGCGGAAGTAATCATCAAACTTAATTTCCTCCTGCAGCATCATTACATATTGCCTGGTTTGGTCATATTTATCCCAAAGGTCATCCAGGTTGTTGATCTGGTAAACTTCTTTCCATCCCCCACCGTCAAATGGTTTCATGTATGCCGGGAAACCTACGTATTTAAATATCCCGTCCCAATCCAAAGGATAGGCGAGGTTGCGGAATGAGCGGTCTGTAGTATCATCCGGCAGATCTTTTGATGGCAGGATAACCGTTTTGGGCACCGGAACGCCAAGTTTTACAGCAAGCGCGTTATTAAAGAATTTTTCATCGGCGCTCCACCAAAAAGGGTTATTGATCACTGCTGTGCCACATATTGCCGCGTTTTTTAAGGTTGCACGGTAGAATGGCACATCCTGCGAAATACGATCAATAATTACGGAATAATCCAACGGTTCGGCCTGCATTACTTTATCAATGCGCACAAACTCTGCACTTATGTTCTTTTCTGCTTTTTGATTAACACGGTCGACAAATGCCTGCGGGAAAGAATTTTCCTGACCGAATAAGATGCCTATTTTTTTCATGGTAGATGATTATTCTTGGTTCTTAATTCTTGGTTTTAGATAGTTGATAAATAATGCGGGAACATCGCCTTCCATACCGGCCAGTCGTGTGTGGCATTTGGGCGGATATCCACCAATGATTAATATGTTTTTCCTTTAAAATGTTTGACAGCCAGAGGTTATCGCCCAAACAAATATCGTGTTCGGCTGTGCCTAAAATAATGTTCATTTGCCAAAGCTCGTGCTGGTTGCTGCCGGGCAAAAAATCTACCGGGTTGTTAAAATATACATTATCGTCATAATATCCATTGGTAAACCGGCGCATATCAAATGCACCGCTCATGCTAAACAGGTTGCCGGTTTTTTCGGGATGCTTGAACGCGAAATTAGCTGCATGGTAACCACCAAAACTACAGCCCGCCATTGCCACCTTGCCAACGCCGGTTTCGTGCATGGTCCAGGGAACCAGCTCATCGTAAAGCATTTTATCGTACCATGCATAATTACGGGAGCGGTCTACCGGGTGGATACTTTTGTTGTACCAGGTTAGCCAATCCAAGCTATCCGGACAATAAATTTTAACTAATCCCTCATCAATAAACCAGCGCACGCTATCTATCAAACCCTCATCCTTATTTTGAAAATATCGCCCCTGGGAAGTTGGAAATAAAATAACAGGATAACCACGATCGCCGAAAACCAGCATCTCTACATCATGGTTCAAGTTGGGCGAGTACCAGCGGTGATATTGTTCAGTCAAAACGAGCTAAAGTTTATAGCTGTAAGTTAAAAATAAATTGCTGATAAATTCAAAATTAAGCGGTTGAAAAATAACAGAACAGTTTTGCCGCAATGGCCGTACAAGGTTGCTCAATCAAGTTAATCTTTACACCGGTTTGAATTTTAAATTGAGAAGATATTTTACTTTTGCGGCTGTTAAATTTGAAGAAAATGTATTTGGGTTGGAGCGAGATAGAAATGACTATAATCAAAGATACGATAACCATTAATTCGGCATTGCTTAACCGCGGGATTGTTTGCGATTTGCTGATGCCTGATGAGATGGATATGAATCAACCTGTACATTTATTATTATTAAATGACGGACAAGAGATAGAGGCCCTGCAGCTAAAACAAATTTTGCAAACCCTCTATGATAATAATGCTATTGCCCCGGTGGTTATAGTTGCTATACATTCAGGCGAGGAGCGTTTGCAGGAGTATGGCGTTGCTAACCGCCCTGATTTTAAAAAGCGTGGCGCAAAAGCGGATATCTATAGTCAATTTATTACTGCCGAATTATTGCCTGCAATTACTGAGTTGCTGCCTGCGCAAACTTTTGCAAGCACTGCATTTGCCGGTTTTTCCTTAGGTGGATTATCGGCATTGGATATTGCCTGGAACAATCCCGAATTGTTTGATAAGATTGGTGTTTTCTCAGGATCGTTATGGTGGAGGAGTAAGGAAATTGGGAAAGGTTATACAGATGCTGACCGGATTGCTCATGCAATGATAAGGGAAACAAGCAGTAAACCCGAATTAAAATTCTGGCTGCAAACCGGCACCCATGATGAAACAGCCGACCGTAACCAAAACGGTATTATTGATTCAATTGACGATACTATCGATCTGATCAAAGAACTGGAAGTTAAAGGTTACAGCCGCACTGATGATATTAGGTATCTAGAGATGGTCGGCGGTAAACATGATGCACCTACTTGGGCCAAAGCTATGCCTAAGTTTTTATGCTGGGCGTTTGGGAAATAGACTATCAAGTAATTTACTTTTTGTCATTATTACTCAATATGTTGTAAACGCTTGAAATTCTCATATATTAAGCGTACCTTTGCGCCAAATTTAGAGGCGCATTTCAATGCAAAAAATAAGAAACATAGCGATTATCGCACACGTTGACCACGGCAAGACCACCCTGGTTGATAAAATTCTACATGCTTGTTCAATCTTCAGGGACAACGAATCAACAGGCGAACTGATATTGGATAACAATGACCTGGAACGCGAACGTGGTATTACCATCGTTTCAAAAAACGTTTCAGTAATGTACAAGGATGTTAAGATCAACATTATTGATACTCCTGGTCACGCCGACTTTGGCGGCGAGGTTGAGCGTGTATTAAAAATGGCTGATGGCGTTTTGTTACTTTGCGATGCTTTTGAAGGTGCAATGCCTCAAACACGTTTCGTAACACAAAAGGCTTTGGCTTTAGGCTTAAAACCAATTGTGGTTGTAAACAAGGTTGATAAGGAAAACTGCCGCCCTGAAGAAGTTTACGAACAAATATTTGAATTATTCTTCAACCTTGAGGCTACTGAAGAGCAACTGGATTTCCCGGTTATCTACGGTTCATCAAAACAAGGGTGGATGAGCACAGATTACAAAAAACCTACTACTGATATATTCCCTTTAATGGATGCTATCCTGGAAAATATTCCACCGGCACCAATTAATGAAGGTACTTTGCAAATGCAGATTACCTCTTTGGATTATTCATCATTCGTAGGCCGTATCGCTATTGGCCGTGTGGCTCGTGGTACTATTAAAGAAGGTATGCCGGTATCGCTTGTAAAACGCGATGGCAAGATCCAAAAAACAAGAATTAAAGAATTATACACCTTTGAAGGCTTAGGTAAGGTTAAAGCTACCGAAGTTAGCGCTGGTGATATTTGTGCTGTTGTAGGTATTGAAGGTTTTGATATTGGCGATACCATTGCTGATTTTGAGAAACCGGAACAATTAGAAGTGATCCACATTGATGAACCAACAATGAATATGTTGTTCACCATCAATACTTCACCTTTCTTTGGTAAAGAAGGTAAATTTGTTACCTCACGCCACTTACGTGACCGTTTGTACAAAGAGATGGAAAAAAACCTGGCGCTTAAGGTTGTTGAAACCGAATCGCCTGACTCATACTTAGTATACGGCCGTGGTATCCTCCATTTATCAGTATTGATCGAGACCATGCGTCGCGAAGGATATGAGTTACAGGTAGGCCAGCCACAGGTTATCATCAAAGAAATTGATGGTGTTAAGTGTGAGCCGGTTGAAACCCTGATTGTAGACGTACCGGGCGAGGTTGCCGGTAAAGTAATTGAGCTGGTTACACAACGTAAAGGTGATTTATTAGTTATGGAGCCAAAAGGTGACTTACAACATTTAGAGTTTGATATTCCTGCACGTGGTATTATTGGTTTACGTAACAACGTATTAACCGCTACTGGTGGCGAGGCTATCATGGCTCACCGTTTCAAAGCTTACGAGCCTTGGAAAGGCCAGATCCCTGGTCGTTTAAACGGTGTATTGGTATCAATGGATACCGGTAAAACTACCGCTTTCGCAATTGATAAATTACAGGATCGTGGTCGTTTCCACATAGATCCGGGAGTTGATGTTTACGAAGGCCAGGTTTTAGGCGAGCACATCCGCGATAACGATTTGGTTATTAACTTAACCAAAGGGAAGCAGTTAACCAACATGCGTGCATCAGGCAGCGATACCAACGTACGTATTGCTCCGGCTATCAAATTCTCGTTAGAGGAATCAATGGAATATATCCAGGCTGATGAGTACATCGAGGTTACACCGCAAAGCATCCGTTTACGTAAGATCTATCTGAACGAAAACGAACGCAGAATTAACGCTAAAAAATTCCAATCTCAATAATTGGAGTTTGATACGATAATGAAAGGAGCAAATTTATTTGCTCCTTTTTTTGTTCTGGATGCTCAAACGATTATATTTGATCAACATTAAAAATTAACCTTATTACATGAAAAAACTATTACTTATAGCATTTTTATTTGTTGTCGCTTTTTACTCTTGTACCAAAAGTTTCACAAATCCTACCCATAAAGACAGGTTGCAATCAATTATATTAGGTAAAGATACCCTGCAACTTTATGTTGGCCAAAACAAACAATTGCCGGTTACTATTACACCATCAAACTATGGAGCAGATTCGATAAAATGGAAGTCTTCAGATTCAACCATTATATCAATTTCAAATACAGGTTTTTTATCGGCCAAGAAAGTTGGCTCGGCAATAGTTACCGTAAGTAACTTAACCGGAACAATTTCCCTTAATTGCCTGATCAATGTAATTGCTGCTCCAGTTCCGCCACCACCGGTAGATAGCTTAAAAGTGGGATTAATTGCCTATTACGCATTCAATAACAGCGGCGCAGATTCATCAGGTCACGGCCATAATGGTACACTTTATGACATTACTTCAGTGCCCGACAGGTTTGGTAATGCTAATGCGGCATATTATTTTAATGGCAGCAATAGCAGTTATATACAAGTGCCTGATGCACAGGACCTAAGATTAAATAATACTGATTTTACGATTACATTATGGGTGAAATTAGATACCTATAATTATTCTTTTGGTACTAACTTTATCTCGAAAAGAGATATGGGGGCTAATTTAGGTTATACATTCTCAACAAGCGGTTACGAAAATACAGCAGCATTACCCGGCCAATATGGATTTGGCCCTGGTGGCACATTGCCAAGCGGAACAAGCCAATCATCAATCAGTACAGGTCAATGGACCATGGTAACTGTGGTTTACAGCTTAGCTAAAAAACAATTAACATTCTATAAGAATGGTGTATTTGATGGGACTTCTGCAAATAATATTGCATCTCCAAACGGTGCCGCTACAGCTGTTTTATTTATAGGGAAGGATGATCCGGATAATAACACCTCATATTATTTGCAAGGTGCGCTTGATGACATCAGAATATATAGCAGGGCATTATCAGCAGCACAGTTGAAACAGTTGTATAATGTACCTTCATCAAATGTGTCTTACCAATCAAAAGCTAAATAAATGTATCTATTTTTTGTTTCAAAGTTGAAAAGATTAAGCCCTTTTCAACTTTGAAACAAAATTATCTACCACAATATTGATATCATCAGATAGCTTCAGAAAATAAACCGCACCTCCATAAATTATCGTTATGAATGCACTTCGTAAGATGATATCAACAATGTGATTACCCATCTGCGGAATAATAAATTTCGAAGCGAAATATACTGCAATGCCTATTGCCAATGCTATCGGGCTACTGATAGTGAATGGCTGTATTTTGCATGTTTTAAGTATAAAAAAGTACCGGAATACATTAAATATTAAAAGTGTAAGTGCCGTAGCAATTGCCGGGCCTGTAATTCCATAATAAGGGATGAGCAGCAAGTTAAAACCAACGGTTACAGGTATCAGCAATACATAAAAAGTACCATCATACCGGTAATATTTTGAGGTGCTGAGTATAACGCCGTTTATACCCGTAGCCGAGTCTATCAGGTTACCCAGGGCTATAAAAAGTACTACGTATTTACCTAATTGATATTTTTCGGGCAGATAAGTGAACAGATCATCAATACTGGCCCAAATGATAATGAATAAAAACAAGGTTGTTACCAACTGGTTAATACAGCTTTTTTCATAAACCGATTTGATGGTTTTCATGTCATTGGTTTTCCAGGCCTCGGCAATTACTGTGGTTGCAATACTGTAAAGTGACCGTGCCGGCATGGAAATTACTGCGGCAACATAAAATGTTATAGTGTAGATGCCCGCCGCAGCTAACCCAAACTTATTGTTAAGCATGTAATCATCGATACTTTCAAAAATTAACGGTGATGAGCCAACCATCAAGCCCCAAACACTAATGGTGATGAGATTGGTGCGCATTTCCTTATTAAGGAGTGAGAAATCAGGATTTAAAAAGAAATGTTTATCGCGAACAAGGCGAATAAGTAATAGTAACGTTGGGACAGCATTTGCAATAAGCCACAGTACCATAAAGGTTTCAAAGCTTACCCATTTTAAATAAATCAATATGAGGGTTATCAGTATAAATATACGTTTGGTGAACTCCCTCAAAATCTTGCCTGAAATGGCATTGTACATCATCCGTGCATACTGATCAAAAACGTTGAAGTACACCGTGAATATGATGAGTGGTACCAGGTACCAATAATATTTTTCGAACAGGTGCGCATTTTTTTGGTTACGCCCAATTATCTGATCTTTAAATAGGTATATCGCACCTACAAAAATCACAGTGCCAACCAGCGCTACAATGCATGACAGGAAAAGGTAACCATGATGTTTTTTCTCCTCGCTACGGAAATAAGGGAAATATCTTACTGTACCGCCAAAACCGAGTACAGAAAATTGGGAGAATAACAATGAAAATGATAGTAATATACCGATAAGCCCAACCTCATCAGGTGTTAATGCGTGGGGCTGTATAATGATCATAGAAATAAATCCGATGCCAATCCCAATATAAGAGTACAGGGTGCCTTTTATTGTTTGCTGCTTTATAACGCCCATTTAGCTTTGGCCCAAGGCCGGAATTAATAAATAAATGTATTTTTGAAAATCTATGCCAAAAATAGAAAATAAAACTTGTGCAATTACGGTAACTTATGGCAATAGGTGGCACCTGGTTAACCAAATAATTAACAGGTTGCTCCGCCTCGATCACATTAGTAATATAGTTGTTGTAAATAACGGATCGGGCTATAATGTTAAGGAAAAACTGAATGAATTAAATGACGATAGGGTTATTTTGGTTGATTGCGAAGAAAACCTTGGTTCGGCAGGTGGCTACAACAGGGGCATTGCCTATGCGCACCAAAACACGGATGCTGATTTTTTTTGGTTATTGGATGATGATAACCTACCCGAAGAAGATGCTTTGGCTGCTTTGCTAAATTCAAGGTCTGAAATAAACATGCCCAACGATCAATTAGCGTTGTTGAGTTTAAGGACCGACAGGGAGCTCGATCATAAGTTTGCGCATGGTGCCGATCCGTACAAATACTATTTGATCCCGGATGATTTTTTAGGGTTTTCGTTTCTGCGGATAGGGCGTAATAAATTGATGAAACTCGTTCAAAAAAGAAAGCAGCAAAGCACGGTGGTTAACCAAATGCTCGATAAGGTTAAAATGCCCTACGCCCCTTACGGCGGTTTCTTTTTTCACAGGGAGATGGCCGATAAGATCGGTTACCCGGACGAGCGTTTTTATTTATATGTTGATGACGAGGAATATACTTATCGCGTAACCGGGAACGGTGGCTCTATCTGGTTGATACCGGCATCAAAGATCAATGATATTGATACGACAGATGTTCGGGTTGAATATAAACTAAGCCAGTTCTCATCAAAATACCTCGATTTGTGGAATTTCAGGATGTATTACCGGGTGCGGAACAGCATCTATTTTCATAAAAAAACAACGCTGAAGAACCCGGTTATATTTAATATCAACAAAATGCTTTTTTTGGGCAAGTTGAAGGCCTTGAGCATTATCTCATCAAAGCAAAAAGAATACAGTGAATTTGTAGCTGCGGTAACTGACGGGCTACAAGGCAAGTTAGGCAAAGCAACCTGGAAGAATTTTAAATGAGCAAGATCAGCGTATTAACAGTTACTTATGGCGACCGCTGGCAATTTCTGAGTCGGGTTATTGAGCTGATGCTTGGCTACGGGCAGGTGGGTAATATTATTGTTGTTAATAATGCTTCAACTTATAATGTAAGCCAAAAAGTTGCGGAGTTAAACGACAGCCGCATAACTGTAATAAACAGCGAAGAAAACTTAGGCTCGGCAGGCGGTTATAAGGCTGCTATTAAATATGCGTTTGAGCATACAAACAGTGATTTATTTTTTCTGCTGGATGATGATAACCTGCCCCGCGAAAACGTGATCCCTGACCTGCTAAAGAACTGGGAAATCATCGCAGGTGCAAACAATAAAAAGGCGTTTTTTTGCCTGCGCGAAGACAGGGCAAAGCATGTAAAGATCACACAAGGCGAAGATCCTTACCGGTATTATTTAGTGCCGAATAACTTTTTAGGCTTTAGCGTATTTAATATTTTAAAAAATCAGGTAAATAAGTTAAACGATAAATTAAATAAAAGTGATACTCCGCAACAGCCGGCTACAATTCCTTACGCGCCTTATGGCGGTATGTTTATGCACCGGGAGCTAATCGCTGATATCGGTTACCCTAACGAGGATATGTACTTATATGTTGATGATTCGGAATATACATATCGCATTACCCAAAATGGCGGCAAAATTTGGATCATCCCGCAATGCCGTATTGTGGACATTGATAAATCACAAGGCATCGGCTATAAAAAGAAACCTTTCCACTCGGCATTGCTGGATCAGTGGAACTTTAGGATCTATTACCACATTCGCAACCGCATGTACTTTTATTCGCAGGTTGCCGTTAAAAGCAAGTTGCTATTCAGCATTAATAAAGCTTTATATTTAGGTTACTTAAAAGCGGTAAGTTTGATCAGCTCAAAACAAAAGGAATATAAAAAGCTGCTTGGTGCCGTAAACGATGGCTTAAGCGGAAACCTGGGCAAAGCTGATGAAACAAAGTTTTGAAATGCTGCACATATAATTTTACTTTCGCCATAATCAATCTATAATTTCATATCAATGCAAAATCTTGCACCAATTGCATTATTTGTTTACAACCGCCCCGAGCATACCCGTCGCACATTAAATTCGCTACAAAAGAATTTGCTGGCAGATGAATCGCGCCTGTTTATCTATTCTGATGGTGCAAAAACCCCAGCCGACCAGGCCAGGGTTGATGAAGTAAGACAATTGATAAGCGATGTTAGCGGGTTTAAATCGGTAAAGGTGATTAAGGGCAAGGGGAATAAGGGGCTGGCGAATTCTATCATAGCTGGCGTAACCCAACTGGTAAATGAGTATGGCAAAGTGATCGTTTTTGAGGATGACATGCTCTCATCCAAATCCACCCTGCAATATTTTAATGAGGCGCTAACGCGATATGCTAACGAGGAACAAGTAATGCATATAGGTGCTTACATGTTCGAGCTGGATGATAAAAAACTGCCTGAAACTTTCTTTTACCGTATAGCTACAAGCTGGGGCTGGGCAACCTGGTCGCGTGCCTGGAAAGATTTTGAGCCGGATATTGATAAGCTGATTGGCCAATTCGACAAGCAAAAGATAAACCGCTTCTCCATCGACGGTACCATGAACTTTTGGAAACAGATGCAGGAATTTAAAACCGGTAGAAATAATTCCTGGGCCATTAGGTGGTATGCCTCTATATTTTTAAAAGGCGGTTTAACGTTGAACCCGTCGCACTCACTGGTGCACAATATCGGGCATGATGGTACGGGTGTACACTCTAATATTGAAGACACCTACAAAGTCAAGATCTCCCAAAAACAGATCAAAAAATTCCCTACAGAAATAAAAGAAAGTGAAGAAGCGCACATAGCCATCCGCAACTTCCTTAAAAACCGCAAGGGCAGTTTAGTTAAACGCGGAATTGTGTTTATCCGGCAGATCAGGATGAAATATTTTGCAAAAACTAAATAATTACATAGTCGCCTTGACTACAATATAAGGCGATAAAGCCTTACTCTCTATTGGAACAATCTTCGTAAAAACCTTTCCCGCAACCCATATCGCTTTTACGATTGATTTAGCAACAGCGCTTTGCTCCGATTTATTCTCCAGCCAAACAGTAAATTTGCCGTGGTAGTAAGATTCCACTTCTTTTAAACCTAATTGCTTGCAGGTTTCAGCCAGGAAAGCCGGGTTCATACAATCGATGTAATGTTTGTTGTAATTATCTTTGTCGAAACTTTTTTGTACCCAACCGTTAACGCCCGTAAAATTGGGGAGAGTGATAAACAAAGTGCCACCCGGTTTTAAAAATTGCAGGTGTGTTTTGATGATGGAAGCGGTATCGCTAAAATGCTCTATCAAGCCGAAGGAAGTTACGAGGTCGTATTTCTCTTTTGGAATGTAGTTGAACAGATCAGATTCAATGATGTTGATATCGCCCTCCTTTAAGCCATTTTTAACTAACAGTTCCTTGATCAGGCCATCGTGGATGTAATAATCAAAAAGGGTGGTATGCAGCCCCTGGTATTTTTTTAGGTAGATGGAATAATAACCCGGGAAACCGCCCAGTTCAATGGCATTTTTAATGCCTTTTTCTTTAATCAATCCGGCTAAAATATCGCCGAAAACATAATCAGGTTTTATATAAAATAGCAGGTTTTTTCTTGATTCCCAAAACGATTTCCAAAACCCGCGGTCGGTTAAATTTTGCTCCATTAATTGTTATTAGCTATCTCCTGTTTCTTTTCCAATATTCTTGCCGGGTTGCCCACAGCTATACTATTTGCCGGTATGCTTTTAACCACTACCGAACCTGCACCAATCACCACATTATCGCCGATCTCCACATCGCCTATAATGCAAACGTTGGCACCAATATCCACATTATTCCCAATCCGCGGACAAGCGCTGAACGAACCATCCGCCAATTGTTTGTGGCCGATTGTAGTAGAATTACGCAGCGCGCAATTATCGCCAATAACAACCCCCTGATTTATTACCAAAGCATGCCCGTGATACAATGATAAGCCTTTACCTACGGTTAATTTGCGTGGCAGCTCAATCCCCCAAACCCAATCCACCAAATAGCGGTAAAGCAGCAGGTAAGGGTAAAGTATCACTTTGAATATCATCGAGCGGTTGATGAGCTGCGCCAGCCTGAACATAAAAAGAACGAGTTGCGCTTTAAAATTCTGCCGGTTTGCCTGCCGGTCCTGGAATAAGTAAGCGAATGCGTTCATTTTTAAGTGGTCGTTTTTGATATTGCAATCAAAAGTAAAATTTTTCGGCATAAATTGGCTAATGGTTGATAGGCAATCTATATATTAAATAGCCCCCTCTAAATCTTCCCCGGTAGGGGAGACTTTATTTTATTCTATTAAGCCTCCCTTCAGGGAAGGGTTGGGTGGGGCTGTTAGGCGAATAACTTAAATAGTATTATACTTGCGTAGATGAAAGTTACCTTGATCAATACTGCCGATTCGGGTGGCGGGGCTCCCGCGGCTTGCCTGCGCCTCTTAAAGGCATTGCAGGGGCAACCGATTGATGCACAGTTGCTGGTACAATACAAAAAGACCAGCGAACCGGGGGTAACCGGCATTACAACCAATGCCTGGCAAAAATTTAAGGCGAAGCTTAATTTTTTTTATGAGCGCCTGCCTTTCATGTTTTTTCATGAGCGGGATAAATCAGTGCGCTTTGCCTTTTCAACTGCTAACGCGGGGGTAAGCATAAAGGATGAGCCCTTGATCAGGGACGCAGATATTTTGCACCTGCACTGGATAAATTCCGGCTTTTTATCCATCAATGATTTGAAGGAACTCGTCGACCTGGGCAAACCCATAGTTTGGACCATGCATGATATGTGGGCCTTTACCGGTGGTTGCCATTATTCAGGTGCCTGTAACCACTTCATCAACAAATGCGGAGATTGTTATTTTTTGAAGGATGAAAATCCGGATGATATTTCGTACGAGGGCTGGTTGCGTAAAGCGGACATGTTTGCCGGTAATAAAAATATAACCTTTGTGGCTTGCAGCAGCTGGCTTGCCGGAGTTGCGAAGAAAAGTTCTTTGTTGGAGAATTTTAACATTAAATCTATTCCCAACCCTATTGATACCAAAGTTTATTTGCCGAAAGGTAAACTGGAGATGCGGCAAAACTGGGGCATTAACCCATTTGCCAAAGTGATATTATTTGGTGCTGCCAATATAAATGACAGGCGCAAGGGGATTTCTTTTTTAGTGGAAGCTTTGAATCATTTGGTGGTAAGCTGCCCGGATAAAGGTTTGGTTGAGGTAGTGATCTTCGGAAAGAATAATCACTTCGATATACATACTTTACCTTTTAAAGTGGTTCAGCTTAATTTAATCAAGTCGCAAACTGAATTGGCAGAGGTATACAGCCTTGCGGATGTATTTGTGACACCATCTATTGAAGATAACCTGCCCAATACCGTGATGGAAGCTCTATCCTGCGGAACGCCGGTGGTGGCCTTTAACGTAGGCGGCATTCCTGAAATGGTTGACCATTTGCAGAACGGTTATTTGGCGGAATTTGAATCTTCGGATGATATGGCTAAAGGTATTTTCACCATGCTTTATGCCGATAATAAAGTCGAACTTTCAGCCAATGCACGCGCGAAGGTGTTAGCCACCTTTAATAACGAAAAGGTGTCAGCGCAATATCTTGAAATCTATCAATCCATTTTAAAATAATGGCTGCTGCAAAACCCATATTGTCGGTTATTACAATTGTTTACAATAATGTAAGAGATATTGAGCGCACTATGCTTTCGGTGTTAAATCAAACTTATCCGGTTATTGAATATATTGTTGTTGATGGCTTGTCGAACGACGGCACGCTGGATATCATTAAAAAATATGAAACCCCTATAGCCAAATTTACCAGTGAAAAGGATGAGGGTATTTATGATGCCATGAACAAAGGCTTGGCTTTAGCTACCGGAGATTATGTGATCTTTATGAACTCCGGTGATGAGTTTTATGATGCCGAGACGGTGACCGCTGTATTCGCTAGTGCCGATGATGCTGATATCTACTACGGCGAAACAGAAATGATCAGCGATGCCGGTGAAAGCCTTGGCCAGCGCAGGCATAAAGCGCCTAAGCAATTTACCTGGAAAGGTTTTAATTTGGGTATGAGCATCAGTCACCAGGCTATTTATATCAAACGCTCACTCATTGAGCCCTACGATCGCCACTACCAGTTAAGCGCCGATATCGACTGGATCATCCGCGCAGCGAAAAAAGCAAAAAAAATTGTGAATGTGAACCGTTATGTAGCCAAATATTTAGTAGGCGGCATGTCCAAAACCAAGCACCGCCAAAGCTTGCTTGAGCGTTTTGATATTATGAAGCGCCATTATGGTTTGGTGCCAACGGTGTTAAATCACGTTGTTATCGCGTTTAACTTGGGCTGGTATTGGTTGAGGAATAGAAGGACTAATGATTGATTCTCTACTGCTGCAACACGGTTCCGAGATCGAAAACTCGAAATCCCAGATATAATATTCCCACTACTGACATACCCTTGTCACTCCCCTTTATTTACTTTGTTTCAATCAAACGGAACATTCCAATTTCCAAATCGTTATCGTAATGTAAACTAATACCGATTGGCTGTTTAACTAAGCAGTATTTCGTATCTTTATAAGTCTATGGATTTCAATTTAACGTCGATATATAAACCCACCGGCGACCAGCCCGAAGCAATTCGCCAACTGGTTGAGGGTGTAAATAATAACGAAACATACCAAACCTTGCTGGGTGTTACCGGCTCAGGAAAAACTTTTTCCATTGCCAATGTTATCCAGCAAACGCAACGGCCTACGCTGATACTAAGCCATAATAAAACCCTGGCGGCACAGCTTTATGGCGAGTTTAAGCAGTTCTTCCCGGAGAACGCCGTAAACTACTTCGTATCTTATTACGATTACTACCAGCCGGAGGCTTTTATACCATCATCCAATACGTACATCGAGAAGGACCTGCAAATAAACGAGGAGATCGAAAAATTACGTTTGCGCACTACCTCGGCATTGATGTCGGGCAGGAGGGATGTGATCGTGGTATCGTCTATTTCCTGCATTTATGGTATGGGTAACCCCCAGGATTTTGCCAATTCGGTATTCAAATTTGCGGTGGGTACGCGAATAAGCCGTAATGCATTCCTGCATCGGATGGTGGAGATCTTATATTCCCGTACCACTGCCGATTTTAAACGAGGGACATTCCGGGTTAAGGGCGATGTGGTTGATATTTTCCCTGCTTATATGGATCATGCCTACCGGGTATCTTTCTTTGGTGATGATATTGAAGAATTGAGCACATTTGATGTCACCACCGGTAAAACCATCGAAAAAATGACGCACATGGTGGTTTATCCCGCCAATTTATATGTTGCCCCGCGCGAGCGTTTTACCCAATCCATCTGGGCTATACAAGCCGAGCTGGAAACGCGTAAGAAACAATTTATTGACGATGGGCGCTTTTTAGAAGCTAAGCGTTTGGAAGAAAGGGTTAATTACGATCTGGAAATGATCCGCGAATTGGGTTATTGTTCAGGGATCGAGAATTATTCCCGCTTTTTTGATGGACGCGAACCGGGGGCAAGGCCTTTCTGTTTACTGGATTATTTCCCGGATGATTACCTGATGGTGATCGACGAGAGCCACGTAACCGTACCGCAGATCAGGGCAATGTATGGCGGCGACAGGTCGCGCAAGATCTCTTTGGTTGATTATGGTTTCCGCTTGCCGGCAGCTTTGGATAACCGCCCGCTCAATTTTCAGGAGTTTGAACGCCTGGCACCGCAAACCATTTATGTGAGCGCTACGCCCGGAGATTTCGAACTGGAAAAGTCAGGTGGCGTGGTAGTTGAACAAGTGATCCGCCCGACAGGCTTGCTTGACCCGATGATCGAGGTTCGTCCGGTAATTAACCAGGTGGATGATCTTTTGGATGAGGTAGATAAAACCGTTAAAATGGGAGATAGGGTGCTGGTTACTACATTAACCAAACGCATGTCCGAAGAATTAGCGAAATACATGGACCGTTTGGGCATCAAATGCCGCTACATCCACTCCGAAGTAAAAACATTACAGCGAGTAGAGATTTTGCGTGGGCTGCGTTTAGGCGAGTTTGATGTGTTGATCGGTATCAACTTACTGCGTGAGGGATTGGATCTGCCCGAAGTATCGTTGGTAGCCATTTTAGATGCTGATAAGGAAGGTTTCCTGCGTTCGGAACGCTCATTGATACAAACCATAGGTCGTGCGGCACGTAACGACCGCGGGCGTGTAATTATGTATGCAGATAAAATAACCGACTCGATGCAGGTAACAATGGACGAAACCGACCGCCGCCGTGATAAGCAGATCGCTTATAATTTGGAGCATGGCATTACGCCGACAACGGTAGGCAAATCCCGCGAGGAAATTATTGAGCAAACATCCGTAATGGACTTTAAGGGCGGCGTACAAAAAGCTTATGTAGAAGACGAAATGGTTACCCTGGCTGCAGACCCTATCGTTCAATATATGACCAAGCCTGATTTGAAGAAATCTATCGACAATACCAAAAAGGATATGCTCGCGGCAGCCAAAAATATGGACTTCCTGCTTGCAGCCAAGCTGCGTGATGAAATGTTCGCGCTTGAAAAAATGATGGAGGAAAAATTTAGTTAGCATTAAAATGAAAAAGATAAAACCTTTACATGTTATGCAAATAGGCCTTGGTGTTGATATGCTGATGCACGGATTAGTTCGCATACCTAACTTGCCGGCATTTGTTGCGCATAGTACCGCAAGCTTTAAAACTTCGTTTTTGCCTGATTCGCTGGTAACTACTTTTTTATATGTACTGCCATTTATTGAGTTTATTATTGGCATATTAATATTGGTTGGCGGTAAAACAAGGCGTTTAGGTTTTGTTGCAGGCGGCTTTATTATTACTGTATTATTGTTTGGTACAGCAACACACCAGGCATGGGATCTGGCAAGCCAGCAATTAATTTACCTGGTGGCATTCTCGGTAGCTTTAATGTTTCATGATAGTGAAAGTACCGGCAATACCAGCTTGCCTGCGCAACTGTAACAATAACATCAATCTAACGTCATATAAACAACGTAGATCATAACAAAACAATTGTTGCGTTATAATCTTATATTTGTAAGCTTAATATTAACATAATGGAATTTTTAGATTTCATATTCGCCGTAATTTTTATACTATGGATCGTCAGGATGATTATCCGTATAGTAATGCCGATGCTTTTGCAAAAAGTAATGAACAAAGCGCAACAACATCAGCAAAATTACCAGCAGAATTATAACCGCACTAACCAGCGCGCCGAAGGTGTAAAGGTTGACTATATACCGCAAACTCCAAAAAGTAAGATCCCGGACTCTGAAGGTGATTTTATTGACTACGAAGAGATAAAATAACATGCTGCCCGAAGAGGTTTATAAACGCAGGCATTACGGTACCCCGCAATCTGTTCAGCTTATCATTGCCAATTTTACCGTATTGACCGTTGCCATATCTATTTTCGCGGGCGGAAAACATGTTAACTGGTTTTTTTGGGTGTTGATGGGCCTGTTAGTGATATACAATGTTTTAAATATTAGAAAGGACCGCGAAGAATATAACCGCGCCCGTATCATTGCTTACGTCTTCAGTGTTTTATTGATGATCGCATTGTTTTTAGCCATCCGTTTAAAGGTATAAAGCAACGCATTCATGATAATGGATATACTGAGTGCGCTATTGTATTAAATCGTTACCACCAAACGTTTCCCGCCGGGAATCTTCATGTTCCATAATTCGGCAATGTCTTCAATTTTAACAATAATGGTTTCAACTTTAAGCTTGCCCTCTGCCGCCAGCTGAAACATTTCAGGCAATATTTCCGATATTAATATCCCAACCTGCTCTCGTGACCAAGCTCCAAGTCCGGAGCCGGTTAACTGTAAATCAGCGCTTCGCATATTTGCGGCGGATAACTGAATTGTGTCGCCGGTTATGCTTCCTACAGAAACATATCTTATCCTGTTGGTAAAATTGCCTTTTCCCTTCAAACAACCTAATATCATTTCCGCGGTATGTCCCCACAAATAATCTATGATCACATCTATCGGTCCTTCGGCGTGGATGGCTTTTAACTGCGCGATAAAATGCTCATCATCCTGCACTACCGAAATAATTTCATCCGCTCCCAGATCCAATAATTCTTTAAGAGACTCCTCGTTCCTGCCGGTTACGATCACTTTTTTAGCGCCATAATGCTTGGCGATCTGCACGGCAACACGCCCTGTAAAGCTTGTAGCGCCATTTACCAGCACCACATCCCCGGCTTGAATATCAGCTTTAAAACGTAAACCCATTGCCGCGCCGATAATTGCATTCGGCAGGGCTGCCGCCGATACATCATCTAACCCATCAGGTATTTTTACTATGCGGTCTTTACTTATCAATGCTTTTTCAGATAGCATACCGGTAACCGCCATGCCATATACCCTTGTGCCGTCCTCAAGCAGGCAAACCCCATCGCCGCCTACAACCCGGCCGCCCTCTTTTGGCGCATCGCTTGAGTAGTGTGTGCCGCTGGCGCGGCCTTTGTCTAAGTTTTTAATAGCTACCGCCTTTACGGTTACTAATATTTCATCATCATTTTGCGCTATCGGTTCAGGAAAATCAACATATTCAGGTAATTCTCCTTTTTTATACATTACTGCTGCTTTCATCATCATTTGTTTTTGTTGGAACAAAGTTAGGCCGACTGCTATCCATGTAACGATAACATATGTTATCAAGTGAAAACGGCGTATATTGTTAAAATCATATTAGAATCTAAAACTTAACTTAACCCACCATCTTTTATAATTCCTTTTCTCATTCAAATTTCTATTTTTGAAGAATATATCATTTTAACAATTTCAAATGAATAACTGGTTCAAGCGCAATAGTGTACACTTCATTATTGTAATAATTTTAATTATCATTTCTTTCGCCTACGTGTTTACGCCCATTATGCAGGGCAAAACGTTATTTCAAAGCGATGTAACGCAAGCACAGGGCACCCAAAAAGAAATAATGGATGTACGCGCCAAAACCGGCCATGCACCGCTTTGGACCAATAGTATGTTTGGCGGTATGCCAACCTACCAGATCTGGACATCGTACCCTAACAGTGTTGCATCTTATGTGATAGAAGGGATGAAGGGATTGTTCCCAAACCCGGTTGATACCATTTTGCTTTGCTTATTAGGTGCTTACATATTATTTTGTGTATTAAAACTTAACCCATGGCTTGCCTTGGCCGGCGCTATTGCTTTTACATTTTCATCCTATAATTTTATTTTGATAGATGCCGGGCACGCCAACCAGGTTTACGCCATCGCGTTTTTTTGCCCGATAGTTGCCGGTGTGATCCTGACCTTCCGGGGTAAGTATTTGTTAGGCGCGTCATTAACTGCGCTTGCTCTGGCAATGGAAATACGTTCTAACCACGTACAAATGACCTATTACCTGTTAATAGCCTTATTAATATATGGTATTGTTGAATTGGTTAATGCAATTAAAACCAAGCAATACAAGCCTTTTGGTTTATCAGTTTTATATGTTGCCATCGCGGTGATGTTAGGTGTTGCAGTAAATGCATCCATGCTTTGGACCACTGCTGAATATGCAAAAGAGTCCACCCGCGGGCAATCAAACTTAACACAGCATACTACCGAGGCAAGCAATGGTTTAACCAAAGAATATGCCTATGGCTGGAGCCAGGGTGTTGGTGAATCCATTACTTTTCTTATTCCTAATGCTTATGGCGGCCCGTCAGGAATGGAAGCTTTGAATATACCAAACTCAAACCTCGTCAAAGCCTTTGAAGCCAAAGGCGCTTCGGAAGAGCAGGCCGAAGGTACTGTACAACAGTTAGGAAGCATGGGCGTATCTACTTATTGGGGAGATAAACCAGGCACCAGTGGTCCGTTTTACTTTGGCGCCACAATTTGCTTCCTGTTTGTATTAGGCTTATTGATTATACGCAGCAGGTTAAAATGGTGGTTATTAGCTACAGTAATATTGGTAATGCTGCTGTCATTTGGCGGTAATTGGCCGGTAGTATCCGACTTGTTCTTTAATTACTTCCCAATGTACAACAAGTTCCGTACGGTGGAGTCTATTTTGGCTATTGCAGGATTATGCTTCCCGATCATGGCTTTCTTAGCTATCAGCGAAGTGATAACATCAACGGATAAAGCGTACATTTTAAAGAAAACGTTTCTTGCATTATACATTACAGGTGGTATTGTTTTAGTGTTACTTGCTATACCTGATGTATTCTTTAGCTTTAAAAACAGTCAGCACCAAAATTTAATTAACGGTTTAACACAAGCTCTGCAAGGCGACTCCGGTTACGCTAACAGTATTGTAAACGCGTTAGTGCAGGACCGTATCTCCTTGTTCCGTGCTGATGCCTTACGTTCATTAATCTTTATTTTAATTACGTTTGGTATACTTTGGGCTTTCCTGAAAGAGAAGATCAGTGTTACCATTACCTCAATAGCATTTATAGCCCTTGTGCTGATCGATCTTTGGGGAGTTGATAAACGTTACCTGAATGATGGTAAATTTGTTGACAAGGAAGAGGCTGCGCAGGAAATTCAACCAAGGCAGATAGATCAAATCATATTACGCGATCCGGACCCGGATTACAGGGTGTTGGATATGAGTGACAGGAGCCAGGATCCATTTGCTAACGCAAAACCATCATTCTTTTACAAAAGCATCGGTGGCTATCATGCAGCTAAGTTAAAACGTTATGAAGAATTGGTTGATAACCAATTGCGAAAAACGCTAAACCCAGATGTTTTGGATATGCTGAATACCAAATACATTATTACCGCTGACCCAAAAACACAGCAACCAAGCATGCAAGCCAATAATACAGCTTGCGGCCATGCCTGGTTTGTAAAGAGTGTTAAATATGTTGATAATGCCGACCAGGAAATGCAGGCGATAAGCTCATTTGACCCTAAAGGTGAAGCTATTGTTGATAAGCAATATAAACCATTGATGGATGGTAAAAACCTGGCTACAGATCCTGCATCAACCATCACCTTGACCAGTTATGAACCGGAACATTTGGTTTATCAAACAGGTTCTACAACTTCTCAAATCGCAGTTTTCTCTGAGATCTACTATAAAGAAGGCTGGAAAATGCTGATCGACGGGCAGGAGCAACCTTATTTCCGCGCTGATTACTTGTTGCGTGCCGCAGTTATCCCGGTAGGTAACCATAAGGTTGAATTTATATTCCACCCGGCATCTTATTATGTGGGTGAGGATATTTCTTTAGCCGGATCAATATTATTGATAGCTGCATTGGGCGGAGCCGCTTATGTAGAGAACAAAAAAAGAAAGCCCGAAGTAAAAGGCGATAAAAAGAAAAAGGCTTAGCTCAAATAATTTCTTAAATCCTAATTGCGAGTAACGAAGCAATCTCTATGCTATACAGGTCAATCTTGTAAAACTAAAGATCGCTTCGTTTCTTTTTTATAAATATTTTATCTGCCCGTTTATGAAACAATACAAGCACATTTTTTTCGACCTTGACCATACCATTTGGGATTTTGATAAGAACGCCGAAGAAACGCTGAATGAATTATATGCCATTCATCAATTGGCAGATTTGGGCCTGCCATCTGCTGAATTGTTCATTGAAACTTATACGCGCAATAATCATAAACTTTGGGCGCAGTACCATGTTGGGGCTATAACCAAAGATTACCTGCGCGAGGCACGGTTCAGGACCACGTTTTTAGAGTTAGGTATGCAGCCCGAACTGATACCGGTTAGCTTTGAAGATGAGTATGTTAAATTATGCCCAACTAAAACCAACCTCTTTCCGGATGCGCATGAAGTGCTTACTTATTTAAAATCGAAATATATTTTACACCTTATATCAAACGGGTTTAAAGAATCTACCGAAATTAAAATAGCAGGCAGCAATATCAGCCATTATTTTGATCAGATCATCATATCAGAAACAGTAGGCGTAAACAAGCCCGACAAGGCTATATTTGAGCATGCGCTGAATTTGGCCGGGGCTGTAAAAGACGAAAGTATCATGATTGGCGATAGCATTGAAGCCGATATCAGAGGGGCGTTAAATTTTGGTATAGACGCTATTTATTTTAATCCCATGCAATTAGCAAAGCCCGAAGACGTGCCGGCACAAATTACCACATTAAAAGAATTAACAGGAATATTATAGGCAATTACATAGCCACCATATATTGGTTTAAGTCGATTTGTAATTTATCGGCCCTGTTTATTAATGGTTTGTTCGCAATAAAAGAATCTGCACTAATGTGGTTACTGATCAGTGCATCTTTAAATACATCCTTAAATTTAAAATAATTAAGCGACAGGTTCCATTTATCTCTTAGAAACGAACAAATACGATCATCGCTATCATTCAATAAAGAATAGTTGATCATTACGTAAGTATTCTCAGGCAGTGTTTTAACGTTTTTCAGGATTTCCTCATTATAGGCTATCCATACCTTTAAATAATCTTCGGCTTTCTCGTTATAAAATCTTTGTAACCTGCGTGTTCTGCGGAACGTTTTCCAGATAAACCTATCGAAAGGCCCCCTGGCAAGGTATTTATTTTCTATAGATTTAAAATCCCGTTGTAATAACGAGCTCACTACAGCATTGTAGTCGCGAACTACGATAAGGTAGCGGGCATCAGGGATCAATTCTTTATAAGTATCTAAGAATAAGCAGGTACGCGGGTCTTTCCAACCCCATTGTGGGTACAATTTATTTTTAACCCGGATCACACTTTTTAATTTTTCACGATGGTATAATGAAACCGGGATATTATGTTCATCCGTAAGTCCTGTTTCGGGCAAATGATTATCATGCAATATTTCTTCATGTAATTTTAGGAACTCAATATCTTCGTAATGACCATCAGTATTACCGATGCTGGCCGGTAAAAAATTTTCACCCAATTGTAAACCACATTCGTTTAACCAATGGGTAATTAACGATGTACCTGAACGATGCATTCCTGCGATAATTAAAGTTCTGTTTTGCATAGGTTAAAATTGAAAACGTTAAATAAATTTTTACAGGCCTGGGATAAATGTCATTTTTTTGACATATTAAAATCTGAATAGTTTAAATCAAATTTTAAAATATTATCAAATAATAATGTTAAATCAAAACTAACTTATATAATACAATAGCAGTGTAACGTGTTGATTACAAATTGGTTTGTAACTCTTTCATTACAATTTAGAAGTGGCTTAGTGTATCCGGAGTGAAATTAATTGGAGGGAATGCACTGATTATCAATTAAAAAAGCCAACCTCATGAATTAATCATGGTGGTTGGCTTTTTTAATTTAAAGATACTAAAGCGAGTTTCTAATTTTGTTCTAATTCTCCTCTAATCCTGTTCTAATCAAATTTAATTTATAGTTTATTTTTTTCTTATTTTTTAAGGCCGATCTCGCGTAAACGCTCATCTAAATATTCTCCGGCAGTTATATCATCATATTTTTTAGGGTGTTGTTCGTCAATACATGATGGCAAGCAAGCCAGGTCCATATCAGGTACCGGATGCAAAAAGAATGGTACCGAGTAACGTGAATTTTTCATTTGCTCACGAGGTGGGTTTACAACCCTGTGCGTGGTTGATTTTAATTTATTATTGGTTAAACGTTGCAGCATATCGCCAACATTCACAACCAGGTCTTCGCCATAAGCTTTAACAGGGAACCACGTATTGTCGCGGGTTAACAATTCCAGTCCATCCGCGCTGGCGCCAATAAGTAAAGTGATCAGGTTAATATCTTCATGCGCCCCTGCACGTACCGCATCATCAGGCAATACATCCGGGTTGGTTATCGGGAAGTAGTGCAATGTGCGTAATATGGAGTTGCCATCGGTAACCTTTCCATCAAAATAATCTTCAGGTAAGTCTAAATAAACAGCTATCGCGCGTAACAGGTATTTGCCGGCTTGTTCCAATTTCTGGTAAACTTCTTTTGTGGTTGGGTTAAAATCAGGTAGCTCATTTACAATTATGTTATCCGGATAGTCCGCTTTTAATGGCGAGCCTTCCGAAATAAACTGTCCTATCTGCCAAAACTCCTTTAAATCAGGTGTTGTAAATCCTTTAGCGGTTTCTTTATTTTTGCCGGTATACCCGCGCTGGCCTGCAAGTTCAGGTATTTCATAGCTTTGTTTTACTTCCTCTGGTAAAGCAAATAACTCTTTAACATCTGTATAAAGCTTATCAATTAAGGTCTTGCTCAATCCATGGTTTGTTATAGTTACAAATCCGGTTTCGTTAAAAGCTTTACCTATTTGATCCGAGAATTCTTTGCGGTCTTGTTCAGTACCGTTAATATATTTATTAAGGTCGAGCCTTGGGATGTTTACTGTATTCATAACTACAAATATTGTGTGTGTTATTGTTATTTGATGAGGTTAATTAAGTGCAATTATAGAGAATATTGGCTTAAAAGAGGATAAATATGCCAACATTTAAAACAATTTAAAATTTTAGCGTTTAGTATTCATTAATCAATATAACAATATTGTTACAATTTATATTTCTATGAGAACCTTAAAAAATGCCATTACAATAAGCTTATTCGCATTGTCACTCGTGCTGGTTATGCCCAATAAAAGCAAAGCACAGGACGGCTATATTTCAGACCAGGAATTTTACGATCAGTTAGCGCCATACGGTACCTGGGTACAGGATAATTATTATGGAGATGTATGGGTGCCAAACGTTGACGAAGACTTTAGGCCCTACGCAACTAACGGTTACTGGGCACAAACCGATTATGGTACCACATGGGTATCTGATTACCCATGGGGATGGGCAACTTTCCACTATGGCAGATGGCATTATGATGATTATTATGGATGGGAATGGATCCCGGGGCATGAGTGGTCTCCTGCATGGGTAAGCTGGCGACATGGCGGCGGTTACTACGGCTGGGCGCCTTTAGATGCAGGCATAAGCATTAGTATTTCCTTTGGCGGTGGTTACCACGTACCCGATAATTACTGGGTTTGCGCACCGGAGCGTTATATGAACAGCCCGCGTATATATAACTATTATGCGCCGCATACCCGGGTAATCAACATTATACATAATACCACAATAATTAATAACACCTATGTACATAATAATCATACGTACATTGCCGGCCCGCGCCCTGCAGATATACAGCGAGCTACGCATGAAAGGGTTAACGTATATAAAATAAATAATGCCGGCAGGCCGGGTGCGCCAAGTATTGCCCATAATGCTATAAATATTTATAGGCCCGCGGTAAAAGTAGTTCCTAATGCCCGCCCGGCAAGAGTAGTTAATGCCCAGGCATATAGGCAGGCCAATCCAAATGCCGGGATAGGCAGGAGCGGCGGCGTAGCGAATAACCATACTAATGCCCAAAGGCTGGCAGCAGTTGTACATAGTGCCAGGCCAAATACGCATTTTGTAAATGTGCACCCAACAGCTGCGCCGGGCAGGGTAGCGCCAGCTAACCATGCAAGCGGTGCAAGGCCATTGTTACCAACTAATACCAGTGCCCCGGGCAGGCCGCAGGCAGAAGGCCACACGCCGGTTCAGCCGCAAGTTCGGGAACAAAAACAGCAACAACCGGTTCATCCACAGGCTCAACAACATGCGGTTCAGCAACAGCCGCAAGTTCGGGAACAAAAACAGCAACAACCGGTTCATCCACAGGCTCAACAACATGCGGTTCAGCAACAGCCGCAAGTTCGGGAACAAAAACAGCAACAACCGGTTCATCCACAGGCTCAACAACATGCGGTTCAGCAACAGCCGCAAGTTCGTGAACAACAACAGCAACAACCGGTTCATCCGCAAGCTCAACAACATGCGGTTCAGCAACAGCCGCAAAAGGTTCAGCAGCAGCAAGCCCAGTCTCACCAACGCGATCAGCAGGCTCACCAGCAGCAAAGGGCTCAGCAGCAAGAAGCCCAGGCGCAACAACATCAGCAGCAGGCACAGCAACAGCAGCAAAGGGCTCAACAGCAACAACAGCAGGCGCAACAACGCCAGCAGCAGGCACAGCAGCAGCAGCAAAGGGCTCAACAACAGCAACAGCAGGCGCAACAACGCCAGCAGCAGGCACAGCAGCAGCAGCAAAGGGCTCAACAACAGCAACAGCAGGCGCAACAACGCCAGCAGCAGGCACAGCAGCAGCAGCAAAGGGCTCAACAGCAGCAACAGCAGCGTGCTCAACAACAGCATCCGCAGCCAAGGCCAAGACCTCAGCCACAACCTCAACCGGAGCAGCATTAAGCACTGCCTAAAATAAATGATCCCAAACCTGTACATTATTTATAGGTTTGGGTTTTTTATTGATATGAAGCGGATCAATTTTTATAAATGGCTTTTAATTTTCGGGCTGATCATGCCAGTGTTTTGTAACGCGCAAAGCGTTAAGGATGCAGATAGCAAAAACGCCAAGGGAATTGTTTTTATTGAAAACTCCTGGAGCGAAGCACTGCACCAGGCACATATAAAAAATAAATACATTTTTGTGGATTGTTATGCTACCTGGTGCGGCCCGTGCACTTTGTTAAGGAATGCTACATTTAAAAATAATAAGGCAGCTGATTTTTATAACCAAAATTTTATTAATGTATCTATTGATATGGAGCGCGGAGAAGGGCCTGCACTTGCCCAACAGTGGGGAATAACGGCTTACCCCACTTTAATTGTGTTTGATTCAAACGGCAAACCGGTGTTTGGTACTTTGGGCTATATAGGAGCGAAGGATTTAATTAAATTTGGTAAGCAGGCACTGGAGAAAACGGCGGATTAGGTTTGTTAGGAGCGAAGTACTTAGAACAAGGGGGGAATTGGTTGCGATATGTAAAATTTTGGGCATAAAAAAAGACCGAAACACTCTCGCAGTTTTTCGGCCTTACATCTACCTATGAAAACAACCCTTTTTTGGGAAGGGTATTAACATTAATTCAAAAGCAATGCCAATTGCTAAGTAGCTGTATTTTAGCTTTAAAAACTTGTTTAAAAGTAAAGTTTAATATTGTTGTGGAAATTACGCCTACGCAAAATGGGGAATATTTACACAAAATGGGAATGTGCTTACAGCAGGATCAAGTTAAATATACCGCATCTTCATGGTCGTTTTCTGTTAAAAAAACGTCAACACGCTCTTTTAATACAGTTGATAAAGCCATCCCCGCGTAATCGGTAGTGATCGGGAAGTTTTTGTGGTTTCGGTCAATCAAAACCGCTGTACGCAATTTTTTAAGGCGAACATCAATAAATACCCCAAAGCCATAAGCCAGTGTTTTACCCGAGTTAAGTACATCATCTACCAAAATAACAGCCTTATCCTCGCAATCCTCAACCTTAAAATTAATATTCGATTTTAGGCTGCTGCTTTGTTTTTCCAGTTCAATGGTGAGCAGTTTGCTTTTAAACGGGGCAATTTTATCCAGTATTTTTTTAAGGCGCTCTGCTATATGGTTACCACGGGGTAAGATGCCGGCTATCAGTATTTCTTCCTCGTCAAAATTATCTTCCAGTATCTGGTAAGCAATGCGGTCAATCTTTTGCTGCATTTGCTGCTGGTTGAGTATAAGGAGTTTTTTATCTGACATAGCACTTAGTTATAAGTTTAATGTTAAAAGTTGAAAGTGCATTACGCATTTAATACAATTATTTACGGCTAAGGTAGAAATTAAGTTTTAAAGCGAAAAGATTGAATTTATGGATTGGCGTAATTGTTGCAAATGTATTTAATGAATCAATATCTATTAAATATCATCAACATGGAATATGTACTTTTTTTTGCTGGAATCGCGTTAATTTTCCTTGCTTACCTGATCTATAAAGTGTTTAAATGGTCCAATTTGGCACCTAATGATCAATATTTAAAAACTGCTTTAAGACTAAACAGCCTTGCTATGGTAATGATGAGTGTAAGCGCAGGAATGTTTTTTTTAGTTGAAGGTTTAGTGGCATAACAAATTTCCACATTAATTGGGGTATTAACCGCCCATGGTGGGGAATTAAGAATAGTAGCTTAATCCTTTACGTAAGGGAAAAATACAAAGTTGGCACCTTCGGGTGTTACCACAAATACACACATAAAATCCTCGGGTTTTTTGTAGGTATCAATAAAGCGCTGCTTTAATTCTTTTTTGACGATACCACGCTCGATAAATTCTTCGAGTGTTGAAGCATTTATACTCCAATCGCTGTTTACATCTTCTTTATCCAATATCATTTCGCCAACGGCAACCTCGTGCTGGTGGGCAATGAAGATAGGGTACAGCGACAAGCCCTCTACCATTATTTCGATTGCTATCTCACGTATCGACTCGTTAAAAAGTTTCAAATCAACCTCAAGGCTTAGTAATGGGCTTTCTTTATCTTTTCCGTTATTTTCGTTTAGCAGTTCTTCGGGTTCCATAGTATTTTGTCTGAACCATGATTTATGGGATTCATGGATTTTCTTGATTATAAATCTAACTTATTTGAGTTTAAGCAACACCACATTCTCCACGTGCTGCGTATGAGGAAACATATCAACCGGTTGAATTTTAACAGTATCGTATTTTTCTTTCAGTACAAGTAAGTCGCGGGCCTGAGTGGCGGCATTGCAGCTTACATATACAATTTTTGGTGCTTCAATGTCCATCAGGCGGGCAATTACATCGGGGTGCATGCCTGCACGCGGCGGATCGGTAATAATCACATCCGGTTTACCATGTTCGGCGATGAAATCGGGCACCAAAACATCCTTCATATCACCCGCGTAAAATTTAGTGTTGATAATGTTGTTTATCGCGGAGTTTATCTTCGCGTCTTCTATCGCCGTAGGCACATACTCAACCCCAACAACCTGCTTTACCTGCCCGGCTATAAAGTTGGCAATGGTTCCGGCACCGGTATATAAGTCATAAACCAGCTCATCGCCGGTAAAGCCTGCAAAATCACGTGTTATCTCATACAGCTTTTTCGCTTGAATTGAATTTGTTTGATAGAACGACTTAGCACCGATCCTGAACCTGATTCCGTCCATCTCCTCATGAATATACTCCGGCCCTCGGAAGGCTACAACATGCTGGTCGAAAATAGTATCATTTTTCTTTTGGTTGACGATGTACAGCAGCGATGTGATCTGCAAGAAAGTATCAGCAACAAAATTCATCAGTTTGCTGATCTCTTCTTCTGTAGGGTAGGCAAACACTACGATCACCATCAGCTCCCCGGTTGACGAGGTGCGGATGATCAGGTTACGCAGTGCTCCTGAATGGCCTTTTAAATCATAGTAAGAATATCCCTCGCGTTTAGCAAACTCATCAATACTGTTTCGTATCGCGTTTGACGGATCGGCCTGTAGGTAGCAATGCTGCACATCCAAAATTTTATCAAACCTGCCGGGGATGTGAAAGCCTAAGGCATCCATATTGATGTTATCCTCTGGTTTAGCCTCGCCATCCATCAGCCAGCGTTTGTTGCTGAAAGTAAATTCCAGCTTGTTACGGTAATACTTATCCTCCGGCGAAGCCACAATAGGCAGTATTCCGCTAATATCAACTTTTCCTAAACGGGTAAGCGCGTTCTCAACCGATTTTTGCTTGAACGTGAGCTGGGCGTCATAAGTCATGTGTTGCCATTTGCAGCCGCCACAGGTGCCAAAATGCTCGCAGAAAGCCT
This sequence comes from Mucilaginibacter sp., assembly GCF_965225845.1. Taxonomy (GTDB): domain Bacteria; phylum Bacteroidota; class Bacteroidia; order Sphingobacteriales; family Sphingobacteriaceae; genus Mucilaginibacter. The sequence goes on from NZ_CBDDBL010000002.1 coordinate 376,604, forward strand.
GTACACGGTGTTCCGAAGCTTTTTTAAGGTTCATGATACGGCCTTCGCCAAAATTCTTTTTGCTGCGGTAAACCAGTACATCGGCAATATCGCCGGGGATGGCTTTTTCTACAAAAAGCACAAAATCATCGGATTTGCCAACGCCCTTGCCTTCTTCGGCAATGTCGATTATTTCAACGCCCTCAAAAATCTTATCCGGTTTGTTTTTGTTGCCTCTGCCCATAAAGTTTGCAAAGGTAATAATTTCAGCTTGCAGATTGTATGCTTTATCGACGGGGCTTAACTTGATATTCTGGCGAACTTATTATAGGGAAGTGACAAATAAGTGAATTAAAGGTTTTATTTAATCAAAAAGCTCTGCTACCTGTATATCTAAAATATCAGCTATTGCAAATAGTGCATTCAGTGTAATTTTTGTTTGCCCTAATTCTACTTTGCTATATGCATTTTGAGATACATCCAGCTTAGCTGCAATCTGCCCCTGCGTTAACCCTTTTAATTCCCTTTGAGCTCTTAACTTCTCGATGATTGGGTTGGTCCTATCATGTTTTACGCTGTATTTCATTAGTATTTAAAAGCAATTTTTACGGTTTTTGCTGCTTTTAAGTTTCATTTTTGAGTATAGGAGGCGTTTACATGGTTATTCGCCTGGTAAAAATTGTTTATTAACTCATAAGGCAATATGCGAACTACAAATAATCATCATCGTAAACAAAATATATTCTTTCACGTTTTATTTCTATTTTCTGCTTTGTTTCTAGTGAAATATGACGCCAGCCGACAACTCAAGCTTAAATGAACAAAAAATTGCTGCCAGCGACGAGCGTTTTCGGGCTCTGGTAACAGCCACATCCGATGTGATTTATAGCCTAAGTGCCGACTGGAGTGTGATGTATGAATTGGATGGACGCGGATTTTTAAAAGATACCCATGAGCCTATAACAGGCTGGCGGTCCCAAAATATTTATCCGGAAGATCTTGAAAAAGTAAATATAGCTATTGAAGAAGCTATAAAAGAAAAAAAAATATTTCAGATGGAACACCGGGTATTACGGGCTGATGGTACCCCCGGATGGACGTTTTCGCGTGCGGTTCCCATTTTGGATGATAATGGAGAGATAGTGGAGTGGTTTGGTGCTGCCAGCGATATTACAGAACGCAAACAGGCCGAAGAAGCATTGCAGGAAACCAGGGATCGCTCTGAAAAACAAAAACGTTTATATGAAACCATCACATCAGGTACCCCGGATCTGATGTATGTATTTGACCTTAAATATCGCTTTACTTATGCAAACAGCGCCCTGCTTGCCATGTGGGGCAAAACCTGGGATAATGCCATAGGAAAAGGTTTATTGGAGAATGGATACGAACCCTGGCATGCCGAAATGCACGAAAGGGAGATAGACCAGGTTAAAACAACCAAACAACCTATCCGTGGTGAAGTATCATTTCCGCATGCTACCTTAGGCAAGCGGGTTTATGATTATATTTTTACACCGGTTTTTAATGATGAGGGTGAAGTTGAAGCAATAGCAGGTACAACCCGTGATATCACTGAGCGCAAGCATTGGGAGCAAACATTAAAACGAAGCTCGGATGAATTACAAGCCATCAACGAGGAAATGACCGCCTCGAACGAAGAACTGGCTTCTACCAATGAAGAGCTAATCTCAACAAATGATGAGCTGGCCTATGTTAACCAGCAATTAAAGGAGGCTCAGCAGAAAATTGAAGAGGGTGAGACAGCGCTTCGCCTGGCACTCGATGCCGCCAATTTCGGTACCTGGTTTATCCACTCGGTTACGCGGGAATTTATTACTGACGCCCGTTTGAAAGAACTGTTTGGCTATTATCCTGATGAAGACCTTTCCATTGAGCAGGCTATAGCACAAATTACCGACGAATATAGGGACTATGTATCAGCTAAATTGGAAGATGCGATTTATAATGATGGTGATTACGACGTCACCTATCCGGTTATCGGTTTGCATGATAACCAGTTGCGCTGGCTACGTGCCATCGGGAATTTGAAAGCAGACCCTTCGGGCGCTTTTTCGGCATTTACAGGAGTAGTTATGGATATTACCGACCAGTACCTCGCTACCCAGAAAGTTGAAAGGGCCGAAGAAAGCTTGCGTATGGCCGTCGACGCCGCCGGCCTGGGCACTTATTTTATTAACGCTACCGATAGGATATTTTATCCTTCACCACAATTAAAAGAGTTTTTTGGTTTTAAGCCCGACGAAACAGTTCCATATGAGGCTGCTATCAATCAGATACATCCCGATTACAGACAAAAGGCTGCCGATATGGTTGAAGCCGCTTTTACAAAGGGTGAACGGTTTGATATGGAATATCCGGTAATTGGTTTTCATGATGGAAAAATACGATGGGTACGTGGAGTAGGTACAATGCAACGTTATGATGGCAAAGACTTTTTTACCGGTGTATTGCATGATATTACAGAAAGTAAGCAAGACGAAATACGTAAAAGTGATTTCATCGGGATGGTAAGCCATGAGCTTAAAACACCGCTCACCTCTTTAAACGCTATTATACAAGTTGCAAATACCAAACTTAAAAATAGCGAAGACCAATTTTTAGTAACAGCAATGGAAAAAGCCAACCTGCAGGTAAGAAAGATGAGCAATATGATCAACGGCTTCCTGAACATTTCCCGACTCGAATCGGGCAAAATACTGATCGAAAAAAGCCATTTTAATATAGAAGAACTGGTGAGGGAAATTACAGAGGAGCAGCAATTAAGCGTAACCAGCCATCACATCAGCACAGCGCAATGCTCGGCTATAAATGTTTATGCAGACCGGGACAAGATCAACTCGGTTATTTCAAACCTGATCAGCAACGCGGTTAAATACTCACCCAAGGATACAACCATATATATCGATTGCAAAACAAGTGGTAACGAGGTTATCATAAGTGTAAAAGACGAAGGGATTGGTATTAAAGCGTCTGACGCAGACAAGATATTTGATCGTTATTACCGTGTGGAGAGCAGTAACACCCGCCATATTTCCGGCTTTGGAATAGGGTTGTATTTAAGTGCTGAAATTATCCAGCGCCATGGCGGCCGTATCTGGCTCCAAAGCGAACCAGGCAAAGGAAGCACGTTTTATTTTACATTGCCGCTGGCAGATCACTAAATTTTTTTTTAATTCAATTGTAATTCCAGCTTCCCGGCATCTTCCATAGGTATGGTAAAGTAAAAAGTTGTGCCTTCTCCCTGGGTGCTGTCTACCCAAATTTTTCCATTGCTTTTTTCAACCAGGTCTTTACAAAATAAAAGACCCATGCCTGTGCCCGATTCATTTCGGGTTCCTGTGGCACTGTCAACACGGTTTTTAAACAGTTTAGCTTGTTGTTCGGCAGTCATACCTGTACCGGTATCGCTTATCGATATCAGCACATCGTTATCTTGTCTCACGGCCGAAATGGTAATACTGTCGCCATGTCCTGAAAATTTTATGGCATTTGTAACCAAATTTCTAACCACAATCCTAACTGAATTGGGGTCAGCCAGCGCCGTTAAAATGGTCGCTTATATCATCAATCATAGTAAATACCTTTTAATGCTGCCTGTTCCTTATAATTAACGTACTCTATATCAATAATATCGTTGATAGAAAACTTTTTTGTAGCGCCTGTGATAGTTTTCCATTTGGCTGTTGATCCAGAATAGCAGGGTATCCAAAAAAATCGGAGGTGTAATCCAGTTTACTAACTACCGACCGGTATCATCGCTAATAATTCATCATGCGAAATGCTGTCATCCTCCAACAATTTAAACAAACCACGTAAAGTGCTTAATGGCGAACGCAGGTCATGTGCCAATATGGATATTAAACGATCCTTTAATTTGTTCAGTTCATTCAATTCTTCTGCCTGCACATTCAAATCTACCTTTTGCTGTGATACTTCCTGGTTTTTTTCACTAAGCTTGGCATTAATCTTCATCTGGTTATGCTTTTGGGTATAATACAAACCGATGATAAATACCATAGCTACTGAAGCGATCAAAAATATGATGTTCAACAACCGCTGGTCGCGTATTTTTTGCTGGTAGAGCAAGGCGCTTGCTTTTTGCTGCAATAACTGCTGCTGCTCCTTGTTAGCATAGTTATATTCAGTATTATATAAAGTAAATTTCTGTACGCTTTCATCCTTGCGGGCGCTGAACTTCATTTGATCGAGGGCCTGCTGTGCAAAAAAAGGCTTCCTTGTACCATCTGCAGGCCGCCCAATGCCTGTATCCATTGCACATAGGCAGGTGTGCGCATCAAAATACTACCAATATGGTCCGACCATGATTTGGCCTGTAAGGGCATAATTGTAAGCCTGTTTATAATCTTTGTTAATATTATAAATACTGTGCAATTGCTGTAAGTGCTTCTGCACGGTCACCATCCAATTGATTGGCAATGCCTAAGTTTAATGCTTGTTGCAGATAATTTAAAGCGGTAACGTTATGCTTTTTATAAAGATAGCACAAGCCAAGGTCGCTGTAAATCTGGCTGATACCGTCTTTATTATCCTGCTTCAGGTTTATAATTAAAGCTTCGTTTAAATACTTTATCGCTTCATCATATTTACCTTCAGGTAAAAGCACCTCGCCAATGTTTTCTTCAACAATAGAAATACCGCCAATAAGCGCGTGCCTGCGTAAACATAACCAACGCTTTGGCATAATACTCCAGTGCTTTAGGATAAATATCCATGTTCTGCAGCAGGTAGCCAATGTCGTTATAATCGTTAGCTATTCATTTTTTTTATCGTGCAGCTTGTTATCTATATTTAATGACTTAAAGTAATAATCAAGCGCTCTTGAATACGACCCCATGCCGTTATATAACATTACCAAAATCCAGGTAAAGGCGAGAGAATACCCGACAATTGCTTTAGTTTTAAGTTTTGCAGTAAGCGACCTGTTGTAGTAGAATAAAGCTTTTTGGAAATCACTGTTTTTGGCAATAGAGGTCACCAAATATCTTATCACAAACACTTAGGCCCGAAATGTCAATTACCGCTTGTGTAAATAGCTGTACTTTGGTTTAAATTTGATATCGCTAACTGGTATTTCCCCTGTGTTATATAAATAGCCGCGGATGCCGCCAAACCATCGGCAATACCTTTGTTGTAGTTCATTTTGCGGGAAATACGTACGGCCATATCGCCATAATAAACGCTGCTATCCGGGTAGCTGCTCTGGTACGCATTGGCCAGCCTGTTCAGATCGTTAATTTTACTGGTATCGTTATCCTTTTTTTTGTTGGCGATGGATTTTAACAGCTCGTTACGCAAACTATCTGTTTTGCTATGGAAGTGAGCAAAGCATATATTGCCCGAAAAAATCAGTAAAAAAATTAACAGTAATTTAACTTTCATTTTAATAAAAAAAACAGCGTTACGAGGTCAATTGAGCACATTTTAGCAGTGATCTTAAATTTTCGAGTGTTTTAAATTGCTATATGTAAGTGATTTATACGTAAAACAGACAGTTTAAGTTGTAAATTAAATTAAGACAAAAAATAGTTTCCGTAATTGAAAGTGCAATAAAAAAGCCCCTTAAAATTTAAGAGGCCTTGTATTATTGTGTTGTAAACTTCTTTATATTAACATATTCAATAAAATTGATTACCATATCCACTTTTAGCCAAAAACAAATGAAAGTCTTTTATTTTCAGAATATCATATATAGCTTGGTTTTTGTTTTTGCTTTGCTTGTAATATGCCTGCGTGATTTTATAACCGATATAGTAACCTAAATCTTTGGGACGAGCAATGGTAGCCCGGTTGTAGAGCCAATTGCTCATATCGCTCCCATTCATTTCTTTTTCAAACTGCAACCATAATTCCCTTTGGTGCTCTTCGCCATATTTAAAAGCTACCGGGTTAGTATTCGCACCCGATATTAGTTCGCCAATAAAATCCGCGCTGCCCTCTCTAATAGCTGCACCCAAAAGATTAAGACTACTATCCACATAAATTTGCTGGTAATGAATAAGCTCATGTGATACTATAACTGGTAACGCTTTTATTCCATGAGATAAAAGCGCTATTTTAAACGGTGGGTAAACACTATCAAAGTTGCTATTGGAATCAGCAGTCATTACTTCAGTGCCGATTAGCAAGCCTGTTGTGTCAGATTTTCCTCCTGAACTCAAATCGCCCATTAGGAAATAAACATCCGGAAATTGCACTGCAGGGTAAATCTCTTTAAGTTTTTCCATTGATGCGCGCATCTGTGGTTCAAAGGTATTTACTTTATAAGTATTAGCTCGAACGGATGCATAGTATAACTGGTATTTTTTTACCGAATGGGCCAAATTTTGTGCACCATTAATACTTAGTTCATTTAGCTTTTTTAAACCCGGTGTGCCATTATCAATATAGCGTTTTAATATAGCAACCCGGTCAGCAGTATCTAGGTTACAAGAATCAAAAGCCATCCAAAACCTTGGGATGTCATCAGTTATCAACCTTACCTTAGCGGGATTTGTTGTACGCAAAGGTTTTTGAGCAAACAATACAACAGGAAAAATAGTAAAGATAAGGAGCAGGTAATTGTGTTTCATCTCAGTTCCAAATATTTCTATTACGACTGTTTCTGCTTCGAATTGTTACAGCACAATAAAAAAGCCCCTTAGAAAATTAAGGGGCTTTTTAAAATGAATATAGTTACTGCTTATGCCAGCGAAGCCATGTCAATAACAAAGCGGTAATGTACATCACCGGCAAGGGTACGTTCATAGGCTTCGTTGATCTGATCTATATTGATCATTTCTACATCCGAAGTAATGCCATGCTCGGCACAGTAATCCAGCATTTCCTGGGTTTCTTTAATGCCGCCTACTAATGAACCTACAACGCTGCGACGGTTACCAATTAAAGCAAAAGCATGCACAGTTGATGGCTCCGGCGGAACGCCTAATAATACCATCACGCCGTCGGTGCCTAATAAGCTTAAATACTCATTATAATCATGCGGGGCCGATACGGTATCAATAATAAAATCGAAGCTGTTGACCAGCCTTTTCATATTTTCAGGATCGGTTGTTAGCTCAAAATTGGTAGCACCAAGTTCTGTAGCATCCTTAGCTTTGCTTTTTGAGCGGCTTAAAACGGTTACAATCGCACCCATTGAGGCTGCCAGTTTAACTGCCATGTGGCCTAAGCCGCCTAAACCTAAAACAGCTACTTTATCACCGGCTTTAACATTCCACTTTTTTAACGGAGAATACGTAGTGATACCCGCGCATAACAAAGGCGCAACTTTTTCTAAAGGTAATTTATCCGACACGTGCAGCACAAAACCTTCGGTAACTACAATATGGCTTGAGTAACCACCATAAGTAATGGTTTTTTTATCCTGTGAGTAGGAGTTGTAAGTTTGGGTATGGCCATTTTCGCAATATTGCTCCTTGTGGTTTTTGCAATTGTTGCAATGCCCGCATGAGTCAACAAAACAACCCACGCCAACTGTATCGCCAACTTTAAATTTACTTACCGAGTCGCCTACACGGGTAACTTTACCCACAATTTCGTGCCCGGGCACTACCGGGTACATTGATCCCTGCCATTCATTACGGGCGGTATGAATATCGGAGTGGCAAACGCCACAATATAAGATCTTGATTTCCACGTCGGTTGATCCGGGTTCGCGGCGGTCGATCTGGAATGGGCCTAATGGTTTTTCGGCGCTTTGCGCCGCGTACGCTTTTACTGCTTTCATAGTGTATTTATTTATGTTTGATGTTCTTTTTTAGTTGTAAAATTAAGTTTTACTATACTTTTACTATCATTTTGCCTTCATTTCTACCCTCAAAAAGACCAATAAAAGCTTCGGGCAGTTGATCAAATCCTTCCATCACCGTTTCTGAATAGGTGAGCTTACCATCTTTTAACCATGCGGTTAACTGTGATACGCCTTCAGTAAATTTATCGGCATAATCCGCTATTAAAAACCCGCGGATTGACAATCGTTTATATACAACTAACGGTAAAAGTCTTGGGCCAATCTGGGTTTCGGTATCATTATAATTTGATATAGATCCGCAAACGGCAATACGGGCATTGTTATTCAAATTGTTTATCACTGCATCAGATATTTCTCCGCCTACGTTATCAAAATAAACATCTACACCATTGGGGCAAACAGCTTTTATAGCAGCGTTGATATCCGGAGTTGTTTTGTAATTGATAGCATCATCAAACCCGAATTTACTTTTTAAGAGTTCAGTTTTCTCATCTGTTCCTGCAATACCTATTACCCTGCATCCCGATATTTTACCTATTTGCCCGGCAATGCTACCCACAGCGCCGGCGGCTCCGGATACAACTAAGGTATCGCCGGGTTTGGGTTTGCCAATATCCAGCAAAGCAAAATATGCCGACAAGCCTGTTGTGCCAAGCACACCTAAATAAGCGCTAAGCGATGCATCGTGGTTATCGATCTTTGATAACCCTGTTCCATTTGATAACTGGTATTCTGCCCAATTAAGGTAGCCGATCACATAATCGCCTGCCGTAAAGCTTTCGTTTTTTGAATCGATAACCCTGGCTACAACCTTTGATGCCACGGGTTCATTTAACTCAAACGGCGGACTGTAAGTTTTAGACATTTTGCCGCGCAGATAGGGGTCTACCGAAATGTAAATGGACTTTAACAATAATTCACCCAAGTTATTTACAGGTATTTGTTGCTCAATAATTTCAAAGTCAGTTGCTTTAGGTAAACCATTCGGCCTGCTTTTTAAATGTAATACCTTATTCATTTTTTTTTATTTTTTCCATGGGGTTATAATCCATGGATCATAAATTATTAAATTTTTAATCTCTTACTTTGTTCAATAAGCTATTTAACAGCTCAGCATCAACATCACTCATATCAAAACCTATCTGGTCGAAAAGCTCGCGACCTTTTTGCTTTACCTCGGCGCCTTTTTGTGTTAGTTTAATATACACAATCCGCTGATCGGTTAGGTTGCGTTCTTTGGTGATGAGCCCTTTTTCCATCAGCTTATTTAACAGGCGTGACACATTGGGCATACGGTCTATCAAACGTTCGCGTATTAAGTTCACGGTAGCGGTTTTTTCCGGCTGCCCGTCCAAAATACTTAGCGCGTTTAGTTGCTGCAGCGAGAGGCCAACTGGTTTTAAAGCAATGGCAATTTCATTCAGCAACCAATTTGCAGTGAAAATAATGTTAATGCCCGCTTTATGATGCGGAGTTAAGAAATGCTGCTGCTTTATTTCATTCTCTATTTTCACATGGCAAAAATATATAATCCATGGAATATATTTCCCATGATATTAATATTTTATTTTTACCAGTAAATTTTAGATTGTTGTATTGTAAAAACCAATTAGTGTATGCACAGCCTTAAATAAGCTTAGCTTTTTTTTTATTTAACTGTAGCGAAAACGGGGAGCGATTATTGCCATACATAACATATGGAAGACCGAACGCGACAAAAGAAGCTGCTGATAATTGAAGATGATGTTGATATACTTGAAATACTTGATTGTATTTTTTGTGAAGAAGGATATCAGGTAGTATTATCTGAAACCGGATTTGAAAGCGAAGATTTGTCGATGATAAACCCGGATCTGATCCTGCTTGATCTGAGGCTTTCAAGTACAGGCAGAGAAGGTGCCACAATCTGTATGCGTTTAAAATCTAAGGCCGAAACTTGCCATATTCCAATTATTTTATTATCAGCTGAACGCGACATCAAACAAGTTTGTACGGATTGCGGCGCTGACAATTACCTCAGTAAGCCTTTTGACATTGATCAGCTTACGGTGATGGTTAACAGTATGGTGAAAAATTAAAAGGTTTAGTTATCTTTATAAAATCCCCTAATTATTTATTTCGATGATAGATACTCTGAGTTCGAAGCGCAATAACGTCAAGATAATTGGTGAAGCAAAGCAAGTCATGCTTTTTGCTCATGGATTTGGTTGCGATCAGCGTGCCTGGAATTTTATTAAGGACGCGTTTGTCGCAGATTACAAATTAGTTTTGTTTGACTATACAGGTTCGGGGCAATCCGATATCAGCCAGTATAGCCACGAAAAATATAACAGTCTGGATGGTTATGTTCAGGATGTACTCGATATCTGCGAAGCGCTTGAATTGACAGATATCATATTTATAGGGCATTCAGTTAGCAGTATGATTGGCCTGTTAGCCGCGATCCGCAAACCAGAATACTTTTCGAGGTTGATTTTTATCGGCCCGTCTCCACGCTACATTAATACTGCTGATTATAAGGGTGGCTTTGAAAAACAGGACCTTGAAAATCTGTTTGACTTTATGGATAATAATTACCTGGGTTGGTCAAGCGCTATGGCACCTACTATAATGGGTAATCCCGACAGGCCCGAATTGGGTGAATTCCTGACGGATAGTTTCTGTTCCACCAATCCGGATATTGCCAGGGATTTCGCGAGGGTAACCTTCTTTTCAGATAACCGCGCGGATTTGTCAAAATTGAAAATAAAAAGTTTAACCTTACAATGTTCCGAAGATATTATTGCACCGCTTGCGGTTGGGAATTATGTACACGAAAATATTTCAGGCAATGAATTTGTATTGCTAAACGCAACAGGCCACTGTCCGCACATCAGCGAACCGGCCGAAACCATAGCGGCTATAAAAAAATTTTTAAACAATAACGGTTAATGGAGAGTGAAATGTTACGTTCGCTCATTGATGCCGAACAATTATATCAAAACGCTCGTGCGGTTACTTTTCACTTTCTACAGAAGGTAAAATTGTAAAAATTAACAACACGTTGCTTAATTGGCTGGGTTACACCGAGGCAGAATTAATTGATGAAAAGTTTGCTAAGTTACTATCTAAAGGTGGCCAGATGCACTATGAGATGTTCTTTTTGCCGGTAGTAAGCATGAGCAAAGCTGCAAAAGAATTTAGTTATGAACTGATCCATAAGGATGGCTCATTAATGGCTGTTCTTTTAAACGCCTCGGCTATACTTGATAAAGAAAATAAAGTAATAGCTATAAATGCAGTTGCTACCGACACAACTGAGCGAAAAAATTACGAAAAGGAATTACTACGGTCAAAACGGATTGCGGAACAGGAAAAAAAACGACTGGAGTTTATGGCAGATCTGGTTCCCGAGATAATCTGGAGCGCGACTGCCAAAGGTAATATCGATTATGTGAACGCCCGTTTTTGCCAGTATTTCAATTGTAACGGCAGCGATACCCGCGCTTCTTTTATTTTGTCAAAAGTTCATCGTGATGACCTGAAAAGCTTATTGCAGATTTGGTATAAATGCCTTTCAACAGGTGACCATTTGCAAAAGGAGATCAGGCTAATTAACCGCGATGGTATGTATGAATGGCACTTGTTAAAAGCTGCTTTATTTTTGGATGAGGACGGGAACATGACCAACTGGTTTGGCTCATGCGCCAACATTAATGAACATTTAAAGGCCTTGAAAAAAAAGGATGAGTTTATCAGCATTGCCAGTCATGAATTAAAAACACCCATCACCAGTTTAAAGGCCGTGCTGCAATTGTTGGATAGAATGAAGAATGACCCGTCACATAAAATGCTGCCCTCGCTTATCGAAAAGGCCAACCGTAATATTGATAAGGTTAATTCATTAGTTGAAGATCTGCTGAATGCCAGCCAGCTAAACCAGGGTTCTTTACATCTGAATAAATCATTGCTAAACCTTGCGGAACTGATAGGCGATTGCGTACATCATATTCGTATTGAACAGCGTTATGAGATAATTACTGAAGGCGATAAAAGTTTACAGGTATTTGCAGATGAAGGCAGGATTGAGCAGGTAGTGACCAATTTTATTACCAATGCCATTAAATATGCTCCGGAAAGCAATCAAATAATTATACGTTTAAAAACCGCAGGTTCCGATATAATAGTTGAGGTAAGCGATAAGGGCACGGGTATTTCCGCCGAAAAGATCCCGCATTTGTTCGACCGTTATTACCAGGTTGAAAATAATGGTAGCAAGTACTCAGGTTTGGGTTTGGGGCTATTTATTTGTGCTGAGATTATAAAAAGGCACGGCGGCGAGATAGGTGCCAAAAGCATACTTGGCGAAGGCAGTACCTTTTGGTTCAGCCTGCCGGGATAGTCATTCATTTAAGCAGTTTTTTTTGTGACGGCGAAAAAAAAATTTTCTTTTTCGCCGGCGCACGCGTGCCCTTGTCAATTTCACCGCGTTAGTGATTGCAGCGGATACCAGACCTGCGGCTAAGGCTTGCAGGCGTATGAGCGGAAAGCACGACCCGTCTCTACCGGCGGGAATGCCCGAAGCTTCTGTCAAAATTAATAGATTCTGTTACAAATTCCATGGATTCAGTTATTTTTATTTAGGCGTCCCGGCCACATCTTTGTTATATAAAAATAAACACCATGAAAATAATAGTAACAGGCTCATTGGGTTATGTTGGCAAACCGGTGACCGAACAATTGGTCGCAAAAGGACATGCGGTTACCGTGATAACCAGTAATGCCGCTAAACAAAAAGATATTGAGGCACTGGGCGCCAAAGCAGCCATCGGTAGTATGGACGACGCTGACTTTTTAACGCAAACTTTCGCCGGTGCTGATGCCGTTTATTGTATGCTTGCGATAACAGGCGATTTTGCCGATCCCGCTAACACTGTTCACACAATAATTGAAACCGCCGGCAAGGTAGCCAATAATTATGTACAGGCGATTGAGCAGTCAGGTGTAAAACACGTGGTATACCTGAGTACCGTTGGCGCAGATATGATTAAGGGCAGTGGCTTGCTGATTATGCATCACAATGCGGAAAATACCTTAAACAAGCTGCCTGCGCATATCAGCATTTCGTTTATGCGTCCGGTTGGATTTTACAAAAACCTGTTTGCGCAGATCAGCGCTATTAAAACCCGTGGCGTAATCGCTTCAAATTACGGCGGGGATGACTGTGCGATCATTGTTGCGGCTGAGGATATCGCATCGGCAATTGTAGAAGAACTGGAATCAACCACCCCCGGCAGAAAAGTGCGTTACATAGCAAGCGAAGAACTTACCTGTAACGAAGTAGCAAGTATTTTGGGAGAAGCCATAGGCAAGCCTGACCTGCAATGGATAACTATTAGCAACGAACAGCTATTAGGCGGGATGAAAGCCTTTATGAATGAGAGTATTGCCAAAAGTTTTGTTGAAATGAACGCCAGCATCCATAATGGCAAAATTTACGAGGACTATAACAAGCACAAACCAGTATTAGGAAAAGTAAAGCTGAAAGAATTCGCTAAAGAATTTGCGGCGGTTTATAACAACCAATAATTGTATCTTTAATCATGGCCGCTACAGAACCAGCAAGAATCAAATCCATTACCGAGCTTCACTGCCTGATGGGCTTGCCGCGACCTGAGCATCCGCTTATCAGCTTGATCAACCTGGAAGAGGTTAAACGCGCGGCGGGTAAAGGGTCGGGAAATATGGTGTTTGATTTTTATTGTATTTCGTTAAAGCGGCATTGCCAAGGCGCAATGAAATATGGTCAGCACAAATATAATTTCCGGGATGGTATCATGTACTTTATGGCACCGGCGCAGGTATTTGGGCGAATAGTAAAGGACGAAACTAAAGTGTCAAGAATGTCGGGGTGGGTATTGTACATCCACCCTGATTTTTTTTGGAACACACCCCTTGCCAAAGGCATTAAAAAGTATGCGTATTTTGATTATTCGGTAAACGAGGCCTTGTCGTTAACAGAAAAAGAGGAAGCCATCATTATCGGTATAATGCAAAATATCCAAACGGAATATTTAGCCAATACCGATAAATTCAGCCAGGATATCATCATTTCGCTGATCGAAGTTTTGCTCAATTATGCCGACCGCTTTTACCACCGCCAATTTCTGACTCGCAAAATCGAGCATCACCAAATCCTCGATCGTTTGGAAAATATTTTGGCAGATCACTTTAATAACGATCAATCGCTAAGTAACGGTTTACCCAGCGTTCAATTTGTTGCCGATAAACTGAATATATCGGCCAATTATTTAAGCAGCCTGCTCAAAGTGCTGACAGGCCGCAACACTCAGCAACACATCCAGGATAAGATGATCGACAAAGCCAAACAGATCATTTCCACCACCGAGCTTTCGGTAAGCGAGATCTCCTACGAGCTGGGCTTTGAACACCCGCAATCGTTCAGTCGCTTGTTTAAGGCTAAAACCGGGTTGTCGCCTTTGGCGTTTCGGCAGGCGTTTAATTAATCTATCCGGTCGAATGCTGGTAATTGATCGATGCTTGCGGTGATCTCCGCCTTTAATGGCCCTTTAAATATTTTACCATCCTGCGCCTTCCATTTTCCTTTTGGGAAGATGACAGTGCGGGTGGTAGTTTTATCAAGGATAGGCGCAACCATCAGTTTATCGCCCATCATAAACTGGTCCTTTACTTCGGCAAGCCCTTGTGCGGGGAAAACGTATTCCAAATTTCGCACAACCGGTTCGCCGCTTTGGGCGGATGCTTTTACGGTTTGCATAATGTAGGCGGTGTATTTTTTACGTATAGCCACCGCGCTTTTTACTGCCGATAGATGTTGCTGGTCAAGTATCCGCCACGGCGCTACGGAAAATTGCATCATAGGCATCAAGGCGCTGCATTCAGCAGAGCGTACAACCAGGTCCTGGTCGTATTTGGCAAGGCCGATGAACGAGCCATACTCGCCGCCGCCTATCATATCCGGACAGGTGAACTGGTAGCCCAGCAAGCCCGCGGCAGTAACATTGGGGATGAGTTTTTTAAGATCGTTCCAGTTATGTTTTTTATCGCGCAGGCGTTCGGCTAAAGGCTGGCCGCCGCGTTTCCACATAGCACGATACTCGTTCAGCCTAAAATAATTACCGAATGTGCCCCACAGTTCGCACATTTCGTTGGCGTTCTTTTTTTGATAGGTGAGGATGTTGCCAGTGTAAAACTCAATATCTCCGGCATCAAACTTAAAGCCGTCCACGCCGTAAGCTGAACGCATGCCATCCAATTGCTTTTTATACCATTCCTGCGCGGCGGGATTGGTAAAATCAAGGCAGGTGCTATAGCCGTTCCACCAGCTGATGATGGCAGGTTTGCTGGCATCGGCCCATTTAAGGTTAGGGTTGCCGTTGCTATCCATGATCAGGAGTTTCTGGTCATTCAAATCACGGAAGATCTGGGTATCCGATGAAATAAACGGACTAACCCATACCATCACCTTAAAACCTAAACGGTGCAGCTCGTCAATCATCGCTTTGGCATCCGCAAAACGGTCTTTCCTGAAAGCGAATTTGCCATAATAATCGGCCCAGTTATCATCTATCATCAAAACTCCCGGCGGAAAACCGTTGTCGATTATCGCATGCGCATATTTTAAAATATCGGTTTGGTTCTGGTTATACACTAATTCTATCCAGGTATTATACTGCGGGCGGGCGAACAAAAGGCTATCCGGCATCAAGCCGCTGGCCTTAAACTCAGCACGGCTTGCAGCTTTGAACGCATCCGCCAAAGTTTTACCGGAAGTGTGCAAGCTTACGCTATCACTGCTACCCGAGATCACCACCTCATTAGCCGAAATCGTAAACTTAAACGGCTGGTCGCTCCAGATATACCTGCCCATGCTCGACAGCAACAACGGCGCCGACTGGTTATCATTGTTATATCCCGCCAAATTATAGCTGTATCCCGGTTGGTAGGGTGCCTGGCTGCCTTCATCAACCGTGCCGCCATACCATTGTTCGCCTTTTAATAGCTTGAAATGTTGTTCATGCTGTGCCGAAACAATAAGCGGTATCAGCATAAAAAAAGCGGAAATAATTTGACTGGTGAGTTTTTTGATGCACATGGTTTTATTTGTCGTTTATACAGTTATTTAAAAAAGACTAATATAAAGAATAAATTGCGTGCGCGCACACATTTAGAACAAATATTTTTTATTTCCCTTCGAAAGTTAGGTATAATTCTGGCTGGCGAAAGAACTGAGATATTGCTATTAGTATACTTTGTACAATAAACTTCAGACAGCGGGGGAAACGCCCAGAAATCAAAGTTAGGCGCAGGATACACACCCCTAACTCCTTTTATGCGGTTATACCTAATATTAAAATATAATGCTTGGTTTACAATTCATTAGCTATATTTGTTAGTTGAAAAAACTGGCCGCCCTTTAATTAAATCCTAATTTTTTTACGTTGATAGATATTCAAGCATATATAGATAGTGGTACCCTTGAACAGTACTGCCTGGATTTGTTCAACACCGGCCTTGAACAGGAGGTTATGGCTTTACGTGCGGCTTATCCGGAAATTGCGAAAGAACTAAATGCCATTGAGCTGGCCCTCGAAAATTTTGCTGAAAGCCAGGCTGTTGAGCCAAAACCACAGCTAAGAGATAAGATATTTGCCACCCTAAACTTTCCCGGTGAGGTTATCGATCTGGAAAATTTGCCGCTTACCAGTAAATATTCCAACTATCAAAGCTGGTTAGCTGCTGTGGAGCACCTTATCCCATCCGGGCCTTTTGAAGATTTTTTCGCAGAGCTATTACAGCAAAACGACAAAATAGCGCAAACGCTGGTTATCACAAAGCTAAACGTACCCGAAGAGCTACACGAAGTGGTTGAAGAAAGTTTTTTTATTTTAAAAGGGACCTGTACCTGCACTGTAGGGAAAGAAATATTTACCCTTAATGCCGGTGATTACCTGAATATACCGCTCTTCACCAATCACGATATTCGGATAGACTCTCCTTATGTTATCGCGATATTGCAGCATAAGTTCAGTTAATTATAACAATAAAGTTTTAGCTTATAGCCTGCCAATTTACAACCTGATTATAATGACTTACTAATATAATATACACCTGGTATCAATCCGTTTTTATCTAATCCGAATGCAGTTAAATCACAGCTCCAATCCCGAATTATTAAAGCTTATTTGCTGCAAATCCAATGCCGGTGCAGAGGCGTTGTATGATCAATATGCAAGTGTAATAGGTTTAGTGATATTCAGGATCGTACAGCAAAAGAAAACGACTGATATTTTGCTGGAGAAAACCATTTGCCAGATATGGAACACCGCCGAAGACTATAATGAGCATGAAATGCCTTTATTGGCCTGGATGTTGAAAATCGCTAAAAACCTGGCGAATCAGCATATGGCTAACGGGGTTATTAGCGCTTAAAGAACTTACTGTTCCGCTTTCAGGCGACGAAACACACCCCTAACCCCTCTCCGGAGGGGAATTTAACCTTCAACGGTATTTTTTCCATTACAACTCTATTTTAAAAGTTTTAAATGTTAATTTAACAGCTTGTTTAATGACCTGTTAAATTAACTGACTATATGAATTATAAATTTTACCGATCGACACCCGCGTTGGTGTGCTTTTTATTGCTGGTATTTTGCACCATAACGGCAAGCGCGCAACGCCAAAAAACACATTGGGCAACCGATGGCTACCAATATTACCGCAACATGGGCGGCTCCATTGTTGAGCTGGATACCCGCGATTCCGCCAAAAAAACTGTGATCCTTAGTGCCGAAGCGCTTACGCCGCCGGGGCAAAAGCAACTCAGCGTTTCTAATTTCGTGTTTTCGGAGGATGGCAAAAAGGTGCTCATCTTCACCAATACCAAAAGGGTGTGGCGCTACAACACCAAGGGCGATTACTGGATCTATGATATTACAGCCAAAACCTTAACCCAACTGGGTAAGGGCAGGCCGGCATCTTCGCTGATGTTTGCCAAACTATCGCCGGATGGCACCAAAGCCGCCTATGTAAGCGAGCATAACCTGTTTACCGAGGACCTTGGCACAGGCGCCATCAAACAATTAACCTTCGACGGTTCAACCAAGCTCATCAACGGCACTTTCGACTGGGCGTACGAGGAAGAGTTCGGTTGCAGGGACGGCTTCAGGTGGTCGCCTGATAGCAGGGCATTGGCCTACTGGCAGATCGACGCCAGCAAGATCAAGAATTACCTGATGCTGAATACTACTGATTCAATATATCCTTTCGTGGTGCCGGTGGAGTACCCGGTAGCAGGCGAAAACCCAAGCTCGTGCAAAATTGGCGTGGTTGATGTAAACACCGCCAAAACTACCTGGATGAACATCCCCGGCGACCCGATCCAGCATTATATCCCCCGCATGGAGTGGACAACCGACCCTAACGAGCTGATCGTAGAGCAGGAAAACCGCGCGCAAAACGAAAGCCACATCATCGTGGCCAATGTATCCAACGGTACGGCACACATCATCCACCAGGAAACCGACAAAGCCTGGATCGATGGCAAAGAACGCTGGAACGGCGGCGACCCGATGGGCTGGGAGTGGATAGATAAAGGCAAGGCTTTCCTTTGGCTGAGCGAAAAGGACGGCTGGCGACACATTTACAAAATTGACCGCGACGGCAAGGAAACCCTGCTGACCAAAGGAAATTATGATGTGATCACCCTAAGCCTGATTGATGAGGCTAACGGCGTGCTTTATTTTATGGCTTCGCCGGATAATGCTACCCAAAAGTATCTGTATAAAATAAGCATCAACGGTGGCAAAGCCGAGCGTGTTACCCCGGTTGATGAGCAGGGCACCAACGGCTACGAAATTTCGCCGAACGGTAAGATCGCGCTGCATAACTTCAGCAATATTTATACTGCTCCGCTAAGCGAGGTGATCAGTTTGCCGAACCATGCGCACGTTAGCGGTAAGATCATCAAACTAAACACCACCGCTAAAAATAAACCGGAATTCTTCAAAGTAAAAACCGCCGACGGTGTTGAAATGGACGGCTGGATGGTTAAACCCACCAACTTTGACCCAACCAAAAAATACCCGGTTGTATTTTATGTATACAGCGAACCTGCGGGCGCAACCGTAACCGACTCTTACGGCACAGGCCGCAACGGAGAGTATGTAGGCAACATGGCTGATGACGGATACATCTACATTTCGCTGGACAACCGTGGCACGCCGGCACCAAAAGGCAGGGAGTGGCGCAAGTCCATCTACAAAAACGTAGGTATCGTAAACATTGAGGACCAGGCCATGGGAGCCAGGGAAATTTTAAAATGGCCTTATGTAGACAGCAGCCGCGTAGCGGTTTGGGGCTGGAGCGGTGGCGGATCATGTACGCTTAACCTGATGTTCCAGCACCCGGAGATCTATAAAACGGGGATAGCCATTGCCGCGGTGGGCTGGCAGCTAACCTATGATAACATTTACCAGGAACGCTACATGGGCGTACCGATAGACAGCGCGAGCCGCCAGGTTTTCATCAACGGATCGCCGATTACCTATGCTAAAAACCTGCGTGGTAATTTGCTGTACGTACACGGCACCGGTGATGATAACGTACACTACAAAAATGCCGAAATGCTGATCAACGAGCTGGTTAAATACAACAGGCAGTTCCAGCTGATGTCGTACCCTAACCGTACGCATGGTATTTTTGAAGGCCCGGGTACTACGGAACACCTGCGCACTTTGTATACCCAATATTTGAAGGAACATTGTCCTCCGGGAGGGAGATAGGCTTTAATATCATATCAAAAGCGGATGATCGAAAGGTTATCCGCTTTTTTTTTGTGCGATAATTTGATCTATTAATGGGTATCCCGCCGCGCTACCGCAAGCGTCTCGCTTGTGGGTTGATGTAGTTCCAAATCGATGTTTTAACCTTGCATTTTTACCACAAGCGGGACGCTTGCGGTAGCCAAGAGAAAGATGGCCATCGCGCTTATGCTTCGGGTGCCTGATCATGACAGCCCGCGGAATGGTGGAGATGACCCCCACTGGTTTAAGAGTTAGCGCAGCACTCTTAATTCCATGATAAAAAGCAAAGACTCCGTCTGGCTTATGAAACGAAAAGGTTTTTCAGTTTAAACGAACATAATTTCAAAGAACAAATCCCCCGCTTTCACAAGCAGGGATCAACCGGTTACCTACAAATTTCGACAAATGGTTTGGGATAAGTACTGACACTGTTTTGTCAGTAGGCAGCATAACCTGCCTTTATTTACTTATTATTTACTCCTGAAAGGTGTAATCAAATACTTGATTTACAAGTCTGTTGCGTTAAATTTTGCGTATTATGTGAAAGTTTATAAAAGATATAGTTAACCCCACTTAGCCCCGTTAAAAATTTGAACCCGCTGCTGATAAAACACATTATTGTTTATTTAGATCATAAATACCAGAATTTTTTTGAGCCTGCCCAAAAGTCTACTATAGATTATATCAACATTAATGAGCACGGCCTGGTAACCTTTAAGCACGACATCGTGCTGGACAAAAAAATATACGAAGAAATGAAAAGGCTTTTTGAGGTTATAAGCTGAAGTTACGGGGTTTAGTTTCGTTGATAAATTTGTTACAATTCAAGCAGCGTTCAGAGTTAAAAAGCGATAAAATAAACAGCATATACCCTAACCCCCTCGAGAGGGAAATTTACTTAATAACTTTTACCGGTTTCTTATGCTCGTCAATAGCCACCAGGGTAAAGTTGCCATGCACTGCCAGCTCGCGTCCCTCGGCGTACATTTGCTCTATGTAAATTTCCACACTCACACCTAAACTGGTATTGCCTACGTGGCTCACACGGGCTATCAGCTCCACAAAGGTGCCTGCGGGTATCGGTTTTTTAAAGTCGATCTTGTCGCTGCTTACGGTCACCATCAACTGCCTGCTAAAGCGGGTTGCGGCTATAAAGGCCACCTCATCCATCATACGCATGGCTTCGCCGCCAAACAGGGTATCGTAGTGATTGGTAGTATTGGGGAACACGGTTTTAAACACGTGGGTTTGCGAGGCGTTGATTCTTTCTTCTAAAGTCATGTTGCAAGTTTAATAAACAGGCAGGATAATTCCTGCCTGTTTATATTATTTAGCTAACGGATTCAGTAACCGCGGCACGCATTTCTTTGGCGGCGGCTACCATTTCTATCAGGGCGCGTT
Organism: Mucilaginibacter sp.; assembly: GCF_965225845.1. Lineage (GTDB taxonomy): Bacteria > Bacteroidota > Bacteroidia > Sphingobacteriales > Sphingobacteriaceae > Mucilaginibacter. The sequence continues at coordinate 397,604 of NZ_CBDDBL010000002.1, forward strand.
TGGTTTCGTCCCAGCCGCGGGTCTTGAGGCCGCAGTCCGGATTTACCCATAGCTGTTGCTCAGGAATAACCGCTTTGGCTTTCTTAAGCAGGTTAACCATTTCTGCCGAGTTAGGCACGCGGGGCGAGTGGATATCATATACACCCGGGCCGATCTCATTAGGGTATTTAAAGTCGGCAAATACGTCCAGCAATTCCATTTGTGAGCGGGAGGTTTCGATGGTGATCACATCCGCGTCCATATCGGCAATGTTCTGGATGATGTCGTTAAATTCGGAGTAGCACATATGCGTGTGAATCTGGGTGTCATCCTGCACACCGCTGGCAGATATGCGGAATGCCTTAACCGCCCAGTCGAGGTAAGTTGCCCAATCCTGTTTGCGCAAAGGCAGGCCCTCGCGGATAGCAGGTTCGTCTATCTGTATGATCTTAATGCCAGCCGACTCTAAATTAACCACTTCATCGCGGATAGCCAAAGCGATCTGCGTGCAGGTTTCCGAACGCGGCTGATCATTCCTAACAAACGACCACTGCAGTATGGTTACCGGGCCGGTTAACATACCCTTCATCCATTTATCAGTCAGCGATTGCGCGTAGGCCGACCATTTAACGGTCATAGCTTCCGGGCGCGACACATCGCCGTAGATTATAGGTGGCTTAACGCAGCGGCTGCCGTAGCTTTGTACCCAACCGTTAGCGGTAAAGGTAAACCCGGCTAATTGCTCGCCGAAGTATTCCACCATGTCGTTACGCTCAAATTCGCCGTGTACAAGAACGTCAAGATCAATTTCTTCCTGCCATTTAACTGCTTTTTGAGTTTCTTCCTCTACCAGGGTATTGTATTCTGCTTCGGTGATGGCACCTTTCTTCAAATTGGCACGCCAGCTGCGAACTTCTTTAGTCTGCGGGAATGAGCCGATAGTTGTTGTAGCGAACAAAGGCAAATTCAATAACTGGTTTTGCAATTGCTTACGAAACGGGAACTCATGCAGGCGATTTGCATCAGCATCAGTTATTTTGCTCACACGATCTTTTACTGCCGGGTTGTGTATCAGCGTTGAATTACGGCGGGTAGCGTTTACATGCTGGTTTTCGGCTAACTGGTATTGGTAACTTACCCCCGGTTTGTCCGACGCCAGGTTTTTCAGGGTTACTGTCTCGCTTACTTTTTGTTTGGCAAAGGCAAGCCATTGTTTGATCTCGGGAGTAAGAATTGCTTCATTGGTTTCATTTTTTAAATCGCATGGCGAGTGGATCAATGAACACGAAGGCGCTATCCAAACACGGTCGTCACCCAACTTTTCTTTTGCTTTTTTGATGATAGCCAATGATGCGTCGAAATCGTTCTTCCAGATGTTGCGGCCATCTACCAAACCTAAGGATAGTATAGTGTCGCTGTGTAAATGCGTAATCACTTCATCCAGTTGCTGCGGTGCACGCACTAAATCAATGTGTAGGGCATCAACCGGCAGCGAGGTTGCCAACTCGGTATTGTCACCCAAACGTTCGAAGTAGGTAGATAGGGCAAATTTTAAATTCGGGAATGTTTTTCGCAGGTATTTGTAGGTGTCGCGGTAAACTTGTTGGGTTTTCTCATCCAGGTCTAAAGCCAGGCAGGGCTCATCAAACTGGATCCATTCGGCTTTAAGGTCCTGTAGTTTTTTCAGGATATCCACATAAACCGGCAGCAGGTTTTTTATCAGGCTTATCTTATCAAAACCAGCCTCTTTTTCCTTGCCTAATAACAGGTAGGTTATCGGGCCTATTAAAACCGGTTTTGTGATGATACCTAATTGCTTGGCTTCATAAAACTCATCTATTATCTTCGTACTGAACAGCTTAAACTGCTGGTCTTTATAAAATTCAGGCACAATATAATGGTAGTTGGTATCAAACCACTTGGTCATTTCCATGGCCGTAATATCCAAACCATCCTTTTGATAGCCTCGGGCCATGGCAAAGTACAGGTCAAGCTCGGTATTGCCTTTGGTGCGGATCACATCATAATAACGCTGCGGAATGGCGCTAAACATCAGCGAATGATCCAATACCTGGTCATAAAACGAGAAATCGTTTGATGGTATCAGGTCGATGCCTGCATCTTTTTGTATCTGCCAGTTCTCATGGCGAATGTTTTTTCCCACCTGCAATACATTGCTGTACGCGGTTTTGCCTGCCCAATAGCTTTCGCAGACTTTTTTTAGCTCACGCTGACTACCAATGCGCGGGTAGCCCAAATTTTGTGTTAGCATTTCTTTTAATTGATTAAATAAATTAAACCTGTTAAAAGCCCTTTAGCTAAACTTCAATATAATGCCTGCGAATAAAGTAGCGGAGAGAAAATGGAGCGGGAGCGGGGGGCATAGTTTGCCCAACAACTCAAAAAAATACCATAACCTGACCAAAAGCTTCATACCGCGAAAGCATTGTCAATTCAGTACATGGCAGGTCTCCTGACTTGTAACATTTTTGCCGCCCTTCCCATCCGCCATTGGCGAACAGTGGGCATAACCCTGGCAAAAACCTTTTTTGTTACTTACAGTTGCGCGACAGCTCGTGATTTACACACGATTCCCTATTAATCTACAATTAAGTAAAACCTATACCGGTTGATGAAGAAATAAAGTAAAGAACTTATATTGGTGTAAAGATAGGGAATAGGAATGAGTTTTTATGAGAACAGTTTTTTACCTACCAATAGGTTGTAAGCGGGAGTGACGATGGTTTTGTGTGAATAAAGTGAACGGAATAGTTACAAAAGTTTTGGAACATTAATGTTTGCTTTTACGTTAATACGCACATGGCACAATAAATGCTCCAAAAATCAGTATTATTAATTAAAGATTAATTGAATGATAAAAAAGACGGTGCTGATCATTGAGGATGATCCGGATATATTAGAAACAATTGAACTGGTACTTTCCGGAATGAATATTCATGTAATGAGTGCGCCTGAGGCTCTGCTCACTACAGAGATTTATACGCTTTCGCCCGACTTAATACTATTGGACCATTGGTTACATAACAAGTTAGGCGGTGACCTATGCCTTGCCCTTAAAACAGATCCCTTCACTAAGAAGATCCCCATCATTATGATGTCTGCGGATTTAAACATCGCCAACGTTGCCCGTTACAGCCTTGCCGATGCCTATTTGGCAAAGCCCTTTGACGTAGATACCCTGATCAATCTTACCCAACAATTTTTGGGTGAAGAGGTCGGTAGTTGGGGTAACTAGGTAAGATATTTAAAAAACAACTAAGGTTGTAAGTTATCAATTAGTTGATCAATATTATCAGCTGTTCACGCCCGGAATGATGATGGCGTAGCTTTGGTTTGCCGCTTAAAAAAATGGTTAAAATGCGCCGGCTCATCAAAACCTAAGCAAAAGCTTATTTCGGCAATGTTCCAGTTGGTATGTATAAGAAGCGCTTTCGCTTCGCTTAAAATGCGGCTTGATATTAAACTGGTAGTGGTTTTGCCAGTTGTGGTACGGATAGCGCGGTTTAAATGGTTTACATGCACGCAAAGCAACTCTGCATAATCTTTAGCCGAACGCATGGTAAGCTTTTGCGACGTTGATTCTATCGGGAATTGGCGCTCCAGCAGGTCGTTAAATATGGCGGTTATCCGCGAATTGGCGTCGGTGTATTGATGCAGGGTTTCGGACGGTTGCATTTTTAGCGCGAAATGCACCATCTCCATAATATAACTGCGGATGAGGTCGTACTTAAAAGGGTAATCTGAAGCTATTTCTGCTGTGATCTTTTTAAAGATCTCCTCTATCTGCCCGTCCTGAAGATCGTTTAATACATAGCCGGTTTTAGCGCCCGACAAATACATGGGCAGGTTTTTGATCTGGCTACGAATATGGTCACTAAAAAAGCCTTCCGTAAAAATGCAAAAGTAGCCCGTGGCATTTGCCGTTATGCGTTCAAACTTGTACGGCACCTGCGGGTTGAAAAACAATAGCGTTGAACCCGACACTTCCATGCTCTTCTCTGCATAATGGAAAATATGGTTCCCGCGGATCAGCATAACCTTATAAAAATCCCTGCGGGTATACCTAACCGGGGTAGTTGAATGCAGGGTTTGTTCAAGGTTAAACACGTTGAAGTGCCCCGTATCCGTATTTAGCACAGCGGGCACTTCACCATGTTTCTGCTTATAAAATTCTTCGAGTGTTTCCGGGGCAGCCATCTTACTAAATTAAAACATTTACACTTTATAATCAGTACTGAAAGAAAGTTCTTTCCATTGCTCCAGTTCTGCCTTTATTAATTCTAATTTAGCATTAGCCCGGTTATAGGCATCGGTACCCATAAACAAACGAACCGGAGGATTAGGGTTTTCAGCTAAAGCGATAAAAACCTCGGCCGCCTTATCCGGGTCGCCTGCCTGTGCACCATTCATCGTTTGATAGCGTACATGGGAATCACGAACAGCTTGGTAGGCATCGATCTTGTTTTTAGATACCACCAACGATTCCTGGCTTAAAAACCTGGTGCGGAAAGCACCCGGCTCAGCAACAGTTACTTTGATGCCAAAGTCGCGCACATCCTCAGCCAAAACCTCGCTAAAACCAACAACGGCAAACTTGGTAGCGGCATACATGCTCCAGCCTGTAGCGGCAGCAAAACCGGCTATAGATGCGATGTTAATAATGCTACCCGAACGCTGTGCACGCATAAGCGGTAACACATGCTGAACCACGTTAATGGTAGCGAAAATGTTGATGTCAAAGCTATCCTTTATTTCTTGTTCGGTTAACTCTTCTGCTGCCCCGCCGATGCCGTAACCCGCGTTATTCACTACCACATCAATACTGCCAAAATGCTTTTTTGTCCTCTGGATGGATTCCCAGATGCAATCTGTATCAGCCAGGTTAACTTCCAGGGCTAAAAAATCAGGATGATCACCCACAGCTTCCTGCAATTGCGCTGCCGACCGTGATGTTGCCGCAACACGGTAATCATTAGCCAATAATTTTTTCACCAGTGATAAACCTAATCCTTTGGACGCGCCGGTAACATACCATACTTTTTTTGTACTCATATTTTTTATTGCGATTTGATGGTACAAAGGTGGTGATAAACTGTAGCATTCAGTTTGCTCGTATCAAACCAATGCTTGTATAATTCAAACAATTTATGATTTTCGCTTTTTGATAAAGGGAAGAAGATTACCGCATTAATTAGCAAGTTGTAATTAAATTAACTACTAATTAAAACAAACAAATATTTTTCCTGTAATTACAGCAATGGAAAATAATTACTAATTTATACCAATATCACTTTGTATGAAAAGAAGAAGAGAACTCTCGCTGTTTGGGGCACTGGCTTTTTGTGTAGTAGCCATCGCTGTACATCAATTATTAAAGTTGCCCTGGGGAGAAGGTGAACCTATTAAATAGTGATTGCCGCTTTAACTAAATAAGGCAATATCTCTTTTTGAAAGGATACGAAGTTTTTGCGAATGTCGGAATCGCTTACTGAGGTAAACGCGAAGCTAAACACAATGCTCTTGCTGCATTTAACCAGGAAACGTAATTTTTGGAGGTAAGCTTCATGCTTACGGATGCCGTTTAGTTGTGAAAAAGCGTGGATCAACAGATCCTCAAGCTCATTTGACAGGCGTTTAAGGAATTCCTGCGAATTTGTAGATTCGCGAATGAAATCCCAGCCTATAAACTCGTTGCAGATGGTGTAGGATAGCCGGCAAGTCTTCATGATCAGGTTGTTAAGCTGCTCTTCTTCACCCATATCAGCATTGTTAACATGTATCAGGTCATCAACGCTAACCTTGATGTAGTCCATGAGCAAGGCATGCAGAACAGCCTCTTTACTATCAAAATATTTGTAAATAGTAGCTTTGGCAATTTTTGCTTTTTTTGCTATTTCGTTAACGCTGGTTTTATGGTACCCAAATTTACGAAACAGTTCCTGCGCGCCCCGCTTAATGCTCTCCTTTATTTTGTCAGCTTCCATGCACTAATTTGTAACAAATATCTCATAATTAGCGACAGTTACATAATAAGATTTTAAAGCATACGTTGCTGGTGCCTTAACCGGGCCTCCATCTGATAAAGAAAATATTGATCCGCTGCAGGGATCTGTAACCGTTAAATGGTCGGAGTCAAGTGTTACAGCGCACCTGTTCTCCGGTTTATAACTACTGCAACGGTCGTAACAGGCATAGCTGCCATCGGGTTCGTGGTATAATATCAAACCTTCAACACCATAACCACTTATAAAAACCACTCCACCACCGGCCGTTAATCCTGCAAGTCGCGGATCTGTTAACGGTGCCTCAAAATTTACCGCCACGTTAGGTACGGGGTCGGAATTTTTTGTGCAGGATGTTAACAGTATCACTATTGCTGCCAGGGCGTAAATTAGTTTCATATGATTTCTGATTGGAATTGCTTCAAGAAACGCACATCGTTCTCAGAGAATAAACGCAGATCACGTATCACATATTTTAGGTTGGCAATTCTTTCTATACCCATCCCGAAGGCAAATCCTGTAAATTTTTTGCTGTCAATGCCGCAATTCTCCAAAACATTCGGATCAACCATACCGCAACCTAAAATCTCAACCCAACCACTGTATTTGCACATGTTGCAACCGGCTCCTTTGCATATAGTGCAGGAAATATCCATTTCTGCCGATGGCTCGGTGAAAGGAAAATATGACGGCCTGAAACGCACTTTAGTGCCTTCGCCGTAAAGCTCCTGCACAAAGTGGTAAAGCGTTTGCTTCAGATCAGCAAATGATACATTCTCATCTACATACAAACCCTCAACCTGGTGAAAAAAGCAATGCGCACGGGCTGAAATAGCCTCGTTACGATAAACACGACCAGGCATAATAGCACGGAACGGCGGTTTCCCCATTTCCATCATACGCACCTGTACCGATGAGGTATGCGTACGCAAAGCAATATCATCGGTGCCGCTATTTTTTTTGATGAAGAAAGTATCCTGCATATCGCGTGCCGGGTGTTCCTCAGGGAAGTTCAGGGCAGAGAAATTATGCCAGTCATCTTCAATCTCGGGACCTTCGGCAACAACAAAGCCTAATCTTTTATAAATATCGATGATCTCATTACGAACCAAAGTTAACGGATGACGCGAGCCAACATTTAAACCATCACCGGGAAGTGTTAAATCCTGTTGCGAATTGTCTGTTGTCAGTTGTGAGCCAACCTGGTCTTTTAATTCGGCATACTTCGCTTCAGCCAGTTGCTTAAACTGGTTTAGTACCTTGCCGAAGGTGCGTTTTTCTTCAGGGCCAACGGTTTTAAATTCCTCAAACAGGTCTTTGATCAACCCCTTAGTGCCTAAAAACTTGATGCGGAAGGTTTCCAGTTCATCAGCATTAGCCGGAGAAAAAGCATTGATCTCGGTGGTATATTGGTCTATTTGTTCTTGCATTATAACGTTTTTAAAAACTCTTCGGCTGTTAATACCGGTATATCAGATTGTATATAGTCTTTTTTATTTCTGGTGATGATCACGTCAGCCCCGGCATTTAAAGCCGTAAAGTATTGAACTGTATCTTCAAAATCATTGTTCATTCTTCTTAATGCCAGATCTATTGCCTTCTCATCAACTTTAACGATCGAGATATTAGGCCTCAGAAAATTCAACAATCGATATTTATTTGGCCGATCAAATTTGTCTAAAAAATAATGAACATTGACAAAAGCTACTGCTGAAGTCATTAATTGAAAACTGCTCTTTTTATCAGCCAGTGCTAAAACATTCATTGCCGGTAAGAGAAAGTGTTGTCGTTTCAATAAAGCATCAAGCAGGATATCACTATCCAAAAATATCTTTTTCACAGGCCGTACTTTTCTTCAAGATGTTTGCCATACTCACCCTTATGATCAAAATCGGGTATAGGATCACCGGATATTTGCAGGTTTTTAACCCATTCCGGTAACTCTTCTTCTCTTTTCATCCTAAACGGCTCCTCAGCATTTTCAACTTCCTTTCTAAAAAGACTCTCAGTAACCTTTGATAAACTCACATTTTTTTTTTTTGCAACAGCTTTTATCTGCTCTATCAATCCGGGTTCAATATTTAATGTCAGCTTCATAACATCAATTTATACGTACAAATATAAATAAATCGTACGTATTATTTCAATACCCCTAATTCCTTACCAACTTTGGTAAACGCGGCAATCGCCTTATCCAAATGTGCCTGCTCGTGCGCGGCAGATATCTGCACCCTGATACGCGCCTTCCCTTGCGGTACTACCGGGTAGTAAAAACCGATAACATAAATGCCTTCTTCCAGCATTTTAGCGGCAAATTCCTGGGCCAGTTTGGCATCGTAAAGCATAACGGGTACAATTGGGTGCACACCTGGCTTAATATCAAAACCGGCTTCGGTCATTTTTTGGCGGAAATATTGGGTGTTTTTTTCCAGCTTGTCGCGCAGGTCAGTTGTTTCGCTTAGCATATCCAACACCGCTATTGATGCACCGGTTATTGCCGGTGCAAGTGTATTGGAAAACAAATACGGCCGCGAACGCTGGCGCAGCATATCGATGATCTCTTTTCTGCCGGATGTAAAACCACCTGAAGCGCCGCCTAAAGCTTTACCCAAAGTGCCTGTGATGATATCGATCTTGCCCATCACGTTGTGATACTCATGCGTACCACGACCGGTTTTACCCATAAAGCCGGAGCAATGGCTCTCATCTATCATTACTAAGGCGTTATATTTTTCTGCCAGTTCGCAAATTTTGTCCAATTGGGCAATTGTACCATCCATGCTGAACGCGCCATCCGTAACTATAATACGGTGGCGGCAATCGGCTGTAAGTTTAAGTTTTTCTTCCAGGTCGGCCATATCATCGTGCTTGTAACGCTGGCGCTGGGCCTTGCATAAACGTACCCCATCAATGATGGAAGCATGGTTCAATTCGTCGGATATGATCGCATCCTGCTCATTAAACAAAGGTTCAAAAACACCGCCGTTAGCGTCAAATGCCGCTGCATAAAGAATGGTATCTTCAGTGCCTAAAAATTCCGCTATTTTTTGCTCGAGCTGTTTGTGTATATCCTGTGTACCACAAATAAAACGAACGGATGATAATCCATAACCATGTGTATCCATCACAGCCTTAGCAGCTGTAATAACTTTTGGGTTTGATGAAAGGCCCAGATAGTTATTGGCACAAAAGTTTATTACTTCCTGGCCTCCCTGCACGGTAATATCCGCGCCTTGCGGCGATGTGATGATGCGTTCGCGTTTATACAATCCGGCTTTTTCAATATCGGCAAGTTCCTGTTGCAGAACCGGTTTTAAGGTGTTATACATAGTCGAGTTAAATAAAGCGCAAAATTAAGCATAAAGCCACAAAATGCCAGTTTAAATTCATCTTAAAAAATATATTGGCTGCCTAATCAAACATTTATGGCAATAATTTCATTTAATGTGAGAATATCATGAAGAAACAACTACTATTTATTTTTATATTATTTACTGCTTTTAAAGTATCAGCGCAGCAATATATCTTATCGGGCAGGGTAACCGATATGCAAAACAAGCCAATTCCTTTTAGTTCGGTTTATATACGCAGTACTACCTATGGCGCTACCGCCAACGAAAACGGTAACTATCAGTTTAAATTAAACCCAGGCACTTACCATGTAATTTACCGTTTTGTAGGCTACAAAGAACGTATTGAAACCGTAACCATCAACAGTAATGTACAGCACAATGTGCAACTGGAAGACGAGGTTTTTAACCTGAAAACAGTAGTTGTGCAAGGCAAACGACTTAAAAGCGATACTGCTGCCAATGATATTATGCGCCAGGTAATTGCCAAGCGCGAATATTACTTAACCGAAGTTAATGAGTATTCAGTTGCCGCTTATGTGAAGGGTGTTCAGCGTTTATTGAGTTCGCCAAAGGCATTTATGGGCAAACAGGTAAGAAACACGCTTGACCTCGACTCGCTGGGCCGAGGTATATTATTTCAAACAGAAGCAATTTCCAACTTTGATTTTGAGCAGCCAAATAAGGTTAAAGAAAGAACCATTGCCACCAAAACGGTAGGGTTAAACCCTACTTTTGGTTTTAATAAAGCATCCGACCTGCAGATCAATTTTTATAAAAATATTTTTTATATAAATGGTGTAAGCGATCATGGTTTTGTATCACCGGTGGCATATAATGGCTTTAAATATTATAAATACAAATTGGTTGGTACCACTACGGAAAACGGGCATGTGATTGATAAAATAGAGGTAGCGCCACGTTTAGACCACTCCGCAACGTTTAAAGGTAACCTGTACATTTTAGAGGGAGACTGGCGGATTTATAGTGTTGACCTGATGCTGACCAACAAGGATAACGGGTTAAGTTTTATAGATACTTTACAGATAAATCAGCAATATATACCCATTACTGATAAAATATGGCAGCCGGTGTCGGAGCAATATACTTTTGAGGGAAAGGTGTTAGGATTTAAGTTTGGTGGTTACTATGACGCTATTTATAATAACTATAACCTCGACCCTAAATTTCCTGACGGGTATTTTACAGGAGAAATATTAAAATACGATACCGCGTCAAACTCTAAAAGCGAGGCATATTGGAGCGCTTCACGACCTGTACCATTAACAAAACGTGAAACCAGGGATTACCAGGTAAAGGACAGCATTGCAAGTATTAAGCAAACTAAGAGTTACAGGGATTCGCTGCAACATTCCAGCAATAATTTTCTGGTATTGCCTTATTTGATTTTTGGGCATACTTCAACTTATAAGAGCGGGAGGGATTCAGTTTACCTGTATCCCTTTATTCAAACATTCTTTTATAACACAGTTGAGGGGTATGGCTTGAACCTGGAGGCCAGGTACACACATAAGCTGAACGATTTTCAGTCGTATGATGCTACGCCTGATGTTCGCTATGGGTTTGGTAACAAAATGCTAACGGCAAACATAAATGGTAATTATTATACAGACCCTTTTCATAACGAGAAGTTTTTCGGCGGGTTTGGTAGCGATATATTGGATTTGAATAATGTCGGAACCCGCTCACTATATTTCAATACCATTAGTACCCTGTTTAGCGAGCGCAACTATGTTAAATATTACAAATCTCAGTATGGGAATTTCGGTTTTCAGCGTGAATTGGCTAATGGTGTGCTATGGACAGCCAGTTTAAGTTACGCTGACAGAACGCAATTGTACAATACCTCATTTAATCATGTCGAAACTTTCAGTAACAGGCAATACACTTCTAACAATCCGTTAAAATCAGATATTCCGGGAGTACCTGATGCGCCGCCTAATGACCATTCGCAACTATTCCCTGAAAACCAAGCGCTTACTTTCTTTACATCGTTCAGGTTATCGTTTGATCAGCAATACATTACCACGCCAACACAAAAGATAGAAATACCATCAAAATACCCGGTTGTTACAGTTAGTTATCGACAGGGTATTAACAATATCTTAAGTTCGGATGTTGACTATAGCTTCGGCTCGTTAAACATAGCGCAATCTTCTATACCAATTGGTGTGTTTGGTTATTCATCGTTTTCGGTAACAGCAGGCGATTTCTTCAATAACAGTAAGATCTACTTCCCGGATTATAACCACTTTTTAGGTAACCAGGGTACTACTTTCGACCCAACTTATATAGGTAGTTTCCACTTCCTGCCGTTTTATACCTTTAGTACTGATAATGCGTTCCTCGAAGCGCATTACCAGCATAATTTTTCAGGGATACTGTTAGATAATATTCCCTTTATGCGTAAATTCAAGCTCGAAGAAATAGTAGGTGCCAATTACCTGGCAGAAAAGAACATGCCTAATTACTCTGAATTTTATGTGGGTTTACAGCGCTTGATCTTCAGGATAGATTATGGTGTATCCTACGAGGGTAATAAAAAATACATCCAGGGGGTTAGGATATTTTACGGTATACGGTAAAAGAATTTGTGATTTCGAATATTCGATTTAGGATTGCTTTTTTTTAAATCTGAATTAATGTTGATCCGAAATTCTTAATTCCTTAATCGAAAATTCAAATTCTGAAATCAATGCTTATATTTGCGCCTCATTTAACACCGTTTGCAGCGGTATCAATGTGGTTATGACAAAGTATAAAACACTACTCTATTATTGTTATTCAACAATAGCGGATGCGGAGCAATTTGCTGCCGATCATTTAAAATTCTGTAAATCTCTGGGCTTAACCGGGCGCATTATCGTTGCCGAAGAAGGCCTTAACGGTACTGTATCAGGCACTGCCGAAGCTTGTGAACAATACATGCATACCGTGCATGCCGATTCTCGTTTCGCCGGCATTGATTTTAAAGTTGACGAGGTAGAAGAGCCATCATTTGTTAAAATGCATGTGCGCTACAAGAGCGAAATTGTACACTCCGGCTTACGCAACCCCGAGATCATCGATCCAAAAACAAAAACCGGCAAGCATTTAGAGCCGAAGGATTTTATGGAGATGAAGGACCGCGATGATGTGATCGTGCTGGATGTCCGCTCAAATTACGAGCATAACCTGGGTAAATTCAAAAATGCCATCACGCTTGATATTGAGAATTTCCGCGATTTTCCGGCAATGATCAATGAGCTGGCTCAGTATAAAGATAAAAAAGTACTCACCTATTGCACCGGCGGCATCAAATGCGAAAAAGCATCGGCCCTGTTACTACACGAAGGTTTTAAAGATGTATACCAATTACACGGCGGTATTATTAAATATGGCAAGGAAGCAGGTGGTAAAGATTTTGAAGGTAAATGCTATGTATTCGACAACCGTTTATCGGTTGATGTGAACAGTGTAAACCCGGTTGTCATTTCTAAATGTTACAACTGCGGTAATACAACCGACAAAATGATCAACTGCGCCAACCCGGAGTGCAACGAGCACTTTACCCAATGCGATGAATGCGGTACAAAAATGGAAGGCTGCTGCAGCGATGCCTGCCAAAGCCATCCCCGTAAACGCGTTTATGACGGTACAGGCTATTATGTGAAAGTGCCGCAACCGGTTAATGTTGCAAAAAAAGAAATGAAGCTGCAGGATTAGGCTTAAAAATTTATATTTACAGTAGCAATAAAACATCTTTCAATAGCCGCCGTTAATAAAAGCGGTTATAAATAGTTAAGTCTTACCCGTATGCATAAAATACTAAGCGCCGCTTTTTTAGCCATTATATTGTTTGCAATGCCATTTGCATCAAAAGCGCAATTAAGAAAGCCCACTTTTGAACGGGGTATGTATACAGCTAAAGGCGATACTTTGCCTTACCGCATCCTATTCCCTGAGGGCTTTGACCCGGCTAAAAAATATCCGCTTATTATCGTTCTTCATGGTTCTGGTGAGCGTGGTAATGATAACGAGGCGCAGCTAAAAAATGGTTCAGCGCTATTTTTAAAGCCTGATGTTCGCGAGCAGTTCCCGGCTATTGTAGTGTTCCCGCAATGCCCGGCTGATGGGTTTTGGTCGGATGTGAGCTTCCAGCACGATAGTACCGGCAATAAATTTACCTTCCCAACTGATGCCAAACCAACCAAAGCCATGCATGCCTTAATGGGTATGGTTGATGAATTTTTAGATAAACCATTTGTAAATAAACACCGGGTATACGTTGGAGGCTTATCGATGGGCGGTATGGGTACGTTTGAGATCATTGGCCGCGAACCCAATGTGTTTGCAGCCGCATTCTCTATTTGCGGTGGCGATAACACCCTGAACGCCAAAAAATATGCTAAGAAAGTTCCGTTATGGATCTTCCACGGTGAAAAAGACAGGACGGTTTCTGCTGATCATTCCATAGTTATGGTTGAAGCCATCAAAGCTGCCGGAGGCAATCCTAAATTTACACTTTATCCTAATGATGATCACAATAGCTGGGATGATGCTTTTAACGAGCCGCAGTTATTACCATGGTTGTTCTCAAACACTAAGTAATTATCTTCTCCTGCATACCTTGTCATTCTGAGCAGAGAAGAAGATTGATAAGAAAATTTCCATAATCTTTGTAAGGTTTAATGCCATTTGCCGACTAAGCAGCATCACAACATTATGAATACGATTAAATGAATGCCGTAAGCAATCAATTAGATCCGCATACCTGGGTAAAATCGCATGCCGATTACTTGTATGCCTATACGATAAAACGCATCGCCGATGAAGAGCAGGCCAAGGACCTGGTGCAGGAAACCTTTTTAGCCGCCCTGGAGAAGGTTGATAAGTTTGAAGGGAAAAGTTCTGAACGAACATGGCTAACCGCCATCCTCAAAAATAAGATCATCGATGTTTACCGGAAAAACTCATCAGGCCTGCGAAAAGATGTGCAAGCCGCCGAACATGAGCAGGAAGATTTTTTTGAGCATGACGACGGACATTGGCGGTCGGCCCATGCGCCACAGGTATTTGGCATAGAAGATGTAGATCATCTGGGCAATAAGGAGTTTAATAATATACTGCAAATGTGTTTGCAAAAGCTACCTGCATTATGGATGGCGGTTTTCACCATGAAGCATATGGATGATGCCGATACCACGCTCATTTGTTCGGAATTAAAGGTATCGCCATCTAATTTTTGGGTTATAATTCATCGTACCAAGCTTAACCTGCGGGCATGCCTGCAACGCAATTGGGAATAAAATTTAAGCTATGAGCCAGTTAAAAAAAATACAATACAACTGTAAGCAGGCTACTTTTTTAATAGAAAAGAAGCTGTTAACCCGTATTACTTTTCGCGAGCATATAGAGCTGCGGATCCATTTAATGGGCTGCTCGGTATGCCGCTTGTACGGAAAACAAACCAGGGTAATAGGCGAAATGGTGCAGCAGCTTTTTAAAAGTTCTCAACCGGGAGAGGTTAAGTTAGATGATAGCTTTAAAAAAGAGCTACAGGAACGTATTGAAACAGAATTAAATAAAAACTAAAAATAATTTGTAAGGACTTTTACTAACCCCCGACTAAATGTGTAAATCTCAAAAAGAAAACACACATGAAAATCAATGTAAAAAAATCAATGCTATCAGTTGCCGCAATATGCGCGCTTTGTTTAACTATTACAGCTAATGCAGCTACAGTTCATACAGTTGCAGTAAGCGATACCGGCAAAATGAGTAAAATGAGTAAAATGAGCAAGCCATCAAAAATGAAGGCCAAAAAAATGAGTAAAATGAGCAAGGACACTTCAAAAATGTCAAAAATGTAATGGTTGTTGTTTAGGTAAAGGAAGGGAGAGTTTTCTCTCTCTTTCTTTTATATTTGTGGTCATATCCCTTTGATTACAAAAAACATCAGCCATGAAAAAATTACTCCTGATTTTACTGCTATGCAGTGCAACTGCAACATTCGCCCAGCAAACAGAAACCCAAACACACCAATTTGCTATTACCGGAAAGGTTAAAATAGGATCAATCATCACGATGGATTCCCTTAAGGCTTACCCGCTTAAAACTATCGGTAATATTAAAGTAACTGACCATACCGGCGCCTTTAAACACCAGGATGAACAGTTGAAGGGTGTTTTATTGAAAGATATTTTAAGCCACTCACAATGGCTGCTCACACCAAAGCTATTCAGCAGCATGTACTTTACTTGTGTTGGTGCTGACGGCTACAAAGTAGTTTATTCCTGGAATGAACTTTTCAATACCGAGATAGGTGATAATGTATACATTGTAATGGAGAAAAACGGCATAAAGGCTGATCAACTGACAAGCAGCATCCAAATGGTATCTATGTTGGATCATAAAACCGGGAGAAGGTATTTGCATAATTTGGATAAGATTGCTGTAAGTATTGCGGAGTAAGTTATAGACCTATGTTATCATATATTTATATGGTACCTATCCTCAACTCTCCATCACACAACCCATCCAATTCCTGTGGATTGTGAGTTACGATAAACACTGTCAAGCCCAAATCCTTGAACAAAATCTTTAAGTTAGCGATCAAGTCAATCTTCATTTCATGATCCAAAGCCGAGAATGGTTCATCCATTAATAATAGCTTTGGTTTGATCGCCAGGGCGCGGAGGATTGCCAACCGTTGCTGCTGTCCGCCGGAGAGGTGTTCGGGTTTATGCGTTGTTAGCGTTTCTAATTTGCCTATCTTAAGCAAGCGATCGATCCAGGCAGAATCCTTAGTCGCGTATTCTAAATGCTCACGCACAGTCATGTTTGGAAATAACGCATAATTCTGAAAAACAAATCCTGCCATTCTTTTTTGTGGTGACACGTTTATTTTGGCCGATGCATCAAACCAAACAGTATCATCAACCTTAATAGTTCCTTTTTCGGGGGATATCAGGCCGGCGATGATCTTTAAAAAGGTGGTTTTACCGGCGCCCGATGGTCCGTAAACTTTGGTGATGCTACCCACGGCAAAATCATGGTCGATGGTCAACCATTGCTGCCCGCTGTAGGTCTTCAGCTTTTTTTCAACGTTGATAGTGATCATTCCAGCGGGCTTTTAGCTTGTGTACGGTTGAAAATAAATACGCCTATCACCAGCACAAAAGTAATGCTGAACAGGATTAATGAATAGGTATTAGCAGTAGAATAATCCATATTCTCCACCGAGTCATAAACCGCTATTGATGCCACCCGGGTAACGTTTGGAATATTGCCACCGATCATCAGCACCACACCAAATTCGCCCAAAGTATGCGCAAAGGTTAGCACCATCGCTGTAAATAACGATGGCTTAATATTAGGCAACAGCACCCGAAAAAAAGTTTGTCGCTCGCTTTTACCTAATGTGTAAGATGCTTGCGCCAAAGATGCCGGCAATTGCTGTAGAGCTGATTTTATCGGCCCCAACATAAATGGCATACTGTAAATAACCGATGCCAGCACCAATCCCTGGAAAGAGAAAACAAATTGTAAGTCGAAGGTATTATGCAGCCATTTACCAACGCCATGCTGCGGACTAAAAGCCAGCAGTAAATAAAACCCCAGCACTGATGGCGGCAAAACCAGCGGCATGGTCACAATCGCCTCTAAAATTATTTTAAAGATGGATTTTCCTTTGGATAACCACCACGCTAAAGGCAGGCAAATAGCAAGCAATATAAGCGTGGTAATACTTGCCAGTCGTAAAGTAAGCCAGATGGGTGTCAGATCCATTTACTGCACAATGTAGCCATATTCTTTAAATATGCGTTTGGCATCGGCGCTTAAAATATACTGGTAAAATTTTTCGGCAGCGGTGTTGCCTATGCCATGTTTAAGTATCACCATACCCTGCTCAATCGGCGAGTACAGTTTTGGGTCGATGGCTTTCCAGTAGATCTTTTGCTTGCCTTCAACGTCTTTCACCAAAGCCTGGGTAGTAAAACCCACATCAACTGAGCCGGTAGTGATATAAGTGTTTACCTGCGATATACTTTCACCGGTTACAAGTTTACTGTGAATTTCGCTTAAAATACCTTTTACATTTAAAGCTTCAGTTGCAGCCTTGCCGTATGGCGCGATGGCCGGGTTTGCAATCGCAACCCTGGTAATGGCCGGGGTAAGCAGCATGCGTTCCCAATTATCGAACTCAATATCTTTGGTACTGCAAATGATCAGGCTTCCTTTGGCATATACTACAGGTTTCTTTTGGGCGAAACCCGCTTTGTATAATTTTTCTGCAAAATCCATATCGGCAGATAGAAAAACATCAAAAGGAGCGCCATTGCTTACCTGGGTTGATAGGTTGCCCGATGAACCCACGATCGGCTGAACTATAAGCCCGGTTTTTTTAGTGAAATCTTCACCTAAAACTTTAATAACCGATTGTAAATTAGCCGCCGCCGCTACCTTAATGCTTTGTGCGAATGTTAAACTCGATGTAAACAGGCACCCAATAAAAAATGCCAGGCGTAGTTGTATTTTTAACGCTGATGAAAAGCTCATATTCATAGGATCTTATAGATATGCTAATATAACATAATGCCTAATTAACAACAATAAACGTTGTTAAATGGCTATATAATGACGTTAATAAACAAGCGTAAAAACAAAATTGTTCTAATATTGTAAATAAACTAATCACCCAAAAATCCATGAAAAAATTAATCCTAATTACCTTAATGGCCTGCTATGGTTTTGTAGCTTTAGGCCAAAGCAGCATGTCGTGCTGCAGCAAACCATCGGCAACTAAGCAATTTGCTATGCTGGCAAATGATAAACGGTTTGTAATGTCGCACCCGCAGCCTAAAAAAGCTATTCATTTTCAGAGTAGTATCGGCAAAGTCATAACTTATAGCACACCTGACGGAAAAACGGCTGACGCTTACGAGTTTAAAGCTAAAATACCAACAAACAACTACCTTTTGGTTGTGCATGAATTTTTTGGTTTGAATGATTTTGTTAAGCAGGAATCAGAAAAGATTTATAACGACCTGGGTAATGTTAACATCATTGACCTTGACCTGTACGATGGTAAAGTTACTGCCGACCGTACCGAAGCTGCCAAATTAATGCAGGCAGTTAAGGACGACAGGGCTATCGCGATCATTAAAGGTGCTATCGCTTATATTGGCCCTAAAGCGCATATAGCAACTTTAGGCTGGTGTTTTGGCGGTGGCTGGAGCTTGCAAACCAGCTTGTTAGCCGGTAACCAGGCAGTAGCCTGTGTGATGTTTTACGGCATGCCGGAGCAGGATGTAAACAAATTAAAAACATTACACACTGATGTATTGGGCAATTTCGGTAACCAGGATGCCTGGATCAACCCAAAGGTAGTAGCCAAATTTGCAGATGATATGAAGGCCGCGGGCAAAAAATTATACCTGCACCAGTACGATGCAGGCCATGGCTTTGCCAACCCAAGCAGCCCTAGTAGTAACCCTGCTGCCGCAGCTGATGCTTATAAAAACACGATTGCTTTCTACAAAGCCCGATTAAAATAGTTGGCTAATAGTTGGTGGTTCATAGCTCATGGCAGAAGTAATTTAGCTATGAACTATGAACCATTAACTTTTTGTAACATTGCAAAAAACTCAACCTCTTGTTAACCAAAGCTGCCAAAAAAATATTTTCCTTACTGATCAAGATCGGGATACTGGTTTTGGCTTTGGTTTATATCTATCACCAGTTTATTGAGAAAGGCGATAGCTTAAAACGCTTTCATGACCTGGTAAATAACATCAGCCATACCCGGGTTGTACTGGTAATGTCGTTTATTGTGCTGCTGATGCTGCTAAACTGGATCCTGGAATCTATCAAATGGAAATACCTGGTGAAACACGTTCAAAAGATCTCGGTTTGGCAATCCATTGAAGCTGTTTTTTGCGGTTTGACTTGGGCCATCTTCACCCCAAATCGTTTAGGTGAATATGCAGGTAGGGTGCTGTTTCTACCTGGTCGCAAGCGTATCCACGGTGTATTTGCCATGGCCGTCGGCGCATTCGGGCAAAGCGTGATCACTAATGTGTTAGGCGCCTCCGCGCTCATGTGGTATCTGTACACTTACATGCACCTGAATATTTATATCTACATCTGGATCTTTGTTTCGGCTATACTATTTATGGTGTTTTTCCTGGTGCTGTTTTTCCATATCCAATGGATAGTAAAGCTGCTGGATTATATCCCTTATGTAAAAAAATACCACCGCTTTTTTGATATTATGGGCCGCTATACCAAGCCCGAACTTTTTGAAATAATAGGATTTTGCATGGCACGCTTCGCGGTATTCTCGTTCCAATATTATCTCGTTATACACCTGCTGATACCCGAAATGCCGGTAGTGCAAATGATGCTGATGGTGCTCATCCTGTTCTTTGTGCAGTCGGCTTTACCATCGCTGGATCTGTTGGATGTTGGCGTGCGAAGCGCTACGGCGGGCGTCCTTTTCGCGCATATTACAACCAAATCCTTAGCTGTGGTAGCGGCAGTTTCATCAATTTGGCTTATTAATTTAATAATTCCCGCTATTTTAGGCTCCGTATTTGTTTTTAAACTGAAATTCTTTGATCGTAACGTATAGCATAATTGCATTATCGCTCACAGGTTTATACCTGTTGGTGCTTCTCTATCTCATAAAAGGCTGGTCGAACTTAAAACGGCCCAGGCTTGATGTTATCGACTTTAAAACCAAGGTAACCATACTCATTGCCGCACGAAACGAAGAGGAAAAGATTGCCCTTACCATCAACGATATTTTAGCGCAGGATTACCCCAAACATTTAACCGAGATCATCATTGTTGACGACCACTCTACCGACCGCACTGCGGAAATCATCAGCAGTTACGCACCACAAGGCGTAAGGCTTTTGCAGATGAACGAGGATAAACCGCTAAACTCCTATAAGAAAAAAGCCATTGCACAGGCAATAGGATTATCCAGCGGCGAACTGATGGTTGCTACCGATGCCGATTGCCGTATGGGGCCACAATGGTTATCATCTATCGTGAATTACTACGAAACCCGTAACCCGGTTATGATCTCATCCCCGGTTACCTACTTCGAGGAGAAGAGCTTGTTTGAGAACCTGCAGACCCTGGAGTTTGGCTACCTGGTAGCAATGGGCGCGTCTTTCATTGGGAATAACAAGGCATCTACCTGTAACGGGGCTAATTTTGCTTACCGTAAGGATGTGTTTTACGAAGTTGGTGGCTTTAAGGGTATAGATGAGTTAGCCTCCGGCGATGATGAACTCCTATTGCAAAAGGTAGCCGAAAAATATGCCGACCGCATTGCATTCCTCAAGCTGCGCGAAGCCATAGTTTATACTCACGCCAAGGAAAACCTGAAGGAGTTCCTGAACCAGCGACGACGCTGGGCCTCTAAGTCTACCAAGTATAAGGATAAGAAGATCGTAGCATTGGCAATAGGCATCTGGCTGTTCAATGTGCTGATACTGGTGAATGCGCTGTTAAGCTTTTTTGATGTCAGGTTCTTCTACCTGTTCCTCACTCAATATGGGTTGAAGTTTGTCTTTGAGGCGATATTCCTGCTGCCAGTAACCGTGTTCTTCAGGCGTAAAAATTTGATGTGGCTACTATTCCTGCTATCGCCCATACACATCGTTTACTTTGTTTATGTAGGTTTGATCGGCAATACCAAAAAGTATGTTTGGAAAGGCAGGACGGTTAGGTAAATCTACCGTACTGTATCACACAGCAGGTGAAACAATTGATACATTTGGAACACTTTTCGCCCCAAAAACGCCTTAAATGATCGTGAAAAAGCGGTTTTTACCTTATTTTTTGGTCGATTTTTGGAAGAAAAATTGCCATTTCCGCCCTGTAAATGCTTGAAAAAAGCTATTTTTTGATTGTTATTAGCCTGTTTTTGGCTAAAAAAACACAATTTTGTGCTTTTTTAAACATGGTAAAACACAACATAATCGTAATAGAGGCGCGGTGATGATAAACAAGCTAAAGCCTCTAGCTCTTGTCATTTCGACCGGGGGGAGAAATATTCTCGCAAAACATGGATGACTTTGCTAAATGCAGAAGATTTCTCCCGATGGTCGAAATAATAAGACGAGAATTTAGCACCTAATCAATATTATTACCGCACTAACCCAAAAATTTCATTCTCCAATCCCAACAAAATTTATGACATTAGTGATGTAATGCCCGATCTCACCCCGTCCCAACGTACCTGGAAAATATTTAAGCGCAACAAGGCTGCTATGGCGGGTTTGGTATTTATTGTTTTGATTACGCTGGTAGCAATATTGGGATACCTCATTATGCCGGATAGTACGCCCGATGCCAATAGCATGGCTATCCAGCTCAGCCTTAAAAAGCCGGGATCAAAATTTATGTTCCTGGCTATACGCAAGCAGGAACCGGTTGATACGGTAGGCATCTTTACCAAAATGCTGCACGGGCAGGCTGATTTTTACCGCGAAATTCCCATTACTCACTATTACTTTTATAAGGATTCTATTTATGCCGATAAATATGTTGGCGATGAGGACAAGCCGGAACGAAAAGCTTACAGTATTATTGAAGTTGCAACCGGGCAAAAGCAGTCATCTGCCCAAAAACAAAACCTGGAAGCTTTAAAGCAGCAGATCATCAGCCAGCAGATCATCCATAAAACTTTTTGGTTCGGCACGGATATTTACGGGCGCGATATGCTGAGCAGGCTGATGCTGGGTACCCGGGTGTCTTTATCCGTGGGGTTAATGTCGGTCATCATAAGTATGTTGTTGGGTGTGGTTATCGGCGCTATCGCGGGTTATTTTGGCGGCTGGCCGGATGCTGCTTTAAGCTGGTTGATGAACATCCTTTGGGCATTGCCCGCATTGCTGTTGGTTATTGCTATATCATTTGCTTTGGGTAAGGGTTTATGGGAAATTTTTGTAGCAGTCGGTTTATCCATGTGGGTTGAGGTAGCGCGGCTGGTCCGCGGGCAGGTTATGGCACTAAAGCAGGTGGAATATATCGAGGCGGCACGTTCCATGGGTTTCGGTAATACGCGCATTATCATCAAACACATTCTGCCTAATATTATCGGGCCGATATTGGTTTTAGCGGCGTCAAACTTTGCTACAGCCATTTTATTGGAGGCGGGCTTAAGCTTTTTGGGTTTCGGCGCTCAGCCGCCGACACCAACCTGGGGCAGCATGATCCGCGAAAATTATGGCTATATTGTGATGGATGCAGCCTATCTGGCCATAATGCCGGGCCTGGCAATTATGCTTTTGTATATTCTTTTAACTTGATAACCACAGGCTTGCGCGATGCTTTCGATATTAAATCTCAAAATGTTCGAATTTGAAATTTATTCTTTATTTTAGGCTGTCCTTACAAGTTATATGATTTTTAACCCCTGTTCTTATTCTGTGTTAAAACAAAAAAGCGATCCAAGGCTTTTATCCATAGAAGCCCACCCATTAACGCTATATTTGTCGTATATATTATTAACGGTGAGAGCAAGTAAAAAGTTGAACCTTATCTACACGGGCAGGTATGCAAAATATTGATAAGACAGGCGAGGATGAACTGATCAGGCTACTGCTTAAACGGCAGTCGGAGTTAAATTCCCTGCTCGAAGTTACCCGCGCCATCAATAAAAACATTGCCACACCGGTTTTAGTTCAAATGCTCGAAGTTATTTTGCAAAGCTATTTGCAGGTAGGTAAGTTCAGGTTTTTGATTGAGGACGATGAGAATTTCATTTGTATATCAAAATATGGCGGTACCATTGAGCCGGTTAGCGTACTGCACCGCATCTGTACCGATCTGAGCAAGTTTAAAGTAGCCACAGCGGTTGCCAATCATGCCGACCCGATATTAAACACTTACGATTACTTTATTCCCATTTATCATAAGAGCAAGGCGCTGGCCTATGCGTTCATAGGCGATTTTATCAGCTCGCCGGATATGTTGAATAATGATCTTAACTTTATTCAAACATTGATAAACGTGGTGCTGGTTGCGCTGGAGAATAAACGCTTATTCAGGGAACGTTTACAAACAGAACGTTTTGAGCGCGAAATGGAGCTTGCCGTAGAGGTGCAGAATATGCTGGTACCCATTCGCATACACAAGGACGAGGGTGTTGAAATAGATGCGCGTTACCTGCCTCACCAAAATATTGGCGGTGATTATTTCGATTTTATCCGTTTGAACGATGATGAGTTTATCTGGTGTATTGCCGATGTATCGGGTAAGGGAATTTCGGCAGCGTTGCTGATGGCTAACTTCCAGGCCAGCTTGCATGCCTGGGCCACGGTGGAAAGTGACCTGACCAATATTATGGAACGCCTGAACAAGATTGTTTTAAACAATACCAAAGGCGAACGTTTTATCACGCTGTTCCTGGCAAAATACAACCAAAAAACCCGGTTGCTCAATTATATTAACGCCGGGCACAATCCCGCTGTTTTATACTCAAATGGCGAAGCGGTGCTGCTAAAATTAGGTACTACCATGATAGGGGCTTTTGAAGAATTGCCATTTATTAACGAAGGTGAGATAGATGTTGACCCCGGCAGCCTGATATTTAATTATACCGATGGTTTGATGGACTATGAGTCGCAGGGCACCAAAAGCTGGAATGAGGATAAACTCATGAAGTTTATAGTTCAAAATGGCGAAAGCTCACCGGATAATTTTAACCAAACGCTGCTTGATCATGTTGCGCACCTAACTAAAGGCAAAGCAATAGATGATATTACGCTGATGACATTAAGGATATTTTAGGGGAACTAATCATTACCACATGATCGCCATGTTATTGCGATCATGGCCTAATAGAAGTCCTGTGCTGCGAAGTAAACTTGTAGCCAATGCCAACAAAATGTCAGGCTGAATTTATTTCAGCACCCCGCGCCGGCACAAATAGCCCTAATGATCAATAAATTGGTTGAACTTTTTTCAGTATGTCATGAGGATAACCCAGTGTTACCTCGCTAACTTTATCTAAGCGTATTATTTGGTCTAAAGCCAATTGAATATCAAGGGAAGCTAAACTATCCTCAAGATGAGCAAGTGTACGCACGCCTATTATAGGAAATGCCTTTTTGGTGAGCGCCCAGGCCAATGCCACCTTTCCAGGAGTCGCTTCCACCTCGTTAGCAATAATCTCTAATTCATCTATAATGGCTTTAGTGGCTGCATCTTCCCGGTAACCTTCCGGCGCCGACGTTGTTAACCGGCCTGATGAACCTTTGCGATATTTGCCTGTCAGTAGGCCCCCGGCTAATGGCGAGTACAACATGGTACCCAAACCGAAGTGCCCTGCCATAGCAATTAACTCACGGTCAGCTGTTCGCTGCGCCAGGCTATATTCAATTTGTAACGCAGATAGAGGGGTGCTACTGGCTATTACCGCCACCTTCCATGCCGGAAAGTTTGCCAAACCCGCATATAATATTTTTCCTGCTTTAACCAGGTCTTCCAATCCCCGTGCAATTTCGTCAGGTGGGGTTATGCCGTCATCAAAATGGGGCATGTAAATATCTATGTAATCTGTTTTCAGCCGTTTTAAACTTTCTTCAACCGCTTGTTGCATCGCTTTGCGATGGTTACCCGAATTGGCAGGCATCGGGCTCGCTTCGCTGCTGCGGGTGTATTTGGTGCAAATAATAAAATTATTTCGCTGTGGTGCAATAAATGCACCCACAATTTCCTCTGCTTCACCAAGTTGGTATTGGTCCGCAATATCAATAAAATTACCACCTGCATCAGTGTATGCTGCCAGTATCTTTGGGATTTCCTCAGCCGACGCCCCGTAACCCCGGCGCCCGCCCAAACTTGCTGCCCCTAATATCAGTTCGCTTGCGGGCAAACCGGTATGCGTTCCGAACAATTTATTTTTCATACGTTCAAATCTCGCCTCATAGTATTATAAAGTCAAGTAAGGCTAAATTCAACCGTATCGGATAAGACACTCCGATGACCTATATTTGTATAATGTACGAAAGAAAATTGTCCGTTAAATTGGAATGTGGCCTTCATCTTTTCATGGAAGTGATGAACGGGAAATGGAAGATCAACCTGATTTGGTGCATTTATAGCGGCATCAAAAGGCCGGGTGAATTGCATCGGCAAATGCCTAAAGCATCGCGGCGGTTATTAGATACCCAACTGAAACAGCTTACTGACCAGGGTATAATCACAAAAACAGTATTTGATCAACTGCCCCTAAAGGCGGAATATGAACTCACTCCACTTGGCCAAACATTGATACCCGTTATTGAAGTTACGGCGCGATGGGGCGAAACGCACAGGAGTATATTGGAGCCTTTGTTTCAACCAAAACGCAGCATAGTAGGATGAGTTTTTTCCCCACATCTTTTCCACACCCTAAAATCCGCCACAAAAAATTCAGATATTTGAATAAATGTTATTAGCCCGTTACCAATTTGATTTGCTTGAAGCCGGATGCGACGAGGCTGGTCGCGGGTGTTTGGCCGGGCCGGTGTTTGCCGCCGCGGTGATCCTTCCGCCAAATTTCAAGCATAAAATACTAAACGATTCCAAGCAAATAACCGAGGACGTTCGTTATAAGCTCCGCAGGGAGATCGAGAAAAAAGCTATTGCCTTTGCCGTGGCCTCGGTTGATAATGAAGAGATCGACCAGATCAATATTTTGAATGCCTCCTTTTTAGCCATGCATCGCGCTATAGACAAGCTGCACTTAAAGCCCCAATTTTTAATAATCGATGGTAACCGCTTTAATAAATACCAGGAAACCCCGCACCATTGTATTATTGAAGGCGATGCCAAGTATTTCAGTATAGCTGCGGCTTCTATTTTAGCCAAAACTTACCGGGACGATTACATGAAGCAAATTGCCGAAGAGCACCCGGAGTATAACTGGCACACCAATAAAGGTTATCCTACCATAAAACACCGTAACACAGTACTGGAATTGGGTTTTACACCTTACCACCGCCGTACATTTACGGTAACCAAACCCCAATTAAGTATTTTTCCGGAGGCGCTTTGATATCGTATTTACAGATTGTATTTTTGGTGAAAACCGCTCCCTTTTGAAGATACTCATTTTAGCACACCGTGTCCCGTTTCCGCAAAATGGAGGATATCCCATCGTGGTATATAATGCCGTTAAGGGCCTTGTTAACCTGGGCCATCAGGTATCGTTAGTGGCGCTAAATTCTAAAAAGAAATATCAAGACCTGCCCGAGGATGACATCCTGAGCAAAATAAATTATCGCCCCTATGACATTGACACCAGCGTATCGGTATTTGATGTGGCAGTAAACCTGTTCAGTAAAACATCCTTTAATATTGATAAATATTATGACAGTGAGTTTGAGCGCCTGCTCGTGCGCGAGGTGCGTCAGAATAATTATGATATTATTCAGTTTGATGGCTTGATCGTATCGTTATATCTGAACGCAGTGCGCAAAAATTGCAGCTCGAAAATTGTTTATCGCGCACACAACATTGAAAACCAGGTTTGGCAACGTTTGGCCGGACAAAAAAACGACCCGTTTAAAAAATCGTACCTAAAAATGCATGCCCGCCGCATCAAAAATTTCGAGGTGGAGCAATTGAATAAGGTAGATTCCATCATCGTGTTCACCGAGCAGGACAAGGCGACTATGCAGTCCTACGGCACCACAACACCTATTGATGTGCTGCCGGTTGGTGTCAACCTGGAGCAATACAAACCCGACTACACCAAAACCGAGGTGCCGAGCCTCTTCTTTTTAGGATCGCTCGACTGGCTGCCGAACCGGGAGGGCATCGAATGGTTCCTGGATAATTTCCATAAAGAACTTACCGATGGCGACCTGCCTGTTAAATTTTACGTAGCCGGTAACGATATCCCGGAACGCTTTGATGATTACGAAGTAATGGGTAAGATCTTTATCCCCGGCGAGGTTGATGATGCGCTGGAGTTTGTGAACAGTAAGTCGATTATGATCGTCCCGCTGCTATCAAGCGGCGGCGTAAGGGTGAAGATAGTGGAAGGTATGGCGATGGAGAAATGCATTATTTCAACATCGCTTGGTGCCGAGGGCATCAATTTTACTGATGGTAAAAACATACTGATAGCTAATAATGCCGACGAATTTTACGATGCCATAAAACATTGCATTACCGATGAGGAGTTTTGCCGTAACATAGGCTTAAACGCCCGTGAACTGATAGAACAGCAGCACGATATAAACGTAGTTACCCGCCAGCTTTTTAATGTATATGAGCAACTACTGTCCGTTAATGTAAGCTAAAAATTATTACTTTTGCGGCAGACTGACCCGCTTATGAAAAATACCGCATTAACTGAAACCCACATAAAATTAGGCGCTAAAATTGTACCCTTTGCGGGCTACAATATGCCTGTACAATACGCCGGAATTAACGCAGAACACGAAACCGTACGCAAAGCCGTTGGTGTTTTTGATGTGAGCCATATGGGCGAGTTCATCCTGAAAGGCGAGCATGCCATCGACCTGATACAAAAAGTAAGCAGTAACGATGCTACCAAGCTTTATGACGGCAAGGTACAATACTCCTGCCTGCCAAACGAGAATGGTGGTATTGTAGACGATTTATTGGTTTACCGTATCGACGATAA
This sequence comes from Mucilaginibacter sp., assembly GCF_965225845.1. Taxonomy (GTDB): domain Bacteria; phylum Bacteroidota; class Bacteroidia; order Sphingobacteriales; family Sphingobacteriaceae; genus Mucilaginibacter. The sequence continues at coordinate 425,620 of NZ_CBDDBL010000002.1, forward strand.
AACCTATATGCTGGTAGTTAATGCATCCAACATCGACAAGGATTGGGACTGGATCAGCAAATACAATACCTGGGGCGTGGATATGAAAAACATATCCGACAGAACCTCGCTTTTAGCCATCCAGGGCCCTAAAGCTGCTGAAGCTTTACAAAGTTTGACCAATATCGACCTGCCATCAATGGAATACTATACCTTTAAAAAAGGAACTTTTGCAGGTATTGATAACGTGATCGTATCGGCAACGGGGTATACCGGTGCAGGTGGTTTCGAGGTTTATTTTGATAATGAGCATGCAGACCATATCTGGGATGCTATCTTCAAAGCGGGCGAACCATTCGGCATTAAGCCAATTGGCTTAGGCGCACGCGATACCTTACGTTTAGAAATGGGTTTCTGCCTGTATGGTAATGATATTGACGATAGCACATCGCCATTGGAAGCAGGTTTGGGCTGGGTAACCAAATTCACTAAAGATTTTGTTAATGCTGATGCCTTACAAGCGCAAAAGCAACAGGGCATAACCAAAAAATTGATTGGTTTTGAAATGATAGACCGCGGAATCCCACGCCACGATTATCCAATTGTTGATGCCGAAGGCAATACCATTGGCAAAGTAACATCGGGCACACAATCACCATCGCTGCAAAAAGCTATAGGTATGGGTTATGTGAACAATGAGTTCGCCAAAGAAGGATCCGAAATATTCATCAGCATACGCGACAATAAAGTAAAGGCAAAAGTTGTTAAACCGCCGTTTTATAAATAGTCAATGGGCATTAGTCACTGGTCATTAATAATAATGGCGAATGATTAATGCCTAATGATAAATGAACTAATGACTAATGACCAATGAACTAAATGTTTGCCTTACCCCCGCGCTAATCCCGCTTTTTAATGTAGAGGATTATGTGGTTGTGATCATCGATATTTTCAGGGCCACATCCTCCATCTGCTATGGAATCGAAAACGGTGCCGAAGCCATCATCCCGGTATCCGAAGTGGAAGAATGCCTCGCGTACCAGGATAAATTCGCACATTACCTGCTAGCTGCAGAACGTAACGGCGAGGTTGTGTCCGGCTTCGACTTTGGAAACTCGCCATTTTCGTATACAAAAGAAAAAGTCGCTGGTAAAACCATCGTGCTGACCACAACCAATGGTACGCATGCATTACAACGCTCCATCCAGGCAAAAAAGATCATTATCGGTTCGTTTTTAAATCTTACCTCAGTTTGTAACTGGCTGAAAACGCAGGATAACAACGTGCTACTGGTTTGTGCCGGTTGGAAAAACAACTTTAATTTAGAAGATACTCTGTTTGCCGGGGCAGTAGTTGAACAGCTAAAAACTACTGGTTTTATTTTGGATGATCCCGCTATTGCCGCAAATGACCTTTTCCAGATCGGTAAAAACGACATTTCCGCCTATCTCAAAAAAACATCCCACAGCGAAAGGCTCAAAGCATTAGGAATTGAGGCTGATATTGAGTTTTGTTTGCAAGTTGATCTGACTACGGCTATTCCGATTTTGGAGGGGGAGAAGTTGATCAAGCTGATATAGCAGATTTTTTATTGCAGCTTTTGGTCGAAATTTTCACCACACCAGTTTTAAGACTATAATGTCTACGCAGGGTCTCTTGCAAAGGACCCTGCATACGCCAAACAGTCAATGAACGCAGGGTCCTCTGCGAGAGACCCTGCGGAAACCAAAAAGTACAAATCTCAGCCTCTATCTCCCGTTCATTTTATCTAAAATAAAAAACAGTAAATGGTAAACGAAATACTCCATACAAATAGACAATAGTATAATTCCAATAAGAACCGATGTAACAAATAGCAAAGGTACTTTTACAAGTAATCCGCTAAAAAATATCAGGCAAAAACCGATAACAAAAAAAATAGCAACTTTGCCATTTGTAACTTTGATGTTCGTTTTGGTTTATTTATGGATAGGCAATATAAAACATTTTTCAAGACGAAAGAAGTGTCCGCCTTCGGTAATGAACGGGACAAAATATTCATGATACCATAAATACCTTTTGAAAACATTACATTTACCCTTGTGAGCATAACCAAAGAGCATAAACGCCTTGACAGCATATTTGATACTTACCGGGCCTGGATCGAGTCCATTCCCAATGATCAGTTCGACCAAACGCCACCGCATGGTGGCTGGAGCTATGCCGAAGTTTACTCGCACATTTTGCAGGCCACCATGGCATCAACCATAGCACTGGAGCGCTGCACGCATCAATCAGACAAACCTAACAACGGCAAGGCTAACTGGATCGGCAAACTGGTTTTGTTGTTCGCCAGGTTCCCGCCGGGAAAAATAAAACAGCCGTCTTCTGTAAGCGAAAAAATGCCGGCTTTAAAGATCAGCAAAGAAGAAGCCCGTAACCTCATCATCAAATGCCGAAAACGCATAGATGAAATGGTGCCGCTTACCAGCGAAAAAGTAGCCATTCGCCGGGTTAAGCATCCGCGGTTGGGAATGTTTACCGCGGCTCAATGGTTTAAATTTATCCGCATACATTTGGCCCATCATATTAAGCAACTTAGCCGTATAAAAAAAGATTTTACAAGCAGCTAAACCACTGAGAATTAATGCAGTCTTAACATTAAAGTAATTTATCTGTCTTACCTTTGACAAACGCTTTAGTGATGGATTTCGAATATTCTTACATGCTTGTTGTAGTGATGCTGGTTGTAATAGCAGTGTTCTACTTCAGCCCTTACGAACTAAGAGTTAGTGAAGAGGACAACGAATAACGGTTGGCCTAACTCACCAAAAATCAATAACCAGTATTCATTACCGGCAGGAATTTTAACCCCCAAACTTTCATGGCAAAACGCGAGGTAGATATCGTAGTGATATCAGATGTGCATTTGGGTACCTATGGGTGCCACGCAAAGGAATTATTAAAGTATTTAAAAAGCATCAAACCAAAAATGCTGATACTGAACGGCGATATCATCGATATCTGGCAGTTCAGTAAATCATACTGGCCCGAGGCACACATGAAAGTAATTCGCCGCATTTTAAAGTTTGTTACTGAGGGCATACCGGTGTATTATTTAACCGGTAACCATGATGAAATGCTGCGCAAGTTTGCCGATTTCAATATGGGCTCGTTCCAACTGATGAACAAGGTTGTGTTAAACATCGATGGAAAAAAAGCCTGGATCTTCCACGGGGATATATTTGATGTTACCATGCAGCACTCCAAATGGCTGGCAAAGATGGGTGCGGTTGGCTATGATACCCTGATATGGCTAAACAGCGTTACCAACTGGTGTTTAAACGCCATGGGCCGCGAGAAAATGAGCTTCTCCAAAAAAGTAAAAGCCAGGTTTAAGGATGCGGTAAAGTTTATTAACCAGTTTGAGCAAACCGCGGCTGATCTGGCAGTAGATAAAAATTACCAATACGTAATTTGCGGGCACATTCACCAGGCCGAGATCAGGAAAATAGAATCAACCGAAAAAACCGGCAGCGTAATCTATTTAAATTCGGGCGACTGGGTAGAGAGTTTATCGGCGTTAGAATACAACGATAAGCAGTGGACCATTTTCCATTATAAACCGGAGGATTTCATCAAAGATTCTGACGAAGAGGATAAAACCGATGCCGAGGATCTGGATGCTAAATTGGATGTGAAAAGTTTATTGGAAAGGTTTAGGCAGGAGCCGGCATAAATATTTCACAACTATAAGTAGGTGTAAATCTATATCATTTGGCTAAAGTCAGTGAGAAGTATTGTTATTATCTCCGTCAGCCAATGCAGATTGCAATAATTCCAACTTATCATTGCCGTTGACTTCAGCCAGCATATAAGCAACAGCTAATTTGGGCTTTAGCCTAAAATTCAGTGATAATTCAATTTACAAACGTTGAATTTACTCATGCCATTTTTTGTTGCTAACTTGAGCACGCATTTATCAGCATGAAAATACTTTACGCCATACAAGGTACAGGCAACGGCCACATTAGCCGCGCACGCGAAATTGTGCCGCTTTTGCAGCAGTACGGCGAGCTTGACCTGCTGGTGAGCGGTACCCAGGCCGAAGTGACTTTGGCGCAACCGCTTAAATACAAATTTCATGGTTTTAGCTTTGTTTTTGGCACCAAGGGCGGGGTTGACAACTGGGCAACCTTTAAAATCATGAACCTGCCTCAGTTATGGCGCGATATGCACAGCCTGCCGCTTAAAGATTACGACCTGATCATCAACGATTTTGAACCGGTGAGTGCCTGGGCTTGCAAGCTGCAAAAGATCCCATCGGTATCGTTGAGTCACCAGTGTTCATTTATTTCGCCTAATACCCCACGGCCGCAGAAATGGAATTACGCCGAGTGGCTGTTTAAATATTATTCGCCCACAACTTACCATGTAGGTTTTCATTTTGAGCGCTATGCCGATTTTATACATACGCCGGTTATCCGCAGCGAGATTCGCAATATGGAAATATCCGATAAAGGGCATTACACTGTTTACCTGCCTGCTTATGATGATAAAATGCTGTTGAGCTATTTAAGTAAAACCGATGTGGAATGGCATATCTTCTCCAAAAGACAAAAAGAGGTAATGCGAATTGGCAACGTGCAGATCTATCCTGTAAGTAACGAGAAATTTAATAAAAGTATGGCAAGTTGTAAGGGTTTACTTACGGGCGGCGGTTTTGAAGGCCCAGCCGAAGCCCTGTTCCTGCAAAAAAAGGTTTTGATGATCCCGATGACCGGCCAGTACGAACAACGCTGCAACGCGTTATCTGCGTCAAAACTGGGTGTACCGGTCGTTAACGAGATCGATGGGCATTTTAACGGTCATTTAACCAGTTGGTTGAATGACGATAAAAAAATACAGGTGAACTTCCCAAATGAAACAGCCCAAATTGTAGACGACATGGTGAAGAAGTATGCAAGATAATCTACATAAAAATTGTTATTTAAGGTATAATGAATATTATAAGATCTTTAGGCGTATTCATTTTAGCGGGCATTTGCGAAATTGGCGGCGGATATTTGATCTGGCTGTGGCTGAAATCTGATAAACCACTTTGGTACGGGATATTTGGCGGTGCAATACTTGTTGGCTATGGTATTATTGCCACCTGGCAAACTGCAGGCTTTGGCAGGGTGTATGCCACCTATGGCGGTATATTTATTGTGATGGCATTGATATGGGCCTGGAAAGTTGACGGTTTTAAACCCGACCGCTGGGATATGATAGGCGCGGCGATAGCTTTAATTGGCGTTTGTGTGATCATGTACATGCCCCGGCGATAGTGGCATATTTTACCACTGCCATTAAACTAAATGCTAATGCATTTTAGCATCAGCAGTTTTTCTGTTAATATTGCCGCTTCAAACAAATTCACTGATGATCAAAATATTCAGGTCGTTTAACCCGCTTAATGCTGTATGGCTTGCCATTGTGCTTGTTGTGTTGCGGTTGGGTTATGTATACAGCGCACCTGCCGGTATTGAGTTCACTTTTGTGGAAACCTTTGCCCGTACCCTGGTACCATTATCTTATGAACATTTCTTTTCGCCGGCTGAAAATATTGGCATAGCCGCCGTGTTGGTATTAATACAGGCATTATTGCTAAATTTACTTGTAAACCGCTATAATTTATTAAGCAGGTCCACATTTTTACCGGCACTTATGTATGTGACTGTTTCGGGGTTGTTTACGCCATTCCTGGGTTTAAGTCCACCGCTGATCTGTAATTTCCTGGTGATATGGATGCTGTTCAAGCTGTTTGAGCTTTACAAAGGCGATGGCGCATTATCTACAACTTATGATCTGGGGATGATCGTTGCTATTGGTACGCTGATCTATTTTCCGTTCATCTTTTTGTTTTTAGCCATCTGGATAGCGCTTATCATCTTTAGGCCGTTTAACTGGCGCGAGTGGATAGCGGGCATCATTGGTTATGCTACCGTGTTTTTCTTTTTGGCGGTATTCTACTATCTGCATAATCAGTTCGATCAGTTCTTTAATATATGGTTACCACTTGGTACCAAGTTTCCTGATAAGATCAATATTACCAATTATTACAACTACCTGGTCCTTATCCCGGTGATACTGATACTGGCTTTATGCTTTATTAAACTGCGGCAAAACTTTTTTAAAAGTTATGTGCAGGTGCGTAATCATTCCAGTTGTTGTTTTTTATTTTTTTGGTGGGTCTGCTATCTTTTTATGTGCGGGCGCAGTTTAATTTAAATCACTTTTTGTTGTGCTGCATACCTGCTGCGGTGTTTTTTGCTTATTATTTTTTACATGCTACTACCAGGTGGTTTTACGAAACGCTATATCTTTTGCTGTTTATCAGCATTATATACTTTCAGTTTAACACTTTTTAACTATTAAATTCGTTCAAATTTCAGCTGTTATATTAGTTTTGTAGCATGAAGTTTGGAGTAGTAATTTTTCCGGGGTCCAATTGCGACGAGGATATCATTTATACATTAGAGCGTTTAACAGGCCGGCCTGTTACTAAACTATGGCATAAAGACCATGATTTGCAAGGTGTAGACTTTATTGTTTTGCCGGGAGGTTTTTCTTTTGGCGATTATCTGCGCTCCGGCGCTATTGCCCGTTTTTCACCCATCATGACCGAGGTTATCAAATTTGCCGAGAATGGCGGTTACGTTTTAGGTATCTGTAATGGTTTCCAGGTGTTAACCGAAGCCGGTTTATTACCAGGCGCATTATTGCACAACCAAAACCGCAAATTCATTTGCCGTAACATCTACTTAAAAGCCGAAACTTCAAACGCGCTGGTCACTTCACAAATCGATCCGCAACGCGCGCTTAAGATCCCTATCGCCCATGGCGAAGGAAATTATTTTGCTGACGCGGATGTATTGCAAAGTTTAAAAAATAACGACCAGATCCTGTTCAGGTATTGTGATGATTCGGGTATTGTTACAACGGATGCTAACCCTAACGGTTCGTTAGAAAACATTGCAGGTGTTTGTAATATCAAACGTAACGTGTTTGGCTTAATGCCCCACCCTGAACGCGCTGCCGACAGCTTATTAGGCAACGAAGATGGTTTAGCTATTTTTGAATCGATATTGTCGCTGGTTAAAGCCTAATGGCAAACCTGGTAATTGATATAGGTAATACCAATACAAAAATTGCTGTTTTTGAGCAGGATGAATTGGCAGATGTTACTTTCTATCAAAACCAAGATGTTCAAATACAGGATTTTTTAAATAATAACAAAATACATAAGGCTATTATTTCCTCAGTTAAAAAGGAGCAGGCAGCGTGGGAAACAGTATTGAGCAAGAAATTTAAAGTGGTTTATTTTAACACTGCAATGTCCACCGGGATCAAAAATCATTACCTGACACCAAATACCCTGGGCCCGGATCGATTGGCCGGAGTTATCGGTGCAGCACATGCTTACCCGGCGCAAAATAATCTGGTGATTGATGGCGGAACCTGCATAACCTATGATTTTGTTGATGCTGATTTAAATTATTATGGCGGCAGTATATCGCCCGGGCTAAAAATGCGTTATAAAGCATTAAATTATTATACCACGGCTTTACCCGTTGTTGATGAAGATAGAAACTATAATAAAGTTAGCGGGGACAATACCAAAAACGCCATAACATCCGGCGTGCAAAACGGGATTAAATATGAGCTTGAGGGCTTTATTAATAGTTACAAGCAAGATAAAAAACAACTTAATATTATACTAACAGGAGGCGACAGTATTTTTTTTGATACCCTGTTAAAAAATAGCATCTTTGCCCCCTATATAAAAAATGAACCCTACCTGGTTTTAAAAGGATTAAACGCAGCCATAACAAAGCATAATGATTAAAATTACTACACTATTTATAACAGTTTTACTTGCAGTTACAGTTTTCCAGGCAAGGGCACAATCAACCGCTACTACCAGCAATCCATACTCGCAATTTGGCCTTGGTGAAATTGATAATTTTGCATTGCCGCAAACTATTGGTATGGGCGGCCTTGGCGCTGCAATTAACAACTTTAGCGGTTTCTACAACTTAAACCCGGTTAACCCGGCAAGTTATGGCAGCCTTAGGCTAACTGTTATTGATATAGGCATTGAGGGCAGTGACCAAACATTTAGCCAAACAGGGCAGGCCAGCCAGTCAAACGGAAATTTTAAATTAAGCCACGTTGCGTTTGCGTTTCCTGTTACAAAACACTCGGCATTAAGTTTTGGCCTGCAGCCTTACAGCGAAGTAGGTTATAACTACATAACTTCTAAAAAGAACTTGGGAACCGGTTTGGCGGTTGATACCAGCGCTGTAAACTACATTTACAGCGGCCAGGGAGGCTTATCAAAAGCCTATTTTGGTTATGGGTTTAATATTGGCAAACATTTATTAATAGGTGCAAACGTGTCCTATATATTTGGTAATATCCATCAATACCGTTCAACAGAAATACCAACATTGTTTAATACAATCGATTCGCGTGTTGAAGACAGTTATGCGATTGGCGGGTTAAATTACGATTATGGCGCGCAGTACACCATTGATGTTTCGGACACTAAACACTTTATTTTGGGTTATTCAGGCTCTGCTAATAACTCAATTAACAGTAAGCACACTAACCTGGTAAGCCAGTATACGTATGACTCCAATGGCAATCAGAATGTAGCTTTCGATACATTGTCAACCACCACTGATCCAAAAACAAAAATCAAATTGCCGCAAATCAATCGCTACGGCTTAACTTTTGTAAGCGATAACAGGTATTTGATCGGTGCGGAATATAGCACAGGCAACTGGTCGCAGCTTACAATAGGTGGTGTTAACCAGGGATTACAGAACAGTAAAACCTACAACCTGGGCGGACAGATCACGCCTGATGCTAACGCGTTATCAAGCTATTGGAAAACAGTTGATTACCGTTTAGGGTTTATTTATAACCAAACATATGTAACTATTATTAATCCAAATAGCAGCACTACCAATATTACAAACGAAGCTGTAACATTCGGTCTTGGCCTGCCTTTAAGGCCATCATTAGGTGGTTTAAGTTTCTATAAAATAAATTTTGCTGTAGAGGTTGGTAAAGAAGGTACGTTGGCTAATAGCCTGGTAAAGGAAAAATATATTAATTTTCACTTATCGTTCTCACTTAACGATACCTGGTTCAGGCAATATAAGTTACAATAATTATGACGCGGGGTAGGGCAGTGCATTTTTCAAAAATATGTGTGCCGGCAATCCTGTCAGGTATGCTGTTGGTTACAGCATGTGAAAACGATATTAATAAAATCCGCGAAATATCAGCTAACCAGGTAAATACGGATGTTGATACCATTCATGGCGTTGATATTATTTACAGCGACTCGGCCAAGGTAAGGTTTAGGGTGCAGTCACCATTATTATTGCAATACCAGGGCAAAAAGCCATATAACCTGATGCCCAAAACGGTAAATGTTATCTTTTTTAATAAAGATGACCTTAGCCAGATGGGCACCCTCACCGCTGATACCGGCATACAGAGCGGAGACGGTAATAAACTGGAGTTCCATAAAAATGTGATCGCTAAAAATGCCAAAGGCGAAACATTCAAGTCTGACGAGTTGATCTGGGATAAAAACTCCAAAACCATGTACTCCAATAAAGTTGTGCAAATAAAGCTGGCTAACGGCGATATTATGAATGGTACCGGTTTTCAAAGCGACCAATCACTCGCACATTGGACCATGACACAGTCAACCGGGATATTTAATGTTACCGATTCCCCAACTTCGCCAACGCAATAAATAACAGTATTTTATCTATTTTTTTTTCTATTAAAAAATTTTACTAAAAGTTGTATCTTGCGCCTCTTTTTTGAGTACTATTAATATTATATAAATTTTTTATGGGAATAATGGGTTTTTTGCGTAACCGTATGGGGCTAATATTAGTCATCGTTATTGGTTTTGCGCTTTTTGCTTTCATCGCAGGCGAAGTAATACACTACGGCGGTTCGTTTTTTCACGGCGACGCTACCGAAATTGGAGAAGTTGAAGGCGATAAAATTGCTGTGGACGACTTTAATAAAAGGGTTGATCAAAACACTGCAAACTTTCAGCAGCAATCTCGTCAAACCGAGATAACGCCGCAAATCACCAGTTATATCCAGGAAACTTCATGGAACCAGGTTATCACTGAAAAGATCCTGAATACCGAAACGGAAAAATTAGGTTTGGTTGTTGGTGATGATGAGCGTCGCTCACTGATACAAGGTGATAACCCAAGCCCGGAAATTGTACAGGCATTTGGCAACCCGCAAACCGGCCAGGTTGATAGGGCCAAGCTGAACAACTTTTTAAACAATATATCAAACGCTAAGGCTGATGACCCTATGGCTGTGCGCTGGAATGATTTTGTTACGCACATTGTTGATGATAAGCGTGCCGAAAAATACATGGCTTTGGTAGCAAACGGTTTATATGTTAACACGCTTGACGCGCAGGACGACTACGAGGCGAAAAATAAAATTGTTAATTTTAAATATATAAAACTTCCTTACACATCAATTGCTGATAATAAAGTTACAGTGACCGATGATGATTACGAGACTTATTACAACGATCACAAGGGCGAATTTAAAAACCCGGAGGAAACACGCAGCTTAGAGTATGTTTTGTTTAATGCAGCACCATCAAAATCTGATTCAGCAGCGATAAAAGCCGAGGTTGATAAATTGTTGCCTCAATTTAAAGCAAGCACAAATGATTCATTATTTGTGGAGGTTAACGCTGATACTAAAACACCAATCGTTTTCCAGAAAAAAGGCCAGCTTGATCCTAAGATCGATTCCATAATGTTTAACGAGCCTAAAGGCTTTATCTACGGCCCTTATTTGTCAGGTAACAGCTATAAGCTTTCAAAATTAATTGATGAGCAGGTAGGTCCTGATTCGGTTAAAGCAAGGCACATCCTGTTGCCTGTAACTACCACACCTGAAAAAGCACTGGCAACTGCTGATTCAATTAAGAAGTTAATTCAGGGTGGTCAGCCATTTGCTGATCTGGCTAAAAAATATTCAGTAGATAAAGGTTCGGCTGAAAAAGGTGGCGAACTGGGTATGTTTGCCCGTGGCAGCATGGTTCCTGTTTTTGAAGATGCAGCTTTCAACGGCAAAAAAGGCGATATTAAAATCGTAACCTCGCAATATGGTGTACATATCATCGAAATTGAAGATCAAAAAGGTTCATCAAAAGTAGTTAAGGTTGCTACGGTTGATAAACAGCTTTCAGCAAGCAGCGCTACACAAGCGGCGGCTTACAGCAAGGCACAAGGCTTTTTAGCTAATTTGAAAGGTGATAATTTTGATCAAGAAGCAGCAAAAGCTAACTTAAAAACTAACGTAGCGCCTGATGTTACCGCGGTTGCATCATCATTCAACACTGTAACCAATGGCCGCGAAGTGGTACGCTGGGCTTACAAAGCAAGCAGCGGCGATATTGCCGACCAGGTGTTTACAAGCGGCGACCAATATGTAGTGGCAAGATTAACCGCAATTAAGCCTAAAGGCACCTTACCATTAAGCGCTGTTAAAAAACAAATTGAACCACAAGTAATAATTGCCGTTAAAGGCAAAATGCTTGCCGATAAATTACAGGCCGCTGTAAGCGGAGCCTCAAATATTAATACGGTAGGGCAAAAGGCAGGTACAACAGTGCTGCCTATCCAAAATATAGTTTTTGCTAACCCGGTAATTCCAGGTTCAGCAGTTGAGTATAAATTGATCGGTACCATATTTGGTTCACAGCCGGGTAAGGTATCTGCACCGGCAATAGGCCAAACAGGTGTTTTTGTATTCCAGATAGATAACTTTGTTAAACCTGCTGCCCTTTTAAACGCAGTTAGGCAGAAACAGGAAATGGGTCAGGCAATTTTGCAACGCTCACAAAACGAGATACTGGAAGCACTGAAAGATAAGGCGAATGTAAAAGATTACAGAGTTAAGTTCTTGTAACTAAAATAAAAAGTAATTTTGTATCCGGGATCAGCGTTGAGCTGTTCCCGGATTTTTTGTTTAATAAGATCATGGATATACAGGAAAATATAATCAACAAAGTAGCCCAAAGTGGCTTGGTAACTTTGGATCCCGCTGCATTTTATCCGCAGGGGGAAAGGGTGGTTTATGATATTAAGGATAACCTGTACATGGAGCTTATCCTGCGCGAAAAGGATTTTCGTGAGTTTGTAAAAGCACACGACTGGTCGCAATACACCGGCAAAAATGTGGCGGTAACCTGTACTGCCGATGCCATAGTACCTGCCTGGGCCTACATGCTCATTGCCAACAAGCTTGCGCCTTATGCTAATGATGTTGTTTTTGGCGATGAAAACGTACTGGAGACCGTACTTTTTGAAAAAGCTATAGCCAAGGCCGACCTTGAACAATATCGCGATCAGCGCATCGTTTTAAAGGGCTGTGGCGATATACCTGTGCCTACATCGGCATATGTTGAGCTTACAAAAAAATTAACGCCCATTGCAAAAAGCCTGATGTTTGGCGAGCCCTGCTCTACAGTTCCTATTTATAAAAGGAAGGATTAGTCTAAATCTACAAAATACAAAAATAACCGTCATTGCGAGGTACGAAGCAATCTCTACATAAGCAAGGCAATTAACAAGGTTAATTAATAGATTAGCGCTGTATAATAGAGATCGCTTTGTACCTGGCATTGACGTTAGTTTATATTGTACAGCTTAGAGCCAGGTTACTAATAGACTATCACCCAATAAATGAAAAAATACTTCTTAACCCTTTTAATTTTTATTGGTTCAATAAGTTTAAGCTTCGCGCAGGAGCTTACTTCGGTAAGCGATCCCGTTTTTAAAGCAGGAGAGCAACTAAGTTATCGTTTAAAATATGGTTTCTTTACCGCTGCCGAAGCCGATTTAAAAGTTGAGAATACCGACATAAAATATAATGGCCACCCGGCATATCATATCATTGTTGAAGGCAGGACAGCGGGATCATTCGATGTATTTTACAAGGTGCGTAACCGCTATGAGAGTTATGTAGATGAGAAAACTTTGCTGCCTTATTTTTATGCAGAGAACAGGCACGAAGGCAGCTGGAACCATAGCGATAAGGTAACTTTCGACCATGAGACGAATAAAATAACAGCAAATAAAGGTACTTATCCATTTACCGGTAAAGTGTTTGATTTTGTATCGGCCTATTATTTCGCGCGAAGTATTAATGTTTCGAAGCTGCATGTTGGCCAAACCTTTGAATTAAAGTATTTTTTGGATGACGGTATCAACTCGCTGGGCATAACTTATGTGGGTACTGAAAAAATCACTTGCCCGATGGGAACTTTTAACTGTTTAAAGTTTAACCCCACAATTATGCCGGGGCGTATATTTAAAAAAAATAGTAAACTATATTTGTGGATCACTGACGATGAGAACCGCATACCTGTAAAAGCCCAGGTTGAAGTTATTTTAGGCAGCGTAACCATGGAACTAACAAATGCCAAAGGGCTTAAATTTCCGTTAGCTCCGTTAAAAAATTAATTATGATTGAAGTTGGCGGCACATTGGTGCATGAGGATGTAGTGAAGAACAATTTTGTGTGCAATTTAAATAAATGCAAAGGCGCATGCTGCCTTGAGGGTGACTCCGGCGCGCCGTTGGATGCCGATGAGCTGGATATTTTAAAAGAGATCTATCCTAAAGTAAAGCCCTACATGAATGCCAAGGGTATTGCAACAATTGAAAAAGTAGGCACTCACGTAACCGACTTTGAAGGCGACTATACAACCCCATGTGTTGATGTGAACAAGGAGTGCGCTTACGTAATATTTGAACACGGCATCACCAAATGCGCCATTGAAAAGGCTTACGAGAACGGCGATATAACCTGGAAAAAACCTATCTCCTGCCATTTATACCCTATCCGTATTACTAAATACCCGGAGTTTGATGTATTGAATTACGATCGCTGGAGCATTTGCAGTCCGGCTTGTACTTTTGGCGATGAGCTGCAGGTTCGTGTGCATGAATTCCTGAAAAATCCGTTGATCCGCAAATATGGCGAAGAATGGTACCAGGAATTAGAAGACCAGGTGGCCGGCTTAGAATAATTAATTACTTTGCTTGCGCTTGATCTTGCGCCTGTGTTTGCTGCTTTTGGGCCCTTGCCGCCCTGCGTGCGGCGCGGCGTTCCTGACGGGCTATTTTTTTAGATTGCCTTATCTGCTTATTAGTTTTTGCCTCGCCCATCCTTTCTTCTGTGGCCTTTTCTGTTTTTTCGTCCAGCCCGATTGCCGGTTTTATGCCGGTAAGCAAAGTGCGCCATACGGTACGAAAGAATGGTGAGTTTTTGGGGCGTATGTAGTTTACATCAAAAGTTCTTGGGGCGGTGCCGGGCTCATCAGGATTATTGTGTTTGATAATAAAGATGTTGGCGTATAATGATTCCAGTATTTTGCCTTTAAAGCTGATGAAGTTTGTATCAGGTGTTAGTAGTTTAACCTTCAGGTTATTATACAATAGTTCAACCCGGCCTTTAGAAATTTTGGCGTTTGCGTGGATATCAAAAGTAAAACTCCTGATATTGCCATCCGTTATTTTTACATCCGCAAGCGCCATTGTTGCGGTATTAATAGGGCCCATGCTCATTGGGCCTAACTCGCCTTTAAAACTGTAGGGGACATCAGGGTCTGTTAAGTTAAAATTGAAAAGTAAATTAAAATGCCCCCTGCCCATAAAGTAGCTGTTAAGCTTCGCTACACAAAGATTGTTTTTTGCCAGTGCTACTTTGTTGTTGGTAATATTCAATATCCTGCCGTTTATTTTGGTAAAAATAACACTGCCGGTATGGTATGATTTATCATTGTATTCGCTGTAAGTAACTGATAGGTTATGCGTATATAGCGTATCGATCCGGATGTCGGTTGTAATCTCCTTTAAAGCATAGGCCGGGAAACTTTTGATCTTATCCACATTTGGCGGACTTGGTACCCCGTTAGGATTATTGAATAATTCGAAAGATCCGTTTGCAGCTAAAATAGAGGACACGCTAAATGTGCGGAAACGATGGTATCCCAAATAATCGAATCGGTTAAGTTGCAGCGAATCAAGCTGAAAAGTATATTGGTCTTTCGTCGTTCGTTTAAAAAAAGTTTTAGCGTTGATTGGCGTTAACGACAAACCGGTAATATTTACCTGTGATGTTAAGGTCGACAATTTAATGTGGTTAACCTTGTAACTATAAAGTCCGTCGGCAGTTTTTCCCTTGTAATTATTCAGTTCGGCGATGATCTCGCGGCAGTACAATAACCGTGATTTGTCTTTTTGGGTAGCGGAATCGATCAGGAGGTCGCTGGCGCTGAAATTCATTTCCTTGAGTTCGGAGATCTCGAGTTTATGACCTGAGTAGTCGTCATATTTTAACTTGATATTGTTGAGGAAGATATTAGCGATGTGTACGGAGTTTAGGTTTTTAGAAATCTGTTGCCACGCCGATCGGTTATCCGCAATTACGGTGTCTTTGGTTTGATTAAGCTTGTAAGTAACATGCAGGTCAGGGTCATTCAAAACTATTTCGCCAATATCCAGCTGGTGTTTAAAGTAAAGTTTAAAAGGGTGAATATCAGTTAATATCAAGCGGCGCACCTTTAATTCAACCAGATTGTTTGGCGCCCGGTGCTGGCGGCACATGCGGTTATAAATAGCGGTATCCGGTTCAATGGTAATATTATAAAAAATAATATTACCACGCAAAATGTTCAATTCAGCGCCGGAAAAGTTGGCTTTATACAAGCTGTCCGACCCCTTTAAAACAGCGTCGCGTATTTTTTGAGCTAGCACGGGTGCCCAATAAGCATTGATCAAAAAAGCTAAAACTAAGGATGCTGTAATAAAGCCCACTAATATTTCCAGGCCTAATTTGTTCCTTCTTAGTTTTAAAAAATCAAACACTTGCTACTTTTTATTAATTGAATCTTTTTGCATTTTGGCCGCCTTTTTAGCCGCTCTTGCCTCTTGTCGTGCTTCCCGCTTCGCTTTTCGGTTGGCTTCAAAGGCCTTAAATTTATCAACTATATTGTTAACCTTTATTATGGCTTTATTAACCTTTCCCTCTGTTTTTTTATCAAACCCAACACTTGGTTTTAAGCCATCCAGCAACGCTTTGTAAAGGAAACTAAAAAACGATACCGTTGGCTCGCGCTTTACGTCAATCGGCCCTGGCCTAAATATACCGTTCTTATCCGGATTATTATCATCAATAATTAAGGTATTTGCCAGTTTTGAGATGAAACCCTGGGTTTGCAGCTGGGCTTTACCCTCAACTTTCTTCAATAACTGCACATTAAGGTTCTTATAATAAAATTCCAGCTGGCCCTTGCCGGCATAATTGCTGGCATCAACATTAAAATGCAGCTTCTGTATATCAGCCGATTGCACATGAACCAGTGCCAACGGTTTTACCAGCTTATCCAGTTTACGCCCGTCAAATTGCCCTAGCGTACCATTGTAATTGAACGCGCCGATCTTCGAGGCCAGGTTAAACTTAAAGTTTACATTCAGGTCGCCGGCATCCATAAAACGCGTGTTTATATGGGCAATCATGTAGGGGTTTACCTTTTTAACATCGTCGTCATTAGTAACGTTTAAAATGGTTGCATTGGTATGGTTAAAGGTAATTACACCTGTATAGCCCGAAGTTGCATCTGACTCAGCATAGCTAATCAGCGTATTTTTAATGTTCAACCTCCTGATCTGCATATCCAGGGCAACGTTTTGCAGCGACTGTTCAGGATCCTTCCCGACCTTGCTTGATATTACACCCTTGTAGGCATTGTTGCTATATATCTGCACGCTGCCATTGTTAATGTTAAGCGTGCCTGCGTATAGCATCTGGTCGCGCAAAAATCGTTGCAGGTCGACATCATAAATCGCGATCCGGTTAAACTTTAAATTATAAATATCACCGGCTGCTTCATGTGTTTTCAGGTAGAAGTCGGTTTTGCTGTATCGTGGTAAAAAGGTTACACCATCTAAATAGATCAAGCGTTTTGAAGTAGAGAAATAGATTTCCTTAATTGCAGCCTTGTACAAGCTATCCGGCGTAGCAATGTGGTAATCCTCAACCCTGATTTCGACGCCTTTGGTATAATAAAAACGACTGGTATCCCTATCTGAAAGCGAATCGATCACCACATCCGAAATATTAATATTCAGGTGTTTTAAAGCGGTGTGTTTTTCAACCGGGCCATTTTTATTGATATAGTTCAGGCTGATATCTTTTAATGCGATAGAATCAATATGCAATTGTTTAAAAGTGCTTTTGATAATTTCGTAAGGGCTCTTGGGCTTGCCCACTTTTACCGTGTCGTTAAATTTATAGCGTTTGGCAACCACGGTAAGGTCTGGGTTGTCTATCAGGATGCTGCTGATGTTCAGAATTTTCTCTTTATAAGCCTTAACCGCGCCCAGGTTGCTGATGCTGAGTTTTTTCACGCTCAACCTGAATAAATTATCCGGCGCTTTTTTTAGAGCCACCAGTTTGTTGTAAACCGCGGTATCGGGCACCAGTTTAAAATCTTTTAGGGTAGCGCTGCCGGTAGTAATATTCAAATCGAAATCCGAATATTCAATATGGTAAAGGCTATCGGTTGTTTTTAAAACCAACGCCTTTAGTTCGGCTTGTAAATATGGTTTCCAGCGGTCGCCGGTAATGTATCGCTGGTAGGCATAATATCCGCCTGCAATAAGCAGAACTAAAATTAGCATGATGACCAACGGCCAACGGGGCATAGGTTTTTTGTGTGCAGAGCCGTCTTTTTTCATTATAAATATTTTTTCAATATACGCTATAACAACAAAACATAGTTTTTGTTAATTTGCTGACAAGATGTCACGCTATAAATGATTTTTGTGTATTTTTGCGGACTAATTTGTAAATAGATACAATGGATTTGTTAATTCCGGATAAGACGCACGACGAAAGCAGGCAGGGTGAGGCATTGGTTTTAGAACCAATACCAGGGAAGAACAGCGGGCGTAAGCTTTATATTGAAAGTTATGGCTGCGCGATGAATTTTTCTGACAGTGAGATAGTTGCGTCTATTTTAACAGAAAGCGGTTTTGAAACTACCGGCGATTTTACCAGTGCTGATGTGGTTTTTATTAATACCTGCTCCATTCGCGAGAATGCAGAAGTACGCGTACGTAACCGCCTGAAAGAATTCGCGGGCGCTAAAGCTAAAAACCCCGGAATGGTGGTTGGTGTACTTGGTTGCATGGCTGAAAGGTTAAAATCTAAATTTTTAGAGGAAGAAAAACTGGTTGACGTTGTTGTAGGCCCCGATGCTTACCGCGACCTGCCGAATTTAATTGATAAAGTTGACGACGGCCAGCGCGCGGTGAATGTATTGCTATCCCGCGAGGAAACTTATGCGGACATTAATCCTGTACGCTTAAACAGTAATGGCATTAATGCTTTTGTATCTATAATGCGTGGCTGCGATAATATGTGCTCGTTCTGCGTGGTGCCGTTTACCCGTGGCAGGGAGCGTAGCCGTGAGCCACAGTCTATTGTAAAAGAGTGTCAGGAATTATTTGATAAAGGTTATCGAGAAGTAACACTGCTTGGCCAAAATGTAGATAGCTATAAATGGGCGCCTGAAACTGAAAAAATTATTGCTGAAGGCGAAAAACCAGTATTGGGCATGGATCTTTTGGATAAGGTATTGGCATCAGGCGAGGATATTAGCGGAATTAACCCCGTTGACCATAGTAAAGCCGGTGTTTCATTTGCAGAATTGCTGGAAATGGTAGCGCTGATTAGTCCGGACCTGCGTGTTCGCTTTTCAACATCGCACCCAAAAGATATTACCGATGATGTATTATACACCATTGCTAAATACGATAATATTTGTAACTACATCCATTTGCCGATACAATCGGGTAACAGCAGGGTGCTTAAACTGATGAACCGTACATATGATCGTGAATGGTATATCAATCGTGTGGATGCGATTAACCGGATTATACCGGGATGTGCGATATCAACCGACATGATTACCGGTTTTTGCACTGAAACAGAAGAAGAGCACCAGGAAACCCTGAGCATGATGGACTATGTTCAATTTTATTTTGCCTACATGTTCATGTACTCTGAAAGGCCGGGAACTTTAGCTGCTAAACGTTATGCAGATGATATCCCCGAAGATGTAAAATTGCGCCGTTTGCAAGAAATAGTAGCCAAACAACAACAACATTCGCACGTTCGCTTGTTAGCTTTGGTGGGTACAACACAAAAAGTATTGATCGAGGGTTTCTCCAAAAAATCAAAAAATGATTACGCCGGCAGAAGCGATCAAAACATGATGGTGATTTTCCCGGTAGGAGAGGATTATAAGCCTGGAGAATATGTTAATGTTTTAATTGAACGCTGTACAACGGCAACTTTGATGGGAACAGTAATAGTTAGTTAGGTTGGATATTTTGATGGATTAGTAATCACTAATTCACTCAATCACTCAATCAAAAACTTAAATAATGGATATACAAGAAATTAAACAACGCTTCGGGATCATTGGCAATTCGCCATTGCTAAACCGGGCTATAAATATTGCCAACCAGGTGGCGCCAACCGATATTTCGGTACTAATTACAGGCGAAAGCGGTAGTGGTAAGGAAGTGTTCTCGCACATTATTCACCAGATGAGCCCGCGCAAGCACGGGCCATTCATCGCGGTAAACTGCGGGGCGATACCTGAAGGTACTATCGATTCGGAATTATTCGGTCACGAAAAAGGCGCCTATACTGGTGCGGTTGGCGAACGTAAAGGTTATTTTGAAACCGTAAGCGGCGGTACCATTTTTTTGGATGAGATAGCCGAAATGCCTTTGGGTACGCAGGCACGTTTGCTGCGTGTTTTGGAATCGGGCCAATTCATCAAAGTTGGATCGTCCAAAGTAGAAAAAACCAACGTCAGGGTTATCGCAGCTACCAACGTTGATGTTTATGAAGCGGTGAAAAGCGGTAAGTTCCGCGAGGATCTTTACTATCGTTTAAATACCGTTCCGTTGCGCATACCTCCATTGCGCGACAGGAAAGAAGATATTTACCTGCTGTTCCGGAAGTTTACTTCAGATTTTACAGCAAAATACCGCACACCGGCAATCCAGCTAGATGAGGAAGCGCAACAGGTGCTGATCAATTATTCATGGCCGGGTAATGTTCGCCAGTTAAAAAATATGGCCGAGCAATTGGCGGTGCTGGAAACTAACCATGTAATTACCGGGCCGATATTGCTCACCTACATCCCGCATGAAGTAAGCGGCAGGAATTTGCCGATGCGTGTAGAGAACCCGGGCAAGGAAGATTTCTCCGAGCGTGATATATTATATAAAGTGCTGTTTGATATGAAGCGCGACATGGTGGAACTTAAAAAATTAGTCGCCGATATTGTTGAGCATGGCGGCGTAGCCCCTGCATTTGCTAATAATTCACAAGCCATTAACCAGCTTTATCGCGATATTGAAATGCCTGCCGGCAATCACGAGCCACAATTTACTATACAGCAGCCCGTTATTAATAATACCAAGCCGGATGCTTTTAATATTACGCATGAGGCCGAAGAGGTTGAGGAATCACTATCGTTAATCGAAAAAGAATCCGACCTGATCCGCAAAGCTTTAAAAAAGCATAAAGGCAAACGTAAGCTTGCGGCGAATGAGCTGGGCATATCAGAAAGAACATTGTACCGGAAAATAAAAGAATTAGATCTGTAATTTGATGAAGAAAATATTTGTTGGCGTATTTGTCGCCGTTATGGTGTTTTTAACAATACAATCGTGCACTGTAAAACTAAACGGTGCATCCACACAAGGTTTAACCACAATTAATATTGGCTATTTTGAAAATGATGCGCCGTATGTACTACCTACCTTAAGCCAGGATTTTACCGAAGCATTAAAAGCGCGTATCCGCTCAACTACCAGTTTGGATATTGTACGTACCGAGCAAGCCGATGCGGTTATGACCGGCAGTATAACCGGTTATAGCATAGCCCCGGCTTCAATCCAGGCAGTTAACTCAAATACGCCGCCAATCGCGGGTGCATCGGCTTTAACTATTACAGTTGAGGTGAAGTATGTTAATAATGTTGAGAAGCATTACAGCTACCAGCAATCATTCAGCGAATCAAAAAACTTTACGGGTGATATCGCATCGCAACAAAATACCCTTGTACCAGCGTTAATTACGCAGATAACGGAAGATATTTTTAACAAAGCCTTTGCAAATTGGTAAGCAATTCGTAGTTTCAACCCAAGTGGATCAGCAACTAAATAATACCCGTACCCAGCTTTTTTGGGACTTGTTGGCTAACCCGGCTGGCAAGCACGGAGAGCACGCGTACAATTTGCAGCAATTAATTGCCGAATACCCGCAAAGTGGAATTTTATACGCACTGCTTGCGCATACAACCGGCGGGGAAAATTTAAAACAAGCCGCGGTTTATGGTAACCCTAAAGTACTTTACAAACTAACCCATGATACCGACGACTTGCCATACGTTACTGCAGGGCAGCTATTACATACAGACGAAGCATCAGAAGTTGCTACTTTCTTCCATACCATTGAGCCGGAAATAACAGGTGATGATGAATTACTGTTAGCGCCATGGGCTGGTGAGAAGGATTTCCCGGTTCAAGATGAAATTGCTGAAACGCCGCTTATCGAAGAGCATCCCATTACTGAAGAGGAACTTCCCGCTGTAATTCCGCATGATAATGTTATTGATGATGAGGTTCATGAGGAAATAACGGAGGTAAAACACGAGGCTCCTGTTGTTGCGGAAGAAATACAAGAATTAGAAGTACCGGCATCCCCGCGGCAAAACATAGCCGCCGCTGAAAACGAGCTTGAATTAGTTGCAGAAGAACAGGCCAAAGAAAAAACGCAGGAAGAGCAGTCGGATGAAAAAGAGGAAGCTTTACCTGTAGTTGCAGACGAACATACCGAAGTAACAGACCTGCCGCCTTTGAACGAGCAAAAAGATTCGGTATTGGAGCATATCCCTTATAACGAGCCAACATTTGATGAAAATGAGGAGCCGGAAGTGATAATCGAAAGCCCGGTTGCTGAAGCTTCGCCTGTTGAAGAACCCGCAAAAGAAGAAGAAAATATCACCGGGGAGGTAGCTCCGCAACAAGAGTTAGACCCTTATTTTATTAAGCCGATTGATGATGATGTTTATGACGAGATTGTAAGCATTGATGATATTAACCTGGCTTATGAAGAGGTTTTTGCAAAGCCTGGCGAAGAAGAACCTGAAACAACACCTTACGTTTCGCCTTTTGCGGATGCTTTAGCCGAAGAAAATCCGAAAACAGTTACCACCACATCATTTGCCGAGCGCAAAGTTGATATGAACGATGAGGCTGAAAAGCTGATCATGAATAATATTGTATCAACCGACTTTTTTGTATTCGATAAGGCTTTCGGCGAGAACAGGGAAGTATCGGAGGAAGCGCCTGAACAGCCAAAACCGGCAGCAAAACCCGCACCGGTAGCTGAAGCGGCGACAGCTCCTGTAACCGACCCTGCCCCTGTTGAAAAGGTTAAAGAACCTGTAAAAGAAAGACCATACATCACAGTATCTAAATACAACGATGAGAAGATGCCTTACAGCTTTATGTGGTGGTTGGATAAAACCCGTAAAGAGCACTCTGGTATTTACCAGCCATTCATTGAATTTAAGCTGGATACCACTCAAAAGATAAAACAGGATGCGCCTGATGAATTGCAGCAGCAATATGCGGAAAATATTTTCCACCTGACTTCTGTTGATGACCTGGAAAAAAGTATTGCTGACCAGCCATTGGCTTTTGACCCCAAACGCAAGGAAGATAAGATTATTGAACGTTTTATACAGGAAGTGCCACAAATAAAACCGCAAACCGGGGATAAACTCGATAACGAGAACAAAGCGAAGAAAAGTTCAGAGGACCAGGCCGACCTTGTTACTGAAACTTTGGCGCAGATCTACATTGACCAAATGTTATATCCGAAGGCTATAGCTACATATAAAAAATTGATATTGAAATTCCCGGAAAAAAGCCGTTACTTTGCGAGCCAAATTGAGGAGTTAGAAAAGAAAACAAATTAATATAAAAAGAAATGTATTTATTATTATTGATCATAGCCATCATCGTTTGTGTATGTTTAAGCTTTATTGTATTGATCCAAAACCCTAAAGGTGGTGGTTTATCATCAAACTTTTCAAGTTCATCCCAATTAATGGGTGTGCAAAAGACCGGCGACTTTTTAGAAAAAGGCACCTGGGTTTTAGCTATCGGCCTAATGGTATTATCATTAGCTATCAATGTTGCTGTTAAAGGCGGCGCTACCAAAGCAGATGTTAATAAAGAGAATTGGGAAAAAACTAAAAAGGCATCACAACCTGTTAACACAGGCGCTGCTGCTCCGTTTGCTGCACCAACTGCACAGCCACAACAACAGGCACCTGCAACAACTCCGGCTCCGGCTAAATAAGTTAAATTAAGATTTTTGTAAAAGCCACGGTATTTACCGTGGCTTTTTTGTTATAAGTGCTACTGACAGCTTGGCATTTTAATATTTACATAATGTTAAGCAGGCACAAGCTATTTAACCTTAGCTGACAATAAAACAGGATTGCATGCCAATGTGAGCCATTACACCAGCTTGGCACAGTTGATGTGCAATTGCATCGTAAACAATCTACTTTTATAAATTTAAATAGTATATCATTATGTCATTAAACGTTAAACCTCTTGGAGACAGAATAATAATAGAAGCTGCTCCGGCTGAGACAAAAACCGCTTCAGGTATCTATATTCCTGAAACCGCACAAGAAAAACCTCAATACGGAACTGTAGTTGCAGTAGGCCCGGGCCGTTATGCTGACACAACCGGTACATTAATACCGATGACAGTTAAAGCCGGCGATAAAGTAATCTACGGTAAATTTGCCGGCCAGGAATTCCCTATCGAAGGCAAAGATTATTTAGTTATGAGAGAGTCTGACATTTACGTGGTATTATAATAACCGGTATAGGTCAATTAACATCTATTAAAAACATCAATCAAATAAAAAATTATGTCAAAGCAAGTTAAATACAATGTTGAAGCACGCGACGCATTAAAACGCGGTGTTGATATTTTAGCTAATGCAGTTAAAGTAACCTTAGGCCCAAAGGGTCGTCACGTAATTATCGATAAAAAATTTGGTTCACCGTCAATCACTAAAGATGGTGTATCGGTAGCGAAAGAAATTGAATTAAAAGACGCCATTGAAAACATGGGCGCTCAAATGGTTAAAGAAGTTGCCTCAAAAACTGCTGATATAGCAGGTGACGGTACTACTACCGCAACTGTTTTAGCACAGGCAATTGTAACTGCGGGTATTAAAAACGTAGCTGCAGGTGCAAACCCAATGGATTTAAAACGCGGTATAGATAAAGCGGTTAGAGTTGTTGTTGAGAACTTAAAATCTCAGAAACAAGATGTTGGTGATGATTTCAGCAAGATCAAACAAGTTGCATCAATCTCTGCAAATAACGATGAAGTTATTGGCGAAATGATCGCTGACGCGATGAAAAAAGTAGGTACTTCTGGTGTAATTACTGTTGAAGAAGCTAAAGGAACTGAAACTGAAGTTAAAACTGTTGAAGGTATGCAGTTTGACCGCGGTTACTTATCTCCATACTTCGTAACCAACTCTGATAAAATGGAAGTAGAACTGGATAACCCTTACATCCTGATCTACGACAAAAAAATCTCTTCAATGAAAGAGCTTTTGCCTATCCTTGAAAAACAAGTACAAACAGGCAAACCATTATTAATTATTGCTGAAGATTTAGACGGCGAAGCATTAGCTACATTAGTAGTTAACAAGATCCGTGGCTCACTGAAAGTTGCTGCTGTTAAAGCACCAGGCTTTGGCGATCGTCGTAAAGCAATGTTAGAGGATATCGCTATCTTAACCGGTGGTACTGTAATCTCTGAAGAAAGAGGTTTTAAATTAGAAAGCGCTGAGCTTTCATTCTTAGGCCAGGCTGAGAAGATCACTATCGATAAAGATAACACTACTTTAATTAATGGTAACGGCGATGCTGACGCTATTAAAGGCCGTGTTGGCGAGATCCGCTCACAAATTGAAACTACAACTTCTGATTACGATAAAGAAAAATTACAGGAACGTTTAGCCAAATTATCAGGCGGTGTTGCTGTGTTGTACATTGGTGCAGCTTCTGAAGTTGAAATGAAAGAAAAGAAAGATCGTGTTGACGATGCATTGCACGCTACCCGTGCTGCTGTTGAAGAAGGCATTGTTGCCGGTGGTGGTGTTGCTTTCATCCGTGCGGTTGCAGCTTTAGCTGATGTTAAAGGCGATAACGAAGATGAGAATACTGGTATCCAGATCATTCGCCGCGCTATCGAAGAGCCTTTACGCCAGATCTGCGAAAACGCAGGTATCGAAGGATCTATAGTAGTTCAAAAAGTAAAAGAAGGTACAGGTGACTTCGGTTACAATGCACGTACTGATAAATATGAAAACCTGATTGCAGCAGGTGTTATCGACCCAACTAAAGTAGGCCGTGTAGCATTAGAGAACGCAGCTTCAATCGCAGCGATGTTATTAACCACCGAGTGTGTGTTAGCTGACGATCCCGAAGATGAAAAAGGTGGTGGTATGCCTCCAATGGGCGGCGGCGGTATGGGCGGCATGATGTAATCGTGAGCTTCGCCTTTATTGATTAGAGACTGGAGGTAAGATTAGTTATGTGCTAATCTCTAAATTCCAACCTCTGACCACTAAAACAAAATCCTTGTATGTTTTAACATACAAGGGTTTTTTGTTTATGTACTAACAGAAAAGTCATTGCAAAGTAAATGCACGGTCATTAGTTAATCAAATGATTGATTAACTAATATAAATGCCACTTTTCGTTTGTAATTTTGAATAACATTTCTGATACAGGTGAATATGCACCAATTCAGGCATGGCATTTGAATAAAGCAAGACATGAAACAATTAACAGAAAAAACCAGGCATATACAATCACACATCGTTGAGTGGGTGTTCTATAAAGGCCCGGAGCTTTTTATTACCATTTACGGTAAATAATAATTTTGCTTAACTTCGTGGTATACCATGAAGCTAACAAAGTTCTACGACAAAGCCTACGATTGGGTGTTGGACATTGGTCCAAGAATAATAATCGGATTAATAATATTATTTATAGGCCTTTGGTTTATAAAGTTCCTGACCGGGCGGCTCCGCTCTCAAATGTCTAAACGGAAGGTTCACTCTTCACTACAGCCATTTTTACTTAGTCTTACAATAACGTCGCTTTATATATTGCTCATCATTTTTGTGATGTCGGTAATTGGCTTTCAGCTAACTATATTCACCACTATTATTGGTGCATTTAGTGTTGCGGCTGGTTTGGCGCTATCAGGTACACTACAAAATTTTGCCGGTGGCGTTTTGATATTGTTATTAAGGCCTTTTGAGCTTGATGATAACATTGTGGCGCAAGGGCAGGATGGTATTGTAACCTCCATACAAATATTCTATACAGTTTTAATTACGGCAGATAACAAAACGGTTATCATCCCAAATGGTAAGTTATTTAACGAGGTAATAGTAAATGTTACCCGCGAAGGCAAACGACGCCTTGATTTTGAAATTAAATTAGGCTATGCCGCCAATGTTGAACAGGTTAAGGCTATTATCTGGAATGCCATAAAAGTAACACCAAATGTATTACCCGACCCGCGTAACAGGGTGGGTGTGGTTGCTTTAGAAGTTGACGGCGTTAAATTCATTGTGAATGTATGGGTTAACCCATCCGATTTTATGGTATCGAAACTTGCGCTTCATGAAAAAATAATCAACGATTTAGTTGCCGGCGGCATTAAATTACCGGGAATGTAGTTAGATTTGAGCCGATCTGAATTGTTAGTCCTTATTGTTTTTTGACTGACAATGTTTTACAGACTGACCCAATGCAAAGAGAGCAAATTTCTGTTTTCGATATGTTTAAGATCGGGATTGGCCCGTCGAGCTCGCACACACTTGGCCCCTGGCGGGCGGCGCAGCAATTTGTGCAACTGCTGCAGGACCAGCAGTCGCTCGAACTGGTTGAGGGCATACAAGTATTACTTTATGGCTCTTTAGCCAAAACAGGTAGAGGCCACGGTACAGATATCGCCATTCTGTTAGGCCTTAGCGGCGATGACCCGGTAACGTTTGATGTTAATGCCATCGACTCCAAAATAAATACTATCAAATTTTCTCATAAACTGATGCTTGCCGGAAATCAGCAGATCGATTTCAGGTTTGATGATGACATGATCTTTTTATTTAACGAAAGTTTGCCCTTCCACCCTAACGCCGTAACGTTCCAGGCATTATTGATGGGTGATAAGGCGATCTCGGCTACGTTCTACTCCATCGGTGGTGGCTTCGTGGTGAAGGAGGGTGAACAAAATCAGCATAAAAATGAGGTTGACCTGCCATTCCCTATTGACACTGCGGGTAACCTGTTACACTGGTGTATGAAAACAGGTTTGAAGATATCAGAAGTGGTAATGGAGAACGAGCTTGCCTGGCGCAGCGAGCCGGAAACCAAAGCCGGCGTGCTGAATATCTTCAGGGTGATGAAGGAATGTATTTACCGCGGCTGCCATACCAAAGGTAATTTGCCGGGTGGGCTGAATGTATCACGCCGTGCATCAAATCTTAATAAAAAACTCATCGGCGGTAATACATACAGCAATTTTGATGAATGGATATTAGCAATCCGCCAAACCGGCGACGGCTTTAAAAATATTTTGGATTGGGTGAGCTGTTTTGCATTGGCTGTTAACGAGGAAAATGCCTCTTTCGGCAGGGTAGTTACCGCGCCAACCAATGGAGCAGCAGGCGTTATACCGGCTGTATTAATGTATTATATATGCTTTTGCGATGGTTTTGATGATGAGAAGATCATCCAGTTCATCTTCACCGCATCCGAGATAGGCAGTATATTTAAAAAGGGCGCAACCATATCCGCAGCAATGGGTGGTTGCCAAGCGGAGATCGGAGTGTCATCAGCAATGGCAGCAGCAGCTTTAACCGAATGTTTAGGCGGCACACAACGCCAAAGTATGATGGCAGCAGAGATTGCCATGGAGCACCATTTAGGCCTAACCTGCGACCCGATAGGCGGCCTGGTGCAGGTGCCCTGCATTGAACGAAATACCATGGGGGCTATAAAAGCCATTACAGCCTCGCAACTGGCCCTGCAAAGTAACCCCGAGAATGCTAAAGTGAGTTTAGATGCTGTAGTTAAAACCATGTGGCAAACCGCGCAGGACATGAACTCGAAATACAAAGAAACTTCGGATGGGGGCTTGGCAATCAATATCCCGATTAGTTTGCCGGAGTGTTAATCAGATCAAAAAACTATTTCTTAACAGGCACTACCAATACCGGTATTTCCGAATGCTTTACCACATATTCCGCAACACTGCCTGAAAATAAACGGCCGAGACCGGAGTGGTGATGTGTTCCCACCACAATTAAGTCGGCTTTAAATTCATTGCTGCATGATATTATTCCTTCGCCTGTTGAGCCATATTCACTAAAATGCGTTACTTCTAATCTACCCGCAAATTCCCCGGCAATCCGCTGTACAATATTTACTGAAACCTGATCCTGTACCCTAAGTAACTCAATTTCATTTACGCTATCCAAACCCTGCAGAGGAGTTCCTAATATCTCGTTAGCACCATAGTTCGTCACAGGAATGGCCATCGGTTCTATAATGTTTACAAGGCCAACATGTGCGCCAAGTGATCTTGCAAGATCGAAGCCGTATTTGGCAGCTGCTTCAGCATATTTGCTGTCATCTACCCCGATTAATATTTTAGTGATCATGACCGTAAGTTTATATGATAATATAACAGTATAGCCGCTATATGTTTTGATTAAGATATATTCATTTCGATAATAACAAATCTTCCTACCTTTGACAATGCATTTCTCACCCGAAATTGAGGAGCGCCTGGCGCGCTTACAGGAAAAATACAATGCTATGGGCCAGGATATGCCTGCCTACCTCGACGGCCTGCTTTACGCCGATTTTTTAACATATTGGGATTATATCCACCTGGATACTTTACTAAGCCTGCAAAGCCCGAAAACACCTTTCCCGGATGAAGAGATCTTTATCATATATCACCAGATAACCGAACTTTACTTTAAGCTGAGCCTGCACGAATGCAAACAAATTGTAGCCGCAAAGCCCTTAACAGTCGACTTCTTTACCGTGCGGTTAAAACGGATCAACCGCTATTTTGAAGCATTGACCCACTCCTTCGAGATAATGGTGGATGGTATGGAGAAGGAACAATTCTTAAAATTCCGCATGTCCTTACTCCCGGCAAGCGGCTTTCAATCAGGACAATACCGGATGATTGAGATCTACGCTTCAGATTTTATCAACCTGGTAGCCAAAGACAAACGCGAAGAACTCCGCAGCGCCCCCATCGAAGATCAGTTTGAACACCTCTACTGGAAATCAGGCGCTACAGAACTCGCCACCGGCAAAAAAACTTTAACCCTAAAACAGTTCGAACAGAAATACGCCAAAACTTTCATCGAATTAGGTAAATCGACCGTCGATAATAATTTCAATGCGCTGTTACAACAATTCAAATATGAAGGACAAGCTACAACCGACCTGGAAGATGAACTGCGCCAGCTGGACATCAACGTAAATGTAAACTGGCCGCTATCGCATTATAAATCCGCAGTTCGCTACTTAAACCGTGAGCCGGAAGAGATCAAAGCAACCGGCGGTACCAACTGGCAAAAGTACCTGCCTCCGCGTTTTCAGAAAAGAATTTTTTACCCATCGTTATGGAATGAGGAACAGGTTGAGAACTGGGGTAAAAGCTGGGTGGAAAAAGTTTTGAAAGAGATTTAGCACCCACCAAAACCAATTAACTTTTTAGTCCAAATTAATTTGGCATCGTATCGTACAGTGATGATAGATTTCATCGTCCGGGTTTCATCACCAACAGGTTAGGATTTTTCCATCTTTACTAGTCAAGGTATATTTACCCAATATATAAAGGTTATGATTATTCGATTTTAATCTCAATTGCTTTTTATTTATGTAAATTAAAACAACATCATAATCTGTAGCACAGATTATTTTTCCATTGTCAAATCCTGTTTAGATAAATAATAAGATGCTGCCTCACAATTACTTAAAGTCGGTAGATCTTTGGGAAGATTAGTATATACATTTAAATTATAGGCTGCTTGTTTTGGTTGTTGACAATTGCTTATTCCAACAACAAATAATAATAAGCTTAAAAGTAATTTCATGATAAGGATTTGAAATGAAAGGTACATTATTT
This sequence comes from Mucilaginibacter sp., assembly GCF_965225845.1. GTDB lineage: Bacteria > Bacteroidota > Bacteroidia > Sphingobacteriales > Sphingobacteriaceae > Mucilaginibacter. The sequence continues at coordinate 456,067 of NZ_CBDDBL010000002.1, forward strand.
CGAACAAAAATTCCTACCTTGCCATTTTCGACAATAATATTTTAGGCCATGACTGAGACATTGGACATCAAGATCACCAAGACACCGCATTCGCGTTTAGCCGAAACGGATTTTAGCAACCTGCCATTTGGAAAAACATTTTCCGACCACATGTTTGTGGCCGATTATGCCGATGGCGAATGGAAAAATTTTCAAATAGTCCCTTATGGCGATGTCAGCCTTAGCCCTGCAATTTCATCATTACATTACGGGCAGTCGTTTTTTGAAGGCATAAAAGCCTACAAACATGCCGACGGAACAGTTTCTATATTCCGCCCGGACAAAAACGCGCAACGTTTTAACAAATCGGCAGAAAGGCTTTGCATGCCTGCCCTGCCCGAAGATATATTTTTGCAGAGCTTAGCCGCTGTGGTTGATGTTGACCGCGACTGGATCCCTACGCAGCCTAACCATGCGTTATACATCAGGCCGTTTATGTTTGCTACCGATCCGTTTTTGGGTGTAGCGCCATCAACCACCTATAAATACATGGTTTTGCTTTGCCCGGTGGGCCCGTATTTTTCAAAAACCTTAAGGGTGAAGATTGAGAATTTCTACACCCGCTCTGCTGAAGGCGGTATGGGCTATGCAAAATCATCAGGTAACTACGGTGGCAGTATGCTGCCGGCTAAAAAAGCTACTGAAGAAGGTTTTGACCAATTGATCTGGACTGATGCTAAAAACCATGAATTCATCGAGGAAATGGGCGCGGCAAACGTAATATTTGTATTGGATGGTAAGGTAATTACCCCATCAACCCGCGATACTATTTTGGATGGCGTAACCCGCGATACCGTTTTAACCCTGGCCCGCGAGTGGGGTTACGAGGTTGAAGAACGCCGTGTATCGGTTGCCGAGATCATTGAAGGAGCCAAAAATGGCAAGCTGGACGATGCATTCGGCGCAGGCACTGCCGCTACCATCGCACCGGTAGGCTCTATCAGCTTAAACGGCGAAGAATACTTTTTGAAAGATGCTAAAACTCGTGAGTTTTCACAAAGGATATTAAAAGAAATGAATGCCATAAAATATGGCACCACTGCCGATACTCATGGCTGGAACTTTATTGTATAAAATGAAAGATCGTAAAATATGAAGCCCGGTTAAACCGGGCTTTTTTTATATCAGGTATTTTTACGCTATCGCAAAAGCAGGTATTTATACGGGGTATATTTAGCGCAATTGATAGTACATTAGCGCAGCCTAAGCCTTATCACGCATGATTAAAAGGAATAGCGCTTTTGGGGCTATTCCTTTAATTATGTTTTTTCATTAATTGATGTTAGCAAGATAAGCCGTCATATCATCAGTCAAATTCACATTCATGGATTTAAGCTTTGTAAGATATAAAGACCTGATATCTTGCCATTTATAATATGGAAATTGTTTTTGATCAAGCCCATCCACATGAGCCTCTTTTTCATTGAAAAGTATCTTAACTAAATATATTGGTTTACCTGATTGTTTGTAAAATATCCATTGCACGTTTGCGCTTAGCGGGATTACCTGCGCCGATTGCCAATTAGCCTGTATTGCTGAGATATCGTTCCCTGCTTTATCAGCAGTTGAAAGCTGTAATAGTGAAGCGAAAGGCGCCACTGTTTCGGCGTGGGCAAACCTTAACCGGGCATTGTATTTTCTGATTTTCACAAATTCGTCCGCGGCCTTAATAAAATCAACCAATAGGGGAGCAGCAACCCGCACCTGTATGCCATTGTTATCAGTCCCTGCACCCTTTTCCAAATTTTCAATAGCTGAATCTACTTCACCTAATTTAGTAAGCTGATCGCAGGTAAAGAAGGTTGAAAAATTAAGCTGGTCCCAGGTAAAATCGCTTTGCTTAATTTCAGTATTTAAGGAATACACAATAGTTTCAAACCCGAATATATCATTAACAAATTTTTCTTTTTGATCTGCACTTAGCATATCCAAAAAATCAGCATTAAAAAACTGGTTAACAACAGCGTCAACCAAACCACTAAAATTATCCGCTTTTTTGAGTGATAAGATCAAACCGGAACTACTAACGCTCTCCTCGTATTTTTTGTAAGCAGGCGACAAATCGTAAAAACGCAAGTCAGTATCATCATTATAAAAAGCAGTATTGGCGGTATCATTCAACTTACTATTCAACCCTGATAAAAAAGACTGTGCGCTTTGCGTAGTGCGAACTTCTTTGGTAACGGCAACATCAAGGTTTAAGTTGCCTTTAAATATGCTATTATAATTCAAAGCCATGCGCTGGCCAATCTCATACAACTCATCCCTGCCTTCGGCTGATATATATTTGGTATTACCCTGCTCAAGCTTTTGCAGGGCCAGCACCATTTGTTGAAGATGCTTTCCCTTTGCCATTAATCCTTTCGCGCTGTCAGCCTGCATTAATAGCTGGTACGCATATGTTTTTTTCACCTCTTTGGTTAAATGCCTGGCACCATGCCTGCCAACGTGATTAATGAAAACAGGCAAATATCCTGCAGGCGGTGGCGTATATTTTTGTGCCTGATATTGATACAGGGTTTTAGTCCCTAAATAATTAGTACCGCAATCCTGGGCATTTGCCAGGCAAATCACAGTTAATACAAAGCTTAATAATAACAGCGTTTTTTTCATTCTTCAGGTTTTATCTTTAAACAAAAACAGAGGCGCAAATAAAGCGCCTCTGCGGTAAAATTATATTAATATTCTTATTTAATGCTGGTTACCCGAACCGTTACTTTGGTAAGCACCCAAATCCACACCCGGAGCGGTAACTACAGGAGCGTATACTCCGGTTGTTGTTACATTATTATAAGGCGGCGAAGCGGTTGTAGTACCTTTACCATAAGCCGGCGAGGTTGATGTGATATGAAAGCTTGAAGTACCAACCATCGTACTTAAAGGTGTTTCATTATTCGCTGTTGTTGGGGCCGGATACATGGTATAATTGTAAGCATTTACATCAAACAAAGCGAACATAGGATTATTAGCCTGTGGAGTTGTTGATATTATATCTGCCGATTGTTGTTTACCAACGCCATCTGTAGCATAAAATGTTTTAACAATAGCCGCGTTGTAACCATAAAAAAGCTGGTTGTTGTAATGCGTGTCGGTAATATCAGCGGTGCTTAACACCCTTAAACCAACCGCGCAGTTAATAATCACGTTATTATAATCATTGCTACGGGCAGCTTTTTCAACGTCAATTGAACCACCGTGGCCGCTGGTTGAACTCTGCCTCCAACCGCAACTTACAATCGTATTGTTATAGCAGTTAATGTTACACTGTGTACCTGTTGTGCCCGCGTCAGATATTTTAAATGCGTTGGTTGCCGCACCTATCACCATATTATAAGCTACATCACCAACGGTGCCACTTTTAATATTACAAGCCTCACCCGCTGCCACGCCATCCAATTCGTAAGTATTGCGCATAATATTCACATGGCCGCCCGCTAAACGCATTGCATCATCACGGCTACCAAATATCCACGAATCTTCCAGTATAAAGTTTTTCTTGATGTTAGCGAAATATATTGTCCAGCGCGGGCTACCCTGCGGCGAATAAACCGCGGCGTCATCTGCCGGGCCTGAAGGGCCGCCGGCAAATTCAAGGTGTGTCCATTTAATAATCATGTCGCCACCTGCCGGAGTTGGATCTTTTGTTGTTACCGGGCCAGGTTCAGCAAATATACCTCCCCACCATCCCTGGAAAACGTTTGTATAGTTTTGCGCATTTGCCTGTGCATGCAGGGTAGCCGCGTTGCTAACAGTTATATAGTTTGGCTGGGCTTGTGTACCCAGGCTAATAAAAGTGCCATGCACAATTATTTCGGGAGCGGTTTGCCAGGTTAAACCATTACCAAGGGCAACCAATTTTACACCAGGCTGTAATTGCAAAGTATCGCCGCCATTAACAGTAATATTGCTGGCAAAATAGTAGGTTTTGCCGCTTAGTAAAGTACCGTTTACGCTTCCGCTCAATGTATCTGATGTGATGGGGTTACTCGCCACTACAAGCCTTGGAGAAATTTTCGCGTTTTCAGCTTTATGGCATGCACTAAACAGCATAAGGCAGGTTATAGCTGCAAATAATATATTGAAGTGTTTTTTCATTTTCATGTTCTTAATCATTACAATTTATACCTTAAACCTAAAATGTAATATTGCTCATAAGTATCCTTGCGGATAAAATAATTTTGCCCTACTGTTTGATAGCTCAATACATCAGGCTCTGTGGTGTATGGCCTGCGTATTTCTAACTCGAAAGGTGTATTGGTAAGGTTTGTTGCCTTAGCGTATATATAGAATTTTTTAAATATTCTTTTTTCAGCCGAAATATCAAGCGTTACAAAACCTTTTTGCCAGATGTCATTATCTAAATAAGGCGATACGGCGTAAATACGCGGACCGGTATACACTGCTGAGATTTGCGCGTCAAAACCGCTTTTTGCTTCGCGATAAAGGAAAGACAGGTTACCAATGTTTTTAGATTGATCCTGCAGCGGGCGGGTTTGGTTAACCGTTTTTAACGTTACATTTGCTGCATCAATCTCTTGTTTACTGGTAGTAATGCTTGAGTTGGTATAAGTGTAATTTAACCTGATACCAAAGTTGCGCAAATACTTGGTTGCGTCAATTTCTAAACCATAGTTGATTGCTGTACCAAAATTTTCAGGTTCCAATACGGCTGTCTGTCCTGCCTGACCTTGTAAAATGGCATATTCGATAGGATTGTTTATGCTTTTGTAAAATACACCTCCCAAAAATTGGTCAAGCAAACCGGGAAAAAACTCGTAACGCAGATCCAAGTTATTTGATGTAGTACGTTTCAGGAAAGGGTTACCGTATTCAGGATAGTCAGCATCTGGGTCACCTTCGGTATGCGGGATCAACTCATAAAAGTTTGGCCTGCTGATGGCTGAGTAATAAGAGAATCGCAAATCCTGTTTAGCATCAAAGCTATATTTCAGGTTCAGGCTTGGCAGCACATCAAAATAAGTTACTGAACCTGTTTGGCCTGCAATAGTACTCGGATCAACATTACTTACCCAGCTTTGGTTGGTATTTTCATACCTTAAACCACCAACAGCAGAAAGATTACCGGAAGTAAAGTTGAACATACCATAAGCTGCGCCAATTTTTTCGGTAAAGTTGTAGTTAAGCGCGTTAGAGGCATCTCCATCAGCGTTTTGAACACTGAGGCTGTTATCATCTATATTGCCATCAAACTTTTGCGCGCTAGATACTGCAGCGTTCTGGATCAGATCATATTCGTCATATTCGCTGTTACGTGTTTTATCCCGGTACATGCCGCCTGCAGTAAAAGCCACTTTGGTGCCAAATATGGTAGGCGAATAGGTCAGGTTCAGGTAAGCACTTTTGTTCTGATCAGCATTTTTTTCAAAAACACGCGTTTCCGGGTCAGGATTTGAAGGAAGGTAAGGTTGTTCCTGTACCACTTGTCCGTTTGAATTTAAAGTACCTGCGGTACCAACAGTTAACTCGGCCCTGTCCGGTGCATTAGCAGTTGCTTTTGAATAAACTACGTGCCAGTCCAATTTCCATTGATCGGCCAGTTTATGTGTTCCATGCAGATCGAAATTATAGATTTGTTGTATGGTGCGATAGCTTAGGTAATCATCACTTATAGTACCAAGTCCTGGTGCAGTATGACTGGCCGATAAGCTGGTATCTGAAGTGAAACGATACTCATTACGGGTAAGGTTGATATAATCGGCATTCAGATCGATCTTGTTGTTCGCGTTAATACGATAGTCAAACTGGGTAACAACAGCAGTACGCTCCTGCTGGATGTTATAAACACGTGCTTCCTCACTACCCAGTAATGGGAAACCGGTTAAACTATTGGTTGATGAACCAAAGAATAACCCATTAGTTTGGCGATATGAATTTTGATAGCTAAAGGTAGCAATGGCCCCAAATTTTTTATCTGCGCTACGCCCGCCAATCGTAAGGTCGGCAATGGTACCCAGCGGTGCTTTTATTTGGCTGGTGTGGAATGGATTATTAGGAAAATCGCCAATGGTAGCGTTATCATTACCCATTATCCTTGGCGATTCACTTAAACTTGCGCTGTGATCAAATTTAGTAAAACCATTACCACTGAAAAAGGTATTTGCGAAACCAGTTCCCAGGTTTGCGCTTAATGTAAAATCGTTTGGAGCTTGCTTAAGTACCATATTAATAGCACCTGCAATGGCATCACCTTCCATATCAGGAGTTAATGATTTTGATATATCTAAACGGTCAACAATATCGGCAGGAAAAATATCAAGTGGAACGTACCGGGTTTTGTTGTCGGGGCTTGGCAGCTTAATGCCGTTTAACAAAGTATATTCGTAACGCTGGTCCATCCCGCGGATAATAGCAAACTGAGCTTCGCCATTATTACTCCGTTCAACAGACACGCCCGAAACACGCTGGGTTACATTGGCGATCGTAATATCCGGAGAGGCTTCGATAGTTCGTGCAGAAACTGAATTTAATTCAATTGGTGAGTTACGTTCGGCGTTAACTGCAGATTGATCAGAAGCCCGGTTACCTGTTCCTGTAATAACAACCTCGGTAAGGGAATTTTCTTTTGATTTTAAGGAGAAACTTAAAATTAACGGCTTCCCAGCAATCTCAACTTCTTTAGTTATCGTTTCGTAGGATACATAGGTAGCAGAAATAGAATAATTTCCGTTTGCCAGGTTTTTAAAGAAATAAGAACCATCTAAACCAACGCTGGTATATTGATTTACGTTAGTTGCTTCGTTATGAAGCTTAATGGTTGAACCGATGAGCGGTTGCCCATTTTGATCGCTAATGAACCCTTTTACAGAACCTTGAGAAAATGCAAGGGTAAAGGATGAGGCGATGAATAAAACGATGAGGAGGAAAATTTTCTTCATGAAGACTTCTTTTAAGTCTGCAAAAGAACCCTCAACCTGTAACCATATTGTAAACTGGAAGTTAACGTTAAGGTCAAACTGTCAAAACATTGTAACAATTCTGTTGAAATTCTGAATTTTGCCCTTTAAATAAATTAAATCAATAGCATTGACTTCATGTTAAATGGCATTGCTTACCAGGTAATTCAATAAAATCTTCAAAAATTATTCAACCGATACGGTTAAGCCTTCCTGTTGTAATATTTTACGGTAAATTTCCATCTCGGTAAAAGACCCTTCGAGCACAGCGCATTTGCCTTCGTTATGTACCTTCCAGGCGATCTTTTCAGATTGAGGCTGCGAATAATCCAAGTACTTCATCATGCAATAAATTACATGGTCAAAACTGTTCACGTCATCATTCCACAATATAAGGCGGTGGAGTTCTTTTAAACCCGCAAGCAATTCTTCGAGTGTGAGCGTTTCTTCCTGTACTTCTGTTGACATATGTAACTGCAAAATTACTTAAAAACTATAATAAAACGTTTAATTTCCTGTTGGAAAAATGTCGTTACAATTTACGCTTGTTTAACGCACATTATTAACTCCCTTATAAAAAACCACGCTATTATATGAAAAAGACCATTATTTACATTATCTCATTTTTTGCGCTGCAAATAGGCTTATACAACATCAGTAATGCGCAGGATATGCCTCAATTCCATTTAAAGCCAGCCCCGGCAACAGTGGTTGTTGATGGCGATGTAAAAGAATGGGGCGACAGCTTAAGCTATTACAGCCCGGAAGAACGCTTAAAGTATACCATCGCGAATAATAAGGATACACTTTACCTGGCCGTTAAGATCTTTGACCGATCAGAAATTGTGCGGGTTTTGAACGCCGGGTTAACTTTTAGTATTGATACCAGGGGTAAAAAGAAAGAAACCTTTAGCTTAACCTACCCGCTAAATGTTGGTGGCGGTAATAAAATGATCATAAACCGCAGCCCCGGCGAGAACGAAGTGGTAAGCCAGGAGGAACGCGACCAGTTGGAGCAGGAAAAAATAACTACGCTGCGAGGAATTAAAGTGATTGGTTATAAAGATGTTGAAGATGATATGATCACCACATCAAATACCTACGGCATCCGCACTGCTGTAAATTATGATGATGCCGGCAATTTAATTTACGAAGAAGCAATTCCGCTAAAATTCTTTCATGCTGACTTAACCGGTCTGTGGGCATTTGACATTAAAATTAACGGCATACAGCGACCGCAACCAACCAGTACAGATGGCGAAAGCAATAACGGTGGCGGCGGTGGCCGTAACGGTGGTGGCGGCATGGGTGGTGGCGGCCGGCATGGTGGTGGCAGAGGCGGTAATAAAGGCGGCGGCAACGCAATGGCTAATGCCGGTGAAACATCCAAAACCGTTGATTTTTGGGGGAAATTTTATTTAGCGAAGTAAGAGCCGGTGGTCAGAGGCCAGAGATTTGAGGTCAGTTATAAGATTGATAATCTTATTCCACTTTATATCGATATACCTGCCTGCCTATATTGCCATCTATATCTATTCCCTCAATTATTACACGATAGGTACCTTTATTTCCGGCGTTAAAAAATTGGAAGCTTGCTTTGCCATCTTTATCAGTAACAATATTAGGGTTCCAGTAAATGGTGGAGCGTTGGTCGGCAATGGATTGGTTTGTTTTAGGATCGTCATATTGCGGCGAATAAAAAGTCCTTATCTTATAGTACCCAACAGGCGAATAGGTAATGATGCCGGGTGCAGGGCGTTTGTAGGAGTCTCTGGTAATATCATCGCCCCTTTTTGTGGTAATTACAATAATCCCACCTTTACCTGCCTGCGAGCCATATATAGCATAGCTACTACCTGTTCGCAACACCTCAATACTTTCAATGTCATTAATATTTAATGTATTAAATTCATCTGGCGATATAAATACACCATCTACATTAATAGATAAGCTCCCGCCACGGGTTGAATAAGGCACACCGTTAATAAAATTAATAAAAAACAACCTGCCTTGTAAGCACTGGTCTATAGTCGCACATCCCGTTGGTATCTGGTCGCCCACTAATACCTGGTCGGCATTGCCGGGGCCATTTAAATTAGCTGAATGTTTAAGCAGTATCCTTGTATCCTTCACCACTACCTCTTTTAAAACAATGGTTCGCTTGGCCAAACCGTATTTCATTTGCTGGTTAACCAAATCCTTACTGGCTTGCACATAGGTTGATAAGCCATCATAAACATTAACCTGGAAATCGGGCGCATTCTTATTATGACTTGAACCCTGAGGGCTTATGTCATCCAGGTCTATCTGCACATTTTTGTGATTCTTATCTGTACGCGCCTGGATAACAAACTTTACGCTATCGGGAAATGATAAGTTATTAAAAGAGAATTTACCTTTTGCATCGGTAACGGTATCGGTAAAAAACGTTTTACCGGCGGTTGTTAATAAGGTAACCTTACCATTTACGATGGGCTTGCCACCCGAAGTAGTAATATGCCCGCTAATGCGAAATGCTTTTTCAGGCTGATAAGCAGCTTCAGGAATATTATCATTCAACACCCTCCTCCAGTCAAAGCGATGATACCCCTGGGTGAGCATTAAAACGTCTAAATCATTTCGTACTTGTTCATCTGCATGAATAAAATAGTAATTAGGCTGTTCCACATATCCTTTAATGTCCGAGGTAAGCAAAAGGTTAGTCAATATGGTGCTGGCTGAATTTTCGTCCTGAGGTACTTTGCTTTCGTCGGTAACCGCTACCGAAAAGCTGCCAACTACCGGTTTTGCATCGCTGTTTTTAGCATCAAAGGTGATATTAACTCTTTGGCGCAAGCCATATTTTTTTTCAGCTTTCACATCCAGTTTAAGCTGATCATCGTTTTGAATGAATACTAAGCGTTCGTTCAACGGCTCGCCCTTTGATGAGAAAAGTGTGAACTGAATTACTCCCGTAGGTAATCTTTTTTTACTGATGGATGCCGTAAAGCTTGCTGATCCCGGGTTACTTTTCGCAGCATAACATACTTCGCCATCTGCTTGCGCTATGAGGCTTAAAGTATCCTGCGGATCTTCATCACGGATTTGTTGATTGGATATTATTTTGATCCTGAGTTTACCTGTATCACTATTATTTATAGTTAAAACATAGCCCTTGTCAACAGGTTTTGGCAATGCTACTGTGTTTGAGGAGCCATCAGCATAAGTAATATGTGCCGTGTAATTTTCGCCGGCTTGCGGTAAAAGGTTAAAAACCCCCATCCCCAAATGCTGGCTGCTGAATGAGGTTATGGTATTGCCCTTCGAATCGGTTATTGTTCCTTTTATATCCTTGCCTAACCCATCGGCGCCCACTGCTTTAAAGGCCACTTTTGAATTGATATCATTTACAAGCGTTCCGCTCTCGGGGAAAAATTGTACATCAATGTTAGCAGATGCTGCTCTTACAGGGATAACTTTAGTAACAAAATCAGTTTTACCGGTTTTAATAACAGTGTTGATCCTGCCTGAATTTAATGGCAGCGCCCCAACCGGAGCCAGGAAGCTGATATTGATATTACCTTTATCATCGGTTGTTGCTTTGCCCCTGATAATTGTTTTCGTATCGAAATCTACGGTATATTTTACTTCGGTGTTCGCAAGGGCATTACCGGCTCCGTTACTATAACTGATCAGCGCGTTTACCTGCTGCCGCCCGTTTTGGATACTGTAAGAATAGGTAGTATGCGCGTCAATTTTATCAAACGCGTCAATAATTCTGATCGGCTCATCAAAAAAATAATCTTCGCCGGCATTGCGCATCCAGTTGGTGTAGGCCCGAATGCGGTAATTACCCTCGGCCAAAGTATCCGACAGCGCAAAATCGCCCCATGTTAAGCCATTTACCAATGGCAGCTTAATATGCCTTTTTACAGAATCGCGGTCGTCTATCAGCTCTACATTTAAAACGCCGCTTAACGCGGTTAATTCGTGCTGGCTGCCTATGGTAACGTAGGCTTTAAACCATATATCATCACCCGCGGCATAATAAGGCTTATCCAATTGCAGGTAAACTTTCTCAACCGGGTTTTTAAGCACCCATTTATTCAGCTGAAGCGCTATTTTTTGGATAGGATAAGTATCGGCCACAACAAAGCCTACAAGGGCAGTAATGCTTGTTACAAATAGCAAACCGATGAGTAACTTCCTGTAGTTCATAATGGTAATACAATGTCAGGAAAAAATATGATAAGGTTTAAATGATAACAATACTGTTACCAACACAAAACGTTAAAACTTATTTTTCCACATCATGCTTTCAACAGGCCTTGTGGTAGGATTGCTGTATTTAGCATTGTTTTTGGTGTTGTACATGGTTTCTATCTCGCCTTCAACTACAAAATAAATTAACTGGCCAATTGGCATGCCCGCGTAAATACGAACAGGCTGGGCGCAGGATATTTCCAGCGTCCAGGTATTGCAGAAGCCTACATCACCTTTACCGGCGGTAGCATGTATGTCAATACCCAAACGGCCCGTACTCGATTTGCCCTCTAAAAAAGGAACATGCGCATGGGTTTCGGTATATTCCAACGTCACACCTAAATACAAGGTATTGGGCTGTAAGGTAAATCCTTCCTTCGGGATTTCGAAAGAATCTATCTCGTTATGCAGTTTGGCGTCCAGCACCCTGTCACGATAAGTTGCCAAATGCTTTCCTAAATGTACATCATAGCTGTTCGTGCCCAAACAATCGCGCAAAAAGGGCTCAATAATAATGGTACCTTTATCTATTTCTTCGAGGATGCGCTTGTCTGACAGTATCATAGCTTTTGCTGCTTAGGTAGCTAAATTATAATTATTTGACTTAAGTTTGCCATCCTTTTTGCAATTTTACTTATATGGCAGTAGTATACCGGCATCGGGTTGATGATTATACAGAATTCGCGCTTTGGAAGATCGAGGAAAAAGCGGCCGATCTGTATAAACAGTTACAGTTAGACGAACACGAAAAAGCTTATTTTGAAAAAATAAGCACCAGCAAGCGCCACTTGCACTGGTTAGGCACACGTGTGCTTTTACGTACCATGCTGCGCACTGATGAGTACATCGACTGCAAAACCGACATCCATGGTAAGCCTTACCTCGTGAATCTGCCTTATCACATCTCGTTCAGCCATTCGTTTGATTATGCGGCAGTAATGATGAGCAGAAACGCGCCGGTTGGTATTGATATTGAACAATTAAAAGAAAAGGTTGAGCGCATTGCTTCCAAATTTATGAAACCAGAAGAAATGGCTTTTATTAATGTCGGTGAACACCGCATAGAACATTTATATGTGTGTTGGTGCGGCAAAGAGGCTATTTATAAATGTTACGGGCAAAAAGAGGTATCGTTTGTGAACCATATTTCCTTAGCGCCATTTGAATTTGCAGAGCAGGGCAAGGTTGACGCGCATCTGCAAAAAGATGATGTATTGATTGATTATAAGGTGGAGTACATGCAATATGAGGATTACATGATAGGTTATGTAAAGGGAGAACCGAATGAAACAATCATGAACCATCCGCCAACAAATAATCAATAAAATGGCTCATGTTAGCTTCATTACCTTCTAAAAAAAAGATTACTTTAATGAAAAATAAGCAAGTAATATTTGATGACTGGGGACTAATAGACTACAAAGAAGCCTGGGAAAAACAGGAAGAATTGTTCAATAGCACAGTAAAATTGAAAACGGAAATCCGTAACAGGCAAAATTTGGCTATTGCTGAAGGTGGTATGGATGAAGAAATTACGTTAACACCAAACTATCTTATTTTTTGTGAACACCCTCACGTTTATACTTTAGGCAAAAGCGGCAAGTTTGAACACCTGCTTTTGGATGAAGAAAGATTAAAAGAGAAGGAAGCCGTTTATTACCCGGTTAATCGCGGTGGTGATATTACCTACCACGGCCCGGGGCAAATTGTTGGTTACCCAATACTGGATCTTGATAATTTTTTCACCGATATACATTTATACCTGCGCACGCTTGAGGAAGCCACTATACTTACACTTGCCGAGTACGGCCTAACAGCAGGCAGGTATCCCGGCTATACCGGTGTTTGGTTTGATGCCGATAATGACCACGCACGCAAAATATGTGCTTTGGGTGTACGCTGCAGCCGCTGGGTAACCATGCATGGTTTTGCGCTTAATGTAAATACTGATCTTTCTTATTTTGGTAATGTAGTCCCTTGCGGGATCGATGACAAAGCGGTAACATCTATGCAAGCTGAATTAGGGAAAGAAGTTGATATTAATGAAGTAAAAAAAATCCTTAAACACCATATTTCCGTATTATTCAATATGGAGATATTAGGATGAAAGCCATACAATTGATCATATTTACGTTGATTGCTTTAAGCGGCTGTACTAAAAAAACAGATGTAGCTGTAAGCAATAACATTACATATAAAGATTCAAGCATTTTGAAAATTGTTAAAAGCAATACCATAAGGTATCTGGCACTAGGTGATTCCTATACCATTGGCGAGTCTGTTTCACAGTCGCAGTCATTCCCTTACCAGCTTACCGATACCTTAGGCAAATTAGGGTTTAAAGTCGCGAATCCGGTTATCATAGCTACAACAGGCTGGACAACCCAAAATTTGATTGACGGTATTGCCCAATACAATCAGCATATGCCGCTATCCAATAATTATGATGTTGTTACCTTATTAATAGGTGTTAATGACCAGTATCAGGGCTTAAGCCAAACACTTTACCAACAGAATTTCGTGTTGCTGTTACAACAAGCTATATCTTATGCCAAAGGCGATAAAACAAGGGTGTTCGTATTGTCAATACCTGATTATGGTGTAACGCCATTTGCCGCAGGCGAAGATGCCACAATAGGGCCCGAAATAGACCAGTTTAACGCGATCAATCTACAGGAAAGCCGTGCTGCAGGTGTAAACTATCTTGATATAACCGGCATATCCCGCGAAGCGGCAACTAATCATGCCTTATTAGCGCCTGATGGCTTGCACCCTTCGGGGTTAATGTATGCGCAATGGATTGCAGGTTTAATGCCTATGGTTGTATCAAGGATTAATAAAACTAATTAATTAGTTTTATGATGAAAATATGGTCGCTTATTTTATTACTGATCGTATTTTCAACTGTTATATTCACGGGCTGTACTAAAAAATCAGCGGATGTAAATGACGGTAATTATGGTTTTAATGATTTAATTAACTTAAAGATAGTTAATACGGATACTATCCGTTATCTGGCACTTGGAGACTCCTATACAGTGGGGCAATCAGTATCCCAATCTCAGTCTTTCCCCTACCAGCTTACCACAGCGTTACAGGCTTTAGGATTTAAGCCAGCCCAACCAACAGAAATTGCAATCACAGGTTGGACATCTGCAGATTTGATCAATGGGATTGCTATGAATTCTCCATTACAGGATAATTACGATTTTGTGACCTTGCTGATTGGTGTTAATGACCAGCGCCTTGGCATTAGCGACAGTGTTTACCGTGCAAACTTTAATAAGCTTTTACAAACTGCCGTAACTTATGCTAAAGGCGAGAAAGGGAGGGTATTTGTGTTGTCGTTGCCGGATTATGGGGTTACACCTTTCGCAAACGGTCAGGACGCTGTAATCGGTCCGGAAATAGATCATTTTAACACAATTAACCTGCAGGAGAGTGAAAATGCAAAGGTGAACTATTATAATATTACTGCCATATCCCGCGAGGCGGCAACTAATTTATCGCTATTAGCAGCGGATGACCTGCATCCATCCGCTGCCATGTACGCGCAATGGGTACAAGGTTTATTGCCGATGGTTTTGGCAAGGGTAAATATTGCTAATTGAATATTCTTCTAATACAATAACCTGAATTTTATTGTCTGCTCGATAGCTTTCAGTTCGTTTAGCACCTCGGTATCATAACCTGCATCCACGTCAGTAATTACATAGCCAATTTGTGGATTGGTCACCAAAAACTCGCCGACGATATTGATGTTGTGGCGGGCGAATACATCATTAATTTTAGCCAAAATACCCGGCACGTTCTTGTGAATGTGTATTAACCGGTGCGCGTTATAAATACGCGGCGGTTGCAGATCAGGAAAATTACAGCTGGTGTGCGTTTTACCCTCGTTCATAAAAGCCATTACTCTTTTGGGAATAAAGTCGTCGTGACGGGGATTATGCTTAGGGTCGTCAAAAATTATAATGCCATTTTCGCAGGCAACCTCGGCCAGTTTACGACTTGCTATCTTACCAAAAATACCTATCACCTTTAACCTGCCTGCGTTTTGCAACTGCTCGGATGTTGGCTGGTTTTCCTCGTCGCAAAATAAGATACCGGCTTCCTCTAAATATTTATCCTGAATACTTTCCTGTACCCGGATGTTATAGCCCTCTTTGCGCATTTGCGCTAAGGCTTCATCCTCAATATTACCTACCACCAAACATTTAATGCGGTTTTTTGGGTAGGAGATAGCCCGCGGCAATTTGTTAATGTACAAAAACTCATCAAAGCTCGGGGTAATATGGTCGGCTTTTTCGGCAACTGATTTGCGCTCGATGTTTTCAGTAAAGGCAAAGAATTTTTTGATCATACCCGATTCCTTCAATTGGAAATCAGAATAACCATCGCCAATGCCAAAGATCTCGCCTGGCAGGTTCAATTCTTTTAATAGTTTAACCTTGCCGCCCTCCTGCGATAAGTGATTTTCGCGGTCATATCCAATAATATTTCCCTCGTCATCAAACACAAAAGTATTAGCGTAAATATTTTCCTTTTTAATGTGGTACTCCGTCACAACCGGGATAATAAACTCCTTAAACCCGCCGGATACGATCAACACCTCATCCTGGTGATTTTTAAAGAAGATGGTATTGCGCGAAAATGAAGTGGATACCTTTTTTTTAAGATGCGTGATCAGTTGCTTTAAATGGTCGCGGTTGGCTTGCAGCAATTTAACCCGGGCTTCCAGGCTTTGGGTGAACGATAAACGGCCTTCCATAGAAGCGTTGGTCAAGTCCTCTATTTGCTGGTATATTTTTTCCCTGTCGGGATGATTTTTAAGGGAGATGCGGGCTAATTCGTCTAAAGCTTCAACCTGTGTAAACGTGCTGTCGAAGTCTATTATAAAGTATTGATCCATTTAATTTTGATGTGCAATGCCTTGCAAATGCAGGCATGCAAATGTGCGAAATATTGAACTAATGGCCAGTTAAGAATTACCCGCAAATAACCGAATAAACTATGGATTTATAAACATTAAATTCTATTTCCTCAAAGCCGCGCACACATCCTTTACCGTTTCACTTATCTTCCTGAACTCAATGTTAATGGCAGCTTTGATCTTTGAGTTATCATAGTTATTGGTTAACGATGCCGTTTGGGCAGCTACCTTATCCATTGATGGATCCTTACCTGTGATTGCTGAAACTACAGATGCAGTACGCCATACCAATTCCATAATCCAGGGTTTAGCCAGCATTGATGGCCTTGGGATGCCGAAGCAATCCGCAATTTGGGCGGTGATGTTTTTATAGCTGATATTTTCCGCATTAATGATGTAGCGCTCGCCGGAAATATCGCTGTTCATCAGGTCGATCATGCATTTGGCAACATCGCGCACATCAACAAAGCCACCGGTGCCTTGGGTGTAAAACTTCAGCCCGGTGCGAACGGTAATAAATAACGCTCCTGTCCCCGTTTTGCCTGCATTCGGTCCGAGAATTAATGACGGATTTACAATAACCGCGTCTAAACCTTCGGCAATACCGCGCCAAACTTCCATTTCGCTGTGCAGTTTTGATATGGCATAGCCATCCTGCTCATTATTTTCATCGAGATGTGTTTCTTCGTTTATGAGTTTACCCGGCAATGCCTGGCCAATGGCTGCAATTGAGCTTACATGCAGCAATCGTATTCCTCGCTCATTACATAAATTAACCACATTGGCAGTACCCTCAACATTATTACGGATCATCAATTGCTTATCCTTTTGTTTTAATGATACCCAAGCCGCGGAATGGTAAACCTGTGTTACGCCATCGAGCGCATTCTCTAACGCGAAAATATCCAGTATATCAGCATCAACCCATTCAATTTGGGTTTGATAAGAAATGAGAATTTTAGGGATTGTTGAGCTTGCGCGTTTAATGCAGCGAATTTGTTTACCTGCATCTACCAGTTGCATGGCAAGCTCTGAACCTAAAAAACCTGTAGCGCCTGTAACCAGTATCATTTTATATGTAGATGAGTGTATTGCAAATGTGCATATAGATGTGCAGATGTGCAAATATGCAGATGGGGGCATATTCAAATGCAAAAACTTAATGCAATATTTACCCATAAAAACATCTTCAAATTTGCACATCCGCATATCTCCACATCCAAAAAAATCTGCACATTTGCACATTCGCACATCAATATGTCATTAACTGATTTTTTTTCACCTGTTGATCTGGATAAGATCACGCCTAAAAAAGGATATTATACCAGCCATCTGGGTGATAAGATCGTAAAGCACACCGATCAGTTCCCTGACATGGAAGTTAAATTTGATATCGCCATCATTGGTGTTAAGGATGACCGCAATGCTATAGATAATTCAGGTTGCGGATTAGGGCCGGACTATATCCGCGAAAAATTATACCAGCTGAATGAAGGTGCCTATGAAACCAAAATAGTTGATTTGGGTAATATCAAGCCGGGTGCCACCGTTACCGATACTTATTTTGCCCTAAAAACTGTAGTTGCCGAATTGATCAAAAACGATATTATCCCGGTGATCATAGGCGGCGGGCAGGACCTAACCTACGCCCAATATATGGGTTATGAAGAGCTTGAGCAGAAAGTTGACCTGGTAGTGATCGATTCTCATTTTGATTTGGACGATGATACCACCCCGGAAAGTATCGAAACCACTTCCACATCTTACCTTAACAAAATATTCCTGCACGAGCCTAATTATCTGTTCAACTATAGTAACCTGGGTTATCAAACCTATTTTACAAGCCAGGATGGATTGAGGATGATGGAAAAGCTTTTTTTTGATGTGCATCGCCTTGGTAACTTAAGCGGGCAAATTGCCTACGCCGAACCCATTATACGCAATGCCAATATGGTGAGCTTTGATATTAACGCCATCCGTTCATCTGATGCAATGGGAAATGCTAACGCTACGCCAAACGGGTTTTATGGCGAAGAAGCCTGCCAGTTAGCACGATATGCAGGTTTTAATGATAAACTGACCTCTATTGGTTTTTACGAATTTAACCCGGCTTACGATAATAACGGGCAAACCGCCATGTTGCTGGCGCAAATGATTTGGTATTTTGTGGATGGTGTGTATAATCGTAAAAAAGATTTCCCGCTCAATCCAAAATCTCAATACCTTATTTATAAAACCAGCTTAAAGCATGATGAGCATGAACTGGTGTTTGTAAAAAGCAAAAAAACCGATCGCTGGTGGATGCAGGTACCATACCCTACAGGCGGCTCAAAAAACGAGCGTTCGCACTTAGTGCCTTGCAGTTACGATGATTATAAAATTGCCATTTCGGGCGAAATGCCCGACCTTTGGTGGCGCACTTATCAAAAACTGGCGTAGCATACAATTCAATCCATTATTAAACGTTAATGGTTAATACTTTTTGTTTTTCATGAAAAAAATATTTTTAATTATATTGGCGTTATTTCCTGCTTTTACTTTCGCACAGGTAATCTCCAAACAAATGCCCGCCCCGCAATCTACTGAAGAGCCGCAGCCATTTTTAATACAAACCAAAGTTGGTGAAATAGGCGCACCTGCAAAAGCATTCCTGATCTATCGGCTTGGAGAAAACAATGTGATCGATTCATCGGCCATTGTATCCGGCAACTTTGATTTTACAGGCACGGTTATTAATCCAACCAATGCCATATTATTGATAGACCATAAAGGTGTGGGTTTCTCTAACCTTAATAAAGATGCTGATGGATTAAGCTTTTACATTGAAAAGGGCACAATACATATCGCTACAACAGCAGATTCAATTTCAAAAGCAGTAATTACCGGCTCGCAGATCAATGACGACAATAAAAAATTGATGGCGCAACTAAAACCCATACAGGACGAAGCCCAGCAATTGTATGCACTGGTAAAAAAGGCAACGCCGGAGGAGCAAAACTCCGAAGAGTTTATGAGCGGGATGGATGCCAGGCGCAAAAAACTTCAGTTAGAACAAACCGCGTCATTGGAGAAATTTATCAGGGAAAACCCTAACAGTTACCTAAGCTTACTGGCTTTAAGTTCGCTTGGCCCTAAAATGGATCCGTCAGAACTGGAGCCTTTGTATAATGGCCTTTCGCAAAATTTAAAGGAAATGGAAGGGGGCAAAATGATCAAAAAATCAATTGATGCCTTAAAACCTACCGAAATAGGAGCAGTTGCGCCCGATTTTACTGAGAGTGATGTAAATGGCAACCCCGTTTCGCTGTCATCATTCCGTGGTAAATATGTACTGATCGATTTTTGGGCATCGTGGTGTGGCCCATGCCGACAGGAAAACCCTAACGTGGTTAAAGCTTATAATAAATTCAAAACCAAAAACTTCACTATATTAGGCGTTTCGCTTGATAAAGCTGATGGGAAGGATAGCTGGCAGGCAGCGATCAAAGCTGACGGGCTGGGCTGGACCCAGGTATCTGACCTTAATTTTTGGAATAATAAAGTTGCCTTGTTATACGCCGTTCAATCTATCCCGCATAACTTCCTGATCGACCCTAATGGTAAAATTATTGCAAAAGACCTGCGCGGCAACGACCTTGACGCCAAGTTGACACAGATATTTGGTAAAATGTAAGTATAACAGCTATATTTTATTATTTTTACCAAAGTACCCCAACTGACATCTTATTATTTAAAATGAAAAAACTAATCCTATTGGCGCTGGCCGCTGCTCCGTCATTATTGTTTGCACAGGAAAACTTTGTTATTAAAGGCAAAGTGGGGGCCCTTAATTCTCCATCAAAAATATTTTTAAGCTATCGCTCAGGCACTGCTATTAAAACAGATTCAAGCGCAATTAAAAACGGCGAGTTTATGTTTGGCGGCAACGTGCCTGATATTACCCGTGCAACATTATTGGTTGATTACAAAGGCGCGGGCATGCAAAGTATCAACCGCCAATCTGCCGATATGCTTAGCGTATTTTTAGTTAACGGTACAACCGAGATAAAAAGTAAAGACTCATTAAAAAACGCCAAAGTTACCGGCACTAAGGTAAATGAAGACAACCAGCGTTTTATTGCCTTTTTAAAACCGGTTAATGATGCAAACAACGCCTTAGAAGCTGAATACGAAGCAATGCCAAAAGAAAAACGCGATGCAGCTTTTAATGATTATATCGATAAAAAAAGTGATGCCATCTCTATAAAAGAAAGAGCATTGGATTCATTATACATCAGTGCCAATCCTGATTCATACATGAGCTTACAGGCATTGCGTGGTATGGGCGGCCCGTACCCGGTTTATGGCCAGTTGGCTCCGGAGTTTGCCAAACTATCACCATCGCTTCGCGCAACCAAGGCCGGTGCTGATTATCAAAAATATTTAGATGTTATTAAAAGCGTATCGGTAGGTGCTATGGCTCCTGATTTTGCTCAACCGGATACCAACGGAACAATGCTGAGCCTGTCATCATTTAAGGGAAAATACGTACTGCTTGATTTTTGGGCATCATGGTGCGGCCCTTGCCGTGCAGAAAACCCGAATGTGGTAAAAGCATTCAATAACTTTAAAAATAAAAACTTTACTATCCTGAGCGTATCCTTAGATCGCCCGGGTAAAAGAGATAACTGGATTAAAGCGATCAATAAAGACGGCTTAGCCTGGAACCATGTATCCGACCTGAAATTTTGGGATAATGATGCCGCCAAATTATATGGCATCCAGGCCATCCCGCAAAACCTGCTAATTGATCCAAGCGGAAAAATTGTTGCCAAGGACCTTTTTGGTGATGCTTTGGAAAAGAAATTAGGCGAGATATTCGGAACGATGTAATTATTCCCGCGAATCCTGTAAAGACGGCAAAGTCCGGAAGTGTTTAGCTTTCGGACTTTTTGTTTTTTAATCTATATTTACGCCACTTATCCTTTTACATGAAAAGAACAATAATCGCCTTTTGTTTATTCCTGCCGTTGATTACTTCTGCACAAAATGGCAATTTTATCATTAAAGGCAAAATTGCCAATCTGGATAGCCCGGCAACCGTATTTTTAATATACAATGGGGCAATAAATGGGAAAGAAACTTTAACTAACGGCGAGTTTGAATTCACGGGGCAAATAGGGCAAACTACCGAGGCCTATTTGACAATTAATACAAAAGCAAAATCGTACTCCTACACAAACGGTACTAAGTTTTACTTAGAATCGGGAAACATATCAATTACCTGCCCTGATACATCATTAGATAAATCGGTTATTAATGGTACTAATACCAATAATGCCGAAAATGCTTACAAGGCGATACTACAACCCATTGAAACCCGCGACGGTCAATTAGAAACATTAGACACCGGCGCTACTGAGGCTCAAAAAAAATCTCCGGAGTTTTTGAGGGATCTGGAATTTAAAAATAAAGCGCTTGAAGCGGAAAGGCGTGAAATAAATAAAAAATTTATACTGGATAATCCCTCGTCAATTGTCAGCCTTGATGCCTTAAACTCATATGCAAGTTATTCAAATTATGAGGGCATTAAAGTGCTTTACGACCAGCTAAGCCCTGAAGTAAAAAATAGCCCTGCAGGATTATCCTATGCACAGCAATTGGAAAAGATGAATGCTGTAGCAATTGGTCAAATAGCGCCGGATTTTTTATTGGCTGATACCAATAGCCAATATGTAGCGCTTTCAACATTTAAAGGTAAATATGTATTACTTGATTTTTGGGCGTCGTGGTGCCCTGTTTGCCGTGAGTCTAACCCGGGCGTGGTGAAAGTTTATGCTCAATACAAAAGTAAAAACTTCACAGTGCTTAGTGTATCATTAGATAGAATAAATCAAAAGCAGGCCTGGATGAATGCCATTCATCATGATGGCCTTACATGGACGCAATTGTGGGATTTAAATAGTAAAGTTACACTGATGTATAGCCTGACCGCAATACCGCAAAACTTCCTGATAGACCCTACAGGGAAAATTATTGCACGTAACCTTGATGAAGATCAGCTGGCAGCAAAACTGGCTGAGCTGTTTACAAAGTAATCTACAACAAATCAAAGCCAATATCTTTCCTGAAATACATGCCATCGTAGTAAATACGGGCAGCATCGGCAGTTGCCTGTTGTAACGCGCTAAACATATCATTTTGCAATGAGGTAATAGCCAATACCCTTCCGCCTGAAGTTTTAATTTCTTCGCCATCAAGGTAAGTGCCTGCATGGAAAACCTGCGAGCCGCGCACGTTTTCAATATTGCTTATCACTTTATCTTTCAAATATTCGCCCGGGTAACCGCCGGCAACCATTACTACGGTAGCGGCAACTTTATCCGATATGATCAATTCTTTTTCGTTCAGTTTACCTTCGGCTACGCCGGATAGCAAATCAACGAGGTCGGATTCAATTCGCATCATCACGCTTTCCGTTTCCGGGTCGCCCATGCGGCAGTTGTATTCTATCATGTACGGTTCGCCGTAGCAGTTCATCAGACCGATAAAAATAAAGCCTTTGTAGGATATGCCGTCGCTTTTTAATCCCTCAATAGTAGGAATCACCATTCTTTCTTCAACCTTTTTCAAAAACTCCGCATCCGCAAATGGTACCGGTGATACCGAACCCATGCCGCCGGTGTTTAAACCGGTATCGCCTTCGCCAATACGTTTATAATCCTTGGCTGATGGCAGCATTTTATAATTAGTCCCATCTGTCAGCACAAAAACAGAAAGCTCAATGCCCTGTAAAAATTGCTCAACAACAACCTTCGAGCTGGCATCTCCGAATTTGGCGTTTGTTAACATTTCTATTAATTCCTGTTGTGCTTCCTCTAAACTCAGGCAGATCAAAACACCTTTGCCTGCCGCTAATCCGTCAGCCTTTAAAACGATCGGTAAACCGATGGTTGGCAGGTAGTCAAATCCTTCCTGTAAAGTTTCGCGGGTAAAAGTTTTTGATGCAGCTGCCGGGATGTTGTGGCGCTCCATAAATTGCTTGGAGAAATCCTTGCTACCTTCCAGTTGCGCGCCCTCAGCTTGTGGGCCGATAACCGGGATGTGCCTGATTTGCTCATCATTTAAAAAGAAATCATGAATCCCTTTTACCAATGGCTCTTCTGGTCCCACCAAAACTAAATTGATCGCGTTAGCTAAGGCAAATTGTTTAATGCCTTCAAAATCGGTAACCTTAATATTTACGTTGGTGCCATACTGGCCCGTGCCCGCGTTGCCGGGGGCGATAAAAAGGTTTTCACATTTTTCGCTTTGCGATAATTTCCAGGCGAAGGCGCTTTCCCTTCCGCCCGAACCAAGGACAAGGATGTTCATGGCGGCAAAGATAATTATTTGCGTGTAGGATATGATATTTATAAATTCACCATAATTTTCAACTGAATTTATGCGTATTGGAATAGTCAGAATATTATTATGCAGCCTGTTTTTTATAACTAAGCTTACTTGTTGCTTTGGGCAATTTGTAATGTACCATAATTATAATGTAGAATCCCGTTTAAAAGGACCGGTTGACTCGGTTATAACAACAACTTGTTTTATTAATAAATATGGCGGGCAAACTTCAACTACAGATGTTTACAAATGTATAGCGTTATATGATAAAAAGTCTCAATTGGTTGTTGTTTACGATTATTCATATTATGATTTTGATGGAGGATTTGCCAGTAAGCGCAACCCTGTAAAAACAAAGTATACTTATGATGTCGTTGGAAATTTGACTCAACTAACAAGATATTTCGCTTCAGGAAAACTTTGGACAAGGAATATTTTCATAGTAAATAATAATGAGATTAGTGAAAAAGAATATTACTGCGTGGATAACAAAGTAACAGATTGGGATACAGTAAGGCTTGACGTTTATGGTAAAAATATTGAAAGAGATGATTATAGTCAAGGGTTAGGCTTATTCAGTAAAAGTTATTTTAAATATGATTTAAATGGAAAACAAATAGAAGAAGATTGTTATAGAGGTATAGGATCATTAATGTTTGTCCGTTATTGTAAATATGATGAAGATGGAAATCTGATCGAGGATCAACATCCAAATGGCGATAGCGAAGTTTATAAATATACCTATGAGAACTACGATAAAATGCACAACTGGACAATACAAACCAAGTATATTAAAGACAAGCCTTATGAAGTAATTGAAAGGCACATCACCTATTATTGATTGATAAAATAAGATAACTTTTATAATATCAAGTATCAAGATTTTAGGAACTAAAATGGCAGTTTTACTCGTTATTATGGCTAATTACTTGATACTTGATACTAAATACTTGATACCAATTTCTTACCTTTGCCTGCCATTATGACTTTTTGGATTGCTATGGCGCAATTGTTGAGTTCATAGCGTTTATATATCAGATTAAAACATGTTAGATTTTATTAGTAAGCTTTTTGGAAGCAAATCAGAACGGGATGTAAAAAGCATTCAGCCTATAGTTGAGAAGATCAAGGCGGAATTTGCTAAACTCGGCGATATAAGCAATGACGAGCTCCGGGCTAAAACCATAAATTTTAAAGAAACTATTGCGCAGGGCCTGTCAGGCATTGATACCGAATTACAAGCCATTAAGGATCGTACCGAAAACGAGCCGGATATGGATGTAAACGAAAAGGTTGAGCTTTATACCCAGATAGATAAACTGGAAAAAGACCGCAACAAAGAGCTGGAAGATATTTTAATGAATATCCTGCCGGAGGCTTTTGCGGTTGTTAAAGAAACTGCCCGCCGTTTTGCAGGTAATAAAACTATTGAGGTTACTGCTACTGATTTCGACCGCGAGCTTGCCGCTAAGAAATCTAACGTAGTGATCAAAGGCGATAAAGCTATCCACTACAATAGCTGGTTAGCTGCCGGAAACGAAGTTACCTGGGACATGGTTCATTACGATGTACAGCTGATTGGTGGTACCGTATTGCACCAGGGTAAAATTGCCGAAATGGCTACAGGTGAGGGTAAAACGCTGGTTGCTACCTTGCCTGCTTACCTAAATGCGCTTGCCGGACAAGGCGTACACATTGTAACCGTGAATGATTACCTGGCACGCCGTGACTCGGAGTGGATGGGCCCGTTATATGAATTCCATGGTTTGGCGGTTGATTGTATCGACAAGCACGAGCCAAACTCTGAAGAACGCCGCAAGGCTTATTTAGCTGATATTACTTTTGGTACCAATAATGAATTTGGTTTTGACTACCTGCGTGACAACATGACACGTAGTCCGGAAGAATTGGTGCAGCGCAAGCTGCATTTTGCCATGGTGGATGAGGTTGACTCCGTGTTGATCGATGATGCACGTACACCGTTGATCATTTCTGGTCCGATCCCCCGTGGTGATGAGCACGAGTTTTACGAATTGAAACCACGCATTGAGCGTTTGATCAATGTACAAAAATCATATGTAAATGGCGTATTGAACGAAGCTAAGGCACTCATCAACGAAGGTAAAACCGGTATTGATGAAGGCGGTTTATCATTATTACGTGCCTATCGCGGCCTGCCTAAAAGTAAAGCCTTAATTAAATTTTTAAGTGAAGGAGCTAACAGGCAGATCCTGCAAAAAACAGAGAACTATTACATGCAGGATTCCGCAAAGGAAATGCATAAGGTAGATGCCGAGCTATATTTTGTGATCGACGAAAAAAATAACCAGGTTGAACTGGCTGAAAAAGGCATAGAGCTGATCACCGCATCAGGCGAAGACCCGCATTTCTTCGTGATGCCTGATGTAGGCGGCGAGATCGCTAATATCGAGAAATCAGATATCCCGGCTGATGAAAAGATCGCCCGCAAGGATGAATTGATGCGCGATTTCTCTATCAAATCAGAGCGTATCCACTCGGTAAACCAGTTATTAAAAGCATACACTTTATTTGAAAAAGATACCGAGTATATTCTTGATGAAGGAAAGGTAAAAATTGTTGATGAGCAAACCGGCCGTGTATTGGATGGCCGCCGGTACTCCGATGGTTTGCACCAGGCAATTGAGGCTAAGGAAAATGTTAAGGTTGAGGATGCCACCCAAACAATGGCAACCATCACCCTGCAAAACTACTTCCGTATGTACCACAAGCTTTGCGGTATGACGGGTACTGCCGTTACTGAGGCAGGTGAGTTTTGGGAAATATATAAACTGGATGTGGTTGAAATTCCAACCAACACCCCGGCAAGCCGTGCAGATATGCAGGACCTGGTTTACCGCACCGTTCGCGAAAAATACAATGCCGTTGCCGACGAGATCGTTAAGTTAACACAAGCGGGCCGCCCGGTACTGGTGGGTACAACATCGGTAGAAATATCAGAACTATTAAGCCGCATGCTGAAGCTGCGCGGAATTAAACATAACGTACTGAATGCCAAAATGCACCAGAAAGAGGCCGATATTGTGGCTGAGGCCGGTAAAACAGGCACGGTAACCATCGCTACCAACATGGCTGGCCGTGGTACGGATATAAAATTAGGCCCAGGCGTTAAAGAAGCTGGTGGTTTAGCTATTGTTGGTACGGAGAGGCATGAATCTCGCCGTGTTGACAGGCAGTTACGTGGTCGTGCAGGCAGGCAGGGTGACCCGGGTTCATCACAATTCTTCGTATCCTTAGAGGATAACCTGATGCGTTTATTTGGTTCAGAGCGTATCTCAAACCTAATGGTACGTATGGGCGTTGAGGAAGGTGAAGTGATCCAGCACTCAATGATCTCCAAATCAATCGAGCGTGCGCAAAAGAAAGTGGAAGAAAATAACTTCGGTATCCGTAAACGTTTGTTAGAGTATGATGATGTTATGAACTCACAGCGTACCGTTATTTATGCTAAGCGTAAAAATGCCCTTTTCGGTGAACGCTTAGACGTGGATTTGAGCAACACCATTTTTGATGTGGTTGAGGACGTGGTTACCGAATACAAAGAGCAAAATAATTTTGAAGGGTTACAACTGGAAATCATCCGTTTGTTCTCGTTGGATATTGAAATCAGTCATGACGACTTTACTTCATCATCAGTTGACAAATTAACTGATATTATTTACGGTGAGGCGATGGACTTTTACAAACGTAAGGCCGAGGCTATAGCGCAACAAGCTTACCCGGTTTTAAAGGATGTTTATGATACCCGCGGCCAGTATGTAGAAAACATTGTGGTACCATTTACGGATGGTGTACACGGTATGCAAATTGCCGTTCCGCTTAAAAAAGCGATTGAGAACCATGGTTTGGAGGTGTTTAAATCTTTTGAAAAGAACGTGACACTTTCTGAGATCGATGACTCATGGAAAGAGCATTTGCGCGAGATGGATGAGTTAAAGCAATCAGTACAAAATGCCGTTTACGAACAAAAAGACCCTTTATTGGTTTATAAGTTTGAGGCTTTTGAATTATTTAGAAATATGCTTGCCGCGGTAAATAAAGAGATGGTTAGCTTCCTTTTCAGGGGTGGAATTGCGGTGCAGCAACAACCTGACGAAGTTCGCGAAGCAAAGCCATTGCCACGCAATGATATGAAACAAATGCGTACATCAAAAGCTGAAATGGTTACCGAAACCAACGGTGTACCAACCATGATTGATACCCGCGAGCAGCAAAAGCCAACCCCGATAAGGGCTGAGCAAAAAACTAACCGTAACGACCCTTGCCCTTGCGGTAGCGGTAAAAAATTTAAAAACTGCCACGGCCAGGGCCAGGCATAAGCTTACGGAGATGGGGAACAAGGGGTCTGCTTTAAAAACTGTTGCTGCCGTATCGGCAAAAATTGCAGTGCTTGCAGGATTGCTTATGCTGCCATCGTATATGTTTGCGCAAACCCGGGGTAAGGTAGAGGTTGATAAAGACCCTAAGGTTGATTCCCTGATCGGTAATTATTTGGTGGGTGGAAAAGCTGCCAAAGGTGGCGCTGCCGCTTCATCATATGGTTTCCGCATCCAGGTATTTAACGGATCGGACCGTAACGGAGCTTATACAGCACAGGCAAAGATACAGGACAGATTTCCCGAGCTGCATACCTATTTAAGCTATCGCGACCCAAACTTTAAGGTAAAAGTGGGTGATTTCAGGTCGAGGTTAGAGGCCGAGAAAATGGTAGAGGAAATGCGCCCAGCATTTACCGGGATGTATATCATATCCGAAAAAATTAATCTTCCCAAACTCGATACAGAATAATGAAAGAGCAGATCCAGGAATTAGCTAAAACTATATTTGATGAAGTGGTAGCCACGCGCCGCCACCTTCATTCGCATCCTGAACTTTCATTCCACGAAGTGGAAACTTCTGCATTTGTAGCTAAAAGATTGGATGAGTTAGGACTGACCTACCAGCGTATGGCTGACAATGGTTTAGTCGCGCTGATCAAAGGTGAAAAACCATCCGACCAGGTGGTAGCCCTCCGGGCTGATATGGACGCATTGCCTATTTTAGAGGCTAATGATGTTCCTTACAAATCGCAAAATACAGGTGTTATGCATGCTTGCGGGCATGATGCGCATACCTCGTCATTATTAGGTACAGCCAAAATATTAACCAGCTTAAAAAGCGAATTCGGTGGTATGGTTAAATTGATCTTTCAGCCTGCTGAAGAAAAACTGCCCGGTGGTGCCAGTTTAATGATCAAAGAAGGTGTGTTGGAAAATCCGGTTCCGCAAGCCGTTATCGGGCAGCACGTAATGCCATTGATCGAAGCGGGTAAGGTAGGTTTCCGTGCAGGCAAATATATGGCCTCTGCTGATGAGATCTACGTTACTGTAAAAGGTAAAGGCGGCCATGCTGCCCAACCCCAACAAAACATCGACCCTGTATTAATTACCGCGCATATATTAACCGCTTTACAGCAGGTGGTAAGCCGCTTTGCTGATCCTAAAACGCCGTCGGTTCTGTCATTTGGTAAAGTGATCGCCAACGGGGCAACCAACGTTATTCCAAACGAAGTTTATTTAGAAGGAACCTTCCGCACGATGGATGAAAAATGGCGCGCCGAGGCTCACATCAAAATGAAAAAACTGGCCGAAGGTATTGCCCAAAGCATGGGCGGCAGCTGCGATTTCAACATTATGAAAGGCTATCCTTTTTTAGTGAACGAGGAAAAGCTAACCGCATCAACCCGTGGTTTTGCCGAAGAATATTTAGGCAAGGAAAATGTACTCGACCTGGATATCTGGATGGCAGCAGAAGATTTTGCCTACTATTCACAGGTAGCGGATTCATGTTTTTACCGCTTAGGTACAAGAAATGAAAGTCGCGGCATTACCTCATCGGTACACACCCCAACCTTTGATGTGGAAGAATCGGCATTGCAACTAAGCACCGGTTTAATGGCCTATTTGGCTGTTAAGCAGTTGGGGAATTAAGAAACAGTCAATGGACAATAGACCATAGTCCAGGGCAATTATTAACTGTGGACCATTGACTATGGACAAAAAAATAATACTCTTCCTATTCTTCATTACAACGGCTTATTGCTCTAAAGCACAACAACAAAAGCCATTCAATCCCGATACTATCCGCACCATTGTTATTGACTCCGTAATCAATATCCGTTCGCACAGGTTAAACACACAGGATTTTATTGATGCAGTATTGGCGGATACCGGTTTTTACCAGGCGTTCCGTAATATGAAGAAGTATTCGTTCATTGGTGAGAATTACATTTACACTTACGACAAGAACAACAGGATAAACGGCAAAGTTTACCGCAAATTTAAACGAATTGAAGCAGGTGGTAAACAAACTATTGAATATATAGCCAAACGCGACAGCGGCAATGTGTATAAGAAGGATGGCAAATACCAGCTATACACCGTAAATATGTTCGACTACATATTTATGAATGCCTATAAGACGGGTTATGGCTCGGGGTCGATGATATCGGGTAAACCGGATAGCAAGGATCAATCTTATAAGGATAAGCTCAAGATACTTATCTTTGCGCCCGGGCATAGGGTAGATGGGATACCTTTCATCAGCAGTAAAACCGAGATCTTTTCGCCGGATATGCGCCCGCTTTACGATTACCAGTTTGCCCGCGGCACTTATTTAGATTCAATACCTGTATATCGTTTCCGGGTAGTGCAAAAAGCCAGTACATCCAATAGCGATGTGGTTATTAAAGAATTGACCACCATATTTGATATGCGCACTTTTCAGATCTTAGGTCGTTATGTTAATATCCAATATCACAATATGTTCATCGATCTGGATGTAAAGATGAATATGGAGCTTGATAAATTTGACGGTGATTTAGTGCCCGCCAAAGTTACTTACCAGGGTGATTGGAATATCCCGTTCCATAAGGATGAGAAAGTGAGCTTTTTGATTGTGCAGAAGGAGTATACGAAGTAGAAATTATTATACCCGTCATTGCGAGGAACGAAGCAATCTCTATGCAATACAGAGAAACCTCTGCAAGTTCGACCAGCCTTTGTGGAGATTGCTTCGTTCCTCGCAATGACGGGCGGGGTAAAGCATTATTATAATTCAGCAGCTTTTTTAATCACCCTATTCCTCTCAACCAATAAATCACTCATATACTTTTTAAGGAATAGCCAGTTTGCAAATTTTCCTAAAACCCCTAATGGCGATTCAAATACAAATACATCCCGCATCAAAGTTCCATTTTCAACAACCAAAAAATGGTGCTCATGCCGAAAGCTTTTAAAGGCACCGTTTACCATTTCGTCAGCGAAGAATATCGGGTAATTATAGTCTGTAATTTTTGAAGTTAGGCTTTGCCAGATGCCGAAATGCTTTGCACGCCAGGTTACGGTTTCACCCAATTCTATTAACCCGCTTGTGCGCCCGCGATGGCTTGTTCGCCGGTTTGTTTGGTGGATTCGATGTGTAGGTCAATGCTTCGGGAAAGATCGAAGACTTTTTCGATAGGAGCGTTGATTTGGGTATTTAGGGTTATGGTTGCCATATTGTTTATATTGTCATTGCGAGCGATAGCGTGGCAATCTCGTAGTCGTGCATGTTGAATAGGAATAGCTACGAGATTGCTTCGTCGTTCCTCCTCGCAATGACAGGAGGGCAAATCTCCCAATTAAAACTCTGCGTTCTTCGGGAACCTTGGGAAAGGGATCACATCCCTGATGTTGCCCATACCGGTTACAAACAGCACCAAACGCTCAAAGCCTAAACCAAAACCAGCATGCGGACAAGCGCCGAACCTGCGGGTATCTAAATACCACCAAAGCTCATCTTTAGGGATGCCCATTTCGTCCATGCGTTGCTCCAGCTTGTCTAAACGTTCTTCACGCTGGGAACCGCCTACAATTTCGCCAATGCCGGGGAACAGGATGTCCATGGCACGTACGGTTTCGCGGCCATGAGCATCTGGCTCATTTTGGCGCATGTAGAACGCTTTTATATCTTTAGGGTAATCGGTTAATATCACCGGTTTTTTGAAGTGTTTCTCAACCAAATAACGTTCGTGTTCTGATTGCAGGTCGGTGCCCCAGCCTTCAACAGGATATTGAAACTTTTTCTTTTTATTCGGGGTTGACTCTTTTAGAATGTCGATAGCCTCAGTGTAGGTCAATCGCTCAAAATCGTTATCCAAACAAAACTGCAGCTTATCTAAAAGCGACATATTTGAGCGCTCATTCTGCGGTTTTTGTTTTTCTTCTTCGGCTAAACGCTGGGTTAAAAACTCAATATCTTCCTTGTTTTTATCCAAAGCATAACGGATTACGTATTTCAGCAATTCTTCAGCCAGGTTCATGTTGTCGTTCAGGTCGAAGAACGCCATTTCGGGTTCTATCATCCAAAACTCGGCCAGGTGACGTGTAGTGTTTGAGTTTTCTGCGCGGAAGGTTGGTCCGAAGGTATAAATATCACTCAAAGCCATCGCGCCAAGCTCACCTTCTAACTGGCCTGAAACGGTAAGATTAGTCGGCCTGCCGAAGAAATCTTGTTTAAAATCTATTTCTCCGTCCTCTGTTTTTGGCGGATTTAGCAAGTCAAAGTTGGTTACGTGGAAAGTTTCACCCGCACCCTCTGCATCGGATGCGGTAATGATCGGGGTGTGCAGGTAAACAAAACCTTTCTCCTGGAAAAACTGGTGTACCGCGAATGACAGGCTGTTACGCACACGGAATATCGCCCCAAAAGTATTGGTGCGGAAACGAAGGTGCGCTATCTCCCTCAAAAACTCCAGACTATGTTTTTTAGGCTGAAGCGGGTATTTTTCGGGATCACTATCACCTAAAATCTCAATTTCGGTAGCCTTAACTTCAACGGTTTGTCCTTTACCCAATGAGGCGACTAACTGGCCAACCACGCTGATAGCGGCGCCGGTGGTAATCCGTTTTAGAATTGCAGGATCGGTATTCTCAAAATCAACAACAATTTGAATGTTGCTATTGGTTGAGCCATCATTTAAAGCTATGAACTGGTTATTGCGGAAGGTACGTACCCACCCTTTAACGGTTACCTCGATGTTGGTTTGTTCACTTTGTAGTAATGCTTTAATTTTTGTGCGCTGGCCCATGAATTTTAAATTTTGAGTGGCAAAAATACAATTTATTGTCTGAACTCGAATTTGTTGAATTAAGGAATTTACGGAATGATTGATGATATTTATTCGATTAATTTGTTAATTCTCTTAATTCCGGTTCAGACTTTATTAAGTTTGGATCTTATCCGTTATCAAATGAATCCGAAACTGAGCCTGGCCATAGGCGTTTTATGTATCTCGTTCTCGCCCATATTTGTAAAGCTGGCGGGGGTATCGCCAATAGGGGCTGCCTTTTACCGTGTTTTGGTGGCCTGGCTTTGTTTGTTGCCGTATTGTATCATCAAAAAAAAGTTTCGTGTTAGCCGCAAGCAAATCATTATTGCCATTATCGCCGGGGTTGTTTTTGCTTCGGATATTGCGGTTTGGAACCTCTCGTTAATGAAAATAAGCGCCACCATATCAACCCTGATAGCCAACCTTGCCCCGGTTTGGGTTGGGTTGATTGGCTATTTATTGTTAAAAAAGAAGTCGGGCAAATTGTTTTGGATAGGTACATTCATCGCTATTTGCGGCATGGTGGTGTTGGTTGGTTATCAGCATATTCTACATTTAGAGTTAAACGCGGGCATATTGCTGGCTACCTTAGCCAGCCTGTTTTACGCCATTTACATCCTCATCACCAAAAATATAATGGCCGGGATCGACGTATTTTCCTTTATGTTTTACAGCATGTTGGGTGCATGGGTATTTTTGCTGATGGTAAACGGCTTTATGGGCGGCGATATGATCCATTATTCGGGTAAAGTTTGGATGTGTTTTGTAGGGATGGGTTTGATATGCCAGTTAGCCGGATGGCTCACCATTAATTACTCGCTGCGCTATCTCGAATCAACCAACGTATCTATCACTTTACTGAGTCAAACGGTATTTGCCGCTTTAATGGCCGCTGCCTTTTTAGGCGAGCGTTTAGCTTTGAATGAGATCATCGGCAGCGTTATTGTGTTGGCGGGGATTGCTACAACATTTTTAAACCTAAAAAGGATTTAATTAGCTCTGTTAGTGCTAAATAAAAATAAAATAGTTTTCTGTCAGTAAACTTATTATATTTGTTTAATGAATGTTATTACAAGGCGGACCATACTCTATTATATAAATAAGTATCCCCTTGCAGCTAATGCATTAAAAATATGGTATGACGAATTATCAAAAGCAAACTTTGATAATTTCAACGATTTGAAAAATACTTATGGTAATGCCAGTATTGTTGCAAATAATAGGGTTATATTTAATATCAAAGGAAATTCATTCAGGCTTGTTGTTTCAATCAACTTTAAAAAGCAGGCGTTGTTTGTTATATGGTTCGGTACTCATGCCGAATATGATAAGATAGATGTTGCATCTATTAGTTTTTTGAAACTTTAATGGTGAATTAAAAAGCGGCGCAGCTTTTAAAACTCTGCAATATTACAATGGGCACAACAATGTTAAAAATACTAAAAACTAAAGCTGAATATAATGCCGCTCTTGAGAGGACGATAGGAATATTTCACCCAGAAGAAGGTACGCCTGAAAGTGATGAGTTAGATGTTTTGCTGTTGTTGATAAAAGATTACGAAGATCGCCATTACAATATTCCTGCGCCTGATCCTATCGAGGTAATTAAACTTAAACTGGAAGAAATGGGTTTAAAACAAAAAGATCTTGAGCCGATCATAGGCTCCAAGGGATACGTTTCCCAAGTTTTATCTGGCAAAAAAGAACTTACACTTAAAATGGTTAAGGGGTTACACCAATATTTGGGTATTTCTGCCGATATATTTTTAGCTGATACTAAATAGGATTTTTTTAACGCATGATTACAAAACCCACTATCGACCGTATTATGGAAGCCACCGACATTGTGGAGGTGATTGGGGATTTTGTGCAGTTAAAAAAGCGGGGCGCTAACTATGTGGGTTTGTCGCCGTTTGCTAATGAGCGTACGCCATCATTCACCGTGTCACCGGTTAAAGGAATTTTTAAAGATTTTTCATCAGGTAAGGGCGGTTCGGCAGTTACTTTTTTGATGGAGCTGGAAAAGTTTACTTATCCCGAGGCATTGCGCTGGCTTGCCAAAAAGTACAGCATCGAGATTGAAGAAACAGTTGAATCTCCTGAAAATCGCGAAGCAGATAACCATCGCGAAAGCCTGATGATCGTCACTGCATACGCAGCTAAATTCTTCCATGAAAGTTTACTGGAAACGGATGAGGGGAAAAATATCGGCCTGAGTTATTTTAAGGAACGCGGTTTTAATAAGGATACAATTGCCAAATTTGAATTGGGCTACTCGCCTGATCAATGGGAGGCATTCTCGGCACAAGCTATTAAAGACGGCTACCAGGAAGAGTTTATTGTAGAAAGCGGACTTTCGGTTAAGCGTGATAATGGGTCGCTATATGACCGTTACCGGGGGCGGGTGATGTTCCCGATCCATAGCTTTTCGGGCAGGATAATCGCCTTTGGCGGCAGGACTCTTAAAAGCGATAAGAACGTTCCTAAATATGTAAACTCGCCGGAGTCGGAGATCTACCATAAATCAAGTGTTCTTTACGGTTTGTACTTCGCCAAGAAAGCCATCCGCGAAGAAGATAATTGCTATTTGGTTGAGGGATACGCCGATGTGATCTCGGTTCACCAGGCAGGCATCGAGAATGTGGTCGCTTCATCGGGTACTTCGTTAACTGTGGAGCAGATCAGGCTAATGGGCCGCCTTACCAAAAATATCACCATTTTGTATGATGGCGATGCGGCAGGTATAAAAGCCTCGCTCCGCGGATTGGATCTGATTTTGGAGGAGGGCCTTAACGTAAAGGTGGTGCTTTTCCCGGATGGGCATGACCCGGATTCCTACGTGCGCAAACTGGGTACAAGCGCATTCAAAAAATATATTGAGGATACCAAAAAGGATTTTATCCTTTATAAAACTGACTTGCTGCTTAAAGATGCCGGCAATGATCCTATAAAAAAAGCTGAAGTTATCCGCGAGATCGTTGAAAGTGTTGCTAAAATACCTGATTCCATTAAAGCTTCGGTGTTTATTAAGGAGTGCAGTAACATTTTGCAGATAGATGAGCGCGCGCTGCTATCGGAGTTAAATAAGATGCGCACCGCGAAGGCCCGAAAGAATGCTCAGCAATCATCGTCTTCATCTTACTCAAGGCCCGAAGAACCACCTGCCGATATCAACTGGGATGAGCCTGCTGAAAAAGCTGTAAAGGACGATGACAGCCAGGAAAAAGAGATCATCCGCCTGCTATTGCTTTACGGCAACCGAATGATCGATTGGGATGGTATCGCCAATACTTATATCGGCCCGTTTATGATAGCGGAATTAAGCGATGTGGAATTTGACCACCCTGTAAGCAAGCAATTTGTCGACATCTATCGCACGGAAGTAGAAAACGGGGTGCTGCCCGATGAGCAGTTCTTTATTCATTACCAGGATAAGGATATTGTTGACCTTACCGTTACGCTCATCGCCACAAAGTATACTTTGAGTGACAACTGGTACGAAATGCACCGCATATTAGTCCCCGATGAACAGGCTAACATGAAAGCGACCATTTTAGGTGCCATTTTCCACCTTAAAAAACAAAAAGTAGGCAGGATATTGGATAACCTGCGCAAGGAGCTCCAAACCACTACCGCCGAAGCTGACCAGGAGATATTGCTGAGCCAGTACATGCACATGAAGAAGGTGGAGAAAACCATTTCTGATTACTTAGGTTCAGTTATATTAAAATAATGGCTGTACACCTGGAGTTGGGCCGCAAGGGCGAAAGTTTAGCCAAAACACATCTGGAAAGCGCAGGTTATGAGATACTGGACGAAAACTGGACCCATGGCAAAGCGGAAGTAGACCTGATTGCATACAAAGACAAGGTTATTATATTTGTGGAGGTGAAATCGCGTACCGGCAACGGTTTTGGCGAGCCAGAAGATTTTGTGGACGAGCGTAAACAAAAACTATTGGTATCCGCCGCAGATGAATATATTTACCTGATGGAGCATGCCGGCGAAGTGCGGTTTGATATTATCTCCATTTTATTTGATAAACAAGCAAATTATACACTAAAGCATATAGAAGATGCGTTTTGGCCTCATGCCACCTAACACTATGAACAATAAAATTAAATTAATTATAGCCGCTGTCGCAATCCTGGCTTTCGGCTGTAACCATTCCACTCAACAACCAAATAATGCTACCATAACTCCCGAAGCGGGTACCCCTTACAAAGCCGGCGATGTGGTAAATATAAATATCGGCGGTACCAAAGCAGATTCGGTGGTGTACCTGTTGGATTCAGTTAAGTTTTTAGTGAAGAAGGACACCAGCGGTATCAGCATCAAAACAGATACTATGAAGCTCGGGGTAAAACTGATCACCGCTAAAATTTACCTGGATGGTAAACCGCAGGAGGTATCAACCAACATCATCCTGAAAGCAGCCAAAGCGCCTGAGGAAATGACTTATGTTGTAGAAAAGGTTTACCCGCACGATACCAGCTCTTACACCGAAGGTTTTGAATACCATGATGGGTTTATATACGAAAGTAGTGGCGGCTACCTTAAGCCACCTGATGGTAGTCCGCCTGAAAGGCAATCAAGCCTTCGTAAGGAAGACCTGGAAACTGGTAAAATCGTGAAACAAATAAAGGTAGATCCTACGGTTTTTGGTGAGGGTATTACGATGATCGGCAATAAGATCATTCAACTAACTTATCGCGAGCATAAGGGTTACGTGTATGATAAAGACAGCTTTAACCTGTTGAGTACTTTTAATTATACTGTAGGTAAAGAGGGTTGGGGACTGACCTTTGATGGCAATAAAGTTTACAATAGCGACGGCACAAACCGCGTTTGGCTTTTAAATAAAGATAATTACAACCCAACCGGTTTTATTGATGTGTATGATAATAAAGGCGAAATAGATTCCGTAAACGAGCTTGAATATATAGACGGAAAGCTTTACGCCAATGTTTACCAAAGAGATACCATCCTGGTGATCGACCCGAAAACGGGCGCGGTACTGCAAAGGGTAGATATGAAAAACATATGGCCTAAGAAAGATCGCCCTGCAGGATTTGATAACGATAATAATGTACTAAACGGAATAGCCTGGGACGAAAAAGGCAAACGTTTACTGATTACCGGCAAAGAATGGCCGCATGTTTACCAGGTAAAGTTTGTACCGAAGAAATAACACTTTCCGTATTTGATATAAATAAAAGTTTTTTTAAATTTAATAGACTTAAAATTATATCACAATGGGAAAAGTGTTTTCATTTAACGGGAGAATTAAAAGAGGCGAATATGCGGCAAGTTTTGCAACTTATGTTGTAGCATATGTGATCTTGAGATTATTACTTGAAAAGGATCCCAGCTACGGGATTTTAGGGTTTTTAGTAATTCCGATGATTTGGTTCCTATGGGCGCAAGGCGCTAAACGTTGCCATGATCTTAATAAAAGCGGTTGGTGGCAGCTTATTCCTTTTTATTTTTTCGTATTGTTATTTTCTGAAGGTGATTACGGGCCTAACCAATATGATATTGATAATTACGTACCATTTTATGGAGCAGATGATTATGAAAAGCCATATGACGCAGAAGACCTAACTCTAAATAGTATCGAAGTGCCAAATTCTGATTGTCCGATACAATAGACATTTATTGTTAGTCGTTATTGCGGGGAATGAAACAATCTCTAAACTACACAGAGAAACCTTAATGGCCGACCTGCCTATCTAGAGATTGCTTCGTTCCCCCGCAATGACAATATTGACTTATAATTATTTAGCTTCTCCAGGCCTTGTACTGGTTGATCAACCCATTGGTTGACGAATCATGGCTGCTGATCTCCGCATCATTCCTTAATTCCGGCTGAATTTTTTGAGCTAATTGCTTGCCTAATTCAACTCCCCATTGGTCAAAGCTGTAAATGTTCCAGATGATGCCTTGGGTAAATATTTTATGCTCATACATCGCAATTAATGAACCTAAGCTGCGTGGCGTGATCTTTTTCAACAAGAAAGAATTTGTTGGGCGGTTACCGTCAAATTCCTTAAATGGTGCCAGCTTGTCAATTTCTTCTTCAGTTTTGCCTGACGCCTTTAATTCGGCCTTTACCTCGTCAATGGTTTTACCATTCATTAAGGCTTCGGTTTGAGCTAAAAAGTTTGATACCAGCAACATGTGGTGCTCACCAAGCGGGTTATGGCTTTGCGCCGGCGCGATGAAATCACAAGGGATCATTTTAGTGCCCTGGTGGATCAACTGGTAAAAAGCATGCTGACCGTTGGTGCCCGGTTCACCCCAGATAATTGGGCCGGTTGAATAATCAACCGCTTTACCATTACGGTCAACATGTTTGCCGTTGCTTTCCATATCGCCCTGTTGAAAATAAGCCGCGAAACGGTGCAAATATTGATCATAAGGTAAAATAGCATTGGTTTCGGCATCAAAAAAGTTATTGTACCAAATACCAACCAAAGCCAATATAACCGATAGGTTTTGTTCAAACTCCGCGGTTCTAAAATATTCATCATAAGCATGTGCGCCGCTTAACATCTCCACAAAGTTTTCATAGCCCAGGCTCAGAACAATCGATAAGCCTATTGCGCTCCATAAAGAATAACGGCCACCAACCCAATCCCAAAATTCAAACATATTGGCAGTGTCGATACCAAATTCTTCAACACCCTTTGTATTGGTTGATAAGGCTACGAAATGTTTAGCAACATCTTCCTGTTTGCCGCCATTTGCCAATAACCAGTCTTTGGCGCTTTGCGCATTGGTCATGGTTTCCTGGGTAGTAAATGTTTTTGAGGCGATCAGGAACAAGGTAGTTTCCGGATTAACCACTTTAAGCGTTTCGGCAATATGAGTTCCGTCAACATTACTTACAAAATGCATCTCTAAATGATTTTTGTAAGGGCGTAATGCCTCGGTTACCATCACCGGGCCCAGGTCGGAGCCGCCGATACCGATATTAACCACATCCGTGATAGGTTTGCCGGTATAGCCTTTCCATTCACCTGAAATGATCTTTTCGCTGAAGGTTTTCATTTGCTCCAGCACTTTATTTACGTCAGGCATCACATCTTTTCCATCAACATAAATTGGGGTATTGCTGCGGTTACGTAAAGCGATGTGCAGCACCGGGCGATGCTCGGTAGCGTTGATCACCTGTCCCGAAAACATATCATCAATTGCATCTATTAGTCTA
Organism: Mucilaginibacter sp.; assembly: GCF_965225845.1. GTDB lineage: Bacteria > Bacteroidota > Bacteroidia > Sphingobacteriales > Sphingobacteriaceae > Mucilaginibacter. Next base: position 495,948 of record NZ_CBDDBL010000002.1, read on the forward strand.
CATTCCCTTGCTAATTGCATCAGCAATGCAATAGTCTCGTCGGTAATGCGGTTTTTAGAATAATCAACCAAAATATCTTCAAATTGAATTGAAAATTTTTTAAATCTGTCTTTATCAGATTTAAAATAGTCTTTAATGCTTTGGTCCGTAATATCAATGTAGTGGTCGGCTAAATATTTATAAGCCTCTGTGGTAGTAAAATCAACGTTTGGCAGCATAGTTGTAATGTTTTTAGAGCAAAATTAGAATTAAATAATTCAGGTTGTAATTTATTCTGAATTGTTAAAGTTCCGTGTACAATTAGTGTATTATTAACACGGTATACTTAGTGTTTGTTTTACACCGTCTAAATTGCGAAAATTAAAAATATTTTTACGTTTTGATTAGATATTGAAAATTATTATTTGGTATATTTGTTCTCGTGATAATTAAATCGCCATTTTATAATCATTTTGTTAATTAGCTTTTAAAATTAAATTCAATGTTTGAAAAACTTTTTATGCTTGTTAAAAATAACGCCGGGACGGCTGTTATGAACAACCCGCTGATCGCGGAAAAAGATCGTGAGGCAGTGATTAATGATGCTACAAGCTCGATCATTGAAGTGTTGAAGGGCCAGATGGAGCACGGCAGGTTAAAAGATATGGTGAATTATTTCCAGTTCGCCGGGATCTTTAATAATCCGTTAATATCAAGCACTGTAAAAAGATTTGCTAATAAATTGAATAACTATTATGGTATAGAATCGGTTGAAGCGATGAAAATTTCAAAGGCTTTAATTCCGCCGGCGATGCAGGAGCTTATCAAAGAATCGAAACAAGGAAAAGAAAACGAGTTTAACTTAAATACTTTGCTAAGTAAATTAAGCGGAAACTTTGTTGATATGACCGCTATACTAAACAACGCGACTTTAGCTTAGTCATTTTAATAACGTCATATAAAAGGCTTGCCGGTTGGCAGGCCTTTTTTGTTGGATGGCTTTTTTAAAATCCGAAATCCAAAATAAACTTATATTTGCCGTATGACTAAAGAACAAATTCAGGATTTAAGGGATAGAGTTACTTCCCTGAGGAGGCATCTTTGACATTGATAAGAAACTTGATGCCCTGCAAATAGAGCAGGATATAACTATTGGCCCCAATTTTTGGGATCATCCAAAGGAAGCTGAAAAAGTACTGGCTTCCATCAAAACAAAAAAAGTGTGGACCGACGCCTTTCAAAAGGTAGTTGCTGTTGTTGAGGATGCGGCTGTGATGTATGATTTTTATCATGCAGGCGACGCGACTGAAGCTGAAATGCAGGAACAATATGATGCTGCCATAAAAGCAGTTGAAGAACTGGAATTTAAAAATATGCTTTCGGCAGATGAAGATCAGCTGAACGCGGTGCTGCAAATTACAGCCGGCGCCGGTGGTACCGAAAGCTGCGACTGGGCAGGTATGCTGATGCGCATGTACATGATGTGGGCCGAAAAGAATGGGCATAAAGTAACTGAACAAGATTACCAGGAGGGCGACGTAGCCGGTGTTAAAACCGTTACCCTGCAAATAGAAGGCGAATTTGCCTATGGTTATTTAAAAGGCGAAAATGGCGTACACCGCCTGGTGCGAATCTCCCCATTCGATTCCAATGCTAAGCGCCATACCTCTTTTGCATCGGTATATGTTTATCCTTTGGTTGATGATACTATCGAGATCGACATTAACCCGGCAGATATTGAGTTTGAAACCTTCCGCTCCGGCGGGGCAGGCGGGCAGAACGTGAACAAGGTGGAAACCGCGGTGCGCTTATACCATAAACCATCGGGCATCATTATTAAAAACCAGGAGTCGCGCTCGCAATTGCAGAATAAGGATAACGCGATCCGCTTGCTGAAATCTCAGTTATATGAGGCCGAAATGCGCAAACGCATGGAGCTGACCAACGCGATTGAAGGTAATAAGAAAAAGATAGAGTGGGGGTCGCAGATCAGGAATTATGTGCTGCATCCTTATAAATTAGTTAAGGACTTACGTACCGATCATGAAACATCCAACGCTGCCGCGGTGTTAGATGGTGACCTGGATGATTTCCTGAAAGCTTACCTGATGGAATTCGGCGGACCCAAAAGTTAATCCTATGAAAAAGCTATTATTTGCACTGATGTTATTTTCAACCCCATTATTCGCTCAGCAAAATCCGATAGCGCTTTACCCGGATGGCGTACCCAATTCAAAACCCGCTCCGGCAGATTACGTCGAAAAATGGGGTAACGATGCCTTCCTGTTCAATGTCACCAAGCCGACTATCATGCCATATTTTGCTGATAAAAGCATAGCGAATGGTACGGCGGTAATTATTTGTCCGGGTGGTGGCTATGCGGGTTTATCGATGGATAACGAAGGCTCAAGCATAGCCAAAGCATTTAATAAAATTGGTGTAACAGCATTTGTGTTAACCTACCGTTTGCCGAGCGATAGTATTATGATCGATAAAACTATCGGTCCGTTGCAGGATGCGCAACGCGCTATACAAATAGTAAGGCAACAGGCAAATGAGTGGGGCATCGATCCCAACAAAGTTGGCATTATTGGCTTTTCAGCAGGCGGGCATTTGGCATCAACAGCAATCACTCATTTTGATAAGGTGGTTATCGCTAATAAAAATAATACCAGCCTGCGCCCTGATTTTGGGATACTGATTTACCCGGTGATCAGTATGGGGCCTAAAACACATACAGGGTCAAAGGAAAATTTGATCGGTAAACATGCGCCGCAGGAATTGATGGACTTGTACTCTAATGAAAAACAGGTTACGGCTAATACACCACCAACTTTTTTAGTAGCTGCCGAGGATGACCAGGTAGTGCCTGTTGAAAATACCCTGATGTTTTATCATGCCCTGTTAGATAATAAAGTTAAAGCCGAAATGCATGTTTACCAGGCTGGGGGGCATGGTTTCGGGTTGCATAATAAAACTACAAAAGACCTTTGGTTTGATAGATTGACGGAGTGGATGGATGAGAATGGGTGGTTGAGTAAATAATTCTTTTTTCCTATTGTCATTGCGAGCGATAGCGTGGCAAACTCGTAGCTATGGTTATTCAAGAAACACAACTACGAGATTGCCACATCATTCCTCCTCGCAATGACAATTAGCACAATTGTTCAAAATTCCTTTTTGATTTCTAAGTAAACAATCCCAATTTCGCATCCCTGAATTTTGAGTTATGAGTATCCATTTCAAAAAAATAGCTAACGAATTATCTATTGCCGAAAAACAGGTAATAGCGACTGCTGCTTTACTTGATGAAGGCGCGACGGTTCCTTTCATCTCGCGTTACCGTAAGGAAGCGACGGGCACTTTGGATGAGGTACAGGTAACAGCCATCCGCGACCGTATACTGCAACTGCGCGAGCTAGATAAACGCCGCGAAGCTATCCTGAAATCGCTTACCGAGATGGGCAAGTTAACATCGGAACTGGAAAAGCAGGTCAATGAAGCAGAAACGATGGTGGCTTTGGAAGATATCTACCTGCCTTATCGCCCAAAAAGAAAAACACGCGCTACTGCTGCACGCGAAAAAGGTTTGCAGCCGTTAGCTGATAAAATACTTGATCAAAACAAGTTAGAGCTTGATGCCGAAGCGGAGAAATATATTGATGCCGAAAAAGGTGTAAATACGGTTGAAGAAGCATTGGCAGGAGCAAGGGATATTATAGCCGAGCAGATGAGCGAAAATGCAGAGGCGAGAACCAGGATCAGGACTTTGTTTGTGGAGAAGGGAACTTTCGCATCTAAAGTAATTCAGGGTAAAGAAGAATCAGGCATCAAATACAAAGATTATTTCGACTGGACCGAGCCGGTTAAATCAGCGCCATCACACCGGATACTGGCTATGCGCCGCGGCGAAAAGGAAGAAATACTTTGGCTGGATATTAAACCGCAGGAAGAAGAAGCAATAGCTGTTTTGGAAAACCTGTTTTTGAAAGGCAATAATCCCTCGGCCAGCCAGGTACAACTGGCTATTGCCGATGGTTACAAAAGGTTGCTGAAGCCAACCATGGAAACCGAGATCAGGTTGCTTACCAAAAAGAAAGCCGATGAAGAAGCGATCAGGGTATTTGCCGAGAATGCCCGTCAGCTTTTATTAGGCGCACCGCTGGGTCAAAAACGGGTTATGGCTATCGACCCCGGCTTCCGTACAGGCTGCAAGGTGGCCTGTTTGGATGAGCAGGGTAAACTGCTGGAAGATACTGCCATCTATCCGCATACCGGCCCGGGACAAGCCAAAGAAGCTGAAAAGACGACCAAACATCTATTTGAAAAACACAATATAGAAGCTATAGCTATTGGTAATGGTACCGCAGGTAGAGAAACGGAAGTATTTATCCGTAACCTGAATTTGCCGGGTACAGTTATCGTAATGGTGAATGAAAGCGGCGCTTCTATCTATTCCGCTTCCGAAGTGGCACGTGAAGAATTTCCGCATAAAGACATTACCGTTAGGGGCGCGGTATCAATTGGTCGCCGGCTGATGGATCCGTTGGCTGAGCTGGTGAAGATCGACCCGAAATCAATCGGCGTAGGGCAATACCAGCATGATGTGGATCAGAATAAATTGCAGACATCCTTAGATGATACCGTGATCAATTGTGTTAATGCGGTTGGTGTGGAACTGAATACGGCATCTAAACAAATACTGGCTTATGTGTCGGGCTTAGGGCCGCAACTGGCGCAGAATATTGTGGAGTACCGCGACCAGAATGGTGCGTTTAAACAGCGGAGTCAGTTGAAAAAAGTTCCCCGTTTGGGAGATAAGGCTTTTGAGCAGGCGGCAGGATTTTTACGCATCCATCATGCGGATAACCCTTTAGATACCAGCGCCGTTCACCCCGAAAGATATGACCTGGTGCTGCAAATGGCTAAAGATGCTAATTGTACGGTGAAGGATTTGATGAGTGACGACAAGCTGCGCAAAAGTATCCCGCTGCAAAAATACACTTCGGAAACGGTCGGGCTGCCTACGCTGAACGATATTATGGCGGAGCTTGCCAAACCCGGTAGAGACCCGCGTGAGCAGTTTGAGACTTTCAGCTTTACGGATGGTGTGAACTCCATAAACGATTTAAAGATCGGTATGAAACTGCCGGGCATTGTAACCAATATTACCGCTTTCGGCGCTTTTGTTGATATCGGTGTTCACCAGGATGGTTTGGTTCATTTAAGCCAGATCACTAATAGGTTTATAAAAGATGCTAATGAGATTTTGAAGGTGGCGCAAAAAGTAGAGGTTACGGTTGTTGAGGTGGATGTGAATAGAAAGCGGATCTCGTTAACGATGAAGGATAATGAGAAGCGGGAGGTTGTGGCTAAGCCTACATTTAGCAAGCCTGCTGTTAAGCATACGGGCGCAGGGTCCTCTGCGAGGACTGTTAAAAAAGTTGCTCCTGAGGCTGAGGGTGATTTGCAGTTGAAGCTGGCGGCTTTGAAGAATATGTTTAAGTAGGGCTTTTTATCCGGCGTGATTGCGATTGTTGGTTAACGGAGGCAATTATCAGCTTACAGAAGCCTTTGCGCGCAGGATGTCACACTGAGGTTCTCGAAGTGTTGCGCGGTGGCGTAGACAATGCTTTTGTTAAACGAGATTTTCTCGCCCGCTCATTGCCGCTGGGGCTACAGTTATTCACGTGTTGTTTGTTTTTAGTGATGTGAATGATTGCTCCCCAATTTTCTCTTGATAGAAAAGTAGCAAAAGATCAAGACAGCAGGCAGGCTTCTTTGCGCTCTTGGCCTTTACTCTGCAAAACCGGCAGAACCCGGGCTGGAAACATTTACGCATTGCTTCGCTTTGGCTTGCGCTTCAATAAAATTTCCTATGCCCCGCAGCCGCACCGGCCAGTATTGTTTTACCCGTTTTCTCATGAAGCTTTACTGCTGTCGGGATTCATAAACCGCTCGTCATTGCGAGGAACGAAGCAATCTCTAATCTATACAGGCAACCATGCAAGTCCGCTCTGCCTATGTAGAGATTGCTTCGTTCCTCGCAATGACGTGCATGGTTATGAGCTATGTGTTATAATCGTTCATCGACTAACTCAATATACAAATCCCTCCATTCAGGATTAATTAAATTAACTAAATGCTGTTTATGATCTCTACTATTGCCTTTAATTAATTTTTCAGCAGCAATAGCCTCTTCTATATGAGCGTACGGTTCATAGTAAACTAACTTGTAGCATTTATATCTGCTAGTAAAGCTTTTTGAGTAAAAGTTATTTTGATGTTGCCACACTCTACCTATTAAGTCAGATGTGACACCTGTATATAAAACTGTGTTTAATTTGTTGGTCATTATGTAAACATAACCTCCTCTTACGGATATCATATTGCAAAATAATAATTATTTATTTTAACCAAGCGTCATTGCGAGGAACGAAGCAATCTCTACATAAGTTGATCAATAGGCAAGTTTGCTCTGTATATTGTAGAGATTGCTTCGTTCCTCGCAATAACGTCCTACTTAAATTAATTACACAAAAAAAGCCATCCGCAAAACGAATGGCTTTCCAATATCTATCTCAAGTAAATCTTTATTCCAAAGTGATCTGTCTTTTAATGCTTTCCTCTAATGATATAAACGTCTCCGTACGCTGTACGCCGGTAATGCCCTGGATCTGCTCGTTAAGTATTTCGCGCAGGTGGGTGGTATCGTGGCACACAATTTTCGCGAAGATGCTCCAGCTGCCGGTGGTGTAATGCAGCTCTACAATCTCCTTTACGGCTTTTAGCTGCTTTACGGCCTCGTTATACTGTGAGCCTTTTTCCAGGTAAATACCCAGGAAGGCAGTTATATCATATCCAAGTTTTTGGGGATCGACTTCTAAAGTGGCGCCTTTGATCACACCCATCTCTTCCAACTTTTTCATACGCACATGGATGGTTCCGCCCGAAACGATCAATTCTTTTGCAATTTCCGTGTAAGGAGTGGTTGCATTCTTCATTAAAATCGATAAAATTTGGATATCAAGATTATCAATTTCTAAATTTTGGGCTTTTCTGTGGGTCATAAATTTTAAATTCTACACTAATGTAGAAGATAAATTCCAATAAAACTAAAAATAAAATATTTTTGTTGAAATATTTGCAAGGAATTGATGGGTCTGTTAGATTTGTAACAAGCAAAACGACCAATTGCAAACGTTCTTTACAAAACAAACATAATGTTGGGTGGTGAAATTTTTGGCAGACACACCTCCTTGTCCCGGTGGCGGAGATCATAGGAAACCCGAAGCGGGCTAACTACTCTGTGGAGGTTCGAATCCTTCCCCAACAGCAATTACCCGGCGGTAATTTTATCCTGTAGGATGGTGAAATTTTTGGCAGACACACCTCCTTGTCGCGGTGGCGGAGATCCTGGGAAACTCTTAGCAATAAGAATAACCACTCTGTGGAGGTTCGATTCCTTCTCCTACAGCTCTTCTCATAATTTAGGTTTATAATTGGTTAGTAAAGGCCTCCTGCCCATCAGGAGGTCTTACTTGTTTATAGGCTTTTCTGTTTAGGATTATTAAAAAAAATTTTAATAATGAACACCGAATTTTGAATTCGAACATCAAAGTAAAAAAACTTCATTACTCGACATTAAATATGCTGTGTTCGATATTATAAAAATGCTTTGGGCGTTAGGAAAGCGACGGGTTTACTTCGCCCCTCAGGCTTCACACAATCCCGCTCGACAATGACAGGATGGAGAAATGGCGTTTCAAAAGCGGAAATTTTAGTTCAAAACAAGTAGTTTTTTATCAAAAAGCAATAAAACTAAGGGTTAAAACAGGTTTTTTTAAGATCAAAATCCACTGTTTTAAGTGTAAATTGGGGCTAAAAAGTATCCAAAAACTGCGGTTTTTTGCTTCTTAACCTGTTTTTAGCATAAAAGTGTACCAAATGTCCCACTTGTTTCAATTGTATCGCAATACAGTACAATCAATTTTTACAGGATCTTAAACCCAACCCCCAGCGACCATATATTGGCCCGTTGCCCAAAGTCAGGGTTAATCTTACTCAACCCGCCTTCATATCGCAAGTCTATAGTAATAGAGCGCACGTCCACACCTGCGCCTACCTGGTAGCCTAAAGTACTGTTATTAAAATGCCCGAAATCGGCATAGGCGTCATTTACGTTAGTTTGGATGCTTTCATCCTTGTTGGCGAAGTAGGAATATACCGGCCCAGCCATAATCCTGAAATTCAGGCTCTGTGTACCGAAGGTTTCGCCAAACAGCAAAGGGAAATTCAAGGTAGTAAAGCGCACTTGTCCGTTAAAAGTATTGTCTTCGGAGTTGAATTTGCCGCCGGTACTGGCCAGGTAAAGCTCTGGCTGTATGTAAAATCCGGTACCAAAACGTGCAAAGGCACCTGCCTCAAAACCCGCAAGCGGGGAATCATGCAAATTCTCGGTATTAAGGCTAGAAAAATTTGGTCCGGCCTTAATGCCAAAACTGAACTGCGCTTTAGCGCTCATGCTAATCGCGATTAATAAAGTTATACTTAACAGATACTTTTTCATGTGTTTTACAGTTTGGTTAATAACGTGGTTTGATGCAAATGATTGTGAATGGTTTAACTACAATTACAGTAAATTTTGACTTTGGGACAATGTATTTTTTATATTTTTGTTGAAAATAAATAACATGGCAGAGATCAGCATATCAAACCAGCAATGGCCACGGGTTAAAATTAAAATTCAGCGCAAATATAACCACCTTACTGATGAGCAGTTGGCTTACACCGAAGGGCAGGAGGAAACCCTGATCAGCAAACTTATGCAGCTGGTTAACCGTAACAGGGAATACGTGGTTTTTACATTAAAAAAAGCCCTTGTAAATATTGATAATAATAGATTGTAATTAAATATGAGAAGTGAGATATGAGACACGCTTCATCGGGCGGATTCATAAAAAATCTCAAATCTAACGTCTCAAATCTCACATCTATCTAATAGTTTTTATAATTTACAGTTAATATTTATTGAGCATGAATACGAGTTTAAAATCTCAGATCTTATGTCTCAAATCTCATATCTAAATGAAAAGAAATTATAAAAAGCTATTGATTGCTGCAGGTGTTTTAACATTGGCAGTATCTGTTTGGAGTTTTAGTGATGATTTGTTCCAGGTATCTAAAAACCTGGATGTTTTTGCATCTTTATACAAAGAGGTTAACTTGAATTATGTAGATGATATCAATTCATCTAAAATGATAAAAACCGGAGTTGACGCCATGCTCGATGGCCTCGACCCGTACACTGAATTTGTCCCCGAATCTGAAATAGAAGAATACAAGCTGCACTATGTAAGTACCGAATACGGCGGCATAGGCGCGGGTATATTCAGTCGCGAAAATAATGTTTATGTATCTGATGTGTTTGAGGGATTTCCTGCCCAAAAAGCAGATATCCGGCCCGGCGACCAGATCATGAAGATCAACGGAATAGACTTGAACAGCAAAAACAGCGATGATGTTAGCTTGCTTTTAAAAGGTTCAAAAGGGGGCGTGATCAAGCTTTTGGTTAGGCGTGGTAATGATGCTCCCGTTGAAAAAGACCTGGTACGCGATCAGATAAAACAACCTAATGTTTCTTATTACGGCATGGTTGGTAATGTTGGGTATATCAAGCTTGACAGATTCCTGGAGAACTCCGGCGATGAAGTTACCGATGCGTTGGTCGCCTTAAAAAAGAATAATCCAAGCGGTATAATCCTGGATCTTCGCTCTAATGGCGGTGGTATTTTGCAGGAGGCAGTTAAAATTGTAAACCTGTTTGTGCCTAAAGGAACCGACATCGTTTCGCAACGCGGAAAAATAAAGGAAAAGGATATTACCTACACTACTACAAATCCACCATTAGAGCCTAATTTGCCACTGGTGGTTTTGGTGAATAGCCATTCGGCATCAGCATCAGAGATTGTTGCAGGATCTTTGCAGGATCTTGATCGTGCGGTGATCATCGGCCAGCGGAGTTTTGGTAAAGGCTTGGTACAACAAACATTTTCGCTACCATATAACAGCCTGGTTAAAATTACCATTGCTAAATATTATGTTCCATCCGGCAGGTGTATACAGGCTTTGGATTATACCCACCGCAAGGATGATGGTAGCGTTGTAAAGGTTGCAGATTCGCTAATGCACGAGTTTAAAACTAAGGATGGCCGTTCAGTATATGATGGCGGCGGCATTTATCCGGATATATTTATAAAGCAGGAACACTTTTCAAGCATCACCCAAAGCCTTTTAGGTAAACTGCTGGTATTTGATTATGCTACCCAATACCGCAATACGCATGCTAAAATTACTGATGCCCGGGATTTTACTTTATCAGATGCTGATTATGCTGACTTTGTAAAGTTCCTGGCTGATAAAAATTACAGCTATAATAGTCCGACCGAAAAGGCACTTGACCAAATGAAAGAGGCAGCCACAAAGGACAAGCAGTTTAGCGAGATACAAACCGAGTATGATAACCTTAAGGCCAAATTAGCAGCTACCAAACGCAACGATTTGCAAATACATAAAGACGAGATAAAACAAGTTTTAGAGAACGAAATAACATCGCGCTATTACTATGAAAAAGGCCGTTACGAGGTTAATTTTAGGTTTGATACGGATATTGCCCACGCCGTAAAAACCATGCAGGATAAAGCAGAACTGGATTCAATTACCAAAGGTATAGGGCATTATAAAATCATTGGTAAACCTGTAGCCGCGGTAGCAGTCGCTAAAAAAGCAATTAAAACAGATGCTGATAGTGAAGACGATAGCGATGGTCAGTAAATGAGTTAGTTATAAAAGCATAAAGCCCTCAAACGAGGGCTTTATGTTATCTGTAGAATTGATCTTAATTATCCGTTATTCTCATGCGCATGCTCTTCGCGGAAAAGCTTGGCACTTAAATAATCGCTGTTCATGCGCGAGATGTTGGTCAGGCTGATCTCTTTAGGGCATTCAGCTTCGCAGGCACCGGTATTGGTGCAGTTACCAAAACCTTCAGCATCCATTTGCGCAACCATTGATTGTGCACGGCTATAACGCTCTGGCTGGCCTTGCGGCAACAATGCGAATTGCGATATTTTAGCCGATACGAACAACATAGCCGAAGCATTTTTACAAGCTGCAACACAGGCACCGCAACCAATACAGGTAGCAGAGTTAAACGCCTCGTCGGCGATCACTTTAGGGATCGCGATCTCATTAGCATCAGGAACACCACCGGTATTTACAGATACGTAGCCACCAGCTTGTTGTATACGGTCAAACGCCGAGCGGTCAACTGCCAAATCCTTAACAACAGGGAATGGTGCAGCACGCCAAGGCTCAATCGTAATGGTTTGCCCATCGTGGAAAGTACGCATGTGCAGCTGGCATGTTGTAATTGCCCTTTTCGGGCCATGCGGGTGACCGTTGATATATAACGAACACATCCCGCAAATACCTTCGCGGCAATCATGGTCGAAATGGATCGGCTCATCGTTTTTATGGATCAGGCTTTCATTTACCACATCCAGCATCTCCAGGAACGACATATCCGGCGAAATACCTTCAGCCTGGTAAGTCACAAACTTGCCCGCGGTTTGTGCATTTTTTTGGCGCCATACTTTCAGCGTCAGGTTCATGTTTCCGTTAGTACTCATTATCTTAGATTTGAGATGTGAGATTTGAGATATGAGATAAGCTCCAACTCCAACCTTACACCAATTATTTACTTAACATCTGCTGAAATGAATAACTCATTTTTTGCAGCTCATCAATTTGATTTAACAATACATTTAACAGATCATCATCTATTAAACTTAACTTATTGCATATTACTAATTGTGTTTGCAGTTCATATGATGAACCATTAGCAATGCCTAAAAAATGCGCAAACTCCCTTTTCGAGTTTCTACCAGCACCTTCTGCAATATTTGAGGAGATTGAAACTGCGGCTCTTCTTGATTGACTTGTTAAACCAAATCTTTCATCAGAAGGAAAAGCAGATGTGGCTTTATAAACATTCACAGCCAAATCCATTGCTTTATTCCAAATTTTCAATTCCTTTAAATTGTGCATTTCTTTTATTAGATGTGAGATATGTGATATGAGATTAAGCGCATACAAAAAGTCTCAAATCTCAATACTCACATCTTATTTATAATTCCTTTGTGTTAAATGCACGTATTCAAATTCCAATGCTTCTTTGTGCAGGGTTTCAGGCTGATTTTCTCCCTTAAATTCCCATGCGCCAACAAACGCAAAGTTCTCATCATCGCGTAAAGCCTCACCTTCCGGTGTTTGCGACTCTAACCTGAAGTGGCCACCACATGATTCGTTACGCATTAAAGCGTCATCAACCATCAGTTCGCCAAGCTCTAAAAAGTCTGCTACACGGCCTGCTTTTTCAAGCGATGCGTTTACTTCCTCGTTCTCGCCCAAAACAATAGCGTTTTTCCAGAAGTCGGCACGTAAAGCCTGTATTAAACCTTTAGCTTTGGTTAAGCCTTCAGCAGTACGGGCCATTCCGCAATATTCCCACATAATGTGGCCTAATTCGCGGTGGTACTCGCTAACTGTTTTAGTACCTCTGAGCGCTAATAATTTAGCTATGTAATCTGTTACATCTTTCTTAGTTTGTGCAAAAGCAGGATGGTTAGCATCAACCGGTTTCGGGCCGATAGTAGCTAAATAATCACCCAAAGTGAACGGGATCACGAAGTAACCATCAGACAAGCCCTGCATCAAAGCAGAAGCGCCTAAGCGGTTAGCGCCGTGGTCAGAGAAATTACATTCGCCCAAAGCATATAATCCAGGTACGTTTGTGCTCAGGTTGTAATCAACCCAAAGGCCACCCATTGTATAGTGAACCGCAGGGTAAATACGCATTGGCTGGGTATATGGATCCTCATCAGTGATCTGGTAATACATGTCGAACAAGTTGCCGTATTTAGCAGCTACCGCGTCTTTACCAAGCCTGGCTATAGAATCAGCAAAATCAAGGAATACTGCTACGCCTGAACCGCCAACACCTTTACCCTCGTCAACCATTTCCTTAGCGTTACGTGAAGCCACGTCGCGCGGAACAAGGTTACCGAATGATGGATATTTTCTTTCTAAAAAGTAATCTCTGTCCGCTTCACCAACTTGCGATGCTTTGATGGCACCTTTACGCAATTGCTCAGCAATTTCTTTAGTTTTTGGTGCCCAAACACGTCCGTCGTTACGCAATGATTCCGACATCAAAGTCAGTTTTGATTGGTGATCGCCGGTTACCGGGATACAAGTCGGGTGGATCTGTGTATAGCAAGGGTTAGCGAAGAAAGCGCCGCGTTTGTGTGCCCTCCAGGCTGCCGTCACGTTTGAACCTGCCGCGTTAGTCGACAAATAGAACACATTACCGTAACCACCTGTACAAAGCAATACAGCATGACCGGTGTGGGTACCGATTTCGCCGGTAGTTAAGCTACGGGTAATAATACCTTGTGCTTTTCCATCAACAATAACCACATCCAGCATTTCGGTACGGGTGTACATTTTAACCTTACCGTGATGAATCTGGCGGTTTAACGCTGAATAAGCACCTAACAGCAATTGTTGTCCAGTTTGGCCCCTCGCGTAGAAGGTACGGGATACCTGCGCGCCACCGAATGAACGGTTATCCAGCAAACCTCCGTAATCACGTGCAAATGGAACGCCCTGAGCAACACATTGATCGATGATATTCACTGATACCTCGGCCAAACGGTAAACGTTAGCTTCGCGGGCACGGTAGTCACCACCTTTAATGGTATCGTAAAATAAACGGTAAACGCTGTCACCGTCATTCTGGTAGTTCTTAGCAGCATTAATACCACCCTGTGCAGCGATAGAGTGCGCGCGGCGCGGACTATCCTGGAAACAAAATGCTTTAACATTGTAACCCAATTCGGCTAATGATGCTGCAGCAGAAGCACCCGCCAAACCTGTACCTACCACAATAATGTCGTACTTACGTTTGTTTGCAGGGTTAACCAGCTTAAGGTCGAACTTATGCTTGCTCCATTTTTTGGCTAATGGGCCCTCTGGAATTTTAGCACTTAAACTCATGTTCTTTTATTTATTTAGTGATTGAGTGAGTTAGCGATTGAGTGATTATCTAACTTAAACAACCTAATCAACTTATTTATTTATTCAGACTCATAAAATAATACACAACCGGCATGGCGGCAAAGCCTAACGGGATTATTACCGCGAATAACCAGGTGCCGATAAACTCAACAATTGGTGTGTATTTACGGTGAACCCAACCCAAAGTGCGAAACGCGCTCTGAAAACCGTGCAGCAAGTGGAACGATAACGCGCCCATAGCTACTACATATAATATCACATACCAGATGTTGCTGAAGCTATGTGCTACTTTAGCATGGATATCCTTTACACGAACGATCTCAACATTATTTTCAACAGTTGCTGAATGCTCAAATGTTGGTGAAAGCGGGGTGTAGTCGCTTTCGGTTGTTTGGTTGGTAGCCAGATCGGTGCGATACTCCTTAAAAGCTACATCATTGGTAAATTTGTATTTGTACCAAAAATCGCCCATGTGCACTACCAGGAAGAAAAACAGGATAGAACCCAAAAGCCCCATATTTTTTGATGACCACGATGCAGGTGCCTTGTTTACTACAGCATAACCTACAGGGCGTGCTCTGCGGTTACTTACCGTAAGGATTAAAGCGTATAATGCATGTACTATTATCGCAATGTATAATATGTAAGCTATAACTTCAATTGGCGGAAAATGCGTTAAAAAGTTGGCATATAGGTTAAAACCATAACCATTATCGTTACGAAATAATAACAGGTTACCGCCTAAGTGTACAATTATAAAGGTACACAGAAACAAGCCTGTTAAAGCCATGATCAGCTTTTTGCCCAGCGATGAGTTAAAGGTTTGTTTAAATTCGCTCATTATGAATTAGATTTATTTCCGCAAAAGTATTTATTATATGCCAAAACATATAAATGCATTTGGATATTTGCCGCTGAATTAGCTATTTAGAAACAATCTAAGCTTTACATAATATTTGCACTGTATAGGTATTGATTTATATTAGTGCGCACCTAATATTTATCCTGTGAAATATTTATATTTTTTTCTTTTAGTTTTGGCCATCAGTGCTTGTAACCGTAACAAATATGTTGAGTTTAATGGTATCATGACCGGCGTAAACAATGGCGCTTTTGTAGTGGAAGATCAGCAAGGCAAACAACTTATATCTGTATTTATTACTGATGGGAAATTTCAAGCCAAGACCCTCTTACCGGCGAAGGGTTTTTATGATGTATACATTACACCGGATATTGAAACCCACACCAGCAAAAGGCTTTTTGAAATGTATTTAGAAGGTGGAACTTACACGATATCGGCAGATAAAGATAAAATGTACCTATACCCGGCAGTTAAATCTGATTCTAAAATTCAAAATGAGCTGTCGGATTATTATAGTATTGCTTTAAAGCAACAACATGATGTTGTACAGCAGCAGGATAGCATTAATGATATGCTTTATAGCCCTAACACACCGGTAGTAGTTAAAAGCCCGGAGTATTATGCTTTGCTAAAACAACTTAATGAAGCTAAACAAGGCGCTGACAGCATACAAGCTAAAGCCTTAGGTAATTTTGTTACTAAAAATCCGCAGAATGAGGTTGAGGCCTTTTTGCTTTCACAAATTGATTATAAAAAGCAACCAAAGGATTATTATACCATCTATCAAAAGTTTACCGACGAGCAAAAGAAAACCCCTGAAGGCCGGCAGGAAGGTGATGAACTATTGCAATTAGTTAAAAGCAAGAGTAAATAACGCTTAATCTATCGCAATTACCTTATTTTGGGCGATTGCAAAAATGCGGTCGGTTTGCCTGTTGCGGATGGCAACCCTGCCTGTAAACTTACCGAATGAGGGTAATATCGCCTGCTTATCGCCAAAGGCAAAGCAAGGTAATGTTAAATGCTGCCTCGCGCGGCCTGATAAGCTTATTCCCGGGTGAATGTGCCCGCAAAAAACATAGCCTTTGACGTTCTCCAAAGCTTCATCAGTCAATGGGTGGTGCAGCATCACAAACGGGCCGATCAGCAATTCATCATGAAGCGCGACATTTAAATCAAGATAATGCTTATCGTGGATAATATCGTGGTTACCGCGGATCAGGATCAGTTCCAATTTTGGGAAATGCTTGCGCCACAACACAAACCAATCCCAGTCGGTATTTAAATCACTGTGAAAAAGGTCGCCCAGGAAAATGATCTTTTTGGGTTTATGTTCGTCGATCAGGTCCGATAGCACTGCCAGGTCATCCTGCTCCATATCGCGCGGAACGGCAATGCCGGCCTTGCGAAAATGCCCAACCTTGCCCAAATGCACATCTGCAACAATGAGCGCTTTTTCCTGCTGCCAGTAAATAGCTTTCTGAGGTAGAAGAAGAAGATCCTGATCGAGTAAATGGAAAGTAACAGCGGTAGTTTTTACCATCCTGCAAAAATAACAAAGCCACGCTTAGGATTAAAAATTAAATTTTTACAGAGGCAGAAGAAAAAATGAGTTTAAACGTACTGCCCACATCTTTTTTAGATTCAACTTCTATCCTGATGGCATGAAAATCGGCAATAGATTTAACAATAGGCAAGCCTAAGCCAAAGCTATCCTGCTGCAGGGATTGTTTCAGCTTTTTAAAACGATTGAATATAAAAGGCAAATTCTCGGGACTGATACCAATGCCGGTATCTATCACCTTTACTATGAATTTATTATTTTCAAATATGGCCTCAATGCGGATCTCGCCATCCTCGCGGTTGTACTTTATCGCGTTATTAATGAGGTTAAAAAACAGGTTAAATAGCAAGAACTTATTTACTTGGATGAGCTCAAAGTCACTCCGGATATCTAATTTCAAACTGATGTTTTTATCCTGCAAACGAATGGAAATCTCGTCATAAACTTCACCAAGCAAACTGCTTATTCTAATTTTATCCTCCTTTAAAAACTGGTCGTTTTCAATTTGCGAAATAAGCAGCAAAGTTTTGGTAATACTTTTCAGGCGATTCAGGATCCGCTGCATTTCCAAAAGACGTACTTTCAATTCATCGGAAATATCCTCTTGTTCAAACAGATTCTCAATTTTTGATTGCATGATGGATATCGGAGTCATCAGCTCATGCGAGGCATTGGAGATAAACTCACGTTCTTTCTGAAATGTGCTCTCAATGGTTTGGATCATTTCATGGATACTCAGATCCAAACGCTGAAAATCGTCCGTACTGGTTTTAACTTCTTTATACGAACCAAAATTCGGGAATTTTTGCCCGACGAGCTTTGTTTTGATAATGAGCGCCAATGGCCGCAGGATATAATCTGAATACACCTGGTCGGCTATAATGGTTAGTATAACAATTACGATCAATACTACAAAAGCAATGCTTTGCAAGGGGGCGGTACGTTCATTTACGGTATCCAGGCTAATACCTATCTCCAGTAAATATTTTTTGTTATCAGCCTTAAAATCATGACTTAATATGCGGTATTGAATGGTATCGGCCTCAACCTTACGGGCTTCGTTTTTAATATTATCGAGGTTTTCATCGGTAGTGTCCTCATCCAAACTTACATACACATCTTTAATGGGCGTATAGCCGGCATAGCTTTTCCCATCCTCAATATAATACTTAATACCAACGTTTTTTACCGTTTGCAAAACCTCGTCGCGTTGTTTACGCAAGCGTGTATCAGTATAATTGATGTTGATGTTTTTGATCAAAACCGGCAAAAGCGAAACAAACAGCACCACAATAACCAACTTGGAGATGGCATTAAAGAGTGTGAGTTTGGTTCTGAGTTTCAAATGCTAAGCGTTAATTTTTACTTTATAGCCTAAACCACGCACCGTTTCCAGCCAATCGGGCGAGGAAAATGCGTTTAACTTTTTGCGGATGTTTTTAATGTGCGCATCAATGTAATTAGAGTCGTAATCGTCATTAATAATGCTGCCCCAAATATGCTCGCTCAACTGATTACGGGTAACCGTTCGGTTTTTGTGCAGAATAAGGTAAGCGATCAGGTCGAACTCTTTTTTAGTGATGGTTGAGATTTCCGCATCATGATGTGTGATAACTCTGTCTGTTAGGTTTACATGAAACTCGCCCAGTTCAACAATATTATTCTTAAGCCCGAATTTACGGCGCGTAATAGCCTGCATGCGGCTTTGCAATTCAAGTAACGAAAATGGCTTGGCTAAATAATCATCTGCGCCCATATCCAAACCTTTAATACGGTCATAAATTTCGGCACGGGCGGTCAGGATAATATAGGCAGCTTCGGGGTTGCTGGCTTTAGCTTCTTTTAACAGGTCGAGGCCCTCATAATCTGGCAAACCCAAGTCTATCAGGATAAAATCATACAAATTCACAGCCACCCTTTCAGACGCGGTTGTACCATCGTAGCAAACCTCGCACACATAGTTGTAATTGGTTAAAAAAATCTCCAACTCTTTGGCAAGCGCCTTTTCATCCTCAATAATTAAAACATTCATGCGGTGCTAATAAAAAACGTAGTAAAATGTTAAATTATAAAATGATTCCTTCGTGTTCATCAATTCGCCTTCCACGTTTACAGGAATTGAATATTTGTAAGCAAACTCAATGGTGTAATGCGGCCTGTTATATGCGATTGGTACTTTAAAGCTATAGTTAAGTGCATTAAACATGCCGTTCAGATGCGCTGTATGTTGTTCATCCGGTTGATTAGCGAATATGTTATTCTGATCCTGGCGGTACTGGTAATCAAGCGAATATCGCTGTACAAAATTTTGTGTACCTAATATTAAGCTTACCCCCGGGGTAAAGGTAAAGTAATCCTTATCATCAAAAATATTAAAATTAGTTTCGAAGTGATGGGAAGTATTCAACGTTACAAAATAATCATGCGACTTGCCGAAAAGGTAATCCAATGTAACCCCTGATTTCATGATGCCCCAGTCATAGGCATTATTCCAGTTAACATCATTGGATGAGGCCGACATGATGATGTGCGCATTTGAATTAAAAAAGAAGTGGGTGAAACTAGCCGTTCCCGTAAAATTTTTAGTGTACTTATAAAGATATCCGGCACCTGCGTCAATCTCGTCATATAGCTGCCCATAGCCAAGTACCTTTAAGGCCGAAGCGTACAGAAAAAAGCCATTCTTGGTATTGTAAATAGCATCGACAGATCCATAAGGGTATTTTATGGGGCCGGTACGGCCAAAAAACATCACATCGCTGCCATAATTGGCACCAACAATTAATGATTGCTTGCGCACAACTGTATCCGTATCAGCAGCTTTATGTGGGGTGTCGGCATCAATAAAGCGCAGCTTTAACACATCTGCTTTTACAGTTGCAGTGGTTAATAAAAAAAGCATTACGCAAAAATATTTCATCTCTGGCTATATAATTAAATTACTAATTGTCATTTCTCCTTGGAATTTCAGGTGGTTGCTCTAAACCTTCAGGCCGGCGCGCACGCTTAGTCCTTGGCTTAGTAACGGTAGTTCCGTCAGTTGGCGTAAGTTTTTCGGGTTTAGGCTGCCGCCTGGCTCTTGCTATTTCCTTAATCTTTTTCTTATCGTCTGAATCCTGGTGCTTAACATTTTTTGTTGTCGAGGTATCTTTTAACAGACTAACCTGCGCCGGCAAAGTTACACCATCAATAATAACAGCTGTGTGCTTAGCTGCTCTTTTGGCAAATGATAAACCGGGCGCCATAATCAATAACAGGACAATATACGCAAACCACTTTATCATTCAGAAGGAGGAAATCTTTAAAATATGTTAAAATTAGAATTTTATATAGTATTGCCACAAGGAATGGCAAAATTGGTTTAATATTTTTACGGTATGGCTCTGCTAATAACGCTAATAGCCTGAGATCGTCAGGCTATTGGCAGTTTTTTAAGCTAAATTATATTTTAGCGCGTTAATAATTAAAATAGGGGTAATATTATTATGTTGTTATATTAATACCTTTTGAGGTATAAATACGCTGTTGATCATCAATGATCACACAACCTATCTGGTTAAGCTTATTTACAAGATAAAGGCCCGCGTTTACACCAATGCTAATTAATGGGTTTGCCATAGCAGCTGATAATTCAGCACTTGGGCTTATTACTCCCATGCTAACTATAGCACTTACCGGGAATCCCTTTTTTACATTTAATTTTTTTAGCGCGATTTTATTGATCGGTGTAGCATTAATATTGCTGTTTAAAGCGGTCGCTAAACACATATCGCTAATATTCAAATCAGCATAAGCAACGTGATGCAATTCAGGTCAGCTGCTGCAACTGTCCAGGGTTGATCGTCGGGCTGTAAACCCCAGGTTAACAAATCCCCGCCTGCGTTTATAACACCGCTGCTGATACCTTGTAATTGCAATATGTATTTTGCCCTGTCGGCTGCATAACCTTTACTGTTTGCTGCAAAGCTTATACGCATGCCATCTTGTTTTAAAAATACGGTCATCGCTTTAGCATCAAGCATAACGCTTTGGTAATTGCTTTGAGTTAAAGTTTTGGTGTTTTTGAGTGATGAGGCTGATTGTGCATCTACTGATAAATAAGTGATATCAAATGCCCCGTAAGTTAGTTCAGATATTTGAAGCGCACGGTCTATCAGCCAAAATATTTCAGGGTTAACTTTTACCGCTTGTATACCCGCATTGCGGTTAATATCGGTGATGTTGCTGTTAAAAGCGCTTAATAATTTTTCAACGCGATTAATTTCATTTATTGCATGAGCAATTTGCTCCTCGGCGCACAACTCATCTTTAGCAACAACACTTATCTCAAACTGGTTTCCCATCAGCCAAATTGAGCGCCTGAAGATGTTTAAGCTATCCTTTAAGGTTTTTACTGCCAGCATAGTAATAAATTAAAATTCGTTATCAAACTTATCCCCTCACACATGTTATCAGACTGCAATAATCGCGTGTAGTTTAACAGCAAAAATATTATTAGCCTGATATTATAATACTAAAGTAACGGAGCTTTATGAAATTGAAATGAAATTGAAATGCTCCGGATAAGCAAATGACTTTACAGGCGGATTGGCACATAATTGTGACAATATTTTGATGTGTTGAGCATGTGCAGATGCGCGGATATGCAAATATGCAGATGAAAAAAAGAATGCGGATGTTCAGATCGTCGAACTATTTAGGTTCCGTCATCTGCACATCCGCACATTTATATCTCTGCAAATCAATATCATTTGCACATTAGAAAGTTACGCTACCGTACCTTCTTTCAGCTTTTCAGCGTTTTCAGCAAATTGAAGGGCTTCCATAATTTCAAGAATATCGCCATTCATCACCCCCGGTAAGTTATATATGGTTAAACCGATACGGTGTTCGGTGAGCCTTCCCTGCGGATAGTTGTAAGTACGTACTTTAGCCGACCTGTCGCCGGTAGAAACCATAGTTTTGCGTTTCTTAGAGGTTTCTTCCAGGTGCTTTTGCAGCTCCATTTCATACACACGCGAACGTAATACCTGTAGAGCCTTATCATAGTTTTTTAACTGAGATTTTTGGTCCTGGCACTGTGCCACAATACCCGTAGGTAAGTGGGTTAAACGCACAGCTGAATAAGTTGTATTTACCGACTGCCCACCCGGACCAGACGCGCAGAACAGATCCTTACGGATATCACTAACCTGCAGGTCGATATCAAACTCATCAACCTCCGGCAAAACAACAACAGTTGCTGCTGAGGTATGCACACGGCCCTGGGTTTCGGTATCAGGTACGCGTTGCACACGGTGAACGCCTGATTCATATTTTAAGGTGCCGTAAGCATCTTCGGCAATGATCTTGAATACAATTTCCTTATAACCGCCTGATGTACCTTCGGTATAATCAACCAATTCAGTTTTCCAGCCACGTTTTTCGCAAAAACGCATGTACATGCGGTAAAGGTCGCCTGCAAAAAGCGCAGCCTCATCACCACCCGTACCACCGCGAATTTCAACGATGGCATTTTTAGAATCTTCAGGATCTTTCGGGATCAGCATCAAACGGATAACTTCTTCCATTTCGTCGCGTTTTACCAAAAGCTCATCCAATTCACTTTTAGCCATTTCGCGAAACTCCTCATCCTTTTCAGTAGCTAAAATTTCTTTATTACTGTCGATATTGCTCATGATGTTGCGGTAGATGTTATACTCGTCAACAATCTTGGCCAAATCTTTATATTCCTTATTTAATTGGGCAAAGCGTTTCATATCAGCCATGGCATCAGGGCTGCTTAATTCTGCTTCAACGTTTTTCCAGCGCTGAAATATCGCTTCTAATTTTTCTAACATATAATTTATTGAGATAAACAGTCATGCGCCTGCTACGGTTTAAACTGCTGCTTTAAAAGCCCACAAAAGTACGATTTTTCAGGCAGATTTTAATTCACCTGATTGTAAAAGGTATTTGATGTGCAAATATGCAGATGTGCGGATGTGCAAATGATGTTTTAACAATAGTATTTTGATGTAAATAAGATGCTCTATAATTTGCACCTCTTCATATTCACGCATTTGCACATCAATAAATCATCTGCACATCAAACAAAGTATTCCAGCTTCACATCCTCACCATCAAATACAGCGTAGGAGCTGTAATAAACCCATTCGCCGAGATTGATATAACGGCTTTTACCATCCAGGTCGATATCCAGTGGCACATGGCGGTGCCCAAACATCATGTAATCATAGAAAGTTTGCTGCAATACTTGGCGGCAATAGATCACCAGCCATTCCTGCTGGGTGTCTACCTTATCTTTATCTTTAGCCCCGGCAATCCGGCTATGCTGCGACCAGTAATTGGCTATCCCAACACCCAAGTTTGGATGCAGACGCGCAAATAACCATTGACATAAATTACTGCGGAAGAATTTCTTTAGCACCTTGTACATGCTGTCGCCCGGCCCTAAACCGTCGCCGTGATGCAGGAAGAATTTTTTGCCATTACGTTCGATAATCAATTCATCGCTTACAATGGTTGCGCCAAGTTCCTTTTCAAAATAATTGAACATCCACATATCGTGATTGCCCTTAAAAAAGTAAATTTTGATGCCCGAATCGCTTAACTCTGCTAACTTGCCCAGCAACCGGATATATCCCCTGGGTACCACAGTTTTATACTCGAACCAAAAGTCAAACAGATCGCCCATTAAAAAAACTTCCGCGGCATCGGTTTTTATCATATTCAGCCAACGCACTAAACGGTCTTCGCGTTCGCGGCTGCTTTCATAATTGCCCGACCCGAGGTGAACATCGGAAGCGAAATATAATTTAGTGCGATCTGGCATTTTTTAACAATGACGACTAATGAAAAAAGCCTGTTAATAATATTAACACAACCAATACAATTATTGGATTAGTAATGCTTTTAGGATAATAGTCATCCTCCGGGAAATATTTTTTAAAGAAGTAAAAGGTTAATACCAAGCCGCCTATCAAATTCGCAACGAGCGATAAACCGGCCAATAAAAATAGCTGAGGATCTAAATGCGTTGGGTCTATCACCTTAGGCATAGGAAAGAAATGATTGAGCACCAGATTTTCGGCTACAACAAATAGTATCGTAAATATTACTACGCCTAAAACTGCTTTTTTATAACCTGCAGCTATTAAATTTAATATTAACAGTATGCTGCCAAATATTGGTGTAGGGAATATTGAAAAACTCAGTATCGCATTTCTTGAGTATATCTCAACATAATCATCGTCCTGTACTTCAGGTACGTTGTTTTCATCCAATTCCATTGGGCAAATATAATATTAAAAACAGCATACGTATAAACGCTTTACATACAAAAAAGGCTCCCTTTTTTTAGGAAGCCCTTTGTACAATCAAATTGCATTAATATATTAATGGTCGTGGCCGTGGTCGCCATCATGGCCGTGGTCACCTCCATTTCCATGATCGCCATAACCACCGTGGCCCCAATCCCTGCGGCCATCATCGCCATGCCAGTGATTTGCATAGTGGTTATCGTGTGCGTCGCGAATAACGCCCTGGTCGTGACGACCCCTGAATCCTGCATAATGGTTACGGTAATATCCATCGCGTAACCATGGGTTACGGTTGTTATTAATTACCACTTTGTAACCGTGGTACATATCATAATTGTGATATCTGTCAGGCAAATAACCACGGTGTACCCATACATTATTTTCTAAATAAATATATTGGTGGGCGTTAATATCATAATATGCGCCAATATCAGGCATATAATAATAATCTGCATGGTCATAGCCAACAGGGCCCCATTCAGGTTGTGCGCCAATATTCACGCCTACACTAAAATGGAGCTGTGCACTGGCATTTTTAAAGGTAAAGCAGCTTAAAATAATTACTGCTGCAAGGATTAGCTTTTTCATAATTTTTGTTATTTGCAAGGTATGACAGTTACCGGCTCAAAAGGTTTAGAATATTTATAATGATATTATTAAATGCTTATTAAACGAATTATTATTTCTTGACAAATTAAAAAATATATTATTACAACATGTAAGGTTTGTTTCATCATAAAGCATGTACCTCGCTCTCGCTCTTTCCACTTTACCACAAATGCTTATCTTTATCCTCCTATAAATTAAATAAAATGACAAAAACTGCCCTTTTATTTGCATCAGCATTTTTAATTTGCAGCCAACTGCACGCGCAACAAATGACTACTATAAAAACATTACCCTATCCGAAAACTAAGAAAGTTGATACTATAAATACCTACTTCGGTACACAGGTGCCCGACCCATATCACTGGCTGGAAGACGACCTTGCCGATGATACAAAGGGATGGGTAAAGGAAGAAAATAAAGTAACTGAGAATTACCTGTCGCAAATCCCATACCGCGAAACTATTCGTAAGCGCCTGGAAACTTTGTGGAACTATGAGAAATATAGTGCCCCTTTTAAAGAAGGTAAATACACTTACTTTTATAAGAACGATGGCTTGCAAAGCCAGGCAGTTTTGTACCGCCAGTTAGGCGATGGCGCACCTGAAGTGTTTTTAGATCCGAATACTTTTTCAAAGGACGGAACCACATCCATGCAGGGCATCGATTTTACTAAGGATGGCAGCATGGCGGTTTACCAACTATCCGAGGGCGGCTCTGACTGGCGCAAGGTAATCATTATTAATACTGCGGATAAAAGCACAGTTGGCGATACGCTGATCGATGTAAAATTCAGCGGGATTGCCTGGCATGGCAACGATGGTTTTTATTACAGTAGCTATGAAAAACCAAAAGAAGGGAGCCAGCTTGCTGGAGTAACTGATCATCATAAACTGTTCTACCATAAACTGGGTACACCGCAAAGTACAGATAAGCTGATTTTTGGAGGTGAGGTTACACCTCGCCGTTACATTGGCGCTTACCTAACCGAAGATGAACGATTTTTAGTGATCACCACCGCCAATACCACTACCGGTAACGAGCTTTACATCCAGGATTTAAGCAAACCGGGCAGCCCGATTGTAAATGTGGTTGATAATTTTGATAATGAACATCATGTGCTTTGTAACGAGGGCAGCAAGCTGTATATCCTGACTAATTTATATTCGCCATATTTTAAACTGGTAACGGTTGATGCTTCATCGCCCAAACCTATTTACTGGAAGGATTTTATCCCGCAAACTAAAAATGTGCTGACTGCCTCAACAGGTGGTGGTAAAATATTCGCACAGTATTTAAAGGATGCGACTTCATTGGTCGAACAATACAGCATGGATGGTAAGCTGGAGCGTAATATTGCGCTGCCATCGGTTGGTACGGCAAGCGGTTTCAGTGCTAAGATTGAGGAGAAAGACATCTATTACACATTCACCAATTACGTTTATCCGTCTACTATTTTTAAGTATGATATAGCGAGCGGAAAATCGACCCTGTATAAAAAATCGGGTGTAAAGTTCGATCCGGAATTGTATCGATCAGAGCAGGTTTTCTACCCATCAAAAGATGGCACTAAGATCCCGATGATCATCACCTATAAAAAAGGAACGGTGATGAATGGCAAAAATCCGCTATTGCTGTACGCCTATGGTGGTTTCGGTGTAAGCTTAACCCCGGCGTTCAGTACATCAAACATTATCTTGCTGGAACATGGCGGTATCTACGCGGTAGCCAACCTGCGAGGCGGCGGCGAGTATGGTGAAAAATGGCATAAGCAAGGCATCAAGCTAAAAAAGCAAAATGTGTTTGACGATTTTATCGCCGCTGCCGAATACCTGATCAAGCATAAATATACCGCTAAGGAGTACCTGGCAATTTCAGGCGGATCAAACGGCGGTTTGCTGATCGGAGCGATGATTACCCAAAGGCCTGATCTGTTTAAAGTAGCGTTCCCCGCAGTAGGCGTACTGGATATATTGCGCTACAATAAATTTACTGCCGGGGCAGGGTGGAGCTATGATTACGGTACAGCCGAAGATTCACAGGAGATGTTTGAATACCTGTATAAATATTCGCCTTACCATGCGCTGAAACAGGAAGTTTATCCTGCCGTGATGATCACTACCGGCGACCACGACGATAGGGTAGTACCTGCGCACTCTTTCAAATTCGCGGCGAGATTGCAGGAATACCAGCAAGGCCCGGCGCCGGTACTGATCCGGATTGAAACTAAAGCAGGCCATGGTGCAGGTAAATCAACCGCACAGGTGATTAACGAGCAGGCTGATAAATGGGCATTTATGTTTGAGAATTTGGGGATCAATCCGCAGTAATTCTCCATCATGTCATTGCTTCTTCCCCGTAATGACATAGAGCACAAATCCCAATTTATTTTTAACTTTAAGCCAATGTTAACTAACCCATATATTACTCCTACTAATGAAAAACAAGATTTCTGTTTTGCTGCTTATTTTGCTTTCGGCTATGACTGCTAAGGCACAAAATTTACTTACTCCCGAACTGCTTTGGAAACTCGGCAGGGTAAGCGGCAAGGGAATTTCTAAAGACGGCAAATATGTGATCTATACCGTTGGTGTGCCTGATATTGCTGCAAATAAGGTTATTACCAAAACATATAGCCTGCCTATTGCAGGCGGTACGCCATTCCAGGTTACCGATTTGAGCGAGTGGATGGCTGATGACAAAATATCTCCGGACGGAAAATACAAGATCAGCAGCCTGGATATCAAAGTGAAAAAGGTTTCGGGGATTGATTATTATCCCGACCTGAAAAGAAGCAATGTTTTGATATATGATAGCCTTAATTATCGCCACTGGGATACCTGGTCGGATGGTAAGTTTGGACACGTTATGCTTGCACCGATGGTTAACGGCAAACCGGGTAAGGCCAAAGACCTGATGCCGGGTGAGCCGTATGATTGTCCGCTAAAACCGGATGGCGGCGAAGAAGACTACATTTGGAATGCCGATGGCACAAAGGTAGTTTATGTTTGTAAAAAGAAATTCGGTACGGCTTATGCCATCAGCACAAATACGGATATTTATGCCTATGATATCGCTACCGGTATAACTACCAACTTAACGGCTGATAACCCGGGTTACGACCTGCAGCCTACTTTCAACAAAAAGAACCAGATGGCCTGGCTGCAAATGAAACGCGATGGTTATGAAAGCGATAAGCAGGATTTGGTGGTTACCAATGGCACTACTAAAATTAATTTAACCGCCCAGCGTGACGATATTCATGTGGAAGGCTACAAGTGGGCCGAGGACGGCAAAAGCCTTTTCTTTACAGCGCCGATAAATGGTACTTCGCAGTTGTTTAATGTGGTTTACCCAACATCGGCCAAAGCAAAACCTGTAATTACCCAGGTGACAGCAGGGGATTTTGATGTGAATGAAATTGTTGGCCAGTCTGGTAAAACTTTGGTAGTTACCCGTGGCGATTTTAACCATGCCAACGAGCTTTACACAGTTGACGTTACCAGTGGCTTTATGAAGCAGCTGAGCCATGTAAATGATGATATTTACGGTGGCCTGGCGATGTGCAAAACTGAGAGGCGCTCTGTTAAAACTGTCGATGGTAAGGATATGCTGGTTTGGGTGATCTATCCGCCAAATTTTGATAAAAACAAAAAATATCCTGCTTTACTATATTGCGAAGGCGGACCGCAAAGTCCCTTAACGCAGTTTTATTCTTTCAGGTGGAATTTGCAGTTGATGGCCTCAAACGGATATATTATTGTAGCGCCAAACCGTCGCGGTATGCCGGGGCATGGTACCGAATGGAATGAGGAAATCAGCAAGGATCATGGTGGTTTAGCCATCAAAGATTACCTGAGCGCCATTGATAATATGAGTGCAGAGCCTTTTGTAGATAAAGACCGTTTGGGTTGCGTTGGCGCAAGTTATGGCGGTTATTCGGTTTATATGCTGGCGGGGGTACACAAAAAACGTTTTAAAACCTTTATCGCGCACGATGGAATCTTCGATTTCCGGAGTATGTATGGCACGACCGAAGAAATGTGGTTCCCGAACTGGGATTACGGAGGCCCGTACTGGGATAAAAATAATGCCGCTGCTCAAAAATCATATAAGGAATTCTCGCCAAGCAACTATGTAGCCAACTGGGATACCCCAATCCTGATCTTTCACGGTGAAAAGGATTTTCGTGTACCTTTGGAGCAAGGTTTACAGGCATTCCAGGCAGCGCAGTTACAAGGTATTAAGAGTCGCCTGATAGTAATGCAGGATGAGAACCACTGGGTGCTGCATCCGCAGAACGCGCTGGTATGGCAGCATGAGTTTTATAAGTGGTTGAAGGAGACATTGTAATGTTCAACCTTAAACAGACTCACGAAGTTTTTAAACTTCGTGATTCTAAAAAGGTCGCCATTATTTCTCACTCAACTGCCTGTTAACTGCCTCCAACTTCGCTATCACATCATTAAAGTGTTTTTGCCTTCTTTTTATGCTTATTGGCTTTAGGTACAACCAGGCAAAAGCCATGCATAAAAAGGTTATAGCATAAAAAGCTATCCCGCTTATGCGTGTCATGTGCGTAAAGGGCTGTACTAAAAATAGAAATAGCCCTGCGGACAATAGCACGAAATAAATATTAGTCATTACCGTATCTAAAAAGGCGCTTTTTCTGTTAATAGTGATTAGTTGGTTTAAATATTCCTGGTTGCTGATCTCGGGCTTAACCTTAAACAATAGTGGGATCATTTGATTATAGGCTATTAAGTATGATATATAGGCTAGTATCATCAATACTGCACCAATCTTGCTGATAAGCCACTCATTTGTAATTGTACTATTTGCATAAATTGTGATTGCAATAGTTAACAGCAATACCACGTTCAGAAATATCAGTTTAGTCCTGAACAGGTACTTTAATCTTTCAGCTTTAATAATTAGTTGTTTAATATCGGGTTGGGCATCAACAGGTTGTTTGTTCCACAATGCCTTAAGGTCTAATTCACTACTCATAATTTTCAAATTTTTTAGCTAAGCGTTCTTTGATTCGATAAATTTTTACCCGGGTGTTTGTTTCGCTTAAACCCACAATTTTGGCAATTTCAGCTTGTTTCAAATCTTCCAGCTCTAACGATATGATTAGCCTGTCAATCTCGGGTAATTCAGCAATGCACTTATATAGAAACTTTACCGCCGGCTCTGTGTCATGCGGAATGATTTCTTCTATCTGTTCAGGGAATTCAGTTTTTGGCATCCTGTTGCTTCGTTCTATCTGCCGCAGGCAATGGTTGGAAGCAATACGAAAGATCCAGGTACCGATGGCCGACTCATGCCTGAATTTGGGTAACTGCTGCCAAACGGTAATGAAGGTTTCCTGTGCTATATCTTTTGCCCAGTCATGGTCGTTCACATAACCCATGCAAATACGGAACACCTTGCTCCAATAGATTTTATAGATCTCCTCAAATTTCATCGAACTTTTTAATTGCCATATCGTTTGTTTTCTGTTAGATACGGGAAAATTTAAAATGCTACATAGCCAAGCTAATTATAATTATTATGTTTAGGAGTTAAATATCGCCATTGAAAAAAATACGCCCGATACAGCTTATCGCTGTTATTTTCTTTACAGTTTCAGGCGGCCCTTATGGGTTGGAGCTTTTATTAACCTATGCCGGGCAGCATGGCGCTATCCTTTTATTATTACTTACACCATTGCTGTGGGATGTCCCCGCGATATATACCGTACTTGAGCTTAACAGCATGATGCCCGTTACCGGCGGCTATTACAAATGGGTAAAATATGCATTAGG
This sequence comes from Mucilaginibacter sp., assembly GCF_965225845.1. Lineage (GTDB taxonomy): Bacteria > Bacteroidota > Bacteroidia > Sphingobacteriales > Sphingobacteriaceae > Mucilaginibacter. Next base: position 526,230 of record NZ_CBDDBL010000002.1, read on the forward strand.
CACACGCCTGGGATTTTACGAAGGCTGGTGGACCTGGCTTTATACTTTTGTAGACCTGGCGATTTACCCGGTGCTGTTTGTGACTTATGCAGGTTACTTCTTCCCGGATACCGTAGCTTATAAAATCCCGATCTGCCTGATGTTTATCTGGGTTTCTGCCGGGTTAAATATATTGGGGATAGTCCCGGTAGGGAAAGTGTCGTTATTTTTAGGGGCTGTGGTTTTAACACCGTTTATCATTTTATTTGTGATGGCATTTACACACCATACCGGGAGCATTGCCTTGCCTGCACCATCCTTAAAAGGATTACCATTTCCATCATTAGGTATGGCATTGTATACCATTATGTGGAACTGTTTAGGCTGGGATAATACCACAACCTATGCCGAGGAAGTTGATAACCCGGTCCGTTCATATTTCACTTCAACTATTATTGCCTTTGCAATGGTTATCGTGGTTTATTTTTTGGTGATCTGGGTATCGCAATTCTCGGGCATCAGTCCGGCTGTTTTGGGCAATAGGGGTTTTCCTGCAGTTGGCGAAATTTTTGGCGGGCATTGGCTCGGTACCTTAATAGCCATCGGTGGTATGGCAAGTTGCCTGGGTATTTATGCCTCGGTTTTGTTATCAGTTTCCCGCGTGCCGATGGTTATGGCAGAGGATAAACTTTTGCCATTAATTCTCAATAAACAGCATAAACGGTTTAATACACCCTATATTTCCATTATCGTTTGTTCCATCGTAGTAAGCGCCATGATCAATTGGAATCTGGAGGCGCTGTTTATTATTGATGTAACTATTTATGGCGCTGGCTTATCATTGGAGTATATTTCGCTCATCAAGCTCCGTATAAAAGAGCCCGCTACCTATCGTCCATTCAAAATACCATTAGGTGTCCGCGGATTGTGTATTGCCGTCGCGTTCCCGGTGATCGTTTATTTTGTGGCATTTACAGGCGCATTGTCATCAACCAAGAATGGTGTTGCCGCTGCGCTGTTCGCCGCTATCCTGTTATGTAGCGCCGAGGGCTTATGGCAAATCGTAAAAAGGCGTGAGGCTTTTAAATTGAGTGATAATTAATTTCTGTGGATTTTGTTTTTGCTTCAGCCATAGCAATGCTTATTATTAAATTAATTTACTGAAGGGGATCAAATCAAATTGTAAAATATTCGATGTATTTCTAAATAAATGTCATTAATACAATTTAAGTTTATTAGTTTTATGTCACCAATTACAAAACCATGTTAAAAAACAAAATTTTAGGGATGCTTATCTTGTTGATAAGCATCGCGACAGCAGCTAACGCGCAAGGCAGGCGGATGCGGAAAATGCCGCCCCCGGGCCAGCCCACAGAAATTCAATTAACTCCTTACAAAACAACGATGTACGGCAACGGGAAAGATACCGCTGCTATCAGTATTAAAATAATCGACCGCGATGGCAAGGAAGTTGCTGATGCCCAAAAGCTCATCATTTTTACAATTAAGGGGGATGCTAAAATCATCAGCATCAGAAAATCTACCTTAAACATGCCGACAGACAGTACCTATACTGCTAACATCACAGGCGATTGCTGGATTACTTTACAAGCTGGCCCGTCACGTGGCATTATAAAAATCGAAGCCAAGGCGGATACGCTTTATGCGGGTTCAACCGAGATCCATACTGTGCAACCAGGCATGCCGCACAAGGTTACCGAGGCGGTTTACAAACCGCATGTGGTGAAGGATAAAATTTTAGGAGCAGATATTTCCTTCTTGCCTGAACTGGAAGCCCGTGGTATGAAATTTTCTGATAACGGTACACCCGGAGATGCTATTAAGATCATGAAGGCGCATGGGTTTAACTATATCCGCTTACGTTTGTTTGTGAACCCGGCTAATCCTAAAGGTTACTCGCCGGGCAAAGGTTTTTGCGATCTGGACCATACGCTTGCTATGGCAAAACGCATCAAGGCTGCCGGGATGAAGTTTTTGCTTGATTTTCATTACAGCGACTACTGGGCCGATCCGCAACAGCAAAACAAACCTGCTGCCTGGGTGGGTGAGGACTTCGCCGGTGTGAAAAAGTCGTTATATGATTTTACCGTTAAAGCAATGACCGCCCTGAAAGACCAGGGAACCACGCCCGACATGGTACAGGTGGGCAACGAGATAAACCACGGCATGGTTTGGCCCGATGGCGAGATCAATAACCTGGACACGCTGGCACAATTTATTTATGCAGGTGTGCAGGGTGTGCGGTCGGTTAGTCCGTCGACAATTATTATGCTGCACATTGCCCTGGGCGGACAAAATGCCGAGGCGCGTTTTTTTGTAGATAATATGCTGGCACGGAACGTTCCTTTTGATGTGATCGGTTTATCCTATTACCCAAAATGGCACGGAACACCTGAAGATTTAAAAAATAACATGGCTGATCTTTCATCCCGCTACAAACAACAAGTAATGGTGGCGGAATATTCTCAATTAAAGAAAGAAGTGAACGATATCGCCTTCACCGCGCCGGGTAAAAAAGCTATCGGCTCTTTTATCTGGGAGCCGCTCAGCACCTGGGAAGGTATTTTTGATAGGGATGGTAAGTCCAATTCCTACATGAATATTTATCCTGGGATTGCTAAGGAGTATGTGAAGTAAATCAATATTGTCTGAACTCGTATTTATAGAATTAATGAATTTTTAGAATTCTGATCATTCCTTAATTCTATAAATTCTAATTCGGGCAGTAATTTGCAATTGCTAATAAATTTAGCTACATTTGTATGTTTCTGATGATCATCAGACACCTGCTTGCCTATCCATTGTGATAGAATTATTCTAGCAAGCAAATCCTCCAAAAAACAAAAAGCGCCGTAAGATCCAGCGCTAAACCCGTTCTTTGAAATATTATTTATGCGCCTTTTTTAAGGCTTTGCATTAGTTTATCATAAAGGTCATCGCTGGTGGTTTTGGCTTGTGGTTTAAGCTTTTTAACCGAGGCGCGCTTACCTTTTGATTTATCCTTAATGATCTGCAACAACTGGCTGGTATACTCATCCTTAAATTTCGAGACGTCGAATTTTTCAGCATATTGGTTGATCAGCGTCATGCCCATATCCAGCTCTTTTTTGCTTACCTCAACTTTGTCAGGCACATTCAGGTCTTCGGTACTGCGGATCTCCTGCGCAAAACGAATGGTGGTAACCACCAAAACGTTTTTAACCGGGTGTACTATACAAAGGCTTTCTGTACTGCGCAAAACAAAACGTGCCAATCCCGCTTTTTTTGATTTGGTAAGCGCCTCTATCAAAAGCGCGTAGGCTTTGTTGGTTTTGGTATCCGGTTCGGTATAGTAGGATGTTTCGAAAAACATGGGGTCTACCTCGTCCATATCAACGAAGCTTTCTATTTCAATCACTTTGCTTTTCTCCGGCGCGGCATCAGCAAAGTCCTGGTCATCCATAATTACATAGTCGTCATCAAGCTTATACCCTTTTACAATCTTATCGTAAGGCACTTCCTTATGCGTTTGCTCGTTCACGCGCTGAAAGCGGATGCGATTATGGTCGCGGCCATCCAGCATATCAAAATCAAGTGAGCTTTTTTGCACTGCCGAGTATAGCTTTACGGGTATGCTTACCAGCCCAAACCCTAACGAACCTTTCCAGATAGATCTCATAACCAATTTATTATTGTGATTAATATAACCTGTTTAGTATGCAAACGGTTTTAACAGAATGTATGAAAAAACGAAAGGCGTTTCAAATGAATGAAACGCCTTATCCTGAATATGGTCAGCGATATTAAACCGCGGTTGGCCTGCGGATGATGCCTAAAATTAACGCAATAACCGCAATAATCAATAAGATGTGTATAATGCCCGTGGCAGAATATAAAAACACGCCTAATGCCCATCCAATGAGCAATATTACGGCAATGATATACAATAGTGAGTTCATAGTGATTTTATTAAATGATTTTCATAAGATATAATTACAACACTACCCTTTACAGGAATGTTTTAATTTTTATGAAACGAAAATTATATTAATTAATTACCATTATAATTAAGCCATTTGGTCCTCACTTTTAGCTGTTGTGCCGATGGATCATCCAGCGTTTCAATTTTATATTTAACTAAATCATTTCTAAGCAGTGTTATAGGCAATACCAACGGTAAACCATCTCTGTTTACGGTTATAGATAATTTATCGCCAACTTTTTTATCAGCCAAAATACTGTTTACATCGGTTACAGGTTTACCATCAACAGATACGATCTCGTCGTTCACGTTAATACCGTCAACCCAGGCGGTACCATCACGTAGCACACTCATCACTATAATTTTCCCATTGGTGGTTGCGGTCATCATTCCTAATGATGGATCGTCTGTTGCTGCTGCCGCATCGGTAATTTTATAACCTGCGTAGCCCAGGTATTTGTTGTAATCTACATCGTTAACACCATAAACATATTTCTTATAAAATTCATCCAGGTTCTTACCGGCGAATTTCTCAAGGCCCTGTTTAAATTCTTCGTCGGTATAACCGCGTTTTTTCAGTTTGTAATAAGTATTGTACATATACTTCATCACATCATCCAGCGAGTATTTGGTTTGGCTATCGTTAATGATCTCCAGATCAAGGAGCATAGCTATTGCAGAACCTTTGCTGTAGTAGGATATAGTGCTATTGTTTGAATTTTCATTCGGGCGATAAGCCTTTATCCAGGCATCAAAGCTGGCATCGGCAACACTTTGTATCTTTTTGCCGGGCGTGTTCTCTACCTGGTTTATATCGTTCGCCATTACGTTTAAATAATTATCAGCAGGTATTAAACCGGCATGCCTTAAAATTATATCCTGATAGTAAGCGGTAAAGCCTTCGGCTATCCACAGGTCGGTGGTGTAATTTTCGTTATCATAATCAAACGGACCTAAAACTATCGGGCGCAAGCGTTTTACATTCCACAGATGGAAATGCTCGTGTGCTACTAAACTTAAAAAATTCTGATAGCCACGTTCGGAGCCATACGCATCGCGCGAAGCGCCCAAAACACATGAGCTTAAATGCTCTAAACCACCGCCACCGCGAAAGTTATTATGCACAATGAATACGTAATGCTTGTTGGGGTTTTCGCCATAAACAGCGGTTTCCTGCTCAACAATTTTGGCCATATCTTTTTTCAGGCGCTCCTTATCATAATTTCCGCCGCCATACATGGCTACCTGGTATTTAACACCTGCGGCATCAAAACCGAATACATCCTGGTTGCCAACCTCGATAGGCGAATCAAACAGGATGTCGTAATTTGGGGCCTGTACGGTAAACGGATCATTGTTCACCATCTCTAAACTGGTTGATACTTTATCCCAGCCGCCAAAAGGCGCTATGTGTATGGTTGATGGGTTTTGCAACATCCCTTCAGGGTAAATAAATATTCCGGAGGTTGATAAAAACGCGTGCGAAAGATCAACCATTGCGGTACGCACCGAATTCTCAAAGCAATAAACTTTATATTTAATAGTGATGTGACTTAAACCTTGTGTATTAATGCTCCACCAGTTTTTGCGTGTTTTTTTAAAAGGAATTTCTTTGCCGTTGGCGCTAATAGTAAAACCCTCTATGTTTTTGGCGAATTCCCTAACCAGGTATGAGCCGGGCGTCCAAACCGGCATTTTTAGCACTAAGGTATTTTGAGTTAAGTGCTCAATATTCATTTCAATATCAGTGTAATGGGCCTGCACTTCAGGAAAAGTTACATTGTATGAAATTTTTACAGCAGTTGCAGCGTTACTGGTATTCACATTCATAAAAAGGAGTATTAAAAAAAATAGTATAGCTATAAGGGGTTTTCTCATCGGGAGCAGTTGTTAAATATTTGTAATTGTACTTAAAGTAATTTTATTAACAGTAATATTATCAAAACACAGGGGTGTAAAAATACTTAGTAGCTGCATCATTTAATAATTAATATCCATTAAATACACGCTATATTTACACATATCAAAAAAATTACATAAATTACCACGCTAAACTATATCTTTTAATAACAACCTTACGTATAAAGCCTAATATCAATTAAGAAAATACTTTTTTAAAATTAGTTTTAAGGAGAGAATGACCCAACACCGCTACAAAACTTGTTTACTCATTGACGATAATTACATCGATAATTTCGTTACGAGAAAAATTTTGCAAAGCGGCAACTTTGTTGAGGACATTATTGTGAGACAATCGCCTGATGAGGCTATCGAATCATTACTTACAGGTACTATTCAACCCGATGTGATCTTCCTGGACATCAGGATGCCATTAATGAGTGGTTTTGAATTTCTGGAAGAATATGATAAACTTGTATTCCCAAATAAGGAGAATATTAAGATATTTATGCTGTCATCGTCACTCGATCCTACCGACATTAAAAGGTCGGAGCTTAGTAAACATGTAACTAATTTTATTCATAAGCCTGTTACCCAAAAGGCGCTCGAAGAAGTATTTGCAAATGATTTTAGTTGCTGATAGCGGTTCCTCAAAAACAGACTGGCTGCTCGCCATCCCCGAACAGGAAACAAAACAATATAGAACATCCGGTTTAAATCCTTACTTTTTAACCGAGAAGGAAATTACAAAAGTTTTGCAGGAGCAAATTGCTGAGTTGATTGCCTATGGCAGCGAGATCAGCGAGATCTATTTTTTTGGTGCTGGCTGTTCAAGCCCCGACAGGCACGAGATCGTTTCAAATGCCTTAAGCCAATTTTTCCCCAAAGCGTTTATTAGTGTTGATAGCGACCTGTATGGATCTGCCTACGCAACATGTGGCCACGAAAAGGGCATATGCTGTGTTTTAGGCACCGGATCAAATATTTCTTTTTTTGATGGCGAGGAAATTCATGCGGGCAAGCACGGCTTAGGTTATGTTTTGGGCGATGAAGGTTCAGGAACCTGGTTCGGTAAGCAGCTGGTTACAGGGTTTTTGTACGGTGTTATGCCTGACGAGATCAGCGACAAATTTAACACTAATTTTCACCTTACCCGCGAAGATGTAATAAAAAATGTTTATCAAAAACCGGGTGGTAATTCATACCTGGCATCGTTCTCTAAGTTTCTATCCGAAATAAGAACAACCGATTATGCGCAAAAAATATTAAGCGATGGTTTTGAGGAATTTATTGAAACCAATATTAAATCATTCCCGGAGTATCATCAATATAAATCCCACTTTGTAGGTTCAATAGCCCACGTATTTGCTGATGAATTAACCGCGGTGTGCAAAGCCAATGGCGTTCACATTGGCAAGATAATACGCCAACCCATATATGATTTGATGGATTTCATATTGACCAGGGCGGAGGCGTAGGTCACTTTGCTTTTTTTAAAAGCTCATCTATTCTTGGGTCGGGCATTAACGGAGTTATCTTCAATAGTTTTACTTCTGAAAAATCAGGATGCAAAGTATTTATCACATAATTACTGCATATGCTTAATGCTGCTGATGGTACTTTTAAGGCTAAACTTTTGCCTGCTTCATACCACGGATTAGCCAATCGCTGGCATTTAGAATAATCATAAGAATTATCCCATCCTTTGTCTAAATCTTTAACCTGAATTTCGGTTATTGGAATGCTATCGGGTATTTCGATATGCGCAATTTGGAAGTCACTATTAAAGCCAACCCCCTGCCGCCTGATCATACTCTCCATAAAAGCTAAAGGAATTGATTCGCTGCAATACAATACTTTTTTACCATAGCTGTTCCAACGGCCTTCGATGCCGGGAGCAAAAAGAGGGTCGCCGTATTTTTTATGAAGTATCCTGAAGACGATCATTATACAGGATAGCCGTAAGCCATACGATCAAGTTCCTGCATTACCAGGTCAATCCCGCCGGGCGTAACCAACCAGTCAACAGGTTTTTCTTCAGTATTCCAAAAGGGTTTGTTTAACCAATAATTTAGTTCATCTATCGAACCAAATACTTCAATGCCCTTGTCATACAAAGCAATCAGTTTTAATAAATGTTCACCCTGAACAGGGTCAAGTGTTTGTTTATTTTGATGGTAATTGCTTATGGTTCGTGATGACAGGTGAAGTATACCGGCAAGTGCTTTGTTACCCATTTTAATTACTTCGGCAAAAGAGTAAAACAGGTCAGTATTCACGCCAATCATGGCATGCTTAAATATCTGCACATCGCTTTCTATCCAGTCATTATTAAAATGAGGCATTGAAATGCGTGAATGGGTTGCTGTTAGAAATGTCATTACGGTTTTTGTTTAAACAAAACTAGTGAAAAAATTCTACTTTTAAAGTGAAATATTTCAATAGTTTAAACAGTTTATATACCAGAATGTTTAAACTGCTTTCTTCTTGTGATACGCGTACCGACCATCACCCAAGCCATTCCCAAAACAGCCAATACACATCCTGTTTTAGCAATATAATCGCCGTGCAGAACATAAAAGGTAAGATCGGAGTTTAGGTTGATGTCCTGCTTTATGGCAGTGCGAGTCCACCAGTGGGTTTGCTGCACAATATCGCCTCGCTGATTAATGAATGCTGAAATGCCGGTATTTGCCGACCGGCATACCCAACGGCGTGTTTCAATAGCTCTTAGCTTGGCGTAATCCAAGTGCTGGTCCTTGCCTGATGTGTTTTCCCACCAGCCATCGTTCGTAATAACGGCGATGAATTGCGCGCCCATGTGTACCGACGTCGCCACATATTCTCCCCAAATAGATTCATAACAAATAACAGGGTCTGCACCGATTCCACTTTGTGAATAAAACACCCCTGGTTCAGGCTGGCTACCATAGCTACCTGTTGCCCCACCTAATTGCGCAAAGGCGGGTTTCATAAAAGCTAATGCGCTGCCAAAAGGAAGCGATTCAGCGCCCGGGACCAGCTTTGATTTGTGGTAGAATTGCACCTCGGCCGAGTTTTCAATATTCAGCGCGGCATTAAAATTATCAACGTATTCGTTCGGGTTTTGAGTAGGGGTCGCCGTACCCGTCGCCGGTGAATTATACAACTTATAAGTTTCGGCACCTGTTATAACATTGCCATTTTTGTATTTGCTTAAAAAATGCTGGATCTGTAAAAAGTATGGGTTGTTGCGGATGTGGTTCTCGTCAATATAATCGGCAATCGCGGTTTCGGGCCATATGAAAAATTCGGTATTTGCCTGTCCTAAAGAATCTGAAATGTGCGTTAAAATGTCTATCTGCTCATGTGCAGGGATGTCAGTTTCCTTGGCATAAGGATCAATATTAGGTTGGGCTACTACAATGTTTGACGGGTCAAGTTGTTCTTTGTAAGTAGAATATCGGTATAGTGAAAATCCAAAAGGTATAATCAATGCAAATACAAGTCCGGTAAGTAAACGTAAGCGAATATTTTTTGCCTGTTGCTCACCTAAACCAATGTAGATTAAAAATATGAGGATGTTCACCAGCCAGATCCAAAATGTACCGCCGTAAACACCGGTGTATTCGTACCACTGTATCCAGCTATGGCTTACTGCAAAGCCGTTGCCCAAAGTCATCCACGGGAATGCGAGATCCCAGCTTTGATGCAGGTATTCGTAGGCAATCCAAAAACAAACCAGGCCAACCAAACTTAAGGCGCGACTTGTCGACAACCGCATGCGGTAATACAACCAGCACGCAAATGACATCAGTAATGGCCCCAGCGAATAAGGTATCAAGCTAATTGGCACAGCCACTAACGGACCAATAGTTTTAAGTGAATTATAAACCCAATAAATGCAAAGCGTGTTCCAGATAAAAAAGCCGAGGAATGTAATATTGAATATCTTCTTCCCTTTTTTTGAGGTGCTTGACTGGATGATGTTTTCTATAGCAAGCAGCATCGGTACAAAACCAACAAACAACAACCATGTAGTATAGGGGGTAGGTGGCCAGGCTATCCAAAGTAATAAGCCTGAAAATATGGAAAGTAAAATGCTTTTTTTCATTAGTGTGTAAATGCGTCATTGCGGGGAACGAAGCAATCTTTCTGCTTTATATAGCAGCCTTGCTTAATCTAGATATTGCTTCGTTCCTTGCAATGACGTGGGTGTTTTTTATTTTTTACTCATCGTCCTCATCGTGAGAACCTTTTTTATTTGATACCACTTGTTTAGGTGCAACGCATAGTACGAATTCGCCTTTTACCGGGTGGGTTTCATAATAAGTTTTAACGTCGGCAACTGTTCCTCGGACGGTTTCCTCAAATAATTTTGTCAGCTCGCGCGATACAGAGATCAGGCGGTCTTCACCAAAATAGGTGATCATTTCATCCAGTGTTTTTAACAAACGATGCGGAGATTCGTAAAGTATAATGGTGCGCTCTTCCAGCGCTAAAAACTTGTAGCGTGTTTGGCGGCCTTTCTTCAGCGGCAAAAATCCTTCAAAGCAAAACTTATCCGTCGGGAAACCGGAGTTCACTAATGCCGGCACAAAAGCCGTAGCGCCCGGCAAGCATTCCACAGGCAAATCGTTTTTTAAGGCTTCGCGCACCAGGAAAAATCCCGGATCGGATATGGCGGGTGTACCGGCATCCGATATCAATGCCACATTTTTCCCTTCTTTTAGAAACTTGATCACCTCCAAAGAAGATTGATGCTCATTATGCTGATGGTGCGAAAATACTTTTTGATGGATATCGAAATGTTTAAGCAATGGGGCAGAAGTACGCGTATCCTCAGCCAGGATCAGATCGGCTTCCTTTAAAATACGGATGGCTCGGAAGGTCATGTCCTCCAGGTTGCCTATGGGTGTGGGTACTAAATAAAGTTTACCGCTCATTTTTAATTTTTATCATTGCGAGGTACGAAGCAATCTCTTAGCTGTGTATTTCGCTAAATATATCTACGAGATTGCCTCAAACGTTCGCAATGACAATCAAGTTTATATCTTTGCCTAAAAAAATAAAATAATGCTGCAAGTTAGTTATATCCGCGATAACAGGGAACAGGTTTTAGAACGTTTAGCTGTAAAAAATTTTAAACAGCCCCAATTGGTTGATGAGATCATCGAATTGGATGAAAAACGCCGTCAAACTCAAAACCAGATGGATAGTGTTTCGGCACAAGCTAACGCTGCTGCTAAACAAATAGGCGAGTTGATGCGCAACGGTAAAAAGCATGAAGCCGAAGCTGTAAAAGCAAACACGGGTGCCTGGAAGGAAGAGATAAAAACTTTAGGCGAATCCCTTGCTGCTACCGAAGATGAATTGCAGCAAAAAATAGTTTTACTACCTAACTTGCCCCATAGCTCAGTACCCAAAGGTACCACGCCTGAGGAAAATGTAATTGTTTTGGAGCATGGTGAAAAACCTAATCTATATGAAGGTGCATTGCCGCACTGGGAGCTTGCCACTAAATATAATTTGATAGATTTTGAGTTGGGTGTTAAAATAACGGGTGCCGGTTTCCCGGTATATAAAGGCAAGGGTGCTAAATTGCAACGGGCCTTGATTGCTTATTTTTTGGATGAAGCTGAAAAAGCAGGTTACAGCGAAGTGATGCTGCCTTTGCTGGTTAACGAAGCATCGGGTTTTGGAACAGGACAGTTGCCGGATAAAGAGGGCCAGATGTATTTTGTGGGATTGGATAACTTATTCCTGATCCCGACTGCCGAAGTGCCAATCACTAATCTTTACCGAGATGTGATCTTAAAGGCGGATGAACTGCCGGTTAAAAATTGTGGCTACACACCGTGTTTTCGCCGAGAGGCTGGTTCGTACGGCGCGCATGTGCGTGGACTGAACCGTTTGCATCAGTTTGATAAAGTGGAAATAGTGCAGGTGGTGCATCCGGATACTTCATACGATGTTTTAGAAGGCATGAGCACGCATGTACAAAGCTTGTTAAAAGGTTTAGGATTACCTTATCGTGTATTGCGCCTTTGCGGTGGTGATATGGGTTTCACCGCAGCCTTAACCTATGATATGGAAACCTGGAGCGCGGCGCAACAACGCTGGTTAGAAGTATCATCTGTGTCAAATTTTGAAACCTTCCAGGCTAATCGCTTAAAGTTGCGTTTCCGTAATGCCGAGGGTAAAACGCAGTTAGCACATACCTTAAATGGAAGTGCTTTAGCCTTACCTCGTATTGTAGCTACTTTGCTGGAGAATAATCAGACTGAAAATGGAATTAAAATACCTGAGGTATTAGTGCCTTACACGAAGTTTGAGTGGATAGATTAAGATGGCAGGCTTTTGAAAAAAAAGAAATGCTTTTGGGTGATAAACCCGGAAGCATTTTTTAGTTTGATACGTTACTTAACATACCAATAACGGTTCTGTCAAGCATCTCGGTAAATACGGAGCTGATAGTTTTGCTTTTCTGGATAGCCCTTAACTCTTCTTCATAAACAAAAAAATCAACGCCAATGGCTTTTAACAAGCTGTCTGCCTTAGGCTCAACCTTTAATTTGTAGCAGCAGATCTTGATCTTACTATAAAAATTGTTGGTGCGGATCCTGCGTACAATTTTTTCCATGTCCTTACTGATGAAACTGTAATCAAGCACAATAAGGTTGGGGTTTAACTCATAAATAGACGGGAATATATTGTTTAACGCATGTATATGCCTCACGTTCTCAGAATCAGCAGATAGCTGGTAAGAAGAGGTCTCAGGCGCAACTACAAGCACCTTTTTAAAACGGGTACGGATCATGCTTTAAACAATTAGGGTGCTTAAATATATAACGTAAAAGTCACATTGTCAAATACTTGTTGGCTATATTGTAAAAAATAAAATTTTATTAATAATTTTTTAACAAACAGGCAAAAAATGGCATCAGAACAAAATGAAAAACATGTTTAATAATCCGTGTACGAATAATGTTATTCAGAAGTTACTCAAATTCAAATATTTATCTATTTAACTATTTCAAACACTGCATTTATCTGAAAACTGAGTTTAATAGTTTTAAAATCGATGTCAGATTGAGGTACGGAATCAGTATTAACCGACATTGTTTTTGCCATAAATACCCTTGGCTGCGGGAAACTACTATTATCAACCTCCGTAATATCTATAGCGTCGCCTAACTTGTCACCTATCCCGTTTAGTAAGTAAGTGGCTTTATCCTTTGCGGTAATTAAAGCCTTTAGTTTTAGCTGGTTCTTTAACTCGGCCATTTTTGAGTAGTCGTAACTCTCTATATTAGTTGATTGTATGCCTTTAGGATCAACAGCACTTAGTATTTGATCAAATTTATTTAAATCGCTAAGCTTTAAATTATATTGTTTACTTGCTAAAAAATCAGGAGATTTTTTCTTTTGATAGTTATTATTCCAGGCTGATACGTTGTTGATGGTGAAATTTTCTTTTGGGATACCGGCGTTTTTAACAGCATCCTCCAGTTGTTTTTCCAACCGGTCAATAGTGATCCGGTTTTTACCATCCATGTATTCCTGTAAGGATATGTTCACATAAATAATATCGGGAGTAACTTCCTGCTCTGCTGTTCCGCTTACTTCAATTTTACGGCGTAAATCAACACTTTGGGCAAACGAGGTGTATGTAAGGATGATAAATGCGATCAGGCTGATTATTTTTCTCATAGTGATTATTTTTAAGGTAGACAATATAAAGCGAACTAAGGTTTAATGCGTGTTAGTTTGTTGTTATAAATAATCAACCAGGACGGATTTTAAAATATTGATCAGTTCAGGATTATTGAAATGGTAGTTGTCTTCAATGTATAATAAAATAAGTGATTTATGAACAAGTTCAACAGGGAAGAGCATTTTTAATCGCTGCTGATGTTTTCGTTCCATCACAAAACAACGTCAGCCCAATTAATCATTTTTGCATTAACCTTTATACGGGCTTTATTACTTATACCGGCTGACCTTGCAGCGTGCTGAAGATGATTTTTAAACAATAGTTCGGCTGTTGGGCTTCGCTATTGGTTTTTACTGCAAATAAAAAGTAGATGAGGCAAGAAAGACTAATAAAAACCTTCTACGTCAATAGTAAAGTCTAATACCGAATTAGCGGGAATAGAAGATTGCTCAGCACTGCCATAAGCCAGCGCCGACGGTATGATCATACGGATACGGCCATATGGAGTACTGCCATTAACGCCAACAAATGGCAACGCTATTTGCCAGCCTTTGATTGCATCAGGCAAACCTACAATTGTAGCACTTTCTGTATCAAACACGGTGCCGTTCAATAGTCTGCCGGTATAAGATACCTGAACAGTATCTGTAGCTGTAGGATGGGGTCCCGGGTTTGAAGTTTCAATTTTATAATATATTCCTGAAGGATCTTTAGTTAAACCTGTAATATTATTAGCAGTTATAAACTTTTGGATCTTTTCATCGTCAATAGTAGCTTGTAATGAATTATTAAAACTTTGCTTTTTACAAGCCGAGAACAGAACAGTAAGGAAACCAAAAAGTAAAAATATTTTCTTCATATTGTTGTTTAACGCTATAACTGATTTTTTAATTGAAAATTATATAATACCTTAATTTTAACATTTATAATGAGCGGGCAAGTTAATAAAAAACATTTTATACCTCGCTACTCAATTTTGCCCTATACTGTAAATTTATTGTGAAAGAACCTAAATTAATTTATAAAGCTAATAAAGTGGTAGTATGGTTCTGTCTATGCAAACCCAATTGTCAATGCCTCAAATAAATTAAAAGGTATTTTTTACTATTAAGGTGTTACTGTAGTTTTTATTTTCAATTCATTTAATTGCAGGTCGGATATGGTTGATGGCGTATCGATCATCACATCGCGGCCTGAGTTGTTTTTTGGGAAGGCGATCACATCACGTATCGAATCCAATCCGGCAAATATCGCACATAACCTATCGAAACCGAAGGCCAAACCACCATGCGGCGGCGCGCCATATTCAAAGGCATCCATTAAAAAGCCAAATTGTTTTTGTGCTTCTTCCGGCGAAAAGCCTAAATGCTTAAACATTAAAGCTTGCAAGGTTCTGTCGTGGATACGGATAGAACCACCGCCAATTTCAGTCCCATTGATCACCAAATCATAAGCATTGGCACGTACTTCACCGGGTTCGGTGTCCAGCATAGCTATATCTTCCGGTTTTGGTGAGGTGAATGGGTGGTGCATGGCGTGGTAACGTTCGCTTTCTTCGTCCCACTCCAACAGCGGGAAATCTAAAACCCATAAGGGGGCGAAATCATTTTTATTACGCAAACCTAAACGCGAGCCCATCTCTAAACGAAGTTCATTCATTTGCTTGCGTACTTTTTGGCTGTGCCCGGCTAATATCAGGATCAAATCGCCCGGTTCAGAATTTAATGCCGCGGCAAGATTGGTCAGGTCATCTTCACCATAAAATTTATCTACAGATGATTTCAAGGTGCCGTCAGCACCATAACGGCAATAGATCAGTCCTGTAGCACCAATTTGAGGGCGTTTTAACCAATCGGTTAGTTCATCCAGTTGTTTTCGGGTATATTCGGCGCAACCTTTTGCGTTAATGCCAACAATCAGTTCAGCATTATCAAATACGCTGAAGTTTTTGCCTTTCATGATCCCGTTCAGCTCAACAAACTCCATCCCGAAACGGATGTCCGGTTTATCAGAACCATACAAACGCATTGCATCGGCATATTGCATTCGGGGGAAAGACTGAAGATCGATACCCTTAACTGTTTTAAACAGGTGGCGGGTAAGGCCTTCAAATATATTTAAGATGTCTTCCTGCGTGATGAATGAAAGTTCGCAATCTATCTGGGTGAATTCAGGCTGGCGGTCAGCACGCAGATCCTCATCCCTGAAACATTTAACGATCTGGAAGTAGCGGTCAAAACCGCTCACCATCAGCAATTGCTTAAATGTTTGTGGTGATTGTGGCAAGGCGTAAAATTCGCCCGGGTTCATTCGGCTTGGTACCACAAAATCGCGCGCGCCTTCGGGGGTTGATTTGATCAGCACCGGTGTTTCCACTTCGATGAAATCCAATGCGTCCAAATATTTGCGTATCTCTTGCGACATGCGGTGGCGCAATTGCAGGTTATTACGGATCGGGTTACGGCGAAGGTCCAGGTAACGGTATTTAGCGCGAAGCTCTTCGCCGCCATCAGTTTCATCCTCGATCATGAACGGAGGAATCTTGGAACCGTTTAATATTTCTATATCTTCAACAGCTATCTCGATATCGCCGGTTGAGATCTTTGCATTTTTGCTGGTACGCTCAATTACCTTACCGGTAACCTTAATTACAAACTCGCGGCCTAAACCTTTTGCCGTTTCGCGTAAGGTGGCATCATTATCAGTATTTAAAACCAATTGGGTTAAACCATAACGGTCGCGCACATCAATAAATGTGGTAGCACCCAAATCGCGCGATTTTTGTACCCATCCGCATAAAGTAACGGTTTCGCCTAAATTACTGAGGGTTAATTCGCCGCAGGTATGTGTTCTTAGCATAGTACGTATTTGTAAAGTTTGCAAAAGTAGTTTTTTTGAATGAAGTGCGAAAGACGGAAAGATAGAAAGTATGAAACAGATGAGGCCGGAAGCCGAAAGTAGGAAAGATTTATAAATAATGTTTATTTTTGTTTAAAACGAAAGTGTTTTTTAATATGAAAAATTTAGAGCGCATAACTCTTAATACCGATGTAATGGGAGGAAAACCTTGTATTCGCGGTTTGAGAATGACTGTAGGAACTGTTATAGGATTATAGCGTCCGGATTATCTACAGATGAAATTCTTAAAATGTATCCTTATTTGCAACATGAAGTCTTAATTGCAGCTTTATCTTATGCCGCTTGGCGCTCAGAAGAAATAGAGGTTCCACTTGCTACGGCGTGAAAATATTAATAGATATGAATTTATGTCCTGAATGGGTGCAGGAGTTTGATCAACATACTTAAAGCAAAACATTGGTCGGAAGTTGGACGATTCGATGCGCCGATTCTGCCTTAATCGATTGGGCGAGACAAAATAGCTATGTTATTTTTACCCACGATCTTGATTTTGGGACGACTTTGGCACTTACAAAAGCGGAGTCGCCAAGTGTTATACAAGTCAGAACCCAAAACATCACTGTAGACCATCTTAGTAAGATGGTAATTTCGACCCTGAAAACTTACACTGAATTATTAGAAAAAGGTGCGCTGATTGTTTTGGATGAAGATAAAAAGCGTATTAGAATACTACCGTTATAATCCACATTTAAATCCGAAATCTCACATTCAAAGTCCGAAATTATAATATTCCGAAATCATTTCTATATTTGCGGCATAATTCTCAAGGGGTGCCTTGCTTTGAGCAATCAAACTGAAAGACAGGCTGAGATCAAACCCATTGTTAGTTGCAAGTTATAAGTTGAATGTTGCGGGTGAAACCGGCAACTGAAAATCGACAACCGGCAATTTAACATGCACCTGATCCGGGTAATGCCGGCGTAGGGAGAGGTAATAAGTTAAGTGTACTGCATATTCAACCCTGGTGTGCAGATGGTTTAACAAGTTTTATTTATTCACGTTGAAAAAAAAATTACTCGTAGCGTTTATCGCTATGCTGCTGCCTGTCCTGGCATCGGCCCAATTCTCTGTATCCGGTAAAGTTACCGACCAGCAAACCGGCGAACCGTTAAGCGGCGCTACCATCAGCATTCAAAATGCCAATATCAGTACCAGTTCCGGTACGGATGGCAGGTATACTTTTCACGATCTGAAGGCGGCTAATTACAATTTTAAGATCACTTACGTTGGTTATCAGGCCACTATTAAAACCATCAATCTAAAAAGTAGTTCTACCATTGATTTCTCGCTTAATATGGAGAGCATTATGAACGATGAGGTTACGGTAAACGCTACCCGCGCTGCCATTAATGCACCTATCGCATTCACCAATTTAAGCGCTAAGGATATCCAAAAAAATAACCTCGGGCAGGATCTGCCTTATCTGCTGGATCAAACGCCGTCTGTAGTTACCACATCTGATGGTGGTACAGGCATCGGCTATACCTATATCCATATCCGTGGTTCTGATGCTACACGTATCAACGTTACCATTAACGGTATCCCGTATAACGATTCTGAAGAGGAGGGTGTATATTTTGTGGATATCCCGGATATTGCTTCCTCGGTTAATGATATCCAGATCCAGCGCGGCGTGGGTACATCAACCAATGGCGCCGGCGCTTTTGGAGCGAGTATCAATATACAAACTACTACCAGAAGGGATACCGGTTATTTAGAACTGAATAACTCGGCAGGTTCATATGGTACACTTAAAAATACCTTGAACATTGGCACAGGTTTGTTAGGCGGCAAATTCACCTTTGACGGACGCTTATCAAGTATTACCTCTAACGGATATATTGACAGGGCTTCGGCTAACCTGAAATCTTATTTCTTTAATGGTGCTTACTATGGCAAAAACACCATCATCAGGCTGGTTACTTTTGGCGGTACCGAGCATACCTACCAGGCATGGGACGGCGTGCCTGAAGATAGTATTAAAGCGGGTAACCGTACTTATAATCCGCTTGGTTTAGAATCAAACGGTTCATACTATCCCAATCAGACCGATAACTATACCCAGATCCATTACCAGTTATTGATTGATCAAAAAATATCCGACAAATTATCATTCAGCGGCGCATTGCACTACACGCATGGCTACGGCTATTATGAGGAATATGTCGACAACGATTCCGTTAAAAATTACGGTTTAAAGCCGGCAATTGTTGGCGGCGATACTATTAAATCAACTGATTTAACCCGCAGGTTATGGTTAAATAATAAGTTTTACGGCGTTACCTATAATTTAAAATACCGAGCTCAAAAAAATCTTGATTTTAATTTAGGCGGTGCTTATAACGAGTATCGCGGCGGGCATTATGATGATATTGAGTGGACGCAGCAAACCACCAATATAACCCCGAATTATCAGTACGAGCAAGACAATGCCTTTAAAACAGACTTTAATATTTACGGTAAAGCCGATTATAAACTCGGACAATTTACACTTTATGCCGATATGCAGTACCGGCATATTTACTACTCATTTTTAGGTTATAACGACCAATTGCAGAACGAACAGGAACAGGTTAGGCTAAACTTTTTTAATCCGAAGGCAGGCATCACTTACCAGATCGACCCTAAAAGCAATGTATACCTGTCATTCGGTATAGGTAACCATGAGCCTGACCGTGATGATTATGTTCAATCGACGCCTGACAGTCGCCCAAAACCTGAAAACCTGAAAGATTGGGAATTAGGCTACCGTACCAACCAGGGCATATTTGTAGGCGGTATAAACGCGTTTTACATGCTATACTATAACCAGTTAGTTGTAACCGGCGCGCTGAATGATGTAGGCGACCAGATACAAAGCAATGTTAAAAACAGTTTCCGCGAAGGGTTAGAGTTTGATGGTAAGTTAAGGCCAAATAAATGGTTTGTATGGTCGGCAACTGCATCCTTAAGCGAAAATAAGGTTAAAAATTTCAACCAGTATTTGTTTGATTATGATAACAACACTACTGTTGATTATCAATATAAAGAAACCAATATTGCTTTCTCACCCGACTTTATCGCCTCCAGCGAAATAGGATTTATGCCGTTTGAAAACAGTGAGATCGCTTTTATTAGCAAATATGTGAGTCGGCAATATTTGGATAATACCTCAAACCTGAATCCGGCGGGCTACTTGGCATCTGATCCTACATCAAACCGCTACCTGAATAGTTATTTTGTAAACGGTGTGAGGTTGAATTATAATTTCAGCATCAAATCTGTTAAAAATATTGGAATCACTTTGCTGGTAAATAATATCTTCAGTGAAAAGTATGAATCGAATGGTGCTACCTATCCGGATATTGAAAGCGGTAAAGTGGTAAACTATAATTATTTCTATCCGCAGGCGCCAATTAACTTTTTAGTTGGGTTGAATTTGAAGTTTTAACGCCCCATTATACAACTATGTTATTGCGAGGAGCATAATGTCCCGGGGCTTTGGCTGCGAAGCAAACTTGTAGCCGTGCATATTTACTTTGCATAGCTACAAGTTTGCCGCGCTATCGCTCGCAGTGACATGGTTTTAAGCATTTGATGATTAATTTAAACTTCTCCTAACATAAACATCACACCAAATTTTCATAACATTACTGATATTTGCGCATTAACCCAAATCAATGAAAACTAAACAATTACTTTTTGTAGCGTTCGCCTTTATAACTGTTAGTGCATCGGCACAAATAAAAAAGAAAAAAATGGTAGTAGCCGCTCCGGCTCCGGTTGCAGCATCAACAGGAATCCCCCGCCCTAAACTGGTAGTGGGCATTGTGGTTGACCAAATGCGCTGGGATTATCTGTACCGTTATTATGATCGTTATCAAAGCAATGGTTTTAAACGTTTGCTGAATGAAGGGTTTAGCTGCGAAAATACACAGCTAAATTATATACCAACCTTTACAGGCCCTGGTCACAGCTGTATTTATACAGGTTCGGTGCCTGCTATCCACGGTATTGCGGGTAATGATTACATTATCCAGGCAACCGGCAAGCCCATGTATTGCGCACAGGATACCAGTGTGCAAACTGTGGGAAGTGATTCAAAAGCCGGACAAATGTCACCGCGCAATCTCTTAGTTACCACCGTTACTGATGAATTGAAGCTGGCTACAAATTTCCGCTCGAAAGTGATTGGTATTGCTTTAAAAGATCGTGGTGGTATTTTACCTGCCGGTCACAGCGCTAATGCTGCTTATTGGTTTGATGATAAAACCGGAAACTGGATCACCAGTACTTATTACATGAAAGAACTGCCGCAATGGGCAAAGGATTTTAATGATCAGAAAATGGCCGAGACCTATTTAAAACTGGATTGGAACTCACTATACCCGATTGATACTTATTTACAAAGCACACCTGACGATAGTAAGTATGAAGGTAAATTTAAAGGCACCGACGCGCCAACTCTACCGGTTAAAACATCGGCACTGTATAAAAAATTGGGCTTAGGCCTGATCCGGTCAACACCTTATGGTAGTACCTTTACAATTGATATGGCTGTTGCGGCAATTAACGGCGAGGAATTAGGCCAGCATGACCAAACCGACTTTTTGGCGATGAGCTTATCATCACCGGATTATCTTGGTCATCAGTTTGGTATAAACGCGGTGGAGATTGAGGATACTTATTTACGCCTGGATCGGGATATCGCTAATTTCCTCACTTTTTTAGATGCTAAAGTAGGTAAGGGCAATTACACCGTATTTTTAACTGCCGACCATGGCGCTGCGCACAACACCGCTTTTTTGAATGACCATGATATTCCTGCAGGTGTATGGGATGAAGCAAGCGTATTAAAAGGAATTAACAAAGTATTGATTGATAAATACAAAGTTGATTCTTTGGTTTTGAGTTTGGATAATTACCAGGTGAATTTGAACTATCGCATTATTAAATACCTGCACCTTGATGAATCGGATGTTAAAAAAGAGTGTATCAAATATCTGCAAGCGCAACCCAATATCCAGTTTGCGGTTGATATGACTAAAATATCAGAATCGAGTATCCCTGAACCTTTAAAATCGCGTATTATTAATGGTTACAATGCCAAGAACAGTGGCGAGATACAAATTATACTCAATCCGGCTTGGTTTACCGGCCATGGCTCGGGCGATGGAGGCCCAACAGGCACTACACATGGCACCTGGAACCCTTACGATAACCATATTCCGCTCGTGTTTATGGGATGGGGCATACAACATGGCAGCGCGGTTCGCGAAGTTAACATGACGGATATTGCACCAACTATTGCCGCATTATTGCACATACAGGCACCAAACGGTTGTATAGGCGTGCCGATACCGGAGGTGTTGAAGAAATAGAAAATTGTCTGAACCATGATTCGCATGATTAATGGATTTACAGGATAATTTAAGAATATAAAATCAAGGGAATCATTTATCTCAAAAATCAAGGTTCAGACAAAAATGAAAAAATACATATCAAAATTCCACTACCTAACACAAGATCTACCAAACCGCAGCCATGTTGAACAGGCAGAAATAGCTTGCTCTGCCGGTGCTAACTGGTTGCAATACCGTTGCTTAACAAAGACAGACGAAGAATTGGTGGAGGAAATAAATCAAATAGCCGAGATCTGCGATGAGTGGGGGATGACATTGATTGTTACTAACCACTATCATTTGCTGGATCAGGTTGACGCGCAAGGCGTACACATTGAAGATTTTGATGCTGACTTGAAAGCCGTTCGTAAGCATATCGGCGGGGATAAAACCTTGGGTACATCAGCGACGAATATCGAAAGTTTATTAAGAGTACAGTCAACTGGTGTGGTTGATTACTGCGGATATGGCCCGTTTGCGCATACAGATACTAAACCGAACAATAAGCCGCTGCTTGGTTTTGAGGGTTATCGCCAGGTAGCTAAAGAGGCTATCGATATCCCGGTAATAGCTGTTGGCGGCATTACTTTAAATGATGTTGATCCATTGATAGAAACTGGTGGTATTTACGGCATAGCGGTATCTGCCGCGGTTAATAAAGCTATCGACCCGGGCAAGGCGGTTAAGGAATTTTATAAAAAGTTATATTAGGATCATGTTACCCGTTTAAGCATCTTACTTAATTTATCGTAAGCGTGTATGCTTGCAATTGTTTAGGTTAGGAATCGTTAATATTTCAATACTCATCAGGAATTTTGAGGTTGACTATTGAATAAGCTGCTTTAATGGATACTTTGTTTCTATTATTTTCATCCACAATATATTCATTCACGATTTTGCCGTTTAAAACAGGCAAAGTGAAACAGCTTTCATCGGGCATGTTAGCAAAATCATTCACATAATCAATTAAGTAATCTTGTTTATTTAGTTTTTCAAGAATTTCCGAAACTGGTTTCAGACCAGGAAGTGTTGCAGCAATTACATTATAGCTTGTTTTGCATGTTGCCAACATATCCAGCATTTCCCAAAAGTCGCTATCAAATGTGTAACAATAAAAATCAAGATATTTGCAAAATGAAATATCTTCAGATACTACAATTAATTCTTTAGTGCTTATCGTAGTGTAACTTGACATTGTAAACTTTTAAATACCATTAAAGATAAATTTTATTTATTTAAAAATTTATCAAAATTTTTAAATTTCATAGACATATTCTTTCGTACATAAAAACAACATTTATTTATAAAACGTTTATTGCTTATAAACTGTCACACTTAGAACTTACAACAACAGTTTGTTTTGCCAACCTCTGATAATACATACCATGGACTTCTGGCTCGTTGCAAACATATTGCAAGCTTAAACTTCCTCGATCAATAAAGTCACCCATCCGCCATACTTCAAACTTTATTATCTTATTCAATAAAGGCTATGTAAATTTGCCTCTCATTGAGGAATCAGCTACAAGAAACAATCTTGCTACTTGATACTATATACTTAATACTAATATGAGAGTTGCAATAAACGGTTTCGGGCGGATAGGACGGATATTTTTAAGAAATGTATTAAGCAAACCCAACATCCAGGTAGTTGCTATAAACGACCTGACCGACACCCATACGCTCGCTCATTTATTTAAGTATGATTCCGTTCATCGTGGTTTTAAAGGTACAGTAACTGCAGATGAGGAATACCTGTATATTAACGATCAAAAAATAAAAGTACTTTCAGAGCGCGAGCCATCAAACCTGCCCTGGAAGGAAATGGATATAGACCTGGTTATTGAATCAACGGGAAAATTTGTAACGCGACAAGGGGCAGAGCAGCATTTATCGGCAGGAGCGAAGCAGGTTATAATCTCAGCACCATCCGGAACTAAGGATGTACCTACCGTAGTTTTAGGCGTTAATGATGGTTTGGTCGATCTGCGTTCGCCGGTATTATCAAACGCATCTTGCACTACCAATAATGTTGCTGTGATGGTTAAGATTTTGGATGAAAACTGGGGGATTATTGATGGTTACATCACCACCGTACATTCCATGACAGGCGATCAAAGTCTGCACGATGCTCCCCATAAGGATTTACGCAGGGCAAGGGCGGCTTCGGCTTCTATTATTCCAACTACAACAGGGGCAGCAAAGGCTATAACTGCTATATTTCCTCATTTAAATGGTAAACTTGGTGGTGCGGGTATAAGAGTCCCGGTTTTGAATGGATCGTTGACAGATTTTACTTGCAGCCTTAAAAAACTACCGACTGTTGAAGAAATTAACGCGGCATTTAAAGCGCAGGCACATGGCCCAATGGAAAATATTCTGGAATATACCGAAGATCCAATTGTATCAACCGACATTTTAGGCAATCCGCATAGCTGTATATTCGATGCGCAATTAACCTCGGTAGTTGGCGGACTGGTAAAAGTAGTTGGCTGGTATGATAATGAAATGGGCTACTCAAGCCGCCTGGTTGATCTTGCCCAAAAGATCAGCATGCTTAACTAACTTATTGCTGTTTTACGTAATAAAGATTTGTTCCTTGTGACGTTGCTGGGTATGTCTTTTCAAAATATACGTAGGAGTGAAAATTCATATTCTGAGTGGTCACTGCATCTATTGAATCTTGCCCCATAACCGCGGCCTGATTGGTTGCATAATGCTTTTTAAATATAAATGGCCTTTGTACAGTAATTATCTTTGATGCAACGCCTGCTATTGTGGTATCTTTTATTGATTTCGCACTTACATCATTCAGGTTATCATCTACATAATCGTAATTGATATTGCCCGCCTGATCATAAGTAATATAATTAACCTTATAGAGGGATGTATTGCTGAAATCCTCGATTAAATGTATCGCATAGGAATATGTAAATCCTGCATCAGAAATAGACAGTCTTACATTTTCGTAATAGATCATTTCCAATGTATCGCCAACAACGCTGGTTGATACATATTGAGGTGGCGACATTAATTTTACAGAATGTAAGATCGCATCCGTATCTACCTTGCTGGCAGTGGAAGGTGCAACGCCTTTTTTATGGCAGCTGCTAATTACAAAGAATAAGATCGTAACTATAAGGACGTATTTAATATTTCGCATAATGATTATATACGCAAAAATCGTGCATTAAGTTCAATTAAACGTACGTAAGCCTTTATAATATACCGCAACGTTTATATTTTATATAAATATACTAAAAAAGTACTTACTATAAATTTATTATACTTGCTATTCGATTTTTTTAATGCCCACATCGTGGAATTTTTTACCACAAAATAATGATAAAATTCATAACACCAACTGATCTGCTGCCTGTTCGTAATGTTGTTTTGCGCGAGGGAAAGCTTACAAATGAAGAATGCCGTTTTCCTACGGATGAGACTGAAGGCGCATTCCATTTAGGTTACTTTCAAGATAATATACTGGCAACCGTCGTATCGCTGCATCCTCAAAATTATGGTGAAATTAAAGGCGTCGGTTACCAATTGCGTGGCATGGCTACCCTGGCTGATTATCGCGGCAAAGGTTTGGGTAAACTAATTGTTGATCATGCAATAGTTATTCTTCGACAAAAGGGTGCCAATTACATCTGGTGTAATGCCCGTAAGATAGCTTCAAAATTTTATGGCGATTGTGGTTTTGAAGCAATATCCGATGAATTTGAAATAAAAGGTATTGGTCCGCATTATGTTATGTGCCGCATGCTGAAAGGTAACATTTAGTTAAAACACCTTTTTTACTTTTACGTTGAGGATTTAAAATTAAAATGCTGAATTTGGCAGCCGATTACACCATGACTAAAAACTAATATGAAAACTATAGATCAAATAAGCTTCGCAGGTAAACATGCACTTATCCGCGTGGATTTTAATGTTCCTTTAGACGAGCATTTTAACATTACCGACGATAACCGCATGACGGCTGCCCTGCCAACCATCAAAAAAATATTGAATGATGGCGGCGCTGTAATTTTAATGTCGCACTTAGGCCGGCCAAAAGGCGGTCCTGAAGATAAATTTTCTTTAAAACATTTGGTGCCTCATTTATCTGATCTTTTAGGTCAGCAGGTAGAGTTTGCCAATGACTGCATTGGCGCCGAGGCGATTGAAAAATCAAAGAAACTGGCCAAAGGCGAAGTGCTCTTGTTAGAGAATCTTCGCTTTTACAAAGAAGAAGAAAAAGGCGATATTGAATTCGCTAAAAAGTTAGCCGCATTAGGCGATGTTTATGTAAACGATGCCTTTGGTACCGCTCACCGTGCGCATGCTTCAACCGCGGTTATCGCGCAGTTCTTCCCTGATGCCAAATACTTTGGTTACCTGATGGCCGGTGAATTGGCTAATGCTGAGAAAATATTAAATGGTGCCGAAAAACCATTTACTGCTATTATGGGCGGCTCAAAGGTATCCGACAAGATAGAGCTGATAGAAAAACTATTGGATAAAGTTGATAATCTGATCATTGGCGGTGGTATGGCTTATACTTTTGCCAAGGCTGATGGTGGTAACATCGGCACTTCATTAGTTGAGGCTGATAAATTGGACCTGGCGCTAAGCCTTCGCCAAAAGGCAAAAGAAAAAGGGGTGAACTTGTTGCTTCCCGTTGATAACATCACAGCAGATGCTTTCTCTAATGATGCAAATACCGGCATAGCCAAAACAGGCGAAATACCTGATGGCTGGATGGGTTTAGATATCGGCCCTGAAACTGTTAAATTATTCAGTAAAGTTGTTGAAGAATCGAAAACCATTTTATGGAACGGACCAATGGGCGTTTTCGAAATGGAAAAATTCCTGGGTGGTACTAAAGCTATTGCCGAGGCAGTGGCTAAAGCTACTGAGAACGGCGCTTTTTCATTAATTGGTGGTGGCGATTCTGCTGCTGCAGTTGCTAAATTCGGTATAACAGACGAAGTTAGCTACGTATCTACCGGTGGCGGTGCTTTATTAGAATATATGGAAGGCAAGGAATTGCCGGGAGTAAAGGCGATAAACGAATAATTTACAGGTAATTATAACAAAAAAGCCCCTTAATAGGGGTTTTTTTGTTTGCCAGATTTAACGTAGGTAATTGGTTATTAATAATTTAGTAATAAAATTGTTATTTGTGTTGCGTTATCGGCAACATATTAATTTATTTTATACTTTTGCCCGCTGTTAACTGCACCTCATGAAAATATTGTACTGTGTTACAAGCCTTTTGCTTGTAGCTTTTTCTTCTTTCGCGCAAATCCCTCAAGGGTCTGATGCCGACTATATTAAGGCGAACTATACCAAATACGAATACCAGATCCCGATGCGCGATGGTAAAAAACTGTTTACTGCAGTTTATGTGCCTAAGGATCAGTCTAAAACCTATCCGATTATGATGGACCGTACCTGTTACAGCGTAGCGCCATACGGGCCGGATAAATATAAAGGCAGCATGGGGCCATCTTCTCTTTTTGTGCATGATGGTTACATTTTCGTTTACCAGGATGTACGCGGTCGCTTTATGAGTGAGGGTGTTTTTCGTGAAATGACCCCGGAACTGGAGAATCATAAAACCAAAAACGATGTTGATGAAGGTACAGATACTTACGACACAATCGATTGGTTATTAAAAAACATTCCCAATAATAATGGCAAGGTAGGTGTGTGGGGAATATCGTATCCCGGTTTCTACACAACTACTTCACTGTTAAGCCGTCACCCGGCGCTGGTTGCTGCATCGCCGCAAGCGCCAATTGCTGATTTGTATCGTGATGATGCATTTCACAACGGTGCATTTATGCTGATAGCTAATTTTAGTTTTTATCCGTTCTTTACCAACAGGCAGGATGATAAACCAACTCAAGGCAAAGGTTTTAGCATAGATTACGGCACACCCGACGGGTATAAATACTTTCTAAACATGGGTTCTGTTAAACATACTACCGATATTTACTACAAAAATTATAAAGATACCGTTCGCCTTTGGCAGGAAATGCTTGATCATCCAAACTACGACCAGCATTGGAAAGACCGCAATGTGCTAACTCACTTACACGATATTAAAACCGCGGTACTGGTTACCGGCGGCTGGTATGATGCCGAAGACTTATACGGAGCTATTAACACCTACAAAACTTTGGTAAAGGATAACCCGACAACGCCAATCTATTTCGCTATGGGGCCATGGGTACACGGTGGCTGGTCGCGCGGGCCTGGTGATCATTTAGGTGATGTTGATTTTGGCGGTGCGCAAGGCACTTACTATCGTGAAAAAATAGAATTTGCATTTTTTAGCCATTATTTAAAAGGTACTGATACCGATATCCCAAAAGTATCAACTTTTGAAACCGGTAAAAATGAATGGAAAACCTACAAAGCATGGCCTCCGAAGGATGCTGAAGAGAAAAACCTATACTTCCTGCCGGGAGGCAAGTTGTCTTTCAACGCGCCAACAAACGCCGGTTATGGTGAAGATGATTTTATCTCTGATCCGAACAAACCTGTTCCGTTTTATAACTCGATAGTTAACGATATGCAGCGTGAATACATGACCGCAGATCAGCGCTTTGCGTCTCGCAGGCCAGACGTATTAACTTACGAAACTGATGTGCTGGATAAGGATGTAACGCTTGCTGGGAACATTTGGGCTAACCTGAAAGTATCAACCACAGGCACTGATGCGGACTGGGTTATTAAAGTGATCGATGTTTATCCTGACTCTACCCGGAATAATAAATTTACTACACCCGGTACATTTATGTCGGGCTATGAGCAAATGGTGCGCAGTGAGGCTATGCGCGGTAAATTCCGCAATGGATTTGATAAACCTTCGCCTTTTGTACCAAACCAGGTTACCCCGGTAAATTTTGAATTGCAGGATGTGCTGCATACATTTAAAAAAGGCCACCGTATAATGGTGCAAGTACAAAGTACCTGGTTCCCGCTTATAGACCGTAACCCGCAGGTTTTCGAAAACATCATGAAAGCTAAAGATAGCGACTTTAAAAAGGCTACCAATAAGTTATATAGCTCAAGGGAACATCCGAGTTATTTGAAGGTGAGGGTTTTGAATTAAATAGTCCTTAAACAGAAAAAACGACAGGAAATTTCTTGTCGCTTTTTCTGTTTATTTAACTAATCTTAATTCGCGCTTGTGCTCGCAGGCTTATTTTTCAAAAAGCGATTGGTAATCACCGCTATTTGTTCACCGGTTAATTTTGATGATGAACTTAGCAGGCTGGCAAAATAAGCTACCTCATCAGCTTCTGCAGGGCAGCCTACATTATCTTTGGCTGTTGCAGCTCCGCCACCTACTGGTGGCTTGTAGGAGTTGCCAATTGCTTTTCCGTTAGCATCTATAACTACCCAAAAAGGTATGCCGCCATTTGGGTCGCCATTAAAGCTTTTCATTACGTCAATACCACCGGGATTTTCCAGGTTTTCTTTACCGGGGCGCTCTAAAATATCCAGGTAAACAATCACGTAGTTGTCATCAAAAAGCTTTTTGCATTCCGGGTCATTGATGGATGCTTCCATCTTTTTGCACCAGCCGCACCATGAGGCATGAAACATTAATATCACGTTTTTATTTTCACGTTTAGCTTTTGCATAAGCTGCGTTTAGCACAGTGCTGGAAGATTCGGGCTTGCTTTGCGCAAAGCTTGTGAAGCCCATCAATACAAATAATAAAACAAATGCAGATTTCATATCAGGTAGAGTTTAACTTACAGGTAAACATACATTAATCCTTTTAAATTATAATCTTCTAAACAAAACTTTTACATCGTAGTTATTTATGAATTATGGCGAAAATTGAAAACTCGGTTAAAAAGATGCATTTTTTGGAGATCATGTTTCTCCTGTCGGTACTGGTGGCAACAATGGTTAGGTATGTGTTTAGTTACCAGCCTACTTTCTTTTTAGAAGCATTTACATTCGGACTTGCCATAATCTATTTCCCATTCGGCTTTTACTTTATAGGGAAACCATCTGAGGCATTTACCAACACTACATCCATTATACTGGGATTTATCTATGCACTTGGCGTAATGAGCATCTTTATGAGCGAAGTAAATGTAGATAGTTACCGCTATCCGCTGATCGCGGATTTCTTTGTTTTAGTGGCAGTTGTGGTTTATATGCTCTTTAAAATGCGCTCCGAAGAATACCCTCAAACCTATGTAAATGCCCAATTTATACGTGTAGCGTTTTTGATCGTAACCAGCTTAATTATACTCCTGGCTTAAATTTAGCCTGTTTTTGTAAATAATTCCCACTCTTCAGGCATTCTGGTCTACGGCTTTATTGTTTCATAAACTTATGCACCTTTAACTAACATTCCGGTGCTGGTTTTTCGCGCGAAATGGTTTCGTGAACATCCTTATATCCAATTGTTTCGGGCTGAAAATCAAAAAAATAGCCATGCCAAAAATTGTTGAAAACTTTTGGTGTTTCAAAGTGGTAGAAAGTGGGAAAAGTATTTACTTTTACAATAGAAAATTTGTCATAAATAGCTAATGTCGTATTTGACCGGAGAATTTGAATGTAAATTGGATCCTAAATCAAGGATGATGATTCCCTCTGGCCTCAAGAAAAAACTTCCTGAGGTAGAAACAGAAGGGTTAGTCATCAACCGTGGATTTGGCGCCAAAAAGCATTTAGTGATTTTCACAAAGTCGCAATGGGACAAAAAACTGGATGAACTGAGCAAACTTAACGAATACGAAGAAGATAACATCAAAGTGATTCGTTATTTCACCCGTGGTGCTACAGAACTTACGCCTGATGCTGCCGGCCGTGTTTTGCTACCGAAGTTTTTATTGGAGTATGCCGGTATTCAAAATGATATTGTTTTGGCTTGCCTGATCAACAAGATAGAGGTGTGGGATGCGAAGATCCATGCGGAAATGATGGATGAGGAGCCGGATAACTTCGGGCCGCTGATGCAAAAAGTATTAGGTAATAATAAAGCAGGAGGAAAAGATGAGTGACATTTACCATGTTCCTGTAATGCTTAAACAATGTATCGAGGGTTTAAATATTAAACCGGATGGTACTTATATAGATGTAACTTTTGGCGGCGGCGGCCATTCCCGCGAGATCATGAAGCATTTGGGTGAAGATGGCCGGTTATTGGCTTTCGACCAGGATGCTGATGCGCAGCAGAATATCATTGCTGATGATCGTTTTACTTTTATTGATCAAAACTTCCGTTACATCAAAAATTTTACCCGTTTACATGGCGCTATTCCGGTTGATGGAGTATTGGCTGATCTGGGTGTGTCATCCTATCAGTTTGACCAGCCAGAGCGTGGTTTTTCGATCCGCTTTGATGCGGAATTGGATATGCGCATGAATCAGGCATCAGGCATCAGTGCTAAAGAGGTTGTAAACACTTATTCCGAGGCTGATCTGCATCGTATCTTCGGTGTTTATGGCGAGATCCAGAACGCGAAATCATTAGCTAACACAATCGTAGTTGCCCGTTTAAGTGCACCAATTGTCACTGTAGCTGATTTGAAAAATGCCATCTCGGCCCGCATCCCGAAAGGAAAAGAAAATAAATATCTGGCGCAGGTTTTCCAGGCTTTGCGCATTGAAGTTAACCAGGAGCTGGAAGCTTTAAAAGATTTTTTGGTACAGTCTGCTGATATTTTGATATCGGGTGGCCGTTTGGTTGTGATGTCCTATCACTCGTTGGAAGACAGGCTGGTAAAGAATTTCATCGCCAAAGGCAAATTTAGCGGTGAAGTTGAAAAAGATTTTTTTGGAAATGATCAAAAGCCTTTGGAGGCGGTTAGTCGCGGCGCGATAACAGCATCCGAGGAAGAGATAAAATTAAATAACAGGGCACGTAGCGCGAAATTAAGAATAGCTGTAAAAAAATGACCAATCGTTTACGTACAGAAATTCAGGAAGAGGTAGAAGCTGAGAAAAAGCTTATTGTGGAGGAAAAGCCTAAAAAGGAGATTCCCGATAACTTTTTAACGCAGTTTTTTACCAAGGGCTTTATCACTACAGATGATGCCACTAAAGCGTTGCCTTTTGTGTTGTATGTTGCCATGTTGGGTATGATCTATATCGGCAACCGTCATTTAGCCGAAAAAAATATCCGCGATATTGATAAATTAACCAAAGAAGTAAAAGAACTAAGCTGGGATTATAAATCAACCAAAGCCGACCTGGCTTTTAAAAGTACATTGACAGAGGTTGAAAAGCGCACGGATACTTTAGGTATTAAAACATCTATGCAGCCGCCACAAAAGATAACTGTAAAGGGGGATGAGCAATGAGTATAAGAAGTAACATATTGCTCCGGGTTTACCTCGCTTTCGGGTTGATCTTGCTTTTTGCGGGTGCAGTAATGGTGCAGGTAGTTCGTTTGCAATTTGTGCAGGGTAAAAAATGGAAGGATATGTCGGTTAAGATATCCACCCATTATGAAGCGGTTGAAGCAGCTCGTGGTAATATTTTGGCGGTTGATGGTAGCTTGTTAGCTACGTCGGTACCAAGCTATGAGTTGCATATGGATATGTTTGCCGGCGGTATTGCCGAGGATAAAGTGTTTTATGCCAAGGTAGATTCACTGGCGATTAGGCTTTCGCAGTTATTCCCGGATATGACTGAACGTGATTTTTCGCGTTTACTGCGCGATGCCCGTAAGGACAGTGCACGTTATGTAATGATCAGGCATGATGTAACTTACCAGCAATTAAAGCAAATACGTACTTTCCCATTATTTAATCTGGGTAAGTACAAAGGTGGTTTAATTGTGCTGGAGAAAAATACACGCATAAAGCCTTTTCGCTCATTGGCTGCGCGTACAATTGGTTACAAAAATGAAAATGTTAAAAACGGTGTAGGGCTTGAGGGTGCTTATGTTAATTATATTAATGGCGAAAACGGTAAGCGTTTGATGCAGCGTACCGCGGGTGGCACCTGGATTCCGGTGAATGATGATGATGATGAGGTGCCTGCGGTGCAAGGTGCGGATATTTTGTCGACCATTGATGTTAACTTTCAGGATGTGGCACAAAAGGCTTTAAAAGATCAGTTGATGAAGAGCCAGGCCGATCACGGTTGTGTTATTTTAATGGAAGTTGCTACCGGCGAAATTCGTGCTATAGCCAACTTTACCCGCACAAAAGAAGGGGAGTATCAAGAGAAGTTAAATTATGCAATAAGTGATGCTACAGAGCCGGGTTCAACCTTTAAGCTGGCAACTTACATGACCTTGCTCGATCAGCATAAAATAGATACGAGTACCAAAATTGATGGTGAAGGCGGAAAGAGCCATGTGATACCCGGGAATAATAAATATACCGTAACAGATGTAGAGCACAGCGGTATCATGTCGGCAAAAGAGGCTTTTGAATTTTCGTCGAACGTAGCTGCTGCTAAATTTGTTTATCAGCATTATAATGCTGATCCTTCAGAATTCACTGATAAGTTATACAGCTATCATTTGAATGAAAAATTGGGTTTACAAATTCCGGGCGAAGGGCAGCCTTTGATCAAGACGCCAAAATCGCGCTCGTGGAGTAAGCTAACCCTGCCACAAATGGCTTATGGTTACGAGGAAAAACTTACACCGCTGCAATTGCTTACATTTTATAATTCGGTTGCTAACAACGGTAAAATGATAGCGCCAATTTTTGTACGCGAAATACAGCGCATGGGTAATACTGTTGAGCAGTTCCAGGCAAGGGTGATCAATCCGCAAGTATGTTCACCTGAAACCTTAGGCAAAGTTAAAGGCATGCTGGAAGGTGTGGTAACTGATGGCAACGTAAGGAAGATCATTAGAAACCCATTATATACAGTAGCAGGTAAAACCGGCACAGCGCAAATAGCTAACGGTTCGTCGGGTTATGGGGTTAACAAATTACACCAGGCATCATTCTGCGGTTATTTCCCTGCAGATCATCCTAAGTATTCAATGATTGTAGTGATCAACAATCCGACGTCAGGCTCATATTTAGCTGCGTTGGTTGCAGGTCCGGTTTTCAGGCAAATTGCTGACAGGGTTTACGCCAGCGACTTGGATATTAACCAGGCGCCGCAAACAAAATTTGTAGGTAATACCACCTTGCCATCGGTTAAGCAAGGTAATACCAAAGCATTGCACACGGTTTATAATTCACTAAATGTTAAGCCACTTTATGCATCTAACACGCCATCGATTGATACGAGCAATGGCATAGCTTACCACGAGAATACCTATAAAAACGGAACAGTACCATCAGTTGTTGGTATGGATTTAAGCGATGCTTTATACAGGTTAGGTAATGCCGGTTACAAGGTTGTAGCCCGTGGTAGCGGTATAGTTAGCACACAGTCTGTTACAGGCGGAAGTGAAATACCAAAAGGATCAAAAATAACTATTGAATTGCAATGAAGTATTTGAGCGAAATAATTGAGGGGCTTGCATTCACTGAACTACAGGGAAGTGCCGATGTGGAAATTACTGCCGTGGTATTCGACTCCCGTACAGTTATACCGGGTTCATTATTTGTTGCGGTGAAAGGTACTGTTGTTGATGGCCACGATTATATAGATACAGCGATAAAAGATGGCGCCATAGCTGTTATTTGCGAAGATCTGCCTGCGCACACTGCGGCAGAGGTAGACTTTTTAATGGTTGCCAACTCGGCTATTGCATTGGGGATCGTATCAGCAAACTTTTACGATAATCCATCCAAAAAATTAAAGCTGGTTGGCGTTACCGGTACAAACGGTAAAACTACTGTTGCTACTTTACTATACCAATTATTTCGTGACCTGGGTTATAAATGTGGCTTGTTATCTACTGTAGAAAATCAGATCAATGGCAAGGTCATTCCATCAACCCATACAACTCCTGATCCTGTTGAGTTAAATAGTTTGATAAGTGATATGGTTGAAGCCGGTTGCGATTATTGTTTTATGGAAGTAAGCTCGCATGCTATTGCGCAGCACCGCATCCAGGGGCTTGTTTTTGTTGGAGCGATATTCACTAACATAACACATGATCATTTAGACTACCACAAAACCTTCGCCGAATACCTGAAAGCTAAAAAGGCCTTTTTTGATGGCTTGCCAAAAAGTGCTTTCGCATTGACTAATGTTGATGATAAGAATGGCAATGTGATGCTGCAAAATACCATCGCGTATAAAAAATCATACGGATTAAAAAATATGGCCGATTATAAGGCCCGCATTTTAGAGAACCAATTCGGCGGTTTGCTGCTCCATATTGATAGTGAAGATGTGTGGTTTAAAATGGTAGGAACGTTCAACGCATATAATTTATTAGCTGTGTATGCTGCCGCGATGTTGCTGGATCAGGATAAGGCGAAAGTATTAACTGTATTAAGCAAGTTAAAAGGTGCCGAGGGCCGGTTTGAGTACATCGTATCTGCAAACAAAGTTATTGGTATTGTAGATTATGCGCATACACCTGATGCAGTGCAAAATGTGTTGAGCACTATTCATGATATCCGCAAAGGAAATGAAAAAGTGATCACCGTGATCGGTTGTGGCGGGGATCGTGACAAAACTAAACGCCCGGTTATGGCTAAGGTTGCCTGTGAGTGGAGCGATAAAGTGATCCTAACATCAGATAATCCGCGTACAGAAGATCCTGCACAAATCATCAAAGATATGGAAGAAGGCGTTGATCCGGCATTCAAAAGAAACACGCTGAGCATAGCCGACAGGAGAGAAGCGATCAAAACAGCTTGTCATTTAGCGCGTCCCGGTGATATTATTTTATTAGCCGGTAAGGGACACGAGAAATACCAGGATATAAATGGCGTAAAAAGCCATTTCGACGACATGGAGGAGTTAGTTAACCAGTTTAAATTAATGGATTTATAGGCCAGTAAATATTAGAAGATGCTATACTACCTGTTCAATTAT
Source organism: Mucilaginibacter sp. (assembly GCF_965225845.1). Lineage (GTDB taxonomy): Bacteria > Bacteroidota > Bacteroidia > Sphingobacteriales > Sphingobacteriaceae > Mucilaginibacter. The sequence continues at coordinate 562,021 of NZ_CBDDBL010000002.1, forward strand.
TTAAATAAAAATTACAGCATTCCGGGAGGTGGGGTGTTTCAGTACATCACATTCCGTACGGCTATGGCTGTGATCGTATCGCTGATCGTTACCACGGTTTATGGCCGTAGACTGATTGATTATTTGCGCTACAAACAGGTTGGTGAAAGCGTGCGTAATTTGGGTTTAGAAGGCCAGATGCAAAAAGCGGGCACTCCGACAATGGGTGGTTTGATCATCATCCTGGGCATATTGGTTCCAACCTTATTATTCGCCAAACTGGATAACATCTACATCATCATGATGATAGTAACTACCGTTTGGTTAGGCGCTATCGGATTTTTAGATGATTACATTAAAGTATTTAAAAAAAATAAAGAAGGTTTAGCAGGCAGGTTTAAATTACAGGTCAGGTTGGTTTAGCCTTGTTTATTGGTTTTACCATGTATTTCAATACGGATATTATCATCCGCCAGGAAGTGAAATTGCCGGTAAAATACGATTCACCAGTTGGATTTCATTTGAAAGGTAATACCCCGGTTTATACACAGGATATCAAGTCGACTAAAACAACGATGCCGTTCTATAAGAACAATGAGTTTGATTACGGCAAGGTGTTGAAGTTTATTGGTAATGGCTATGATCATTATTCGCTGGTAGTGTTTCTGTTTTTTGTGATCGTGATCATTACGGCGGTTTCCAATGGAGCCAACATAACGGATGGAATTGATGGGCTGGCAACAGGAACATCAGCCATAATAGGCATTACACTGGCCATATTGGCTTATGTGTCGGGTAACACAGTGATTGCCGATTACCTGAATATCATGTATATACCGAACTCGGGCGAGCTGGTGATTTTCGCTGGTGCATTTGTAGGTGCATGTGTTGGCTTTTTATGGTATAACTCATACCCTGCACAGGTTTTTATGGGTGATACAGGAAGTTTGGCAATCGGTGGTATTATAGCCGTTTTCGCTATCATGATCCGCAAGGAACTGATGGTGCCTTTGCTTTGCGGGGTGTTCTTGATAGAGAATGTATCCGTTATCATGCAAGTATCCTGGTTTAAATTCACCAAGAAAAGATTTGGCGAGGGTAGAAGGATCTTCCTGATGGCGCCGCTGCATCATCATTATCAAAAGAAAGGTTTCCATGAAGCTAAAATTGTAACACGTTTCTGGATCATAAGTATACTGCTGGCCATATTAACTATTATAACATTAAAGTTGAGATAGGAATTTAGAGGTTGGAGAATAGAGGTTAGAGATTAGTAAAAACAAGAAATGAGCAACAACAAAAACATAGATCAGGCTCCTAAGGGACAAAGAATTGCCATCCTGGGCGCCGGCGAAAGCGGTGTGGGTGCGGCATATCTTGCCCAACAGCAGGGCTATGATGTTTTTGTATCGGATTTTGGTGCAATCGCTGATAAATACAAAACTCAGCTTATTAGTTGGAAAATACCTTTTGAGGAAAAACAACACACCGAAGCTGAGATCTTGAAAGCTGTTGAAGTGATCAAGAGTCCGGGTATTCCTGAAAAAGCACCTATCGTTAAAAAGATAAAAGAAAAAGATATCCCGGTAATATCCGAAATTGAATTTGCAGGCAGATATACCGGTGCTAAGATCATCGGAATAACAGGATCAAACGGAAAAACTACAACAACAAGTTTAGTTTATCATATTCTGAAAAATGCCGGTTTGAGTGTAGGCCTGGCAGGTAACATCGGGCAAAGTTTTGCCTACCAGGTGGCAACTGAAAAATTCGAGTATTATGCATTGGAATTGAGCAGCTTTATGCTGGATGACATGTATGAGTTTAAGGTTGATATAGCCATCCTGTTAAATATTACTCCGGACCATTTGGACCGTTACGATTACAAGATGGAGAATTATGTAGCATCAAAATTCCGCATCACCCGAAATCAAACTGCTGCGGATTATTTTATTTTCTGTGCCGATGATCCTGAAACGATAAAGGGTATGGAGAGCCGCACTTTCGCAGCGCAACAATTACCATTTTCAATAGAAAAACACATTGAACCGGGAGCATATCTCGATAAGGACAATATTGTCATAAACACACACCAACAACATTTTCAAATGTCAATCAACGAACTGGCTTTACAAGGCAAGCACAACATCTACAATTCAATGGCTTCAGGTATTGTAGCAAAAGTGCTGGAATTACGCAACGAAACCCTAAGGGAGAGCATGGGTAATTTTAAAAACATTGAGCACAGGTTAGAGTCTGTTGGGAAGATCTCCGGCATTAGCTTTATCAATGATTCAAAAGCTACCAACGTTAACTCAACATGGTATGCCCTGGAAAGCATGACTACCGATGTGGTGTTGATTTTAGGTGGTGTTGACAAAGGCAACGATTACAATATGCTTAAGGACCTGGTTAAGCAAAAAGTAAAAGCCATCGTTTGCCTGGGTAAAGATAACAGCCGTATACATGCAGCATTTGAAGATGTAGTCGACATCATAGTTAACACATCATCAGCAGCCGAAGCAGCGCAAACAGCTTATCATTTGGCAACAAAAGGTGATACAGTGTTATTGTCGCCGGCCTGTGCAAGCTTTGATCTATTCAAAAATTATGAGGATAGAGGCAGGCAATTTAAGGAAGCTGTAAAGGAGTTGTAGTGGATCGGTGTAATCTAACATAATCGGTGAAATCAAAAGATGAACAAGATACTTAACAATACAAAAGGCGACAGGTGGATCTGGCTGATAGTGATTTTACTATCGGTTATTTCCTTATTGTCAGTTTATAGTGCTATAGGTAGCCTTGCTTACAAGAGGGGTGTTGGCGCCGAAGCTATTTTGATGAAGCACGTAGCCATGATGGTTGCCGGTTTGGCGCTCATGTATATTTGTCACCGTTTGGATTACAGATATTATGCCGGTATCTCAAAATTGCTGATGTACATCACTATCCCATTGTTGATCTATACATTGCTTTTTGGCAGCCACGTGAATGATGCAAGTAGATGGATAGCTATTCCAGGTACAGGATTGAGCTTCCAGACATCGGATTTAGCGAAGCTCGCGCTCATCACTTATTTGGCGCGTACATTATCCAAAAAGCAGGAGAATATCAAGAATGTAAAGGAATCTTTTGTGCCGATAATGGGCGCAGTTTGCGTAGTTTTTATTTTGATCGCATGGGCTAACCTTTCAACTGCTTTAATGTTATTTGGTGTAAGTATCTTATTGCTGATAATGGGGCGCATAAGCGTTAAACAAATAGCCATAACCTGCCTTGCCGGTGCTATTTTATTAGGCGCGGTTGTTATGCTTGGTCCCCGCAGGCACGTGTATATGGCACGTATAGATACTTTCCTGCATCCTGAAAAAGCTAATCCCGATAAATCATACCAGGCAGATCATGCCAAGATCGCGATTGCAACTGGTGGTATCTTCGGTAAAGGCCCGGGACAAAGCAGCGAGATCAATTACCTGCCGGAGGCTTATTCGGATGAGATCTACGCTATCATAATTGAAGAATATGGTTTAGTAGGTGGTTTTTTATTAATAGGTATCTATTTGTTCTTGCTATATCGTTGTATAAAGATAGCAACCAAAGCGCCAAAAGCCTTCGGCACTTTATTAGCAGCAGGATTAAGCTTTAGTTTAACTATACAGGCATTTGCCAATATGGCTGTTGCAGTAGGTTTAGGTCCTGTAACGGGTGTGCCGCTGCCGTTTGTAAGTATGGGTGGTACATCTATACTGTTTACAAGTATAGCATTTGGAATTATCCTCTCTGTTAGTCGCGATAATGACGAAACAGAAAAAGTTGTAGTAGGTGAAATAAGAGAAGTTAGTGTAGCAGTTTAATGTGTAAATCTGCTGATATGCAAATGTGGGAATTAGAAAAAAATGGAATCATTGCAATCAAATAATAGTTAGGTGGAATCAAAAAAAATAATCATAAGTGGTGGCGGAACAGGAGGACATATCTTCCCGGCGATTGCTATTGCCAATGCATTAAAAAAGCTTGACCCTAATACCGAGATATTATTTGTTGGCGCCTTGGGCCGTATGGAAATGGAAAAGGTTCCTGCTGCTGGCTATGAAATTATTGGTTTAGATATACAGGGAATACAGAGAGGTTCAATAGTTAAAAACTTAAAATTTCCTTTCAAGCTGATCGGCAGTGTATTCAAGTCGCTAAAAATTATTAAGGATTTTAAACCTAATGCAGTTGTTGGTGTTGGCGGATATGCTTCGGCGCCATTATTGTATGCAGCATCCATAAAAGGGATTCCATACCTGATACAAGAGCAAAACTCTTATGCAGGTATCACTAATAAATGGTTAGGTAAAAAGGCAGCCAAAATATGTGTGGCTTTTGATGGTATGGATAAATTCTTCCCTGCAAAAAACATCATCAAAACAGGTAACCCCATCCGCAGGGAGTCGGTTGATATTGCCGGTAAAAGAACAGTGGCTTTAGAGTCGTTTAAATTATCAAACGATAAAAAAACAATATTAGTAACTGGAGGAAGTTTAGGTGCTCGTACTTTAAATAATAGTGTGTTGGGTAGTTTAGATAAAATAATTGCTGCCGACGTGCAATTAATATGGCAAACCGGTAAGTTCTATTATAAACCCATCATTGAAAAATTAGGTGAAGATTATAACCCTAATATCCGCATAATGGAGTTTGTAACACACATGGATATGGCTTATGCGGCTGCCGATTTGATTGTATCACGTGCTGGTGCAGGTACAATCGCTGAATTATGTGTGGTGAAAAAGCCGGTGATCCTGGTGCCTTCGCCAAATGTGGCAGAGGACCATCAAACTAAAAACGCGCTGGCATTGGTAAATGATAAGGCTGCAATTTTTATTGCAGATAAGGATGCTGAAGCCACATTGATATATAAGGCAATACAGCTTTTAAATGATACTGACGAGAAAAAAATATTAAGTGATAATATTAGTAAACTGGCCCTGCCGGATGCTGATGAGGTTATCGCGAAAGAAGTTATGAAAATAACAATTAACAATTAGTTTAATCTTAACCTTATCCTCTGCTATTGGCAGGGGAAAGGTTTTTTTGGAAAAAAGAACAGAATATCGGTGCAATCAATAAACATCGATGTAAACAAAACATATGGAACTGCAAAATATAAAACGAGTTTATTTGGTAGGCATAGGCGGCATAGGCATGAGCGGCCTTGCACGTTATTTTCATCATTTAGGCTGTGTGGTTTGTGGTTACGATAAAACTTCGACAGAGTTAACCAACGAGTTAAAAAACGAAGGTATCCAGATCATTTTTGATGATAATGAGGAATGGATCCCGATGAGTTTTCGCCAACCGGATGAGAGCACGTTAATTATTTTTACCCCGGCTATACCCAAGGATTCGGCGATTGTGAATTTTTTCCAAAAAAGAGGGTTTGAGTTGTTCAAACGTTCACAGGTACTTGGTTTGATCAGTAAAGGAAAATATACTGTTGCTATTGCCGGTACACATGGTAAAACCACAACCTCAACAATGGTTGCCCATATCCTGAAAGATTCAGGTAAGGATTGCTCTGCATTTTTGGGTGGAATCGCGTCAAACTATAACAGCAACGTGCTTTATGGTAAAAACGATATTGTGGTTGTTGAGGCAGATGAATATGACCGTTCATTCCTGACCCTGTACCCGGATATCGCCGTCATCACTTCGATGGATGCAGATCACCTGGATATTTATGGTGACCATTCGCATTTAACTGATTCTTTCAAATTGTTCGCCTCACAGATAAAAGCGGGCGGCGTATTGATACATAAACAAGGCTTGCCTTTATATACCGGTTATACTTACAGCATTAAAGATGCCGCTGATGCGATTGCGCTCAATATTAGAATTGAGAATGGCAGCTTTTATTTTGATTTCAGGAATGTAAATACGGATATCAAAAATATTCAATTAGGTATCCCTGGTTTTCATAATGTTGAAAATGCTACCGCGGCTATCGAAGCTTGCTTACGTTTAGGCGTTAAACCTGCAGCGATAAAAAGCGCTTTAGCTTCGTTCCGTGGGGTTCACCGCAGGTTCGAATACATTGTGAAATCGCCTGAGCATATTTATATTGATGATTATGCGCATCACCCGGAGGAATTGCGTGCTGCTATCAACTCGGTTAAAAAATTATATCCGGGCAAAAAGCTGGTAACTATCTTCCAGCCGCATTTATTTACACGTACACGTGATTTTGCAGATGGTTTTGCTGAGGTGTTGGATATGACAGATGAATTAATTCTGTTAGATATATACCCGGCCCGTGAGTTGCCAATTGAAGGGGTAAACTCCGAGATGATATTAAATAAAATGCAGCTTATCAATAAACGTAAATTAAGCAAGCAGGAAGCCATAGATGCTATAAGGAATGAAAAGCCTGAGTTATTGTTAACCGTTGGTGCAGGCGATATTGATCAGTTAGTTGAACCGTTGAAAAATGCTTTAAAATAATGTTTAAGAAACCCATAGTTAAGTACATTCTCATAAGCTTTTGCTGGTTGATCAGCATTGGCGGCGTGGTTGTGCTTATGAGTTTCATCAATATTAAAAAATCGCAGCTTATTTGTAAGGATGTTAAGGTTTATATACCCGGCAATCAATATTTTATTGATATGAAGGAGATTGACAATATTCTAAATATAAAAAGTCATGCGTTGATAGGGCGCCCTATCGAGGATATCAATATACAGGCTTTGGAAAGCAAATTGAAGGCAAATCCGTTTATTGAATCTGCAAAAGTTTATATAGATATGGATGACGTGATTAGGGTTGAGATTACCCAGCGCCAACCCATATTGCGTATCATCAACCAAAACGACCAGGATTTCTATGTGGATTCGCATGGTTTAAAAATGCCATTATCCGAAAACTTTACCGCGAGAGTATTGGTAGCCAACGGATTTATAGACGAGCCTTTTGCAAACAAAGTTGATACCATGCATACTGAACTGGCAACGGAGATCTATAAAACCGCTGATTACATCAGGAAGGATTCGTTATGGGATGCACAAATCGCGCAGATCTACGTAAACCAGGCGCATGAGATTGAGCTGATCCCGCGTGTGGGCAGCCAACGGATATTATTGGGAAACGCGGATTCGCTGGATACAAAGTTTCACAACCTGCTGATCTTTTATAAGAAGGCATTGCCACAGGTAGGGTGGGGCGCTTATAAAATTATTAATATAAAATATGCCAACCAGGTTATCGGTGTAAAAAACCAGATGACCAAACAGGATTCTATCGCCGCTGTAACCGCCAAAAGGGACAGCGTGATCAAGAATACAATTGAATTAAGTAAAGACACATCTCAAACAAAGGAATAATATGGACAAAATTTTAAGCCAGGAAAAGAGTTCACCAATCGTGGTAGGGTTGGATATTGGAACTACTAAAATATGCGTCATAGTTGGCCGCCGAAGCAAAAATGGCAAGATTGAAGTACTGGGAATCGGTAAGGCTGAGTCGGCAGGTGTAACACGCGGCATGGTTTCCAATATCGATAAAACTGTACAAGGCATTATACAGGCAGTTGATATTGCGGGAACACAATCAAACGTAGAAATACGCGTAGTAAACGTGGGTATTGCCGGGCAGCACATTAAAAGTTTACAACACCGCGGCCTGATAACCCGCCGGGATCTGAACACAGAAATAGGCCGTAAGGACATAGATAAGCTGATTGAGGATATGTACAACCTGGTTATGCCTCCGGGTGAAGAGATCATACATGTATTACCGCAGGAATTTACAGTTGACAGCGAGCCGGGTGTGAGAGACCCGATTGGTATGGCTGGTGTGCGCTTGGAAGCTAACTTCCACATTATATCAGGCCAGGTTACTGCTATTAAGAATATTGTGAAATGTGTTAACAAAGCTAGCTTGGAAAGCCAGGAATTGATCCTTGAACCATTGGCTTCATCGGAGTCGGTTTTAAGCGATGAGGAAAAGGAAGCAGGTGTTGTTTTAGTTGACGTTGGTGGTGGAACTACCGATGTGGCCATCTTTCACGAAGGAATTATCCGGCATACCGCTGTGATCCCTTTTGGTGGTAACAGCATCACAGAAGATATTCGCGAAGGATGTTCCGTAATGCGCAATATCGCGGAACAACTGAAGATCAGGTTCGGATCGGCTTTAGCTGAAGAAAATAAAGAAAACGAGATTGTTTGTGTACCGGGATTACGCGGCCGCGAGCCAAAAGAAATATCTGTTAAAAATCTGGCATTTGTTATCCAAGCCCGTATGGAGGAGATTGTTGAGCATGTGTATTATGAGATCAAATCCTCCGGCTATGAGAAAAAACTAATCGCAGGCATTGTAATTACAGGCGGCGGCGCTCAGCTTAAACATTTACCACAGTTGGTTGAGTATGTTACCGGGTTGGATTGCCGTGTTGGTTACCCTAATGAGCATTTGGCTAAAAATGAGGTACTGCCAAAAAATACTTATGAGGAATTGCAAAGCCCAATGTTTGCAACCGGTATCGGCCTGCTAATAAAAGGTATACAGAAGATGGAGTATAACGGTCAGATACAGGCTCCGGCTGAATTGAAAGTCGACAAAATAAAAGCTACAGAAGAGCGAAAGACCGGTGGTTTATTCGCTAAAATATTAGAAGGAAGTAAAAAGTTTATTAAGGATGACATTAAAGACGAGGACTTTTTAAAGTAGTTATTCACATCCGGCAAATTTTCCACAATGTTAACGTTTGTGGAAAACGTTTGTGGAAAAAGCCTTATTATTACATTAGTGAAATCTAATTATTTGTCACAACAGATATAGCTGAAACAAAGTATTATGCAGTTTGAGATGTTAAAAGAAAAGTCGTCTATCATCAAGGTAATTGGTGTTGGCGGCGGCGGTGGTAACGCAGTTAACCATATGTACAAGCAAGGAATTACAGGTGTTGATTTCATTATTTGTAATACCGATGCTCAGGCTTTGGAATTAAGCCCTATACCAAACAAGGTACAGTTAGGCGCAAGCCTAACCGAAGGTATGGGGGCAGGCTCGATACCCGAAGTGGGAAAAAACTCAGCTATCGAAAACATTGACGATATAAAACAGATGCTTGGCTCTAATACCAAAATGTTATTTATAACAGCGGGTATGGGCGGTGGTACAGGTACAGGCGCAAGCCCTATAATTGCCAAAGCAGCACGTGAATTGGATATATTGACCGTAGGTATCATCACTACGCCATTCTCTTTTGAAGGCAAACGCCGTAAAATGCAGGCTGACGCGGGAATGGAAGAATTGAAAAAATATGTTGATTCGTTCCTGGTGATCTCAAACGACAGGCTCCGCCAGATATTTGGTAACCTTACTTTAGGTTCTGCATTTGCACAGGCTGATGATATTTTAACAACAGCAGCGAAAGGTATCGCTGAAATAATCACTTTACCGGGTTATATAAACGTCGACTTTAAAGATGTGCGCACGGTAATGAAAGATAGCGGTGTATCTATCATGGGCAGTTCATCTGCCGAAGGGGAAAATCGTGCTTTAAAAGCAGTTGAAGGTGCTTTATCATCGCCATTATTAAAAGATAATGAGATTGAGGGCGCGCGTTACATCTTATTAAATATCAGTTCAGGTACCAAAGAGGTTACCATGGACGAGGTGAGTATTATTACCGATTACATACAAGAAGAAGCAGGTTTAGCTGCTGATCTGATCTGGGGTAATTGTGTTGATGAGAATTTAGGTGAGAAAATTTCGGTAACTATTATAGCTACAGGCTTTCAAACCAAAGACGAACGCGAAAAAGAAAACAGCAGCAAGAAAGTCGTTTCGATGCTTGTTCCTGAAAACGAGCCGTTGGTTAAACCGGTAAACGAATTTATCAATCATGTTAAGGAAAATGCACCTGCAGAACCTTACATGAAACATGCTGTTCCCAAAGAAGAAGCAAAACAAACAGGTTTGTTCGATCTTTTTGCAGCATCAAAAAACGAAGATGCAAGTATCGTAAAATACAATCTTGCTGAAGAACCGGTTGGTGAAGCTCCTGAAACAGATATGAGTGAGTTTACTTTTAAAGTTGCTGAGCCCATCAGTTATGAACCGGTTGCAGAAGTACAATTGCCGGAACCAACACCTGAGCCGGAGCCGGTTGCAGGTGCTGATGACCATAAGACAGAGGAAACTATGGAAGAGCAGTTGCGAAAATCCCGCGAACGTATTATGCGTTTAAAGGATCTGAGTATGAAACTGCGCACTGGTAACATCCAGGAAATGGAAAACGTACCTGCCTATAAACGCAAGGAAATAGCTTTGCAGGAACCGCCGGCATCAAGCGAAAGCCAGGTGTCGCGATTCTCTTTGCTTCCGGATAGCGAGGGTAAGATAGAATTAAGGAATAACAACTCATTCCTGCATGATAATGTTGACTAATTAGTTTAAATATGTGTTTAAAGCCTTTGTATGTAACGTGCAAAGGCTTTTTTACATTTTGCGGATTGGCTTGAGTGTATAAAACGGTTATATTTGTACAAATTTTAATTAATAAAAGATACCATTTTGGATTTATTTGACAAGATTTTAAAGAGTATGGGAGGCCCGTTGGGTCAACACCAAAAATGGTCGCATGGTTATTTTTCATATCCTAAACTGGAAGGTGAGATAGGCCCGCATATGATGTTTAACGGTAAAGAACATTTGGTTTGGAGCCTAAATAATTATCTGGGATTGGCTAATCATCCTGAAGTTCGTGAAGCTGACGCACAGGCTGCCGCAGATTACGGTTTGGCTTACCCTATGGGTGCGCGTATGATGTCGGGTAATTCTATCCATCATGAAGAATTAGAAAATGATTTGGCTGCATTTGTAGGCAAGCAAGCCGCATATTTATTAAATTATGGCTACCAGGGAATGTTATCTATTATTGATGCATTGGTTGACCGTAATGATGTTATAGTTTATGACGCTGAATCACATGCTTGTATTATCGACGGTTTGCGTATGCACATGGGCAAACGTTTTGTATACCAGCATAATGATTTGGAAAGTTGCGAAAAGCAATTAGAGCGTGCTACAAAATTAACCGAACAATCAGGCGGTGGTATATTGCTGATTACCGAAGGCGTTTTCGGCATGTCGGGAGCACAAGGTAAGTTAAAAGAGATAAGTGAATTAAAAAAGAAATTTAATTTCCGTTTATTGGTTGACGACGCGCATGGTTTTGGTACCATGGGCCCAACCGGAGCCGGTACACACGAAGAGCAGGATTGTATTGATGAGGTTGATGTTTACTTCGGTACGTTTGCTAAATCAATGGCTGGTATAGGTGGCTTTGTTGCTGCAAAACGCGAGATTATTGAATATCTGCGTTATAATATGCGTTCACAAACCTTTGCCAAAGCTTTGCCTATGCCAATGGTTATCGGTTTAAAAAAACGTTTCGAGTTATTAAAATCTCAACCGCAATTACGCGAGAAGTTATGGTTGATCGCTAAAACATTACAAGCTGGCTTAAAAGAGCGGGGCTTTAATATCGGCGTGAGTAATACAATGGTTACCCCGGTAATGTTAGAGGGTGACTTATATGAAGCCACTGCCTTAACCCGTGATCTGCGTGAGAACTATGGCATATTTTGCTCAATAGTAATTTATCCGGTTATTCCTAGAGGCATAATTTTGTTAAGGTTGATACCAACTGCAGCGCATAGTTTAGAAGATGTACAGCGCACATTAGACGCTTATACCGCAATGGGCGAAAAGCTAAAAGCAGGTGTTTATAAAGAAAACAACGTTCCGGTTGTTTAAAATGATGTAGAAACATTTACATTAGCCTTTCAGTTAGCTGAAAGGCTTTTTTGTTTAATACTCTTATGATTACACGTCGCGATTTTATAAAAGTTAACGGCATTACTACTGCCGGTTTAGGTTTAGGCTTAAGGCCAACATGGTTTAGTCCTGAAAAGTTCGAAAGCCTTCGCCCAAAAGCAGGTGAGCGCAAATTTACAAGTATTGCTGTTGAAGAAAAGATCAAATCAATCAAAACCACTATAAAAAATCCTGAGCTGGCCTGGTTGTTTGAAAACTGCTATCCCAATACTTTAGATACTACCGTTAACTATACCGATGCAAATGGAAGGCCGGATACCTTTGTTATAACAGGCGACATAAACGCCATGTGGATGCGCGATTCCTCGGCACAGGTTTGGCCTTACTTGCCACTCATTAAAACAGATGCAAAGCTTAAAAACCTGATAAAAGGGGTACTGAACCGCCAGGCTAAGTATATAAATATTGATCCTTACGCTAATGCCTTTAACTTCGGACCAACAGGAAGCGAGTGGGATTCAGATAATACTACCATGAAGCCTGAATTGCACGAACGTAAATTCGAGATTGATTCCCTTTGTTACCCGGTACGCCTGGCTTATAACTATTGGAAGATAAGCGGCGATAGTAGTTTTTTTGATGAGCAATGGCAAAAAGCAGGTAAACTAATTGTACAAACGTTTAAACAACAGCAACGCAAGCATAATTTGGGGCCATATCACTTCCAGCGTAACACGCAGGTATCTACTGATACAGCACCACTTGGTGGCTACGGAAACCCGGTTAAACCTGTTGGCCTGATATGTTCAGTTTTCCGTCCATCTGATGATGCTACTATTTATCCATTCTTGATACCGTCAAATTACTTTGCTGTTACCAGCTTAAATCAAATGGCTGAAATGTACCAGGTTATCGGAATGGACGATGCCTTCTCTAATGAATGTTTGGCATTAGCTGCTGAAGTTCACGCTGCTCTGGAGAAATATGCCACAGCAGAACATCCCATATTCGGCAAGGTATTAGCTTACGAGGTTGATGGCTTCGGTAATCAATTATTTATGGACGACGCCAATGTGCCAAGTCTTTTGGCCTTGCCCTATTTAGGGGCGATGTCTGAACATGATCCATTATATCAAAACACGCGTAGACTAGTGTTAAGCCATACCAATCCGTACTTTTTTAAAGGCAAAGCTGCCGAAGGTATAGGTGGACCACATGTGGGTTTAAATTATATTTGGCCAATGAGTATCATAATACGTGCGATTACTTCGACAGATAAAGCTGAGATAGCATCCTGCATAAAAACATTAAGATCGACGCATGCGGGTACAGGTTTTATGCATGAATCATTTAATAAAGATAATGCAGCTGACTTTACACGTAAGTGGTTTGCCTGGGCAAATACCCTATTTGGCGAGCTTATTATTAAAACACATCAATATCATCCTGAACTATTATCTGCTATTTATTAGTTAGTTGACAATATCCATTTAATATTAAGCTGGTGTAAAGTGAATGTAATATCAATATAATTAAGCTGCATAATTATATTGAATTAATAATTTATCCATTTTTTGTTTACGTCCCCAATTATTTTGATAGGCGTATTTAGTTATTATTTAGGTTTTGTAAGCTGATATAAAATATTATACTTATAATATCACTTTTTATTTTAAAATGTTGATAAAAACCACTTTAAAGGAAGTATTTTTTCATTTTAAAGTTTTTTTTTAAGTAAAAAGATTTTTAGATTAGCTTTAGATAAAAACAATAAACCTCATTATTTAAAAAGAGCAATCACACAATGAAAAAATTTACTGAAGTAAAAGAACTGGTGGCGTCGCTGGAAGCGGATGCGGACAAGTTTTACAACAAAGGCAACAGTGCAGCAGGAACCCGCGTTCGCAAAGGTATGCAAGACCTTAAAAACCTGGCTCAATCAATAAGGCTTGAAGTCCAGGAATCCAAAAACACAAAATAAAGGAGGCTTTCTGAAAGATCTTTACATGATGTAAAAAACCTGGTTTAACCGGGTTTTTTTATTTTACTAATTTCTCAGTTTCTCGTATTATTCGTTCAGCAATATTATCGCTTACCTGTACAAGGGGCAACCTAAGCGTATCTCCACAAATATTTAAGTGTTTTAATGCAGTTTTAACACCAGCAGGGCTACCTTCAATAAACATTAACCGGGTAAATTCAATAGCATCTAAATGCGGCTTTCGTGCAGCTTTATAATTACCGTTTAAGCATAACTTTATCATATCTGAAAAATGGCGTGGTATAGCATTGGCAACTACCGATATTACACCAACAGCACCTAAAGCGATCATCGGTAAAGTAATGGGATCATCACCTGATATAACCATAAAATCTTCAGGCTTATCACGCATAATTTGGTTAAGCTGGTCAAAATTGCCCGAAGCTTCCTTTGTGCCGATAATATTCTTAAAATCTTTAGCGAGTCTTACCGTAGTTTCAGCGTTTACATTACTTCCTGTACGGCTCGGAACATTATATAAGATTACAGGTAACTTCGATACCTCTGCTATTGCTTTATAATGCTGATATATCCCCTCTTGTGTTGGTTTATTGTAGGCTGGGCTGGCGGATAAAATGGCATCATAGCCTGTTGTATTAAATTGCTTTATTTGCTCAACTACATCAAGTGTATTGTTGCTTGCAATGCCGGCCACAAGCCCAACACGGCCCGCAACAATTTTAGCGGTATGAGCCCATATCTGCTTCTTTTCATCCGGGCTTAATGTGGCATTTTCGCCGGTAGTGCCTAATGATACAAGATAATCAATCCCATTATCAATTAAATAATTTACCAGGTTCGTAAGTCCGTCGTAGTCAACTTGCCCAAGTACCTGAAAAGGAGTTACAATAGCCACTCCTGTTCCATAAAATTTGTTCATGTTTAATATTAAAGGATGCTAATATAAGATTTTATAAAGTCCTTAAAAACAAAAAAAACGGAGAAAGCTTTAACCTTATCCGTTTTACTTTAAAAAAAGTAGATTACTTTATGATGCTTTTTTTATTGGCGAAGCATCTACAAATCCTGAATGTTTTTTATTTTTTATATTCCAATCATTAATATCAACCAAACCAGGTTTAGTGCTATAGTGTTTAGGATTTGTAGGACATATGACAGAAAATAGTCCCTTTTCTTGTTTGAGTACAGGCCTTGCTCCACAGTCTTTACAAGGCTCACAGAAAAAATCTGGTTGAATTTCGCAAATTTGAATCATTTGTAGATAATTTTATAATAAACGTCTTTTCTATTTAACGTTTATTTTGTGATAAGGTTTAATTTGTGTTAAAAAAGTTACAACTAAAATTACAAAAAATTAATCTTTCAGCAATTTTAATAACTCAACATCACTAATTATCGGAATATTTAACTTTTGAGCCTTTTCAAGTTTGGCAGGTCCCATATTATCACCAGCCACCAAATAGCTTAGTTTGGCAGATATACTGCTTAATATTTTACCACCATTTTGCTCTATCAACTCTTTTAACTCATCCCTGGAGTAATTTTCAAATACTCCCGAAATAAGAAAAGTTTTTCCGGTCAGGTTTTCGCTTTGCAATATAACTTCTTTTTCTTCAATAAAGAATTTAAGTCCCTGCGAAATTAATTTTTTAATTTCTTCCACATGTTTTTCATTATCAAAATACTCACGCAAGCTTAGGGCAATACGATCTCCAATTTCCTCGGCAGAGATTAGTTCATCATAAGTTGCTGCCATCAAATTGTCAATAGTTTTAAAATGGTTAACTAATTTTTTTGCCACTGTTGCTCCCACATAACGTATCCCTAAACCAAACAAAACTTTGTCAAAGGGCATTAGCTTTGATTTTTCAATACCATCAAGCATGTTATTGATCGATTTTTCGCCAAAGCGGCCCATTTGCTTCAGTTCAGCACTATGCTTATGCAGCTCATAAATATCACTAATATGATGTATGAAATTACGGCTGTATAATGTTTCTATCGTTTCGTCGCCTAAGCCGTCAATGTTCATTGCCTTTCTGTCAATAAAATGCTGCATTTTTCCAACAATCTGTGGTTGGCAACCTTCATCGTTAGGGCAATACCATGCGGCTTCACCTTCTTTACGTTCAAGTAAAGTATTACATACCGGGCAATGGCTAATATATTTTATAGCCTTATCTGATGTTCTTTTAGCTAGATTTACGCTGATGATCTTTGGAATGATCTCGCCGCCTTTTTCTACATAAACCCAATCATGCTCGTGTAATTTTAGGCGCTCCTCAATTTCATCGGCGTTATGTAGTGTGGCGCGTTTAACGGTTGTGCCTGCTAATAATACAGGCTTTAAATTAGCCACCGGCGTAACAGCACCTGTACGGCCTACCTGGTAGCTTACGCTTAATAATTCTGTTTCAACTTGTTGTGCCTTAAATTTGTAAGCTATTGCCCAACGCGGTGATTTTGCTGTAAACCCTAGTTCCTGTTGCTGCGAATAATTATTCACCTTAATTACAATACCATCAGTATCATAGCTAAGTGTATGCCTTTTTTCATCCCAGGTATTAATAAATTTAAGCACTTCGTTAATATTACCGCATAATTTACTGTGCTCATTTACCGGGAACCCCCAACTTTTTACTGCTTGCAAGCTTTCCCAATGAGTTTTAAAAAGCGGCTTATCCGTATATAAAAAATACATAAAACTATCCAGCGGGCGTTTAGCTACTTCGCCTGAATCCTGTAATTTTATAGTTCCCGATGCAAAGTTTCTTGGATTGGCGTAAGGAACCTCGCCATTTTCAATCCGCTCATTATTTAAACGCTCAAATGCTTTAAGATGCATAAATATTTCGCCACGAATTTCAAAATGTTCCGGATAATCGCCGCTTACAAGGCGTTTAGGGATACTATGGATTGTACGGACGTTGGTAGTTACTTCATCGCCCTGAACGCCGTCTCCACGTGTTACAGCACGTACTAATTGGCCGGATTCATATGTTAGGCTCATGGATAAGCCATCAAACTTAAGCTCACAAACATATTCAAAATTATCGCCTATGGCTTTGCGTATACGCTGATCAAAATCAAGCAGTTCTTGCTCATTATAGGTATTTCCTAATGACAGCATTGGCCATTTATGCCTTACAGTATTAAACTCCTTGGTTATAAAACCGCCAACTTTTTTTGAGGGGGAATCAGGCTCTGCAAATTCAGGAAATTGTTTTTCGAGTGAAATTAACTCTTCGAGTTTCTTGTCAAAATCATAATCAGAAACAGTAGGCATTGCCAGAACATAGTAGTTATAATTATGCTGTTTTAGCTCTGCTGAAATGGCCTGTATCCTTTTTTTTGCTTCTTCGGGTGACATGCAGCGAATATAATAAATTAGATAATGAGCTGTGATTTATTACCGTGAAAATCAAGCTTTCACCAAAAACATTATTCTGTTAAACTAGTTGTTGTTAAACCATTTTAAAATTTAAGTATCTCATTATTATTAAACAACAATTATCTGTTATGAAAAAGTTAGGTAAAATTTTAATGTTATTTGTTGCAGTATCAGCATTTACTGCATTAAAAAGTAATGCGCAAATTATTGTAAGAGTTAGGCCTCCGCGCCCTGTTGGGGTTGTTGTAGTACACCCACCTGCTCCGTCTCCGCGCCATGTTTGGGTTGCTGAAGAATGGACCAATGAAGGCGGACACTATGTTTATCATGCAGGCTATTGGGCTCTGCCTCCGCGCCCGCATGCAGTTTGGGTAGCCGGCCACTGGGCTAACCGTCCGAGAGGTTATGTTTGGATTCGTGGACACTGGGCATAATTACTTTATAAATAAGAAAGGCGATACTTAACATATCGCCTTTCTTATTTATAAAAATTTAATGAATTATTGTTTCTTAAGCATAGCCTCTTTAATGTATTTAACAGGAGCGCTTCCATAGCTTAAAAATTTCTCATTAAAAGCTTTAAGATCATACTTATCACCCTGATCTTTTTTCCAGGTTTCGCGCAGATCCATGATTTCTTTATAACCGGTAAAATAACAATCCAATTGCACGCTGCTTACTGTTACACGTTTCCATTTATTTTCTGCTTCAGCCTTTTGCTGGAACGCTTCGTGTGTAAGTAATTTGATCGCGTCAGGCTCGGTCATACCACCTGCATGAACGCTGTAATCTAAAATAGTGTTGCATACCGAACGCAAATGCCATTTGTACCACATTAACCTCATTTCAGGCTCGCTGCTGTCGTAGCCTGCATCCATCATCATTTGTTCACCGTATACCGCCCAGCCTTCAATCATGGCATTGTTAGCTAAAACGGATTTTATTAAACTTGGCGATTGATTAGCATAAATCAATTGCACATAATGGCCTGGTATAGCTTCGTGTATGCTTAAAATTTGTAAAGTGTAGTTATTGTATTCCCGCAGATAGCTTTCGGCTTTTTCAGGGCTGTACCCGGCTAAACTACCTACATTATAATAAGAGTTGCCATCTTTATCATAAGGGCCTGGCGAACTCATTGATGCGCCTGCAACACCTGCCATATAAGGCGGTTCTTTGCGTATAATTAATGGTTTGGATGCATCAAGTGTAACCAGGTCCTTGGTTCTAACAAAGTTTGTTAACTTAGGTATCGTATTTTCAATTGCTGATTGAAAGTTAGCCACAGTAGTGTGCTGTGCCGAAATGGTATCCAACAGCTCACCAATCAAATCTAAACTATCCTTTGGCATTGCTTTGGTTCCAAAATATTTTGGCCATAGTTGTTTACTTAGTTTGGCCATTTCACGGTGCACATATTTTTTACGTTCCATTGCGGCATTAAATATTTGCTGCGAAGTATATTGCGACTGCAACTCATACTTAAGCTTATCATCATAAAGCTCTTTGCCTAACCTAAAGCTTCGGGGGTGATCGTTCTTCATGGTTTTTAGCCATGAAGCAAAACCTTTTATTGCACTTGCTGAGGCTGTTGCCCTGTCGAGCATCAATTTTTTTTCTGCATCGGGGATTTTGGTTTTGGTTAATGAATCGGCAAAATCCTTTTCGAAAACACCTACACCCCCGTCTAGCTGGTCAGCAGCGAGATTTGTAAGTTCAACCACCGGGTTTTTAATTTGCTTTTCGGCTTCTTTATAATATTCGGGAATGAAAGACATTTTTTGGTAGAAGTTACGCAACCGTTTTTCAAGCGGGGCGTAATGTTCATTCAAAATAGTAGCAAAAGAGCCGATGACATTATATTCACTTGGGTCCCATTCGAATTGTTTTAAGGTAAGAATTTGCCATTGCGAATACTGCAATTGATTTTGCATCAGGTAATAATCTATCCTGTTTGCCTGCGATAACTGTTCAACCGAATAATGCGCCAAAGAGTCAAGCTGGACTTTGTCAAAATCCATCATTTTATCACGACTTTTATTACTTGGAACTACCAATAAGCTATCATATTTATGATAGCCTACAGAGGTTGCCCAGTTAGGGTCTTGTTTCCATAAAGCATTCAGGAATGAGGTTTCATATACCGTAAATGCGGCATCGTCTTTAGTAGTTTGCGGGCCTACAGAGCCATCTTTTTTACAGCCTGTAAAAAAGATGGCTGCAAACAACAGGGGAAAAATCAGTTTATTCACCATCGGATCAATCAAATTTTCAGAAGAGGTAAACTTAAAACATTTAGCCGAAATATATCGGCTAAATAAAATCACTTAATTAAATATAACAACTGTATTTGTAAAAGAGGCAATAGGTTAATTTTTAATTATCGGCAACTAAAAATTGTTACAATTGTTATCAATAAAACTTCAATAATGAATAATCAGAATAAAAAATTAGTAAACGAGCTATCTAAATTGTTAACGGGCGGAGGTGCACATGCTAGTTTAAAAGATGCTTTAGCTAATCTTCCGGTCAATCTTCTTGGGGAGAAGCCTCATGGCTTGCCATATAGCATTTGGCAATTGGTAGAACATATACGCATAGCGCAATGGGATATGTTGAACTTTTGTATTGATCCTTCGCACAAATCACCAAAATGGCCGGATGAATACTGGCCTAAGGAAAATGCTCCTAAAAATGAAAGTGATTGGAAAGATGCGATCAATCAAATTAATAATGACAGGGATGAATTTATCTCAGTGATTGAAAAAGGGGATTTATATGAACCAATATCTGGTGGAAACGGGCAAACACTTTTACAGGAAGCACTACAAATGGCCGATCATACCGCTTATCATACCGCAGAAATTATTGTTATTAGAAGATTATTAGGTGCCTGGAAAAAATAGGATGGTTTAAATTATCTTTGCTAAAAATGCGATGGATAATTTAAATACAGCTTTAATACATGACAGTAAAACTTTTGAAGAAATAGTTTATACCGAAAAGGGAATTAAAGGCCGTGAATTTCAAAGCTGTAATTTTAAAAAATGCGACCTTTCAAATACCGATTTATCACACAATAAGTTTTTAAATTGTGTATTTGAAGATTGTAACTTATCCATGATCACATTAGATGGGTCTACACTTAATGATGTGACTTTTACAAACTGTAAAATGTTGGGTATTAATTTTACTAATGCTTCAAGCTTTTTGTTTAGTGTAAAGTTTGATGGCTGTATTTTGGATTACTCGTCATTTATGGGGCGAAAAATGCTTAAAACACCCTTTATTAAATCTTCACTAAAAGAAGTGACCTTTAGCCAGGCTAATTTAGCAGGATCATCGTTTGATGGCTCAAACCTAATGGATACAGTATTTAACCGCACCAACCTAAGCGCTGTTAATTTTGTAACCGCTTATAATTACAATATCGAGCCGGAGCTAAATATTGTAAAAAATGCGGTTTTTAGTTCTCAGGGCTTGGCTGGCTTATTAAGCTCTTATCAAATAAAAATAGTTTAATTATTTACTTAAGTTTCTGAATAAAATCAACAACTGTAATTACCATTTCTGCACTGAGCGGCAGCTCCGGATTTTTATATGTGGCCAGGTTTTGTTCCTTGTCAATTGGCGCGTCTTTCAACACATAATTCATTCCTCTAATTAGCATGTAATCAGCGCTGCCTTTAGCATTTTTTAATTTTTGACCATTGTCAATGCTTACTTTTAAATCATTTGAGCCTTGCACAATAAGTATCGGTATTTTTAGCTTATGCAATTCATTTGTAGGATCATACCTGCACCACGACATGATATAACTTTGAATGCTCGGCCTTGCAGTAGCATATAATTGAGGATCAACGTTATAATTTATCTTTCCTCTTTTTAAGCTATCCAATACATTCTTTATGCCTTCAGACAGAAAACCTGGCTTATCTTTAAATTCTTCAGTTAACACCTTCTCGCCCGGTACCCCATAACCTTCTAATGAAATAAAGCCTTTTATAGGTTCGTCATGCGCTGCCAACATGCCAACCAATGATCCATCACTATGCCCAACTAATATAATTTTTGAAAAGCGCTCGTCACTGCCCAACATATCTATTAAACTTACTACATCGTCAACGTTATCTTCAAACCTCAAATCTTTCTCTTTTTGCGAGCCGGCAATTTGGCCTAACATTCGCTTATCGTAACGCACAGAGGCGATACCATTTTTGCCTAAACTGTAGGCAAGCATTTTATACATATTTGTATTTAAGCCGTTGGCGCTGTTGCCATCACGGTCTACCGGCCCTGCCCCTGGTATAATTATTACTACAGGTATTTTTCCCGATGTATTATTAGGAATAGCTAAAGTGCCCGAAATTGTAGTAGCTAATGTTTTTAAAGTAATTGGCGTTTCTGTTACTGATGGGTCAGCCGGGAGAGCGGCTGATGTTTTGGATTCCTCGGGTGTTAATCTTAAACCTGTAAGCTTGTTTGTTTTATCTAATGCGATATTTAGCAAAAAAACAGCGTTCTGAAAAGTAGCTCTGTATATGCCAAGCGGTTCATTATATTTTACAAATTCAGTTTTATTTAAAGTGCCTAACTGGGCCTTTAACTGGGTTGTTGTAGTTTTAAATTGATTTAAAGGCAGGGCGATTTTTAAATTACCGCTAAACATATCAAATACACTATCCGGCTTATCAGCATTGTAAAAATTCTTAAATTTATTAACAGCAACGCCATAATTAAGCGGCTCGGGTTGTGCAAAAATAGTTACTGCGCAAAACAATATTAATATTAAAAAAGTAAATTTCCTCATGTTAAATCTTCACAATAGCAGGGGTAAATAAAGCTCCTAATTTAGGTATAAATTATATACATAAGCTGCAATATTGTTATATTGAAAATTTTAGTGTTAAATTTTTATTGTTAACTTAGCATTTAACTTTACTTACCTTAACACAAATATATAACAGTTCTACTGACCTTAATTAATGAAGCTTTTAACCAGATTCCTTTTAACCGGAGTCATTGTAATTTTATATACCTTTTCATCCGCGCAAAACGGATATTTTATAAAAGGCAAAGTTTTATTGAGCAGTTCATTATTGGCTGAAGGTGCTACCGTAACGATATTCAACTCATCCGATTCAACAATAATAAAATCCATAGCCTGTGATAAGTTGGGCAATTTTGGATTTAGTGGCATAAAAAGAGGGAGCTATATTTTTTCCGCTAAAAAAATCGGATACCGAAAATTTTACAGCAACCCATATTTAGTTAATAGTAACATCACTATAAAAGATATTACCCTGGTGCCCGAAATCAATACTTTAAATGAAGTAAGCGTTACAGGTAAAAGAAACTATATTGAGGTACAGCCAAATAAAACCGTATTAAATGTTGACAGAAGTGTGCTCGCTGCAGGGAACTCTGTATTTGATATTTTAGCTACTGCTCCAGGTGTACGGATTATACAAAATGGCATCTACATAAGGGGTGGCCAAAAAGCATTGATTGCAATAAATGGTAAATCAATTGGGCAGTTAAATGATGAACAATTGGCCGATTTATTAAAGAGCTATCAAAGCAGTATGATAAGCCAGATAGAAATCATCACCAACCCACCTGCAAGGTATGATGCTGCCGGTGGCGGAGTGATTAATATCATTCTTAAAAAAAGTAAAGATTACGGCTTTAAAGCCAATATTACGGAAAGCGCAGCAGGCGGCCAGGATTATAAATTTAATACCGGGATAAATTTAAACTATCGAACAAAAGATTTTAATTTTTTTGGTAGTTATAATTTCGCTTATAGCAAAACTCCCCGGGTGCTTGATATTGACAGGACCATTGACACAAGCAAGTTAAATGAAAATTACAAAAGCACTTCTTTTTTAAAAAATAATGGCTTTAACGGTGGCATAGATTACAATATCACACCTAAACAAACAATTGGCGGTTTAGTATTTGGTTATGATAACCTGTTGGGAATTGATAAAGGAAATATAACAAACATTCTCAATAATAGTGTATTGGACTCCAACATCATTACCAAATCGCACATTAACAGGTCAATAGCTAACTTAAATTATAACTTTAATTATAGGGGCAGTTTTGGAAAAAATGATAAAACTACTTTAGGAACTGATTTTGACTACTCAACTTACCGAAGATATTCTTCGGAACTGCTGGATAATGATTTTTTGAATGTTGATGGCTCCACATATCGCGATCCTTTATTTTATATGGATAATTCACCGTCTCAAATTAATGTCAGATCAGAAAAAATTGACTTTACTCAGGCATTATCAGCAACGGGAAGCTTAAGTGTCGGGATGAAAAATAACCAGGTAAACAGCAACAATAATATTGAATTTGGCCAACGTTCTGACGCAACTTTAACTTTTACTCCTGTACCTTCTCTAACGGATCATTTTATTTATAACGAACGCATCAATGCAGCCTATTTGGGTTATTCTGATAAATATAATAAAACCAATGTTTCGGTAAGTTTTCGCGGCGAGCAAACAAATTCATATGCCGAATCACTCAATCCTAATAAAACAATATTACGCAGTTATTTTGACTTATTTCCAAATTTAGAAATCACACAGCCTGCTAATAAAGATAATATCTTGATATTTGATTATAACCGACGGATAGTAAGGCCTAATTACCAGGACTTGAATCCATTTGTTTCTTATATTGATCAATATTCCTACAGTACCGGCAATACTTTATTAAAACCTGAGTATTACACCACTTTTCAGGTTACTGATATGTTTAAGGATAAATATAAATTAGACTTAAGTGTTGCTATTGTAAATAATTTTTTCGCCCGAATTTATGAGCAGAATGATACTACAAAGGTATTCCTGACAACCATGGCCAATATTGCGACGCGTTACGAATATAATGCGGAATTTACGATGCCGGTTAATATTACCAAATGGTGGAATGCTGATATTTATTTATTAGCATCATATCAACAGTTCGACTATTTTGATCATAATGTCGGGAATATATCGACAACTGATTTTGAAATGCGAATATTGCAGAGTTTTACATTATCCCCAACAGTAAAAGCTGAATTATATACAGATTGGGAGTCACCAACTTATTATGGAATAAATCATTATTCTTCTGCGTTTCAAAGCAGGGCAGGCGTAAGTAAGGTTATATTAAATGGTAACGGAAGCATAAAATTGGCCGTAAGCGATATTTTTAATTCTGAAGACTACAGGTACACTTCGCAATACACCAACTTAAACCTTACCGGATTTGAAAAAACAGGAAGCAGGTTTGTAACTGCTACTTTTACTTATAAATTTGGTAAACAAAGTGTTAAGACTTCAGTCAAACATAACAGTGGTGACAGTGACGAGCAAAAACGCTTAGGCGGCAGTAATAATGAAAATTAAAACCTACCCCGCCGCATGGCCGCTGATTGAGCTTAATATAATGATCAGTAATACTAATAAGCTGATTCCTATATATAAATAGTCTTTCTCTAAAATGAAGCTTATAGCAGAGAATACGATCCTGACAATTGGTGTAGCGATCAGCAAAATAATACCTGCTTGTATGATTGATCTCCCTCTGAAATTTAGAATGCCTGGTATAATCCCATTGAGCTGCACAAAATCAGGCACACCGGTAAATTTAGTGTAATTAGGGACAGACTCGCCATGCCGGTATAAGTATATAAAACCACCAAAAAATACCACACTTATTGATACAATTACACCAATACGCAATACCCAGCCAATAATTACCTGCATATCAGTATCCTTAAAAACTGCTTTACCTGCCATATTGTTATATTTTACCAATTATACCATTATAAATTAATTGTGATGCCAGCCCCATTACCACTACCACAAATACCCAGCGCAACCAACCCGATGATTTTGTTTTAACCAGTATTTTTGAACCAACTAACGCACCCACTAATACGCCAATAACCACTGGCATGGATATGGATGGTTCGATATAACCTCGCTGCAGGTATACCACAGCACTTGCTGCCGCTGTAACGCCTATCATAAAATTGCTGGTTGTAGTTGATACCTTAAAAGGGATACGCATTATGTTATCCATGGCCAGAACCTTGAGTGCTCCAGAGCCGATACCTAACAGGCCTGACAATAATCCTGCAAAAAGCATCATGATGAAGCCACCGCCAATATGGCTTACACTGTATTGAACTATTCCATCTTCACCCGGATAATTTCCATTAAGCTTTAATCGGTCGGCCCAAATGTTTTTTTGTTTTACGATTATTTCAGCTTTTTTTCTGAGGGTTAATAAGGCTGAAATAATTAGAATAATACCCAATATAATAGCTAAAAAATGAGTGGGGATGTACACCGCTATCATAGCGCCTGTAACGGCACCAAGTGTGGTGGCCACTTCTAAAAACATGCCGAGCCGCATATTGGTTATTCCCTCCTTAACATAAGCCGCTGCCGAGCCGGATGACGTGGCAATAACTGAAACCAGTGAAGCGCCAATAGCGTAGTGAATATCTACATGTAGAAAAACTGTAAGCAATGGGATAATTACAAAGCCACCGCCCAAGCCCGTTAATGAGCCTAATAAACCGGCAATGCACGAACCAATGAGTGTAATAAGGGCAAATTCAAGTACCGGCATATGTCAGAATAAGAAATTATAGCGCAAAAGTAAGCATAAATTTATAGCGGAAATCATCCCAATTGCTAAACTATATTTTACAATAATTAAACATAAACCCAACAACAATAAACTTATGTTAGTGTTTATAAATCAACCTTTAAATATATTTTATGGCTAACAACAAAATACAAGAACTTTTAGGCTCAGATGCCGATAGCTTGCTGCAACACAAATGCACAACATTCTCAAAAGATTTGTTGCATATTCCCTCTCCAGCTTTTATTGATGATATATTTATAAATAGTAACCGTAACCCGCAGGTGTTGCGCAATTTGGCTGCTATACACAATCATGGTCGGCTGGCAGGTACTGGCTATATGTCCATTTTACCGGTTGACCAGGGGATCGAACATACCGCAGGCGCATCTTTTGCTAAAAATCCATTGTATTTTGATCCGGAGAATATTTTAAAGTTAGCCATTGAAGCAGGTTGTAATGCAGTAGCAACTACGTTTGGAAACCTGGCTATCGTGGCTCGCAAATACGCGCACAAAATTCCGTTTATTGTTAAAATTAATCATAATGAGCTGCTAACTTATCCCACAAAGTATAAACAGATTATGTTTGGTTCTGTTGACGATGCCTGGAACCTTGGCGCGGCTGCAGTAGGGGCAACCATTTATTTCGGTTCTGAAGATTCGGATAATCAAATTATTGAAGTTTCTAAAGCATTTGAACGCGCGCATGAATTAGGTATGGCAACTATTTTATGGTGCTATACCCGTAATAATGCGTTTACTAAAGACGGTGTTAATTATGAAACTGCTACTGATTTAACCGGCCAGGCTAACCATTTAGGAGTAACTATACAAGCAGATATTATCAAACAAAAACTGCCCGATGTAAATGGTGGTTTCACCGCGATAAAATTTGGCAAAACTGATCCTTTAATGTACAGTCAGCTTACTTCGGATAACCCGATTGACATGTGCCGTTACCAGGTTGCAAATTGCTACATGGGCAGGGCAGGGCTGATCAATTCAGGCGGAGAATCACATGGTGCAGATGATATTGCTATTGCAGTAAGACAAGCAGTTATAAATAAACGTGCAGGCGGTTCAGGAATAATTATGGGGCGTAAATCATTTCAACGTCCGTTTAAAGATGGGGTAGACCTTATAAACCTGGTTCAAGATGTTTATTTAGATTCATCCATTGATATTGCTTGATCAATTATCATTTTAATCACTTTTTTCGGCTTTAATTTTTTTTAATTGGGTTGAATTAAGATATTTGATGCAGACGTTTTAAAGGCGTATATAATTTCTCTTATGGTGCAAGGGTAACATGTCTGATTCTGGTTCAGAAGATCGTGGTTCGAATCCATGTAAGAGAACAAAATAGAACTATTATAATATAGTAGCCATTAACGCTTCCTACACCACTTGTTAATACATTATTAGTAATATGTATGATAAATTGAATTTGGTAGATGATAAAAGCAAATCACAGCTTTTACATGATAGTTGAAGGTCAGCATGCCTTTATTGACTACAGGAAGGTTGACAATACTTATTCTTTGATACATACTGAAGTGCCCGAAGCATTACAGGGCCGGGGCATTGCAAGTGCTCTTGTGGAAAAGACTTTTAAATATCTTGAAGAAAACAATTTCAAGATGCGCCCTTATTGCGCTTATATCCAAGCCTATTTGAAGAAAAAGCCAGAGTGGAAACGTTTAATAGATAAACAGTAAACTTATTGAGATATTAGTTTAATAATCTGATTATTTTTATTCAATTTTTTTAATAAATAAAAAAGGCGCATTTCTATGCGCCTTTTTTATTTAAATTTCGACTTTCGGAGTCTCCGTGATCCCGCTGGGACTCGAACCCAGGACCCCAACATTAAAAGTGTTATGCTCTACCGGCTGAGCTACGGAATCTACTTTTATCGCTTCCGATTAAAGTGGTGCAAATATAGGACTATTAGCCATTGCATGCAAGCGTTATTTAAATTTATTTACAAGTAAATAATAAGCGCTTCATTGTCAACTTTCTATGGCTTATAAATGGCAATTTTACCGCCATTGCCTGCCAATAAAATTAATTTGCCGTGTTTTGCTTTACGACAAACGTTAAAACTTGTAGTATCAAACTTTGTCCAGGTTAAGCCACCATCGATACTTAAATTTGAACCGGGTGTGCCTGTAGCCAATAATGTATTATAATTTATATACTCTACACATGATTGATAGCCGGCCGGCATTATGTTAGCTAAGTGCCATATCTGTCCGCCATCATTAGAGTAACATGCTGTGGAATCAATCTTTTTATCATGTTGGTAATCACCGCCTACAACTACCATATTTTGACCGTTTATGGCAATTGAAAATGCACCTTCACTTGCCTGTCCCTTATATACCGGAACCTGATGATGTATCCAACCTCCATATTGATTAGGTATATCAACTTCAGCAGCTGAACCTCCGGTAGCAATAACCATATTGTCATTTATAACACGCAGGCATGTGCTGCTTGCCGCAAAGGCTGCTTCTCCTGTTAAGGCAACAGGATTGTTTTTGTAATTATTCCATGATTCACCAGCATCTTTGGTTTCCAGCAACAAAAATCTGTTTTTTATAGGGTCGCCTAAAATATAGCCAAGCTTAGAATTTGCGAACACCATTGCGTCTAAAAAATAAGCAGAGTCAGTATTTTTATATTTAAGTTGCCAGTTTATACCGCCATCTGTAGTTTTTAGTATAGCGGCTGGCGTGCCGGAACTCATAATAATTGCTTCTTTATCTGAGAAAGCCTCTATACTTCTAAAGTCTGAAGTTTCATAACCTTTTACTTGCTGCCAGGCCCAGGTTTGCCCGCCGTTTAACGTAACAGCTACATATCCTTTACTACCGCTTATCCAGGCTGTTTTGTCATCTACAACGCTAAGGCCTCTTATACTTGTTTGTTTGCCTTGTTGCAACAAGGTAATATGTTGCGCTTTTAGGGTAGATAAACTGAAAAGCAATAGTAATAGTATTGCTAATTTAATTTGTTTAACTGGCATAACTGGTTTATAATTCCTGCCAAATTAAGCCTTCATCTATCAATTTACAAATCATCAGTAATAATTATATTTTTGAAGCCGCTTTTTAACCGAAAAAAGTATATTTGCAACCTGTATAAGTTAAGTTCGGAAGGGCTAAATTTATACATGAATGCCCGGATGGCGAAATTGGTAAACGTTGCGGTCTCAGAAGCCGTTGAGAATTGTCTCTTGAGAGTTCGAGTCTCTCTTCGGGCACATTTGTTAAAAATAGAAAGTCTTTAGTAAAGCTCAAAATAATTTAATTCTGAACTTAAACTAAAGACTTTCAATGTATTAGGCCCGGGTGGCGAAATTGGTAGACGCACCATCTTGAGGGGGTGGCATTCGTAAGGATGTACGAGTTCGAATCTCGTTCCGGGCACATTACCCTCAAATAAATAAAAATTCAATAACTTCAGCCCAATGTTAAAACCCGGCATAACCCGTTTTTTACTCGCGGCATTTGTGATATTCTTTCATATCAGTAAATTTTTTTTCCTGGGTCGGTTTGCTGTTTGCAGTTTTTTTATTTTGAGTGGATACTGGATAACCCTAATGTACGAAAAGAAATACGCGCATAAAATTAGGCCGTTAAAAGTGTTTTATATTAGCAGGATTTGGCGGTTATTTCCGGTTTTTTATACATTTACAATTATTGGTTATATAGTTTGGTGGTTGACAGATAGTAGCGTTTATACACAAATAATCAATTTACACGGATTGGATAATGTTGTATTTTGGTTATCTAACAGTATCTTGTTCACCTATTATAGTTTTCCAAAAGTTAATATTCTGGTGCCCGCTTGGTCATTAGATATTGAATTGCAGTTTTATATATTGTTCCCCTTGCTTTTTTATATTAGTTATAAAAACTATAAGAGGCTTAACTATTTTTTTCTGATATTGTTAATATCATCCATCTATTTGTCAATAAGTTATTCAAACGTGTGGGTGAAAAACTCAATCCTTGTTTATCTCTATTTATTTATATTAGGAATGATTATCTATTTCAGGAATATTCAATTTAAGCCGATGACTGAAATGATTAGTATCGGAATTGCTTTAGTTGTAATAGCGTTGCAATATGTTTTTCCATATTCTATTAGACACTATAAAGATGAAGCTTCAATTTATTACATTTTATTGAGTTTTATTTTAGTGGCTTTATTTGTACCTACATTAGCAAATTCCGTAAAAAAAGCATCTGATAAGAATGATAGATTTTGGGGCGAAATGTCATTTCTTATCTATTTATCCCATTGGGTTTGGATAAAACCTTATGGAATCCTTTCGGCAGGCACATCTGCACTGGTGCACATGTGTTATTTATTCGTTTTTTTTTGCAGCTACAATATTATCATCTTTTATTATATATAAG
The DNA here is from genome assembly GCF_965225845.1 of Mucilaginibacter sp. Lineage (GTDB taxonomy): Bacteria > Bacteroidota > Bacteroidia > Sphingobacteriales > Sphingobacteriaceae > Mucilaginibacter. The sequence continues at coordinate 592,318 of NZ_CBDDBL010000002.1, forward strand.
TTGATCGATAGGCCTATGGAAAAACTCCGCCACCAATGGATCAGCAAACAGCCTTAACTATTTAAGCAGCAGTTTTAGCAATATTTTGATAGTACCATTCCAATAAATAAACCCCATCGCTCCAGGTTAACTTGCCGTCGGCTGCAACCTGTGCAATTAATATTGAAATGTTATGCAGGAAGGCATTTTGAATATCGCCATCTAAACCTTGTAATACTTTTATGGCACAAGCAGTAATTTGTGCCGGATCGGTAAGGCTTCCGCAGCTGTCTGCTAATTTCAACTCTGTTAAAACTTCGGGTATTTTGGCACGAAGCAATGTTACAATGTCTTCGCCAATTCCATCCGGTATAATTGCAGATAGGATGTCTGCTTCGGGGCTGTCGACAAAGGTTTTGATACTTTCGGTTACTGTAACGCCTATGTGTATAGCGGTTTTTAATTCTGATGGAAAACCATCGAACAAGTCTTTAATTCCTGCCCATATTTTTGTTAGAAATGTTGTTAAACTCATGATTTTAATGTTAGTTGTTTGTATTTTATTTCCTGTAATTGTTGCTGGAGGATATTTACTTCACTTTCCAGCACTTTAAGCCTGATCTCGTTTACGCGATCAGTTGTTTCCTGTTTATTGCGGAGCTGCGACATGTCATTTTTTAGGTTGAAGTAAGTTGTCATTACAGATGCAACTATGCTTGCAGTACTCACCACCGTTACAATTATGTTTTTAATCGTGATGCCCTTTAGTTCCTGGTGTTCGATCGCTGTCATTTAGGTATAATTTATTAATCGTTTTTGCCAAACCTTACCCCATTCGGCAAATCCTGCATCTTGCCGGTAACTGGCCTCGCGTTCTGCATTGATCTCGGAGTTCAATAATTTAGGTGGTAACGCATTAAATGCGTCTAAGGTGGCAGGGCCAATTTTTTTGTCGGTAAGTAAAGGCTTAATACCTGATTGAGCTGAGAACATAACGTAATTGCAAGCGACTTGCATGAATTTTCTCGCCATGCCTTCGCCCTGGTTAACCGAGCAATCGAACAGGTTATCGGCTAATTGCTGATCGTTCACATGATCCAGGCTAATTGTATCCCAATAGTTTGTTTTATAAAAACGCTCTATATTGTTTTGCAGCAACAGGTTTTGAGCCAGCAACAGGTTCATTTTGGCAATATTTAGTCCCGGGTTGTTCTTTTTAATCGGATCGATTATTTGCCATCCGTCCCATTTTGGATTTGCGCCGCGATCAATACCACGATAAGTTTCTTTTTCGCCTATTCCGGGGTTATAACCACCCTCATTACCGAGGATGGTTATTTTATAGGCTTTGATAAAATCAGCCATAAATTAATTATTTATCGGATTTTTGATAGATGCCGGAGTAAAGAAATTTTTACTGATGTAAGCTACTCCTGCACCTAATGCAACCGTGCCTATAAGTTGCCAGTTAAAATTGAGTGAGCCCGCTTGTAAACTGGTTTGAATTGTGGCAATTACAGCGCTGCCTATTGCTACAATTAATCCCTTTGCAAGGTCCTTTAGGTCAATGCGGTATAGATCTGATGTTTTCATGTTTTTATAGTTTTATATTTATTATTGATTATTGAGGAAAATATTGTTGCGCTTTTGCATATTTGAGAATGCAGATATTAAACCTGATTCACTAAATGTTAAGCCGGATCAAAACGTTTAGGAGCAAACTATTTTCTGATATCACAAGTGTCCCCGAAATACTTCAAACTGCGCATTTGCCCGGGTTAGATGGTTTGCGTGGAGTGGTTATGGTTATACTTAGCCATACATTTATGCATACTGCTTATACCAAATGGTTTACCGGCAGTATAGGTGTATGGATTTTTTTGTAATAAGCGGGTTTTTAATAACCACTTTACTCATTAAAGAAAAAATAAGTACCGGCCGTATATTATTAAAAATGTTTTACTTACGGGCGGGTGTTTAGGATTATACCTTTAGCTTATTTATTATTGTAGTAGCTATACTTAACCATTACCAGCATTTAGGTATAAAGCTTATCTCATTTACTTCAGCGGCGTTACTTATACAAAATATACCGCTACACGGGTTTTACAACTGGTACTTTGAGCATTTTTGGAGCTTATCTGTAGAAGAACAGTTCTACCCGGTTTTTCCTTTTTTATTGGTTTATGATGGCCTGGCAAAGTAATCACGTATTACACGTAATTATTTTTATAATTATAAACCTGTACCACTTATTGGAAAATAGGGTATTAGTTTACATTGGTGTATTATCTTACAACTTATATATATGGCAGCAATTGTTCGATAATGATCAAAATTGGCTCGTGCATACGAACTCAAAATGGATACACTTATTGATAATATTTATAACAGCCAACGCATCTATTATCTTTACGAACGCTTTTTCTTAAAAAATCAAAAAGCGATTTATAGTTAAGATGTAAAGATTAGGTGATATGAAATTTAAACTTTTCAAATAAAATTGACTGAAATTTGGGTTGAGTTTTTTTGGTCTAAACGATCCAATTCTTTACCATTGAGATCGTAAATTTTTGCGTTCATATTTTTAAGAACATTAAAGACATATTGCGGATCTCCAATCCCATTAAAACCTAATTCATGTAATTCTATTACAAATGTGAAGCTACTGACATTATTAACGTTTTTAAGTTCTTTTATAATTTGAGTTTCGTAACCTTCTATATCAATTTTAACAAGAGTATTTATTCCTTTAAATTCATTTAAAACATTTGATAACTTTATAATATTTACTTTATCGCCTACGTCAGAGATATGACCTGTAACTGAACCAGTGGAATCAAATACTATTTCTCCATCATAGTTTCCGATAGCAGAATTTATTACTACACATCTGTCCGAAATTTTGTTACATGCCAATGACTTTTTAAGTAATTTGACTGCCTGTTTATTAGGATCAATAGCAATAGATTTTATAGTCTTATTGTTTAGCAATGTACCTATCGTCATCACTCCAATGTTACTTCCTATGTCTATAAAAACATCATGATTTTTTGAAGTTTTATGAATGTAGTTTTGTATATCAATATCAAAATTATTATAATTCCTATCACTAGTCCATGCCCAAGAATGTTCAACTGCATTCAAGTATATATTGCCATTATAAAACTTTTGTTTTATATCCATTTTTTTAGCTATTTTTTTAGCTATTTGTCTACAGAATTTGAATTTATGCAAAAAATTGATAATTTTCATTAAGTGTTTTAATATATAACAATTATAACGAATTGTTAGAAGGATTTTATAACATAATTCAATGAAGTAAGATCAGTAACCATATTTATTGGTTTTCCATGGTTGTTGTTATTGCTCATATCTCTTATGCCCAAAAGCACATTACTGCCGTCTTGTAAATTTGAAAGTCCGACATTTCAAATTACTCAAATTTATACCATACAATTAATTTATCAGTTCTTAAAGGATAGGATCTACAACCATTATTCCAACTTTGGATTATATCTGAATCAGATAATGTTTCTGAATAAATTCGAAATTCATCAGTAAGTCCTGTGGCATAAACATTTTGAGTTGTTGAAGCAAAAAGGTTGAATAATTCAAATAAACTGTTATAAGGAGTCGTTAATATACTGGCTGAAGAAGTCGCCTTTCCGAATACATTGCCATTTAAATAGCCTTGAGCGATTCCCTTCTCTAAGTCAATGGTAATAGCTATATAATTCCTAATTCCGTTAACCAACGGTGTTAATGTCAGAAAAGATATAATTGCTCCAGCGGTTTGCCGAGTTATGAAAAAACTATTAATTATAATTTGGGCTCTAATCTCTGAACCATTGCCCTCTCCATTACTGGTTGGATAATTATCGTTGTACTGTAGCCACCCCTCATTATATTGAAGTGTATTGTCGAAATTATCCAAAACTCAAAACTCATTTGATGAGGTAATGTTTTGTGTGTAAGATGATGACAGGCTGCCGGAGCCTATGCAATCGGTGTCGGTATCGTATAGATAGATCTTGTAGGGTGTGTTTTGGTTCATAGTTTTTAGTTGGTAGTTCATAGGTCATGATTGATATTGCATGAGCTATTGGTATTCTGATATCTGATTTGACGGCCTGTCTTTCGATGGCTTAATATGCCGATTGGCATAATTCAAAGGTCGGTATAAGTTTTTAATAAAGTACTGACACTATTTTGTCAGTAAGATTGGTTTTTTGGATCCACCGATTTATTTTTTGGCCTTAACCAATTTAAGTTGGTTACAATGGTGGGGTTTTGGTTTAATTCAAAGATCGGTATAATGTTTTGAATTAGTACTGACACTATTTTGTCAGTAACATTTTGTTTTTTTGATTTCACCGATTTTGGTGTGATTATACCGATGATGGTTTGGTTTATTCAAAGATCGGAATAAGTTTTAATAAAGTACTGACACTATTTTGTCAGTAATTTATATGCGGGGACAAAGCCGATAGTTGCTTGAGAATAAGGTTATAATTACTCACCCAATTATGCTTCATTGTTCGCCTCTCTATGCCTTGAAGAAAGATCTGCTAAAATCCTTACCTTATCGGCCTCAAGATCCTGTTCCAGCGAATATTGCTGATGATACCCTTGTTTGGATCAGTGCTGAACCAGGTGATTATCGCTTTGCCAATAATATGATCTTCCGGCACGTAACCCCAGAAACGTGAATCTAAGGAATCGTGGCGGTTGTCGCCCATCATCCAGTAGTAATTCATTTTAAAGGTGTAGGTAGTTGCTTTTTGTCCGTTTAAAGTAAAGCCGCCATTTGTTTTGCCTAATCGGTTGTGTTCATATTGTTCTATAGCCGTACTGTATAATGCTATGGTTGAATCATTCAGCGGAATGGTCATGCCTTTTTTAGGTAAAACCAGCGGACCGAAATTATCAATGTTCCATTTAAATTTTGGATTGTGCGGGAAAACTTCTTCATCGCGCTGACCAGCCGGGGCAACTACAGGGGTAATGCTTTTTATGTTGGAATAACTTTTAAGCGTAGTTAGGTTATCAACCGGGATGATCATTTCATAAGCATTAGCTGCCGATTGGTTAACTATTGTAATGTTAAGATCTTGGAATATTTGCGGGTTAAACTCCTGCCCGTCGGTTATTACAGTGTATGATGTTTGTGCTTTTGGAGCATTCGGTTCCGGTTTGCCATTGATGTACACCTGTGCGTTTACAATGCTCAAAGTATCACCGGAAACTGCCTGGCAGCGTTTAATCAATGTAGTTTGCTGATCTATCGGTGTGCCTGTTTCTGATGGTTTATTAAAAACTACCACATCGCCCTTTTTTACCGATGTAAAACCCGGCAAACGGAAATAGGGCAATTGTACGCCGCTCCAGTAAGTTTTAGCACCATACATTTCGGGCTCGGTAAACGGAATAGAAAACAGCGTGATTGGCATACGTGCGCCGTAGCTGAACTTGCTTACAAAAAGGTAATCGCCGGTTAGCTCGGTGCCTTCCATTGATCCTGAGGGAATTGCATAGGCTGAAAACAATAACCCACGGATAATAGTAGCTGCTACAAAAGCGAAAATTAAGGCATCTATCCACTCACGGGTTTTTGATTTTTTAACTTTTGGTTGGGTTTTATTGTTTTTAGAGAAGAATTTCCAATTCATGATAAAACAAGTTTATCACTTTAGATTGAAACGGGCAAATCTTGTTACAAAATTATCAGTTTTAGTTTTCCTCAAAGCTGTTTAACGCGCGCCAGATGGTGCGTTCATCCTTCCTGAATTTTAAACCCGCCTCCAGTACAGCCTGACTTTTGCTGAGGTTACGGGTTTTGATCTGTGCCTGGATCCAAAGATAAATCTCACGATAAATAAATACCTTAGTTGTAATAAACCCGGCTTTGTACATGGCGGAGAAAGTGCCTTCGTCGAATAATGAGTTTGCAGTTTGAATATTCATTTTTTTTAGTAGCAAGTATTTAGTAGCAAGTATTAAGTATCGAGTATCAAGTAGTTAGTATTTGGGACGGTATCAAGAGCTAAATACAAAGAGCCAGGGAAAAGTCTTGATACTATGTACTAGCTACTTAATACTGTTAAAGGTTTACCCTGTTGATGGTTTGGGCGAGTATATTTTGCTGGTTGTTGATGTCTTTAACATCTACATAAACAGGAGGGAAGTTGTTTACCATCTGGTAGGCTATAGAGTTGGCCAGGTTTTTATTATCCGTCACGGGCTGATTGTAGTAACGGTTGGCATCGCCGCCATCAGTAAATATTCCACCTACGGCAAAGGCTCGCCCGCTTGTACTTGTTGAAAAATCACGACCGCCAAAACCAACGTTGATGGCACTTACCAGGTTACGCGCCCATGGATCGCGCATGGCTTCGGACACCACGATCCCTTCGCCGGAGCGTAGGTAGGCGTTAGTATTATCGGTGCGGCTGTAACCGGGTAGCACGCCACCACGCCCGTCGGAGGTATAATGCAAACCTCCTTTGGCATAGGCAGGTGGTTTTTGTGATGCTATTTTGGCAATTTCAACAGCAGTTTCGGCTATAATTCCCGGTATTACCAATGGCGCTAAAGTACCTGTTTGGGATGTAGCTTTGGTTACTGCCAAGGCGCCGTTTATTACTGCCTGCGCTATTGAAGCTTCCTGTTCTTCTTTGAATGCTTGTTTTTTTACGGCATCCTCCTGCTTTTTGTATTTGGTTTGTATGGCCAATCGTTGTGCCGAGGTAAGGCTGCTATTATTTAATTCGGCATCTTTATCTTTTTCAAGTGCAGCTATTTTTGCTTCGGATTGTTGCTTGATGCTGTTTTGCAAAATTGAAAATGTTGTCGACGATACTTGTTGGGCTGTTTGTATCTCAAAGTTTTTTAGGTCATCTGCGTTCTTTTTCTTTTTTTTATCATCGTCACAATCGCAGGTGTCACTATCGGATATTGGCTTGACGGCGCTTCCTGAAATGTTAGCCGGGCCGATAATGTTATTTTGTAAATTATCAGTAGATTGTCGAGATTGATCTGTACCCGATGCCCAGCTTAGCGAATTTGTCCCGTTCGCCGGTGCTAAAATATCTTTTGACCTTTTGTGTAGTTTTTCTAATTGTTTCAGCTGCTTTTTAGTGTTATCTACAACTTTTTTGCCGTATCCCTTTATGTTTTTTTCGCTTTGTGCCGCCATTTGGGTACCCTTTTGGTAAGCGTCCCCCATCGCTTTTACAGTTCCCTTTAAACCTTTAACCGTCTCTTTATATGCACCGGCAATTTTACCGGTGGCATTGGTAACACCCGTTGCAGCTTGTATGGCGCCATCGGTCACTTTTTTAAAATCAAGATGTAAAAGCCCATCCAAAATAGTTGCAAAGGCGGTAAAGCGGTTGATAATATTTTCCTCCACCATTTTGCCTAGTGATTCAATAGTATCTATGGGGTGAGAAAAAGCATTTATTATCGTATCCATAAAGGAATGGATAAAGGTTTCCACTTTGTTCACTACTACGCCAATTGCTGAAATGGCTCCCTGCAGCACTTTTGAACCTGTTGATGTTTTTATAAAATAATCAAACATCATTTGCAATACCTGTAATAAAAAATCAAAGCCATCAGCTTTCAGTGCTTCACCAACGCCGGTTAAACCGTCTTTCATAACTGAAAGACCTGTTTTCATGGCGTTAAATCCTTTCGCTGCATCCTGTAAACTCGGCCCGAAAATGCCTGATACATCTTTGACCTCATCAAATGATGTTTTTAAATGATCTATGGTAGCCTTATGTAAATCAAATGCTGCCCGGCTTTGGTCAACATTTGTGATTTGTTGCGCAAAGGATGCACCGGTGGTGTTTAAATCGCTTGTTAATTGTTGGGCTGCTTGTGCACTTTTAGCCATATTGGCTGATTGTCCCTTGATCGCATCTGAAGCCGTATCTATACTGTTTCCCTGTTGTTTTAAGGTTTGGCCAAGTGTTGTTAACCTGGTGTTTAATTCCGCAGCTTTTGCTGAACTATCACTTGTTGCCTTTGCATGTTTTTGTTGTTGCGAAGAAATTGAGGAAAAGGCAGCACTGCCATTTTTTGCAGAATTGCTTAAGCCATTTAATGCCGATGTATGATCAGCCAACTGCTTACTTGCAGTTTGTAATGCCTTTTGATAAGCATCAATTTTAGTACTCAATCCTTCGTAGCTTGCTGAGTTTTGCTGCCCTGCTTTTGTTGTGCAAGTAACCCGTTGATAGTTTTATTTAAGGTACTGATATTTTGTTCAATATCGCTTGTATCCGATGTTACCTGTATGGTAATATTTTTATTTAAATCATCTGCCATGTTAAAATTCATTATTATGTATAATATGCCATTTGGCATATTTGTATTTTAAAAATAAGCTCGTATAACGAGCTTATTCAAGTGATTAATAATCGCTTTTGTCTTTACTTTTTTGTTTATCAATAGCTTGTGAAAATAATGCCGCGTCTTGATAAACAAGTTTCACAGTTAAAGTCAGATCTTCTTTTTCTATTGAAGCATTGATAGCGTTATCATTCGACGCTTCCCAATAAGTATTAAACTCTGCTGCGCCTAATACCAAAGCACCTTGTTCATGTCCATCCCCTTCAACATAAGGAGCAGTAAATTTCTTTGTGCTCTCACCTTTACCATAAATGTCATTTAAATCGCTAACTAAACTGTTGTAATATTCAATAGCATGATTATTATCAGCAGGTGTGAAGGTAAAATCGGCTTCAAAAGCTTTATTATCTACAAACCGAACAAAAAAGATCTCTGTTTCCCTATGTCCTAAACTAACATTGTCAAATGCAATATTATCAGCGTCTCCGTTAGTGTTTACTTTTCCCCCACGTGCTTTAATTGCTGCTATAACTGCAGCTTTAGTGCTGCCAAATTTAATTCCTAAAAATCCATCAATAGGTTTTGTTGTTTTGTCTGTTTGTGAAAACCCTAAGATTGGTAACAATAATAATGCGATGAGTAAGATTTTTTTCATTTTGTAATAAAGTTTAATACCGTAAAAATAATAACTAAAATATATTTTGCAAAAAATATTAGCAAAATATTATTTCCGTTAGTTTATCCTAACAGTACCAACTCCACTTTGCAGGGTTGCCCTTTTCGCCAGCTATCAATTTTATTAATGTAAAAATAAGCTTTGTGTTGGGCTAAATAAATGGGTATCAATAAGTCAAGCTCGCAAATATCGCGTGGCGACAGCAAGAAATACCGTACGATCACTTTTGTGTTTTGTAATATTTTTTGCAGCTCCGTATAGTACTTTGTTTTTAGTCCTGGCAATTTTGTGTTAACTGAATTGCCGGCAGATGTGCCAGTTGCTGGCAAATACCAGCCCCATAATTTTGCCTGTGAGGCCACGGGCATATACTTTCCAAAGCTCTTCGTCGGCTTCCTTCAATAGTTCGATTTTATCACGTTCGGGTTGTGTCAGAAAAGGGTTATGGCGATGGTCGGAGATGATCAGTTCCACATTATTTTTGCCGATCAAATGTTCATGCACCCAAAAGTGACTGTTGGGATTATAATCAATAAATACACGTTTGCGGGTGCGTAGCGATAGCTCATTATAAATATCGTAAGTAATCCCATTGGCCTCGTTAATAAACAAATAGTCCCTTTTACCAGACTTAGCGTCCTGCGCATCCGTATAGCTTTTAAATTCTATGATCGTTCCGTTATGAAACTCGAATACGCGGTCGGTTTTATTATAATTTTTGATCATTGCTTTTAGGTGTTCGGAATTATTATATATGTTCAGGGCATCGCGCAATGCACCGGCTTTTAGGTTCGGGATATCCTGCCCAACAATGGTGATCACCTGCTTGTGGTTCTCGCTGGCAAGGCAGAACAGTACCTGCTCAATAGCATAGGTTTTGCCGGAGCTTGTACCGCCTTGGTTGATGACCACCTGGGCAGTGGCGTTGTAGTTTTGTTTGAAAAGTATGGTTGAGGTCAAGGTTAAAGGTTAAAGGTTAAAGGTTAAAGGTTAAAGGTTAAAGGTTATGATTGGTATGTAGATTGGCATTGTTCGATTCTGTTTCTTATATAATAACTTCCTTTTCATTTGTAACTGGTTTAGGCCCGGATTCAATTATTTTTATACTAAGTGTTTTTAACGCGGTGGTTTCTTCGGGTTTTTTGGCTTCGGGTTTTTCATTCCAACCCATGCTTTTCAGCGCGAAGATGGCGCCGCTGGTGGAGTGCTGATGCAATCTGCTTTCATATACGGCCTGTATACGCAGGCAGCCACGTTTCAATATATCGGCAAACTTGCCTCGTCGCATACAGTTGTCAAAAACCTCGCGGCTGCTAAAACCGAGGAATAAGGCAAGTCCGCTGATAGTGGCCAGTTCAGGTTCGCGCTCGCATACTTTGGTGCGGGTTGGTTTGCCGCCTTCTGTTTTGGGCGCGACTTTGGTCATGCGGTATTTTCCTTTTATATGGATAAAATATTCGTCGATACGTGATGCAAGTTCAACAGGTGTGAACTTTGGGTATTTGGCTTTCATAAGGCTTATGATAAAAATGCCGATTGGCATAATAGATATTCAAAGATAACTAAAATAATTAGTATTGCAAAGCAATTTTCAAAAAATATTAAAATGGAAATTTATGAGGGTAATTATCAGTTTTCTGGCTGATTTTTTGATGTAATAATACTGTAACGTTAAATATTTGTTAAAAGTTACAAAGAAATAATTTCTGCACAACCATTTTAACTAAATTCACGTATAATTATAAACAAAGGGTTATCATCTGCTATGGGTCATAAAAGGTTTACTAAAATTGTCATCGTACTATTTCTGCTACTCTGTGGCGTAATCGTATCATGCCAGAAAGACCAGGAAGTTAGCGACACGTCTTCGAGTAAATCTGACAGCACTTTTACCGCCCCTGATAACTATCTTGCTGTAAAAGGCACATTAAAAATTACCCTGCCTGATACTACTTATAGCTTTGATGCTTCAACTGATTCTATTGCCTTTGTAAATGTACACAATGGCAATAACCAGTATTTTGGTATTACAGCCATCAATAAAGCACATAATATGAGCTTCGGCATCAGCAGCGGGGGCTATGCCCTGAGCAATATCACCACCGATGTAGCAGGCAGCCAGTTCATCCTGCAACAATCAGGAAGCAAGCCGGTTAATCAATATGCACTTGTGAACTCCACAGGTGTACAGGATTACGGAAAGATCAGCCTTGGCGCTTACAAACAGGATAGCACATTGGCCAAGGGAACATTTTACACTTACCTGGTTAAATCTGGCATAAACTCAACTCCCGTTAAAGTTAAAGGTACTTTTAGTTTGCAACTAAAATAGGGAGCGGGTGTTCAGAGCGGGAACGAAGTGCCTTTCCATTGATCAAACAGCGGGACGTTTTCCATAATTAATTAAGCTTCACTACCTAATCTCTTATCTCCGTTGCTTAATCTCAAGCAATAGTAACGTTAAAGTAAAAAAGCGTTTTAGCTCGGTTTATTAATGCCACCGATAGCCCGAATGCGGCGTTTTTTGTGTATCTTTGAGAAATTTTAAAACATTGATGAAAGTATTTATTGCAGGCTTGCCACTTGAAGTGGATGAGGCCGAGTTAACAGCTGTGTTTGGTGATTTTGGGCCGGTTAAGTCCCTCAGGATCATTAAAGACCGCGAGACAAAAGAGAGTAAGGGTTTTGGATTTGTGGAGATGGTGAACGAGGATGAAGCTAAAGAAGCTATCAGGTGCATGAATGGCGCCAGCTACTATGGCCGTCGTATTACTGTAAACGTTGCCGAAGACAAAGGTTTTAATGGCGGTGGCGGTAAAGGTGGCTTTAGGCACAATTAATCGCTGCTGATAAAATATTTATTCTTTTTCAAAGCCGGGCAGATGCCCGGCTTTTTGCGTTTAACCGGTTTCGCAAACGAAAGTTTGATAAACAACAAAGCCCCGAATATCGGGGCCTTGCTTTTTTATAGGTAGATAGAGAATTGGATTATCTTGGCGTAGAATCCGGAACTTTGTTAGGTGTTGCTGTATCATCAGGAACATCCTCTTTAGCCGGTTTCTTAAACTCGAGCTTACCAAATTTATAGTTTAAGCTTATACCAAATGAACGGAACGGAACCTCGCGCGTGCTGGTTTGGTAAGAGTTACCTGTATTGGTAGTGGTAGTTTGCGCAATGTAGCTGGCAAACGGATTGGCAGCTGTTATGCCGATGCTTGCCGTTTTTTTCCAAAACTGTTTACGTACCGCGAAGTTGTAAAACGAGAACGCCGGGCTTTCACCTTGTATTGTGCGTTGCGATGAACGGTAGTTGCCAAATACCTCGGCAGCAAAGCTTGGAGCAAACTCGTAAGATGCATTCAGGTTAAGGCGGTAGGCGAAACCGCTAACTCTTGTAGGGTCACCGGGGTTTAACGGATCAAACGGATTTTTCGAGATCCTGTCGGCAAAATAGTTGTTAGACCGCAACGTAAGTTTACCGGCCGGGATCGAGAAGTAAAGATTCACACCTTCGTTTGTTTCTGAACCGATGTTGGCACGGGTTGTTAACTCTACGTCGGTATAATCAGTACCGTTAACCGGTAATATTGAGTAAAAAGTGGTTAGTGACTGAATATCATTAGTATTATACCTGTAAAATGCAGATACATATAAGCTTGGGCCGTTGTTAAACGATTTATTGTAACCCAGCTCATAGTTATGTCCATATTCAGGTTTCAGGTTCGGATCGCCGGTGCTGATATTATGTGGGTCAGAAACATTATAAAAAGGATCTACATCGCTATATTCCGGGCGTTGCAAACGGTAGCTGTAACTGAATTTTACTGACTCATCGTCGCTCAGTTTATGCTGTAATACAAATGATGGCGCTAAGATCCCGTATCCAGGTACGTTGGTACCTGGAAAGCTTGAGCTTGTTGTAGTATACTCATAACGTAAACCAGCCATACCGTTTATAAAATCATGAAAGAGCGAAAATGTGGTTGAGGCATAATAGGCATAGATCTGCCTGTTATAACCGAAATTATAAGTTTGGGCAGGGTCAGAGGTGATGTTACCATTATTTAGTAAGGTATCAGTAATGACACTATTGCTGATGTCTTCAATAGTAGCTTTTGCACCTGTTTGAAACAGGAAATTTTTGCTGAATGGATATTTGTAATCCAGGGATATATCAGTTTCCCTGTCGGTACCAGGGTTGGTACTCATTGAACCTGAAGTTGGCGTATTTCCATCTAAATAAACTGTTTGCTGAGAAGCATAGTTATAATTACTCCCAAGGCTCGTATTTACCAGGAAATCAAGTTCCTCATCTTTCTTATCGAAAGATTTCTTGTACCCTAAACTAAAGTCGCTCGAGTTAGCATGGAAATTGCTTGAAGAGGAAAGCGTACTCAATTGATCCTGCAAAATATCGTTTGATATCCCGGTTTTTATTAGCTCCTGGTTTGTTGTGCCCACGCTGGTGTTGCCAAAATGATTATAGCTGAATGATGCCGTTAACTGGTCCTTTTTAGTTACATCCCATTGAAAATTAATTCCTGATTGATAACCGCTCCTTTTAAAGGCGCTGGATCCATTTTGCAGCTGGTCAGTTTTATTGCCTAAAGAGTCTGTCGATCTTGTTTCAGAATGATTAAGCGTTGTGGTGTTGATACGCTCATTACCATTAAAAAACGCACCTACGCCAAAATTTCCTTTTTTGGCGTTAAGGTTAAAAGATCCGTTCTCTAACCTTGTACCTGCTGACAGGTTAACCGAACCGTTTACACCCTGAACATTACTTTGCTTTAAAATAATATTGATGATGCCGCCGGTGCCGGTCGCATCGTACTGAGCGCCCGGGTTAGTGATCACCTCGATGCTTTGGATCTGGCTGGCAGGGATAGATTGCAAAGCCTCGGTAAGGCTTGATCCGAAGATACTTGATGGCTTGCCATTGATCAGGAAACGGATATTGGTGTTACCCAATAACTCAACGTTACCATCTATATCCACTGATATTTGCGGTACTTTTTGCAATACGTCAATAGCCATACCGCCTTGAGCAGTAAGATCGTTTTGCGGGTTGTAAACCATCCTGTCAATTTTATTTTCAACAGTTGGGCGTTTGGCTGTTACCACAACGTCCTGCAGTTGGTTTTGGCTAGGCGCGAGCGCTACATTTCCTAATGACACCGAAGGCGCTGCATCGGTAATTGATACGTTAAGTGTTTTTGCCTGGTAACCTATAAATTCAACTTTTACGGTATAACCGCCCGCAGCCAGGCCAGCAAGAACAAAATTTCCCTTATCATCAGTTACTACACCATTGAATGGGGCGGTAGCACCTTGTTTAAAAAGGCTTACAGTAGCATAGTTAATTATTTGCTTGGTAGCAGCATCGGTAACTTTACCGGATATTTTGCCTTTATTTTGCGCATTTACAGAAAATGCAAAAACGATTAGGCAGAATGATAGTGCAATAGTACGCATGAGGGCTGTTTTAAATGTTTTGCCGCAAAGGTGCAACTTAAACTCTGAAGAAATCTTGTTTATAATATATATGTTACAATGTAATAGGTTTAATACTATAATATTTACATTTCAATAGCCTTTGGTTGTATGATTTTGATATTTATTAACTTATTATAGGTTATGATTGGCAAAGTAATATTATCTAATGTGTAAAATTTAAACATGATAAAGCAAATCCGGGATGCCTGTATCAGGTGAGGATAAAAGTTAACTGTATTATTTTTAGGTTTTTTAAAAGCAATGCTTTGAGATTTATAATTAAATAATTATCAACAATGATTTTTGGGACGGGTGTTACGAAAACAAAATTTGACTTCAGATTTATTTCTTTTCTGATGAAATAAGAACCATGAAGGTTAAAAAGTTAATTATAAATAAATAGAAAAAATCGAATTTGTCGTACCCTGCGTAAATAGTATCAGGTATCATATAAAATGTGGATTAATAAAGTATGTTGCTTTTTTGTGATTACATACTTTTATTAAATTTTGAGGCTAACGATACTATTTATAGTATAACCTAATCATTATTACTTCGTATAAAGGCTGTGGATAGTTTAGCTATGTTGATTTAATTTGTTAAGATTTGAAAACACAACTATTAAAACTTTTATTTATAAGCGGTTTCCTTTTCCTGGGATTAGGGAAAGCTAATGCGGCACTTACCTTAGGTACTGCTTCAACTACAGGTTTAGCATCCGGAACGCTTACCAATAATCAAACAGGCTTGGGTATATTAGGTTTTAGTGTAAAAAGTACTGGTGGCAATACTGGCATAAATTCCTTCAATTTTTCAAGTACAACTACTTCACCAGCAGGTGCAAACATAGGTACTTATTTTACCAACTTCCAGGTTTACGTAAGTACTACAAATAGCTTTGCAAGCGCAACTGCTATTACCGGCGGCGGTATAGTTTTTACTACAACCGCGGCAACCACTATCACTGTTACCAATGTGGGGCAAACTATACCTAATAATAGTACCTACTATTTTTTTATAGTAGCGGATTTTTACGACAATTCGCCGGCATCATCCAACACATTTAGCTTAACACTTAAACAAGTTAACGGTGCTAACGTTACAAATGAAACCGGTCCGGTACTTACACTGTCGTCACCACCGGTCATATCATATACCTCACCGGCAACATATCTTATAAATACGGCAATCTCAACATTGTCGCCTACAAATACGGGTACTGCAGTAGGAACCACCGTGGGTTATGGAGCCATAACAAATTTTGTGGCAGTTACTGCATCTCCGTACGGCGTAGCAACTGATGGTGACGGCGATGTTTATACAGCAAGCTCAACAGGTAAATCAATATACGCTTATACCTCAGCGGCTGCCGGCGGCTCCATAGCGACTACAACAGGTACATCTGCTCCACAGGAAGTTGCCGTTGATGGCGAAGGATTTGTTTGGGTATCTGATAACACGGCTAATAAGGTATATAAATATAGTATATCCGGGGGCTTGATCGCTTCATATACCTTAACAGCCCCATTAGGTATTGCATTTGATTACAACAATAACGCCTATGTAGTATCAAACAACAAGGTTTGGAAAATACCGGCAGGTTCAGCTACAGGTTATACGGCTGTGGCGATAACTACTACAGGTGTATCAATAACAGGAGCTTATGGTATTGCTATTGATCCATCCGGTAATATCTTCGTTTCTATAAGTACATCAACTACCTTACTTAAAATTACAAATGGCGTGAGCGGCGGAACAGTTGCATCAACCGTTGCAACCAGTTTAAAGAACCCAAGAAATTTATTTGCTGATGCTTATGGTGATATTTACATAGCGGATTATGGCAACAGCGTAATACAGGAATATCAGCCAAGCGGGTCAATAGCAGTGGTGCTTTCTGGCTTGAGCGGTCCAAGCGGTGTAAGCATCGATCCTAATAACATTATGTACGTTGCTAATACAGGTACCAATTACATTGTTAAAGCAGTTTTAACCGGTGGCTACACCATTAACAGTAATTTGCCTACCGGTTTATCATTTAACCCGGTTAACGGGCAAGTTACAGGTACGCCTACAGTTTTTTTCGGCCCTACCACTTACACTGTTACGGCATCAAATTCAATAGGTACATCTGCACCTGCAACATTTACTATTGCATGCAGTCAAAACGTTAATAATGCTGCTTATGGTTTTTCACAGGCTATAACTTTGAATAACGGTAATTTTATGCAGGTAAGCACTACGCTTAACAATTTTCCTTATTTACTTTACATACAAGAAAAAGCATTAAAAACCGATTCGGTTTGTACCGATAATATAAAATATCCAAACGGCCCCGCCGGCACAGGGTATGATTTTGCTTTTACGCTTAACGGCAGCACCACAGAGTTGTTTTACCAGGTAGAAAGTTATAACCCTGCTACAGGAACCTTATTGGCCTGGGTAAATTTGCCAACATTACAGGCTGGTGCAGTGGCAGTGAATTTTTACTTTGGTTCCAACACGCCAAACCACCCAACTACTTTTACCCAAGGCACCTGGGCGAGCGATTACCAGGAAGTTTATCATTTTGATGAAGCCGCAGGCAACGGGGGGACAATTATTGACGCAACCATTAACGGGAACAACGCCACACAAAGGGATTGTACATCATCTACAGGGCAAATTGGGGGGGCGTACATTTTCTCAGCTGCGGGTGGGAAAACTGATGCCCAAATGACAACGCAGGCAATAAATACCAATTTAGCCGGTTCATTTACGCTATCTGCCTGGGTTGAGCCTACTTCTTATCCGACGTCAAACCCGGGTTCCGGCTCTTATGATTATAAAATAGTAACTAATGAAAGCCAGTACACCGGAGGTGGTTATAAATCAGGTTTGTATGGAAATACAGCGACTACTGTATATCCCGAAGTTGAAACACGTGCCAATAGCGGTGCCGTTACTTTGGACAGGAGCAGCTCAACATCGCAAACAGCTGTTAAAAGCACCAATGCTTGGCGGTATGTTCAGGGTGTTTACGATAATTCTACAGGTACATTTTATTCATACCTCGATGGTAGTTTAAATAATTCATCTGCAGGCGCGCCGTCAGGCATCAACGGAGAAAATCTTTCTATCGGGTCGGATTTTACTGCGGGTAACTATTTATATGGCTTAATGGACGAGGTGAGGATATCTTCAAACGCTAAATCGGCAGATTGGATACAAGCTGAATTTCTTAACCAGAAAGCACCAACTAAATGTACTGTGGTTAGTACTACAATAGGAGAGGTATCGCCCGCTAATGTTTATGCCATAGGCGGTTCGGTTACTTATGCCTGGATCGGAAACTCAACAGGTACATCTGACCCTACAAGCGCGAATAATTGGTATTTTGAAGGTTGTGTTGGTGATACTGTTGCAACAAAATACATAACCGGTAGTTTAAACAAAACACCTCCCTATGACGGTACTGCAAGTATATATGTAAGTGGTGGTACTTACCCTTTAATTCTGCCAAACTTTAATACAAGTTTTTCTGTAAATTCATTAACATTGGCACCTAACGCAAGTATGTATCTGTATGGTAATGCATTATATGTGTTATGCCATATTTACGCGGGAAATGGTACCGGCGGAATACTTTCTTCAGCTACCGGTTCCGGAGGCGCGATCACAGCAGCTACAACCGGGGGCGTTGGCTTTGCAGGAAGCCATTATCCCACACAATATTTTTATGGCGTTGCGGGTAGCCAAATGAACCTGGCTAATTTTGTTGCCGGTAATACTGGCGGCAATACTGAACTGGTTGGCGGGCAAACTAATATTTACAGCGGCATTAATCTTTCCTCGAACAATTTAACTGTTGATGCTGCCGCCACGCTTACTCTGAAATCAAATGTATCGGGTACGGCAAACTTTTATTCTATCCCATCAGGCAGCCAGGTGAACGGCATTGTTAATGTAGAACGTTATATTGACGGAGGTACAGGTTACAGGGGGTATCGCTTTTTATCTTCACCGGTAAATATTAGTGGGGTAGTAAATCAAACCAGCACACAGGCCAATATTGATCTTCATTATTTAACAGCCAATATGATAACCGGTGGACCAACCGGGACCGCCGGCGGGTTTACACTAACCACTACAAACCCGCTGATGTACTTATTTGACGAAACACGGCCTGTAAATCATATTCAATATACAGGTGGCGAGAACGTCGGTATCAACTCCATTTACGGTAATACGCCGACCTATAGTGTCGTTACTTTACAACCTAACGTTGCAAGAACTCAAAATAGCCCTATTCTTGTGCCGGTGGGTAATGCTTACCTGGTTTATTATGTTGGCAATACAGCCGCCGGCGATGCGCTTACCACCGTAACCCCTCATGGATCAACAGTTGTTGCCAGTGGCACGCTCAACCAGGGTACAATACCGGTTTACGTAACTAACGGCGTTACCAGCAGCCAAACGATGAGTTATACGCCTATAGCCACAACAGGAGCAACTGTTCCGGGTTTGCATCAAATTGGTAATCCTTATGCTTCTACAATAGATCTAAATGCATTTTATGCTGATAATTCAACTTCTGTTACATCCGTTTTTGATGAGCTGCAGGCACCAAATGGCGCCTATCAAAGTTATAATGCCTCATCGGGAGCTACATCGGCAGCTACGGCAGGCCGTTACATAGCCAGCGGACAAGGATTTTTTGTGCATGCAAGCGCTGCAGGTCAAAGCATATCTTTTAAAGAAACGGAAAAAGCTGTTGTACAATTAACCTCATCAACTTCGCCACCATTATTGTTGAATCAAAAATCAAAAACCCCGGTAATCACGGCTTCGGCAATGCTGCCTACAGGACTTTCAGGTTTACATCTTCAGCTTAACCAGGACAGCCTGATCTACACGCAAACAGGTATTTATTTCAGCCCTACATGGAGTGATAAATATGTGCAGAGCGAAGATGGATTGGATCTTGATGGTACATCTGTATACTTATCCAGCTATTCATCAGATCACCAACGCCTCAGCATTAACCAGCTCGGTGATTATAGTAAAGGAAAAGTGGTTAAGCTATATGTTTCAGCTGCAAGCTACGGCAATTATTCCCTCAGCCTTGCTGATATCAAAAATATAGATACCTTGTATAACGTTTACCTGCGCGATCATTATCTAAAGGATTCTGTTAACTTATTACAGACCAAGAGTTATCCATTAAGTGTAACCACCGATACAGCATCCTATGGTGCTAACCGTTTTGATTTGGTAATAGAGTTAAAACAACTGCCACCTTATCAACTATTAACTTTCGGCGGGCAAAAAATAACCAAAGGAGTGCAGTTAAATTGGATGGCTAATAATACCGGAAATTACACAGGTTTCTCTTTACAAAAGGAAGCTGCCAACAGTACCTTTAACACGATATACAGCACGCAAAGCACAAACGTTAGCAATTACAGTTATATTGATACTAACCCTGTTGTTGGTAATAATATTTACCGCCTGGCTCAAACTGATGCACTTGGAAATGTTACTTACTCGCAAATAGTAACAATAGGCTATAGCAATGTTTCGTCGGGTGGGTTATTCAGTATTTATCCAAATCCGGCAAGTGATATTATTAATATATTAGTAAATTCAACCCCGCAAACACCATCAACCTACACGGCAAATATTTACAACAGCGCAGGTATGCTGATGATTGAGCGTACATTAAATACATTTAACTGGACGCAGGATGTAAGTAATTATAAAGAAGGTGTATATGTGATTGTGCTGAAAGATGTTAATGACAATGTGCTGGCTAAATCAAAATTTATAAAAAACTAAATTAAGAATGGTAATGTGTAAGAGCAGTTATTATAAACTCAAGAAAAAATTAACTTTAATTTTTATTCTGGTACTATTATTATGCCCAACATTAATTTTTGGCCAGGGACCTAGTAATGATCCTAACCCGTGCGATTTTAATGGTGGCGTTACAGGCAACAGTACCGTATGCCCGCTTGATACGTGGGTTTGGGTGCTTGTTATTGGTGCGGTAGTATTGGGCGCAATTAGCCTCAGCCGTAAAAAGCCTGTACAGCAGCCGAGATAAATCGGTAAATATTTTACTTGTCGGGTAGCTTCTAGACTGGCTATATTATATCCTAGGTTTTTATTATGCTTATTTACAATTATTTATAAAATAACTTGTTTTTTAATAAAATCATCAAACAATTAGCCAAACTATTTGTAGTAAGGTAATATTGATGAAAGATGGAAGAGATTGTAATATTCAGAATTTTTTTAATGTTCCCTTTAATAGGGTTAGTTATACCTAAGGCAGGTATTTTATTTGAAGGTGCTAAAGGTTCTGTTTCAGTTGGCGATATAATAATAGCTACAACTATAATTATAAGCATGATAATTTGCTCAATAGGTATTTCTCTTCATAAAAGAAGAATTGGTACTGTTAAAGAGTCGGAGCCACTAATTAGTTGGTAGTAAATTGCAGGCATTATCCCGCCTTTTGATTCCTAGCGGAATTTTCACTTTTTATTTCTTGAAGTTCAATTTCATATGCCCGCATACGTGCATGCAAAATATCAACCTCAGTGCGTAACATCTGTATCTCAGTAATTAGCTTTGTGGAGTCGGGTTTATTAATAATCTTATCGCCTGAACCTAAAATAAGCCACTCTGGTGAATACTTTAATTGAAAACAAAGCTTGCGGATGAGGTAATAACTCATTTCCTGTTTACGGTTGATCACCTTACTGATAAAACCCTGATCAACGCCAATGGTGTTAGCTAAACCAAGTTGGCCACCATGTTCTTTTACAATTACTTTTAAACGCCTTATTACTGCTTCATCAGTCATAACTGATGCAATAATAAACAATGTAGGTATAAAAGAGAAAATTACTTGTTACGATTGTTGCAGATCAGGATTTGATCTGTTCAAAATTCATATGCTTAACCTGGTTAATGCTAATTATTAAATTATTAAGCTTTGTGTTATAATGCGTTAATGCTATTTCACCGTTATTATATTGATTAATCAATATAATAAGCTGTTCAGCCAATAGTTGCCTTGCGCCTTCGTTAAGGTTTACCCTGCCGGTAATCGGTCCATTTATGCTGCTTGGCGAAATGTCGCCGTATATGCTGTTATAAAGTTTGTTTAACTTTTGTTCAACAGCGCGTTGCAAAAATAAAGGTTGGATATTATTTGTTTTTTTTAAAATGCCTTTTACTTTTTGATTCTGTTTAGTATCAAATTTTAGTATTAAGAATAATATTGTTGTTGCCGATATTAATAATATCACAATGCTTTCCATTTCCTGAGCCCGTTATTTAATATTAAATGAGATGCATGGTAAATTGCATCTTGCTTTTAATATTATACGGAAAAGCACTTGGAGGTGTTTCGATAAATGCAGGCGAATTTGATTAAACAAAAAAAGCGGCCTATAGCCGCTCTAATAACAATAAGATAGCGTGTTATAATTTTTTAACTAAACGATCCATTTTATATTGAAACGTAGAACTACGTATTTCTCCTTTTTCATAACTGTTAACCAATTGCAAAATCTTACTCTCAATGGTCTTTCTTTCATTTTCATTTACCGGGCTCCATCGGTCAAATTGATATTCAAGAGCCGTAATTGTAAGTAGTTGCCTTAAATTATCAGTATGTAAATTTGATGTAACTCGGTTTTGTTCTCTTTTGTAAAACTCAACAATAGCTATCGCCGCAATAATTGTAATGATTATATATATTAATTTGCTATCCATTTTTCTATAATTTATTAAACTAATTGGTAATAAGAATTTGATGAATTCTTAACACTAATAACGTAAATAAAATAGATAAGATTTTATAAAATAGCGCTTTGCTGAATTTTTAATAAAAATTTCGTTATGAGGCTCGAAAAATAAAAAATCTATATCTAAAATATTATTTTGTTATCAACTATTTAGCTTGTAACTGAGCAATTAGTCGAAATCCTCTGATTTTTTACAGTAGATATTAGATTTTTTGAACCTAAATTCTATAAAACGAAGCATTTTTAAAGCTTAATTACACAACACTTCATTTACAGCTATTTAATTTGATAAATTTAAATCAACTTTTCGTAACAGTAAAAACGAAGATTTGGCCTAAAGGATAATGTGATTTCACCTGCAAATTCATAACCCAGCTTAGGAAATAATATGCGGGTAGCTTTATTGTTACTGTTGGTGTCAATTCTTAAGATGTTTATGCCACGGTATTTTGCAACCAGCTCTGCTTGCTTTAATAAATTCTCCGCAATCCCCATTCGGCGATGGTTAACACTTACAGCAAGGCGATGGGTAACAATGGCGGTTTCGTTTATATCCCAGCCAATAGTGGCATATTCAGTATTTTGATCGGTTGTTATAGCAGTAACGCCGCCTATTTCACCATCAATTTCGGCAACCCAAAGCTGGCTCAATTCAACATCTTTTTTAAACACTTCGGCATTAGGATAAGTATGATCCCATTGAAAATTGCCTGATGCCTGCATTACCGGGACAACACCGGCAACCAGTTCCATTACAGGTTCAATATCTTCAAGTGTAGCAAGGCGGATAAGCATGGCACGAAAATAATCATTCGGATAATGCGAAAATTAAACGAAATGTAATTTTAAACCTCACTGGCCTTCCTCATCATAAACCCGTTCAATACCCTCTACAGCATCAAAATAATCCAATACCTTTTTGTAGATCTCCTGGTCCCTGCCATCAACCCACCTTAATGAAACAAACACCTGTTTGCCAAAATCGGAATCAAATTTTAATTCGAAAATCAGCATGGCTGAACTGCGCCCCGGTTTTAGCCCTATGTCCTCAATATCTTTCCAATCCAGAATAATGTTACGGATGTAATCTTTAAAGCCGTTCTCGTCAAGCTCAAGTGCAACCTCGCCCTTTAAAGCAGGTGCCAATCTGCTTACGATCATCAATCCCAAAAGAAAAAGCAGGAACAAGATAAATACGCCGAATATGCTTGTCCCTAACATATCATGCGCCAAGTAATTGCTAATGGAGGTTTTTAGCAATAACAGTATAAGTATAATCAGAAGCGCAAGAGCTGCATAACCTGACTTTCTGCTGTACATGAATTTGACAACCTCTGGCGGCATAGTGTTGATTTTAGGATTTAATAAATATAGTAATTCTTACTGAACGGCTTTCGCCTTAATGATTGTGCTTTTTGTGAATATCTTTAACCAGGCAAAGCTTCTTGATCTCGTCTATTTTTACCACAAACGGAGCGTACTTTAAACGGTTGCCACTCATTTCTGTAATATTATCCGAGTGGGCGATCACTTCATCCGGGTTATCACCTGGAAGCAGGCGTTTATACATACGGTAATCTCCCCACTCAATATAATACACCTCGCCGGGTAATATTTTTTTATCATGGATGATCTTTAACGCCACCCAGCAGCCGTTCTCGAGATAAGGATACATGCTATGTCCCCAAACCGGTAAAGCGAAGTCACATTCCTCTATTCCCGGGAAATTCATTCGGCCTACGCTTTGGGTGTCATTGATGTCATTATAAACTTCGACGCCAGAGGCTGTCGCGATAATTTCGTACATCGGGATGCCCGGTTCTGCTTGTTGTATTACAGTATTTTCAGTGGGTTTTTGCGGAGTAAGATAATCTTTATAAATTTCTTTAAATCTCCTAAGTTTTTCCGGGTCGATATTTTGCCGGCTTTTAATGATCTCTGTTATAGATGCTGTTGAGTTAAATCCCAGCGCTTCTGCCAATTGAATATTCCCTGAAAATGCCCTGCCTTTCAATTGATTATATAGAATAATGAACTCCAGTGTCTCCGGGCGTATCTTTTTAATTTTGGTTGGTTTTGAGTGATCTTCCATCGCGTATCCAAATAAGTTTTCAACAATTCTTTAATTTAATACAGATATTTCTTTATATTTATATTGTCAAACAACGCTAAATTATACTTAATAAATAGATAATCCAAATGTTTTATAAAGAAATTAAAGAAATAATCCAAATAAATTGCTCATTGCTTTATAATTATGCAATACACCCCGGATAAAAGAAATAATAGATACAGAAACACGGGAAAGATAAGACGAAGAAAGAATTATAACACAACCTAAGCCATGTATATTGCCTATTCCGCACTGCAAGCTGCCAGCCAGCATGGTGCAACCAAACAAGCCGAATCACAATCAAACGAAGTCCATTTACGCTACCAGGCTTACCAGGCCACCTGTAGCAAATACCAACGCGAGATCGCTGAGATCCAAAAGTACTTCCCGGGATGGACACCGGCATTTAGATAGAAAGTATCAAATACGTAGTATCAAGTATCAGGATTTTTTCCGGGCGGATACTTATGCTATTTACTTTTTACTTTCTACATCCCAAATGATAATAGTTGCCTGATAATAAATACACTATACTTAATGAAACTAACACAAAAACTAAAAAACCAGCTATGGTGGCTCATCATAACTGTTGACTACAATTACAGCCGCATCTGCATTGCCGACCACGAGATCAATGGCGAAATACTAATCCTTTGGCTGGAAGACAAACATGATTTTAAAAACTCGCTTGATGATTGTTTGCAGGTGGATATCCCGCTTAAGCAATTTGCCAAAGTAATTAAAACTGAAAACCTGAATAGCTACGAAGGCACCAAGGTTCATCCGACTAAAAAATATGTTTACAAGGATAGAATAGAGATCAATAAACCCATCAAATGGTACCAGGAAGATGCCAGCACAACCGAGCAACAATGGGCAAGAGAATCGATGCTGAAATCAATACTTACCCAACTGGTGGAAACTGAGGTATATGATGGCAGCAACGATGAAATGCTTTTTGTTTAAATCAATTATGCCAATTGGCATAATTGATTTATTTATTTCAGAATCTATTTCCACATCGTCATTGCGGGCGAAGCGTGGCAATCCCTTACTTACAGAGTCGTAACCATGCAAAGTAGGGGATTGCCACGTCGTTCCTCTTCAGCAATGACGAGTTAAGAGCGGAATATCCCCAAAAACAAAAAAGCCGAAGAAATATTCTCCGGCTTTTAAAAAGTTATTTTAATCAAGCTTATGCGCCTGTTAAAGCTGCTGCACCGCTCACAATTTCTGTAAGCTCTGTAGTGATGGCTGCCTGGCGTGCCTGGTTGTACGAAAGTTTTAATGCCTTCAATAATTCACCGGCGTTGTCAGTCGCTTTATCCATCGCCGTCATACGTGCGCCATGCTCAGATGCATGCGAATCTAATACGGCTTTATAAAGCTGGATCTTAATATTTTTAGGGATCAACTGTTCAACAATCTCTTCTTTCGATGGCTCTAAAATGTAATCAACCTGTGTGGTTGTTTTATCTTTATTTTCAACAGGTTTTTCCGGCTTTGGAACCGGTAATAATTGCTCAGCCACCAAAATCTGAACAGCAGCATTACGGAACTGGTTATAAACCAATTCAACCCTGTCATACTGGCCTTTTAAAAAGCCTTCCATAATTGCTTCAGTTATTTTTGAAACATTCTGAAAGTTAAGCTCCAGGTACACATCGTTATTGTTGCCAATAACATTGTATTTGCGCCTTTGGTAGTATTCCTGTGCTTTTTTACCAATTGCAACTATTGATACATTACCCGCGTGAAGCTGGTTGCTGTATTTTTCGGCAATAAGGTTATTGGCGGTTTTAATAGCATTCATGTTGAATGCACCAGCTAAACCACGGTTAGAGTTTACTACAACCACCAACACTTTTTTAGGCTCACGCTCCTGGAAAAAAGGTGATGAACCTTCTTCCAAACTTGCAGACAGGTTTGCCAGCAGTTCTTTAAGCTTGTTTGCGTAAGGGCGTAAAGCTATAATTGCGTTGGTAGCACGCTTTAACTTAGCAGCCGAAACCATTTTCATGGCCTTAGTGATCTGCTGTGTTGAGCTTACCGATGCTATCCTGTTTCTTACTTCTTTTAAATTAGCCATTCTTTTTTTGAGATGTGAGATGTGAGATATGAGATATGAGATTTCTCCCCGTCTTAATATCCAAACTCATTCTTATAAATATTAGATGTGCTATTGTCTCAAATCTCACATCTAATATCTCAAATCTAATATTAGTATTTTCCTGCCAGTTCCTTAGCTACTGTTTCCAGTACGCCGGTGATTGTGTCATCAAACTTACCAGCTTTTAAAGCTGCTAAAGTTTCAGGGTGACGCTCTTGTAACTGGTCAGTGAATTCTTTTTCAAATGTACGGATGTCCTTAACAGGCACGTTACGCATTAAATTCTTAGTACCTAAGTAAATAATTGCAACTTGTTTTTCAACTGTTACCGGTGAAAACTGGCCTTGTTTAAGGATCTCCACGTTACGGGCACCTTTATCCAATACAGTTTTAGTTGTCGCGTCCAAATCAGATCCAAATTTTGAGAAGGCTTCAAGCTCGCGGTATTGCGCCTGGTCAAGCTTTAAGGTACCTGCAACTTTTTTCATTGATTTGATCTGCGCGTTACCACCTACACGTGATACCGAGATACCTACGTTAATAGCCGGACGAACACCCGCGTTGAATAAGTTAGACTCCAGGAATATCTGTCCGTCAGTGATCGAGATCACGTTAGTTGGGATATACGCCGATACGTCACCTGCTTGTGTTTCGATGATAGGCAATGCGGTTAATGAACCACCACCTTTTACAACCTCTCTTAATGATTCAGGTAGATCGTTCATTTCTGCAGCGATAGAATCATTCTGGTTGATCTTAGCGGCACGCTCTAATAAACGGCTGTGCAGGTAAAACACGTCACCAGGATAAGCCTCACGGCCTGGTGGGCGACGTAATAATAATGAAACCTCACGGTAAGCAACCGCCTGTTTTGAAAGATCATCATAAACGATCAGAGCAGGGCGTCCTGTATCACGGAAAAACTCACCAATAGCAGCACCGGCAAATGGCGCGAAGAACTGCATAGGAGCAGGGTCGGCAGCGGTTGCAGCAACTACTACTGAGTAAGCCATAGCGCCGTTTTCTTCTAATGTACGAACGATGTTCGCAACAGTTGAAGCTTTTTGGCCGCAAGCTACGTATATACAATAAACCGGTTTACCGGCTGCATAAAATTCTTTTTGGTTGATAATGGTATCTATACAAACCGCAGTTTTACCGGTTTGGCGGTCCCCAATTACCAGCTCACGTTGTCCGCGGCCAATTGGGATCATCGCATCGATAGCCTTGATACCTGTTTGCAAAGGCTCAGTTACCGGCTGGCGATAGATAACACCCGGAGCTTTACGCTCGATAGGCATTTCATAAGTTTTACCGGTGATCGGTCCTTTTCCGTCGATAGGCTCGCCTAAAGTGTTTACAACACGGCCAAGCATGCCTTCGCCAACGTTAATTGAAGCGATCTTTTTGGTACGTGTTACCGTGTCGCCTTCTTTTACGTTGTCCGACTGACCCAGTAATACAACACCTACGTTGTCTTCTTCAAGGTTAAGCACGATGCCTTGCAGGCCATCAGCAAATTCAACTAACTCGCCTGATTGTACTTTAGTTAACCCATAAACACGGGCTATACCATCACCCACCTGGAGCACGGTACCTACTTCTTCTAATTCAGATTCTGACTTGAAGCCCGACAATTGCTGGCGCAATATTGCTGATACTTCATCTGGTCTTACCTCTACCATTTTTTAAATTTTATTTAGAGTTTTGATTTTTTACTTGTTTTAGATAGCAGCTTGTGAAAATTCCTTTTTCAACTTGGTTAAGCTACTTGATATACTGGTATCAACCTGCATGTCTCCTACGGTTAAAATAAAACCGCCAATTAATGCCGGGTCTACCTTGGTAGTTAATATTACAGTTCCTTTGGTTGATGCTTGTACGTCGGCAATAATTGTTTTCTTATTAGCCTCTGATAATTCAGTAGCCGAAACAACTGTTGCCTTTACAATATTATTGATAACATCATATTGGTTAACAAACTCCAGCGCTGCAGGGTATAAAACTTCAGCACGGTTTTTATTTACCATCAGTTTAAAAAACGCCATGGTTACCGGGCTAACTTTACCATTAAATATTGCTTCCAGTATGTTAATCTTTTTATCGTGATAGATAATTGGATTAACCAAAACCGCGTTAAGCTCCGAATTTGCCTTTATGGTACGTATAAAAAACTCCATATCGTTATTTACCTGCTCTAAAGCTTTTTGCTCTATCGCAAGATCAATAATCGATTTGGCGTACCGTATTGCTACCGTTATTTCTGACATATTTTTTTAGATGTTAGATATGAGACGTGAGATATGAGAAAAAGTCTCAAGTCTCATATCTCACATCCCATGTCTTATAATTTTACTTCTTTTAATAGTTCTGTAACCAGCGCATCTTGTTTGCTGGCGTCTTCAAATTGTTTGCGCAATACTTTTTCAGCAATTTCTATTGAAAGTGTAGCAACCTGGTTTTTAACATCAGCAATAGCCAAAGCTTTTTGCATGTTAATTTCAATGCGTGCATTCTCAATCATTTTAGCGCCTTCCTGTTGTGCAGTTTCTTTTGCTTCACCAACAATCCTATCTTTAAGTTTGCGGGCTTCCTGCAAAATAATATCGCGCTCGGCACGGGCATCTCTAAGTAATGATTCGTTCTCGCTGGTTAAGCGGGCCATTTCTTCCTTAGCAGCTTCTGCCTTCATCAAAGCGTTCTCAATGTTTACTTCACGCTCATTTATCGCACCTAATATTGGTTTCCAGGCAAATTTGCCTAATAAAAACAATAATATCAGGAAGGATAGGGTGGTCCAGAATACTAAACCTAATTCGGGTGTAACTAACTCCATAATGGATATATACTTATGTTAGATTTATTTTTAAATAATTTCTTTTCAAAAAACATTTCCGGAGCCAATCGCCCCGGAAAGTTTTTTGGATTTTTTTAGCCTAAGAAGGCAACAACCACCGCAAATAACGCAACACCTTCAACAAGGGCCGCAGCGATGATCATGTTTGTTTGGATTTTAGAAGCAGCTTCTGGTTGACGGGCAATACCTTCAACAGCTTTACCACCGATTTGGCCAATACCGATACCTGCACCGATAACAGCTAAACCTGCGCCTAATGTTCCAAATTTACCAACTACTCCAGCTGCAGCTGCTGCTTGAGCTAAGGTTCCGATCATTCCAATCATTTTGATTAAATATTAATATATGTGTATGTAAAAAAAATTAAATTTCATGTTGCTCACCGTGATGCTCCTGTATAGCCATCCCAATAAACAAGGCAGTTAACATTGTAAAGATGTAAGCCTGTAAAAATGCAACCAATAATTCCAGCACATCCATAAATACTACGAATAATACTGATGCAGGTGATACCGCTATCGATTTAAATATGAATATCAGCGATATTAAGCTTAAACCGATAATGTGGCCTGCGGTTATGTTTGCGAACAAACGTATCATCAAAGCGAAAGGCTTTGAAATGATACCGATCAATTCCACAGGTACCATGATGATGTATAACCAAAGCGGGATATCAGGAGCAAAAATGTGTTTCCAGTAGTATTTATTACCACTAAAGTTGATCACCAATAAAACAATAAATGCCAATGAAAAAGTAACCGCTATATTACCGGTAAGGTTAAAGCCTCCCGGAAAAAATGGCACAAGGCCAAGCAGGTTATTGATCAGGATAAAGAAGAACAAGCTAAGCAACAAGCCCATATACTTACCATACTTAACACCAATATTGGGAATGGCTACATCATCGCGTACAAACACAACCAATGGCTCCATAAACGATTGTAAGCCTTTTGGGGCTTTGCCAACACGTTTTTTATATGATGCTGATACGCTACCGAAAATAATAATTAATAATATCATCCCCAGCCACATGCTTGCAACGTTACGGGTGATAGAGAAATCATATACTTTTTTAGTGGTATCAACTTTGCCAGAATCATCAGCAATTTTAACTTTATTTCCTGCCAGGATGTAATCGTTTTTACCGTGATATACCGCGTCCTCCTGCAAATTAGCCGATGAAAATACCTCTAATCCTTTGCTTGTATATAAAATTACCGGTAATGGTATTGCGAATGGTTTTACAAAAGGTAAACCCACATGCCACGAATGCGCATCGCCAATGTGTTCAAAAATTGTAGGCTTTGGATCGAATGGTTTATCCTTGGTAGAATCGGCTTTTTCCTGTGAAAAAGAAAACGCCGGAATCGCTATTAGCGCTATAAAAAGCGCACAAATACGTGAAAGTCGTGAAATTTTTGAGTTCAGAATCAACCTTTTTTCCATTTAAAATGAACTTTTTTACCTTGAATTTTGGTTGCGCAAGTTACGCAACAAACCGTAAATTTCAAAGGCCATATTCAAGAAATATAAATACATAAAATCAACCATGAAAACTATCTTCAGGGGCTTGGTTTCTTTTATGAAGATGAGGATAAAAACAAGCGTGGCCAAAAGCTTGAACGTAGTAGCCGCCAGGAAGGCCTGGCCATACATTTCGCTATTTTTTTGCTGTACAAGCAGTACTGCCATTGTGGTCATCAATGTTAACACAGCGAGGAAAATAAATACGCCCCAAAAGTCTGTTACAAGCCAATATCCATTCTCAACATATGTTAATATAATTGGCGGCACAGCAAGCAATGCGCTAAATATTATAAATTGCAGTAATACTTTATATAAGTTCAATTTTTAAGAGATTTAAATACGGTATAAAAAGAAATAAATACGCCAATAAGCGACAGCAACGCGGTTACCCATTGGGTTTGGTGCTGGTCTGCTTTATCAATCCGGTGGCCTGCATAGGTAAAAACGCCAATAATGGCGATCATCTGGAAAGCTAACCCTGTAAATTTAACATAGTTATTAGGTCCGCTGGAACGGTCAGGTCCGGCTTTTTGTTCATTTTCTGGCATGTGCAAATTTATTAATCCTATTGCATACTATTTAGTATTTTAGCAAAGCTTTTATAAACGAATATACTTTGAGGCAAGTTTTTACACCCTTTTTATCAAAACCAATTAAGTATTTGCTTTTGATCCCGCTTGCAATCGGGGTCTATTTTTTAGGCTGCTCTACAGAAAAACATACCGGGTTTAACCGCGGCATGCAGAATTTAACAGCCCATTATAATATCCTGTTTGATGCCAACCAAATACTGGATCAAAAACAAGCTGATTACCAACTTAGCTTTATAGACTCTTATAATGAATTGCTGAACGTTTACCAGGATACCCTGAATACACGTGCTAATTCTTTAGATAAAGACCTGCAAAGCGCGGTTGAAAAAGGCAATAAGATCATCGGTTATAAAGATCAAAGCCATTATGTGGGCGATGCTTATCTGGTTTTAGGAAAAGCAAACTTTTTAGGCTCGCAATATTTTAATGCCAACGAGTATTTTAATTATGTAACTGAATCATTCAGGGAAAATAAAGACCTGGTTGAAGAAGCTATGGTTTGGAAAGCCCGTACCTTAATGTACCTGAATAAATTACCGGCAGCAAAACTGGTTATAGATACCGCCCTGGATAGCATCAACGTTAAAAAACACATTGCTGCGGATGTGTATGCTACCAAATTACAGTACGATATTGATGTGCAGGATTACACCGATGGCGAAGCAATGGCAAAATTAGCCGTTCAGTATTGCCATACCACTAACCAGCGCCTGCGCTGGACGTTTATTTTGGCGCAGTTAGAAGAACTAAACAATCAAACTGCTGATGCTTATGCCAACTACACTAAAATAGCCCGGAGTAATGCTGTTTTCGAAATGTCATTCAATGCTGATTTGAACAG
Source organism: Mucilaginibacter sp. (assembly GCF_965225845.1). Taxonomy (GTDB): domain Bacteria; phylum Bacteroidota; class Bacteroidia; order Sphingobacteriales; family Sphingobacteriaceae; genus Mucilaginibacter. The sequence goes on from NZ_CBDDBL010000002.1 coordinate 624,670, forward strand.
GATCCGTATTGAGGATGCGCAAAATGGCGTGAAGATCAGCCGGATTGATAAACTGCGCAGCTTGCTTAAAAACCCGAACAACAAGGAATTTAAAGACCAGATATACTACCAGATAGCGCAATTATATTTTGCTGATAAAGCGATTGATAACGCGATCAAAAATTATAAGCTGTCTATTGCTACAAGCGTTAAAAATCAAAACCAAAAAGGAATATCATACCTGCGTGTTGCCGATATCAATTTTAATATTAAAGCAAACTATGTTGTTGCCAAAAAATATTACGATAGTACGTTAACTACGCTGTCGCCAAATTATCCCGGTTATTCACTCATCCAAAAAAAGACCAACAACCTGCAATTGCTTACCGACCGCCTGAGGATAATAGGGCGCGAAGATACCCTGCAAATGCTGGCAAAACTTGATGATAAAACCCGCCGTGCAAAAATTGATACCATGGTATTGCAACATACCGAGCAAATGGAAGCCGATGCAAAAAATGCGGCTGCCACCAAAGCAAACAATAATATTGGTGGGGGTAATTTATTTTCTAACCCGGGCGGTGGAAACAGTACATTTTATTTTTACAATTCAAACGCGGTAAGCCAGGGTTACCAGGAGTTTAAACGTTTATGGGGCAACCGAAAATTAGAAGACGACTGGCGTCGAAGCGGGCGTAACCAGTCAAACTCTGCTAGTACAGCGGTAAGCCCGAACCAGGGAACATTATCAACCTCTATCCCGACAGTAAGATCTACAGAATCAGTCGCGGCTGCCAACTACAGGCAGCAAATAGTATTGAATTTACCTACCACGCCCGACCTGGTAGCACAATCAAACCTGCGCATTTATAATGCTTTGTTTGATATTGCTAATTTTTACCGTGATATTCTGGATGATAAAAAGGAAGCCGTTAATACCTATGAAAATATATTAAAGCGTTTCCCCAATAGCCCTAACCGGCCGGCTATTGATTACAGTTTGTACCGCCTTTACTCGGAACTTAACAGTGATCAAGCGGATAAATACAAAAATGAGCTGCTGAAAACCTACCCTGAAACCGCTTTTGCCAAAGTGATCCTTGATCCTGATTACAGTAAAAAAAATGGTGATAAAGAATCAGAATTTAAAGCTTTATATAACCAGATATATGACCTGTATGCTAAACGAAGATACAACGATGTAATGGCTCGTGTTGATGAGGTGATGAAGCAATATCCAACTAACTCGTTAGCTGCCCAATTATATTATTTGCGCGCGATATCTGCCGGGCATAGTGAATCTACACAACAATTTAAAGCCGACCTGGAACAAATCGTAAAGAATTATCCTAATGATAGGTTGATAGTTCCACTGGTTAAACAGCACATAGATTATATTAATGCCAATTTAGTCGATATGTCGGCCAGGCATAATGCATTGTTATATGCGGATACCACAGCTGTGCCGTTTGCACCGTTGGTTGAAAATAAAAAAGAAACACCCTACCGTGTACCCGGCAGGCATTTTGATTTTGATAACCAGGTTGCCGATGTTCGCAAACCGGTTAAAAAGCCCGATTCAGTAAAAACACCGGAACATGCACAAGCAGCACTGAATACCCCGGTTACTGTTGCCGCGCCGGTAAAAAAGCAACCTTATTCATCAAAGTTGTTTTCAATAAAGGATAGTACCAATTACTATTTTATTATAAATATAAGTAACGATAACACTAATCCCGCATCTTCACGTTTTGGTATCGGGCAGTTTAACCGTGCAAATTTTGATAATAAAGGGATTACCCACCAATTGATGCAGGTTGGCGATAATAACCGTTTTATATATATAGGGCGTTTTTATAGTTTAAATGATGTTAAAACTTATGCAAGGGCTATTGTACCTTTGCTGCCGGAAATTATGAAAATACCGAAGGAAAAATACACCTTCTTTATTATCACCAGGGCAAACTTAGATAAGTTAGTAGACAAGAAAACAATAGATAGTTACGTGGATTACTATCAAAACAATTATTAGTATGCAAAAAAAGGAAGTTAAGCTATCACCGCAGGAAATAAAAAGATACAACTGGCTGATATGGAAAATAGCCATTGGCTGCGTGGTGCTTTTTGCTTTGCTGATAACGCTTACCGCTTTCGGTTTATTTGGCCCCTTGCCGCCGTTCCGCGATCTGGAAAACCCAAAAAGCAACCAGGCATCCGAGATCATATCATCCGACAAAAAGGTATTGGGCACTTATTATGTTCAAAACAGATCAAGTGTAACTTATAAAGATCTTTCGCCTTATTTGGTAAATGCTTTGGTAGCTACTGAAGATAACCGCTTTTACAATCACTCGGGCATAGATTTTCAACGCTCATTCAGTATTATTTTTTACAATTTGATAGGTAAGCCGCAAGGTGGGAGCACCATTACCCAACAGCTGGCAAAAAACTTATATAATGGCGGCGGCAGCCACAACCCGTTTGTGCGTATCACACAAAAATTGAAAGAACTGATCATTTCTGTTCAATTGGAAAGGCATTACACTAAGCAGGAAATTTTAACCATGTATTTAAATACAGTGGATTTTGGAGCCTATAATACTTACGGTATAAAATCAGCGGCCCGCACCTATTTTAACACTACGCCGGATAAGGTTAGCCCCGATCAGGCCGCTTTATTGATCGGAATGCTCAACGCGCCGGGTTTATATTCGCCTATCAGGCACCCGCAAAACGCAACTAACCGCCGGAACCTGGTTTTAAAGCGGATGGGTGAGGAGGGGTATTTAACTTCAGGCCAGGTTGATGAGTTTAAACAAAAGCTGCTTGGCCTTGAATTTACGAGGATAGATCATAATGAAGGAATAGCCCAGTATTTCAGGGCGGTGCTAAAAAAGGAGATACAGAAAATATTGGTTGATAAATCCATCACAAAACCTGACGGTACACCCTATGATCTTGACCGTGACGGCCTTAAAATTTACACCACGATTGACGCTACCATGCAGCAATATGCCGAAGAAGCGCAACGTGAATATATGCGCGATTTGCAGGCACAGTTTAATGAGCACTGGCACGGGCATAGTTTATGGAAAGAAATCAAAAACTATAAGTTACTGCTTGACGAAGGTATGCGTCGTAGTGATAGGTATAAAGAACTGGTTTCCGAAGGTAAATCAGAAGATGAGATCAGAGACAACTTTAATACACCTGATTCTATAAACCTGTTCACCTGGAAAGGCGATATAGATACGGTAATGAAACCCATAGATTCAATTGTTTATTGCAAATTACTATTGCGTAATTCACTAATGAGTATGGACCCGACTACAGGCTATATTAAAGCTTGGGTTGGTGGTATAAATTTTGAACACTTTCAATATGACCAGGTAAAGGATGGAGCGCGACAGGTTGGTTCCACAGCTAAACCGTTTACTTACGCGGTAGCTGTGCAACAACAAGGGTTTTCGCCATGTATGGAGTTTAATAATGTTCCGGATACAATTGATTACGAAGGAATGAGGTGGTGCCCGCGTTCAGGCAAAACGGAAACGATACCTGGTATGTTAACCATGAGGGAGGCGTTAGCGCATTCCCAAAACTGGATAACTGCTCACATTATGAAAGAGGTAACCCCACCGCCTGTTGTGGAGTTGATTAAAAGAATGGGAATTACTACGGACGTACCGGCATATCCATCTATTTGCCTGGGTAGTTTTAATGCATCCGTTTTTGATATGACAGGCGCTTATGGCGTTTTTGCGAACCATGGTGTTTGGACACAACCAACATTTTTACTGCGAATAGAGGACAAAAATGGCAACGTATTATACACCAATCATACGCAGGTTAAACAAGCAATGGATGAGCAAACGGCCTATGTAATGACTTATATGCTAAAAGCGGTAGTAACCGATGGCACTGGTGCAAGAATGGGCTTTAAATACCATTTATATAACCCGATAGCAGGTAAAACCGGTACGCCGAACGATAACTCGGATGGTTGGTTTGTAGGTTATACGCCACAGCTGGTAACCGGTGTATGGACTGGTTGCGAAGACCGTGATATCCACTTCCGTACGGAAAGATTGGGCGAAGGTGCTAATACCGCATTGCCTATATTTGCACTCTATATGCAAAAAGTGTATGCAAATACATCACTTGGATACAAAAAAAATATTGACTTTGATCCTCCAAAGGGCGGGCTCACGATCACGCTGGATTGCGGTGCGTACAGCCAACAGCAACAAGGGACCAATCCGGTTGATAAGAAATTAGAATTTTAGAGACAACTGAAAAAACGTCATTGCGAGGAACGAAGCAATCTCTAAATTATACAGGGCGAATGTGCCTAAGTAGAGATTGCTTCGCTCCTCGCAACGACGTGCGAATAGTTGAGTTAAGATAAGTAAATAATGGCTGAGAAATTTGATTACCGTGCCGCTTTAAAAAATGTGCCCCATAAGCCCGGGGTATACCAATATTGGGATAGCGAGAAGGAATTGATTTACATTGGTAAAGCCAAGGATTTACGCAATAGGGTATCGTCATACTTTAATAACCCAAATGTTAATGCAAAAACACGGGTTCTGGTTTCTAAGATCCGCGATATTACTTTTACTATTGTTGATACCGAGGTTGATGCCTGGCTGCTGGAAAACAGCCTGATCAAAAAGCATCAGCCGCGCTACAATGTGATGCTCAAGGATGATAAAACTTATCCCTGGATCATTATTAAAAATGAAAATTACCCGCGCATATTCTGGACGCGCAGGATCATCCGCGATGGTTCAAAATATCTTGGCCCTTACGCGTCGGTTAGCATGATGCACAATATTTTGGGCCTGATCAAGGAAACTTATCCATTGCGCACCTGCAATTTGGCGCTCACCCGCCAGAATATCGAAAAGGGCAAATTTAAGGTTTGTTTAGAGTACCAGTTAGGTAATTGCAAAGGCCCCTGCCAGGATTTTCAAACCGAAAGCGATTATGACCATAACATTGGCGAGATAACCGATATTCTCAATGGTAAAATAGGGGCGGTGCTGCGCGGTTTACGCGCAGATATGGAAGAAGCGATAAACAGTATGAATTACGAATATGCCCACAAATTAAAGCGTAAATTTGAATTGCTGGAGAATTACCAGAGCAAATCAACAGTAGTAAATTCGTCCATAACTGATATCGATGTATTCAGTATCGCTTCTGAAGAAAAATATGCCTTTGTTAACTTTTTGAAGATAATGAATGGCACCATCATCCAAACCCAAACCATCGAACTTAAAAAGAAACTGGATGAGACGGATGAAGAACTGCTGACACTGGCCATATCGGAATTCAGGAGCCGGTATAACAGTCATTCTAAAGAGATTATTGTGCCTTTTAAGGTTGATGTTGATGATAGCTCAACCATCAAATTCACGGTGCCTAAATTAGGCGAGAAGAAAAAACTGTTGGAACTGTCGCAAAAAAATGTCCAGTTCTTTAAAAAGGAAAAGATAGACCAGTACGAAAAGCTAAACCCAGAGGTAAGGACCGAACGTTTGCTAACCCAAATGATGAAGGACCTGCGCATGAACCAACTGCCAAGGCATATCGAATGCTTTGATAACTCCAACTTCCAGGGTAAATACCCGGTATCGGCAATTGTTGTTTTTAAGGACGGCAAGCCATCCAAAAAAGATTACAGGCATTTTAATGTAAAAACCGTGGTTGGTCCGGATGATTTTGCTACGATGGAAGAAGCGGTCCAGCGCCGTTATCGCCGAATGCTGGATGAAGGAACCGAATTACCGCAATTGATTGTTATTGATGGAGGCAAAGGGCAGCTATCATCTGCTATGAAAAGCCTTAAACTATTAGGGATAGAAAAGCAGGTTACCGTTATAGGTATTGCCAAAAGGTTAGAAGAACTTTACTATCCCGGCGATCAATATCCTTTATATCTTGACAAAAAATCAGAAACTCTAAAGGTCATCCAGCAACTGCGTGATGAAGCCCACCGTTTTGGTATCACCTTCCACCGCAAAAAACGCGATCAGGGCACTTTAGTTACCGAACTTGACCTTATTGATGGCATAGGCAAAACCACATCAGGCAAACTGCTTAAATATTTTAAATCGGTTAAAAAAGTAAAAGAGGCAACCGAGGCTGAACTGATGGAAATTGTAAATACCAAACAAGCTAAGGCTATCGTCTCTTATTTCCAGGAGAAGGCGGCAATTCAATAATCATTAATAATATCATAGTGATAAATCGTTATTGAATTTTATAACCTGTTTGCCGTAGTCAATTACTGCTTTATATCTCATTAAAATATCGCCGCCTAATACACCTAATACTTCGGGATGGCCCATCTGCGTGTAAGCAATATTTATAGTTGAAAGATCGAGTACTGCAACCTGGAATTCAGGGACCTTTAACCTTCCAATATGCATATCATGTATAACAGCGGTGAAGGATTGCATATTGTTGGTCCCTAAACCGGTGGATAAAACATCACTATTGTTAATGAGTGCTTTTTTGTTGGCCTTTAACAGGAGTGTTTTATCAAAAGCGGTTTTTGATGCACCGGTATCCAGTACAACAGTAAATGGCTTGCCAAATATTTTGATTGTTAACAAAGGATGAAAGCCATCGCTGTTAAGATCGATAATTTGCAGGGGTACGGTTATTCGCATGGGTAAAGGTAGAAAAATCCAATCGATCAATCCTTAGTGGTAGCATCATCAGCCATCTCAATTATTATAGCATCCATGCGGTCAAGTTCAGTTTCAATATGCTCCAGGATCTGCGGGTCAGGATCTGATTTTAGCATGGTGGTTAATCCTTTCAAATTAGCCAGTGGACTGCGTATCAGGTGCGATTGTTTCCAGGCCATATCCTTAATACTATTGATGTGGCTTTGAATATGCTTATAAGCAGTTTTAAGGTTTTGTTCGGCATTTTTACGCTCACTAATATCGTATAGTGCCATTAGTATGCCTAAGATCTCTGTACTATCGCTGGTTATAGGATAAAGGCGAACATAATACCAAAGCGTTGAGCCGTCTTCCTGCGGGAAATTAACCTCGAAGTTGATATTCTCGCCATTTAAAACCTTATTAGTGAACTTGTGTAACTGGGGAAATCTGTCAGGCGGAAAATAGTCGGATAAATGGCTATTGCTTTCAGGTTTATACCCGTATCGATAACTAATAAATTCAACGGCTTTTGGATTAAACACCAATGCGGTTAAATCTTTATTGAACAAGCCATAAGCGGTATCGGTGGTGTTTAATATGGCCTTTAAATTAGCTTCGGATTTTTTAAGTAATTCCTGGGCTTTATATTGTTCGGTTATATCAATTGTTTGTGATAATCTTACAGGTTCCCCTTCAATTACAATATCATGCGTAGTAAGCTGAACGATGATGACAGTGCCATCCTTTTTTAAATGCCTTGCTATCCGGGTTTTGTTCCTGTCATCCTGGTAGCCTCTTAGTTGCAGGTCGCGGTCTTCGGGTAACCGCATCGCCGTGGCATCCATGTTCAGTAATTCTTCCTTGGTATAACCGTATTGTTTGGCTGCGGCGTCATTTGCGGCAATAAATCTAAGGCTATCCTTGGCTATCATAAACATGGGCACCGGGTTGCTTTCAAATAGTACCTTATATTTTCTTTCCGATGCTTTTAATTCGTCTTCAGCCTTTCTACGCTCGGTAACGTCCATCATAGACCCTATAATGGTTGGTACGCCGTTCATCATGGCCCGGCTTCCATAAAACTCTATCCAATTGCTTGAACCGTCTTTCTTTTTACCCTTGGTTTCATAACGAACGCTATCGATCTTACCCTCCATTCGTAGTTTTACCTGCTGGTTGGTGTAATCACGGTGGGTATCGTAAATAATGGTATCCAAAGGTACAGTATTAGTTAATTCCTCCTGTCGGTAGCCAAATATCTCAGCAAAACGCGGATTTACATAAATGAACTTACCATATTGAACCATGTAGATGCCCACCATTGATTTTTCAGCGATGGATTTAAATTTAAGCTCGGCTTCCTGTACCTCCTGCAGCATTTTGTTACGTGAGGTAACATCGCGTGCAATTACCATTACCCGGTCATCAGGAAAAACCTTAACGTTAACTTCGGCCGTAAAAGGTTCTCCATTTTTTTTGATAAATTTCCGTTCTATAGGTGGTTTACCAAGGTAAGACGATATTTCGGGCAGGGGACTGTTTTTTAATTCTTCGGGGTCAAGTACTTCTATCACATTCATTTGCAATAGCTCATCTTTACTATAACCGGTCATTTGGCACATGGAAACATTTACCTCGGTAAAATTTCTTTCGCTGTCCATTAAATAAATAGCATCTGTAGCCTGATCAATTAGTGAATGATAGCACTGCTCGCTTTTTTGGTATTCGGCTGTGCGTTCTTCAACACGCTTTTCCAGCTCAGCATTTATGATAAATATTTCCTCTTCTGCAAGCTTGCGCTTGGCGTCAATTCTATTTAGCCAGTTGGCTGTGTTCCATATCAAAAGTGTGGTTGCTATTAAAAAGCATAATGCCAGCAGCGACATCTCGATATCGATAGATGAAAAGATCCTTGAATTATGGGTTTCTAACTTTAACGCTCCAAAAAACAGGATCATAAAAAAAATAAGGGTTACCAGCCTGCGGGCTAACTGGTTGCCTACACGGTCGCCGGTAAAAATAGCAGCCAGGCCAAGGCTCGGATTTAGGAGTGCGGCAGCTAACGATAACACTAAAAAAAATACGGCAGTAGAAATTGCCATAGAGGTTACATAAAACAGTGAGTTATATAACGCTACATTATACAAAAAGCCAATAATAGCAATGGCCGAGATTAAGGTAACCGCGTGAAAAAGATATTGTGAGGCGATATGAAGATAGCGTGAGTTAAAGCAAAAAAACAATAATCCAACACCTAAAAGGCCAAAATTTAGCGAAGCATTAAATGCCATGCGGCCGGGATGTGGCATAACTGCAATAAGCGTGCTTGGATCAGTTGCAAATAATTGATCTATACCTGTATTGATATTAATAATATCTTCGGCAAGCGTTAATAACCCAATAACTGTACCTGCTAAAGCAAGCGCAAAAAATAAAGCAGATCTGCAGTTTTTAGGGTGCAGTTGTGCCGATAGCAACGCGCCGCTCAGCAAGGCAAAGCACAATGCTGTATTGAATCGCATGGGAAAGCCGGGCAGCAAGCCCGAAAGCGCCGTGATTTTAAATATCCAGCCAAACATAATAATGCAGCTTGTAGCCATTATGGCCAGGCTAACCCAGGTGATTATTTTGTTCTTTTGCGGAATTTGCATTTATCTTATAATACGGCTAAAAGTTTATAAATGTTCAGGTAAAAACCAGGCAATTTCATTTATAATTGGATCGCGATATTAAAGTTAAAATTAAATCACTTGAAAGAAGAATTTTTATAAATTGGAATGTTTTTGTAAATCAATGCGTTGTGAATATAAACTATACTCACAACGCATTAATCAGATTAGAAAGGATATCCTATAGCAAGGTTAAATACCGAGTTGCCAAAACTCAGGTTTTTGATTACATCCCGCTGACCCGAAGGCAGTGACGGATTGATAAAAGCAAAGCCCAGATCGGTACGTAATATCAATACCGACAAGTTGAAACGCAAACCGAATCCGCCATCTACGGCCATTTGGCTTAAAAAGTTTTTACCAAAGGCAGCGCCCGGCAAACCGGTTTCAGGGTGCAACAGCCAAATGTTACCTGCATCTACAAATAAAGCGCCTTCAACAATACTAAACAGTTTAGAGCGGTATTCCACATTCCCCTCCAGTTTAATGTCGCCCGATTCATCGGGTAAAAACTCTGTACCGTTGTAGCCGGAGGCATTCCGATAATCATAAGAACCAGGCCCCAAGGTGCGCGCCTGGAAACCGCGTAAGCTATTTGGCCCGCCGATAAAAAACTGTTGAGTATAAGGCAAAATAGTTGAGTTGCCATAAGGTAAGCCAACATCAACCAGCAACCGCGTAGCCAGTTTACTATTTGGCCCGAGTTTATGGAAAAACCTGATCTCGTTCTCCAGTTTAAAATATTGATCATACGGTGTTCCGCCAATTTTTCTAACGTTACCTTTCAGCGTATCCGCACCTTCTATCAAACCCAGCAAAACAGCTGATGAGCTTAACTTACCCATGTAGTAAAAGTTATTGGTACGGTAGGTATCGCTGGTATTATCATACGTAAAACTATAGCTTGGGCCAAAGGTTAGCTGGTTATTGATGACATGTTTAAGTGCAGGGTTGCCGGTTTTGCGAATACTATCCAAATATAAAGGGGTAACATTACCTGCATCTACATATGAAAAGTCTAAAAGGTCTAATGTGTTTTGTTTAAAAAGGCTAGGTTTCCATTGGTAACCCCATGATGCATTAAACGAGTTTAAATTATACAATTGTGAACGGTCTATCAGCGTGTAACCCGTAGTAAGAATTGTTTTAGGGATAAAGGCATTATTGGTTGTAAAATTAAACGGACTGATAAACCTTGGCCACGACAGGGATGGTGTTACACCAAACTGGTAAACATCAAAGCCGTGCTGGTAGCTGCCGAATTGCTTATCGGTACTGGTGAAAAAGGTTACTGTCAATAATTCAGCGCCCTTAAATGTGTTTTTATTTCGGAAAGTCAGATCAAGCTGGGTACCATCGTAATTGGCCGATGTTTGGCGGGCGATGATCTCCGCGGTTAATGATTTACGCTTAGCCTGGGTTAAGTAGTAGTAAACATCCAGGAACGGCGAATCGGGTGTAACATCATCAAACCTGTTTTGTACATAAGTAAACGGGCCCAATTCAATAAAACGGTTTAAGGAGTTGGTATGTTCCGTGCGGTTATAAATGTCGCCCGGATGCAACAACACGGTGTTCTTAAATACAAAAGGCCTAACTGTTTTTTGCCCGCCAACAACATTATACCAGCGATATTTGACAGTAGAATCTTTCTTTTTTGAAGTATCCCCCAGGCTGTAGTGCGGGTAAACATAAATGTTCCTGATCTTATAAATCCATCTCGCCTCATCTGGCGTAGTTTCTTTAACCTTTACAAACAGATCTACCTGGTGGCCGACAATGGTACTGTCGTACTTCATGATCAGGTCTTCGGGCGCGAAATAATAATAACCTTCCTGTTTTAATTGCGCATCGATCCTGATGCGTTCATCTTTAATAATATCCAGGTTATATTTGGCTCCAACCCTTAGCAAAGTTTGTTTTGAAGTACCGGTAACCGCGGTATCTAAATCGTCTTTTTCGTTAGGAAAAATAATTTTACGATAGTGATAAGAAGGGCCAGGCTGTACGGTATAAACAGCTTTTGCCGTACGGTTTTTACTCACTGTATCACCTGAAACCTGTGCCAGGAAATAACTTTCGTTTTGCAGCCTGCTTTGTAATATGGTACTGTTATGAACCAGGTCTACACTACTAAATAAAACCGGTGGTTCGCCTAAATGGGTATTAATGTAATGCCTTAAACCCTTAACTTTTTTGGTTTTTGTTTTTTCGTAGATGTAAAGTTTATAGCGCAAGCCTAAAATATTGCCGTTAGGCTTTGGCCTGAGTAAACCCTCTAATTCACCTTTAAGGGCCTTGGCATCGCTTTTACTAATACCGGTATCAACTATCTTCACCTCGCCGCCGGTGTATAATTTTTGACCGGGATCCAAATACTTGGTGGTACTGCAAGCGCTGATGAAAGCCGCGATAAGGATAATAAATATGTATTTAATTTTGGCCATAGCTTAGTTTGATGTTTGTTTGGTTTGTGACGGCTGGTCGGCTGGTTGCGCTTCAGTTACCGCCTCATCATGTTTCTCATCAGCTTCTTTTTGTTCCTTCTTTTTCTCTTTCTGATCTTGCTTATATTTCTTCTCGCGTTCCTTATCAGCCTTTGATTTTTTAGCGAACAGTTCCTTAAACTTATTGTACTCATAAGTTATGGAGAAGCCAACACCTGTTTCAACCACTTGTCCTTCAATTACAATAAACTCATCCTTACGGTAAACCCTCACCATGTACCGGCCGTCTTCGGTCAGTTTATAATTTAATGATAAGTTACCAGCTATGTCAGTAGTTTTTTGTCCGGGTTGATTTTGGCCTTCCAGGTTAAAATTATTACCTACCGTTACTGTTACACGGTCATTAAGGAATTGTTTGGACAGGCCGACATTCAGATCGGTCCGGTTTTGCTCAACACCCGTTGAATAATCCGCGCCCGAAGTCAGGTTAAAGCTTAGCTGCACACCGCCAATTAAGTTACCTGCAAGTTTATTCAATTGATCCGACAATAAACTGCTCACACTGTTACGGATAGCGCCGTTAATGCCGGTACTGCCGCCCTCGCTTTGCAGCGGGTTATCGCCAATAAAGTGGCCCAGCACCAGCACACCCAATACCTGTTTGTTAATCTCGTTCGGATCCTGCCTAACCTGCGCTAAACGGTCATTAATGGTTTGAACAACCACCGGCGATACGGTATAGCTGCTATCAGGCAAAATAATATCAAAAGAGATATCTGGTTTTAGCAATTGATTTTTGAGGATCAGCTCTACATTAAATGGTAGTTTTTGCTTGTATTGCGTAGCATTTGCCGAAGTGTTATCGCCGCCTAATTGCTGTTGCACCAGGTCGATAGGAGGCACATTAGCCACGTATACTGCTGTCAAATTGATGTTAGCGCTGGTTGGGTCGCCGGTCCAGGTTATGGTGCTGCCTTTCTGGAACAGGAAGGTACGTTTAACCGTAGCGTAAGCCAGGTTATATGAGCCTGATTCAACGGTATAAATACCTGTTAAATTAGTTTTTCCGCTTGGGTCGATACCTCCATTCAAATGAGCCTCACCTTGTATGTGTACCACATCACCGTTGCTTGGGTCGACGACTACGGTAAACCTGGCGTTTTTGTTGATGTTAACATTAGCGCTTACATCAAGGCCTTTCAGGTTTGATTGTTTCAATGAATCCAGTTTCTTCGCCAATAAAATAGAATCCAGTTTGGGCGCGTTCTCATTAATGACTTCAACCACGCCCTGCCTGTCCTCAACGCCCGGGTCATCTGCCGGTAGCACAATGGTCAGGTCGGTTTTATCATTCACGGTTAACGTTGCATCCACTATTGGTTTATCCGAATTACCGGTAATACTCGCATCGGCGTTCATGTAAAGCTTGCCATAGTACAGTTTATTATCTGCCTGGGTTGAGTTGATCACCCGGAAATTATCCATGTGTATCTTCATCCCAAATTTAAAGCTGGTGTAGTCTGTTGTGTATATATTACCTGTAACTACGGCCTTGTTACCTGTTGAGTCGATCAGCGTAAAATCATTAAAGCGAATACCGTCGTTGTTGAAAGTGATACTTTCATTCGGCATGCTGAAGTAGGAATTAAGCATCGATACATTAAAGCCAACTTTATTAAAGTTGATATCGCCACGTACAGCCGGCGCCGTGGTAGTGCCGCTTATTTTCATGTTACCGGTAATATTACCACTGGCGTTACGAATAGCGCCAAAGCTAAAGCCTTCGATGCTCTTCATATTGAGCGAAGCAATATTCAGATTTAGGTCAAACCGGCTATCCGGCTGGGTATAATACAAGCCGCTCAGCGTAACATTATTACCTTTACCGCTAATGGCTACATTAGCTGCAAAAGCATTGGCAGTTTGGTTATTTACCTTTAGGGCGATGTTTCCTACGGTATCACCTTTAAAGCTAAAGTCGCCTACATTTAAAGCCGCTGTAAATACCGGCGATTTTTGGAAATTGCTTACATGCACATCGCCGTTCAGCACACCGCCAATCTGTAGCGAGTCCTGCTGTGCAAGGCGTGTCAAAGTTTCGATCTGGAAGTTTTTGAAGTCTACCGTAACAGGCGCATTAAAAGTTTGCGGGTTGCTGGTAATTCCTAATGATTGCCCGGTATTGCTTATCACAAAATCCTTAGCCAAAATACCCTTGTTGCCAAATTCTAATGCGTTGTCGCTGGCAACGGTCCATGGCGTGTAGTTTAACAACAAGCCATCTGTTAAGAAACTGAATTGGTATTCATTCTGCAATGCGCTGAATACACCCGCGATCTTATAACGGTCTTTTTTAGTAGCGTCTTTAACCTGTAGGCTTAAATTAAGCTTGTTGTTTTGCGCGCTGCCGCTGATGCTGGTATACAGCAAATTAATTGATGATCCGGCCTTTACATTATCAACATTAATGGAATAGTTAAGCGCGTTGTTAGCGGTGTTAATGTTCAATTTTAAATTGTTAACGGTGTTTGTCCCATAAACCACTTTAGGCATCGATCCATTTACTACTAATGTGCCAGCCTGGCTATCAAAGTTTCCCTTGATCACAACCGGGCTTAATTGCGTTAAGCTTGGAACGAACTGGGTCATCAACGGGGTTTTGGTAACATGCATATCAAACTCAAAGTTCTCCGGCGAGTATTTAACCACATGTTTGCCGCTCGCCAAACTGGTGTTGTAATATTTGTTGATCAGGTCCTGCATAGCTATACCGATCTCAGGCAGTTTGTATTTGCCTGCCATATGCGCCGTTAGCAATGGCGTTTTTAGTTTCAAAGTGCTGCTATCCGCATTGGCAGTTGAAAGCAAGCTTACAGTATCCAGCTTTATACGTTGTGTACCGTTTACGATCAGCAGGTCTGTCGCTTCAATGTCAGCGTTCAGGTAATTAGGATCAGCAGTCGGCACTTTAGCCACAATCTTGCCATGGAAACGCATAACTGTATTTGAGAAATGCAGCTTTTGCATATCAATGCTATCCACATTCAGCGTAGCGTAAACCGACGGATATTTTTTGTTCATGTTGGCCTTTGCATCCAGGCTGAAGTGGATGTTTGGATCAGCCATATTCACTTTAGCTACATAGCTACCGTTTTGGGCAGTACCCCTCAGTTTCAGGTTGTGATAGTTGTAGCCTTTTACATTCGCGTTAGCTACTTCACCGTTAAACTTCAAGCTGGCCGTTTTAGGATTAAGTCCGGTACCAGAAATGTTAGCCGACAAAGTAACCGTACCCACCATTTGCGGCTGCTTGGTTAACTCGCCGACATTTAAATTGCTCGCGCGAATGTTGGCAGCATAGGTCGCATTATTTTTATTGCTGCCGTTTTTCATGGAAGCAGTCAGGTCAACTGCGCCATCGCTGCTACGCAAATTCATTTTTGTGTTGAAGTTGCTGATACCGCCTTTAAATGTGCCTTTCAGATTGATGTTTTGGGGAATGCTGACAGAAGCCGGTATCATACCCTTAGCCGCAATAGTATTGATATCACCACGACTGGTGCTGAAGTCGTTAATGGTCAGGTCAAAATAAGCCTTGTTCACATTAGGCAGGCCACGCATGTTGGCGGATGCCTTAATGTGGGTATTGCGAAGGCCGGTAATTTCCAGGCTTGGAATATGCAGGTCATCTACCTTACCGAATATCCGCCCGTTGATCTTGAAAACTTCGTTAGGCGATACCTTGCCAATTGATGTGCTCATGGTTGGCATCAATATCAAAACATCCTTCAAACCCAAACGGCTGCCATCCAGATCAGCATTTACGCTTAACGCGCCCAAATTGGTACTAAGCGAAGCGATAGAAGGGTAACTAACCTGCAATTGTTTTTGAATAACTGTTTGCGGTGTTTCCACATACAGGTCGTTCAAATAAGCATTCTTTGGCCCATAAAAAAACGCGGTATGGAATTTATTCAGCTGTAATCCACTTTTTTCGGAGAAGGTAAATGAATTTACCTTGCCCGATATGGTATCAGGGTTGTAATTCAAACTTTCAATATCCGCGTTGAGGTTGTGAATATCCATATGCGAAAAATCCAAACCTTTAGGCAGGGCTTTGGCGGCATTGTTATCGTATTTTATATCGTCGTTGCTGAAAGTGATCCTATCCAGCGTAGCGGCCCAGCCTTTGGTACTGGCTGCCGGTTTGGCAAGGGTATCCAGTTTTTTAATAGTGGTGACCACAGTTTTTTTAACGCTTTGCGGCTGGGCAAAGGTCAAGATGGCTTTGGTATCATCCAGGTCGATGGATTTGATGCCGATCACCTGGTTATTCAGGTCTATCTTTTTCATATCCACAGCTAACTGACCTAAATTTACTTTGGCGGTCATGGTTGGCGAACCGTAATCCACGTTGATCTTGGAGATATTGACTGTGCCAATATTAAGAAATATACCTTGCGGGTGAGTAGCCGTTATTGGCGTTACCGATTTTGTTGTTGCTGTCGGCGGAACATCCGTTTGAATGATCTTCGCGTTAAAACCCGACAGGTTAACCTTCGGGATGGTGAATTTCATTTTATCCAGATCAAACGTGGTGATCTTGGTATCAAAATGCCCCAATAAAAACTTCACATTGTATCCGCTAATAGCATCCTTATAGGCGATGTTGATCTTATTCAAAATAACCGTTTCAACCGAAATGGTCATTGCCGAGGCAGTATCTGTCGGTTTGGGAGCAACCTTAGTAGGGCTGGAAAATGCCCGCATGATGTAATCAAAGTTGAAAACGCTGTCCGGACCGCGGCTTACTTTGGCTGTTATGCCATCCAGGTTAATTTCATTGATCTCTAACTTGTGGTGCAGCAGTTTCAGCATGCTTACATCTACTTCCAGTTTGTCACCGGCTATTAAAGTATCGCGTTTCTGGTCTTCAAAATAAACCCCTTGTAAAACGATTGATTTCGGCAGGCCAATGCTGATGTGATCGATACGAACTTTGGTATGAATTTTATTCTGTAAGAAAGTTACCGCTTTATTTTTCGCGAAGTTTTGTACGGCGGGTACCTGTATTAAAATAACTACAAGCAGCACAAGGAATAGTACGCCTGCAATTAACCATAAAATAGTTTTTAAAGCTATAAGTCCAATTCGTTTCAAATTTTATACGTTTTTCAAAGGTGAAGATTGTTGTTGCATTATAATGATACAAATAGTGTGCTAAATACACATTACAGGCGGTATTGTTAATAAAATCTCCTGTGTTTATGCTAAAAACAAGCAGGGCAAACTATGGGATACAGCTGACAATTGAATTATCAACACCAGGGGGTGAGCATTTGTTTTTTGATAACTTTGTATTTCGCCACAAAATTTATTAAGTTAAGCCATGCCCGATTTTTCGCACTTACACGTACATACCCAGTTTTCGTTACTTGACGGTGCTGCCGACATCAGCAAGCTTTATAAAAAAGCTGCTGCCGACGGCATGAAAGCCCTGGCCATTACCGACCACGGTAACATGTTCGGGGTATTTAAATTTGTGGCGGAGGCAGGCAAGCATAACGTAAAGCCTATTGTAGGCTGCGAGTTTTATGTGGTTGAAGATCGGCATAAAAAGCAATTCACCAAAGAGAAAAAAGACGTACGCCGCCACCAGTTAATGCTGGCTAAAAATGCCGAGGGCTACAAAAACCTGGTAAAGCTATGCTCGGCAGGTTATATGGAGGGATTGTACAGTAAATGGCCGCGTATTGATAAAGAACTGATACTGAAACATCATAAAGGTATTATCGCCACCACCTGCTGTATTGGCGCGTCGGTTCCGCAAGCTATTTTGACCAAAAGCGAAGAAGAAGCCGAAACTGAATTTAAATGGTGGCTTGATCTTTTTGGCGAGGATTTTTATATAGAATTACAGCGCCACGATATCCCTGAGCAGCATACGGTAAATAATGTGCTGTTGAAATATGCTAAGAAATATAATGTAAAGGTGATCTGCTCCAATGATTCACACTACGTGGATCAGCAGGACTCGAACGCGCACGATATTTTGCTGTGCGTGAATACCGGCGATATGCAAAGTACGCCGATAGCGACTGATGAAGAAGGTGGTAAAGGCTACCGCTTCGGTTTCCCGAATGACCAGTTTTACTTTAAAACGCAGGACGAAATGGGCAAGCTGTTCCATGACCTGCCTGAATCATTAGATAATACCAATGAGATTGTAGATAAGGTGGATGTGCTGAAGTTGAAGCGCGATATTTTATTGCCCAACTTCGTTATCCCGCCTGAATTTAAGATCCACAGCGATATGACCCCCGACGCGGATACGCTGAACCAGTGGGAATACCTGAAGCACCTGACCTTTTTAGGTGCCAGGGATCGTTATGTTGATATATCGCCGGAGGCTGAAGAACGCATCAACTTTGAGCTGTTCACCATCCGTACCATGGGATTTGCCGGGTACTTTTTGATCGTTGCCGATTTCATCAAAGCAGGCCGCGATATGGGTGTGTTCATTGGTCCGGGCCGGGGTTCGGCTGCCGGTTCCGTGGTGGCCTATTGTATCGGGATCACCAATATCGACCCATTAAAATATAATTTACTGTTCGAGAGATTTTTGAACCCCGACCGTAAATCGATGCCTGATATTGATACAGATTTTGACGATGCGGGCAGGCAAAAAGTGATCGATTATGTAGTTGATAAATACGGCAAGAACCAGGTGGCGCAGATCATTACCTATGGTTCCATGGCGGCGCGCACCAGTATCCAGGACGTAGGCCGTGTGCTGGATATGCCATTATCCGAAGTGAACTTACTGAAGAAAATGGTACCTGATACCCTGGGCATTACGCTGCAGGGCGCGATAGACCAGGTGCCTGAATTACAAGCGATATTAAAAGGAAACGACCTGCGCGCGACTGTTTTGCGCGAAGCGGGAAAACTGGAAGGCTCCATCCGTAACACGGGTGTGCATGCCGCGGGTATCATCATAGCACCGTATGATTTGACCGACATTGTACCCGTCGCGGTAGCAAAAGATTCCGACTTGCTGGTTACCCAGTATGATGGCCGTGTGATTGAAGATGCAGGCGTTATCAAGATGGACTTTTTAGGCTTGAAGACCCTGACCATCATCAAAGACGCGCTGCGGTTGATCAAGCAAAACCATGGGGTTTCTATTGATATAGATTATATCCCGCTCGATGATACCAAAACATTCGAACTATATCAACGTGGCGATACCAACGGTACGTTCCAGTTTGAAAGTGACGGGATGCAAATGTACCTGCGTGATCTGAAGCCTGATAAATTCGAGGATTTGATCGCCATGAACGCGCTTTACCGCCCGGGCCCGATCGAGTACATTCCGCTGTTTATTAAGCGTAAGCACGGGTACGAGCCTATCGCCTTCGATTTACCTGACATGGAGGAATACCTGGGCGAAACCTACGGGATTACCGTTTACCAGGAACAGGTGATGCTTTTATCGCAAAAATTGGCCGGCTTTAGTAAAGGCGATGCCGACGTTTTGCGTAAGGCGATGGGTAAAAAACAAATTGAGGTACTGAATAAGATGGAGGCACAGTTTATGACCGGCGCCACCGCTAAAGGCCACCCCAAAGATAAACTGACCAAGATCTGGAACGACTGGAAGGCGTTCGCGCAGTACGCGTTCAATAAGTCGCACTCTACCTGTTATGCTTTCGTGGCTTATCAAACAGCCTACCTGAAAGCGCATTACCCCGGAGAATACATGGCTGCGGTATTGAACAACCAGAATAACATGGAGAAAATTACTTTCTTTATGGATGAGTGCCGCCGCATGGGCGTTCATGTTTTGGGCCCTGATATTAATGAATCCGACCTGGCATTCGCTGTGAACTCCAAAGGCGAGATCCGTTTTGGATTAACGGGTGTAAAAGGTGTGGGCGATAAAGCAGTTGAAGCGATTATTGAGGAGCGTAATGAGCGCGGGCCTTATAAATCGGTTTATGACTTCGCGCAGCGCTCCAACACACGGAGCGTAAACCGAAAATCCTACGAAAACCTGATCTATGGTGGCGCATTCGACGGCATGGGCCTTAACCGTGCGCAATTCTTCGCCAAAACAGAGAACGGCATTTTAACCGGCGTTGAGCGTTTAATTAAATATGCCAACGATTACCAGAATACACAAACCAGTAACCAGTCGTCGCTTTTTGGCGGGACGGTAGCATCCTATATTCCCGAACCAGCTATGCCCGAAGCTGATGAATGGCCGCTGATAGAGAAGCTGAAATATGAAAAAGATGTGATCGGTATTTACCTGACCGGGCACCCGCTGGACAATTTTAAGCTGGAGATGGAGCGCTATTGCAATACCAACATCAGCGACCTGAAGAACATGCAGAAAGCCCGCAGCGGTGAAGGCGGCGAAGAGATCATGACCGCATTCAACGAGCTACGCAAGCGTGGCGACATCCGTGTTGGTGGACTGGTTTCAAACGTTCAGCATAAAATGACCAAAACAGGCAAGCCTTTCGGTACGTTTGTTTTGGAAGATTATAAGGAATCATACGAGTTTGCGCTGTTTGGCGAGGATTATATGAAATTCAGGTATTTGCTGGTTGATGGCTATTTCCTGCATATCAAAGGTATCATCGAAGAGAAATTCCGCCAAAAAGATAACTGGGACATGCGCATACAAACCATGAGCCCGCTGTCCGAAATGCGTGATAAATTGACCAAATCGCTTACTGTTTGTGTCGATCTGCAATTGCTTACCAACAGCCTGTTAAGCAACATTCAGCAAGCCATTGATGTAAATAATGAGAAATACCCGGTTAAGAATTGTAATCTCAAGTTTGTAGTTAAAGACAGGGAAGACAGCATCGCGCTGGAAGCGATCTCCAAATCACTAAAGGTTAACCCAAGTGATGACCTGATCGCGGAAATATTCAGTATTACAAATGTGCAGCCGGTGTTGGGTTAGGTAGTTATTATTCTCTCTTGTCATTCTGAACGGAGTGAAGAATCTTCTAAAATACGCATAGCGAGTTTTCATCTCTAAGAAGATTTCTCCCGCCAGTCGAAATGATTGTTTTATAAATTGCTGCTTTCTAAGCACTCGCTTAATCGTATTATTCAGCCTAAATGCTGCCTCACTTGCGCTTGTTTACAATGAGTGCTTAATGCTGTTTAGCATTTACAATGCGTATCGCGATGCAATCTCTAACCCATTTTAAGCACTCGTTGTAAACAAGCGCAAGTAATCTGCACTTTCCCACAAACCTTATTTCGGCTACATCAATAATGAATTTGGCTACACCGGCCCATTGATTGTTACCCACCTTTGTTGCATCAAAAACATAAACATGAAGATTGTAGTAACAGGTTCATTAGGCAACATCAGCAAACCACTAACCGAGGAATTGGTCCAAAAAGGGCATTCGGTTGTGGTGATCAGCAGCAAACAGGATAAACAAAAATCGATTGAAAAATCAGGCGCTACGGCAGCGATTGGCAGTATAGAGGACGTGCAATTTTTAACAGCCACCTTCACGGGCGCGGATGCCGTGTATTGCATGCTGCCGCCTTTCGATTATTTCGATCCCAAGCTGGATATTATGGAATCCACCCGCAGGCAGATAGGCAATTATTGCGACGCTATCAAAGCTTCGGGTGTAAAGCAGGTGGTACATTTAAGCAGTATTGGCGCGCATACCGATAAGGGCAATGGGCTGCTGGCTTTCCATCATTTAGCGGAAACTATTTTCAGGGAATTGCCATCTGATGTGATTATCAAGCACATGCGTCCGGTTGGTTTTTATACCAACTTAAAAGATTTTAAGGCCCCAATAAGTGGAAAAGGATTTCTCGGCGCTTTTTTAACCTTGCGCTTTTCAGGATTCCGGAGTTTAGTTACCGGCAAATGGGGCGTTATCGCGGCAAATTATGGGGCCGATGATAAAATGCCCTGGGTATCGCCAAAGGATATTGCCACTGTAGTTGCCGAAGAACTTACGTCGCCTTTTACAGAACGTAAATTCCGTTACATTGCCAGCGAGGAGCTGACCTGTAACGAGATAGCGAAGATCATCGGCACTGCTATCGGTAAGCCTTATTTAAAATGGGCGTTAATGAGCGACAAGGATATGATGAGCGGTTTAAAGATGTTCGGCATGCCGGAATCGCGGGCCAAAGGTGTGGTTGATATGCAGGCGGGTATGCATAACGGTTTGGTAAACGAGGATTATTACAAGCACAGGCCGAAAGTGATGGGTAAAACAAAAATGAAAGATTTTGCGCAGGAATTTGCTGCTTTTTATAACCAAAAGTAAGTACATTGTACCATGGCAAATAAACAACCATACCGGTTTAAATCCATATCGGAATATTGCAGGCTGGCCTTTCTTCCGGCTCCAATGCATCCGCTGATGACGGTGATTCACGTTAAACCCATCAAAAATCTGCCTTATGATGAACCGATCAGCGTGGTGACCGATTTTTACATCATCGCGTTAAAAAGAAATTTTACTGCCAAAATGCAATATGGCCAGCAGCCGTTTGATTTTGATGAGGGTACAATGTCGTTTTTAGCACCGGGCCAGGTATATAAGATAGCGTTGGAGAAAGGCAAGGTGCTGGATCAATCAGGTTGGATGTTGGTAGTGCACCCCGATTTTTTATGGAACACACCTTTGGCAAAAACTATTAAAAAGTACGAATATTTTGATTATTCGGTTAACGAGGCCTTGTTCCTTTCTGACCGTGAAGAGGCGACATTGAACCAGGTGGTTGAAAACATTCAGCATGAGCTGCTGTCTAATACCGACAAATTCAGTCAGGACCTGATCATAGCCCAGCTGGAAGTGTTGCTTACCTACGCCGGGAGGTTTTACCACCGCCAGTTTCTGACCAGGAAGATCAGTAGCCATAACATGTTGAACCAGGTGGAGGAATTACTGTCGGATTATTTTAACAACGAAGACCTGATCAATAAGGGCCTACCGTCGGTGAGCTACATTGCCGATAAATTGAACGTGTCGGCCAATTATTTAGGCAGTATGTTAAAGGTGCTAACCGGGCAAAATGCGCAACAGCACATCCACAGTAAGTTGATCGACAAGGCAAAAGAGAAATTATCCACTACCGGATTATCCGTAAGTGAAATTGCCTACGAGTTAGGGTTTGAGCATTCGCAGTCGTTTAGCAAGCTGTTTAAGCGTAAAACGAATTTGTCGCCTTTGCAGTTTAGGGCTTCGTTTAATTGATTCACTACGATACCGATTTTTCTTTGTTAAGCTGTTTCACTTTCCATACAAAACAAGGTTAAATCAGGTAAAAACCGCTATTTTTTAAACTTTTAGGGTCGATTTTAGGAGTATTTTGGTATGATTTCAAGGATTTTTGGCTCAAAATGATGCTAATTTCACCTGAAAATGAAGTTAAAAACACTGTTTTTGATCGTTTTTGGGGGCATAAATCCGGTCAAAAGTGTACCACATGTACCAGGGTGTTTCACCTGTATTATGAAACAGTTCAGGCTTTGCCGGATGCCAGGAAATTCTTAAGTGTTTCATTTCCGGCGATGGTTTTCAGGCCCTCGTTATAACCGATAGCGTAAATCTCATCAGCCGCATCCGTATCAAATATTCCGAAAGAGCCGAGGCCGTGTGGTTCGATAACCACGTCACACAGGATCTTATGGGCATTCAGGCTGGAATTTATAGCGATCATAGCCGCCCGGTCAATCATCCCGCCGAATGATTTGATCTCGGTAACTATGGGCAAGTGGTTACATGATGAGCCTATGATCAGGTCGCAGTTACCCACCAGCGGGTCAACCGGGAAGTTGTTGAGGATGCCGCCATCTACATACATATGGTCATCAATGATGATCGGCCTGAACAGTCCCGGCAGGCAGCATGAGGCTAAAACCGCAATATCCAGCTCACCCTCAGTAAAGTAAACCAGCTTGCTTTCGCCAAGGTCAACCGAAGCAATGGTTACCTTGGTTTTTAGTTTATCAAATGAATTATGCGGGATATATTTCTGAAAAATGGTCCTGACATTCAATATCGAAACCAATCCTGTGCTACCCAAAGCCGGGCGGAGCAACTTCAGTAGCCTGGCGTCCTTAATGATCTGTAGGATCTCCTTTGGAGCATAACCTTCAGCAAAAAATGCTGCACCAACAGCACCCGCGCTGGTACCTGAGATATGCGAGAATGTGAGTCCATGATCCATAAGCGCCTGTATCACACCTAAATGAGAAACGCCGCGCACACCACCGCCAGAGAGCGCTAACCCTATCTTTTTCGACTTGACTGCCCTGGTGTCTGTATTCATAGATAATTATACGTTTGGATGGGGTATTTGTTATTATTTCAGTTCATCCAAAACCCTAAAGATCTTCGCCTTGATCTCCTTACCGGATCCATTATAATTATTCACCATGATAGAGAAGCAGAGTTGCCTGCCGTCATGTGTTTGATAACCGGCATAGTTCAATACGTTAATAATGCTGCCGCTTTTCATGTGCATATCATTGTAAATGGGTAAACTCTCGTAGAAATCATGATACCATGGTTCTTTAGTCGCCGACAGCAGAATGGTAGCTAAAGTTGTTGTAGTGACCCGGTCGGCAGGGGACAGGCCCGAGCCATCAAATACGTTTAATGAGTTTGGATCGATGCCTTTTTGCTGCCAGAAATCCTGCAAGGCTTTAACGCCGTTAGCGGTAGATGGTTGCTTACCCATTTTCCAGGCGATAGTTTTGAGCAATTGTTCGGCATACAGGTTGATGCTTTTCTGATTGGTCCAGTAAATGATCTTGCTGAGTTCGGGCGATGATATGGCCAGGATATTTTGGGTGGCAACAGGTATTGTATTCTTTTTTGCAGCAAGCGTTGTGGTTGATTCCGCTAATCCTGTCACGGTAATTCCTAACTCTTTCAAAGTATCTAATAAGCGGAATGCTGCATCGTAAGCAGGGTCGGGGAGGGCAAGGGCGATACTTTTTTTGGTTTGATCTTCGGCATAAGTGCCGCGCAGGTAAACCATGTTGCTGTTTATCGGCGGATAGGCGTAGGATGCATCGCCGGTATGTGCCGGCGCATTGAGCAATTCACTTTTAAAGGTGAGGTATGGCATGGCAGGCATAGTTCGGGATACCGTAATCGGTGTGCCGATCTCCCCGGTATGCAGTTTTACCTCATATTGGTTCTCGCGCCAGCAAAGGCCGGATGTACCAGCGCCGTAGTAGTTGCCGATATCTTCATAGATCCAGCCATCAGGAATGGATTGTGAACCGAAGATCGAGTCGTCGCCAATAACTCTTCCGTTAACTTTTTTAATCCCCGCTTTGCGGACGGCATCAACCATCAAACTTAAAATATGTTCTTCCTTGCTGCCTTCATAACGCCAACTGCCCAGGGTTGGGTCGCCGGAACCTTTGATGATGAGGTCGCCGTTGAGTGTGCCATTGCTGATAGAACCGCTGTAGCCGAATTTGGTTTGGTATCTGAAATCTTTACCCAGCACATTAAAAGCCGTAATGGTAGTAATGGTTTTTAGGGTAGATGCCGTTGCCAAACCCATGCTGGGGTTAACTGAGAACACTTCCTGACCGCTATTTACATCCAACACGGTTAACGAAATAGATGCATAGCGGCATTGGCTATCCGCCTGCAGCTTGTTCATGGCTGCTTGCAGTTTTTGTTGCAGGCTTTGGGTGGGCGCATATCCCGCCACAAATAAAAAGCTAAGCGTTAGTAATCGTTTTATCTTCATTTTTTGATAACCATTGCGATATATAATAAATGGGTATGCCTATCAAAACGATCGCTAAACCACACTCCGTATAAGTACGCTTATAAATTAGCAATAGAATGCAAAAAGCAATACCCATCACAATATAAATGGCCGGCAAAACCGGGTACCCAAAAGCCTTATAAGGCCTGTCGGCATTAGGATACTTTGCTCTCAAAATATAAATGCCAATAATTGTCAGCACATAAAATATCACTACTACAAAAGATATCATATCCAATAAGTCGCCATATTTACCACTTAAGCATAATAGTGAAGCTATTAGGCATTGAAGCCATAAGCCAAATCCGGGAACAGAAAATTTATTTAATTCGCCTGTCTTTTTGAAAAAGACGCCATCCTTAGCCATGGTATAATATACCCTGGCCCCGGCTAATATTAATCCGTTATTACAACCAAAGGTTGAGATCATGATCATTAACGCGATGATATAAGTACCCGCATTACCAAATATAGCCTGCGATGCAGCAATACCTACACGATCTTTAGGGGCTGTAGCTATATCATGCAAAGGCAAAACGGAAGTGTATACTAAATTGGCTGAAATGTATATCACCGTAACAATAAGTGTCCCCAGGAATAAGCTTAGGCCTATATCCCGCTTAGGGTTCCGCATTTCGCCGGCTATGAATGTTACATTATTCCAGGAATCGCTGCTAAATATAGAACCAATCATAGCAATTGCGATAGCTCCTAAAGCTGCATCCAACGTGTACTGGGAAAATGTTCCGTTAACATTTAGTTTTTGCAGATGCCAGGCGTTGGTCCAGTTAGCGTGCCATACATCACCTTTCAACATAATAAAGCCGAAGACGATCAATCCGAACAGGCTCAACAGCTTGGTTATTGTAAATGTATTTTGAATGATCTTCCCGCTTTTAACGCCCCTGGTATTAATAAAAGTTAAAAGTACGATCAGGATAATAGATACGATTTGGGCAGATGTAACGGTGAAATGATAGGATGTATCTGTAGGATTGGGTACATAATGAAAAGGATAAACAATGTTGTCCTCGCTGCAATATGGAATAAGTTTAGCCGTGTAAGATGAAAACCCAAGCGCTACCGCTGTAAATTTAGAAAAAGCGACACCCACTGCCGCGATCGTCCCGGTTTGTATTACCGCGAAAAAACTCCAGCCATATAAAAACGCTATCATTTTGTTGTAGGCTTCTTTCAGGTAAACATATTGTCCGCCTGCTTTTGGGTACATGCCACTTAGTTCGCCGTAGCTTAAGGCAGCGGTTAAGGTCATAAACCCGGTGATAAGCCAAACGGCTATCAGCCAGCCGGCTGAACCTACATTTCGGATAATGTCCGCGCTTACAATAAAGATACCCGAGCCGATCATTGATCCCGCTACGATCATGGTTCCATCAAGCAAGCCTAAGGAATGTTTCAGTTTGGGCTGGGTAGATTTTTCAGTCATATAATGAGGGTCGTTTTGTGGGTTAAGATAGGAATAAGTATTTAAATTAAAATATGGCTTGTCACAAAAACAGCAGGAAGTATTAACTGTCCATAAAACACTTAAAATCAACACAAAAACAATTATGTAATCCTTTTGTAAATAAATTAAATTGCTAATTTGCAGTCCAATATATACACCAGTACTAACCAATTAATAAACTAAATTTCTAACATGGACTTTTTGTACACCAATTTAATTTACCTGATACCCGTTTTTGGGCTCATCGGGATTCTTGTGATGGCTGTAAAATCAGCATGGGTTACTAAACAGGATGCAGGCGATGGCGATATGACAACCCTGGCAGGGTATATTGCCGATGGCGCCATGGCGTTTTTACGTGCGGAATGGAAAATACTAAGCTATTTTGTAATAATAGCAGGCATATTGCTTGCATACTCCGGTACCACTGTTCATACGTCCAGCCCGATCATTGCTGTATCATTTATAATAGGGGCATTCCTTTCGGCTTTCGCCGGATTTTTGGGTATGCGCATCGCAACTAAAGCTAACGTTCGTACCACGCAGGCAGCGCGTACTAGTTTAGCGCAAGCTTTAAAGGTGTCGTTTACCGGAGGCACAGTTATGGGTTTGGGTGTTGCCGGTTTGGCAATTATAGGCTTAGGTTCGTTATTCATCGTTTTCTATACCCATTATGTAACCAATTTGCATGGTAATGTTAACGGCGAAGATATGGCAAGGGCGCTTGATGTTTTAGCCGGATTTTCTTTAGGTGCTGAATCAATCGCTTTATTTGCCCGTGTTGGTGGTGGTATCTACACCAAAGCAGCTGACGTTGGCGCTGATTTAGTTGGTAAAGTTGAGGCAGGCATCCCCGAAGATGACGTGCGTAACCCGGCAACAATTGCTGATAACGTTGGTGATAACGTAGGCGACGTAGCAGGTATGGGTGCCGATCTTTTCGGATCATATGTAGCCACCATGCTGGCAACTATGGTTTTGGGAAGAGAGATTGTATCGCATGATAATTTTGGAGGAATAGCCCCGGTTTTATTGCCAATGGTGATTGCCGGTTTAGGTTTGATCTTCTCCATAGTAGGAGCTGCCTTCGTAAGAATTAAAAATGAAACCGACAGCGTACAAAAAGCATTGAATATAGGCAACTGGGCATCCATCATATTAACAGCTATCGCTACCATATTTTTGGTGAACTGGATGCTGCCGAATGATACTTTTCACATGCTAAGGGATGAGCTTCCGGGTGGTGCTTTAAAAGAAGGATCATTAGAATTTACCAAAACAGGTGTTACCTATTCAATAATGGTTGGTTTGGTAGTTGGTACTTTAATGTCCATGATTACCGAGTATTACACCGCGATGGGTAAACGCCCTGTATTAGGGATCATCCGTCAGTCATCAACCGGGCATGCGACTAACATTATTGCAGGTTTGGCAGTAGGTATGGAATCAACCGTATTGCCAATTTTAGTATTGGCAGCAGGTATTTATGGATCTTATCACTTTGCGGGTTTATATGGTGTGGCAATTGCTGCTGCAGGTATGATGTCTACAACAGCTATGCAATTAGCCATTGACGCTTTCGGGCCTATAGCAGATAACGCCGGCGGTATTGCAGAAATGAGTATGCTGCCGGAAGAAGTGCGCCACCGCACAGATAATTTAGATGCTGTAGGTAACACAACTGCTGCAACGGGTAAGGGTTTCGCTATTGCTTCGGCAGCGTTAACCTCACTGGCTTTATTCGCGGCATTTGTAGGTGTTGCAGGTATAGAGGATATTGATATTTACAAAGCTGATGTGTTGGCCGGTTTATTTGTTGGTGGGATGATACCATTTATCTTTTCGGCATTATGTATCTCGGCGGTGGGCCGTGCAGCTATGGCAATGGTAGAAGAAGTCCGTCGCCAGTTTCGCGAGATACCTGGCATTATGGAATATAAAGCCAAGCCTGAGTACGAAAAGTGCGTTGCCATATCAACTAAAGCATCTATCCGTGAAATGGTTGCACCAGGCTTGATTGCCTTAATAACACCGATCATCGTAGGTTTCATTTTCGGCCCTGAAGTTTTGGGAGGATTATTGGCAGGTGTAACGGTATCTGGTGTATTGATGGGTATTTTTCAGAGCAATGCTGGTGGTGCATGGGATAACGCTAAAAAATCATTTGAAAAAGGTGTAGAGATCAATGGTGAGATGTATTACAAAAAATCAGAACCACATAAGGCATCCGTAACCGGCGATACTGTTGGCGATCCGTTTAAAGATACTTCAGGCCCATCAATGAATATCCTGATCAAATTGATGTCTATCGTATCATTGGTAATCGCACCGCATTTGCATAAGGACTTAAATCATAGTCCGCGTCTGCAAAAGGAAATTCACATCCAGTCGATGGTGATGCCTGCTAAACCTATAGTTAAGAGCAAAGTATAAAGGCTATTTTCAACCTATATACAATCGCGAAGGGGGATGCTTAATGCATCCCCTTTTTTGTTGCGTGTCATTGGTGACTCACAAAAATCTGTATAGGTGGATTGATATCCTGATTTTGAGTAATTTTACATATATACATCTTTACTGTCATTGCGAGGAACGAAGCAATCTCTATACTATACAGAGAAACTTGCAAAGCTGACCTGCTTATGTAGAGATTGCTTCGTTCCTCGCAATGACGTGCTTAAAAAAAATCAAACAGAAAGAAAAATATTGAATACCCGTCCCCCCAAAAACACCAAACCCGAACCCTTAACTTTTAAGGAGCGCCTTGAAGCGCTCAGGAACCTGCCCGCTTTTTTTAAATTGGTATGGCAAACCAGTCCGTGGATGACAGTGGTGAACTCTGTACTGCGCATTGTAAAATCTGCGGTGCCTTTAGGCTTGCTATATGTGGGCAAACTCATTATCGACCAGGTTATCGCTATCGCCCACAGGCATGGTACTGATACACGCTATTTATGGGAACTGGTTGCTGCTGAATTTGCGCTTGCTATATTTTCTGATGCTTTATCGCGAGCTATTACTTTGTTTGATAGCTTACTGGGAGATTTGTTCAGCAATCATACTTCTGTAAAGCTGATGGCTCATGCTGCGACTCTTGACCTCGACCAGTTCGAGGATGCTGTTTTTTATGATAAACTGGAACGTGCAAGGCAGCAAACTATCGGCCGTACTATTTTACTTTCGCAGGTAATGAGCCAGGTGCAGGACCTGATCACTATGGGGTTTTTAGCCGTTGGATTAATGGCGTTTAATCCCTGGCTGATCGTGTTACTGTTGATCGCCATTATACCGGCTTTTTTAGGTGAATCACATTTCAATGATCAAAGCTATGCGTTGACAAGAGGGCAAACGCCTGAACGCCGTGAGTTGGATTACATTCGTTACCTTGGTGCCAGTGATGAAACGGCTAAAGAGGTAAAGATATTCGACCTCTCAGGATTTATTATCGAAAGGTTTAAACTGCTATCGGATAAGTTTTACATTGATAATAAGCGCCTAACTATCAACCGTTCCCTTTGGGGTACATTCTTTGCCATGCTGGGTAGTATTGGATATTATGCCGCTTATGTGTTTATCATCGTAAAAGCTGTTGAAGGCATGGTTAGTATTGGTGAGT
The DNA here is from genome assembly GCF_965225845.1 of Mucilaginibacter sp. Classification (GTDB taxonomy): domain Bacteria; phylum Bacteroidota; class Bacteroidia; order Sphingobacteriales; family Sphingobacteriaceae; genus Mucilaginibacter. Next base: position 655,335 of record NZ_CBDDBL010000002.1, read on the forward strand.
TGGCTTTCCTTGCAGGATCATTCCGCCAGCTAAGAAGTTTGTTAGAAGGCATTTTAACCCGTTTCACCGCGGTATCGCAGGGAGCTATTTATTTAAGCGACTTTTTTGAGTTTTTCGATATTCAGCCTAAAATAAAACTGCCGGCTAATCCAAAACCTTTCCCTAAAGTTATTCAGCAAGGCTTCACTTTTGAGGATGTTGGCTTTAAATATGTGAACTCGGAGCGCTGGGCTAACCGGCATTTATCATTCACTTTACATCCCGGAGAAAAATTGGCTTTGGTAGGTGAGAACGGTGCAGGCAAAACGACTTTAGTAAAATTATTAGCCCGTTTATATGATCCATCAGAAGGTCGGATCTTGTTAGATGGGATCGACCTCAAAGATTATGACCTGGCTGATCTTCGCCTGAATGTGGGCATCATCTTCCAGGATTATTTGCGGTACCAGATGAGTTTTGCGCAGAATATCGCGGTGGGTAATATCAGCGAAAAAGAAAACCGCCCGCTGATCGTTTCTTCAGCCAAACAAAGTCTTGCCGACTTACTTGCAGCTAAATTACCGGGCGAATATGACCAGCAATTAGGTAAGCGATTTGCCAATGGGGTTGAACTATCTGGCGGCGAATGGCAGAAAGTAGCCCTGGCCCGTGCCTACATGCGCGATGCGCAACTACTAATATTAGATGAGCCAACCTCGGCTCTGGATGCCCGTGCCGAATACAACGTATTTGAACGTTTCGCGGAGTTAACCAAAGGAAAATCAGCCGTGTTGATCTCCCACCGGTTTAGTACTGTACGTATGGCCGACAGGATATTGGTTTTAGACAAAGGCGAATTGATTGAAATAGGCAGCCATGAAGAATTGCTCATAAAAGGCGGACGTTATGCAGAATTGTTTGATCTGCAAGCTATGGGGTATCGGTAGTTCATTGGCTCACTTGTTTATATGTTCATTGGTCTTTGCAAGCGATAGTAGTTTTTCTACTTTCATAGATGCATTTTTGTGCTGTACCCCCAATGAACTAATACACCAGCCAAACTAAACAAACTGCTCGATAACCTGCTGTAACTGCTTAGCCTGTACCACGCCGCTTTGGCGCCATTTGGTTTGCCCGTTTTTAAACACGATCAATGTAGGAACACCCTGTACCTTATATTCACTTGCCGCGGATGGGTTTTTATCCACGTCTATTTTTACGATGGTAACCTTATCACCCATGGTGTCTTTTAATTGCTTCAAAATAGGTGGCATCATTTTACATGGTCCGCACCATTCAGCCGAAAAATCAACTAAGACTGGTTTATCTGATGTTATCAATTCTTTAAAATTTGCCATCGTTTTGTCTTTTTAATTAAAATTTCAACAAGTGAAAACCGTTTTGGTGTTACTAATTATTTATCATTTCGGAGGGTGTTGATCCCCATTTTTGAATGATAGATTCCAGCCTGTCAATTGTAAATGGTTTGCTTAAGAAATCCTTCATCCCGGCATCACGGCATTCGGTTTCGTTCTCACTTAAAACATTGGCTGTCATGGCAATAATTGGCGGGGTATTACCATTCAATTTATTAATAAGTTGCCGTGTGGCTTGCAGGCCATCCATAACCGGCATTTGGATATCCATAAATATCAGGTCGTAAGTTTTAGCCTCGGCCATGTCCAGCGCTATTTGGCCGTTATCGGCAAAATCTATTTTATAACCTATTTTTTCAAAAATACGGCCAGCTACCAACTGGTTCATTTTGTTATCCTCAACTAATAAAATATTAAGCGGCTTTTTAATAAAAACCGTGTTTTTATCAGGGTAATTGTTGCTTTTTGCAGAACCATCAACAATTTGCAGCGGTAAACTGAAACTAAATACCGACCCTTCAGATTCCTTGCTTTCTACCCAAAGCCTTCCACCCATCATCTCAACCAATTTCTTACAGATGGATAAGCCCAAACCTGTACCGCCGTATTTTCTTAAAGCAGTAGTATTTACCTGGGTAAAAGGTTTAAATAATTGTGTAATTGATTCCTGGCTAATACCTATCCCTGTATCACTGATATGGAAAGTGATCTCCTGCATATCCATGCGGTTGCGCGTAACCAATACCTTTAGCTCTACCGATCCTTTGTCGGTAAATTTAATAGCGTTACCAATCAGGTTAACTAAAATTTGCTGTAAACGGCTTTCATCAATACTTAAATAATCGGCCATTCTTTGATCAATAGCATATTCTATTACTAAATCTTTATTAGCCAAACCAGGCCTGCATATATCAATAACAGTTTTTACACATTCGCGTATGTCAACTGCTGTTGGAGCTATTACTAACCTGTCGGCCTCAATTTTTGATATATCAAGTATGTCGCTGATGATGTTTAAAAGCAGGCTGCTGCTTGTATTCAGCGTTTGCAACAGCTCTTGCTGGCCGGGTAACAAATCCGAATGAGATAATAGTTGCGCGGTACCAATGATCCCGTTCAATGGAGTACGGATCTCATGGCTCATATTCGCTAAAAAGTTTGATTTGGCGAGTGTTGCCGCTTCAGCCTCATCTTTAGCAGCTGATAGTTGTATTTGCGAAGCCTGAAGCTCTTCCCGCTGATCTATCATCAATCGCTTATCATTCTCATGGCTCTTTTTCAATACGCTTAATAAAAGCCCGATGATCAGGATATCGATGACGGCAGAGGTCATTATATCTGTCTCTTTTTGGGCTGTATTTTGGGGCAGCAAAATTAATTGCGGGTAATTCTTTTCAGCAAAAAAGCAGCCAAGAAATATAGCTATCGTAATACCAATGAAAAGGTAGTGGTATTTTCGATCTAATAATATAATAATTAATGAGATGAGGAAAATACCCTCCTGTGGCGTAGAGCCTTCAACACCCCCATTAAAAAACCAACCCATTATAAATAATAACTGGCCTGATATAACGTAAATAATAACTGTTTTTTGCTCGTAGGCAATATACCTGCTCCGATAGTAGGCAACCCAGGATAGTACCCCAACCGCTATGATAACGGCCTCTAAAAAAATGTTAAAACCCAATACAAGGTTTATAACAAACGACAAAAGCATATAAGCAACCAGGAGCAGGGCAACCGCATTAAATAACTTATTCTCTAACGTAAGATCAGGATCATCGTATCCGACGATATGCTTTATTCTGTTCATTAACACTATAAAAATATTACTGTATGCCTAATCAAAGTAATTATAGGCATTTTTTATCGCAATACAACCATTGGTTGTTAAATAGTTGACATTGTGTTTAGGTTGTAGTCATTTGAGGATGGGTTATTTTGATTCCAGTCTTCCAGGTCTATTAATCCTGGTTTGGTATGATAATGCGTGTCACTTACAGGGCATTTTACTGCATAAGCACCTTCATCAATAAGGGCTATAATAGGGCGCGCACCACAATCTTTACACCGCTTTACATAAATATTTTTTGGAATATTAACATAACCCTTCATATATCTTATTACGTTAATGAAAATGAATAAGTTGTAGCTAAATAATTAATTAACTTTTACGAAACATAAAAAAATCACTTAATCATGGAGCAAAGTAAATCAATATACGTTAAAAGTAGCAAACGGTTTACAGGTAGATAGGCTTACCCTGCTCAGGATAGATGAGGTTTAATTTTAATAAATTTTCATTATTAAGCTCTTTTTTTAGCGTATCTATATTTTTTTGAGGTGGTTTAACGTGTGTAATTATAATATTAAAGCCATTAAGTTGATTTTTTCCTACTAGGGATGCCAGTTCAGTCATTTCATTCATTAACCATTTTGGGGTTAAATGGCCAAATAGTGTCTTATCAGGCTGCGCATTTTGGAAAGATGTTTCTATCATGATACCCTTTAATTGTTTGGCTTTTATTAACGGAGCAACAGCTACCCAAAGGTTATGCAGATTATGACTTTTCTCAATAGAATCGGCCCCGGTATCACCCAAATATAAAATATAAGCATTATTGCTCCTGACTAAAAAAGCGGTACTAGTTAAATTAGAGTGGCTTAACGGGAATGCCTGTACTGTCATAGCTGTATTTGCTATCGCGAAAATGCTATCCGGGGTTAAAACCCGGTAATGGTATTTTTTTAGTTTGGGGGCTTCGCCTTCATCGGCAAAGTTTGCCCAGCTTTCCCATGTAAAATAATCTGTTTGGATGGTTTTGATGCAGCTGGCTAAAGCATAGATATTTTTCGCCGTATCATCCGGGGAATTGATGATCAAACCGGCAATATGGTCTAAATGAGCGTGTGATATGAAATAGCCTTTAATGTATTGTCTTAAAACCTGCTCAGCCGGGATATTAAATACCTTGTTGCTAATGGCTTTTTCTATACCGTAATGTAACGTGCCTGCATCCAGGCAAATGTAATTATTGTTACCGGTGGCAGCTACCATATAGGCAGAAAGGTTACTCTCGTCGATACCGCCTTTAACGCCAAGTGGTACTATTTTAAAAGATGGTTTATCATTAGTTTGTGAAAAGGCAGTAACCTTAAAAAACAATAAAAAAAACAGGATGAAAACGCGGTTGCGAAACATATTTGAACAGCTATTTATATCAATTATAACTCTTCAAATATAGAAAGCCTGATCGGATTGAATATTAATAAATAATCAATTATTCGGTTTTCATATCTTCTTCTGCCGATTTTTTATACTCGTATTCGCCGCCCATTAAAAATCCCCATGGCTTGAGGCTTTCAATGCGGTCAAATATTATTTTTAATATGGCAATAACGGGAATTGACAAAAACATACCCGATAATCCCCATATCATCTCACCAAAAACAATCCCTAAAAAGGTAATTAATGCATTAAGCCTTACTTTTGATCCAACAATAGTTGGCAGCAGCAGGTTGGCATCAATTGCGTGTATACATATTACACTAACAGCAACAATAAGTGCATGCTCGATTGATCCGGTAGCAAAGGTTATAAGTGAACTTAGCAATAAGGCTGTAAAAATGCCGATGTAAGGTATAATATTGAACAGGCCGACAATCAATCCCAGTAATACCGCGTATTTAATACCAATTATCCAGAATACAGAGCAGGCAACAACAGCTACTATCCCCATTTCTAATAATAAACCCAGAATATACTGCCTTAAAATACTTTGTATATTTTGCATAATATCCACTACTATGGATTTATTGTCTTCATTAAATACCCAAACTATAAAGCGGAACAGTAACCTGCGGTAGAATAATATAAAAAAAGTAAATATCATGATGAATGCATAAAACAGCATTAATGATGATATGGCACCAAAGGTGGTACCTAAAACGCTGGTGCCCGAGGCTAATAACTTTTTGGTTGTATTGTCTACATAAGTCATCTGCTTATCGGCATTGATATGAAACGCGCCTGATACCCAGCTCTGTAAATTAACGACAGATTCTGATATCTGGGTTTTTAACTGCGGCCAATCATCAGCCAAATTTGATATTTGCGAGCCTACAAGGTAACCTATGCCAAAAATAAAACCGACCAGCAACAAGATAGATACCAGGGATGACAAACTACGTGGCAGGCGGCATTTCCGCTCAAAAAAGTTTGATACAGGCAGCAAAAGTATGGCGAACAAAAATCCGAACATTAGCGGATCGAAAACATCCTTTGCCAGTATAACAAGGTACCCAAGGGCAATCAGCCCAACCAATACCATTGCCAATTTTTCATAAAAAGGTTGCGTAATTTTTTTTACTGCCATGCTTATTTTGCTTTGATACGTAACGGGATAGAATAATATATGTTTTTGAAGATAGTAATATTATATTAACCCTTAATACTAAAGCTACTGCTTACCTGTAAAACTATCCATTATTTTCATCAAAGTAACAGCTTCTTCAATGCTGCAAGGGTTAGGCCCTTCTCCTTTAAAGTAAGCTACTATTTTAGTGATCATGGGTTGTTGAATATGCTCAGGGTGAACAAACTCGACTGTTTTGTCTTCTGTTTCAGTTTTCAGCGTTACGAAGTTCCCAAAAAACGGGAATGTTATTTTTCCTTTGGTGCCGATTATCTCGCAGGAATCGATGGTATTGCTTTCGGCTACATTGAAGCACCAGGAACCGTTGACCACCACCTTGTTTTTAAATAAGATCTGTCCGCTAACATGGTCATCTGCCGGAGTAGTTTCAGATTGATTTAATGAGAAACCATTATAAAATTCAGGTTCGCCAAAATAGTGAAGCATTAAGTCGAGCTGGTGTGGGGCCAAATCATGAAAATAACCACCACCGGAAACTTCGGGGTTAACACGCCAGTTGGTAGCCACATCGGCAACCAGTTTTGGCTTGCGGGCCTGCCACATACGAATCTGCACGATGCGAACGTCGCCGATAACTTTATCATCAAGCAATTGCTTTACATGCAAAAACCTGGGTACCTCACGGCGATAGTGCGCTACTGTTAGCTTTAACCCGCTTTGTTTAACAGCCTCCGCCATTTGCTCCGCCTCGGCGGCGTTACGGGTAACCGGCTTTTCTACATAAACATTAAAACCTTTAACTAGCGCCGATACAGCATATTCCAGGTGCGATGATGGGGGAGTGGCAATATAAATCGCGTTGATACCGGCTTCATCCATCATTTTATCGGCATCGCTGTACCAATGCTCAATCTGGTGCCTTTGGGCATAATCCTCAGCTTTTGCAGCATCGCGACGCATTACGGCAACAAGCTTGCTGCCTGGTATTTTATTAAACGCCGGTCCGCTTTTTTTCTCGGTTACATCGCCGCAGCCAATTATTCCCCAGTTGATGTTGTTCATGGTATATTAAAAATGTCATTTCTACCAAAGGAAGAAATTTTCTTCGCCAAGCATCTTTCGCTTTTCATTTAGCAGAAATTTCTCCCGATGGTCGAAATGACAATAGGTTTTATTTTAAAATCGTTTCAATCTTTGCTAATTCCTCCGAAGAGAAAACCAGGTTATCTAAACATTTCAATGAGTCCGCCAATTGTTCCGGCTTACTTGCACCGATCAATACCGATGTGATACGCTGGTCTTTCAGGATCCATGACAATGCCATTTGCGCTAATGATTGCCCGCGTTGTATGGCAAGGTTATTTAATTGTTTTATCTCTTCCAAACGTTCAGGTGTGATCTGGCTTGTTTGCAGGAACCCGGTTGATTTTGCCGCGCGGGAATCCTCAGGGATACCATGCAGGTATTTGTTGGTCAGCATGCCTTGCGCCAATGGCGAAAACGGGATACAACCAACCCCATCGGCCTCTAAAACATCCAGTAAACCACCTTCAACCCAACGCTCAAACATGGAGTATTTTGGTTGATGGATCAAACATGGGGTGCCTAATCGCTTTAATATTTGGATGGCCTCATCAGCTTCTTCCTTTTGATAATTGGAGATACCTACATACAAAGCCTTGCCCTGGCGAACGATGAGGTCTAAAGCGCCCATAGTTTCTTCAAGCGGCGTATCAGGATCCGGGCGGTGATGGTAGAAGATGTCTACATAATCCAATCCCATTCGTTTAAGGCTTTGATCTAAGCTGGAAACCAGATATTTCTTTGATCCCCACTCGCCGTAAGGGCCTTCCCACATGTGGTAGCCTGCTTTGGTTGATATGATCAGTTCGTCGCGGTAAGCGCTAAAATCTTCTTTTAAAAGCTTACCAAAGTTTGTTTCAGCTGATCCCGGGGGCGGACCGTAGTTGTTTGCCAAATCAAAATGGGTAATGCCGCTATCAAATGCCAGGTGCAAGATTTTGCGGAAATTTTCCATTACATCCACATGGCCAAAGTTATGCCACAGGCCCAACGAAACCGCCGGTAACTGGATGCCGCTTTTACCGCAACGGCGATATTTCATATTTTTATATCTGTCAGGAGAAGCTACGTATGTCATATTTTTAAATTCGGTATTAGTTGGGTAAAAATAGAATTTTTTCTGTACGGATCAGGACTTTCGATAAGCTTATTCTGTAAATTCAAAAATGCTATGAATTCAGGTTCAGACAATCTTGTAACATTTCAAATATCACTGTATCTAACCCCGCAATAAAAAGATTACAAACCACTTGCTGAATGGATTTTGAACAATTATATAACCAGTATTCGCCCCAGATATTCCGGGTGTGTATGGGTTATATTAATGATCCGGAGCAGGCGAAAGATCTTACGCAGGAAACTTTCATTGCGGTATGGCGTAACCTGTCGACTTTCAGGAATGAATCCAAAGTAAGTACTTGGATCTTTCGCATCGCGACTAACAATTGTTTGCGTGCGATAGAAAAGAACAGGCGCGTAACTAAAGTTGAGCTACCGTTCCATATGCCGGATGTGCCCGAAGAAACGCAGGAAGACAAACTGACTTTTTTATACAGCTGCATTGCTGAATTGGAAGAAATTGACAGGATCATCATCTCGCTGATGCTGGAGGATCTGCCACAAGCGGAAATCGCCGGCATTGTTGGCTTAAGCCACGGTAACATCCGTACAAAAGTTTACCGAATAAAGGAAAAACTGGCCATTAAATTTAAAGAACATGGACAATTTGAATGATTTAAAAGCAATATGGCTTACGGCAAAAACCGATAGCCTGCCTAATTCGCGAGAAATGGTGCAGATAATCAGGAAGTTCCGCAACAAAAAATTATTAGGAATAGGCGGGTTAGTATTGGCTTCGCTCTTTTTTACCGCAGTAATGATTTGGGTGGTGTTTGTTTACAAATCAAGCCTGCTTACAACACGTATCGGCGAAGCCTGTATGCTGGTTGCCTGTATTATTCTGATCATCACTAATTTAAATTCCCTGATTAGGTTTTATAAATTGCGGGTATGCAGTAACAGCGAGTTTATCCGGTTTCTGGAGCAAACCCGTGCCCGCCAACAGTTCTATTATGAAAAAACACAGGTTGTCGCCATGCTTTTTTGTGTTACAGGGCTTTTAATATATATGTATGAGGGTGTTTATCAAAACACAATTTTATGCATTGTTGCTTATGCACTTACCTTAATTTACTTCGCAGTATTATGGTTTGTAGTAAGGCCGCGTGTATTTAAAAAAGATGGCAGAAAAATAACCGAACAGATAGCAAAGCTTGAATCTATATCAAAACAAATAAATGAATAACATGAAAAAACAGCCACTTTACCCCAGGATACTAATTTCAGCAGGTTTGCTAATGGTAACCATGCCGCTACTATTTAAAGAATACCTCCCAATTCCTGACTTTGTGCGCGGATTTTTATTAGGTGCAGGAGGTGTATTTGAAATAGCGGGGATCGTTTTAATGAAGAGAAGTCAAAAGTCAGGTGCTTGTTCTTAAAAAACGTTGTGTTGAATTGCTTAATTAGATTCGTCAACTTTAAGTGGATTGCTTGTGAGGACAAAATCAATTGGATAACATTTTACCTGTTGTCAGTGTCTACACAGGCAACTATTACACAACTTCTGCTACTACAAAAGTACTGCCGCCTACAAAAACCAGGTCATCCTTTTGGGCTGCTTTTTGTGCCGATCGATAAGCAACTTTTACATTAGGATAAACCTCGCCGTGCAAACCAAAGCTTTCTGCCTGTTGCCTTAGACTTTCGGCTTCCAAACCACGCGGGATGTCTGGCTTGCAGAAATAGTAGGTAGCATTTGTAGGTAACATGCTCAGTACTTTGCTTATGTCTTTATCATTCACCATACCAATCACAAAATGCAGGTGCTTATGAGGGGTATCGGCAATATTTTTCAATACTTCTTTTATGCCTTCAGGATTATGCCCGGTATCACAAATCGTAAGCGGATCAGTACTTAATATTTCCCAGCGGCCATGCAAGCCTGTTAGTTTTTTTACCTGCGACAACGCTATCTGCAAATGCTCATCAGTAATCACAAAACCTTGCCTGCGCAATTCGTTTACTGCCGATAGTACGGTTTTTACATTTTTAAGCTGATAAATACCGTTTAGGTCAAGTTGAAGATTGAAAGTTGAAGGTTGAAGGTTTTGGCCATGAATAACAAGATTCAGCATATCACTGCTTTTAACTTTTAACTTTTTACTTTCAACTTTCAACTCCACTTCAAAATCATCCGAAGCAAAACTAATATCAGCCTCTTCTTTAGCTGCTTTCTTTAAAAAAACATCAGCGATATCCGGCTGATATTCGCCAATGATAACCGGTACGCCCTGTTTAATGATTCCTGCCTTTTCACCCGCAATCAGTTGCAGCGTGTCGCCCAAAATATTCATATGGTCCCAACCAATATTTGTGATAACCGATAGGAGCGGGGTGATGATATTGGTAGAATCCAGTCTTCCGCCCAAACCGACTTCAATAACAGCAATGTCAACTTTTTCTTTCGCGAAAATATCAAATGCTAATCCCACGGTCATCTCAAAAAAAGACGGACTTATAGCTTCAAAATCTTTTTGATGCTCGGCAACAAAATCAATCACTTGCTGCTCGCTGATCATTTCACCATTGATTCGGATACGCTCACGAAAATCACGCAGATGCGGCGAAGTATATAAACCTGTTTTATAACCCGCCACCTGCAAAATAGCCGCCAGCATGTGCGAAGTTGACCCTTTGCCGTTGGTACCGCCAATATGGATGCTTCTAAATTTATCTTGTGGTTCATCAAGACGTTTGCAAAGCTCGATGGTGTTGGTCAGGTCTTCTTTGTAAGCCGATGAACCCACCCGGGTAAACATGGGTAATTGGGTATACAGGTAATCTAAGGTTTGAGCGTAATCCATCGCAAAAGGATTATTGTGCAAGCAATGAGCTGAATAACTGGATGTGCCAGCTATCTTTAAAAGGAACTTCCCATTTAGTTTCCAGCTCGCTTAAGTTTTGCACCATATTGTTAAATACAATGGTATGAGTATCGATGGTTTTATTGCTGATCAATTCCTCAAAAGTATGGCGTGGAACTGATAGGATTTCTTCGCCGCTGCGATATGCCAAATTGAACCTGTCAAACAAATTGATTCCGAAATGCTGTTCAATATCTTTCATAAATCGCACCGATTTATCGATGGAGCAACCGGTAGCGCCTGCCTGGCTTTCATCTACAATTAAAATAATAAAGCGGTTATAGCGTATTTCGGCTTTGGCTTTAAGCTGGTTGTTGTGTGCCGTCCAGCCAATCGTAAAATTATCAAGCGCTGCCTGTAATGTATTTACGTCAGCATCGTTTAACTCTTTATCCGACTGGTAAACCCAAACCCTTGAACTTTGTGAAAATTGCATGCACAAATTTAGTATTTTATTAACTTTGGAAAGAGTGAGGGTGTCATGATAAGATCAGTTATTAAAAAAACAAATAGAATTTATTTTTTAGGGGCGATAGCGCTGCTCGCGTTACCGCATTATGGCTTTAAACCAGCTATGACTGAACAGGAAATGGTTGACTGGAGCAACCGGTGCCTAAACGAATCCTACAACCCCTCCGGCGAAGCCAAACTAAAAAAGTGGGAATTGGTTTTTACTAATGACGCCTTCATCCGCCTGCGCAAAACATATACAAACGGTAAACAGGAGTATTATTCCTTCCATCTGCACCGCTTTACTGATATGGATTACCTGGGCACTACTATTGGCGGTACGTTACAATTAAAAGCAAAGGCAGATGATATTATAGTTCAAACCTATAATGACCCACATGAGGATATTGATACCATGGCAACCCAGCTTAACCTACCTGTAAAAAATATGGAACCGGAACGTTTGGACAGCCTGCAAACGATGTTGAATTATTTTAAAAATAAAGAGTTGTAAAAACTAGTTCAAGTTATTTATCAACTACTTGTTTTTGCGTAGGAGGGATGTAAAACAAAAGAGGAACGTAAAACGCTCCTCTTCAATCTTAAATCAAATCACTAATTCTAACACTAACACTAACACTAATATTGCCATAGATTAAGTTCCCAGTCCATTAAGGATTTTTTTACCTTTTCGGCCTCGTATAGTTTGTCTATACCCTGGGCGTAATCTTTAATACGTTCGTCTTTATCGTTGGATTCTTTTACAATGTAGCTGTCAAATAAACGCTTCATAAATATATCATCAAAGCTTAATCCGGTTGCGTCACTGTGTTTGTTGGCAACCTCTTTAACTGCCAATACCTGGCGTGCATCAGGGAAATAGATCCAGAATGCGGGTTGGTAGTCAAAATCAGCATTTCCGGCTTTAGGTTTAACCAAAGGAGCTATACCAACTATTCGTGGTTCAAAAATTGAACGTTGCCTGTCAAATATCCAATCTTCTTTTATACGGAATTTTACAATACTGTCAGGGTTAAATTCACCACCAATTACAGTAGATCCAATTTTGTTGCCGTCTTTATCAAATTTATCAACCACCGAGCTATCGGCCATTCTGCTTTTAGCTTGTTCGGGTGTTAAAGGGCGGTAAAAGCTATCACCATCAGGATCATTTTTTGGATCAGGTGTAGCATCATAGGCTGTAAGTTCACCATCAGCAATAGCGTTCATTAAAACATCTATCAGCCTTGATTTAGGCGAGGCCAGGTACGCGTTCATCTTCATACGAAGATCTATCTCGCGCCAAACACGCTTACGGTAAGCTACATCTGCCTCGCGCAAACTTGGGTATGGCGTAACTTTAGCACTTCTGATATTGGTTTGCTTGTAATAGCCATCCAAAGGCCTGTCAAAAGGTTTTAACGGCGCAGCAGAAACCGGCGCGGCAGACTGTGCCTGCAAAGCCGTATTTTGCGGGGCAGGTGCCTGCTTAGCAGCAACCGTTTTCTTTTTCACAGTTTTCTTTTTTCTTTGCGCAAAGGAAGCTGTGCATGCCAGGCAAAGTACAATAAGCAAAATGTTCTTTTTCATATCTTTTTAATTTGCACTTATAACAATTGGATCTAAACCACGCTGCGAACCATCCGGGCCAACAGCAATTATATCTTTAAATACGATCGTAGTGCCGGGTGTAACCGTACTCATAGCTGTGCGCATTGCCGCAGATAATTCACTACCGGTTGTGCTCGATATAACAACATCCTGGCGTGGTTTCGCAATAAGTAAGGTAAACCTTGTTACCGTAAATTTAGCATCAAAATCAAAGTTATCAAGCTTAGCAAAAACCTTATCCTGTGCCCTGATATTAGCTGCACTTGTATTTCCGCCACTTTTGCCTGCAAACTCCGGTTTTGGATCAGGTATACGTTTTACTCTGAATTCAGATGTTCCTAAAACTAAGCCCTTGTCACCCATAACGGTTATTTTAGCAGTACCTAATGCTTTTACATCAGCTGTATAGTGTCCGCCGGTGCCTCCGCTTAAAGACCCGCCGCTGATACTTAGTTTCAAACTACTGGTTGCAACACCAGGTGCTGATACAGTTACCGGGTTAGGTACACCAATATATAACACGTTCATTTTATCAGGTGATACCACAGCTGATGGTTTTGCAACCATATATTGTCCGCTAATCGGATAGCTTTTAGGTGGGCCATCTACTTGTTTAACCAGTAAAGTTCCTGTCCATGTTTTTAATCCGTCACCACTGGCAATTGTTGAGTATGTACCTACGCCATTTGATGTTGGTACGGATGATCCCTCAACAGTTATAGCAGGATTTGAGTGAGAATCATACGCTGACAAATAAATATCTGCTTTGTATGGCTGACCTGCAATTACATAATTGCTATTTGGAACGGCAACAGCTCTAAATTGGTCAAGGGTTACTTGAGCCTGGTCAACTTCGCCTAAAATCTTTTTAACAACCTCGTTTTCAGCATTCTTTGTATCTGATTGTATCTTGATCAACGCTGTCATTGCTGCAGCCATTGGTATACCTTCGCCGAAGTTCGCGTTTTCCCAGTCTTTATCAGGGAAACCATTGATATGTGGCGGATTAGGGGCATCTAATGAAAGGTTTACACCTGCTCTTTCCTTATCCTTTAACAATGCTAATAAACCATTGCGGGTTTCATCGATCTTTTTGTGCAACTCATAAGCATATTTTTGATCATTGATCATCATATGTACAGAAACATCAAGATTTTCACGTCCGCTATAATCACCCGTTGCAGGGTCAATATCTCCTGCTTCCTGAATAAATTTCTTTTTTAATCCTTCAATATATTCATTCAAATCATCCGACAATTTTTTTGCTTTTAAAGCGTTGTCAAGTATTGGTTGCGCCCGTTTTTGCTGCTCTTTTAACTTAGTGGCCTCAAAGGTTTTGAAAGTTTGATCAATACCTATTTGTACGTTAGTCTTCGAAGCCGTTAAGCTATCGCTTATATGTTTAAATGCGTCCAGCAAACTATCGGGTACATCCAGTGCTATCAGGCCTAAAAGAACCAGATAGAGGATGCCCATCATTCGCTGTCTTGGGGTTTGTTTACCTCCAGCCATTTGCTTTAAATATTATTTAGTTTATAAAAAACTGTTATTACCAATTATGTATTAAGCGCGCGGCTGGTTCATTGCTGATAGCATGTTGCCATAAACCGCATTTAATGATGACAAGTTTTTAGCTAACTGAGTTACCTCTGCCTTAAACTGTTGTGAACCGGAAGCCGACTCTGTAAAGTTTTGCATCGTAACTTCCATATCGCTATAGAATTTGCTCATTGATTTTAAATGATTGCTTGAATCCTGCAGCTCCAGTTCATAAACAGCATTTAAGGCTGAAAGATTCTTTGTCATGGCAGTAACCTGCTCATGGTAACCTTTAGAATCTACCTCCTGCGCGGCCATGCCTGAAAGGTTTGCTGATGCTTTTTCAAACGCAGCGCTTAATTTATCATAGCTTTCAGTTGCTGATTTAATTTTTTCAGTGTAAACAATTGTTGCGTTACCTGCATCTGTAACACGTGATATACCGGCTACTTTATCGCTGAATGTTCTTAAACCATCACCTAAGCTACGGATAAGTTCAGGGCCGATGTTGGCTTCTTCCATCATCTTATCTAAAGCAGCAGTTTCTGAAAAATTACTTCCTGTACCAATTGCAACCCTTGAAGATGCTGCAGGCAATTCGCCTTTGTAATCTTCAGATAGCTCAGGGTAAGCTCTTGTCCAGTCAATTTCTGTAGTATCCCTTTGAAAACCTAATATGGCGAATAAAAACGCCTCCATCCCTAATCCCAGTGAAATAAAGAAACCACCATAAGGCCAGTGCTGAATTTTAAACAGCAAGCCGATGATCACTATTGTAGCACCCCATGATACAATATTGTTTATTCCGTAAGGTTGTTTTTTCCCAGCCATAGTTTTTAAAAAATATTCGTGTATTTGTTATTTGTTTGTTTTATCGTTTGTCTTTGATATCACGGCCCAGGAAGTGAGTTACGCAGCGAAAACCGATATAAGATTTCGCGGTATCCTGGAACTCATAGGTACGGGTAGAATTTTGGAGGAAGTAACCAACATCTTTCCATGATCCGCCTCTTACTACTTTACGTTTCATTACTTCGGGGTCGCTTGCTTTCGCGTTGTACTCAAAAGTTGGTGCTAAATCATGCACAAATGTTGATGCAGACTCATTAAATGCTGATGAAGTCCATTCAGCAACGTTACCTGCCATGTTGTATAAACCAAAATCATTAGGAAAATATGATTTTACGTTAACCGTGTAAGCGCCACCGTCATCGGTATAATTACCACGGCCAGGTTTAAAGTTAGCCAATAAGCAACCTTTAGCGTTTTTAATGTAAGGGCCGCCCCAAGGGTAATCAGTACCTATTCTACCACCGCGTGCCGCGTATTCAAATTCAGCTTCGGTAGGTAAGTCATATTTTAAACGGTGAGGTAAGTGGCGTTTATCTTTAGCCGCATCGTTTAAACGTGTGCGCCATACGGTAAAGGCAGTTGCCTGGCGCCAGGTTACACCTACTACAGGGTAATTTTTAAATGCCGGGTGAGAAAAGTAACCTTCAACCATTGGCTCGTTAGCTGCGTAAGAGAAATCGCTTAACCAAACCAGGGTATCAGGATAAACCTCAACAGTATCGCGGAAAATGAAATCCGAACGTTTTTTAGTTTTGTCGCTCCTGTGGTTGGCAGCGTCGCGCAGTTCCATTATCGAGTACTGATATTTTAACAAGTGAACATCAATTTCATTTTTATCGAACACGCGGTCATCGCCCTGGTAGTACATACCGTCAAGCTTTGATGCATTTGCGGCGCCGGCCTTGCTTTTTGCACTCCAGATCGGGTTTTTGCTTACGTAAGCCCAATTAATGTATTTTTTACCGCCGGTATTTGTTGCACCTTTACGTGGCTGGAAATAATATTTTTGATCATTAAGATAGTTGGTTATGGCGATGGAATCACGCACCCAAAATACAAATTGTTTGTACTGGCTGTTAGTGATCTCGGTTTGATCCATAAAAAACGGCGGTATGGTAACCTGTTTGGTTTGCGATATCTGCGAAAAGGTAACGTCCTGATCGGTTTGGCCCATTAAATAAGAACCACCGGGAATGTACACCATGCCATAAGGTACTTCGGCTCTGAAATTACGCTGCGGTACGCCCGTTAATTCGCCCTCACCTCCATTGCGGCAACCGCTGAAAATAACCGCAAATACAACTACAACTACTAAAGAGTATATCTGTCTCATATAAAAATCAAAATTTAGCTATATAAATATAACATAAATGAAATGCCCGAATATATTAAATAATGATGATGCTGAAGCTAAATAAAACTTTTTTATCACCAATTTGTATCAAAACGCTTAATGAACTTTTTAATTACCCTTATAAGCACAAGTGCGAATTTTTTTAAATCGCTAAATGTTAATCACTTAGCAAAGCGGGTAAATAACAAGCATTATTACGAAAAAACAAACGGAAATGTTGCAGGCAGATAAATAATTTATAGTTAAATTATTTATTTACCTGTTTTACATATTGTTCTATAGCCATCGTCATGGATGGGGCTTGTGGTGTGGGTGCAGGAATGTCAAGAATAAGGCCCGATTCAAGCACGGCTTTATGGGTAGTTGCCCCAAAAGCGGCTATACGGGTATTGTTTTGTTTAAAATCCGGAAAGTTTTTGAATAGAGATTGTATACTTGATGGGCTAAAAAAGGCTATCACATCATAAAAAACTTCGGCAAGATCTGACAGATCGCTGCAAACAGTTCGGAAAAGTACCGCGGGGGTAAAGTTATAACCGTTTTCCAGCAAAAACTTTTGGGTTTCTTCTGCGGCTACATCTGAGCAAGGGTAAAGAAATTTTTCGCCCGAGTGTTTTTTTAACACCTCGGCAAGGTCGGCGGCAGTTTGCTTGCCAAAAAAGATCTTGCGTTTACGATACTGTATATACTTTTGCAGGTACAGCGCTATGGTTTCTGAAAGGCAAAAATATTTCATATCAACAGGCACCTCGAAACGCATCTCTTCGCATATCCTGAAGAAGTGGTCAGCTGAGTTGCGGCTGGTAAAGATTACTGCTGTAAAGTCAGCCAGGTTAATTTTCTCTTTACGAAAATCTTTAGCAGGCACACCCTCAACATGAATAAACGCCCTGAAGTCAATCTTCAGTCCGCTTTTTTTCGCCAGTTCGGCATAGGGGTTTTTGTCGTTCTCGGGTTTTGGTAAAGTAACCAAAATACTTTTTACCTTTTTTTTTCTATCTTCCAAAATCAAATTTATAAGCCTGATTACTATAGGTTAAGTACTTTTATCAATATCAAAATGGGGCAAATTTCGAGGGCATAAAGATAGATAAATAAATAAAATTTGTGAAATCGAATGTTAGAAATAATATTCACACTACTGCGAAGGTAGATCCAAATGAATATTACCACTATTAAAATGAGTGCTATTGCTAATAAATAGGGAATTAGTTGTGCCGCAATTAGGCTGAAACAAACGGCAACCGGTAAAAAAACAAACGCGATATTAAAGTAGGTTAAGTACAATGCTGTGATATATTCACCTACAATCTGATCAATGTCGAACAAAAAACCGATAAACTTTAACAGCAAAAATTTAAAGGCGAACAGTGATATGATGATAAGCGCTAAAGCTATAAATAATTGCATGCCGCTTACGCTATAATAAACACCATTGTACCCCGCCAGTTGGTATAAAAATAAACCAAAAGTTAAGCCAAAGAGCAAAAACAAACCTATAAAAGCCCATAAATTTATCCCCCGGTCTTCTTTATCCATCACAGATCGCTTGCTGTAAAAGGATTGGAAGATACTTTTTATCTCGGTGCCAAGCGTTAGGTTGAGGAATGCGGTATACAATAATAATCCGATAATGATAGCGATGATCCAGGGATCGCGGCTAGTACGATTATGCCCATAACCTGCTTTTCGCCTGGAGATAAAAGGAATATCTAAAAAAGTACGGCCTTTATACAATTCGTGGTTGAAAATGTACTCGGTAAATAAATTAACCCGGTTTGAGTCGGGCATAATGTATACTATCGATAAGGAATCTGCAACAAATTGCTGCCTTAGCTGTGTAGCCATGGCTACAGAATCTAAAAAAGCCATGTGCTGCGGCTTAGCCCTAACTGAATCAGGATAATTGCGCGCTAACGGGTTTGATGCCTGGCCCGTATGCTGTATTGAGTCTTGCTGAGCAAAAGCTATAGTGCAAGTCATCAGAAAGAAAAATAGACTCAGGGCAAAAAAACGCATTAATTATCCGGGCTTATTATTAAGCTGCAAAATTACCGTATTATTTGATTGTTTTATAAGCTGATTAATAAAATAGTACGTGTTAACCAGTATTAATCCTGAACGCATCTGAAACCTAAATGTTCCATACCGCTGTCCTCGGTGCTTTTCATTCTGCGTGCTACCCTGTAGCCAGTGCAATAGCTCTCGTTACAGAGAAATGACCCACCTCTGATCACTCTTTTTACAGTAAAGGGTTCATCAGGATCGTAGCTTTTTTTAGGGCCTTTAGGATTTTGTACTCCTGTGTTGCTTGTAATCGTTCTGTAGTAAGTATTGTTATAATAATCTGCACACCATTGCCAAACGTTACCGGCCATATCATAAAGCCCGTAACCATTTGACGGGAAAGAAGCGACCGGAGCCAAGCCATAAAACTTATCCGTTACTAAGTTCTGATCCGGGAAATGCCCCTGCCACGTATTGGCTTTAGGTTTACCAGCATCTACAGATTCGTTACCCCAGGGATATATTTTATCCTGAAGGCCTCCGCGCGCGGCCCATTCCCATTCAGCTTCGGTTGGCAAGCGTTTACCTGCCCATTTGCAATAAGCCACCGCATCATACCAGGAAACATGTACAACAGGGTAGTTATCCTTACCCTTAATGCTGCTTTTTGGTCCGTGCGGATGTTTCCAGTCGGCACCTTTTTTCCATGCCCACCATTGGGTATAATCATTAAGGTCGACTGCCTGTTTTGGCGGATCGAATACCAGCGATGCTGCCTGGAGCAGGCTATCGTCAGGCTTTGGTGTACCCGGAGGCAATTGTTTTTTTAGAACGTTCCAGTCGGGCTTTTGCTCCGCAGTTGTTTTATAGCCCGTGGCTTTTACAAACCTGGCGAACTGCTCATTGGTAACTGTAGTAATATCCATCCAAAAGCCATTAACCGACACCTTATGCCTCGGGAATTCATCAGGAGCAGCCTGGCTGTTATTACCACCCATTATAAACGTTCCGGCGGGGATCCAAACCATTCCCTGGTGCGTGCCTGCCGGTTTAAGGATAGGTGCGGCAATTGTAGTATGATAAGCGGCAAAGCGGTTTGGAATGTTCGATTCGCAGCAAAGCGATTTTGCCTGAACACCAACAGCCGCCGGTAATTTTATTTTACCGGCGACTGGATGATTATTAGGCTTGCAACCGTACATTAATATAGGCAATAGCAAGAATAATAACGGTTTTTTTTTCATTTGAATAGAATTACTTGCCTGGATTTACCGGTGTATATGTGGTGTGGTGAATTCGTCCTTTCAGTACATCTTCCCAATCGATAAACGGATAAATGTTGTTCTTTTTAGCCTGGTCTTCAAATAAAGCTTTCAGTTCGGCCAATTTTTCAGGATATTTTGCTGCAAGATTGATGCGCTCATTAAAATCAGTATTCAGATCATATAGCTCCCAAACATCGGCATTAAAATTATTGGTGGTGTCTACTTTAGGACCACTTAAAATCCTTGCGTAATCAGTAAAATCAGGGTGATGATAAACCTCTGCCTTCCAGCCATCTTTATAGATTGATCTCGAACCGAAAATGTAGTAATATTGCACATGGTGACGGGACGTCGCTTTGGCATCGTTAAATGAATATACCAATGACGTGCCCTGTAAGGTATCCTGTTTTATTCCCCTGATGTACTCAGGTGGTTGAATACCCAGGTACTCCAATGTGGTAGGCAGCAAGTCGTTAACATGCCCATATTGGGTACGGATTGAGCCGGCATCCTTTATTCCTTTTGGATAATACACAATCAGCGGATTACGTGTGCCGCCCTCGGCATTGGCATCCTGTTTCCAGTATTTAAACGGCGTATTAGCTGCCTGAGCCCAACCCAACGGGTAGTTGGTTTGTTTTCCTTCAGGTGTTCCTATTTCGCCTATCTCACTTAAATTATGCTGAACGATTTCCTGCTCATTACCAGGTTTTGAAAATATCTGGCGGTCAATATCGCCATTCACAGTTCCCTCTTTACTTGCGCCATTGTCGCCAATCACAACAAAAATTAAGGTATTACCCAATTGGCCGCTTTTTTTCAGGTAAGTGATCAAACGACCAACCTGCGCATCAGCATAAGTTAAATAACCGGCATAAACCTCCATAAAACGGGCGTAAAGTTTCTTTTCATCAGGTGATAAAGAGTCCCATGCCTTAATGTTCGGGTTACGCGCAGGCAAAACTGCATTTTCAGGTATGATGCCCAGCTTTTTCTGGTTCTCAAATACCTTTTCCCTAAATACATCCCAACCAGCATTAAACTGGCCTTTGTACGGATCGCTCCACTCATGGCTAACCTGGTGTGGCGCATGGGTAGCAGCAGGGGCATAGTACAGGAAGAAAGGTTTATCCGGTGCTACCTTTTGCTGCCTGCTTAAGTAAAATATGGCTTTATCAGTAATTTGCTCATTCAAATTACGTCCGTCTGGAGTTACGTGTGCATTGTCTTCCACCAGATCTGGTTTGTACTGGTCGGTTTGTGATCCCAAAAATCCGAAGAAATGGTCAAACCCTTTGCCTGTAGGCCAGCGATCGAACGGACCGGCATCTGTAGCATCTTCGTCAGGAGTTAAGCCATATTTACCTACGGCAAAAGTATTATAGCCGTTTTCCCTTAGGATCTCAGCAATAGTGCCTTTGTCTGAAGGGATGCGGCCGTCATAGCCGGGATACCCGGCAGACATAACGGTATGCGCAAACCCACCCATGTGTACATAATGATGGTTACGCCCGGTTAGCAAAGCGGCACGCGTTGGTGCGCAAATTCCCGCGGTGTGAAAGTTGGTATAACGCAAGCCCAGGCTTGCCAGGGTATCAAAATTTGGTGTTTTGATAACCCCGCCAAAGGTTGATGAAGCACCGAAGCCAACATCATCCAGCAAGATCCATACTACGTTTGGTGCGCCTTTAGGCGCCTTAACGTTTGGTGTCCATGCTTCTTTGGAATCAGCTGTTGTTTTGCCAATTACGCCTTGAAACGGCTGCTGCTGTTGGGTGTAATTTTGCGCAAAGGAAAAGTTTGCCAAAAACAACCCGCCCAGCAGCAAGCCAAGTTTCTTATTTTTATTTGTTGATAAGGATTTCATTTTATCGGTTGAATTAATTATTTGCGTAAGACGGAACGGCTGTTAATTTTTCTTTTTTATGATCAGTGCCATTTTTCTGGGCTCTTTTTTTCAGGAGTTCCTGGTCAACTTCAATGCGTACAACCGGTCCATCGGCAGCAAGCTCACTACCCGGTACTTTTGATTTAAATATAGGCCATAGCAATTGCGCATACCATTGGTCGCCCTCGTAATGCGAGATGCCGTAAGCTTTAGGATACTGGCGAGAAATTAACGCGGTACCAAAAATCACATCCCACAAAAAGAACATATTGCCAAAGTTGCCTTTGTAGTAACCTACACCGTCATCGGTAGTAGCGGCGTGATGCGCGTGGTGGGTTGCAGGAGTTGATATCAAGCGCTCCAAAACCCAGGCTATCGGGTGTAATACTTTGTATTTATAAAAAGGCTTGTCCCAGGGAATACTTGAATGCGCTAGCGTGGTAATGGTAGATTTAATGATCCTTACCGCGATTGCCGGGATACCTAAACCAAGATAAACTAAGGCTGATGTAAGGTAGATCTGCGAGAAGAAAAGCGTGTAAATCGCGTTCTGCCTGCTCGCCATTGCCATACCCATGTATGATGCAGAGTGATGCGTACGGTGAAAACGCCATAACCATGGCAATTCGTGGTGCAGGCGGTGATACCAGTATTGGGTAAGGTCATCTGCTACCGCGATGATGGCGAATCCCCATAAAAATGGCACCCAGGTAAATGTGTTTTTGAAGCCCGGTAATACAAATGGTAGAAACTTCAACCCAAAATAAGCCACAGCAGGTTGAACGATCAACCGTGGCAAGGTAAAGCACGCAATATCAACCCAACGCTCATTTTTAGGCCATTTGCCTTTGTACAGGCCAAACGAAAATTCGAGTACGCCTATAAAAAATACAAGGAAAGGAAACCCGAATCCATTCAGGTTTTCTATTACTTTTTTGAAAAAATCAATCGTTGCTTCCATTGGTTAAATTTGTTTTATTGGTAATTGTTTTGGTGTTGTTTGCCTTTTGGTTCTTCTTTTCCCAGGGCCGCTGCCCTGTTATTTTTAGTGATATAAACAGCAGGGCAATAGGCAGCAGGTAAATGAATAAGCTAAGGATCACATTCCTTACTATTCTGTCTTTGTTAGCTTTTTCTAATTTCATGGTGTGTATGTTTTAGTTGTTTTTTGATCATGTTGCTGGCCTTGCGGGTTGCCGCCCAGGGCCTTTTGGGTAAGCCATAGCCCCCCTGCAACGATGACAAAAGGTATAATGGTGATAATAATACCAACCAGGATCTTTTTGCCTAAAATGGATACATCTGATAGTGTCATAAATTTTGATTTAATGATTTATTGATTAATTATAACCCGGATTTTGTTTTAGTTTAGGGTTTAGCTGTATGTCCACCAATGGTATCGGGAACAGTGTGTTTGCTGATGTTGCTGCTGATTTTGCGGGTATTTTATGCAAGGCATCAACCAATGCGGTACCACCCTGGCGCACCAGGTCAAACCAACGGTGGCCTTCCTGTATAAATTCCTTCCTGCGTTCCAGGAAAACAGAATCGCGGAAAGCAACCTGGCTTAAGCCGGTAGTAAGGTTAGGAACATTTGCCCTTGTACGCACCTGGTTTATAGCAGCATACGCTGTAGCAGTTGGCCCGCCATTAATTTCGTTTAAGGCTTCAGCTTGCATCAGCAATACATCAGCGTAGCGTAAAACAGGATAATTGATCCCGCTTAAACTTTGTGATGACAATGGGGATAGGCTGTAGTCCACAAACTTGTTAAAGTACGGGGTGTAAGCATTATTAAATACAACCGTTTGGCCTGTAGCGGCATTATAAACCGAACTATAAAAAGTTACCGCCCGGCGTGTATCGGTAGGGCTGAATAATTTGTACAGGCTGCTGTCTACCGGGATATCGATCGGGAAAGTACCCGTGTTAAATGAAGTAAAGCTTTCGCTTAAATACTGGGTACTGTTAGCCTCGCCCAAATTGGTTTCAAATTGTACCGAGAAAATATGCTCCTGCCCGTTTTTGGTGGCTTTTTGAAATGCATTTAAATAATTAGGAAACAATGAATAGCCGTAACCTCCATTGATAACCAAATTCAATTGTGTAAGGGCGTCGGGCCAATCCTGCCGGGTTAAATATACTTTTGCCAGTAAGGTATGCGCAGCACCGCCCGTAGCGCGACCAATATCAGCACCTGTATATGATTTTGGCAAGTTGGTAGCATCTTTTAAATCTGCGATAATTTGACTGTAAACGCTGTCTGCCGGAGTCCTGGCTGTTAACAGGCTGCTGATATCTGTACTGTTTGGATTATGTAAAACCAATGGTACATCGCCATATAATCGTACTAAATTGAAATACAATAATGCCCTTATAAATTTTGATTCCCTTACAAGCCTGGCGCGTAAGGTGGTATCCATGGATATTGGCGGGATGTTATCGACAGCGATATTTGCACGGTTGATGCCATAATACAATTGCTGCCATACCTTTTGTACACGGCTGTTTGAGGATATATAACTTTCTGTTCCCAATGCCCTTACATCAGGGTTGGTATTGCTCGGACTATACAGTTGATTATCGCTCGCGTTTTCAACCAACAGGTTTAACTGCCTGCCGTACAGCGGGAAGTCACCTGTCGGATCACTATTTAATGTGCCATAAACCGCATTTACTGCCGAGGTAGCATCAGATGTTGTTTGATAGAATTGAGAGGATACGATAACCGAGCGTGGATCCTCGGTTAATTTATTGCAGGATGTCAGGGTAGTTAAACTGCCTGCAATAAATAATATAAGTTTATATGTTTTTATCTTTTTCATTATTGATATTTATTAAAAGGTGACATTTAAGCCTGCCAAAAATGTACGCACAGCCGGGTAAGTACCGTAGTCGATGCCTTGTTTAGTATTATCGTTATCGTAAAAATTCACTTCCGGGTCAAGTCCCTGGTATTTAGTTATGGTTACCAGGTTTTGGCCTGATACATAAACTCTTAATGATTTAACGCCAATTTTTGAGACAAGGCTGTTGGTGAATGTGTAGCCAAACGACGCATTTTTAAGCTTTAAGTATGAACCGTTCTGAACATATCTGTCTGTAACCTGCGGTACTGGTGAATCCGTAGCACGGGCAACTGTACCATTAGGATTTGACGGGCTCCAGCGGTTTAATAAGGTAGCTGATGCATTTTGCGTTAGCGTAGGCCTTTCTAAAGTTTGCTGTAACAGGTTAAATATTTTGTTACCGTACGAGCCGTTAAAGAATACCGACAGATCAAAATGATCATAAGTAAATGTGTTGGTAATACTACCTGTGAATTTTGGTTGCGCGCTACCCAGGTTATGTTTATCAGCAGTAGTGATCGTTCCGTCGTTATTTTCATCTACATAACGTGTATCACCTACCTGCTGCGGAACGCCTGCTAAACGTGGCACACCTTTGGCAATATCAGCTGCTGTTAGCAGTCCATCTGTAGAATATCCCCAGAAAGTACCAACCGGTAGGCCAACCTGTACAATAACGGGTGATACCTGCCCGGTTGGTGCGGTAGGATAAAAACTGGTAACACCAGGGCCTAAGCTTAATACCTTATTACGGTTCACCGCAAATTCAATATTAGTTTTCCAGCTAAAGTGGTCCGATTTAATGTCATCAGTATTGATGCCTAACTCAACACCTTTATTTTGCACGCTACCCACATTTTCTAACTCACTCGCGTATCCTGAATATAGTGGCAGCGGTACATTCAATAATAAATCAGTTGTTTTTTTGTAATAGGCGTCAAAAGTCAGGTTGATGCGGCTATCAAACAAACCAAGGTCAATACCGCCATCGTACTGCGTGGTAGTTTCCCATTTGAGGTTAGGGTTATCAATTTGTACGGGAGCTATACCGGTAACCAGTTTACTGTCGAAATAATAATTGGTTGGTGCTAAAGCTGCAAGCGAACTGTATGGCGGCACTTCTGAGTTGCCGGTTTGGCCCGCGCTTAACCTTAACTTAAGGCTGCTGATGGCCGGCTCAAGTATTTTAAAGAAATCTTCCTTATCAGCATTCCATGAAAAACCTGCGGAGGGAAAATATCCCCATTTGTTATTAGCACCCAGTTTTGATGAACCATCGGCACGGGTTGAAACGGTAAGGTTATATTTATGCTCGAAGGAGTAATTCACCCTCGCCAAATATGAATCTAAAGCCTGGCTGGCAAAACTTGAAGTAGGCAGATCGGCAACACCGGCATAAGAAAGGTTATTGAATGTAGTAAGGTCATTCGGGAACTTTTGTGCCGTCGCTACTGATGATGAAAATTGAGTGTATTGTGTGGTATAACCAACTAAAACGTTTAAAAAGTTTTTGTTATTAAAGTTATGGTCGTAGGTAAGTGTGTTTTCATTTAACCAGCTTAATTCGTTACCGGCACCAATTGATGCATACCCCTGGTCGGCATAGCCGCCTGATGTGGTTGATGGTGCATAATAATCCTGTTGTGTATTTAATATGTCGGCCCCCGCAGTAAGTTTTAAGGTAAGGTCAGGAAGTAGTTTATATTCTGCAGCAACGTTACCTAAAACACGAGTTAATAAGGTTTTATTAGTTGTGTTTGCAATATCCTCAACTGGATTGGTTGGGGTAGGGATGTATGGGCCATTGGTATAATAGCTGCCATTGGGATTATAAATTGGCGAAACCGGTGCGGTTAACAATAGCGTAGCAAAGGCATTACTAAAGTTGATGCTATTGTATGAGCTGCCTGCAAGCTTGTTTTCAGTAGACTGGCTGCCAAATATATTGGTTGATATTTTAAGTTTATCGGTAACGTTCTTCTCATAATTAAAACGGGTAGAATATCTTTTAAAACCGGTATTTAATATAGTACCTTCCTGATCGAAATAGTTACCAGATACCAGGTAACGTGATTTTTCGTCGCCGCCAGAGATGGTTAACTCTCCATTATATTCAGGTGCATTGCGCAAAGCAGCATTTTGCCAGTTTGAACCGGTACCCAGGGCAGCCAGTTGGGCAGAGGTATAGGTTTGTTTAACGCCATCGGCAGTGTTAATATCATTCACTAATGAACCCCATTGTTCAGCGTTCAAAAGGTCGAGTTTTTTGGCAACGGTCTGGTCACCAACTTATGTGCTGAAAATAACGTTGTTGGTGCCTTTCTTTCCTTTTTTAGTGGTTATGATCACTACACCGTTAGCACCATGCGAACCATAAATTGCTGTGGCGGATGCATCTTTTAAAACCTCAATCGATTCAATATCTTCCGGGTTGATGGTTGAAAGCGCGTTTACGCTGGTACCGTTTGACCCTACGTTGGCATAATCATTATCATTATAAATAATAAAACCGTCTATAACATATAATGGCGCGTTACCAAATGATATGGAGTTGCCGCCGCGCACCCTGATGGTAGCTGTGCTACCCGGCTGACCAGAGTTTTGTGTTACCGCTACGCCCGATACTGCACCTTGCAATAAGTTATCAAATGATGCGGCAGGTTGAGCAAGTATGTTTTTAGGAACTGAACCGATGGCACCGGTAAGGTCGCTTTTCTTTTGTGTGCCGTAACCTACTATAACTACATCGTTCAATTGAGCTACATTTTCGGCAAGCTCAATGTTAACCGGGCTGCCGTTGGCTACAACTTCTTTAGTTTTATATCCTACAAAGCTTACTACTAATGTATAAGGCAATTTTTGCCCGGTAACAAAAGTGAAACGGCCGTTGGAAGTTGTGGTTACCGCGTGGGTAACATTTTTTATGCGTAACGTAACGCCGGCTATCGGCTGCTTGGTTACGCTGTCAATAACTACACCTTCAATGTGTGAATTAATTACAGGGATGTCCTTCTGCTGTGCAAAGGAAGCGAAGGGTATAATTAAAAATAAAAGGGAGGGGAATAACTTATTAAGTACGTGTTTTGCATGGATATATATTTCCATATATTTAACTGTTTTATGTTAATGATTCAATTCGTTCGTAAAGCTTTGATGATCAGTGGTTGATTCGCAGTCGTTGCTGATCCATCATGTAATTAACCGGCAAGGCTTCCTTGCCGGTTTGTTTTTTTAAGGGGGTATGCTATAGGGTCATTTATAAGTTTTATTAAATCGTAATGTAAATGGTTGGTCGGTTTAGGGCATAATTATAGCATCAGCAAAAATGCTATTAAGGTATAATCAGCCAATAAAGTTTAACGATGGAACATTGCGCTTAGCAACAACAACAGGTGCAACACACGCCCTGCATTGGGATGGGGTAGAAAAGAATTGATGTATTACCGTTAGTACGTAAAAAAGCTTTCATTGCATTTGTTTTACGTGGCAAATATATAAATAATTTATAAATTACTATAATCTATATAGAATTAGTAGTCTTTTTTTATCATTTATATTGAAATGATAAAAACTCAGGATAAAAAAGTCGTTAAAATGCAAAAAACTCAAAAGGAAACCGTTTAAACGGCTAACTTTTGAGTTTTTCAAAAACTAAAAATCACCTAAAGAAATTATTTCTTTTTAGTGGTGTCTTTTTTTGCAGTGTCAACTTTAGCGCTGTCAGCTTTAACTTTAGAGCTGTCGGTAGCTAATTTAGCAGAGTCAGCAGCTTTAGCTGAATCAGCAGCTTTTAAAGAATCAGCAGCGGCAGATGATGATTTGCTTTTGCAAGCTGCGAAAGAACAAGCGATAGCAAGAGCCAAAACGCTAACTTTGATAGAATTTTTCATGTTGTTTTTTTTAAAAGTGTATAAATTGTGATTAATTATTTCTTTTATCTCATCCGGCTTTAAAAAGCTTATCAGTTAAATAACCTTTTAAAAATTGCCAGACTTTATGCTTAATACTTTAAAATTTAAAAGGTAACCCATGTTTTCAAAAAATAAATATAAAATCTATTGATTTAGTAGAATATTTATATATTTGCATCATAATAGTTCTTTAATACTTATCCAGAAAGACAGAGGGAAAGGCCCTATGACGTCTTAGCAACCTGTAACCTTACAAGGTGCTAAATCCTGCTTCGCTTGCGAAGAAAGATAAGATGATAATAGATTTGATATCCAACACGGATATTTCTCCTGTTTCGCTGTGATAAGTATTGATTAAAAAAAATAAAGCACAGCACAATGAAAATCTATCTTGACAACGCAGCAACTACACAACTTGATCCGGAAGTATTTACGGCAATGACCCCATATTTATTAGAGCATTATGGCAATGCCTCTTCACACCATTCCCACGGCCGCGAAGCTAAGCAGGCAATTGAACAAGCGCGTAATACTGTAGCAGGGCTTATCAATGCTGATCCCTCAGAAATAATATTTACCGGCGGAGGTACCGAAGCTGATAATACCGCCTTACTATCCGCTACAGGCAGAAGAATTATTACTACACCTTTGGAGCATCACGCCGTACTGCATGCTTTGGATAAGCCGCATCTTTTATCAATAAATAAAAAGGGGGAGATCGACCTGGCGGAATTAGAGCTTTTATTAGGCGATGGCATACCATCATTGGTATCCATCATGCATGCGAATAATGAGATCGGTGTTATTAATGATATTGAAGAAATTGCCAGGTTGTGTGAAAGCTACGGCGCAATCTTCCACAGTGATACCGTTCAGACCATAGGCCATTACCGACATGACCTGCAAAAACTAAAAGCTCATTATATCACCTGCTCCGCTCATAAATTCCATGGCCCAAAAGGGGTTGGCTTCTTATACTGCCGTAAAGGCACAAATTTAGCTCAGTTATTACACGGTGGTTCGCAAGAGCGTAAATTGCGCGCCGGTACAGAAAATATTGCTGGGATTATCGGGCTTGCCAAAGCCTTTGAAATTGCCTGCCGAGATATTGATGAACACCAGCATCACATCCAAAACTTAAAAAATCGCCTTGTTGCTAAATTGCAGGATTTACCGGGGGTAACTTTCAATGGCACATCAGCTACTGAAAATAGCCTTTACACCGTGCTCAGCGTAAACTTCCCCGCAACAAATATTGACCTCTTATCTTACCTCGACCAAAATAACATCTCTGTATCGGGTGGCAGCGCATGCTCAACAGGGTCTAAGTCGCATGTGCTTGAGGCCATAAAAAGCGACCGCTCCAATGACACTGTCCGTTTCTCTTTCAGTAAGTTTAATACTGCAGAAGAAATTGATCATGCTTTCGAAGTGATTGCCTGCGTATATAATACTGTTGCTGCCTTAGGCGTGAGAACGGGTTCGAACCATTGTAAAGAGTTTTGCAGACTCCCGCCTAACCACTCGGCCACTCCGCCTGTTTGTATGATTTTTTAATTCAGATAAACAGGGGAGAAGCGGCTATGGCAGCACGCTGTTACCACTTTCCCCTATTCATTCTGAATAACCAAATCAAAAACTATAAATCAACCAATTGTTTATTACCACATAAATAATCGAGGTCAGAAGCGGATTTGAACCGCTGTCCCAGGTTTTGCAGACCTGTGCCTAACCACTCGGCCACCTGACCTAATAAAATTTTCGCTTTTTAGCTGAATTTATAGCCTTATAAAATTTAACAACAACAGCTGCACAAATCCTTTTGATTGACGGATTTTCGTACGGAGATTACGGTGTTTAATTTACTGTTGCTGGTCATGTTAATAAATGTCTACTAATTTTATAGACATTGCAAATGTAGACAAAGATTTATATAATCAAAATTAATTTTAAGGTTTATAATCGGGTGTTGCAGATGAATTGAGAAAGTTTATTAATTGCGCTTACCTTTGACAGAGTTTACACATCTGATCAATATGGCAGGCATCTACATACATATCCCTTTTTGCAAGCAGGCTTGCCATTACTGCGATTTCCACTTTAGCACCTCGTTAAAATATAAAGACCAGCTTGTTGAAGCGCTGGTGGAGGAAATTAAACTACAAAAGAATTACCTTACCGGCGAAACTATTGATACCGTTTATTTTGGCGGCGGTACGCCATCATTATTAAGTGAAAGCGAGATAAGCCAGCTCATAAACACTATTACCAGCCTGCATTCTGTAGCCTCAGACGCGGAGATCACTTTGGAAGCTAACCCCGACGATCTGGACAAAGCCAAACTACAAGCGTTAAGACAAACGCCCATTAACCGCTTCAGTATTGGGATCCAATCTTTTTTTGACGATGACCTGCAATGGATGAACCGCGTACACCGCGCTGCCGAGGCGGAATCAGCTGTAAAACGGGCGCAGGATCTGGGTTTTGAAAATATTACCGTTGACCTGATCTATGGCTACCCTTTATTAACCGACCAAAAATGGAAATTCAATACCGATAAAGTTTTTGAGCTACAGGTTCCGCATTTGTCGGCTTATTCTATGACGGTGGAACCACGCACTTCTCTGGCATCATTCATCAAACAAAAAAAGCAACCCGCTATGAATGATGAGCAGAGCGCGGCCCAGTTTACTTATTTGATGGATGCCATGCAAACCAAGGGCTTTGAGCATTACGAGATCTCCAACTTTTGCCGGCCCGGCTTTTATTCGCGCCATAACTCAAACTACTGGCGTGGGGTTAAATATTTAGGCATTGGCCCGTCGGCGCACTCCTATAACGGCGAAACGCGGCAATGGAATGTTGCCAACAATACCAAATATCTGCAGGGCTTAGGATTAGGAAACATTCCGGCTGAAACCGAAATACTGAGCGAAACCGATAAACTAAATGAATACATCATGACTTCGCTGCGCACCAGCTGGGGGCTTGACCTGGATAAGTTGAATACCATTGCCGCCGCATCGGCTAACCAATTGCAGTTCGTCGCGCGGGAGTTTTTTGATAAGGAATGGTTATTGCAAAAGGAACAGGTTATTTACTTAAGCCCGACCGGTAAACTCTATGCCGACCATATCGCATCCGGGCTGTTTTTTAGCAACGGGGAATAATCCTTAGCTTTGCAGCGATGAAGAGGAAGGCGATATTACACTTACTACCCATAGTTTTTTGCCTGGCAAGCTGCCAAACCGCAATCACTGATGATATGTTCCCCGGCAAATATGCTTTAAATACTGATAAGTGTAAAGATTCGCTTATTTTAAATGATGATTATAGCTATCAACATACCTACCTCGACTCTACTAATAAGTTGCATACCTGCACAGGTAAGTGGGACCTGAATTTCAACAAAACGGTTTTATCACTGCACAATTTTGATTCCTTTAATGCCCACGGCATCAAATTTAAAGGCACCTGGAAATCATTTTTAGGTATGGATGAGGATTCGGTAAGAGTGCTTTATTCATCCTATGTGGTGGATGATGACGATTTAGAAATGCATTACGCCATGAAAATTAGCGATCAGTAACCCAACTAAAGATGCGCGCATCTACGAAGTAAAACTGCTTCCGGTTTAAAAAAATATATAACCCCACGCTCTGAACAGTTTCCCGGTTTTCGCAATCCGGTTGGTGAAATGTGCCGTATCTCCTTACATATTACCTTAAAAACAAATCATTAAAAATGAAAAAATTAATTATCGGGGCGTTTGCTTTAGTAGCTATCGCAATTGCGCCTAAAACTTTCGCTCAAACTAAAATGGTTGGTGGTGCAGCAATGTATCCAACAAAAAACATTGTTGAAAATGCTGTAAATTCAAAAGACCACACTACACTGGTTGCTGCTGTTAAAGCTGCCGGTTTAGTTGAAACTTTAGAAGGCCCGGGACCGTTCACTGTATTTGCACCAACTAACGAAGCATTTGATAAATTACCTGCCGGTACAGTTGATAACCTGGTTAAACCAGAAAACAAAGCAACTTTAACCAAAATTTTAACTTACCACGTAGTTGCAGGCCGTTTAAGCGCTGCTGATTTAATGGCTAAAGTTAAAATGGGTGGCGGTTCTGCTACCTTGACTACTGTTGAAGGCGGTACTTTGAATGTAATGCAAAAAGGTTCAAAATTATACCTTGTTGATGAAAAAGGCGGTAAATCATGGATCACCATTGCCGACGTTTTTCAAAGCAATGGCGTAATACACGTAGTGAATACTGTGTTAATGCCTAACTAATATTGTTTGCAGTTACACAGGCGGTTTGTATTTGATGAGTGGTGATGTACAAACCGCCGCTGCAAATTCTTAAAGCATTCTTTTTATCTAAAATATAATAAGCCCGGTTGCAAAAGCGCCGGGCTTTTTTGTGTGGCTAAAATTCCCTAATGTCATTAAGGTGAAAGAAGCAATCGCATGGAGAAAAGCGGATTTGCAAAGCTCGCAATTGCTTCGCTCCTCGCAAAGACGTGTATAGTTATAATAATACATTTTGTCAAAAAACTATCAAAAACAATTTTCCCCTTTTCAGGTTTTTCCGTTTTACTTACTTTTGGAGTTAATTAATTGTAAACATGGGTATTATTTTAAGTCCGATAGATAGAGTTGACCGTATAAGCCGGGAGGATTTTGTTAACAATTATTTAAAGCCGCGTAAACCACTTATCATCCGCAAAGCCACCGAAAGCTGGCCGGCACTGCAAAAATGGACCTTTGATTACCTGAAGGAAACTGTAGGCGATGTAACCGTGCCACTTTATGACAGCTCCAAGGCCGATCCATCAAAACCTATCAATGCTTCTGCTGCCGAAATGAAATTCGGTGATTATATTGATCTTATTCAAAAAGAACCAACCGATTTAAGGATCTTTTTGTTCGACCCGATAAAATATGCGCCCGGTTTACTGGATGATTACCGTTCACCAACTGACCTGTTAGGCGGATTTTTGGATAAATATCCAAATATGTTCTTCGGTGGCAAAGGGTCGGTTACGTTTTTACATTACGATATCGATCTTGCCCATATCTTTCATACCCATTTCAATGGCCGCAAGCATGTGATCCTGTTTGATAATAAATGGAGCGACCGCCTGTATTGCATTCCATTTGCTACCTATGCTTTGGAGGATTATGACATTGAAAAGCCTGATTTTACTAAATTCCCGGCTTTGGACGGGGTAGAAGGCCAGGAAGCTATTTTAGAGCACGGCGATACCTTGTTTATGCCGACAGGTTTTTGGCATTGGATGAAGTATCTGGACGGATCCTTCTCAATTTCATTACGTGCCTGGGATAAATCATGGGGCATTAAAGCGAAAAGCCTTTATAATTTAACCATACAACGCAAGTTTGACGACATCATGAAAAAGAACTTTAAAAAGCGTTATATGGATTGGAAAGAAGAGCTTGCTATTGAACGCGCAAATAAAGCCCTGGCTGAAGGACTTCCAAAATAGATACGCGTTAAAGTCATAATGCGCTAACATAACAATTCTTTAACCTATTCTTAGCTTTGGATAGCCTACCTTAGACGTTTCGATTAATTTACACATCGGAATTGATAAATGAGCTTCATCCTTCGTCCTATCGACACTGTCGAATCTATTAGCCCTTCCGATTTTAAAAAGAATTATTTAGACAAGCGGAAGCCTTTAATCATTAAAGGCCTTACCAAAAGCTGGCCTGCCCGCGAAAAGTGGACTGCCGAATACCTGAAGGAAGTGGTAGGAAAAAAGGTAGTCCCGCTTTATGATAACTCCAAAGCCGATCCATCAAAACCCATCAATTCATCAGCTGCCGAAATGCCTTTTGATGAATATATAGACCTGATCAGGTCGACACCTACTGAACTTCGCATTTTCTTCTTCAATATTTTTAAACAAGCCCCGCAATTGCTGGATGATATTGTGCTGCCTAAAGATTTGATGGGTGGTTTTTTAGAAAGTATGCCTGCCATGTTCTTCGGCGGATCGAACTCGGTTACATTCTTGCATTACGATATCGACCTGCCGCATATTTTCCATACCCATTTTGGCGGGCGAAAGCACATCATCCTGTTTGAAAATAAATGGAAGAAACGTTTATACTGTATTCCCAACGCTACTTATGCTTTAGAGGATTATGATGTAGCCAATCCGGATATCACTAAATTCCCGGCATTGAATGGGGTAGAGGGCTTTGAAACCTTTTTAGAGCATGGCGACACCCTGTTTATGCCAACCGGCTACTGGCACTGGATGAAATATTTAGACGGGTCTTTCTCATTGAGCCTGCGTGCCTGGGATGCTTCGCTGATGCGTAAAGCTGCAAGTGTTTACAATTTGGCTGTAAAAGGAGGCTTGGATAGTTTGTTGAAAATGGCCTTTAAGGCCAATTATGCTAAACGCCGTGAGAAATTAGCGGTAAAGCGGGCCAATAGGGCATTAGCTGCTGGTAAACCTTATTAACTGCTGGGCTAAAGCCATGATCTTTCTAGTTGTAATCCGTTGACTAAAATCAACGGCAATCATAACCTTTGAAAACTCGAAGCATTAAATGCCGCTATCCAACTTTTGACTTTTTACTTCACGATGTATGGTCGCAAACGATCTTCCATTCCCCATTTAATTTCTTGAACCACAGCGTGAAATAACCACCCAATGGCCCGGCCGTACGGGTTAAATGCCAGCCACCGAGCACAAAAGCATTGTTTTTATCCAATACATTCACTTTAATAATGGTAAATGCCAGTTGCCCCATTGCTGCTTTATCCGGGTAGGCTTTTTGTAGTGATCAGTAGTGGTTTGCCAGCCGTATTGCGGGGCGGTTTTGCCTACAAATACCAGCGAGTCTGATTTCCAATAGCCTTGCATAAAGCCGTCGATATCGCCTTTGTTCCAGGCGGTTTGCTGGTCGCTTAATACTTTAAGGATGGCCTGCCTGTTCTGCGCGAAAGTGGTGGCGCATGACATAAGTAATAGCAAGGATAAAAGAAGCTTTTTCATAAAGATTATAATTGCCAAAATGCAAAATACTAATATCATTAAAATCTTTTAATCTGATAGATCATGGTTCAGACAAATTAATTTAGCTTTGGGCTTTGCTTATTACGCTTATGAACAAAAAGGTACTATGCTTCGGCGAGGTTTTATGGGATACTTTTGGTGACGAAAAAATAGCAGGCGGCGCACCGATGAATGTCGCGAGGCATTTGGTTCAGCAAAAGGTTAAGGCTGGCTTTGCAAGCCGCGTTGGAACGGATGAATCCGGCGAGAAACTGGTAGAAATATTAAAACAAAATGGGTTGTATTCAGAGAATACAATTCAGCGGGATGATGCCTTGCCAACCTGCGAGGTTACCGTACAACTCGACGACAAAGGGCAGGCAACCTATATTATTCCGGAGCCTGTTTCGTGGGATAATATCCAAACTACTGAGACTTTGACGCATTCGGCAGTAAATTCTGACGCTATCGTATTCGGTAGTTTAGCATGCCGTACTGAAACTACAAAAAATACTCTGCTTAATTTATTGGATGAAACCAAGGCATTGCGTGTGTTTGATGTTAACCTTCGTGAACCGCATTATACCATGAGTACCATTGAAAACCTGGCTGCCCGTGCAACCGTGGTAAAAATGAACGATGAAGAGGCACGCTTACTCATTGGCGGCAGTAGCAGCAATTCGCTCGAAGATGTTGTGGCGGAGTTTCGCGCCAAGTACCACCCAAAAACCATCTGCATAACCCGCGGCGAAAATGGCGCCATCATCTGGCACGACCATAAGATCTATGAGCATCCCGGTTTTAAAGTAGATGTAGTTGATACCGTAGGAGCAGGAGATGCTTTTTTGGCTACTTTTATTGGAGGTATCTTAGCCAATAAACCCATGGAGGATATACTGAAAAAAGCATGCGCAATCGGCGCGTTTGTAACCAGTAAGCGTGGTGCTAATCCTGTTTATGATGAGCAGGAGATTATCAGGATCTTAAATAGTTAGAT
This sequence comes from Mucilaginibacter sp., assembly GCF_965225845.1. Classification (GTDB taxonomy): domain Bacteria; phylum Bacteroidota; class Bacteroidia; order Sphingobacteriales; family Sphingobacteriaceae; genus Mucilaginibacter. Next base: position 691,895 of record NZ_CBDDBL010000002.1, read on the forward strand.
ATTCTTTTTAGATAGCATAAGCGCATTGTAGGTGTGAGTCAAAACGCAACGTATTTCGGTGAGCCAACTCACCCAGCCGGCTATTTTTACTTTACCCTTACCATAATCCCTCCAGCTTGTTTTATTTTTGTTAGATAATCATAAATATCATGAAGGTAGAAATTTGGTCGGATGTAATGTGCCCGTTCTGCTATATCGGCAAACGCAGGTTCGAGGCTGCTTTAGAAAAATCAGCACACAAGGACGAGATCGAAATTGAATGGAAGAGCTTCCAGCTTAACCCCGATATGGTAACCGATCCGAGTATTAACATCGACCAATACCTTGCTGATAAGAAAGGCTGGAGCCTGGAACAAGCCAAAGAAATGAATGCCCATGTAACCGGAATGGCTGCTGAGGCAGGTTTAACGTACAATTTTGATAAAGCGGTTGTAGCCAACAGTTTTAAAGCGCACCGTTTTACGCATTTGGCTAAAAAGCATGGTTTAGGCGATGCCGCCGAAGAGCAACTTTTTAAAGCTTACTTTACCGATGGCAGAAATACCGACGATATTAATACCCTGATCGAATTAGGCACTGCTATTGGTCTTGATTCATCCGAAATAAAACAAACCCTGGAAAGTGATGCCTTTGCCGAAGAAGTGCGTTTTGATGTTTACGAATCGCAGCAATTAGGGATTCGCGGGGTGCCATTTTTTGTATTGGATAGAAAATACGGTGTATCAGGCGCGCAGGCTGTCCCCGTTTTTGAAGAAACGATTGAAAAAGCGTTTACTGAATGGCAACAAGCAAATCCCAAGCTGGACGTCATCCAGGGTGAGAGCTGCGGCCCGGACGGGAATTGTTAATTAAACAGTAACAAGATTTACTACCTCGCGGCGTCTGGTCCAAAAATAAATAGCAAGCAATAAGCACATAGCCGGAACAACGACGCCAAACTCATCAATAAAATAGGCGGTATGGCCGGTATTTGTTGTTATAGGCGTAAAAAAGGCTTGTATAAATAAATTGTGACTGGCATGTAGCATAACACCGGTCCAAAGGCTATTAGATTTTAGTCGGAACCAGGTAAAAACAAAGCTGATACTGATCACCATCATGGTGAAGCAAGCCATACCATAAAGCGGGGGAGTTCCTTCATTATAATTACCAAAAATTAATAAAGGATAGTGCCAAAACGCCCATATAACTCCGCTAATCACCGATGTTTTGGTATAACTGGTAACATTACTTAACTCGGGCACCAAAAAACCGCGCCAGCCTATTTCCTCACCCAAAGCAGTCGACATGCTGCCAAACATGCCTATTACGCCCTCAACTATAAAAAACAAAATAATAAAAACACTTTGAGGAAGTTTGCTCCAGCCTAATTCATGAGCGGCTTGGGTAACGAAAGCTTTATTGTAAAAACCGCCCCAGCCAAAAGTCCAGATGATGAGGTAACTTATTAACGCATATATCAGGGGGATAAAATAGCACCAGATCATGTATTTAGGCTTGCCCCATTGCCATGCAAGGCCTGAAAATTTGATTTTCAGCAGCTTACAGGTGATGTAAGTAGCCAGTGCCGGACACCACATTATCCCGTAACCGTATATTCTGCCGCCTATTCGACCAGTGTTTCCGGCATTAAGAGTTAGCAGCCATACCACTGTGCTTAAAGCAATTGTAATTAATAAGTAAGTATAAATTGCTTTATAACTTTTTTTAGCGGATTGTAAGCTCATATTTTGATGAACGTTAAAGTATGGTTGTCGAATATAACTAAGATGTATTGAAAAGAAAACTAAATCTCATTCAAATAACTCAAATTTTCGCTACACTTGCTCATTAGCTTTAATCCAATTATGAGCATTTTAAGATCCGTATTAACAGGCGTTACTTTAGTTATGGCGCTTACTTCAATTTCATCGGCACAAACCACAGTAAAACCCGAAAAATATCCTGTTTATAACGGCGAGCTGGGTGTAAAATATTCACCCCAAAAAACAACTTTTAAAGTTTGGGCGCCGGATGCATCCGAAGTGAAGCTGCGTTTATATGCTGCAGGTGCTAATGGTAAAGCAATACAAACCATCGATCTTGAAAAGAAACACAGCGGGTTATGGCAGGCAGAGATCAAGCATAACCTGAAAAATAAATACTATACTTTTCAGGTTCAGCAGGATGGTAAATGGTCATTAGAAGCACCTGATATTTACGCGAAGGCAGTCGGCGTAAATGGTCACCGGGGTATGGTGGTTGATTTAAAATCTACCGATCCTCAAGGCTGGTCGAAAGATAAAAGCCCAAAACTAAAAAACACTACCGATGCGGTTATTTACGAAGCTCATATCCGCGATATTTCCATCGACCCAAATTCGGGCATCAAACATAAAGGCAAATTTTTAGGCCTCGCCGAAACCGGCACTAAAGGCCCTGATGGCAAGTCGACCGGTTTAGATCATATCAAGGAACTGGGTGTTACGCATGTACATATTTTACCGGCGTTTGATTTTAATTCTATTGATGAAACCAAGCCCGATGCCAACCAATACAACTGGGGTTATGACCCGCTGAATTATAACGTGCCCGAGGGGAGCTATTCAACGAACCCTTACGACGGCAATGTGCGCATCAAAGAGTTTAAGCAAATGGTGCAGGCCCTGCATGCCAACGGATTGCGAGTGATATTGGATGTTGTTTATAATCATACAGCCGATATCGATCACTCCAACTATACCCAGTTTGCGCCGGGTTATTTCTATCGCCACAATGCGGATGGCAGCTACTCTAACGCGACAGGTTGTGGTAATGAATTCGCATCAGAGCAACCTATGGCACATAAGTTTGTGATAGAATCTGTTTTGTATTGGGTTCGAGAATACCATGTAGATGGTTTCCGTTTTGACTTGATGGGCACGCATGATATTAAAACCATGAATGCCCTGAGTGATACTTTGCATGCCATCGATCCGTCGATTGTGATCTATGGCGAGGGCTGGACTGCCGGCTCAAGTCCGTACCCTGAAGATAAGCGCGCGATGAAAAAGAATGTGCTGGAGCTGCATAAGATTGCTGCTTTCAGCGATGATATTCGCGATGGGATTAAAGGCGGTTTTAGTGACGTGAAAGAAACCGGCTTTGTAAGCGGCAACCCAAATTCAAAAATGAGTGTAATGTTTGGTGTAACGGCATCGGTTCAGCATCCGCAGATAGACTATACCAAAGTTGCCGACTCCAAAGCGCCCTGGGCTAAAGAACCTTATGGCACCATAAGCTATGCTTCCTGTCATGATGATAATACGCTGTTCGATCGTTTGAGAATTAGCAATCCCGATGCTTCCGAAGCCGACCTCATTAAGATGGACAAGCTGGCCAACGCCATAGTATTAACTTCGCAGGGTATAGCGTTCTTGCATTCCGGATCGGAGTTATTGCGCACCAAGCAAGGTATAGCCAACTCGTTCAAATCGCCGGATAATATCAACGAGATCGACTGGAGCCGCAAAACAAAATACGCCGATGTATTTAGCTACTATAAGCAGATGATCGCTTTGCGCAAAGACCATCCGGCATTCAGGATGACGACAGCAGGGGAGATCCGCAGGCATTTAAAATTTGTTGAAACCGGCGACCCATCAACCATAGTTTACCAGTTAACCGACAATGCGAATGGCGATAAATGGAAAACGATATTGGTAATATTGAATGGTAGCAAGAATGCTAAGACAGTTATCATACCAAAAGGTAACTGGGAATTAGTTAGCGATGGCAACCAAACAAACGAAGCGGGGATAAACGCTGTAAATGGCTCGTCGGTAATTGTACCGGGTACTACAGCTTATGTGTTGCACGATTAATAGATTTAAAGTATGATAGAAATTAAGTTTTATAAGGTAGAAGAACCTTACGGAGTATTTTCAAACTTTAGTCCTTCACCAATAATACTTACATCTGAGATTTGGCCAACAGCTGAACATTTTTTCCAGGCAAATAAATTTCTGAATTTTGAAGTCAGAGATAGAATTAAAGCGATGAAATCTCCAATGGATGCTGCAAAAGAAGGGCGTAATAGGAACAATATTTTAAGAGATGATTGGGAACAAATAAAAGATACTGTGATGTATAAAGCTGTAAAAGCTAAGTTTCTACAACATCCAGATATGAAATCAATTTTGTTGGACACGGGAACTTTGCCAATAATTGAACACACTGCTAATGACAATTATTGGGCTGATGGCGGCGATGGTTCGGGGGGAAATATGTTAGGAATAATTTTGATGCGGGTTAGAGAGGAATTAAGCTTAATTTCGCCCGAGCCCGATATGATATTCCCTCCGTGGATAGCATTTCCATCAGTTGACCAGGCCGATATGTTCTGGCGCATGGGGTTAGGGGAAAACTATCTGCTCAAACTGAATACATATATGACCAAATATGGCAGAGAAGAATATGTGACAAAATTCCCAGAACCTGAAGAGTGGAGATCATTCTATCGTTAGTCAAACATTTACATTTCTTTATATTCCATCTAAATTTATTAAATATCTTTGTAAGTGTATTTAATACACTTACCGCATGCAAGAAATAATAGCAGATAATCCAACAGAAATACCCTACAAACGCTCAAAACTTACATTGAGATTGGTTGTGGGGCTGATGTTTTTCCTCGCGGGACTGATCTTCGCCAGTTGGGCATCGCGCATTGTTACGGTGCAGCAAACTTTAGGCTTGTCTGATGCGGGGCTTGGCGCGGTTTTGTTTTCACTTCCTGTCGGATTGATGTTATCGCTGCCTTTTTCCGGGTGGGTAATTACCATCATTGGCAGTAAACGTTTGCTGATATTTTCATTAACAGCATACGGACTTGCACTTATTTGCCTTAGCCTGTCGCAAAATATAGTGGAGCTAATAGCTTGTTTAATTTGCTTTGGGTTTGCCAGCAATTCGGTAAATATCTCAGTAAATACACAGGCTGTAGCTACCGAAGTGATGTATAAAAAACCTATTATGGCATCCTTTCATGGTTTATGGAGTTTGGCCGGGTTTACAGGAGCGGGCATCGGTACATTTATGATCGCCAATGGCATTATGCCGTTCCATCATTTTATAATTATTACTTGTGCAGTTGTGATCATGATCATACTTACTGCCAAATACTTAAAAGACGATAAAGTGACCAATAGCGGCCCGGTTTTCGTAATGCCCGATAAATCGCTCATTATGCTCGGCATCATCGCCATGTGTTCCATGATCTGCGAGGGTGCCATGTTCGACTGGAGCGTTATCTACTTTAAAAAAGTGGTGCTTGCGCCAACAGCTTTAGTAGGTTTAGGCTTCACCGCGTTTATGTGTACCATGGCAGGCGGGCGTTTTATAGCCGATTGGTTTGCTCACCGCTTCGGCTTAAAACGCATCCTGCAAACCAGCGGAGCACTTACGGTTACGGGCTTGTTAATCGCTGTTATATTCCCTTATTTTTATACCGCTATAACCGGGTTTTTATTGGTCGGTGTAGGTGTATCATCTGTTGTGCCGATGGTATACAGCGCGGCGGGCAAATCAAAAACCATGGCGCCCGGCGTTGCCTTAGCCGCGGTATCAACCATAGGTTTTATCGGGTTTTTGTTTGGTCCGCCAATAATTGGTTTTATTGCCGGGTTGGCTACGTTAAGGGCATCATTCGTGTTTATAGCTTTTATGGGCACTTGTGTAGTGGTATTGTCAACAAAGGCCAGGTTGTAAGAAAATCGGGCATAGTATTTGGTTTGTTGTAATATACTTGTTAAATTTATATACTAATTAATCACTATGCCCAACGTAAATAAACATGAACTTCATGCGCTTATTGTTGAGATAAGTAAATTATCCAATAACATAGATGAGCTTAAGAAAAAGCGTGATTTCCTGTTGGATAAATTCAAAAACGTACAACTGACCGAAGAAAAGCCTAAGTCTCCGGTCAAATCACTTTAATATTATTCTTCGTTCAAATCTTCGTCGCCCGGGTTTAGCAGGTACTCAAACTGCTCATGGCCGTTGTGGAATATAAATTTCAACCGATGTTTAGCCTCTTCAATATCCAAAGACATAGCTGCCAATGTTGAAGGGATATTATCCCTGATCAGTTTGATATCGGTAATATTAGGCATCTCTATAAATATATCATCGCCCTGCGGGGTAATCTTCCAGCCCTGTAAATGCGCGGCAGTTAAGGTATCAATCCATTTTTGCTGATAGAAATTCATAAGTTTATAATTTGTACCAATAAAAGGAAACAAGTGGCGAATGGTTTTAAATTCCTTTTATTTGCTTTGTTTGGCAAGTTTGCCTATGGTAAGTCCCTGCACAATCACTGAGAACACGACAATCAGGTAGGTGATGAGCACAAATTCACTGCGGTGCATACTTTCGGGTATCGAGAGTGCCATAGCTACCGACAGGCCGCCTCTTACGCCACCCCAGGTAAGCATGGCGATGGCGTTTTTCTCAAACTTTATCCATATTCGCAAAACCAGAACAGGGAACAAAACGCACAGGTATCGCGCCAGCAGCACCACAAATATCATGATGAAGCCGATAAGCATTACGGTAGATTCTATTTTGATCACCAGCATTTCCAAACCCATCAGCAGGAACAGGATCGCGTTAAAGATCTCATCGATCATGTCCCAAAACTTCAGCAGGTAATCACGGGTGAGGTCCGAGAAACCTTCCCGTTTGCCTTTGGTGCCAATGATAATACCGGCAATAATAATAGCCAAGGGTCCCGATAAATGCAGTTCATCCGCAAGCCCATAGCCGCACATCACTATGGTTAGGGTGATGAGTACTTCAATACTGTAATTATCGATCGCTTTGATCAGGAAAAAGGCGAGATAGCCTATAAATCCGCCAAAAACAATCCCTCCGCCCGCCTCGCGCACAAAAAGCAGCGCAGCACCGCTCGCCGAAAATTTATCCATACCGTTTGTGGCTATCTCCAGTATGGTTAAAAATATTACTACGCCAACGCCATCGTTAAAAAGCGATTCGCCGGCAATTTTAAGTTCGAGAGATTTTTGGATGCCTACCCGCTTCAGTATCCCCATTACCGCAATAGGATCAGTCGGCGATATTAAACCGCCAAACAGCAGGCAATAAATGTAAGGTAGCGGTAAACCAAATAGCTGGAAAAGATAGTAAGCCATAACGCTCACCAAAAAGCTTGAAATGAATGTGCCTATGGTTGATAAAACGATTACCGGCCACAGCTCTTTTTTAAGTTTTGAAGCGTCGATATGTAAAGCGCCTGCAAAAAGCAGAAAGCTCAGCATAATCTTCAGTAGTACCTGCTCAAAGTTTATCCTGGCTACCAGGATATGGGCTTCTTTTGCAAACGCGGGCACCAATTGCCCCGTTAAAACCAGCAGCAGCGATGAAAACAGCGCGAGTGTCATAATTCCTATCGTTCCGGGCAGTTTTATCCAGCGCTCATTAACATAAGCAAAAATTGCCGTTAGAAAGATGATGGTTGATATGATCTGGTATGTTTCCAATAAGCGCTCATGTTTTTTCTAAAATACATAAAAAACATGAGCATGGTAGTAAAACCATTAGTCTTTTATCATGCTCCTGCAAATAACCCTGAGCCCGCTAACAAAACTATCACCCATTTTACAGGGTGATAGTTTAGGTTACTTATTGCTTATTGTGTGATTTTGTTACTTATTAACCCCGAAGGATTCCCATCCCGAAGCAGTCGTACGGTTACAGGTCATCGCTTGCGTACCGTCCTCGCTGGATATATAATCGCCGTTATTACCTTGCAGTGTAATCGTACCATCGGCATTGGTTCCCCAGGTGAACTCTTCCCAGGTGCTATAGCTGGTACGGTTACAGGTAATAGGTTGCGTTCCGTTTTCGCTGCTTACATAATGACCCATACTCTCCAGGGCTACTTTGCCGTTACCTGCATCAACTACGGTAAATTGTTCCCAGGTGCTTGCAGTGGTGCGGGTACAGGTCATGGCCTGTGTACCATCTTCGCTGCTTACGTAATCGCCGTTAAAACCTTTTAAAGTAATGGTTTGGCCAATAGGTGGGCCGCTGGTGGTAACGCCTTTGTACACATGCACATAATCAACCAGCATGGTTGCAGGTAATGTGCCGATAGTATTACCCGGCAGGTCGCCGCCGATGGCTAAGTTAAGTATGATGTAAAAAGGATTTTGAAAAGCGCCTGTGTTATTGATGTTGTTAGCGATGTTACCTGTGCAGTATAAGGTATTATCAACATACCAGTTAATGCTGTTAGCATCCCACTCAACTGCGTAAACGTGAAAATCTCCCGGAGTGGTAGTTGTACTGCTGCCATACTGAGCTGCCCCGCTGCCGCTGTTCCAATGCATGGTACCTAAAATAGTGTTTGTGGTATTCACATGTTCCATAATGTCAATTTCACCGCAATTTGGCCAGCCTACCGAATTGATATTGGTACCCAGCATCCAAAAGGCAGGCCAAGTTCCGTTTATCATCGGCAAAGAAATGCGGGCTTCAATTCGGCCATAAGTTGTAGAGAATTTGCCCAGGGTTTCTAACTTGGCTGATGTATAAGGTTGTCCTCCCACGCTTTGTTGTTTGGCAGTTATTACCAGGTTGCCACCGGTTTCGGTCACATTAGCTGCCTGGTAGTATTCTTCCTCGTTGTTCACACCGGGATTACCCGAGTCGATATTCCACTTGGTTTGGTCAACACTGGTTCCGTTAAATTCGTCAGACCATACCAATTGATAGGATACGGCATTAGGCTTAGGCGTACCTTCGGGTTTTACAAATACAGGATTTGTTGTTTTTGTTGAACCAGCCGCATCCTTTTTACAGGATACCGGCATCATTGCCATTGTCAGTATCATCACTGTACCCGACAGGTAGTTGATAAATTGTTTTTTCATAATGAAAGGAATTGTGAAACTATCACCCGTTTTATAAGGTGATAGTTCGGTTACTTATTGCTTATTGTGTTGGTTTTGTTATTTATTTACCCCGAAGGATTCCCAGCCAGATGCCGAGGTGCGGTTACAGGTCATGGCTTGCGTGCCATCCTCGCTGGATATATAATCGCCATTGTTGCCTTGCAGCGTTATTGTGCCATCGGCATTGGTGCCCCAGGTAAATTCCTCCCATGAGCTGTAGCTGGTACGGTTACAGGTTATTGGCTGGGTGCCATTTTCGCTGCTCACATACATGCCCATACTTTGCAGGGCAATTTTGCCATTGCCGGCATCTACCACTAAAAATTGTTCCCAGGTGCCTGCTGTAGTACGGGTGCAGGTCATGGCGGTTGTGCCGTCTTCGCCGCTTACATAGTCGCCATTAAAACCTTTAAGGGTAATGGTTTGACCAATAGGAGGCCCTGATGCAGATGACTGCGTGCCTGCCCATTTAAAAGTAGCGGCAGCTCCTGCCGGCAGTGTATAGGTAAATGATTCTGTACCCCATTTAATTTTGAATGTTTGGCTTGATGAAGCAGTATTAAGCGCCACAACCACTTTAGTACCATCCGGATTTTTGAAAGCCACGTTTTGTATGCTGCTTGAAAATGTATTTGATGAAATACGAACTGCTCCTGCCTGCACAAATTCAGATGCGTGTGCAACGGTATAATAAGCCGTATTGCGGGTGTAATTATTGCCTGAAATAGTAACTGCGCCCATACAATTTGAGCAACCGCCTGAAGTATGCGGATTATAATTCGGATCAGAGGCAAGGTTCCATTCTAACACTGTACGGCTCCAGTTACGTGGCGCGCCGATGATCAGGTTATTCATGTGCCAGGAAAAATCTCCGGCAAAATTACCGGGCCCGCCAATAAACTGCTCTGTAAAGTATATGTTTTTAGCCGGATAAGCATTATGTACAGTAGTTAATGCACTGATATCGCCAGCATACAAATGGAACGCCGAGCCATCAACATATTGGGCTGCACCCGAGGTGCCCAGCACAGCTTCGGGATAACTTGGTTCATCGCAATTATGATCGTAACTGATAATTTTGGTGGTGATCCCATTTGCAGCAAACTGCGGCCCCAGGTTATTTTGGATAAAATTAGCTTCCTCATTTGATTGCATGGTCATTGCAGGATTATTGTTCGCATTTAACGGCTCATTTTGCGGCGTAATGGCGTAAATGTTTATGCCCTGGGCTTTCATAGCCTGTATATATTTTACAAAATACGTAGCATAAGCAGCATAATAGGCAGTGTTTAAACTCCCGCCTGTAAAGCCATTATTACCCGTAGTGCTGCTCTTCATCCAGGCGGGCGCGGTCCATGGCGTGGCCAGAATTTTAATGTTTGGGTTAATAGCGATAATTTTTTTAAGCACCGGCACTAAATCAGTCATTTCCTGGCTGATGCTGAAATGGGTAAGGTTAACATCGGTTTGTCCTGAAGGCATATCGTCATAGGTAAAGTCAGACGAGCTCATGTCCGATGCCCCGATACTGATCCGCACAAACGCAGAGCCAACATGGCCGGAAGCCGTTGAGAAAATGTCATTCAAAAAAGCACTTTGGTTAGCACCCAACCCATCAATCAACTGTGCGCTGCCGCCGGTTAAGCAATAACCAAAGCCATCAATAGTTTGATAGGTGGTGGTTTCATCAACCGTAATAGTGGTGGCGTTTGTGCCGGCATCAGCCGCAAAGTTTACGCTTGCTTGCTGCGCTAAAAGCTTAGTTTGGTCAGATGTGGTTTCCCAAATATTAACAGCTTCGTTTGCCGATTGGGCAAAGGTTTTAACGGTCAGGTTTTTTAATTCAGGAGATGATTTGGCAGAGAGGTCTTTTTTACAGGATACATACCCCAACACCGGCATTAAGCACAGCACCGCAAGGGATTTTAGGTAATGATTTGTTTTCATAAAAGGCTATTTTGGTAATTGGTTTATTAATTATTACCAATTAAAAGCCACAAACCTATCCAAACTGAATTTTGCTGATTTTACTTAACCAATGCTTAAAAATTGAGTTTATTTTACTGCAAAAGGTAGAGGTCAGAAAAAAATTCCTAATTACAAGGCAGATGTATGTGTTTAATAATTGGTAAGGCAAATTTAGGCTAAATAAAACATATAAAACAAGTATTATTTTTATAAATAATTGATTGATAGTATTTTATAAAATATCTAATACGCTTCAATAACGGTTGGGTTTTAGTGATAATATGCATTTTTCCGTTAGGGAAAAGTTTTTTTTCGTAAAAATAAAAAAAGGGTAATACGCTTACTTCCGGCATTAATTTTTAAGCAAAAAATAGGCTAAATCGTGCTTTGCACGTCCCCTTTCAGAGCACCCTACGCAATTAATTGAGCCGGAAATTTATTAAAAATGCATGGTCCCCATGCCGGTAAGGCTAACGGTACTAAAGTAAGGTGGCGATACCCTGTATAATTCCCTGTCCCGGGCAAAATGCGTTGAGCAGTATTTTCTATAATGTTGGGAATATTATCGGCACAGACTAAACCGCTTCTATTATTAAGCGTATTTTTTTAACGTACAGGTCCGTAAACGGATGTCATATTTGTATAATAATTGTTAAATGTTGTGCACTGTAAAACAATATACCTTAATTTTTTGTAAGATTACTTAATCATAACTGGCATATTAATACCTTTGTCCCTAATTGATGGATACAACTGATACTACACCCATTCCTGCGCCTGCAAAGCGAAAAAGATTTTCGAGCTTTAAAAAAAGCCTGAATGATTTTTTTGTAAGCCTTTATAATATCAACGCCTTTATCATCAAATTTTTTAAGGAAGCATTTTTGCCCCCTTATGAGTTCAAGGAGATCATCAGGCAGTGTTACGAAACAGGCGTACGCTCCTTTACGCTCATATCCCTAACCGGTTTTATTGTCGGGCTCATCTTCACCAAGCAATCACGCCCTTCGCTGGCGCAGTTCGGCGCAACATCATGGCTGCCTTCGCTGGTATCTATTGCCATTATGCGTGCTTTGGCGCCGTTGGTAACAGCGCTTATAGCGGCAGGTAAGGTAGGCTCAAGCATCGGCGCCGAGCTGGGCTCCATGCGCGTAACTGAACAGATAGACGCGATGGAAGTGTCGGGCACCAACCCCTTTAAATTTTTAGTTTGTACCAGGGTACTTGCTACTACGCTAACCATTCCCATTTTAGCTACTTACACCGGTTTTATAGCCTTATTAGGCGGATTTTTAAATGTTTATGTAAATGAAGGTACCAGCTACCGAACTTATATAGGGCAGGTGTTTGATCCATTATCCTTTATTGATTTTGTGGCTTCACTCATTAAAGCCATCGTTTTTGGGTTTACCATTGGCATCGTTGGGTCGTACCAGGGCTATTATTCAAGCAAAGGTACCGAGGGTGTGGGTAAAGCGGCTAACGGAGCGGTGGTAACCGCTATGTTTTTAATTTTTATTGAGGAAATTACCATTGTGCAAATAACCAGCTGGTTCAGATAATATGGAGAAGCAAAAGGCACCCATCGACCATAAAAATGCAGTGATCAGCGTTCACGGGCTTGAAAAATCCTTTGAAGACTATCATGTACTGCGTGGTGTAGACCTGGAGCTTTACCAGGGCGAGAACCTGGTGGTGCTTGGCCGCTCCGGTACAGGTAAATCTGTGTTGATCAAGATCATATCAGGACTTTTGAAAGCTGATAAAGGCAAGGTTGAGGTGCTTGGTAAAAATATAGATAATATCAGCCTGAAAGAATTACAGGAATTGCGGATCAGGATTGGTTTCTCGTTTCAGAACAGTGCTTTGTACGATAGTATGACGGTACGCAAAAACCTGGAGTTCCCGCTGGTGCGTAACCGTAAAGGCATGACCCGTAAGGAAATAGATAAGGCTGTTGAAACAGTTTTGGATGCTGTGGGGCTTTTGCAAACCATTAACCAGATGCCATCGGAGCTTTCGGGCGGGCAGCGTAAGCGTATCGGTATTGCGCGTACCCTTATCCTGAACCCGGAGATCATGCTGTATGATGAACCAACGGCAGGCCTGGACCCGATAACTTGTATTGAGATAAACGAACTAATTAATGAGGTTCAACGTAATTACAATACGTCGTCTATCATTATAACACACGATTTAACCTGCGCCAAGCAAACCGGCGATAGGGTTGCTATGTTACTGGATGGGCAGTTTAAGCGCGAGGGTACGTTTGAAGAGGTATTTGATACGGATAATGCACAGGTTAAACCATTTTTTGATTATAATTTTATTAAATAGATATTTACCATAACAATATGGATTTAGGAGAAAACAGGCGCGCGATAATAGTAGGAATATTCCTGGCCCTTGGGTTGGTGGTATTTATTTTGGGCGTGTTTACATTAGGCGGGCAGTCAAAAAGCTTCTCGAAAAGCGTTCACATTAACGCTGTGTTTGATGATGTTGCCGGGCTGAAGAACGGTAATAACGTATGGTTTTCGGGCGTAAAGGTGGGTACTATCAGCACCATTCGCTTTATTGGCCCATCAGAGGTTGCCGTTAAAATGACGGTTGATGAAGCTTCCCGCCAATATATCCACAGCAACGCGCAGGTACATATTGGCTCCGATGGGTTGATCGGTAATAAGATCATCGTTATTGATGGCGGTAGTCCGCAGGCGCCGATTATCCGTGATGGCGACGTGCTGCAGGCAGCCAAGATTGTATCTACCGATGATATCATCAAAGTGGTACAACAAAACAACGAAAACTTATTGTCCATAACCAGTGATTTTAAATTGCTAAGCCACAAAATATTACAAGGTAAAGGTACAGTAGGTACACTATTGGCAGATAGCCTGATGGGCGTACAGCTGAAAGAATCCATGCATAACCTGCAACTGGCTACCGAAAGCGCAGCTGTGATGGCAAATAACCTGAGCAAATTCAGCAACAAGCTGAGCACTAAAGGTGGCCTTGCTGATAAAATGTTAACCGATACTACTACTTTTAACAAGATCCAAGGGGCTGTTGCCCAGTTAAAAGCCGCTGCAGACAACGCGAAGGTTTTAACCGATAACCTGAACACAGCCAGTAACAAGCTGAACAGGACAGACAACGTATTGGGTGTATTACTGAATGACAAGACCAGCGCTGTTAAGGTACAGCAAAGCATCAATACCCTGCAGCAAAGCTCCATCAAACTAAATGATGATCTGGAGGCGGTACAGCATAACTTTTTACTTAAAGGATTTTTCAAAAAGAAAGCAAAAGCCAAGGCCGATAGCTTAAAGAACGCCGCGAAATAAATTCAGCTATTCCTGGTTCAAATAGAGTTAAAAACGGGATAAAATCGATCATAAAATCGCTAAAAAGAGATGTTTTTAGGTCCATTTTAGGCTAAATATTGATATTTTTTAGCATTAATGAACCCTTTTTAGCACCCAAAAGCAATGTTTTTGATGCTTTTTTAGGTTGATTTTTGACCAGAAATTGTACCAAATGTGCCAATTGTTTCACCTGCTTTTTATGAAACAGTAAATCAACAAACCATTTTTAGCATAGCCTGTTATTATTAAAACCTCTACGCTATGAAAACCAAACAAACACCACAAAAAGAGGGCGATGCTAAACAACCGGCAGGTAAAGATGCCAGCAAGCTTAAAACCGAGCCGCCCATCAGCGAAAAGGATGAGGTAAAAAGTGCGGAAGACGAAACCCGCAAAGCAACTCAAAAAAAATCATAGGTTATTTTTAACTTAGGCGGTGTAAACAGTCCATCCTCATGAAATTTAATTTGCCTGTAATAGCGCTGATCCTATTTATAACATCCTGCAAGCCAGCCATCAAACCAGCAGACCTGTACGGCACGTGGAAATACCTCAAAGTTGAAAACCCTAACGAAACCCCGCCTGATAGCGTAGGGCATAATGAGCTGGTGGCGCAAGCGCCGTTTATCAAATTCACTAAAAGCGATAGTTTGATCATTAACTGGGGCGGTAAGGTATTATCGCATGGCAAGTTTAACGTGACTGGTAATAATATCAACTATACCGAGATCCTGCCCGATAATACCACAAGGGCGTTTCCATTTTACATCTCGAAGATTGACGGTAAGAATTTAGTTTTTGAAACTTTGGGCGAACATGGTACAAGGGTTACAGCTGTGAAGGAGTAATTTTTTCATTGTCTTCGATAACCTAAAATTATTCAATTTTCATAATGAGAAGATTCATAACCCTATTATTTATTTTACTTGCGACTGCCTGTACAACAAAAAAATCTACATCTCAAAATAAAACCGACACGCTATCTAAATTCAGTATAAAAAAAAGGAAAACAGATTCGTTAATAGCCATGGGAGATAGGCCGGATAGTGAACAGGAGGGTAATACGTTTAAAGAAGTGTTATCTGAAAAATTAACATCATACAATAAAATTCAAAATATTGATACGCTGGTAGTAGACGAGAAGGATAGCATGAGGGTTCATTGTAAATTCTATTGCCTGCACGATAGTTCTTTAATTGTTCCTAAACGTTATATGTGGGGTGGGGACAAATCGAGGGATTTTATAACACATAATTTCGCGGTTAAAATTATCCTTATCACAAATAGGGATACTGTTCTTACTAAAATCTTTGTAAAAAAGGACTTTACACCTGAGCTTTACGATGCGATAAGAAAATATGCGACGTTTATAGATTTTAAATTTGAAGGTTATAATACGAAGTTGAAAAATAAACTTTTGTTCGAGAGTTCTATCTCAATTCCTTTAACTGACGTCGGGGTGCCAGTATATTTAGCAATTGATAAAAAAGGAAAATATGAAATCCTTGATCAATATGCCATTAAACATTAGTGCCCCACAGGCATCGCATTCGCATCCGGCTCTATCTCCTCAATAATATTTCGCCTGCCGATGAAAAGAATCACCAAAGCAACGCCCGATGATGCCGAAATGATCACCGCCATGGAGAACGGCGAGGTAGTTTGAAACAAGCTCACGCAGTAGGTTGCAAATGCACCAATTCCTAATTGCATGGCGCCCATCAATGAAGATGCTGTTCCACCGTTTTTACTGAATGGCGCCAGCGATAACGCCGATGCATTCGGATTGATCAGGCCTACGCCGCAAAGGATAAAGAATATCATGGCAAGTGTACCACCTAAGCTAAACCAGCCATAGTAGGATTCGATCAAATAGAAAATCGCCACAGCAACCTGTCCGCATAGCGCAACGATCACAATTCTTTCGCTACGAAAGTATTTGAGCAATATATTGTTAAGCTGACTTGAGCCAATAAAGGCTATGGATAGAAAAGCAAAGATCCAGCCATACACTTTGCCATTCACATGAAAGTATTCCATAAACACAGCCGGCGAACCCGCCACATAGGCAAACAAGCCCGCAAATGCCAGCGATGAAGTTATCGCGTATGTATAAAACTGCGGGACCTTAATCACCGACAAAAAACTATTGATGATAGGCAGCGGTTTTAGCGAGTAGGAGGTATCAGGCTTATAGCTTTCGGGTAATGAAAATATCACCGCTATAAGAATCAGTGCGGCTATGCTCATCAGCATAATAAAAACTGCCTGCCAGCCAAAAGCAGCGGTAAGGTAACTGCCAACGGTCGGCGCTATCATAGGCGATGCGCCTAAAACCAACACCAGTAATGCAAACACCTTGGCATTATCCTTCACAGGGAAGATATCACGCACCATTGCCATAGCGGCAACTCCGGCGGCGCAACTGCCTATCGCCTGTACAAAACGTAGCGCAATGAGCATATTGATGGACGTTGCCGAAAAACATCCAACTGATACCAGGATATATAATGATAATCCAAAGTACAGCGGCCGCTTGCGCCCAAAACGGTCCATTAATGGTCCGTACAATAATTGCCCGAATGCAAGGCCAATGAAAAAGCTGGATAACGAGCGCGCAACCTCGGCAGTTGTGGTGTTGAGCGCCCTGGCAATGGCCGGGAAACCCGGCAGATACATATCAATACTAAACGGACTTAACGCCGTAAGCAGGCCTAATATCAGGATCAGAAAAATATAGCGCTTACGCGTCATTTCGTTATTAGTCATTAGTCAGTCGTCATTTGGAATGATGCGCCGCAAGTTAGTAAAGTGCAATACTATATCATAACAATCATTGCCAATTTACTAATGACCAATGAATCAATGATCAATGACTATTTAGGTTCCCATAATTCAACCTTGTTGCCTTCCAGGTCAAGGATATGTACAAATTTGCCGTAGGGCGAATCTTCAATTTTATCTACAATAGTTACGCCGCTGTTTTTTAAATTATCTACCAGTCCTTCAATATTTTCAACCCGGTAGTTGATCATGAAGTCTTTTTTTGAGGGTTCAAAGTATTTAGTGTCTTCTTTAAACGGGCTCCAGGTGGTTGATCCTTCTTTTTTAAGATCGTCTTTTTCAAGCCAGTCAAATGTAGCACCGTAGTCGGTTGCCGGCACGCCCAGGTTTTTAGCGTACCATTCTCTCATTTCTTTGGGGTTCTCACTTTTAAAGAAGATACCGCCAATGCCGGTAACTTTTGGTTGTTGTTGATCGCTCATATTTGTTTTTTTAAGATTATTAGAGAATGCGAAAACGTTAGACACACTTAACCCGGCACCAAAAACAATTGCCCCTGAAACTGATTTCCTGATAAAGCTGCGCCGCGAGTTGTTGTATTGAGTTTTCACACAGGCAATTTAATAATTTGTATCAATAAAAATAATAGGGGCAAAAGCTCATAATCAACAATTGTTATTACTTTAGGTGGGTGATGATCCATCGCTAAAATCGCTTAAAACAAATGGCTTTACTATCCATACTTATTTGCCTAATACTACTGGTACTATTGGTTACCTGGGCCAAGCTTAACGCTTTTGTGGCATTTTTGATCGTATCTATTATAGCGGGTTTGCTTTTGGGGATACCGTTAAATAAGGTAACGGCATCGGTAGAATATGGGCTTGGCGACACACTTAAACAGTTAGCCATCATCATTTGCCTGGGCGCTATGTTGGGTAAACTGATAGCAGTAAGCGGCGCGGCCCAAAAAATAACCGAAACCATGGTTAATGCCGTAGGTGTAAAGTATATTCAATGGGCTATGGTGGTAACCGGTTTTATTGTGGGGATACCATTATTTTACGGTATTGGTTTTGTGTTATTGGTGCCGTTTATATTTTCGGTAGTTTACAAATATAAATTGCCTGCGGTATATATTGGTTTGCCTATGCTGGCAGCCTTATCAGTTACACACGGGTTTTTGCCTCCGCATCCATCGCCAACGGCATTGGTGGTCATGTTCCATGCCAATATGGGGCTAACGCTTATTTATGGGTTGATGATAGCTATACCGGCCATTGTTTTGGCAGGCCCGGTATTTGCTCAAACTTTGAAGAAGATCCCGTCACAACCCTTACAAACCTTTGTGGCCGATGAATTACCATCAGATCAGCTTCCCGGTACATTCGCCAGTTTCTTTTCGGCCTTATTGCCGGTATTACTGCTGATGTTGGCAGCCATATTGCCATTTGTTTTTCATACTAAAGGTACAATTCAACAAATTATAGCCTTTATAGGTGATCCTGCAATTGTAATGATCATCTCGCTTTTGGTGGCAACCTTTACGTTAGGCATCAGGCAGAAAAAAAGCATGAAACAATTAAGCGATGTTTATGGCGATGCGCTAAAAGACATCGCGCTAATTTTATTGATAATCGGTGGTTCGGGTGCATTTAAGCAGGTTTTGACGGATAGCGGGGTAACCAATCAAATCGCGGCTATGCTGCAAACTTATACTTTGTCTCCACTGATTTTAGGCTGGCTGATCGCGGCTATCATCCGCGTCTGTATTGGTTCGGCAACTATTGCGGGTTTAACTGCGGCGGCCATAGTATCATCGCTGGTATTGCAGGGGCACGTTAATCCGGAATTAATGGTGCTGTCGATAGGAGCAGGCAGTTTAGCTTTTTCGCACGTAAACGACTCCGGATTTTGGATGTTTAAGGAATATTTTAACCTGACAGTTAAGGATACTTTCCGCTCCTGGTCGGTTATGGAATCATTGGTTGCGTTTATTGGTTTGGCAGGTGTTTTAATAATCAATCTGTTTGTTAAATAATGTTAAGCATGCTGCCCATTCCTTCTTTAATAGTGATTTTTGCCACCATATTGGTATCTTACAGCAATAACAAAAAAAGAGTGTAACCCCATCGTTCAAACTATATGGTAAAAAAGGTATTGGTATCCCTTTTATTGATAATGCCCCGCCTTGTATTTGCACAAAATATATATCGTAGTATAGATACCTCCCGTTTTACAGATGATACAATTCCGCAAAAGGATCTTATTGATGTTTACCGCTCTGTTTTTAAAGAGAAACCACGTCCTCCCTTAGGAGATGAAAAAAAACGGTTTTATTTTTCTTTCTTACCCGAAGGAAGTTCGGTAGTGCAAGGGCCGGGTAAGGCGCTTATTACTTCAACCACCGGCGCCTTTTATTTGGGCGAGAAATCGAATACCAGTATTTCAACAATTACCTTCACCCCGTATTTTAATTTTACCGGGCGATACGGCATACCCATCCATTCAAACCTATGGCTAAAGAACGACGACTGGAACATACAGGGCGACACCAGGTTTTTAGTTTACCCGGTTACCACCTGGGGACTGACAGGTAATACGCCGGAGAATGACGGGTTTGTGTTAAACTATAAATATGTCCGTTTTTATCAAAGTGTATTAAAACGCGTAAACGATGATTTTTATGCAGGTATAGGCTATTACCTTGATTATTATATCGACCTGGATATAAATCCAACTAACCCAAATGCCTTTCAACAATACACAGGCTATAAATACGGGACCCTTGCAGATCATAATTCATTTTCATCCGGCCCAACGCTTAATTTGTTGTATGATACCCGTAAGGATAATAATATGTTTAATCCCCTGCCCGGGTTTTATGCCAGCTTAGTGTATCGCTACAGCTCGGTACCTTTAGGTAGTGATAATAACTGGCAATCGCTTTACCTGGATATGCGAAAATACGTACAGCTAAGCTATAGCGGCCCAAAGAATATCCTGGCTTTTTGGACCTATTACTGGACATCACTTACACCCGGAACGCCTTACCTGGATTTGCCAAGTATCGGAATGGACCCATATCAGCGGTCGGGCAGGGGGATTGAGCAGAGCAGGTATCGCGGGCAACGCCTGTTTTATTTTGAAGCAGAATATCGCAGGGATATTACCGATGATGGCCTGCTTGGATTTGTAGTGTTTACCAATATTAATTCAACCAGTGAGATAAACACCAACCGGTTTATTTACTGGCATCCTGCCGGCGGTGCCGGTTTAAGGATCAAGTTCAACAAAAAATCAAATACCAATATCGCGCTTGACTATGGCTTTAGTAAAAATTATGGGGCGCTGCTTATTAACCTTGGTGAGGCTTTTTAAATACTAATTAATGCTAAAAATATTAAAATATTGATTATTAAGCTATTGTAACAAATTTATGAGTGTTTTGAATATGTTATTAAAATACTATATTTGTTTAGCGGAATTAGTATCAGCCAGATGCCTTTATTTATAAGATAATATCATAATTAATAAGAAACTTCACTTGCTATTTCGCCACATTTAAATATCTATGTTGAAACGTATTTTAGTGCTGGATGATAATCAGGATATACTGGACATTGTTCATGAAACGTTGGCTTATGAGCAATTCGAGGTTAAAAGTATAACCCGCGGCATTGAAGTTTTGCCTACGATAAAAGACTTTGAACCCGACCTGGTTATATTGGATTACCGTGTATCCGGGGCTAATGGAGGTGAGATCTGCCGCCAGATCAAAGCGCACCCGCAATTTAATTCCATTCCTGTAATTATTTTTTCTGCATATATTAATAAAGACAGCGAACTGTTAGCTTATGGCTGTGATGCGATCATCAATAAACCATTCGACCTTAATGAGTTAGTGGACAAGGTTAATAACCTTGTTGACAGGCAGGCCAATTCTTAATTATAACACCGGTAAAACTTTCTCATTTGTTTAATTTTAAGCTTTATAAACAAAGCGGAGATTATTATTAGCGATTAAACAATAAAAATATTTAATTCGGGTTTTAATTTTTAAAACCTTGAAGCAGTACGTTACTTCGTCAAAACACTACCGCTGCCCTAAATGCGGCTCATCCTTCCACTACCAGGTACATCGGAATATTTTTATGCGCATACTCTCAGTATTTAAACCTGTACGAAGTTTTTTTTGTGCAAAGTGCAAAAAAGCATATCATATATTTTTAACAAAAAAACCGTCAGATTACTAATCCCGCATAATAATGCACTAAATAACCCTCATACATATTATCGTTTAAATATTTAATATAGTTATTTTAACTGTAATATTTGCTTATTGCTTATCAAAATCAATTATAAAATTAAAAATAAGGTACTTACATATTTGTGGTACAGGAATTGCATAAGTAATAATATGAAAGCGGTTGAAAATACTTTTGACGATAATATAATAGAGATGAAGAGGATCCTTGCGGTAGATGACAACCAGGATATACTGGATGTATTAAGATACATTCTTGAAGATTCGGGTTACGA
Organism: Mucilaginibacter sp.; assembly: GCF_965225845.1. GTDB lineage: Bacteria > Bacteroidota > Bacteroidia > Sphingobacteriales > Sphingobacteriaceae > Mucilaginibacter. The sequence continues at coordinate 713,493 of NZ_CBDDBL010000002.1, forward strand.
GGTTGATACACTCTCGGATGGACATCAATTATTTCAACAGATTAAAAAACATCACCCGGATTTAATATTGTTAGATATCATGCTTGGCGATATGGACGGCCGTGTTTTATGCAAGAATGTAAAAGAAACAGCCGAAACACACAATATTCCAATCATTCTTGTATCCGCAAGCCATAATGTTGCAGATAGTATGAAGCAAAATGGCGCGCCGGATGATTTTATTGCTAAACCATTCGATATGAATGATTTATTAAGTTCTATTGAACGCCAATTGGCCGCCTAAATAATAGCTTCAAGAATTATGAATAAGAATCAGGATTTTTAACCTGTTTTTTTTTGCCAGAAATTTCGTATATTAGCATTGCAGAATCGTCTTGATTCCGGAATAAAATTTCTTTTTTACTTTTTTTCTCCACATCCATACCAACTTGTAATTTAGCTTCGTTAAAACGTTGTTTATCCACATTTGTGAATTACTAATGTGGATTGCATTTTTACGATATCACTATTTTAGCAACTTGTAAGTCGCGCCCTATGTTAAAACTCAAATACCTCGCTTTTGTATTTCCCGTTCTATTTGTTTTATCGTCAAACGCCCAGCAGTCGCCAGCCTATTGGGTAAACAAAACCTACCGTACCGCTACCGATTTGTTGTTGAATGGCAAATATGCCTCAGCGGCAGAGCAATTCAGGCAGGTTGAAAATGCAACCGTTAAAACAAATACCCAAAAACAGTTCGAATCTGAATTATCGCTATTAAAGGAAAATTCGCAATACTATGAAGCTTATTGTGCCTTACAACTGGGTAATGATGATGCCGAAAGTATGTTCCTGCGTTTCATCAAAGAACACCCGGAAAACCCGTTGGCTAAAGTTGCTTATTTTCAGATCGGTAAATCTTATTTCAACAAAGAAAAATACGACCAGGCTTTACTTTGGTTTGATAAGGTTTCAGCCGGCGAGCTAAGTGGCAGCGAGAATACAGAGTATAAGTTTATGAAGGGCTATTCGTACTTCTCCATCAATGATTACAAAAACGCGCAAATGCTTTTTGCCGATGTTAAAAACCGCCACTCCAAATATACCGAAGACGCTACCTATTATTTTGCGTACATAGCCTATTTAAATAAGGATTACCAATTAGCGCTGGTAAATTTTGAACGATTGAAAAACTCGAAAAAATACGAGAACAGCTACCCATACTACATTACCGCGGTTTATTTTTTAGATAAACGCTATGATGATGTAATCGCTTACGCCATACCCATTTTAAATACCACCCACCAGCAGCACCAAACAGAAATGTTGCGAATAGTAGGTGCATCATATTTTGCTAAGGCTGATTATGATGACGCGGTAAACTACTACAGCCGTTTTCAGGATGAGGATCAGGGTAAAACGCAAAGCACACAGGATAGCTACCAGATTGGTTATACCTATTACAAAGTTGGCAATAACGCCAAAGCCGCGGTAGAGTTGGAAAAGCTGGTTGATCATGATGATATCTATGCTCAAAGCGGGGATTATACCCTGGGTGATGTGTTCCTGAAAATGGGTAATAAACAAAGCGCACGTAATGCTTTCTTAGGGGCTTCAAAATTGAACTTCGACTACAAATTACAGGAAGATGCACTGTATGAATATGCTAAACTATCCTACGAACTTGATTTTAATTTAGAGGCGCTGAATGCAACCCGCAAGTATTTAAAAAACTATCCGCGCTCCACCCGTACCGAAGAAGTTAAGATATTATTGGGCGAGGAGCTATTAAACTCTCACAATTATGCTGAGGCGGTTGATATTTTGGAGCCGATTAAGGATAAATCAGAAAGCGCTAAGATCGCATACCAAAAAGTAACCTATTATCGTGGTTTACAGTTTTATAACGAACGCGCTTTTGAAAACGCGATAGGTATTTTCCTTCGCTCATTAAAAGAGCCGGAAGATTCCAAGATTACTGCCTTAACCACTTATTGGATGGCAGAGGCCATGTATGAGGTACGCAAGTACGAGGAATCGGTTGAAACTTTCCAGCAGTTTTTGGATATGCCGGAAGCTAAGGAAACTGATGTGCATAATTACGCCAACTACGCTTTAGCTTACGCTGCCTTCGATGGCCAGAAATACAAGACCGCCGTTACTTACTTCCAGCGCTTTTTAGCGGGTGGAGAAAAAGATACCGCTACCAAGAACGACGCAGAGACCCGTTTGGCTGATAGCTATTTTGTATTAAAAAGCTATAACGATGCTTTAATTTATTATGATAAGATCATAGCCAAGCATAACTCAAGCGAGGACTATGCTTTATTTCAGCGTGGTATAATACAAGGTTTGCAGGGATCGCAGGATAACAAGATCGCGACGCTTACTGAAGTGCTGAACCGTTTCCCGAATTCGGATTACGCGGACGATGCATCCTTCGAGATCGCTTATGCTTATTTCCTGAAAGGCGATGGTCCGACTGCCAAGGCAGATCTGGAGGCCATGATCGCGAAATATCCGCATAGTAGTTATGTGCCCCGCGCGCTGGCGACTATTGGTTTAATAGATTACAATGCAGGCAACGATGATTTGGCGGTAGAGTCATTCAAAAAAGTAGTGCAGGATTATTCTTCAACCGAAGAAGCCAAGCAATCACTGAAAGAAATTGAAAAGATCTATACCGATAAAGGTGATGCGCAAACATTTATCGCTTACGCCGCTACAACACCGATAGCCAACTATACTACTGCCGAGCAGGAGGGTATTATGTTTACCGCGGCCAATAATTTGTATTTGCGAGGTGATTGGAATGGTACTGTTGGTGCTGTAAATGCTTATTTCGATAAGTTCCCGACAAAACCTATTTATAATAAACAGGCAAGGTTTATCCGTGCTGAAGCTTTGGTGGCTTTGGGCAAACCTGCCGATGCGGTTAACGACTACAATGTTATATTAAACGACTGGACAAGCGCTTACACCGAAAAATCGCTGATCAGCATGGCAAAATTGTACATCGCGCAGCAAAAATATAATGATGCAGTGGTGTTCCTGAAAAAGCTGGAAATCAACTCAGAATATAAAGAGGATTATACCTTCGCTATAAACAACCTCTTGCTATGTTATACCCAAATGGGTATGGCTGATGATGCGCTGAACTATGTAAAACAAGTTAGGGCAAATGATAAATCATCGCAGGAAGATAAATTTAAAACCGGCTTATATGCCGGTAAAGCCTACCTGATAAAAGGCGATACTACCCGTGCCATCAACGAGTTTGACTATACCATCGCCAATACCAAAACCGAGGCAGCGGCTGAAGCGAAATACAATTTGGCTGATATTGATTATCTGAAACATCGGTACAAAACATCGCAAAAAACCTGTTTCGACCTGGCTAAGGATTACCCTAACTATGATTACTGGATAGCTAAAACCTATATTTTATTAGCCGACGATTATATAGGTTTAAAGGATGCTTTCCAGGCTAAGGCAACTTTGCAAAGTATAATTGATAACTACAAAGGCAACGATGATATATTGCCGACAGCTAAAGAAAAACTGGCGAAGTTAACAGGTAAAACCTACGAAACGCCTGTTGCTGCTCCTGATACTACACATAATGTTAAACCGGATACTACAACCACTAAACCTGCAGGCAATGGTAATTAACAGGATGGAGACCACAAACATACAAGCAATGAAATTACGCTATATATATACGCTGCTTATTTTAATATCAGTATTTTGTTTTGCCCCGGCGGGTGCGCAAACCAGGCACAAGGCTAAGGGCAAAAAGCCTGCTGCCAAGGTTGTTGCTAAAAAGTCGGCTACTAAAAACCCTTCAGCTAAAGCCCCTGCGAAAAAAACTCTAAAAACGGCGGTAGTGCAAAAATCAGCGGCTAAATCATTAGGTGATGCGGCTGCGAAGAATACCGCGCCTGTTGATACCACTAATAAAAATAGCCTATCGGAGGAAATTGTAGTAACCACAGATTACAAGCCGGTGCTGGCTGATGCGGTAAAGATCCGCCGTAACCCTGACCTGGAAGATGCTACCCCGTATAAGGCCCCGCTAACTTATGTGCCTTTGGATGTAAGGTTAGAACAGAACAGTGATATAAGGCAACTGGATGCCATGAAAATGCCGCCTCAGCGCGACTCGATACCAAAAAATAATTTTGTACAAATTGGCCTGGGTAATTTAAAAACTACTTATGGCGAAGGCTATTTTGCTACCGGCCCAGACGAAGGCCTGCAGGCAGGCGGCTATGTAAAGCATTTGGCAGAACAGGGTAGCCTGTACAAGCAAAATGAAAGCAGTAACGAGGTTGGTATTTTTGGTAAAAGCGTAGGTACTACCAACTCGGTAAATGGCCGCATTGATTATAAATACAACAGTAACTATTTTTACGGTTTTGACCCCCTTACTTCCACATCCGAGATTGATCCGGGCAAACAGCATTTCAGCGTGTTGAGCGCTGAAGGTGACCTGGCTAAAAACTTTGCCGATGTGCCAAACGACTTTACTTATGCATTAAAATTAAAAGGCTATACTTATAGCGACGCTTATAATGCTCGGGAAAGCAACGTAGTATTATCAGGTTTTTTAAATGAAACCGTACAGCAGTTTTACGCGGGTGTTGCCGGTTCTCTTGATCTGACCACACAAAAAGATAGTCTTTACAATTACAATAACAGCTTGTTACGCATCAACCCTTACATTAAGTTCCAGGGTGATTTGTACAAGATCGATGCGGGGATAAACATTGTTGATCAGTTTGGTTTTTCCAATAGTTTTTACATTTTCCCGGCTGCCAAACTGGAGTTTTCGGTGGTCCCTAAATATGTCCGCTTATTTGTGGAAGCCAAGGGCGATGTAAATAAATCTACTTTGCTTGATTTTTCAACTATTAACCCTTTTATAGGGCAAAATATCGCTATCAAAAACTCGGTTGATAAACTGGACCTGAGCGCCGGTTTAAAAGGCACATTAGCGCCGGGTTTAAGTTTTAAAGCGTTCATATTCCGTTACAGCGTTAAATATATGCCATTGCTGGTAAGTAATTTTGGCCCAACCGGAAACAAGTTTGCGGTGGTATATGATAATGGTGATTCGCGCATTAACGGCTTAACGGGCGAGCTGGATTACAAGGCATCGGATGATGTGGATGTATTTGGCCGTGTTGAATTTAAGGATTACCAGATGGCACAACAAGCCCAGGCATGGAACCTGCCTAAGTTTAAATTAACCGCCGGTACAACCATTCACATTAACAATAAAGTTGATATCACAGGATCAATGTTGTTCCGTGGTACAGCCTATGATCTGCCTTATGCTGATGCGCTCATCCCAAATTCAAAAGTTGTGCCAACTACAATCAGTGCCTTTTTTGACTTGAGCGGTGGCGTTACTTATAAGGCTACTGACAAGATCAGCATATTTGTAAAAGCCAACAATATCCTCGACAGAACAAATGAAACCTGGCTATACTATCCTGATTATGGATTTAATATATTTGGCGGAGTTGGATATGCTTTTTAAGCTTTGTAATTTTTATAATTAAGCTTACTTTTAGCCAAATGGATATAGCCTATTATTTAAGCGAACTGCTGATGCAGCGTGGCGAGGTAAATGTACCCGGCCTGGGCTATTTTGCGCAGGTTAAGGTAGATGGTTATTATGATAATGTTGCAGGTAAGTTCTATCCGCCAAGCTCAAAGTTATCTTTTGACACACAGTATCATGATGATGATGTACTTTTGCAATACATCGCCAATAAAAAGAAAATATCCCTGGCCTCATCAAAGTATTTTACCGCCAAATACATTGATAATTTAAGGCTGGAAGCTATGCAAAAAGAAGTGCAGCTTGCGGATTTGGGCACTTTGCATTTTGAGGATACTAAGCTAACTTTTAAACAGGCGGCTGTTATGCCGGTAGATCCGGCATATTATGGTTATGAACCTATCGCCATTAATAAATTAGGCGGCACATCTTTTTACGAGCAATTAGAAAAAGAACAGAACGGGACAACTTACATTCCGCAGGCACGAAAACCGGAGCCTGTACAGGCACAAGCACCTATGCCAACCCGGCAAGCACAACCAACCACGGAACCAAAAGCAGAAGAGCAACCCGAAATATTTATCCCGCAGCCTACTTATAGCACACAACAAACCGTTGCTGATGAGGAGGAATTTATTTTTCATGGCAGAGGCTATGATGGTGAGCCAGAGGAAGAGGAAACAGAAAGAAATAATAGCTGGATATGGATAACCATAGTTGTTGTTGTAGTGCTTGGTATAATCGGGCTGTTTGCGCTGTATGAGTTTAAGCCGGGTGTTTTTGATCATCTGCACAGTACAAAACCAGCACCGCTTGAATTAAAAACACCTTTAAGGCACGACACAGTAAAAGTTACTGCACCATCTTTAAAAAGTCCGGATTCAGGAAAAAATACTATTAAAGTAGATACGGCAACGGCAGTTCATGTAGCACCGCCGATTGATATTACACCAGCATCTACAATTGATAGTTCAAAAGTACGTTTTGAAGTTATAGCGCTTAAAGCGAATAACATAGAGGAAGCAAATAGAGCAGTAAAAAATTATAACAGTATTGATATAAATGCACACATTGCGGCGGGCACAAAAGGAAGAAAATTTTTCGTGTCATTAGGTACATATTCTACTCACGCTGAAGCAATGGAGGCTATTAGTAAATTAGAGAAAACTGGAAAAGTACCGAAAGGCATTTGGCCATTACCAATCAATCCAAATAAAAAATGAGTTTATTACTACAGATAACAGATACCGCGCATAAATTAGCAGACACAGCAAATCATCTTTCACAAACAGGCACAACTGCCGCCGCTGGGGATACCCTTCGCTTCGGCGATCTATTAGTTAAGGGCGGTGTCATCATGATCCCGATCGGCATCCTTGCCGTTTTAGGTTTGGTTATCTTTTTTGAAAGATATTTCACCATCCGCAAAGCATCAAAAAGCGAAGCCAACTTGTTGATGCAGGTACGGTCAAGTATCCTTACCGGTCATTTGGAATCTGCAGTCGCTATCTGCAAAAACAGCAATTCGCCGCTGGGCCGTATGCTGCAAAAAGGTTTATTAAGGATCGGCCGCCCGATAAAAGATATCGAGGGTGCTATTGAAAATATCGGCAAGCTGGAAGTAGCTAAGCTGGAAAAAAATATCGGCATCCTGGGAATTATCGCGGGTATTGCGCCGATGTTTGGTTTCCTGGGTACGATATATGGCGTAATTAAGATATTTTATGACATCGCACAATCGGGAAACCTGAGTATCGGTGTTATATCAGGCGGTTTATATGTGAAGATGGTAACAGCCGCTGCCGGTTTGTTTGTGGGTATGGTTGCTTACATATTATACCATATTTTAAATATGATGGTTGATAAAGTGATCCTGAAACTGGAAACTGACGCCATTGAATTTATTGACCTGTTAGAGGAGCCGAGCAAATGAATTTAAGGAACCGGAAAAATAGGATAGCTGCCGAAGTACAAACCTCAGCAATGAACGATATCATGTTCTTTTTGCTGTTGTTTTTCCTGATCGCATCAACTATAACCAATCCTAACGTTATCAAGCTGTCGCTGCCAAAATCATCGACCAGCTTATCGGTAACCAAAAAAACGGTAAATGTTTCGGTTACCAAGGACCTGAAATATTACGTCGATAAAAAGGAAGTAAAAGTTGAGGACTTGCAAAACGCGATAGCTGCCTACAAATCATTGGCAACTGAAATAACCATAGTTTTGTATGCCGACAAAACCGTAGCCATACAGGACCTTGTTGTAGTAATGGATGCCGCTCAAAAATTGAATATTAAACTGGTACTGGCAACGGAACCGAAGTAAGTACATAGTATTTAGTATCAAGTATCAAGACAAAAAATACTTGCTACTTGATATTATTCACTTGATACTAAAATGGAATATAAAGAAGAAAATAATTATCCCAAAGCATTCGCGGCAACCGGTATTATACTGGCTGCTTTGATTGCTATGTGTTATTTTATTGCATTCCAAACGCCGCCAAAGCCGGATGAAGGTACCGGTGGTATCCTGGTAAACTATGGTACAACCGACCAGGGCATGGGTAATGATTATATGAGCGCTGAGCAACCATCGGTGGCCGAAAAGGCAAACCATACCCCACCTGATAAAGTTACGCCCGCGCCCCCAACCGAGCAAAAAACACAGGTTGATAACAGCGACAAAAAGATCGTCACCCAAAATAATGAAGACGCGCCTGCGGTGGCTGCTAACAGTAAAAAGTCAAGTCCTACCGTTGCTACACAGGCAACTAAAGCTGTGGCTAAACCCGTGGTAAATCAAAATGCTTTATACAAAGGCAAAACCAATAATGGCACGGGCGCCGGCGATGGCACTACGAATACTCCCGGCAACCAGGGCAAGCCAACAGGCAGTACTTTGACCAATAACTACAATGGTACAGGATCGGGTAATGGCGGCAACTTAGATCTGATCCAGCGTAGTTTTGTAACGCGCCCGGTGGTGACTGATGAAAAGCGCAGGACAGGTAAAATAGTGATCGACATTCATGTTGATAAAAATGGTAACGTAATTTATGCTCAGGCAGGCCGAGGCACAACCATGACCGATTATGACCTGATACAAAAATGCGAGGAAGCGGTTAGAAATTCCAAAATTAATGCGCTCGATACCGCCCCCGATACCCAGGAAGGCAGGGTGGTATTTGTATTTAAAGTGAATTGATATAATCTTTAGAACTTAGGACGGCAATGTATATTATTGATCTCAACTACATAGTCCCGCTTGAAGAATTAGACCAGCACATGGCCGAACATGTGAAGTACCTGAAAAAATACTACAAGAAAAACATCTTTATAGCATCAGGTAGGAAAGTGCCCCGCACAGGCGGCATTATATTGGCTTTAGCTGATTCAAGGGAAGAGTTAGATAAGATCATCAGTGAAGATCCTTTTTATAAGTTTGAATTGGCGGAATTTGATGTTACGCATTTCCAGACTTCACAATACCACCCGGATTTAGCAGGGTTGTTGAAATAACTCTCAACCATGACAATTTTATATCAGTTTTTCCAAAAATGATTATCTTTAATCATGGAACAATATAACGTACGTGTACACGACTATATTAAAAATGCCGCGCCTTTTGCTAAGCCGATATTGAACCATATTCGTGAAGTGGTGCATTCAGCATCACCATTAATTACCGAAACCATTAAATGGGGCATGCCATTTTTTGAGTACAAAGGTGCAATATGCCAGATGGCGGCCTTTAAACAACATTTAGCTTTTGGTTTCTGGAGGGCATCGCAGCTTGATGACCCGCAAGGTTTACTAAGAATAGGCGACGCCGCTGCCGGGAGCTTTGGTAGAATAAACTCACTCGCTGATCTTCCTTCTGATGAAGCCATAATTCATTTTGTGTTACAGGCAATGGCGAAGAATGAGTCGGGTATTAAAACTCCGGTAGTTAAAAAAGCGCCTGTAGAAAAGAAGGAATTGGCTGTGCCGGATTATTTTGAAGCCTTGTTGAATGAGCATCCAAAGGCTAAAGAAACATTTTATAAATTCAGTCCTTCTCACCGGAAGGAATATCTGCAATGGATCATCGAGGCCAAAACTGAGGCTACACGTCAAAAGCGTTTGGATACTACTATAGAGTGGCTAATTGAGGGGAAGTCGAGCAATTGGAAGTATAAATAAATATCATTTCAAATATGTCACCTAACCAAATACTATTATTTTTGCAGGCGATATGCTAAAACTTATCCTCCGGTTCCTTAAGCTTTTTGTGATCTTTTTCTTCGGCATCACAATCATTTGGGTGTTACTTTACCGCTTTATCAATCCTCCGGTTACTTTGTTGATGATCGAGCGTGGATTTGAGCGGAAATCCGATGGCAAGGACTGGAAGATAGACAAACAATGGGTGAATTTTGATGAAATATCCGACCCCATGAAACGTGCTGCAGTAGCCGCGGAAGACCAGCGTTTTTTGGATCATTTTGGATTTGATTTTAAGGCGATGGAAAAGGCTATCGATAAAAACAGCCATAGCCATAAACTAATTGGCGGCAGTACTATATCGCAGCAAACAGCAAAAAACGTTTTCCTTTGGCCGGGCCGGTCATATGTACGTAAGGCATTTGAAGCTTACTTTACGGTGCTCGAAGAACTTTTCTGGAGCAAAAAGCGCATCATGGAAGTTTATTTGAACGAGATTGAAATGGGGGATGGCGTTTATGGTGTTGAAGCTGCCGCTCAAACTTATTATCATAAGGATGCCAAGGATTTGGATAAGCATGAAGCCGCTGCCATCGCGTCAATTTTTCCCGACCCGCTGAAATGGTCGCCGACTAACCCGAGTAGTTATGTGCATCACAGGCAATACCTGATCCTGAAGAACATGCGCAGGCTTGGTCCGCTGGATTTTTAAGCGTAAAAGTTAATCGCTTCCAGTATTACTTCACAAGCGTTCCTGATCTCATCAGGCGTAATAATCAATGGCGGGGCAATCCTCATGGCATTGCTGCAATGCAAAAACCAATCAACGATGACGCCATTCTCAATACAGCGGTCTATTATTTTCTTGTTGAGGTCAAAGCTATCCAGTTCTACAGCCAGCATCAAACCCTTGCCACGAATTTCTTTAATAGCCGGGTGGACCAATAACGACCGGATCAGCGCTTCTTTTTCCGCTACCTGGTCATAAAGTTTTTCATCCAGCAGAACCTCCAGCGCAGCTAAACCAGCCGCGCAGCAAACCGGGTGCCCGCCAAAGGTGGTGATATGACCCAAAATAGGATTTTCCTTTAAGGCCGACATTACCTGGTGCGATGCTGCGAACGCACCAACCGGCATGCCGCCGCCTAATGCTTTGGCTAATAGTAAAATATCAGGTACAATATCAAAATGCTCAAAGCCGAATAATTTGCCGGTGCGGCCAAACGCGGCCTGGATCTCATCCAATATTAATAAGGTTTCGGTTTCTGTGCATTTTGCGCGTAAGGCCTGCATATATGCTATATCAGGCACACGGATGCCTGCTTCTCCCTGTACGGTTTCTATGATGACACAGGCAGTTTCCCCGGTAATCAGGCTAAGATCATCTATGTTGTTAAAACGGGTGAAATTAACGCCTGGTAATAATGGGCGATAAGCTTGCTTATATTCCTCGTTACCCATAACGCTTAAAGCGCCATGTGTGCTGCCGTGATAGGAGTTTTGGGAGGCGATGATCTGACTTCGGCCTGTATATCGTTTTGCTAATTTTAATGCGCCCTCTGCAGCTTCAGTACCCGAATTTGTGAAATATACCGATTGGAGATTTTCAGGAAATATAGAGATCAATTTCTCTGCGAATTTAACCTGCGGGGTTTGCACGTACTCGCCGTAAACCATCAGGTGCATGTATTTATCAACCTGCTCTTTTATGGCGGCTATAACTTTAGGGTTGCTATGGCCCAGGTTGCTTACGCCAATGCCCGAAATAAGGTCGGTATATGGCTTTCCATCCTCATCATACATAAATACTCCTTGGGCCCATTCAAATTCAAGCAGGAGCGGGAAATCAGTTGTTTGGGCATTGTTAGCTAAAAAAAGCTGGCGTAACGTTGGCATGTTGCAAAAGTAAGCATTAGCCGTAAGTGTTAGGTGATTTTATTGTAATAACAGGATAAATTATAATTAATATCCCGGTGCGAGCGGAACGCCTTGCTGATTATTACGCTCTGATAATTGCCTTACCAATTCATCGTTAAATTCTTTTTCACTTTTATAAAGTTCACTTACCTTGCCGGGTGGAAGCACTTTAAGAAAAGCATTATTGAATTTGATTTTTATCTGTACAATCTCGTTCTCGTACATCAATTCCCTGTTAACCTGCTCTTGCCCGTCGGCTGCGTAAGAGTTATTTTGGCGCTTTAATTTTCTAACATTAAACAGCTCCTGCTGGTATTCCTGGTATAAAGGAAAAAATTTCTCAGCTTGTTCCGGAGGTAGATTTAACCGGGTGCGGATATAATTTATTTTAACATTTTCAATTTTACGCTCAGGGTTTTGACGGGGTCTGTCGAAATAACGCTCACGCGGTGCAACACGAAATACCCGTACCTGCCCGAATGATTTACCAACGCATAATACGAGCAGCAGAAGAAATATATGCCTGGTTAACTTGTTCATTTAATTATTAGTATCATCATTATCCTGTAAAGCATCTATTAAATTGTTGGTGTTTACAGGTGCATTCTCATCAATTACGGTATGTTGCACATCGCTGGCATCAACATCCTCTTGCAAATAGCTTTGTATATCGCTTGTTGGAACGGTAGACAGTTGCTTATGTAAAAATGTGTTGGCATGCTCGGTTGGTGTAGTTGAATTAGTTATCAATAAACCTGTACCTACCATTACCATAAAACAAGCCGCCGCCGCATATTTAAAGGTATTAGTTTCGTACATACGCCTAACAATACCCTTGCTTTTACGCTTAACCATATCCTGGTTAACAGTTTTGTTTAATACGGCTTTGTTTAGCTTATCAAAGTAACCTTCAGGTACAGCAAAGCTTTCATTATCACTGATCGCTTCTTCAACTAAAATACGGGCATTAATCTGTTGCTCAAAATTTGCAAAATAATCCTGCGGAATAGCATGGCCATCGGCTTTGTTATTCACATAAGATTCAATATTAATACGGCTCTGTATATTGCTGCTTAACTCATCGAAATAATTTTGAGGTACACTGAATTCGTTTTCAGATTTCAACTCCTCCAAATTTATGCGGCTCTGAATATTGCTGCTTAATTCGTCGAAGTAATTTTGAGGTACACTAAAATTATGCTCCGATTTAAGCTCATCCAGGTTAATACGGCTTTGTATATTGCTGCTTAATTCATCAAAATAATCCTGGGGCACAGCAAAGCCATTCCCGGTTTTTAGTTCTTCTAAATTAATGCGGCTTTGTATATTATTGCTTAACTCGTTAAAGTAATTTTCGGGCACGACGAACCCCTCACCGGTTTTTAGCTCATCCAGCTTAATTGCCGAGATGACCTGCTTTGCCGATTCATCAAAATAGCCTGGTGGCACAGTAAACGGGTTTAAGGGGTTCACCTGTTTAAGTGACATGAATTCATCCAGCCATTCTCTATTTCCACTTTCGCTTTTCATATCGGTTGTTTGATGAAAATTAGGTGAAATGGTTTAATCTTATTTTAAATTAATCTTTTGATAATAAATAGGCCTCAATTTTCTTTACAGCGAGGTGAAAAGACGCCTTTAATGCCCCAACACTTGTACCCACCACATCGGATATTTCTTCGTATTTCATGTCCTCGTAGTACTTCATATTAAATACCAGTCGTTGTTTATCGGGTAGCGTAAGTATAGCTTCCTGTAATTTGCGCTGCGCCTTATCACCATCAAAATAGCTCGATGCCGCCAACGTATCACCCAGAGTAGAATCCACATCATCCAGCGAAACATTATTTTTAGCTTTTTTCTTGTTCAGAAAAGTGATGCACTCATTGGTAGCAATTCGGTACATCCAGGTGTACAATTGCGCGTCGGCGCGAAAGCCGGGCAGGTTTTTCCAAACCTTAACAAATACATCCTGCGCAATGTCATCGGCATCATCATGGTCTATCACCATGCGGCGTATATGCCAGTAAATTTTTTGCTGGTATTTTTTCAGCAGCAGGTTAAAAGCTTCGTTCCTGGTTTTTTCATCCTGGAATTTGCTTAAAATCTCTGCATCATCAACAATAGGTACCGACATATAATATTTTTATGTATTAAATAAGTATCACGCCTCTTTTGTTTGAAGCCACACCTTACGAAAGTAATTATTATTACTTATGATGTGCAAATTTATTTGGTGGAGATACCTTAACTTAGATTTTAAATCTAAAAGATGAAAAGAATAACACTGGTGTTTTTTTTATTACTTCCATTTTGCTCTCGAGCACAAGGAGTCTTTTTGGGGAAATCGAAAGATGAAATAAATGCCTATTTTAAAAGTCTTGGAGTTCCGATTCTAAGAAATAAAATAAACGTCTTGTATGGATTGCTATTTTCTGATTGTTATGCATCAAATAATAATGAACAAATTTGCTTTGGCTATAACGAAAATAAGATTTGTGTAGAAATCATTGAATCGATGAAGTTATCTCTTATCGATTCATTAAGAAATAATTTCAATGATATCTATATAAAAAGGAGTGGGGAAACATTTTCAACCGATGTTTGGGCAGATAAAAAAAATACCTTTAAAGTTCATTTAGAGGCTGTGAAGTTAATAGGTATAGTTTACTTAGATTACTTGCCAGTAGATAAACCTTATGTAATACATTAAGGTTTACCCTGTTGGTTCAAGTTTAACGAAACATAACTTGAACCAACAATATAGCAAGCACCCTGCTTGCAAGACTATCGAATTAACTAAAAGCTAAACATAAAATGTCGAAGTTAAACTTTGCTAACTTCTACCAGTGTTCAAAAAAAGAAAACCTACCCAATCAAATCCAGCACTTGCTGAGAAGCGTTCTTCGTATCCACCTTCTCAATCACCTGCTTTATGATCCCATCGGCATCAATTATAAAGGTAGTGCGCGCGGTACCCATATACTTTTTGCCGTACATATTCTTCTCCGCCCAAACGCCGTAGGCTTCGTTAATGCTTTTATCCTCATCGGCAATAAGCGGGAAGGGCAGGCTGTATTTGGTTTCGAACTTTTTATGCGATTTGGAATCATCTGTACTCACACCCACCACCTCATAACCTTTACCAATCAACGACTGATAATTATCCCTGAAATCACAAGCCTCGGCAGTGCAGCCCGGGGTGTCATCTTTCGGGTAGAAATATAATATCACCGTTTTGCCTTTAAAGTTTGCCAATGAAACTTCTTCGCCATTCTGATCTTTCGAAGTAAAATCCGGGGCTTTATCGCCTGCTTTAAGTGTTGTTGC
This sequence comes from Mucilaginibacter sp., assembly GCF_965225845.1. Taxonomy (GTDB): domain Bacteria; phylum Bacteroidota; class Bacteroidia; order Sphingobacteriales; family Sphingobacteriaceae; genus Mucilaginibacter. The sequence goes on from NZ_CBDDBL010000002.1 coordinate 728,496, forward strand.
CATGGTTAATTATTTATAAAAATCTGCTTTAAATGTAGCTATATTATCTTTCTGGTCGGTAACATCCAGTTTAAAAGAGTGCTTACCGTGCGGGGTATCATCATCAAAGGTATAACTAAGCACCCTCGTTTTAAAATCCCACTTCATCAAAACCCATTGTCCGTCAACATAACCCATATAACTTTTTATGCCCGACAGGTTATCGCTTATTCGCAACTCAATAGCCTTTTTAACAGCCATATTCGCACCATTGCTAATGTTTACCGGTATTATTCGTGGCGCTTCGGTATCCAGCCTTATATAATAACTACCGAAACCTTTTGCCTTGGCTTTTACAAACCCATTGTCGTAGTCGCCTACAATACATTCGCCATCCGCGTTTACAATAACGGCTTTATCGGCACGCCATCCGGGCGTCGTAGTATCAGGTTTTATCCAAAGGTCGTAGGTGTCGTTTACTGGGTCATAGCGGTCGCCTAACTGGTAAGTATCCGAATATGCTCCGGGCTTTTTAGGCTGGTCAGCAAAAGTAAAGTTCATACTGTCATATAAATTGCCTGCGGCTATGCTCACCTTAACCTTGTCGTTGCTAAACTGGTTGTCTTTATCATAAGGGAAATAAGTGCCCGGCATTTTGAATAGCTCAACCGTGTGGATGGTTTTGCTGTGCGATCTTAATTTTAGATTAAGGGTTGAGGTATTTCCTGCGATATCCTTTACCACATATTGTACATCATGCAATGAATCATCACTAAAAGTAACCACTCCACGGTTGATAGATTGCGGGTAAAGCGTGATCTTACTCCCCGGCAGGATAAAGCATTTTTGTATGAAGCGATGCGCGTTTAAAAACTCAGGGTAGTCAATAAAAGCATTAATAGCATGTGTCTGGTCAAATGCGAAACGCTCCGCGGCAAAAGTAAACACGGTTTTGCCATCAACTTTTACCTGAATAGAATACACGCCGTTATGGCTGCCCGAAGTATTATTCATATCATCTGCCGTAATACCAAAGCCCACATTACCGCTTACGTCAATAACCGAAGGATTTACTAAACGGTAATGCCCGGCCGAACCCACCACGCCCAAAAACTGGCGTTGTGTACGCTCGCTAAACGGCCCGTCGTTAAAACGGTATATGCAAGCCGTGCCTAACACCGGGGGGATATGATCGGTTACTGTTAAGCCAAAAAGCTGCGGGTTGATAGTTTGTTCGGTTTCGGTATCGCGAATTTCAAAATGTACATGTGGCCCCGCAACCGCGCCGGTATGGCCCGACAAGGCAATAACTTGTCCTTTGGTAACCGGCACCTGCATCGGCAACAAGTTAAAATCAACCATATCTGTTTTTTGCTGTACCTGGTAATCATGCACCAGTTTAGCCAGCTCGGGGCTAAAGCTTTCCAGGTGGCCGTAAACTGTAGTAAACCCATTAGGGTGGGTAATGTAAACCGCGTTGCCAAAACCACCAAACTGAACCTTTAAACGGGATACAAAACCATCGGCAGCGGCATGCACCGGGTAGCCGTCGCGCTGGTTGGTCCTGAAATCGAGCCCGGCATGAAAATGGTTTGGCCTCAGTTCGCCGAATGAACCGGCTGTGCTTGGGGGCAGGTCAAGCGGGTAGCGAAAATAGTCTTTTGGGTACTGGCGCGTTTGCACCACATCCTGGGCAAAAACTAATGAACCTAAACTTAAAAATAACAGGGCAGAAGTAAGAAACTTATAGATCATTCTTACTTAACATAAAAGTCAAGTAATTTGTTGCCTCTTAAATATCCTTCCAGGTGGTCGCCAACGTTTACCCTGCTTACACCTTCGGGTGTGCCTGTGTAGATCAGGTCGCCTTTTTTTAGAGTGATGTATTGCGATATAAATGCGATCACTTTCTCAAACGAGAAGATCAGGTCCTTGGTATTACCAACCTGGCGGGTTTCGCCGTTAATATCTAACTTGAAATCAATATTGTACAGGTCTTCAAAATCAGCTTTCGGTATAAAATTGCTGATAGGCGCAGAGCCGTCAAATGATTTAGCCAGTTCCCATGGCAGGCCTTTTTCTTTATGCTTATTCTGGATGTCGCGGGCGGTAAAGTCAATGCCGATACCGATCTCGTCAAAATAATTACCTGCAAATTTCTCACTGATGTGTTTGCCTTCTTTACAAACTTTCAGCACCAGCTCTATCTCGTGGTGTACATCCTGCGAAAATTCAGGATGGTAAAAGGGTTTGTTGTCTTTTAAAAGCGCGGTATCCGGCTTCATAAATATTACAGGAACGGTAGGCAGTGGGTTATTCAGCTCTTTAGCATGCTCCGCGTAGTTGCGGCCAATGGCGATGATTTTCATAATGCTAAATTAAGAAAATGTATGAACCTTGATTGAAGGGATTAAAGGATTTTCCTGATAATTTGAATTCGAAATCGAAAATACAGAATCAAAAATTAATAGATGCTGATTCTTTTAATAACAGATTCTGTTCCGGCAACTATCCTAATGAAATAAAATCCGCGGGAAAGTTTGTTACTGCTTACCATATAAGTAAATTTTTGCTCACCAAGATCAACACGTTGCTGAAAAATGGTGGCAATATCATTACCCAGTACGTCCATTATTTTTATGCTCACGTTGGAGTTACGCGATAAGTTATATTTTAAATTGATCTGGTCGGTTGCAGGGTTTGGATAAACGTCAACATCGCTTAACAGCTTATCATCGGGCGTATGGTTTACTGTAAATTTAACATATGAAGTAACGCCTGGCTTAACTGGCGGCAACGAGAACGGCAGGCCATTTTTAAGATATGATTGCCTGGCTTTTGTTTTTTTACTGTGCAGGTAAATGGTATCCTTAATAAGCGGATGAGCATAAGCAAAAGCAAAATTCATGAACACCGCAATCGCGATGCATATCTTCCATGAAAAGCCTTTAGTATAAATTAGCCTCATCCTTATTAATCCTGTACAAAAGTATAAATATTGCGCTCATCATTGTTATAAACAATTGCGCAAAACATTCTTTTTAACAATTTTTAACACACATGTGTTTTGTAAATGTTACATCGTATACGTAACGGAAAACAAAAAGGGTGTTAACCGAAAAAATATTTATTTTTACAATTTAATTTATATCTGTGTCCAGTCATAAAGATCTGCAAAAACTGTCAGCTGCCGGGCTGCTCATAAGTTTAGGAATTATTTACGGCGATATCGGAACTTCCCCTTTGTATGTGTTTTCAGCCATAGTTGGGGCGCAAAAAATATCTGAAACCCTGGTACTGGGCGGTGTATCCCTCGTCATTTGGACGCTTACATTACAAACCACTATAAAATATGTATTGATCACCCTGCAAGCTGATAATAAAGGCGAAGGCGGCATATTCTCATTATTTTCGCTGGTAAGGCGCAAAGCTAAATGGTTAATTATACCGGCAGTTGTGGGTGGCTGCGCTTTGCTGGCCGATGGTATCATTACCCCGCCAATTTCCATTTCATCGGCTGTTGAAGGACTTGAACCACTTTACCCGCATATACATACGATACCTATTGTAATCGTCATTTTAGGAGCACTTTTTCTTATTCAAAAGTTTGGTACTTCGCTGGTTGGAAAAGCATTTGGGCCAATTATGTTTGTATGGTTTAGCATGATGGGGGTATTGGGCGTAAGTTATATTATACAAATGCCCGAGATATTTAAAGCTATTAATCCTTATTATGGGATTGATTTGCTGATAACGGAACCGCATGCCTTTGTAATTTTAGGTGCAGTGTTTTTATGTACCACAGGTGCCGAAGCCCTGTACTCTGATCTTGGACACTGCGGCCGGTCAAATATCCGCACCAGTTGGATGTTTGTTAAAGCGTGCCTTATATTGAATTATTTAGGGCAGGCGGTATGGCTTTTACAACATAACGGGCAGGTAATGGACCTGAATAAATTAAACCCGTTTTACCAGATGATGCCGGGATGGTTCCTGATCTTTGGCATAGGCATAGCCACCATAGCTGCAATTATTGCCAGCCAGGCGCTTATTTCCGGATCATTTACATTGATAGCTGAAGCGGTACGACTTAATTTATGGCCAAAAGTGAGGATAAATTACCCGTCAGATCAAAAAGGGCAGCTGTATGTACCAAGTGTTAACTGGCTGCTTTGCGCCGGCTGTATGGGAGTGGTATTATTATTTAAGCATTCCGACAGGATGCAGGCGGCTTATGGCCTAAGCATCACCGTTGCCATGTTGATGACTACCATTTTAGTATCAAAGTTCCTGAGAAAAAGGAAATACCCGGATTGGGTGGTAAACATGTTCTTGGCTGTTTACATCACTATTGAAACTACTTTTTTAGCCAGTAACCTATTTAAATTTGTACATGGCGGCTGGTTTACGCTAAGTGTTGGTACCATATTGTTTTCAGTAATGTGGACCTGGTTCTCGGCACGCAGAATACGTAACCGTTACGTTAAATTTATTGATATTGAGGATTATTTCGGTATTATTAAAGAACTTAGCGATGATGAAAGCGTACCTAAATATGCATCTCAACTGGTTTACCTGACCAACGCTAATTTTGATTCGGAAATTGAATCAAAGATCATTTACTCCATACTGCAAAAGCAACCCAAGCGTGCCGACGTTTATTGGCTGGTACACGTTGATGTAGTGGATGAACCCTATAAACGTGAATATGAAGTTGATTTTTTAGTGCCGAATAAACTCATCAGGGTTGATTTTAAACTTGGGTTTAGGGTGGAACAACAAATAAGCCTGTTATTTAGGAAAGTTGTAGAAGAGCTGGTTAAAAATGGCGAAGTTGACATCACCAGTAAATATACTTCGTTAAACAAGCACAAAATAGTAGGTGATTTTCGTTTTGTAGTGATAGAGAAGGTTATTTCAAAGTCGCATAATTTATCGCTTTATGAAAGCGCCTTGATGGCTTATTATTCTGTACTTAAAAAACTAAGCTTATCAGAAGAACGGGGGTTTGGCCTTGATTTGAGTTTTGTTACTGTCGAAAAGGTACCTTTAATGCTGGCGTCGCCGGAAACTGTTGAACTTGACCGTATCAAATAGAAAGCAACTGTGTTAAGTTAATATTAACAATTCAATTTTACTACAGATTTTTGAGTGATATTAGTATCATTAACTCTACCGTTTTTGAAAAAGATTATACTCGCCTTATTTTGTTTTACGTATTTTTCAGCCAGTGGGCAGGTGAAAATATTCCCGGACACCACTAAAAAAAACATTGGGGATACGATTAAAAAAGATCTTTTTACAGCTCCTGATAGTGTTAAAAAGTTGCATAGCAATCCGTTATCGTTTATTCCACCAGCAGTTGCCATAACTTATGGAGCTTTATCATTTGTGGTTCACCCAATTCGCCGCGTCGATTATTTCATCTACAGCGAAACACAAAAAACTAATCCCAACTTCCATAGTACAGCAGAGAGTTATTTTGAATTTGCTCCTATAGCTATGGTTTACGGGCTTGATTTCGCGGGTGTTGCCGGAAAAAATACATTTATTGATCAAACCGCATTGCTCGGCTTATCTGCAGGCATATTTGGAATTTCAGGCTATGTTACCAAATACGCAACACATCGCTTAAGGCCAAACAAGGCAGATAATTTATCTTTTCCATCTGCGCACACCGGTACCGCTTTTCTAAGCGCTGAGTTTTTGGCGCAGGAATATTCAGAAAAATCACCAATCTATACGGTTATTGGTTATACGATTGCTGTTACCACCGGTGTTTTTAGAATGTATAATCGCGACCATTGGTTTAGTGATGTTGTTGCCGGAGCGGGATTTGGTGTGCTGTCAACCAAAGCGGCTTACCTTGTTTATCCATACCTGCGTAATAAGCTAACGCACAAAGGCAAAGGTGGAAAAAGTACCATGGTAATGCCTACGTATCAAAACGGCGCGCCGGGCTTATCGTTTGCAGCGCAGTTTTAACTACTTGTATTTTAATTTGTAGATCAATATCACACTGGCAAATATCAGCGTAATGGTATTGGCTACGGCTACAGGCAAGCTGGGTTCCATTATACCGTATATCATCCAAAGCAAAGTTCCCGCAGTAAAAAAGCAATACATGGGTAATGATATGCCGGAGGTATCTTTGGTGCGGATAGTTTTAACAGCCTGTGGTAAAAACGAAACAGTAGTGCCGAAGGCCGCCAAATATCCGATGATGGTTACCATGTTCATGTTGTTTTGCTTTTCTTAACTAATATAAAGTAAGAGGATGCGATTAAGTATGCTGCCAAAAAGCCTAAACATCCGGCAACAATCCCATCTAAAATTAATACTAGGGTACTATGGTCGGGCATTAATACGCTAACAGCGATAATTGATAATACACCCGCTACAGCGCCAAACCGCAGCGATGTTGTATGGGCAGGTGAGGCTTCTTTGCCTAAGGAACTATGAGTGTATCCATAGCTAACGTATATTACCAGCCCAATAACAAGCCATCCAAGGAAACGTATCCAGTTATCGTAACCAAGCTGTGTCATTAAATAAAAGCAGCTTAAAAGCCCTAAAACGGGTATTAGTGAAAGGTTTTTAACGAATGCTAATACCGTAAGCGCCGCAGATAATATGATGAACAGGAAGAATGGAAAATTTTCATGTGCATTATCACCTGAGAACAAGGCGATCATCGGTTTCCAAAAAAATATCGTCCCGATAATAAACAGTACCGGTGCAATAAACTTAGCGTTGATGTATGGCAGGTGAAATTTTCCTGCCACAGCTGCTTCGCGCGGAATCAACAATACACCACCGCAAACCAGCACGAAGGCAAACAGTGTGCCTATACTTGTTAAGTCGGTTACCTCGGTTAAATTCATGAATAGTGCCGGTATCGCCACCACAAAGCCGGTAACAATTGTCGCGAATGACGGCGTATGAAACTTAGGGTGGATGCGTGAAAATACCTTAGGCAACAAACCATCCCGGCTCATGCTCATCCATATACGCGGCTGCCCAAGCTGGAAGATCAGCAGTACACTCGCTGTTGCAATAACAGCGCTAAACGATATAACGCCACCAATGCCCGGTAAATGTACCTTATTAAACACATAAGCTAATGGATCGCCTACGGCCAAATCCTTGTAGCTCACCATTCCGGTTAATACAAGGGCAATTAGCACGTATAGAACAGTGCAAATAATTAATGAATAGATCATCCCGCGAGGCAGGTCACGCTGCGGGTTTTCACATTCTTCGGCAGTGGTTGATATAGCATCAAAGCCAATATAAGCAAAGAATACGCCGGAAACACCTTTCATCACCCCGCTAAAGCCGTTCGGCATAAAAGGGTGCCAGTTGGCAGGTGTGATATAGAAGAATCCAATAGCGATAACGGCTAATACAATAGCTATTTTTAAGATAACCATGCCGTTTGTTGCCCTTTTAGTTTCGCGGATACCGATATAAACCAGGTAGGTAATAATAATTACGATAAGCAGGGCAGGGGTATTGGCTATCAGTTTAAAGCCGCCAATGCCGGGAGCAGTATTCCAGGCCATTGCACCTGCTTTTATATCATCAGTTATTGCAGCTAAATTATGGGCAGCGGTTAGTTTCACCATTTGGGTATGCGCCGTAAATGCCGAAAAGTAATCTGTTATCAGGTACTTGGGCATATGGATATGGCAAAGCTCCAGCAAATTTACAAAATAGGTGCTCCATGATATCGCTACAGCTATGTTGCCTATCGCGTATTCCATTAACAGATCCCATCCGATGATCCAGGCGATCAATTCGCCAAAAGAAGCATAGGCATAAGTATACGCGCTACCCGCAACCGGTATACGCGAAGCAAATTCAGCGTAGCAAAGCGCTGAAAATCCGCAGGTAATAGCTGTGATGACAAATAATATAGTAACTCCGGGGCCCCCATCAAATGAGGCTTCGCCGATGGTTGAGAAAATACCTGCGCCAACTACGGCGGCTATACCCATCAGGGTAAGATCTTTTACGTTTAATGCTTTGGTAAGGTGATTGCCTGAATGTTCGCTGTCGCTAAGGCCGCTGGCCACATCGGCCATTATTTTATCGATTGATTTTTTACGGAATATACTATTCGACATAAATTAAATATGGGTTCGGTCAATGGTTTCAAACATAATCATTTTTTTGCAGGCAATAAGTATATGCTTATTTTGCACCCATGAATATAGGCATAAAAGATGTATTGTATAAAATAAGGTGGTTTTTTGTGCCTTATCTGGTTGTTTTGATCGTATGCTTGCTTATAAAAATCACATTTTCACGCGAGGAAATCTACTTCGCAGTTAACACCCGTAATTTTTCCTTTGGTGATTTTATAGCACCGTATTTAACCGACCTGGGCAACTTCTGGACGGTGATAGTATTGTCGGCCATATTGGTGATATTTAGCTACTCCAAAGCCTTTTTAATGCTGTTATTAAATACCATCAGTGCGCTTGTAGCGCAAATTGTGAAACATGTTTTTGATGCCCCAAGGCCTAAACTTTATTTTCAAAGCCAGTTAGCGCATATTCATTTTGTAAAGGGGGTAGATATGCTGATGCTGCACAGCTTTCCATCGGGCCACACAACCACTGCATTTACAACTGCTGTTTTAATTACCTATTGGTGCAGAAATAAATTTTTTGGGTTCCCGCTATTGCTTTTGGCGATGTGCGTGGGCTATTCACGTATGTATTTAAGCGAACATTTTTTTGAGGATGTGACAGCAGGATCAGTATTAGGTGTAATTACAACGGTTTGCTTAATTACATGGCTGGCAAACGCTAAATTTCTGAACTCTCCGAAGTGGGATAGGGGGCTGATCAGCAAAAATTAATCAGTAATATCCTCATCATCATATTTCTTTTTACGGTTGATTGCCATGTAAACGGTAGCCAGTATAAAAATGATCCCGCCGATGTAGATCAGTGCCTGTGATATTCCGAATGATCCCATATAGTTACTACTGTTAATTTGAAATTATGTTTTACTAATATCCTTATAAAAATAAAAAGGAGCTCACATTTGAGCTCCTTTTTATTTTTATAATTTATCCATTTCGCCTTTCACAAATTCGGCGAGTTCTTTTACATAACCCGCGCTAAAATCAAATTTGATACCGGCGGTTTCGTAAATTTCCTTTATAGTTTTGGTATAGCCTAATTTTAAGGCATCCAGGTATTGTTGCAATCCTTTTTCAGGGTTTTCGTTGTAATTTTTCCATACCGCGATAGCGCCTAACTGGGCCATGCCGTACTCTATGTAATAGAACGGCACTTCAAAAATATGCAGTTGTTTTTGCCATAGGTTAGCTTCGGCTTCCTCCAAACCGCTCCAATCCGCAAAACCTGCACCGAATGGCTCATATATTTTGATCCAGGCTTCAGTACGTTCGGCATCAGTATGATCAGGGTTGGTGTATATCCAATGCTGAAATTGGTCGACCACGGCCACCCACGGCAATGTTTTTAATACGTCAAACAATTGATCGCGTTTGGCGCGTTTCAGATCTTCTTCATTATCAAAATAAACATTCCAGTTATCCATCGAGATCAGCTCCATGCTCATGGATGCCAATTCGGCAACTTCAGATGGGCAGTGTTTAAAGTCGTTTAGTTCTAAATCAGCAGTAAGGAATGTATGAACGGCATGGCCACCTTCGTGAACCATCGTAGTCAGATCGCGGAAGGTATTAGCCGAATTCATAAAGATAAATGGCGCGCCGGTTTCCGACAAGGGATAGTTGTAACCACCCGGTGCCTTGCCTTTGCGGCTTTCCACATCGAACAAACCATTATCCTTCATTATTTCCAAGCGCTCACCCAAATAGCTATTGATATTACGGAAACACTGGATAGATTTTTCGATCAACTCCGCGCCGCTGTTAAATGGTTTTAAAGCAGGTTTGCCTGATACATCAACATCAAGGTCCCATGGGCGAAGTGTATCTAAACCTAAAGCTGCTTTGCGTTTGTCAGCTTGTTCTTTCAATATAGGTACGATCTCCTTTTCAATCGCTTCATGAAAAGCATAGCAATCCTGTGGCGTATAATCAAACCGGCCCAATGCCTGGAACATATAGTCGCGGAAATTCTCGAAGCCAGCATTCAAAGCCACTTTATGGCGAAGCACACGCAGGTGATCGAACAGTTCGTTTAATTTATCCTTATCCTGCAGGCGGCGGATCGTTATCTTTTCCCAAACTTCCCGGCGTTTGGCGCGGTCGGTACCTTTTAAGAAAACTGCAGCTTGCTCCAAGGTAAATTCCTTGCCATCTATCTCTACCGATAATGCTCCGCTGATGCCCTGGTATTTTTGCTGCTCAACCTGGATCTCTGTTTGGATTGGGATATTTTCTTCCCTGAACAATTCCAATGATTTTTTTACGCCACGCAGGTAGATGAAAAACTTCTCTTCATCTAACTCGTCAACGTATGGACTGGCAACCAGCTTTTTGTTTAGCTCATTGCTGTAAGGTGCGATCTTTGGTTCGATCTCAGTAGCGAAATATTGAAATTTTTCAAGTAATTCCTCGTTAGCAGTATCACAGGTCATGCGGATATAGCGCCAGGCAAAATCTTCTTCAATAGCTGCCTCCAGTTCGCTGCGGTCTTTTAACCAATGCTCTAATTCTTCGGCAGAATTGATGGGGCGGTCGCAAAGTTCTTTAAAAAGTGGTTCCAGTGCTTCCCATTTCATATCAAGGTCGGCAGGGATATATGTTCTTGTTTTTTTGTGGATCATGGTTTTATAATATGCAGATGTGCAAATATGCAGATTAATGACCAAGAGCCAAATATGATAAACAGATTTTATACTTTATTGTACGTTGTTTGTGAGGACACAAATAACTGATAATGATTTCTGTGTCCGCACAGGGAACTATCCAGCTTTATACAAAGTTTTAGACATGTGCCTGATCCCATCCTCATAAGTTGTTGGCTTAAAATTAAATGCTTTTTCAAACTTATCAGAGTTGAAATTATAGTCGTGGTCGTACTGGTAATACATTTCTACAACACCTGCTACCACCTTATTGAATAGCCCAAATACCCACAGCATAAATTTATTAATGCGCATATATTTTGGTTTTACCTGGTAAATATTTGCAGCCAAATTGATGAATTCTTTTCCTGTGATCGGGGCAGCGGTAGGGGCGTGCCATATTTGGTTATCGCTTTGCGGGTTTTGGCCTAACAGGAATATTGCTTTACCGCAATCAGGTATATAAGTATAGTTGTGCAACATCCTCGGGTCGCCAACCCATTGTGCAGTTTGCTTGTGCGCATATTTGTCGAGCAGCATCATATCAAAGGTGCTATTTTGGGAATCGGTACCGTAAAAATCAGGTGCGCGTAAAATGCTGGCTTGTATATTCCCGGCTTTTACTTCAGCCATTAAGTGGTCGGCTATTTTTGCGCGGATCTTTCCTTTTTCGCTAACGGGTTTGTAGGGCGTTTCCTCGGTCATTGGTCCTTTAACCAAGCCATACATGTAAACATTATCAAAAAATATCAAGCGGGCATTAGCAGCCTTTGTTGCATTGATAACATTTTGGATGATAACAGGCCATTGCTGTGCCCATATTTTAGCATCGTAAACCAGGCCCGCACATAAATAGATAACTGTTGAGCCTTTAGTGGCTTCCAAAACCTCATTATAATTTAACAAGTCGGTTTTTTGCCATGTGAGTTTTTTACCGGTTATTTTTACAGGCCTGCGACTTGCCAGCCTAATGGTTTCGTTATGGTTTAATAACTCTTGTGTTAGCGCGTTTGCTACCGGTCCGCCGGCTCCTAATATCGTATGCATGATCTTTTCGTTTTGTTATAACAAAGGTATCCCACTATTGATAGTCAAAACGTTAACAAAAGATAAGAAATTGAGGGTGAGTTATTTTGCTATAGGTTCCAGGATACGCTTGCGTATCCGCGACAACGAAACCGGCGTAATACCCAGGAAATTAGCTATGTAATGTTGCGGCATGCGATGTATAATGTCCTTGCCGTTTTGTGTTTGTAGTAATTGAAGGTATCTTTCTTCCGGCGATTGAGTCACGAATGAATTCATTCTGTCCTCGGTGCAGCATAAATAATGCTCGGCAATGAGCCTGCCGAAACGTTCCATTTTATAAGCCAGGAGTGGATGGGCCAGCATCTGATGCCAGGCTTTATAAGTAATGTTGATCAGCCGGGTTTCTTCCAACGCCTGGATATAGGTAATGGTTAGCGTTTGGGTTGTGAAGCTTTTATAAGAGCTGGCAAAGTCTTCCTCAAAGCTGAAATAGTTGGTGATATCCTCGCCATTAACAATATGATAATAACGAACCGAGCCGGTAACTACAAAGCCAATTTTGTCGCAAACGGTATCTGCGGTAGCAAAATGCTGTTTCTTTTTTAGTTTGGTGAACGTTAGGTGCTTGATGAATTCCTGCCATTCTTCGTCATTAAATTCAACGTATTGAATTATAGCGTTCCTGAAGATAGTTAATGCTGTGGCGGTATCCATATACAAATATGGTTATTTAATTGTGTTGTGCCTAGAATCAGCTTTGCAATTGAATATTTGAACGCTTTTTTTATTTATAATCAGTTAGTTATATCGTCGTTTTATAAGGTTGTTCATTTTATGCATATTTTCTAAACAGGAAATAATGAACACGGTGAACGGCGATAAATTTAAGACAAATTTTCACCGTAATTTATGATAATGTTTTAGTAAACAGATTTAGCGTATTTATATCATCAGGTATTTTCATTCCAATCAGCTCTGAAATGTAATGGAACTGTCATGCGAAAATTAGAATTTAAAATTTAAAATCTAACTTATGATTAAATATTACTTAGTGTTTAAATTACACATGGTTTGATTTATTAGGTTTAGACAGAAATAGCCTAGTTTATATAGCGAATAACCTATTTCGTACAACGAAAAACCATGTCTGAACAGTTATAGGATCAAAAAAACAATAAAAACCCCTGTTACATTCTTTTCGTTAATATTGCCAAATAAAATATTTTAACACCCTCATTATTAAATATTAAAAAGACAAATGAAAAAGAAAGTTATCCTGTTAAGTGTATTTACATTGTTCGCATTACCAATTTTTGCTCAAAACATTTTTACAGCTGTACAAACGAATGATATCCCTGGTATCCGTTTTTTATTAGCCAATGGCGCTAACATCAATGCCCGCAACGCCCAGGGCGAAACACCACTTATTGTTGCTGTTGAAAACGGCCAGTTACGCGTTGCTAAACTTTTATTGGAATTAGATGCTAAGATTGATATGAAAGACAAAGCGGGTAATACTGCGTTAATTGAAGCCGTAAATACAAATAATTTAGAGTTGGTAAAATTCCTTGTTAACCGTGGCGCCAATGTTAGTATTACTGATAAGAAACACATGACAGCCTTAGATATTGCTAAACAAGCTTCTAATGCAGATATATTGAATTTACTAAATTCAAACAGCTAATAATTACTGTTAATTTTTTAAGTTATATAGAGCCGGTATTCATTTTTGAATACCGGCTTTTTTGTTGATAATTATTACAATTCAGGTCTTAATTCATATTTCACCGAACAATCTTACTGCTACATGGTTTAAATTATACTAAATTTATTTAACCATGAGTACAGATAACAGCAAGAATCACGCAGTACAATATGACCACTTTGGCCATATTGATGTATTAAATATTGTATCGTTACCAATACCATCACCCAAAGCAGGTGAAGTTTTGGTAAAAGTAAAAACCGCAGGCATTAATCCTGGCGAAGCATCAATAAGGGAAGGTAAGTTGCAACAGCAATTCCCGTCAACTTTTCCATCCGGACAGGGTACCGACTTTGCAGGTATAGTTGAAACTACCGGAGATGGTATAACTGATTTTAAAGCTGGCGACGAAGTTATCGGCTTCAGCAACAACCGTAACAGCCAGGCAGAATATGTGGTTGTTAAAGCAGATCAATTAGTGCCACGCCCGCCAAAAGTGTCATGGGAGCAGGCCGGCGGATTATTTGTTGCAGGAACAACCGCTTATGCAGCTGTAAGGGCAGTAAATTTAAAAGCCGGCGATACTGTTATTATATCAGGTGCCGCTGGAGGAGTAGGTTCATTAGCAGTACAGATAGCGAAAAAGCAAGGCGCGAAAGTAATTGGAATTGCCAGTGAGCACAACCATGAATGGTTGAAAAAACACGGAATTGTTCCTGTTAATTACGAGGGGAATATTGAACAGAATTTAAAGACAGCCCTGAACGGTGCTAAAGCGGACGCATTTATTGATACAGCAGGTAAGGGCTATGTGGACATAGCCGTACAAATGGGTATTCCTGCTGACAGGATAAATACCATTATTGATTTTGAAGCTGTTGAAAAATATAAAATTAAGGCTGAAGGTAGCGCTGCCGCATCTACAGCAGAAGTATTAAGTGAATTAGCTCAAATGGTAAATGATGGTGAACTGGAAATACCCGTTGCCAAAACTTATCCGCTCAAACATGTTAAGGAAGCTTATCAGGAACTCGAAAAGCACCATACACACGGTAAAATTGTATTGATCGCTTCGGCAAATTAAAACAAGAAGCCCCCGATATGATCGGGGGCTTCTTAAATATATTTAAGTTAAGATTATAACTTACCGATAACCTGTACCAGGTCAATCAGTTTGTTTGAATAACCCCACTCATTATCATACCATGATACCACTTTAACAAAGTTATCATTCAAAGCAATACCTGCTTTCGCATCAAATATTGATGTACGTGCATCACCTTTAAAATCTTCAGATACAACTTCATCTTCAGTGTAACCGAGGATACCTTTCATGTCACCTTCAGAAGCTTCTTTCATTGCAGTTTTAACTTGCTCGTAAGTAGCAGGAGTTTTTAAACGTACGGTTAAGTCAACTACAGATACGTCGGCAACTGGTACGCGGAAAGACATACCGGTTAATTTACCTTTTAACTCAGGTAAAACTAAACCTACAGCTTTAGCAGCACCGGTTGATGAAGGGATAATGTTTTGGTAAGCGCCACGGCCGCCTCTCCAATCTTTAGCCGATGGGCCGTCGACTGTTTTTTGAGTCGCGGTAACCGCGTGGATGGTGCTCATTAAACCTTCTTCAATACCAAATTTATCATTCAACACTTTAGCAATTGGCGCTAAACAGTTGGTGGTACATGAAGCGTTTGAAACGATGGTTTGATCAGCTTTTAATTGTTTGTGATTAACGCCCATTACAAAAGTAGGGGTATCGTCCTTAGCTGGCGCGCTCATTACAACTTTTTTAGCACCTGCATCAATATGTTTTTGAGCAGTTTCCTGGGTTAAGAATAAACCGGTGGATTCGATGACAACCTCAGCACCTACTTCGTTCCATTTAAGGTTAGCCGGATCTTTTTCCGCAGTTACGCGGATGGTTTGGCCATTTACTACCAGGTTACCGCCTTCAACAGCGATAGTACCTTTAAACTGACCGTGAGTTGAATCGTATTTCAACATGTAAGCCATGTAATCAGGCTCAACAAGGTCGTTGATACCTACAATTTGAATGTCTGGTCTTTCAATTGCAGCCCTAAAAGCTAAACGACCGATACGGCCAAAGCCGTTAATTCCTATTTTCATGATTTTTTAATTTTTGTTAGAATAGTACGTTAGTAAATTATTTATAGGTTCTTTAATTATGTTTCCGATGGTTAGTTTTGAATTGGCAGCCACTTCTATGAGGTGCTCCTGGAAGTTGGCGGCCACTGAGCCTGCAAAGTGAACGGAAGCTTCCGGATGTTGCTGATGCAAAGGTAATAAATATGTGTTTATTAGCTTGCTAAATCCTTTTTTTATTACATTTTGTAGATAAATATCATCCCTGTTATCAAGGTAAAAATCATTGAAAGAACTTAAGAAAAGTGCCGGTTGTTTTTGCCTGTAAACCTTCTCCAAAAGGTTGCTTCTGTCGGCATCATACTTATGTACGAATTTTTTTCTTAAATGCTCGGGCAGGGTCTCGTTCATAAAGCTTTTAATTAGTTGCCTGCCCAGCCAGTTGCCCGATCCTTCATCAGCCAAAATATATCCCAAACCATAATTGTTTGGTTTCACCTTTCGGCCATCATACCAGGCCGCGTTTGATCCGCTGCCGCAAATGCTTACAATGCCCGGCGTGTTTTTACAACAAGCTATGGCTGCCGCTGTAATATCATGCTCAACGTTAACTTTTCCATTTATAAAAAAGGTAGAGAAAGCATTTTGGATCACCTGCTTCAGGTCGGCAGTTGAGGCTCCGGCTCCAAAAAAGTAAATGCGTTTTATTTCCTCGGCGTGATGGATGAGGTTGATATTTTTATTCAGCAGTTGCAGTATCAGCTTTTCGTCATTAAAATACGGATTGATACCATTGGTTTTAAAAGAGGCAATAGTTCTTCCTTTATCAGCCAACCGCCAATGCGCATAATGCGACCCGCTATATACAACTGCAATCATTTATATCGATAATATATCGGCCATCAGTAAAAGGTCCGATTCAAGCCTGAACTCTTGTTGATTCAACGCTTTTTCTAAACTGGTTAGTACTATGTGGTTGGCTTCTAAACCCACCATTTTTTGTGTTTCGCCTGCAATTAAGGCATTTACAGCCGCAAAGCCAAGCCTGCTGCCCAAAATACGGTCAAAACTTGATGGGCTTCCGCCGCGTTGCAGGTGGCCTAATATAGTTACTTTAATATCGTAATGTTTTACCTCGTGTTCAACGCGTTTGGCAATGTCATAAACACCGCCATTCTTATCGCCTTCGGCAACAATTACAATACTTGATGATTTTTTGTTGGTGTGGCCATTCTTTAAGCCGTCAATCAGATCGCTGATGGCGGTTTCTTTTTCCGGTAATAAAATGGCTTCTGCTCCGCAGGATATGCCTGCTCGCAACGCTATAGCGCCTGAATCGCGGCCCATCACCTCGATAAAGAATAAGCGGTCATGCGCGTCGGCAGTATCTCGTATTTTATCAATGGCTTCTATAACGGTATTTGTAGCAGTATCAAATCCTAAGGTATAGGTTGTGCCGCAAAGGTCATTATCAATAGTGCCGGGAACACCCATTACAGCAATGTCAGGATATTTTCTGGAGAAACGCAGCGCGCCTGTAAAAGTTCCGTCGCCGCCAATCACTACTAAGGCATCAATGCCTTTAGCTTTTAAATTTTTGTAAGCAGTTTCCATACCTTCATCGGTACGAAACTCTAAACAACGGGCTGTTTTTAATATTGTTCCGCCCAGGCTAAGTATGTTACTTACCGAACGCGGAGCCATATCGTACATATCGTTTTCAATAAGCCCTTTATATCCCTGCCTCACGCCAACAACCTCAAGGTTATTATATATGGCTGTTCTTACCACCGCTCTTATACATGGGTTCATGCCCGGGGCATCGCCGCCGGAAGTGAGAACCGCAAGTTTTGAAATTTTATGCATCTTTACAAAACCAATTAGTACGACGAAGATAGTGTGTATAAATTACACAATTAAATTTTATTTTATTTTTGGTTTAGAAATTATCCCTATATATTTAATTTTATTTAAAATTTAACAGCTTTTGGACTTACAACTTCCTCATTTCGACTCCGTATTTTCTATTGATTGCGTGATTTTTGGTTTTGATGCCGGGGTACTTAAGGTTTTATTAATTGAGCGCAATGAAGAGCCATTTAAAGATAGCTTCGCCTTGCCGGGATACATAGTTGAGCACGATGAAAGTATTGATGCTGCTGCCGAACGCATATTATACGAGCTTACCGGCCTGCGCGATATTTCTATACGCCAGTTCCATACTTTTGGTGATGTAAACCGCCATCCGCAGGGTAGGGTAGTGTCGATAGGTTACTTCGCGCTAATCCGTATAACAGGGCAAAAAGAATTGAGCCCTGTAACTCAATATGCCAGCAAAGCATTTTGGCACCCGGTTAACGAGTTGCCTAAACTGGCTTTTGACCATACTATTATTTTTAACCGGGCCTTTAAAAAGATCCGCGCTAAACTTAATTATGAGCCTATAGCGTTTGATCTGCTACCTGAAAAATTTACACTTACCCAACTACAATTATTGTACGAGGCTGTATTGGATAAAAAATTAGATAAACGCAACTTCCGCAAAAAAATGCTTAGCTATGGCTTTTTAAAGGAGCTGCCTGAAAAGCAAAAAGGCGTTTCGTACCGCGCTGCCAAGCTCTATAAATTCGACAGGCGCAAATATTCGAAGATATTTCAGAATGAGATATCGAGTTAGTTAATCACAGATTAAAGGCTAGAGAACAGGTCTTAATATTTATATTAAAAATAAAAAGAGCGATGGATAACACCCATCGCTCTTTTGCTGAAAATAAATCTCTATTAACTATAATTGCGTTGGCGCAAGTTCTAAGTGGTATTTAACCAGGTCATCTATAGGCGAGCGGATGATGCGGCCTACGGTCATACCATTTTCGGTAGCCACTTCTTCCAATACGTTGCGGAAATTGTAACCTACTGAACCAATACAGTTAAAAGTATATTTTTGATAATCCGGGTAATGGGTTACCAGGTTACGGAAAAAATCCTCGAATGATGTACGAACGATGTTTCTTGAATATTCAATGTTTACAATGTTATCATAAACAAATTTGCTAAAGCTTGCGCAAAAGCGGTTTGCAAGCGGTTGGGTGTAAACACGCTCGTTTATATCATCAGGAGTTAGTTTAAAGGTATCCCAAAAATTTTTACGTACAGCTTCGGGCATATAACCACGGATGTAATCTGTCAATAATTTTTTACCGATATAGCAACCACTGCCTTCATCACCTAAAATATAGGCACCTGAGTCAATGTTGGTTAGTATATCTTTACCATCATAAATGCAAGTGTTTGTTCCTGTACCTAAAATAGCGGCAAAGCCTTCGGTGTTGCCTAACAATGCACGTGCAGCAGCAAGCAAATCATGGCCCACGTTAATTTTTGAATGGATGAAAACAGCCTGCATGGCGTTTTCAACAAGTTGACGTTTATCGGCAGTTGAGCAACCTGCGCCGTAATAGTTAACTTCAGTTATTGCATCCAGAGCTAAATCTGTTGGCAAATTTTCTTTTAGCGATTGTATGATATACTCTTCGTCTGAGAAATACGGGTTATAACCCTCTGTGTTAAAATAAACTTTTTTACCCTCTTCGGTAACTAAACACCAATTTGTTTTAGTTGAGCCACCGTCAGCAATTATGATCATAAATTATGTTTTTAAAAAAATCGGTTAAAAGTATGATTTACTTATTGTAAAAAGAACACTTTGTATTATTAAAATTTAATTGTTGGGGCTAACAAGATTACAATTATAGGTATAGCAATAAAATTGTTACTTAAAGATAAACTTGCAGTTGAATTTATTTCATTACGCAAAATTAATTCTTTAAAGCTCACAATTGGTTTGTAAGTAAAAGTTCAGTTAATATAAATACAATAATATGGATTTACGTTGATATTTAGGATCGCTACAGCCGAAAATTATTAAAGTGTTAATAAATCAATAAATAAAAAGTATAGGAAAAATAAGATTTTACACTAATTATTAGTTTTGCCAAACCAATATTACGATAACTGGTTTAATTTATTTTGTAATAATTTTGCCGTAAAAATACCTTCCAATATTAAATGGATACACCTGACAGACTTTTTAGCAGTAACGAGATACTGAATATATTATCCTTATCGCCATTAGCTACAGCCATATACACTACTGAAAAACTTATTATTCAAACCGCCAATAACGCTATGATAGGTTATTGGGGAAAGGACAAAAGTGTAATTGGGCAATTGTTTGAAGAAGCCGTGCCGGAACTCAGGGGGCAGCCGTTTTTGGATCTGCTAAAAAAAGTTTGGCGTACCGGGGAAAACTACAAAGCCGTTGACACTGCAGCAACACTGCGCATAAATGGTGAATTAAAAACATCCTATTTTGATTTTACCTATGAGGCTATAAAAAATGAGCAGGGCGAGGTTTATTGCATTTTACATACCGCAACGGATGTTACCGAACGTAACCGCCACCAAAAAGTAATTAAAGATAGCGAAGAACCTGAACAGCAGTTAAATAATGATATCGTATCAATACATGAAGAGCTGACTGCTACCAATGAGGAGCTTGCGATATCGCAAAATGACCTGAAAGAATTAAACTTTCAACTGGAGACCAAAATTGAAAGCCGCACACGGGCACTTGCTGAAAGCGAAAACCGTTTGAAAAGTATGGTGATGACATCACCCATTGGCATGACTATACTGCGCGGATACGACTTGGTGGTAGAGATAGCCAACCACCAAATGCTGGAAATATGGAACCGCAGGGAAGATGAGATAGTTGGTAAAAAATTGATGGACGTATTCCCTGATCTGGTAGATCAGCCATTCCCGGAATATCTAAAATCAGTATTAGATACCGGCAAAAAAGTAGCTATGCCCGAATCTGCCGTTATTATAACTAAACCGGGTAACGCTGACAAGCTTTTGTACGTAGATTTTTCGTATGACCCTTTGTTTGATACCGAAGGAAGATGTGTAGCTATTATGGCAACAGTTATTGATGTTAGCGATAAGGTAGTGTCGCGCAGGGCAATTGAACGAAGTGAAAAAGAACAACAAGCACTGAATGAAGAACTCAGCGCGACAAATGAAGAACTGGCATCAGCTAACGAAGAGCTTATAACAGCCAATGAAGAGCTTGCGGAAACACAACAAAGCCTGAAGGATATATTGGTGAGGCTTAGCGATAGCGAAGTTAAGTTCCGTGCCTCGGTTGAGCAGGCGCCGGTAGCTATAGGGGTGTTTAGTACACGCGACATGATCATTGAATCGGCAAATGAAATGATACTGCAGCTATGGGGTAAAACTTCGGTAATAATAGGTTTGCCTCTCGCGATAGCTTTGCCCGAATTGGATGGCCAGCCGTTTTTGCAATTACTTGATAATGTTTTCACCAGCGGGCGAACGTATTATGGCAATGAGGCTAAGGTTTCACTTGTTCGTAATGGTATTTTAGGCGACTACTATTTTGATTTTATTTACAAAGCAATAAAGGACAGTTATGGCGATGTAACCAGCATTATGGTGATAGCTGTTGAAGTTACCGAGCAGATGAAAGCCCGTAATGAACTTCAAAAAGCTGAGCAAATGCTCCGGTTATCATTAGAAGCCGCTAATATAGGCACCTGGTCCATTGATCCTGAAACGAACAGCCTGCGTACAACACCAAGGCTGAGAGAACTTTTTGGGTATGACCCGGACAAGGAAATGACCTTTGATGAGGCAATTGCTGAAGTTACCGATGAATATCGTGACAAGATATTGACTGAGATTGATAATGCCATAAAAACCGGCGGTGATTATGACTTTACCTATACCATGCGTCGGTTTAACGATGGTAAAATCATCTGGCTGCGGTCATTAGGAAAAGTTACTAATGACGAGGCCGGGAATATGGAATCCTTTTCGGGGGTAGTAATGGATATCACCGAGCAAAAGGAAGATGAGTTGCGCAAAAACGACTTTATTGGTATGGTGAGCCACGAGCTTAAAACTCCATTAACTTCTCTTAGCGCTATTGTACAAATGCTTGCCGGTAAAGCACGCAGTAGTAATGATAATTTTACTGCAGTTGCATTGGACAAGGCTTATACCCAGGCGCGTAGGATGAGCAGCATGATCAATGGGTTTTTAAATATATCCAGGCTGGAATCGGGCAAGATAAATATAAACAAACAAAAATTTAAACTGGATGAATTGCTGCGCGAAATGATAGATGAAACATTGCTTACAGCGGCAAGCCATTTGATCACGCTGCAAACCGTTAAAGCATTAACCGTATATGCTGACCAGGATAAAATAGGCTCGGTAATATCAAACCTGCTGAGCAATGCAGTTAAATATTCGGAACGCGGCACAACCATTAACGTAAATTGCAGTGTTGAAAATAATCAGGCCATTGTAAGCGTAAAGGACACCGGCCTGGGGATTAAACCACAGGATATTGATAAAATATTTGACAGATATTACCGGATAGAAAATAACAATACGCGGCATATCTCCGGCTTCGGAATAGGTTTATATCTAAGTGCTGAGATCGTACAAAGGCATAACGGCAAAATTTGGGTAGAAAGCGAGATCGATAAGGGCTCAACTTTTTATTTTAGCCTACCCCTGGGATAGGACTTGACTCAATAGCTATATTTAAGCGAAACTAATACCTGTTATGAAGCCTTTTAGAAAGTTAGGTAATTTATTATTAAGCTTATGTTTGCTCGTTGCATGTTCTGCCACCAATGCACAAGTCAATAAGCCGAAATTTCATGTAATAGCTTTTTACACGGCTAAAAACGATCAAGCACACATCAGTTTTGTGCATGAAGCTAATAAATGGTTCCCGTTGATGGCGAAGAAGTATCATTTTGCCTATGATTCTACCTCTAACTGGAGCAATATGAATGCGGAGTTTCTATCGCATTACCAGGTAGTATTATTTCTGGATACCCGGCCTGACGATCCGGCACAGCGCATTGCTTTCCAAAAATATATGGAGAACGGCGGCGGCTGGATTGGTTTCCACTTCTCGGCATTTGCGCTAACCCCTTCAGATTTCCCGGCTAACTGGGACTGGTACCATAATACATTCCTGGGTTCGGGGCAATATGTAAGCAACACCTGGCGACCTACCTCGGCGATTTTAAGGGTAGAGGACAAGCATCACCCCGTTACCAAAGGCTTACCAACGCTTTGGAAATCACAACCTAATGAGTGGTATCGATGGGAAAAAGATTTGCGCTTAAATCCCGATATCACCATCTTGCTTGCTATTGATTCAACCAGTTTTCCGCTGGGAACCGGGCCCAAGCAGAACGAAATTTGGTACAGCGGTTACTACCCGGTAGTTTGGAGCAATAAGAACTATAAAATGGTTTATATGAATATGGGCCATAACGATATAGATTACGAGCACCATACCAACAAAGACCTATCCCATACTTTTGATAATGCGCTGGAAGATAAGCTCATCATCAACAGCCTGATGTGGGTAGGCGAGGGTAAAAAGACAGCTAAGTAATTAACAGCTTGTTAATTAATAACTTGTATTTAAAATTGACTTTTTTGCGAGAATTTTGCATCTTTGCAACTGCAAGTAATTGCTGGTCCTATAGCTCAGCTGGATAGAGCAACAGATTTCTAATCTGTAGGTCTCAGGTTCGAATCCTGATGGGATCACAAATTTTTATAAAGCCTTTAGCCGTAAGCCTAGAGGTTTTTGTATTTTTGCGTTTTATATCAAACTAATCCAATCATTTAAAATATCTCATAAACAACGTACTATTAACGCTATTTGCGAAAAGTCCTATACTGCCTCTGCATAATTACAAATAAACCTCGCCAGCTGTTCCTGTTCGGCAACTGTGAAAACATCCCCATCGTAAATCCAGTAGCCTTTACTGTCAAATAATATCCTGCCCAGGTAACCAGGGTTATCGTAGGCAACATAAAGTTCATAAGCTATAATGGCGCCATCGGTTAGCGGTATAATTTTTACCACTTCGTCTGGTCCGTGTTTGCGCTTTACCCAGGCTTTGGCTTCCTTAAATAAATAAGTTGTATTCATAATATTCGCTCATCGCAATCAGAGGCAAATTTGTGTATTTTTTTACAAATTCAGGCACAAATTACTAAAAAAATTAGTATCTTATGCTTTGCTTGATTCGGATTACAGTACGAAATTATTTTGAGGGTGTGGCTAGAAGAAATCAATATGGAACTTAGTTATTCTTTAAACCTAACTTATTGTCGGTATAATCAAGCATGTATTCGTTGTTTATAAAATAATCGATACTGAAAATTGAGACATCAAGATTAGATACACCCGGGTTTTCTACATAGGTTAAATACTCATTAGGCACTATTGTGTAAGCGTAATTAAATCCTGAATTTAAAGTGGCAGAAACTGCGCTGCCCTGGGGCAACGTGGTAGTAATTTTTGCCGCGGTATTATCTTCTATATAACTGTAACCCGATGTTCCGCTGTCATATACAATATTGGCTGAAATGGTTTTATTATTGTAATTGATTTTACCTGCTATAACAGGATCGGCACCATAACGGGAATCATATTGAAGATTGGTCATCGTAAACCCCGAAGCTGATGAAAGATCAGAAGCTGTTAAACCCAATGTAATTACATTATCGGTAAGCGGGAGGCTATAGGCATCCGAAAAATTAGAGGTGCCTAATGGCCCGATTTTAAATCCTTTGGTTAAACCGGTGCCTGGATTGTAAAGGTTAAACGGACTTTGCAATATAACGTTGTTTGGAAAAGTTAAATCATATTCAGGGTCTGCACCAAATACATCAAAATCATGCGCAGGGCTAAGATTGCCTTTATTATCTGTCGCTTTATAATACAATAAAAATGGCAGGCGTTTAATGTTTATGATGCCGCCCTCACCTTGAGTACCGATAGTAACATTGGCGTAAGCCAGATTTCCGTATACCGTGTATAAATTCGCGTCGTCTCCATATTGAATGGAATCTGTTTGATTGGTGATCGTAATACCATCATAAACCGTAGAATCGCCGGTAAAATTAAACCCTTTATTAGTAATCAGGTTTGAGGGTATGATGCCGCTCGCATCAATAACCATACCGCCTGAGCCTGTGTCAAAAAGCAACGCGTTAAAGTCTTCACTTAATGTAACAGTACCAATTGTAGGAATAGGTATGAATATTTGCCTGTAAATTAATGAATCAAGTTGCTCATATACGGCGAATTTTAACGGTGTTGCATTGGTTACAGTGGGGGCCGACTTATTATCTTTTTTACATGAGGCAACAATTAACACTAAAAATGAGGCCACTATTAACGTTCTGTAAGCGAAGTAGTTGTTTTTCATAAGGGGTATTTAATCAGAACTATAACAACGTAAATTTTGTTATAATAATATCTTCAGGTGTTTCTATTTTTCCTACTATCAAAGATTTGTTACAATACTAGCGCATTAAAGGTAAAATTATGTTTAGTTAAGTAAGAATTTCATCCTGTGATGATTTCAACGCACCAACAGCATTTGCTTTATTTGCACTATTAACCAGGTATCACTAATTTTAATTCATTAAAAATAAGTTATGGCAAAAGTAATTCCCACACTCCGTATTTATAGTTACGCCAAAACAATTAAGTTTTATGTTAACTGGCTTGGTTTTAAGGTAGATTGGGAGCATGAGTTTGAACCCGGTACAACGCCCAAATTTTTACAGGTATCATTAAGGGATATTACGCTTTACCTGTCGGAACATCATGGCGATGGTAGTCCCGGTGTGCATATCACCATCCGGGATTTTGAAGGATTGAAACCTTATCACCGCGAACTCATTAATAAAAAGTACAAATATAACCGCCCCGGAATTGTGGTGCCTGAATGGGCGCCTGATACCATTTCTGTTACGGTGATAGACCCGGTGGGAAACCAACTCAATTTTACAGAAAAGATCAAAGTGACGGAAATCAAACCAAGTTAATCTTTGCGGCAGTATTTACGCAGCAAATGCAGGCTGAAATTTATTAAAACAAACCGGCGTTTAATTCATTATTGCTTATAATAAACCTTGAACTTCACCACACAATAAATTTTGGTATATAGCTTATGATCCCGGCTTATGAAATTAATGTTGATCATTTTTTTATCCATGGTTCAGGTAAATTCGTCTGAACGGATACTGGATATTTATGCA
This sequence comes from Mucilaginibacter sp., assembly GCF_965225845.1. Classification (GTDB taxonomy): domain Bacteria; phylum Bacteroidota; class Bacteroidia; order Sphingobacteriales; family Sphingobacteriaceae; genus Mucilaginibacter. The sequence continues at coordinate 754,294 of NZ_CBDDBL010000002.1, forward strand.
AGGGGTTTTCATGACCCGCTTTACATGCAACAAATGCGATTATTAAATGCGGACCCTAAAGGTTTGCAGGAACGGGATGTAATACTCAGGCAGCATTTTGGTACTTATGATTTTAAGATCGTGCTAACGGGTAAGGATGGAGGAAAAAAATATAGCTCCGGAAAAATTGTTACGCTGGCAAAACTATACGCCATAATTGATGCCATGCCAATGCGCAAAGCTGAAATGTTAAACAAAAACTGAATCTTTGCTTAAAATTGACCACGCTAGTATGAGATCAGTTAAAAAACAAGATCTGCCAGAAAAAATATGCCAAGTTTGCGGCAGGCCGTTTAGCTGGCGTAAAAAATGGGAAAAAGTTTGGGACGATGTAAAGTACTGTTCAGAAAAATGCAGGCGGAATAAGTAAGTACAACCCAACCCTTTCTTCCCATATTTTAGCTTTTGGTCGATGTTATCACCGCAGCTCTACTCGCATTCCTACCATCTCCGGTAATTTGGCTTAAACAAACCGTATTCAGGCTAAATATGTTGCTTAACTATTACAGAGCTTTGTATTAACAAAAAAGTAGATCTATGAAAGCAATAAGAGTTAATGAATTTGGTGGGCCTGAAGTGATGAAGCTGGTAGAAGTTGAATGCCCTGTTCCAAAACCTGATGAGATCCTGATTAAGGTTTATGCAAGCAGTGTAAATCCCGCGGATTATATCATACGCCAGGGCGGGAACGATTTATTGAGGCAGTTCCTGAAATTACCTTTGGGTCTGGGTTTGGATGCAGCTGGTATTGTTGAGGAAATTGGCAGTGAGGTAACTCAATTTAAAAAAGGTGACAAAGTTTATGGCGTCCCAAATTTTCCGGGAGATGGTGCTTACGCCGAATACATTGCCGCAAAGGCAAGTCAGTTTGCTTTGATGCCCGAAAATATAAGTTTTAACGAAGCCGGCGCAATCCCATCCTGCGCGCTGATCGCGTGGAATGGCATTGTTGATATCGGCAAGATAAAGGCTGGGCAAAAAGTATTAATTCATGGCGCGGCTGGTGGCGTGGGTAATTTAGCGGTGCAAATTGCCAGGGCAAAAGGTGCTTATGTAATAGGCACGGCCTCTGCCTATAATTTTGATTTTTTAAAAGAGCTTGGCGCTGATGAGGTGATCGATTATAGAAATCAGCAAATTGAAGATATATTGCACGATATTGACCTGGTATTTAATGCCTCGCCGGTGAGGGATAGCCACACGCGGTTAAACTCTGTAAAAGTATTAAAGGAGGGCGGCATGTATGTTTGTACCCAGCTTGATGTACCTATAAGCGAGGAAATTTTAAACGCGGCGGCGGCAAAGCATGCTACTGCCACTTTAGTTGGCGGCGGTGGTATAGGTTACGCGGCATCACTGCACGAAACTACCAAGTTGGTTGAAAAAGGTAAAGTGAAAGCGGTCATCAGCAAAGTGTATCCATTGACAGAAGTAGCCGAAGCACATCGCGAAAGCGCGACTAACCATGTATGCGGCAAACTGGTGCTGGAGATAAGAAAGGAAAATTAAAACAGATGAAACGGTTTAAAACGATAAGCGAATTCCTGCAATTTAGCAACCTGCCCAAGCCGGAGCACCCGTTGATATGCGTGATGCAGGTAGCTGCAAAAAGACGGCTAACCAGTGAAAGCGCCATGAGCTGGATGTACGACTTTTATTGTATCGCTATAAAAAGAGTTGCAACTTCGCAAAGTTTTAAACTAAAGTACGGGCAAAAAGAATTTGATTTTAATGAGGGCGTAATGTCGTTTGTTGCGCCTAACCAGTTATTAAGCCTTTCGGTTAACCGTACAGATGAAGAAATAACACAGTCAGGGTGGATGCTGCTCATTCATCCTGATTTTTTATGGAATACGCCTTTGGCCAAGACCATAAAACAATATGATTTTTGGGACTATTCCATCCACGAAGCTTTGTTCCTTTCAGAAAAGGAAGAAACAACCCTGATCAATATCGCCCAAAACATCCAGCAGGAATATCATTCCGACATTGATAAATACACCAAGCAGATCATCATTGCGCAAATTGAGAGTTTACTGAGTTATTCGGACCGGTTTTATCATCGCCAGTTCATTACCCGCGAAAAGGCTAACCATCAAATATTAGGGCGATTAAAAACTTTGCTAAATGATTACTTCAACAGTGAAGACCTGATCAACAAAGGCTTGCCCACAGTGCAACACATTGCAGATCAATTGAACCTATCGCCTAAATATTTAAGCGACCTGCTACGTGTGCTGACCGAAAAAACAGCCCAGCAACACATACACGACAAATTGATCGAAAAGGCTAAAGAAAAGTTATCCATTACCGAACTATCCGTTAGCGAAATTGCTTATGAGTTAGGTTTTAAACACCTTCAATCCTTCAGCAAATTATTTAAGTCTAAAACAAACCAAACACCTTTAGAGTTCAGGCAGGCGTTTAATTAAGGATATACTTATTTACTGCTGATCTTCAAAAAATCTGCCGACTGCCGTTTATCGATCGGGATGTTGCAAAACTCCTTATAACTGTTTGATAGATAAAGGATAAGGTTAAAACTACTGCTTGTGTAGGTTTTAATATCGGGTATATAAAGGATAATGAAGTTTGTGAGCTCCTGTCCCCTGATGGGCAAATAGTGTTGAATATTATCGGGACTAAATACTTTAACTATTTGGTCCTTTGTCGCTTCATCTATACCAATCTGCTCTTTCTTTAACTTTTTATTCTGATACCCCTTTGAGTCATTCAGCATAAATTTTACCCCGCCAATATAATTTCCGGCACCATCGGTTTGATACAATACACTATGGCTTCCAAGTGGGCCGGTTTCAACAGGTGCTGATAATTTGCCTGTTTTAAGTTCTTCGCCGGTTACTTTTACCTCATCAAGGTCCTTGTTTTTTAAGGTGAGGAAAACCTTGAGATAATTAAGGTTAGTGATATAAACCGTATCATTTGCATAAGCAATACTCGTAAATAACAACAGGTCATTAATTTTTGCATCAATAATAAACATACCATTAACATCAGAAGTTGTCCTATCGTGCGAGTTTAAGTTTTCGACAACAATACCACCAAGCGGTATGTGGGTATGATTTTCATATATCTGACCGCCAAATTTTTGTTGCGCAATGCATCCTTGGGAAATAAAACCACATAATGTGATTAACAAAAGCAGTTTTATGTAATATGACGAATTTGGTTTCAAGATGACTAAGGTTTTTAACACAACGTGTTTTTTGATTATTTATGTCAAAGTAATGCAAAATATGTCACTATGGCTACCATAAGGTTTTTCAATAGGAAAGCGATTTTTATTGAAGTCTCATCACCGATGCAAAATATGATTATGCATATGGGTAAGTAAATTAAGGATACATTTAATTGATATGAAAATATTTACATTGTAATTTTTAATAAAAAACACAAGATATACTAATAAAATTTTATGTCCTTTATTACATTTGGATAATATGTTTGCGGAGTTTGAAAAGTACATAAGGGCACAGGCGAAAATAACGGACGAGGATGTTAAACTTATGCGTGATACAGCTATCGTGAAAACGTTACGCCGTAAGGAGTTTTTGCTACGGGAGGGTGAAGTATGCCGATACAAAACATTTGTATCCAAAGGTTTTATGCGGACTTTTCGCATAAGCAATGATGGCACCGAGCATATTCTTCAATTCTCGCCTGAAAATAGCTGGACAACCGACCCCGAAAGCTTAGAGCATCAGACACCGTCATCCAATAATATTATTGCATCTGAACCGAGTGAGCTGGTGATGTGGACTAAAAATGATTTTAATTATTTGTTTGAGAAGATCCCTAATTTGAAGGATTACTCTCAAAAGCTGATCACCAGGAACCTTTATCTTACCAGGCAGCGCATGTTTACAGCGATCAGCGCAACTGCCGAAGAAAAGTACGACGAATTTATCCAAATGTATCCGGGAATAATATCACGCGTGCCTTTGCACATGGTGGCTTCATTCCTGGGTGTATCCCGCGAAACCCTTAGCCGCATCAGGCACGTACAGGTTAAACAATAATTTAAATGGTGATCTATGTCCTCGCTTTCGTGTTGGGGATTGATCAGATTTGCATTGTTAAATATCGTTTACCAAAAAAATAAAAAACATGCGTGTATTTGTAACCGGCGCAACGGGCTTTATTGGCTCGGCCATTGTTAAAGAATTAATAGGCGCAGGCCACCAGGTGCTTGGCCTTACCCGCTCGGACACTGGTGCTGATGCACTTAAAGCCGCAGGTGCCGAGGCTCATCACGGTACGCTTGAAGACCTGGAAAGCCTAAAAAGCGGGGCAGCAGCTTGTGATGGTGTTATCCATTGCGCTTTTATTCATGATTTCTCAAAATTCCAGGAAAGTTGCGCTACCGACAGGCTTGTGATCAATGCCATCGGCTCGGTATTGGAAGGTTCTAACCGTCCGCTTATTGTAACTTCAGGAACCGGTATGGGTATCCATTCGCCGGGACAGGTTGCAAGCGAGGACAGGGTAGCAACCGCTGAAACCGCACACCATCCCCGTGTAGCATCCGAAGAAGGTGCTGCCGATGTAGCCGCGAAAGGTGTAAATGTATCTATCATGCGCCTGCCACCATCGGTACATGATAAAAATGATCATGGTTTTGTTCCGGCATTAATAGGGATCGCAAAAGCAAAAGGCAAATCGGCATATATTGCTGATGGCACCAATCGCTGGCCTGCGGTACATCGGTTGGATGCCGCGCATTTATACAGGTTGGTTTTGGAAAAAGGTGAGTCAAAAACCTATAATGCTATAGGAGATTTTGGCGTACCAACCCGCGAGATTGCTGAGGTAATAGGCAAGCATTTAAACCTGCCTGTTGTAAGCTTATCTGCGGAAGAAGCAGGCGCTCATTTTGGCTGGTTAGCTGGTTTCTTTGGTTCGGATGTTCCGGCATCGGCCCAATTAACGGAGGAGCGTACCGGCTGGAAACCGACACACTTAGGTTTATTGGCTGATATTGAAACAAATTATTTCGGTTAATAAAATTTAAATTTGCCTGATCAAACAAAAAGAGCTTTTCAATTTGAAAAGCTCTTTTGTTTGTAAGCGATGCGATAATTAATTTTCAGAATAATCACTCCATTGAGCCACGCCTTTTGGGTCGGCGCTTTTTACTTCTTCGCTTTTTACCTGGCTCATTTTCTTGTCCATTTTTTCGGCAGCAGCCAGTTCCTTATCCATATTTTCAGGCTGTTCGGTCAAGCCGTTAGTTTCTTTAACATAGCTTATCGGGTCCTCTACATAAATAAAGTCTTTACCCATGCCTGGTATTTCACCTTCATTCCATGGTCCGCGTATTGAAGTACCGTTAGACATGTTGAAAGCCAGTTGTGTAAAACGCGGATCAGCCTGCAATACACCGGGAGGGAAGTTTGATTCGATACTATTTAATGCTGCTTCAAACATTTTGTAATGTGTTACTTCCCTGGTCATCAGGAATGACAGTGTTTCATGAATGTACGGGTCATCGGTAAACTTCATCAGGTGCTCATATACCAGTTTCGCCCTTGATTCTGATGCCAGGTTTGTACGAAGATCAACAGTCAAATCTCCATTTGAATTTACGTAAGAGGCGCACCATGGAATACCCTGACTATTTCTAAGCGTTGGGCCACCACCGGTAATAATACCAAACTGCGGGTTCGCGGTTAAAGCTTCATGAATGATGCTTTCCTTAGCGCCCTTACCGTTCATTACCTGCATAATTTCAGATTGGTCTGCCGCATCTTTTAATTCGCCATTAACGCCTTTTAAAAGCATTTGAATGGTTGCGCCAACAATTTCAAGGTGGCTCAATTCTTCGGTGGCAATATCCATGAGCATATCATACTTATCCGGATAAGGGTTTTTAGCGCCAAAAGCTTGCGTAAAATATTGCATGGCAGCAGCAAGTTCGCCATTTTCGCCGCCAAACTGTTCTAAAAGCAAGTTGGCAAAACGCGGATCGGGTTTAGAAACCCTTGCATTAAATTGGAGGTCTTTTACATGATGAAACATAATAATTGAATTTAGTTTTTTGATTTTTAATATATATATTTTCTTATTATGAAATATATTATACTAATTACAACTAAAAGGAATATAATGTTTCGCTTAAACTAAATAAAAGTTTAATATACTATAGGCTGACTTTTTTAATGCTGCAAATAAATCCGCCATTTAATAACGAGGGTTTATTATACACAAAAGCGCTTCCGTCGGGATTGGTCATAATTGCACCGCTGTTTACCGCAATTGCTTGCCCGGCAGCGGTATCCCATTCCATAGTTGGGCCCTTGCGATAGTATAACTGGGCGCTGCCTTCGGCTATCATACAAAATTTAATCGAACTGCCTACCGATATTGTTTTTGTGATGCTTAATTTATCCAGTATTGCGGTTTCTTCAGCAGTGGAATGTGTGCGGCTGCCAACGGCAGTCCACTCGGTAACATCCGCGGGTGGTTGAAGTTTTTGAATATCGCCGTTAGAATGGATCTTTTTACTGCCGATATGCTCGCCTCCGTAATACATTATATTGGTAATAGGTATGTATATAATCCCCAAAATAGGTGTATTTCGATTGATCAACGCAATATTTACAGTAAACTCACCATTACGCCTAATAAATTCTTTTGTGCCATCTAAGGGATCAACACACCAGTAATATTCCCAGTCTTTTCGTTCTTCATAAGGTATATCTTTTCCTTCTTCGGATAAAACGGGAATATCAGGAGTTAGCTCCATTAGTTGGGTTGCAATAACCTGGTGCGAAGCCGAATCAGCCAAGGTAAGCGGCGATTCATCCTTCTTATAACTCACGCTCAGATCGCCGGAGGCATCATTATAAACTTTTAATATTGCATCTCCGGCTTGTTTAGCTATACTAAGCAACTGGTCTATATCAATTGCGGTTGTATTATTTAGTTTGAAGATCATGATAATGCTTTGTATCGCATCGCAATATAAAAAGCATTTAGTAATATACCGCGCAGCATTAATTAATAGAGGACAATGATTAATTATCTTTTGAAATAGGTTTAGCTTTTAATAGTGCATATGTCCATTTTAACTGCTTCCACTGCAAATAAACGGCTCTTACAGCCAGGAAAAAAGGGTTTTTGCTTTCGCGCCAACCGGCGCGGTTTGCAGTACTTGGCTCGTCGCTGGTGTTAACCTGCTCAAATACGGTATTAAACTTATCAAAAATAATGGCCTTGCCTTTGTTTTTTATAAATGATATAGCCAGCCCAAATTCTGATTTGTCTACATTAACATGCGGCTGATACCTGCCGAATTTTTCAAGGAAATTACTCCTGCGTAAATGGGGGTGATCACTGTAAACATAAAATTTAATGTGATTATTGGCAAACGGCGATATGCTGAAAAGCATTTGCGAAAAGCCCTTGCCGTAAGGCTTGGTGTAAGGATATTTAAAGTATGCGTAAAAACGCACCAGGTCGAGTTCCTTATCGGTTTCCATAAAACCAAGCGCATCGGTAAAATGAGTTAAAAAGCCCTCAAGCGGTTCAAAGTCTTCCTGCACGTATAAAGTATAGGGCGTTTTAACGGCATCCTGACCTTTGTTGATATTCCCACCAAGGCCCTGGTTCTTTTCAGCGGTGATCAGCCTAAAATTATAAATATCCTGCAATGCGCGGATGGCTGCCACATGTTCAGCCTTGCTGCTATCGTCAGATACTACAATATCGCCAAAGGTTATTTGTTGAGCCTTAAACTTGCTAAGCAAATTGTTTAATGATTTGCTGCGATTATAAGTAGTTACCAGTAAAGTAATATCAGGAAAATGTGCCGCCACTGTAAATTATTTAATCTGATGAGTAATATAACTATTTACTGTATACGAAATTGTTGATACGGCAAGTTTCTTTTTATTGATTAAAAATATTTTGATTTATAGTTAGCAAACATAGTTTTTAAGGCAACTCCAATCGATTTATATAATAAAACTACTTTATTGACATGCATTAGCGATGTGTTTTTCGCCTCTTGCCTGCTTTTTGATTTTTTTTTAAAAAAATATGTTCCTGCTTTATTGGCAATTTTTACTGCTAAAACATATTAAGCATAAGTTAAAAGCTGTAAACAAAAATATATTTTTTTAAATGTGTACGAACACGCAAAATATTTTTATATATTTGAATTAAAGGTATTTAAAGATTGAATAATAGCATCATAAATATTTTTAACTGACCTGAAATATTGCGTACCCGAACACATTATTAACCTTATTTATTAATTAACCTAACATTCTTTTTATGAAAAATTTATTTGTATTATTTATTGCAGCTGCGGTATTTTGTGGCTGTAACAAGTCTTCGGTTAACCCAACATCACCAAAACTGGGTTCAACAGGCGATACCGGCAAGTCCTTTACCGGGCCGGGTACCAATTACTATGTGAATGGTTCAACCGGAAGTGATTCAAACACCGGGCTTTCAACATCGGTCCCATTAAAAACTATTTCGGCGGCACTGGCTAAAACTACCCAGGGCAATGCCGCAACCATAAACGTTCTTGCAGGTACTTATTCAGAGCGTTTAACATTTCCTCACTCAGGTGCATCTTCTTCAGCGCCAATTACGGTTACAAATTATAATGGCGCTGCTGTTTATCTTGATGGTACCAGTACCAATTCAGGGTCAAATACCAACATGATAACTATAACCAGCAAAAGCCACGTTCGCATAAACGGTATCACCATACAAAATGATATTATGGCCTACGCCAATGGAATTGATGTAACAGGAACAGGCACTGATGTGGAAATAAACGATTGCACCATTACCAATGTAGGCTGGACAACCAGCCAGACAGCTGTACCCTCATCATCAAATAACGCGCATGCTATTTTTATTGAAGGCACAGGTGCCTCAAGGGCATTGGCTTACAGCAATGTATACATTGGCTACAATACGGTTTATGGATGCGCGACCGGCTACAGCGAGGCCGTAACCTTAACCGGAAACGTAAACAATTTTTTATTGGAGCATAATGTAGTGCATGATATTCCCAATATTGGCATTGATATGTCTGGCCATTACAGCTACACCGGCGCGCCTGATAGCGTAAACTATGCAATGGGCGGAAATGTTAATTATAATACAGTTTATAATTGCGTATCAAAGGTAGCTACTTCGGGTGGTATTTATGTTGATGGCGGATCATACATCAATATCCAGGGTAATACGAGCTATGGCAATGGTGCAGGTATGACAGTAGGTTGCGAAAATAATGGCTACACTACTACCGGGATCAACATTCGTGATAACTTTATTTATAATAACGTAACAGCCGGTATTATTTATGGTTCAAACCAGGCAAGCAGTAAGGTTACTTACTCAACCTTATCGGGCAATACATTTTATGATAACTTTTCGCAAGGTGGTTATGGTGGCGAGGTAGAATATCAAAATACCGATCATTTAAATGTATTTGATAATATTATCGAGTCGCGCAGTAATGTAGTGGTTATCGCTTTATCAGGCTACACCTCAACAAACCTGACTATGGATTATGACGACTACTACACGCTAAGCGGATCATCAGGTACCATTACCTTTGACTTCGGTACTGCAGGCGGCTGGTATTCGTTCGCTAACTTCCAGGCGCAAACAGTAATTCCTAATGCAGAAGCACATGGCCTTTACAATATACCGGGCTTTACAACAGCAAGCTTGCCATCGCCTAACCTGCACCTAACAAGTTCATCGGTTTGCGTAAACCGTGGGTTGCCAAGTTATGTAGCCGCATCAGGCGAGCTTGACATTGACGGCCAGGCACGTGTGCAAAATTCAAGAGTTGATATTGGTGCTGATGAAACATCTTATTAATACAATTTAAATTTTCCTTTCCCCTGCATCTATGAGAAAGCCTTGCTATTAATTTAGTAAGGCTTTTGTAATTTGTAATACTGTTAAAGTTGCCCAGGCAAACATCTACCCAACAATTCTGTATATTAGTTATCGAAAAGTGTTTTTAAGGTATGAAAAGCAAAGAGCAGATAAAATATTTTGATGAAGAATGGGATGATATGGAGTCCTATCTCAAATCATTTTTAAAAAACGGCGACCAGGAAGATCTGCATCGGTTTAGGGTACAGGTTAAAAAAATAAATTCTTTTATTTTTTTGGCCGATAGCGATGATCATCACACAAAGTTGGGCAAATATTTTAAACCTGTAAAAAAAGTATTTAAGCAGGCCGGCATCATAAGGGATGCATATAATAACCTGGAATTAGCCAAAAAGTATAATATGCAGCAGGATGAATTTATTCTTGCTCAGCAAAAACTAATGGAAGATGCGGCAAATGACTTTAAGTTAGCTGGCAATAAATATCTTAAAAAATTAAAATCGGCACATAGTGAGATCCTGGAGAAAATTGAACCGATCAGTAATTTACATATCACCTTATTTTACGAAAATCAATTAAATCTTATTGCCAATAAATTGGCCGACCTTAAGTTTGATGATAGCTTGCACGAAGCACGGGCATTGGTGAAGATATTGGTCTATAATTATCAGTTGGTGCAGCCTGTTTTAGAAACAGGTTTTAACGAAGATTACTTACAAGATGTGCAAACTGCTGTAGGCGACTGGCATGACAATGAAGTTGCCATAGCACTATTTTCGGGTCACCCGAAACATGATAAGGCTGCTGTTAGCCGTTTAAAAAAGAAACATACCAAACTAAAAAATAATATTGTTAGCCTTGTAACTGATTTTTATGAACAGGCTACTACCGTTACCGAATTGCCTGTTGAACAAATAAGCTAAATACAATGGGAATTGAAATTGAACGGAAGTTTTTGGTTGATCATAATGCTTGGCAGGCCCTGAACAAACCCGCGGGTGTACAATACAAACAAGGTTATATTTTAAGTGACGATACCCGCACCGTTCGGGTACGCGTTACTGAACATCATGGTTATATTACCTTGAAAGGCCCATCGGGAGCCAACCGTATGAGCAGGGCCGAGTATGAATACGAGATACCCATTCCTGAAGCCGAAGAAATATTAAAAGGCTTTACCACCAATGGTACCCAAAAAACACGCTATCGCATCCCGGCAGGTGATTTTACCTGGGAGGTTGATGTTTTTTCGGGCGATAACGAGGGTTTGATCGTTGCCGAGATCGAACTCAAATCAGAACAAGATGTATTCGAAAAACCAGCGTGGATAGCCGAAGAGGTTACCGATGACGATCGTTATGCTAACTCCAGTTTAGCTTTGCATCCATTTAAATATTGGGCAAAACAAAACGACTAATAAAACGTAATTGTATTGCGTTTGAGCAGCCAATTAACCACACCAAAAGCATGACGACAGTAAAGCAATACCCTTTTTATTTAAAAGCCACTATAATACTCATTGGCATGTTTTACCTGGTAAGTATTTTGAATTTATTGAGCGGTATTTTAGTGCCATTTGCTTTTGCTGTACTGTTTTCAATTTTGTTAAATCCGCTTTATAACAGGTTGTTAAGTTTTAAAATACCTAAGCCGCTGGCAGTATTACTTACCTTATTAGCAGGCATTGGTTTTACTGCATTGGTTGTTTACCTGCTGTCAACCCAGTTTGTGCAATTCGGGCAGTCGTTCCCGATACTAAAAGTAAAGTTTGGTCAGATGATTGATAGCCTGGAGCAATACATCAGCCTGCAGTTTGGTATATCAACCCAAAGGCAGGTAGTATTTATAAAAGATGCGCTCAATAGCAGTGAGGCCGCTATTGGTACGCTGATTGGGACTGTATTCGGTACGCTGAGTATTATGCTGATTATCCCGATCTATATTTTTATGCTGCTGCTTTACAAAACGCTCATCCTTAATTTTTTGTACGAAGTTTTTTCCGAAAAGCACTCTAAAAGGGTGGGTGAGGTATTGGCGCAGACCAAAACCGCCATCCAAAGCTATATTGTAGGTTTGCTGATCGAGATGATCATTGTATCAAGCTTAAACTCCATCGCACTGATCATATTGGATGTTAAATATGCTATTCTATTGGGCGTAATAGGTGGTATTATTAATATATTGCCATACATCGGTGGCTTTGTAGCCATTTTATTGCCCGTGTTGATCGCTACTATTACCAAAGACGGCTATTCAACCCAGGTTGAGATCATTGTAGCTTATTTGCTGATCCAATTTGTGGATAGTAATATCATCTTCCCACGATTTGTATCGGTTAAAGTACAGATCAACGCGTTAATATCGCTCCTGGTTGTGTTTTTAGGCAATGCCATGTGGGGTGTTGCCGGTATGTTTTTAATGCTGCCTATAGTTGCCGTGCTAAAAATTATTTTCGACCGTGTAGAGGAACTGCAACCCTGGGGCAAATTATTAGGCGATGAGGTACCTGTATACCACATGGGCCAGGTTTGGGGCAAGCGAAAAAACCGTACACCAAAAAAAACTGTCCCTTTAAAAGAGGTTTTGGAGTAAGATACCTGATTTATCCGTTTAGCAGATCATCCACATACAAACGAACCGCCGGAAAATGCTTCGATAGTTTCACATAGCTGAAGTGGAATATCCAGATCAACAAACCGATAAGTGCCGCTATGATCAAGGCTATAATAAATCCGGCTTTAAATGCATCCTCCATTAATCCGCAGCCGGATAATGACATGGTTACCAATAAACATATCACAGGTAAAATTAACTTTTTCATAGCGATTTATTTTGGTGCTTGTATTGTTCTTAAGTATTGATAATAACCGCGTTTGTTGAACTTTGTTGAGATTATTTTAAAAACGATCAATGTATAAAATACGTCGTTATTCAATCATCCGCCGAAAAGTTAAATTTACCCTCGGCGTATTAATTTTCTTACTCTTCGGCAAAGAGTGCAGCCAGTTGGTTTGCGTTGCTCCCTTCATGATCAATAAACTGCCATTCTCCAACAATACAGAATGACTTTCTTTACTTACGCGATGTTTCAAACTAAACTTTCTTTCGGCACCAAAACTCATCGAAGCTATTGCTGAATCTTTACCTAATGATTTTTCATCGTCGCTGTGCCAGGCCATTCCTTCGTCGCCATTGTGGTATAAATTCAGCAGGCAGGAATTGAATTGCTCACCGGTTATATCTTCGGTCAGTTTTTTTAAAGATATTAATTCCGGTGTCCAGGGCAATGCCTGTTTTGTTGTGCCGGAGTATTTATAGCCGTAATTATTATTACCATACCAGGCTACTTTGCGCTTAGTGATAATATGCCTGCCGAAGATCTTCGCCTCATCGTTTTTCCAGTCGATGGTGTTAAGCAGTTTGTCCAAATAATGATCAGCGATTTGCTGATTCATCACCTTGCCATAATAAATTACAATCCCTTCATTATTGATGATTTCCATGGCACAAAGGTAAAACAGTAATTGTAGTGTAAAAACCCGGTTCTTGCGGAGTTATTGGCTGTAGTTAACTTTTTAAGTTTAATATTTGCCAAACAATGTAAGGCTATTAGCCTTAGGTATTTATATATGAGACAACGAATTCCCTTAATTATATTAGTTTGGCTGATAGCCGATGTTTATTTTTTTCACGCAGTAAAAATTCTAACTGATAATTCGCCAATTGCCACCTGGATATACTGGATGATTGATGCACTGCTTATCCTCGGTATCGTATTTTTCTTTTTCGTACGTAGAGGAGGCCGTCCATCTGGCGCTATTTCAATACTGATGGCAGGTTTACTGTTATCATCTGTACCAAAGATATTGGCCTTGCCGGTATTATTGGTAGAGGATATCGTAAGGCTGTTCCTCAACTTTCCGCCGAGGCAGTATTGGGTGAGCGCGCTGGCTGCGGTAGTTGCTGCTATACCGTTCTTTAGTTTGTTATATGGGATGATCGGCGGCCGTCATAACTATAAAGTTCATAAAGTAACCTTGCCTTTTGCTGATCTTCCAAAAGCTTTTGATGGTTTTACTATAACACAATTGTCGGATATTCATTCAGGCAGTTTTACCAGTAAAAAAGGCGTTGAGAAAGGTATTAACCTTGTAAATGCCCAACATAGCGACCTGCTTTTATTTACCGGCGATTTGGTAAATAACATGGCCTCTGAAATGGACCCGTGGATAGAATCCTTCGCAAAACTGAAAGCTAAAATTGGCAAATACTCGGTATTGGGCAACCATGATTACGGCAGTTATTCCAAATGGCCATCTAAAAAGGCTGAAGCGGATAACCTTTCCCGCCTGAAAGAAGTTCATAAAGAGATTGGCTTTAAATTATTGCTTAACCAATCCGTACAAATTGAAAAAGGCGGCGAAAAGATAGCGTTGATAGGGGTGGAGAACTGGGGCAAAGGTGGTTTTCAAAAATTTGGCGACCTGGATAAAGCTACTGCCAATGTTGATGACAGGGAGTTCAAGATCCTAATGTCGCATGATCCGTCACACTGGGAAGCAAAAACTTTGGAACATGAAAAGCATATTAATTTAGCGCTTGCAGGCCACACCCACGGTATGCAGTTTGGTATAGAGTTATTTGGCTTTAAGTGGAGCCCTGTAAAGTATGTTTATGAACAATGGGCAGGGCTTTATAAGCGAGGAGAGAAATATTTGTACGTAAACCGGGGCTTTGGCTTTATTGGTTTTAAGGGTAGGGTAGGTATATGGCCGGAAATAACCGTAATTACTTTAAAAAGTGTTTAATTTCCTTTATGAAACATCGTAAACATTTTTAACTTTGTGGCGTAATACTACTAAAAATAGCATATGAAAAAAGCAGGCTTAACAATTATGGTGCTAATGGCGATCCTAATGATCACATTTACAATTGTATTTTATCATAGTACAACTGATAACGTAGTTGATTCAGGCGGCTTTTGGGCATACATGTATGGAAAGGTTTCTGTGCCATGGCCGACATATAGCGCTGGTGTAGTTTTTCTAATGGGCCTTACCATGTATATTTCATCATGGGAGCAAAAAGCGCAACGTTATAATTAATTAAATCTTAGCCTTATAGATATTGAAGCCGCATTTATGCGGCTTTTTTTGTTATTATCATTTTTTTTAGCAATATAACTGCAAACAATGGCATCCAATTCGGCTTATATACAGTATATTTAGTTGTTTAATATGCGATTTCAACTAATTGAAATTAAACATGCTATTTAGCGTTACTTAGTAAAACCATTGTATGCCCTCAATAACAGCAGTTTCAAAAATTGAACTACCCTTTAAAATTTCGCAGCAAGAAGTAAAAGAACAGGCGCAGCTCATGTTCTCGGTTAACTTTCCGCAAACTAACAGGCTTATTTTCGCATTTGATAATACGGAGATTAAGACGCGTAACTTTTGCAAACCACTTTCTTATTACACCAGTACCACAACTTTTGAGGAGCGTAACCTGGAATATATCAATACCTCGCTGGAGTATTCGGTGCAGGCTGTTGAGGACGTGATCAAAAAATCAGGTATTAAAAAAGAAGATATTACCGATATTCTTTTTGTATCCACAAGCGGGTTAGCAACGCCAAGTATGGATGCGCTCATCATCAATAAAATGCGGCTCAACCCAAACATCAGGCGCATGCCTTTGTGGGGATTAGGTTGCGGCGGCGGCGTATCAGGCATGGCGAAAGCCAATGCTATGGCAGCAGCTGATCCAAATGCAGTTGTTTTATTAGTTGCAGTTGAGCTATGCTCGTTAACACTTATTAAAAGCGATTACAGTAAGAGTAATTTTATAGGCTCAAGTTTGTTTTCGGATGGTATTGCTGCCGTTATCATTAAGGGTGATAACCACGGTAAAGATGAAGCGGTAACCTATTTCGATTCGAGCAGTAAATTGTATTATGACTCGCTGGATGTAATGGGTTGGGAGTTTCAGGATACCGGCTTTAAGGTTTTATTTTCTAAAGATATACCAAGCTTTATTAATGAGCATGTTTTGGAAGATATTACTGCATTTCTGAATAAACATGATCTGAAATTAAGTGATATCAAGAATTTTATTTTCCATCCCGGAGGTAAAAAAGTGTTGGATGCATATACTAATGCTTTGGCTGTTGAAGGTGATTTTTTGCAAAAAACCCGCGAGGTGATGAATGATAACGGCAACATGTCAAGCGTTACTGTATTGTACGTGCTGGAAAAATTCCTGGAGCAAGGCTATGAGGATGGTTATGGTTTGATGATGGCGATGGGCCCCGGTTTTTCGAGTGAAATGGTTTTAGTGAAGATGAAGAACAAATAATATGTATTTCTACGTCTTCATTACATTTGTGATCATTCAGCGCTTATCCGAACTCTACATTGCCCGTGGCAACGAAAAATGGCTGCGATCGCAAGGCGCGGTTGAGTACGGCAAGGAACATTACCCGTTTATCGTCGCGCTGCATACGGCATTTATTATTTCGATGATCATTGAACATATCATCCGGGGAGATTCTCAAATTGAGTTTGTTTTCCTGATATTATTTATACTGTTATTATTATTCAAATTCTGGGCGTTATCATCCTTAGGCAAATATTGGAATACCAAGATCTTCCGTGTTCCCGGTGCTGGTCCGGTTAAAAAAGGCCCTTATAAAATATTTAAGCATCCTAATTACTTTATTGTTATTTGCGAGATTGCCATCATCCCAATGGTGTTCAATTTATATTATACTGCTATCATATTTACAGTACTGAACGCCATAATGCTTACGGTAAGGATAAGGGTTGAAAATAAAGTTTGGGCAAAATAAAAGAGGCTGGGTTTAAACCAGCCTCTTTTATTTTTACTCTTGTCGTTTTGACCAGAGGGAGAAATATTCTTCGCCTGGAATAACGAACTTTGTTTAATAGAAGATTTCTCTCTCGTTCCTCGTTCGCATTAACAGTGAGTTTATATTACTTTAAAGCGCTTTTATAAAACACTTCAGCGTCAGCTTTAAGTTTTTCATCAGTTTCCTTACTCACATAAACCATGTGGCCTGCTTTATAATAGTTAGTGATGATGTTGCCCCGCAAATCCGGGCGTAAACCCATGTGGCTGATCACGTACTCCGCATTGTAAACCGGGGTTGCCAAATCATAATATCCGCAAACCATATTCACTTTTAAATGCGGGTTTTGGGTCATAGCGGCACGCAATGTTTCTGATACATCTAAATAAGCGTTCTCGGTATTTTTGTAGCTCCATGGCCAAACGTTAGTTACTGCTTCATAAGGTATATCATTCCGGTAGTTCAAATCTTTGCGAATGTAAGCGTTAAATGCACCTACGAATAAGCCGTTCAGGTTGGCATCGCTTGGGTCGTATGACGGGTATTCGCCTGCATCATCGCTGTCTTCACCGCTAAAACGGCTGTCATAACGGCCTACTATCTTGCCATCGCTGCGTAATACTTCCTTAAAGAAACGGAAATCAGTTATCCTTTCGTTAGCTTTCCTGATATAATCTTTGGGGATACCTGTGAAGTAATTTAATGAATCGACAACTAAGTTAGTCAGTTCTGCAGGAGCCTGGTCGCCTAAACTTAAGAAACGCGAATATATACCATTTGCAAATATTTCGGATTTCTTAGTCAGATCAGCCGGACTTAATGATTCCAATTCAGGGCTTAATTTATGATAGTAAGAAGCAGTGTTGGCATAAGTTGGTAAAAAGTAGATATAGGGCATATCATTACCATTTTTAAAGTCGATCAGTTGGAAGTTTAACACTGATGAGATTAGCGTAATGCCATTCAGGTAGATGTTATAACGGTCAGCCAGGTATCCTGAAAGACCCGCGGCGCGGGTTGTTCCATAGCTTTCACCCGCGATAAATTTAGGGCTTCCCCAACGTTCATCTTTGGTGATATAAAGCCTGATAAAGTCACCTACCGAAGCCAGGTCCTCATTATAACCATGGAATTGGTTTACATCAACACCTTTATAAGCACGGCTGTAACCTGTTGATATCGGGTCGATAAATACCAGATCGGTAAAAGCAAGCCAGGTGTTTGGGTTATCACCATATTCATATGGCGCACCGCCTGCATCACCTTTGTCATCACCAAATTTTACCCGCACAGGTGAGATCGCTCCCATATGCAACCATATAGAGGCAGAGCCTGGCCCACCGTTAAATACGAATGTTACCGGGCGCTTCTCTTTCGTCTGGCCAGTATTAGTAGCTGTGTAGGCAACATAAAATAATTTGGCTAATAGTTTATTATCATCCTTGTCATGCATTGGCATGTAGCCTGCAGTGGCCTTGTAGGTGATGGTTTTGCCATCAACGGTAACCTGGTGATAAGTGACAACGGGTTTACCGGGTACGGTATCCCTTTTTTCAATAGTGGAGTCTTGTACAGTTACCTGTATGCTGCGTTTGTTTTGCGCATTTGCAAATACCGATGCAGCTAAAACTAAAGTTAAAGTTGTAGTTAGTAGTCTTTTCATGAAAAGGAGTTAAAATGAATAGACCAAAATAAGCTTTTATTTCAATAAAATAAAAGCTCACAAAATTATGCTACAACTGAAAGCGGCGTGCTGATGGTTTTTTCGGAATCTGCTACGATGATGCGGATCTTTTCATCCAGTTCATTAATGGTGAGGGACATCATATCGAAATAATCAAAATCCAGTTTTTCAATCTTAATAAGGTGCATTAACCCTAATAATGAAGCAACAGGGCGGCGTAGTTCATGTGATTGGATTATGGCTATACGGGTTAATGCCTCGTTTTGTACCTGGATTTGTTTTTCCTGTTGCTTGCGTTTGCTGATATCGGCAGAATTTAGTGCAACGCCGATAATTTCATCCTGTTTATTGCGAATGGGTACTAGTTTTATTTCACGCCAGCATTCAAATTCAGTACCGGGGCGAATTAGCAAATCGTGTTTGATCACCCTGCCTTTAAAAGCAACTTCAAAATATTTAGAGAAATGATTTTTATTTTTAGGATCAACAAAGTTCAATATCCTGTCGCCCGGCTTAATGTCATGATTATAAATACTGCTAATGTAAATGTTTGCAGGCCTGTTGTAAGCAACTACCTCCATATCTTTATTTACTAAAACGTGTATATCTGTCGAGCTGTCAAAAACGGCTTTCAATTTAAGTTCCGAATCTTCGATAGCTTTTTTGTGTAATAACGTTTGCTCATTTTGCAGCTCCATCACTTTTAGGCTCCAGTTAAGCTCTAAAAGATTTATAACCTGTTTTGATAAAACTAACAAAGAATTTTCCTGGTCGGCGGTTAATTTACGTTTCTCAAAATCAACTACACACAACGAGCCTACATTAAAGCCATCTTTTGTGGTTAAGGGCGCACCGGCATAAAAGCGGATATTAGCATCACCATAAACTAAAGGATTATTTAAAAAGCGGTCATCTTTGCGGGCATCCTCAATCTTAAATATGTCCTGTTGTTGAATAGTATATTTACAAAACGATATCTCTTTAGAGGTATGTTTCAGGCTAATACCTTTAGCCGCTTTAAACCATTGTGTACTATCATCAACCAAAGTGAACAGCGCGGCAGGCGTGTTGCAAATTTGCGCTGCCAGGTTAACAATATCGTTAAGATCTTTGGTAACAGCCGGATCGAGTTCAAGTTCTTTGAAACGTTTTACGGCTTCAAGGCGGTGCAGTTCCCTATCCATTAGTATGTGAGTAAACGTTTAAACATTGTAATAATAATAAACTGTGTATGTTTAAAATTTATGATATTTTAAAAAAAACACAGGTTTAAAGTTGAATAATATTGCATCTAAACGTAATTAACAAATGTTTAGTTGCCAAAATGGCAATAAA
Source organism: Mucilaginibacter sp. (assembly GCF_965225845.1). Taxonomy (GTDB): domain Bacteria; phylum Bacteroidota; class Bacteroidia; order Sphingobacteriales; family Sphingobacteriaceae; genus Mucilaginibacter. The sequence goes on from NZ_CBDDBL010000002.1 coordinate 774,117, forward strand.
AGTGTTACTTAAGTTTAAAATTAATCTTTTAAGTAAATTTTAATTTTAAACGAAAACAAAAAAAATCTAATAACTACTCAGCGTTAATAATACATAATTTACCACGACATATATATGTTTATATTAGCAATGGATAAATTACGACAATGGAAAACGAAACGCCATTACCGCTAAGCCACATGGCTACCATTAATAAACCATCATTCTGATTTTTATATTGGCCTGCATGGGACTGTATGTTGCCAATAAAGTAATAACACCCGACAGGCTCGACAGTAGTTTTACAAATCCTCATGACCTGCTTATTGTTGGCGTAGCCTTTACAGGTTTGTTTCTAAATATATTAATAGTGTCAATAGTAAATAAGAAAGCCAAAAAGGTACTTACTTTAGCCTGCTATGTATTTGAATCAGCTAGTGTTTTAGCATTGTTATTCATCGTGTTTAGCAGGAAGTAGCACACTAATAAATTATTCAGAATAAATACTTTGTACTTTATCGCGCAAATTATAACCCGAAGCCATCACTTCGGCATAAGCTCCGGCAGTGCGGATAGCGATCAAATCTCCGCGAAAAGATTCAGGCAGGTCAACATCCTTACGGAAACAATCTGTGCTTTCGCAAATTGGCCCTACCACATCGTATTTAATGCTTTGTCCTGATTCTTGATCCCTGACTCTTGATTCTCCGGTCAAATTCTCAATCCCATGATAAGCCTGATATAGCATCGGGCGGATGAGTTCCGTCATACCCGCATCTAATATCAGGAAATTTTTTTTCAGTCCATTTTTAACGTAAAGCACACGTGAAATTAATGAAGCGCTTTGTGCAACCATAGCACGGCCTAATTCAAAATGTACCTCCTGTCCGGGCTTTACATTTAAAAAGTTTTTGAACACCTCAAAATAACTTTCAAAATCAGCCATCCCGTTGGTATCCGGGTTGTAATAATCTACGCCTAAACCACCGCCGGCATTCAATACTTTTACCGGGAAGCCATGATCCTCGAACCAATCCTGCATTTCGTTTATGCGGGTACAAAGGTTTTTGTAAACTTCCATGTCCGTAATTTGCGAACCGATGTGGAAATGTATGCCTAAAAATTGCAGGTTAAGGCAGGCGCGCAGGGCTTCAGCAACATCAGATAATTGCCAAATGTTAATGCCGAATTTATTTTCATCCAACCCGGTGGTAATAAAATGATGGGTATGCGCATCCACATTCGGGTTGATGCGAATAGCCACGCTGGCCGTTTTGTTTTTAGCTTTCGCCAGATCGTTTATAATGTGCAGCTCCTGTACCGACTCCACATTAAAGCAAAAAATATTTGCATCAAGCGCAAGGTTAATCTCTTTGTCAGACTTTCCAACGCCAGCGAATACAACTTTGCCTTTATCAAAACCATGATCTATGGCAGCCTTTACCTCGTTACCGCTCACGCAATCGGCACCCACACCAAACGACTGGATCATATCGAGCACCTTTGGATTAAAATTTGCCTTCATGGCATAATGCACATGGAAGCCATATTTAGCAGATGCATTGGTACATGCCGCTAAGGTTTTTCTTAGTACATCCATATTGTAATAATAAAATGGTGTTTCTAAGCTTTGAAATTTATTGATGGTATCGGAATTGAACATCGTATGCGATTTAAAAAATTATCATTGCGAGGAACAAACCAATCGCTATTAAACCATGCTCGTGCTGTATAGTTTAGAGATAGCTTTGTCCCTCGCAATGACGCGTGGGTAATAAATCCGAAATCGAAATTTCGAAATTGAAAATTAAAATAACCTGTTATGCAGGCTTCTTAAAGCCTCAGTTTTTTCTTCAGTTTTTACCAGTATTGATAAGTTGTGATCGCTGCCTCCGTATGATATCATACGTAACGGGATATGCTTAACCGCCTCTAATACTTTAGCGGCATAGCCATGCTTATCGGCACCGAAATCACCAACCACGCAAATGATCGTGTGGTTTTCATCGATCTCAACTGTTCCAAAGGCATTTAACTCTTTTTGGATCTCAGCAAGATGACTTATATCATCAATAGTAAGCGATACCGCTACTTCCGAAGTGGTGATCATATCAATAGAAGTTTTATAACGCTCAAAAACCTCGAACAGCTTGCGTAAAAAACCATGCGCCAGCAGCATACGGCTTGATTGTACCTTAATGGCAGTGATACCATCCTTAGCGGCAATGGATTTAATTTTATCCTTTTCGCTATCATTGGTAATTAACGTACCCGCGGCTTGCGGATCCATTGTGTTCAACAAGCGAACCGGGATCTTATATTTTTGTGCCGGAAAAACGCTTTGAGGGTGCAGGATCTTCGCTCCGAAATAAGCCAGCTCGGCAGCCTCATCAAATGATAACTGGGCGATAGGTTTAGTACCCTTAACAATCCGCGGATCATTATTGTGCATGCCGTCAATATCAGTCCATATCTGTACTTCCTTACTGCGGATACCTGCACCAATTAATGATGCGGTGTAATCGCTGCCGCCGCGGCGCAGGTTATCTATTTCGCCAAATACATTGCGGCAAATATAACCCTGGGTAATAAACAGGTTGTTAGCCGGATGTTTTGCCAATAAGGGGGTAAGCTTTTCCGTAATATAATCAACCACCGGTTCGCTGTCCTCATCGGTTTTCATAAAATCGAGCGCCGGTAACAATACCGATGGCACACCCATCTGCTTTAAATAAACATGGTATAGCGTGGTTGATAACAACTCGCCCTGCGCTAAGATGATCTTATCTTCAATAACAGAAAACTGGTCGTTAGCCAATTTACTTAAAAGTCCAAAGTGATAATCTATCACTTCTTTGCCTTGAGCTAAAAACTCGGGTTTGTTAAAAAGTTCTTTTATGAAAATTTCGTATTTATCCTTCAGCGTCTTTATCAGTTCGGCGGCCCTGGTCTTATCACCTGCCAGGTAAGCCTGGCCAATTTCCACTAAATTGTTTGTTGTTCCGGATACTGCGGACAATACCACGATCTGCCGTTCGCTTGGATCGATAATGTCCAACAGTTTCGTCATCCGTTCAGGACTGCCTACTGATGTTCCACCAAATTTTAAAACTTTCATTTTTGTTAAATTATACCTTAATGTATTGATATTCTCATACCAATTTTGCGGGGCTAAAAATAGGATTTTTAAAGAGTTATGGATAATATTAATGAAATAAAAATAGGGTATCGGTGATGTTTATGTCACTTTAAGTGCTAAAAAGCAACAAATTAGTGTTTTTTGGATTAAAATATCTATCTTGCGCACTTTAATAAATAATATAATGCAAAAAGAAGGAACAGTAAAATTTTTTAATGAAACAAAAGGATTCGGATTTATTACACCTAATGCAGGTGGTCAGGATGTATTTGTTCATTCTACAGGCCTAATCGACGAAATTCGTGAAAACGATAAAGTTGAATTCGAAGTTGAAAACGGAAGAAAAGGCTTGAACGCGGTAAATGTAAAGGTTATTTAATTATAATATAATCATCAATCGTACAGCATCCACTCCCAAAAGAGTGGATGCTTTTTTTTGCTTTAAATTTTTTAGCAATTACTTTAAACCTAATGCGTTAAATAGTGTTATATTATTATTCATCCACTAAAAGAAAAAGAAAATGAAAGATCAAACAAAGATTATAGCAGCACTTTTAGTAGGTGCTGCAGCAGGAGCTGCACTGGGTTTATTATTAGCGCCGGAAAGCGGAGAAAACACCAGGGATGGTATAGCTGAGTATATTAACGAGCTTATTGAAGCGGCTAAAGACAAAGCGCAAAACACTGCAAGCGGAGTTAAGGATTATACCAACAACGTTTATAACAACGCAAAATCAAAAGTTAATGATTTGGTTGGCAATGCACAAGACAGCGCTGAAGATGCTATTAATAATGCAAAATCAAAAGCTAATGATGTTGCTGACAATGCTAAAGCGTATGGCGAAGACGCCGTTAACAATGCTAAAGCAAAAGCTAAAAGCGACATTAACGATTTAAATACGATCATCCATAATTAAGAACACACTCGCTGTTTATAAAGAGAAAACCCGGCTTATTGACTGGGTTTTCTCTTTTTGGAGGAATTTTTTAATTATTCACCCATTTATTATTACTGATGTCGGCATCCATAAAAATGCCGTTATCTAAAAATATGGATTGTACAGCTTTATTAGTTTTAACATGTACAGCTATGTTTTTTTGATTTGCTTCCCAAACTGCCGGTGTTTGGTGCAAGGTTTCGGTTTTACCATCAGCATAATTAACCTTTACATCAAAAGGTATGGCAAAACCGCCAATGTTTTCAATGTTTACAACATAACCAGATGCATCTTTAACAGCACTTTTCAAATTCAAATCAATATAATTATTAGTGAAGAACCAATTATAAAAAAACCAATTCAGGTTTTTGCCTGATCCCGTGCTCATCGAGTTAAAATAATCCCATGGGATGGGGTGTTTTCCGTTCCAGTTGTTCATGTAAACATGCAGTGCCTTTTTAAAAAGTGCATCACCCAGCATATCTTTTAAAGCTATGTAGCTTAATGATGGTTTTACGTAGGCGTTATTGGCGTAACCGCGTGTTAATTCGCTGGTAGGGGTGATGATTGGTAAGTCTTCAGTAGTAGAAGGATCGAAGATCCATTTTTTTACACGGAAATTTTTATATACTTCTTCTGAAGTGGATTTGCCCACCTCTGTTTCACCTAAATACAACTCAAATGTGGTTGCCCAGCCTTCATCCATGTAACCGTAACGGGTTTCGTTAATGCCCATATAGAATGGGAAATAGGTATGCGCCATTTCATGGTCCTGTAACAATTCTGCATCTGCCATGTCGGTTTCATGGGTATCATTAACCATCATCGGGAATTCCATGTCCGCAAAGCCCTGGAAGGCGGTCATTTTTGGAAACGGATAAGGCACGCCCGGGAAACTATGCGATAAAAAGTCTAAGGCATGTATACCCCATTTTACAGCCGCATGAAAATCAGCTGATTTATCATCAAAAGCTGCCTGCATACTTGCCCGGCGATGGGTAGCATCGTCAACCACAACACTTGCGGCGTCCCAATCATAATGATCGCTCACACCAACAGCAAGATCACTGATGTGGTTTGCGGTCCATGTCCAGGTATTCACATCGTTTTGCGCTGTGATACTCTTTTTAGCCAGATCATCGGCAGTAACAATATGCATTACCGAATCACTTTTCATTGATTTCTGTAGCCTTTTAGCATATTCCGGCTGTAAAACCTGATTAGGGTTTTGCAGGGTACCGGTAGCCCAAACTATAAAGTTTTTAGGCACGTTAACGTTTAGCACGTAATCGTTAAAGTCATTATAAAACTCCTGGCGGTCATTAAATTCAAGCCTGTCCCAGCCGTTATAATCATCAAATACCGATACACGCGGATAAAAATATCCTATATAAAATGTAGTCGGATCTATTACACCTTCGCGGCCGCTTTTTTCAGAGAGCTCGTAATGCCAGGTGATGTTTAATTTTACGGAATCATGCGGCATTAGCGGTGTAGATAATTGTACAAATTGATTTGTACCTAAAGCTGTAGCGTTATCCCACTGTTTTTTAACACCGTTAACAAATATTGAATCAACCTGCATACCCGGTGTTAAATAATCAGGCGTGGTGTTTGAAAATCTTGTTGCGCCCGGGCGGTGTATATTCATTATCAGCTTTATGTTAAGCTGCTTTAAAGTATCGGGGCTGTTGTTAAAATAGGTAATAGTTTCAAAACCCTTAATCGTACGGTTAGGCGGCATTACAGTTATAGAGATATTATAATGACCTGTATTTTGCCAGTAGTTTTTCCCGGGGCGGCCATCAGCTTCGCGGGTGCCGTTGGCATAGGCTTTTTTAATATCGCGCGGCAGGTAAAGGCTTTGTGAATTTGCCTGCAATAGAAAACCGCAGCACAGTACGGATAGGATGAAATACTTCATTCGTTTTACAATTAAAAAATAAGATCAGTTTGTTAAAAATCAGTTCAAAAATACGTTTCTAACGCGTAAAAAGGAGGTAACAACTATATTACAAGTGTGAAATATTTTGCAAGTATTAAATAATTACTTACTTTTGATGTAGTTATTTTAATAGGGGTATTAAATAACTATATCGGGCCATCTGCTATTTAGTAGATGGCCTTCTTTTTAAGCCAATGGCTTATTAGCTTTTCGCCATGTATTGCTTTGAGATCAAATCAAAAAGATGGTCGGCATCAACCGACTCGTCAAAGCATTCAACAAGTAATTGAGTTACATCCTTCCATTTCAGGTGAATAGCGATGTTTTTTAACATCCGATATGCGGTAATATTTACATGTTCCAGCAATTGTACGTATAAAATCAAGTCCATATCTTTATTAATAGCTAAGCCGTCTTTTTCGTCAAGACAAAAGTTTTGCTTAACCAGTGACATAATTGGATTGCATTCCCTGTCCGAAGGCTTTTCATCGGCAAGCATAAAAATTTCATCCATTCTGATAATTTGATTTTTTACATCGTCCCAAAACTCGTTTAAACCTAATTGTAAATCATTAAATGATGCGATTTTAACTAATTCTTCAAGATGATCGTTAAGGTATCGTTTACCAAAATATAACCTGTTCAGGTTATGTATAAAAACCTGTTTTAACTCGTCTTTATTTAATTGAATTTGGGATTTAGGGGCCATTATTTTTAAATTAATTATTGTGGTTATGCCAATTAGCCATAAGTACATATGATGTTTAGCTCACTCAAAATTAATACTATTAATCTGATATTTTACTACGTTTAAATTTTCGCTATCCGTGCCTATTTAAGATACCTTTGTAAAATACTATTACAGGAAATGAAATATAAATTAGGCGATTTTGTACGGTTTGTTGATGAGAAAATGGAGGGTTTTGTCACCCGTATAGTTGATGAGCAAATGATTGGCGTTACCGGCGATGATGACTTTGAAATACCGGTATTGGCCAGCAAAGTAACCTTTGTGCACGGCTACGAAAATAACGGAAAAAAAAGTTTAGCTGCCGAAGTTATGCAAACACCGGTTGCCGAATTTATAACCAAGGGCGTTTATTTAGGTTTAGTAAACGATGCCAAAGTAAACTCGGTGATGCATTTTTATTTAATTAATGATACGTCTTTCCAACTATTGGCAGGGTTAACAACTGAAAGCCAGGATAAATATAAAGGTGAACAAGCCGAGATCATCGCACCAAAAAAGGCAGTTAAAATATACTCCGGCCAATTAGCTGATCTGCAGCTTTGGCCTAAGTTTATATTTAATATTGTTTTTTTTACCAATCAAAATATTAAGCCGGAAGCACCATTAGCTGTAACCGAAAAGATAAAGGCAAAAGATATGGCATCTGCCAAAAAGAAACTGCCATTGCTTGATCTTCAAGGTTGGTTAATTCAACTGGATGAGCCGGAACTGGTTATAGATGCTCAAAAACTGAAGGAAAGCTTTCATAAGCCTGCCGGGGAAAAACAGGAAATTACCAAACCAGCCGGTGAGGTTGACCTGCATATTGAGAAGTTACGCGATGACCACCAGCTTTTACACAGCTCGGAGATACTAAACATACAGCTTAGTTATTTTAACAAAGCACTTGATGCCGCTATTGTGCACCAATTGCCCGATATAACTTTTATACATGGCTCAGGCAATGGCACATTAAGGCAGGAATTGCATAGACTGTTGAGTAAAAATAACCGTATACAAACTTTTATGGATGCCAGGAAGGAAAAATTTGGTTATGGCGCTACAAAAGTTATACTAAAATAAATTTATTAAACGTTTTTTGTTGTTAGCGCGTCAAGACGGTCCAGTATTTTACTATCAACTTTCATGTCAAATTTTCGTGCAAAAAATTTACCTGAAGTTATTAACCTATCCGCGTCATTAACAGTAAAAATAGTAGGGCGCGAATTGCCATGCTGTTCAATAAAACGTAGGTTATCGTTAACCAGCTTGTGTTTCAATGGCGAATTCATTAAAATAGTTTGGAATAGTATCTCGTCAATTGCCCAGGTAGCCCTAAAAAAGCGCTTCAGTTTTGTGTTGTTTTTCAGGTAATTTATAGCGTAAAGCGCGCATTCAGGGGTAATAGTTAGCCATTGCGATCCGCCGTAAGCCTTTAGTTTTAATGGCAGCTTTCTATTGGGTAATATAGCGTTAGCAATGCGTTGCAAACTGTATTTACCGGGTAACCTAAAATCGCCGAAGCTGTATTTTGCAATGCGCTCATTTCCCTGTAGCCATTCATTATCATCAATTGATAGTAAGCGCATAAATGTTTTGTCCTGGTTATCAAAAAGAAAGTCTTGTATCTCCTTTATCGGCTTTAAAGGATAATCCTGCCCGCTTAAAAGGTTAATATGAGTATAATCTCTGCTTGCTTTTAATATTTGCTTAAATCCGATTAATGTAGATTCGATAATGCTGTAATTTCCCCAAACAGTATCTATTCTTTTATTAATAAAATAAGTGTTTTCAACATTCCCGATTTGGCGAAATTCATTAATGTTACTCTTATTATCCAGCTGTATATAAATATCGGCATCTGCATTACTTAGCTTACTTACAAGCCTTTTAAGTAATTCAGGTTCTTTGTGTGCCAGTATTAAATATGCAATTCTCATTAGGGGTATTTTACTCTATGAAAAGATAAAGACCTGCCGGATTTTATTACGCGTTATGGTTCGGGTTAAAATTCATGAAACAGCTAAATAAAAGCCATTGTATAAGACAATTTTGTTTAACTGACTGATAGATGTTAAGGAATAAAAAGAAATAAACCGTGGGGCTTTATTTCCTGATTTTCTTGTAGAAAAGGGCTTTAAAAAATATTTCATTTTAATAGGGGGCAACCATTGTAAATATACAAACATCTTTCATTTTGGGTGTCACATTAGAGAATTCTAATCTTTATTAATGTTTAATTAATTCCCACAAAACCCAATGCCTTTATTGTTGTTTGCATGTTATTAGTGTCCAATATTATTATCATATTTGGGCCAATTACATCAATATAAACACAATACAAAGCACTTATGCAGGAATTAGACCCCGCCATCCTTAGCAAAGCCAACTCATGGCTGCACGGAAATTATGACGATGATGTTAAACAACAAGTTCAAAAATTACTGGACGATAAAAACTACACTGAATTAACAGATGCTTTTTACCGCGACCTTGAATTTGGTACCGGGGGCTTACGCGGAACAATGGGGCCTGGTACAAACCGTATTAACAAATATACCATTGGCGCTGCTACGCAGGGTTTAGCTAATCACCTGAAAAAGAGTTATCCCGGCGAAAAAATAAAAGTTGCCATTGCGCATGATAGCCGCAACAATGCCGACCTGTTCTCAAACATTACAGCCGAAGTGTTCTCGGCTAACGATATACACGTTTACTTTTTTGAAGCATTGCGCCCAACACCCGAGCTATCATTTGCCATACGCACTTTGGGTTGCAAAAGCGGGGTGATGCTTACTGCGTCACATAATCCCAAAGAATACAACGGCTACAAAGCCTATGGTGCAGATGGCGGGCAGTTTGTATCGCCGGAGGATAAAGCGGTTATGGATGAAGTGGCTGCTATTAAAAGTATTGATGAGATAAAATTTAACCGTGTTGATGCTAATATTGAAATGATTGGCGAAGCGATAGATAATTTATATTTGGATAAAATCACGGAACTATCGGTATCTCCGGATGCGATCAAACGTCAGAGGGATCTGAAGATAGTTTATTCGCCGATACATGGTACAGGCATCACTTTGGTTCCTCAAGCCTTAAAACGTTTTGGTTTTGAAAATGTGATTTTGGTTGATGAGCAGATAACCCCCGATGGTAATTTCCCAACAGTTGTTTATCCAAACCCTGAAGAAAAAGAAGCCTTAACATTAGCGCTTAAAAAAGCACAGGAAGTTGACGCCGATTTAGTTTTAGCAACAGACCCTGATGCTGACCGTGTAGGCATCGCCGTTAAAAATACTGACAATGAATTTGTGTTATTGAACGGCAACCAAACCGGCGCCATGCTGATTAATTACCTGCTTACCGCCTGGGAAGAAAAAGGTAAACTTACCGGTAACGAATACATTGTTAAAACCATTGTTACCACAAATTTAATTGAGGCTATTGCCAATGCAAAACATGTTAAATTTTATAACACGCTAACCGGCTTTAAATACATTGGCGAATTAATGACCAGGTTTGAAGGGAAGCAAACCTTTATAGGCGGCGGCGAAGAAAGCTATGGCTATTTAATTGGCGAACTGGTAAGGGATAAGGATGCGATAGTATCAAGCGCGTTTATTGCGGAGATGACTGCTTATTACAAAGACAAGGGCAGTAGTTTATTTGAGGCATTGCTGGATACTTATGTGCAATATGGTTTCTACAAAGAAAAGCTGATCTCACTTACTAAAAAAGGTAAAACCGGTGCCGAAGAGATAAAGGAAATGATGGAAAAATTCCGTACCCATCCGCCGGCTACTTTAGGCGGATCAAAAGTGATCATGCTAAAGGATTATGAAAAAGGTACAGAAACTGATCTAACTACAAACACGACTAAAAAGCTTGAATTTCCTGCATCAGATGTATTGCAGTTTATCACCGGGGATGGCAGCATTATATCTGCACGCCCTTCAGGTACCGAGCCAAAAATAAAATTCTATTGCAGTGTGAACGGCAAACTGGAAAATACAACTGCCTACAAGGAAACAGATAAAAAATTAGATGATAAGATAACTGCGATAATGCAGGATCTGGGCGTATAATATTTTAGATTTATATAAAAAGCCGGGCCAATTTGGTCCGGCTTTTCTTGTTTAAGATTGTTCCTGGTTAACATAACTCAACATCCAGGTAATACCAAACTTATCAGTTAGCATTCCAAAAAATGCCCCCCAAAACTGGTGAGCCAGCGGCATTTTAATTTCGCCGCCTTCGGCAAGTTTATTAAACAAGCGGGTGTTTTCTTCTACACTCGCGGTACTAATATTGATCATGAAATTATTGCCTTGTACTACTGGTGGCGCACTGGCAGGGCAATCCATTCCGGCAATTATATCTTCACCAATAGGTAAAGACATGTATAATATTTTATTAGCCTGTTCCTCGGGCATGGCCGGCGCATTCGGTATATCACTCATCCGTGATACGGCAATAAAATCTCCGCCGAATATTGAGCGGTAAAAGTTAAATGCTTCTTCAGTTTGGCCGTTGTAAACAATGTTAATATTAGTTTTCATGCTGATAATTGGTTTATATAACAAATATAAAATAAAAAAAAGCCATACCTGCAATGGCAAGTATGGCTTTTATAAGGTTTAGATCTATTGTTTATTGATATACTCTTACATAATCTACCTGCATGGTTGAGCTGGTAAAGTTAGGGTCAACCGTTCCGCCAAAATTTCCGCCCATAGCTACGTTAAAGATAAAGAAGAATTTTGCATTGAAAGGTAACGATGGGTTGTTGGCAACAGTTTGATAAACCACGCCATCAACTGATATTTGAACTTGTAGCGGTGACCATTGTAAGCCATAAACATGGAATGTAGTGTTCGGGCTGGTTGTTTTTGTAGTAGCTCCATTTCCGTTGGCACCCGAGTGGCCCGGGTAATGCAGCGTGCCATAAATAACACCGGGGTTGTTGCCTATCTCTTCCATAATATCCATTTCGCCACAGGCTGGCCAGGGGTTAGTGGCATAGTCGGAACCAAGCATCCACAATGCAGGCCAGGTACCGCCGCCGGTAGGCAGCATGGCACGCATTAAAACTGTACCATATTTAAACGCAACTTTGTTTTCAGTAACTATACGTGCTGATGAATAGGGAAATCCGCTGCTGTTTTCCTTAATAGCTGTAATATTCAGATAGCCACCTTTTACATAGGCATTTTCGGCATTGCTGGTATAGTTTTCCAGCTCATTATTTCCCCAGCCATTGTTATTTCCTAAATTATAACTCCAATTGGCTGGGTTTGGCGGACCATCGGTATTAAATTCATCACTCCATAACAAGACAAGTTTTTTCCCTATCGCCACACTTGCGCTTCCTGTTGCTGTTAAGCCGGAATTGCTGGTTGCTGTAACGTTAATGGTATAAGTACCGGTTGCAGGATATTTATGTGTTAATGATACCGTACCTGAGTTAACATTTTGAACAGAGTCATCACCAAAGTCAATTGTGTAACTTGCTGCGTTGGTAGCTTTTGCTGTTAGTGTTACGTTACCACTGCTGTCTGTGGTAGCAACCGCGTTCACGGTTAAATTTGTTGGTTGAGTTGAAGCAGGGCCACCGCCACCACCGCTGTTGCTTTTACTGCATGATATTAAAATAATACTTAATACAATACCGGTTAGGATATATTTCATCATAATTAATTGGTTTGCTTGTTATTATAACTGGTTAAACAAATATAGTTTTCTTTTTTAGAAATTTAAGCCACTACATAATAAATAGCTTTTTGTTAAGCATTTTTTGCCTAAAAAGAAATGGAATATTTCATATTATAAAAAATTAATATTTTGATAATCAGATATTTATAAAATAATCAATAAAATATATTTGATTTTTTACTCCTTTTTGGAATATCTATTTTATCTTTATAATTAACTTATTTCTTGTAAAGATATGGAAAGTGGAAAAATAACGTATGAAAGCGTGTTTCAGTTTATTTTTGGTCTGGTTATAATATTAATCTTATCACAGTGTTTATTTAACAGCTTTACGCAATTATGGATGCATTTATTCCATTAAATAAACTTTAGCAATTAAATTATAATAATTGCGCGTTAAACCAATAACCTTATCAGGCCCGATTATTGCTCTACTGCCAATCTGGCTATGCTTACTTTTTATTGATAATGCTGCTTAATAATTAAATTTATCTTGAGATGAAATATTTAGTGTAACTATCTTGTGATAAGTTATTTTTTTATATTTTTCATATTATTTCAAGCATAATTTTCTTTACGTTTACATTATACCCCAAAAATTACTTAGAGTGTTTTAATGAAGCGAAAATTTTTGCGTTTATTTAAGTATGTTATTTTTAATAAATATGCTTTAAAAAACCTGCAAAGCCAGTTAAAATTACTTTTCGTGATCAATTATTTTAACCGCGAAAAATTGGTTCATCTAAGGACTAATCTCTACCATTTAACAGATTATCTATCCGGCGCGTTCACCACAGACGAAAAAGCGCAAATACTTTGTCATCATTATCGTTTTCTGCGAGAAACATTTAATACCCGGCAATTAAAGTTGATTTTTAATGATGGTGTTGAATTTTTTAGAGAAGAAAATGATAATGGAACCTATTCCATTGTTTTAAATACAAGTTCAACGCTTGAGTTTGAGGGTTCGCTCTCAATATTTCTGAAGTTTGATGATATTAAAATAGCAACCTTATCTTTCAGTATAGCTCCAGGGAGTATATTTAGTATCGATGAAGAGCATGTGGCTTACATTACCTGCACCCAGCGTATAGGGCAGCATAAACCACGGATATTAGCCGCAATAAAGCATTTTCGGGATATTGTACCATCAGTATTATTAATGAAATCATTCGAGGCTATGTTAACCAAACTTAATATCCACTCCTGTATTGGCATATCTTACAAAAATCAGCTTACGGCGCTTAAAAATAACGAAGACGAGAAATATTTCTCGTTCTACGATGCGCTGTGGATGAATTATGGCGGAATAGATATCGGCGGAAATTATTTAATACCGCTGCCATTGGGCCAAAAACCATTAATACTAATTAAGCAAACCCACCGGAACCGTACAGTTAAAAAGCGTCAAAAAATGAGGGAAATATATGACTCAACCATTCAAAAAATGGTTGCGTTCCTGGATGATCCAATCTAGGGCAGATGATTATTTCTTATTAACTCATTTTTGCTTATTTAATTAGCCGGAAATCTTATTATGAGGTATCTTTAGGAATTGTTATTAATAATAGTTTAATTTTATTCTTAATCTGTTACTTAAAAACCCCTATGAAATCAACCACCCTGCATCCTGTCAATGCTAAAAGAAAAAGAAAAATCTGGAAGTTCCTGACATTGCTTGGCCCCGGGTTGACCACCGGCGCCGCAGACGATGATCCATCGGGTATTGCAACCTATTCACAAACCGGTGCGCAATTTGGCTATGGCCAACTGTGGACGGCATTATACATGCTGCCATTCATGACAGCTGTTCAGGAGGCTTGTGCGCGTATTGGTTTGGTATCAGGAAAGGGGATTGCCGCGGTAATAAAAGAGCATTACAGCAAAACGGTTTTATATAGCGCAGTTGCGTTGGTTGTGATTGCTAACACTATAAATATTGGAGCTGATATTGGAGCTATGGCTTCAGCGGCGCAATTACTTGTGCCGCTACCATTCATAATTATTACTTTGTTTTTTACCGCTCTGATATTAGTGCTTGAGATTTTTACCAATTACAAAGTTTACTCAAAAATATTAAAATGGCTGGCGCTAGCTTTGCTCTCATACCCAATAACTATTTTTATTGTACACCAGGATTGGGGAACCGTGCTAAAGGCTTCCGTTATACCGCATATTGATTTTAACTTTCAGTTCCTGTTTATCATTACCGGTGTTTTGGGTACTACCATTACGCCCTACATGTTTTTTTGGGAAGCATCGCAGGAGGTTGAGGAAAATAAAACCTTAAAACTTGATGATGCGGGGAAGCCTAAAATAACCCCAAGGCATATTAAGAATATGCGTATAGATAATAATGTTGGAATGATTATCTCGGAGTTTACTACCTGGTGTATTATTTTGGTAGGTGCATCCGTGTTACATGCAAGTGGCGTTAAAGATGTTAAAACCGCTGCCGATGCCGCAAAAGCAATAGAACCCTTGGTGCATTCATTCCCGCATTCGGGCTATTTGGCTAAGGTTATATTTTCAATTGGTATCATTGGCTTAGGCTTGTTGGCTGTGCCTGTTTTGTCGGGATCAGCGGCTTACGCGGTATCTGAAGCGTTCAGCTGGCGGGCCAGCCTCAATCTGAAATTAAAAAGAGCGCATGGTTTTTACGGTGTTATCACCATATCTACACTTATAGGCCTAATGATAAACTTTGTAGGTATCGACCCTGTAAAAGCGTTGGTTTTTGCCGCCGTGCTAAATGGTGTTGCCGCTGTGCCATTGCTATTCCTGATTGCGCGTATTGCCCGTAATGAAACAATAATGGGTGAGCATAAAAGCGGGCAATTATCCAATATCCTGTTATGGTCGACCTTTGTGGGCATGGGTGCTGCGGCAATAGGAATGTTTTGCACTTTATAGATGTAAAAAGACCATTTTTACGTGTTCGAACACTTGGTAATTGTAATAAATAATTATAGCAATTTTTTTGATAATTTTTTTACGTTTGCGTTGATAATCATTTTATTCAGACCCCGGCAAGATAAACCCTTGCCAAAATATATCCAATTAAGCTATGAGAAAAGTATGCCTTTTAGTGTGTGCGTTATTTTTTGCATTTCAATCGTTTGCGCAAACAAAAAGCAGCATCTTTTGGAAAGAAGATTTTAATAGTTCAACAGGTAAACTACCTGAGGGCTGGAAAAATGTTGACATGAGCAACACCAACAGCGTTGAATGGATCGTAACTAATCAGCCTTATCCCGGATCATACCAATACCAGCAACAAGCACCGCCAATAGCATCTAAAAGCCGTGGTTATTACCTGCAATTTCAGCCGGGATATATGGTTGACGAAGACCAGCCAACCTGGATTAAAAAGAAACAATATCCTGATGCCTGGGTACAAAGCGGCGCTATTGATTGTTCAAATCACAGTTCGGTAATACTAAACTTTCAACAAACATTCCGTTATAACGATTTTAACCATGCAGCAGGCGCGGGCTTATATGTTGGTGTAAGTACCGACGGCCAAACCTGGACGGACTTCGACGTAAAAAATAACATTCCATCAGGTACTGATATGTTTAGCCCGATTGATCAGCAGCTAAATATCAGTAAAGTTGCTGCCGGTCAACCCAAAGTTTACATCCGTTTTTACTGGAAAGGTTATTATAGCTGGTACTGGATGATAGATGATATTTCACTATCCGAAGGCCTTAAAAAAGATGTTGCCATAGCGCGCCTAACCTCTAACAGCGAAAACGATAATACCTTTACGCATCATGATGTACTGACTGTAAAAGTTAAAAATAATGGTATCGAGCCTATTAAACAAGACTTTAAGGTTACCTGCCTTATTGATAATAAACAGGAACTTTCAACCACAGTTAATGCAAGTAAAAATCCTATCAATCCCGGAGAAGAAGTTAGCGTGAGTTTTCCTCCTGCTGATCTTTTAAGCAGGCCGTCTCATCAACTGGATTTCTCGGTAAAGCTGGATGGCGATGAGAATGCTGATAATGATAAATTGGCAATAAAAATATATGCAAAGGAATCTTACGTTGGTAATGTAACCTCTTTTAAGGCTGATAAAAATGAGTTTGATGTATCTGCCGGGATCTCAAAAGTTAAGGTGATCTTTTACAGCGATGATATCTTCAGGATCTGGCTAGCACCTGTTGGTGATTTTACCAATCCTGCCGGTAATGATATTGTTGAGCAATATACCGTTACTAACCCCCAGGTAACTGCAATTGATAAAGGCCCCTATTATCAAATAAAAAGTAAACAATGCGTTTTACGCGTGTACAAAACCCCTATGCGATTTGCTTTGTACGATATGACCAATACCCATAAGGTTTGGGAAGAGACCAAGCCTATAAGCTTTGGCGCAAAAACAACACAAAACATGGAGCGCCAGCCGAACGAATATTTCTACGGTTGCGGAATGCAGAACGGTTATTTTTCGCATCGCGGTAATGATATTTTGATTGAGAAAGGTAACGGCTGGGACAATGGCGGACGTGCGAACCCGGCGCCGTTTTATATGTCGACTGCCGGTTATGGGGTTTTCAGAAATACTTTTGATGTAGGTGTATATTCCTTTAAGCAAAACCTGAAGTTCACCCACAATGAGAATCGTTTCGATGCATTTTACTTTTATGGCCCATCCTTAAAAAAGATATTGAATGGCTATACCCAAATGACTGGCAGGCCATTCTTAATGCCGAGATGGGCCCTTAGCATGGGCGATGCCAATTGCTATAACAGGGGTTTAAAAAAGGGTTATGATACCAAGAACTATACCGGCAGCGGTATTAATGGTACGACGCCCGACGTAATAAAACTGGTTGCCGATAAATATGTAGACAACAACATGCCACGCGGCTGGATATTACCAAACGACGGCTATGGCTGTGGTTACGTAAAATTGGATTCTACTGTGATGGAACTGCATAAGCGTGGTTTCTATACCGGGCTTTGGACCGAGAACGGCATCGACAAGATAGCTAAAGAGGTAGGTACTTATGGTACGAGATTGTGTAAACTGGACGTAGCCTGGGTTGGTCCGGGTTATAAGTTTGCATTGGATGCCTGTAAATCTGCCTATAACGGTATTGAGGATAACAGTAACGGGCGCGGGTTTGTATGGAGCGTAATGGGCTGGGCCGGTACGCAAAAATATTCAACCGTTTGGAGCGGTGACCAAACCGGGAACTGGGAGTATATCCGTTTTCACATCCCAACGGTTATTGGTTCAGGATTGTCCGCACAAAATGCGGCAACGGGTGATGTGGATGGCATCTTCGGGGGCAGCGATTCTACTTATGTACGCGATTTGCAATGGAAATGTTTTACACCTGTATTTATGGTGATGAGCGGCTGGGCTAAAAAAGATAAGCAACCCTATATTTATGGTGAGCCCTATACCTCCATAAACCGCAAATATTTGGAACTTAAAATGCGATTAACACCATACATGTATACCTATTGCGAGCAAGCCCATGAAACCGGTGTCCCGGCATCAAGGGCTATGGTTTTGGAATTTCCGAACGATCCGGTAACCTGGGGTAAACAAACGCAATACCAGTTCATGAACGGTGAATCGTTCCTGGTTGCACCGGTTTATAAAAGCGAAGCAAAGCGCGACAGTATTTACCTGCCAAAAGGTACCTGGTATGATTACTGGAATGGAAAGGCATACGCTGGTGGCAGATTCGTGAACAATTATCCGGCCCCGCTTGATAAGTTGCCGGTTTTTGTAAAGGCAGGTGCCATTATTCCGATGTACCCTGCTATGAATTATGATGCTGAAAAGCGCGCCGACAGTTTAACGCTGGATATCTATCCATACAAAAAATCCACTTTTAATTTATATGAAGATGACGGCATAACCCGCGACTACCGCAAAGGTGCATTTGCAAAAACATTAATTGAAGTGCAGGCGGGTAATGGCGTACAAGTAAACATTCATGCTGCAGTTGGTGATTATAAAGGCAAATACACGAAACGTATTTATTTAGTTGACATTCACCAAAACTTAGCGCCAAAAACAGTAATGGTTAATGGTAGCGGCTTAAAAATGTACGCATCACTAAGTGATTTTAAAAATGCCAAAACAGGCTGTTATTTTGATGCGAATGAGGAGACAGGCGTATTGCATATTAAAACCGCCTACTTGAAAACGGATAAAGACCAAGTAGTTAGCATCAACTAATTACTAATTAAAGTGTATAGTTTAACTATACACTTTAATTATTTTAATGCCTTTTGGCGCTTGCACATCAATCCTGATTTTACCATTGGCTAATTTGGTGTCTTTTATTTTAACAACACCTTTAGGGGTTGGGTAAGTGCCTTCAGCAAAGGTCAAATTACCTAAATGTGGTTCTATCTTTAATATAGCACAACCTGGTACTATTACATTTACACCCAGCACGTATTGCGTTAAAAATGGAGTAGGGCCCGATGCCCAGCCATGGCAGAGACTATGCCTGAAGCCTTTATAACAAAAAGCGCCATAATCGCCGTGGATGTCTTTTTTGCCGGGAGGCACCAGTTCGTCAATCCTGCCGGCATTGGGCAGCCAGTCGATGTTAAAATCTTCCCAAAATGTAGTTGCGCCCAGCGAAAGCATTGGCCCCCAATAGTTTTTTATCGCATCAATTGCACCCTGGTAGTCACCTGCTTTTGCTTTGGCCTGCAGCATGTAATATCCAAAAAAGGTAGAGTAATTATGCACGCCACCAGCTGAAAGTATCTCATTAGCTTTCTCCGCAGGCATTAAACCGGATAACGACAATAAAGCTGCCGCTTGTTTTGACGCTCCCGGATCAGGTATATTCTTTTTTAATCTTTCCACCGCATCCTGGCATTTTTGGGCAGTGATCAGGTCGTTCAAATCGGTGCAAAGTTCAGCGCCCGCATTTAATGTCATCACCAGCATGGCCTGCAAACCGGCATGGATGGCCTTGGGGTCAGTACTTGATGGCCAATCGATGAACCTCGCACCATCGTTCAGGTTTTCGCTGTTATTAGGGTCTATCTTGGAAATGTATTGGTTTAAAAGGGCCGTTAAATAAGTTTTCTGTTGCTTTAAGTAATTCAGGTCGCCATTATGCATGTACCAGTCATGCTGGATCAGGATCCACCACATCGAATAAGAAACCATCCCGTTCATGTATTCAGGTAAGGGGGTTATGTTTTTTGCAAGGTCGAGGCTTTTGGGCACCACATCATTATTACCAAAAACCGCTGCAATGGTTGATGTTTCCGGATGCATATCACCCACCCAAACCAACCTGTCGCGCTTGATGCCATCCCACAAATAATCCTGCATGTTTAATTGCACAGTGTAAGCACCGGTCATCCATATTTTGTTCAGCAAGGTGTCACTGCATTTAAACGAGCCTAAATAGGGGAGATCCCTGAAAACGAATATCGCCCTCGCCTCTTTAAGCTTCAACTCTGCATTGTCATCAACCAAATCGATCCGCACAAACCTGAAACCTGTGTTGCCAATTTCCAGTTTGCCCAGCCAAGGTAGCGAAATGATAAAATCGCGCATAGCATGATCATTGGTGGCATTGTGTATAGTATCAATAGTACTCATCGCCTCGCTTGCTGATTCGCCAAAACGGATGTGGACCCTCACCGGTTTTCCGCCGCGCGGCTGATCTGTTACCAATTGTATACCGCCATGTAGCTCCCTGCCAAAGTCAAGCAGAATTCCTGCTTTACCTTTTTCGTCATTATGCATAATGCACAAGTCATTTCCTGAAAGATCAGCCTGTCCATCGCCGCTTTTCAGGAGTTTTTGTGCATTGATGATGTGCGTATCAACACCCGGTGTTTCCCACAAGATCCTCGTTGGCGAAAGATATCGCCTTACGGTTTCCTCGGTTTGAACGTCGTGCAAGTGCGTGCCTGCAAATACCGGCGGTAATTGCGCCTGGACGGTTTGTACAAGCAATAAAATCAAGGAAAAATAAGCGGCAGCCTTGTACATACAATTAAGTTAAACGAAGCTAATTTAAGATTAATAGTTTAATTGTACCTGATCGGTTATTTACACCACAAGGTATGCGCATTGTGCAGCATATTAATGTTGTTATATCTTGGATATAAAGCATTGAGCTCCAATTGATTTTGCAATGATAATTAGGCAAGGCAAACACAGGCGAAATAATTGTGTTCAGAACATTATGGATAAGTCAAATCCTAAAATATCAGCAAACCGGAACGTTATTTGGCCGCTGCAATCGCTTAATTTTTTTATGGCAGATATGCAGGCGGGCGTAGGCCCGTTCCTGGGGATATTTTTGCTGGCTCACGGCTGGAAAAGCGGCCTGATCGGTTCAGTAATGACCATCGGGGGTGTGGCCGGTATGCTGATGACCATTCCTGCAGGGGCTTTAATCGACCATACGAAACGTAAACGATTGTATGTTGCCATAACTGGTGTATTTACTATTCTTGCTTCGGCAATCATTTTACTTTCTCAAAATTTTTGGATTGTTAGTATTTCCCAGGTGGCTACCGCCATAGCAGGCGCTGCCAATGGCCCGGCGGTAGTAGGGATAACCCTTGGAATTGTAAAGCAATCGGGATTTAATAGGCAAAATGGTTATAACCAGGCGTACAATCATGCTGGTAATGTGGCAGGTGCAGCGCTTTCAGGTTATTTGGGAATGAAATTTGGAATGCCGGCTATTTTTTATCTTGCCGCTGTTTTTGGTTTACTTTCCATTATATCTATAATGCTGATCCCCGTAAAAGCAATAGATGATAAAGCCGCCAGAGGGTTGAAAGGTACAGGAGATGATGAAAAAGCAAGCGGCTTAAAAGTTTTATTAAAATGCAAACCACTATTGATACTTGCCGCTGCTTTGGCTTGTTTCCATTTAGGGAATGGGGCGATGCTGCCTTTGTACGGAATGGCAGCTGCAACAAAAAATCAGGCTAACGCAACTATGTTTGTAGCGATGACCATTATTATAGCGCAGGTGGTAATGGTTGTGGTATCGCTCGTTGCCATGCGTATGGCGGAGAAAAAAGGCTATTGGCTGGTCATACTCATATCGTTTATCGCGCTTCCGGTCCGCGGTTTGATAGCCGCACATATGATAAACGGGGTGGGATTATATCCTGTACAGATTTTGGATGGAATAGGTGCTGGTTTACAAAGTGTCGCAGTGCCAGGCTTGGTTGCTCATATCCTGAATGGTACCGGGCGGATAAATATCGGGCAGGGGGCAGTAATGACCGTTCAGGGACTGGGCGCATCATTCAGCCCAGCTATTGGCGGCTGGATTGCAGAGAATTTAGGTTACAGCTCCACCTTTTTAATTTTAGGTAGTTTTGCTATCATATCCGTCATCTTATGGTTGATATACTATAAATTACTAAAAAAAGCCTGTGAAAATAAATTGGAAGAGTGACTTCAAAATGTACAAAACTGATGAAATTAAACCAGAGATGCCTGTTCACGTATTTTCAAATTTTAAAATTTATTTATGAATAATACTGCTATCTGGATCATTTCGCTAATATCTGTTGCCGGGGTTATCATCCGTCCATTTAAAATAACAGAAGCAGTTTATGTAATTGCCGGGGCTTTGGTGTTACTTGTTTTTCAGCTAATTAAACCCGCAGCTGCTTTATCGGGGGTAATGAAAGGCCTGGATGTTTATCTTTTTTTAACTGGGATGATGTTGCTTGCCGAAACCGCGCGCGAAGAAAAACTCTTCGATTGGCTGGCTGCACATGCAACAGTGATGGCTAAAGGTTCGTCCAACCGTTTATTCCTTTTAATTTATATTGTTGGGGTAATTGTAACAGTGTTTTTATCTAACGATGCTGCTGCTGTTGTGTTAACGCCCGCTGTTGCCGCTGCCGTAAAGGCGGCAGAAGTGAAAAAACCACTGCCGTATTTATTAATATGCGCTTTTATAGCTAATGCGGCATCATTTGTTTTGCCCATATCAAACCCGGCTAATTTGGTTATTTATGGCAGTCATATGCCTCCTTTACTTCATTGGCTTGGGCAATATATTATCCCATCGGTTTTTAGCATTGCAGTAACTTATTTTGTACTTCATTTTACGCAACGCGCCTGCTTTAAAGATAAGGTAAAAACCAATATTCCTATCCCAAACCTATCTCAAGGTGGTAAAACTGCATTTATTGGTATTGCGGCTACTGCTGCTGTTTTATTGAGTTCATCTGCATGTGGTATTCAGTTGGGTTTGCCTACTGCAATAACGGGTATATTAACATCAGCAGTTGTGATCATTCGCTCCAAAAAAAATCCATTGATAGTTATTAAAGGCGTGTCTTGGGCGGTTCTTCCGCTGGTGGCCGGGTTATTTGTTATTGTAGAGGCGATAAACCAAACGGGATTAATTACACAGCTAACAACTATACTAAATAACAGTGTTTCAAAATCAATCACCGATACGACTTGGATAAGCGGCGGAATTGTGGCGGTAGTTTGCAACTTGATGAATAATTTGCCTGCCGGGCTAATAGCAGGTAGTGTATTACAGGTTGCCCATGTGCCCGAAACGGTGAAAAACGCTATTTTAATAGGGGTGGACCTTGGTCCGAATCTTTCTATAACCGGTTCATTAGCCACTATTTTATGGCTTGTTGCCCTAAGGCGTGAGAATCAAACCGTAAGTGCCTGGACATTTTTAAAATTAGGCAGCGTTGTAATGACAACCGCACTCATTGCAGCATTGGCCTCATTATGGATTTAGCTTTTTAAAAAGCAGCATTCATTTCTATTAATAGTTTACCGCCGGTATTTAATGTACCTTACATCGATTTGAATTTAATATTTGACGAATTGATCGACAGTTACCTGGCAACCAACGTGGGTATAGTCAGCAATTTTTTAAGTAAGGCGCTTTCAGGGCATTTGGCTGATAATATTACAAATCTTTATACAAATAACCTGCTGCTCTCTGCAGGAACGGGAAATAACCCACTGGTAAACCATGATAAACTGATTCGCAGCGACAAAATTTACTGGTTAGACCGTATCCATAACAACAGCTACGAAAATGCTTTTTTTGACCTGATGGATAGCTTTGTTATGTACCTGAACAGTACATGCTATGCAGGCGTTACCGGTTACGAATTTCATTATACTCTTTATGAAAAAGGCAGCTTTTATAAGCGCCATCTGGATAATTTCAAACAGAATGGCACTCGTGCCTTTTCCATGATTATGTATCTAAATACCGAGATTGATGGCGGAGCGCTACGTATTTACCAGGGTGATAAATATCAGGACGTTACCCCAAATGCAGGCAAAAGCATCTTTTTTAAAAGTAACGAGATAGAGCATGAAGTATTGATAACCCGATTACCACGAATGAGTATCACCGGATGGCTTAAGGTTAAGGCACAGGATCAATTGCTCTAATAATTTTCAATTAAATAATGATCTAAGTTATGATATTGAAATTCCTGGCTATGGTACATTGCGGGGGATGTATGATACAATTTGCGGGCAGGTATTATTTAATTGTTGATTCGCTGTCGAAAACATAAAATAAAGCAGGTTAAGCTATATTTGATCATCTAAAATTATATTATGCGTCGTCTCCTAATTGCCTTAATTTTTCTCTGTTTGGTTCAACTTTCATCAAAAGCGCAAATCAATCTTTCAGATAATAAAACATTTATTATAAAAACCGGCAAGATGTCTATGGTGATTGATTATAACCATAAAGCCGGTATAGTTTCGCTTATAACAGATGGAAAAAAAGTGGTGAATGGCGACGACGGGATATTTACTTCATTAAAGGTAAACGGCCTTAATTACTCTTCATTAAATTTAAAAAGCCAACCAAATATTACTAAATCCGGCAATACCATAAGCCTTACAGGTATAAATTATGGTGATAAAACGTTGAATATTACTGAGGAATGGAAATTTACCATCGGCACAGAATCAGTAAAATGGGAGATCAGGCGGACTTTATCAAAGGCGGTTGATATTGAAGAATCAGGTTTCCCGGTATTTAATTTTACCAGCATAAATACCTGGGAAGGCGCTTACCAGGGCTATGGCGGCATTGCCTGGTTTTACCTGTTCAACCAGCCAAATTGTACCTACGGTGTACACACCCGATCATCCGATTTTTGGAACAGCAAAAACGGGAACGGCTTAAATATAACCGTGAACTCGCCGGGAGAACAGGAAGCCATGAAGTACAGCCGCACTACCGGCGACAGGTTGAACTATACCATTACCGCCTCGGATAAGGAAATGGCTTTTAAATATGATAGCGGAACTAACCGCCGCCGGTTTATTAGGACTGGGACAGATGTTTGGGCGCCTTTTAAACTAAGCGCTGTTAATGCAACCCAAACTATAACCTTTACTTATTTTGATTATAACCAAAAATATGGTCGCGGTAAACTGGCCGGTTTAAATGACCAGCAAGTGAGCGGCGTATTGGGTACCATTGCCCGTGTTGGTGTGATCGATTCGCTGCATTATGGCGGTAATAGCTGGGCTACACCTTATGGGCCAATATGTTTACATGAACAGTATATTGCCCAGCTTGGCTTAGGTATTGATGACCCAAATTATTTAACCGGTTACAAAAGTTGCCTGGATTTTTATCGCGATCACGCCATCGAACCTGACGGCCGCATTTACCCGCGCTGGGCCTACACTAACGAAGACGCCATGCCCGGTAAGTATAACCAATATGGTTTTTACGAGGCACAGTGGGGGATGTTGTTAGATTCTCAACCTGATTTTGTGACCAACGTTGCCGAATTGTATGACCTAACCGGTGATAAAACATGGGTAAAAACACATCAGCTATCATGTGAAAAGGTATTGGACTGGTTGCTTAAGCGCGATAGTAATCATAACGGCCTGGTAGAAATGATGACGGATAGCACAGGCCAAAAACGCAGCAGCGACTGGATAGATATTATTTGGGCATCCTACGAAAATGCATTTGTAAACGCTAACCTTTACCACGCGTTAATTAAATGGGCCGAAGTAGAGCGCCAGTTACATAATGATGCAAAAGCAAGCTATTATAAAAAATTTGCGGCCAAATTAAAAGCCGGTTTTAACAAACCAACTACACAAGGCGGGTTTTGGGATGAGGAGAAGCAATGTTATGTACACTGGCGCGATAAGGACGGCAGCATACACGGTGACAACATGGTTACTCCGGTTAATTTTATGGCGATAGCCTACGGCATTTGCGATGATCCCGCCAGGAAAAAAATGATCCTTGACCAAATTGAGTCACAAATGCGGCATGAAAAGCTATTCTTTTGGCCGCTGGTGATGTCGTCATACAAACCGAGCGAAGGCAAGGAATACCAGTTTCCTTTTCCAGAGTATGAGAATGGTGACTTGTTTTTATCATGGGGAGCACTTGGCGTAAATGCTTATGCCGGGTATGATCCTGATATCGCTGTAAAATATGTTAAAAATGTTTTGGCGCAATATGGCAAAGATGGATTGGCTTACCAGCGCTACGGCAGGTTGAAGCAGGATGGGCGCGGCGATGACATTTTAGCCGGGAATAGCCTGACCACTGTAGGGCTATACCAGGCTATTTATGGCGTAAACCCTTTATATAACCGAATGTATCTTAATCCGCATATTACACCTGAACTTTCTGGTACGGAGCTTAACTACAACTTTCGAGGGCAAAAATTATTGATTAAGCTGGATACTGGTAATTATGCTATATCGAATGGGATATTCACTTTAGCTTGTGATCATGATTTTGGTTACAGTGCCTCAAAAAACGAATTTACTTACTATAATAAGGATAATTCACTTGCAGCGTTACAAGTTAAAACCAGCAATACTATTAAAATAAACATTACCCATTGGGACAGCCAAAAAATGAGCTGGATCCAACGCTACTCAATTAGGCAATCGGCACCGGTTGTTTATTTAATTAGCGGGTTAAAACCGGATAAGACTTATGCTGTAATGATAAATGGGACATCAATAAAAAAAATAAAGTGCAATACAGCAGGGCAGCTTATGCTAAAAAATATCGGAAAAATCGGGCAAGAGGTAGTTGTTAGATCATCAGAGTAGAAACATTTCAAAAATACGCGTGTACTATTTTCATAATAATCTTTCAAAGAACAATTTTCCCGCTTTCACAAGCGGATGGTACTGGATAATACAAATTTCGGGAAATGGGTTGAGATAAGTACTGACACTATTTTGTCAGTACTAGCTTTAGATCAATGGGTGGATTTTGTTAATCCTTTTGAGGTATCATCAAGATGTTCGTCTTCAACACATTTGAGTACGATCTGGCCGGGGCTTGTATAGGCAGTTAAGACAAGGTTAGTAATGTGCAACCCTTTCACATCTTGAAAAATGAGGGCAGGCCTGTAATCAGTATCATTCAAACTTAATTTAATGTTTTTAAATGTGACGCCTTCGGCATGGCGCACATAAAATGCCCAGGCGGGTATCTCGCCAAACATAGAGAATTCCGGGTAATCACCCGTTTTTTCAGGAAATTGGTCAAGTCGGCTTAACGCGAAATAGGCCTGAGCCTTGCTTGCCCGACCGGGGTAGCTGATTTCCACCTGGTCAACTACTACGTTTTGAACATTGTGGCCCGGGATGCCGGTTATGGACGATGGGAACGGGTTGTGATACCCTGGTTCTTCGGCACGAACATCATAGTTGATATCTCCCCGGATGAATGGGATCTGGACCTTAATATCGTGCAGGTAAATATTTTTTATGCTCCCTGCATTCCCGGTCCGCTTACCAAGTCGAATGAATATAGCGTTCCCGGTATTTACCGCGTCAATGTGTTCAACCTTAATGTTGTCAATAACCCCGCCATCCACACACTCAATCGCAATTGCCGAGCGGTAAGTATCCTTTATCTTAATATTTTCAATGGTGATGTTTTTAAAGCCGCCAAAAGATGCGGTGCCAAATTTTACCGCGCTTGCCCCGGATATGATGGTGCAGTTGCCCACATAAACCGAATCATCACAATAACCCGGATAATAAGATTTTAAACAGATGCCATCATCGGCAGAGTTTACGCTGCAGTTTACTATTCTTACATTTTTACAATCTGTAATATCGAGGCCGTCGTTGTTCCAATACGCCCTGTTGATTACCTGTATCCCGTCAACCACCAGGTTGGTGCACAACTCAAAGGTAAGCCCCCAGCAGCTTGCGCTTTTGAACGTTACGTTTTTCAGGCTCACCTGTTTACATATTTCAAACCCGATTAATTTGGGCCTCATTTTTTCATTGGGCCTGTTAGCGCCTGCAGAATAATTCGGGTCAATTACAATACCGGCATGATGCAGGCTATCGATATTTAAAGCCAGCGCGGTTCCCTGCCCGTCAATAATTCCCTCTCCCGAGATTGATAGGTTAGTGGCTTTATAGGCGACTAACAGTGCCATATGAGGCAGGTCGTCTTTCTTAGGCGTTTCGGGTAGTTCCGGCATTTTAATTTTGTGGTAATCTGCAGGGTTTGTACTACCGAGCAGCACAGCATCCTTTTCAAGGTACAGTTCAATATTATCCTTCAATTCCAGCGAACCGGTAATAAATCTCCCGGCAGGAATGATCACCTTACCGCCGCCACGACTAAACGCCAGGTCGATAACCTGTTGAATAACTTGGGTATTTAATGTTTTTCCATCGCCAATTGCCCCATGTTGGGTAATATTATATTCAGCCCGGTTTTGACCAAAACTTTTGATTGAAATGATCGGGAGAGTAAATAAGAGAAGTAAAATGATAAGGTATACCCGTAATTTCATAACCTGTTTCAAGCTGTTCCGTTTTTCTGATTTAGCAACTATAAAAATGCTCAATTTTATATCAAAAGTGAGAAAAAGCTGATTTTAAAAATTGGGTATAAAAAAAGCCTAGCGGACGTGCTAGGCTTTATGCTCCTGAGGCTGGGCTCGAACCAGCGACCCTCTGATTAACAGTCAGATGCTCTAACCAGCTGAGCTACTCAGGAATCATTTTCCGTTTTGGAGTGTGCAAAAGTATAATTTCTGAGGTAATTACGCAACGTTTATTTCAAAAAAAATATAAATTACTGAAAATGAGTGAAAAATTTTGTTTTTGAGATTTTGCAGATGATAAAGTTAGTAATCATATTAAGCTATATACCGCCTAAATAGGTTACATACAATATTAAAGATTGAAGTTTCCTGTAAAATCGCAATATTTGCGCAAATACTATATAAATGAGTTTAGTTGTTATTGGCACCGTAGCGTTCGACGCTATTGAAACACCTTTTGGTAAAACGGATAAAATTGTTGGTGGCGCGGCTACTTACGCGAGTTTAGCGGCATCGTACTTTAGCGATGATGTTAAAATTGTTGCTGTAGTGGGTGAGGATTTTCCGCACAGCGAGATCGAGGAATTCCATATCCATCATATTGATACCGAAGGGCTGCAAATAAAACAAGGCGAAAAATCATTCTTTTGGTCGGGAAAATACCATAATGATATGAACAGCCGCGATACGCTGATCACGGAGTTAAACGTATTAGGCGACTTCGATCCTATCATCCCTGAAAATTACCAGGATTGCGAATACCTAATGCTGGGTAACTTAACCCCGCAGGTACAGCAAACGGTCATCAAGCGCCTTAAAAATCGCCCAAAACTGATCGTAATGGATACCATGAACTTTTGGATGGATATTGCCATGGACGATCTGCTGGAAACTATAAAATTAATAGACGTTTTAACTATTAACGACGCCGAAGCCCGCCAGTTATCCGGCGAATATTCTTTAGTAAAAGCTGCTGCTAAAATATTGCAGATGGGCCCAAAATACCTTATCATTAAAAAAGGTGAGCATGGTGCGCTATTATTTGGCGAAAGCATGGTATTTTCAGCACCGGCATTGCCATTGGCTGAAGTTTTTGATCCAACCGGAGCTGGTGACACTTTTGCCGGTGGGTTTATAGGATATTTAGCTAAAGTTGACGATATTAATTTCACCAATATGAAGAATGCGATCATTTATGGTTCAGCATTAGCATCATTTTGTGTAGAGAAATTCGGTACTGAGAAGATCAAGAACCTAACCCAGGAAGAAATTGCTGCAAGAGTGCAGGAATTTGTGGTTTTATCACAATTTTCAATTGATATTAAGGCTTCAATTGTCCAACAGATGTAAAGCGTTCAAAAACTTCGTGGGTATGCGGGGCATCGGCTAATTCAGGGGTTAAGTCTTGACCAGCCCAGTGCTCATAATGTTGTCCTTTGCGCCATAAGCGACTTTCTGTTACGTCATATATAATGCCGTTGCAGGCTACCCATATTTCGGGCTTGTCCTGCCCATTTCGCAGGGCAAGTTGTGATTTTGTATATTGAGGCAGCTCAGGCATGTTTAAATATAATTGATCTCCGTTTAAAATATTCAAAAAGTGCTACATTCATCATTAACAACGCCATACAATAAAAATGGTCTTCAACAGGTATTGTACCCAATCTTAAACTCATATTTTGCGCATTATTATACATCACCACAGGAATTGAAGTAAGTATACCATTAATGATGTAAAACGGAACAAGCACCACTGCAAAAGCCATGTAAAAGCGGTTAAGCCATCGGGCCTTGTAAATAAATTGCAGCAGGATCAACAAAAAAGCCAACAGGGTAAAGGTGACCCGTGTGTATAACTGGTGATGGTAAATTACTAGGATCAAAATAGAGAAAATAATTATCGCGTTGGAAATAATGCGTGTCAACCGCGAATCCAATTCCCGGCTTACATAGTAATTGAGGCAGACGTATATAAAAATGCAGGCAAATGGTATTGTTAAAAAAAAGAAGACTTCTTCAATAGGTAAGTGCAGAAATGTTATGCCAGTAATATAATTAGGGTTAAACGACCATACACCATCTAAAGTGAAAAGCACATCCCAAAACAAAAAAAGCAGCCCGGTTATTGCCAATCCGGGCCAGATAAATTTCCAGCTTTTATAAAAATGTACTTTTTTATCAAAAGAAAGCGCCAGCGGAAAAAGTATGGTGAAAAAATTAATAAGCAGGTAAGTAAACTTCACGGGGCAAATTTAATATTTTAAGATAGTTAATTATATTAAGTTAAGCTTTGCTGAAGAATTGCCTTGCAGTAAAGCGATAGTTTTTTAGTATACGACATTGCAGAACAGGGTTGAGGCTGATCTTTTGATCTATCGATTTAAAAGTAATTTCGCGAAACTCCTTTTTAGCTATGTTTATCATGCTGATGAAAGTTATGTACTATTTCATCCGCGCAGCGCAAAAAACCATAGGTAGCATACCCAGGCACGTGCAATTTTTTGTCAAATGCCTTTATCCCAATACTAAACGCAGTGGTGTATTTTTCTGTAACTAGCTTGTTGCGATCAAAGCAGGCTTGGTTATAAAGGTCGGTTTGATCTGCTGGCATAAACTTATTAAAACTACATAAATTTCCTGCACATTGTTTTTTAGTTAAGACCAAACATTTTGTCTAATTTCGATGCTATGCTGTCGAACAACAATAAACATATTGCAATAATAGGCTCGGGTTTCGCAGGATTATCTGCCGCCTGTGTTTTGGCGAAAGAAGGATTTAAAGTTACCGTTTTAGAGAAAAATGATCAGCCCGGCGGTAGGGCAAGGGTTTGGAAGAAAGATGGCTTTACCTTTGATATGGGCCCGAGCTGGTACTGGATGCCGGATGTATTTGAGAACTTTTTCGCGCTGTTTGGCAAAACTCCGCAGGATTTTTATGACTTAAAAAGATTAGACCCTGGTTATCGTGTTTATTTTGGGCAGGACGATGAAATGGATGTCCCGGCTAATCTTGAGGCTTTAGAAGCACTTTTTGAAAGCATTGAACCCGGCAGCAGCAATAACTTAAAAGAGTTTTTAAAACAAGCCGAATACAAATACAAAGTTGGAATGGGCGAATATGTTTTTCGCCCTTCGCATAATTTAGGCGAATTTATTGATTGGAACCTGATCCGAAAAAGCTTCAGCATGCAGTTGCTTACCGGTATGAGCAAGCATGTGCGTAAGTATTTTAAAAATCCCAGGCTGATCAAATTATTAGAATTCCCGGTTTTGTTTTTAGGCGCAAGGCCGCAGGATACACCTGCCATGTACAGCATGATGAATTATGCCGACCTGGTTTTAGGTACCTGGTACCCGATTGGCGGCATGAACGAGATTGTTAAAGCGATGGTAAGTATTGCAGAAGAACATCAGGTCGATATAAAACTAAACACTGAAGTACTCAAAATTGAAGTTGAAGATGAAAAGGTAAAATATATCATCACCAATAATGGGATTATAGATGCTGATTTTGTGATAACCGGGGCGGACTATGAACATTCCGATCAAAAATTAATAGATGAACCAAATAGGAATTATGACCGCAAATACTGGGATAGCCGTACCATGTCGCCATCGAGTTTGTTATTCTACATTGGCTTAGATAAAAAACTGGGTGACATTAAGCATCATAATTTATTCTTTGATGAAGATTTTGACCAACATGCCGAGGATATCTATACCAAACCCAAATGGCCACAAAAACCATTATTCTATGTTTGCTGCCCGTCAAAAACAGATTCAACTGTCGCACCGGATGGGTATGAAAATTTGTTTTTCCTTGTACCGCTTGCCCCGGGTTTAGAGGATAGCGAGGAACTGCGCAAAAAATATTTCAAATTGATCACAGACCGCTTTGAGGCTATCACCGGTGAAAGTATTCAACACAACATCATTGTAAAGCGCAGCTACGCCATGGATGATTTTAAAGCGGACTATAACTCCTTTAAAGGCAATGCTTATGGTTTAGCCAATACGCTGGGGCAAACCGCTTTTTTTAAACCTGCTATGCGGGCAAAGCATATTAAAAATTTGTTGTTTACCGGGCAGTTGACTGTTCCGGGGCCGGGAGTTCCACCCGCTTTAATATCCGGACAAATAGCAGCCGCGGAAGTGATTAAATATTTAAAATAGCCTGTACAAAAATAGCCCTGCAATTGCAAGGCTACCAATGTTGTAGGGTATATATTTTGTTATTAAGAACTCATTGTACGTGTACGTATTACTGCAGGCCTTGGTGTAGATGGCTGCAAACTTAACTGGTTGATGATACCAATAACCTCTTTAGGCAAATCATCAATATTTTTTTGCGGGTTATGATGAACTTCTCCTACGCCGTAACCTCTCCAAACCACTTTGCGGGTTCTGCGGTCAATCATGTCAATAATTAAGGTGCCTTCTTTGTAATGCTCCTGATCTTCATAAGTTAAACCTCCGCTGTAAGCAAATGGAGCGCCGTAATAGTAATAAGGGCTAAAACCACCCCAACCCCAGCCTCTGCCGCCGAAACCCCAGCCAAGGCCATATCCGCCCCAGCCGTAGCCACCCCAACCGCCCCAGCCACCCCAACCATAGCCTCCCCAGCCGTAGTTAGAATAGTAATTGATTCTTGTACCCCTGCCAACAGTAGTAGTATAGCTTATCAACAGATCCGGTTGTTTTTGTGAAATAGATAAGCCTTT
This sequence comes from Mucilaginibacter sp., assembly GCF_965225845.1. Classification (GTDB taxonomy): domain Bacteria; phylum Bacteroidota; class Bacteroidia; order Sphingobacteriales; family Sphingobacteriaceae; genus Mucilaginibacter. Next base: position 807,124 of record NZ_CBDDBL010000002.1, read on the forward strand.
ACTTTCTAATGCGGAAGTAGCGGCATCTTTAATTTTAGCATCAGCAATAACAACATTACCCGGCGCTTTACCTTTACCGCTGCCCATAGGCATCCATGCGAAAGTATGATAACGGCTCATGTTGGTTGTATTAAGGCCGGCAGTGTAATAGTTATAACTTTCACAAGATGAAAGGCCGGCTGTAATCAATACAATCAGCCCGAGGTAAATTGATCTTTTCATGGTATTATGCGTAAAGTTGAATATTATATTAGACTATAAACCTGTAAAAGGTTTAATAGTTAAATGTTAAATTTTTTAATAAATTTTAGCTATAACAAATCTATCAAATCGCAAGCCAATATAAGGATGGGTGCGTAATTTCTTTGTTAGAAATAGATTAAAAAGGGATTAAAATCGGTTAAATCAATCCTTCACGTTTCCTGGTGAACCATTCTATACTCAGCAAGGCCAAAATCAGTATAAAAACCCACTTAATATCCACCAGGTCGCTGTAATGCTTGTCCTCATAAACTATTGTTTTGATGTTGTCATTCTTCCTGATCAGATCGGCCAGTTTGTTAATTTCTGAAGGTAATAGCATTTGCCCGCCGGATTGTTTGGCAATGGTATTTAACAAGCGGTGATTCGCCGTACTTTGCCGCGCCTCTAAGTTTAGCGCCTTTACCGTGAACCTGCCATTGGCTGTGAATGTTTTGTTGCCGACTTTAGTACTTACATTGTAAGCGTATTCGTCAGCCGGAAGTGTGCCCGCATTTAACTGGTAGCTTTGCCCGTTACGGGTGAAAAGAAAACTGTATTGCTTCCCTGAATTTGATTTGAGGTCTGCCTTTACATCAGGCGTATTGATCAGCTCCAGGGCATCGTTATATAATTCAGCATTCAGCATAACCTCATCACCATCATCAAAAATATTTTTAGCGGGATAAACCCTGAATTGCTGACGGTTGGCATTGGCAGTTAAATACTGCACACTTTGATCCAGTAATTCCTCAATAGCATGGTGGTTACCTTCGGCTTTGTATTCGGCTAACTGCCATTTCCATAAACCTTCGCCGGTTAAAACAGCTATGCGTTTGCCATCTTCATCAGCAAAAGAAAGCAGGGGGTAGGTGGTGGCTATTTCCCCGATCTTTTGCTTTAATAATACCTGGTTGCCAGGCGTAGAGGAATAGTTGCCAAAGGGTGCCTCCAAAGGCGGGAAGGTGCTTATTTTTTGTCGTGTTGAATCAGGCAGGGTAAATGCCGAAAACTCCGGTACAGGCAGTGCAAGTGCTTCCTGTATCTGGTCGCCATTGGCGAAAATCTTTACCTGATGCTGTGCATCGTTAAAATCCTGCAGATTAGTTTGTGCCCCAAGCATATACCATAGTGGTACCTTGCTTTTAACAATCGCCTGCAAGGCAGGCGAAACACCCGCCGTTAACTGGTGTAGAATAACGAGACTATAATCAGCAGGTTTTATGGTAGAAAGATCAGATAACATCACGGCTTTTACCTCGTAATCCTTGTCGCTTTCAATATCCTGTTTTATCACATTGATATCCGGGTGCAGGTAGTTATATACCAGTAATATCTTTTGTTTGGCATCAATCACCTCTACATAAATGGTTTCGCTGTTGTTTTGGGTTAACAGCTCATTTTTTATTGGCGCTATGCTGATATTAAACCTTCGGATCCCTTTTTTATCTGCATTCAGTTTTATGGGCACCAGTTTTTGAAAAGCATCCGAATTAATGGCAATGTTTTGGCTTGATACCTCTTTGCCGTCTTCTGTAATATTAAGGCGCATATTTTCGCCTTTGCTTTGGTAGGCCTCTGCCAAAACCTCTATCTCAAAATCGTTACCTAAAAAAGCGGTTTTATTGTAGTTTACATTGGCAATCAACAGGTCGCGTTTAGGTATGGTATTGCCTTCGGCGATGGTATAAATGGTTGATTTAATGTTGCGGGCTTCATATTGCGGGTCTGTCCCTTGATTATACAGGCCATCGGTAGCCAATATTACGGCGCCGATGTTTTGGTTTACATAACGCTGGTTCAGTTGCTTTAATGCAGATGATATATCGGTTTGCTTGCCATTAAATTTAGCCGATAATCCATCATGAAGCGTTCTATCAAAATTAAACTCGTGGATTTCGTAGTTATTACCAAGTGATGATTTTAACTGAGCTATACCCGAATTGAGGTTAGCGTTTTTTTGATTGGATGTTGGGAATAATTTAATAGATTCTGAATTATCCTGCAAAACCAGGATCAGGGGTTTTTGTGGCTGATAGCTTACTGTTTTTACCAAAGGGGCCAGCAACAGTAGTGATAAAATAAAAACCGCCAAAGCGCGTACAGCAAACAAAACGTAACTAAAATTACCGGTAAGATTGATTGGCTGGCGGTACATCAACCACCCGTATAAAATACCCAGCAGCAGGCAAGCTAACGCCCACCATCCTGAAACCGCTCCCCATGTGATCAAAAATAAAAACAGCATATCCGGTAAACCAAATATGCTGTTTATTTATGAATTTTATAGAATTGTAATTCTTCGTTCAGAATGACAAAGGGCAACAACGCATGGTTATTCAATTATTCTAATCCTTATCGGCCCTTTTATATGATCTGTATCTACCGGGATTCCCTTTTGCGTAATGGACACTTTGCCTGCTTTGTGCAATACAATTGCTTCCATGCGGACATCATCCATGTGCTTACGCCAGTCTTCAGGAAACATTTGCCGGGATACATCGCTCGGGCAAATGGTTTTGAGTGGCCCGCGTTCGGCAGCCATTGAAAGGATTGTTTCAGCGATAGGTTTTGACATCTGAATAACTAATCTCCAATCACGAACTTTTATTTTCTAAGCTACAACATCCCGCCATCAACCGGGAATACCTGCCCGGTTATGTAAGTTGCCATGTCCGATGCGAGGAAAACGCAGCAATTGGCTACATCGGCAGTTTCGCCGGCACGTTTAAGCGGAATTGCTTGCGCCCAGCCCTCAACAACTTTAGGATCTAATACATCCGTCATTTCGGTGCGGATAAAACCCGGAGCAACTACGTTAGTACGTATATTTCTTGAACCTAATTCCTTAGCTATTGATTTGGAAAAACCGATAATACCTGCCTTTGATGCCGCGTAATTGGCTTGCCCCGCATTACCCTGTACACCTACAACCGAACTCATGTTGATGAACACACCGTCGCGGTTTTTCATCATGATTTTTGATGCCGCTTTGGTAACATTGAAAATTGATTTTAGGTTTACATCCATTACTTCGTCCCATTGCTCTTCGGTCATGCGCATTAACAAACCATCTTTGGTGATACCCGCGTTGTTAACCACAATATGCAGTGTACTGAAATCGGCAATAATATCAGCGATCAATTTTTCGGCTTCATCAAATTTAGAAGCATCCGAGCGGTAGCCTTTTACGGTTGTACCATAGCTTTGCAGTTCTTGCTCTAAAGCCTGTCCTTTTTCAACAGACGACAGGTAGGTAAAGGCCACGTTGGCGCCATGCTCTGCAAATTTTTCTGCTATTTTACGGCCTATGCCCTTTGACGCACCTGTAATCAGCGCGGTTTTTCCTTCTAATAATTTCATGAAGCTTAATAAATTCGTTTTCGGGGAGCGAAGATAATTATTTTGACCGAAAGATGGAAAATCCCTGCTGTTGAAATACTAACGGCTATACATTTACAATTTGGGCTATGTATTCCTTTTGCAATTCCAGCAGGCAATTGGCACACAGGCAACCATCAAACAGTTCGCTTATATACTGTGTTTCGTTTAAGGTTAACTGTACTTTGGCACACTGGCATTTGGTGAATGAATTTGCTTTACATTCAAAGGGTGCCCTGCAGCGGTCGCAATGTACGGTTTCGTGTTTTTGTTGGATCATTAATTAAAATGATAAGTTAACGTTAAGTGCCCTGAGAATGTTTTGTAAGATAAGGCACTGTAACTTGACGATACATAAATATCCTCGTCTGTAAAGTCTAAATCAGTGGCTTGAGAGCCTGAGAATAAAAAATTGTATTTAGCCTCAAGGCCTAAACTCAGGTTATCACTTACCATAACGTCAACTCCTAACTTTGGCGCTATAAATTGCTGGCTGTACGTTGTGTTATAGGTGCTTGTATTACCTTCTCCGTCGTTACTTGAAAAATTAAAAAAGTTAATGTAATTGCCAAAATCCAAACCGAAATAAACTTTAGCGTTATCTGCTATTGGTACGTTATATGCAGCGCCTACGTATGTTTCTAATGAATTGTAACTTCCGTATTGCAGGTATCCCTGTGTTGGGTCGTTACCGACAAAATAAGCGGTATCAACTTTAGCCTTATAGGATACATAACCAATACTGGCATTAAAGGTAAAATTGTTGTAATAATTTAAATAGCTAAAGCTAAAGGTAGGTGCCGCTTTAAATGATTGGCTCATGTCGCCTTGCGGCAAATCATAGCCTGCACTTAATGATAACGCCCATGACCTGTCCCCGTTGCCTCCGTTTCCCCCGTTGCTGTCACCATAAGTTAAACCCTGATTGTTACGTTTTGGCGGATCAGTCGCGGAGTACATTTGCGCATTTACTGATGTGTACAGCAACACTAATAAAGCAGTGAAAAATATTGACCGGAAAGATCTTTTACAAACCATTGCAAGGAAATTATGATACATACGGCTAAGGGTTGAATGCTTAAAAGTAAGTAAAATTATGTGTGAACAAAAAATCCGTAGCAAATAATTATAGCTTTAACTATTAATTATTAACTACGGATTAATGTTTAACAATTAAGCTATTAATTGTTATGCTGAGCAAGTTACGCAACCTTCTTCCATTGAGCAAGATGGTCCTTCTGGTACATCGTTTACTAATTCTGCAACTACTTCAGGTATTACAGCGTCCATGTTTTTGCCGCCCTGGTTCTCTACCGTAAACTTAACAGCTTGCGATGCCGCTTGTGTACGCAGGTAGTACATGCCGGTTTTTAAACCTTTTTTCCATGCGTAGAAGTGCATTGAAGTTAACTTGGAAGCATTTGGCGCATTGATGAACAGGTTAAGTGATTGCGATTGGCAAACATAAGCGCCACGGTCGGCAGCCATGTCAATAATGCTGCGCATTTTTATTTCCCAAACTGTTTTGTACAATTCTTTTACATCAGCAGGGATTTCAGGAATGTCCTGGATAGATCCGTTTGCTGTGATGATCTTGTCCTTCATCTCAGTATCCCAAAGGCCACGGTTAACTAAGTCACGCAATAAGTATTTGTTTACTACGATGAACTCACCGCTTAATACACGACGGGTATAAATGTTAGATGTATATGGCTCAAAGCACTCATTATTACCCAATATTTGTGAGGTTGAAGCTGTAGGCATTGGTGCAACTAATAATGAGTTACGTACGCCATGGTTCATTACATCTAAACGCAGGTTTTCCCAATCCCAACGGCCGCTCTCCGGTTTAACATTCCAAAGGTCGAACTGAAACTGGCCTTTGGACAAAGGTGAGCCTTTGAAGGTTTCATAAGCGCCATCTTTTATTGCCAGGTCTTTAGAAGCTGTCATTGCAGCAAAATAGATGGTTTCAAATATTTCGATGTTCAGTTTCTTGGCTTCGTCGCTTTCAAACGGCATGCGCAACTGGATAAAGGTATCAGCCAAACCTTGTACACCTAAGCCGATAGGGCGGTGGCGCAGGTTTGAATAACGGGCTTCTTCCACAGGGTAATAATTGTTATCGATAATCTTGTTCAGGTTGATGGCAGCCTGGTAAGTAACCTCGTATAATTTGTTATGATCAAATATGCCGTTCTGGATGTAACGGGGTAACGCTAATGAAGCCAAATTACAAACTGCAACTTCGTTAGCATCGGTGTACTCCATAATTTCGGTACAAAGGTTCGAGCTTTTTATAGTACCCAGGTTTTGCTGGTTTGATTTGCTGTTGGCAGCATCTTTATACAACAAGTATGGTGTACCTGTTTCAACCTGTGCATCTAATATCGCGAACCAAAGTTCCTGTGCTTTTATAGTTTTGCGGGCACGGCCTTCTTTCTCGTATTTTTCGTATAATGCTTCAAATTCTTTACCAAAGCAATCCGCTAATCCCGGTGCTTCGTGCGGGCAAAACAGGCTCCAGTCCTCGTTAGCCTCAACGCGGCGCATGAATAAGTCAGATACCCAAAGGGCATAGAACAAATCACGTGCACGCATTTCTTCTTTACCGTGGTTTTTACGAAGGTCTAAAAAGTCAAACACATCTGCATGCCAAGGCTCTAAATAAATAGCGAAAGCGCCTTTACGTTTACCGCCGCCCTGGTCAACATAACGGGCAGTATCGTTAAACACTTTCAGCATTGGGATGATGCCGTTGCTGGTGCCGTTTGTACCGCTGATGTATGAGCCTGTAGCCCTTACATTGTGGATGCTTAAACCAATACCACCAGCGCTTTGTGAAATTTTGGCAGTTTGTTTTAATGTATCATAAATACCTTCAATGCTGTCATCCTTCATGGTTAATAAAAAGCATGAAGACATTTGAGGTTTTGGTGTACCAGCATTAAACAGGGTAGGCGTGGCGTGTGTAAACCAGCGCTCGCTCATCAGGTTGTATGTTTTGATGGCGCTATCAATATCTTCTTTGTGGATACCGATAGATACACGCATAAACAAATGTTGCGGGCGTTCAACTATTTTACCGTCGATCTTCAACAGGTATGATTTTTCAAGCGTTTTAAAGCCGAAATAATCGAAACCAAAGTCGCGGTCGTAAATAATGGTGCTATCTAATACTTCAGCATTTTTTTCTATTACTTCCCATACATCCTCAGCTATTAATGATGCGTTTTTGCCTGTTTTTCCATCTACATATTCATACAGCTTGCGCATCGTCTCAGAAAAAGACTTGGTGGTATTTTTATGCAGGTTTGATACCGCTATACGCGATGCCAGTAATGCATAATCAGGGTGTTTTGTGGTTAATGATGCAGCAGTTTCAGCAGCAAGGTTGTCTAGCTCCGATGTAGTTACACCGTCAAACAAACCCTCAATTACTTTCTTTGCCACGTCGATCGGGTCAACTAAATGAAACCCATAGCATAGTTTTTCAATGCGTGCGGTAATCTTATCAAATTTTACCGATTCTCTTTTTCCGTCTCTTTTTATTACAAACATTTTCCTGAGTATTTAGTAGCTGGTTACTGAATATTTTCTTTTTTTAAGTATCAAGTCGCTAGTATCAAGTAGCAAGACTCTCATTTTTCCTTTTTATATTGATGATTTTAGTTTAATAGTTAGTAAGCAAGTCAATCTAAATACTTGATACCAGCTACTTGATACTAATCCTAAAAGTCATCATCTAATGAAAAGCTCTTGCTGTCTGCCGTAGCGTTCAGCACGCCGCTTTTCTGGTAATCGCCCACGCGTTTTTCAAAGAAGTTGGTTTTGCCCTGCAGCGATATCATCTCCATAAAATCAAACGGATTGGTAGCGCCGTATACTTTATCGTAGCCAAGCTCGCCTAACCACCTGTCGGCAACAAACTCAATGTACTGGCTCATCAGTTTGGCGTTCATGCCAATCAGGTTTACCGGTAGCGCATCGGTCACAAACTCTTTCTCGATCTCCACCGCGTCGGTGATGATCTTGGTTGCTTGTTCCTTTGGTAATTTATGCTCAAGCATACGATACAACAGGCAGGCAAACTCGCAGTGCATACCTTCATCGCGAGAGATCAGTTCATTACTGAATGTTAAGCCCGGCATTAAACCACGTTTCTTTAACCAGAAGATAGAGCAGAAGCTACCGGAGAAGAAAATTCCTTCCACAGCGGCAAAGGCTATCAAACGTTCAGCAAAAGATCCGTTGTTTATCCAACGCAAAGCCCATTCCGCTTTTTTGTTTACACAAGGCACAGTGTCAATGGCGTGGAATAAACGATCTTTTTCGATCGGATCCTTAATATAAGTATCGATCAGCAAAGCATAGGTTTCAGAGTGGATGTTTTCCATCATGATCTGGAAACCGTAAAAGCAACGCGCTTCAGGTAACTGAACTTCGCTCATGAAGTTAATGGCCAGGTTTTCATTCACAATACCGTCGCTGGCTGCAAAAAATGCCAGGATGTGCGATATGAAATGCCTCTCACCGCTGCTCATTGTTTCCCAATGCTTCATATCATCAGAAAGATCGATCTCTTCGGCCGTCCAAAAGCTGGCTTCACATTTTTTGTACATCTCCCAAATAGCGGGATACTTGATCGGCAGGATCACAAACCTGTCCTTGTTCTCTCTGAGTAATAATTCGTCTTCCTGTTTCATTTGTGCCTCTTTAATTTTGGTGCCGACAAAAGACAATTAACCGCCTGCGTTCTCCGGATGAAGCAGTAGCTAAAAGGCTTTCGACAAAACCTTGTTCGTGAAAGTTTTGACAAGCTACACTGGCCGGTTCCTGAAAATTTCAGTTAAACTTAGTGCGTTTAAGCCGGTAACCTGTGTAGCATTTGTAAGAACTTGTTAATCCAAATATAAGGGCTAAATGATGTTGTTTGGTAGCGATAGTTTTACACAAGAGGCCGAGTTGTTAACAAATTGCCGTCCTAATTATTTTGAGATGAGCATGTTATAGACATTGGAATGACAAAGTAAGAATTTTGTCATTTAGAAATGATGGTGGAAAAACTTGTAATCGCACTGCCAATAATTCTTTCATTGGCAGTGCTTTACAACCTTGGGTTTTATTTAACCAGCGGTACAAATTTCATGGATAGTGAGTTTACACAATGGCGTGTGTTTTTTGGTGTTAAATACTCTCCCTCGAAAACGTGGCCCAAGTGCGCACCGCAATTAGCACATACAATTTCCACACGGCGACCGTCGGCATCGGGTACGCGTTTTACAGCTCCGGGTATCTCATCATCAAAGCTCGGCCAGCCACAATGCGACTCAAACTTAGTTGCCGACTCGTACAAAGGCGCATCGCAACGCTTGCACACATAAACGCCTTCGGCTTTATTGTTTAATAACGAACCGGTAAACGGGCGCTCAGTACCTTTATGTAGTATTACGTATTCTTCTTCGGGTGTTAATTGATTGTATTCCATTATTGATTACGATTGCACAGATTGTTGATATGATTTCGCCGATTTTTATCCTTTCGGCTTATATAAATATACGACAAATTTTGGGTGGATTTTGTTTGTGGGGAGGATGTTTACAATGGGTTGACCAACAAAAAATCCCGGCCATAAGCCAGGATTTTCTATACCTTGATACTCGATACTAATTACTTGATACTATTTAGAAGTTCAGCCATTGCAGCACCAATTTCAGCTGGTGATTCAACAACTTTAATACCGCATTCGGTCATGATCTTCATTTTCGCGGCTGCAGTATCGTCGGCACCGCCAACAATTGCACCCGCGTGGCCCATACGGCGGCCCGGAGGCGCTGTTTGGCCTGCAATAAAACCAACAACCGGTTTAGTGCCGTTTGCTTTAATCCAGCGTGCAGCTTCAGCTTCCATGCCACCACCAATTTCACCTATCATGATGATTCCGTGAGTTTCAGGGTCATTCATTAATAACTCAACAGCCTCTTTAGTAGTAGTACCGATGATAGGGTCGCCACCAATACCGATAGCAGTAGTGATGCCCATTCCGGCTTTAACAACCTGGTCAACCGCCTCGTAAGTAAGCGTGCCTGACTTTGAAACCACACCGACGTTACCTTTTTTGAAGATAAAGCCTGGCATAATGCCAATTTTAGCTTCATCGGCAGTGATAATGCCCGGGCAGTTTGGCCCGATAAGGCGAGTATCCCTGTCGCTGATATATTCTTTTACCAGGATCATATCCTTTGTAGGGATACCTTCGGTAATACAAACAATAACTTTAATTCCGGCTTCGGCAGCTTCCATAATGGCATCGGCAGCAAAAGCAGGAGGTACAAATATGATAGATACATCAGCGCCTGTTTTATCAACAGCGTCTTTTACAGTGTTGAAAATCGGCCTGTCAAGGTGGCTTTGGCCGCCTTTGCCCGGCGTAACACCGCCAACAACCTGCGTACCATAGGCAATCATTTGCTCAGCATGATAAGTACCTTCTTTACCGGTAAAACCCTGAACAATAACTTTTGAATCTTTGTTTACAAGAACACTCATTGCTGTTTTTCTAATTTAGTAGCGCAAAGCTAAAATATTTTTGTGCCCTGCGATGCTGTTGGCGTAATTTTTTTGTAAAAGTTTGGTTGGATTGATGCGATCTGTATCAGAACGTCATTGCGAGGAACGAAGCAATCTCTACATAGGCAGGTCGGCTTTGCAAGTTCGCTCTGTATAGCATAAAGATTGCTTCGTTCCTCGCAATGACGCGCGGTGAGTACTTGCTGATTAAAGTTATTCCTTAACCGCCACAAATTCCCCCTCACTCTTAGCAACCACAATCGTTGCGATCCCATTCCCTATCAAATTGGTAATAGCCCTCGCTTCCGACATAAACCTGTCTATTCCCAGCAAAATCGCCACGCCTTCAATCGGGATTATTTTAATAGCCGCAAGGGTTGAAGTCAATACAATAAAACCACCACCGGTTACCGCCGCTGCGCCTTTGGAGGTGAGCATCAGGATACCGATGATTACCAGTTGCTGTTCGATGCTGAGATCGATATGGAAAACCTGCGCTAAGAAAATAACTGCCATCGACATATAAATAGTAGTACCATCCAAATTGAAACTGTATCCGGTAGGGATCACTAAACCAACAACCGATTTGGAGCAGCCGTATTTTTCCATTTTTTCGATCATACTGGGCAAGGCGGATTCAGAGGAGGAGGTGCCTAATACCAGCAGTATTTCATTCTTAATATATTTAAGATAATGCCACAAGCTGAATTTGTAAATGCGGCAAACGATATTCAACACTACAAAAATAAACAGGAACATGGTGAGGTATACCGACCCCATTAACTTCATCATAGGCTGCAACGTGCTGATACCGTAAGTTCCCACCGTATAAGCCATCCCGCTGAACGCGCCGATAGGGGCAAGCCGCATGATAAGCTTCATGATATTGAAGAATACCTTGGAGATCTTGTCGATACCTGAAATGATAGATTTACCCGCTTCGCCCATTTTGCTGATGCCATAGCCAAAAAGTATCGCAAAGAACAACACCTGCAAAATATCGCCGGTAGCAAATGCATTAAATATATTGGAGGGTACAATGTGCGTTACAAACTCTCCCCAATGCATATCGGCAGCGGCTTTTTGATACTCGGCTAATTTTCCTGTTTTGTCGGCTACAGGATGATTAATAAAACCATCACCGGGTTTAAGCACATTGGCAACTACCAGGCCGATAATCAGGGCAAAGGTGGTCATGATCTCGAAATACAGTATCGCCTTGCCGCCAACACGGCCTACTTTCTTCATATCATCCACACCTGCAATGCCTAACACGATGGTGCAGAAGATGATCGGCACGATCAGCATGGTGATCATGTTGATGAAAGTTTTGCTGATAATTTGCGCGGTTGGAGCGAAGCCTTTAAAGCATGCACCCACAATAACACCCAGAACAATGCCTGTTATTACCTGAAAAGTTAAGTTGGATAGTAAACGCCTCATAATTGAATAACAATTATAGCGAATAAATTACGGTTTTATAAGCAGCCGTTTCTATTGAGATAGGATATTTATCGCAGACCTATGCAGATGTATTTAACCCTAATCAAGGCTTTTAGCATTGGTTAGGGCTAATCTGTTTATACAAATTTCAGGATATTCTCGGTTGTATCAACTTCGCCTAATCTTGGGAAGATGAATTTAAAGCTGTGCGCATGCGCATCGGCAAACATGTCAGTCATGGCATCGCTGGCAAAAGTTAAATTATAACCTAAAGCGGCAGCGTTACGCGCGGTACCTTCAACACCTATACTGCTGGAAATACCGGCAATAACTATACCTGTTATACCTGCTTTTTTAAGCTGCGCATCAAGGTCGGTGGTGTCAAAAGCCCCCCAGGAAGATTTGGTAACGAAAATATCCGAGTCAGTTGTTTTTAGCTCGGGAATGATCCCGGTAAAATCAGCAGGAAGCGAACCGTGTGACGGTGCAGGCTCCTTACGTGATGGTTTAAATTTCGCAGGATCGACATTAACAATTACAACCGGTCGGCCAGCTTTGCGGAAAGCGTCGGCTAATTTTACTGTATTTTCAATTACACCGGCAACCGGGTGCGCTAACGGGAGCGCAACAATACCGTTTTGCATGTCGATCAATACAAGGGCTGTTTTTTCATCTAAGGCAGTAATCATAGAATTTATTTTGATGTTTAATTTAATAAGGCAAACTTACAAGTTTAACTAACTATATCAAAAAAATAATTTTCATTAAATAAACATTTTGCCTGTGTATTGGTAGTAGTACTAACAAGTTAAATCACACATATCATGAAGTACGCATTTATTTTTGGTACAAGCGCTTTTATAGTTCCCCATGGCGTTATCACCGTAGCCGATGAAGACAACGCAAAAGACATACTGAGCGTTCGCTCTGTTATTAAAGATACCGACCCCGATTCATTTTTTAGCATCGATTTGGATATCAGTGATGCCCATGGCAACTATATCCGCTTGACCGGCAGCAAACCTGAAAGCGAAGGCAGCTATAAAGTTACACAGGAACGCAATAGCGTTAAGGTGTTGAATGCTGATGGATCTTTATTGATACAGGTGCATCAATTAGATGAAGATGTTGCCATGAATTTGGAGCATAACATTACTGCGGAGTTTGAAGTTAACATGCCTTTAACATTTATTCGTATTAACGGCGACTTTATGGCAGAAGGTATACATGTTGTATCTGAAAACGAAAAGCTTTGGGTTAATGAAGATTCATGGGCGACATCGGCACTGGCCGGCAAAAGCAATCTGCGCTTTACTGCTGACGGTGTTGTATTATAAGATAAATTACTGCGATCTGAGTTTTGCTACCGGTAAAGTTTGGATCACATTTTAGTTTTATGATCTCTCTTGTCATTCTGAACCCGGTGAAGAATCTGCAGTGGGGTATAAGCGCAAAGATGCTTAGTCCTTAGCATGACAAATTAATCCACCAACTCGTAACAATCAAAACCTGCGGTTTGCAAGGTTGATTCTACTTTGCGGGGACAAAGATTGTTGCCTACAATGCGCAACACGTGGTCGCAATCTTCCAGGTCGAAATTCCAATCTTGAATAGCCGGCATGGCAGTTAGCAAGGGTTTTACCTTGCTAACTGCTTGCTTATCGGCAACATTAGTTACAAATACCAGTATGTCCATGCCGATGATATTTAAAATTAATTATTGGGTTCAGTTGCTTTAGGTTCTTCGGTTTTAAAATCCTCCCAGCCGCTAAACCTTCCGCCACGACGATGATCGCCAAAACCTCCGCACATGCGTTCGCTCATTTTTTGTTTAAAGCGTTCCTTTTCTTCCGGGGTCATGTTCTTAAACTTTTCTTCCATTTTGCGGCGCATCCACGGGGCTCCGCCACCACCGCCCCAGCCGCGGCCGCCTTTGCCAAAGCCAAACAGGATCTTGCATAAAATAAATATGCCCATAGCCTGCCAAAAGGTGATTATACCTACGTGCAATATTGCTGGCAGCAGGTTGTTCCAAAGCTGCATTACCACAAAGCTTATCAGCGTTAATACTGCGGCAGCAATTATGGGTATAAAAATAAACTTGCCTCTAAAAAATATTCTTTTCATTTCTTTAATTTTTTTTGTAATTATTTGTTTTGCAATGCACTCAATAGGGCTTTGCCGTTAATATTCTGTAATTTCTGTATACAATTGTTTCAGCCGCTTGCGCAGGTGTAATACCGCGTAGCGCTTTCGTGTAACCAGCGTTTGTACATTATCGCCGGTTAGTTCTGCCATCTCGGCAAATGATATATCCTCCAATTCATTCCAGATGAAAACCTGGCGTTGTTTTTCAGGCAGCTCATCCAGCGCCAAAAACAGTTGTTCCCAAAACAGATTGCGCAGGTATTCAGTTTCGGGAGTTGCTGCTTCGGTTAACAGGATAGCCTTAAAATCGGTACCATCATCGTCCATATCCTCCTCGTTGCCCGCCAGCATGTCGTCCAACAGCGTTTCTGATTTCTTTTTATGCTTGTCGGTAATTTTGTTGGTGGCAACCTTGTACAACCAGGCGCCTGTTTGTTCAATAGGTTCGGAGTTAATGACCGTACTAAACTGGTACCATACATCCTGCAGGATGTCTTCGGCATCGGCATCGTTTTTTACCCTGCGGCGGATAAAACTCAACAGGTTTTTACCATACGATTTTATTGTTTGTATGACGTGGCTGTTGTTATCCTGGGGCATTACGGCTGTTACCAATGTATTGTGCATTTAAATATAAAGACGATTATGTTATAAAAACATTTTAAATTATTTAATAAAAAAAGCAGCGCCGGTTTCGGCGCTGCTTTTTTTATTAAATAATGAGTAGAAATCGGTTGATTGGAGATTAGTTGGATGGTTAATATGACTCACCCCGACATCGCTTTGTTTGTCGATACTCTTCGACTACGGCGGAAAGAGGGCAAAAAATTTTTCAGCTTATGCACAGCACTTTCAACTTTTAACCTTCAACTCAAAATCAATGATCGGTCGTATTGATGTCCGAATGGATCTTCATAGGCATTTTCATTCCGCCGGGTATCTTAGGGTTATCAAGGATGTCAAGATTGCCACCTATATCCTGTTTTAATTTTTCTTCTATCACCCAGCCGGTTTTTTTGTCGGCTTTAATATCAGTAACAATGGTGCCGCTTAAGTCGTATTTTACAGGCATGCCATTTATTTGCGCAGGCGTGCTGGTTATAGCTGTACTTACTTTGGAGTCTCCGTGAATCTGGTAATAGGTATCGGTAACATCCTGTAACTGGTAGGTTGAAACCAAATTAGCCGACATAACCGACTGCATACTGGTTTTAATAACCCACGAATCGTTTTTGGCTACTTTAACCGAGGGGTAGATTGCCAGCGTTTGCTCCAGGTTTCCTTTAAAAGCGGTTTCGCCAAATGACTGCATAAACTGGGCCTTCATTTGCGCTTTTTGTGTTTCATCAACCTGGGGCAGGTTTGCGAAAATAGCGTTGATAATGTTTTCAATATTTTTTACCTCCAGCACATGCCCGGTTCTTGTAACCGTTACCGAAAACGGTTTATTGATCATCCCGGCTAAAAAAGTGGATGACATATCCTTGGGGTCTTTGTTGTCGGAGTTCATTTCAACGGTACCTGCGGGCGATACTACCTTTAGCCCGATGCTTACATAGCTTACCTGCATGTGGTAAATTGTATCCATAACATCGGTAACATTAAAGGCGGTTTTGGCTGCCATGTCAATAGCGATATTTACATCCTGCCCGTTATAGGTTTGCGTAATGGACGATGTTACGGTACTATTGGTAAAGTAGGTATTGCCTTTAACCAAATTGAGGGCAGGTTTATACTTTTGCGCCTGGCAATTTGAAAGGATCAGCAATAAAAATAATGAGCTTAAAAGGGTTTTCATGAATGAAAAATTTGATGGTTTATTTAGTTTTAAAAAGTATGGAGGGTGTTTAGGCTATCCAAAGATAGGGTTTAATAAATAGGAACAATAAACAGAAGCCGATTATTCTACAAAATCCTTTTGTTCAACTTTTACAAAGCCGCCGCTGTTATCAGTGCGGATAAATACGTGCACACTATATAAAAAGTTATCAAAAATATAAATGTTATTATACTGATCTACACCCTGGAAATTCTTTTTCAGCTCCGCCGTTTGTGCCTCGCCAATTAAAGTAAGCAGGTATTTGGTGTTAGTGCTCTTATAAATTACAGTATGTAATACCTTGTCACTTTTAGTTTTTACACCGTCACCAATTATAACAGTTTCCGGCTTTGATGCGGCTGTAATACCTATGTAGTGATGAAGTATAAATCCGTTGGGCGATTGCTCGGTGTATTCCTGCCTAAAAGGCTTGCCCGAGGTTAAAAAGTTATTACCGTCAGTCAAATTAATGGTAGCCAAGTTAGTCAGGTCCGACATCGAGATACTTTGCGTGTGCGCGCTTAATCCACCTAAGCACAAAGCCATTACAACCAGCAGTTTTTTCATTTTATCAAATATATATTTTTTTCTGTTAGGTGCGAAGTGAATATTTGGAGCGAAGGGATATTTGGAGCGAAATTTTCAGAGCGAGAGCGGGTAAGTTGCTTATTTTATCACTGGCTCTGACACCTTGCTCATAACTTTTTTATCACCGGCTTCCGGTCCCGGCTCTGTCAACTTCGCTCCCCGCTCCTTCTCCCACGACATTACCAACCTTACCATTCGGTTATAGGTTTTCAATCCGTTGGGCTGATTGTTAGCCTTTAGAAAATCATTATAAAAAACACTGCTGATCATATCTATGGGCCCTTCATGTGATAGCCAGAAGTTACGCTCGGTAACGAAATCCTGGTGCACTGCCGGCAGTACACTTTTTTTTAGCTTGATCTGGAGTATGCTGTCGCGCATATGGAGGTCGCCCATGCATTCATCCACCACCTCATGCCAGGCAGAGTAACGCAGCAGGCGATCTTTTGACCTGATGCCTACTAAAAACCCTACAAAGTTGGCTTCATCCTCAGCGCCGTACCCCATTTGGTGCGATAACTCGTGACAAGCCACAAACGGCTTTAAAAATACCGGCATCTGGTAATTGATCTGCGATTCGGTGGTGAACGGATTATAATAGCCCGATGTACCTAAATAATTAAGTAGCGGTGTAAACAGCGAGAGTTTAATACCAGGCTTGTAAGACGAGAAATCCTTTGAACTATCTGACATGGACTGTACAGCCTTAATAGCTGTTTGCGTGATGGCTTTATCTTCCTGTTGCAGGTCAGCAGTGGTAACTCGCAATCGGGTAGCATTGGCACTATCAATAGCTAATTGGGCGAGGTTATAAAGCTGAGCGATAGAATAATCGCTGTCGGATAGCTTAAGTCGTTCGCCTGCTGATGGCCGGTAGTAATTCAATCCCCACAAAAAATAAAAACTAAGTATTACTATTTGCAGGATGATGATCATCGTCAGTAACAATAACCCTGCTGGTTTAAACTGTTTTTTAAACAGCAGCCTGAATAACTTTATTACATAGTAAACAATAAACCCTATAGCTACGAGGTATAAAACATCGCCCGCACTAAAAGGGAATAAATTAAATACCGGGTGAAAGATATGGCAAATAATAGGGTAGATGCCGGTTGAATAATAACGCTCGATAGCGTCAGGATGGGCCTCAAGCAATTGCAGCAAAAAATAAATAACGGCTAATATTACAATGGTTACAATGCGTTTTTTTACAATACTACTTTTCTGCTTTTGGCGCATGGCGGTAAATATAGCGCATAAAGTATCAGCGTAAAAACAAAAAGCCACCGGAAGATGATCCCGGTGGCTTTTATATAAAATTGTTAACGATATTATTTCACGCTAACCGGAACATCAAGCTCGTCCCAAATCAGGTGGAAAGCTCTTGGATCAATTGTATACAATAATCTTTCGTGTTTACCTGCCACTTTAGGTGTTACAGTTACACGTAAAACATCTTTAGTTGAATCGTATTTAAAAGCGCCCCATTGATTGGCCACGCTGTTAAAAATAATAGTCCACGATTTTTCGTTAGGGATAGCGAAAAACCCGTAAGTACCTGCAGCCAGTTTTTTACCTTCAACCAAAATATCTTTGGTGGTAGTAAAACGGGTTGCTTCGTTAGCGCCGGTACGCCAAACAGTTTTGTAAGGGACTAAGCCACCCCAGATCTTGCGCCCTCTCACTGATGGGCTTCCGTAATTAATAGTAATAGTTGAACCGTTTACCATAGCGCTTACACTATCGCGCGGACTTGGAATAGCTTTTTTAGATGGCTTTTCCATTGGCATTTGCGCAAAAGCAGCGCTGGTAAACATACAGGCAAATACCAAAAACAGTACAGCCTTTAAACGAATTGTTGTTTTCATAATGAGATGAATAAAAATGATTTATGATGTAAAGATAATATTAGCAGCTTATTGTTACAGGAACTGTCAAAAAAGTTAAATATTATGACTGTTAGATCAATATTGGCACGAATTATGAACAATAATAAACACTAGAAGCTCACATTGCAGTTAGGAATAGACCTGTAATAAGGTTAAACAATTGTTGTGAGTTTTTGCCCTTGCCGTAAGGCAGGGGTTTTTTTATTTTCGGATATTTGCCGGCAGATTATTTACTTTGCTGCATGAAGGACCAAAACAAGCCATTTTTTATATTACTGTTTGTTTTGGCCTTGATCGTTAATTTTTCAGGCGTCAATGTAAAGTTCTTTACCGACGATCCCGGGCTTTATGCCTCAATCGCCAAAAACCTACTTTATAAACACGAATTTTTTGAGCTGTTTACCTATAACCAGGACTGGCTGGATAAGCCGCACCTGCCCTTTTGGGCAGTGATGTGCAGTTTTAAATTCTTCGGCATTAGCGAATGGGCCTACCGGCTGCCCGCGTTGTTATGTTTTATGCTGGGCTTGTGGTACACCTGGCTCTTCAGCAAAAAATATTACGGTACCGAAATTGCCGCTATGGCAGTTTTGATTTTGATGACCTCGCTCAGCATCATCATGAGCAATACCGACGTACGCGCCGAGCCTTACCTGATGGCCTTTGTGACCGGCAGCATTTACCATGTGGCCCGCTTGCACGAGCGCTTTAAATTGAGCGACCTGCTGCTTGCCGCACTGCTCACAGCCTTTGCCTTAATGACCAAAGGCCTGTTTGTAATGTTGGCTATTTATGGCGGATTATTAGGCCAGGTTTTGTTTGAACGAAATTTTAAAAGCCTGTTTAGCTGGAAATGGCTGGCTTTGGCAATATTGGTCGTTCTATTCATCACACCCGAGCTTTACGCGCTGTACATCCAGTTTGACATGCACCCCGAGAAACTGGTTTTCGGGACGCACAAGGTATCAGGCATTAAATGGTTTTTGTGGGATAGCCAGTTCGGCAGGTTTGTAAACAAGGGGCCGATCACCCATAAATCAGGCGATGTGTTTTTCTTTGTTCACACGCTGCTTTGGGCCTTTGCGCCGTGGTGCCTGGTATTTTACTACGCGGTGTTTAAAAACCTTAAAAGCATCTACCAAAAACAAAAACTATCGGAATATTATACCCTTTGCGGCGGATTATTATTACTCCTGCTATTTTCATTGTCGAAGTTTCAGCTGCCGTTTTATACCAATACCATTTTCCCGCTATTCGCGGTGGTTACAGCGCCGTATTGCTTTAAGCAGCTCAGTAAATTCGGTACCGGGTTCAGGCTGGTTGGGCAGTGGGTTTATATTCTGGCTTTCCCGGTTTTGGTGTTGATCATTAATTACTTTTCGAGCCCGGACAAGGAATGGTGGTTTTATGTGGATGTAATAATAGCTGTTTTGGTGGTCGCCGCTGTCTGCTACAAGGTCAAGCTAAACCACATTAAAGTTTTCCTGGTGAATTGTACGGTGGTGCTGTTTGCCAATTTCTACCTCGATACTACATTTTACCAACAGATAACCGCTTACAAAGGACAGATAACGGCAGCAAATTACCTGAACCAACCCCGGTTTAACCACCTGCATGTTTATTCCCTTCGTACAGAAAATAATATCTTTCAATTCTACAACCAAAAGCATGTGGATTTGATCCCGCTGGAACAATTCAAAAATTTTAAACCTGCAGATAGCGCGGTGTTTTATATAAACCAGCCTTCGATGGATATTCTGGTACAGAACAACGCGCAGTTTAAGATTTTGCAAACTTTTGTTGATTATCCGCAGGAGAACATACTGCCTAAGTTTATTAACCGGGCCACGCGCGATCAGGTATTGGCGAAGGTTTATTTGATAGAGAAGTAATAAATTAACTGGAAGAAAAAGCATTGAACACAGCTAAAATACTGTAAACCGCAGGGTCTCTCGTAGAGGACCCTGCGGAGACTATAAGATATTCATCTTATCGATTATAGTTATTAATATATTTGGTAAAAATAACTCATGATTAACGTTGATTATAATCCATACTACTTAGACAGTTATCATAAAGTTGATGAAAGATACCTGATCCTGAATGTTTTGCCGATACACTATGGCATTCCATTCGACGACTTAATCCACCAAATACATATTCGGACAAAACAAGATATTTCAGAATCTTCATTATTTGGTGATTACGGATTTGATAGATACATTAAAGACGATGTACCAATTTTTATTTGTGAAGAAGAAGCTCTAAAAGGTACGTTGAGCATTTTTGAAGGAATGTTTGAATCAGAAAGTGAAATAACATTTACGATAGATTATATTTCAATAGAACAAAAGACCGTAGAAAAAACCGCGTCTGATTGGAAAAAGGAATTTATAAAGTTAAGCGAGCGACAAAGTAAGCTGATTGAATTTAAGGCAAAAGACTATAAAACGGTTCGATTGCAACTTAGCGCTGAATATAAAGAATTGTTTAATAGCCGCATTCAATTTGTCAAATACAACTTTATGAGTGAAGAAGAAAAATCTTTAAAGATTTTTGAAGAATCAATCTTTAAGTATGTTATTAAAGCTGCTGAAGATGCCAACCCTGGTTATAAATTAATGCAACATTTGTTTCGAAAATAACCCCTGTTCCCGCAATCGTCCCGCTTGTGGCAAACATGCAAAGCAATACAAATGCAAAAACAATAGCACCAACCACAAGCGGGACGCTTGCGGGAGCAAAAGGTTTTTAAATACTTAGTTCGCCAATTTTCTTCAACCCCAATATCGAAAAATCACTATCCGCTTGTTTAATGATATTACCCAGCATACCTAAGCCGGTTATCTCCATTTCCACCAAATCATTAGGTTGCAGCCATTGGGGCCGGTAGTTAGAGTTGGTGAGTTCTGTAAACCGCAGGGTCCTCTGCGAGAGACCCTGCGGAGACTGGAAGACCCTGCGGTGACTGGACAGGACTTGAATTAATTATTTATTCATATTCAACACTGGGTTGCTATGAGCGGCGTGGGAATTAACAGGCACGTTTTCTGCAGATGTTATCAGCCAGTTGCCATGCTTTTTTACCAAAACCAGTAAGCTTATATTATCCTCATCGCCGGCTTTATTACCGCCGTGGTCTATACCGTCGGGCGGATAATAGGCGCCTACGTGGTTTAGGATATGGACTACGGCAACATCGGGCGTAATAAATCTGACGTCGGTTTTAAGTGTGGTTAGCGGTGTGTTTTTAAACATTCCATTGTGAAAGGTTTGATGAGCATATTTCACCTGATCGCGGCCCTGCCACCACATACCCACTACGTTTACCCAGTCGCAATCTTCGGTAGTGTAAGTAGCAATATCGTTAAAGTTGTGGTTGTTCCAGCTTGTGCCGAATGCACCTAAAGTTTTGTTGATACTTTTAATGTCGGCAGCGTGCTGCTGCGCCATGCCTAAGGTTGAACCTGCTGCCAGCATAATTGATAGGATTAATGTTTTCATTTGTTTTTTCTATCAAAAGTAGGCCTATGCCCTATCCCTAAATAGTACAAACGCGACACCTAAGAAAAAATATTGGACTGCAACCTGAAAGGTGTCAACGAAAGCTCGTGCTCCATAAAGCCTGGTGTAACACCGGCAAATTCTTTAAAATCACGAATAAAGTGCATCTGGTCGAAATAGCCGCATTGGTAGGCAATGGCCGTCCAGGTAAGTTGCGGGAACTTTTGGTGCATACGGTATGCTTTGGAAAACCGGGTAATACGAGCAAAAAGCTTAGGCGGCAAACCAATGTATTTATTACAGCGGCGCTCGAACTGCCGTGTACTCAGGCCCGCCTGCGAAGCAAGATATGCAATGGACACGTTTCCGTTAAAATTGACGAGTTGTGTAATAGCCGAGGTAAAGGGTGATTCTGCATGGGCTTGTTGCTGCATCAGGAATTTCTCGATCTCGTTTTTGATCGCAATAGCATCTTTAGCTTCGTTTAATTTTTCGTGCACCTCGTTAACCACGTTGCCAAACACATCTTCACCATCGCATACGTAATCCAGGATATCATGCATAGGGAATTTAACCAGCCGGTGCAATGCCCCGGGCTGAAAACCCACCCTCGCCACTAAATTATTGTGCCCCATTTTGATATTCACCCGCATTAATTGCGGACCGATGATCATACATTTTGGGCTCGGGCGAAATTGTGTTTCGCCGAAAAACTGCGTATCAACCGGGTCATGAATATAAAAGTACAACGCATGCTGCGGCAATGGCGGAAAAGGCGTAACCAGCGACTCCTGCGACATAGGCACCTTATTACCCGACACCATGATGTTATGCACCAGGTGTTGTAAAGACGGATGTGGTTTAAAGAATTGTGCCTGCAAAATAAGCGTTGATTTATTGAGTTAAATATACTAATTGGCAGTTAGATACAGAAATTATTATATTATAACTATATGGTTACTTTTTTCAATCCCAATATCGAAAAGTCACTATCCGATTGTTTGATGATGTTGCCGAGCATGCCTAAACCCGTTACTTCCATTTCAACCAAATCATTAGGTTGCAGCCATCGGGGCCGGTAGTTAGGATCGTTCAATTTGCCGGTGCCGTTCAGCTCCAGGAAGCAGCCGGTGCCTACCGTGCCGGAGCCGATGACATCGCCCGGGAAAACGTCGCAGCCATAAGCGCAGCGTTCAATGATCTCGGCGAATGTCCAGTCCATATCGGCCAGCGTGCCTGCGGATACTTGTTGGCCGTTTATGTGGCAAATCATTTTCAGGTCGTAACTGTTACCGGTGTGACCGGGTTTGGTTGCTACTTTGTATTGTTCAAGTTCATCTGGCGTTACCAGCCAGGGGCCAATCACTGTAGAAAAATCCTTGCCTTTTGCCGGACCAAGGTTTAGGAGCATTTCCTCCATTTGCAGGGTTCGGGCGCTCATATCATTCATGATCATGTAGCCGGCGATGAAGCTGTCGGCCTCGGCGGCGCGGATATTTTTACCTTTTTTGTTGAGGACGACGGCTACTTCCAGTTCGAAATCGAGTTGCTGAAAATGGTCGGTCATACACTCCACTTCGCCGGGGCCTTGGATGGCGTTGTGGTTGGTAAAATAGAATACCGGGTATTGGTCAAATTCGGCAATCATGGCTGCTCCCCTGTTGCGGCGTGACGTTTCCACATGCTGGCGGAAGGCGTAAGCATCACGGCAGGATGTGGGGTGCGGTACGGGGGCTATCAGTTCAAAAAATAGTTCTTCGCGGGCTTCGAGTTTGCCGCTGCTGATGGTGGCGTTTATCTTTTGCGCGCGCTCCATCAGCTCATCACCACCCCACAAAAAATCGTTCATGTTATTGGGTATCAGCTTATCGCATGAATGCAGGTTAAAGATATGCCCATTGATGTAAATACCCAGGTGCTCCCGGTCTTCGGTTTTGTAGGATACTAATTTCATGTTTATAGTGGTTGTTAATTCAAAGCTAAGTAATTTGATTGAATTGTTGAGTGGGTCATTTTTGAGTGGGTGAATTGTTGATCTCTTCGTCTCACGCATATCGCCTCACCCCGACTTTGCTACGCTCGTCGACCCTCTCTTCGCCTGCGGCGGAAAGAGGGTAAAACAACCTAATTTTCCCCCTGTTTCCTCTTTGTAGAAAAGAGGTTGATAAGCGATGATAAACCGGGTGAGTTACTCATCAACTGTTTCACAAACGTTCCAATGTGGGTAAAAACGGGTTATTTTCACCACTTTTTTAGTCGGTTTAACGCATTTTTCAGGTCAAATCAGGCCAGTTTCAGGCAAAATGACGGCTTATTAGCCTTCAAATGCCTTTAAAAACACCATTTTCGACCTGTTTTAAGCCGTTTTTGGGGTTAAAACTGCACTAAATGAACCACTTGTTTCAATTGTTATGATAGAACTCAATTAACCATTAAACCCAATTAAACACTCATAAAAAAGACTTGCATGGTAAACATTTAAAGCCTAATTTTGGTTAAATCATTATGAGCATTCAAAAGCATTTTTATTTTTCCCTTGGCCTTACTTCTATGAGTGATGCCTCTTCGTTCAGGGATGCTATGCTCAGTTCTATCGTACTGGCTCAGTACTAATTACCTCTTTTCCAGGATAGATTTTCGTTGCCGATAATTTCGGTTCATTCCTGCTATTTCCCATTTTTTTTAGATTTTCATTTCGTAAACCGCTAATAATAAACCAATTATTTGTTATGCCTATTTACCACACGTTAGGAAAAATTCCGCCAAAGCGGCATACGCAATTTCGTAAGCCCGATGGAACTTTATACGCCGAAGAACTGGTATCAACCGAAGGGTTCTCCAGCCTTTACTCACTGGTTTACCATGCTTACCCGCCAACCATTGTTAAGGAGCTGGGCGAGCCGTATTCCGTTGAACCCAAGATCGCCCGCGAGAAACATCTGAAGCATACCAGCCTTATTGGCTTCAACGTGCAACCCGAAGATGACTATCTGCAAAGCCGTAAACCGGTACTGGTAAACAGCGACTTACATATCTCGCTGGCAGCCCCACGCAAATCTATGACCGACTATTTTTACAAAAACAGCCAGGCCGACGAGGTGGTGTTTATCCACCAGGGATCAGGAACATTGAAGACCGGTTTTGGTAAGATCAAGTTTCAATACGGCGATTATGTGATCATCCCGCGCGGTA
The DNA here is from genome assembly GCF_965225845.1 of Mucilaginibacter sp. Classification (GTDB taxonomy): domain Bacteria; phylum Bacteroidota; class Bacteroidia; order Sphingobacteriales; family Sphingobacteriaceae; genus Mucilaginibacter. Next base: position 831,898 of record NZ_CBDDBL010000002.1, read on the forward strand.
CGATTTACCAGATGGAATTTGATACACCGGATAACAGGCTGTTTATTGTGGAGAGCTTTAGCCCTATCCGCCCGCCGAAGCGTTACCGCAATGCTTACGGTCAGCTGATGGAGCATTCGCCCTACTGCGAAAGGGATATCAAACGACCGACCGACCTGGAAACGCATGACGAAAAAGGTGACTTTAAAGTGCTCATCAAAAAGCAAGGATTGATCTATCCATACACCTACGGCACACATCCGTTTGATTTTATTGGCTGGGATGGTTTCCATTACCCGTGGGCGCTTTCTATCCATGATTTTGAACCAATAACCGGCAGGTTGCACCAACCGCCACCGGTGCACCAAACATTTGAGGGTAATAACTTTGTGATCTGCTCATTTGTGCCGAGGAAGTTTGATTATCATCCATTATCCATCCCCGCACCATACAATCACAGCAATGTGGATAGCGACGAGGTATTATACTACGTTGACGGCGATTTTATGAGCCGCAAGCATGTGGTTAAGGGACAGATCACCCTGCATCCCGGAGGCATCCCGCACGGGCCATCGCCGGGTTCGGTAGAGAAATCCATCGGCAAAGAATCAACTGAAGAATTGGCAGTAATGATTGACCCGTTTCGCCCGCTAATGATCACCGAAGAAGCCATTAAAATAGAAGATCCGAATTATTATAAAGGCTGGGCTGAATAAAACATATTGTCATTGCGAGCGTAGCGCGGCAATCTCGTCGCTTGCAAAGAACGCGACGAGATTGCTTCGTTCCTCGCAATGACAAAACAAAAAACATTAAAGAAAACACAATCATGGAAACACAAACATTAGATAAACCGATCCAAACAAAAGACTTTTTACCACTGAATGGTACCGACTACGTAGAATTTTATGTAGGCAATGCCAAGCAGGCAGCTCATTATTACAAAACCGCTTTCGGTTTCCAGGACCTGGCCTATTCAGGGCCGGAGACGGGTGTGCGTGATAGGGCATCATACGTATTACAGCAAGGTAAAATTCGCCTGGTGCTGACTACGCCTTTGCATTCCGACCATCCTATCGCGGAGCATATTAAAAAACATGGCGATGGAGTAAAGGTGCTGGCTTTATGGGTTGATGACGCTTATGACGCTTATCAGCAAACCACAAGCCGCGGGGCTAAGCCTTACCAAAAACCGCAAACTATGAGTGATGAAAACGGCGAAGTTCGCAGCAGCGGCATTATGCTTTATGGCGATACCGTACACCTGTTCATCGAACGTAAAAACTACAATGGTTTGTTCCTGCCGGGATACAAAAAAATGGACACTGCTTATCATCCAACCGAAACAGGTTTGTTATATGTCGACCATTGTGTAGGTAATGTGGGCTGGCATAAAATGAACCAATGGGTTGATTTTTATGCTGATGTGATGGGATTCAGGAACATTCTGACCTTTGATGATAAGATGATCTCAACCGAATATTCGGCGCTGATGAGCAAGGTGATGAGTAATGGAAACGGTTATGTTAAATTCCCGATAAATGAACCGGCTGAAGGCAAAAAGAAGTCGCAAATCGAAGAATATTTGGAGTTTTACGAAGGCGAAGGTGTACAGCATATGGCTTTAGCTACCAGCGATATAGTTAAAACAGTAACCGATCTGCAAAGCCGTGGAGTTGAGTTTTTAACCGTACCGACTTCATATTATGATGAATTAACTGATCGTGTAGGGCATATTGACGAGGACTTAGACCCACTGAAGAAACTCGGCATTTTAGTTGACCGCGATGACGAAGGTTATTTGTTACAGATCTTTACCAAACCTGTTGAGGATAGGCCGACGGTTTTCTTCGAGATCATTCAACGCAAAGGTGCCAAGTCATTTGGCGCAGGTAATTTTAAGGCTTTATTCGAGGCTATTGAACGCGAGCAGGATTTGAGGGGTAATTTGTAATTTAATAGTTCACAATTTCCTAAAACAACAAAGCCCCCGAATTTCGGAGGCTTTGTTGTTTTATAGTTTAGAGTAGCTTAGCAATCTACATGCTTACAATCTTCGGTAGAAAACTCCGGCTCGAATGTGCTGTGGCTGATATCTAAATGTTCCATCCGGTGGCGCAGGTCGTGTTTAATATTATCGAACGAGTTCATATAGGTGGGATCTACTACCAGGTGAGCGGTTAACGCATTTTCGGTAGTACTTAGAGCCCAAACGTGCATGTGGTGCACATCAATAACACCTTTGCCCTTTAATAATTCAGCTTTGATTTTGGCAAGGTTCATTTCCTTTGGTACGCCGTCCATTTCCAGTCTCAAGCTGTCGTTTAATAAACTCCATGTACCACGAAGGATGGTTATCGCAATCAGGATACTTACAATGCTGTCAATAATGTACCAATGCGTAAAATAGATAATAACACCCGAAATTACTACACCTAATGAAACAACAGCATCCATAGCCATGTGCATGTAGGTGCTTTTTATGTTTAAGTCACCGTCCTTGCCTTTCACAAAAAGATAAGCAGTGAAAGCGTTTACACCAATACCGATCAAAGCAACCCAGGCCATCGTTCCGCCTTCAATTGTTGCGGGATGAATAAACCGGATAATCGCCTCGTAAACAATTACGCCCACTGAAGCAAACAGGATAACCGCGTTAAAAAAAGATACGATAATGGTAGAGCGTTTGTAGCCATAGGTATACTTACTATTAGCGCTTACTTTAGTTAATTTAAAGGCTAACAATGCTAAGGCCAAGGCCGCAACATCGCTCAGGTTATGGCCCGCATCAGTCAATAGGGATAATGAGTGGATATATAAACCGGCAATAACCTCAATGATAACAAAAGCCGAGTTTAAAATAATGCCGATAACAAATGCGGCATTTAAATTCTCGATTTTTGGAGCGTCGTGATGATGGTGACCAAATAATCCATGCGAATGATCGTGATCATGTGAATGACTATGGTCATGCGAGTGTGAATGATCATGAGAGTGATTGTGATCGTGCGAATTTGAATGATCTGCCATAGCGCAAAGGTAGGTAAATTATGCGCACAATCAATTTAATGGATGAATATCAGCCACAATATCAACAGCAACAGCGCGTATTTAACAGCGTAATACAAATTGTAATTATAAGCCTTTAGCTTTTTACCTACTGTGCGTATTGAGTAAATATAACGGAAGACTTTATTGATATTGCCGGTTTTATCTTCGCCCATATTAGGCGAAGCCGCAGCCGCCATAATAAACCAACCGAAAAATTTATTCCAGCCCCGGCCAAACATGGTTTTTACCGGGCGTTCTACATCACAAAACAGAATGATGCGGTCTATATCCGTTTTATTTTGCGCGTAATGAATGTAGGTTTCATCAAATAACACATCTTCGCCGTCTCTCCAGGCATAAGGCTGCCCATCAACCACAATATTGCAAGCATCGGAATTTGGGGTTATCAAACCCAGATGATAGCGCAGTGAACCCGCGTAAGGGTCACGGTGCATCAATAACTCGCTGCCTGCAGGCAATACCGCGAACATCGCCGCTTTCACAGATGGGATCTGTTTTAATAACTCAACTGTTTGCGGGCAATATTTGGTAGCTGACGGATGAAAATCATCATACCATTTTAAATAAAAGCGCTTCCACCCACGGCGGAAAAAGGAATTGAAGCCAACATCGTTCAATTTATCTGATCCTTTGATCAACTCCTCCTGTTCCAACAATAAAGCTTCATCGCGGATAGTTTCCCACTTACTTTTTAGCAGGCCCAGTTGCGGAAATGATTCAGTTTTGATATAAGGTTGATTTTCTACTCCTGACAGCGCATACATGGGTACATTAATGGGCGCCATAAAGGTAGAGTGATCGGTTAACTGCCTGAAAAATTTATACCTCACCTTGCCACGGTAGTGAATGATGATGGTTGAAATTATCAATACGTAAAAGAAAATAAACTTTCCTGATACGAGTTCAGTGGCAATCTGGTGCATTGTGGGAGATTTAATTAACCGAAAAGATAAATATCGGTGCTAAATCAACTAATTAAAAGAACGTAAAAGGGTTTTTACAAAAATGTGACTGTAGCAAAATTGTAATAATAGGAGCCAGGTTTACTCATGATGGTAAGGCTCGCCTTTAATTATCGTGAAAGCGCGGTAAAGTTGTTCTACAAAAAACAGGCGCACCATTTGGTGCGAGAAGGTCATTTTTGAGAGCGATATTTTATCATTCGCGCGTTGGTAAACAGTTTCATCAAAGCCGTAAGGCCCGCCAACTATAAAGATTAAACTGGCAGTCGCGCTTATATTTTTCTTCTCTAAATAAGTAGCGAATTTTTTCGAGGTAAACTCCATCCCGTTTTCATCCAGCAGGATCACATGATCAGTTGGGACGATCTTTTTCAGGATCATGTCCGCCTCTTTGCTTTTTTGCTGGTCAGGTTTAAGGGCTTTGGTATTTTTAAGTTCAGGAAGGTCGATCAGCTCTAATTTCGTGTAGTACTTCAGGCGTTTAACATACTTTTCAATCCCATCTTTTAAGTAAGCGTCTTCAGTTTTGCCAACTGTTAAAAAAGTGATCTTCATATCAACCAACAAAATAAACGTTTATTTAAAATATAAGTGCTTATTTAGCCTGAATTTTTAAATACGATGGAACAGGATATCCTAAACGATTATACACAACGCATAACCACTGCCAAAGCTGAGGTTGACAAATATAAAAAACTGATCAATACCTATTCCTTTTTACGATTAGGGTTGATCGCACTGTTAGTACTATCTATTTACATAGCTAACTCGCAAAATAACTTTACCATTATTGCCACTACCGTAGTTATCGTGCTATTTGTTTTCGCCTGGCTTGTTTCTAAACAAAGTGCCTTTGAGGATGAAAAAAAGTATTTTGAAAACCTGGTAAAGGTTAACGAAAACGAGATCAATAGCATACTGCACCACATCAATATGTACGACAATGGTGCAATTTTTAGCAATGAAAAGCACTTTTACAGCGCCGACCTTGATATTTATGGTAGCTTGTCGCTGCATCAATTGATTAATCGATCTGCTACAGCAGCAGGGAATGTGAAGCTTGGTGAATGGCTAAATGCGCCATCAGAAAAAGAGACCGTTTTATTTCGCCAAAATGCTATTAAAGAAATAACCTCAAAACCCAATTGGAAGGTAGATATCCAAGCCCGTCTTTTATTTGCGAACAGTAAAGATGCCATCCAATTAAATAGTTTGTTTGCCTACTTGCGCTTACCACTTGCTATTCCCGGCGAAAAATGGTTGAATACCTATATAAAACTCGCTCCATGGTTATTGACTGCCGCTATTATAGCCAGTATTTATTTTTCGCCGGTAACATTTATCGCAATAGTTTTGGTACTTTTTAATTTTTTAATATTAAATTCCAAAGCTGACGTAATCGTAAAATCGGCATCCATAGCTGATAAAATAGGTAAGGTTTTGGCCAATTATGCGGTTGTTTTAAAGGTGATCGAAACCGAAAAATGGCACTCAGAAAAATGCATCGAATTAAACAGCAAACTTAATAACGGGCAAATCAATAAAAGTATTGAGGAATTGGCCAAGCTGATCAATAAGCTTGGCTATAACCTTATTATGATCGTGAATTTCATTCTAAACATTTTCTTTCTATGGTCGCTTAAGCAGGTTATCGCTATTGAAAACTGGAAACGCACTAACAAACAGGAAATTGAAACCGCCTTCGATGTGATCGCCGAGTTTGAGGCGCTGATCAGTCTTTCGTCCTTGGCTATTAATTATCCTAAATGGTGTTTCCCGCAAATAGCCTATGGCGACGCCTACACCATCACTGCGAAAAACATCGCTCACCCGCTTATTAGCAATAAATTCAGTGTAACTAATAATTATGAGTTGAATGATACTTTTAAGGTAGATATCATCACCGGCTCCAACATGGCAGGTAAAAGTACCTTCTTGCGCACTATCGGCATCAATACCGTATTGGCTTTAGCAGGTGCACCTGTTTGTGCTGATGAAATGACAGTATCGGTTATTACAATTGTTAGTTACATGCGAATTAAGGATTCGCTTAATGAAAGCACCTCAACCTTTAAAGCCGAGCTCGACCGGCTGCAAATGCTCCTTGCCGCTGTGGAAAACGAACCTAAGGTTTTCTTTTTAATAGATGAAATGTTGCGCGGTACAAATTCAGTTGACAAATATTTAGGCTCAAAAGCGGTTATTGAGCAACTCATCAGCAAAAAAGGGGTGGGGATGGTGGCTACGCACGACCTACAGATTGCCGAGTTAGAAAAGAAATACCCGGATTATATCCGCAATTTCTACTTCGATATACAGGTAGTTGATGGCAAAATGCTGTTCGATTACAAGATAAAAGATGGCGAATGCAAAACCTTTAATGCTTCGTTATTATTGAAGCAGATCGGGATTGATGTTAACGCCATATAGTTAACCACAAAAAAGGCCCTTGTAAAACAAGGGCCCTTTAAATATTACAATTGTGGTTTTATTATCTTGTGCTTCCGCCTGCTGCAGGTGCGCCGCCCGGGCCGCCCTGGTCGTCCTGTTTTTCTTCGTCAGGATTGTTACCATTCTTTGGTTTAGGGTTGCTGAAGGTGATTTTACCAAAGCTGTAGCTAAACGTTAAACCAACCGAACGGAATGGGAACGCGGTACTGCTGGTTTGAACCAGGTCGGCACTGGTTATATTTTGGTTAAAATATTTATATTTATTAAACGGTTGCAAAACATTAATACCAATTGAAGCTTTTTTATTGTCAAATTGCTTCCTTACACCAAAGCCTAATAAGCTGAATGATGGATTAGTACCCTGTATAGTGCGGCGTGGTGAATTCTCAATAGCGAAAACCTGGCCCACTATGCTTTTCAGGTCAACTTCAGCCATTCCAAAAGCGTTGTACTGTACATAGGTGCCTTGTGAGCTGTGGTCGGCTGCAAAAAAACCTGTTGGATCAGGACTATAAGTATATGCATTAATGCTTCCCCTTATGGTTAGGATTTTGATCGGATTTATCGATCCGAAAAAGCTTGATCCCCATGAATTATTGCTACCAATATTTTGGTAAGTACTTAATGTACCCACACCAGTTTGCGTTGCTGCAGCAGCAGAAACATCCGGAGCTAATATACTTTCAATTAGACCGTTGATATGCTTATAGTAGATAGAGAAATTGATAACTGATGTTTTAATAAACGTGTTATAATTTAACTCAATAGTTTGTGATATCTCCGGGCGAAGATCAGGGTTACCTTCCGATTCGCTTTGCGGATTGCTCATGTTTATAAACGGATTTAAAAAAGTTAAACTTGGGCGTGTGATACGTTTGCTGTAACTCAATTTAAATGTGTTTGACGTACCTACCTGCTTTTGAATAGTGAAGCTGGGTATAAACACGTTATAATTTTGTGTTACCGGCGGAAGCTCCTGGTCGGTGGTTGTGGCTTGGCCATTAATAGTAGTGTTTTCAAACCTGCCACCTGCCAATATGGTGTAATTTTTTGGTAAGGTGAAGGTTAATACAGTATAACCGGCATACACATTTTGATTATAATCATATATATTGCTCAGGTCAGGTAAAAGATTATCCAAATCTCCATCTCCGTTTAAATCAGTACCAAAAATGTCAAAATCACTGTTTAACCTCCTGATGGTAGTTTTACCGCCAGCTTCCAGTTTTAACAGCTTGTTTATTGGCAGCGTATAATCTGCCTGGAAAGTGTATTCATTGTTTGTACCGTCATTTATACCTCTTTGCGGATCATAAGGAGATTCGCCGGTGTATGTATTAGTATAGTTAGTATTAACAATACTGTGGCTCCATTGGGCTGATAAGTCCAACTCCTCACCATCTTTGTGAAATTTGTGGGTATAATCAACACTCCAGTCAAAACCATCAAAAAGATTATGCTGTACTGTATTATTAGTATATTGATAACCGTAGGTAGTATCAGGCCCGGTGGTATGTGAACCGTTTGTTGACGGACCGGTTTGATTAAACCCGCCTCTGTTATATCTGAATGTAGAAGTCAGGCTATTGTAAGCATTAACCTCGTAACCTGCAGTAATAGAACTGATAGTACCATACCTTTTAATATCGCTGCTCCTGGTGGCACTGTTATTAGTTACTTCGCCGGTAGTAGGGTCAGTAATGGTTTGGTTAAAGTTAGTCAGAGATGTTTGAGGCCAGGTTAAGTTACCACCAATATTTGCCGACAGGCTAAACCTGTTTTTGTTATAATTTAAGTTGAAGTTACCGTTGTTTTGGCGTGTGCCGATACCACCGCTAACCGAACCGCTTAAACCTGAAGCATTTTTTTGTTTGGTGATGATATTAATAATACCTGCCGAACCTTCCGCATCATATTTTGCGGATGGCGAAGTGATCACCTCAATGCTTTTGATCTGATCGGCAGGGATGGTTTTTAATACGTCAGATAGACTTGCCGACATAGCACCCGATGGTTTACCGTTGATCAACACCTTAACGTTTGCATCGCCACGTAAGGAAACATTACCGTTGATATCAACAGCTACCAACGGCACTTTTTGTAGCACGTCGCTCGCGTTGCCGCCTACGTTGGTAATATCCTTTTCGGCGTTGTAAACAATTTTATCAATATGGTTTTCAATAAGCGGTGCCTTTGCGGTAATGGTAACTTCTCCAAGGTCGCCGTTATCCGGCCTTATCTTGATATTGCCTAAACTTGCATCGGGTTTTGATGCCGTGGTAACGATAGGGTTTACCGTTTTAGTTTTATAGCCGCCAACAAAGGTGATGGTTAGTTTGTAGCTACCGGGTTTAATATTATATATTTTAAAACCGCCTGATTCGTCGGTAAGCATACCATTTATAGGTGCTTTGCCGTTGCTCAGGTAGATAGCAACACTGGCGTAGGCAACCGGTTTTTTGGTGACAGAATCAATTACGGTTCCGGCAATTTTACCGGTTATGCTTGGGCCGCCAAACTGCGCCTTTGCAGTAAGTACAGAGCTTAACAATAAAAGAAATATGTAAAAACGCTTCATTTGATGGGTGATTTTCAATTTGGAGGCGAAAATACCCGAAATGTTACAAACAAAATGTCATTTTTATAAATATCTGCTGCAACATATTGTAAATGTTACACTATTGATTAATGATTAATTAAATAGAGATTACAGGTTGATAATTATCTAATCTCTAACTTCCGTTTTCTAAAGTCTAAATCACACCACCATATTCACAATCCTGCCTTTTACAACGATCACCTTTTTAGGTGATTTACCATCCAGGTACTTTTGTACATCGGCATTTGCCAGTACAAAAGCCTCGGTATCGGCGGCATCAAGACTTAACGGGATACTCAAGTTCATTTTTGTTTTGCCGTTGATGGATATCGGGTATGCAAAATCGTCCTCAACCAAATAAGTGCCGTTGAACTTAGGGTATGAGGCGTAGCTTAACGTACCTGCCTCGTTACCTAATAAGGTCCACAATTCCTCGCACATGTGCGGCGCATATGAAGAAAGCAGGATCACCATATCCTGCAAAACAGCCTTGTTATTGCACTTCAGATCGGTCAATTCATTAACCGCGATCATAAAGCTGGAAACCGAGGTATTGAAGGAGAAGCGTTCGATATCTTCCTCAACCTTACGGATGATCTTATGCAGCGATTTTAACTCTGCCTTTGATGGCTCAGCATCGGAAACAGTAAATTGCCATTGCTCGTTATGGAACAACCGCCAGAATTTACGCAGGAATTTGAATACACCCTCAATACCATTGGTATTCCAGGGTTTGCTTTGCTCCAGCGGGCCGAGGAACATCTCGTACATACGCAAAGTATCGGCACCATAACGGGCGATCAGGTCATCCGGGTTAACCACGTTGAATTTGGATTTGGACATTTTTTCGACCTCAACGCCACAGATGTATTTGCCTCCTTCTAAAATAAAATCAGCGTCGGCATACTCTTCGCGCCATTTTTTGAATTTTTCTCTGTTGAGCACATCGTTCTCAACAATATTTACATCAACATGAAGCGGCGATGTTTTATATTCTTTGATCAATCTATAAGATATAAAAGTGTTGGTCCCTCTCCCTTCTTCATCAACCAAACGGTATACAAAATTACTTCTGCCCTGTATCATCCCCTGGTTGATCAGCTTTTTGAAAGGTTCTTCCTCAACAACCAAATTCAGATCCTTCATAAACTTGTTCCAGAAACGGCTGTATAGCAAATGCCCGGTTGCGTGTTCGCTGCCGCCGATATACAAGTCGACGTCCTTCCAGTATTCCACCGCTTTTTTAGATGCGAATTCATTATCATTATGCGCATCCATATAACGGTACCAGTACCAGCTGCTGCCTGCCCAGCCCGGCATGGTCGAAAGTTCATATTCTCCCAAAGGGTGTTTCCAGCCGGTAGCACGGCCCAAAGGCGGCTCGCCGCTTTCAGTTGGCAGGTATTTATCAACTTCAGGTAATACCAGGGGCAATTCACTTTCTTCAATTAAATAAGGCAGGCCATCTTTAAAAAATACCGGTACCGGCTCGCCCCAATAACGCTGCCTGCCGAAAATGGCATCGCGCATCCTGAAGTTTACTTTTGCTTTACCTGCACATATTTCTTCCAGTTTAGCTACTACAGCTTTTACAGCCTCGTTGTAAAACAAACCGTTTATAAAATCCGAGTTGATATAACGGCCCTCTTTCGTCGGGTCGGCCTCAATCTCAATCTTCTGGATATCCATGATTGGCACTATCGGCAGATCAAAATGCCTGGCGAATAAATAATCACGCTGGTCTCCACTTGGTACCGCCATTACTGCGCCCGTTCCGTAACCGGCTAATACATAATCGGCTATCCAGATCTGTACCTTTTCGCCATTAAGCGGGTTAAGTACATAGCTGCCGGTAAATGCGCCCGATACCGTTTTGGTATCCGCCATACGGTCAAGTTCCGACTTCTTTTTAGTTTGGGCTATGTAAGCCTCAACGGCATCTTTTTGTCCAGGCGTAGTCAATTCCTTCACCAATTCATGTTCAGGAGCCAATACAACAAAGGTCACACCGAATATGGTATCTACGCGGGTGGTAAAAACTTCAATAAAATTGCCGGATGCCAGTGACTCAGAGCGCTCTTCGCTCCCTCCACCCGGTCCCAAAATCGGAAATTTAACCGACGCCCCGGTACTCTTCCCAATCCAGTTTCTTTGCATTTCTTTTAAAGGCTCCGGCCAGTCAATGGTATCCAGGCCTTGTAAGAGGCGTTCGGCATAGGCGGTAATGCGCATGCTCCACTGCATCATTTTCTTTTGTTCAACAGGGTAACCGCCGCGCTCGCTAAAGCCGTCCTTAACCTCATCGTTTGCCAGTACGGTACCCAAAGCCGGGCACCAGTTTACAGTGCTTTCACGCAGGTACGTCAACCGATATTTTAATAACTCTGCCTGCTGTTCGTCGTGGCTCATGGCTTTCCAGTCGGCGGCAGTAAAGTTTAATGCTTCTTCGTCACATACGGCATTTATACCACTTGAACCCAATTTTTCAAAGTGGTGAACCAACCTGCTTATAGGTTCGGCTTTTTCAGCGGTTTTATTATACCAGGAGTTGAACAGCTGCATAAAGATCCACTGCGTCCACTTATAATAATCCGGCGAACTGGTGCGCACCTCACGACTCCAGTCAAACGAAAACCCGATCTGGTCCAGCTGCCTGCGGTAGGTAGCGATGTTAGTTTCGGTAGTAATAGCAGGGTGCTGCCCGGTTTGTATGGCGTACTGCTCAGCAGGTAAGCCAAATGAATCGTAACCCATTGGGTGCAATACGTTAAAGCCCTTTAAGCGTTTGTAACGTGCAAAAATATCAGAAGCGATATAGCCCAGCGGGTGACCAACATGCAAGCCTGCCCCTGATGGATAAGGAAACATATCCAGCACATAGTATTTAGGTTTTGTGCTGTTATCCTCGGCTTTAAAAGTTTGGTGATCGGCCCAAAACTGTTGCCACTTTTGCTCTATATCTTTAAATTGATAGTCCATTTTGTTATTACGCGTATGTGGCAGCGAAATTAACAAAATCCCTATGAGTTTGATAGTTAATTAAAAGGGAAAAACTTAAAAGGTAAACTACCTGCCCAAAAACCGTTTACTAGTTGCAATGTGTTTAATAAAACAGCAGGGTTTAGTTATCTAAGCCCCTGCCTGTTTTATGTTGGAGTTCCTCAATGCGTTTTGATGCATCTGCCTTGCTCAAAGTTTCATCAAAATCTTCACCTGCTTCGGCAGATAATGTAGTTAGATAAGAATGTTGCGCCCCGGTCATCGGCTCATCGCCTGTGGTCCACTCATCCGGGTCTTTGATCGTGTTCGATCCTTTTATTTCTCCGTTTAAGCCGGTTGTTTCTTCACCTGCGTTGCGATTTCCTGATTTATTTTCTTCAGTTTTCATAATATTTCTTTTTATTATTAACGTTGTTTTTTTTAGAAAGTTTTGGAAATGCTAATTATTTTAGCTAAATTTAATTGTTAATATTTTAAGATAACACCTGATCCGCTCAATTACACAAGAGCGATGGCTCATGCCATCTCTCAAAAATCTATTTATATTTGCCCAATGGAGCATATTATCCCCGCTAAGCAACTAAACTGGCTTTATATTTTTATTGCACTGGCTATTGCGGTTAATTTTAGCGGATTGTTTGTTACCATAATGGGCCCGGATGCAGCTCTATACGCTACCATTGCCAAAACCATGGTACTGCACCATGACTACGTAAATTTGGTGGTAAACGGTCACGACTGGCTCGATAAACCTCATTTTCCCTTCTGGATAGCTGCCTTATCATTCAACCTGTTTGGGTTTACTACCTGGGCCTATAAATTGCCGGGAATTTTGTTTCTGCTGATGGGCGCTTTGTATACCTATTACTTCGCTAAAAACTTGTATAACGAGAGGATTGCGTTATGGTCGGTTTTGATATTGCTGACTGCCCAGCATATCCTGCTATCTAATAACGATGTCCGCGCCGAGCCTTATTTAACCGGGCTCATTATTGCAGCGGTGTATCATTTTTACAGAGCGAATATTCGTAATAATTACTGGCATTTGTTAGCCGGCTGTATTTTTACCGCCTGTGCCATCATGACTAAGGGAATGTTCGCTATTATTCCTATCGGCGGGGCGATTGTTGGTCAATTAGTCATCACACGGGAATGGAAAAAGCTTTTTAACTGGAAATGGTTAGTGGCGATCATCCTTACCCTAGCATTCATCATTCCTGAACTGTATTGCCTGTATTACCAGTTTGATGTTCACCCGGAAAAGGTAGTATTCAGCCATATCGGCGTTTCGGGTATCTGGTTCTTTTTCTGGGATAGTCAATTCGGGCGATTCTTTAATACCGGGCCAATCAAAGGCGGCGGGGATCCGTTCTTTTTTCTACATACTACGCTTTGGGCATTTTTGCCATGGTCGCTGTTATTTTTTGTATCAGTGTACCGCTTTATAAAAACCGGCATCAAAAACGTAAGAGGGCAGGAGTGGTATTGCATCAGCGCCGGGCTGCTTACTTTTTTGTTATTCTCGGCATCAAAATTCCAGCTGCCGCATTACATGAATATAGTGTTCCCATTTTTCGCCATTATCACGGCGCAGTATCTGTATAACGTTCAATTGTCTAAAAGCATTAAGGCTATCCGCATTACCCAGATAGTTGTGATCTCTGTTATGATCACAATCATCTGCATTCTCGAATATTTCTTTTATTCGGAACTGACAACCCCGGTTTTAGTTATACTATTTTTGCTGTATGTAGCCATGGTTATGGTTCCTAAAATAGTAAGTAATAACGGCATTCAGCGCATTATCATTAGTACAATACTCGTCGCATTTATTGTGAATGTGTACCTGAACATGGCCTTTTACCCAACGCTTGTTAAATACCAGGGCGGTAGCGAGGCAGCGAGGTGGATCGATCAGCGTGATACTAAAAAGTATCCCGTTTATCAATGCGATAATGATGCCTGGCCAATGGAATTTTATTTGAATCGTCCATTGCAGATGATCGATCCCGATACTGTAAAATCAACACCCAAAGGCACTTTTTATTTATACGCTAACGCGGATGTGATAAAAAGGATTAAAGCAAAGGGTTGGCCACTTTTAATTGTAGATACCTTGCAGAAGTATACCATAACCCGTTTAAAGGGCAGTTTCATCAACAAAAACACCCGTCAAAAGCAATTAACAGTAATGGAGATTGTGCTGGTGAATGCGCCGGGCATACCGGTACTGAATAAGTTAAGTATTGATCCTAAGTCTATTCACAGGCCATTGTAATAAGCAATATTATTCGGGGAACGAAGCCGATAACAGGGATAAAAGTAATTATCCATTATAAATTGAGATAAATGAAGCTTTGAGATTACAGCTTATCCGGATTTTCTTGAACCTGTTTAACGATATTAGGCACTACATCCTCGCCATCGGCCTCAAACCAGTGAAAGTCTTTATCCTTGCGGAACCAGGTTAACTGGCGCTTGGCAAAATGACGGGTGTTTTGTTTGATGAGATCGAGGGCTGTTTCCAAATCTGTATTTCCATCGAAATGATCAAATAGCTCGCTATAGCCAACAGTATTCAGCGCGTTTAAATTACGGTAGGGAATAAGCGACCTTACTTCATCCAATAAGCCGGCCTCCACCATTTTATCAACACGATAGTTTATCTGCCGGTACAAAATATCCCGCGGTAAACTCAGCCCGATCTTTACAATGTTAAAAGCACGTTTGTTAACTGTGGCTTTTCGGTAGTAAGATATGGGCTTGCCGGTAGCTTCAAAAACTTCGAGGGCGCGTATTAAACGTTGCGGATTATGGATATCAACCTGTTCATAGTACTCCGGGTCGATCTCTTTAACACGTTCCTGCAAATGCATAATACCTTGCTCGGTAAAATCCTGGTTTAACCTGTGTCGTATGCCCGGTTCGGCGACAGGTAGCTCATCAAAACCCTCGCAAACGCCTTTAATGTACAAGCCAGATCCGCCTGCCATCACCACAACATCGTGTTCCTTAAACAGCTCATCAAGCAAAGCCAAAGCCTGCTTTTCGTAATCGCCAACACTAAAGCTTTCGTGAATAGAGTGCGAATTAATAAAGTAATGTTTTACGGTAGCCAATTCCTGTGCATCTGGCTTGGCGGTACCAATACTCATTTCGCGAAAAAACTGGCGCGAATCGGCAGATATTACAACCGTATTATAGTGCTGCGCAATTTTAATGGCTATTGCTGTTTTACCAACAGCAGTAGGACCGGCTAATACAATGAGGGTTTTGTTGGTGTTGTAATTCATATTATGGTCCATAGGTGATGGTCAATAGACCATAGCAAAATTAATACCTTAATTTACCGGCAACTTTTTGCTATGATCCATAACTATGGTCCATCGACCACTTAATAGTCATCATGTGATTTTTCGTCATCGAAACCTTCGTTGTCAGAAAACTCGCTGCCAAATTCATCCTCTTCTTCTTCGTCGTCATGGCCTCCGCCGTGTACTCCCGGTATCTCGGTTTCTTCTTCTTCGGTATCCAATACGCCGGTTAACTCATCCGCGTCTTCAGGGTTAAAACCAAGTTCTTCCTGTAAAAAGTCAAAGTCGCCTTCTTCTTCGGTTGCCGGTAACGATGCTATATTAACCACGTTACCAAATTGTTTAGGCGCTTCGCCAACCGATTTAATTACAGCGGGATAGGTTACGCCTTTAGCTTCATCTAATATGATCTTCATTAGCTCCACATGAAAATCAAATGGGCGGTCGAAGTTAAAAGTGTAGTAAAATTTTTGGTGCGGATCATCAATAAAGCTGCTCAGTTTTACTTTGTCCATCAACGATACCCCGCGGTCTATCCTGCGTTGGTTTGGTAAATAGGTGATCTCTTCGCCTTTGGTCCACTGATCATTGCTGATGTAGAAAGACGAAGGATATTCGGGATTGTAGCCTGTTGACTGGTGAATAGCGCGATGAAGATCTTCGAAAGATTGATTCGATTTTACATCGATCTCTCTTATCACATCATCGTAGTCTTCAAAAGTAACCCTGAACCTGTATAGTGCCATTTTTTTATGTAGTAGATTTTAAGCTAACAAAAATAATATTTTAATTTTATTCTGATTCCAGAAGTTTTAGTTGATATGTACAGCATTTTGAATAGTGCCTGTAAAAATATCGTTTCAAAAATTCATTAAACCCTTGCCACAACTTTTAAGCCAATTTCCCGGCCTTTTGCTATTGTATATTCAATTGCCTCCTCGCGCGAGTTTGGTATTTCGCCTTCGAGGATGGCTTCGCGTATCTGATTTTTAATAATTCCCACCTCACGGCCTTCTTTTATACCAAATAACTGCATAATATCCAGCCCGGTAACCGGTGGTTGCCAGTTTCGCATATTATCGCGTTCCTCAACATCTTTTAATTTTTGTTGAACGAGGTCGAAATTCTGGCGGTATTTTTTTACCTTATATTCATTTTTTGTAGTAACGTCTGCTTTACACAACAGCATTAGTCCTTCAATGTCGTCACCCGCCTCAAAAAGTAAACGTCGCACCGCCGAATCCGTCACGATAGTCTGCGATAAAACAATTGGCCTTAAATGCAGCTGAACCAGTTTTTGTACCTGCTTCATTTTTTCATTCAAAGGCAACTTCAACTGCGCAAATATCTTGGGTACCATGCGTGCGCCTTTGTCTTCATGCCCGTGAAAGGTCCACCCGTGGCCTGCCTCAAAACGTTTGGTGGCTGGTTTGGCAATATCATGCAATATAGCCGCCCAACGCAACCAAATATCACCGGTTGTTTCGCAAATGTTATCCAACACCTGCAAGGTATGATAAAAATTGTCCTTATGGCCTTTTCCGTCAATATAATCAACACCATAAAGATCTACCATCTGCGGGAAGACCTTGCGCAGCAACCCTGTATCAAACAAATAATTAAAACCGATAGATGGCTTAGGCGATAAAATGATCTTATTCAATTCGTCCGTGATCCGTTCCTGTGATACAATGCTGATCCTGTTAGTATTGGCTTTTATCGCTTCTATTGCGATCTCATCGATCCTGAAATTCAATTGCGATGCGAAGCGGATAGCACGCATCATCCGCAAAGGATCATCCGAAAAAGTTTCCACAGGATTTAGCGGTGTGCGGATCAGCTTGCTTTCCATATCGGCCATGCCGCCAAAGGGATCAAGCAATTCTCCGTAAGTATCCGGGTGAAGCGAAATAGCTAAGGCGTTAATGGTAAAATCACGGCGTTTTTGATCGTCCTCCAAAGTGCCGTTCTCAACTAATGGTTTACGTGAATCTAAACGGTATGATTCTTTGCGTGCACCAACAAATTCAATTTCCAGATCCTGGTATTTCAACTGCGCCGTACCGAAATTTTTGAATACGGCCAGTTTTACATTCAATTTTTTAGCAACTTTCTCCGCAAAATCTATCCCGTTACCCATCACCACAATATCAATATCTTTTGATGGGCGATTCAAAAAAATATCCCGTACAAATCCGCCAATAGCATAAGTCTGTAAATGATTTTCGCCTGCTATTTTTGATATAATTTTGAATACCGGGTGGTGGAGGTGTTGTTTCATGTAATAGGGCAAAATTAGCAAATTATTTTTGCTCCGGATGTTTCCCCTCTTTCCGCGCGAGGGCAAGTGTAATGATTTCAGAGTGAGTAGGATAAGCGCAAATGCTCGTTTAAATCAAAAGAATAATTAAGGAATGTGCTGTTTTAAATTATCGTCCGCGACTTACAACTTTCCCCTTATTATCTATTTCAGCTTTACAGTTAGGGCAGGTAGTCCAACCATAAAGCATCTCGTTTTTGTTTTTTGGAAACCTTAGCCTGGGTAGTCTTGCACCACAATTTGGGCAGTATTTAACTGTCATTGTAGCCCCCCAAATAATGATAAATGCAGAGCCGAATAAACAATACGCTACAATATTAATGGGGCCAAAAACAGGTTTGGGATTTCCAATATTGTTATAATTGTATAATACAAATGCTATAAATAATAAAATAAACATAGCATATTGTTTCTTATTTGGCCCGCTCATGATTTATATCACCTATTAAATTGTTTATCTCCTTATAAACTCAAACTTACCACCAGGTTCCAACCGCATAATAGTTGATGGGTTTTTGATCTCCATACTATGCTGGTCGATATCCACCACGTAATCAACTCCGTCGATGATCTCCTGGTCAACTTGTGAAAAATATTGCGGTGATGGCTTACCGCTGATATTTGCTGAGGTAGACACCAAAGGTTTTTTCATCCGCTGGATCAACTGCTCGCAAAAATCGTTTTTAACTACGCGTATGGCAATGCTGCCATCTTTATTAATTAAAGCAGGCGATATATTCTTAGCCCCTGGCATTACTAAAGTCAACGGATTTTCGGCAAACTCGATCAAATCATAAGCAATATCCGGCACTTCGTTTACGTAGCTTTGCAGTTTATTATCGTTATCCAGCAAAATGATCATGCTTTTGGCTTCATCACGCTGTTTTAGGCGATAGATCTTTTGTACGGCCTCGGTATTGGTGGCATCGCAACCTATGCCCCAGATAGTATCCGTAGGATAGAGGATGATCCCGCTATCTTGTATTATTTTAAATGCTTTGGCAACTTCGTCTCTAAGCATGGTTATAAATTATTATATAATTGCGTAAGCTGGTTAGCCAGCTTAGCATCTTCAAAATTAAGGGAATATTCTTTGCCTTTGGCAATCATTTTTTCACGCAGCTGCCCGGTATTTATTACGGCGTTTAATTTATCCGCCAGATCGGTGTGATTATCAGGTTCAACATAAATACTGCCGCTTCCGCCTGCTTCTTCTAAACAAGAACCCTTTGCCGCTATAACCGGTGTGCCGGAAGTGATCGCCTCTAAAACTGGTATGCCGAAACCTTCATAACGCGATGGATAGACAAAAACCTTAGCTAACTGGTATATAGCGGGCAGATCGGCAAAAGCGACATCATGTAAAAAAAAGACACGATGATTCAGATCGTTAGCAGATAGGTAGGATTTAACTGCTTTTAAATACTTAGTCGGTTTGCCTACTACAACCAGGGGAATGTCAACAGCAGGCAAAGCTTTAACCAGCAATAGCAGGTTTTTGCGCTCCTCAATCGTGCCAACACTTAAAATAAAATCAACGGGTAAATTATATTTTTCGGCGACTATCTTTTTTTGCTCCGCAGATTGTTCTGCCTTGAAAATAGGATCGCAACCCTGGTAAATTACTTTTATTTTAGCCGGGTCTACATGCAGTAGTTCAACCAGGTCATCTTTGGTTTTCTTGCTGATCGCGATGATCTTATCCGCAACGGTGCAAGCTTTGGCAACCTTCAACTTGTAAATAGTGCGGCTAATGCTCCCAAATTGCTCCGGGTAACGCATGAATATGAGGTCATGTACTGTAACAACGGATTTTATGCCGGTTTCGGCAATACCGATGGGCAATTCGTGGCTTAAGCCATGGTAGATGTTGATACCGTCGCGTTGCAGATCTTCCACAATACCCTTACTCCTCCACCATGATTTTACGAGCTTACCAATGGGGATAACCGTTTTTATATTTTGGAATTGCTGCAGGAAATTAAGCCTTGGATTTGGCTTTACCTCCGGGCTGTACAGGTAATAGGTGTTTTCAGGATGATACTGTGCCAGCGCCCTAACCAGCCAACGGCTGTAATTACCCAGCCCGGTGTTGTTTAAAAAAAAGCGCTTGGCATCATATCCTACTTTCATATTTTTTAGATGTGAGAGTTGAGCTATGAAATTTGAGATTAGCTGCAACTTGAAGCGCTGTACTTCATAAAGGTTTTAGTCTCAAATCTCAAATCTCACTTCTCAAATCTATACCGCTACATTATTCACCCGCAAAGCATCGTTTAATGATGTCTTTTTATCGGTTGATTCCTTGCGCTGGCCGATGATAAGGGCACATGGTACGTGATATGTACCACCCGGGAATTCTTTAGGGTATGAACCCGGTATTACAACCGAACGTGCAGGCACAATGCCTTTATATTCAATTGGTGTTTCTTTTGTAACATCGATAATTTTGGTTGATGCGGTTAAAACCACGTTAGCACCTAAAACCACTTCCGATTCTAGATGTACGCCTTCAACTACGATAGCCCTCGAACCTATAAAGCAATTATCCTCAATGATAACCGGTGCCGCCTGAACAGGCTCTAATACACCACCAATACCAACGCCACCGCTCAGGTGAACGTTCTTACCGATCTGCGCGCATGAGCCTACAGTTGCCCAGGTATCAACCATGGTACCTTCATCAACATAGGCGCCAATATTTACGTAAGATGGCATCATGATAACGCCTTTAGCCAGGTATGCGCCATAACGGGCAATACCATGAGGAACCACGCGAACGCCTTTTTCCTTATAGTCTTTTTTCAACAGCATTTTGTCATGGAAAACAAAAGGGCCAACCTTTATTTCTTCCATATTCCTGATCGGGAAATATAGAATAACCGCTTTCTTCAGCCACTCATTCACGTGCCAGCGGCCACCGATGCTTGGCTCAGCAACGCGCATTTCGCCATTGTTCAGGCGCTCAATTATGGTTTCAATAGCAGTAATATAATCTTTATCTTGTAAAAGGTTCCTGTCTTCCCAGGCCTCTTCAATCATTTTTCTGTAGTCTTGCATCAGTAAATTAAATATTTTGGCAAATTAACAGAATTTTAGCGAAAAAGGGAATGGCTGATTCGATTGCAGTACTTAATATTTGCTATTAACATTAACTCATTTTAACTGAATTTCCGAATTCCATTTATTTTTTGCAGGTCTTTAATCGCACTTAAGGTATGCCTTATCTGCTATGTGCTATCATCTTTCCGGCCTTAAAAGATGGTATAACCCACCGAAGCCATAAATACTTCATTTTTTGTGTTATTTGTTCCGGATTGCTCAATATTTGTTAAATCGTGTTCAAACCCAGCGCTTATTGATATGCCGTTGTTTAATTCAAAACCACCTAAAGCACCTAAGCCAAAGTCGAAGCGTCGCAAGCCCTCGCTTCCGAAATTGGAGTTTGTTTCCGAGTAAGTTGTAGTGGTATTGCCGTTACTGGTTATTATTTCCGTTGTTTTACCTTTACCTGAAAGGCCATAGGCTAGGTAGGGTCCGCCACCAATAAAAAATTTGCCGCCCTTTACCGGCATATTATATAAAAAGTTAACGGGTAGTTCAAGGTAATCAATGGAAAGTTTACTTTTTGCTGTAAAATTTTCGCCGCCATTAGCTGCGTTTTGATCAAGTAACGCAACATTATTTGTTTTCACCCTTAACAGTATAATACAAACTCGGCATTATTGAAAGTTTCCCGAAATCAAGATCACTAAAAACTCCGGCATGAAAACCTGTAAGGGGAGAGTTATCGTTGTTTGTGTTATTTTGCAAGCTAAAAATGGATTCGTTTAACCCGCCCGTTATACCGAATTTTACAGTTTGTGCAAATAAATTATTTGCAGCCATCATTAATAAAAAAGAAAAGACGATTTTTTTCATGGAGTTAATAAGGTTTGTTTTTTAGAATATGATCAGCCAGTAGACTAATAATCGTATAACGCAGTGATATAAATAAAATTGTAGATATTGACTGTCCTAACTCTTAATTTTCTTTTTCACCCGTTTGTCACATTGTCACATTGGCAGTTAATCATTTGTGGCAAGTAATTTGAATAGCATATATTTGTATAACAAAAACAAAAAAATATCATGGCATTAGAAATAACAGATGCAAACTTTGACGAGCTTGTATTAAAATCAGATAAACCGGTTCTTATTGATTTTTGGGCAGAATGGTGTGGTCCTTGTCGCATGGTTGGCCCTGTAGTTGAGGAAATCGCTAAAGAATATGAAGGAAAAGCTATTGTTGGTAAAGTAAATGTTGATAACAATCCAGGCATTTCCATGAAATTCGGTATCCGCAACATCCCTGCCTTATTGTACTTTAAAAACGGCGAAATTGTAGACAAACAAATTGGTGCAGTGCCAAAATCAGTGTTAGCTGGTAAATTAACTGCTCAGTTATAATATATTTAAGTATTTAATTACTTGGAAAAGCGTTACATATGATGTGACGCTTTTTTTGTAAATAATAATTTTTAGTCTTGATTCTTGTGTCTTGACCCTTAATTCTAAATAGATATATTAGCATTATGCTCCGCCTCAATAACGATCAGCAAATTCGTCAATTAGCAAATCTCGAACTCCTTGCCCGCCAGGTGGTTGAAGGTTTTGTTACGGGCTTGCATCAAAGCCCGTTTCATGGGTTTTCGGTGGAGTTTGCCGAGCATCGGCTTTATAATAATGGGGAATCTGTAAAAAACATCGACTGGAAATTGTTTGCCCGTACCGATAAGCTGTTTGTTAAACAGTTTGAGGAAGAAACCAACCTGCGCTGTTTTTTATTGTTGGATACTTCTTCGTCCATGAATTTCCCTGAGAAAATCACCAATAAACTGGAGTTTTCTATTTACGCTGCGGCATCGTTAATGTACCTGTTTAAAAAACAGCGCGATGCCTTTGGTTTGTGCCTTTTTTCGGATAAAATTGATTGGATGAGCGCTGCAAAATCAACCGCGAGTCACCTGTTTTATTTATATGCCCAGTTAGAAAAAGCATATAACGAGCCTAATGCAAATACCAAAACCGATATAACCGGCGTATTGCACCACATTGCCGAGCAGGTTCACCAGCGATCCATGATCATTATTTTTAGCGATATGCTGGAGAATAATATGGATGAAGCTAAATTGAATGCCTTGTTTGCCGCCATCCAACATTTAAAATACAATAAGCACGAAGTAATTATTTTCAACGTAAACGATAAGCAAAAGGAGCTTGAATTTAACTTCGATAACCGCCCGCACCAGTTTATTGATATGGAAAGCGGCGAGAATATCAAGGTTCATCCTAATAAAATTCGTGATGCTTACCAGAAATCATTTCAATATTATCGCCACCAGATAGAGTTAAAATGCGCTCAATATAAAATTGATATGGTTAATGCTAATATTGAAGACGGTTATCACAATATTTTAAAGCAATATTTAGTTAAACGTAATAAGATGATTTAAGTCTTACTTTTCAAGTCAAACATTTATCAAATAACAACCGTATCAAATAATAATTGCGTAATTTAATAATGCTAAGTGTATTTTTTACAATTTTAAATTGTTGAAATCAATTTAGCAGGAATAGTGTTAAAGTATAAAGTAGTTTTTTACATATGAGATTATCTGTTGAGCGAAAACCCATCAAAATTTATCCAGATCCGAAGCGTGTCATTGCAAGATTCTTTTTTAACGGCAACGAACGTGCAAAAGAGGTAATCAAACGTGTAATGCAGATTAGTGAGGATGAGGCATTTGCTATTATTTCGCCCTTTTTGCAGGAATATTCCAAGCGGCACCGTAATATAACCCGGTTGTTAAACCGCCATTGCAGCAAACTAAAGCCGCTTATTGCCGAGTTGAAAATTGACTACGATACTCTTACAGTTTATCGCAAGTTATTGATCGGATCTTATTTTACGCACGAATATTCTATAGAATCAGCTGCTTTTTTTAATCCCTCAATCATTGAAGACCCGGATCAAAGCGAATTGAAGGATGGTGAAAAGCGCGTGATCATAAGCTTTAGGGCAGTAGGCGAGGGGCACATTTCGTCTATCACTTTCCGCAGGGCGTTGCTCGATAAAAATAATGATATTACCGTGTTACCTGCCGGCAGTTACATTGATGAGGCTGAAATTGTGCGTAACGCGGTTTACAACAAAAAACTTTTCTTTGATAAAGCGGTATCAACCCAAATAAATATTGATGTTTTAAAAGAGGTAGAGGGTAAGCTCGATCATCACTTTGAATACTCAAACCTTCGCAGTATTATCCTCGATTCGCAAAAATTGCAGGAAGACGATATGAAGAAACTGGAATACGACAAGGTTTTATGGCTTGCGGATTCTTATTACGAGATCGTTTTTTCGCTGGATACGGACATTTCCGACCGTGTAATATTCCCGATATCGGAATACGAGCGTAAGGGTATTGAAGATGCCCGCTTTGTGGAGTTTAAGCATGATGATGGTACATCGGTTTATTATGCGACCTATACTGCTTACGATGGTGCGCTGATTATGCCGAAACTGTTACAAACTAACGACTTTTATAACTTTAAAATTATGCCTTTGTATGGCGATGGCGCACAGAATAAAAACCTGGCCCTGTTCCCGCGAAAGGTAAACGGTAAATATGTGATGATCTCGAGGATTGATGGTTGCAATAACTACATCATGTATTCTGATAAGATCAACATCTGGGAAAAACCGGTTTTATTGCAGCAGCCTAAATTTACCTGGGAGTTTATTCAAATTGGTAATTGCGGTTCACCGATTGAAACCGAATTTGGCTGGCTAATGATAACCCATGGGGTTGGGCCAATGCGTCGTTACGTTTTAGGCGCAAGCTTGCTGAAATTAGATGATCCGGCCGTAGAAATCGGCAGGTTAAAAGAGCCCTTGCTGATCCCTAACAGTGACGAGCGGGAAGGATATGTACCAAATGTATTGTACTCTTGCGGCTCAATAGTTCACAATGGCAAACTGATCATTCCTTATGGTATTTCTGATTCATCAACCGGGTTTGCCGAGATTGACCTGAATGAATTGCTAAATAAGCTGCTACAGGATGGTTCATCAACCAGCCACGAAATGAGTACCGAGAAAAAAGAACTGGTTAATAATTAGATTGATCGCGCTTCTGCAAGCGACCTTGCTTTTTGTGGTTCAATGATAGTGATGTAAATAATTATGCCTGCTATAATTATACCGGCCGCGCCTGCAATGTAAACCCAAGGGCTTGTAAACAGAATAAATAACCATATGATTATCCCGATAATAGCAGGCAGGGGAAAGAGCCACATTTTATAAGGCCTGATGTCTTTTGGTTTTTTCCAATGCCAGTATAATACTCCGGATGATTGACCCACAAATTGCACGATGATCCGCATAGTTAATATGGCTGTTATCACCTCAGTTAGTTTAAACAACAGGCTGAAGATAAAGCCTAAGCCGCCCATAAATAGTAAAGAAATATAAGGGAAATTCTTTTTAGGGTGAACCTTGGCAAAAACCTTAAAAAAGTTTCCATCCACAGCGGCAGCGTAAGGGATACGCGAATAACCCAGCATAACCGCAAACAATGACGAACTGGCTATAATTAATATAAGCGCCGTGGCTATCTTAGCAACAAACGGATTATACAATTGCTGAAAATAAGTACTTATAATAAAGTTTGATGATGCGATCTGCTGCCAGGGCATGGCGCCCGAGATCATGATCTGCATTCCCAGGTATAAAATAGCAATGCCGCCAACTGATAGAAATATTGCACGGGGAATGTTTCTATCAGGGTTTTTGATCTCGCCGCCTAAATGGCACACGTTATAATAGCCCAAATAAGAGTAAACAGTTTTAAGCGATGCCTGCCCCAGGCCAACAAAAAATATCGGCGTTAAATCAAAGGCGTCTTTACTAAATGTAAAAGCCCAATGCGGGTTAAAGTGCCTGAATCCGGAACCAATCAGCCATAGAAAAGTACCACCGGTAATGATCCATAACAGCACCGATATTTTACCAATACTTTTAATGTTACGATAGAGTAATATGGTAACTAAGATTACTAAAGCGCCACTCACGATTTTTTGCTGTATGGCATCTAAACTTACGAGGTAGGTTAGGTATTTTGAAAAGCCTATCGCTGCGCTGGCTACTACTAAAGGTGCTTGTATCAATGTTTGCCACACCAATAGGAACGACATCATTTTGCCAAACCTATTCTCATACACTTTCTGTAAAAATACATAGCTGCCGCCTGCCATTGGCCATTTGGCGCCCAACTCTGCCCATACCGACCCATCTAAAAAAGCAAGTAGGGCACCTAAAATCCAGGCCAGAATACATTGAGGGCCGCGCATAGCGCCGACTATTAAAGGCAGGGTGATGAATGGGCCGATACCCACCATATCAATCATGTTGATGGCGGTGGCTTGGGTTAGTGATAATCCGCGTTCTAAGGAGGGAGCAGTTTCTGCCATTTGGTTGTTACAAGGTTTTAAATATACAACCAAAAAGTTAGTGAAAGGAACCTGAATATAATTTCAGCGTAAAATGTAAATGCAGTCTACTTTAATATGCGTTTATATAATTCGAAATAATCATCAACCATTTTCTCGCTCGAGAATTTTGAACTTGCCCAATTGCGGCAATCCTGGCGTTTAATATTTTTTAGATTTGCTACCGCTTCGACAGCCTCATCAACGGTATTTACCAAAAAACCCGTGTTCTCCGATTGGATAAGCTCCGGCATTGATCCTTTATTGAAAGCAATAACAGGCGTACCACAAAGCATAGCCTCCGCAACGCTCATTCCGAAAGGTTCATTAAAATTGATAAGGTGAAGCAAAGCGCTTGCATTTCCTAATAACTCATTCCGCTTCTCAGGGCCGGCATGGCCAATGTATTGGATCTGATCGCCTAAAAATGGCTCAACTTTTTCATGGTAATAATTCTCATCCTGTATTATACCCGCGATCAGCAACTTGCGCTTACTTTTTTGAGCGATCTGTATCGCTTCGGCGCAGCCCTTATCATGGTGAATCCTGCCGAAATAAACAAGGTAGTCTTCAGGCTGATCTACAAAATCAAAATCTTCTATATTAAGCCCATTATAAACTGTAGCTAAGTAATCCAAATCCGGGCTCCTGTCAGAATCACTTATCGATACATAATGCCCGATGGAATTGTATTTTTTATAAACCGGGATAATCTTTTTTGATGAAAAACCGTGTATAGTGGTAATTACGGGTGTTTTGATCAAACCCGAATAAGTAAGCGGTAAAAAGTCAAAGTTATTGTGAATGATATCAAACTGGTCCGCCTTTTCCATCAAATTACTGATGTGCAGGCATTCCAAAACTTTGGCATCCTGTGTACCGTCTTCTTCGTATCCCTGCGCACAAACGGCATCCAGTTTTCCTGATGTAATCGAATCCCCTGTAGCAAAAAGCGTCACTTCAACGCCTTTTTTAACCATGCCTTCGGCAATGTTCGATGCGATTTGTTCCCACGGGCCGTAGTGCCTGGGCGGTGTGCGCCAGGCAACGGGCGATAATACAGCTACCTTCATTTAGCAGATCTCCAGTCTTTGGCCAATCTTGTTGTACTCATATTCCAACTCGAACGCTTTCAGTACGGTTAAATGCGATATCAGGTAGGCTAACGTGCTTTCGGCTCCCTGGTTACGGTTGATGCCCGTTGGCAACAAGCCATCGCAGCATCCTTTGGTTTCATGATCATATAATGGTGCCCGTAATGTGTTTTCACCCAAGAACCATTTGTAACAAATGAACATTTTCTCAATATATTCCGGTTTTCGGAAGATCTGGTACGCCTGGAAATGCATCAATACCATTGCCATAGTTTCAATAGCCTGCTGGTCGAATATTGGGAACGTGCCGCCTTTATGGTACCAGCCCTCATTACCAACCGGACTTAGATAGCCGTTTGATAATGTGAGGTCATCCAAAAACGCCATTGATTCCAGGGCGATCTCTTTTGCACGTTCATTACCGGTAATTTCCGCAGAGTGTAATAGTGCCAAAGGCAATATAGCGTTATCGTAAGTCATTTTTTCTTCGAACCAATGCCATTCGGCATCATGATGGCGGTCGTAAGCATCTATTAAAGGCTGGGTGAGCTCGGCTAACTCCCTAATCATTCCTTCATCAGTTGGGAATGCCTGTAAGTATAGCGCTATACCTATGATGGTGTTAGCCACACCTCTTAGGTGTTTCAAGGCTTTAAAGTGAGGAATGGAGCGCTGGAAGATTTCCAAAGCAAACTCACGGTATGAGTTACTTGCCGCGCAACTGATCAAATGGCCTAATGCCCAAATGGTACGGCCGAATGAATCTTCCGATCCAACCTCATCCAAATACTCACGGCTAAAGCTTAAGAAATTACGGAAGTTACCATCCTCGGTTTGCATATAATGGATATAACTCAGGTAAACCGGCAGCAGTTCAAATGCTTCCTTGCTTTTATTACGCTGATAGGCCATCAGCGCCATAATCAGCGCACGGGCATTATCATCCAAACAATAACCTTCCTTTAAATTCGGGATACCATATTTGGCGTGCTGCACAATTCCGGTATCATCTGTTAAACGTACAACGTGTGTTAAACTGAATTTTGGTAATATTTCAGGGTCGACTATACTGTTACGCAATATTTGATCGCTAAAGCTATGTGTACGTGATGATTCCTGGGCAACTTTTATAAATTCGGCACCGATAACAGGCCAGCGTAGGTGCAGGCCATATTCGTAAGCATTGTCTTTTAACTCTTGTAAAATGCGGTCTTGTGCTAATAGCTCATTTACAATATCAGCTAAAGCCTCACTATCCTTAAAATCAAATAAACGGCCACGGTTATGGTCCAACAATTCCTGTGCATGCCAGTATGGGGTTGATACCACTGCTGCACCAGAGCCCACCGCGTATGATAATGTACCGCTGGTAATTTGCGCCTCATTTAAATACGGTGTAACGTAAATTTCGCAGGCGGTTAAGTAATTAACCAGTTCCTCCTCAGATACAAATTTATTAATGAAGGCCAGGTTTTTTGATACACCTAATTTAGCCGCAAGCGACTTTAAAGAGTCCCGATATTCCTCACCCGAACTTTTGATTACCCCCGGGTGCGTATTGCCTAAGATCACATATACCACATCAGGGTTTTTCTCTACAATTTTTGGCAATGCTTGTATAACTGTTTCCAGCCCTTTGTTCCTGCTGATCAAACCGAACGTAAGCAATACACGGTGGTTTTTAAACTGCGAGAGGTTTTTTACCGGGTTATCTTCAGGCGCCTCAACATCAGGAACCCCATGTTCTATAATTTGTATTTTTTCAATAGGAATCTCGTAGATCGTGGTTAAAAATTCAACCGCCCTTTTGCTCATCACAATAATTTTGGCTGATTGCTCGGCGATCTCTCTAATAATAATACGCTGAACGTAACTTGGCTCCCTTAATATAGTATGCAGAATGGAAATTAAAGGTTTCTCCAATCTATTGATCAACGGAAGAATATAAATACCGCTTTCGCCACCATAAATACCAAATTCATGCTCCATGATACATACATCGGCAGTACTGGTGTTGATATAATTTGCTGCGCGGATATAATCTTTCTGGTGATTTTGGCGGATGATGTATTTTACTTCTTCGGGATATTCATATTCGTGCATATCTTCCGAATCATTCATAGCAACTACAAAACCGCCTTCCAGCAGACTTTTTCTATTAGGAAAGTTTGCACTAACGGCACGCATTAAATTGTTATTGAAGGTTGCAAGTCCGCATTCGCGGGGCGGATAGGTTGAGATATATGCTATTTTCATAAGTAGATAGAATGTATTTATGGATAGATCATCCTGAATTATTGTACGCTTGTCTATAATTATAGACGTGATTTATGCACAATATGTCTGTTTAAACAGGATTAAGGCACTTTTTGAGTGCAGTCATCTATATGCGCTATACTTGGCATAAACCATACCAATTTTAATGCTTACAGGTTGTATAAAATTATAAACATTTTCCATGATCTCCTGTTATAACTTTAAGTTAAAATAAAACCAAGCCATTACCCCATGTACAGTGATAAGATCACAGGAGCCAACATTAAAAGTGCAAGGCTCGCTAAAAATTATTCGCAGGATTATATTGCAGGAAAATTGGGTATTTCACAAAATGCTTATAGCAAGCTTGAACTGGGCTACATCAGAATTAAACTGGAAAACCTGATCATTATAGCTGATGTGTTAAATATTCCCATAACTGGCTTGATCGAAATTCCGGGCGCGCAGCCGGATGTCGTCGCAATTAACAGGATAGATATTGTCCCCAAAATATTAGAAATTATTTGCCAGTCTACAGGTATGGGGTTTGCAGCAGTCGCCCGTGTTACAGATAGTAAATGGATAGCGTGTAGTGTATGTGATAAAATTGGTTTCGGACTTAAGGCAGGTGATGAGTTAAAGCTGGAAACCACTATTTGTAACGATATACGACAAAGCGGCGAGGGTGTGATAATTGATGATGTAAGTAAAGATAAGGTTTTTGCAAACCATTCTATTCCGGCCCTGTATGGTTTTCAAAGTTATATTTCCATTCCGATTACGAGGCAGGACAATTCATTTTTCGGTACGCTTTGCGCGATAGATCCCAAACCAGCGAAAGTAAACAACCCGGAAACTATCGAACTGTTCAATTCTTTCGCTGACCTGATCTCTTATCATCTAAATACAATAGAACAAACCCCGACTAAGCTGAAAATTGCTTAATTGTGGGTGGCCGGTTGGTTTTTTGCCAGCCAATCATTGTATTTCTTTTCTAAAAATGTATAGCCGTCTTTCCAAAATTCTGGCGTAGCTACGGTAAAATGATCGCCGGGATAATATTTAAATACAAATTGAGAATTTAACTTTTTCATTTCGCCCTCAAGCATAACTACTGCGTAATTCAATAAAAAGTTATCCTGTTTACCTACAGTTACGCGTACTTTACCATCAAGGTCACTTTTTACCTGATCCCAATTAGTACGCAGGTATAATGAAATGTCATAATTTTTCCAGTGCGAAAATACGTTAGTATCGATCTCACCGGTTTCGAAATTACAGATTCTTTCAGGTTCGCCATCAGCACCTTTCGGACTAAATACTGCATCAAACGAGTGCATTTGCTCACCGCGATAAATTACATGCTCCATGCGGTAGCAATCCTTCATATCAAACCAGGGAAAGTAACCAGCTACCGTACCTGTTTGGTTTAGCGTACTATCCTTACCATAAAACATATTTTCATGCTTATACAGATTCACCTTTTGAAAACTCCTGAAATCGACAGGATCAGGCGAGCTTGACCAGCAACCGTCAAACACTTTTGGGTAGTGTGTTTGTAGCCAAAGAACTGTCCAGCCCCCGCTGCTGTGGCCGGTTAGCAACCTGGCTCCGTTACAGCGGTAAGTTTTCTCTATCAATGGGATAGCTTCGGTAGTTAATGCATCACCCCAGGGCCCGTTGTTGTTGCTATTGGCATAAACAGAATGACCAAGTGAGCAATTACCATCCAGGTAAACCATAATAACTGCTGTTGTATCAATAGGGGTTGACGGATTAGGCCAGCCCGAATAACGATGATAATCACCGCCATAGCCCGATACCTGGTATAATACCGGGAATTTGCGGTTGGTATCTGTAAAATATTCTTTTGGTAATACAACCGCTGCGTTAATAGTAACTGGCCTTTTTAGGAAGTTACTTAGCAACGCAGATGGCGCTTTTAACTGCTTAACATATGGTGTTTCCTTGAAAGTTGGCTCAGGAACTATTTTGGTGGCTACCAGGTTGAATACTTTTTTGTAGTCTTTGGTGATATTTACCTTTTGTGTTACGCTGTATAAATTACCCGGACTTTCAGCTATCGATCTTCCACCCAAATTACGGTCCCAAACAGCCTGTACATAATATTCGCCACGTTCCATATCTGACAATAGCGCAGGGTACGACGTTGCTTTATCGTCAAAAATAACACTACTGCCGGGTTTTACATTTTTAACATATACAGAAAAGCACGGAAAAAGCTCAATACCGGCTTCACCTTCTTTAGGCGTTTTTTTATCTTTTGAAAGATAAAGCAGTACGTGCCCGGTAAATGGTTTATTATAAATGCTATCCGCATAACTCACCTTAAATTGCTGTGCGAATGCAGAGTTAACAAACGCTATAATACCTAATATAATTAAGATGCATTTAAAGTTTAACATTCTTTTTCGTGTAATTCTATTCATTGTGATAATATTTTTTGGTATAAGCCATACAATAATGTGCCATAAAATAAATAGTTGTTTCTCAGTTTTTTATATTTTATTTTTTCAGGAAGGGTGTACGGTATTGTTACAGCCATGTTCAGTTACGATGCAATGTAATCATAATTCATAAGCACAGTTTCCTAAAATAAATATTTGCTCTCACAAACAAACAAACAGATTTTGCCGTAAAGCAAAAATGGCGCTACCCGTAATTGCGCCATTTTATTTATCTTGCTAATGCTTTCTAAATCCATTCCTCCAGCAAAACAACGTCTGCCTGACGTGGGAAAATCTTGGTCATTAACAGGTTATGAACTTCTTCATCCGGGTCCATGCAGCAGTCTGATAATACGGTCATCATATAATCCTTATCGGCGGCCTCTCGAACGGTTGACAGCACTACGCCACGGGTTGCTATACCGGTAAGTATCAAATGGTTTATACTTTTCGCTCTTAAAACAACTTCAAGGTCGCTGCCGGTAAAGGCACTTACCCGGCGTTTGATTACTGTGATATCATTAGCCTGGGGCGCTATATCAGGGTGAACTTTCATAAATACGTCCATATCCATCGCGCCGTAGCGTGCTTTTCCTTCGCCAAAACTTTTATTATTGAGGCTTACTTCCGGCGCACCCGGCCTAAAACCGACTACCACATAAATAACCGGTACATTCTTTTCGCGTGCATTAGCGATGGCTTTGGCAACCGGGCCAAGTATCTTTTTCCCTTCGGGCGACATTTCCAATATGCCTACCTGCATATCCATCACCAACAGGGCCGATCTTTTTTGTATTTGTTCCATTTGTATATGATATTTTAATTTAACGTTTGCTCTTGTGGTTCAGTTTCTATCGGTTTAGCTGTTTTGTTCTTATTGAATTTATCTGCGCTTAAATATTTAAAGAAGATCGCGGCAATAATAATTGACAGTATCCCCTGGTAAAACAACGCGTTTTGCGCGCCAATTTTTTGCGATACTGCACCTACCAGCAAACTCCCAACAGGTAACATACCGAAATAGCCCATCGCTACATAGCTCATCATCCTGCCGCGCATGGCTTTGTCGGAGTTTACCTGTATTAAAGTGATGCAAATGGTAGTTTGCGACATAGTACCAAAGCCACAAATCACGGCAAATACCATAGCCAACCCAAAGTTGTTTAAGTGCGAAAAGCATATCAGTCCGATTCCTAAGATCACTGTATTAATGAGCAGAATTATTTTCAAATCGCTGCCCGGTTTTAATGATGCCAGGAAGATGGTTCCCGCTACCGCGCCAATGCCTATAAAACTATTGATATAGCCAAAAGTGGCGGCATTACCTTTAAATATCACCTTGGCAAAAACCGGCAATAAAGTATTATAGGGAAGTACCATCAAGCTTATTAAAACCAACATAATTAACACCATGCGGAGTATAGGCGTATCTTTCAAATAGTTAAAGCCCTGGCTCAGGTCGGCACCTATTTTATTTTTTGTGGGCGATGGGGTATAAGGGCGCAGCTTCATTAACAATAATGAGGAGATAATTGCTATAAAGCTTACCGCGTTTAGTAAAAAGCAAATCCCCGCACCAAACTTAACCAGCACTAACCCCGAAAGCGCGGGGCCAACCAATCGTGCTATATTATTCATGGCTGAATTTAGCGCAAGGGCGTTTGGCAGGTCATCTTTATTATCTATTAATTCGTGTACAAGCGGTTGCCTTACAGGCACATCAAACGCGTTAATGATGCCTAACAGCACACTTAGGCTAAGGATCTCCCAAACAATATAATGATGGGTCAGGATAAGAATAGTCATCAATACGGCCTGAATCATCGAGGCAGCTTGGGTGATGAGCAGCGTTTTATAACGGTTATACCTGTCGGATATGATGCCGCCATATAACGAAAGTATAAAGGATGGAAATTGCGTTGCAAATACGGCAACGCCCAACATAAATGATGAATGAGTAATTGTGAAAATTACCCAATAAACGGCTGTACGTTGCATCCATGTGCCGATTACCGAAATAGACTGTCCTGAATAATACAGGGCATAGTTACGATTCCGAAATGCCCTGAATGTACCGATCCTGGTCTTTTTAACAACTTCCAATTATTCTTTGTCCTTTTGCTGGAAATGGTTACTTAGCATCAGGCTCATCGCTATTGCACCAGCTGAAAACAGAATTACCGATAATGTATTGCCATCAGCCATCAAGCCATTTCTGAACAGTAGAAAGCCTGCAAGCAAATTAAATAAACCCCAGATCGCATTTACCGGGGCGGATGATAAACCTTTACCAGGTGGCTTGGCAAAAGGCGTAGGGAATTTATCACCACAGATACCTTTTACAAAATGCGGGATAGCATTGGCCAAAAATGCCCCGGCAAAAAAATCAGCTAAATAAGTATACCATTCCATATGATGTGTAATTTAATATTGCAAAGGTGAAGCAAAAAGACGAAATGAACCTGTGACAATAATCACAATCGATCAGATCTAAACGTTCTTCGCGCGGATGCGGCTTAAGGTTTCGCGGGTAACCCCAAGATAAGAGGCTAATTGCGATAGTGGTACCCGCTGTAACAAACGCGGGCTGTTTTGCTCAATAAAGCGATACCGTTCAGTAGGGGTGTAGATCTTAAATAGCTTGCTGTGCTCTTCGGAGGCTAACAGCAGGTTAATAGCTAGCCGCCGGAAATACCTCCCAAGCTCCGGATGGTCAACAAGTTTAGGTGATAATGATCTGAAATTAATTATCCATACTTCTGCATCTTCTGCAGCTTCAATATTAAATTCAGAAGATTGCCTGCTGCGGTAGCTATTTAAATTTGCCGTAAAATTACCTTCAAAAGTAAAATTCAGGTTTATCTGCACGTCATCTTTGTTGTAATAGGACCGTAAATAGCCTTTGTTAACCAGATAAAATACTTTGCAAACCTCACCCTCCTTTAGTACGATATCGCCTTTTTTAAAGAATTGCATTTGCGCGCTACTGATCAATAAGTTCTTGTCTTCAGCGGGTAAATCCAAAACTTTATCAATATAAAGCTCAAGCGTGTTTGTATCCATACTTACAATACAAATATCTTTATTTTGCCGGCATTAGCAAATGAATAATCACCCTGTAAGATCTAACAAATTAAAGAAATTTTATTCTGATAAATTCTCATCAGTAATTTTGAATCTCGCTATAAAACTAAATGTTTTCATGCCAAAATCATCTAACATCCTGCTAATAATCTATAATATAACAGTATGTATTATCCCTTAAATTGCATCCTGATAAGCTTTAAGGTAATCTGTGCTTAAAATTGCATTTTTCACAGTTAAATCATACACCGAAGGGCTAGTTCCAATTATAATATTTGAACAGAAAATGCGAGTAGGCCTTTTTATTCCGTGTTATGTCGACCAGTTTTATCCTCGTGCGGCAATTGCTACGCTGCAATTACTCGAAAAACTGGGAGTTGAAGTTGTTTATCCTAAAAACCAAACCTGTTGCGGGCAACCGATGGCCAACTCTGGTTTTGAGTATTTAACAGGCGGTTGTAATAATTTATTTATCGAAAATTTCGAGGAATTTGATTACGTGGTTTGTCCTTCGGGCAGCTGTGTTTTACATATCAAACATCATTTACATTCAACTGCTAATGAAGCTGCTGCGGTAGCCTTACGCGATAAAGTATACGAACTTACCGAATTTATGACCGATATATTAAAGGTTGAAAAACTGGAAGCAACATTTCCGCACAAAGTCGGGCTGCATCAAAGCTGCCATGGGCAACGCGGTTTACACCTGTCGCAAATGACTGAATTGGTTGCTGACGATTTCTCGAAACCGCGCCAATTATTAAATATGGTTGAGGGTTTGGAGTTGATGACGCTTGATCGTAAAGATGAATGCTGTGGCTTTGGAGGTACATTTTGCGTGGCCGAAGAAGCGGTATCTGTAAAAATGGGGCAGGACAGGGTAGCCGATCACCTGAAACATGGAGTAGAATATATTACCTCTGCCGATCTTTCGTGCCTGATGCATATGGAAGGCATATTACACAGGCAGGGCAGTAAAGTAAACGTAATTCATATTGCCGAAATATTAAACGGCAGCAAAAATTAAGGAGATGAGTGCAGCAACTAAGGATCACGCGGAATTAGCGGAAGTATTTAATAAAGATAATGAACGTGTTGACTGGCACGATGAAACCCTTTGGTGGATAAGACAAAAGCGTGATATAGCCGTACATAAACTTCCGGAATGGGAATTATTACGGGAGACTGCTTCGCAGATCAAAAATAATGTGCTCTCCAATTTAAGTAATTACCTGCAGGAGTTTGAAAAAAATGCCTTGGCCAACGGCATTCAGATACACTGGGCTGCTGATGCTAAAGAACATAATGCGATTGTGCTTGAGCTTATTCAACAGAATGGCATAACTCAAATGGTAAAAAGCAAATCAATGCTTACCGAGGAATGCCATTTGAATGAGCACCTGGAAGCAAATGGTATTGGTGTGATCGACTCTGACCTCGGTGAGCGGATAGTACAGTTAGCTAAAGAAATGCCCAGCCATATTGTATTGCCCTGCATCCATAAAAAAAAGGAAGAAATAGGAGACCTGTTCCATATCCATTTAAATACACCAAAAGGTAATGCCGATCCACAATTTTTAACTGAAACAGCACGGCAGCATCTTCGCGACACTTTTTTAACCCGCAAGGCTGCACTTACCGGAGTAAACTTCGCGGTAGCTGAAACCGGTGAATTTGTGGTTTGCACCAATGAAGGGAATGCCGATATGGGTGCGCATTTAGCCGATGTACACATTGCCAGCATGGGGATTGAAAAGATCATCCCTGAAAGAAAACATTTAGGTGTTTTTCTGCGCTTGTTAACGCGAAGCGCTACGGGGCAGCCTATAACAACTTACTCCAGCCATTTTGTTAAGCCGCGCAAGGGGAAGCAAATGCATATTATTTTAGTTGATAATGGCAGAAGTGTACAATTGGGCCGGGAGGATTTTCGTAACTCATTAAAATGTATTCGTTGTGGCGCTTGTATGAATACCTGCCCGGTTTATCGTCGCAGCGGCGGGCATAGCTATCATTATGCAATTTCAGGGCCTATTGGCTCCATCCTGGCGCCAAACCTGGACATGGAAAAATATGCTGATCTGCCATTTGCATCAACGCTTTGCGGCTCATGCTCCAATGTATGCCCTGTAAAAATTGATATTCACGACCAGCTTTATAAATGGCGGCAGGTGATCGTTAAAAATGGTTACGTGCCAGCTGCAAAAAAAGCAAGTATGCAGGCAATGGCCTGGGTGCTGGCTTCACCGGGCAAATACCACATGGCTGGTAAAGTAGCAAGGTTTACCATGAAGTTGGCACCTTTTGCGGTTAATAATCAGTTAAACCCATGGTACAAACATCGTGATATGCCCGAAGTGCCCAAACAGTCTTTTGGCGAATGGTATAGCAAAAACAGAAAATAAAATAACCTAAATTTTAGTAAAAGTGAATACCAGGGATAAAATTTTATCGGCAGTAAATCAAAACCAACCGGCATTTGTCGGATTGCCTGATATTGATCTTTTAAAAGGCGATCATACTGATCTGACCGCTAAATTTATCAATACCATAACCGCGATCGGCGGTAAGGTGGTTACGGTAAAAAGCATAGCAGATGTCCGCTACTACCTATTAAAAAGTAAGGTTCCTGACAGTCGTGAGATTACAACCGTGCCGCTTTTGGGCGACATTATGGAGTTAATCACCAGTACGACCAAACAAACCCACAGCCTGGAAAACGTTGACTACGCTATTATTGAAGCAAACTTTGCAGTAGCCGAGAATGGCGCTGTATGGGTAACCGAAGACAGGTTATTCTCAAGGGTACTGCCATTTATTTGCCAGTATTTGGCGGTAATTGTAAATGCGCAAAGCATTGTACCAACCATGCACGAGGCTTATGCTAATATCGGTAATGATAAATATGGTTTCGGGACATTTATCGCAGGCCCGTCAAAAACTGCTGATATTGAGCAATCGTTGGTATTAGGGGCACACGGCCCACGTACAATGACCGTTTTCCTGATCGAATGAAAATTATTGAAAGCTGTAATCCCAATCATCAGTGCGGAATGAAGAGACAGGCAAACCGTCGGTGCCAAAAAGATCCCCTACAACAAAGTCTTTAAAGGCATAACGTACGGCAACAGGTTTTGCCACCTGGCTATTGCTTACCGTTACATAAGCGCCGCTTATTTCCGCTTTGGCAGGATAGAAATGTTTATCCTCTCCGGCTATTTCAAATGTATTCAACTCCTTTAAAAATGAGGTTAGCCCGTTAACGGCATATTTAAACTTAATGATAGCAGAACTACCCTTTATGGTCATGGAGTCATAGGCCGGGCTATGGTAGCCAAAACCGTTTATTCCGTAGACTTCAGCCAAAGCAAGATAAGCCAAACGTTCGCCAACTTGTTGTTTTCTTGGTGGATGGATAGTTGCTTCTTCGCCGATATCCATGGTTACTGCCATTCCAGAGTTAGGAATTTTATTTTCTGCTAAACGCTGTACATCACGTACAAAAGCAGAGTTATATTTGCCGCCTTTATGGTAAGGCGGTAACTGCGCATAGTTATAAGGTGCTATCTGCACATAATAAAAAGGAAAATTGCCGATACCCCATTTCTGGCGCAGATTCTTTACAAAATCAACAAACAGGGAATCATATTGCGCCGGAAAATCATAATTAGATTCGCCCTGGTACCAGATGGTGCCCTTTATGCCGTAACCAATTACGCCATGTAACATGGCATTATACAAGGTAGTTGGCGTACGGCTAACTTCTTTAATAGAATCGGTAAGGGTTGGTATTTTAATTTCCGGATAAGGCTTTAACTCTTCTGCATCCATCCACGCTTGTATTGATGATCCGGCATAGGCACAGCAAATTAAACCGACAGGTACATTCAGCATCTTATTCAACAATCGTCCATAATAATATCCTGCCGAACTAAACTTAGCCACCGATTCTGGCGATGCTATCTGCCATTGGCTTGGTTTTATATCTGCTTGGAGCGCAATTGTTGAACCATGCGGTACGTTAAACAAACGAATAGTTGGATTTTTCGATTCCAGAATTGCTTCGTTCGAGTTCAATATAGGCTGGCTTTTATAACCTTTCATTGGTATTTCCATGTTTGATTGTCCGGCGCAAAGCCAAACTTCGCCAATTAGCACGTTATTTAGTATTAATGGTTTGCCATCACTTATGGTTACCTGGTAAGGGCCGCCATAAGCAGGTGTTGTTACCTTTACCATAAATTTACCTGTTGCATCCGCATCGGTTTTATATGTTTTTTTATCCCAAGATGTTGTAATGCTAATATGGCTACCCGCTTTATCCCAACCCCAAAACGGTACGGCTGATTGTTGCTGTAATACCATGTTATCAGTAAACAAACCGGCCATTTTTGCCTGGGCATCAACTTTACAAATATTAAATGCGAGGCATAATAGCATTGCGAATATCAAACGACGTAAATTCATTTTTAAAGATTTTGTGCCTGTGGTTATTTTATTACGAAAAATAAATCAGGCTATAATTGGTTCTCTTTACCAAATGTAAATTATCTTTTTTTTATTGTTGATGTGATTCGGCTGATAAGGTAAGATTGTATAATCATTGGATAATTCATTTTAATTTATGGCAATAAATGCGGGTAACTTTACTTTCAACAATTATTCTGCTTGCCAATTGCAGCATAAACTAAATTTAATCATGAAGAAAACATATATTATTTGCGCCGGCCTTGCCGCGATATTATTTACTACCAATTTATTTGCGCAAACTCCCGCAAGTCCTAAAACAGAAACTAAACCAAACAAGAATGACCCTGGGGTAAAAGCTGATCAATTTGTAGCCGCACTTAATCTTGCCGATACGGCTAAGGCATCAAGGGTAAAGACGGTTATTTTAACACACATGATAGCTGTTCGGGACTGGCACAATAGTCATTCATACAATTTAGTGCCCGAAGGTGCCGACCCAATAAATGGAAAAGTTTATACCCAGTTACAACGCCAGTTTATCATTGATTCCACCATACCTAAAACCGTGCATGATGCGTTAATGGCTGGTTTAAAACAAGATCTTACTGAAGATCAAATTGCAGTGATATTAGACAAGTATACCATTGGGAAACTTGAGTTTACTATGAACGGTTATAAGGCCATTCTGCCTGATATGTCGCCGGCTGATGAAGCTTTTATCATGAAAGAACTAAAAGAAGCGAGGGAAGAAGCTGTTGATTACAAGGATGTGAAGAACGAAATGTCGACCATCTTTAAAATACACAAAACTCATGTTGAGGATTATATCTACAGCAGCGGCCGTAACTGGAAAACCATTTATAAGTCTTATGTAGATAAGGTAATTGCTGCTAAAAAAGCCGGCAAAGGCACCAGCGAACCGGTTGAAAACTAAGTTGTTGTAGGGTGCGGAATTGAATAATACTTCAATTCCACCAAATCAGAAGGCAAGGATTTACCATTCCATTGATGATGTATAGCTATCGCGGTTCCTACCGCAGTAGCCTGCGCCATAGATGCCGCAAAAACTTCCAGTTCAGGAAAAGCATTTGCTAACAAGTTCATGTAGATAGAATTCTTACTGAAGCCACCATCTACAAAGATTCTGCGCACATTTGTGCCTTGTAATATTCGGCTGGTTGATTTATACTGCTGGTCCATAATGTCAAGAATCAACTGATGGTACGCCTCTGTATAATTTTTAAATGAATCTAAGTTTCTTTTTGAAAATGCAGACTCATGGCTCGAAACAGGTTGCAAACCGGGATCTTGATCTTGTTTAAGCTTTTTGATAATATCCTGATCATAAGCTATTGATTTAAACAAGGAAGTATTTACATCAAAATGAGCCGCGATCTTTTTTACCTGGATCTCATGCTCATTACCGGCAAACAGGCGTGATGCTTTTACAGGCGAACCTTTGTACTGCATATAACACAAGCAATCATTATCCAAATCCTCGTCCGTCAGCGGCAAATTATTGAATGGATTTAAACTGATACACCAGGTACCGGTGCTTATCAATATAAAAGGCTCGTTAAAATTTACAAGATAGGGGATTAAAGCGGCCGAGCTATCATGCAAGCCAACGCCGGCAATGAATTCATGATCGCCCATTTTGCCCGGCAGTATATTGTAGGCAGGTATTACCGGTGCGAATTTTTTGTCAAGTCCTTCTTTGTAAACCCAATCGTGGTAATCATTTTTTTCAAAATCCCATAAACCGGTATGGCAGCCAATACTTGTAATATCTGTATAGGTTTTACCGGTTAACAAAAAACTTAGATATTGAGGTAAGTGAAGACTGTATTTTATCTTGTGGTACAACTCCGGCTTTTTATATTTAAGGCGGTATAATTGCATGCCCGAATTCAAATTACCTAAAACAGGTGACGAAGTTTCCCGCGCCAACTTTGCTTCGCCGCCGTATGTATTGTAGAATTGCCATTTTAGCTCAGCGGGGAATTCCTTCAGGTAATTATACAAAGGTGCTACCGGCTTAAAATTTTCATCCAGGTGCACAAAGCTGGCGCCGTAGGTTGAAAAATTAACCGCTTTGATCTCGAATTGATCGAGTTTGAAAACTTCACGAAGCGATTCAAAAACAGATAATTCCAGGCTTTCTAAATTTTCGCACGGATCGCCATCTTCGTCAACAGTTTCAATAAAGCGAGCGCACTTTTCGTAAACCATCTGGTAATGCTCATCAAAAAGAAAAAGCTTTTTGTTGGTTTTACCTACATCAAATATGGCTATTACTGGTATACTCATTGTTTTCTTTAAGCCCTTTTTTGGAGAGGATTTAGGAGAGGTTTATAATCCGGTGGCTACCGTTTTTAATCCGCGTTCTTTAATCAGGTTTTCTCTTACTTTTAAACTTCTGTAAGTTTTTATGGGATCGATAGCGCCGCCATTACGTAAACTTGCTTCAGCAACTAATGGCCTTACATCGGTACGATAAGCGGTTTGCAATATTTCCTGCGCAAGCGATACGTCATTATTTTTTTGCGCTGCGGATAAGGAAGCCTTATCAATTAAAAGTGCTTGTGCATAAGCTATTTTTATAGCCTGTACAGATTGCAGCAAATCTTCGATAGGATCCTTTAAATTATGCGAGGCATCTATCATCCAGCCTATGTCAGTTGCATGGTTCATACCCCGGGCATCCATGCCTTCAACCAGCTCATTAAATATCAGGAACAATTGATATGGGTTGATGCTGCCTACGGTCAAGTCATCATCACCATATTTCGAATCATTAAAATGGAATCCGGCAAGTTTGCCTTCCATCAGCAATAATGATACGATCTGCTCAATATTGGTACCCTGCAAGTGGTGACCAAGATCAACCAATGTTTTTGCCTTGTCGCCCAATTTAGATGCTAATAGGTATGATTGCCCCCAATCGCCGATTGTGGTGGAGTAGAAGTTAGGCTCGTATGGTTTATATTCAACCCAAACTTTCCAATCATCAGGTAATGCCTCGTAAATTTCCTGCAAACTCTCCAATGTGTTTTTGAAAGCGTTACGGAAGTTAAGCTGTCCCGGAAAATTAGAGCCATCAGCCAGCCAAACAGATAAGGCTTTTGAATTTAACTCGATGCCATATTTAATCACCTCGATGTTGTGGTCTACAGCCTGTTTGCGTACAGCTTTATCCACATGGTGTAACGAGCCAAACTTGTAGCTGTGTTTTTGATCTTTTTGATCCTGGAATGTATTAGAGTTCACTGCATCAAAGTGTAAACCATTTTGCGCAGCCAAAGCTTTAATAGCTTGCGCGTTATCAGGAATATCCCATGGAATATGCAAAGAAATAGAATTGCTTGATTTGTTCAGTGCATGGATAACACCAACATCTTCGATCTTTTCTTCCAAACTGCGCGGTTCTCCGCCACCCGAGAAACGGCCAAAACGTGTGCCTCCTGTACCCAAAG
The DNA here is from genome assembly GCF_965225845.1 of Mucilaginibacter sp. Taxonomy (GTDB): domain Bacteria; phylum Bacteroidota; class Bacteroidia; order Sphingobacteriales; family Sphingobacteriaceae; genus Mucilaginibacter. The sequence goes on from NZ_CBDDBL010000002.1 coordinate 874,972, forward strand.
CCCAGCTTGGTATCGCGATGTTGAATGCAGCCAATTTATGCATTATATCGTCCAGTTTCTGTACGTCGGCAGCCACATAATTAAACTGTTGCTGATGTTTGCCGATGAGCACATTGTTAAGCTCATCAACTTTATATTTATCTATTTGCATAAGCCCCTCCCAAACCCTCCCCGGCAGGGAGGACTTTAAATCGTTAAATTATTATGGTTATATAATTATTAATGTTTGTTTTTTCAAAAAATCTCCGCATCCGGGAAAAAATTTCAAGGGGGGCTTATCTTACAAATCCTGCAGCTACGCCACCATCTACATTGATCACGTTTCCGGTTGATTTATTTAACAAACCACCTGTTAATGCGAAGCAGGCATTGGCAATATCAAGCGGAAGGATAACCTCGTTCAATAAAGTTCTTTTAGCATAATAGGCAGGTAATTCTTCAACAGTTACGCCATAAGCTTTGGCGCGGCCTTCAGCCCAGCCACCTGCCCAAATATTGCTGTCGCTAATCACGGCATCCGGGTTGATTACATTCACACGGATATGGTCTGCGCCTAACTCGGCGGCATTTAGTCTGCTTAAATGTAATTGCGCGGCTTTAGCGCTACCGTAGCCGGCGTTATTAGGCCCGCTTACTAATGCATTTTTGCTTACAATGTTGATGATATCACCACCGATAGCTTGTTTCTTCATCACCCCAACGGCTGCCTGTGTAACCAGGAACTGGCCTTTTACCAATACATCATATAATAAGTCCCAATCTTTTTCAGTATGGTCAGCAATAGATTTAGAGATAGATAAACCTGCGTTATTTACAATCAGATCCACACCACCAAAAGCTAAAATGGCTGTTGCAATGGCTTCCTGAATTTGCTCTCCGTTAGTAACATCCAGCATAGCAGTTGTATAGGCATCTTTGCCATATTTTTTTTTAAACTCTTCACCTGCGCCTTCCAGGCGTTCAGCATTCATGTCATTCAAAACAACTACGGCACCTTCCTCTACCAGTTTTTTAGCGATTGCTTTACCAATACCGCCAGCGCTGCCTGTAATTAAAGCAACACGGCCGGACAATGCCTTTGGTTTAGGCATGCGCGATAATTTAGCTTCTTCCAATAACCAATATTCAATATCGAAAGCTTCCTGGCGTGGCAATGAGGTGTACTCTGAAATTGCTTCAGCGCCTTTCATTACGTTAATGGCGTTGATGTAAAATTCAGCGGCTACACGGGCAGTCTGTTTATCCTTTGCAAAGGTGAACATGCCTACACCCGGGTATAATATAACAACCGGGTTCGCATCACGAATTTCCGGGCTGTTTGGATGTTTACAGGTGTTGTAATAGTCCTCGTACATTTTGCGGTAAGCTTCAAAAGCCGGAGCTAATTTTGCTTTGATCGCGTTTACGTCGCTTAAATCTTCACCGGCCTCCAATTCCAAAACCAGCGGACTAATCTTAGTGCGCAGGAAGTGATCCGGGCAACTGGTACCCATTGGCGCTAAACGCTCCAGATCATTTGAGTTGGTATATTCTAAAACACGTGCATCATCTGTAAAATGACCGATCATCTGCACTTTTGATGAGCAAAAACCACGCAGTATAGGTGCTAATGCAACCGCTTGTTTCTTACGATCTTCAGCAGGCAGGCTTTCCAGTTTTTGGCCTCCAAATATTGGTCCTTTTTTACCGTAGTTTTGTTCCAGGTAGTCAGCACATTTTTCAATTACCTCAAGGGTATTCATGTAACTTTCATAAGCGGTATCGCCCCAGGTAAATAAGCCGTGAGAGCCTAACATGATACCGCGGATATTCGGGCTGGCATCTAAACAAGCTTTTAATTGTAATCCCAGATCAAAACCAGGGCGTTGCCAGTCAACCCAGCCTATTGCACCGTCAAATAGTTCTTCAGTTATTTTTTTACCATCTTTTGCTGCCGCAATAGCAATAGCCGCATCCGGGTGCAAGTGGTCAATATGTTTAAAAGGTAAAAAGCCATGCAATGGGGTATCGATAGATGGTGCTTTTGAATTCAAATCGAAAATGCTGTGGTTAAATAGCTCTACCATTTCATCTTCAAACTCAATACCATGGTATACGTTTTTTAAACTGCGCAACCTATCAACATATAATGCCGCCAGTCCGCTTTTTTTCAAAGTACCGATGTCGCCACCTGATCCTTTAATCCACATCACCTCAACCTCTTTACCGGTAAGCGGGTCTTTATCCATTACTTTACACGAAGTATTGCCGCCACCGTAATTGGTAAGGCGAAGATCGGCTCCTAATAAGTTTGAGCGGTATATTAACAGGGCTACCTCATCGCCGGCTAATTCAGCCGCCTTGGCATCGTCCCATAAATAACTTACATGCTTAAATTGTGTTGTGCTAACAGACATAATATTTATTGATTGAGTTTTTATTTTCTTAATTTAATGTTAAAACTTGTTTTTGACTGGGCAACTTCTTTGTCCTTTATTGAATTCCCTTTACCTACTACTAAAACCGATAGAATAATAACCGCTATACCTGCTATAACGGTTAGTAATGCCTTTTTGCTTACACCTTTCCATTCTTTTAATACAAGGCCCCAAGCGTTAGCTATAAGTATGATGAATGCCATGTGTAAGATCCACGAGCTGGCGCCATTACCCAGCCTGCTTTCACCCATGCCATAAAAAAAGAACTGCAAAAACCAGGTTGTACCTGCCAATGCCGAGAAAATATAGTTTTTAAGAAGGGGAGTCTTTTGATCGGTATAATCACCAAACGTTTTATTGCGGGCATTGAGTATCATACACCAAATAAAGTTGGTAGTCAATCCGCCCCAAAGTATAACAATGTAAACCACGTTATTCTGAAAAAGGAAATTGCCCTGCCCTTGATGTGCTGCCATCCAAACGGTATTTGCCTGGTCAGCCATGGTTTTACCGGCTTCAATACCAAAATTAAAACAGGCACTTAACACACCTGATACAATAGCTACGGCAATACCCAAGCCAAAACGGTAATCTTTATTATCAGCAACATCGGCTTTGCCGGCCATTAATTCTTTCTCTTTCATCATCCCGGCTTTACCGCAAATAATTATACCTACTACAGTTAAAGCAATGCCCAGTAAAACCAGTTGCCCCCAATGCGAGGTGGCTAAGTCGGTAATGGTATCTTTCCCTGCCTGCGGAACGAAATTGTAATAAACAGATGGTATAATGGAGCCAAATACGGCGCATAAGCCCAATATGATAGTACTGCCTAAGGATACACCAAGATAGCGAACGCCTAAACCATAAGTTAAGCCTCCTATACCCCAGAGTAAACCGAAAAAATAGGTCAGCAATAAAATACTGCCATTGGTATCATGGATGATCTCGGCAAAATGAGGGATGGTTAGCCAGGCAGCCAAAGGTGGTACAATCAGCCACGAAAACAGGCCACCCACTATCCAATAGCTTTCCCATGCCCAGCCTTTAACCTTTTTGTAAGGGATATAAAAACTGCCGGAGGCAAACCCGCCAATGAAGTGGAAAATAACACCAAAAATAACTTGCATCTATAAAAGGTTTATAAAAATTGGCTAACAATAAACAGTACTAACGGCAAATATTATCTTAAAATATCATGAGCCGGTTTATGTTTTAAAGCTGGACGGAATTAAACAAATTGCCTGATTTTTCGTTCGCTATTATATTCAAAGCTATTATGATGAGTACCTTGTTTTTTATGAAAGGTTATCATGATAATATAATATCTTACCATTGCTACATTGGCCTATTTAGCTGTAAAGCCTGGTAGCAGAAAAAAATATTCATAATAATTATTGTTTGCTTATATCCGAATTTCTTTTAACATGCAACCATCCGCTATATAATAATTTCTTGTCAATATCTGGTTTAGGGAAAAACAAACTGCCAACATATCCAACAATAATCACTACCAGGTGGCTATAAACACCCAGCATCAATTTATTTTGATTGAAGTTGTATTTTCCAAGATTTAATAATAATGATTTATAATGGCCCGACCCAATTTGCGTTGACGTAAGAAAGGCATAAGCTGTAAATATAATACAGGCAAGAATGCCAATAGTCACGCCTTGCCTGTTAGCACGCGCGCTGAATAATCCCAGTAAAAATATGCCGGAAATTCCACCCGAAAAGATGGCATACAATGTAAACACGATCCCTAAAACACCTTCATCACCAGCGGAAAGATATAATGCGGCGATCAGCAGTGCGCCGATTCCTGCCAATACAACGATCCATTTACCGGCTTTTAGATATTCTTTATCAGTTTTGTTGGGGTAGAAGCGTTTATAATAATCTTCAACGCCTACTGCAGCCAAGCAATTCAAATCTGCACCCAGGCTGCACACTGCCGCAGATACCAGCGATGCTATGATCAACCCGACAACGCCTGTAGGCAGGCTATTCACAATAAAATAAGGGAAAACAGCATCCGGGCGTATGCCTGCGGGTATTGGGTTTTGCTTGTAGTAAACAAACAGGGCTGTGCCTATCAGCATAAATAAAGCCCAAACAGGCACTAATAAAAACACACCCATTAATGATGCCCTAATAGCAGACCTATCAGATTTTGCCGTTAAATAACGCTGAACGATAGTTTGATCTGTACCATATTTTTGCACGCCATAAAATATGCCGTTAATGGCCATTACAATAAAGGTTAACTTTTTAAAATCGAAATCATAGGGCCCAAAACCTGTTCTTCCGTTTGCTTTGGCTATATGCCAGGCTTCCGTTGCGCCACCATGGATGGAATAGATTAAGATGATCAAGCAAGCAACACCACAACCAAAAAGCATAAAGCCCTGGATAACATCAAGCCAGATAACAGCCTCGATACCGCCTAATAATGCCAGTATAATAATAACCACACCAATTACCCCGATGATAACCAATGTGTTTACACCAGACATATTTGCCAGCGCTAAGGATAGCAGAAAAAATACTGTCCCCATTTTTGAGAAATGGGTTAACACGAAACCTAAAGAACTGTAATACCTGGCAAATGACCCGAAACGTTTTTCGAAATATTCATACGTGCTTAGTCCGATAACTTTGCGATATAGTGGTACAATAAACCAGATCATGGTTAATAACACAATTGGTACCATTAAACCCTGTACCAATAGAATCCAGTTGGATGAATAACCTTCACCGGGGTAGGCAAGAAAGGTAATGCTGCTGATTAGTGTTGAAAGAATAGATAATCCAATAGCCCATGAAGGAATTTTGCCATTGGCAGCAAAATAGCTTTGCGTTGATTTTTGACCTTTCGAAAATCGAAATCCGAAATAAACAGTAATAAATAAAAAAGCAGCTATAATACCATAATCGAGTATATGCAGGTGTGCTGTATTCATTTATTTGGCAAGTGTTATTAAAAATTCCAGGTATTGGCAGGCCATTGGTAACTACCGGGTTTAAGCGTTAAAAAAAGATCGTCAATACCTTCGACTTTCATTTTGATAACACCAGGGCCAAGTTCCGCAACCGGGGAAAATTTATTAAAGTTTAAACGGTTTATAATTGCGGCAGCTGTTGAGCCGCCTTCTACTAAAAGTTCATTTATAGCAATTTTTTGAAAAACCTTTTCAATAACCCTTGCTTTTTTATCACGTAAATCAGCAGCGGTTATTGCAACTTTTCGGGTTGTATTTTCATCAATAGCAACAATGGCCTTTTTATGTATTTTTAATAAAGATACTATTTCATTTGCCCAATTATCAAACAGGCTTTCTTCATTTTTTGCTGTCGCGATAATTACTTTCGGCATATAACTTATAGGCCCCTCATTATAGGCAACTTTTTTAACCAATTGCCTGCTGTCATCATGCGTAGTGCCACAAACAAATAGTTTTAATGGTTCAATTTGTTCGTTGTTTTGATAGCTGGAAATTTGACCGCTTATATTTAGTGATTTAAGAAATGCTTTAAATATTCCGGCGCCACCGGCTAAAAGTGTTTCTGTATCAAGTTGGTTTACCCAGTGAGCTAAGTCTTCTTTGGTCTCGCAGTTTCCAACTATAATTCCGGTATCGGGAAGTTCATCAGTATGATCTGTTAAATAGATGTCACCATCTTTAACCCTCAGCATTGCATGAATTTTATTACTGCTCATCGAAAATTCAGGGTCGTGAGCGAAGCTGGTTAAATGTACAGGCTGATCATTTATGAAATACTGCCCTTGTTTTATGATCCGGCCAAATTGTGGATTAGGCGCGATTAGTAAAGCTTTTTTTAAACCCAGTTTTTGCAGATGTATTTTAAGCTCAGGTATTATATGCCCCCGCAAAACCGAATCTGTTTTTTTGAATATAACGTCCGGTTTTAACAGGTTGAGGATTTCTGTTATCTGCTCTGTTACTTTTAAAGCATTCTGCAACGGCATTGATCGCGTATCAGTACAAATAACTAAAACGTCAGCGTTTGAGTTTAAGCCGGGTTTGGTAGTCAGCTCTATTTTTAAGTTGTATTTTAGAGCTAAACCTCCAATTTCAGCAGCGCCGGTTAAATCATCAGCAATTACAGCTATCATTTAAAAAATCACCTGGTTTTTGTAACGGCTCAATTGTACAGCCGATTCAATTGCCAACAACATCGCATCCGGACTCGCTATGCCTTTACCTGCAATTTCAAATGCGGTGCCATGGTCAACTGATGTACGGATGATCGGCAAACCAAGCGTAATATTTACACCTTTTACACTCGCCATTTGCTGCTTTTCGGCGTCCCATTTAAATCCTGATAGCTTAAAAGGGATATGCCCCTGGTCATGATACATAGCTACTACACCACCATAGGCGCCTGTTGCTGCTTTGGCAAATAATGTATCCGGCGGTACAGGGCCTTCTACATTATAACCCCGGGCTAATGCTTCCTGAACAGCAGGCATAATTTCCATATCATCCTCGGTACCGAATAAGCCACTGTCACCGGCATGCGGGTTAAGCCCGGCAATGCCAATTTTAAGGTTAGTTTCTCCTAAACTTACCAGTCCGTTATATAATAATTCCACAACCTCAAGTATTCTTTCTTTTTTTACCAGGTCACAAGCCTGGCGTAAGGATACGTGGGTTGATACGTGGATCACCTTTAAATTATCTTCAACCAATAACATTGCATATTTATTGGTATGTGTAAAGTGAGCGTATATTTCGGTATGCCCGGCAAAATGGTGCCCTGCTTCGTTTATGGATTTTTTGTTGATAGGGCCGGTAACGGTAGCATCAATTTCGCCTGTCATAGCCAGTTCAATCACTTTTTTTACTGATCCAAATGCGGCATCACCTGCCATGGCTGATATCTCACCGAAAACAAGCTTGTTCATTTTTACATTATGCAAGTCGAAAACGTCGATTACACCAACATTGAATTTGGCTTCTTTTACGCTTTCAATCGAATGAATGGCAACATCAATTTTAAGGCGTTTAATAATATCCGCAAATACGCGGGCATCACCAACTAATATCGGGTTGCAAATATCATATACCTCCTTGTTCATTAATGCTTTAACAGCAATTTCGGGACCGATGCTCGCGGGATCGCCCATGGTTATCCCGATAGTAGGTTTATCAAACGTTTGCATCACTATTCATTATTAAGTTTTCCTTCTCAACCTGGTGGCGGAAGTGTTTCAATATTTTATTTCTCTCGTCGTCTCCAAGCGGATATATCGGTGGCATCACATACTCATCGCATAAATCAAGTTCATGCATACATACCTTTAGTGCCCATAGAGATTCACCCAACAGCTTGCCTTTTTGATAAACATCGCCCATAGCGTCAGATAGCTTCTGAAACTTATAAGCCCTTTCATGATCACCGTTTTTAACGGCTTTATACAATCCGTCATAAATATGCGGACAAAGGTTTCCTGTGCTTGGTATCAATCCATCGCTGCCATTGATGAGCGCCTCGGCAGATTTTGGAGCCCATCCTAAGAAATGACAAAAATCATCGCGTTCGGCCCACAAAAAGTGAGATTCTTTTAACCTCTCCTCACTGCGTTCAGAATCTTTTGTACCGATAACTTTTTCGTGATAACTCAATCGGTCAATTATTTTTAACGGGATAGACATGCGTGTAGTAACAGGGATATTATAAATGATCACTGGTCCCGGAACCTGTTCTATCAAATTCTCAAAATACCGAAGCATTTGGTCATCCGAAAGATTATAATAGGATGGGAGCGTAGCTGCAACTGCGTCAACACCATTATCAAAACAAATTTTTGCCAGCTTTACAGAATCCTCTAAACAGTTTGCCGATATGCCTGCATAAAGTACATCATCAGTCTGTTTTAATTTTAACGCAGCAACTATGAAATCTTTTTTTAGGTTGAATGATAAGGATGTTGATTCGCCGGTAGTGCCATTAATAAAAGGCATTACATGGTGTTTATGTAAATGATGGAGCATTTTTTCCAATGCGCCATAGTCTAGCTTAAGGTCTTTGGTAAGCGGTGTAACAGCGGGGATAACTACCCCTTTATATTTTTCTTTATTGGTCATCTGTTAATACGCTTTTTGGTAAATGTTAATAGCATCTTCTTCACTTATATGTCGCGGGTTGTTTTTTAACAAGCGCTGAATTTTTAAAGCATCTTTAGCCATTTGAGGGATGGCATCCTGTGGTATATCTACATCTCTTAAACGGGCAGCAACTTCGCAGTCGGCAATTAACTGCTTTACTTTTTCAATTCCTTTTTTTGCTGTTGCAAGATCATCCCGTTCCCGTTCACAGCCCAGAGCTACGGCAACATCGGCATAGCGCAATGGTGCAGCAATCATGTTATATTCCATAACATAAGGCAACAATAAGGCATTGGATAAGCCATGTGCCAGGTGGAATGAACTACCTAACGGGTATGATAACGCATGAACACCTGCCGTATTCACCGGGCCTAAACAAAAGCCGCCTAATAAACTGCCCATGGCAACCTGGCTGCGTGCTTCTTCATCTTTTCCGTTTTTTACAGCTTTAACTAAATTTGCTGCGATCAATCGCATGCCCTCATAGGCATACATATCAATAAATGGGCGCGAAAATTTATTGGTATAAGCCTCAAGGCAATGGGTTAAGGCATCCAAACCGGTTGCCGCGGTAATGGCCGGCGGAACACTTATGGTTAATAGCGGATCAACGTAGACAATATCGGGCACTAAAAACGGACTGATAATACCTTTCTTCTGGTTATCAATATCATCAATCAAAATAGCATTTGGCGATACTTCGCTTCCGGTACCCGAAGTTGCCGGAGCGCATATTAGTTTTATATTACGCCCTTTCAACAGGCCAATCCCTGCTATATCTGCAAGCGTTTGATCATTATCCAATTGTGCGGCAATCAATTTTGCCATATCCAATACACTGCCACCACCAATACCAATTACAACATCAGGTTTAATCCTTTTTGCATCGATAAGCAGGTTTTCAAAATCATTAAAAGTTGGTTCCTGAACTATACCGGTATTTACCGCAGTTAAGAGTCCCGCTTTGCCTAATTCACTTATAAATGCATCTAACATACCCAAAAGCGGTTGTATGGTTACAATAAACGCGCTTTTGCAACCCAAGCTTATAATTTCGGACGGTAGTGATGCCAGGCAACCATTGCCAAAAACAAGCTTCCCTGGAAAATTGATAGAAAAGCTATGCGTATTATTTATAATCATGTTAATCACCCGGGTATAATTACCGGTTCAATTGGTTAATGCTTTATTTAGCAAAATCATCGCCAAAGCTTGTAATATTGCAGGTTTTATAATTGCTTAAATTACTCTTATGAATTTTGTGTTTTGTATGGTATCTTTTCAATAGTGTATATTATATTATCATGGCTCCTGTAAGTTATAAAACTAAGGGTCAGTACATTAATACAGCATCTCACTAATCAAGCTTTTAGATTTATATAAAACAAATGTATTAGCGGGATTAATATTAGGGTTGTATAATTTATGCAAGTAATTGTATAATATTATCATTAAGTGGAATTATCAATTATAAATATTTATTAAAATTGAAAATATTTCCTAAGTCTTAAATCATAGTTTTTTATAAATAAATGCTCATTTTGACTTACGTAACCTCATATTATACAGTTATTGAACTATTTACGACAACGATTAAGTAAATATTACTGCTTTAAAACTTGATGTTACAGTAACCTGAAGATAACTTTGTAGGAAGTTAAGATATTATAATATCCAAGATATATAAGCCTATGTCGCAACTCCAAATGATAGCGACAAATAATTAATGATAAGTACATGGTAGCAGTAAAGACATTAGGTCAATTTATTATTGAAAGGCAGGACGATTTTCCTTATGCAAAGGGAGAACTTTCGCGCTTGTTACGCGATCTGGCCATTGCCGCGAAAATTGTGAACCGCGAAATTAACAAGGCCGGGCTGGTCGATATTTTAGGTGAAGCCGGTACCATAAATGTACAAGGCGAAGGCCAGAAAAAGCTGGATGTTTATGCCAACGAACAATTTATAGCTGCATTAACAAGTGGCGGCGAATGTTGCATTGTAGTATCTGAAGAAAATGATGAGCACATTTATATTGATTCAGAGGTATCTAAAGATGCTAAATACATCGTGGCGATAGATCCGCTGGATGGTTCATCAAATATTGATGTTAATGTGGGGGTAGGTACTATATTTTCCATTTACCGTCGAAAATCGGTTACCGGTAAGGCTACGCTGGAGGATATGCTACAGAAAGGTACCGAACAAGTTGCCGCCGGTTATATCATTTATGGTTCATCAACCATGCTGGTTTATACCACAGGTAAAGGAGTAAACGGCTTTACGCTCGACCCTTCAATAGGTGAATTTTGTTTGTCGCACCCTAATTTAACTATTCCGAAGGATGGCATAATTTATTCTATTAACGAAGGATATTATACCCATTTTCCTGACGGGGTTAAAAAGTATATAAAATATTGCCAGGTAGAGGATAAGCCAACCTCACGGCCATATACTTCACGCTACACTGGCTCCATGGTTGCCGATCTGCATCGTAACATGATCAAAGGAGGGATATTTATTTATCCGAGCACTGCAAGTTCCATCAAAGGAAAACTGCGCCTGGTATATGAGTGTAACCCAATGGCTTTTATCATTGAGCAAGCAGGTGGCTTGGCGTCTGACGGCTACAAAAGGATCCTTGATCTTGATGTGAAAGAATTACACCAGCGCTCGCCAATATTTATAGGCTCAGAAAACATGGTGAAGAAGGCTGAAGAATTTATGGCTTCATTTTCACCTCAAATACTTAAAACCACCTTTGAAGGTGCTGTTACAATTCAGTAAACCAACCCTTAACCATATCTAAAAAAAAACCCGGTGCGCATTTGCTACCGGGTTTCTTATTTTAATTGAGTTTGTATTAATCTTTATAACCAATGGGCACAACCCTGTTCAATGGCACCAGGCCATTTAAATAAACTTCGATATTAGTATAGCCATTGCCATTTTTTGCAGGCAATGCAGCATCTTTAGGGTCATTTGGATTAAGGCCATGGCTAATTTCATATTCATCAGGCATCCCGTCATGATCGGTGTCTTTGTAAGGCGTTCCTCTATATTCAGGATAACCCCCAACTTGCGATATATCAGTAATAATACCTTTTTTGTAGGATGAGTCCGGCAACCGGTGTTTAACCCATTGTTTGCCATTGCTGTTATCGCTTCCTTCAACATAGGTTATTTTTCCGGTCCTAACATCGTTAATGATGCGCTTATCAACAGCATCTCGTTTCGGCAGGAAACAACCCACATTATTCAATACATAATCATAAGCCTCCTTGGCTGATATTACAGTTATTGGCGCTATCGGGAAAGGTTTATTAACCCTAATACTGTCGGTATAACGGCCTGCATCAGGCAATTCACCAATTTGTATGCCACCAGCCCAGTTGTCGTTGGTTACTTTATCATCACCTTCCATAATATTACCATGAGCGTATACACGGCCAAACAATCCTTTACTTTCCGGCGATCTACCCGATTCAGGTTTCAGGATCCTGTGCCCAACAGGTTTGGCAATGTCAGTTATGGGCCCTGGTTTGTAATAATTATTAAAGAAGTTAAATAGCGAGTTGTTATCGCCGCCATCAGCGCTGCGGTCCCACCAATTGAAAATCACGTTATTAACAAAGCCAAAATCGCCATACATGCCTACCGACGGGTTGCGGCTGATGTTGTTAGCCCAAAGATCACGCATGAAGGTACTGTTCAAACCGCCAAGCGTACTGCCAAAAGCGTGGTTATAAGTATCAAGGCCTTCGGCAAACATGCAGTTTTGCATGGTAATGTTTACGGTAGGCAGTTTATCCCCGTTCTTTTTACCTGTACGGTTATATACGTGGCGATACATCGACATAACCTCATCTAAACCCCAGCTGCCGGATACGTGGTCTATCATAATATTACCGACCGGGTTGCCGCCGAAGGCATCGTCCCTGCGGGTAACATCCGTAGCGCCTCTGCGGAAACGTACAAATCGTACTACCACATCATGAGTATCAACCCAAACAGATTCTCCTGCTATACAAATACCATCGCCCGGTGCACTTTGTCCTTCTATGGAAATGTATGGCGCCCTTATGCTAATTGGCTGACTTAAATGAATAATCCCGGCAATATTAAATACCACAATTCGCGCACCACCTTGCTCGCAGGCATCACGTAGTGAGCCAGGTCCGTAATCGTTCAGGTTAGTGACTTCAATCACCCTGCCGCCACGACCTCCGAACGAATACATACCACCACCCTCAGCTCCCGGGAACGCGGGGATTTTAGCTTGAGGCAGATCTGATGGTTTAGCCGCCCAGGGAATGTAAGGCTTTCCGTTTTTTTCGTCGCGTTCAATAGCGGGCATTGCTTTTGCAAATGCAGCATCAGAGCGTTGTTTTTCGATGTTATAAATAGAGTCCGACTTGGCCTGCATGGCAGGAGGTACCCGTGGGTATTGTGCTTGTGCAGTTTGATAAGTTCCGGTTAATCCCGCAAGAGCAGCCAGAACAATAAGTTTCTTCTTCATTTTTGTTAATATAATAGCGTATGTAAACAGGTTATAATTGAATTGGCATCAATAAAGCTAACAGGGTATTTGTGTCAGCATCTGTTTCCAAATATCTACTGTATATAAAATTGTTTTTTGTATGATATTTTCTATGTAATATACAATTTTAGCAGGTATGCTTTAATCACTTGCTTTTTAATGATAAATACCTATAAATTTACATTACCAGTTATAAATAAAACAATCGTAGTGATTTTTGAATGTCAGGACATTCAGCGTTATCTATTTGTCAAACCAAAAATAAATTCTAAATTGATACAGGTAAAATGAGGGTCAAATTAATTATAATCGTTATATTTGTATGTGTAGCTAATCAGCTATGCATTGCTCAGCAACATCAATATGTACTTAGAACAAATACGCTAAAATCATACGTAGATTATTTCAATTCTATTGATACCGAAACGGTAAAAAATTACATTACCAATGATCATGCTGCTGAATGGATGGCTTCAAACGTACCTTTGTTTGAGTGCCCGGATTCAGCAATCGAAAAAATATACTATTACCGCTGGTGGACCTTTAGAAAACATTTGGTTAAAACGCCGGATGGCTATGTGTTTACCGAATTTATAACCAACGTAAACTGGGCCGGGGAATACAATACGGTGAGCAGTGCCGTGGGGCACCAGGTTTACGAAGGCCGCTGGCTACGCGACCCGGAATACATACGTGGCTATATTAATTTTTGGTTGTTTGATGATCCTAAGCAAGCTAAACCGCATTTGCATGCCTTTAGTAGTTGGATTGATGATGCAGTTTATAATTTTTATCTGGTAAATCCTGATAAGGAGTTTATCAGGCAAATTCTGCCGGCATTAAATAATGATTACCGCCAATGGGAAACAGATCGGCAATTACCAAGCAAAATGTTTTGGCAGTATGATGTACGGGATGCGATGGAAGAATCGATAAGTGGCGGCAGGCACGTTAAAAATGAGCGCCCAACAATAAACAGTTACATGTATGGTAATGCGAATGCGCTAAGTAAAATGGCAGCACTTGTTGGTAATGATAGCCTGCAAACCAAATATCAGCAAAAGGCAAGCCAGCTTAAACATTTGGTACAGGATAGCTTATGGGATGACAGCGCGAAGTTTTTCGAAGTTAAAACGCCTGCAGGCAAGTTTGCAAATGCGCGCGAAGAACTTGGTTTTATCCCCTGGTACTTTGATTTACCTGATGATAAAGCAAAATATGCCGAGCAATGGGATCAGCTAACAGACACCAAAGGTTTTAATGCGCCCTGGGGTATAACCACTGCCGAACGTCGCCATCCATTATTCCGTACCCATGGCAGCGGTCACGGCAGCGAATGGGACGGCGCGATTTGGCCTTTTGCTAGTACGCAAACACTTAAAGGACTGGCAAATTTGCTAACGGATTATAAGAATCAAAATAACATGTCGGCAAAGGTATTTTATGATCAATTTCATAAATACGCCATGTCTCATATCAAACGCGGGGTACCTTATTTAGGCGAATACCAGGATGAAAAAACTGGTTATTGGTTAAAAGGCGATAACCCGCGCAGCAGCTATTACAACCACTCAGGGTTTTGTGACCTGGTGATAAATGATCTCGTTGGGATAAAGCCACGGGCCGATAATGTGTTTGAATTATTCCCGCTTATCCCGAAAGATCAATGGGCTTGGTTTTGTTTATCGAATGTATCATACCACAACCGTTTATTTACCATTTTGTGGGATAGGAACGGATCGAAATATCATCATGGAAACGGACTTTTTTTATATGCTGATGGCAAGCTGATCTATCACGGAAATGAATTAAAACATATAACCGTCGCGCTAAATCACAAAGGTTAGTAACGATGCAGTTAATGCTAACATTGTACAATATCTTGAAAAAAAGTAACAGTATTTATTAGCGCCCCGCTAATAGATTTGATGTTATTACCATAACCAATATTATTTTTTAAACCTAAGTTTAGCATTAACACCAGGTACTTAAGTTTTTGATTGATTTTTATTTTTTCGAAAATCTTTTCATTAAAGGCTTACCCTTTTTAAACCATATGAGAATCAAAATTTCCTTGATAATTTGTCTTTGCATTTTTTGCGTTGGAATATGCCGTGCTGTAGGCAATATGCCGGGTAAAAACGTAACTATTATTACTATTGACAATTCCAGCCCTCGTATTAGATATGGTGCAGAAAAGCTGGCAGAAAAATTAAAAGCATATGGTTATAAGGTTAGAACAGTGCATCAATTAACTGTTGCTGGCAATACGATAAGTATTGGTTTGTTGAATGATGCGATTATAAAAAAGGCTTTTGCATTCAACCACATCCATTTTTCAAAAACTCCCGGCAAGGAAGGCTTTTCTATAAGCTCAGCCAATAATAATATTGTTATAGCCGGCGCTGATAATTCAGGCGTGCTTTATGGTTGTTTGGAACTGGCAGACAAAATACGCGCGGGTGGCAGTTTGCCAAAGCAAATCAATATATCTGATCAACCTGAAATGGTATTGCGCGGTGCATGTATCGGCATACAAAAACCTGAACTTTTACCCGGTCGCGGAACTTATGAGTATCCATATACTCCTGAAAATTTCCCATGGTTTTATGATAAGGCTTTGTGGCTGCGTTACCTGGATTCATTGGCTGAAAATCGTATGAACTCGCTCTACCTGTGGAGCGGCCATCCGTTTGCTTCGCTGGTTAAGGTAAAGGATTATCCTTACGCGCTTGAGGTAGACGAAGCTACTTATGATAAGAACGTGGAAATGTACAATTTTCTGACCCGCGAAGCAGACAAAAGAGGCATCTGGATCATCCAGGGATTTTATAATATCATTGTATCTAAACCTTTCGCTGAAAAAAATCACCTGAAAACGCAGGATCGTAACCGGCATATTGTGCCAATTATTGCTGATTATACAAGAAAGTCTATCGCCGCATTTGTGCAAAAATATCCAAATGTGGGTTTACTGGTTACTTTGGGTGAGGCAATGGAAGGCGTTGGCCAGGATGATATTGATTGGTTCACCAAAACAATTATTCCCGGTGTAAAGGATGGTTTGCATGCTTTAGGCCGTACGGATGAACCACCAATTGTGCTGCGGGCTCATGATACCGATGCACCGTCGGATATGAAATATGCCAAACCATTGTATAGAAACCTATATACCATGATCAAATACAATGGCGAGGCATTAACTACTTACACGCCGCACGGCCCCTGGGCTCAGTTGCACCAAAAATTAAGTAAACTCGGCCCTGTTGAGATTGAGAACGTGCATATCCTGGCTAATCTGGAACCTTTTCGGTATGGATCAGATGATTTTATACAAAAAAGTGTACAGGCAATGCATAATACCGATGAATCGAATGGCATCCATATTTACCCACAAGCATCTTATTGGGATTGGCCTTACAGTGCCGATAACACCTCGACACGCTTATTAGAAATGGACAGGGATTGGATTTGGTACAAGGAGTGGGCTCGTTATGCCTGGAATTGCCATCGGGATAGAAGCGATGAAGTTAAATATTGGTCGCAGCAATTGGCAAACAAATATGGTTGTAACAATGAGCAAGGAAAAGATATCCTGACAGCCTATGAGCAGTCGGGCGAAATATCACCTAAGATATTGAGACGCTTTGGTATCACCGACGGTAACCGCCAAACCATGACGCTGGGCATGACCATGAATCAGCTCGTCGACCCTGAAAAATATGGTTTGTTCTCCCTGCTTTATAATTCTGAAGGGCCTGAAGGTGAAATGCTTAGTGAGTATGCGGCAAAAGAATGGAAACATGAGCTGCATACGGGCGAAACGCCTGTACAAGTAATGCACGATATTATTGCAGAAGGTGATGCATCTGTAAAAGCGATTGATAACGCCTCATCAGGTATTACTGAAGATAAACAAGAATTTAACCGTCTTAAAAACGATATGTATTGCTACAATGCCATGGCTAACAGTTACGCACATAAAGCGGCGGCGGCATTGTTAGTTCTTCGCTATAAGTACTCGAATGATATTACTGATTTGGATAAAGCACTACCAGAGTTACAGACCAGCTTAGCTTATTACCAGCAATTAGCAGATCTTACAAAAAATAGTTACCTGTATGCCAACAGTATGCAAACCAAGCAGCGCAAAATACCATTGGGTGGTAATGATGGAAAAAATAAAACATGGGCTGAGCTACTGCCATATTATCAAAAGGAGTTGGACAATTTTAAACGGAATATAGATTCATTAAAATCTTCACAGGCTACCGCTAACCAAGCGCAAAAAATCCAATTAACGGATGCTGTTGTGAGTATATCCGATGAATCGTTCTATAAATTAACCGCAGGGGAACAGGTTTATACCGATTCAGCGGGGATTATTAAAAATGTCGCTCCGGAACTATCAGGTTTAAAAGGTATTAAATTTTCCAAAGCCGATCAGGAAAAAAACGGAACCTCAATAAAATTCAGCAACTCAAAGCCGGTAAAGGTTTTGGTTGGCTATTTTGCCAGTAAAAATGCACAATACTTACAGGAACCGCAACTGGAAACCGATGCGAGTGCAAATGATTACGGGCAGGCAGATGTTAAAATTTCCAATGCTATCCAGATTGAGGGCTTGCCGCCGGTTAATATTCATACGTATTCTTTTAAGCCGGGCGATAATGTACTTACCCTCGGTAAAGGCGCTTGCGTGATTTTGGGGATTGTTAATGACAGCGAGAATATCCCAGTTTATGATGCCGGCTTAAGTAATGAAGGTAATATACGCGATATGAGGTGGTTGTTTAACTAAATTATGATAAAAAACAGTAGATCACATAATATAACACGGCTTATAGCGGTATTAACTGTGCTGACTATTTTTTATGCTGATTTTGCTGTTGCGCAATCAAATACCACTTTAAAACTCTGGTATAAACAACCCGCCCAAAAGTGGACCGATGCACTGCCCATTGGTAACGGCCGTTTAGGAGCGATGATATTTGGCGGTGCAAATGAAGATCGCATTCAGTTTAATGAACAAACTTTGTGGACCGGTGGCCCCAGAGCATACGCCCGTAAAGGTGCAGCAAAATATTTACCCATTATCCGCCGTCTGATCGCTGAAGGCAAACAAGCCGAAGCGGAATCCATTGCCCAGGAACATTTCATGGGGATGAAAAGCCATGAATTTACCTATAATGCTGATTCTATCGGCTGGATAAAAAGAATGCGCTCGGACACTGGCTATTCGGCTGCTGAGTTAGACGACAGCAAATGGAAAACCATCGTTCAGCCGCAAGTTAACGGCTGGGAAGTGCTTCCTGGTTTTGAGGGTTTGGATGGCGCGATATGGCTTCGCAATAGCTTTGATGTGCCTGCGGATCTCTCGGGCAAAGTCATGGTTTTAAAAATTGGCCGCGTGCGCGATATGGATTTTACCTATGTAAACGGACATTTGATTGGGGCTGCCAATGATACTAAAAATCGTACTTACACTATCCCGGCAGGTTTGCTTCATCCCGGCAAAAATACCATCGCCATACAGGTGCTCAATTTTTATGATAAGGGTGGATTAACTACTGTAAAAGAAAGACTCGGTGTTTACCAAAAAGATGCCCCCGCAAATTTTATCCCGCTAAAATCAGGTTGGAAATACGTGATCCAAGATGATTCACCGCCAGCTCACCCTGCATATAATGCCGAATACCAACCCTTTGCCGATCTCTACTTACAATTCCCTAAACAGCAGGTATCAAACTATACCCGCGATCTTGATCTGACTAAAGCCATCGCGCATGTTACCTACCAATCAAACGGTACAACCTATACCCGCGAATACTTTTCAAGCGCACCCGATCAGGTTATAGCGGTACACCTAACAGCAAGCCAGCCCGGCAGCATAACCTTTAACGCGTTACTTAAAACCTTACACAAGTCTTTCAATATTTACAAAGTCGACGCCCATACATTGGCATTATCGCTTAAAATTAGCGATGGCGTATTGCGGGGCGTTAGTTATTTACATATTGAGGCGATAGGTGGCAAAGTAGTGGTAGATGCAAATGATATAACTGTTAGCAACGCTAACCAGGCTACGCTATACCTAACCGCAGCAACCAATTTTAAAAGTTATAAAGATGTTTCCGGCAACCCTGATGCAATTTGTAAAAATATTATCAGCAAAATTTCAGGTAGAATTTATGCGATTATAATGGCCGCTCATGTTAAAGATTATCAATCTTATTTCGATAATTTCTTTCTTTATTTAGGGTCTACTCCAAATGATAGCTTACCTACTGATGAGCGCATCCTAAAATTCAGCAATACTGCCGATCCTGCTTTGATAGCCTTATATGTGCAATACGGCCGTTATTTGCTGATTTCATCATCACGCCCGGGCAATAGCCAGCCTGCAAATTTACAGGGACTTTGGAACGATCTGCTGACACCACCTTGGGGTAGTAAATTTACCACCAATATCAATTTAGAAATGAATTACTGGCCTGCCGAGGAATTAAATCTATCAGCATGTAGTGCCCCGTTTTTTAATGCGGTTGACGATCTGGCGCAAACCGGCAAAGCCACAGCCAAACTACACTACAATGCGCCCGGATGGGTACTACATCACAACACTGATATATGGCGCGGAACCGCCCCCGTAAATTCCTCAACCCATGGTATTTGGGTAAGTGGCGGCGCATGGCTTTGCCACCAGTTATGGGAGCATTATTTGTTTACCAAAGATCAGGCATTTTTAAAAAACCGGGCTTATCCCGATATGAGCAGCGCGGCTGAGTTTTTTGTTCATTTTTTAACCAAAGACCCTAAAACAGGCTACCTCATCAGCACACCATCAAATTCACCCGAGCATGGCGGCTTGGTTGCCGGGCCGTCAATGGATCATCAGATTATTCGTGATCTGTTCAAAAATACAATTGCTGCTGCCGGTGTTTTGGGCATCCATAATAAGTTTATAGATACACTGAAATCCATGTACGGCCAAATCGCGCCTAATAAAATTGGTCGCTATGGTCAATTACAAGAGTGGATGGAGGATAAAGACGATACCGCCGATACCCATCGCCATGTATCGCACATGTGGGGAGTTTATCCCGGTACGGATATTACGTGGGACACTCCGGCTTTAATGAAGGCTGCCGAACAATCTCTCAAATATCGTGGCGATGAAGGAACAGGATGGAGCATCGCCTGGAAAGTAAACTTATACGCACGCTTAAAAGAGGGCGACCACGCCTTGCGTTTATTCGATATGCTGCTTTCACCCGCTGATGTAAGCTCAGGAAAAGAAAAGGGTGGCGTATATCACAACTTATTTGATGCCCACCCACCATTCCAGATAGACGGCAACTTTGGCGGCGCCGCCGGACTTGCCGAAATGCTGTTGCAAAGCCAGGGCGATGCGATAGAGATTCTGCCGGCATTACCAACAACTTTACCCGTTGGCAAAGTTGCTGGCATCTGTGCAAGAGGTGGCTTTATATTAAGTTATAGTTGGGTTCATGGGCAATTGCAATACATTAAGGTAACATCTACAACAGGCGGCAATTGTAAATTGATGTACCATGGTAAAATAGTCAATATCATCACTCAAAAAGGCGCGAGTTATGATTTCGATGGCTTATTAAATCGTATGGAAAATGTTAAATGATAAGCAGCTGTATGTAAAAAGTATTTGCCGATGGCTTTGCCACATGGCTTTTGTGCTTTTTATAATGGCTGCTTGCCAAACAGCTTTAGCGCAAAATATCCGCCAGGAAATATTATTAAACAACAATTGGCACACCACTGCCGATGAACATAACATAAACGCCCATAAAGGTTTTGAAAAAGCCGGTTTCGCTGATAAAAATTGGCTAACCGTCGATGTACCACATAACTGGGATACTTACGGAGGTTATCGCCGCTTAAAACATGGCAATCTTCATGGTTACGCCTGGTACCGAAAAACCTTTATAATTACCAAACAGCAGCCGGGTAAACGTTATTTTTTGTGGTTCGAGGGAGTTGGCTCATATGCTACAGTATGGCTTAACGGCAAACAGGTGGGTTACCATGTCGGTGGTCGTACCACTTTTACGCTCGATGTTACCAATGCGATCAAACAAGGTTCCAACCTCCTCTGCGTTCGGGCTGATCATCCGGCTTTTATCAGGGATCTTCCCTGGGTATGCGGCGCCGACTCTGATGATCCGGGGTTTTCCGAAGGTTCGCAGCCGATGGGGATCTTCAGGCCTGTCCACCTCATCTTTACCAACCCAGTGAGGGTGGAGCCATTCGGTATCCATGTTTGGAATGATACCACAGTTTCCGAAAGATCAGCCACACTAAACCTAGAAACAACAGTTAAAAATTATAGTAATAAGCCTTGCGAAGCAACAGTTACAAACCAACTATTTGATGCTAATGGAAAGGTAGTTGCCGAAACAAAATCAGTAATCAATCTCGATGCCAATGCAACCGGCATTGCAAAGCAGATCATGCCGCAAGTAAAACAGGTTCATCTATGGTCGCTCACCAATCCGTATTTGTATACCGTTAAAGCACAAGTAACAATCAACGGCCACATGGTCGATCAAACGTCTATTACTTATGGGATCCGTTGGATAAGCTGGCCCATCGGCCGTAATAACGGCGATAACCGTTTTTACCTAAATGGCAAACCTGTATTCATCAACGGCATAGCCGAATACGAGCATTTAATGGGTAATAGCCATGCCTTCAGTAACCAGGAGATAAAAGCGAGGGTAATGCAACTACGGTCGGCTGGTTTTAATGCGTTCCGCGATGCGCATCAACCGCATAATCTGGAGTATCAAAAATATTGGGACAAGCTGGGCGTCCTGTGGTGGCCGCAATACACTGCACACATCTGGTATGATACGCCGGAGTTCAGGAATAACTTCAAAGCGCTGTTACGGGATTGGGTCATCGAGCGAAGAAACAGTCCGTCGGTGATTTTATGGGGATTGCAAAACGAAAGCCGTTTACCTGAGGATTTCGCGAAGGAGTGTTCCGATATCATCCGCAGCCTTGATCCAACCGCCTCATCCCAACGCAAAATAACAACCTGTAATGGTGGTAAAGGAACCGATTGGGATGTGCCGCAAAACTGGTCGGGTACGTATGGCGGCAATGTATTTGATTACGCTTCAGATCTTCAAAAAGACATTTTAGTGGGCGAATATGGCGCCTGGCGCAGCCTTGATCTGCATACCGATGGTTCATTTGCCCAAACTACAGTTTTAAGCGAGGATAGGATGAGCCAATTGCTTGAGACAAAAGTCAGGTTAGCAGAATCGGTGAAAGATAAAGCCGCAGGACAATTTATGTGGCTGCTATATTCGCATGAAAATCCGGGCCGGGTACAGGGTGGAGAAAGCGAACGCGAACTGGATAGAGTTGGCCCTGTAAATTATAAAGGCTTGTTCACCATTTGGGGGCAGCCAACAGATGCGTTTTATATGTACCGGGCCAATTATACTGATAAGCATAAGGAGCCAATGGTTTACATTGTATCGCATACCTGGCCCAACAGGTGGCTAACTCCGGGTAAAAAAGATAGCATTAGCGTATATTCCAATTGCGATGAAGTGGAATTGTTCAATGATATAAATGGTAAATCTTTAGGCAAAAGGACGCGACAAGGTATCGGTACTCATTTTCAATGGGACGGCGCTGACATAAAATATAATTTGCTCTACGCGATAGGTTATGTAGATGGAAAAGCCGTCGCAAATGATGAAATTATATTAAATCATCTTCCTAAAGCACCGGGTTTAAAAGATCAAACGGTAACATTTTCACAAATATTAAAACCTGCAGTCGGCTATAAGTATTTATACCGAGTTAATTGTGGAGGCCCTGACTACACTGACAAGCACGGTAACCTATGGATGGCTGATGTTCACAAAACCAGCAAGCAAACCTGGGGCTCCGTATCATGGACGGATGATTATGCCGGGATGCCCGCTTTCTTCGGAAGCCAGCAAAGGAGCTTTGATATAATCCAGTCTACTAACGATGAACAGCTACTTCAGTCGTACCGCTTTGGGATGAATAAACTAAAATATCAATTCCCGGTACCGGATGGCGATTATAAATTAGAACTGTTTTTTACAGAGCCCTGGTATGGCATTGGCGGCGGAATGGATTGCACTGGCTGGCGGATGTTTGATGTAGCGGTCAATAATAAAACGGTGATCAAAGATCTGGATATCTGGAAAGAGGCAGGCTGCGATAATGCGATTAAAAAAACCGTTAATGTACATATAACAGGCGGCCAATTGCAGATCTCCTTCCCGCATACCGCGGCAGGCGAGGCTATAATTTCTGCCATCGCGATAAGTACGCTTGATCAAAAAGCAGTAGCAGCGCCATCATCAGGTAACGATATTAGAGACTTAAAAATTCAAGGTGATAGCAAATCATCGGTACAGTCATGGTTAGATATTGGCCAGCAAGCTTATACTGATGCCAACGTACTTTTTAGCCAGTTGCCGCCGTCACTATATGGCGCTGATTGGATCAAAGCCCCCAAACAGGGTTCAAATATAGCAAGCTTTACTGTCCATGATACTTCAGATATTTACATCGGCATTAATGCAAAGTCTAATGAAATCCCATCCTGGTTAAAAGATTTTTTGTCCACAGGCTTAATTATGCAAACTGATGAAAATGGCGGCACTAACCTGTCGATCTATAAAAAGCGGTTTAACAAAGGGGCAACCATTCATGTAGGTAAGGTTAACAACAATCAACAATATATTGTGGCTGCGTTGCCTGTTACCACACTAGCACCAGCCGTCGATTTAAAAAGATCTGTAAAATATGATGTTGCCAATGCTTCAATCGACGGTAGCGGAATAATACTGGATACTTTAAATAAGAAAACGGTATTACGGTTCACAGTAGCAGCCGGCTCGAAAGCAATATTGATGATCAATCCCGGTGTGGCAGATACTTATAACTTGAGCTTTAAATATTACAACAACAGCACGCAGGTTTTTAAAGTAAACATGCAATTACAAGCCGCTGATGGAACCATTATGAAAACTGAAATATTAAATTTTAAACCGCTTACCAAAGGTAAATCGGGTACAGTAACAACTTCAACCAACGGCAGCATCAACGCGGGAAATTACAAGGTGCTATTAACAACTATTGACGCGAAAGGCTTGATTATATCGGGACTGGAAATGCAGTAATAATAATTTGTAAAACGATGATCAAAAGACTCTACATACTTATTTTAATGCTGCCATTGCAGATTTTTGCTCAGGATTTGAAAGTGATCAACTTGATGTGTGAATATAAGCCTGATCCTAAAGGCGTGGAGTCTGCATCACCTAAATTAAGCTGGGAACTACAATCCGATCAAAGAAATACCCTGCAAACCAGCTACCACATTTTGGTTGCCGATAACAAGGACGCTTTAACCAAAAACGTAGCTAATATGTGGGATTCAAAACAAGTTCCATCATCCGCATCTATACAAATTAGCTATAAGGGCAGGCCTTTATTGGCTGCCAAAACTTATTACTGGAAGGTAATGGTTTCGGATAATCATCACCATTCCGAATGGAGCGCTATTAACAAATGGCAAATGGGTTTATTAACGCCAGCCGACTGGTTGAATGCAAAATGGATAGCTTACGCTAAAATGCCTGATTCTATGAGGATGGTACCGTTCCCGGCGGGTAAAGGCCCCAAAGGGTTGCCACCAAATAATGATGTGCTCCCATTATTGCGCAAAACATTCACGATAGATAAACCATTGAAAAAAGCCACTATGTATATCAGTGGTCTAGGCCATTTTGAATTGAGTTTGAACGGAGCTAAAGTCGGCGATCACTTCCTCGATCCGGGATGGACGCAGTACGATAAGCAGGCTTTGTATGTTCCTTTCGATCTGACAGAAAAGTTGGTGCAGGGCAATAACACCCTGGGAGTAATGCTGGGCAATGGGTTTTATTTTATCCCCAGGGATAAACGCTACAGGAAAATGACCGGAGCTTACGGTTATCCGAAGTTGATCTGTCGTTTAGTTTTGGAGTATAAGAATGGTACAATCGGTAACCTTGTAAGTGATGAAAGCTGGAAGGCAGCTCCCGGGCCAATAACTTTTACCAGTATTTATGGTGGCGAAGATTATAATGCTAACCTGGAGCAACCGGGATTTAATACGGTAAATTTTGATGATTCAAATTGGAAAAATACTGTAATCGTTGATGGTCCGCCACAATTAAATGCGCAGGCTGCTGATCCATTACGAGTGATGCAACAATTTACGCCAATTAGTAAAAAACAGTTGGATACCGGAGTTTGGGTTTATGATTTAGGTCAGAACGCTTCGGGTATTCCGCAAATTACTATTCAGGGTAAAAAGGGCGATACCGTTAGAATAATCCCTGCTGAAATATTACATGATGACGGCACGGCCAATCAAACAGGATCAGGCAAACCGCACTATTACGATTACGTACTAAAAGGCGATGGCCCGGAAACCTGGCACCCTCAATTCACTTATTATGGGTTTCGTTATTTACAGTTGGAAGGATCAGTTCCGCACGGTGAGGTCAACCCAAAACAATTACCTGTATTATTGGATGTAAGAGGTTTGCATACCCGCAATTCAGCAGCAAAAATTGGTGAATTTACCTGCTCCAATGAGCTGTTTAATAAAACATTTACACTGATTGATTGGGCAATGAAAAGTAACATGGCAAGTTTGTTTACAGATTGTCCGCACAGAGAAAAATTAGGATGGCTGGAGGAGGCTCATTTAGTGGGCAGTTCCCTGCATTATAATTATGATATTCATCGCCTTGCCTTGAAATGCATTAATGATATGCGCCTTGCACAAACGCCCGATGGTTTGATACCGGAAATTGCCCCCGAGTTTACCAAATTCGGCGAACCATTTCGGGACTCCCCTGAATGGGGAAGTAATGCAATTATCTTTCCGTGGTATGTGTATGAGTGGTATGGTGATAAGGAAGTGCTCGCCGAAAATTATGACATGATGAAGCGCTATCTGGATTATCTGGGCAAGCAAGCCAAAGGGCATATCCTGACAGAAGGCTTAGGTGATTGGTATGACCAGGGACCGAAAGCGCCGGGCTATTCACAACAAACACCCAAAGGCATTACAGCTACAGCCTTTTATTATTATGATTTAGGTATAGTGTCCAATATTGCCACGCTTTTAGGTAGAACTCAGGATGCTATAGCGTATAAAAAATTAGCTGTAGCCGTTAAACAAGCTTATAATAAAGCTTTTTTTAATCCTCAAACCAAACAGTATGGCACCGGCAGTCAAACAGCTAATTCCATATCAGTGTATATGGGTTTGGTTAATGAAAAGGATAAAGCTGCTGTGATCAACAATATTGTTAAAGATTTGCGCGACAGAAGCAATGCGTTAACTTCAGGTGATATCGGGTTTCGATACCTGCTAAAAGTTTTGGATGACGCAGGCAGGTCGGATGTTATATTCGATATGAATAGCCGGTCTGATGTTCCCGGTTACGGTTATCAGCTGGCACATGGCGCAACTGCATTAACTGAATCATGGGGGGCATTGCCTCAGGTGTCAAACAACCACTTTATGCTTGGCCATATTATGGAATGGTTTTATGGCAGAATTGGGGGAATTCGCACTGCGCCCGGAGCAATTGCAATGAAAAAAATTGAAATTAGGCCCGAAGCTGTAGGTGATGTTACTTATGCTAAAGCCAGCTACAATTCGCCATACGGTGCTATCGTTTCTGATTGGAAAAAACAAAATGAAGGTTTTGACCTAACTGTTCAGATACCGGCAAATACTACTGCCACTGTTTATTTGCCCGCAAGTAAAACCAGCACATTATCTGAAAGTGGCAAGGCATTAACAAATAATAAAGCTGTAAAATTAATCGGCTACAAAAACGGCAAAGCACTGATAGCAGTCGGATCAGGGACTTACCATTTTACATCCAATAATTAAAAGATAATTACCATGAGATATAAACTTTTAATCCTGATAGCATTTATTTTCCAATATGCACTCAATAATACGTTTGCGCAATCAAAGCAGGATTCTGTTCCTGCCAATGTAATGCAGCAAATATATAACGAGGTGAAAACCCCATATAAATATGGTTTGGTGATGGTGCCGAATGATAACTCGCAAAAAGTGGATTGCCCAACTATTTTCAGGAAAGATGGGAAATGGTTCATGAGTTATTTTGTTTTTAACGGGCGTGGTTATGAAACCTGGCTGGCTAATAGCAGGGACTTGCTGCATTGGCAAACCATGGGGAAGATCTTATCATTCTCCGATACTACCGATTGGGATAACAATCAAAAAGGTGGCTATTTTGCTTTAGTAAATACAAAATGGGGAGGTTCATACGCCTTGCAAAAATATGATGGTAAATACTGGATGTCGTACTTCGGTGGGCATGAGCGGGGGTATGAAAAAGGTTCGTTGTCTCTGGGTATCGCTTATACAGATCAGGATCCTACAACAGCGCATGAATGGTCGCGCTTAGATCATCCGGTATTAACCCCGACGGATAGTAATGTGAGCTGGTGGGATAACCACATTCAATACAAAGAAATGATAATCTGGGATAAAACTAAGTTGACCGGTCATCAATTTGTGATGTATTACAATGCCAATGGCGATAGCGTTGATAAAAAACGCGGTGCTGAACGAATTGGCATGGCAACATCTGATGATATGATTCACTGGAAAAGATTTGGCAAAAACCCAGTCTTAAATCACGGTCCTGGAATAACAGGAGATCCGGATATACAGAAGATAGGGGATGTGTATGTGATGTTTTATTTTGGTGCATTTTGGAAGACTGGCCCCGGTGGTGTATTTAACCGCTTTGCCTGCTCCTATGATTTAGTGCATTGGACAGATTGGAACGGTGCAAAGCTCATCCAGGCATCTGAGCCGTTTGATAATGAATTTGCACATAAGTCATACGTAGTTAAATGGAAGGGCGTAGTTTACCATTTTTATTGCGCGGTTAATAAATCGCAACAGCGGGGTATAGCCGTAGCCACATCAAAAGATATGGGTAAAAGCACACTGAATTTTATTGCGCCACCTGTCAAGGTTAAAAAAACTAAATAGCTTGAACCATGCAATCAAACAAATTGAAAATCGGGTTATTCGGTATTGGGCTTGAAGCTTACTGGCAGCAGTTTGAAGGCTTAAAAGAAAGATTAGAAGGGTATCTTTCAGTAGTTAGTAATAAATTATCGGCTATTCATCCAAACATTATCAACCTTGGATTAATAGATAATGCTGAAAAAGCCTTTGATGCAGGTAGCCGTTTGAGAAGAGAGGAAGTAGATCTTATATTTTTATACGTAACAACCTATGCGCTTTCATCAACCGTATTGCCAATAGTGCAGCGGGCTAAAGTGCCGGTGATAGTTTTGAATTTGTCGCCGGATGCATCAATCGATTACCAAAGTTTTAACCAAATGACGGACCGAACTAAAATGACCGGGGAATGGTTGGCTTATTGCTCGGCATGCTCTGTACCTGAAATTTCAAATGTATTTAACCGAACCGGCATTAAATTTCATCAGATAACAGGGATGTTGAATGATGACCCGGAATGCTGGGATGAGATTACTGAATGGGTTCAAGCAGCAAAAGTAGCACATGTTATGGCTTACAATCGTTTGGGTTGCATGGGGCATTATTATAGTGGAATGTTGGATATTTACGCTGATCTCACCCTACAATATGCCACTTTTGGCGGCCACATTGAACTAATAGAAGTTGATGAATTAGCTGGCCTTAGAAAAGAGGTAACTCATGAAGAAATAGCTGCCAGGATAAATGAATTTGATCAGATTTTTGATGTACAATTAGATTGCACCATTGAAGAGTTGGAAAGAGCGGCAAAAACTTCAGTAGCCCTCGATAAATTAGTTGATAAGTATAATTTAGGTTCAATGGCCTACTATTATAAAGGTGAAGGTAATTTTGAGAATGAAGATACCATTAGTTCCATTATTCTTGGTAATTCCATGCTGACAGCCAGAGGTATACCAGTTGCGGGAGAATATGAAATAAAAAACGCCCAAGCCATGAAGATAATGGATTCCTTTGGCGCCGGCGGTTCATTTACAGAATACTATGCAATGGATTTTGCTGCCGACGTGGTATTAATGGGGCACGACGGGCCGGGACATATCGCTATCGCCGAAGGTAAAACTAAAGTTCGCCCGCTAAAAGTATATCACGGCAAAATTGGACGCGGCTTATCTGTTGAAATGTCTGTAAAAAATGGGCCGGTAACTTTATTGTCGGTAGTAGACCAGGCTAACGGAAAACTAATGTTACTGGTAGCCGAGGGTGAATCTGTGGCCGGCCCGGTATTACAAATTGGCAATACCAATAGCCGTTATAAATTTAGCTTAGGCGCCCGAAAATTTGTGAATAATTGGAATAGTTTTGGTCCGGCACATCATTGTGCGGTTGGTATCGGCCATATTGCTTCAAAAATTAATAAACTGGGGCAATTGCTTAATATAGATGTTATACAAGTTTGTTAATAGATATGAGACTGCTTTATGTTTTAATTCTTGCTGGTTTTAACTGGTGTTTTACTGCATCTGCACAATCTGCGCGTAAAGTTGAAAATTTTGATAGCGACTGGAAGTTTTTGTTAGGCGACGATAGTCTTGCAAGATATTCCAAGTTTGATGATGCCAACTGGAGATTACTTAATCTGCCGCATGACTGGAGCATTGAAGGTAACTTCAGCGAACAAAATCCTACTACACAAGCCGAGGGTGGTTTGCCGGCAGGAATAGGTTGGTACCGCAAAACTTTTACGGTATCTGAATCATCCAAAAGCAAACAGATATCGATTAATTTTGACGGCGTTTATCATAATAGCGAAGTTTGGATAAATGGGCATTATTTAGGCAAACGGCCTAACGGATATGTATCCTTTAGTTATGATATCACACCATACCTAAATTTCGGCACTCAAAAAAATGTGATCGCAGTAAAAGTTGATAATTCCGATCAACCTAACTCGCGCTGGTACTCCGGTTCTGGCATTTATCGCAATGTATGGCTAACAATAGTAAATAAAATACATTTCAAGCAATGGGGGAATTTTATTACAACGCCTGAAATATCAAGTACATCTGCAACAGTGCATATCAAATCCACAATTAACGCATGTAAAAATAACCTTCGCCTGAAAGCAGTTATTTATGATGCGAGCGGAAAAGTCATAATTAAAAAAAATATCTCAGTTAATTATGAGGATGGAACAAATCTAACTTCTACTGATTTAATTGTCAATAATCCCCAATTATGGTCGCCACAACATCCGTACCTCTACAAAGTGAATTTGCAGATATTAAAGGGAAATAAAGTGCTCGACAATTGCACTATTAACACAGGTATCCGGTCGTTTATATTCGATTCCAAAAAAGGGTTTGCATTAAATGGTGTTCATATCAAGATCAAAGGTGTTTGTATGCACCGTGATCTCGGCGCTTTGGGATCAGCAATAAATACTGATGCTATTGACCGGCAACTGAAATTGCTGAAAGACATGGGTTGTAACGCTATCCGCACTTCACACAATCCCCCAGCCCCTGAGTTTTTAGATCTGTGTGATAAAATGGGTTTTTTAGTGATGGATGAAGCCTTTGATATGTGGGCGAAGAAAAAAAGCAAACACGATTATCATGAAGATTGGGCAAAATGGCATGAGCAGGACTTAAAAGATCAAATTTTACGAGACCGCAACCATCCCTCAGTTTTCATTTGGAGCATAGGCAATGAAATTAGAGAGCAATTTGACAGCAGCGGGATACGCATTACCCGTGAACTGGTTAAAATCGTAAAAAATCTTGATGATACCAGGCCGGTAACATCAGCTTTAAGCGAATCAGATCAGAAGAAAAACTTTATCTACCAATCAGGTGCACTGGATTTAGTTGGCCTGAATTACCATACTGAAGTTTATGCGGATTTTTTGAAAAATTACCCTGATCAGAAATTTATCGCTACCGAAACAACGTCTGCATTGGAAACCCGGGGGTTTTATGACACGCCAACTGATTCTACGAGGCATTGGCCACAAAGCTCAAAAATTCCTTTTACACAGGGCAACAGCCAGTTTGCTGTAACAGCTTATGATAACGTAGTAGCTTATTGGGGCGCAACCCACGAGGATACCTGGAAAATTATCAAAAAATATGATTTCCTTTCAGGGTTATTTGTTTGGACTGGTTTTGATTATATCGGTGAGCCTACACCGTACCCATGGCCTGCACGTAGTTCTTATTTTGGTATAATAGACCTTGCAGGATTCCCAAAAGATATTTATTACATGTACCAAAGCGAATGGACAAATAAACCGGTACTTCATTTAATACCGCACTGGAACTGGAAACCGGGGCAAATTGTAAATGTTTGGGCATACTTCAGTCAGGCTGATGAGGTTGAGCTGTACTTGAATGGCAAATCATTAGGAGTAAGGAAGAAGCAAGGTGATGAGTTGCATGTATCATGGCCTGTAAAGTTTGAACCGGGAGTTTTAAAAGCTATATCCCGAAAAAACAGTAAAACTGTACTAACTCAGGAGGTTCGTACAACAGGCAAATCGGCAAAAATTCTTTTAACTGCCGATAAGAGTTTAATCAAAGCAAGCGGTAAAAGCCTTGCATTTATAAAAGTAACTGTAACAGATAAATATGGAAACATTGTTCCTGATGCTGATAATCTAATAAAATTCACCATAAAAGGCCCTGCAACTATTGCAGGAGTTGACAATGGTTCACAAAGCAGTATGGAAAACTTTAAGGCAGATCATCGAAAAGCGTTTCATGGTTTATGCTTATTAATTATCCGTTCGGAAAATAAAATAGGCGACATTCTTGTAACCGCTAAATCATCTGATTTAAGTTCAAATGAGCTCATTTTAAAAGTGGTTAATTAAGTGTAAAAAGTACACTAAAGCATTTTTGGACTATGTGTATTATATGGGGAGCCTAAGGCAGAAATATGTTAATATTTAATTATGAAATATTAGCATAGAAGACTTACTTAAGCCTAAAAAGAAAGTTAATACAATATTTGTGTTGTTCTAATTAACTTTGACCATCGGGTTTCCCTTCAAATACCTTTTTTTGTATTCAAGTGGTGTCATGTTAGTTACTTTTTTAAAGTGCCTGTAAAAGTTTGAAATGTTGTTAAAGCCGCACTCAAAACAGAGTACTTCGGTAGGTAATTTATCTTCGATCAAAAAACGGCAGGCGTGGCTTATCCTAATCTCTGTCAAAAAATCCGAAAAAGTTTTTTTGGTCATCAATTTAAAATACCTGCAAAACGATGTTACACTTAAATTGCCGATCGCTGCTATTTCCTGCAGGCTAATTTCTTTTTTATAATTTGCTAAAGTGTACGAACAAACCTTATTTAGACGTAGCGTATCTGACTCATTAGATTGATGAAATTCATTGTGCGACAATGTAATACTTTCATAATCTTCGTTCTCGGCCAAAGTTTTAAGTATGGATAATAATACAATTATCCTGTCAAGATTTGACGCATTGACTGCCGAATACATTAATTTGGCCAGCTCCGCTTTTGCCGGTCCTTTAACAACAATGCCACTTTTTGCCTTTTCAAACAAGTTGTTTAATAAATACGCCTCTGGTAAATTCAATAGGTAACGCCCCAGGCAGTCAGGCAAAAAATGTATAACAATCACTTCAACATTTAAACCGGAATCCGGTTGAAAATACTCTTCTTTACAACGCCAGCAGTGTGGTAGTTTTTCTCCTAATAGCAATATTTCGCCTGACGAAAAATTGCTGATATTATCACCAATAAATCGTACACCTTCACCTTTAATAACATAATGTAATTCCAGTTCAGGATGATAATGCCATATACCTCTAAAGGTTGGCAAAATATCATGCCTTATACTGAATGAATTTCGTGGTTGTACAGGAACCTTTAGAAAATGCGGCTTCATGATACCTATTATGCTTTGAAAAAATAATAAATGGTTTATTTGAATTGGATATTCAAGATAATTTTTTAAAAGTAGTAAAAAAGTAGTTGCTTAAAGCAAGCTATTCAATAATTCTTACTTTATGCCTATTAACGTTACACTCAGTAATTTGTTATGATAAAATTATACAATAAGTTGATAAATACGAGTAATAATACCGATAGTCAATAATTGATATTTGTTAAAGGTAGTCTGGTTTATTTATTCAAAACCGCTATCTATTTATAAACCAAATAATAACTATACATTTTATTAAAATTAAGTTTGACCTTATGGTTCAAAATTAATGATTGTTAATAGTACACCTATTATTTATGCTGATTAAGGCACAGATGAAATGTAAACTAAATTTATATGATGAGAAAATTCCTGGTAACAATTGTTTTATTTGTAAGTAGCCTGACAGTAAGTTTGGCCCAAACCACCCCTGCTGAACAGGATAGCTATACCCAGGTAATAACCAAACGTTCCGAAAAAATAGTTTCAGCATTGGGGATAACTGATTCCGTTAAATTTAAACAGGTGCAGGCCATCATAGTTGATCAGTACCGTGCTTTAAGCAGTATCCACGATATACGCAACGTGAAAGTTAAAGATATAAAAGAGAAGGACGGAGACGACAAAACCAAAGCAAATGCCGAAACCGCTACTATTGATAGTAATGTGGAAATACAACTGGCCAAACAACATGCTGATTATATTAATAAATTAAATACTGAACTTACTCCTGCGCAAATTGATGCGGTCAAAGATCAAATGACTTATAAAATATTGCCTTTAACATATAATGCTTATTTGGATGAGTTGCCTGATTTAACAGAGGCGCAAAAAGTACAAATTAAAGCCTGGCTAGTAGAAGCACGTGAACATGCTATAGATGCGGAGTCATCAGAAAAGA
The DNA here is from genome assembly GCF_965225845.1 of Mucilaginibacter sp. Lineage (GTDB taxonomy): Bacteria > Bacteroidota > Bacteroidia > Sphingobacteriales > Sphingobacteriaceae > Mucilaginibacter. The sequence goes on from NZ_CBDDBL010000002.1 coordinate 909,030, forward strand.
AACACGCCTGGTTTGGAAAATATAAAGGCCGTATAAATAATTATTTATCTGCACAAGGTTACGATATGAAAAAAGCTGCTGAAGAATGGCAAAAACGTATTAATGCTAAACAACAGGAGCAAAAAGGATAAAAGTGTGGTGGGCGCACTTTTTAGTTAATATGTGAAATATTAATAACAAACAACTAAACAACCAATTAAACTAAACTTAATTTTATGAGAAAAATTTACCTCTTATTTTTAGTACTGCTGCTGTTAAGCATCAGCAATGTGCTAAAAGCACAGAACCGTACCGTATCGGGTGTAGTTCTTGACGAAAAGAGCCAGCCACTACCTGGTGTAACCGTACAGGTTAAAGGAAGTAGCGCAGCCACTGTTACCGATGTAAATGGTAAGTACTCCTTAAAAGTTACCAACTTACAAAACGTGGTGATAGGCGTGAGCTTCGTAGGTTATAACTATCAATCCAAAACATTAAGGGTTGGTGAAAAGAACGCTGATTTTACCATGGTTCCTAATAATAAAGATCTTGAAGAGGTAGTTGTTGTTGGTTATGGTACGCAAAAAAAATCTACCTTAACAGGCTCGGTAGCTACCATAAGTCCTAAGGATGTTCAGGATATACCTGGCCTTAATTTTCTCGGTACTTTGGTTGGGCAAACCCCCAATTTAAGTATAAGTGAAAACGCCAGGCCAGGCCAACCTACATCCAGCGTAATGATTCGTAATCCTGTAACTCTTAATTCAAATGGGGGTATAACCTCTCCGCTTTTCATCATTGATGATGTACAGCGAACAGAGGCAGATTTTGACCTTTTAGATGCGAGTGAAATTGAAAGTATTTCTATATTAAAAGATGCTGAAGCCGCGGTTTATGGTGTGAATGGTGCAAATGGAGCAATTATAGTGCGTACCAAAAGAGGAAAGATGGGCGCGCCAAAAATTAGCTTTTCAAGCCAGTTTGGTACCTCAAATGCTATGCAGTTGCCCAAATATCTTACCGGTGCAGAAATGGCCAATTGGAGCAATGCCTATACCCAAACGAGTGTTATGTCACCTACGGGTGTATTTACAGGCGACTCAGTTAAAGCTAACGGCTACGATGTATTAAACAATAAATTGAATACCAGTTGGTATACTCCAGACGAATTGGCCTATTTTTCCAATCCGGCTAATAACCAGAATTGGCTTAAAAACTATTTTCATGCAGCCGATGTGGAACATGAAAATCTGAATGTATCAGGTGGTACTGATAAAGCTACCTATTTTATATCAGGTAATTTTACAAATCAAAACTCAAATTTTTCGGGTCTTGAAAATTACAAATGGGGCTTGCGGGCAAATGTAGAGGCAAAACCTGCAAAGGGTTTAACAGTTGGAGTAAACCTTAGTTTTGATTATTCATATGCAGAGGAATTTTGGATGAAATATCCATCCGAAAATCTTAATAATGACGTTTTGATACTTGGTGAGCACTTGCCATGGATGCCATATTTTATTAATGGGAATCCTGTGTATTCCGTCGGAAACAGTAGTGTTGCAAACACAATTGATCTTGTAAACTTCCCGCTTTTACAAAGCTCAAATAACTTTGAACAACAACCTGACTACGTTACCAACTTTTTAGCCCATGTTGATTATGAAATACCCGGTATTAAGGGTTTGTCGGCTGGTTTCTCATTCAATGATAATATAAATACAGCATTCTCATCACAATACGGAACTTCATTTACTTATTACATATATTCAGGAACAGGCGATAATCTTCACATTCCAGGCGGAACTATAGGCACTGCAAAACCAATATCCAACGGAAATGATGTTACCTTTAGCCCTGACCTTGTAAAAAGCTATCAGTTAGACGCAAAGCTTAATTACCAGCGTAGTTTTGGTAAAAATAATATTTCTGCCTTGGCAATATATGAACAAACAGGCAACAGCGGCGATGGAGTAGTTACAGCAGTTACAAACCCTATAATTGGAGCTTTACCAAATGATAATTTTGCTACAGGTACTCAAACTGTAAATCAAGCCAACAGTCTTGTGTATGAGTATGCTTTTGAATCATTTATACAGCGTTTAAATTATGATTATGACGGAACCTATCTTTTACAGCTTACTGGTCGTGAAGATGGTACCACATACTTTGCACCTGGCAAAAGATGGGGAGGATTTGGACAAGTATCAGCAGGTTGGGTAATTTCGAATGAACCATTTTTTAAAGCTGCTGCACCTTGGGTTGATCAGTTAAAAATACGTGGGGACTGGGGTTTATTAGGAACATCATCTGTAAATAAATCTGCTTATGAGTATTTTCAACAATACAATATAGGGCAAGGTAGCAGTGGCGGTGCCGTGTTTGCTGAAGGAAGCCGTGGCAATGGTATTACAGCTGCCGCACTTCCGAATCCGGATGCTACATGGGATCATAAATTTGAGACAGATTACGGCATAGATGCATCATTTTTGAAGAACCGTTTAGCAGTAACTGCTGATTATTATTTTACACATGCTTATGACATGCTTGCAGCTACCTCTGCAGCTACACCCTTAACCGTTGGAAACACAGCACCGGTTGAAAATTATGGTTCGGTAAATAACTTTGGTACAGAAGTCACTATTACTTGGAGAGATCACATAAACCAGAATTGGAGCTATAATATTACTGGATTTTATAGCTGGAGTGATGATAAAGATCTTTTGGTGCCGCAGGCTGCAGGTATAATAGGTACTGCCCAGGATCGCGACGGAAAATCTGACGATGGTGGTGTTTTCGGTTATCAAAGTTTAGGTTTGATTCGCACACAAGCACAAGCTAATGCTATTATCGCCTCCAGGGCAACAGAAGCTGGCGGCGCAGCGAATGTTAAAATATTTGGTTTAACACCGGCACCTGGTATGATAAACTACGCCGACTTGGATCATAATGGTATAATTGGCCCCTCAGCCACAAACGCTTATGCTGATGAAAAATACTTAAGCAATAAAGCAAACAACCATAATGCGGTAGGATTTAATTATGGAATAACATACAAATCTCTTAGCATAAATGTTGTTACCGGCCTTTCGTGGGGAGGTACCGGCCAGTTAGGTAGTTATGACTATGGTACATATTATTCGGCTCATGGTGATTTGCAGGAAAACAGGACTGCCCTATGGAATGAAGGCTACTGGACACCTCAAACTCCGAATGCTAAATTACCTAATCCTTATTATTATGCTGATTATGCAGTAACAAGTAATTTTTGGTTTATCAACAGTTTTAGCTGGAATATCTCACAAGCTAATTTATCTTATTCAGTACCTCCAAAATGGATAAAGCATGTAGGTCTTGCAAGCGCACGTTTATTTACACAATGTACCAACGTTGCATATTTAGTTAACCCCTATCCCGAGTCGTTTAGAGCGCCTGGAACAGGAGTGAATGTTTATCCACAGGAGAGGACAATAACATTAGGTATAAATGCAAGTTTTTAAATAATTAAAAAAATGAAAAAAGTATATTACATAGTATTAGCAAGCCTGTTTTCAACATTGCTGCTAAATATAATAAGTTGTAAAAAAGTACTTAATGATAAAGTACCCGAATCTACTTATACTTCAACACTTTTGTTCAGCGACTCAGTGGTGGCGGTACAGTATATCAACTCAATTTACACGGCCAACCTGCCGGGATGGGCAGGTAACGGTGGTTCGCTAAGCACAATTAGTACTACTGGTGTTGGTAACTTAACGGAAGAATCATATTCAAGCAATACATTTACTCTTGGTACTGTTACTACGTCTACGGTTGGAGATTTGGGTTCAGCAAATGCAAATAATAATAATTATGCAAAAATTCGTAATATAAACGATTTTATATCAAATTTGCCCGCAAGTCCTATACCTGTTGCTACTAAAAACAGGTTTAAAGCCCAAGCGTTGTTTTGGCGAGCATACCGCTATTTTGATTTAGTTAGATTGTATGGTGGCGTTCCACTTGTTTTAACACCATTGCCTGTTGTTGGTACTGCTGCTAAACAGGCTGACGAATTACCACGTAATACTACTACACAAACCTTCAATCAAATTGTTGCTGATCTTGATACCGCAATTGTATATCTTCCTAATAACTGGCCGGGGCAAGATTATGGCCGCATTACCAGGGGGGCTGCACAAGCGTTCCTTGGCAGGGTGTTGCTGACTTGGGCAAGCCCGCAGTTTAATGTTAATAGCGATGCAACCCGGTGGCAGGCTGCCTATACTGCGAGCACTAATGCCATCGCAACATTAACTGCAAGTGGCTACGGTCTTTATCCAACATGGGATGTAACGATGTGGACTACACAAGGTGGTACAAGCACCGGTGCTGCGATAGCAAAGCCGGTAAATCCTGAAGCTGTAATGGTTACGGAATATAATACTCTTAATGATCAAAATCTTGGTTTTAATAATACCTTAACAGAGTCAAATACCCCAAAATCATTAGGTGGGGCCGGTTCAAACGCCCCAACCTGGAATGAGGTAATTGCATTCCCCATGGCCGATGGTAAAGTACCTAATTTAACGGGTAGCACACCAAACGCGTCTACCAAATATCCTTGGGATCCGGTGCATTTTTATGACAATCGCGACCCTCGTTTTGCGCAAACTATAGCGTATAACGGTTGTTTATGGCCACTCCAAGGTAATGCGACAAACAGGCTTTGGACTTATTTTTATTACACATCAAGCTCAAAAACTACTACAACGGAAACTGGCGGCAGCAGTTCAACAGGATTTTATTGTCGCAAGGCCGTAGACCCAAATCTTTCACTTGCAAATCTACCTTACTCAGGTATCAATTGGCAAGAGATTAGGTATGCTGAAGTATTGCTAAATCAGGCTGAGGCTGCCGCCATGATAGGTAACTCAACAGTTGCGTATAACGATCTGATAGCGATACGTAAAAGAGCGGGTATTCAAGCCGGAACAGATAACATGTATGGGCTTACCACCGGTTTAACTGGTACGAGTTTGGCTATGGCAGTATTATATGAAAGGCAGATAGAACTCGCCTACGAGGGTAAACGTTATTGGGATTTGAGACGCTGGAAATTATTGGAGAGTACTTTGAATGGAATAAAAAGGGAAGGATTAACGATTGTATTGAAGCCTAACAGTAGTAGTTATACTGATTACCTTGCAGCTACTCGTAATAACCTGGTAACTACCTCTGGCCTTGATGCTATTTACACACAGTATTTTAGTTACTCTCCTGTGAGCGTTGGGTCCGGTAGTACATTAGGTGAATTATTTTACCTGGATGCTACTCCTATTGCTTATCAGCCTGCAGATTATTTCTTTGGTATAACACCTAACTCAATTATCAGCGATCCAAATCTTCAGCAAAACAATACTTGGGGCGGTCCGTTCGATCCAACCCAATAGCAAAAAACACAAAGGGACAGGCTTAATAGCTTGTCCCTTTGTTGATATATTTATTTATTAATTAACTATGAAAAAAAGTACAGGTTTATTTTTATTTGCGGCACTCTTGGGATTAGCAAATCATTCATTTGCTCAATATCCTGACGTGCCGAAAAGCGTTAAGGCAGAGAGTGATTCATTAATGGCCAGAACCATGCGGCATTCAGATTCTGCATGGAAAGTGGCGTTTCCGATAGTACAGGCAGAGGAAAGGGCAGGAAAACCATATGTGCCATGGGCAGCCAGGCCAACGGATTTGCCGCAAGCAAAAATACCTGCATTTCCGGGTGCCGAAGGTGGCGGTAAATTTACTTTTGGTGGCCGTGGTGGTAAAGTTTATGTAGTAACAAGCCTGGCTGATGATGGCCCGGGTACATTACGCTGGGCATGTGAGCAGGGTGGTGCACGTATCATTGTATTTAATGTTGCAGGTATCATCCATATAAAAACACCAATAATTGTTCGCGCACCTTATGTTTCTATTGAGGGGCAAACGGCTCCCGGCGATGGGATATGTGTGGCAGGGGAATCATTTTGGGTAAATACCCATGATGTTGTTATCCGTTACATGCGTTTTAGAAGAGGTGAAACCAATGTTGGCCGTCGTGATGATGCTTTAGGTGGCGATCCGGTTGGTAACATCATTGTGGATCACACTTCTACAAGCTGGGGATTGGACGAAAATTTTTCTATGTACCGCCATATATATAGCCCGGCCCCTGGTATGGTAGATGAAAAATTGGGTACCGTTAACATCACTGTTCAAAATTGTATTTATGCAGAAGCGTTAGATTATTGGAATCACTCTTTCGGCAGCACAACAGGTGGTGAAAATAGTACACTTATACGCAATATGTGGGCTGACAATACCGGCCGTAACCCTTCAATTGGTTGGAATGGTATTTACACATTTGTAAATAACGTTGTGTTTAACTGGCACCACCGCTCAATGGATGGCGGTGATTATACCACCAACTATAACATCATCAATAATTATTTTAAACCGGGACCTGTAACACCTAAAGATGAGCCAGTAGGCCACCGTTTGTTAAAACCGGAATCAGGCCGCAGCAAGCTTAAAGAAAAATACTTCGGGCGCGTGTACGCCAGTGGCAATATTATGGAAGGCTATCCTGAAGTAACCAAAGATCCCTGGAACGGTGGTATACAAGTTGAGGAAACCAATGGTAAAGAATTACCTGATGCAGGGAAATACAAAGCTTACATGAAATCTGACGAGCCATTTCCGATGGCACCGGTAACTATCATGTCGGCAGAAGACGCTTACAAGTTTGTTGTAAACAATGCAGGTGCAACCTTGCCTCATCGTGATGCTGTTGATATTCGTATTGCTGAGCAGGTTCGTACAGGAAATATCGCTTACAAAGAAATGAAAACTGATACTGATTTTCAGTTCAAAGTGCGTAAATTACCAAGAGACTCCTATAAACTGGGTATCATAACTGCTCCATGGCAGGTTGGCGGTTATCCTGATTATAAAGGAACTCCTTATAAAGACAGCGATAATGACGGAATGCCGGATTCATACGAAATTGCTCATGGCTTAAATCCAAAAGATCCAAGTGATGCAAGCAAAATGGCAAAGAACGGGGGAGGATATACCAATATTGAAGTTTATATTAATACTGTGGCAGAAAAAGGCGAACATCCGATGCCGCCATCAGGTAAACTAAATTAATACTGGTAATTTTAACAATGAGTTTTCATAGAGGTAATACAATTGGTTTATTAGTCAGGCTATTGATTGGGGGTATATTTATTTATACCCCCGCTTTAGCGCAAAAAGGTAAAAATAAGGATCTGCTACCGGTATCAGTTGGCGATAACGGTAAATTAGTTTACCAGGCCGATAAAAATGGAGACCGCATTCCTGATTTTTCTTATTGCGGTTACATGGCGTCGGAACAACCAATTCCTACTGTTCCTGTCAAAGTAGTAGTCCCTTTAAAAAAAGGTGATGCTACATTACGTATTCAATCAGCTTTAGATTATGTTGCCTCACTGCCAATTGATGCAAACGGTTTTCGTGGTGCTGTTTTGTTGGATAAAGGAACATATGAGGTCGATGGTTCACTAAAAATAACTGCATCGGGTATAGTATTACGCGGTAGCGGAATGGAAGCTAACGAGACTGTTTTATTAGGTGCCGGAAAATCAAGAGCCACATTAATTCAAATCGTTGGCAAAAAAGATCAGAAACGATCAAAAGAAATTAATATAACAGACGGTTATGTACACGTAAATGCCCTTACTTTTCATATCGCTAATGCAAATGGTTTAAAAGTGGGTGATATGATTATTGTTCATCGCCCAAGCACACAGGCATGGATAACCAAATTAGGAACCGACCATTTTGGCGGGGGCTTAACCGCATTAGCCTGGAAACCCGGAGAACGTGATATAAATTGGGACAGAACAATAACGGCCGTAAAAGGCAATGAAATAACTATTGACGCTCCGCTAACAACAGCTTTAGATAGCACCTACGGCGGCGGATGATAGCAAAATATGAATGGCCGGGCCGCATCAATCATGATGGTATAGAAAATTTGAGTTTACAATCAACCTATGATATTACAAATCCGAAAGATGAAGCTCATCGCTGGATGGCTATCACAATGGAGGATGTATCAGATGCCTGGGTTCGGCAGGTGATATTTGAACACTTCGCAGGATCAGCTGTTTTTATCGAAGAAACAGCTAACCGTGTAACTGTTGAAGATTGTAAATCATTATCCCCTGTATCCGAAATTGGCGGGCAACGCCGTAACACGTTTTGGACAACAGGCGGGCAAACACTTTTTCAACGCCTTTATTCAATAAATGGCATCCACGATTTTGCTACCGGTTATTGTACACCGGGGCCAACTGCATTTGTGCAATGCAGCGCCTGGCAGTCGTTAGGTTATAGTGGCGGTATTGATAGCTGGTCATCAGGTGTTTTATTTGATGTTGCAAATATTGATGGCGAGCCATTAAGCTACATGAACAAGGGCCAGGATGAGCAAGGCGCGGGGTGGAATATTGCTAACAGCGTATTATGGAACTGTAGTGCAGCACATGTGGATTGCTACCAGCCACCAACCGCACAAAATTGGGCGTTTGGTACCTGGGCTCAATTTGGCGGAGATGGCTATTGGTATGCATCAAACGAGATCTTATCCCCACGTAGTTTGTATTACGCTCAATTATCTGATCGTTTAAATAAAGATGTAAGCAGGCAAGCCGCTATTTTACGTATTGAAACAGAGCCATCAAGCAGCCCAACAGTTGCAGAAGCAGCCGTATTAATGGCAGCCGCCCGAAAACCAGCTACAACTATTGGAGATTGGGTTGATGAAGCGCCAAAAAGAAACGCTGTCAACATAACTTCATCAGGCGCAAAGACAATTGACGAAATTGGATACAAACAGCCTGCTTTACCTGCAAGGTTTCCAAAAATGAGTATCACCAACGGCTGGATAGTTCGTGGTAATACCGTTTTAGAAGGCAAACATTTTGAAGCCCCCTGGTGGAATGGAAACGTTAAGCCGGATTATATAAAAACACTTGCAAAACCTGATGTTACCCGCTGGGTACCGGGTAGAACAGGAACCGGTTTGACAGATAACCTGGATGACGTTGCCGCATGGATGCAAAAAGATAACATTGTAGTACTTGAGCATAACTACGGCTTATGGTATGAGCGTCGCCGTGATGATCATGAACGCATCCGCCGGATGGATGGCGATGTTTGGCCACCATTTTACGAGCTTCCATTCGCGCGTAGCGGGAAAGAACTGGCCTGGGATGGCTTAAGTAAATATGATTTAACCAAATACAATGTGTGGTATTGGAGCCGGCTTAAACAGTTTGCCAATATTGCTGATGAAAAAGGTTTAGTACTGTTCCACAACAACTTCTTCCAGCATAACATTATTGAAGCAGGCGCACATTATGCAGATTTTCCATGGCGCACAGCAAATAATATCAATAACACTGGTTTCCCGGAGCCGGTTAACTATGCAGGCGACAAACGGCAGTTCATGGCTGAACAGTTTTATGATGAAACTGAACCTACAAGGCGCAAATTGCTGATTGCCTACATTGATAAATGTATGGACAACTTTGCCGATAACACAGGTGTAATTCAATCCATAAGCGCTGAGTTTACTGGTCCGCTGCACTTTATGCAGTTTTGGGTTGAAACTATTAAGCAATGGGAACTAACTCATAAAAAGAAAGAAATTATTTGCCTTGGCGCAACAAAAGATGTGCAGGATGCAATTCTTGCTGATCCTGCAAAGGCTTCGGTAATTGACGCGATTGACATTCGTTATTGGTATTACGAAGGCAATGGCAAACTTTATGCGCCAAATGGGGGGCAAAGCCTTGCTCCACGCCAGGAAGAACGTATTTATAAGCCAAAGGCACCCAATTTTGAAAATGTTTATCGTGCAGTGCATGATTACAAGGTTAAATTTCCTTCTAAGGCAGTTTTATATTCTGCCGATGCTTATGACCATTTGGGATGGGCAGTATTTATAGCAGGCGGATCATTACCGGCGTTACCAGCTACTACTGATAAGCAGTTTTTAACGGATGCATCAGCAATGTTGCCGGTTATTTTACCGGGCGATCCAAAAGATCAATGGGCTTTAGGAAATTCTGCTAAAGGATATATTGTCTACACCAATTTAAACGATGTGAAACTTGATCTTGCTGCAAATGCAGGTTATCAAGCTAAATGGATCGACCCAAAAACAGGCGAAGTATTAGCAGGTGAAGAACAGGTAAAAGGCGGCAATAATGTCGACATTAAAAATCCAAAAAGCGGCGAAGCCATTTTGTGGTTGATGCGTAAGTAAATTATGATAAAAAGGATAGTTCTGTTTGGTATAGTTTCATGTTTGCTTTTTTCCTTTAAAGGCGATCCGGCTATTGATCTGCAGCCTTTAAATATTTCGGCTAATAACCGGTTTTTTATTACAGGTGGTAAACCATTTTTTTGGTTAGGCGATACCGGCTGGTTACTTTTTTCAAAAATGAAGAGAGGTGATGCTGAAAAATACCTTGATATCCGAAGCGAACAGGGTTTTAACGTGATTCAAATAATGGTGATCCATAGTTTGTCTGAAACTGATGCTTATGGAGATTCTGCGTTGACACACAAGGATATCACTAATCCGAAACTTGCAGACACGTCGCTCAATAATTATTGGAACAACATTGATTGGGTAATAAAAAAAGCAGCCGACAGGGGTTTGTATGTAGCGCTTGTACCTATCTGGGGTTCTGTGGTAAAAGCAGCGCATACAACCCCGTTACAAGCTAAAACTTACGCCACTTTTTTAGCTGAAAGATATAGGCAATATCCCAATGTAATTTGGATGAATGGGGGTGATATTGCAGGTTCCGACTACATGGATGTATGGAATACGATTGGCAATACACTGCACGCGCTGGATCCGGGTCATTTGATTACCTACCATCCACGCGGACGAACACAATCATCCAAATGGTTTCACAACCAAGACTGGTTGAGTTTTAATTCCGTTCAATCAGGCCACCGAAATTATAGCCAGGATACATCAAAAAATGACCTTAATTACGGTGAAGACAATTGGCGTTATATTCAGGATGATTACAAAAAGATCCCGGCAAAACCTACGCTTGATGCTGAGCCGTCTTACGAAAAAATACCTTACGGTTTGCATGATATAACCCTGCCACGCTGGACAGACGCCGATGTAAGGCGTTATGGTTACTGGTCGGTTTTTGCGGGAGCTTGCGGATATACTTATGGCAATAATGATGTAATGCAAATGCACCAGCCAGGCGATAAGGGCAGTGCTTACGGCTCAAAAGATTATTGGGATAAATCTATTAATGACCCCGGCGCGCAAGAAATGGTGTATCTAAAAAAGCTAATGTTATCACGCCCATATTTAGAGCGTGTACCCGATCAAAGTTTAATAGCCGGAGTTCAAGGAGAGCGATATAACAGGCTGATAGCCACACGTGGAAAAAAATATGCATTTGTTTATACCTATACAGGTAGGAATATTACTATAAACACCGGACAGTTGCCGGGCAACAAAATTAAGGCATCCTGGTATAGCCCGCGTAACGGTAATATTACCGCTATTGGTGTGTTTAATAAAGCAAAAATCACGAAATTTAATCCTCCGGGCGATCCTGCAAACGGAAACGATTGGGTGCTGATAATCGACTCGATATAAACCTGGGAATAGTGATGGCGGGAATGAAAAAAATATATGTTTTAGTGTTATTAGGCTTGGTTTTGTCTTCGTGCAAAACCCGGAAAGACGTTTATCTTTTTACTTCATTTAATGAGCCTGCCACCGGTGGTTTAAGGTTGTTGTATAGCCACGATGCTTATCATTGGACAGATCTTAACCACATATTTTTAAAACCTGAGATCGACACCGATAAAATTATTCGTGATCCCTCAATAAAGCAAGGGCCTGATGGAATTTACCATTTAGTTTATACCATCGCCTGGAAGAATGACACCGGCATCGGTTATGCTGAATCGAAAGACTTGATACACTGGTCGCCAGAGCAACGAATTAATGTAATGGCTGATGAGCCGACCGCGGTTAATGCCTGGGCACCGGAATTATTTTATGACGATTCTCAAAAACAGTTTATTATTACCTGGGCATCTACTGTGCCTTTTCGTTTTTCCAAAGGGGAGGAAGATGAAAATAATAATCACCGCCTTTATTATACCATAACTAAGGATTTTAAAACTTTTACACCCGCGAAGCTATTTCTTGATCCCGGTTTTAGCGTGATAGATCCGGATATTGTAAAGATCGATACAAGTAAATATGTTTTAGTAATAAAGGATAACACCCGCCCGAATCGCAATATTTTGGTGGCGTTCAGTAATAACCCGCTTGGGCCTTATACAAACTATTCCAAACGCTTTACAGAGATGTATTCCGAAGGGCCAACCATTACAAAAGCCGGTAAGGATTGGCTAATTTATTACGATTCTTATCGTCTTAAAAAGTTTGGCTGCATGCGTACGAGCGATTTTAAAACTTTTACTAACATAAGTGATTCGGTAAATGTACCGCAAGGGCATAAACACGGTACCATATTCAAAGTGAGCGAAAAAACTCTTCGAAAATTAAAAGCAGCATCAACACAGGGCTAATGATGGTTAAAATTAAAATATATCTATTTTTTGTGGCGATAACAGTCTTCTGCATTAAAGCAAATGCGCAGGATACGGTGCGTTATTCAGGTAATACCGTTGCTGATGTTGATTACCACAATGGCAGGTTAACCCCGGTAATAGGTGTGCACAGCATGGAAATATTTCGTGCTAACCGCGAATACCCGGAACAGGCTGATGGATTTGGATTTACCTACAATCACCAGCCTATGTTGGCGTATTGGAATAATACTTTTTACGTAGAATATTTAAGTGATAAGGTAGGCGAGAGTGTTCCGCCTGGGCAAACCCTATTGATCACATCAAAAGACGGGGCAGCCTGGTCAAAACCAACCGTTATTTTCCCACAATATAAAATCCCTGATGGTACAACTAAAGAAGGCCATCCCGGTGTCGCTAAAGACCTGTACGCGGTTATGCACCAGCGCATGGGCTTTTATACCGCCAAATCAAAACGTTTGCTAGTGCTTGGTTTTTACGGGATTTGTTTAGACGCCCATGATGATCCTAACGATGGCAAAGGTATAGGCCGGGTTATTCGCGAGGTTTATCCTAATGGAAAATTTGGCCCAATCTATTTTATCCACTACAACCCAAAGTGGAACGAAAGCAATACTTCATACCCATTCTATAAAACCAGTAAGGATAAAGGCTTTGTTCAGGCTTGTGACGCGCTAATGGCTGATCCGTTAATGATGATGCAATGGCAGGAAGAAACAGATCGCGGAGATCCATTGATCCCGCTGCACAAAGATTATAAAGCATTCAATTTTTACCATTTACCTGATGGAAGGGTTGTTGGTTTATGGAAATATGCCTTAACTTCTATCAGTACTGATAACGGTAAAACCTGGCCGGCCAATGCGAGCCGTGCACCACGCTTTGTGACCAGCAATGCCAAAATATGGGGGCAACGAACTTCCGACGGAAAATATGTTACCGTTTATAACCCTTCTGAATTCCGCTGGCCGCTGGCTGCTTCGGTTAGTCAGGACGGGTTAAATTATACCAATCTGTTGCTGATTAATGGCGAAATCCCAACCATGCGCTACGGTGGCAACTACAAATCATACGGTCCGCAATATACCCGCGGTATTATAGAAGGTAACGGCGTGCCGCCTGATGGTAAGCTGTGGGTTACCTATAGTATGAATAAAGAGGATATTTGGGTATCATCCATTCCCGTGCCACTAACTCAAATTGCTACCGCTCAAGCTGATGAAGATTTCAATACTCTGCCTGCCGGAAAAGAGCTTGAAAAATGGAATACCTACAGCTCACTTTGGGCACCAGTTAATATAGATAAAGCACCCGATGGATCAAAAGCGCTTATGCTTAAGGACTGGGATAAATTTGACTACGCCAAAGCAGAACGCATAGTACCCGAATCAAAAAAACTGATTGCTGATTTTACCATTATCACCGCGCAAAATAACACGGGTATGCTGGATATCGAGTGCCAGAATGCTGCCGGAGATGCCGCCCTGCGTTTAACCTTTGATTCAACCGGTATATTCAGGGCCAAAACCGGCTATCGCTCCAAAAACATGCTGAAGTATGTAGCTAACCAGGCTTACCATATCACCATCAAATTAAATACTGATACGCGCTTTTACACCGTAAATGTGAATGGTAAAGATGTGCTGACAAACCTGTTTTTCGCCCCTGTACTTTCTGTGGAGCGCATAGTTTTTCGTACCGGCGATGTAAGGCATTTCCCAACTGCCGATACCCCAACTGATCAGGATTACGATCAGCCCAAGGCAGGCGAGCCGGCATCGACAGCTGCTTTTTATATCAAATCATTTAAAACAACTACCTACTAATGTTTAGTAAAAAATATATCATTTTCCTTTTTATATTAAGTATTAGCTCGTTGATATCACATGCTGCTGTAATTTTACCCAAGATTATGGGCAACGGTATGGTATTACAACGGGATAAACCAGTACCCATATGGGGAACTGCTGTAGCCGGTGAAACCATTACGATTAAATTCAATAACCAAGTCAAAAAAGCTATTACCGATGCTTCAGGTAAATGGCAAATCATGCTTGATCCTATGTCTGCATCAGCTATAGGACAGATGATGGAAATAAGCGGGACTAATACAATTAAACTGAATGATATTTTAGTAGGGGAGGTGTGGCTATGCTCCGGCCAGTCTAATATGTCCTACGAAATGCGGAAAAATAGTAAAGTTCGCAGACCTGATACAACAACAGCTAATACTCCAATTGACGAACTCGACAGGGCACACAACCCGCAGATTAGGATATTCCTGGTAACCCAGCATAATTTAAGGATGCCCGACTCCACCCATTCAGGCTGGGATATAGCCGAAGGAACAGCTTTGCGCAACTTCTCCGCAGCTGGGTATTTCTTTGCGAAGAATCTTAACCATGATCTGCATGTTCCGGTTGGTATTATCTGCTCCGCGATAAGCGGCAGCAGGATCGAACCATGGATGCCAACCGAAGCATTTGATGCCATTCCTTATTTCAAGCAAAACAATGTAAAAGTGGATGGTGATCCCGGTAAGCTTTATGTAAATATGATCGCTCCGATAGCGCCTTATGCAATGCGTGGGTTCCTATGGTACCAGGGCGAAAGCGGAGCGTATTTGGGCGAAACCATCAGCTACACATACAAAATGGAGGCGCTTATTAATTGGTGGCGACACATTTGGGGTGATAATAATCTGCCTTTCTATTATGTACAAATAGCGCCTTTTTACTATTCAAGAGCGAAAAGCAATGTCACTTACACCATCTACACTGAGCCTGAATTTCGCGAAGCGCAAACTATGGCACTTAAAATTCCGCATACGGGTATGATTGTCACTACTGATCTAAATGATTCATTAACCAATATTCACCCGGCATTTAAATGGGTGGTTGGTCGCCGTTTAGAATTACAGGCACTGGCAAACACCTATGGTGAAAAAAATGTAGTTTTCTCCGGCCCGATGTATCAAAGTATGCAGGTTAACGGGAATAGGATCATTCTCGATTTTAAATACACAGGCGATGGCTTGGTAAGCCATGATGGTAAACCGCTTGACTACTTTGAGATATCAGGCAGCGATGGCAAATTTGTGAAAGCGAAAGCTATTATTGAAGGCAATAAAGTAATTGTTTCGTCGCCCGAGGTACCCCACCCGGTGGCTGCGCGCTTTGCCTGGACAGAAGTTGCCGAACCCAATTTCTACAATAAAAATGGATTGCCTGCGGTGCCTTTCCGCACGGATAATCCGCTAAAATTTATCCTAACAGCTAATTAATCTGAGCATGAGATATGCCCGCTTTAAAATATTAATTTGTTTACTGCTAACCATTCCGGCAGTAAGCTCCTACGCTCAAAAAACGCAGATCCAATTTCTATCCGGCACAGGGAGCGATCACACCGTAAATTGGCAGTTCTATTGCACCGCAGGCCAAAACTCCGGTAAATGGACAACCATCCCCGTGCCATCAAATTGGGAACTGCAAGGCTTCGGCAAATACAATTACGGGTTGGATAAGGACAGCCTGAAAGGAAAAGAACAAGGACTATACAAATACAATTTTAATATACCCGCATCATGGCGGGGCAAGGTTGTAAACATCGTGTTTGATGGCTCCATGACAGATACCAAGGTCCTAATTAATGGTAACCAGGCCGGCGAAATTCACCAGGGCGCTTTCTATCGCTTTAAGTACAATATCAGTAAATTGTTAAAATACGGACTAAATAATTTGTTGGAAGTTACGGTTTCCAAATACTCCGCAAATGCTTCAGTAAATGCTGCTGAACGTAAAGGCGATTTCTGGGTTTTCGGTGGGATCTTCAGGCCGGTATTTTTAGAAGCTTTCCCAAGGGAACACATCAGCCATTTTGCTATTGATGGTAAAGCTGATGGCAATTTCAAAGCTGAACTGGCACTGTCAAACATCCAAAGTCCGGGTATAATTACCGGGCAATTTTTTACGATTAGCGGTCAAAAAGTAGGAGTGCCTTTTTTTACCAATGTTAAGGCTGGTGATACATCCGCTTTGATCAAAACACATTTCATTTCGCCTAAATTATGGTCGCCTGAATTCCCAAATCTTTATAATATAGTTTTTACGCTTCAAAATAACGGAAAAATAATTCATACTGTACAGCAACGCTTCGGATTTCGCACAGTTGAACTGCGCGAGCATGATGGCATTTATGTAAACAATGTTAAGGTTAAATTTAAAGGTGTAAACCACCACTCATTTTGGCCAACAACAGGAAGGGCGCTAAATAAAGAAATTAGCATTGCTGATGTTAAACTCATTAAGGATATGAATATGAACGCGGTGCGTATGTCGCATTATCCTCCGGATGATCATTTTCTGGATGTTTGTGATTCACTGGGGTTATTTGTATTGGATGAATTAACCGGTTGGCACCATGCTTATGATACTCAAGTTGGTTCAAAATTAGCTAAAGAAATGATCTCGAAAGATGAAAATCACCCATCGATCGTCATTTGGGATAACGGCAACGAGGGTGGCTTCAATTATGATCTCGACCATTGGTTTGATGATCTGGATATCCAGAAACGGCCATTGATCCACCCATGGGCAGTTTTTCGGGGTACTAACACACAGCATTATATTAATTATGACTATGGCACCAACACGGCCATGCACGGCCATGATGTATTCTTCCCGACCGAGTTCTTACATGGGATTTATGATGGGGGCGCGGGTGCAGGTTTAAATGATTATTGGGAACAGATGTGGCATACACCTATATCAGCCGGTGGTTTCATCTGGGTTTTTGCAGATGAGGCTGTTGTGCGAACTGATAAAAACGGATTGTTGGATTCCGACGGCGATCATGGTCCGGATGGCATTTTAGGTCCATATCATGAAAAGGAAGGTAGCTATTATACAATTAAAGAGGTATGGAGCCCTATACATATCCAACCAAAAGAAATCACACCAGCTTTTGATGGTAAATTACAATTAGAGAATAGGTATTTGTATACCAATTTAAAGCAATGCAGCTTTACTTACAAACTGGTTAAGTTAAGTAACCCTTATCAAACCAAAACGTCGGCAACATTGTATGGTACAATCGCTTCGCCGGATGTGGTGCCGGGGCAATATGGTTCGCTAAATTTAAATTTACCTGCCGGCTGGCAAAACTATGATGTACTGTATGTCACAGCCTTCGATCCATACAAGAAAGAATTATTTACCTGGAGCTGGCCTATAGCAAGTTATGCTGCGATAGCTAAACGCATGCTTGTAACTGCAGGCAGCAATAAACCTGAAATTAAAGAAACCGACTCCCTGTATAAAATTAGCGCTAACGGCATCAAGTTAGAGATAAACAGAAACTCAGGCATCCTAAAAAAGGTAACTAATAAAAAAGGAGATATCCCGTTGATCAACGGGCCAATATTAGCTGAAGGGCAGGATAAAGCTGGTTTCCAAAAATTAACTTACCGCTATACTGCCGATACATTAGTTGTTGAAGCAGAGTTCGCTAAAAAAACTACCGAAGCGCAGTTACGATGGATGATATTTCCGTCGGGGTTGATTCGATTAGATGTAAAGTACTGGCCAATTGGCGAAGAAGCCAACCTCCTAGGGGTAAGCTTTAGCTATCCTGAAAAGGACGTAAGAGGGATGGAGTATATGGGCGATGGTCCTTACCGTGTTTGGAAAGACAGGATGAAAGGCGTTACCCTTAATGTTTGGAACAAAACCTACAACAATACCATCACCGGCGAAGACAGCACCAAACTCATCTACCCGGAATTTAAGGGCTACTACTCCAATTTATATTGGATGAAACTGCAAACCACTACCCAGCCAATTACCATTATTTGTGATAGTAGGGATGTGTTTATGCGCTTATTTACGCCGCAATATCCAAAGCTTACTTACGGTAATAACATAGCCCCGGCATTTCCAGCGGGCGATATCTCGTTTATGCATGGTATACCGCCAATCGGTACCAAATCCCAAAAACCGGAGAAGCTGGGTCCGGAAGGGCAACTGAACCAATATTTTAATTACGATAAGCATATCGAAGATGCGCTATCGCTCACCCTGTACTTTGATTTTTCCGGCAAATGATAAAAAGATCGATCCATATTGCCTTTGTACTATCCGGTATCTTAACCTGTTGTATCAATAATGCAGCTTTTGCAGCCATTGGATTCACCGATCTGCGTTGCGAAATGCTGCACAATCCGCAAGGAATTGGCACCACGCATCCCCGTTTAAGCTGGCAAATAACGAGCCATCAGCGTAATACGATGCAAACTGCCTATGAAATTATTGTCGCATCATCTCAAAAAAAATTAGCTCTAAATCAGGGTGATCTTTGGGATTCGCACAAAGTATTGTCTGATAAATCCATTATGGTTACTTACACAGGTAAGGATTTAATCAGTCGTTCACAATGCTATTGGAAAGTTCGGGTATGGACAACAAAAGGGGCAAGCGAATGGAGCAACCAATCTGCCAACTGGAGCGTTGGTTTACTAAACCCAAGCGACTGGCATGCGAAATGGATAGGTTACGAACACGGTTTCCCATGGGATAGTGTGTCGAAGTTTTCAAGGTTGTCAGCAAGGTATTTTCGAAAATCATTCCAAAATGGTCAAAAGGTAAAAAAAGCTACCGTCTATATTGTAGGATTAGGGCATTACGAGCTTTATATTAATGGTAAAACAATCGGCGATCAGGTTTTAGCTGAAGCGCCAACTGATTATACCCAATCGGTTTTATATAATACGTTTGATGTTACCCAAGCCATTAAAAATGGACAAAATGTGATAGGCACGGTTTTAGGTAACGGGCGCTATTTTACCATGCGGCCGAAATATAAGCCTAAAAAGATCAAAGAATTTGGGTTCCCAAAACTACTGTTGCAATTGGAGATAACCTATGCGGACGGCAGCAAAAAGACCATCATCAGTGATGATAGCTGGAAGTTTACCGCCGATGGCCCGATCAGGACTAATAATGAATACGACGGCGAAGAATACGACGCCACGAAAGAACTCACAGGTTGGAATTTAGCCGGTTACAATGATAATAATTGGTTAAGACCTGAATTGACCGACGCTCCCGGAGGTAAAGTTGATCCACAGGTGAATGAGCCGATAAAAGTTGTATCAACTATAACACCTGTCAGCATTATACAGACAAAGCCGGGCACCTGGATAATGGACATGGGCCAAAACATGGCCGGCTGGGTACAAATGAAAGTAAGTGGTGATCATGGTGATAAAGTAACTTTACGTTATGCGGAAACATTAAAAAAAGATAGTAGTTTGTTTACTGCTAACCTGCGGGATGCCAAAGCGACTGATACTTACACTTTAAAAGGCGGAGGCAAAGAAGTTTGGCACCCGGTTTTTGTTTATCATGGATTCAGATATGTGGAGATCACAGGGTATCCGGGTACGCCTAAGATAGAAGGTTTTGAAGGGCAGGTAGTTTCGGATGCAATGACTAATACCGGGCAGTTTGAAACCTCAAATCCGCTAATTAATCAAATTTATCATAACGCTTATTGGAGTATTTTAAGTGATTATAAAGGAATGCCGGTTGATTGTCCGCAACGTAACGAACGCATGCCATGGCTGGGTGATCGCGCGATAGGCTCATTAGGTGAGAGTTTTATTTTTAATAATGATAACCTATATGCAAAATGGCTGAATGATATCCAGCAATCGCAAAAACCGGATGGTTCAATTCCTGATGTAGCACCTGCTTATTGGAATTATTACAGTGATAACATGACCTGGCCCGGAACTTATATTTTAGTGGCAGACATGTTATACAGGCAATACGCAAATAAAGTGCCGATAGCAAATCATTATGCCTCAATGAAAAAATGGCTCGGTTATATGCATGATAAATATGCTAAAGATAATCTGATGACCAAGGATAAATATGGCGACTGGTGTGTGCCACCGGAATCACCGGAACTGATCCATTCAAGGGATTCTTCGCGCAATACTAACGGAGAATTGATCGCTACTGCTTATTACTACCGTATGCTGGATCTGATGCAGGGTTTTGCCAAATTATTAAATAAGCCTGACGATGCCCAGGTGTTTTCGAAGTTAAAAATAAAAACAAAGGAAGCTTTCAATAAAAAATTCTTTGATCCCAAAACTTCGCAATACGACAATAATACTGTTACAGCTAATTTATTGCCCTTGTACTTTGGAATAGTGCCCGTTGACGATAGGGCAGCAGTGTTTCATAATATCGTTAATAAGATCACTATCGATGCGCATAGCCATATCAGTACAGGAGTAATTGGCACACAATGGCTTATGCGGGGTTTAACGGAATTTGGCCGTACAGATATTGCTTATCATATTGCTGCCAATGATGATTACCCAAGCTGGGGTTACATGGCCAAACGCGGAGCTACAACTACCTGGGAATTATGGAACGGCGATACTGCCAATCCCGAAATGAACTCACGCAATCACGTGATGCTTTTAGGCGACTTGATTGCCTGGTTTTACCAGGATATTGCCGGCATAAAATCTGTTGATCCTGGCTTTAAAACCATCATCATGAAACCGGAACCTGTTGCAAGTTTGGATAGTGTTAAAGCATCTTACCAAACACCATATGGATTATTAAAAAGCAGTTGGATAAAACAATCGGGCAATTTTAAATGGATGATAACTATTCCTGCAAATACAAATGCGGTCGTTTATGTGCCGGCAAAGCAGTTGAAGGATATTACAGAAAATGGCATAAGTTTATCTACAGCTAACGGGTATAAGTATCTTGGTGAAGAAAATGGCAAGGTTAAAATTGAGATCGGATCAGGTGTTTATAATTTGGAGGTGAATGATGTTAAATAGCAAAATATTAAATATTGCATTAACTGCTGTTGCATGTTTGACATTTACATTGAATACAACTGCGCAGCTTAAATTGTGGCAGCAGGGTATTGTTAAAGATAAATTTATCTTCGAAAAAGCGCCGTATCCTGAATGCCACGCTGCAACAATTGCCGAAACTAAAAAAGGACTGGTAGCCGCCTGGTTTGGCGGTACAAAGGAACGCAACCCGGACGTTTGTATATGGGTTAGTCGCCTGGTAAATGGTAAGTGGACCGAAGCGATCAATGTTGCAAATGGGGTTCAGAATGATACTTTACGGTATGCTTGCTGGAACCCGGTTTTGTACCAGGTTCCAAACGGTGATTTGTTTCTCTATTACAAAATTGGCCCGTCGCCTGCAAAGTGGAAAGGGTTTCAGCGCATCTCGAAAGATGGAGGCATTACATGGTTAGCCCAACAAGCCTTGCCCGATGGTATTTTAGGGCCGGTAAAAAATAAACCGGTTATGCTGAGTAATGGTAATATTTTATCACCATCAGGTACAGAAAGCGGCGGCGCAAAGATTCATTTCGAGTTATCAAAAGACAAATGCCAAACATGGATGATAACCGGCCCTGCCGGCGATGGAAAAACTATTAAAACATTACAGCCAACAATTTTAGTTCATAAAGATGGCAGCATACAGGCGCTATGCCGAACCCAAAACAGGGCTATTTATGAAACATGGTCGAAAGATAATGGAGTTACCTGGTCGCCGCTTATGCCAACATCGCTGCCAAATAATAATTCCGGTATAGATGGCGTAGCATTAAAAGATGGTCGCTTACTATTGGTTTACAACCACGTTTTACCGCCGGGAAACTTAGCCAAGGGTGCACGTACCCCACTGAATGTGGCAATTTCAAAAGATGGAAATACCTGGTACGCTGCGTTGATCTTGGAGGATTCGCCAATCAGTCAATATTCATATCCTTCAGTTATTCAAACTGAAGATGGCATGGTGCACGTGGTTTATACCTGGCGCAGGCAAAGAATTAAGCACACGGTGATCGATCCGTCAAAATTAATATTGCACGAGATAAAAGATGGCGAGTGGCCTAAACTGGATGGTTACACCGCACCGGTAGTAACAGGTGATACAAAGGATTTATAAACATAAGCTGATGAAAAGATACGGATCATACATTTTAGGTTTGCTTTTATTCGTACCGGTATTATTGTTTGCGCAACAGGATACCGATCATGAATACCGGAAATCGTTAAAAGATGTTTTGGATGAAATACAAACCCGGTATCATGTAAAGATAAAATACACTGACGACCAGGTAAAGGATAAATATGTAAACTATGCCGACTGGCGTTTTAGAAACACAGTAGATGAAACCCTGACAAATGTTTTGGCACCGGTGGATATGAAGGTGAATAAAACCGGCCCATCATCTTATAAATTAAAAGATTACGAATACAATGTATGGTCGGTTCAGGATGGCTGGGCAAAGCTAGACAGCATTGCCAATTTATATCATGATGAAAAAAGCTGGGAGCAACGCAAAGCATTGCTCAGGCCGGAGCTATACAAAGCGCTTGATCTGTCCCCTTTGCCGGCAAAACCAGATTCTAAACCGATCATCACTACTAAAAGAATTTATAACGGCTACACTGTTGAAAACATTGCAATTGAGATATTACCTGGATTGTACATCAACGGTTCGCTTTATAAACCTTTGCATTACAAGGGTAAAATACCGGTAATGCTAAGTCCGGACGGGCATTGGGAAAAACAACGATACCGTGCTGATTGCCAGTTGCGCTGTGCCACGCTTGCCCGAATGGGATGTATGGCTTACAGTTATGATCTTTTTGCCTGGGGCGAATCATTGCTGCAATTTAAACCCGAAGATCATCGTACCAGCATAGCGCAGGTAGTGCAAAACCTCGGCGCAATCCGTATTATTGATTACCTGCTAACTTTAAAAGAAACCGATCCGGCGCGTTTGGGCATCAGCGGAGGTTCGGGCGGCGGAAGCCATACTGTTTTAATGGCTGCAATTGATCCGCGGATCAAATTAAGTGCACCAGTAGTTTCGGTGTCTTCTTATTTTTATGGCGGATGTCCTTGCGAAAGTGGCATGCCCATCCACATGGTTGGCGGTGGTACGGATAACGTGGAGCTGGCCGCTATGGCTGCACCTAATCCGCAATTACTGATCACTGATGGGAAAGACTGGACAGCACATATGCCTGAACATGATTTTCCATATCTGCAAAAGGTTTATGGTTATTACGGCGAATCAAACAAGGTAGAAAATGTGCATTTACCAAACGAAGGACATGATTATGGCCCGTCTAAACGGAACGCGCTTTATCCATTTGTCGCGAAATACTTTCATCTCGACATTAAAAAGATCGAGGACAAGAATGGTAAAATAGATGAGTCGGAGGTTACAATCGAAAAAGAGCCTTTGATGTATGTTTTTGGCGATCATGGCCAATATTTGCCTAAAGATGCTATTATGGGTTATAATAACCTATTAAAGGTTTTCGCGACTGCCCCAAGAGAAAAGACTGCCAAATATTGATATGAAAAAACTTGTTTTTTTATGGAGTATTTTATTATTATCGCTTGTCAGCCTAAAAAGCCGGGCTGCCGAAATATGGGTGGCGACCAATGGTAACGACGCAAACACAGGAACCAAAAATAGTCCAAAATTAACCTTAGCCGCGGCACTTCGCCATGCGAGAGAGTTACGCAGGTTGAATGATCCATCGATAGCAGGTGGGATCCACATTATTTTAACTGGTGGAGAGTATGTTTTGGATGAATCCATTTTTATTCGGCCCGAAGATTCGGGAACATCATCATCACCTACAATTATTGAGAACGCTTCGGATGAGAAAGCTGTCTTAACCGGTGGTGTTAATACCACTAATTGGAAAAAATCGGTAGTACACATTTCTGGGCTGCCCAAACAGTCACAAGGCAATATTTGGGAAGCCAATATTCCGGAAGTCGGTGGAGGAAATTTATTGTTCAGGCAGTTGTGGGTGAATGGTACTAAAGCAACCCGCGCACGGGAAAGCAATACCGACGAAAGCATGAACCGTATTTTATCCATTGATAAACAAAAACAGGAAATATGGATCCCGCTGCCAAAATCCGGTTTGCCAAAATCTCCCGGACAAATGGAAATGGTTATTCACCAGATGTGGGCCATTGCCAACCTTCGTGTTAAATCGATAGAAATAGATGGTAACAAAGCAGGCTTAACTTTTTATCAACCTGAAAGCAAAATTGAATTTGAACACCCCTGGCCGGCACCGGTAATTGATAAGACTCATAAAATGAATGGTAATTCGGCATTCTATCTAAACAACTCGATAGCTTTTTTAGATAAACCGGGAGAATGGTACGAGGATTTAAAATCCGGGAAAGTATATTATTGGCCGCGAAAAGGTGAAGATCTAAACCATTCAAAAGTTGTTGTCCCGTCCCTTGAAAAGTTAGTGCAGGTTTGTGGCACTATTGACAGGCCTGTTAGCTATGTGTTTTTTAAAAGAATTAATTTTGAATACAGTACCTGGCTGCGACCATCGCAAAAGGGGCATGTGCCTTTACAGGCGGGCATGTATTTGCTTGATGCCTATAAATTAAAAATTAAAGGTACACCTGAAAAAAGCGGCTTAGAAAATCAAGCCTGGGTAGGCCGTCCGCCTGCTGCAGTTGAGCTAACTTACGTAAACCATACCGGCTTTGAGGGCTGTACATTTACACACCTGGCCTCAAGCGGTTTGGATTATATTAGGGGTGATCATGACGATAAAATTAAAGGAAATTTATTTTCTGATATTGGTGGTACAGGCATCCAGATTGGTACTTATTCTGATGAGGGATTAGAAGCGCATTTGCCGTATAACCCAAAAGATACCCGTGATGTATGTACAAATGAGCATATCGAAAACAACTTAATAACTGATGTTACTAATGAGGATTGGGGTTCCCTCGGTATTAGTGCAGGCTATGTAAAGAAAATTATAATTGAGAATAACGAAATTAGCGATGTTTCATATTCCGGAATAAGCTTAGGCTGGGGATGGACGAAGGCTGCAAATGCAATGAGCGATAATATTATTCGTGCAAATAAAATACATCATTATGCCAGGCATATGTATGATGTTGCAGGTATTTATACCTTATCGGCGCAGCCAAACACTGTTATAGATAGTAATTATGTAGATAGTATTTACAAGGTTTCCTATGCCCATGATCCTGAACATTGGTTTTATTTATATTGTGATGAGGGCTCATCATACATTACCGTAAAAAATAATTGGTGCCCGTCGGAAAAGTTTCTGAAAAATGCCAATGGCCCGGATGATGTGTGGGAAAATAACGGTCCGCAGGTATCAAATTCAATAAAAGAATCTGCCGGTTTACAAATACCTTACCAATATTTACTGAAGGGCATAAAAGTAAATCCCGACAATCAACCTTTAAACCATTAATCATGCTGAAGAGACGTAACCTGATATTTATTTCATTTTGGTTGTTACTTTCATTGTTTAATATAACCGCCAGGGCACAAAAGGCATCATGGATATGGTATCCCGGCGATTACGAGGTATGGCTGAGTAATAAGGTACAGAACCGTCGTACAGAGCGTGGCACCTTTCTGCCGCCATTTTGGAAGTTGGATAGTCATTATGTTTTAATGAACTTCCATAAAGATTTTGAACTTGCTTCACCCGAGGATGCCCATTTGTACGTAGAAGGGCAATATAACGTCAGTATAGATGGAAGAACCTTGCGGGGGTATCCAACTATATTGCATATACCTGCAGGTAAGCATAAAATTAGTTTGAAAGTATATAATCAAGCTGCTGTGCCTGCCATATTTGTGCAGGGGACGTATTTGGTGTCAGACACATCATGGTTGCTAACCTATGAAGATAAGGAATGGATAGACGCTACGGGAAAAACCTCGGACGTATCGGCAACAAAATACCGCAATGCTGATAGTTGGGATTTTACCGATCCAACTGTTTTGCCATCTACCTACCATTTACCGGTTGAAGAACATAAGGCGGCAAGTATCATTAAAAAGTCCCACTCTTTATTTATTGATTTTGGGAAGGAAACATTTGGTTACATCAAATTGCTTGGAGTAACAGGCAATGGTAACGTGCACTTGTACTTTGGCGAATCACCAAATGAGGCAATGGACACGGCGCTTTGCGAATTATCTGATAAAGTAACCATCAACCAAAGCGGCGGCGATTATACTTTTATTGGTTCAAGGGCTTTCAGGTATGTAAATATTCAATACGATGATAACATCGAAATTAACGATGTTTCCATGTTGTATGAATATTCACCAGTTACGCAGCGCGGTAGTTTTAAATGTTCTGACAATGAGATTAATAAAATTTGGGATGTAGCCGCTTACACTTTGCACCTGAATACCCGTGAGTTTTTTATAGACGGTATTAAACGCGATAGGTGGGTATGGTCGGGCGACGCTTACCAAAGCTATTTGATGAACTATTACCTGTTTTTCGATTCGCCAACAGTTACGCACACATTGCAGGCTCTGCGTGGTAAGGATCCTGTAACCAGCCATATTAATACCATAATGGATTATAGCTTTTACTGGTTTTTAGGGATAAGCGATTATTATCAATATACAGGCGATAAGATGTTTATTCAGCAAAACTACCCGTCTATGAAAACGATGATGGATTTTTGTTTAGGCCGAAGGGATGCTGATGGTTTAGTGCAGGGTTTAACCGGTGATTGGGTATTTATTGACTGGGCCGATGGCCTGAGCAAACAGGGTGAAGTTAGTTTTGAGCAGATATTATTATGCCGCAGCCTGGAAACAATGGCGCAATGTGCCCTGATAGCCGCTGATCATGAATCAGCAGAAAAGTATGGCAAAATAGCAGCTGACCTTAAAGCTAAAATATTTAAATATTACTGGAGCAATCAAAAACATGCATTAGTTCACAGTCGCATTGACGGTAAACCGACTGACAATGTCACCCGTTACGCCAACATGTTCTCTATATTTTTTAATTACCTGGATGAAAAACAAAAACAGGATGTTAAAAAATACGTGCTTTTGAATAATGACGTACCCAAGATCACTACACCCTATATGCGTTTTTATGAGCTGGAATCATTATGCGCGATGGGCGAACAAAGTTATGTACTAAAACAAATAAAAGATTATTGGGGTGGAATGTTGAAACTTGGCGCAACATCTTTTTGGGAAGAGTATAACCCCGCCGATACGGGTGCAAATATTTATGCCATGTATGGCAGGCCATACGGTAAAAGTTTGTGCCACGCCTGGGGTGCAAGTCCTATTTATTTGCTGGGGAAATACTATTTGGGTGTTAAGCCAACCTCGCCGGGCTATAAAAATTATATGATTGAACCAAACCTGGGCAGCTTGAAATGGATGCAAGGAACAGTTCCAACTCCTAACGGTGACATACAAATATACGTGAGTACCAGTCAAATAAAGGTAAATGCACAGGATGGCATAGGAATACTCAGGTTTAAAAGCAGTACAATTCCCAAATGTAAACAGGCTAATATCATAGCGAAAGGTGATAACATATTTGAACTTCAGGTAACAAAAGGAACATATTTTACAGTCGATTATAAGGCCTTGTAATAAATGAAATTTTTCCTGAAATATTTGCTGCTCATCCTTGGGCTTTTGCCCGTTTTGTCTCATGCCCAATTGGTCGATAAAACACCTGCTGCAGTTCCAGTCGCTCCCCGTATTTACCGTTTTGATCCTTGGGAAGATCCTTCTGTTGACGGAATAAACCGCCAGGCTGCACATGCTACGGCTTATTCGTACAGCAATCTGCAAGATGCCTTGTTAGGCGACCGGGATAAATCGCGGATGTTATCATTAAATGGTTATTGGGATTTCTCTTATTCGCCTACACCGGCTGATACCCCTGCCGGTTTTTATAAAAGGAGGGTAACAGGATGGAAAAAGATCATTGTTCCGTCAAGTATGGAAATGCAGGGATATGGCAAGCCAATTTATAAAAGTGCAGTTTACCCGTTCAGGCCGGTTAACCCACCGTATATGCCTACAACTGATAATAGCGTAGGCAATTTTCAGCGGACATTCACTATTCCCGAAAACTGGAAAGATATGAACATCACTCTGCATTTTGGCGGGGTAAGCTCTGGCTTTAAAGTTTGGTTAAATGGCATGTTTTTGGGTTATGGTGAGGATAGTTTTTTACCATCAGAATTTAATATAACACCTTACCTGCATGCCGGCGAAAATGTACTTTCGGTTCAGGTGATCAGGTGGACTGATGGTTATTTTTTGGAAGACCAGGATCAATGGCGTTTAAGCGGGATCCATCGCGAAGTGATGTTGCTTGCTGAACCTAAAATACGCATAGCCGACTTTTTCTATCAAACCAAACTGGATAAAGATTATAAAGATGCCACCTTTGAGCTAAGGCCGAGAATTGAAAACCTTACCGGAAATGAAATATCCGGCTACAAACTGGAAGCGCAGCTTTACGATAAAAATAATAAGCCCGTTTTTGAAAAGCCGTTGGAAAAAAGTGTAGAAAGTATCATCAACGAGATCTATCCGCGCTTAGGAAATGTAAAGTTTGGTTTGATGGAGGCCAAAATTAAAAACCCGGATAAATGGAGCACCGAAGCCCCTAATTTATACACACTTACATTAGCTTTAAAGGATACTACCGGGCTTATACTCGAAGTGAAAAGCTGCAAAGTTGGTTTCAGGAGCGTTGAGTTTTCAAAAACAAATAGCAAGCTACTGATCAATGGTAAAGTAACTTATTTGTACGGTGTAAATATGCCCGATCATGATCCGATAAAAGGCAAGGCATTGTCGCGTGAGGATATTTTGCGCGATGTACAAACCGTTAAGCGTTTTAATTTTAATCTTATCCGCACAAGCCATTATCCTCATGATCCCTATTTCTATGAGTTATGTGATCAATACGGTATCATGGTGATTGATGAGGCAAATTTGGAAACACATGGCCTTGGATCTAAGTTAAGCAATGACCCAACCTGGGCAGGTGCTTACATGGACCGGATGACGCGAATGGTGATGCGCGATAAAAATCACCCAAGTATTATCATCTGGAGTTTAGGTAACGAAGCGGGCGAGGGTCCCAACCACGCGGCAATGGCAGGCTGGACACACGACTTTGACATAACCCGCCCCGTGCATTATGAACCCGCGCAGGGAACACCGCAGGCAGAAGGATATATCCCGCCGGATGACCCTCGTTACCCAAAAGCTAATGATCACTCGCATCGTTTACAAAATCCTATTGATGAGCCATATGTAGATATTGTTAGCCGGATGTACCCGGGATTGTTTACTGCTGACCTTTTAGCCTATCAAAAGAATGGCGATCATCGGCCTATATTCTTTGTGGAATATTCTCATGCGATGGGTAATTCCAACGGAAACTTAAAGGAGTTTTGGGAAATTTGGCGCAATACACCACGTATTATAGGTGGCGCGATTTGGGAGTTTAAAGACCAGGGATTATTAAAAAAGGATGCTAACGGCGTTCCGTTTTATGCTTATGGTGGCGACTACGGCGAGAAATACTTTGATGACTTCACGATCAAAGGTTTAGTGGCACCCGATGGCAGGCCAAAGCCGGCCATGTACGAGTGCAAGCATGTTTTTCAACCTGCTGAATGTAAATTGGTTGATTCAACTAAATTCATTATCAATATAAAAAGTTGGAACTCGGTAGAATCACTTAAAGATTATACGGTTACGCTGCAAGTACGTGAAGACGGCAATATCATCTCAAAAAAAGGGTTGCCTCCAATCGATATTGCACCTTTTGGTGATATCAATTATTCAATTGCCAGGTATTTGCCTGTAATGAAATCCGGGCATGAATATTTAGCTGATATCCATTTCACTTTATCCGAAGATGAGCCATGGGCATCAAAAAGCTTTGAAATAGCTGCTGATCAGTTTGCGCTAACCCCGGTTCCGATTATTAAAAATAATGAAAAGAATTATCCTGCAATTTCATTGAATAATAATCCAGATGCTTATGTAATGAGTGGCGGAAATTTTAAAATTTCAATTAGCAAGACAAATGGAGCCTTAACTTCTTACCTAATCAATAATCAGGAACAAATATTTGCGCCTCTTTTGCCGCATTTCACTCGTCCGCTTACTGATAATGACCTGCGTGGTTGGAAGTCATACAAAAAGCTTAAGTCATGGTATAAGGATAGTGTAATGCTAAAAAATGTATCTGTCCTAAAAATAAACAGCAGTTTAATTAAAATAATAAGCAACTACACGCTTATAAGCGATAGCTCGGCTGTGCGGGTAAATTATTTTATTAATGGCAAAGGTGTTATTAAAGTTGATTATGAACTGATCAACAAACCCGGTTTGCCGAATATCCCGGAGGTTGGGATGCAATGCGGGATAAAGCGTAGTTATGATAATATCAGTTGGTATGGGCGCGGTTTATACGAAAATTATATTGATCGCCGCACAGGTTTCGAGGCCGGGATTTATGAGCAGCCCATCAATGAATTTAATGAGCCATATGTGGTGCCGCAAGAAACGGGTAATCGTACCGATGTACGATGGATGTACCTGGCTGGTAAAAGTTCAAACGGCTTATTGGTGGTGGCTGATAGTTTGCTTAGCATGAATGCGTGGCCGAATACCGAAAAAAATATGGAAACTGCTAAGCACACTAATAAGCTTAAAGATGCAGGGTTCATAACTTTAAATATCGATTTGCTGCAAATGGGCGTTGGTGGAAACGATAGCTGGTCGGATGTTGGGGCGCCGCTGGAAAAATACCAGATACCTGCAACAAATTACAGTTACAGTTTTTATTTGCTGCCCGGCAAAATCGATATAAAAAATATAACTAAACTTTCACGTGATATAAAATTTAATGCAGATAAGTAATTAAGGTATGAAAAAGTACTTCATAACGTTTTTATGCTGTCTTAATTTATTTGTGCTGAATACTTATGCTCAATCAAAACCCGACGCTATAAAACAAATCTTTCTGCATCCGCCCGAATCTGCCAAACCGTGGATCTATTGGTACTGGATGCAGGACGCGGTATCGAAAGAAGCGATAACCGCCGATTTGCAATCAATGAGAGATGAAGGCATTGGCGGTGCTTATTTAATGCCGATTAAAGGCCCTGCGAATCCGCCGTTTATTGATCCACCGGTTATCCAGTTAAGTAAGGAATGGTGGGCAATGGTAAAATTCGCTATGAGCGAAGCTAACAGGATCGGTGTAAAATTGGCTTTTCATGATTGTGATGGCTTTGCCGTGGCTGGCGGTCCATGGATAACACCGGAACTATCGATGCAAAAGGTGGTCTGGTCAAAAATATTGGTTAGCGGTGGCAAATTGTTTAACGATACATTAGCTGTACCCAAACATTACAAAGATTATTATCGCGATATTAAAATATTGGCTTATCCGTCACCTGAAGGTAGTGGCATATCGACACAAAATATTGTCCCTAAAGTAACCTCCAGTACCGGCGCCGACGTTCAATTTCTTGCATTTTTGGGTAATAAAACCAATTTTGCAAGCAGCGAACCTTGCTGGATCCAGTTGGCGTTTGTTCAGCCTTTTACCTGCCGTTCATTGGTAATACATACTAATGCCAGTAATTATGAGTCGGAAAGATTATTGGTTGAGGTCAGCAATGACGGTATCAACTTTCAAACTTTAACCCGCCTTGAGCCACCACGCCACGGCTGGCAGGATGGGGACGCGCAAATAACAAATGATATTCCGGAGGCTACAGCGAAATATTTCCGTTTCGTTTATGATAAAGCAGGCTCAGAACCGGGATCAGAAGACCTGGATTTTGCTAAGTGGAAGCCATCTTTAAAGTTGTCAGGAATTGAGTTATCGTCAGAAGCTAAGATTCATCAATATGAAGGCAAAAATGGCGAAGTATGGCGGGTAAGCAAAAGAACTACCATAGGACAACTACCGCAAGACCAGTGCATTCCTAAAGACAAGATCATCGATATAACGTCAAACCTGGATACTGATGGCAAACTAAGATGGAATGTGCCGCCCGGCAACTGGACGATCTTACGCATAGGCCATACATCAACCGGGCATACTAATGCCACAGGTGGTGCAGGAATGGGCTTGGAGTGCGATAAGTTTAACCCTGTGGCTGTAAAACTGCAGTTTGATAATTGGTTTGGTGAGGCTGTTAAACAGGCCGGCCCTGATCTGGCAAAACAGGTTTTAAAAATATTCCACGTAGATAGCTGGGAAGCAGGCAGCCAAAACTGGTCGCCGGTTTTTGCAGGGGAATTTAAAAAGCGCAGAGGTTATGACATTGAACCTTATCTGCCGGTAATGGCAGGCGTTCCGGTACAAAGCGCCGAGGTTTCTGAAAAAGTATTAAGCGATGTTCGTGAGACAATTGCTGAGCTTTTAGTAGATAACTTTTTCGGAACGATGGCTAAACTCGCCCATGCGCAGGGTTGTGAATTTAGTGCCGAAAGTGTTGCGCCAACTATGGTAAGCGATGGCATGCTGCATTATAAAGATGTTGATTTGCCAATGGGCGAATTTTGGTTGCGCAGCCCAACACACGATAAGCCGAATGATATTTTGGATGCGATTTCTGGTGGCCATATCTACGGTAAGAATATTATCCAGGCGGAAGCATTTACGGAGTTAAGATTAATGTGGGACGAGCATCCGGCTATGTTAAAAGCCATTGCCGATAGAGAGTTTGCACTTGGTATCAACCGATTTACCTTCCATGTTGATGTGCACAACCCATGGCTTAATCGTAAACCAGGGATGACCTTAGATGGTATAGGTACATTTTTTCAGCGCGACCAAACCTGGTGGAAACAGGGCAGGGGATGGGTGCAATACATCCAACGTTGCGAAGCAATGCTACAAATGGGACGCCCGGTAACTGATATTGCTGTTTTTACAGGCGAAGAAACACCACGACGCGCCATTTTAACTGATCGGCTTGTTAGCACACTGCCCGGTATTTTTGGTGATAAACGGGTTAAACAAGAAGCCGAAAGACTTGCCAATATGGGTGAGCCTATGCGCATTATCCCTGACGGCGTGAGTAGTTCGGCAAATATGGCAGAGCCGCAACAATGGATAAACCCAATGCGCGGTTATGCTTATGATTCATTCAATCTTGATGCTTTGCTACGATTAGCAACTGTACACGAAGGACGAATCGAATTGCCGGGTGGGGCAAGTTATGCTGTTTTAGTGATTCCCCGATCGCGCCCAATGTCGCCGGATAGCAGCTTAATGTCGCCGCAGGCCATAAAAAAAATACAACAATTGGTTAAAGATGGCGCGACCATTATTATGAGCGATAAACCTGCTCATGCGCCGGGAATGGAAGATGATGCCGTGGTTAAAGAAGTTTATAACCAGCTTCTAAATGAGTCGAACCACAAAGGAAGATTAATTACAGGTATTTATAAAGATGATAGCTTTGATAAATTAGGAATTACGAGAGATGTAATTATTACCGACTCAACCGGCGGATTTGCTCATAACATTGCGTGGAACCATCGTACAGGTAAGGGGTTTGACAGCTATTTTATTTCAAACCAGGATAACGGACAACGCACGATCACAATTTCTTTAAGAGTGAACGGTAAACTACCGGAACTGTTTAATCCATTGACAGGCGAAACTAAAGTTGCCGGCGACTGGAAAATGATAAATAGCCGTACGATTTTAACAATTAAACTTGATACCAGCGGATCTGTGTTTATTGTTTTGAGAAAACCTGTAACATCATCAATCGCAAATCAATATAAAAACTGGCCTGCTATTGTACCTGTGAAAACACTTGGGCAAAACTGGAGTGTTCAATTTGATAAAGCTTTCGGGGGACCTGAAAAATCAGTGCAATTCACAACCTTAGCTAACTGGATTAAAAATGTTAACGATGCTATTAAATATTATTCCGGTACGGCAGTTTATGGCCAAACTTTTAACTGGATCAGGGAGAAATCCAACAACGATTTATGGCTTGATGTAGGTAAGGTGTATAATCTTGCCGATGTTTATGTTAATGGTGTTTTTTGCGGAACGGCGTGGACTTATCCTTACCGCGTAAATATTGGAAAGGCTTTAAAGACAGGCAAAAATGAGATCAGGATTGAAGTGAGTAATACTTGGGCCAACCGCTTAATTGGCGACCATGCATTGCCTGAAAATAAACGAATTACCTGGACAAATGCTGTTTATCGTTTGGATGACAAGCCCTTATTACCGGCAGGTTTAATTGGCCCGGTGAAGATTGTTCAGTTAAAATATTAGTGTGACATGAAAGGAGAAGTGATGAAAAGAATTGTTTTGATGTTATTGGGAATTGTATGCCTTAACGGTTTACAAGCACAGGATAAGGCGTTAGTAAATACATCTGCCAGCCCGTATGCGAAACTAAGCAGCGTAAATATGGGCGATGTTACCTGGACAAATGGTTTTTGGGCAGATAGGTTTAAAGTGTGCCGGGAAACCATGATCCCCAATTTATGGAAAATCTATAGTGACCCAAAATTGGGCCATGCTATACAAAATTTTGAAATAGCTGCGGGCTTGGATAGCGGGCAGCATGTTGGTCCGCCATTTCAGGATGGGGATTTTTACAAACTGTTTGAAGCTGTCGCGGTGATGTATTCCGCCACTCATGATCCAAAGCTTGATGCTTTAATGGATAATACCATCGCTTTGTTTGCCAAAGCACAACGGACAGATGGTTACATCCATACACCAACTTTAATTGATGAACGCCAAAATCCTAAAAAAACTAAAGCATTTGAGGACAGATTGAATTTTGAAACTTACAATCTGGGGCATTTGATGACGGCAGCTTGTATCCATTATCGCGCTACAGGAAAAAAAAATTTTCTGGATATAGCGATAAAGGCAACCGACTATCTGTATCGATTTTATAAAACCGCTTCGCCAGAGTTAGCGAGGAATGCCATTTGCCCGTCGCACTACATGGGTGTAGTTGAAATGTATCGCACTACACATGATCCTAAATACCTTGAGCTGGCTAAAAACCTGATCGATATTCGTGGATTTATGAAAGATGGTACGGATGATAACCAGGACCGCATACCTTTCAGGCAGCAAACTGAAGCCATAGGGCATGCTGTTAGGGCTAATTACTTGTACGCAGGCGCTGCAGATGTTTATGCAGAAACAGGTGATACCACTTTAATGCATACACTCAATTTAGTTTGGAATGATGTGGTAAACCGCAAATTATACGTAACGGGTGGTTGCGGCGCTTTGTATGATGGCGTTTCGCCTGACGGAACATCTTACTTGTTGAAAGATGTTCAGGAAGTACACCAAGCTTATGGTCGTGATTACCAATTGCCCAACTTCACCGCGCATAACGAAACCTGCGCGAGTGTTGGCAATGTGCTTTGGAACTGGCGCATGCTTCAAATTACAGGTGATGCTAAGTATGCCGATATTATGGAGTTAACCTTGTACAATGGGATGCTTTCGGGTATTAGCCTGGATGGTACAAAGTTTTTTTACACTAACCCGTTGAGTGTTTCTGATGATCTGCCTTTCAGGCAAAGATGGTCGAGGGATAGGGTAGGCTATATTGCTTATTCAGATTGCTGCCCGCCAAATGTAGTACGTACTATTGCTGAAGTAAGTAATTACGCTTACAATATCTCGGATAAAGGGTTGTGGGTGAATTTATATGGGGGGAATAACCTGTCGACAAAATTAAAAGATGGATCAGAAATTAGACTAGGCCAAACAAGTAATTACCCATGGAATGGCAGGGTAAACTTAAAGTTTGAACAAACACCTGGAAAAGAATTTTCTGTTTTCCTGCGGATACCGGGCTGGTGTAAAAATGCGGAACTAATGGTGAATGGCAAACCCGCAGGTGTTAAATTAATCTCAGGAACTTATGCTGAAATTAACCACAAATGGAAAAAAGGTGATCAAATAACATTAAACATGCCGATGCCGGTAAAGTATATTGAGTCCAACCCGTTGGTTGAAGAAACACGTAACCAAGTTGCCGTAAAGCGCGGGCCAATAGTTTATTGTTTAGAATCTGTTGATCTGCCTAAAAGGGATAAAGTAAATCAAATAGCACTTTCATCAAGGTTAAGCTTGAACCCGCAGTTGATCAGGATAGACAATAGCAATATTGTGAGCCTGACGGGCATAGCCGATGTTAGGAATGAAGGCAACTGGAGCAATAAATTATATAAAGAAATATCATTAAACACGTCTACCGCAAACATCAGGCTGATACCTTATTACGCATGGGATAATCGCGGGCATACAAATATGGAAACCTGGATCCCTTTTGACAGGTAAAGTTAAAGCATATTGATTACATCTTTTTCGCGCTCTTTAGGCAAAATGGTAAGCGATTTGAGCTTGCCATTTTTAACCGTGGCTTCAACAGTGGTATTGTATGGCGCGTGGAGTTTAAAATGCACATCCATGTTTTTAGGCCAGGCCGGGAACAGGTAGATCTTTTTATCATCAACCTGCATTAGCATTTCCTGTAACCCAATCATGCCTGTGCCACCCCAGTTATGGTCGGGTGCCCAATCAAAGCCTGGCCCCCAAAATGCAGGGAAACGACGGCCTGAATTTTTTAGTTTGAAGATGGTTAAGTCAATAGCTTCTTTAGTTAATCCCATCCGTGCAGCAAAAATATTATCCTGTTTCCATCCGATTCCGCTTCTGAATTTTATGGCAAGGGTATCATACTTCCAGGTATTAATGGCAACATCCAGGTCAGGTTTTCCAATGCCATAAATTCCCCACGGGAAAACCGGGTATAGCTGCATACTTTCAACATTGTTTACATTTTGCCATAGTTTTGCAGGCGCGATAGTTTTATGTCCGTTTATCTCCGTAAAATTAACCGGCGGGATACGTTTCAACATTACCTGCCAGGTCTTACGCTCGTCTTGGGTTAAATATTCCAGTGGTAACGCTAATAAAGTTTTCAGTACTGTTTGCAACCCGGCGATGGTAGAGGTAGCGTTATAAGCCATTTTATAAGTTTCACCCGCTGATCCCGGGTAAAGCACCAAATAACCATTTGCATCAAAGGTTTTCGCGCCTCGTTTTTTGGCAAGATATTGGTAATGTTCATTAAAAAATGTAAGGCAACTTTCAATAATCGGGATGTACTGCTTAATATCCCCTCCTGTATAGCGTTGATTTTCGAGCATCATCTGGCAAAATTCCAATACTGTATCCCAGTGATATTCCAGCCAGGCATTGTATTCTACACCTTTGTCAAAATCAGCGGGTCGTTTGTAACCATATTCTGCCATATTTGGCAAGCCGAAATTTTCTAACTGTTCGGTAAAACTTGCACCATCGTGCCCCCAATAAAATTTGCTTCTTAGTTTGGCATTATGTAATGACCGGAGGTAGAATTTAAACTCTGACCTCATCATATCAAAATCTCCGCTTTTTAGCATCGGCCAATAAACCAAACGCTGATTTTGGGCAGTCATTAAACCACCACCCCAATTACGAAAATCCGGCGTAAATTTATAAGTGGTATCAACATTTTCAGGGTCATAAGTAAACAAACCGCCGTTAAATTTGGTAGGATATTCCCCAAATGCATTACATCCCAGCATATACCGGAACAGCTGGTAATTGCGACCAGCCTGCCATTCAGGATTATTTGCATCAATTTTATTCGGATCAATACAGATAAAACTTCGATCCCAAAATTGTTTCCACCAGTTTTGGGTGGCTGCTAAAGCAATTTTTTTGTGCGATGCAGCATCTTGCTCAATACTATCAAGTTTTTGTACCCAAAGTTGTGGTGTCGCAATATTTTCGGTATTCAGGTATATTTCTAGGTCTTGTTTTTTTTTGGCTTTAACAGATCGCAATGCCCATCCTTCAAAATCCGTACTTTGATATTTGCCCGTGTAAGTACCTGCAGCTCGTATTCCATCGCCTTTGATTATTCCTCCAAAAACTAATTGATAAAGCGGGTTATAAAGCTGGGATTTAACAGCATTCAATCCTTCTTCTGCAACAGTAGCATCAAAAACAGTTGAATCTTGGTTTTGGTGATAGAACTGCACCCCATTGTTTTTAAAGCTGATGTTATCTTTCAACGTTTTAACAACCCCATCAGGGAGCCATTTACGCGAATCCTGGTTGTTCTCTTTGCCGTTCGAATTTCTGTCGCGGTATCGCCAGCTTTCATAATCAGCTTCGGTTGTTATAGGTTGATTGCTATTAATTTCCACATGAATAACCGGGCGATAGACATCAACCCAAAGCTTTACCTGTGTGTTTAGGTTGTCGCATTTGCCCTTGATGATAACCGAGCCGTCCTGCAACACCAGTTCCTGTTTGAAATTTGTTCCTGCAAAGGGATTGGGAAATAGTTTTATGCGCACACGGCCCAGTTTAAGAAAGGTGTTGTTTTCATCAAATGTGCTGCTTTTTGACATGTAAAAATACAGGTCACCTTTCTCCACCCAAACATTCAAGCCAATATCGCCACCTCCGCAGGGCATAGATTCACCTGAATTTTTGCTCTGGCTGTTCCAAACCAAATTGTATGATTTAAGTTCTGCCGTTTGCGCACCGGTTTTAAATGCAGCCGCATACATGATGAGACAAAAGAACAGCAGTTTACATTTCATTATTTTGCGGGTAACTGTTCACTTAACCAGTTCACCAGATCATTAGCAGCTTCGAAGTTTTGGAAATCATAAGGCAGCTTTCGTCCGTCGGTGTATTCATTGTAAAACCAGGGGTCGCCAACGGCAAAAACAGTTCCCTTACCATATTTAGCTACTGCGATGATCACATCACCTTTATCCGTAAGCGCCGAAACAGCGGGGGGAGCAACTTTTAATGTAGCGATATCTTTTACATAAATCTTTTTAGCTGTTTTAAAAATCATATTTCCTTGGGGAATGTAAATAGCACCTGTTTCAAATTTGGTGCCTTGTACATGGTTACGACTATCTAAATTAAATTGCATGCCGAATTTCGCGAGCAGTTTGTTAAGGTGCGTAAATTCAGCGTTTCCGGTATCGTTATTCAATACTACCAGTTCACCGCCTGTTTTAACCCAACTGGTTATTGCTTCAATATTTACTGGTTCAATATATTTGGTGTTTGGATTTTCAGCCGGAATATCCGGATCTACAATAATATAAACACTTGCTTTACTTAAGTTTTGGGTGGTCGGCGCATCGTAAAGTGTGCCGGTTTTAAAGCCATAATTATTAAAAATATGCCCGAAAGTTGAAAAACCATTGTTAGTCATTTCATCCCATTTGTAATGGTAGGAGATAGTACGGCCGGTAATATCCTTTCGGTGCTCATTATTAAAATAACTATCAACCAAAACAGTTTTTCCTTTACCGGCTGATAGATTTTGCAGGCGCTCAATTTCTACACTTGCCAATATAAATGCGGCAATTCCTTTAGCATCATTTTTAACAACCTTTTCTCTCATGTAATAATTGTAACTACCATCGCGATAGGGTTTTCCGCCTAAACCGCCAACTGCAACTGTCCCATTGAGGTTTACCTGGCCCGTACCATCGGTTTCAACAAATTTATCCAATACGCCCTGGTAGCCTTTTTGCGCAACTGTCAAATAGCTTACGGGCAAATAACCTTCCCTGGCAGCTTTTGCCAAAGCATACACAAACATGCACGATGCTGAGGCTTCCGGATAATTTCCCGCTTCGGTTGGTTTATCCAATATTTGGTACCATAAACCTGTTTTAGGATCCTGTGATTTTTTTATGGCAATGGCAAGGCGGTTAAGTATGGCCAATAATTCCGCCCGTTTAGAATTTTCAGTGGGGAATTTATCAAGCACATCAACCAAAGCCATAGCATACCAGCCATCGGCACGTCCCCAAAAATTTTGCGACAAGCCGGTTTTTGGGTCAGCCCATTGTTCTTTCTTGGTCGCATCCCAGCCGTGGTATAACAAGCCAGTTTTCGGGTCGCGGGCATGTTTTTCTATCAGGATAAATTGGTTTGCTATATCATTAAATGCATTATCATCATGGAAGGTATAGGCATATTCAGTATAAAATGGTTCGGCCATGTACAACCCGTCGAGCCACATCTGACCGGTATATCGTTTTTTATGCCAGAAACCACCGTCGGCCGTACGGGGCTGATCTTTTAATTGCTCACGGATATGCAAAGCTGCTTTATAATATTTTTCCTTTTCGGTAACATTGAAAAGCATCAATGCTATTCGTCCACACATTACATTGTCAAGCGTGTAATCATCTTTTTTATACCCCTTAATGCTGCCATCTGGTCCGATTAAGGCATCCATGTAATTCTGGATAAATTTGAAATACTTTTTATCACCGGTTTGCATCCAAACCTGTTCAATTCCCTGCAATACTACACCTTGCTCGTAACTCCAGCGCGCGGCAGAAGTATCTTTCCACAAATTCATAGCAGTAGCAGCCATCCGCTGCGACCACGGTTGTTTTTGGGCATTAACTAGGGTAAAACACGGAATAAATAATATTACGATGCAAATGATCTTTCTCATAGGAACTAATTGGTGATGCCGGGTATAAATTTATAAAGAAACGCCTCTTTTCCAGGGAATAAAATCATTTTGACCGTGCCTAACCGCGCTTACTTCAATTTCGCCGCTGGCTACTTTTACCACATAGTCCAGTATGCGTTCGCCGGCCTGTTCAATGGTCTCATCGCCTTCAACAATAGTACCTGTGTTGATATCGATGATATCCTTCATTCGGTTATATAAAGTGGTATTGGTAGCAATTTTAACCACAGGCGTTATCGGGTTACCGGTTGGCGTACCCAAACCTGTTGTAAATAATACAATGTTAGCGCCCGAGGCAACTTCGGCAGTAGTTGATTCCACATCATTCCCGGGTGTACACAGTAAATTAAGTCCCGGTTTGGTCACCTTTTCAGGATAATCCAGTACGTCGGTAACGGGTGAGGTACCACCTTTTTTTGCCGCGCCTGCTGATTTTATCGCATCAGTAATTAAACCATCTTTAATATTTCCGGGCGATGGGTTCATATAAAAACCGGAACCGGCTTCTTCAGCACGTTCGCTGTAGGTTTTTACTAATGATGAAAAACGGTCGGCTTTACTTTTATCTACACAGCGGTCAATCAGGTTTTGTTCAACGCCGCATAGTTCCGGAAATTCAGCTAATATAACTGATCCGCCTAAAGCAACCAGCATATCCGATGTATAACCAATAGCCGGATTTGCCGATATACCCGAAAAACCATCAGAACCACCGCATTCCAAACCGATAGTCAGCTTGCTTAATGGGGCAGGTTTACGTGTGTTTTGATTGGCCTGGATCAAACCCGCTAAAGTTTGACGGATGGCCAGTTCCATCAGATCAGTTTCCAGACCAATTTTTTGCTGGTCTAAAATATATAATGGTTTGTTAAAATTAGGTGAACGTTTGCTGATCTCCTCCTGTAAAGTTTTTACCTCGGCATTTTGGCAACCCAGGCTCAAAACAGTTGCACCCGCAACGTTTGGATGAGTTATATAACCTGCCAGCAAACCGCATAGGGTAGTGGAATCCTGGCGTGTACCGCCACAACCACCAGTATGGCTCAAAAATTTGATACCGTCTACATTCGGGAATAATTTATTTTGTGCCGATGACTGGCTATCTTTATCTATCTCGGTATATAAAACCTCGTTCAATCCCCCGCCTGATTTTACCATTTCAATCAGCTGCTGCGCTTTTACTTCGTAAGTTTTTTTACGGCCATAACCTAAAGGTTTAACCAGGGCTTCCTGCAAAACTTCAATGTTGCGGTTCTCGCAAAAAACCATAGGCACAACAAGCCAGTAGTTAGCTGTGCCAACTTCGCCATTATCGCGGTGAAAGCCATTGAATGTAGCGCTTTTCCATTTATCTATATCCGGTTTATCCCAGTTGGTATGATCGGTACCTTCATGAAAACCGCTTGCGGCATGTTTGATATTACCAGTAGTTAATAAACCGCCAACGGGAATATCAGACTGCGCTTTACCAACCAACACGCCATACATAATCACTTCTGCTCCTGTCGGAATAGCGTTTATGGCGAATTTGTGTTTTGCCGGAATAAATTCAATTGGGGTATATGAATTGCCCTGGTATGTTACCGATTCGCCTGCCTGTAAGTCGGTAAGTGCTACCATCACATTATCTTTCGGATGTACTTTTGTTATTTTCTGTTTCATGATGCTTATATTAAACTACCGGGGCAAGTGTTCTTTTTTCTGCCATGATCTCATCCAGGTTGCTTATAACTGCTTCCTTAAAGCCGGGTAAAACGGATAGATCAGTATCCCAAAGTTCTTTATTACTTAAAATATCTTCTACAACAGCGCTTGTATTGCCCAATTCCCATGCTTTGCTCAATACAGCAGCATTGCTATCTGTAACCATATAATTTTTGTTTTTGACCGAGCCTGTATAATTCCCATCAGCATTTACCTCAATTTTCATGAACCTTATAAATGCCGCAAAACCCAGAGCCATGTATTGGGGTACAGTGTTTTTTAGTTTATAATAGTTTAATAGTAATGGCAATACACGCATTTTTAGTTTGGTGCTGTATTGTACCGATATGCTTAACCACTCATGCCGGATATTGGGGTTACGATAGCGATCCAACACCTTTAAAGCAAAATCCATTGCTACCTGTAAATCAATTTTATAAGGGATCGATGGGATGATCTCTTTTAACGCAACAAGCGTAATGAATTTCTCAAAATCTTCGTTATCCATGGCTTCTTTGACCGTTGCAAATCCATTGACAATAGCTAATGCGCAGCTTATCGTATGTGAGCCATTCAATAAGCGTAATTTTAATTCCCTGAACAGTTCAATATCCGGTGTGATGACAACTCCCTTATCAGCTTTGCTGAATGAAAGTACTGAAGCGACCTTTTCATCACCTTCAATAGCCCAAAGACTATAAATTTCCGACATGATATGCAACTCATCTTCATAGCCGCGCTTTTGGGTAAGTTCAGCCGCCAATTCCTTAGCAGGTTTACCCGGCACTATCCTGTCGACCAATGAATTGCAGAAGGTGTTATGATCTTCCAGCCAATCCATAAACTCATGCTCCAGGTTGTTTAAATGGGCCAGCTCAAATACGATGGATTCCAGTTTTTTACCGTTATCAACAATTAATTCTGTTGGTACGATGATCAAACCGCTATCCGCGCTTCCTTTAAAAGTTTTATAACGCTCATATAAAACAGCCAGTAATTTGCCGGGGAATGAAGCGGGTGGCTGCTTACGCACATCCTCTTTTATAAACTGTATGCCCACCTCGGTAGTATTGGAAATGATCAGTTTCAGATCCGGGCTTCGTGCAACTTTTAATATTTCTGACCAGTCATTAGCGGCTGATAATACCCGGCTGATGCTTGAGCAAATAACCTCTTCGCTAATTTC
This sequence comes from Mucilaginibacter sp., assembly GCF_965225845.1. Taxonomy (GTDB): domain Bacteria; phylum Bacteroidota; class Bacteroidia; order Sphingobacteriales; family Sphingobacteriaceae; genus Mucilaginibacter. The sequence goes on from NZ_CBDDBL010000002.1 coordinate 953,091, forward strand.
CTGTAAGTTCTCAATTCCTTTTGAATAGATGGTATAAAGGCCATCCTGTTTATCAAAATCTGATGCTGAACCTGTATCGGTAGATTTGATCACCACCACGCGTCCATTAAAAATGCCTTGTCTGTTCGCTTTATCTATGAAATAATCAGGCAGGCCGCGCAAAAGTACGCCGGTACCAAATTGCAGCACTTTTTCGGGCAAGCCAAATATGGCTTTATCCGGCATTTGCAGGCCCGGGACTTGAATATTTGCTAAGTTATCTTTTGATAGGATCATAATTTTAATGATTGTTCAACATCCCAGCCATCTTTACCCGACAGGATATTTTTTATGGTATATGATTTAATTTCCGTTGATGTAAGTTGGTGCGACCAGGCAGCACGTCCGGAAATATGCGCACCAGGCCCAGTGCTCTTGTATTCAGCAAAAAATGCTGTTTTTTCATTGTCGGGGTTACGCCAGTTATCCCAGCCAGCGGGAACAATGCGACTTTCCATTATGGTGTTGATATACACTGCTTTCGCATAAGGCCGCCATGGCCGCCCGAGGTATACTTTTTTAACTGTTGAATCCGCAATCAGATCGCAATCGAAAAATACAAAACCGAATTGTTGTCTTGGCGTGGTTGATGGCGCAGTGATGTAAGAATCGGACAGATTTTTAATCGTGCAATGATCAAAAACAACTGTTGCCTCGCCAAAAATAAAATCGGTTGTTCCTTGTATTAAGCAATCCTTATAATACTGTCGACTATTCTCTGTAGCAGCATACAAAGTATCCTGGTTACCCAATAATTTACAGTTTTGTATAATAGCCCTGTCTCCTTCAATATGCAAAGCTACTGCCTGTCCAACCCGGCCCGCGGTATTCTCGATAGTTAAATTTTCTGCATGGAAATCATTTCCCTGCACCAATACAGTATAAGATGTATAGGTAGTAAATTTGTCTTTGCCAAAGGCATCTGTACCACCCGTATTTGCTTTGCCAGAATAATCAGCATTTGTGATGACCGTATTTTCCTTATCCTCACCCACTAATGATATTTTAGTTTTCCATGAGGGGATGACCAGTTTCTCGTGATAGATGCCTTTTTTGATAAAAATAATAACCTGTTGCTGGGAAAGATCGCGAACAGCATTCACAGCTTGTTGTATGGTTTTAAAATCGCCGCTGCCATCCTGCGCTACCGTAAAATGAGTAGGGTAGGTGGTAACCTGCGCCATGAGCATAGCAGGAAAAGTGAGGCAAATCAACAACAATAACTTCTTCATAATTAATTACCGGCTATGGTTATCGCGGATGCATCAGCACCTTTTTTAAACTCGGTTTTGTCTGTTGCTTTAGCAGTATCCGTATGCAATACTTTAATTTTAGCTGAACGTTTGCCGCTTACTGAAAATAGGGTTTGTGCGTTTGAAAAGTTTATATGATCAAAGTTAATATCATGGCTATTTTCAATGTTAATAAGCGGTAATGTATTCTTACATTCAAGTTCTACATTTTTAAGGCTGATGCCCGTTCCTTCAATAATATCTACGCCTTGGTTTGCTTTTAGTACCAGGTTTTGCAGGTGTATGTTTTTAATATTCATTTCAGGCAATCCCCTGACCTGTAAACCTTTTGCGGCACCATCGCACACCACGTTATCTACATAAAAATTGCGGAATTGCGGTGTGGCTTCGGTAACAGGGATTTGAGTTGCTTCAGTGCCTGTTCCATCATCGCCCGGCGATTTACCCATGTAATACATATCAAATAGGATAGCATCGGTTACGATGTTACGCATGCTGATATTTTTGATGTAGATGTTTTCAACAATACCGCCGCGACCACGGTTTGTTTTAAAACGCAGGCCAACATCGGTGCCGATGAATGTGCAATCCGAAACAAAAATATTTCGAGCGCCACCCGACATTTCGCTACCGATAACAAAGCCACCATGGGCGCGGTAAACCACATCATTGAGAACGATCACATTTTCAGTAGGCTTGCCGCGGCGGCGGCCTTCTTCATCCCTGCCTGATTTAATGCAGATGCCATCATCTCCTGCATCAAAAGTGCTGCCTTCGAGCAATACATTTTTGCAGGATTCTATATCTATGCCATCCCCGTTTTGCGCATTCCAGGGGTTGCGAACATGAATGCCTTTAATTGTCAGGTCTTCACAAATTAAAGTATGCAGGCACCATGCCGGTGAATTTTGAAAGGTAACATCCTCCAATAAAACACGCTTACAATTGGTAAGCACCAGCATGTTGGGGCGAAAGAAATCTTTCAGCGGTTCATAGTCGCTTATTTTTTTGCCGGGTTGGATAGTACCCGCATCCGGTGTTTTTAAGCCATTGATATAACTTTGTGATGGGTACCAGGTTTTGCCATTTTCGCTTACAACGCCACCCGATGCAACCAGTTTATCCCATTCCTGCCCGGTTAAGCGCTCTTTGCTGATCGCGCGCCAAACGTCGCCGTTGCCGTCAATTATTCCATCGCCTGTTATGCCGATATTCACCAGGTCAGTGCCAGAAATAGGGGATTGGTTTCGCACTGCTGCATGGCCCTCATAATTGCCTTCAACTAAAGGATATTGATTTTTGTCGCTTGTAAATTGTAATAGTGCCGCACGGCTAACGTGCAGGTTTACATTGCTTTTTAATTCGATTGGCCCTGTAAGCCATAAGCCCTGTGGTATTAATACTACGCCGCCACCTTTTAAGCTACAAGCAGTAATAGCCGCGTTTATACATTTGGTATTTAAGGTTATACCATCTGCCTTAGCACCATATTTGATGATATTGAACGTATCTTTTTTAAATATGGTCCGTGCAATTTGTGGCAGGTGCTGCCATGAATATTCCTGGGCATGAAGTGTTAAATTACCTGCAATTAAAAAAACGGCAACGCTAAATATTCTTTTTAAAATAGGCATGTTTTGATGGTTGTCCGGCTAATATGCCGGATGATTTAACTGGTTATCTAACAAATTTAAAGCCCCTGATGTTAATAATGAAGCATATGCCCAACTAAAACCACGCAAACGTTTCCGTAAATGGATATATAGGTTTAGTGTAATTGAAATATGGCTGTAACCGGGCTTAGTTTAGTTGATTTTTTAATTTAAATTAGCCGCTCGAAACAATTATTGTAAGCCATTCTTAATGTTTGAATCATACACCATAAAGGATATTGCCAAGGCGCTGGGTTTATCAACTTCAACAGTATCGAGGGCGTTGAATGGCAGCTATGAAATTGGCACCGAAACAAAAAAACTTGTTCTTGAATACGCAGAAAAGATCAATTACCGACCTAATCCAATAGCTTTAAGTTTAAAAGATCATAAAAGCCATTCGATAGGAGTGGTAGTTTGCGAGGTTGCCAATGATTATTTTTCGCAGGCCATAAACGGGATAGAATCCATTGCTTACAATCGAGGTTACCATGTTATAATTACCCAAACCCATGAGTCATTTGATCGCGAGATGGTTAATGTGCAGCACTTGCTTTCCAGGCATGTTGATGGATTATTGGTTTCTTTATCATCCGAAACTACCGACATTAGCCAGTATAAATACCTGGTTGATAAAGGCTTCCCGATCGTTTTTTTTGACCGCCTTGCCAATGGCATTGAGACCCACAACATCAGTATAAATAATTTTAAAGGCGCTTATGATGCTACGGAGTTATTGATAAACTCGGGCTTTAAAAAGATAGTGCATCTAACAAATTCAAATAATTTACTGATCAGTAAAGAACGTTTTGAAGGTTACAAGGCTGCGCTTGATAAAAACGGGCTTGTCTTTGATGCTTCCTGGTTAAAATATTGCGACCACGGTGGTATGATAGCCGATGAGGTAGAAACTGCCATTAAAGAGTTAATGGAACCGGATGATAAACCGGATGCGATTTTTGTAGCCAGTGACAGGCTCACAATCAACTGCATGCATATTTTAAAAAAGCTCGGAATCAAAGTTCCTAATGAAATAGGAGTGGCAGGCTTTACCAATTCTGATGTAGCCGACCTGTTCAATCCGTCGTTAACTGTTGTTCGCCAGCCTGCATTCCAGATCGGGCAAATGGCAACTGAAGTGCTCATCAAAACCATCGAAAGCAAACGGCCAATTGAAGAATACGCTGTTATGCAACTGGAGTCCGAGCTTATTGTTCGCGAATCCTCAAAAAAGCCTATTTAAAACTGAAATAGTTTTTGGCGTTGTAATAGCATATGTCCTGCACAATTTTACCTGTCCATTCTACATCATTTGGCAATTCGCCGTTTTCAATATCCTCAGCCAATAAATTGCAAAGTAATCGCCTGAAATATTCGTGGCGCGGATAAGAAAGAAAGCTGCGTGAATCTGTAAGCATACCCACCAGTTTGCTTAATAAACCCATGCTCGATAGTGAATTGATCTGTTTGGTCATACCATCTTTCTGATCCAAAAACCACCAGGCCGAACCAAACTGCATTTTACCTGCAACCTTACCATCATTATAATTACCAGCCATAGTCGCGAATAATTCGTTATCCGCCGGGTTCAAATTATAAAGGATAGTTTTTGCCAGCTGGTTAGTGCCATCCAGTTTATTCAAAAAGCGCGATAATGCCTGAGCCTGTGTAAAATCACCAATGGAATCATAACCTGTATCCGGGCCAATTTCACGATGGGCTCGGGCATTGTTGTTACGGATAGCGCCTAAATGGTATTGCTGCACCCAGTTTTTTTCATGATCCCACAAAGCAAACTCGTGCAACATAGCCGATTTAAACTTTAATACCTCAACGGCCGCTAACGTTTTACTGGAACGGATCTTTTCGAAAATCTTACTGATCTCATCCGCAGTATAATCTTCAGCATAAATTTGCTCCAGGCCATGATCTGAAACCGTGCAACCATTATCGGCAAAATAATCGTGGCGTTTTTTTAATGCTGCCAGATAATCGCTGTAACTGCTGATATTGGTATCGCTAACCGCTTCCAATTTAGCCATGTACTGGTTTAATCCTGCAACATCATCGGCGTTCATCGCTTTATCAGGCCTGAATGCCGGGTAAACCTTAACGTTCCAGTTACTTTGTTTTATTTTTTGATGATATTCAAGATTATCTATCGGGTCATCAGTAGTACAAATCACTTCCACATTCATTTTGGTAATGATGTTTTTCACACTGTATTTCGGTGTTTGCAGTTTTGCGGTACAATCATCATAAATTGCTTGAGCAGTTTTTGGTGAAAGTATGTGGTGCACATCAAAATAACGCTGCAACTCTAAATGCGTCCAGTGATACAACGGGTTGCGCAGGGTGTACGGAACTGTTGCCGCCCATTTCTCAAATTTTTCAAAATCAGTTTTTGTACCGGTAATGTATTGCTCATCAACACCATTGGCTCGCATAGCGCGCCATTTATAATGATCTCCTTTTAACCAGATGTCGGTTAAATTAGCAAAGTTTATATCGCCTGCTATTTGCATCGGGTCCAGATGGCAATGGTAATCTATGATCGGCATTTTAGCTGCAAAGTCATGGTATAAATGTTCCGCGGTGCTGCTTTGTAATAAAAAATCCTGGTTCAAAAACGGTTTCATAATAATTGGTATTGGCAATGAATGCGCACCAAAAGTAGGTTGGTATTAAATAGCAGGCAAGTTTTAACCCGTTATTATTTACGCAAACGTTTCCGCCGGAGTTATCAATAGGATTACTTAACCGGGATGTTTTTTGTAGAATCCCTCATGAATAAATCAGCGGGTAACACAATTGTCTCAAATTCTGTAACCGGACGTTTGCTTTCAATCAGGCTGATGAGCATTTCGGTTGCTTTTTTACCGATTTCAAACCCGGGCTGGTAAATTTGTGTTAAAGATGGGTTTAACACATTAGCCAAATGGGTGTTGGTAAAACCGATCAGTGCAATTTCATCGGGGATATTAATTCCTAACTTGTGCAATAATGCAAGCGTTGTGGTAGTTATCCTGTCAGATGCAGTAAAAATCGCATCAGGACGGTTTTTTGAATGCAACAACTCATTCAGCACATCCTCAACCTCATTAAGGTCTTTACCGCCATGCGGGCAATATTTTATATGGCTTTCATTTATACCAATACCGTTTTCCACTAAGGCATGCTTGTATCCTTTTAGGCGTTCTGCCGTGATAGACACATTTACCGAGCTTGTAATGTGCGCTATTTTTTTAAATCCTGATTGAATTAAATGCGTAGTTGCTTCATAAGCTCCACGAAAATTATCAGCAACAACTTTGTGCGTTTCTATTTCATCAGTTACCCTGTCGAAAAATACAATGGGCAGGCCCATCTCATGCAGCTTTTTCAGGTGGTCCAGGTTTTTTGTTTCGGTAGAGAGCGAGATCAGCAAACCATCAATAGCGCGAACGGTTAAGTGGTTTACATTTGACACCTCGCGATCGTACGATTCATGCGTTTGGGTAATGGTAACGTTGTAACCTTTGCTGTAAGCTACAGATTCGATCCCATCAATCACCTGCGATAAAAAATGGTTGTCAATAGTCGACACTACAATTCCTAACGATTTGCTGTTACCACGTTTAAGGCTTTGCGCCATTGGGTTAGGATGATAATTATGCTTTTTGGCGCATTCTAAAACCAGGTTCTTGGTTTTTTCGCTGATTTCGTGGCTATCTTTTAATGCTTTGGAAACCGCCGACGCAGATATACCCAGTTCCTTTGCAATATCTTTTATAGTAACAGCCCCGAAATTCATTTTTTTGTTTTGATGATATTACCGATAAGCGCCATTGGTAAGCGCAGGCGGTAAACTTATGAAATTAAAAGTAAATAAAATTAATGTGATAGTTGAAGAAAGAACATTCAAATTTACAAAAGAACGATGAAAAAAGCACTGACACTGTTTTGCCAGTAACTTGTTTACGCAAACGTTAAAGTAAATAATAGGCAATATTTTACCGTTTTAAAACTTTAGCTTGTAATATTGAGATTATTAATCTTCGGTTAAATTATTAAAACCTACATGATGAAAATTTCCTGGTCAGTGAAAAAGTGCGCGCTTTTGCCTGTATTGATATTTATTAGCGGTAGCGCCGTAGCACAAAGCGATTCGGTTAAACAAGCGAACGAATGGGTGAAAAGTAAAGTTTGGGCGAAAAACCTTAAGATAAACGTTTATCCGGATGTGAACAGCGTTGAATTTGAACGCCAATACAACGCTAACAAAGAGGCTTGGGATAAAGCTTTCGCGTTTTTAGCTGATAAAGCAAAACTGGACACCTTAGCGCCGGGCATGTATCCTATTGATGGTAGACTTGTTTATGCAAGCATAACCGATGTTCCTTCAAAAACTGATGAGGCTGCTAAATGGGAATCGCACAGAAAATATATTGATCTGCAATACGTAATACATGGCGCCGAGAAAATGGAGGTTACACCAATTGCCAACGCAACAGTAACCGAACCTTATAACGAGGGTAAAGATGCCGCGCATTACACTGCCGATGGTAAATTTTACACAGCAACTCCGGCTGAGTTTTATCTTTTCTTTCCTTCAGAAGTGCACAGGCCAAACATGAAAGCCGACGGTTACGCAGGAAAAGTGAAAAAGCTCGTTATTAAAATAAGTTACGTGCAGTAAGCTGGTTATACCAGTATTTGCTGTGGCTTACGGGTTAAGATCCTGATGATAGTCCACGCGATAATGTATGCCACTGCTGATATAAAAAACATGATCATATAAGCAGTTTGCGGGTGTGAATGATAGTTAGTGTTTAAAATCCCGGATAATCTTTGGATGATGACACCACCAAGGCCGCCTGCCATGCCGCCGATACCCGTTACCGAGCCAACTGCTTTTTTAGGAAACATATCAGATACTGTTGTAAATAAATTAGCCGACCATGCCTGGTGCGCCGCAGCGCCAATACAAATTACAGCGATAGCCAGCGTAGCAGCGTAATTTCCGAATATTTCTTTATTTCCAAAGTATTGTGTCAATAATAAAAACAGCGGAAATAAAGCGATAATAAACATGGCTGTCATTCTTGCTTTGTATACAGGCATGCCGCGGTTTATCATCGTCCTCGGCAAATTTCCGCCAAAGGTGCTACCTAAAATTGAAATGGCATAAACCGTAAACGTTGGCCACATAATGTGGTGGATATCCATTCCGAATTGCTTTTTCAGATAATCGGGCAGCCAGAATAACAGGAACCACCAGATTCCATCAGTAAGGAATTTACCCCAAAAGAAGGCCCAGGTTTGCGGATATTGGAATAACTTCCACCAGGATACTTTTTCGCGTACAGCCACATCTTCAGAGGCAGCCGCGTGTACGGCTAAATCATCCTCATTGATGTAATCATGTTCTTCTTTAGAAATGAATTTGCATTTATGTGGTGGGTTATACAGTAAGAACCAAAATATCAACCATAAAAATCCTGCCGCACCGGTAACAATGAAAGCCATTTTCCAGCCTAAGGCTTCGCCATAATGGATCAGGCACCAGGGAACAAACAAAGCGGCTATCATTGCGCCGATGTTAGAACCACTGTTAAAAATTCCCGTAGCCAGCGCGCGTTCTTTTTTCGGGAACCATTCAGCAACTGTTTTTATAGATGCGGGGAAGTTACCTGCCTCGCCAATGCCGAATAAGCTGCGTACAACAGCATGCATCACAACTGAACTGCCTGCAAAGGCATTCAAAATCCCGAATGTTGACCAAATGATGAGCGATAATGCAAGACCAAGCTTGGTGCCGATCTTGTCAATCACTAATCCTGCTAAAACAGTAACACTGGCATAAAACAGAGTAAAAAATGAGGTGATGTAAGAATAATCGTTATCTGTCCAACCGAAACCGCCTTTGGCAATGGGCGTGCAAAAGTAATCCTTCACATAGCTGATCACCTGCCTGTCCATATAATTGATGGTGGTGGAAAAAAGGAGCAAAGCTGCTATTACCCATCTGTAGTTCCCTACCTTATCATTTGCCATATTGGTTTATTTAGCATTGGTTTTACCTGACAGCTTTTACCAGTTGCAGCGCATGCTGCGTGTTAGTGTATAATTGATCGTACAAACCTCTGGTTAAAATATCCTTAGTAATTAATTTGCTGCCCATCCCCACAGCGCAAACACCTGCGGTGAACCAACTGCTAATGCTATCGACGTGCAATTCAACGCCACCGGTTGGCATAAACAGCTGGCCGGGAAATAATTCCTTTATCGAACTTAAAAATGCAGGGCCTAAAATATTGGCGGGAAATAGTTTGATTAGGTCCGCGCCGTTTTGCTGGGCGCGATGGATTTCGGTTGGCGTCATACAACCCGGGCACCAAAGCAAATTATGAGCATGCGCTACCATAGCAACCTCGGGGTTTATAATCGGCGCGACAATGAAATCAGCCCCGGCGGCAATAAAATCTTTAGCTTCGGCTGCTGTTTTTATGGTGCCTATACCTAAATGTAACTCTGGCATTTCATCCTTCTGGGCTTGTTTTAAAACCTTGAAGTTTTCAAGCGCAGCAGGGCCACGATTAGTATACTCAAACACCCGAACACCGGCTTTGTATAAAGCACGGGTAACATCAAGGCTTATGATTGCATCTTCATGAAAAAATAAAGGCAACATGCCCTGCGCTACAATGCTATCAAGTATGGTTTGTTTGGAGCTCATTTTATGGTTATGTTTTTTATTTCTTTAGCGGTACTTGTGGTAGTATCGCCTTTTATAAACAGCTTATCAAAGGCTGCCAATGTAGCAAAATTAAGCGTCCTTTCAGGACTAAGCCCGTTATAAAAACCATAAATCAGTCCTGCCATAAAGCAATCGCCACTGCCTACTTTATTCGCAATTTGTTTTGCTGAATGATCAACAGTACTGTAAAACTCTTTGTTAGCATAAAGTGCTGTGTAATAGTTAATCCCGCTATCAGCATCAAACCTGAATGTATTGGCAACCGTGGTACATTTGGGGTAATGTTCAATAATATGCTTTGATGTTTTAAGCGCCGCTTTTAAGTAGTTTGCTTTTTCGCCTATGGTATGCAAGTCGGTATCAACCGGTATCCCAAGCATGTTTTCGGCAGCCCATACATTGCCCATAATCAGGGTGCAATATTTGGCTAAACGTGGCATTACCTCAACAGGGCTCTTGCCGTATTGCCATAGTCGCGACCTGTAATTTAAATCGAGTGAAATCGTTATGTTTTTTTCAGATGCGGCAATTAAAGCTTCCTCGCAAACATCAGCTATGTTTTGATTGATAGCCGGGCATATCGCACTGAAATGAAACCAGTTAACACCCTCGAGTACTTTATCCCAATCAATCATCCCGGTTTTCAGTTCTGCAAAAGCAGAACCAGCGCGATCATAGATCAGGGCATCATGTTTAAGATCGGCACCGCTGGTTAAATAATAAAGGCCAACACGGTTGCCGTGGTAATAAGTATCTGATACATTGATCTTCTTAGCTTCAAGAAAAGAACGGATCTGCGCCGACATACCATTTTCGGGCAGCGCAGTTATATATTTTGACGGGACATCCCATAAAGCGAGCGCGGTGGCAACATTTAGTTCGGCGCCGCCAATGTAAAAAGGTACACAGTTTTCCTTAAGCCAGTTTCCACCGGCATCCTGGCTTACCCTGAATAATAATTCGCCGAAGCATAAAACAGAACCGGATTGTTTTTTATTCATTTTTAGTTTACACATCAACCGGTACTAAGTAATTATAAATTTACCGGTTGGATTTTATTATTGGCTGACTCAAAAGTATAGTTGCAAAACAATGCATTCAAACTTTTGGGTTATAATATTTACTCCATCGTTATAGTATGCTTGACTCATACAATTGGTTTATATAACATAAATTTAACGCTAAAGCTGCTATTTTAGCTGTAAATTATGCTCATTTAACTGCATTTTTTAATAGCATTAGGTGCTGCTACAGCCGATCAATCAAAAAGCGCTTTAAAAAAGCTATCTGTATAATCCGCCGAAAAATGTACTATATTATCAAGATGGCTAAATTCGCTTTGCTCGTGGGTGGTTGTTAATATGGCACATTTCATCCCGGCATTAAACGCGGTCTCGGCGCCCTTTGGGGTGTCTTCAAGCACTAAACAATTTTCGGGAGCGATGTTCAATTGGGTAGCGATGTTCAAAAAAGTTTCCGGATGAGGTTTACTGGTTTTAACATCATCGGCACTAACAATTGATTTAAAATATTTATGTAGATGCAGCTTATCCAACACAAAATTTATATTAAAAGGGATGGCAGCCGAACCAATCCCCATTGGGATATCGCGATTATATGCATCGTTCAACAATTCCTGCAATCCCGGTAATAATTTTAGATGAGGCAGAAACTCTTTCTGGTAACGCGTTTCTTTTTCGATAGATAGCGCGTTGATCTCGTCCTGCGTAAATCTCCCTTCTCCAAACACCCTGATCAGCACTTCCTGGTTTTTGCCATACATTTCTTTTTTAGTGTCTTCCCAGCTCAGGTTGGCACCAAGCTCATTGTTAAACATATCGCGCCAGGCACGGGTATGAAATTCCATATCATCTATCATTGTTCCGTTTAAATCAAACAATAATGCTTTTACATTCATGTATTTTATTTTTTGGTATCCGTAAAATTAAAATATAATCGCTTATTACAACTTAATAATAAGTATAGAATTTACACTAATAAAGGTTTATATAGCCTGGCCAATATTGTAACTTTTCCAATACATATTAGCATCTGTTTTTTATGGCTTAGGGCAGAGATAAATTTTTTTTATGAAATATTTCTTTTCTTAAATAAATTAGTGTTATTTGTACAATTATAACCAATTATGAGTAAAAATTCTTTTGTGATCGGGGTCGATTACGGCTCTGATTCCGTTCGCTCGGTAATTATTAACGCAGGTAATGGCCAGGAGGTTGCTTCGGCAGTTTACAATTATCCCCGCTGGCAAAAAGGCTTGTATTGCGACCCTGCTAATAACCAGTTCAGGCAACATCCTTTGGATTACATTTCAGGACTTGAGACCACCATTAAAGAATGCATCAAGCTGGCAGGGGATGATTTTGATCCCGCCAATATCAAAGGATTATCTGTTGATACCACCGGCTCAACCCCGGTTGCTGTTAACAGTGCAGGTGTACCCCTTGCGCTAACGCCCGGTTTTGAGGAAAACCCCAATGCCATGTTTGTGTTATGGAAAGACCATACCGGGGTTAATGAAGCTGCAGAGATTAATGAGCATGCTAAGAAATTCCCTCTAAACTATCTAAAATATGTAGGTGGTATTTATTCGTCGGAATGGTTTTGGTCTAAATTGCTTCATGTAATACGAGTTGATAAAAAAGTGCGCGATGCTACCCACTCATGGGTTGAACACTGCGACTGGATCCCGTTTTTGTTAACAGGCGGCACTGATGCTAAAAACATAAAACGCGGTGTGTGCTCTGCCGGCCATAAAGCTTTATGGGCTGAAGAATTTGGCGGCTTGCCGCCTAATGAATTCTTCTCATCGCTCGATCCGTTATTGGATGGCTTTACAGCTAAATTATTTATTGAAACATCTACCTCTGATCAAAAAGCAGGGTATTTAAGTAAGGAGTGGGCTGAGAGGTTAGGTTTATCAACCGATGTGGTTGTAGGCGTTGGTGCATTTGATGCACACATGGGCGCGGTAGGCGGACAGATTGAGCCTTACCATTTAAGTAAGGTGATGGGTACCTCAACCTGCGATATCCTCGTTGCGCCTGCCAGTGAAATGGAAGGCAAATTGGTACGCGGTATTTGCGGACAGGTTAACGGATCCGTAATTCCGGGAATGATAGGGTTGGAGGCAGGGCAATCTGCGTTTGGCGATACTTATGCCTGGTTCAAAAATATCCTGTCATGGCCATTAAATAATTTGCTGTCGCAATCATCGGTAATTGATGCCGCGACAGCTTTGGCGTTGCAGGAGGAAATGGCTGAATTAATCATTCCTGAATTAAGCAAGCAAGCGGCTTTGTTACCCATTGAAGAATATAACGAGCTGGCTGTAGACTGGTTTAATGGTCGCCGTACGCCTGATGCGGATCAAATGTTAAAAGGTGCATTGACTGGCCTTAGTTTGGGTACAGATGCGCCAAGAATGTTCCGCGCACTGGCTGAAGCTACATGCTTCGGAGCAAAAAGTATAGTAGAGCGTTTTATTGAGGAGGGAATACCTGTTAAAGGGATTATAGGTATTGGCGGTGTGGCTAAAAAATCGCCGTTTGTAATGCAAATGATGGCTGATGTTTTGGGTATGCCTATCCGTATTCACCAGTTTAAACATACCTGCGCTTTAGGTGCGGCCATGTTTGCTGCGGTAGTTGCTGATATCTATCCAACCGTAGAAGATGCAATGGCAGCCATGGGGCGTGGTTTTGATGTGGAATATTATCCGAACCAAGAAAATAAAGCGGTTTATGCGAAACGGTATAAGCAATATCAGCACCTGGGTGATTTTGTAGTCAAGGAAATTGCCAATAAATCCAAATCATCTCAAACACAAACAGTATTGTCATGAGTAAATACGATTACATAAAAAAAAGCGCCTACGAAGCTAACATGCAGTTGCCAAAACTAAATTTGGTACTTTTTACCTTCGGTAATGTTAGTGCAGCCGATCATAGCTTAGGCGTTTTCGCTATTAAGCCAAGTGGTGTGCCTTATGAAGATTTATCGCCCGAAAAAATGGTTATTGTTGATTTCGACGGTAAAACCATTGAGGGAGAGTTGAGGCCATCATCCGATACCAAAACCCACGCGGTGCTTTACAAACATTGGTCAGATATTGGTGGCATCGTTCATACCCATTCTACTTACGCAACAGCCTGGGCGCAATCACAACGTTGCATACCGATCTTCGGTACAACCCATGCAGATTATTTAACGGTAGATGTACCCTGCGCGCCACCAATGAATGATGAGATGATCCGCGGGGATTACGAATATCAGACCGGTTTCCAGATCATGGATCATTTTGAGAAAGAAAGAATAAGCCACAAAGAGGTTGAAATGGTATTGGTTGGAAATCATGCACCGTTCAGCTGGGGTAAATCTGCCGAAAAAGCGGTTTATAATAGCGCCGTTTTAGAGTCAATTGCGCACATGGCTTATCTTACCGAACAGATCAACCCGCAGGCTAAACGCTTGCAGGATTCCCTGATCAAGAAACACTTCGAGCGGAAGCACGGCCCAGATTCTTATTACGGACAATAATTTGATGGTACAGTAAACTCATCAATCAATTACATAAACACTCAATCAAAATATATATATATGATCGACCTGAAAACATTGGAGGTATGGTTTATTACCGGCAGCCAGAATTTATATGGAGAAGAAACACTTAAAAAAGTAGCCGAGCACTCGTTAGAGATTGCAAACGGATTAAATGGCGCACAGCAAATACCTGTAAAGGTGGTTTACAAACCAACGGTAAAATCAACTGAAGAAATTTACGCTATTATACAAGCAGCCAATACTGCTGAAAACTGTATAGGCATAATTGCCTGGATGCATACTTTTTCTCCTGCTAAAATGTGGATCCGCGGTTTAAGCATTTTGCAAAAGCCATTGCTGCATTTACATACGCAATACAATCGCGATATTCCGTGGAGCAGTATTGATATGGATTTTATGAACCTTAACCAAAGCGCCCATGGCGACAGGGAGTTTGGATTTATTGTATCCAGGATGCGCAAAAATCGTAAGGTTGTTGTAGGCCATTGGCAGGATACCGATGTGTTAGCGCAGATAAGCACCTGGGCACGCGCGGCAGCAGGCTGGCACGATTGGCAAGGCGCTAAGTTTGTCCGTTTTGGGGATAATATGCGTTTTGTTGCCGTTACCGACGGTGATAAAGTTGAGGCCGAATTGAAATTTGGGTTTTCAGTAAATACTTATGGTATTGGCGATCTGGTAGCCGTTATTAATGGCATCAGCTCGACTGAAATCGAAGCACTTATCAACGAATATGAGGCATCGTACACAATGGATGCGGCTTTGCTTAAAGGTGGTGAAAAACATCAGTCGGTTTATGAAGCTGCACGAATTGAATTAGGCTTAAGTAAGTTTTTAGTAGACGGGGGCTTTAAAGGATTTTCAGACACATTTGAAGACTTGCACGGCATGGTACAATTGCCTGGTATTGCCGCGCAGCGCCTGATGGCTGATGGTTTTGGTTTCGCCGGTGAAGGCGACTGGAAAACCGCGGCTTTGGTTCGCGCTTTTAAGGTAATGGGTAGTGGACTTAAAGGCGGTAACGCTTTTATGGAAGATTATACCTATCATTTCGATCCTAATAATGCCTTGGTTTTAGGGTCGCATATGCTTGAAGTTGACGCATCGCTGGCAAAAGATAAACCGGCTTTAGAGGTTCATCCTTTAGGAATAGGCGGCAAAGCGGATCCTGCCCGCCTGGTGTTTAATGTAGCCGGCGGCGAAGCGTTAAATGCATCGATAGTTGATATGGGCAACCGTTTCCGTTTATTGATAAACGAGGTTGAAGCTGTGGAACCACAAAATGACTTGCCTAATTTACCTGTAGCAAGAGTGTTATGGAAACCATACCCGGATATGAAAACAGGTTGCGCAGCATGGATTTATGCAGGTGGCGCACACCATACAGCCTACAGCCAGAACCTGACAGCAGAACATCTGCAGGACTTTGCAGATATGGCCGGGCTGGAATTTATAAGGATAGGAAAAGATACCAAAATAGACCAGCTGCGAAATGAATTGCGGTGGAATGATATTTACTATAAATAATGCATATTGCAACAAATATCCGTGTGCTGCTGATGAGAAGATGTGCACATGGTATGCCACCACAATTAAACCAATTAATAACAAATGAATAAGTTTTCAACTATTGATTACGTAATATTCGTCATCTACTTTTTTGTGGTGTCGGGTTATGGCTATTGGGTATACAGCCGTAAAAAAAAGGAAAGTATCTCGGGTAGTCATGATTTTTTCCTGGCCGAAGGTTCATTAACCTGGTGGGCTATTGGCGCTTCGCTTATCGCGTCAAATATTTCGGCAGAGCAGTTTATCGGTGCCAGCGGGCAGGGTTTCCAGGTGGGTTTGGCGGTCGCGGCTTATGAATGGGTTGCAGCTATTGCGCTGATTATTGTGGCGGTTTGGTTTATACCGGTGTATCTTAAAAATAAGATATTTACCATGCCACAGTTTTTAGAGACAAGATATAATAAAACCGTGAGTTTGATAATGGCTATATTTTGGCTGTTCTTATACATATTCGTTAATCTTACCTCTATTTTATTCCTGGGCGCGCTTGCTATTAACAGCCTGGCAGGTGGCGGGTATTTGCATGAAATTATCATAGGCCTTGCTGTATTTTCATTAGTTATTGCATTAGGCGGTATGAAAGTAATCGGTTTTACAGACGTTATCCAGGTACTTGTATTGATCATTGGCGGTTTAGCCACCACCTACATCGCACTTACGTTAGTGAGCGAGCATTTTGGATTAGGAAAAGATGCCATTGCGGGTTTTAATGCGCTGTTAAAAGATTCGCCGGATCACTTTAAAATGATGCTGCCAAAACCGGGACCGCATTCATCGCAGGAAGATGTTGACAAATACTTATTATTACCAGGCATCGCCATGTATTTTGCCGGTCAATGGATAGTGAACCTGAACTATTGGGGTTGCAACCAATACATTACACAACGTGCTTTGGGCGCAAATTTAAAAACGGCGCGTACAGGTATTTTATTTGCAGGTTTAATGAAACTGGCAATGCCTATAATTGTAATATTACCGGGTATAGCAGCTTATGTATTATACAAGAATGGCGGGTTGCAGCATGAAATGACTGTTGGCGGCCACCTTAATCCTGATAATGCTTATTCATCGGTATTAGGATTTTTACCTAATGGGTTAAAAGGCCTTTCGGTAGCGGCATTAACTGCAGCAATTGTTGCTTCGCTTGCGGGTAAGGCAAATAGCATATCAACTATTTTTACACTCGACATCTACAAAAAGTATATTAAAAAAGATGCTGATGATAAGTCGATGGTGGTTATGGGTAAAATTATTATTGCGCTTGCGTTATTCATATCTATCCTGCTAACGTGGAAAGATATTATGGGCATAGGAGCAGAAGGTGGATTTACTTACATCCAAAAGTATACCGGCTTTATCAGCCCGGGTATATTTGCTATTTTCATACTTGGATTTTTCTGGAAACGGACAACCGGTCCTGCAGCAATTACTGGTATTATTATGGGATTCGCTATGTCGGTGTTATTCAATAATTATGCGCCGCAATTGTTTGGTCATAATACATTCCTTTACACTGCTTATTACAACAGCAGCAGCCATCAGTATGAAATACCATTCCTGATCTGTATGGGGCTGTCGTTCTTATTTACAATGATATCAATAATAGTAGTAAGCCTTGCCGGTCCAAAAATTGACAAAAAGGCATTGTCGCTGGATAGGGCAATGTTTAAGGTTGAGCCATCAACATTAGCGTTAATAGTTACTACATTGCTATTATTAACAGCACTTTACGTTAAATTCTGGTAATAGATATAGCTAAATGAAAAAGGGCGTGCCATTATGGTACGCCCTTTTTGTTTAATATCACTTCAAACTAAAAAATAAGATTGGTAGGGTTAGGGATCAGGTTTAAAAACGCCTGGAACTTGGCATAATAATTTTGCATGTTAAGCTGGTAGTAAAATGCCCCGCGCCTTGAACCTGATTTATCTTTATCAGCTTGTTTTACTAATAAGCCGGTTGCCAAAATGCGTTTGCTAAAGTTTCGCTTGTCGATTTTAGTGTTGTAAACGCTTTCGTATAAGCTCTGTAATTGTGGTATGGTGAACCTGTTGGGCAGTAATTCAAATAAAATAGGGTGGAGGGCTGCTTTATAGCGCACACGTTTTTTTGCTAATTCTACCATATCCTGGTGATCGAAAATTAACTTAGGCATGCGTTTTAATGAGAACCATTCAGGGTGATAATCAGAGCTGAGCTGTTTTTGATACTTATTAATATCAAGCAAAGCAAAATACGCTGTAGACACAGTCCTTTCAATTGGATCACGGTTTGGGTCGCTAAAGGTATGAAGTTGTTCCAGGTATACGCTGTCTAACCCTGTAAGCTGTTTTAATACACGGTTTGATGCCTGGTCCAGGCTTTCATTTGCCTGTACAAAACCACCCATCAGGCTCCATTTTCCCTTTTCGGGTTCTAATCCCCGCTGTATTAAAAGGATTTTTAAAGTATCCCCGTCAAATCCAAAAACTATACAATCAACCGCCTGTAAAACGCGGTTTTGGTTAGCATATTTGCTCATTTAAAGTACAAAGGTAAAAAAGTGTTGTTTATTTAGGTTGAACTCAATATAAACAATAATAGGTATTTTTTGTGAAACAACTTAAGTGTTTGTTTTACAATTAAGTAATTTGGTTTTATTCCCAATAACCCTGAGCTAATTATTGCCAATAAGGGATTATATGCGCTAAATATAGATTTGATCTTGAAAAGCTAATTAATTGTTAAGCCTATGTTTATATACGATTATGTTTTTGATTGTGCCCAACACCAAGGTTAAGCTTGGCGTATAAAACGCCAAAATAGAAATTAACTACGCTACATAATGCCTTCGCAAATTATAAGAAATTTTTTCATATACATTGTCACTATATCAATTCTTATTCATCCGGGTTTATCTTTTTCACAATCTCATCAGCTTCATTTTGATCATCTGAAAACGGGTTCGGGCTTATCGGATCTTAACCCGACATGTATATTGCAGGACAGCAGGGGATTTATCTGGATAGGGACATGCAATGGTTTAAACCGTTACGACGGATATAAATTCCTGGTTTTTAAAAATAATTCAAATGACGCAACCAGCATCAGTAACAATTATATCAGGGATATTGCCGAAGATAAAAATGGCAATATATGGGTTGCCACCATTGGCGGTTTAAATATGTTTAATCGCAAAACAGACAGATTTTACCGTTTCGTCCATGATGATAAAAACCCTAAAAGCCTGTCTGATAACTTTATTAATAAAATCACATTTGATATTTCAGGTAAATTATGGGTTGCTACCGAGTTAGATGGTTTAAATCTGCTTGATCCTAAAACAGGTTTCTGTAAGCATTATTTAAATAATAAAACCAACCCAAACAGCCTTAGCGGCAATGACGTAACAACACTTTTTAAGGATAGCCGCAATAACGTTTGGATTGGGACAATAAAAAATGGATTGTGCTTGTTCAACAGCAAAACGAATACGTTCACTGATTACAAACACATCGATAATGATGATAAATCCATATCGGGAAATTATGTAACCGCCATTTTTGAAGACAGCAACAAGCATCTTTGGATCGGAACTAAAGAAGACGGATTAAATTTATTTGATGAAACTACTCATACATTCAGCCATTTTCAACATGATCCGGAAAATACCGGCTCGCTAATAGATAATAGCATTTTAAGTGTTGCTGAAGGGCAGAACCACGAGATTTGGATAGGAACTGAAAGTGGCGGTTTAAGTGTTTTTAGCCTTTCGAAAAATCAATTTTTAAATTATTATAATGACCAAGCTGATAATACCACCCTATCAAGCAATTGTTTAAGTACAATTTTAAAGGATAAAAATGGTGATATGTGGCTTGGCGCCTTTGGAGGCGGCATTAATCTTTATAAAATTTATAAAAGCGATTTTGTGCTTTACAAGCATAGTTCAAATTCCAATAGCCTCTCCAGCGATTCGGTAACCAGCATATATGAAGATGCCGCGCACAATATATGGATAGGGACCGATGGCGGAGGTTTAAACGAGCTTAACGTGCAAACAGATGGTTTTACTGTTTACAAAAGCCAGGACCCAACAAAAAGTAAACTGGGCGGAAATTCCATATTAAGTATTAAGGAAGACAGCAGCAAAAATCTTTGGATAGGTACCTGGGGCAATGGCGTAAGCTTATTTAACCCAAATACAAAGCAGTTTAAAATATTTAAACATGATGTAATTAATAGCGCCAGCATAGGTGGTAATAATGTTTCATCAATTGTGCAAACCTTAGATCATAGGATCTGGCTTGGGCTGTTCGGTGATGGATTAGACCTTTACCAGCCGAAGTCGCAAAATTTTATCCATTATAAAAAGAAATTAAATGATCCGCATAGCTTAAACAGCGATAAAATAAATACGATGTTGTGCAACCGCGACGGAAATTTATGGATTGGCACAGATGACGCCGGCATAGATGTACTTGACCTTAAAACCAACTCGTTTACATTTTTAAAGCATAACCCGCGGACAAACAGCCTGAGCAATAATAATGTGCTTGACCTGTTTGAAGACCAGGCCGGTAATATATGGATAGCTACCGCAGGCGGATTAAACTTATATAATTCAAAAACCCATCATTTTAAAGTATTTACTACAAAAAGCGGTTTGCCAAGCGATAGTATAAAAGCAATTTTAGAAGATAACAAAGGAAAACTATGGGTAAGCACACAAAACGGCCTCGCCGAGTATAACCCGAATAATAATAGCTTTAAAAATTTTACAGTAGAAAATGGCTTACAGGGAGATGATTTTAATCCGCATGCTGCGCTTAAAACTGAAAATGGTACGTTATATTTTGGCGGCGTTAATGGAATGAATTCCTTTGTTCCGGGTGATATTGTTGAAAAACCTTATAACCCCACATTGGTGTTAACACAATTCAAAATATTTAATGATACCGTTAATGTTGCTAAAAATGCAAATGATCCTTCGCCGTTAAAAGTCGATATTTCAGAAACACGTTCAATTAAATTAAATTATTACCAGTCCGGTTTTTCATTTGAGTTTGCATCATTGGATTTCTTGAAGCAAGACAAAAAGCAATATGCTTACATGCTGGAGGGATATGATAAAAACTGGCATTACTCCGGAAGTAAAAACATTGCTGTTTATAACAATGTACCTGATGGTAAATATGTTTTTAAAGTCAAAAGCCGGAACAGCGAAGGCAAGTGGTCATCTCATACTTTAAGTGTTTCTATTGAAATTATACCTCCGTTTTGGTTAACCTGGTGGTTTATAACCGCTGCGGTAATTTTAGTGCTTCTTGTCATATCCGGAGCATATCGCTATCGTGTAAACTCGATCATAAAAAAGAAAGAGGTTCTGAAATTATTGGTGAAAGAGCGTACCAACGAGTTACTGATTAAATCAGAAGAATTACAAACGCAATCTGAAAATTTGCAGGCTTTGTACGAGGAAATGCAGGCGCAGTCGGAGGAACTTCAAGCCATCAATGAGGAATTGCAGGATCAATCTGAAGAATTGCAGGCAGTAAACGAGGAATTATTATCGCAATCAGAAAAATTGCAGTTAAAATCAGAAGAATTAGAGGATCAGAAAAATAAAGAACACGCTGCAAGGGATGAAGCTGATAAAGCAAACCAGGCAAAAAGTATTTTCCTGGCCACAATGAGCCATGAAATACGGACACCAATGAATGGTTTGATTGGTATGGCATCGTTGTTAAGTGAAACTCAGCTGAACGACGAGCAACGCGAATACACCGAAACCATCCTCAATTGTGGTGATAACCTTATCAGCGTTATAAATGATATCCTGGATTTCTCAAAAATTGAATCAGGTAACATGGATATTGAGCAGGAAGACTTTAACCTGCGGCAAAGTATAGAGGAGATAATGGATCTTTTCTCGCCTAAGGCAGCTGAACAAAACATTGATTTACTTTACGAAATTGATTATACCCTTCCTAAAATAATAAAAGGAGATAGCATGCGCCTTAAACAGGTTGTTATAAATTTAATAACCAACGCGATAAAATTCACATCAAAAGGTGAGGTGCTGATCAAAGTTTTCCAAACCAGGCAACTTTCTAATAATGATATGGAGTTGTGTTTTAGCATTTCAGATACCGGTATTGGAATTCCTGCAGAAAAACTTTCAAGCCTTTTTAAAGCATTCTCCCAGGTTGACTCTTCAACTACCCGCAAATACGGCGGCAGCGGTCTTGGCTTAAGTATAAGCAAGCAGCTTGTAAACCTAATGGGCGGTAAAATATGGGTTGAGAGTACCTATGGCAAAGGGTCTACATTTAATTTTACCATCATTGTAAAATCTGCCGATCAATTAAAAAGCAGTACGTCATCACCCTTAAACTTAAATTTATTAGAAGGTAAAAAAATACTGATTGTTGATAATAATAAAACAAACCTTTCTATTTTAAAAAGCCAGTTAGCCTATTGGAAAGTTATGCCAATAGCCTGTTTGTCGGCTATAGAAGCACTGGAAATATTAGATAGAGAAAAAGACATCAAACTAATTATTTCGGACATGAAAATGCCTGAAATGGATGGTATAGAGTTTGCGAAACAAATTAAGGCAATGCCCCGGCCTGTGCCTATCATTATTTTAAGTTCTATTGGCGAAACGAGTAAGAAAAAATACCAGGATCTGTTTACCGCAATGTTGGTAAAACCGGTAAAGCAGGATCAGTTATTAAAAAGCATGCTGCTACAGCTTGAAGAAAAAGATATCAATACACCGGATGCGCAAAAGCAAGCCAGCATCCTTGATCCTGATTTCGCTTCGCAATATCCAATGAGAATATTGGTTGCCGAAGATAATTTGATCAATCAAAAACTAATAGAAAGAATACTAAATAAATTAGGTTACCAAATTGACATTGCCAATAACGGCCGGGAAGCAGTAGAAAAAAATAGCGAGAATAACTACGATGTTATCATAATGGATATCCAGATGCCGGTAATGGATGGATATCAGGCTACTGAACTGATACGCGAAATATCAACCGTACAACCGTACATAATTGCAATGACTGCTAATGCATTAGCCGAAGACAGGGAGATTTGTCTTAGCCACGGCATGGATAACTATATATCAAAACCAATGAAGATTGATATTTTATTATCTACCCTGCAAAAAGTCCCTACAGCTAATTCAAAACTTTTAGATGCACACTAACGTTAATTGTTTAAATATTCGGTTTACTTTATGTGAGTATTAAGCTAAAATTATTGTTTGTATACAGGTTATACTACAATTTATATTCAAATTTTAGCGTTAATTTTGCAGTATGACGTTGAGACCGTGACTTTCTAACTCAATTTTTATTTTAATTTAAGTCATTTGTCTGCATTTTATTTGAATCATACCATCAAAATATATACTCCAAAACTAATCGTTTTTTTGAGTTTCGCCGCTTTGTTGATTATAAAACCGATCTACGGCCTTACACAGGATAGCCTAAAAACTACAATCAGTGGAAAAGTGATTGACGCCGTTACAGGTGAAATTATACCGATGGTTACTGTTAAAGTATCAGGAAGTAGCATAAGCACAAGCACTAACAACCTTGGCCGGTTTAAGCTTATTATTGATAATACCTATAAACAGCTCTCTTTTAACTTTGTTGGTTACCAGGCTATTATTAGAAATATTCACCCCGGGAAATCCAACGAATTGCTGGTTAAGATGCGCAGCAGCCAAACGCAGCTGAAGGAAGTTAAAATAACATCCGGCAAAAAGTTAAAATACCGTAATAAAGGAAATCCTGCAGTTGAGCTTATACAGCAAGTTATTGATCATAAAAACATCAATCAGCCAACGAGTGCTGATTACCTGCAATATAATCAGTATGAGCGGATCGGGTTATCGTTTTATAACTTATCCGATAAATTCTTAAATGGAAAGTTTTTTAGCAAGTATAAGTTTTTGCTTGATACGGCCCAGGTAATCAACGGGCAAAAGCAAACTGCTTTGCCGGTATTTTTCAATGAAAAGTTATCGCGTTATTATTACCGGAAAAAACCGCAGAAGGCGATAACTATTTTAGATGCACAAAAGCAAACCGATATTGTTAAATTTATTGATACGGCCGGGCTTGATATCTATTTAAATAGGTTGTATGGTGATAAAATTGAAATTTATGATAATAATATTTTCATTCTTACCAACCAGTTTTTAAGCCCGATTGCTGATCATGCCCCCGATTTTTATAAATTTTTTATAGTTGACACCATACAGGTTGGCAAGCAAAAGTTAGTGGAATTGAATTTTACGCCTCGTAATAAAGGAGATCTGCTTTTTGAAGGTAAAATACTTGTAACGCTTGATGGGAGGTATTCAGTTGCATCATGCGAGTTGAATGTAAATAAACAGATCAATATTAATTTTATGCGCAGCCTGAAAGTGAAGCTTGACTTTACACCTGATAGTAGCAGGCGCTATGAATTAATAAAAAGTGATGTAACCGCCGATTTTGGGCTATTTAAAAATAAAGGAGCCGCCGTTTTTGGTGAAAGAATAGTATTCTATTCAAATTACAAGGTGAATAAACCACAGCCTGCAATATTTTATACCGGTAAAAGTATGCAACAGGAACCCAATGCCGATCAGTTGGATACCACATACTGGGCTCAGCACCGTAGCGATACGCTTACCAGGCAACAGGCACAAATTTATGCCCATGTAAATACGTTAGAGGGTATGCGATCATATAAGCGACTCACCTGGTTTGCATCAACATTTTTTGGTGGATATGGAGACGCGGGCCCGGTAGAAATTGGACCGACAGGTGCTTTCCTGGCATATGATGATGTAGAAGGTTTGCGTTTAGAGTTGGGAGCCCGTACCACGCCTAAATTTAACAAAACAATTTACCTGGAAGGGTATGGTGCCTATGGCACAAAAGACGGGCAATTTAAATATGATCTAAGTACTTATATCGCGCTAAATAAAACACCTTTTTATAAGTACCCTAATGATTATTTTAAAATAAGTTATTTGTATGATATCAATATACCCGGTTATAGCTATTTTATTAACAATCAACAAGAGGCTTTGGCGTCATTTCATTCCGGCAAAAGTGACTTCTACTTATACAGCAGGATATTCAGCATTGATTACGTAAAAGATTTTGAAAATCATTTTTCATATGATATAACTTTAAGAAACTGGACACAGCAGGCCGCGGGTACATTGGTTTACCAGTACAATACTCCGGGTAATCCATTAGTTGATTTTTTAACCACTACCGAGGCCGGCATCAGGTTGCGATATGCACCCCACGAGCAAATAATACAGGGTACTCAATATAGACGTACAATTTACAGCAAATATCCCATAATTAATTTACAGATCAACCATGGTTTTAAAGATATACTAAATGGTTCGTATAATTTTACCGATATAAATACAACCATAGTTAAACGGTTTTATCTTTCGCAACTGGGGTTTACAGATGTAACCTTATTGGGTAATTACCTGGCTGGCAAAGTCCCGTTCCCGCTATTAAATATTAGTCCGGCCAACCAGTCGTTTGCTTATCAGCAAGATGCTTATAATTTGATGGATTACCTTGAGTTCGTTAGTGATCATTACGCAGGTATAAATGTCACACAAAGTTTTAATGGATTTTTCCTGAATAAAATCCCCCTGGTAGAACATTTAAAATTGCGCGAATACTTTACCTTTAAAGCGTTGTACGGAGGATTAAGAAATGAAAATAATCCGTTCTATTCATCTAATCTTTACAAATTCCCTTTACCGGCAAATGGCACCAATGGTACCTATGCTTTAGGAAACACGCCTTACATTGAAATGGGACTTGGTATCGGTAATATTTTAAAATGTATCAGGGTCGACGTGATTCGCAGGTTTGATTATCTTGATCATCCAAACATTTCTCCCTATGGGGTTAAGTTTAGTTTTAATCCCGATTTATAGTTGATATAACAACAAGAAAAATCATTTGGCATCCAAATAACTGGTTTATCAATTTATTGTATAACTTAAAGCTTTGATTATAAGTAAAATAAATTGGAAGCTGAAAAAACCAATGAAGGTCTACATCGGGTTATAGGTGTTCGCGGGCTTGCTGCAACAATCATCAATAATACTATTGGCTCGGGTATTTATGTGCTGCCGGCAATTGTTAGTATTCAAATGGGGGCCGCAGGCATATTTGGTTACCTTTTTTGTGGAATTATGCTGGTTTGTATTATGCTTTGCTACAGCGAGATAGGAAGCAAAATAAGTAAAAGCGGCGGATCCTATATTTATGTGGAAACCGCCTTTGGCCCCTTTTGGGGCTTCATAGTAAGCTGGTTGTTCTTTTTTGGTTATGGTATATTAGGGAGTGCCGCCATGATGAATGTAGTTGCTGATGCTATGGCCGTAATATTTCCTGTTTTTAAAAGCCCTTTAATACGCGCTTTGCTTTATTTTCTATTGCTGGGTACAATGGCGCTGGTAAATGTTAGGGGAGTGAAAAGAGGGGTGCATTTTATACAATTTTTAACCGTGGTAAAATTACTGCCACTCATTGCAATTATATTTTTAGGGTTTAGCCATATTCAAATCAGTAATTTTCATGCCGGGCCGTTGCCATCAATAAAGACATCCGGCGAGACTGTTTTGGTGTTATTTTGGGCATTTGTGGGTTTTGAAACTTCGTTAAGCGTTAGCGGCGAAATAAAGGATTCAGGCCAAACAGTTCCGCGTGCTATTTTACTTGGCGCCGGTATGGTTTTTATATTTTATATATTGATACAGATTGTTGTACAAGGTGTTTTAGGCGCTCAGGTAGGACAGTTTAAAAACGCTCCGCTTGCTGCGGTTGCTGATCATATTATAGGCCCTGCAGGCGCAACTTTACTTCTTGTATTTACGATGATCTCTTGCTTTGGTAATACCAGTGGCGACGTAATGGCTACGCCGCGATTATTATTTGCCGGCGCAAAAGATGGCTTGTTTCCCAAGCAACTGGCAAAAATGCACCCTAAATTTGCTACTCCATATATAGCTGTTATAACCTACGCTACGCTAATATTTATTTTTGCTGTTTCGGGTGGTTTTAGGGAATTAGCTGTTTTAGCAAGCGGTTGTTTGCTTTTGGTATACCTTGGTGTGGTTTTAGCTATGCTAAAATTAAGGACAAACAAAACAGAACCAGGCAAAAAAACATTTAAAGTTCCAGGCGGCTATCTGATACCGATTTTTGCAATTGCAGCCATTATTTGGTTATTGATTAGCTTAAGTACTAAAGAAATTATATCAACGGCAATCTTTATCGCAATTATTGGGTTAGTATATTTTGTTATGAAAAGATTCAGGAACAAACAATAACCATAAATACGATCCTATATTAATAAACAACCAATATGTTTACTAAAAAACGACTTAATCTTAAATTACACTTAATCGTTATTACATGCTTAACAGCAATAATTTTCTTGCTTTCATTTATTAATCCGGGAAAAAAAGCTGCAATAAATCAGAGTCATCCGCGCATCGTAAATATTGTCAATTTTATTCGTTTGTTGGAACCCCGCGATTCAAGCGTTACTGAGGATATACTTTATCAAACAGTAGTTAAACAAATTGACATCATGAAAAAGTATAATCTTGGTGGTAGCTTTTTGTTACAATATGATGCATTGATGGATCCACGGTATCAAAAATTATTAAAAAGTCTGCCGCGCGGTTCTTTTGAAATAGGCGCGTGGTGGGAGATTCCGCAACCACTGGTTGAAAAGGCAGGCTTAAAATGGCGGGGCCGTTACCCCTGGGATTGGCGCGCGAATATTGGTTTTTCCACAGGTTACACTCCAAAGGAACGCGAAAAGCTGGCTGATGTTTACATGGCAGATTTTAAAAAAGTATTTGGCTATTATCCAAAATCAGTTGCATCATGGTTTATAGATGCGCATACGCTTGAGTATTTATACCGAAAATACCATATTGTTGCTTCAGCAAATTGTAAAGACCAGTATGGCACAGATGGTTATACGCTGTGGGGAGGTTACTGGAACCAGGCTTACTATCCAAGTAAAATAAATGCCTATATGCCGGCCCAAAACCAGCAAAACCAAATTCCTGTCCCTATATTCAGGATGCTTGGCAGCGATCCTGTCCGCCAGTATGATGATGGCGTGGGCAAAAGCAGGCAGCGCGTGGTGACCCTGGAGCCCGTATATAAATTTGGCGGAGGTGATTCTACCTGGGTTAACTGGTTTTTTAAACAGTTTGTTGAGGGAGAACCAACGGCATTTGCTTACACCCAGGCAGGGCAGGAAAATTCTTTTACCTGGGATGCAATGGCAAAAGGTTTTGAAATACAAATGCCGCTGATAGCAAAATTACGTGATGAAAATAAGATCAGGGTAGAAACCCTGGCTGCCTCGGGTAAATGGTTTAAGGATCACTATAAGCTTACCCCTGCAACTTCTGTCACTATAAATAATGATATCGATACAAGCAGCAAAAAAACAGTATGGTTTGATAGCCGTTTTTACCGCGCTAATTTATTATGGCAAAACGGAACGCTTGAATTTCGTGATATTCACCTGTTTAATGAAAGCTTTCCATCGGAATATGAGACTAAAAAAGCCACAACTAACGAGTGTTCGTTTTTTACATTACCTATTGTAGATGGTTATGTTTGGAGTAATGCCGATAAATTAGCCGGCTTAAGGTTTGAAGCGATTCTTAACGGAAATGAAATTCTTTTAAAAGGGGGCGATCCATTGATCACCAGCCCTGCATCAGGCAAATTGCATATTTTGTGGCCGCTAAAGCCGGGCTATGGCAGTCTTGTAATTGAAATGGATGAGAAAAATATCATGATAAGAACAGAAAGAAAGAAACGCTTAAATTGGTTTTTAGATCTTGCTGTCGCGGATAATGCAAAACTTCCGTTTAAAGATATTGGTAAGAAGCAGATAGTTTGTGAGTTTCAAAAAATGCCCTATAAATTAACGGCGATTAAAGGATATTTTAAAAAATCAACCAAAGATGCTGGTTTTAAAGTTTATCCTGAAAACGATGGTTTAGTTTTAAACATGATGAGCGCATCAAATTAATGTATAGTTATAATTAACAAAGATATTAACAAGTGGTGAAAACGAAACCACTGATAATTTGTTGATATAATATCCGTTTATTAATTTTATCAACATCCACCTTAAAACTTAAGTTATGACAGAAGACCGCAACTCTTTATTGACTTTAATTTTGAGTAAACTTAGTCCTGCAGACATCAAACTAAAAGAAAACCGCCTGCTTATTGCTGAACGTATTGAAAAGCTGTTGCAGCAAAATAGCTGGTCAAGGAGGCACTTTGCTGTATTAATGCGACGGGAAATACGCCCGTTAAGGGTTTGGTTAGGCAATACTTACAATTATACAGCAGATAGCCTTGCTGAAATTTGCCTGTTGCTAAATGTTTCTTTAGGTGATTTAGTTGCTGAGTAAGCTCTCCTCTAAAATATTTCTCCAACGTCAATAAATAACCCGTTTGAACCCTGGCGACCAAAACCGTAGTCAATAGATATATTTGTTTTGGATACCTTGTTTAGTTTAATACGTAAACCCGGGCCAAAACCAGGTTGAAAGCGTTGTAAATTACTGCCGGGAGCTGCTGAAAACGATTCGGCATTGGCAAATAATACGCCACCAATCAATCCATTCGCAGTAATCCCGTATCTGTATTCTCCCTCAAAATATACCATGTCTGCGCCACGGAAACGGCCTTGAATATACCCGCGTCCGGTTGCGGAATAAGCATCCCATTGAGTACTTGGCAAATCAAGATAAGCAGGCCTGCCACTTAAAGTTAACCATTCAAAATTCCATAAAGCCAATACGTTTTTTGAATCTTCCGGAAAATGTATGTATTTACGAACATCAATTATAAGCGAGCGCCAATTGGTATTACTCCCCAACCAGGTATAGTTATCACGATACTCGAATGCAAGGTATGCCCCTTTTGATGGGTTGATGCTATTATCGCGCGAATCTAAAAGTCCATTAAAAGTAAAGCCTGATGATATTGAGTGAGATTGTTTCCCATAAACAGAATAATCGGATATTGTTCCGTTTTTATCGCCCATGTCTGATACATTCCAATGGTCATCAATAATATAACCAAGGCCCAAATAAATATTCCCGGTAATATGCCGTAATACAGTTTCATAAAACTGTAAATAGTCATAATCCATAGGGTCTTCGTTATGTATATTTGAGTTACTACCCAAGCCAAAAGTGCTTTGCGGGTATTTGTATATACGATAATCACCTACAAAA
This sequence comes from Mucilaginibacter sp., assembly GCF_965225845.1. Classification (GTDB taxonomy): domain Bacteria; phylum Bacteroidota; class Bacteroidia; order Sphingobacteriales; family Sphingobacteriaceae; genus Mucilaginibacter. The sequence goes on from NZ_CBDDBL010000002.1 coordinate 983,247, forward strand.
TTATAATTGTTGTTTTTACTCCAGATATCGCTAAGTATGGGTAGGGTTATTTGTTTGTTTTGTGTGATTGAAGTGCTTGCCGTAATGGTTGATATCCTTGATTCGGGCCCTGTACGAAAAGCAGAGTTGCCGGATAGTACCAATGCCAGCTTTGAAACTAAAGTGTAACCGATAGCCGGAACATATGAAAATGAAGGTTTTGAGGTAACACTGTCAGTTTTTTTAAGGTCTTTCATATGGAGTACCTTCTTTAAAACATCTCCAATGTCAATTTGAGTAACTGTATCTGAATGATAGCTTAATGTATTGGCTTTTTCATCTTTTGCAGGGTTTAAGTTAATGGCTGATCCATTATTATCCTGGGCAAGTACTTTGCTTGAAAAAGTGATTAATATAACCGGGAATAAGAAGAATTTGTAAAAGCAGCCCATACCTAAAATGCCTGCTTCAAACAAGTTAAAAGCATCAGCTTTAAAATCAGGGGCGAAAGTAATAAATATGTTACAAATTGAGTTGGAAAGACCACACCTTTAATCGCTTTTTACTGGAATATGGCAAAAGAGAAACGGCATTGCAAATGGCTGACTTTTTTATGCTAGAAACCGGACTAAAAGAAATAATTTCAATAAGGACTAATTATCTTTATGAAATTTTAAAGTAAGTTAATTGTTACAGTGATTGTGCCTGATTGACAAAGGGTTTCTCTATACTTGAATATATAAAAAATCACTCATGAAATCATTAAAAGTATTAACAGTTCTAATGTTAACTGTGTTTAGTTACACTGCAGTTAACGCACAGGTACACCATCACTACAAAAAACATTATGTAAAACACCATGTGATCATTCATCATCACAGGTAGTAAAATAAAAGGCCGGCAATTGCCGGCCTTTTATTTTATTATAACCATCAATAAAGATATAAACTATACTACCTGATTTTTCTCTGCCAATACCTTAAAATAAGCAGCGCTTTCCTTCGGGATGCGCTCCAGTGTTTTATAATCGATATAATACAATCCGAAGCGGGTACCATAGCCGCTGGTCCATTCAAAGTTATCCATCATACTCCAATAAAAATAGCCTTTTACAGGTACGCCTTCAGCTGTCGCTTTTTGCAATTGAGTAAGGTAATTACGCATAAACGATATCCTGTCGGTATCATAAATGTGCTTATCTGTGGTTAACTCATCAGTTCCGCTGGTGCCGTTTTCGGTAATGTATATTTCTTTTACACCCCATAATTTTTGTACATTTTTAGGTGCCCAATAAAGCGACTCCGGCCCTAATACCTGCCATGCAGACGTGCTTCGCGGCTGCGATTTTGCAAATGGAAGTGTTTTATAACCATCTGCATTATCAGCTGCCTGTACATATCCTGCGGGCATGTAAACGTTGATCCCCACAAAGTCTAATGGCGAGCTAATGATCTTCAGGTCTTCTTCTGTAAACTTAGGTGCATCAGCACCTGTTCTTTTCAAAAATTTGTCGGTGTACTTTCCTTCCATTACCACGGTAAGGTAACCGGCGTTTTCTTCGCGCATGGCAACCTCAGCAGCCTTTATGTTTTCCGGCGTATCGATGATCGGCACAGGCACACTTAAATTTTCTGCAAGCCCAATTTTGGTACCCGCCGCACCATTTGCACGGATTGCCTGTACAGCCAGCCCGTGGGCCAGTACCGCGTGGTGGCGCACCTGGTTAAGTCCTGCCTGTGGTAGTTTTAAACCGGGCGCAAATATACCATTGCCATAACCCAACTCTACAAACGTGCTCATCTCGTTAAGCGTAAAATAATGCTTAACGCGGTCGCCCAGGTTTTTGGCTATAAAGCCTGCATAATCACCAAATGCCTTAGCTGTTTCGCGCGATTCCCAACCTTTGTATTTATCGTGCAATGCTTGCGGTAGGTCCCAGTGATACAGTGTGGCAAAGGGCTCAATACCGTTTTCCTGCAGGTCGTCTGTTAATTTTTTATAAAAATCGATTCCCTTTTGATTCGGCGTGCCTGTTCCATCCGGAAAAATACGCGACCAGGCAATGGAAAGGCGGAACGCCTTGACGTTTAAGCCTTTCATTAGCTGAATGTCGGCAGGATAGCGGTGATAAAAATCACATGCTACATCTCCGTTATCATTATTCCTTACCTTGCCGGGGATGTGTGAAAAAGTATCCCAGATGGTTACACCGCGTCCATCTTCATTTGCAGCACCCTCAACCTGGTAGGCAGCGGTAGCTGTTCCCCATAAAAAACCTTCGGGAAATTTGCTGTCTGGGATGTTGTTTTGCTGCGCGGTGTCATCTTTAAAGGAAATAAGCGCAGGGGCTACAGATAAACCGGCTGCCGTTAAACCAGCTGATTTAATAAAGTTGCGCCTGCCAAGATTTTTAAGGTCATCTTTTAGTATTGGCATATAGGTGTTTTTATAATTAGGTTTATATTTATAATTGGCAGGTAAATTAGGTTTATTTTTTTCATTTTTCACATTAAAATTATGGTGTTAATAGAAAGTCGCACTGCTGTATTAAACAACTATTGAAAGAGTTGTATATTAGGGCTGTTGGATGTTTAAAAATGTAGCAGCATGTTGAGTAAAGCAGTGTTCGATGCAAAGGTTAAAACCTGGCTCAATGAACAGATCCGTAAAAGCGTAGTAAAAGAAGTTACCGAGTGCTATGATTTGGTAGACAAGGACGGTGGTGCCAACCACTGGAATATATTCCGCATCTGTAAAAAACAATTAAATGATGTAAGGTCGAAAATTGTTTTAAGTTACGTTAAGGTGCTGGAGTTGGTGGTGCTTATTTATAAATAATTTTTTTCTTTTGCTAGAGATGGATTGCTTTACTGTTCTGAAAATACAGATGAAACATATGGTACTTTTAGTGCACTTTTAGGCTGAAAAACGTCCTTAATCACCCAAAAAAGACGGTTTTTACATCTGTTTTTAACGCTTTTTTGCTTAAAAACCATGCTTTTTACATCCGAAAACTACCAGAAAAATGCTACTTTTTTATTCTTTTTGCTTGTTTTTTATTGGAAAATAAATGTTTTTAGGAAGTTTTGATTGTGCTTTTTTGGGTTATTGATTGACGTTGTGCAAATCAGTGGGCGTCCCCACCTACCATTATTACCTTACTCTGACCCGCGCACAACGCCCATATCCTTACCTTCGTAAGTAAAAAATACCACTACTAATGAAGAATATAGGATTTTTATCGTTCGGGCATTGGTCAAATCATCCGGCTTATCAAACCCATACCGCGGGTGATACTTTGCTGCAGTCGATTGATTTGGCTGTCGCTGCGGAAGAAATCGGTTTGGATGGCGCTTATTTCCGGGTTCATCATTTCGCGCGCCAGCTGGCTTCGCCCTTTCCTCTGCTTTCGGCCATCGGGGCAAAAACAAATAAGATAGAGATTGGTACAGGCGTAATTGATATGCGTTATGAAAATCCGCTTTACATGGTGGAAGATGCCGGCGCTGCCGACCTGATCTCGGGCGGGCGACTGCAATTGGGTATCAGCAGAGGTTCACCGGAGCAGGTGATAGAGGGCTGGCGTTATTTTGGTTACGCGCCTGCTGATGGAGAAACCGATGCGGATTTGGGGCGAAAAAATGCTTTGGAGTTTTTAGATAAGTTAAAAGGCAAGGGATTTGCCCAGCCAAATCCAAACCCAATGTTCCCAAATCCGCCGGGATTGTTAAGGCTGGAACCCTATTCCAAAGGTTTGCGCGAACGAATATGGTGGGGAGCGGGCTCAAATGTAACAGCGGTTTGGGCAGCTGAGCAAGGTATGAACCTGCAAAGTTCTACCTTAAAATTTGATGAAAGCGGTAAACCTTTCCATATTCAGCAGGCAGAACAGATCAGGCTGTATAAAGAAGCCTGGAAAAAAGCCGGACATAAGCACGAACCTCGGGTTTCTGTAAGCCGTTCCATATTCGCGTTGGTGAACGAACAGGACAGGTATTACTTTGGCCAGCAGGGAAAAGCTGCAGATAGTTTTGGGTACATCGAACCCGGTACACGGGCGGTTTTTGGAAAAAGCTATGCAGCCGAACCCGATCAGCTCATTAAAGAATTAGCTAATGACGAAGCGATACAGGAAGCCGATACGTTGCTCTTAACCATACCGAACACTTTAGGGGTTGATTACAATATTCATGTGCTATCCGCTATTTTGGAGCATGTAGCCCCTGCGCTCGGATGGCGATAATTATTAAGTTTCCGCAGGTGTATTCTGAAAGAACCTGCGGAGATTAAATTACCTCAGCAAATTACTCCGCCTGTACACCGCAGGAGTTTGACCTGTTTTTGATTTAAATATCCGGTTAAAAGCCGCCTCGGATCGATAGCCAACATTCATGGCAACTTCTGCTATATTACAGTTGTTTGTCATTAATAGCCTTTGAGCTTGCCTCATGCGCCAATTGGTAAGGTAACTTAACGGTGTTTCATGCACTGTTTTTTTAAACTGGTTAAAAAACACCGAGCGTGACATGCCAATCTCAGATGCCAGGGATTCCAGCGTCCAGTTGTATTGAGGAGAGTCTTGTATCAGTTTTAATGCCTTGCTGATCCTGGGGTCGTTTAATGCGGAAAGAAAACCAGTGTCGGGTGCATCCTGTTCCAAATAAGCCCTGATGATATTAACAAACATAATTTCCGACAAACATTTCAGCATTACACTGCTTCCCGCTTTTTCATTTGTGAGTTCTTCCAGCATTAATTGTGTAACCTGCTTAAGTAACAGCTGGTTTTCTGTTCCATATTGCCTGATATGAATGATAGGGGGCAAATCCTTTAAAAATGGATGTAGCGATTTGTAATCAAATTCGAAATGCCCTGCAATAAGCGTTGTTACTTCGCCGTCGCCATTAAAAACAGGAATGCTTTCCCTGCGGCATTTTACAAATTCAGGTGAAGGCATCCTTAAACTTGATGATTTGTCTGCTATCCAGTGTGCGCTTCCGTGGGGTACAAACACAAGGTCGCCTTCCGCTAATGCTATTGTACGGCCATCAGGCGAGCCAATGGTGCAATTACCGCTTACTAACCGCCAGAATTGCGAGTTTTCGTCCTTAACTATGTCCAGCCCCCAAGGCGCTGCAAGCGGGAATTTGCTGTAAACAACACTTTTAAGCCGGGTAGCTTCTAATACGGTACTTAATGCATCCATTTTATAAATCAATACGATTAAGCAAATATATCATACTTTTTAATACTTTAAGTATTTATTGCCAAGCTACATTTGTATTATAAAAATCAAATAATACAAATTATGACAACCCAGGAATTAGCCAATCGTTACAATGAACTTTTTCAACAAAGAAAAGTAGCAGAGATCTACCAACAATTATACAGCGCCGACATTGTTTGTACCGAACCTGAACATGCCGCGGCAACAGGTGTGCCTACCGTAACTAAAGGCATCGAGGCGGTTTTAGCAAAGTCAAAATCCAGGCTCGAACTTATTGACGAAGTACACAGCTTTTTTTGCAGCGAACCTGTTGTTGGCGGCAACTATTTTAGCGTAGCCATGGGCAGGGACATGACCTTTAAAAATGGAAAACGCTTACAATTAGCAGAAATTGCGGTTTTTGGCGTAAAGGATGATAAGATAGTATCCGAAACCTTTTTTTATTAAAATAAGCAAGCCCTTAGGTATAACCTAAGGGCTTGCTTGTGGAGCCGGAGGGATTCGAACCCTCGTCCAAACATGGTATAAGGTAAGCTTTCTACATGCTTATCTGCTGTTTAATTGTAGGGAAGGGGAAGGTCAGCCGCTTACCTGTACCGTCTTCCTTAGGTGCTTTGTTTCGCCTGCTATGCACACCATTAAGCAGGCTATTTTCGTTTTCCGATGCCCCGGTTGCCGATCCAACAAAACAGAAAACCGGCGGGACAAAAGCTAGCTAAATTCTAAATTAAGCAGCTAAGGCGTAAGTATTTTCGCCATTTGTAAGTTTGAGCGTTCAGATTTAAGCGCTAATTCACCCAACGCGCTGCATGCTTACCTACTTATCTCCATCCTGTCAATTCCGGTCGACCCCAATATTAGAGTTTGCAGATGCCAGTTGGCAATTAGCAGATTGTAGAGAATAACAAAGATACACCTATTAGTTTAAAGCTGAAAGTTAAAAGTAAAAAGTTAAAAAGTGCAGTGTCGAAAAAAACATCCTTTTTTTAGCTTTCAACTTTTGCTTTCCACTACAAAGTAACAACTGTTCTTCCCGGATATTCCTCTAGTGCCTTTTCTAAACAGATCATCGCGTTCTGTATATCATGAATATTCAAAACGTATGCCATTCTTACTTCGTTTTGGCCTGCGCCGGGTGTGCTGTAAAAGCCGGTAGCCGGCGCCATCATCACCGTTTGGTTATTATAGCTGAATTTCTCCAGCATCCACTGGCAAAACTTGTCGGCGTTATCTATAGGCAATTGTGCAACCACGTAAAAAGCGCCGCCCGGGTTAGGGCAAAAAACGCCATTCATTTTGTTTAAAGCACCAACTATGGTATCACGGCGCGCAGTATATTCTTTGTTTACGGCTTCAAAGTATTCATCGGGGGTATCAACAGCTGCCGATCCTGCGATCTGCTCCACCATACCCGGACTTAACCTCGCCTGAGCAAATTTTAAGCCTGCTGTTAAAACGTCTTTGTTTTTAGTGATCAAACAACCTAATCGAGCACCGCAGGCGCTGTAGCGCTTACTTACGGTATCCATCACGATCACATTTTCTTCCAAACCATCTAAAAACATAGGCGATGTAAAGGTTTTTCCATCATAGCAAAACTCCCGGTAAGCTTCGTCAGAAAATAAATACAGGTCGTATTTTAATACCAGCTTTTTAAGTTCTTCCAGTTCTTCTTTTGAATACAGATAACCGGTTGGGTTATTCGGGCTGCAAATAAATATGGCTTTGGTTTTTGGCGTGATCAGCTTTTCAAATTCGCTTATAGGCGGCAGCGCGAAGCCATTATCGATGTAGGATAAGATTGGTTTTACCACAATATCACTTTGACTGGCGAAGCCGTTGTAGTTAGCGTAGAAAGGTTCCGGGATAATAATCTCATCGCCGATATCCAGGCAGCTCATCATCGCGATAGTGATCGCTTCAGACCCGCCTGCGGTTACGATGATATTATCAGGCATAATGTTATAACCAAGTTTATTGTAATATTCAGTAAGCTTGGTACGGTATGCTAATGTTCCTTCGGATGGGGTGTATGCCCAAACCTTAAAATCAATGCCTTTTATCGCATTCAGCATCCCTTCAGGGGTTTCAATATCTGGCTGGCCAATATTCAGATGATAGACTTTTTTCCCTTCCAGTTTAGCTTTATCAGCAAATGGGGTCAGTTTTCGTATGGGCGATGCAGGCATTCTCAGCCCTTTGTCAGAAATTTTTGGCATTGTGCAAAATCAATATAATAATGTTGGTCAGTTAAAATGCTGCCATTATAAACGGCAAAAGCCCCAATAACGGGGCTATGCAAATATATTTAATAATTTTTATTAATTGCTGGTCCCGGTGGTTGATGTGGCCGCTGGTGCCGTTACCGGTTTTGCAACTACTTCGCCTACAATAACTAAAAATTTTTGGGGGGTTTTAGCATTTGAGGTAACAACAATTGTTTTATTGAACGGATAAGCCGCTGCAGCATTATAAGTGATCTTGATTAAACCTTTAGCGCCGGGTGCTACAGGTGTTTTGGTGTAATCGGCAATAGTACAACCACATGTAGGGCGTACATCGGCTAAAATAAGCGGCGATTGGCCAACGTTAGTAAATTCAAAAACAGTAGTTACCGGTGTGCCCTGTGGGATTTTACCGAAATCATGTTTTTCTTCATTGAATTTAAATTCGGGCTTTTGATCGTCCTGTGCTTTTGCAGTTGATGCAAAGCCTATAATTACCGCTAATATTATTAATAACTTTTTCATACTTTGGGTTTGATTGTAACAAATATAAAAGGTTTAGTTCAATTATAAAACTATAATAAAAACTGAACGTTTTGAATGCAGAGTATACCAATTACAAAATAGAATTTCATAATTTTACCGTCTAAACAAATAACATATGCCCGAAACTGCAATGCATGCTGCCGGTACGTTTAATGCTGTTGATCTAACTTTTGAGGATTTTAAAAAGATCGTCCTCAATGATTATCGCATTGGGTATGAGAGCCGTCAGGCCAGTATATTGGGCCGGCGAGAGGTGCTTACCGGCAAGGCCAAGTTTGGAATTTTTGGCGATGGAAAGGAAGTGGCGCAGTTAGCTATGGCCAAAGCCTTTAAAAAAGGCGACTGGCGATCGGGCTATTATCGCGACCAAACTTTCATGTTTGCCACAGGAATGAGCAACCTAAAAGAGTTTTTTGCACAGTTATATGCTCATCCGGATGTAAAAAAAGAACCTGCATCAGGCGGCAGGCAAATGAATTGCCATTACGCTACCCGTTTTTTAAATGAGGATGGCACCTGGAAAAACCAGGTTGAAGAGATGAATTGCGCATCTGATATATCAACCACTGCCGGTGCTATACCGCGCTTGCTGGGATTGGCCTACGCATCAAAACTATATCGCCAAAATAAGGAGCTGGCTTATCTGGATCAATTCTCTATCAATGGCAACGAGGTTGCTTTTGGTACTATTGGCAACGGGTCAACATCCGAAGGCTCATTTTTTGAAACCTTTAATGCTGCCGGCGTATTACAGGTGCCAATGGCTATTTCTGTTTGGGATGATGCCTATGCCATATCAGTACCCGCAAGTTTGCAGACTACCAAGGAAGATATCTCCGAAATATTAAAAGGATTTCAGCGCGAAGAAGGTACCAATGGTTTCGAAATATTTAAAGTTCGCGGCTGGGATTACGTAGCGCTTTGCGAAACTTATGAACGGGCCATTGCACTTTGTCGTGAAGAGCATGTGCCTGTTTTAATCCACGTAACGGAGATTACACAGCCGCAAGGCCACTCAACATCCGGTTCACATGAGCGTTATAAATCAAAAGAACGTTTAGCCTGGGAAAATGACCACGATTGTTTGCTGAAGATGCGCGAATGGATGATAACCACCGCCATCGCCACTAACGAGCAATTAGAGGAAATTGAGGCCGAAGCCAAACAATATGTACGCGAATGCCAGCGTGAAGCCTGGAACGAGCTCGCCTATATTATTAACGTTGAGTTAAATGAAACTGCAAAGGACATTGAAACATTAGCTGCCGTTTCGGTACAACATGAGGGCTTAATGAAAATAGCAGCTGACCTGCGTAGTGTTGTTGATCCCGGAAGAAAGGATATTGTTTCGGCCATTCGCCAGTCGTTGCGTTTAACTGTTAAAGAAACTTCGCCAGAAAGACAAACACTGTTAGCCTGGTTGGTAGATGAAAAAGATAAAAACAATAAGCGTTATAATACTTTGTTATTTTCAAATACTGCCCAATCGCCGTTAAAAGTGCCTGTTGTTAACGCAAAATATGCTGATGATCCCCGTTTAGTTGATGGACGCGAGGTATTGAACGCCTGTTTCGACGCTAATTTTGATCGTGATAAAACCATTATTGCCTTTGGCGAGGATGTAGGAGCCATTGGTGATGTTAACCAGGGATTTGCCGGTTTGCAAAATAAATATGGCGACATACGGATAACTGATACCGGTATCCGCGAAACATCTATCATAGGGCAGGGTATGGGCTTAGCCATGCGTGGTTTACGGCCGATAGCGGAAATCCAATACTTAGATTACCTTATTTATGCGATGACCATTATTTGTGACGACCTCACCAGTCTGAGTTACCGCACCATGGGCGGACAAAAAGCGCCGGTCATCATTCGTACACGTGGTCACCGATTGGAGGGGATTTGGCATTCAGGTTCGCCAATGGGTATGATATTGAGCGCCATGCGCGGGCTTCACATTTGCGTTCCGCGAGATATGACACAAGCTGCAGGTATGTATAACACATTATTGCGTGGTGATGAGCCTGCTTTAGTTATTGAGTCGCTTAACGGGTATCGTTTAAAAGAAAAATTACCTGCCAACGTTGGTGAGTTCACCGTACCGTTAGGAAAAGCCGAAATATTGAACGAAGGCAGCGATATAACTGTAGTTTCATACGGTTCAACCTTGCGCATTGTGATGGAAGCAGTACCGGAATTGGCTAAATTAGGCATAAATATAGAAGTGATCGACCCGCAAACATTGTATCCATTTGATACTGATAACCTATGCGGTACGTCATTAAAGAAAACTAACAAACTGCTGGTTGTTGATGAGGATGTTCCCGGGGCGGGATCGGCTTATATTTTACAGCAAATTATGGAATCACAAGGCGGCTATTATGCTTTGGATGCGCAACCACGTACGCTTACAGCTAAAGAACATCGGCCGCCGTATGGCTCAGATGGTGATTACTTTACCAAGCCGTCACTTGACGATGTGATAGACACGGTTTATAGTATGATGAGTGAAGCAAACCCGGCTAAGTATCCGGCTATTTATTAAAGCATTTAGTAATTTAGTGAAATCAAGCGTAGACGCTTGATTTTTATTTTTAATAAGCTTCCACGCTTATTTGAATAAAATTGAGTTTTATATGATTTAAGCTTGAACGCTTAAATTGAGGGCATCCAAGCGTAACGCTTAGATGGGCATCAGCATATTTTATTAAAAAAATGGAAACTACCAATTTTACATCCTTAACTCATATTATAGAGAACCGACGTACCATCAAACCATTTATGATGAATGGCCATAAGATACCTAACGGTCATATTGCATCGATACTGGAGCTTGCCGACTGGGCGCCTACCCACGGCTATACCGAACCATGGCGCTTTGTGGTTTACGAAAATCCTTTGGATTTTTGTTCAGCACATGCTAATCTGTATAAAGAAAATACGCCTGCCGATGATTTCAGCGAGACTGTTTTTAACAACCTGGCACAGCAAGGCGATAAAGCTTCGCATGTGATCATCGCTGTTATGAAACGCGGTAAACTGCCAAAAATCCCGGCTTTTGAGGAAATGGCAGCAACTGCTTGTGCTGTTCAAAATTTGCTGCTCGGCGCAACTGCTTTAAATATAGCATCTTACTGGGGCACCGGTGGCATGACCTTAAAACAACCTATGAAAGACTATCTGCAACTTAACGAAGAAGATAACATAATGGGGATTTTATATTTAGGGTACTCCGATGAACATCCCGAAGGCAAAAGAACCATTCCTTTAGAAGATAAAATTACCTGGGTTAAGTAACTATCTGCCGTAAAATATCGTATAACTATATAAATTGTTAATCTTAATGTTATATATTTAATAATTATGAAACTGCCGTGATGATTGATTTAGGCTTTTTTTATATATTTGTACCATCACAGCAATTATAACCGTTACTATCTACAACCTATTCCCGTTTATTTTTTAACAGATTAATTTATATCTAATTAGATTTATGAGGAAACATTTTTGGTGGATAACCTGCGTAGTATTACTAGTTTCAATTACAATTATCAGTTGGAAACCGGTAAGCGCCACTAATAAAGCCACTGCAAAACCTGCACCGGCATCTGCAAAAGAACTTTTTCAGCAATATGTTGATGCTGTTTACCAGGCAGCAAATCTACAGGCATCAGGTTTAGATGAAGCAGTTTTCAAAAAAGCAGTAACCGGCTTTATGAACCTTAAATCAGCTCAAAAAATATCTCCGTTTAGCAGTGTTTTGACTGTTGTTGATTTTAATAAATCAAGCCGTCAAAAACGTATGTGGATAGTTGACCTGGTTGAAAAACAGCTTTTAATAAATACCTGGGTAGCTCACGGCCAAGGAAGCGGCGATGAAATTGCCAATAGCTTTTCAAATACCGATGAGTCGCACCAAAGCAGTTTAGGTTTTTATTTGGCTGATGATGTTTATGTAGGTAAGCATGGCCGCTCATTACGCCTGGATGGTTTGGATGCCGGTTTTAATGATGCCGCCCGTGCCCGCGAAATTGTGGTACATGCAGCACCTTACGTAAGCCAGTCAACAATCAACCAATTAGGTCGTTTAGGCCGTAGCTGGGGATGCCCTGCGGTATCTCCTGAAGTATCAGACGAGGTAATTAATACTATAAAAGGCAAAACTGTTTTCTTTATTAATGGAAACGACAGTAACTATAGTTCTAAATATTTAGACGAAGACCTGTCAGCTAATTACGTTTTCCCGGCAGGAAATGATGGGAATAAAATAGCTAATTTATAGTAGCCAGTAATTGATATCAAGATCTTTTAATAAAAAATGCCGGGCTTGCCCGGCATTTTTGTTATGTAGTTTTTTGGATTTTAGTCTAAATACCTTCTATCTGTTAAATACTTTTCCCTAAAGCTTTTACCAGGTTAGCATACAAAATAATATCCTGTCCATACACATCCTTACGGTATTGTAAGATACCTGTGCTATCGCTCCAGCAGGTTACGTAGGTAATGTACACCGGCATTTTGGGGCGCAACGCGATCTCTGTTGGGTCCGGTTTTTCTGAAGCCATATCTTTCGCGATCAAATCATATTTAGGGCCATCGCCAAATAAGGCATGGGCAAAATCCTGTGGTTTTTGCAACCGCACACAGCCATGGCTCACGGCACGCATGCTTTGAGCAAATGGTAGCTGTGCAGGCGTATCATGCAAATAAACGCTGCTTTTGTTTTTAAACAGGAACTTCACTTTCCCCAATGAATTATCAGCGCCGGGTTGTTGCTGGAATGAATATTCTGATTTATTGGCAGTCGACCAGTCTATCGATTCCACATCTTCAACCTTTTTGCCATTTTTCATGACATTGATGTTTTTGCTGGACAGGTAATAAGGGTCCTTTTCAGCCTGAACAATAATTTCTTTATTGGCGATACTTTCCGGGATATTCCATACCGGGTTTACTTCAGCTTCGTAGATCATACTGTTCAATAATGGCGTTTCATGTACCGGCTTATCTACTTTATCGGTATCATCAAAAGCAACCAATGTCTTTTTATAATTGGAATTACGCCCCTTGCCTACACAAACTTCCATGCCCAAAATAGATTTACCGCCATCTATCACATCCAAATGAAAATCAGGAATATTCACGATCACATATTTGTTTTCGGTTGGTTTGTTTTTCCAGCGTAAACGTTCCAGGTTTACCAGGAAAATGCGTTTGCTTTCCTCTGCTGTGGTACCCGGAATTAAAGTATTTGAAGTATAGGCTTTTTGCAAAGCGACATACTGCGGGTCTTTTGATTGTATACTATCTAAATAATTTTTAAGATTTGGCGTATACAAGGCATTGTACATATTGGTACTATCCGGCTGTTTGGTCACCATAAAATATCTTGAATATATAGCCTTTGGGTTCACCACGCCATATTGCACCGCGTTTGAGTATTTGATGAGTGAATTAGCAGTCAAAAGTTCTAACTCAGCCATATCATGGTAAGCTTCGTCGACTGTTTTAATCCCTTTTTTAGTATAGAATTTTGTTACCAGCTCGCGTACTTGTTGCGGTTGGAACATGTTGGAATCCAGGCCCTGGTTGTTAGCTTTATCGTAATAATCCAACAGCGATTGCAAGCTGTGATCTTTAATATCTGATAATAAAAAAACAGGTTCGTAATTATGCGCATCGTAAAAATCGCTTACCGCTTGAGGATAGGCTAATTTTGATTTTTCACTATCTATAACCGACTGGAAAATGGTGGCGAATTGCTCAGGATCTAATTTTCTGAATACTTTATTCTGTGATTTTTTATACAAGATGTTTGCCAGTTCGGAGCGTTTCTTTTTACAGCTCTGTACAATCAATAAAGAGGCGCAAAGTAAAACTAAAAGAATAGGGCGGATGTTTATTTTGTTCAGGTTAATGTAAGGGATCGACATAGTTGTTTTTTGTAATTTACCGTGTATAGCAATTGCTATACCACAAATAAATAATTTAATTTTACACCAAGCTAATGTGTCTATATTACAGCGGCATTTGTTTAATATGAAGAAATATCTTGTGTTGATGTTATGCGTTTTTGCGGTTATTAAAACGCAGGGGCAATCTTTTAAACCGGTAAATAAAAACGCATCGCCCGAAGCAAAAAAGTTGCTTGCCTATTTGTATGGCATAAAAGGTAAATATATTATTTCGGGGCAGCATAATTTTAATACACAGCTGAATACCTATTCGGACAGCGTGTATGCAAAGACAGGAAAATACCCCGCACTTTGGGGATCGGATTTTATATGGGACTGGAAGACCGACCGCGGCCAGGATATAGTGAACGAGGCAATCAAAAAATGGCACGACGGATACATTATTTGCCTGATGTGGCACCAGGGCAGGCCAACTGACGACCCACCATTTGACTGGCTGCAAAGCATACAAGGTAAATTGACCGATGAGCAGTGGACGGAGTTAACCACGCCGGGTACTGAACTTAACAAGCGCTGGCTTGCACAGATTGATGTAGTGGCGGGCTATCTGAAACAGCTGCAGGATGCCCATGTGCCGGTTTTATGGCGCCCGTACCATGAAATGAATGGTGTTTGGTTTTGGTGGGGAAACAAGAAAGGCGAAAATGGGATAGCCAAGCTTTGGAAGATGATGTATGACCGCTACACCAATTATTTTCACCTGGATAACCTGCTATGGGTTTGGGGTGCGAATGGTTTGCGGGATATCCCATTTGATGAGGCTTATACGTATAAAGATTATTATCCTAGTGCTGATTATGTGGATGTTGTGGGTGCCGATGTATACCATTTCGACTACGAGCAAAAGGATTATAACGAACTGAAGGACCTTGCCCACGGTAAACTAATGGCGCTTACCGAAACAGGTGAATTGCCGAAACCGAATATCCTGTCGGTTCAACCGGAATGGGCCTGGTTTATGGTGTGGACTAACTTTTTATGGAGCGATAATACGCTGGATAGGGTGAAACAGATCTACTCACTGCCCCAAACGCTTAACCACGATGTTGTGGGCGAAGTGATGCAAAGTTATAGCAAATAACATGAACAAACCCGAAGTTTGGTTACGCGGCCCGCTGGATGGGATACCTGCCTTGCTGCAACCCGTGGCGCACGCCTTATTGCAGGCGAGGGAAGAGGTAAATGAGTTGATGGCAGATTTCCCGGACAAGCTACTTTGGGAAAAGCCTGTAGGCATGGCTTCACCCGGGTTTCATTTGCAGCATATGGCCGGGGTGTTGGATAGATTATACACTTATGCCAAAGGCGAGCAACTTAGCCAACAGCAATTGGATTATTTGGCTGCGGAAGGGAAAAATACTGATGTTAAAGTGAGTGAGTTGTTAGAGCATTTTAACAAGCAGGTTGATATTGTTATAAAGCAATTAAGCGAGACTGATGAAGCGACTTTGACAGAGGTTAGGGGAGTGGGGAGAGCGAAGATGCCTTCAACAGTTATTGGGTTGCTTGTGCATAGCGCAGAGCATACGATGAGGCATGTGGGACAATTGTTAGTGACTGCAAAGATTTTATTAGCAGGGGATAAACATTAAATTTATAAAATGGAATGGCCAAATCAGGAAGAAATTCCTAAATCAAATTTAAGAAGTAACGTATCTATCGGAATAGATTTTGGACATCTTAAGGATAAAGGGAAAATATTATTCATTGACCCCAGATGTTTTGTTGTAGGATTGGAAGATGTACCTTATACATTATTTACGACTCCTGAGTTTAGCGAGGTTAATTTACCACTAGCATTTAAAGATAAGATTTATGAAGTGACAAATCTTATTCTTCAACCAGCTTTTGATTTGGCTAAGCTGAGAAAATCAGAACATTGTATAATCCTTAAATGGCTAGCAGATTTTAAAAAGGTCGAATTTCTACGTTTTCAACGTGTTCATTTAGATCAATTACATTATCTAACAGATTTACCTGTGAAGCATTTGGTTTTGGAGGATATCAAACTCAGTGATAGCGACAATTTGATCATTTACATAAGTCAGTTTAAGCATCTTAAAGAAATTTCGTACGATGAATCACTTCCATTAGATGTGAAAGAAGCCATTGTAAAATTGAACTTAAAATAACTTTAGTTACCCCAGATGTTAAAGGTTAAGGTTCCCCTTGTTGGTTGCTTTTAAATAATTGTATAGTATTGAAAACCCAATCGCAGCAATCAAACATACCCCACCCAATATCCACCATAACAAAGCAAAACCACCGCCAACTATAATTAAGCTGCCAACAGTCGGCGCCAAAATTTGCGCGGCCGACCAGGACATACTGTATAATGCGGCGTATTCGCCGCGGTTGTTTTCGGTAGTGCGGGCAATCCAAAAGGAATTGGTGAAGGGCATGGCCATAATTTCGCCGAGAGTAATGAAAATGATGACCGCTAATCCTGATAGTGTTCCGTGTGGCAAAACATTTAGTAGCACAAACCCTATCCCAACCAATATTACACCGAAACTAATATATTTTAAAGGGTGCCTGCGGCCTTCCAGCTTATGGATGAGGATCATTTCGATGAGCACAATTAAAATGCCGTTAAGCGCCATTAATGCGCCGATCACGCGTTCATTCAATTGCCACATGGCCTTGTAAAACAAAGGCTGCATGGTAAACAACTGGAAAAAGCAAATGGCAAAAAGTGTTACTAATCCTATGAAAACTAAGTAGGTGCTGTCTTTATACGCTGATGCGGTGTTTGCTTTTTTGGCCGCATTTTTAACTGGTTTTAGAATGCCTGATCGCGGTATCAATCTTAATAATAATATAGCCGCAAACATATTGGTGCAGCCATCTACCCAAAACAATAAATGGTAGTTGAAAGATGCTAGAAAGCCACCCAGCGCTCCGCCAAATGCCCAGCCGAGGTTAATAGCCAGGCGGTTTAAGGCATAGGAGCGGGTTTTATTCTCCGCAGAACTGTAATAAGCGATCGCCGCAGAATTTGCCGGTCGAAAAGATTCGTTACAAAGGCTGAGTACAAATGCGCCTGCACCCAAGGTTATAAAAGTATGCTGAAATCCTAAAATGATGAATAACACCCCACCGCTGAATAAAGCGCCGATCTGCAGATCATAAAAACCTATTTTATCGGTTAGTTTACCACCTGCAAATGCACCGAGTATTGACCCTAAGCCAAATAAGCCCATGATGTACCCGGCTTGTATAATGGTGAAATCCAATTCCTTAGTGCAGTAGATGGTCATGAAGGGGATAACCATCGTGCCACTGCGGTTCACCAGCATCACCAGGCACAAATACCAGCTATTAAGCGACAAACCGCTGTAAGCTTTTTTGTAGAGTTGGATAGGTGAAGTGGGCATAGTGATGATATTGTTGTGATCGTAAAGTTGAAATGTCCGCTTTCCGCTCATTGCCGCGGGGGGCTACTACTTTTGGCTTGATCCAAAAGTAGCAAAAGATCAAGACGGAAAAAACCTTCAGCCCGCAAGGCTAACTCCCGGCCCGGTTTTCCGTCGGGCCTCTGCGCGCTTTGCTTATACGACTTTTATGACAAAATCGCGTTGCGATTTCGGAGCCAATGATCAGCAATAACCAATGCAGCCATAGCCTCCACGATCACAACGGCTCTTGGCACTACGCATGGGTCGTGGCGGCCTTTGCCGGAGATTTCGGCGGCATTGCCTTCGCTGTCGATGGTGGCCTGGGCTTTCATGATGGTGGCTACGGGTTTAAACGCTACTTTAAATTCTATCGGCATACCGTTACTGATACCGCCCTGTATACCGCCCGAATAGTTAGTTATGGTGCTGATATCGCCGTTATGGTCCTTTACAAATATGTCGTTATGCTCTGAACCCAGCATTTCGCTGCCGGAGAAACCTGAGCCGAATTCGAAACCGTGTACGGCGTTGATGCTTAACATAGCCTTGCCTAACTCGGCGTGAAGTTTGTCAAACACAGGTTCGCCTAAACCAACGGTGCAGTTTTTAACATAGCAGCTGATTTTGCCGCCAACGGTGTCACCAGCCTTGCGAATACCATCGATAAATTCTATCATTTCCTCAGCTGTGGCAGGGTCGGCACAGCGTACGATGTTTTCCTCGCGCTGATTAATAAACTCCTGCACATCGCTTATATCAACATTTGGCGCGTTGATCCTGCCTACGCTGCTTACATGGGCAACAATCTCGATCCCCTGGCTTTTTAATAATAATTTGGCTAAAGCGCCTGCTGCCACACGCGCCGCGGTCTCACGGGCTGATGAGCGGCCGCCGCCACGGTGATCGCGGATGCCGTATTTGGTTTGGTAGGTATAATCCGCATGTGAGGGGCGGAAAACATCTACATTATGGGTATAGTCTTTTGAACGCTGGTCCTCATTCGGGATCAGCATGGCAATTGGGGTACCGGTAGTTTTTCCTTCAAATACACCTGATAGAATTTTTACTGTATCACTTTCCTTACGCTGGGTAGTTATCTTGGATTGACCGGGCCTGCGTTTATCCAGTTCGGATTGGATGTATTCCAAATCAACAGGCAATTGCGACGGGCAACCGTCGATTATTACGCCGATTGCTTCGCCATGTGATTCACCAAAAGTCGTTATCCTGAATAATTGCCCGAATGAATTGCCTGCCATGATGTTATTGATGTGCAGATCTGCAAATATGCAAATGTGCGGATGTTATTATCAATTGTCATTGCGAGGAACGAAGCAATCTCGTAGCTATGCTTTCGACGAGATTGCCATGCTATCGCTCGCAATGACAAAGTTTATTATTTTTATAATGCCTTCACCTCAAACCCAACTTTTTCCAAATCACTCCAAAATGCCGGGTATGATTTCTCAACTACTTTGGCATCCTCAATCTCCATTTCCGGAATTAGCAACGCCAAAGGTGCAAAGGCCATTGCCATGCGGTGATCCTCGTAAGTATTAATAAAAACCTTTTCGGGGATGTGTTTTTCGCTGCAATCCAGTTTGTACACCTGTCCTTTTTCAATCAGTTTAACGCCGATCTTGGCCAGTTCGTTTTGAAGGGCCAGCACACGATCGGTTTCTTTGATCTTTAAGGTTTCGAGGCCGGTAAAAGAAGCTTCGTGACCTAACGCGGCACAAACCACGATGACAGTTTGTGCCAGATCAGGGCATTCCTTCAAATCAAATATCCTCCTAAAAATTGGTTTAACTTCTTTTTGTAAATGAACGCCCCCGTTTTTAAACTGCGAGGTAATGCCAAAATTAGCCATTATCTCGGTTATTACGCTATCGCCCTGCAGGCTATATTGCGTTAATCCCGGAAGAAAAAGATCAGCCTCATCAGCCAAAGCCGCTATAGCGTACCAGTATGATGCCGCGCTCCAATCCGGCTCGACAGGTAAAACTGCCGTCGCGAATTCCTGGTGTGCAATGCTGATCACATTACCGTTCCATTGGTGCCGGATGCCTGCTTGCTGCAGCATGGCTAAAGTCATTTCTACATAGGGTTTTGAAGTTAGGTCGCCTTCAATGTGCAGTTCCAAACCTAAAGGCAATTTGGCGGCAATAAGCAGCAGCGCAGTAATGTACTGGCTGCTGATATTACCTTTTATATTGATTTGGTTAGTAAGCTGTGTAAAACCTCCCTTTAGCCTTAATGGCGGGAAACCATCCTGTTCTTCGTATTCTATACAAGCACTTAACTGGCGCAGGGCATCAACCAAAATACCTATTGGCCGCTGCTTCATGCGTTCGCTGCCGGTTAAAATCACCTCATCATCCTGAATGGCAAAATAGGCTGTTAAAAATCGCATAGCTGTACCTGCAGGACCGATGTTGATTTCGGAAACCGGATTTTTGATTTCGGATTTATCGCCAGCCAAAACTTTTGACTTTTGACTTTCTACTTTTGACTTCAGGATCCCTGCCAAAGTCACCGTATCGGCCGCATCAGAAATGTTCTCAACCTTAACTTTACCATTGCTCAGGGCTTCAATCACAAGGGCGCGGTTGCACTCGCTTTTTGAGCCTGTAAGCTGTATGGTTCCATTGGCGGTTTTGGTTTTTTTGGTGAGGATAATATTCTGGTGCATGGTATAAGTATGGTTTTATCGGCAAGGCGTGTTTACCCCGTCTGTCAACTCCGCCGACATCTCCCCCTGATTACAAGGGGAGAGTGTGCGAGCGATATTTTTTTATTAACGGCGTAGAGTTTACCCCCCTCCGTCTCCTTCGGAGCCACCTCCCTCTAATTTTAGGGGGGATGATCCCCGATATTAAGCGTGTGTTAGTTTATCAGCTGCTTGTCCGGCCTGATCTTTATTCATCACTTCGGTTTGTTTGCGAATAGACTCGCTGTGCAACAGCTCCAATAATTTCTCGGTGAACTCAGCGCTCAATTTTAATGCTTTAGCGTAAGTAGTGCGTTTATTCAGGATCTCGTCCCAACGGTTAACCTGTAAAATGGTGATTCCGTTATCTTTTTTGTACTGGCCGATCTTCTCCGAGATCTGCATACGCTCAGCAACTTTTTGGATCACTAAATCATCAATTTTATCTATCTGGCTGCGTAGCTCGGCTAATTTATCTTTCACTTCTATATCGCGAACTTCCGGTTTACGTAAGGTTAAGTGATCAATAATTTCAACCAAACCGGCAGGGGTAACCTGTTGCGCGGCATCTGTCCAGGCAACTGAAGGGTCGATATGTGATTCGATCATCAGGCCTTGCATATCCAGGTCCAATGCTTTTTGCGACACGTAACCAATTAATGAACGGTTACCAGTGATGTGGCTTGGGTCATTGATCATTGGCAGGTGCGGAGCTAAAGTTTTCAGGTGGATAGCGATATCCCACATTGGTTCGTTACGGAAAGCTGATTTTTCGTATGAGGAGAAACCGCGGTGGATAGCTGCCAGTTTGGTGATACCCGCGTTATTGATACGCTCTAAAGCGCCGATCCATAACGACAGATCAGGGTTTACCGGGTTTTTAACCATTACGGGTACGTCAACACCTTTAAGGGCATCAGCAATTTCCTGTACAGTGAACGGGTTCGCGGTTGAACGCGCGCCAACCCATAGAATATCAACACCAGCCTTTAAAGCTTCTTCAACGTGTTTAGCAGTAGCCACTTCAACAGCGGTAGGCAAGCCGGTTTCTGCTTTAGCGCGTTTTAACCACTCTAAACCAATGCTGCCTATGCCTTCAAACTCTCCGGGGCGGGTACGTGGTTTCCAGATACCTGCACGCAGGGCAGAGATACGGCCTGTTTGAGCCAATAAATGCGCGGTTGCTACTAATTGGTCTTCAGTTTCGGCGCTGCATGGGCCTGCTATTACCAAAGGTTCCTTACCTGTTTTTATCCAGGATTCAAGTGGTTGTATGTTTAATTCTAATTTCATCGTGTTTTGATATTGCGCGAATTTACGTCGCTGTTATTTGCTTAGTGTTTTTATTTTAATGTATTTTTTTTGTTCGGGCTTTTTGAATTGCTCTGCACTTGGGTTTTCCTCAAACTTTTCATATTCACCCAAAATGTTGAAGTTGTGGGTGTATTTCAGGATCTGTTTAATGGCGGTATCGTATTGTTTGGCTTCCTTCCACTCCACATCCACATAAAAATTATAGTCGGACGGTTTGCCCAACACCGGCATAGATTGTATTTTGCTCATGTTCAGGTTCTGGTCGGCAAAGATGTTAAGCACTTTAGCCAGCGAACCTACCTTATTACTCACTTCGAAGCATAACGAGGCTTTGTTCGGTGTGCCTTTAACCTGGTTTTCATGATGGGTGATTATCAGGAAACGGGTAAAGTTGCGTTTGTTTGATTCGATGCGGCGCTCTAATATCTCTAAACCATATAAGTTAGCCGCCAGCGAATTAGCGATGGCAACGGTATCGGTCAGTCTTTCTTCTTTAATACGTTTGGCACAGGCAGCAGTATCATTACTTTCCACCATTTGCAGGTGCGGGTACTCGTCGAAGAAATCAACACACTGCCGGATAGCGATAGGGTGGGAGGTCACATATTTAATATCCTCAAACTTTACGCCCGGCAAAGCCATGAGGTGCAGTTGGATGGGGATGTAAACCTCGCCAACTATCGGGAAGCCGTAACTCATCATCAGCGA
This sequence comes from Mucilaginibacter sp., assembly GCF_965225845.1. Taxonomy (GTDB): domain Bacteria; phylum Bacteroidota; class Bacteroidia; order Sphingobacteriales; family Sphingobacteriaceae; genus Mucilaginibacter. Next base: position 1,005,332 of record NZ_CBDDBL010000002.1, read on the forward strand.
ATAGTTAGGCAGTATACTGCCGGCTATGCTGTTCTCTATCGCCATCACCACGTAATCAGCTTCTTTATTTTGCAGCGCCTCGAAGGTTTGCTTAAAAGAATTGCATTCAATGGTCTCGATATTCTCGCCAAAATACTTAAAGGCGGCTTCCTCGTGAAAGGATGCACGGATACCCTGGATGGCAACTCTTGGTTTTTCGCTTTTCATAAATCCTGTTAAAGCAAAAAGTCCCGGCTTCTGGGCCGGGACTTTTTAGTTTCTATATGTTTGTTATCGCATATTAGTCCCGGCTCTTACTGTTAAAGTAAAAGTAGTAGCCATAAAAAAATGCGGTGTTAAAAGTCATGTTGTTATTGTATGGCGTAAATGTACGGTTAAAAAAGCTTTTGTCAATAGAAAATTTTTATTTTTTGAAAATAAGTAGGTGAAACAGTATTTTATTTGGTAAAAAAGGATTTGACTTCTTTTGGATTGGGTTTTCGGATGGTGCGGTGAAAATACCGACCATAGGCTGAATTTCGGAATGGCCTTTTTCACTCCCGTTGTTTTTGTCCTCACAAACAACAATTATGGGTTGCTTGTGGGGACATAGGCAATGGGTGAAGTGAGTATTTAGAATATTTGGGCACCCGGGCGGGCTTTCCGCTCATACTGCGCAGGCCTTAGCCACGGGCCGGTATCCGCTGTAATCCCTGGTGCGGAGGTGGGAAACATTATATTTTCTACTCGCCGCTTCAAGCGTCCTCGCTTGAAGCATTTTGTTTGTAAGCGTCCACGCTTACTTTTACTTAATGTAAGCGTGGACGCTTACATCTGTATTTCGTCAAGCGTGAACGCTTGACGAGGCAGGATATTCTATTTGGTAAAAATGGATTTAACTTCTTTTACCGCTTGTAAATACTGATTTGTTTAATTGTAAAACTTTTAGCCCATGTTTCTCTCATTTTGAAAAAAGTTAATATAATTGGACTTGTAGATTTAGACAAACTGAATTTTATTAGAGTATTAACATTGTTTGATCCATTCATACTGGTGTCATTAATGTTATACGATATATTTAACTCATTGAAGTTTTTGTTGGCTTTTAATCGAATTACATAATTAACAGACGAAGTATCATCATAATGTTTCATTAAATGGGTATGATCCACAATAGTTCCTTTCTCGCACCATCCGTCAATAATTTTTAAGCTGTCATTATTATAATTTATTTGATTATCGCTAAATTTTAAATCACTAATAAACAGGTTGCTTTTTTGCGATATTTCCTTTGTCTTGCTTGTGTTTAGATAGTCAGTTAACCCTAAAAAGTCGAAGTAAGATATGTAGCAGCAGCTTGCTACAGGAATTAGTAAACAAAAAAGAACCACAATTAAGGTTCTTTCCTTTTTCTTATCGATCAATATAGAAATAGCAATTATTGTCGAAATTATAACTGTTACAAAAAACAATAAATTAATTAGTCCCGCACCCTCAAAATCACTCGTTCCTCCTGCAGTTATCTTAACTAATATGTCATTTAAAGCAAGTGTTATTATTATAAAAATGATAATAAAATAAATTTTGATGTTTGTTCTTGCTAATACATAAGTGGTGAGCCCAACAACAACCGGAGTGAAAATAATAGAAATCGGCGGTAAATAATATCCTAATAAAGAATTGATAATAATTAACCCAATTGTAAATAATACAGCTTTTAAACTATTCATTTTTGTGCGATAGGTAGATTTAAGACTAAAAATTTAAAATAAAGTTACTGCTATTTAAAATCTTTCCCCACCTCAATCGTCATAACACCATAAGCTTATCCTATGTATCTAATTTTATTAGCAACGCATTCCCTCATCCGGTGGTTTGTATTAATGAGTTTGCTTTTCGCTATTTACCGTGGTTACCGGGGCTGGTTGCTGAAGAAATCATTTACCAAATTTGATAATAGCGTACGGCATATTACCGCGACGATAGCGCATGTACAATTAATCATCGGTTTATGGTTATACTTCATCAGTCCAATAGTGGCTTATTTTCTTTATGATTTTAAGGATGCGGTGCATAACCGCCAGAGCCGGTTCTTTGGGATGGAACACGTAACGATGATGCTGATCGGGATCACCCTTATTACGATCGGCTCCTATAAAACCAAACGAAAGACTACTGATTTAGAAAAATTTAAAACGATGGCGATATGGTATACTATCGCTTTGCTGGTTATTTTATCATCGGTGCCGTGGTCGTTTTCGCCATTGGTAAGCAGGCCACTGTTCAGGCCATTTTAGCGTAGGAAGAATCAGCAGCAGCTAAATTTTCTTTGTACTCGCGCTGTAAAACTTTGGCGGTTTGGGTGCTGCCATCGTGACTCCAGCCGGGTGGCTTTACAAAATACAGGATTTTGTTTTTAAAGCCGGGTGCCTTTTTTGCGTCGCGCAGCAAGTCCTTCCACTCGTGGAAAAGGATATTCACCGCTCCGGTATCTTCGGGTTGATGGGTGAGACCATATTTGATTGGCTCAGGCGCGTCTTCCTCGCGGAAAGTGCCGAACAGCCTGTCCCACACAATAAAGACCATACCCATGTTTTTGTCGAGATAAGGAATGTTGGATGCATGATGAACCCGGTGATGCGATGGCGTAATCAGGATCCAGCCGTACCATTTAGGCAGGTTGATTTTGTATTGGGTGTGTACAATATTGCCGTAAAGTTGGGTGATGAGGTACGCGTACAAAATATCCAGCGCATTAAAACCCATAAATGCCAGCGGCAGGTAGAAGAATACCCTATATAACGGCTCAAAAACGGTGGAGCGGAAACCAGTCGTCAAATTAAAATGCTCTGATGAGTGGTGCGTAACGTGCATCGCCCAAAACATGCGCGAGTAATGGCCTATGTAATGCAGTACCCAGTATAAAAAGTCCTGCGCCACAACCAATACAGTCCAGTAGATCCAGAGATTCTTGATCTCGAACAATCGGTACTGCCAGGCCAGGTTCAGCAGGAAAAAAGTTGAAAACTTTACAGCCACATTTAACAAAAATGCCAGCACGGTAAGGTAAACATTGGTCAGCGTGTCGCGGGTATCATAATATTTGCGGTCCTCGCGATAGCTGAGCCACATTTCAGCAATAGTAAGAAGCACCAATAAGGCAACAAGTGTTACCGCGGCGTATCCTCTATCATCTAAATGTGGCATATTGTATTTTTGTATAATATTTTAAACTTTCGTAAAGTTCGTCTTCTGTGCACACGTGGTCAATACTGTATTGTCCAATCTGTGTCAATAATGTGCAGTTTATTTTACCGTTCTGGTTCTTTTTATCTTTTTGCATGTAAGTATACAACTCAGCAAAAATATCCTCCGATATTGAATACTTTGGATAAAGCCCGCTGATCACATTTACTATTTCTTCAAGCTCATCTGCACTTAAACCTGCTTTTTTATGAGATAGGAACGACTCACATATCATGCCAATAGCAACGGCTTCGCCGTGCGAGAGCGCTTTGCCGCCGTCGTTTAATAATGAATAAGTTTCAACAGCGTGGCCAACCGTATGCCCAAAGTTTAAGCTTTTGCGGATTCCCATTTCTTTAGGATCTTCAATAACCACCTTATTCTTGATTTCAACCGAGTAGTAAACCAATTCGGGAGCAGGTTTCTTTAAATCGCTTGCTTTAAGCAGGCTCCAGTAGCCGGAATCACAAATTAAACCATGCTTCAGCATTTCAGCTAAGCCTGAAAGGATCTGGCGTGCAGGCAACGTCTTTAAAAAATCATACTCAATAAATACCGCTTTTGGCTGTGTAAATGTGCCTATGATATTTTTGATGCTATCAATATCAATCCCCGTTTTACCACCAACCGAAGCGTCAACCTGCGAAAGCAGGGTAGTAGGCACATGCACAAAATCGATCCCTCGTTTAAAGGTAGAGGCGGCAAATCCGCCCAGGTCGCTAACCACACCACCGCCCAGGTTAATCATCAGGCTTTGGCGGTCGGCACCAAAATCAATCAGCATTTTCCAAACGCCAATGCAAAAATCAATGTCCTTGCTTTCTTCGCCCGCGTTTATCTCTATCAGGTCGAAGTTTTCCATACCTGCTAATTTTTCATTTAAAAGCGGAAGGCAATGTTTGCCGGTATTTTCATCAGTTAAAATAAAAAAGCGCGAGTATTTGCTTTGTTTTATAAAATTGGCCAGTTGGCCAAGGCTGTCGGAAAAATATATTGGGTAGCCAATGCTTTTTATCGTATCCATAAATTATATCACCACAATCTTGTTATTCCTGAATTCAACAACATCGCCTTTTTTTACTTTGAGGCGTTTGCGGTAATCAACCTGGCCGTTATATTTAACTTCGCCCTCTGTTACAACAATTTGCGCTTCGCCACCGGTTTGCACCAGGTGGGCTGCCTTAAGCAGCTGGATGAGCGGAATGTAGTCGCCTGTTACTTTAAATTCAATCATGGGAGTGCAAAAATAAACTATTCGCAGAATAATAGGCTAACTTTTATATTTTTGCAAAACGCTATTGACTTATAGTTCACAGTTTATGGTCCAAAGGCTTGTTTTTGGACCCTGGATTTTGCACAATCACCTGTAGGTTATAGCACTAATAATATGACCTCAAAAGAAAGCCTCTCCTTCGAGAATACCGAAATCGCATTTCGGCATTCAGCAAACAGCGCACTTAAACGTGCCTACTGGTTATTTAAAATTATTAATGTTAATTTTTTAGTAAAGATCGGTCCGCCGATCACCAATTTCGCAGTTAACATTGGCTTGCCAATAAAGGGGATTATTAAGGCGACTATTTTTAAACATTTTTGCGGTGGCGAAACTATTGCCGAATGCGATAATACTATAAAAAATTTACACAAAGGCGGCGTAGGTACTATATTAGATTATTCGATTGAAGGCGAAGATGATGAGCAGGTTTTTGATAATACCTGCGAGGAGATCATCCGTACCATTGAGCGCGCGGCGAAAGATAATGCTGTACCGATCACAGTTTTTAAAGTTACCGGAGTTGGGCGTTTTTCTTTGTTAGCAAAATTGGATGCAGCACAGGAACTCACTGCCGATGAAGCTAAGGAATGGAAAAAAGTACAAGCCCGTGTACTTTCCATTTGTCAAAAAGCTTATAAGTCAAGCATCCCGGTAATGATAGATGCCGAGGAAACCTGGATCCAAAAAACTATAGACCTGCTGGCTTTGGATATGATGGGTCGCTTTAACAAAGAAAAAGCGATCGTTTACAATACTTATCAAATGTATCGCCATGATAAGCTGGCATCAATTAAAGAAGATTATCTGCAGGCTGTTGACGAGGATTTTATTTTAGGCGCTAAGATAGTTCGGGGCGCGTATATGGAAAAGGAACGCAAGCGCGCCGAAGAAATGGGATACCCATCACCAATACAGCTAAACAAGGAAGCCGCCGATGAGGATTACAATGCGGCATTGAGATTTTGCATCGACCACATTGACCGCATTGCCATAGTTGCCGGTACACATAATGAGGAAAGCTGCCGCCTGCTTGCCGAATTATTAGGTGATAAAAACATCGACCATAAAAACCCCCATGTATATTTCTCGCAATTGTTAGGCATGAGCGATAATTTAAGCTTTAACCTGGCTAACGCGAATTACAACGTTGCTAAATATGTGCCTTACGGGCCGATCAAAGCCGTATTGCCTTATCTTTTCCGCCGCGCGCAAGAGAACACAGCCATCGCCGGCCAAATGAGCCGCGAGTTGAGTTTAATTGTTAAGGAAATGAGGAGGAGGGGGATATAAACGACGAAGCAAACTCGTAGCGAGTAAAGGAACGCGGCGAGTTTGCTTAGCCACACAGTCTTTTCATGACCCGCCCGCAATTTGTTTTTTCCTTGCAATCATTATTCCTAAATATGCGTTAAGCTTTTATGAATAAAGCTTTTGCAATTCTATTATTTATTTTAGCCGGATTATTTAATGCCAATGCACAGCAAAGAAAACCATTCCTGGCCTTTGCCAGCGATACCCAGGAACCCATGTGGGTTGAGAAGTTATTCCTGAAGCCGGACAGTAACCTTAAGGCTACCAGGATGATTTTTGACGATGTAAATGCGGTTCATCCATCGGCTTTTTTTATTTTAGGCGATGTGGTTTCTTTAGGCAAAAGCACCAGCGCCTGGAAACATATTGATATCTACATCAAACGGACTGTGCAGGATTCTATCCCGGTTTATGCCACATTGGGAAACCACGAGGTTATGTTTAATGCTAAAAAAGGTACAGCAAAGTTTACCCAGCGGTTTCCGATGTATAACCCACAGGGATATGTAGAAGTTGTTGACTCTATAGCTGTGGTTCTGCTCAATTCCAACTTTGATAAAATGAGCGACATCCAGATTGAGAACCAGGACAAATGGTATAAAAACAAGTTAGCTTTGCTGGATAGTGATCCGGGTATCAAATTCATTATTGTAGGATGCCACCATTCGCCTTATACCAACAGCCGCATTGTAAAACCATCCAGGCATGTGCAGGAAAATTTCGTGCCGCTCTTTATCCGGTCTAAGAAGTGCGCTTTATTTATTTCAGGTCACTCGCATAATTTTGAGCGCTTTAAGGTACAGGGTAAATACTTCCTCGTGATTGGCGGCGGCGGCGGTTTGCATCAACCGCTAAATGCCAATAATGAAACTATGCATGACCTTTCTGCCGATTATAAACCTGCGTTTCATTATTTGGAAGTGCAGCGGGATAGTAATGAGTTGAAGATATTATCGCGGCAGCTTAAAGGTGATTTTTCAGGGTTTAAGGATGGATTGAAGTTTAGCGTGAAAGCTAAGGATTGATAATGCTTATATTCTTCGTGCATCATTTTAATCCTAATTTCTGAACTCGATTTTTTATAATTCTGTTAATTCTTTAATTTTAAAAATTCAGGTTCAGACAACCCTACAAATAATAAAGCTGCCCGTCGGTCTTAAGCTTGCCCGCATCTAATAACAGCCGGATCGTCTCGATGCGTTCTTTTTCTACACCGCTTTTTATCGTGGTGATCAAAGCGCCAATATCCAGCGGACTAACAGTGAGCAGTTCCACAATTTCGTTGGTAATTTCATCGCCGATCTCGGCCGCATTGCGCCGGCGTTTTTCTTCGAGGCATATGTCGCATACGCCGCATTTGGGCGCGTTAATTTCATCAAAATAAGCCAGCAGCATCTGGCTGCGACAGCGGCGATGGAGTGCGTAGGCAAAAACCGCCTCTATCTTCATGCGAATGGTTTCCTTGCGCTGCTCTATCAAATGCTTATTGATATATAAAGAGTTGGCGTGCTGCCTTGATTTTAAATAGGTTACCTGCGGATGGTCCGTTTGTGGCAGGTAGTTCAGGATATTCATTTCCTGTAATTGTTTTAACGCGTCGATCACCTGCTGGGTGCTCATATTGGTACGGCGGGCAATGTCAAACTCGCGCAGGCGAACATAATTTTCAAACGCGCCGCCATAAGAGCGGAGCAGGGTTTTGATGAATGGGTCCCATCCGGCATTCTGGATCTGGAAATTGTATAACTGTTCGTTAAAGACCTCGAACCTGAACCGCGACGGGAGAAACACACTCTCGTTAAACGACAGATATTCGTCCTGCTCTAAAAACTTCAGCGCATTTAAAGTTTTAACTGGGTCCAGGCTGTATTTGCTGCAAAATTCGGCAACGTCAAGATCAAAGCTAACGCCTTCACCGGCTTCATAAGCCAGCTGGTAGTAATTGGCAAGGTTATGGTAAACCTTTTTAATTTCATCAACCGAAGGGAAATTGAACTCCAGTTTTCGCAACTCTTTTTGACGATCGGCCTCGGTGTATAATAAAATGCCGTAAGCTTTATGTTCGTCGCGACCGGCCCGGCCGGCTTCCTGGTAATAGGCCTCCAAACTTTCGGGCAAATCCTTGTGGATCACAAAACGCACATCCGGCTTGTCGATGCCCATACCAAAGGCGTTAGTCGCCACAATAATGCGTGTACGGTTATTGACCCAGCTTTCCTGCCGCGCTGAACGCTCAGGCATAGGCAAGCCGGCGTGGTAGTAATCGGCACGGATGCCATTATCATTATAAAATTTGGCTATTTCAACTGTTTCCTTGCGGCTGCGCACATAAACTATTCCGCTGCCCTTTACCCCCTGCGGAATGTCGAGCAGCTTTTTCAGCTTGTTTTCCTCATTTAAAACTACATAGCTAATGTTCTTCCGCTCAAAGCTTTTCTGGAAAACGTTCGCATTTTTAAATTGAAGCTTTTGCTGGATATCTTCCCTAACTTCGTCAGTCGCGGTAGCCGTAAGCGCTAAAACAGGCACATCGGGGTTCAGTTCACGCAGATCAGCAATATGCAAATACGGCGGACGGAAATCATAACCCCATTGAGAGATACAATGCGCCTCATCAACCGCAATCAGGTTCACCTTCATGTATTTAATACGCTCACGCACTAGGTCAGAAAGTAAACGCTCGGGCGACAGGTACAGAAACTTAACTTCGTTATAAATACAATTATCCAAGGCGATGTCGATCTCGCGCTTGCTCATGCCGGAGACGATTGAAACTGCATTTATGCCTTTAGCTTTCAGGTTTTCCACCTGGTCTTTGATCAAAGCGATGAGCGGTGAAACCACGATACAGATACCATCTTTAGCCAGCGCCGGTATTTGAAAACAGACCGATTTGCCGCCTCCTGTTGGCAGCAGCGCCAGCGTATCGTGCCCTAACAGAACAGATTGTATGATCTCTTCCTGCACCGGGCGGAAGGCATCATGGTTCCAATACTGTTTAAGGATCTGCTGGATGGTCATTTATTGGTAGAATAATTGATTGAGTTGAACTTATTGTATTATACGGTTACGGGTGGGAAATAATGAGCAAATCATCTCATTCACTACTCACCTCATTAACCATACTTAAATTAATGTGACAATCCCAAAACTATCTAATTACATCAATAGTTTTAACTTCGCACAGCAAACATCGTAAAATAATGAAGTTTTTATACCTACAAATCCTTTTTCTGTTTTTAGTTTCAACCGTTCAGGCACAGAAATGGAGCGTTGAAAATCCGCCCGGCACTTCAAAAAAGGTTACGCTTACGCTTAGCGAAGGCACCTGGATGGATTTAGATGTTAGTCCCGACGGTAAAACTATTGTTTTTGACCTTTTGGGCGATATCTACAGCATGCCCATTACCGGCGGCAAGGCAACGCTGTTAGCGGGTGGCAAAGCCTGGGAAGTGCAGCCAAGATTTAGCCCTGATGGCGGACGGATCTCCTATACCAGCGATAAGGAAGGCGGCGATAACATCTGGATGATGGATTTGGATGGAAGCAACAAGCATTCCATCACCAAGGAAACCTTTCGTTTGCTGAACAACGCCGTTTGGACACCCGACGGGCAATTTCTGATTGCGAGAAAACACTTTACCAATACCCGATCTTTAGGCGCGGGCGAGCTTTGGTTGTACAATAAAGCAGGCGGCGAAGGCATACAACTCACCAAGCGCAAAAATGATGAGCAGGATGCAGGAGAACCCGATGCATCGCCGGATGGCAAGTTTATTTATTGGAGCGAGGATGTTACGCCCGGTCCAAATTTTCAATACAATAAGGATCCAAATAAAGGAATCTACGCTATCAAAAGCCTGAACCGCCAAACAGGGGAGATCAGTGTTGTAACCGGTGGAACCGGTGGCGCATGCCGCCCGCAGATCTCGCCTGATGGCAAACTGCTGGCTTTTGTGAAACGTGTGCGGTTAAAATCCGAAATATATCTGCGCAATCTTTCAACCGGGGAGGAATGGCCGGTGTATGATGAGTTATCACATGATCAACAGGAAACCTGGGCTATTTTTGGCGTATACCCCAATTTCGCCTGGACACCGGATAGCAAAAACCTGGTATTTTATGCCAAGGGTAAAATCTGGTCGCTGGACATTAATAGTTTGAACGCAACTAATATCCCATTTGAAGTTACATCAACCCAAACCATAACCGACGCACTGCATTTTCAGCAAAAAGTTTTCACGGATGACTTTACCGTAAAGATGATCCGCGAGCTGACTACCTCGCCTGATGGTAAAATGGTAGCATTTAACGCCGCGGGATACATCTACACCAAAACATTGCCTAACGGCGTGCCGACAAGGATCACCTCTACCCCGGATCTGGAATACTCACCCGAGTTTAGTCCCGATGGCAAATCCATTATTTATATCGACTGGACCGATGAGCTAAAGGGTTCCATCAACCAATACACTATCGCGACCAAAACCGTAACCCGCTTAACCACCGAAAAAGGTTTTTACTATACGCCGAAGTTTTCCAACAAAGGCGATAAGATAGTTTTTCGCAAGGGCGAGGGTAACGAAGTGCTGGGTTTTGCATTTGGTAACAATCCCGGTATCTACACTATGCCTGCAACAGGTGGAACGCCGCAGATGATCATCAACAATGGTATCGATCCGCAGTTCTCTACCGATGACTCCAAAATATATTACCAAAGCAGCGATGGCGATAAGAAAACCTTTCGTGTAATGGATGTGAGCGGCGCAAACCAGCAAACGCTGTACACCTCAACCTACGCCACCCAGTTTAACCCAAGCCCTGACGGAAAATGGATGGCTTTTACAGAGCTGTTCAACTGTTACATTACGCCGATGGTGAGCACCGGTAGTCCGCAGGATCTGTCGGAAACGAATAAGGCCATACCACTAACCAAACTGACCAAAGATGCAGGCACCTACCTGCAATGGAGCAAAGACAGCCAAAAACTGATGTGGACCTTAGGCCCGCGCTATTATACCAAAACCATTGCCGGAGGCGATACAACTGGAATTGACTTAGGCCTGAAATTAAAAAGCGATGTTCCTGATGGTAAGATCGCGTTCAAAAACGCGCGTATCATTACCATGAAGGATGATAATGAAGTGGTGGAAAACGGTACCATCATCATCGACCATAATAAAATTGTAGCCATAGGCAAAGCCGACCTGGTTATCCCTGCCGATGCCAAAGTTATTGACGCTACCGGCAAAACCATTATGCCGGGTTTGGTTGACGTTCACGCGCACCTGCATCCCAGCGCTGACGGCATTTCGCCGCAGCAGGATTGGAACTATTATGCCAACTTATCTTACGGTGTAACTACAGCGCATGACCCATCAACTAATACCGAAATGGTTTTCAGCCAGGCTGAAATGCTGAAGGCTGGTAACATGGTTGGCCCGAGGGTATATTCCACGGGAACCATATTATATGGTGCCGATGGCGATTTTAAAGCTGTAATTAACAGCCTGGATGACGCACGCTCCAACCTGCGCAGGTTAAAGGCGGTAGGAGCGTTCTCCGTAAAAAGCTATAATCAGCCACGCCGCGAGCAACGCCAGGAGATTATTGCTGCAGCCCGTGAATTGCAAATGCAGGTAGTTCCGGAGGGTGGCTCAACCTTTTTTACCAATATGAATATGATATTGGATGGACATACAGGTATTGAACATAACATCCCGGTTTGGCCGGTTTATAAAGATGTGATCTCGTTATGGAACGCCAGCCGGTCAGGCTATACACCTACGCTTATTGTTAGCTATGGAACACAGTTCGGCGAGAATTTCTGGTACGACCGTACGGATGTTTGGAAAGATCAGCACCTGTTGAACTTTGTACCCCAGTATATTGTTGATGCCCGCTCTCGCCGCAGGACAACTTCGGAATACGGCGATTATGGGCATATCGATATATCAAAATATGTAAAAGAAATTGCGGATGGTGGCACAAAGGTAAACATGGGGTCGCACGGGCAGTTGCAGGGTCTTGGCGCGCATTGGGAAATGTGGATGCTGGCACAAGGCGGTATGGCACCAATGGATGTGCTGCGTTGCGCAACTATTAATGGCGCATCATATTTAGGTATGGACAAAGAGATCGGTTCATTAGAGCCTGGCAAACTGGCCGACCTGATTGTGCTGGATGAAAACCCACTGGATGATATCCGCAATACTAATAAAATTAAATATGTGATGGTTAACGGCCGCTTGTATGATTCCGACTCAATGAACGAGATCGGTAACCGCGAAAAACCACGCCTGCACTTCTGGTGGCAAATGAGCCGCGGCGACATGGTTGGCCTGCCTGTTGAAAATACCGAAACCTATTTGTTCGGCACGCAGGATGGTGATTAAGTTAGCATCTGCATTCATTATTAGATGTCTGAACTCGAATTTTAGGAATTTATTGAATTTTCAGAATTCTGATCATTCTTTAATTCCATAAATTCAGGTTCAGACATTTTTTCTTTCCCTTTTCACCGATGAAATTTCGGGCTTTACCGACATATTAATGTCATACGTCTAATTGGTGCTAAATCGTTGTAACGTTTATGGAGTGAGGTCGTCTTATGGTTGTAATTAATGAAATACAAATAATTGACAATCAAAAATTTAAAATAATGAAAACCTCAGTAATCACCATCGCAGCCTTAGTAGCATTAACCTTTGGTACAGTAAATTTAAGTAAAGCAGCCACAAAATCAAACGACAACGCTGCTGTTGTTTTAAACAACATAAGTAAAATAAACAAGATCGAGATTCACGGCAACGTTGAAGTATTTGTAAGCAACGGCACCGAAGACCAGGTAAAAGTTTACAATAAATACTATTCAGAAAACGCTTTGGTACAAAGCCAGAACGGTACTTTACGTATATCATCATACACAAAAGATAAATTGGTGGTTTGGGTAACCGCTAACGACTTACGATCAATCAATGTTTATGATAACGCAGATGTAAAATCATTTGGTAAACTATCAATGATCGATCTTAATGTAAACCTCTACAACACCGCGTCAGCAACGCTTGATTTGGATACTTACAACACCGCAGTTAATGTAAACGACCGTGCTAAAGCTAATTTAAGCGGTAATGTTGAGCAATGCGACCTGCAATACACCGCACAGGCAACTGTTAATCAAAGCGAATTAAAAACAATAACCCTTAACCAGGCTAAACAAAATATTAAACCTGCACAGGCTAACCAGGTTGATGAGTTAGCCACTCTATAAATGCTACTTTTGCAAAAGTTCAATCATATATCAGGAGCTATGTCCCACGGGACGTAGCTTTTTTTTGACTTTACTGAAACCTGTTCAGTATATTAGTTGTCTAATTCTAAAAAACTTATAAAACACTTTATCATGAAAAAAATGTACTTATTCACCACCATATTAGCTGCCGGCTTTTTGGTTAGCACCTTATCTGCTTGCGAAATGGATTGCATAAAGGGATCAGGCCACCAGGTTACCGAAACCCGTAAAGTGGTTGATTTTAAAAAAATCACCATTTCGGGCGCGTTTAAAGTTTACCTGAAACAGGATAGCTCGCTAACCGTAAGCATCACTGCGGATGATAATATCATAAAACATATTAAAACACCGGTAAAAGGCGATGAGCTTGAAATAAAAATGAAGCGCAGCACTTGTAATACCGGTGAACCCGTTGTCACCATTGGTGTGCATAACTTGGATGAGTTAAATACATCAGGCAGCAACGAGGTAATAGGCAACGGTACGCTGGTTACTAAAGATCTGTCGATTGGTATGTCGGGCGATAGTAAGATCACGCTTAGCCTAAACTCAGCTAATGTTACTACTGAAGGCAGCGGCTCGTCTGATTTGAACCTGACCGGGCAGGCCAGTTCGCACAAGATCAATTTCAGTGGGGATGGTAATTTAAAGGCCTACGGTTTTATTGTAGGTGATTATGATATCGAAACATCAGGCTCAAGCGATTGCGAGGTAAATGCGTTGCACACCTTGCATGTAAGTACCAGCGGATCATCAGATATTAAATATAAAGGCAACCCAAGTATCACCGAGGAAAAGTCAGGTTCATCGAGCATAGAAAAGGTGAATTAAGTTTATTGTTGGCTTATGATTATTTAACCACAGCGTACACAGAGAGGCACATCGTTTTTATAAATTTTGTCATTCTCGGAATTAAGAATCTGCTAAAGCCTGAATTTCTACTGTTTGCACTAACGTTTACTTTCTTCTGGTATCGCTAACGCTAAGTTGTTACTTTCTTTTTCCGCAAAAGAAAGTAACCAAAGAAACCCCTGGCTGCGCCTGCTTCTATAAAAGTTAATGCGAAATTTTCTGTTCTGCTACCCGAACCAGCCGATGCCAGTATTTTGCGTTTAACGGAGCTGCTGTGCGTTATCAAAGTAATAAAATCTCTGTGCCCCGCTACGCACCCTGTGGTTAAAAACAATAAGCATTACAGTTATTATCCCGCTAAATCATCAATTTAATTTTTTTTAATACCTTTGCGCCTCTAAAAAATGTTTGTTGGCATTGCTATTGATAATAAGCTACAAACGATTTAAAAATAAATTTATCCGCAAAAAAAGATGAATATTTCACAGGAAAAAATTGATAACCTGAATGCGATCTTAAAGATCAACCTTAACCCCGAAGATTACCAGCCACGTGTTGAAAAGGCTATAAAAGATCAGGCTAAAAAAGCTAAAATAGCAGGTTTCCGCCCGGGTATGGTTCCCCCATCACACATTAAAAGAATGTACGGAAAAAGCATTTTGGTTGACGAGATCAACACAATGCTGTCAGATTCCCTGAATAAATATATTGAAGAAGAGAAATTAGAGGTATTAGGTCAGCCTTTGCCGAAGGTGGAGGATAATAAAGAGTATAACTGGGATTTTGCCGATACTTTTGAATTTAACTACGAAGTTGGTTTGGCTCCTGAATTTAATATAGAGTTTACATCTAAAGATAAGATCACCCAATATGTGATCAAAGTTGATGAGGAAACATTGGCATCAAGGATCAAAAATATCCGCAGAAGCTATGGCAAAATGACAAATCCTGACGTATCGGCAGATGATGATGTGCTTTATTCTGAATTAGTTCAACTTTCTCCGGATGGTTCTGTTTTTGAGGATGGAATCACGAATACAACATCTATCCGTTTAGACCAGGTACAAAATGATGAAGTTAAAAAATCATTGATCGGACTTAAAAAAGATGATGTGGTAACGCTGGATATTCAGAAGGCTTATAATAACGACGCGACACGTATTGCGGCTATTTTAAAGGTTGACGAAGATGTGGCAGCTGATTTAAAATCAAACTTCAGGTTAACAGTTAAAAACATTAACCGTTTAGAGGAAAGCGATTTGAACCAGGAGTTCTTTGACAAATTATTTGGTGAAGGTACCGTAACAAACGAAGCAGAATTCAGGGCTAAAATAACTGAAGAGTTAGAAAGCATGATGCAGCAGGATACTGAGCGCCAGCTACAGGATGAGATCTACCACTACAGTTTAGGTAAAGTTGATTTTAACCTGCCTGACGAATTTTTGAAACGCTGGTTAAAAGCTACCAACGAAAAGTTGAACGACGAGGAATTGCAGGGTGGTTACGCTGATTTCGCGAAAAACCTGAAATGGACTTTGATCGAAAACAAGATCCTTAAAGAAAGCGACGTTGATATTAAATACGACGAAGTTTTCGCGTTAGCAAAACAACGTTTAGCACAGCAGTTCCAAATGTACAGCCCGCAGCCAATTGCCGAGGAGCAATTAGCGCAATACACTGTACAATACCTGCAAAACAAAGAGAATGCAAACAAAATATTTGAAGAGCTTAAAGCCCTTAAAACTTTTGATTACATAAAAGGCATTGTTACTTTAGATAAGAAAGACATCAGCATTACTGATTTTAACAAATTAGTAGCTGAGCATAAACACTAATCGTTTAGTGCCAAGTATTTAGTAACAGGTAGCAAGACGATTGCGATCTGATACTCACCAAAAGCAACTTTAACAGTTGCTTTTGTGTTTTAAGTCCTTTGTCATGCTGAGTAACGAAGCATTTGTATCAATGCAGAATACATTACAGATTTTTCACTATGTTCAGAGTGACAATTAGAATGAAAATTAATTCTGATACTTGAAACTAAATACGCGATACCCAATAATAAATTTACTTTTTGCAAACTTTCGGGTGATAAAAGTATTGAAGTAACAACTATATTTAGGGCGGTTAACAACGCCCATACATAAAAACAAAAAACAATTAACATGGATACTATTGATAAAAATGAATTCCGGAAATATGCGGTTAAGCATCACCGCATTAACAGTATATATGTAGACAAATACATTGCTAATGTTGACCGCAGCCGCATGCCAAGTGGTATAGTTACACCAAACGGCATGACGCCTTATATTATTGAAGAACGCCCGCTGAATATTTCTCAGTTAGATGTGTTCTCCCGTTTAATGATGGACCGTATCATCTTTTTGGGCGATGCGATTTATGATAATATTGCAAACATTATACAAGCTCAATTGCTATTCTTGCAGTCGGCAGATAGCAAACGCGACATCCAGATCTATATTAACTCTCCGGGTGGCTCTGTGTATGCCGGTTTGGGTATATATGATACGATGCAGTTTATATCAAATGATGTAGCAACCATTTGTACAGGTATGGCAGCATCAATGGGTGCGGTTTTATTATGTGCAGGTGCTGAAGGTAAAAGGGCAGCATTACCACATGCAAGGGTAATGATTCACCAGCCATCAGGCGGTGCGCAAGGCACGCAATCAGATATCGAGATATCGTATCATGAAATTACCAAGCTTAAAAAGGAATTATACCAGATCATAGCTGATCACAGCGGCGCATCATACGAAAAGGTATGGGATGCATCAGACCGTGACCACTGGATGATTGCTGAAGAAGCAAAAGAATTTGGTATGGTTGATGAAATTTTAAGAGGCAACAGTACTAAGGCTAAATAATTTTTAGTCGATAGACCATAGGCCATGGTCAATAGTAAATTACTCCGCTATGGACGATTGACTATTGACCATGTACTTTTATATATTAAAACAAATAATTAGTTTTGTTAAACAAAAGAAAATCAGATGAATAAGAACAGCAAGGAGATCAGGTGTTCATTCTGCGGCGCAGGAAAACAGGACTCCCTGATGCTAATAGCCGGGCTTGACGCGCACATTTGCGATAAGTGTGTGAACCAGGCAAACGAAATATTGGCTGAAGAGCTGAAAGTGCGCAAGGTTAAAACTACGCCGGCAACACCTGGAATATTGAAACCTGCTGAAATTAAGGCTCACCTTGACCAGTATGTTATTGGACAGGATGACGCTAAAAAGGTATTGGCGGTTTCGGTATACAATCACTACAAACGCTTAAATCAACGTGTTGAAAAAGATGAAGTAGAGATCGAAAAATCAAACATAATTATGGTTGGCGAAACCGGTACAGGTAAAACCTTACTGGCTAAAACGCTGGCTAAGATATTAAATGTGCCTTTTTGCGTTTGTGATGCCACCGTATTAACCGAAGCCGGTTATGTTGGCGAAGACGTGGAAAGCATTTTAACCCGCTTGCTCCAATCTGCCGATTACGATGTTGCAACTGCTGAACGTGGTATTGTTTATATTGATGAGGTTGATAAAATTGCCCGCAAGAGTGATAACGCATCCATCACCCGTGACGTATCAGGCGAAGGCGTACAACAGGCTTTATTGAAGATATTGGAAGGTACCATGGTTAACGTACCACCGCAAGGCGGCCGTAAACACCCCGACCAAAAAATGATCACCGTTAACACCAGCAACATCCTGTTTATTTGCGGGGGCGCGTTTGATGGTATCGACCGTAAGATCGCCAACCGTTTACGTACCCAAACCGTGGGTTACAAAATTAAACGCGAGGATGGCGAGGTTGACATGAAAAACTTGTACAAATATATTACACCACAGGACTTAAAATCATTCGGCTTAATACCTGAATTGATTGGCCGCCTACCGGTGCTAACCTATTTGAACCCCTTGGATAGGGAAGCACTGCAAAATATCCTTACAGAGCCTAAAAACTCGCTTTTAAAGCAATATAAAAAGTTGTTTGAATATGAAGGCGTTAATTTAGAGTTTGAGCCTGACGTTTTGGATTTTATTGTTGATAAGGCAGTAGAGTTTAAATTAGGTGCCCGCGGATTGCGTTCCATTTGCGAAGCGATCATGATCGACGCGATGTTTGAATTCCCATCCCAAAAAGATGTGAAGCAACTCACCGTAACGTTAGAATATGCGCACGAAAAATTCGAAAAGTCAGACTTGAAAAAGTTGAAAGTAGCTTAATTTTGTATTCTAATATGAAACAAAAAAAGCCCGGTGAATACTGGGCTTTCTTGTTTCATAAGATAAGCCATTAGCTTAAAAAAGCTTCATTTTTAGTGCTTTTTTAAGTAGAAAAGGTGTTTTTTTAAGCGATTTTGAAACGATTTAAGGTTTAAAAACGCTCTTTTCAGCCCGTTTTGAAGTCAAATTAGCACTTAAAAACGCCATTTTTAGCCCTTTTAAGGCCGAAAAGCGTGCTAAAAGTGTACCAAACGTACCATAATGTTTCACCTGTTTCGTGGCACATTATACTAATTTTTCCCGCTCAAAAAAATTCTGTATAGTATCCGGCGCCGTCATCAGGAAAGTTTGGATACCCAGCTGTCTGGCAGTTTCCAGGTGCTGCGGGCTGTCGTCGATAAACAAAGTTTCGGCAGGCTCCAGGTTGTTCTCGTTCAGCACCTGCTCAAATATTTCGGGTTCAGGCTTACGTTTACCAACCAGGTGAGAATAGTATACCTTCTCGAAGAATGGGTCATTGCTATCTATATTATACTCGCTTTTCAGGTAACGGTGAACATATGCTTCATGAATAGCATTGATATTGCTGAGTAGGAATGTTCGGTATTTATTTTTTAGCTTTAGTAATAATTCATGGTTACCTTCGGGGATACCTACGAAGATGGCATTCCATGCATTGTCGATC
This sequence comes from Mucilaginibacter sp., assembly GCF_965225845.1. Lineage (GTDB taxonomy): Bacteria > Bacteroidota > Bacteroidia > Sphingobacteriales > Sphingobacteriaceae > Mucilaginibacter. The sequence goes on from NZ_CBDDBL010000002.1 coordinate 1,024,231, forward strand.
TGCTCATCGGTAAGCTCGGGTTTGTTAGCAAGCTCACGTATCCGGTTACGGAAATCGGCATTGCTGATCTCGCCGCGCTCTAACAGGTTGAACACGGGATCCTGCTGGCGGTGCCCATAAAACTCATCAGCATTATTGATACCCAGCGCTTTCCAGGCTGACTGAACCTGTTTAAAATCGATATTGAAGATCACGTTGCCGTAGTCGAAGATTATATTTTTAATATTTTGCATAATTAGAGTTGGTAAATTAAGCGCAAATATGTAATATTGCGCCTCGAAAATAAACAAATATTTTCAGCGCCTATAGCTCAGTTGGTTAGAGTAGAAGACTCATAATCTTTTGGTCCCTGGTTCGAGCCCAGGTGGGCGCACAAAGCAGACAAGTTCCGCACCCTAAAACCCCTTAAATCGCTGATTTAGGGGGTTTTTTCATTAATTACCCCCTTACTAACCCTTTGTAAAGCCTAAGTTCTCGTTACCTATCCGACTACCTGTTTTTTGTTTTTAACTTAGGTAACACAAACCGCTTCAATGAATTGAATTACAGTTTATTACAGCGTTAAAAGTTGATTTTTTCGGTCGATTTTTATTGGGTTTGTGTTACCTGTTGTGTTACCTAAAACGGTATGAAGTAATAACATTTAAAACTTAAAAATTACATTTTATGCAAACATCACAGTCGTTTGGTATTCATTTTACCACCCGTCCTGACAAAGCGAAAGACGGAAAAGAACCCATTTACGCCTGCGTGACCGTAAACCGTCAACGCGCTTACATCGCTTTAAAACAAAATGTTGATCCAAAAAATTGGGATGGCGGCAAGGGAGCCGCCAAAGGCAATAAGGATGAGGTTAAATCGATTAACAATTACCTGGAAGAAGTAAGGCTTGCCATAGGTAACAGTTACAAGGAACTTCAGATTAAAAGGAAAATGTTATCCGCTAAAGCGGTTAAAGATCTATATCTCGGGGAGGAAGCACAAGTTTATTCCCTGAGCCGCCTTATAACGTACCATAACGAAACTTCTACCGAGGATTTAAAGTGGAGTACGCTGAAACATTACTATGTCACCCAGCGCTATTTGGTAAAGTTTCTGGAAACTCAATTTCATGCAACAGACATTTACCTGCACCAGTTAGATTATAAGTTTGTAAAAGACTTTGAGGTGTTTCTACGAAACCATAAACCTAAAGATCACCAGCAGCCTCTTAACAACAACGGTGTGATGAAGCATATCATTAGGTTGAAGAAAATGACTAACCTGGCTTTAAACTTACAATGGATAACAAACGATCCCTTTGCTACCTACAAGTTAAAGATCCAAAAGGTAAATCGGGAACAATTATCTGAAAAGGAACTGTCGGATATGGAGAAAAAGGCGCTATCTATAGCCCGATTAGATATGGTAAGGGATATGTTTGTCTTTTGCTGCTATACAGGATTGTCGTACGTTGATATGATCAACCTAACACCTGCAAACATCATTGCCAGTAGCGACAGTGAAAGATGGATTAGGACTTGCCGTGAAAAAACATTAATACCAGTTAATGTACCGCTACTTCCACCAGCTTTAAAGATTTTAGATAAATACAAGGATAACATACGGTCACTTTCAGATGGCCGGGTATTTCCAACGGTATCGAATCAAAAGGTCAATAGTTATTTGAAGGAAATAGCCGACTTATGCAATATCACTAAAAAAGTGACCTTTCATATTGCCAGGCACACATTTGCAACTACTGTTACCTTATCGAATGGTGTACCAATAGAAACAGTGAGTAAAATATTAGGTCATACTAAAATTACTACCACTCAGATTTATGCAAAGGTTGTTGAGAAAAAACTGAAAGAGGATATGAAGAATTTACAAGACCGATTGGCCATAAAGAATGTATAAACAATCGCAAGGATTAACCTAAATAAGATTCCTAAGGACCATCACATAGACGATGATTGGATAGATACTTTACACCCCAATAAAAAATATTAATTACGTTCCGTATTAGTTAGCAAATACACAGTCTTTAATACAAACATCAATAAATGCGAGGCAATACCTATAATATCCTTGCGTTTGTTTGTTTTTAATAAGTAAAAAGTATCGCGAAGTACTGCCCCTTAGTTTTCAAGTACCAAAAGACTACGGCATAACTCGTTCCTCGGTCGCTCGGCCTTCGGCACTTATTCCGTTTCCTTTTGGTACTTGTACCGGGGCAACTTCATATGCTTTCTTTTTAACTTATTTAAAAAACTGAGACAATGAACACAGAATATATGATTTGCTATGGCTTCACTTTTAATGTTTACGTTTACAGCAAAAACGGAAAAAAATATACGAAACATAACGTTTCCGCTATTGGGTTAACCTACAGCCTTGCGTTGTGGGACATGGAAAATAAGTTGAAACGTCGCGGAATGCAACTTAATCATATCAATAATGTGACTGTTGAAAGAATTGAATTCGCGCTTGACGAAAAAGGATGCCCTGTTATTCTTCCTTTATCCGAAAACATGCCAATAATACCCGACAATTTTGATAATAACAGCATTCAAGGGGATCCGTGAACCTGTTCATAATTTGTAATATGGGTTACATTTACCCTGTGTTACAACGTATAAAATGTTGCCATTTTTAACATTATTACGCTCATTATAAGTAATAAAATTACCATGAATTTCTCCTATATTTACATGATATAAAAGAAAATTAATGGGAAATGTTATCCAACTGATAAATAAGGAGATCCAGTCACAGTACTTTGAAGATGACGGAAAAATCCCTTGGATAATAGGGTTTAGCGGCGGCAAAGATTCTACAATGATGCTGCAATTAGTTTGGTACGCGTTAAAAGAATACCCGGTAGAACTTTTGCAAAGACAGATCTATGTAGTTTGCAACAATACATTAGTAGAAAACCCGAAGATCATAGCATTCACGGAGCATATTCTCAACAAAATTGAAAAAGCGGCGTTCGAGCAGTCTATGCCTGTTTTTGTAGTAAGGACAACTCCGAAACTTGAAGATACATTTTGGGTAAACCTGATTGGTAAGGGTTACCCAGCGCCAAATAATGCCTTTCGTTGGTGTACGGAACGCTTAAAGATAAGTCCTACGACGGAATTTATTAAGAATAAGATCAGCCAGGTAGGCCAGGCAATAATTCTGCTCGGAACGAGAAAGGAAGAAAGCGCATCAAGATCCGCAAGCATCACCAACCATACAAAAGAAGGCACGAGGCTACGAAGCCATGTGCTGCCCAATGCGTTTGTTTTTAGTCCGATACAAGATGTTACGGTTTCAGAACTGTGGCAATATCTTAATCAAGTTGAATCGCCTTGGGGAGCTGATAATAAGCAATTAAACGCGCTATACAGAAACGCAAACGGCGGCGATTGCCCTTTGGTTATCGATGATACAACTCCGTCATGCGGCAATAGCAGATTTGGCTGTTGGGTTTGTACGGTTGTCAAAAAAGATAAGTCTATGGAGGCTTTGATTTTAAATGGCGAAGATTGGATGGAGCCTTTATTGGAGATAAGGGAGCTATTGGTTACAACCCGAAATAATCCCGACTGGCGAGAAGATACCCGTCGTGATGGCTCTGACGGCATTGGCCCATATAAGCCAGCTAAGCGCGCTGAAATACTGGAGCAACTATTACGGGCACAAAAAGAGATAAAACAGCGAGACGAAACAATAAGCCTGATTAACTACCAGGAGTTAGTAGCCATTCAGATAACGTGGTATCGAGACAGTATATTTAATCTGAGCGTAGCCGAAATCTACAACCGGGTCAATGGAACGGACTTTTCAGACAATGATTTTAAAGACCAGCTTGTATTTGAAAAGCAATTGCTTAAGGAGGCATGTACCCAACATCCTGAAGATGTCAAATTAATTGAAGAGCTTTTGGAATTACAACGCTCTAAAATTTTAATGGTAAAAACCAGGGGGTTGAATAATGATTTGGAAAATCACCTTGAGAAATACGTTAAATCATTAAACGTGACTACTAATGCTGATTGATAAGGTTACACTAAATAATTACAGAGTTTATGAAGGTGAAAACATCATAGGTTTTGACTACGACCATGAACGTAACATTACCATAATATCTGGCAATAACGGTTTCGGAAAAACTACATTTCTAACGTCGCTTATTTGGTGCCTTTACGGTAAGCTTATGGCTGATGTGGATGAGAAGTATAAGCGGGAAATCTATGAAGCGGGGGGATATAAAAAGTATTGTGAAAAGACTGTTAATCGAAATCATTTTAAGCAGGTCACGTCTACCGCAAACGGAGCTAACTGCAATTTTTCTGTAAGTATCGTTTTGTCAAGGATATTTATCCCGGCAATACAATGTAATAATGTAGAGATTATTCGGACCTACAATGTGTTGACCGAACAGGAGTCGTTGGAAATTTTGTTAGATAACAGAAGCAATGAACTAACCAAAGAACTCGGCCCCGAAATTTTCGTGAACGATTTTATTCTACCAAGGGAAATCGCTAAGTTCTTCTTTTTTGATGCCGAGAAAATTGTTTCGCTTGCAGAAATGAAATCGGTAGATGAAAAACGTCAATTAAGCCGTGCCTATTCCGAGGTTTTGGGAATAAAGAAATATGAAGACCTTAAGAGCAACCTTGAGAACATCCGCCTGAAGCTTCGTAAAAATACGGATATCGGAAAGGATCGGTCTAAACTTGACGAGCTGAGAACCGCCAATGCCTCAAACGAGAAATTAGCGGTTTATTATGAAAATAAAATTTCTGAAATAACAGAAGAACTCGCGAGGAAGAAGCTTGAGTCAGATAAATGCCAAGAGCGGCTCATACGCGAAGGCAGTACGATCACCATTGATGAATTAAAGGAGCTGAAGCAATTGCGAGAAAATACCATTGAAGAACAGCGAATGCTAAAGATGAAGGTTAATGAGTTGCTTGAGTTCGCGCCGTTGGCTATCGCATCCAACAAGCTCAGCGCAGTGTATGAACAGGTCGCACAGGAGGTAGAACAGCAGGAACAAAAAGTATCCCAGGTATTTTTGGCGAAAAAACTAAATAAGATTAAGCTGGAAATTGGCTCATACAAAAGAGAGATCAAGTTAAAAAAGGAACACGAATTACTGCTTCATTCAATCATTGAAAAACACCTAATGCCCGAAGTAGAACTGATTAAGGTAAAAAAGCTATTAAATTTCAAGGTAGAGGAGGTTAACAACCTGCAATCCATAGTAGATAACTTGGGTAACTCCTACAATAAACGTTTGAAAGACATTTCCCAAAATTTAAAAATAGTGCAAAGTTCGTTTTCAATTATTAATAACAAACTTCGTGACGCTGAAACAAAAGAAACGGATCTTGTGATACAGGAAATCCGGAAAGAAAAAAACAAGTTCGAAAAGGAAATTGCTGAAATAGAGAATCAGTTAATAGAAGTTCGTGCTAAGTTGCTTCATCTTAATAATGAACGATCTAACCAAAAAAAGCTCATTACCGAACTGACGAAAAAAACAATGGTGATTCAGGCTGATCTGCAGAAGGACCAGCAAGCGGCGCGGCTGATTGACGAGCTTGCCGTATTTACACAAAATTTAAAACATCAAAAAAAAGAATCACTACAGGAGAAAATCCTTTCGGCGCTTAAAAAGTTAATGCACAAGGCCAATTTTATTGCCCGTGTGGAGGTGAAAGTATTTGACGACCTTATAGACATTGATCTGTATGATAAAAGCGATAATGAAATCAATAAGGATGGCCTGTCAAAGGGAGAACAGCAACTTTACGCAACAGCCCTGCTAAAAGCGCTTGTCGATGAATCCAATATCAGGTTTCCACTGTTCGTTGACAGTCCGTTACAGAAATTCGATAAAAAACACGCTCATAATATAGTAACAGAATTTTACCCATCTATTTCTGAACAGGTAGTTTTATTCCCGTTATTGGAGAAAGAGCTTTCACGTGAAGAATATGGCTGGTTGAAAAATCGCATCAATAAGGTGTACCTTATCGAGCATAAGGATCATAGCAGTTCACAATTGAGGGAAATTGAACCAAATGAACTTTTTGAAATTAACACCTACGCTTAAGTTATGTTCAGCAGCATAAAGACTTCAAAAGCAAATAAGGAGATTGTACAAGATCTTACAAAGAAACTGAACCTCGGTTCTGAAAATATTATAGCTCGTATGGCATTTGCCTATTCGTTATCTAAAGAGAGGGTTTTAGACCTCAAGGATATCAGGGATGCACAGGGTAAAGAATACAGCGCTAAAATTTTGTTCGGTGAATATTTGCCGTATTATGTGGCAATGATCAGTGTCCACTATAATATTATGCATACTGATAAAGACGTTTCAAGGTATGTAAAAATGCATGTTGATGATGGCTTGGATATCATCAATAAAGAGTTCGTCAAGACCAATCTTTCCGGTATGGAATATATTTTGCAAAAAATAGAAACTGGTTTGAAAAAACTGGAAACAAATTAGCTATGTTAAGAGATGCGGACCTAAAGCCGGTATATGCCACCGGCGAAGATGAACCCATTGAGTTTTATCTCGAAGGTCTTCTAAATAGCACGAAATTAGATATCGGGCTTGGCTTTTTCAGCTCTTCCGCAATAAATACCTTAGCAATAGGCTTCGCCTATTTTATTAAGCGGGGCGGAAATCTTCGTTTACTCATCAACGATTTTTTATCTCCCCAAGATAAAAAGGCGATACTTCTCGGTCAAAGCGGCGATAAAATCTTGGTTGAAGAAAAAATCATCAATGATATTGTGAAATTAAAGGCCACCCTATCGAAAAGGGATGAGCATTTCTTTAATTGCCTCTCTTGGCTGATTGCAAACCAAAGGATTGAAATACAAGCGCTGATTCCTAAAGCCAATAAAGTTGGCATGGTTCATCAGAAATTCGGAATATTTACGGATTCTGCTAATGACAAGGTAGTGTTTACGGGTTCGACAAATCTTTCGAAAACTGCTTTGCAACTAAATGTAGAAGATCTCTGCTGCGATTTTTCATGGAATGAAAGCACATTTGTAATCCAAAGAATAGATAAATTTCAAAGTATCTTTGAGAAGGCATGGAACGGTGTTTCACCATCGGTGGAAACTATTCCTATTGAGCGAATTAACTCGACAATTTCAGAGCTTTTCCCCTTCAATACTATTGAGCAACTGATCGGCGAGGAATACGATTTAGCGCTTGAGTTATATGAGAGCCCGGACCTACCTGATAGTTTGAAAGAGAAATTGAAGAAAATAATAGCTGAAGGGAAAATAATAGACGTATATAAACTACCTGATAAGAATAAATGGGAGCATCAGGACACTGCCGTTAAGCTATTCAAGGAAAGTAAGCACGGTATCCTTAATATGGCTACCGGAACAGGTAAAACGAAAACGTCGCTTAGAATTTTTACAGAACTCGTCCAATCACGAGATATCGAAACGGTAATTATCTCATGTGACGGCGTAGACTTATTAAATCAATGGTACAAGGAGCTTCTTAACCTCATCAGAAAAGGCTTATCCGGTTGGATCATTTACAGGCATTATTCAGAGCATCATGACAGCGACAAGTTCCGAAATAACCCCGTAAAGAAAATACTTTTGATATCAAGATTGAAATTGGATCTTGGTTTATATGAATTGCCCAAACATATTGCAGAAAAAACTCTCCTGATACATGATGAAGTCCATAAATTGGGAAGTGATGGTAACATGGTGCGCCTTAACGGCCAATCGGATGAAATCGAGTATAGGTTGGGTTTAAGTGCCACACCTGAAAGAGAGTATGATGAGGAGGGTACTCAGTTTATAGTTGACCATATAGGCCCTGTGATTTTTGAATTTGGCTTGGAAGATGCAATACGAAAGGGGATCTTAGCACCCTTCAATTACTTCCCGCTTCCATACTCCTTGACAAATGAAGATCGGCAGAAATTAAGATCGGTATATAGTAGAAAAGCTGCACGGGAAAAGGCCGGCAATCCCATGTCCGACACGGAATTTTATATAGAGTTATCTAAAGTTTACAAAACGTCTCAGGGGAAGATTCCTGTCTTTCATAATTTTATTCATGCAAACCCTCAAATTTTAACCAGTTGCATCATATTTGTTGAAACGAAAGAATACGGCTTGGAAATTCTTAATTTGGTACATGAATTAAGTACCGAATTTCACACTTATTTTGGGGATGATGATTCTTCAGAGCTGGAGCGATTTGCAAGAGGTGAAATAAAATGTCTTTTGACTTGCCACAGGCTATCAGAGGGTATTGATATTCGCTCGTTACAAAATGTTATATTGCTGTCGTCAGCCAGGGCGAAACTGGAAACTATTCAAAGAATTGGCAGATGTCTGAGAAGCGATCCGTCAAATCCGTCAAAAGTTGCAAACGTTGTGGATTTCATAAGGACAAGTGACGATGATGAAGACGGGACAATTGACCCGGAAGCGAACGCTGATACAGATCGTGAAGAGTTTTTAAGCAATCTATCCAAAATAAGACCCGAATAACTTAAACCATTATGCTAAAGAGCGAAATTACTTCTTCATTTCAAAAGGCCGTAGAAGCCGAAGGCCAGCCACCGGAATTAGCAACTAAATTAATTAAGTGGATGGAAAGTGTTGTTGACAACAGTGAAGATATAAACAATAAGGACGCTTATAAAAGGAGATGTGACGTGTGCTTTGATGCGACCATAACCCCTAAAGAAGATGCTCATGGCAATTGATTTAAAAATTTTAGGATGGTCGGCTAAAGGTTTGAGATGTCCTGATCATCATATTTCATTTGAAAGCAGCCCCAATGTAATTCATAAAGTATCGCTCATCCAGATGCCTAACGGCACAGGAAAAACTACCGTTCTCAATTTAATCAGGGCGGCACTTTCGGGTCCAAAGTTTTGGGTGCCCCCAACTTCAGATAATTCATCAGATCCCTCAAGAGCATTAAACTTCAGAAAATCTAAAAATAGTTCCTCCGGCGTTTTTGAGCTAAAGCTTGTATACGATAATGATAAAAGATTAACCTTTATTCTCAATTTTGACTTTTCAGGCGAAGGTTCCGTTCTATATACAACTGTAGGCGCAAACGGAAATAACGCGGATTTTATCCCGCCGCATAATTTACGTTCGGTACTTCAGAAGGATTTTATTTCCTTATTGATTTTTGACGGTGAACTTGCAGAACGGCTTTTAGACCCCGGTTATACTAATGCACAAAAAGCTATTGAGGAATTGTATCAATTGTCCCTGATAAATCGGATGGAGGAAAGAATTGAATCCTACTACAATGAAATAGCAGCTTCAGCAAATTCTAAGGGTAGTCCGCGCGAATTAAGCCAACGAAAGAATAAGGTTGAAAATTTGACAGCCCGGATTAAAGAGGTTAGTGAAAGTAAAGCGAAATCAAAAAAAGAACTTAATAAAATTGATTCTGAAATCCGGTCATTGGAGAAAGACTTCAACGAGGAAATTAATAAAAACACTGATAATCAAGTCAAAATAGCTACCGCAGAAGCGGCCCACAATGAAGCATTAATCCGGTTAACGGATGCATCAAAAAGCTTAGCTGAATTTATAAAGAAGCCCTCAGAAATTTCCGACAAATTTGGTTTGGCGATTACTTCTCTTAAAGACCATTTAGATCGTGTAAAGCTGCCGGGAGTTGCTGCCCGTGAATTTTTTGAAGAGCTTGCCCATGAAGCTCATTGTATTTGTGGCCGTGACATTGACGCTAATGTGAGTATCCAAATTCAGCAAAACGCTAAGAATTATTTAGGCGCAGAAGAAGTCGGTGTTTTGAATTCGATGAAATCGGATATTAAAGCGAGTATTATCGATGTAGATCAGCCTGTGGGTTTACAGTTTAAAAGCAAAATAGATGAAATCAAAAGATTACAGGATACCGAAGCCACTGCAAAACAGAACATAGAGTTGATTAAAGATGAAGCAAGCAGGGAAGACCCGCAAGCTGAAAGGATTAAAAAGAAACTTGATGAATTGAAGGCGCAAGCTGAAAGACTGAAAATTGAATTAGAGAAGTATGACAGTCTGTTAGACGATTCGGACAGCAGCTGGAACCTTGATATATTGAAACGCAGACTCGCGAATGCAGATCGTGAGTTAGCTGACGCAACAGGAACAGTTAGTCAAAAACTGAAACGGGATGTTCTTGTGAAGATTCTGAAAAAGACATTTTTGATTGCCAGGGAATCGTTAAGCAAGTCTGTATGTAATGAAGTCAATGAGAAGATTAAATCGTTGATGCCTGATAATGAAATGAAAGTATCCTCCATTGATCGTTCATTAAGGCTTGAAGGTAAAGAAGGCGGTAGCGTGGGGGAAACGTTGACGGTAGGATATGCATTTTTATCAACCCTATTGTTCAATTCATCGCATCAATTACCATGTGTTATTGATAGTCCTGCCAACCCGATTGATTTAGCCGTAAGGCCCGAAATCGCGGCATTAATTCCAAATATCAGTAACCAATTCATTGCATTTACCATTTCAAGCGAGAGACCAGGGTTTTTCAAGCCGCTTTTAAAGGCATGTGATGACAAGGTTCATTTACAAACTCTTTTCCGCAAGAAAAACCAAGCACTTATAGATAGCGCATTATTGGAGCCTGATGTGCAGCAGACTGATGATGGGATATGGGTAGCCGGGCGCAAATTTTTCGAATCATTTCACACAGAGACTGAATAACTATGGCATTTCGCATATCAAACACTGCCAGGCATTGGTTCAGGCATCTAAAAGGCAAACCGGGGACAGAGATTGACTTCGATTTCTTTTATTTCTGTTTTATAGCAGGAATAGCTACCGAGAAAAAAGATCCTTTGCCGAATTCAGAAACAACAGAACTGATACAAAATTTTCCGAAGGACTATGCACCTCAAAGAAATCTGATCATTGCTTTATTCTTAAAAGCAGAGTTGAAGGACATGGGTATTGATTTAAATGAAAGAAAAGCCCTGAACAAAGAGCTATCGGGCCTACTTGATCCGAATACCGTTACCCGCCTGAGTGATGAGGGATTAAAGCTATTAAATTATTACTCGCACGGCGGCTTCCTTAAAATCCAGGAACGAATACCTGAAGAGCCTCGCAATCTCGATGCGTTTTTAATAAGTTATTATGAATTTCTAAACCCATATTTAGAAAATTTCAATTGAGTATAATAATATTATTATCTTCAACTTCCGTTTTCCTGAATCAAAAACTTAACCGTCACACATGGCTGATCAAAATATTATTAAGGCGAGTCCGACAAAAGAATTCTTTATCGACATGCTTACAAGGGATATCCCTTTAAACAGGGCTATTATTGACCTGATCGACAACTCCATTGATGGCGCAAAACAGGTTCGAAAGAAAGAAGACTATCATGGCCTTAAAGTCGAGGTATCTGTTAGTAAAGATCAATTTATAATCAAGGATAATTGCGGCGGTTTCCCGCTTTCCGTGGCAAAGGAATACGCATTCCGCTTCGGTAGACCGAAAGAGGCAAAGTTTGTAGAACATTCTATTGGCCGTTTCGGTGTTGGTATGAAAAGGGCGTTATTTAAAATCGGGAAAAGTTTCACGGTTGAATCTAAAAATAAGACCGATCACTTTTTAGTGTCAGTTGACGTTGCGTCTTGGTTGAGCAAGCCCGAGGAATGGGACTTCAGTTATGTCGAAAAAGATAAAATACCCGCCAAACTAAAATCACTTGATAAAGAAGACGGGACAGTCATCATCGTAAACAATTTATACGACAATATCGCTTCTGACTTTGGCGACAACGTTTTCTTAAATGATTTGGAAAAGGAAATAAGTTTAGCTCTCAATTATAGTATTCTAAAAGGTTTAGAAATTGATCTAAACAAAAAGGTTATTATACGAAAAGACATTTCCTTCTTGTGGGGTGATCATCTAAAGCCATACTTCAAAAAAATTCCCATAGTCAAAGAAAATGTGGTTGTAAGTATATATTGTGGCATTGGGGAACCTTTGCCGAGCGTGGCAGGCTGGTATATTTTCTGCAATGACCGATTAGTTTTAGAAGCGGACAAGTCCTATACAACAGGTTGGAAGGAAGCAAAAGAGGATGAGGGTAATATTATTAAGTATCACAACAAGTTCGCAATGTTTCGGGGAGTTGTTATGTTTGATTCGCCGGATTCAAGTAAGCTTCCAATGACAACGACAAAAACAGGAATAGATGCAGGACATCCGGTGTATAAAGCTGCAAGGCCGGAAATGCTATTTGCCATGAAACAGGTATTAGGCTTTCTAAATACAATTGATGATCGGCAGGTACGTGACGATATAGTAGCGAATGCGAAACCAAGAAGAATCGATGAGGTTCGACAATCAGAAAAATCTCTTTCACCAAAATTTGTAGCGCCCAAACCGGCAGCCGCCGAACGTAACAGAGAATGGGCCTCTATCTCATATTCCAGAAAAAGTTCTGTAATTGAAAAGCTGAAAGAAATTTTCAATGTTTCCACTAACCGGGAAGTTGGAGAAAAAACTTTTGACTACTATGTTAATGTGAATAAAACAGAACTTTAATGGCATCGTACAATATATTTAATTATAATTATCGGCCGGCGAAGTCTATAGAAAGAAAGCTTTTTGTAGAGTTGTTGAAGGAGATTTACGGGGTCACTGAAGCAAGAAAGTGTACCTATATTGGATTTGGTTCAATATTTTTTACCGATTTTAAGATGATCCACAAGGAATTGGGCATCAAAAAAATGATAAACATTGAAAACAAAGTAGAAGATAAAATCCGATTTGAGTTTAATAAACCATATTCCTGCATCGATCTTCATTGGGGCATGTCAACTGACGTATTGCTCGATATTGATTATACCGGTAAAAAAATATTTTGGCTTGATTACGATGAGACACTTCAGTCTTATATGTTTGAGGATATTGAAACGATCTTTACTAACTTGGAACCGGGAAGCTTTTACATGGCAACATGTAATAGCTCGCTACCAAAATATATAGATAAAACATCCGGCGTTTATAAACCTGAAAAATTTACTGCTGACTTCGCAGACTACGTACCCTATGAATTGACCAATCTGATGATGACTGGAGCACAGTCTCCTTACCTGATTCGTGACATGGTGAACAGATGTATTAACCATATTTTAGAGCAAAGAAATGCAGTACTAGATCCACCGGAGCAATTAGTATACCAACAGTTACTTTTCCTGTCCTACAAGGACAGGGCACCCATGTTTTCTACAGGGGGCTTATTATTGCGGAGAAAGAACCTTAATGATCAATCGATAAAAACGATCAAAACGTTAGCATACGTAAAAACAGGAAGCCAAGAATTATTGGATATACAGTCACCGGTACTAACAAGTTCTGAAATTGATTTAATAAACTCCCATTTACCTAAACCGAAAGGACGTTTTTTAAACCTCAAAAAGCTGGATTTTATTCCCGAAGACCAACGAGAGAAATACTTTAATGTATATAGATATTATCCTTCTTACGTAGAAATTAGAGATTAAAATGGATATTTCTGTTGGCCCATTAATTAATTCACTTGAAACGACGACTAATTCTTACAAATTTTATTGGTTAAATGGCATTTTGTCATGCTTGGAGAGACCTGACGCGGATTCTCTAATTCCGATAAGTGACATTGTAATCGAAATGCTGTTGGAAGCCTGGCATCCTATCTGTCAGTTCAAATTATACTATGGATTTTATGATCGATTACCTATACTAATCCGGCAAATCCAAGGTGACCTCCATATTCCTGACCTCATCAAACGCCACGAATTAAAAAGTATATTACTTAAGAACACTAGCGCCATTTCGATAGAAAATGCAAAAATAGAATTGCTGCGGTATGTACCTTATCGTTTTCTTTCAACTTGGTGCAAAGAAAATCTTGTGCAATTACACGATCACCAAAGGCATAAAAAAATAGCGGAGATAGCATTCACAGATGAAAATCTTCCATATTACTTTGTTGACAATTGCATACAAGTTCGAAAAAATTGGGTGGAATTTATAAATCTTTACGGAACACTTATACGGGGCAATATTATAAATCGCCTGAACCTATATCTGACAAAAAGAAATCCCAATGTTCCTTCAATTATTTCTAAGATTCAAGGTGCTGAAAAACGTAATTTGCTCAAAGCAAAGACTATCTGGGCTAAGTTCTTGGTTGAACATTCATTCTCTTGTATTTATTCCGCTCAGGCGATATCAGAAAGCGATTTTAGTTTAGATCATTTTATTCCTTGGAGTTACGTTGTACATGACGAAATCTGGAATATCATTCCTACTACAAAATCAATAAATTCTCAAAAAAGCGACAAGCTCCCTGCTGAAATATATTTGGATACTTTTATTCACTTGCAGTTTCAACTGTTTCATTTTATTAACGAATCAGAGGAAAATTGGGAAAAATATTTAGTGGAGTACACGAACATTTTTAAAATGGATTTAAAATCCATTTTAAAACTTGACTACGAACAATTTAGTATTTCATTCAAAAACCTGATATATCCCATGCTACAGATCGCCAGAAATATGGGATTTATCAGCGGATGGGCACTGGATTCTTCATTTCCCGCAATTGTGTGATTGTTTCTTTTAATTCGTTAACAACAGCGTCAATATCCTCTTTTGTATTGTACTTTCCTATACTGATTCTTATCGAAGAATAACAATCCTCATCAGACAAGCCCATAGCTTTCAATACGTGCGAAGGTTCTACTTTAGCTGATGAACATGCAGACCCATTGGACAACATGATGTCCTTTAAACCGACAATAAGCGCATCTGCATCAATGCCTTTGAAACGGAGATTGCAAACATTGTACATTCTGTTTGACACATCTCCGTTTATATACGATTGGTTAATTGACAGAAGGTTGCTTTCAAGATAGTCGCGTAATACCTTTATATTAAACGAATTCTGTTTAAGTTCACTTTTTGCTAAAAAGGCAGCCTGACCTAAGCCAACAATTCCTGGAACATTTAATGTCCCGCTACGAAGTCCCCGCTCATGCCCACCACCATGTAACAGCGGATTTAACTTAACCTTAAATGGTCGTCGGCTTCGTATATACAACGCCCCTACACCCTTGGGACCGTAAAATTTATGTCCTGAAAAAACCATTAAATCTGCCCCCAAATCATTTACGTCTATAAGCATTTTACCAACTGCCTGTGTTGCATCCGTCATAAAAAAGACTCCGTTTGAATGGCATATTTCAGAAATTTCCCTTACCGGTTGAATAACACCAGTCTCGTTATTTACCAACATTACAGAAACTAATATTGTTGACGGAGTTATTGCTTCTCGAATCAACTCGATATTAATTAGTCCATTAGGTTGTACAGGCAGGTAAGAAACTTGGAAACCATCAGCTTCTAAGGCACGACAAGTATCAAGTACAGCGGGGTGCTCAGTTTCGCAGGTTATAATATGATTTCCCCTTTGTTGGTTCTCTTTTGCTAATCCTTTAATAGCAAGATTAATTGCTTCAGTCGCCCCGGATGTGAAAATTAAATCAGTTGGAGCACAATTAACTAATTCACTTATTTGTTCCCGCGCCGTTTGTACCGAAGAGTTGATACTAACACCAAAAGCATGATTGCTTGCAGCATTGCCATATTCTTCGGTCAAATACGGCATCATAACCTCAAGTACCCTTGGATCAAGTTTTGTCGTTGCGTTGTTATCTAAATAAATCATCAGTTTTACTAAAATCAAATTTACAATATCTATCAATAAAGCTTTGCATTTCACGATTAATAATAATCTTATACTACTGATTTAACTTTAATTAGACATCTTTTTAAAATAGCTTTTGACTAAAAATTTAATTAACAGAATCTTGAGGAATTTAGTCATCACCATTATGCTCCCACATTTCAATAACTTGTAGATATCAGCGTTATTAGGGTTATTTTGTTTTGTCAAAAATTTTCTTAGCACGACTTGAATTGAATATTTTATAAATACCGAGCCCTTGCAAAATAGTGGCAGTTTGTTTCGTCGGTCGTTCACAACCGCCAATGTTTCAGCAATAATTCGTCGCCAAAACGTACTAAATGCATAAAAAACACCTACCTCGTACATGAGGTGTGAAAAAAATATTTTGCCCTTCCTCACATTTGCTGTGCTAAATTTTTAAGCTATGGCAAATTATAATGAAACTTCAAATGACTTTCCAAAAGTTCACCGTGATCAGTTGATCACGGTGCAGGACTTGATTGATTTTAAGCAACAGCTAATTGTTGACATTAAAAAGCTATTAAAAGAACAGACCGGCCATCCGGGGCACCAATGGCTAAAAGCGTTCGAGATCAAAAAGATGCTTCGCCTTTCGGAGAGCAAGCTTCAATACCTTCGCGACAAAGGTTTGATCCCTTTCAAAAAGTTAGGTGGTATAACTTATTACAACCTGGAAGATATTCAGGCGCTGATGAATTCCGGTAAGTTGAACGATCAAATGAAAATGGCATGAAGCGTAAAGCAAGGCGGATCGTTCCTGTCCCCAATCAATCATCCAGGAGTAGCCTGAAAATAGTTCCTCGAAATGATGACGGTTTAGGCACTTCTATACCGCCATCATTGGCCAATATTGAAATATATTTTGATCAAAAGGGAGTAATGGAGGTTGCCCGGGATTTTTATGAAGAACATGAGTTAAGGGCATGGAAAAATGCAACCGGCTACCCGATAAATAACTGGAAGGTTTGTGCAGCGGAATGGATCTATAACTATCGGCAGGAGACAAAACGAAAGTTTAGAATGTCGCCATTTTACTGCGAATCGTCTTGAATATCTAATGAAAGTTATGATGACAATTTGTCGGTTCTTGGTGGCTTGTAAATTCGGTTTCTGAAAATTTCAGTTTTATTAATAGACCCAAAATACAACGACTTTCACCACCAGCGTGACTTTTCAAAATTAAATGGTTAAGCGCAGAATTTCACACTATCGAATAATGACCTTACTGGAATTGATGAAGTGAAATGAGTGATAGACCCTTCATACATAATTACATACCTGTGTATTTACAGCAATATGTATTTATTGAATTATGCAGATAAAGAAAATTGTAGTTGTTGAAATACGGAATTACAGAAATTAGTAATTACACAAATCTGCAATTACAGAAATATGTATCTGAAGATTTACAGCATTATGCAATTACAGCATGATGTATTTATTAAAATATAGAATTACATAACATGGGAAAGATCATCACCGTAGCCCACCAAAAAGGGGGCGTTGGAAAAAGCACACTGGCAATGAATTTAGCAGTGTGTTTTCAGGATCAGCTAAACGTTGCTTTGGTTGATACGGATTTGCAAGGCAGCCTCACCCAGATCAAGGAAGAGTTGCCTGATCTCTCAGTGATAAGCAAAGACGAATTGCAGGATATTAAACATTTAGACTATGATCTGATTATCGTCGATACGCCCCCTTACCTGTCGAACAAGCTGCCGGAATTATTTGGCCTGTCGGACTTCATATTAATACCGACAAAGGCCGGATTTTTCGATGTGATGGCTATCCGCTCAACTATCGCATTGTTAAAGGATGCACAGGTAAAGAAGCCGGATATACGGGCCGGTATTGTAATGAATATGATCAAGCCGCGCTCTGGTATTACCAAGGAAGTGAGCGGCCTTTTAGAAAGCATGAAAACCCCTGTTTTGCACACGATGATCTATGACAGGGTGAGAATTGCAAGGTCATCAATTACAGCAGGGGTTTTGCAAGGAAACGATAGCAAAGCGATAACAGAAATAACAGCTTTAGCGGAAGAGATCGTAAACCGCATCAGTGCATAATTACATAAATACATATTTATGTAGTCGTCAAAATGCCTGGTCTAATAAGGTACTTAACGGAAGGTTTACAATGACAGATTATAAAGATAAACTCGGCGGCTTAGCGGACAAACTTAAAAAAGAGACGCCTAAAACCCCGATACAGGAAGTGCAGCCGATCAGGCAAAATACGGGAGTAAAAGAAGAAGAGGCGCAGTTAAATGTATGGATTCCAAAGGCGCTTTTAAAGCGTGTAAAAACCTATGGGGTAGAATTCGATGCTTCTTTAAAGGATATCAGTATCGAGGCGTTAAAGTTCTTCTTAGATGCCAAACAGAAAAAGTCAACATGATGCAGGTATTAATGGAATTAAGGCAGGTTAAAGATGTCTTTGAGAAGGAGATTGCCTCTTAACAGCAATCAGCAAGATAAACGTTTGTCCGACAAACGGATCTTGCCCCTACCTTCCGAAGTCAGTCGGGGGCCATGGGAAAATCCTCCGAGGTCGGATTTTTTAAAGATTTAAGGAATGGAAAATGAAGAAGAAAACAGGGAACGCAAAGTAACCACACGGTTCAAGCCCAACGAATTTAAAGTAATTGATACCCGCTTTAAGAAAACAAGATTTTTAAAAATGAGCGAGTACATCAGGTCTGTTTTGCTTGAAAAACCAATCACCGTAAACTACCGGGATAAATCAATGGATGATTTATTGGAAGAGCTTGCTCTGCTGCGGAGGGAACTTAATGCTATCGGTAATAATCTCAACCAGGCGGTACGGCAAATTAACAGTGCCCATGGGAATGCAGATAGTAGATTATGGCTTAATCTACTTTCGATTATTGGAAGTAAGGTTGATCCGGCAATTATGCAAATCAAAGAGCGGATGCAAAATTTCTCAGAATTATGGTCGCAAAAATTAAAACCGGACGAAGCATCGTCGGTGCAATAAATTACAATGAACATAAGGTGGGATTGGGCAAAGCAGAACTGATTTCAGCACAAGGTTATCTTAAAGACCCGCTCGATCTGACATTCAACAACAAGTTGGAAAGGCTGACGGATCTTGCGAAACGTAACCAGCTTACACTTGTCAATACCTTGCATGTTTCATTAAATTTTGCAGTAGGTGAAAATTTGGATAAAGATATTCTTCAGCAGATTGCAGATGACTACATGGAAGGCTTAGGTTTTGGAAAACAACCTTATTTAGTGTACCAGCATCATGATGGATATACCGCTGATATTGACCACCCAATTCCGGCGGAATGTGACCAGTGATTCCGCGTCAAATTGACCACCCCATTCCGGGGCAAACTGACCAGGCATTCCGGGCCAAATTGACCACCCCGAACGAGCAGCTAATGCTGTAGAAGCACCCATCTTTACGAGGTTTAATATAACCTCCAAAAGCATGGCCAACACTACGATTAGCATGAGTAAGATCAGAAAGATAATAAGGATGTACACCAATGGGCGCAGTATCATGTCGATAGCTGCCCAGGCTGATACGTCCCGGAATACCGTTAAGAAGTACCTGGCCTCGTTTAAGGATAGTGGCTTTACGTTCGAGGAGGTTGATGCGCTGAACGATAAGGAACTAGAGGACTTCTTTGGAAAAAGCAGGGAGATGCCTCCTACAGGCCGTATGCAATCTATGCTGCGGTGCTTTCCGCATGTAGATAAGGAGCTTAAACGCACCGGCGTTAACCGTCATATATTATGGGCAGAGTATTATAAAGAGTTCCCGGAAGGCTATCAGTACAGCCAGTTCTGCTTCTATTATACCCAGTGGAAAGCGAGGGTCAACCCGACCATGCATATGGATCACAAAGCAGGTGATAAGCTGTATGTGGACTTTGCAGGGCAAAAGCTGAGCATTACCGATAAGGAGACCGGCGAGATCATTACCGTTGAGGTATTTGTAGCGATACTCGGAGCCAGCCAGCTTACTTATGTAGAAGCTGTGAGTAGTCAGCAAAAGGAGGACTTTATTACGGCCTGTGAGAATACGCTGCATTATATCGGTGGCGTTCCTGATGCCATTGTACCGGATAACCTGAAAGCTGCCGTGACCAAAAGCAGCCGTTTTGAGCCCACGTTAAACGAAACATTCGCTGACTTTGCTGATCATTACGGTACTACCATACTACCAGCTCGGGCGTTCCGCCCTCGTGATAAAGCATTGGTAGAAGGTGCGGTTAAGATCATGTATACCCGGATCTATGCCCCCTTAAGAAAAGTAGTTTACCATTCGTTAAAGGATCTGAACGAAGCCATAAGAGTGGTGCTCGAAGAGCACAACAACCGGTTCCTGCAAGGGAGGAACTACAGCCGAAGGCAGCAGTTCGATGAGATAGAGCGCGAAGTGCTCAACCCTTTACCTGTTCTGCGTTACGAGCTTAAAAAGCAGTTCCATGCTACCGTGATGAAGAACGGCTATGTATGCCTTGGACCGGATAAACATTATTACAGCGTCCCTTATCGGTTTATCGGCAGAAAGATCAAGCTGCTATATTCCAGTTCTTCGGTAGAAGCCTTTTACCATTATGAGCGTATTGCCATGCATAAACGCACAAGGGGACTATATCTTTATACAACCGAGAAAGACCATCTGGCTTCCACTCATCAGTTCGTGGCCGACTGGTCAAAAGATAAGTTCCTGGGCTGGGCCTCATCCATACACGAGGATGTCAGGCTTTATATCCATAATATATTCGACCGTAAACAACATCCTGAACAGGCTTATAAGTCCTGCCTGGGTATCCTTGGCTTCTCCCGCAAAGTAGGTAATGAACGCCTGATCATGGCTTGCCGAAGAGGTCTTCACTATGGCGTTTATAACTATAAGACCATTCATATGATCCTGGAAAAGAAGATGGATCAATACGAAGAAAGCCTGTTCGCAGATGAACTTCCTATGCCCAGCCATGATAATATCAGAGGCGAAGACTATTACAAATAACCTTTTAAACAACCAATGGAATGAACACAAACACGTTAGACAAAATGCGGAAGCTCAAGTTCTTCGGCATGTACCATGCTTTTCAAAGCACCCTGGAAACAGGTAAAACAGAGGATTACACAGCAGATGAGCTACTGGCGCACCTGGTAGATGCAGAATGGGATGACCGCCATAACAGGCGTATCGAGCGGCAGATATATTATGCCAAGTTCCGCTACAAAGCCTCTGTAGAGGACGTTCACTATCATGCCGACCGAAGTATCGACCGTAACCAGATCATGCGCCTGGCGGACTGTACATTCATCGAGCGCAATGAGAATCTGCTGATCACCGGCAGCACAGGTATCGGTAAAAGCTATATCGCTTCTGCTATTGGGTACCAGGCCTGCACACTGGGCTACAGGGTCTTTTATGCCAGTACGCCCAAACTGTTCTCTAAACTCAAAATGGCGAAGGCCGATGGTTCGTATCTCAAAGAGGTTGCGAAGATCGAGCGGCAAGAACTACTGATATTGGATGACTTCGGTATACAGCCTTTTGATGCGCAAAGCAGGGCTGCGCTAATGGAGATCATTGAAGACCGGCATGGAAAGACCTCGCTGATCATTACCTCTCAGCTACCTGTAAGTAAATGGTACGATGTGATCGGTGAAAAGACAATTGCTGATGCTATACTGGACCGGATTGTACATAGTGCACACCGTATCGAACTGAAGGGGGAATCAATGAGAAAGAAACGAAGAACTGATGATAAAGAGGTCAGTTATCAATAACCACTTTTAATAACTAACTTTGAAAACGCTTTTACAGCTCTCGCTGCTATCGTTCGCCAGCTAATCGCCTGGTCACTTTGCCACGGAATCAGGTGGTCAACATCCCCGGAATATCAAGCCTGATCACTCAGGGGTATTTGCGCAATGTAGCAAGGTCAGACAATAACCCGCATGGTTTTTTGATCCTGCATTGGGAAACCTTAGCGAACAGGGACACCACTATTCAACGCTAAAAGTTATGATTTTATCAAACAGCAAAACGTCAGCACAATTGAGCGACAAGGTTGCGGCTTCGCTGGCAAAGCAAATTATCAATTTCCAATTACGTTTTTCGGCCTGGCTTAACAGGTGGTTTAACGCTTATTCTATTCGTCAAAAGAAACAGATTGCTATCGCAATCGGACTGCTAACGGCTATCATATTAATTAGCAGCTCATTTTGCAGCTTCTACACTATACCAAAAATATCACAAAACTATACGTCTGCCCACATTGGGCAGGCATCAGAGTTTCCCGATCCGCAATTCATTAAACGTCAATTAACAGATTCATTAACTAAAAAAAAGTAAATCATGAATGCAGTATTAAACAGCGGCCAATTGCCGCAGCATACTCCTGAATTTCTAAAGGAGCGCAAATTTCTAATCGTTATGCCCCTGCTTATCATCCCATTTTTAACGATGGCGTTCTGGGCATTAGGCGGCGGTAAACAATCCGCATCTGATTTTGAAAATTCCAATGTGCAGGGATTAAATTCAACACTGCCACAGGCGCAATTTAAAGACCAAAAGACCCAGGATAAAATGGGCGTTTATCAAACCGTTAAAACTGATTCCGTAAGTTCAGCCAGCAGCGGGGTTAGCGAGAGTTTCGTTAAATCAATGGGACTGGATGCCGCTAAAGCCGGGCATAGTGATTCAACTACCCAGCGTTCTACCGCCAACCTTACAGGCGGCCCTACCCTGGCAGATGTGAACGAAGCCAAAATTCAGGCCAAACTTGCCGCTATCAATCAGCAGATCAACCAGCCGGACCAGCCTAACTACGGCGGCGGCAGCGCCTCATCGCCGCAATCCACCGCCGACGTAAAACGGCTGGAATTGATGATGAAAGCCATGAACGGCAACGGCGGCGGCAACGATCCTGAAATGAAGCAGCTCACCCAAATGCTGCAACAAATTAACGATATACAAAACCCCGGGAATGCCAACAGTAAGCTACGCAATCAATCCCTGAAAAATCATGGCCGCGTTTATGCGGTGATGGCGGCGAATGACGATGACGACGATAATTCCGCATCTGATAAAATGCAGGTTAGCTATGCTTCTTACGATGGTGGCGGTAAAACAAAAAAACGTCGCTCCGCTAATGCTACCGAAACAGCAGGTAATACAATTCAGGCAGTGGTGCATGAAGATCAAACGCTCGTAAGTGGTGCCGTTATCAAACTAAGGTTGCTGGATGGCATTTATGTAAACGGCAAAATGATACCAAAAGGCAGCTTTGTTTACGGCACCTGCGCTTTGAATAACGAGCGATTAGAAGTCAAAATAACCAGTATTCGCTATCTCAATAATATCTTGCCGGTAGCACTCGCAGTTTACGACCTTGACGGTATGGAGGGCTTATATGTTCCTGGTTCCATCGGAAGGGATGCTGCAAAAAATGGCGTTGGCGATGCGGTTCAATCTATGCAACTCATGTCAATGGATCAGTCCGTAGGTACACAGGCCGCCAGTGCAGGGGTTGAAGCCGCCAAAGGCTTATTCAACCACAAGGTAAAACAGATAAAAGTTAAAGTAAAGGCCGGTTACGAAGTTCTTTTAAAGGACAGTAACGACCGTGATAATTAAACAAAATGCCATGAAAAAATCATTCATTATTTTCATTCTTGGTGCTTGGGGGACAGTTTCCTACGCACAAGATACCGCTTATGTGAGCCGTAATAAAACTACCGCGTTGTTTTTTAAATCGGCGGTAAAGATTATCAGCAAGTCAACGCCGGATTTCGATGTTGACCAAAAAGAGAATGCTTTGATTACGATTAAAGCCCTTACAACAGATTTTTCACCAACCCGCATTAATGTGCAGGAAATTAGCACTGCAAAAATCTATCACATTCCGGTAGAATATTCCTACGGACGTGCCGGACGACGAATTGAACTTGATGGAGGAGCACCAATGACAGTTCGGGTCATTAAAACTGCGGATGTTAATTACAGCGCAGTCGTTTCACAGTTAGCCGAAGGTAAACGCAAAGACGTGGTAGACCATGAAAAAACCGGAGGCGTAAAAGCCTGGGTTGATAAACTATCCCTTGCAGGAAATAGGGTTTTCTTTAGGTTAGATATTCGTAACAAATCCAATCTGCCTTATGAAATTGATTTTGTGCGATTTTATATCAGGGATTTGAAAACGGTTGCAAGAATGGCAACTCATGAACAGGAGATCGTGCCCTTAATTACAACACTCCGTAAAAAAACTTCAATTGCCCATAAACAGGAGATTGCAAAAGTTTTTGGCTTTCACCGTTTTTCCCTTTCTGATGACCAAGCGCTAAACGTTGAATTATACGAGCGTAACGGCAACCGCCATTTGTACCTGCAAATCAAACAGAAGGATTTGGACAATTTAAAAACAATAACCCCGGCAAGGCAGCAACCGGTTAATGCAATAGCTGCAAATACACTTTAATTAACCATTTATTTCATTTTTAATCATTACGTTATGAATACTCAAAATGCTGAATTTCTAAAAAAAAGCCTGCTTAACCTGGGTTTTGGCGACAAATTAAATGCTGAACTGGATAAGGAAATGGCTTCTAAAACGCCTGAATTTAAATTAGGCTTACAACATGAGTTCAACCAGAAAACGGTTGATTATACGCTGCATTTTAAAGCAGGTGATAATAAGGATATGTACTTTTTTAATAAGTATGATGCAACTATTAGCCACAAAGATGACCCTGCCAAGGATATTAATCAATCTTTTTTCATCAATAAAGGCAGCGGCATAACCGCTAAAGAGGCATTCAATTTAATGGAAGGCCGTGCCGTACACAAACAGCTTTACAATTTGGAAGGCCAGAAATATCAATCTTGGTTAACGCTTGATGATAAGAACCTAACTGAAAACGGTAATAAAAAGATCAAGCATTACCATGAAAACTATGGATATGATATTGATAAGGTGATTGCTGGAAAAGGTATCAAGGAACTGGAAGATCCTAAAGCGAAAGACGAATTAATGTATTCCTTAAAGAAAGGTAACGCCCAGCAAATAACCGTTGGCGACGATAACGGCGACAAAAAATATTTTATTGCCGCTAATCCGCAGTATAAAACTGTCGATTTGTTCGATCATCAAATGAAGAAAATTAAGCGGGAAGAATTATTGCAAACCGAACAAAAGCCGGTCAGAAACTTAAAACAACGCGAGCAGCAAAAGGAGGATGCTCCTGCAAAAAAGCAGTCGCGTAAAGCTAAAGTTCACGTTTAAATTACGAACCATGAAACAGGTCAGTCAATGACCTGTTTCTTTTTTAAAAACCAAGTCATGGCAACGATAACCACACCACGCAATCCGCTAATTCATATAAACGACCAGCAGTGGATTAAATTAGTAGAGTTTTTAACCGAAAATGTTTTGGCTTTAAACAGCAGGAAACTATTAAAAATAGAAATTCAATATACCGAGGGCGGACATTATCCGGCTATATATTTTCGCTTAACTACCATATCGGACGATCCTGCCGATCAGGATCTCAAAACTGAAGTTTCAGGATTTGTATTTGGTTTTAATAATGAATGGGATGATGATGTTTATATTCATCCGTTAAGTTCATTAGGTTTTTGGGAAGACTGGTTAAAGGCGAATGCAATTACTTCCATTTTTAATTATCACGAAGTAGGATTGCGCAAACTCGTTGCTTTCCTTGAAAATGAATTAAACCTTTGGAATATAACCGAAAATTCAAACCTGCCTGAATGTGCTCCAAATGAATGGAGAGTACTAAATGATTATAATTTCTCTTAAAATATCTGTGGCTAATTCTATTACCTGTAGTTATAATTTAAAAGCTACACTTATAGTAGATTCGCTTTAACGCCTATATTTTTACCTTAAATCTTTAAGTATGCATATAGGTAAAAACATTGCAAAAATTCGCGAATTGTTGGGCGTCAAGCAAGAAAGCCTTGCCTTCACATTAAAGATCAGCCAACAAACTATTTCAAAAATTGAACAGACCGAAAATCTGCGGGAAAATACTGTTGAACGTATTGCAATTGCTCTGGGCGTTAGTACGAGCATGATTTATAAATATAGTGATCAATTATTAATTGATTTTTTAAAAGAAGCTATTTCGGAAACTGGTCTTCCAAAAGAACAGACTTCAATGAACTTGCCTATTTTAGAAAAAATCATTGAACTTTACGAGCGTCTTATATTGTTGGAATTGGAAAAGGCGAAACTGACCAATTAAACGAATAGCAAATCTAAAAAAGCGAATTACCATCATCCTTTTTCTTCGGCAACCGTTTTCTGCCAACTTCTTTAAACTTCAAAAAAGTAGAGTTATAAGTTTGAAGCAAACCCATTAATTGCTGAAAACTTGCCTCAGGATGCATCCACAAACGCCTTTGCTCTTTATTGAACACAACCGGCATACGAATATGGATTTTGCTATAGTTATTATCTGGCTCACAGGTTGGAATGGCAAAGCTATTTACCGGAATATTCCCGTTCTCACGGTCCATCCAGGTTGTCCAAATGCCGGCAAAGTACACGTACTTTTCGCTTACATGGCTAACCTCATACTGGACTTTAAATTCACCCTCATCATGCCACTCATAATAAGACGGTACAAGATTCAAGCAACGGCTTTTCATTAAAATATCCTGCCATTTACCACTGGCGGCAATGGTTTCGGAACGAATATTTGTTAATGGCCTTAGTTCCGCGATGTTATGCGTGTTTGCAGGTATAAGCCCCCATCGCATATATTCAATCTCCCTCGGGCTTTTATGCGTGATAACCGCCGAAAGATCAGTCGGCGCACAATCACTTTTAGCCGCTCCCAGTTGAGGGGCGTTTGATACTTTAACCTTTAAATCTGTTTCCAATTCCCATGATTGGGAAGCCACTTGTCTGCCGCACATAAAACAAAGTTAAAAACTTTATTGTTAAAATACTAAAATAATTAGCAATTTTGGCGGTCATATTATGGAATTATGCGGGTGAACTTGTACAGATTAAATACAGACAGCAAAACGCTGATCCCTTTTTTTGAAGATGGCATCTTTGGAGGATTTCCAAGTCCGGCAACAGACTACTTTCGGAATGAAATAGACCTGAACGAAGAACTGATCCGCAACAAAAGCACAACATTTTTAGGCCGTGTAGAGGGTGTCAGCATGAAAGATATTGGCATCTGGTCAGGGTCACTTGCTATTATCGACCGCTCTTTAGAAGCCAAGAACAATGACCTGGTTGTTGCCTGGGTTGATGAAGGATTCACCTTAAAACAAGTACGCATTAACAATGACGGCGTTTTTTTATATCCGTTCAATGCAGAATTTAAGCCGGTAAAGATCTCCGACCAGGATGATTTTTTCATTTGGGGCAAAGTAACCTACATCATTAATTCAACGATTTGATATGCAGCTACAGCCCGATAATGAATTAGATGAATTTTTAACGGATATATCGCCGGAAAACAGCGGGATATGGCTGCTGAAATATCGTTATATGTTCGGCCTGGCTGATTTTTCCAGTTTTTATTGCGGTACACATGAGTTGTTTAACCCTAAATTACGTTTCGTGCCGCATGTTACCATGTCCAACAATCACGGCTGTATCATATCCCGGAGCAAGATTGCCAAGCAAATGGGTTACGGCATGAGCCAGAATGCTTTTGAACTGGTGAAGCAAATGAAGAAAGACGGTGTGATAGATTATTCGTCCAACTACGAATATTACCAGTCTATGAGTAACCGGGGCTTTAGCCATGTTGCACAATTCTGTGATATAGTGGAGCGCTACAGCATTGATGAACTATTTATGCTTTTTAAGCAATGGGATCAGGATGCGTTGCCGGCATTAGGCAGGGAAATAGTCCGCTCTACTACAAAGGGTGTAGGTGTCGAAATTTGCCTGGGACTGGCACCCACCAAATTGCTGGCTAAAGTGGCTAATAAACTGGCTAAAAAGTCGCCTGATAAAAGCGGGGTTGTTGTTTTACAAACGGACGAACAGATACAAACCGCCTTGCGGGATTTTCCCGTGGAAGACCTTTGGGGCATTGGCCCCGCTTATGCAAAATTTCTTGCTGGCTTTAACATTTATACCGCGCTTGATTTAGCCATGCAGCCGGAATACTGGACTAAACAAAACATGACCATACAAACGCAGCGTCTTTGGTATGAATTGCGCGGCGTTTCATGCGTACCGATGGAAGAAATACCACCCGACAAGAAGCATATCTGCACCAGCCGTAGTTTTGCGAGAACCATCGACGATTTTGACCTGATCTTAAAAGCAGTGTCCAACCATGCGGCGAGCTGCGCTTATAAACTGCGTAAAGACAAATTGAATTGTACTGCGGTAGTGGTGTTTTTGCAAACAGATAAATTCCGCACTGAACAGAAGCAATATAATAATGATATAATGGTCAAACTGGATGTTTATTCCAACTCGGCCAGAGTGATTGTAGGCAAAGCATTGGAGGGTCTGCGCAAAATTTACCGCAAAGGTTATGCATACAAAAAAACCGGGGTAATGGTCATTGATCTTATACCCGAAACACACCAGCAAACCGCTTTATTATTCGAGGAGAAAACGCACAATATGGAAGTAGAAGCCAAACTTTCCAAAGCCTTGGATTCGATCAATAACCGATATGGACGCAATACCGTGCAGTTAGGCGCGCAGGGAAATGATAAGCCATTGCAGTTGAATGCACCAAACTTGTGCCCATGTTACACTACGAGGATAGAGGATATTATGCGAATTAAGATCGGCTGATTTCTCCCAATTTATTTTAGCATCAAACACTTTTTGGCTTTTTGTTGTTTTATTTGTACGGAATTTTTCCGTATTTTTGTTTATTAATAAATGCCACTATGGAAAGAGCACTTAAAGTTGAAAAGACAAGGTTTGATACGAAGTTGACCAAAGTTCAAAAGGAACTTTTTGAATTAGCTACCAAAATTGGAGGCTACCGCACATTAACTGATTTTATGCTGTCAACAGCGGAAGAAAAAGCAAAGACCATCGTTCAGCAGCATGAAGCTATCCTGGCTTCTGAAAGGGATAAAAAAATCTTCTTTGATGCGATTATGAACCCGCCGCAGCCTAATCAACGTTTGCGGGATGCAGCTAAAAGGTACAAGGAGTTTAATAATCAGTCTGCCGAAGCTTAATGAGTTATCCTATATTACCGCTACAGTCTGGATTTAATAAGAAAGACTTTAGCTGCGGCAAGGAAATGCTGGATAATTATATCCAAAAGCAGGCCAGCCAGGATCTTAAAAGGCGTTTGAGCGCGATATTTGCCATGGTTGACGATAGCCGCGTAATAGGTTATTTTACCTTATCAAGTACAAGTGTTTCCCGTGAGCTCGTGCCGGAAGATGTTCAAAAGAAAATGCCCCCGTCTTACCATGATCTGCCTGCTACTTTATTGGGCCGTCTGGCAGTGGATCAAAATTACAAAGGTCAGCGTCTGGGTGAATATTTATTGATGGATGCCTTAAAGGTTGCGTTGGATGCCTCGGAGAAACACATTGGCTCAATGGCCCTCATCGTCGATCCCCTCGATAATGATGCCGAAGCCTTTTACACCAAATACGATTTTATTAAACTGGATTCAGGGAAGATGTTTTTGCCGATGCAAACCATAGCATCGCTTTTTAAATCGTAAATTTCTGCTTTATTACTAATAGAACTGGCTGTCCCTCCGGCCAGGCTTTCCACTTTATCTTTTCCCGAAAAGGATGACGTTGCAATCCTTGACAGGTGATTTCCTTAAGGCTGATTGGAATAAGGTCCGCTACTGCATTTTTGCTACGCTGCAAAAACATCCGCTTAATAAGTTATAACTTCTTTAAACTCCAATTAAGAGCTTCTTTCAGGACTTCACTCGTTTACCCGCGATGCCGGGAAAAGCTTCGCTTGCCTTCAATCTGCACTTAATTTCCTGCTAAAATATCAGATGCTTTCAAGGTGCTATTTTCCAAAGAAAACGGACAAAAGCGGCGTCAAGATCGGTCAGCCCGGTCGTACGAACGCATAATGTCCTCCGCTGCGCTGCGGCCACCCTTCGGGACTTATAGTTCTCCCGCCCTGGCTTTTCGACCGTCTTTTTGACTTTCTTTTTTACCGTTTTTTCTTTTGAAAAATAGCTTTTTAAGGAAAGTCTTCGGGAAAAAAGGGAAACAAAAAAACAAATTTTTAACCCTTTTAAATCATTTAAAAAATGAAAACAGCAGAAAAAAATGCAAACGGTGTACAAGGTGCAGCAGCAAAAAACAACCAAGCAGCAAACAGAGTTGAAAACCGCCCAAGCTTAACAGGAAAGGAAGCCAAACAAGATGAAACCGCTAAAGATCAAACACCTGCCCAAAATCCGCAAGTTGAGAAAACCAACCCTGCCGAGGTTAAGACCGGTAGCCCCGCTACAGTGGATAACCAACCCGCTAACGTTGCGCCCTTTACCACAGGGCAAAGCATAGACGAGCCGAAAGCTGAACCCGCCAAAACCGAAGAGGTGAAAGCCGAACCCGTTAAAGTGGAAGAAGTGAAAGCCGAGCCTAAAAAATTCGCTTTAAACTTAGAGCAAACCTTAAAATCGGTGGAGGGCTTGCACCGCCTAAGCATTCAGCGTATTACCCTTTTATCCCGCATTAAGTTACTGGAAGATTTTGAGGTGAAATTAATTGAAGAAAACGACGAACTGGAAAGTAACCCATATCAGGGGTGCAAGCTGATTATCAAAGACGATAAAGGTAGGGAGTTTGTAACCAACACGCCTAATCTTATCCGCATGGTTTCTCAATTCATTTTTGATGCCTGCCATGAAAAACTGGCCGACATTGAAGCAAACATCATTTTCCCCAATGCTTAAACAAATTATGCTCCCGGCATATTGTCGGGAGCATTTTTTTATGGTTTCACAAAAAACAGCAATTCCTATGTATGAGCAATTTATAGAACTGACCAACCAAATATTTTGGGAAGGTTACGCCGAAACTTTAGCGCAGGAAAACCCCGCACGGTTTCAATTAGAGTTAAGCGATTTTATGAACACCTATCAATTTTAAGACAATGGAGGATAGGATTTTTTTACTGATAAAAGTTACCATCAAAACCACACATACGAGAATACACGATGCTATACAGGAACTGCAAACCGAAACGGTTTTACAGGTGAGCAGTACGCCGAATGTGGAAGTATTACAAACAAAAATCATTGAACTGAACACTAAAAAATAACATCATGGCACATCAAATAAATTTCAATAAGAATACAGGCAAAAACAGCTTTATGAGTGTAAAGGAAAAAGCCTGGCACGGGTTAGGGCAAATTATAGACCGCTACCCAACCAGTAGCGAAGCGATACAGCACGCAGGACTGGATTATATAGTTGAAAAACGTCCTTTATTTACCTATGATACCGCTAACCATTTGGGCGAGGGTAGCGACGATATTATGATCCCTGAAATAGAAGTGCCTAATTTCTTTGCAACCGTTCGTGCAGATACCGAGCAGGTTTTAGGGGTAGTCGGCAATGATTATGAAGTAGTACAAAACCGTGATGCGTTTTCGTTCTTTGATGCTATCGTAGGCGGTGGCGATGGAATTTTGTACGAAACGGCGGGGGCATTGGGTAATGGTGAGCGGGTTTTTATAACTGCCAAATTACCTGATTATATTCGGGTAGGCGTTAAGGACTGGATAGAGCAATATTTGTTTTTAACTACCACGCACGATGGTTTAGGAAGCATTACCGCAGCTTTTACGCCTATTCGAATAGTTTGCAACAACACACTAAACGCTGCCAAGAATAATCATTCAGGGGCGATTAAAATCCGTCATACGGCATCTGCTACGGAGAGGCTTAAACAGGCGCATACCTTAATGGGTATTAGTAAATCATTAGGCGGTGAATTTGAAGGGTTGTTTAACCAATGGGCTAAAGTGCGTATTACGGATGCAGAGGTTAAAAAACTGATACAGATTGCAATGGCACCAAATAAAGAGGTTTTGGAAAATTTAGCCGAAGGCAAGTTAGACTTGCTATCAACCCATTATACCAATATTGTAGATAATGTGTACGAATATGCTTTAGGAAGTCAGACCCAGCAAATGGACACAACCGCAGGGACGGTATTTGGCGCATATAACAGCGTTACAGGCTATTTTCAAAATGTGCGCAGTTTTAAAAGTGATGAAGCTAAGTTTAAATCTATCATGGACGGCACAGCCAAACAACGGGCGCAAACGACTTTTAATCTTTGTCGCGATTTTGCAACACAGCGAAGCGAAGCATTAATCTATAACTAATTGCTAATAAGGGGGAGCAATCCCCCTTATTACTAAAAATGTCCGGCGGCGGGCTATCGCCCGCCCGAAGAACGCCCCCTGTTTTCTTATGGTTTTATGATCTTTGGTGAAAACAGGGGGCGGTTGGATTGACCATAAAAACCGAGCTGAAATATCTTTTATTTATCGTGAAAAATTGTAGCTTGCCATCCTTACTGGCAGGCACTCTTGCTTGCCTTGTGATAAGGTTTAGGTTGAAAGTCCCTTGCAGCGAGTGCTAAGGGACTTTTATTTTAATAGCAGAGTTTTAGATCGCATTTAAAAGAAAAAGGAAAAAAAGAAAGCCTTGAAATTTGACAGCACAAGACAAAAGGAAACGGAATAAGTCCCGCAGGGTGAAAGGGCGGGGAACACCGCCTGTTCATTATGCCGTAGTCTTTTGTGGATTTTTCTAATTAAAGAAATGCTGGCAATAAATTCGCGGTACTTTTGTTCATTTTAAAAAATGGTATAACCTCCTAACTGAAAGGTTACACTCCAACAATACTTTTGTAGCTATCTGCATTTAACAGTTGATCAATTTCCGACGGGTCGGTAAGTTCTATCTTGATCATCCATGCCGCTTCAAATGGATCGCTGTTAATCAATGCAGGATTTTTAATTAAAGCATCGTTTTTCACAGTGACTTTTCCGGACAAAGGCATAAATAGGTCACTTGTTGTTTTTACCGCCTCAACCGAGCCGAATATTTCATCAGCTTTAAAAGATTGCCCAACGTTTGGCAATTCCACGTAAACGATCTCGCCTAATTCACTTTGTGCAAATTCGGTAATACCAATTGTTCCTGTTTGGCCGTCTATACCTAGCCAGGTATGTTCTTTGGAGTATAATAAGTTTTCAGGGAAATTCATATATCTTGTTTTAATGTTTTGAATTAATAGCGGCATAAATGTAAACGCCGCCAATGAAGCCGAAGCAGCAGGGAATCAGCCAATAACGGCCATCCTTCATATTAAATCTAAGTATTGCAATCAGCGCAATCAGCAGCATCAGGACAGCCATAAAGACATAGTGTTTTCGCTGCTTCTTCATGGCTAATAACCTTTGCGCAGCATATCCGCCAATTCATTTGGCAGGGGGCTTTCTTCCACCCCTTTGGCGGCTTTCTCTACATCATAAGCCACCCGGATAAAATCAACATAAATACTATCTTTTGCCTCAACAGAACTGTTTTCATTAAGCTTAATTAGTACATAGCAACCCATCCGGTTATTGTCCTTTGGCTTACCGACCGAACCAATGTTAATCACATGCTTATAGCCCGTATCAGTTTGAATTACCCTGTGGTAAGGTTTATGTGAATGGCCAACGCAAAGCACGTGCGCTTTTGCCTCGTTCATCATTTCCAGTACGTAGGCTTCATTCGTATCAGACAATACATATTCATCGATTTTCCTGGGACTTCCGTGCGCAAGTAAAATATTTAAATGGTCGTTATTTAACTGGTATTCCAGTTTAATTGTTGCGGGAAGCGTATTTAAATAGTCGCGGTTTTCTGCCGATACCAATTCATAGGCAAACCCTTTGGTCTTTTGGTCATGATTACCGGCTAAAGTGGCAATGCCACGTTTGCGAACTTCCGCAATGATTTCATTTGGCCAAACATTATAGCCGATCAAGTCACCCATGCAATAAACAGCGTCAGGGCTGCGGCTTTTCAGGTCGGTCAGCATTGCCTCGAACGCAGGCAGATTGGCGTGTATATCAGAAAAAAGTGCTATAGTCATAATAGTAAAAATAGCCTGCTTCCTCTTGCTAAAAAGAAAGCAGGCAGTTTGATTATTTTAAAATGGGTTTTCCGTTATAGGTAGCTGATTTCAACAGGTTTTCTGCTACTGTTACCGCTGATTTAGATAAGGTCGCATAATTCAACGGCTCGCAAAATTTTTGCCCGTCATGAATGTTCCACCAAAGCAGGTCTAACAATACTTTCGCTTTCGCTGCGGAACGGTCTTTATAATTTTGCTCCTTGTAAAGCAGTGCCCAGGTAAAGCTGCTGATCGGATAACCGTCCGGGTTGCTGGTATCGGTTAGGCTTACTTTTGCATCTTCAGGCAGGTCGATATTGCTGGCTGCTGTTATAGAAGCCAAGTCTGGGTTAATAAATTTACCCGATTTATTTTTTACCTGCGCTACCGCCATTTTATTTTGGGTGGCATAGGATAATTCAATATAACCTACAGCGCCGGGAGTTTGTTTAACTAAGCCGGAAACACCTTCGTTACCTTTACCGCCTAAACCAGCAGGCCAGTTTACCGCAGTCGCTTTGCCCACTTTTGCCGCCCATTCCGGGCTTATTTTGGTCAAATAATCAGTCCAGATAAAAGTGGTACCACTACCATCTGAGCGGTGGATTACCGAAAGTTGCAAGTTAGGGAACTTGATGCCAGGATTAACGGCAGCAATTTTAGGGTCATTCCAGTTAGTGATCTTGCCTAAAAAGATAGCGGCGATCAGGTCGGGTGTCATTTTAAGCTGCTGTGTAATTCCCGGCAAGTTATAAGATACCACATCCGCGCCTGAAGCCATCGGAATATGCAAAACCGGGACACCGATTGTTTTGGTCTGTTCGTCATTTAGTGGCGCATCAGAGCCGCCAAAATCTACTGTTTTACTGGTTAATTGTTGAATGCCACCGCCTGAGCCAATGGATTGGTAATTAACTTTTACAGGATGGGTTTTTCCATATTCAGCGAACATTTTGCCAAATAAGGGATAAACAAAAGTGCTGCCTGCACCCATTAACGCGCTTTCGCTGTCGCCAGAGCTAACGGCAGTGCTATCGCCGCCGGTCTTATTACCAGAGCCGCCGCAGCCGCTCAATAGCAAATTTACAGACAAAAGGATTCCTGCAACCAGCAGGGCTGATTTTAATTTAGTTTTCATAATGTGAGTTTTAAGGGTTTACTGGATGATGGTTATTGATGATTAATGTTTAACCGTTACGTAACATATCTGCATACTCGTTAGGCAAAGGACTATCTTCAACCGCTTTGGCCGCTTTCTCTATATCATAATCAAAACGGATAAATTCAACCTTTACACTGTCTTTATTTTTGATAGAACTATCTTCATTAATATGAAGCAATACATACCCACCACGAGGGTCTTTGTCTTTCGGCTTACCGACAGAACCGATATTAATTGCGTGGCGGTAATGTGTATCTTCTGTAATTTCAGTTGGTAATATTCGATGATAGGGTTGGTGCGTGTGGCCAAAACACATTACATCTGCATCGGCTTGCTCCATTATGCGTAATAAACTTTTTTCGTCCCTATCCTCAAATAAATATTCATTCACTTTGCGGGGACTGCCGTGTACAAACAGCACATTGAGTTTGTCATTATTCAGTTGAAATTCTAAACGGATATGTGCAGGCAGGGTGCGCAAATAAGCCCTTTGTTCGTCTTTTACAACCTCATTGGTGTAGGCAATAGAGATTTTACCTAAAGCTTTTTCTTCATCGGTCTTATAAGCACAACCACAATCATCGCTGTGGCGTCCTATCCCAAAATCGTAGTTCCCGGCAATACAAGGAATTCCACGTTTGCGGATCTCATCTATAACCTCGTTCGGCCAGATATTATAGCCTACTAAATCGCCCAAACAATAAATGGCATCGGGTTTTTGCTTTTCAACATCTGCAAAAAAAGCTTCTAAAGCTGGCAGATTGGCATGTATATCTGAAAAAAGTGCAATCTTCATATAGTAGTGATAGTTTTATTGCTGTAATATTTTTTACGGAAAAAGAAAGCCAGGTTAACCAAAGCGATTAAAGCGGGTACTTCCACTAAAGGCCCTATAACGCCTGCAAAGGCTTCACCCGAATTAATGCCAAACACGCCGATAGCAACTGCAATGGCTAATTCAAAGTTATTTCCTGTGGCTGTAAATGCAATTGAGGTACTTCTTGAATAATCAGCACCGAATGACTTCCCAATAAAAAAGCTAATGGTGAACATGATGGTAAAATAGATAACCAACGGTATTGCGATACGTACCACGTCCATTGGTATTTGCACAATTAAGTTACCCTTTAAGCTAAACATGACTACGATAGTAAATAATAAAGCGATCAGGGTTATCGGCGAAATAACCGGAACATATTTATCTTTAAACCAAGTTTCACCTTTTAAAGCGATCAAAGCATAGCGGCTAATAATTCCGGCAGCAAAGGGGATACCTAAATAGATACCTACGCTTTTAGCTATTTCTAATATGGTAATGTTTACCGCCAATCCTTTTAGTCCAAATAAGGGCGGTAAAACGGTTATAAATACATAGGCGTAAACGCTGTAAAGTAATACCTGAAAAATACTGTTCAAGGCGATCAATCCGGCTGCATACTCACGGTTACCCTCTGCAAGTTCATTCCATACAACGACCATTGCAATACAACGGGCGAGGCCAATTAAAATCAAGCCTACCATGTAAGCAGGGTGATCACGCAACAAGGTAATAGCTAAAACAAACATCAATATGGGGCCTACAATCCAATTGAGTACCAAAGAAGCGCTTAGCACTTTTGTATCTTTAAATACTTCACCCATATTTTCATATTTTACTTTCGCCAATGGCGGATACATCATTAATATTAAACCGATCGCTAATGGAATATTCGTTGTTCCACTGGAAAATGAATTGATGAAACCTGATGATGATGGTATGAAGTAACCTATGGCGACCCCGATAGCCATTGCTAAAAATATCCATAGCGTAAGGAAACGGTCAAGGAAACTTAGTTTTTTTCTTTCTGCCGCAGGGGCACAATCGTTAGCGCTCATTTTTATATTGGTTTTAATATATCCCACACGCTGTTCATGCGCGGGATGTTAAATAGTTTTGGTGCAATTTTCTTTTTTTCGTTGGTACCTAATTCCCATAACAGGCCAT
This sequence comes from Mucilaginibacter sp., assembly GCF_965225845.1. Classification (GTDB taxonomy): domain Bacteria; phylum Bacteroidota; class Bacteroidia; order Sphingobacteriales; family Sphingobacteriaceae; genus Mucilaginibacter. The sequence goes on from NZ_CBDDBL010000002.1 coordinate 1,061,306, forward strand.
TGGGATCTTTGATGTAAAACGGATGATTGCCGGGTTTAAACGTATTAGGGTCAATCTTTATGTATTTACTAAAGTCGTTTTTGGTAAAATCCCTGAAACGGTCGTAAACTTCTTCGTCTGAACTTAACAACAGGTTAAAGTTACCGTTTATTGGTTGTTCGACGCGAGGGTTTTCGATAAAGGTTAGTGTTAACGCAGGGTTTTTGATTGTGTACACTGCATGTCCGGGGTAAAGGTCGGAAGCCCATTCTCCTAAAAGGATGTTGTAAAAGTTTATGGTGTTGACCAAATCTTTTACCTCATATTGAATATTCAACCCGGCTATATAAAGCATTTTCCTATAAGGATTAAGCGTCAAGCTTTTGTTTATGCCAATACTCCATGTGTTTAGCTTCCTCAATAAAGGCCAATACCGCTTCCTTGATTTCGTCCCTTACCTTTCTGGTGTTTTCCAATATTTCTTCTTCGCTGCCTTTAAAGCCCGATGGATCAGAGAATGACCATCCCATTCTTCTAACTACACCAGGAAAGATAGGGCATCCTTCTGCGCTGGCTTCATCACAAACTGTAATAACTGCCTGAAACAAACGACCTTTTTTAAACAGGTCAAAAACCTCCTGTGTGCCTTTGTGACTAATGTCAATTCCGACTTCCTGCATTACCTTTACTACATTAGGGTTCAGCTTTCCGGGTTCCAAACCAGCGCTTTCGGCAGTCAAGGATTTCCCGTCATAATGGTTTAAAAACGCCTCTGCCATTTGGCTGCGTGCTGAATTATGAATGCAAACGAATAAAATGTGGTGCTTTATCATGATAATAATTGTTTAATGTCTATCTGCTTGTATATTGCAATTTAACGATGAAGCGAGGCAAAAAAAATCAACAACAGGTTTCGTCAAATTGTACGTCAATAAAGAACGATTTTAATATAGCGGCATTTGCTTTCCATTTTGCCTGATCTATACAATAATTCATTGAAGTGCCATCAATAGTGCCTTTTAATAAACCTGCGTCTTTCAACTCTCTCAAATGCTGAGAAGTTGTAGCTTGCGATAAACCTGTCACCTCTACCAAATCGCCGGTTATACATTCGTTAGCCTTTAGCAAATGGTCAAGGATTGCAATCCTTGCCGGATGTGCTAAAGCTTTAAGCATCTGCGCCAGTTGGTTTTGTCTTTCCGTAAAATTAGCTGTTTTTGTTAATCCCATCTTGTATAATGCAATATTACGATTAATTAATTAAATCCAAATATCTTTTTAAATTTTGATGGGATTAACGTGACTATTATTTGTTATACTAATCAGGCCTAATATACTTAGCAACAGCCTGAACCTGGTGTACAAGATTCGCCGGCAACGGCTAAGTTTACTAATTGTACTTTAGGCTTTTCTGCGACAGCCGGAGCACAGCATTCTTCACCTTTGTCATTAGTTCCACAGCTTCCGCCACGGCTGATCGCTTTGCATTGCACAGCATCCGGACGCAAATCAATAGTCAGTGCTTCACCATCAATTACCATTTCGTTTGGGAACATTTGACGGGTATCAAATTCTGAATTACCAAATTCGATTTTAACAGTACCGTTCGGGTTAAGTGGTAGCATTTTCTCAACAATGTCTATAATTGACAATGCCTTTTTTACTTTCATTGAACGCAATTGATCTTCATTCTCCGGTACCCATAATTGGACGATTATTTCAGTCCATGCATTCATCACGCCGCCGCAATCTACTGATGTTATTGGCGCTTGCTTAATCTCTGTTATATGGTATGCCGCATCAACTAATTTCCCTTCTGCATATTGAAATTGAAGATCAAGATCAGGATGTTGAACTAAGGTGTCCTTAAATGTTTTCCAGTTTATAGCTTCTAATTTATTCATGATTTCTAAGTTTTAATTGTAATATTACGATATATTTATATAAAAAATTTTAACAACAACCGTTCTTAACGGAACCGAAAAATAACGTCAGTTCTTTATTCAAACTTTCCCAAACTTCGGGGTTAATACAATAGCAAACGCTTACGCCCTCTATTGTTCCTTGTATAAGTCCCGCGTTTTTTAATTCTTTTAAATGCTGCGAAATAGTAGGCTGCGCAAGACCTAATTCATCTACCAAATCACCGCAAATACAGGCATTGGCTTTAATAATCTGTTGTAGAATAGCGATACGAGCCGGGTGGGCAATTGCCTTTAACAAAACAGCTAACCTGTTTTGTTCTTCTGTGAATATTTCTGTCTTTGTTAAGCCCATAATTATATTGCAATATTACGATGAAGTATTTAGATTTCCAAATTAATTCTTATTTCCATTTCATAAAGCCATAACAAATATTATTACGTAATTTATGTATGCTTTTGAAACCCTTTTTTAGAACGGCTTATATCATGTTCTTCCTGTTATTGACGGGAATGGCAAACGCACAGTTTAAAATTGCTAAAGCCACGGATTATATCAAGCTGTCTCAAAACTTTTTGTATGCGGCTAAAACAGGTGATAGCACAACTGCTTTTATGGATACTCTAAAAAAGGCAGATCAGGATATTTTAGCACAACAGTTAAATAGTGATTCGAAAAAGTTAGCATTTTGGTTAAATTTGTACAATGGCTTTACCCAAGTTATTCTAAAGAAAAATCCTGATCAATATCAAACGCGCAACTCTTTCTTTTCCAGTAAACAGATAGACGTTGCCGGGCAGCAACTCAGCCTCGACCTGATTGAGCACGGCATATTACGCCATAGCAAAGTGAAATGGAGCGAAGGGTACCTGGGTAAACTTTTCCCTTCCGGGTTTGAAAAAAAGTTTCGGGTTGCAAAACTGGATTACCGCATTCATTTCGCTTTAAACTGCGGGGCTAAAAGCTGTCCGCCCATCGCTTTTTATGAGCCGGAACAAATCGACAAACAACTGAATGTTGCGGTTAAAACCTATTTAAAAGGCGAGGTAACTTATAGTAAAGCGGCTAATACCGTTGATGTGCCTGCATTGATGGGCTGGTTCCGTCACGATTTTGGCGGAAAAAAAGGTATGCTGGAAATCTTAATCAATAATAAGATTATACCCGAAGGTACCAAACCAACTATCCATTTTAAAAAGTACGACTGGAGTTTATATTTGGATAATTATAAATCTGAAAACAATGGCTGATCATTATTACAATGCTGAAGACCTCGGCAAATTTGGGAATATAGGAGATTATCAGAAAGAAATGGCCGACAAATTCTTTTCCTATTATGGGGAAGTATTTAAAGACGGCGCACTAACTGCTAAAGAAAAATCGTTGATCGCTTTGGCGGTAGCCCATGCCGTTCAATGTCCCTATTGTATTGATGCTTACAGCAGCGATGCCTATGAGAAGGGTTTTAGCGAAGCGCAAATGATGGAAGCGGTGCACGTAGCCTCGGCCATTAAAGGAGGCGCAGTACTGGTACACGGTGTACAGATGATGAACAAAGTGAAAAAAATCAGCATGTAATGATCAAATCCTTAAAAGTCCTGCAAAACCCTTTAGCTGATAGTTCTTATCAGCTGGATATTCTGGAACATAGCCCCACGCATAAGCACGCTTCGTTCAAAGACAAAGTTGCTGCAACCGGTATGTTCCCACTGTTAGCCGGTGGTGTAGATATTTTCCAGGTGAACATGGGTAAGATGTGTAACCAGGTATGCAAGCACTGCCATGTGGATGCCGGGCCAGACCGCAAGGAGATCATGACGCGGGAGACGATGCAACTTTGTTTAAATGTGTTAGCCAGTTCGCCTATCAAAATTGTTGACCTGACAGGCGGCGCACCCGAATTAAATCCTGATTTCAGGTGGTTTGTGGAGCAGATAAAAGCATTGGGGAAGCATATTATTGTCCGCTGCAACCTTACCATTATATTGGCCAATAAGCGTTTTCATGACCTGCCGGAGTTCTTCAAGCTCCATCAGATAGAAGTAGTTTCTTCACTACCCAGCTTCACTCAGGACAGAACTGATAAACAACGTGGGGACGGTGTGTTTGAAGATTCTATTAAGGCGCTTCAAATGTTAAATGCAGTTGGATACGGAATGCAAGATAGCGGCCTAACGTTAAATTTGGTTTATAACCCGGCAGGTGCCTTTCTGCCGCCATCGCAGGATGCGCTTGAAAAAGAGTATAAGTACGAACTGATGAAGAAATACAACATTAGTTTCAATAGCCTCTTTGCCATAACCAATATGCCCATCAGCAGGTATCTGGATTACTTGTTGACGACCGGAAACTACGATAAATATATGGATAAGCTTATTGCTGCATTTAATCCCGCAGCAGTGGCCAATGTGATGTGCCGCAATACCATTTCAGTAGGCTGGGACGGCTTTTTATATGATTGTGATTTTAACCAGATGCTTGACTTGAAAGTTACACCTGCCACATCACAGCACCTCGCAGATTTTGATTTGAGATTATTACAAAACCGTGAGATCATTTTGAAACAACACTGCTATGGTTGTACGGCGGGGGCAGGTTCGAGTTGTGGTGGTGCAGTTGCCGAATAGTTATGGGTGAGATTACGGCCTTAAATACAGCACTCATCATATTTGTGCGGCACCCGGAATTAGGAAAGGTTAAAACGCGTTTGGCAAAGGTGATCGGCGATGAAAAGGCATTGGCAGTATATAATTTATTATTAAGCCATACCCGGCAGATTTCGATACCGCTAAACTGCCGGAAATTTATCTATTACACAGACCAGGTGATTGAACATGACATCTGGACTTTCCCCGGCTATACCAAACGGCAACAAATTGGTGAGGAACTTGGCGCACGGATGTCCAATGCTTTTAAAGAATTGTTTGAACAAGGTTTTAAACGGGTAATGATCATCGGAAGCGATTGCTACCAGTTACAGACACGCTTATTGGAGCAAGCGATCGACGCGCTGAATGATAACGATGTAGTTATTGGGCCTACTTTTGATGGCGGCTATTATCTGTTAGGAAGCAATCAATATATACCCGAATTATTTACGGAAAAGGACTGGAGTACGGATCAGGTCGCTACCCAGACGATTTCAACGATAAGCCAATTGAAAATGAACCATAGCTTACTTGAAAAATTGTATGATGTCGATGAAGCTGCCGATCTGGAATTGAACGGAATAAGCCTTTAACGGTAGTTTAGCATTTCCTTATATTTTGATACCATGCTTTCCTGGCTTGCTCCTTTCTGATACATTTTGACGATAGTGTAGTTAGCTTTTTGAACCGTAAACCAGCCATTGGTATCATACTTTCGGGCGGAAATCAATACTGGCTTATTGATAATTTTGTATTTGCCCTGCTTACGGGCGCGGGCACAAAACTCAAACTCTTCCATGATCTTCATTGACCCATCAAAACCGTCGGTTTGTTGAAACAGATTCTTGGTAATGAAGAGTGTTTGGTCGCCACCCATGCCACCGAAGGTATCTAACCTGCTCAACAATGCATTCATTTTAAGCAACCAACTATTACTATCGTAAGTGGAAAGATAACGGCCCATATCAAACCCCGATCTTATGGCATCTAAAATATCCCATATATAGGTTTGAGGCGGTAAAGTATCTGCATGGACAAAATAAAGCAGGTCACCTTTAGCAAGCGATGCGCCAAAGTTCATTTGTGCTGCCCGTCCCTTTTTAGGCGAGATTACGCCTGTGGCACCGGCTTCTTTGGCACTTAATAGTGTGTTATCCGTACTTCCGCCATCCACAACGATAATCTCTTCTAAACTATCACTGCCAAAATCTGTCAAGTACCTGATTAGCTCGCTGATATTATCAGCCTCATTAAAAACAGGAATAATAATGCTTACTTTCATGGATAGCTTTTTCTCATCTGCTCGTTTGAAATCTACGTATATAAATCAGTACCGGATAAAATTAAAAAAAGTCATGACAAATAAAATCATATATACCATCGCATTTAGCTTGTTGTTATCATTAAACTTGCAAGCCCAGCAGGTTAAACTCATTACTGTTTCGCAACTGGAAAGCCGCATCAAACAAGGGAAGGATACGACTTATGTCATCAATTTTTGGGCTACCTGGTGTAAGCCTTGCGTAAAAGAACTGCCTGAATTCGAAAAATATAAATTATCTGTGAAAGGTAAACCGGTTAAAGTTATTCTGATTAGTGCTGATCTGAAATCCAAACTGGAAAGCGGTGTACAGCCTTTTGTAAAAACCCACCAGTTAACCGGCGAAGTTTACTTACTCAACGAAGCGCCGAATTCCTACAACGAAAAAATAAGTGCTGATTGGTCCGGTGCGCTGCCTGCAACCCTGATCGTGAAAAATGGCAAAAAGAAGTTTCACGAAGCGGCTTATTCTTACGATGAGTTAGTGGCGGCTGTTAAACTGGTTGATTAAGCCAGTCGAGCGTTTTCCTTACACCATCGCGTAAAGGCATTATCGTATAGCCTATTTCCTGTTCTGCTTTTTGAGAGCTGACAATCCAGTGTTTGTTGTATTTGCGTACAAACGGGGGAGTAATCATAGGTTGTTTTCCAAACAATTGAGCCATCATCACCTGTACACGAGACAGGAACAGCATCACCGGCAAGGGAACATTGTACATTTTTCTTTTTACCCCGGTTAACTCATCTACCAAGCTGAAAAAGTCATTGTAGGTAGCATTAACGCCACCCAATAAATAGCGTTCGCCGGGCTTTGCTTTTTCCATCGCGGCTATCAGCCCGTTTATCGTATCATCTATGTAAACGTAATTGCCAATGCTTTTGCCGTTGCAGGGTTTGATCTTCCATTGTCCGTTAATATACATTTTCATCAAACGGGTAAAGCCGTTACTCTCAGTTAATATGCCTGGGCCATAAACTCTGCTGGGGTTAACAATCACACCACGGATACCTTTAGGAATATAGCTTTTCAGAAGCTTTTCGGCTTCCACCTTGCTTTTCTCATACAAGGTTTCAAGTTTTGGGTTGGCGTTCGTGCCTTCACATACTGGATTGCCATCTACAGAATCTCCTACAACCCCGGCAGTTGAGGTGAATAAAACGTCTTTAATGCCCGATGCCAGGCAAGCGTCCAAAACGTTTCGCAGCCCGCTCACATTGATCATGTGGAAGCTTTGCGGGTCTTTATGCCATACGGATGCCAACGCAGCGAGATGGTAAACCTGATGGCAACTCTTCATAGCAGTTAACAGAGATGGCGGATTTAAAATGTCACCCTCAAATAGCGTGATATTAGGGTGCTTCAACAACAACCTGCCTTTCTCCACATCACGTACCAGGGCATGTATCGTGTGCCCGTCGGCAGCCAGTCGTAAAGCCAGTTTCTGCCCTATATAACCGGTAACACCTGTGATAAATATCTTCATTAGCAGTTTAAATTAGCAACAACCACCGCCGTCATAAAACCAGGTGGAGTTTGAGATAAAAATGTCGTCACGATTCAACGCTGCCAGGTTTCCCGCTGTTTTGTCGCACACCGCCAAAGGTTGATTAGGCATTAGAATATGTCCTTTTTCATCATCGAAATATTCTTTTTCGCCATAATAGATAGCGGCTTTACCCGCGAACACACATGGGCCATCGGCAGGCATAGGGTCTTTAATAGCGCAAACCTCTACGCTCTCAATGTAAAGTAACTCGTCCGTAGGATATTGTCCGGGGGCTAAAATACGATACGGCCTTTTAGCCCGTATCTCAATCGTACCAAAGCCAATATCGGTGATACTTTTAATATAATCACTTAATGATAGGGAGCCGGTCAGGCATAAGGCCCTTAACCTGTCATCGCTGCGTAACGCCTCGTTCATCGGCTGGTCGCAAACCGGATCAGACATCACCAAACGCCCGCCGGGCTTTAACACGCGGTATATTTCGGTTAAGGCTTGTTTCAAATCGTTTTCCTTAAATATATTGAACAGGCAATTTTGCCCTGCTACGTCTATCGAATTGTCTTCGACGGGCAACGAAAGGGCAGAACCTTTGCGCAGATCAATAAATTCCTTTTTAAACCACGGGTTTAAATGCTCAGCTTCAATCAGGTTGGCAGCGCAGCTTTGCAGCATTTCGTCCACAATATCCACCCCGATCACACCTTGCGCGTTTCTGTTAAAATAAGAAAACTGCAACAGTTCCATACCGCCTCCGACACCTACGTACAGTATCTTTGGTTCGTTAGCCAGGTCATTGGCGCTCACAATCGAGCCGCAACCATAGTTCATTTCCTGCATGATCTGGGGTATTTTCAAGCCCGGAAACGCATTTAAGGGTGTAGTCGTACAGCAAAGGCCAACATCGGGCTTTAACGCCGCATCGCGATATACATTTACAGTTTCTTCAAGATAGTTGTCCATAGTTCTTTGGTTACAGAAAATATACGTTATTCGACGGCCGATAGCTTTTGAGCTTATCAAATAAAAACGTTTTTTGCTTATTAAAACCTAATATCAGAATTTCGTCGTAATTTAATAGGAAAAGGAATTCTTGAAACAGACTTCTATCGACTTAACGGTAAGTTCCAAGCTATGAATAATGTATTACAGCCATTAGCAATAGGTCTGCTCTTTGTATTAACTTACATTGCGGAGCATATTTTTCCGGAACAAAAAGGAATTTTAAAAAAGAGGCATGATCTGATGAATATCGCCGTTGGTATCGTCAATCTGATATTTTCTTTCATTACTGGCTATGGTTTGCAAAAACTTATGAATTACGCTGCCATACACCATTTAGGCCTGGTTCCTTTTTCAAAAATACCTGCATTCCTATCAGTGCTTATTCAAATTCTCTTAATTGATTTTTTCGTCTATTGGTGGCATCGGATCAACCATAAAATACCAATGCTCTGGAAATTCCACAAGTTTCATCATCAGGATGAAAGTATGAATTCAACAACCGCAGTCCGATTCCATACGGTAGAATTATTCTTTTCCGTATTAGCAAAGGCGGTCTTTCTGGTGCTGATGGGCATTTCAGTTACAGGATTGGTAGCTTATGGCATTTTGTTTTTCCCGGTTGTTTTGCTCGTTCATTCGAATATCTGTATCAACACTAAGTTAGACTATAAGCTAAGAAAATTGATCATAAGCCCTTTAATGCACCGGATACATCATTCTAAAATAATGTCCGAAACCAATTCTAATTATGGTTCGATTTTTCCTTTTTGGGATCGTTTCTTTAAAAGCTATACCAAAGCGCCTTCGTCGGAAATCAAGTTTGGCTTATGATATGTTGATTTTTTTATTTTCGATATTACCATCAATTTTCTCGATAAAGTGAGCAAAATTGTATATTTGTTTAGTCAATAGGGCGTGTTACCTATGTAACTACCTTAAACAACGACAACTAAAGCAAATCATTGTAAATCAATGATTTAAGGAAATAGGTTCGAGCCCAGGTGGGCGCACAAGAAAAAAGCCCTTTAGTAAAATACTAATGGGCTTTCTTATTATAATGCGTTTGTTTATTGCCAGCCTCCGCCCAGGTCAGTATATAAATTAACAATAGCTTGTAGTTGTTGTAACCTATCGCTTACACCTGCAAGTTGCGCTGCCAGTAAGTTTTGCTCAGATGTTAATACATCGGTATAATTTGTTGCCGAGCTGTAGGTTAACAACTCCTTCGTATAATCAACAGATTTGTTTAATGCATCCAATTCTTTCTTTCTAAGCTCTGCTTTTCTTAGTGCTTGTTTATAAGAAAATAGGTCGTTAGCCACTTCCTTCCCGGCAGTTAAAATGGTTTGCTGGTAGGTGTTAAATGCCTCCAATTGCTGCGCTCTAGCAATACGGTAACGGGCTTTGTTTTGTCCCTGGTTAAAAATTGGTTGGGTTAATCCGCCTACCAGGTTATAGAATATAGAATTGTTAAACAGATCCCTTAATTGCAGGGTCGACAATCCGCCTTCTGCTGTTATGGTTAGGGTTGGGTAAAAATAGGAGTGGGCTACATTGGTGTTTTCAAAGGCTGTCATGAACGCGAATTCCGATTCCTGTATATCCGGCCTGTTTTTTAGTAATTGGGTCGACAGGCCGGCATTTAGCGTCTCAATAGGTACTTGTTCAGCCAATGTCAGGCGTTTTATAGGCCCCGGCCCTCTGCCTAAAAGAATACTTAATGCATTTTCAGTTACTCTTATTTCATTTTCCAGATCAGGTATCGTAATCTCTGCAGCGTACCTGTTAGCCTCGCTTTGCACCACAGCGGCGCCTGTGACAACATCTGCTTTTAACAAGGATTTATTGGTTTCTATATCCTGAATATCATTTCGTACTGTTTGCTTTGTTATAGCCAGTTGCTGGTCATATGACAATAGTGTGTAATAGTCGTTTGCAATATTGGCGACCAATGCTGTTTGTACAGCCCGTTTAGAGGCATCGCTTTCTAAAAATTCAGCTATTGCCTGGCGTTTTAAACTGCTCAACTGTCCCCAAACGTTAACCGTCCAGCTTGCGCTTAAATCTGCCTGGTAAGTTGTGCTGTTTAAATCGATACCTAAACCAGCGGGGAATGTTTGTGCCGCTTGCGACAGCTTTTCTCCTGTAACCGAAACGCCTGCGCTTAATGTTGGGAAATATGCGGCTTTGGCTTCTTTTAATGTGGCATTAGCCTCCGCTATTTTTAATATGGCGTTTTTTAAATTCAGGTTGTTGTTGATGCCTTCCTGTATAAGGTTTTGCAACACGGTATCCGAAAATAATGATCGCCAAGGCAAAGCAGCCATTGAGCTGGAATCTGTTGCCGAGCTATCACGGTATAAATTAGCCGTATTAACATTTGGTCTTTTATATTTTTGCGACACATTACATGATGCTATGATCAACAATCCGGCTGCGGCTGATAAAAAATATTTTGTTTTCATTGGTATTTAAACTTAAGCTGAAAAATTAACTGATTACCTGCTCCTCAGGTTGAACATCCGGCTTGCCGCTGATCCTTTCCTGCAAACCCTGAAAAATGATAAATAAAATAGGTATCACAAATACACCGAATAGCGTGCCGATAAGCATACCGCCCACGGCAGCTGTTCCTATTGACTTGTTGCCAACTGCACCGGCACCTGTTGACAACATTAGCGGAAGCAAGCCCAGAATAAATGCAAATGAAGTCATCAGGATTGGGCGTAGCCTTGCAGTTGCGCCTTCAATAGCAGCATCTATTAACGATAACCCATGACGCCTGCGGGTCACGGCAAATTCAACAATCAAAATGGCATTTTTAGCCAACAACCCAATTAGCATGATCAGTGTTATTTGCAGGTAGATATTATTTTGAACGTTAAATATTTTAGCAAAAATGAATGCCCCCGCCAAACCAACAGGCAATGAAAACAGCACTGCAAATGGCAATATATAGCTTTCATATTGTGCGCTAAGCAGGAAGTAAACAAAAATTAAACACAATATAAATATATAAACGCTTTGGCTGCCACCGGCTATTTCTTCCCTGGTAATACCCGCATATTCAAATCCGTAACCTACAGGAAGTGTTTGCGCTGCTACTTCATCGATCGCTTTAATAGCGTCACCCGAGCTATAACCGGCGTTTGGTGCTCCTTGTATATCAATTGAAGTATAAAGGTTAAACCTGTTGATGGATTGCGGCCCGTATACTTTGGTAAGTGTTACAAATTCCGAGATAGGAGCCATAGCACTGGTACTGTCGCTGCGTACATAAATATCATTTAAGCTCGCTGCATTAGTGCGATAAATAGCATCGGCCTGGATCATTACACGATATTGTTTTCCAAATTCATTGAAATTTGACGCGTATACACCACCGTAGTAACCCTGGAGGGTACTTAACACTGAGTTTACTGTTACCCCTGCCTGGTGGCATTTAGCCACATTTACATTGATCATGTATTGCGGGAAGTTGGTGTTGAAAGAAGTTGTTGCGTATTGAACCTCTTTTCGTTTACCAAGCGCAGCCAGGAATTTGTTGCTGATATCATTAAATTTATTGATGTCTCCGCCGGTTTTATCCTGTAACTGAAACTCAAAACCGCTGTTAATACCAAAACCTTGTAAAGTTGGTGGGGCAAAGAATATAACCTGGGCGTTTTTAATGCCCGACGTCATGCCGAAAAGCTGGCCGGTAATGCTATTGATGTCTTCACCTTTACCGGTGCGCTTATCCCAGGGTTTTAGTTTGATTACCACCATGGCGTAAGAACCGCCTGCACCTGCAATAAAGCTTTGCCCCGTAATAGTCAAAGTCGATTCTACCGCAGGTATTGATTTAATGATATTTTCAACCTGTTTAGCAACAACGGTACTTCGTTCTAATGATGAGCCCACAGGTAAACTGATATTAGCAAACAGAACGCCCTGATCTTCGTTAGGTACAAAGCTTGTAGCGGTAGTTTTTATAAGGAAATAGAAAATCCCGGCAAAGATTAAAATGATAAGCCCAGCGATCCATTTCTTCCCGGTGAGAAAGTGGACCGAACGTTTGTATTTGCCGGTTACGGATTCAAATCCAGTGTTGAATGCGGTATAAAACCGTTGAATCAGGCCGGAATCTTTATGCTCACCTTCAGGATGTGGCTTTAAAAATAACGCGCAAAGTGCCGGACTCAACGTTAATGCGTTAACTGCCGAAATAATGATGGCAATTGCAAGCGTTAAACCGAACTGTTTATAAAACACACCCGATGAACCGGAAATGAATGACACCGGGATAAATACGGCAGCCATTACCAGTGTGATTGAAACAATGGCTCCGCTGATTCCCTGCATAGCGCTTACTGTTGCTTCTTTTGCAGATTTTGCACCCTGATCGAGTTTGGCATGTACCGCCTCGACGACGACGATAGCATCATCCACCACAATTCCGATAGCCAGTACCATTGCAAACAGGGTTAACAAGTTTATGGTAAAGCCAAATAAATTGAGGAAAAAGAATGTTCCTATAATAGCTACCGGTACAGCAATAGCCGGGATTAAGGTTGAACGGAAATCCTGCAGGAACACGAATACCACGATAAATACCAGTATAAATGCTTCTACCAGCGTATGGATAACTTTGGCAATGGATTCATCCAAAAAATCGTTCGCATTTAATAACGATGTGTATTTTACCCCCCGGCGGGAAAGATTTGGATGCCTGTGCTATAGTAGCCTCGCATTGCTGGATCAATGAGTGTGCATTTGAGCCGGCAACCTGTGATATAGCTATACCAATTGATGGATAACCATCGGTTGTGGTGAAGCCTGAATAATCCAGCGAACCTAATTCTACTCGTGCCACATCCTTCAGCAGCAAAGTTTGGCCGCTGCTGGTTGATTTTACCACAATATTCTCAAAGTCGGCAACAGATTTTAAACGCCCTTTGTATTTAAGTGTGTATTGAAAGGATTGATTACTGTTTTCACCAACCTTACCCGGCGCCGCATCAACGTTTTGTTCTGCAAGCGCGGTATTTATGTCATCAGGTATCAAATGATAGGCTGCCATAACGCTTGGTTTCAACCAAATTCGCATGGAGTAATCTTTTGTACCAAAAGCGGTGGCATCACCTACACCGCTGATACGTTTGATCTGCGGTAATAAGTTGATATTTGCATAGTTTTGAAGAAATGTTTGGTCATATGATTTATTAGTGCTCGACAGTGAGAAAATCATGATATCGCTACTTTGCTGTTTTTGCGTGGTTACCCCGGCCTCAACAACTTCGGCCGGCAATAAGCTTGATGCTTTTGAAACCCGGTTTTGCACGTTCACCGCAGCTATATCCGGGTTGGTACCTAAAGCAAAGAAAATAGTGATGGTTGCAGTACCATCATCAGCAGCAGTCGAAGTCATATAGGTCATGCCTTCAACACCATTTATCTGTTCCTCTAAGGGAACAATAACGCTGGTTAATACAACATCGGCGTTCGCACCGGAATAAGCTGCTGATACTACTACAGTAGGCGGGGCAATATCCGGATATTGGGTTATCGGCAACTCAATAAGCCCGATCAAACCCAAAATAACTAATATGACAGATATAACGGTAGATAATACCGGCCTTTCAATGAATGTCTTTATCATCTCTTTTAGTTTTTTAGATCCTGGTAAACTTTATCAGAACTCATTGGCTGCGGGGTAATTTTGGTAGAGTCTTTAAGCGATATAGTTCCGTCATAAACAATCTTATCGCCATCTTTTAAACCACTGGTAACAACATAATATTGGCCTGCTGTAAGCTCCATTACTTGTATTTCCTGGTTTTTTACCAGGTTATTAGCATCCAGAACATAAACAAAATACTTGCCCTGCAATTCATAGGCTGATCTTTGCGGAATTAATATGGCATTGGTTAATGCCTGCGGGATATCTACATTGCCTGAGCTACCGCTTCTTAACAGATGTACAGGGTTAGGGAACGCGGCCCTAAAACTTGCAGACCCTGTCGTGGTATTTAAAACACCGCTAATGGTTTCTAAATGCCCTTTTTCGGGATAAGCTGAACCATCTGCTAAAGTTAAATTAACCGGAGGTGTATTTTTTAGCTTTTCATCAAGCGTGCTGCCTTTTACCGAGCGGGAGAAATCCAATAATTGTTTTTCATTCAACGAAAAATAAGCATATACTTTTCCAATGTTTGCTACAGTTGTTAAAGGGTTAGCAGTGGTAGCAGTGATCAGGCTTCCCAAACGATAGGGGATAGAGCCCACAACGCCGTCCACAGGGCTGGTGACATAAGTATAACCCAAATTTACTTTGGCAGTAGCTAATGTGGTTTGCGCCTGTGCTAAAGCTGCTTTTTTTGTATTGAGCGTATTTTGATCTGTTTGTAATTCGTATTCGGAAATTATGCCTTTATCAACTAAAGGTTTGGTTTTATTTACTGCTATTTCTGCCGAATTGATATCAGCTTTGGCACTATTTATTGCTGCTATGGAATTGATAACAGTTTGCTCATATTCCGGGGCACTTAGCTTAAACAATAGTTGGCCTTTTTTTACAACCGAACCTTCATCAATGTAAATTTTCTCAATATAGCCATCAACCTTAGGCCGAATATCAATAGTTTGCTCACCTTGCATAACTGCAGGGTAACTGGTGTGCAACGTTGCGGCTTGTGGCGTAACTGTAAACACCTGGTAATTTGCAGGCGGTTGCGCTCCGGCATTTTTATTTGCGCCATTGCCACAAGAACTCAATACAATTATTGCTGAGCTAAATATGGCCAGGCCGAAACTTTTTTTTCTTGTTTTATTAGGCATAATATTCATATTCATTAGTAGTTGTGAGTTTTATGAGCTATTTGTTTGATATTACGTAAAATCAGTTAAATAAAATTTCAACAATCATTTTCTTTCTATCCTGCATCAGCTTTTCAAAATTAATATTGTCAAGTTCAAGCATCTGTTCAAATAACCTGCGGGTTAATAGGGGATAAGCAACCAGTGAAAGCATATTGATCATGAAATTGATGGGCAGTACTTTCTTGATCTCGCCGTTATCGGCTGCCTGTTTTACTTCCTTTAAAAATTGCTGCACGCCCTGCGATGAGTGTTTTGTAGCCAAGCTGAAACCATGAGCATTTATTTCACTGATCAAAAACGACTCTCTGTAAGGATACTTTGTCAATTCAGAAGTAAACATGTCAATAAAGGCTATCACTTTTTTTTTAAAAGGAAGAATCGAAAAAAGTACTTCGTCCATCTTGGCAGCGGTATCAGCCATGGCTTCCTTAAATACTTGTTGAAAAAGAATATCCTTTGACCGGAAATAATAATTGATTACTGTTCTGGCAACGCCTGCAGCATCGGCAATGTCTTGTGTTGTAGCATTAAACCTGCCTTCTGCAAAAAATATTTGCTTAGCAGTATCTTTTATCAGTTGTTCAGTGCCGGTATCTCTTGTCGCCATTGTCTTACAAAATTGTTTGACGTTTTTGTCAATCAAAGATATGCTTTTGTAATTTGCATTTGTGTCAACGGATTTTCATATTACCGCGAATTAACTAAGTCGAGAATGTTTTGTATAATTCATAGCCTTTTGACCAATTGTGCAAGAAATTGTTACTAACGTTTTTTTTAATTAAACATCGAAAATGCGCAAAACAAATCATTAAAAAAGGGATTGTTATATGAGCAATCCAGCTGTATATTAATTAGGCGTTTATGGACAATAGTAAAAAGCCTGCCCAAATTGTTAAAGCAGATGAAGGTAAAGGACTATCAGTTGTTGGTGATTCTTACCGGATTGTAATCTCAGGAAAAGAAACTAACGGCGCCTATGCTGTGATTGATATGCTGGTTTCACCCAATGGCGGACCGGGGCCTCATGCGCACGCCGCTTTCCAGGAAACATTTCACATATTGGATGGCGAAATAGAGTTAAAAACAGAAAATGGAACTTATTTAGCCGGCAAAGGCGACTTTGTAAATATTCCTTCAGGCGGAATAGTACACTGTTTTAAAAATAAAACTGAAAATATCGCCCATTTATGGTGTGTTGTCGTTCCGGCAGGGTTAGAGGCTTTTTTTGAAGAGATAGGCAAACCGATAGAATTCGGAAAATTTGAAACACAGCCAGATTTAACTGAGGACGATGCTAAAAAATTACAGCAAATAGCTGAAAAATACGGTCAGCAACTTTATCCGCCAAATTATTTTGATAAATAAACTGTTTGACTTAAATAGTCCTTCTCGGGCGTTTCTTTTTTTGTTCGGCGCCGTTGTAGGACGGCTTTGGACTGAATGATTTTTTATATTGGGGCTTGGCAGCAACGGGTTTTTCTTCAACAATATTTAAGGTAAGTTCACGATCGCCCATAGCTGTACCACTAAGGGCATCAATAGCAGCTTCTGCATCACTTTGCTCTGTTATTTCTAAAAAAGCATAACCTTTACATTTTTTGGTAACCTTATCCCTAACAATTTTAATAGTACTAACAGTGGCGTAAGGGCCAACCAATTGAACAATTTCCAATTCGGTACTACTTAGCGGAAAACCGCTAATAAACAATTTAACCATAGCAGATGATTGAAATGCAAAAATAAACAATCAATGCCATTAAAAAAAGCAACTGAAAATATATCTATGCGTTGAGAAAAGCGATTGTAGATGCAGCTTATTTATTTGTTTATTTTGTTCATTGTTAGTCTGATATTCAAACTGTTCATTGTTGTTTGGTTATGAATTAAAAGTGAATCTTACTGTTAACTTTCCATTAGTAATTGAACTATATGGACAACAGGGATATTTTTGCGGATAAATTAGACTTAACCTACAAGAAGGAAGAAAGCCTGGGGGAACTACGTAGCCAGCTGGCAAAATTTGTTAATTACTGGTATATTTTTCTGATAAGTGTTATCATTTGCCTTGGTGCATCGTTAATTTACATTCAATATTTACCGAATGAGTGGGCTGTAAATAGTAAAATTATCGTTGAAGATAATAAAGATAGCCCTCAAAAATCATTAACAAATGGTGTTAATGCCGATCTTGCATCGCTTTTTGAAGTTAAAAGTAATGCCGATAATGAGGTTAAGATATTAAAATCACGTAGTTTGCTAAAAAGCGTAATAACTGCCCTAAACCTTAACACCCGCATTTTTAAAAAAGACAGATTCACCAAAAAAGAAATTTTTAACGATCAGCCTTTTTTAGTAACTATCAATAATCAAAATAACGACGAGAAAGCCGCAGCATACAACGTAGAAGTGCTGGATAATAATCATTATAACATCGTTGACCCAAAAGAAGGCATCCATGCAACTGGCGTGTTCGGAAACAATGTGTTTCTTAATGATGATAGCATTACCCTAAATAAAACTAAATATTTCGCGGCTACCGGAAATTATGAGGTTACCATAAATTCTATAAAGAATGAGGAAAAAGAGCTTGCCGGAAGCTTTTTTGCTTCGCTTGATGATAAGCAGGCAACCGTTATTGACCTGCAGCTAAATTACCGTAACCCGCAGCGCGGCGAGCATATCCTGCAAACTTTAATGCAAATATACCTTCAAAATAACCTTGCTAACAAAGTAAGGCTGGCAGACAGCACAATGAAATTTATCGACAGGCGATTATTGCTTGTTGGATCGCAGTTAAGTGATGTTGAAAAGGATCTGGAACAATACAAAGTAAATAACCAGATAGCAGACATTACTGCCCAGGGAAAAGAGCTTGTGGAAGGTGAGGATCAATACCAAAATAAGCTGAATGATAATGCTGTTCAGTTGGCGGTGGTAAATAGCATGTACAAATATGTTAGTACTAATGATAAGCCCCAGCAAATACCAAGCTCATTAATCACCAAGGACGTAGCCTTTGGCACAGCTATAAACACTTACAATGAAATGTTACAGCGAAGAGAACAGCTAAAGGCCTCATTTGTGGAAACAAGCCCGGTGATATCAAATCTTGATCAGCAAATACAAGTTGCACGAGATGCGCTCAAGAATAGCCTGCTTAACTACCGAAACAGCTTACAGATTGCCCAGGGACAATTAAAAAAGCAGAACAATGTAATATCAGATAAAATTGCCGAGGCTCCTGTAAAGGAACGCGCTTACCTTGATTACTCAAGACAGCAAACGTTAAAACAGGATCTTTACCTATACCTGTTACAAAAAAGAGAAGAAACAGCTATTTCGCAAACAGCAACAATATCAAGCTGCAGAATATTAGATGATGCTGAAAGTGATGAGCGGCCTTTTGAACCTAAAAAATCAATCATATGCCTGATTGCGGCATTTATTGGCTTAGGGTTGCCCATTACTGGTTTAAGCGTGAAAGAGATGCTTAATATTAAAATACAGAACAAAGGCGATATTGACAAGCATACCAGTGTGCCTTTATTGGGCGAAATAAGCCGTAGTTTAAATCAGCAAACTTTACTTACCTATTATGATCCTATGTCTATCGTATCAGAACAAATCAGGGCGATTCGTACCAATTTAAAATATGTTACCGATAAAGGGAAATCGAATGTGATATTATTTACTTCGAGCATGAGCGGCGAAGGTAAATCATTCATTTCACTTAATCTTGCCAGTTCAATCGCATTGTCAGGTAAAAAGGTAGTGTTGCTTGAGCTTGATCTTAGAAAACCGCGCTTACTTAAAAGTATTGGTATGGATAGTGATTTCGGGTTTACCAATTATATGATATCTACCGAGAAAATGGATACCGATCTGCTTGTCAAACAGTCTACTGTAAATGAGAATTTTTACCTGGTATCATCAGGCCCTATACCGCCAAACCCGGCCGAATTGCTTATGGATGACAGGTTAAGAATACTTATTGAGGAGTTACGGGTGAAATTTGATTACGTAATTATTGACACCGCGCCAATCGGGCTGGTTTCAGATGCGTTGATCATTGAGGAGTATGCCGATATTACCTGTTTTGTACTGAGGCAAAACTATACTTATAAATCACAACTAGGTATAGTGAACGATTTATACCGTACAAAAAAAGTAAAACAGCTTTATCTGGTTGTAAACGATATTAAACTTGAAAAAAATGCGCTTACCGGTTATGGCAACGGCTACAGAGGATACGGCTATGCCATGAAAGAAGAAGAACCATCCGGGTTTAACTCATTGCTGAAAAGATTAAGACCAGTTATAAGATAATCGCGAATTATGCTTCAAAGTTTACAACTATATATTTTTAAGTTCTTTAACAAAGGGCATGAGCGCTCACTTAAAGCAAAGCGTAATATTGCCATATCTTTGTTAATTAAGTGCGGCAGTGTAATTATATCGCTACTGCTTATACCGCTTACAATTAAGTATGTAAATCCTGTGCAATATGGTATATGGTTAACGCTCAGTTCAATCATAACCTGGGCCACTTTGTTTGATCTGGGTTTAGGCAACGGGTTAAAAAATAAACTAACCGAATTTATTGCAACAGGTAATATTCCCGGGGCACGCAGCTATTTAAGTTCGGCGTATGCCATATTATCGGTAATCTCTTTATTCTTGTTTATCTCCTTTGGTTTAGTAAACAGGTATTTAAACTGGAACAATATTTTAAATACCGGCACTGCAAACGATAACAACCTTAACAATTTAGTGTTACTAATATTCGGTTTCTTTTGCATACAGTTTGTATTGCAACTAATTAATACAGTGCTTGCCGCTAACCAGGAGCCGGCTAAAACAGGTATTATAAATTTTGTAGCCCAGCTTCTTACATTCATTGCTATTTTAATACTGGCCAGGTATACGATTGGCTCATTAACAATATTGGTGTGGGCATTTGCAGGGATCCCGCTGGTGATCTTATTAATTGGCAGTATTTGGCTTTATACCCATAATTATAAGTCAGTATCACCAACTTTTAACCTGGTGGAAGTTAGCAATGCAAAAAAACTTTTAGCTACAGGGAGTACTTTCTTTATCATCCAAATTGCGGCGTTGGTAATGTATGAGAGTGATAATATTGTTATCACCAACATATTGGGTCCAAAAGAGGTTACTACGTTCAATATTGCCTATAAATTATTTTCGATCATTTTAATGTTTTTTGTGATCGTAATAACACCTTTTTGGAGTGCATTTACCGAAGCTTACACAAAAAATGATTTTGAATGGATTAAAAATGCATTAGCAAACGCGAATAAAATGTGGTTTGTATTAAGCATCTGTTCAGTATTCCTGCTACTTGTTTCACCCTGGTTGTACAATGCGTGGGTAGGCAAATCGATTATTGTACCTGTAAGCCTTTCAATTGCTATGTGTATGTATTGTATGGCTTTTATTTGGCAGGCCATTCATGTACAACTGATAAATGCAACGGGTAAAGTAAGGCTGCAGCTATACCTCGGCATATTGGCAATGCTGTTTAACATCCCGCTATGTATATTTTTAGTTAAACGCATTGGGTTGGCAGGTATAACATGGTCAAACACTATTTTTTTTTAATAATGGGGATTTGCTATTCAATCCAAACAAAAAAAATAATTAATAAAACAGCAACCGGGATTTTTAATACCTGAATCCGAATTGATTAATAGCGTAAAATAATGAGGCTGATAAGGAAATTTTATAGGGGACTAAGGGTAGTTTATTACAAGCTGGCACGGTTATATTCGTGGTTGATCACCTGTTTCAAGTTTTTCCTGAATGATGTAAAATTCTACACAGACTTTATAAGCTATGGCATTCCAATATTAGACATCAGCCCCGCCGGTAGCTTTATTATTGGGAAAAGATTCAGGTTTAACAGCGGTAAATATCATGCTATGGGCGGACGGCAGCAGCAATGTTATTTTGTTGCAACTAAAGGCGCGCATATAGAAATTGGAAATAATGTAGGAATGACCTCGACGGCGATCATATGCCATGAGCGTATTATTATTGGAGATAATGTAAAAATCGGGATCAATACAGTGATTTACGATACCGATTTTCATTCACTTGATGCGAATATCCGTAATCAATATCCTGAAAGCATCGAAGGCGTAAAAAATAAGCCAGTTGTAATTTGCGATGGCGTATTTATTGGCGGGCACACTACTATTTTAAAAGGAGTTACCATTGGTAAAAATTCTATCGTAGGGGCGGGGTCGGTGGTATTCCAGAGTATACCCGATGAGCAAATCTGGGCCGGTAATCCCGCAAAATATATCAGAGACACCTATAGTATTAAATTAAGCCTTGTTAATGAATAAACAATTGTATACCATATTGCTATTGGTAATGGTTGTAGTTTCCTACTTCCATATTCAACCTGTTGTGCTTGGGCTCTCGGCTGTAGTTATTTTTATGCCGCTTAAAAACCATTTCGCAGCAATTAAAGTAATACGCCTTTTTGCCTTACTAATGGTACCGGTATTATTGGGCCTAATTATTGGTTTACATAACGATACTTACCTGGTTTTTAAAGATCTGTATTATTTCACGATGCCTGTATTTATAATACTGTCTGGTATATTATTAGCATGTCATATGGAGATCGGTCAGTTTTTAAAGACGCTTGTTTACGCTGGCGTAGTTACTTCAATAATGGTAACCGCTATTTCTGTTAGTTATATGGGAGTTGGCGCATTAGCCGATCCATATGCTGCACATTATGCAATAGGTATTGTTGGTACGCCCGGGCCGCCGGTAGCCCTTGCATGTTTATTACTTACAAAAAAATTAGACATTAAATTATTCAGCACCTTTTGGTTCCGGTTTTTTGTAGCAATAAATACTTTAGGCATCTACATGTTTGCTTCACGCAGTTACTTTATCATCACCTTATGCTTTTTAATTTTGATGATTGCTGATCGGATCAAAAAAAGCTGGATCATACCTGTTATTGCCGTAATTGCGATGATAGATATGGTTATACCTTCTGATCTGTTTAAAACAAGTTCGTCGTCTACATTTACCGATAAAATTATTAATTCATTTGGCGAGGTAACCATAGGTAATTACAGTACCGAACAAGATATAAATCTTCGCTATCGCGGATATGAAACATTTATGGCGCTGAACAGCTATGCCGAAGGCACCGAGCCGGAGCAATTATTTGGAGGTTTGGGAAAATTAGTTGATTTAAAAACCTTTATTCATTTAGGTGAGGATGCCGATTTTAGATACATCCCCGTTTTACATAATGGCTGGATGTACCTGCTTGTAAAAACGGGAATCACAGGCGTATTGACCTACTTATTAGTTTTTTTTGGCCTTATAGTAACTAATTGGCGCAAATATACACAGTTTGCTAACCCACCGATTATCAGGTTGTTTGCCGCGCTAAATATAGGCTGTGTAATTAGCCTGTTGATAACCAATTATATAATTACTTCATTTTTTAATGTTGAAATGAGCGTGCTCATGGTCACATTAGGTTACAGCTTTTATTACATTAATTACCTGTCAGCAATACAAAATGATTATGAATACTGAAAAAATCTTATCAAAAGTATCAATAATTACAGTGGTATATAACGCGGTTAATACCATTGAAAATACAATACAAAGCGTTATAGAACAAAGCTATCCTAATATCGAATACATTATCATAGATGGCGGGTCAACCGATGGTACGCTTGATATTATCAACCTTTATAAAGCTCATATTAAAGAAATTATATCGGGCCCGGATGAGGGTATTGCCGATGCTTTTAATAAAGGTATTTCACTTGCAACAGGTGAATGGATAGGAATGATAAATGCCGATGACTGGTACGCTTATAATGCCGTTGAGCGCATGATGAAGAATGTAACCGGCGATGACGCTATATGTTGTGGCAACCTTACGCTAATGGGCGAAAATGGCTATGCTGAGTGTAAGAAAAGCAAGGTAGGTTGGCTTAACCTGGGAATGTATATCATGCATCCAACTTGCTTTATCCGCAAGAATGTGTATCAAAATGTTGGTTTATATGATATTAAGCTAAAAATTGCTGTTGATTTTGATATGTTCCTGCGGTTAAAAACAGCAGGGTACAAAATAAAATATATTGACGAAATGCTTGCTTTTATGCGTACCGGAGGTGCAAGCAGTGATGTTATTAGCATGCACCGCGAAGAACTTACCGTTATGCGCAGGTATCTGCATAGCCTTTCGTATTTAGTTTCTGCCTCTTTTAATTATTTGAATAGGCTTAGGTGGCGTTTTTTTTACAACAGCCCATTCGCTGATTCTAAATACTGATCATGAAAAAAAGAATACTCATATCTGCTTATGCTATTTCACCTGTAAAAGGGTCGGAATATGGCGCTGCCTGGAATACCGTGGTTAACCTTGCTAAGCAGCATGAATTATGGGTATTATATGGGATGTCCGACGATCACATGGGCGATACACAAACTTTAAAAAGTTATATAAAAGCTAACCCGCTGCAATCAGTAAATTTTATTGAAGTGAGGCCATCTAAATTAGCTAATGCAATTAACAGGCTTAATAAAATTGGCTTGGGGTGGTTTTTTTATTTTGCTTATTATTTGTGGCAAAAAGATGCCTTAAAAAAAGCCGAAAAATTATTGGAAAATGTACATATTGATGTAGTACACCAGCTTGGCCCAATCGGTTTTAGAGAGCCGGGATTTTTAGGAATGTTAGATAAACCCTTGGTTTGGGGGCCGATAGGTGGAATGAATATTATAAAACCTGTGCTTTTAAAAGGCATGCCCTACTTATCACAAGTTAAATTTGGTGTTAAGAATACGATCAATAAAATACAGATCAATTTTTCAAGCCGTATTGCCAATGCTTTTCAGAGGGCTGATGTCTTATTAGCTGCAACAAATAAAACTCAACATACGATCAAAGAAAAGTTCGGAAAAGATAGCTACTTGATATCTGAGCAAGGAGTTATTGGAAAAATCAGTTATGACGAAAAAAAATTTGAACGGATATATGAGCAAGTTGAACTCGTTTGGAGTGGTACTCATATCGACCGAAAAAATTTACAACTATGCCTCCAGGCTTTGGCATTGGTTAAGCAAAACAATTGGGTACTGCATATCTTGGGCGAAGGTCCGCTTACATCTCAATTAAAAAAAGAAGCTGAAAAACTTAATTTAAAAGGATTAGTAATTTGGCATGGTCACATGTCAAGAAATGAAGCAATGCATATTATGCAGCTGGCACATCTGCATATTATAACCAGCATATCAGAGGATAACCCGGCAGTGGTTTTTGAAGCAATGAGTAATGGCATACCTACTTTAACTCTCGATCATTGTGGTATGGGTGATGTGCTGTGCGATAAATGTGCAATAAAAATCCCGGTATCTACAAATCAATTAATGGCCAAAGAAATAGCTTGTAAGCTCGACTTGTTAATAAGCAATCCTGAGTTTTTGGCTAATATGGCTATCAATACGCTATCATGTGCTATAGCACATGGTTGGGATAAACGGCTTAAACTATTAAATACTTATTATAACGAGGCTATCTACAGTTATAACACCAGGATGTTGGAAAAGCATAAAATTCACCTTTATCAATGTTAGAAAATGCATAATCAAGATAATAAAAAGGTGCGCCTGGGTATTGATGCGAAGTGGTTTTTTAATGGGCCGCCGAGCGGGCACATGGTAGTAAAAAACCTGGTGACAGAAATGCTATATAATAACAATGACAGGTTTGAGATATACTTGATTATGAACCATAAAGATGAATTAAAAGCCGTTGCACATTTTGCGCCGGACACAAAAATAATCTTTCTTCCTAAAATGCCCAATATAATTTCAAATGCTTTGATTTTGCCTTTTTTAACTCGCAAATACGGGTTGAACGTGTTAATGCTTCAAAATTTTAATACTTTATGGTCTCGCAGGGTTTTTAAAGTGGTTTATATTCATGATGCTTTATTCCTGGACTATCCTCAATATTATTCTTTTTTTGAGCGGGTTCATTTTAAACAGATGAAAACCCTTGCCAAAACAGCCAATCGCGTAATCACTATATCCAACACTGAAAAACAAAGAATGATTAACCATCATTTTGCAAAAGAAAATAATATATATGTTGTATATCATGGTGTAAATTCTGGATTTAAGCCTATAACATTTTATAACCAGGATAATATAAGGCAGCTATTAAACCGGTATAATTTGCCTGAAAAATATTTGCTGTATGTAGGCAGATTAAATGCACGTAAAAATTTACATACGCTCATTCAAGCCTTGCCTTTACTGCAAGACACCGTAATTAAATTACTTATTGTGGGTGAACAGAATGATAACGGTGAATTACTTAAAGAAATTGAATTTTATCAATTATCCGACAAAATAATATTTACAGGCCATGTGCCCGAAGACGATTTACATTTAATATATGCCGCGGCCACTGTTTTTTGCTTCCCGTCTTATGCGGAAGGTTTTGGGCTGCCCCCGCTCGAGGCTATGCGCTGCGGTTTGCCGGTGGTGGTATCAAACAGAACTTGTATACCCGAAATATGCGGTGATGCGGCAATTTATATTGACCCGGATTGTGCTGCAGATATCGCTAAAAAAATAAATTCTTTGTTAAGTGATAATCAATTTTACCAGGAACGTATGGTGCACGGAATAGGTTATTCGGCTGCATTTAGCTGGAGAAAATCTGCTAAAGAAATATTAAATCTAATTACTAACGCTTATGCTGACAGAAAAGATTATTCGGAAGCTTAAAGGAGATCCATCCTACAAATTTAATGATGATTATTCTGATAAAGAGATCTTTATTGTTTTGATCGGGCGGTTTTGGCAGCTTATACGCGGCTTTTACAAACGTGTTTTTTTTAAACAAACTAATGGATTGGTTTTTATTGGCCGAAGTGTTTCTATAAAACATGCTTATCGGATAAAAGCCGGTAAAAATTTGATATTAGAGGACTATGTAAATATTAATGCGCTTTCAAGCGATGGAATAAACCTGGGCGACAATGTTACACTTGCGCGTGGATGTAATTTGATATGTACCGGTGTCATTGCACATAAAGGTATTGGTATATCTATTGGTAATAATACAGGTATAAACGCAGGCGCTTACATTGCAGGCCAGGGTGGGGTTGAGATTGGCAATAATGTGATTATTGGCCCAAGGGTGAAAATTTTTTCAGAAAATCATCTATTTAATGATATCGATGTTAATATTAAAGATCAATCGGTTTGCCGAAGTAAGGTTACCATTGCCAGTAACTGCTGGATAGGCGGCGGGGTGACTATTTTGGCCGGAGTTAACATTGGCGAGGGGTGTGTGATTGCAGCGGGATGTGTTGTAACTAAAACTATTGAGCCATATTCGGTTGTAGCGGGCATTCCGGGCAAAGTAATTAAAAGCCGGATGCCTGAGGATGATAAGGTCATCAATTTGAAGCATGCCATTGCAGGTTTATGAACAGTAAATTACAAAAATTTAAAGGAGCTATCGCTTATATATTGTGCGATACCATTGGTTTGCTGCCGTTTCATAATTTGCGGATTTTTTTGTTGAGGTTATTAAAATCAAAAATTGGTAATAAGGTGGGCCTATACAGGCGAGGCGAAGTGCGTTGCCCCAGAAAATTGGTTATTGGAAACAGTTCAATCATAGGGCATGGCGTTTTACTGGATGCAAGGATGGGATTAACTATTGGTAATAATGTAAACATCAGCACGCAGGTTGTAATTTGGACTTTACATCATGACTATAACTCACCGGATTTTGCGCAAGCCGGTAGCCCTGTAATTATTGAAGATTATGTGTGGTTATGCTCACGGGCAATTATATTGCCGGGAGTGACCATTGGTGAGGGAGCTGTTGTTGCTGCCGGAGCGGTGGTAACTAAAAATGTAGAGCCTTATACAGTTGTTGGGGGAGTACCTGCAAAATATATTGCTAAACGTAATACCAACTTAAATTATGATTTGGGTAACGCAATAATCCCCATTATATAAAATTTAATATTTCCAGGTAATATTGCTCTTCAATATCCTTACCGGATTGCCGCCGAAAATATTCTTTTCTCCTGATAATTTTTTTGTGACCACTGTATTTGCCGCTATAATGCTTCCCGATGGTATTTCAGTTCCTTTTAATAAAGTACAGCCGAAGCCTATCCACACATTATCGCCAATTATAATTTCCTTGGGATGATTAAATTCTATACCATTTTCGTCATAAATATGATGAAAGTCGGTATCCATAAGGATACTTTCCCATGATATTCCGCTACGATTGCCGATCTGTATCTTTTTTTGCGTAATAACTGTGCACTCAACACTCATGTTAAAATCGTCACCAATTATGAGTTGTGCATTTGGCATTACATTTATTTTGCAGCCCGTCATTATAAAAGCGCGGCCATTGAATATTACTTCTCCTTCAACTTCCCAAATGGCTCTTGATCGTTTAAAGTCGGTAATTCCAACCTTTCCAAATCCTATTTGAATTAATCCGGTGTTAATAGGCCCATTAATTATTACTGTTCCTTTTAACTTATGTAAAAAAACATTTTTACCAATAAGCACCGGCAGTTTGAAAGCCACGTTGAGCGGAAAATATTTAAGGTTGAACCTTATTGTGTTAAGATTGATGCGCCCAAGCAACTTAAATATCTTATTCATTCAGCAGTTATATATATAGTTAATAATAATATTATTTCTACATAAAACAAGTGTGTTTTAGTCGTTTATTTTGTTCAGTATTTTGCTTCCGTACACTTTGTTCATATCCCCCAAAAATGCCTTTTTGCCTGTTTAAATATGTAATATTAGGTATGCTTAATATAATAGCTGTGGCAGGTTATATATTATTATAAGCGTGTTATAAATATTTTATTAAAAAATAAATAAAAATAATATGCGCATATCAATTATCGGGACAAGAGGGATCCCTAATCACTACGGAGGCTTTGAACAATGTGCCGAATATCTTGCTGCAGGATTGGCAAGAAAGGGATATGATGTTACTGTTTATAACTCACACAATCATCTTTACCAGGAAAGCAAATGGAATGGTGTGAGTATTTGCCATTGCTATGATCCTGAGTATAAAATGGGTACAATGGGCCAGTTTTTTTATGATTTAAATTGCATACGCGATTTGAGAAAGAAAAAATTTGATGTGGTATTGCAACTTGGCTACACAAGCAGTTCGATATGGGGATGGCTTTTACCGCATAATACCGTAGTTACCACTAATATGGATGGAATGGAATGGAAGCGCAGTAAGTATTCAAAAAAAGTACAGAAATTTTTAATGATGGCTGAACGAATGGCCGTAAAATTTAGCGACCATTTGATTGCGGATTCATTGGCGATACAAAAATACCTGGCAGATAAATACGGACGGCAACCCGAATTTATTCCGTACGGAGCAGAATCGTTTGAAAACCCAGATGCTACCATACTTGCAGAATATGGCCTTACTGAATATGGATACGATATGCTTGTGGCCCGTATGGAGCCTGAAAATAGCATTGAAATGATACTTGATGGCGTTGTTAAGTCCGGACTAAACCGGCCGTTTTTAGTTGTCGGGTGCCCTAAAAATAAATTTGCTGAATACTTGCAAGAGAAATTCAGAAATCATAAAAACATACGTTTTTGCGGTGGAATTTATGATATGAATAAGTTGAATAACCTAAGATATTATGCTAACCTTTATTTTCACGGGCATACTGTAGGCGGCACCAATCCGTCATTATTAGAGGCTATGGCTTCTCAGGCAGTTATATGCGCTAATGATAACGAATTTAACCGTGCGGTAACCGGCGACAATGCTTTATATTTTTTAACGGCAGATGACGTTGCATTGAATTTGTTAAAAGTTGACAAAACACAAGGTGCTTATGATGCAATGATTTGGGCAAACACAACCAAAATAAAAAATGTATATAGTTGTGAAAATATTGTAAATACATATGCCGCGCACTTTGAAGCAATCGCATTTAAACCTGAAACCCGGGGAGTTTTGGCATTAAACGGAAACAATATATCCTATGCAGGGTAATAATTAATTCAGGATTTTAAAAGATGGATTGTAGGTTAGCTTATGCGGATAAACAATAGTTTACCATATATAACAGCCTGGATTAATATGTCAACAACTGTTAGTGAACATTTTAACCAATGCTGGTTGTTAAGGGCAATTACAGCGCCTTGCAGCTATTGGCTTGAGCAATATTATTATGATTACAAACGAAAGGAACTATTTTCGGTACTGCACTTGCCTGATTATAACCCCATGCTTATGATTTTGGATAAATTTAGCCTTCGTTACCCGGTGGATATAGAGGCAGATGTGGCTGTCAGGCTCGAATTGATCGCTTACAAGAGAATGAAGATAATTGAGATTGAGCGAATGAGTATTGCAGAAAAAATAGGCGTTCAAATGCAATTTCTATCCATTCTGTCAGATAAGTTACACCAATTGGAATATATGCAAACCGTCATAAATCAAAATGAAACACATGGCTTTGTATTGGATACCTTGTTAAAGCAATACCATTCGTCCAAATCCCTGGTTCCATACTGGGAGCATGTAAAATTACAGCTTGCTGCCGACTATATAAATAAACTAAAATTAAGCCGGGGTATAGATTTAACCAATGCGCGTTAATTATTTGTTAATCAGTACATAGTTACTATTATACAAGCCGCTGTTTATGTTGTGCTGATACATTAGCTTTTTGTAGTCATTATAAATTTGAATATAAAAATCTCCATTCTTTGCAGTTGATTTTTCATTTTTAAGCAATGCAACAAGTGTAATTAATAGTGATAACTTACTTCCTGATACTTCTGCTACCGCCTTTAGTTTATTGAATTCAGCTAAAACAGGCTCATCCTCTGCTAAAAGGCACTTTATTTTTAAACAGGATAAAATTGTTTGTAAAAATGGTGAAAACGTATTACCGGCGCGAGCACTTAGGTTTGAAACCGTATAGTATAATGCTGTAACCATTCTATGATCGCCAAGCCTAAAATATATGTCAGATAGAATTGCTTTTACAAAAAAGCTATAGGATACACTTGCGGTTGCAGACTCATCGCTTTTGTAAACAGATTTGATAACATTTACAAAACGAAGTGTTTTTTTAGGATTATTGCAAATAAACATAGTATACATGCCTAAAATATATAGCACATCATTTGCGGCAGTATGTTTTAATTCATGCTCGGTGCTGGGTGGCGAAAAGCAAAGGTGAGTTAATCCGGCCATGCATTCCTTTTTAGCTATACCATATTTAAAATAATGGTAAATAGCATCAAGGCAATGGGTTGGGTTAATTGCATAGTAGAGTGTATCAATAGTGGAGAAACTTTTTAGTTTAACAAGGTAAATGTATAATTCGTCAAGTTCAAGGTTTAAGGCCGAAAGTATTCCAAGGGCTGTATAAACAAGTATTCTTTTTTTATCTGAAATATTAAATTTTAACAAATATTTTAAGGTCTCTTGATAGTCTTTGTTAAACAATTCGGGAGCGAAAAAATAATCAAATAACACATCGTTTTTCTCATCCTCAAAATGGCGGAGCAAATCTTCATTGTTTTTTGTTGACGATGTTTTGGCCAACACATCACCAATAAATACAACCATCTGGAATTTATCTGCCGGGGAAAGTGGGTAAGTTGTTAAATGAACCAGGTTATTTTGTTGCCCCGTTTTAATAGCATGCAGCAAGCACCACCTTAGTACAGTTATCTTACTTGCGCTCAAAACGAACCGCTGATTAATTATATCAATAAGTTTATCATCAAATACATACCCGGTTTCGTTAAGTATAGCAAAGGCAACTGCCAAACTTGCGTAATGCTGATTGCCAAATTTTATATTTACGTTATAATCATTGCTTACACTTGTGGAATTATCCTCCATTAATATGCCTGATAGCAGTAATTCCTGGTAGGTGCAGTTATATTTTTTAACAATATAGTATATTGCTAATTTACTTACGCCTTGGTTTTCGTTATCTAAACTGATGTGTTCGGCTATTTTATTAATAATCAATTTTTTTTCAGTATAATTTGCTCCTGAATTCATTTTACCAAAGTAAAATGAATACACCAGATCGTACATTACACTGTGATCGCTATCGTCAATTGAAAAATTTTCCTTATGTTTTTTATAGTATAGCTGAAAAAACATCGGTGAATTAAATAAAGTGCTAATATTTGTATAGCTTTTTTTGTTTAAAGCAGGATTAAATTGTTTGCAAAAAGATTTTATTTCTTGTTGTGTTAATACCGGAACATTTACAGAATCATTATCTAAACCATAAAGCATTAGCCCTTCATTTAAAACAAATTCATGTTTATAATTAAGCCATGTATCGTTACGCATGCTTAAAATTATTTTCATCCATGGTTTATCATCATACAATGCAAACAGCTCATTTATTTGCCTCATTAGCAAAAAGTAATTATCTGCCTTAAAATTATAAGGATCAAATCCATCAATCACTAAATAAAATTTACTGTTTTTACGCTGCTTTTCATCCCATAAAGCATTAATGTCATTTTCATTGGTATAGCCTAACAGCCCAAGTACCCAGTCATTAATATCCCGGCCCGAGTAAATAGCATTGACGAGTGCGCTGCTGCTAAAAAATAAAATAATATCGTTACCGGCCTTTGATTCATTAAGCTCAATTTGTTCTTCTATCCAATGGCATAAAGCAATTGTTTTACCATATCCGATTGGGGCTGATATTATTGCACCTGTACTGCAGGATGCATTTAATGCAGACAGCTGATCATTAATGAATGACCGTTTTATAGTTTTATTGTAAGGTATCCCGGCCCTGCCTTTAATTGCATCAAGCGTAAATGAGGTGATTTTGTTGGTATTGCGCTGTAAATTGATCCAATCAGTTTCGTTTGATGTTAAATTTGACGATTCATATAATTGTTGATTACAAAAATCTTCCCAACCGCTATAATTGCAATATATGCTTAATGCTTCAAGCGTAAATTGTGAGGGGTTAAATCTGCTCAATGCAAATCCATAAATGCGCTTTATGGTAGTTTCACTAATATTATACTTAGTTTTTTTGAAAATAAGGCACGAAATTATTTTACAATCAGAAGGTAACACTACTTCTAAACCCGATAAATACTGAACTTTAGCCTTTAAAAGTTCGAAATTATGATTTGATAAATGCGCTGTCATAAGCAATTTTTAAAAAAATCTACAAATCGGTATAATATGATAATCAAGGTCAGATACTTATTATAGTATTGGAATATTGGATATTACTATAAATATACTTGGTATACGTAATAATAAACTAAAAGGTAATTCCCGAAAGTTGTAAAACCCGATAATGGATAGAATGAATAGAATTTACACGTAGAATTACGTATAGGAAAGTTGCGGGAATATTAATTAACTATATTTCTCAATAAGCAAAAGCAAGAGTGCGCTTTCTGCCTTAGCTTCATCGAAATTTTCTCGTAATAGTTGTTTTATTTGCGGATTAATTATTTCTGCAGTAGCAAATTGTAAAATTTGTGAAGATGCCATTTCTACTGAATCTAATTGGTATAAATAGCTTACGATCATCAGATCGCGAATCTGCAAGTCATTTGAATGGAGATGCAGTCCAGCAAAGCTATTTTCAAGAAATGTGATAAGAACCTGGCAACTTTCAAATGAGTAAGTTATACCTAACTGGTCAAAAATTTGATCAATTCGAGCTAATTGTTTTTCGGTGGAAATAATGGTGTCTTTGATTGCATATTTTAAATCAGCAAACCCGGCTCCGTCATAAATTTCAGGTAATCGCTCAGCTAAATGAGATTTAGCACAATAGATACGATTAAGGTGTTCAATAAAAAAAGTATGAATTTTTTTTGAACCGGTTGGGGGTATATAATGATTAGTCAATTGTAAAAAATTAGTCAGGTCAGAAATAAAATATTATATCAAATACAACATACTTGGTTCAAATTAAGATATTCCGTATACTATCCTTAATAACTACGTTTAATACACCTGAATGGTTTTAGCTAAATTATTTTAGCTGATCAATTTACTTATGTGTAATTATCATATAATTTTTGTTTTTATTTATACTGTATTTATTGATTTTAATTTACTTAAAATATAGTGCATTTAAGTTTAAATTGCTATCCTTACCGTAATTAAATTATACAAAAAAATTACAAATAGTGAAGATCCTCATTATTATCCCGTGTTTTAATGAACAAGCATCGTTGCCCAATTTAATTGCAGACCTGGAGAGATTAACGCTACCGGAGAAATATAGATTACAACTATGCGTTGTAAATGATTGCTCAACCGATAATACAAGTAATGTGGCACAAAAGCTTAATGTTACCCTGCTTGATCTTCCCGTTAACCTGGGTATTGGAGGAGCCGTACAAAGCGGCTTAAAATATGCCTTATTGAATAACTATGACCTTGCAGTACAAATGGATGGCGATGGCCAACATCCCCCTGCTGAATTGCAAAAAATGATAGATTGCTACGAAAAAACAGGTGCAAGTTTAGTGATCGGTTCCCGGTTTCTAATAAAAGAAGGTTTCCAGTCGTCATTTTTGCGGCGATTAGGGATTACTTATTTTCATTTGCTGAACAAGTTTTTTACAGGAAAAAGTATTTATGATAGTACATCGGGTTTCCGTTTGTTCGATAAAAAAGCAATAGAACTTAGCGCGCGTTATTATCCTGATGATTATCCTGAGCCGGAATCGCTGGTATTCTTTTCAAAAGCCGGTTTAGCTATACAGGAAACGCCGGTTATCATGGTACATCGTACCGGCGGGCAATCTTCTATCAGGAGTTTTACATCTTTTTATTATTGTGTTAAGGTTACTTTAGCTATGTTTTTTTCATTTATCCGTAAATCATAATATTATGTTACGAATTCAGATCATTACCATAATTGCCAGCCTTGCATTTTTATACCTGGTTTTTCGCATGGTTGTTAAAGGTCGCCTCCGCGAAGAATACTCTATAATCTGGCTACTGTTTACAGGTATATTGGTTGTTTTCTCGTTTTGGGAGAAGGGTTTGTTATTAGTTACTGATCTGTTTGGTATTTATTTGCCGGCAAATTTGGTTTTCACCATATCTATATTTATAGCACTGGTTTATTTGCTGCACTTAAGCGTGGTTGCATCAAAACTGCAAAAGCAAAACAAACTGCTTGCCCAGGAAATGGCGATCATGAAAAATGAAATGGAAAAGTTAAAGGAAGAGAATACTAAATAGACCTTATTTATTCAGCATTATAAATATTCCCATTAAAACGATAAAGGCACCTATTGCTTGTTTAATATTGAGGCTTTCTTTTAAAAAAAAGTGGTTAGCAATGAGAATGAAGATGATGGATGTTAATGTGATGATCACAGAAAGGGTAGTAGCTATATCTGCCAAATATGGGATCTTAAGTAGCGTACTATTGATCAGGATAAAGGATATCCGTGATAATATGGCTAAGCTCATCGATAAGATAAAGCGCCAGTTAAACACCAACCCGATAATATTTTTCAGTTGGAATAAGTTTCCAGAGATCAGGCTTCTTTGACCAAGGAGCACTATAGAGAAAGCGGTTGCCAGGCAATAAACAATTACCAACGCAAAGGTTAAAGCTATCATATTTGATGATGATTTGTCAGGTTTGATTAATTTGTTCACGGTTAAGCTTTTAGTTTGTTATCGGCGTAACCTAATGTGTATATCCACGAGAATACGCCGGCAATCTTATCGCCCCATATCAATTTAAATATTTGTAGTTCCTCTTGACGGCGTTTCCCTTCGGATAGTTTCAATGTCGTTTCTGATTCAGCATGTATACGGTGTTTCATCAGCTTTTTGTTGATGAAACAGAAAGCGCCCTTTTTAGCTGCTATCTCGTACCAGGCATACCAATCCAAAGCCACTGTGTAATCGGGCGAAAATTTAAAGTTATTACCCAAAGCTTTTAAATTGAATGACACTGAGGGGCAACAGATCGGATCGCCAAATATTAAAACTGATTTTTTCAGTATGGTGCTTTTAATATTCCTTTTAAAGGCAAACGGAAATAACAATGCCTTTTTAACAAAGCTGTTAAGGTTTGATCTTCGGGCTTGTCCATCTACAAGATCCTCATAATCAGTAAAAGCGATCAAGGTATCGTTGGTAACCGATTTTAACAGTTTATCGGTAAAATCGGGTTCGTAAATATCATCCTGGTGTGCTATAGTGGCCCATTGGCTTGAGGCTTTTGATAGCGCGAAGTTCCAATCGTTAGCTATGCCGCCTTTATCGCTCACATAGTAATCGAAGTTGTATTTCTCTGCGATATGCTTTGAAAAATCGGTAGGGGTGGAGGTGGTTAGGATAATTGTACTATTAACCCTTTGGTTTAGCAAGCTTTGGATGCAAGTTTCCAGGAATGGGGATTGTTTGTAAACGGGTATTACAAAGGTGTGCATCAATTAATACTTACTGTTTAAAGTCTACAGGGTAAAAGTAAACAAATTGGGGAAATGTTAGGGTATTTAATAAGGCCAACTACCAACTGTTCGATGAACAGGGTGGAGCACCCGGCGAATTATGTCCACTTTTAGCGCTAAAAATGCCCAAAAATGTATCAAAAATGGTGTTTTTAACTACTTTTTTGATTGTATTTTTGATTGAAATCGACCTTTTTTAGCGTGAAATCAACTAAAAAACAACTATTTTTAGCTGGTTTTTGCTCTTATTTTATACGGGTTTTTAGCTTTTTGTAGAAAAATTAAACAATTTTTAACCACAGTATACACGAGAATGATACACTTTAACTTGCTATGTTTTTAACTTTTTGGTAAAATTCAGCCTATGCTTAATAACAAAAAAACAAAGACTTCTACTTAGAACCCTATTGTAATATACACTCGACGTTTTAGACTAAATTTGAAATGAATATCCAACCCAGTTTTCATGATGGGATAAGGAAACTGGTATTGCCTTTGCCTGATTTTGTAGGGCAACAGGTACGTTATGCTTATTTTTACTGATGGTGACCCTTTTATCACCCAACGCTTGCTGCAAGCTTGCTATAGCGAATTTTCTTACTTCAGCTGATTGAATTTCCGTATCAGTACTATCTATCTGTTTAATGCCCCAATGCGTGTTATTGAAATTTTCATCGGCATTAACCACTGTGGCGATCAATTCGTTATAAATTATTGATTTTGAATAGCATGTGGAATTCTCAAATTTTATAACTGAAGTAATAGTTGTAAACTGATCGAAGCCAATACCTTTTAATAAGGTTTGATTGAAATTATTTATCGTAAATGCTTCAGGTGCATGAATTTCTTTTACCTCGAATTTAACCGGGGTGAAAAGTACATCCGGCTTAATTCGCTGTAGAAATTTAAACAAAGATTCTTTGATCGACCATAATAGCCACACAAAAACTTCAAAGGGGGTGGCTGAAAAACAGGGTTGGCTATGCAGCGCGGTTTCAGTGGGGGTGAGGATTTTGGAGTAAAAGTTGTATTGTTTGGTGCGGGCAATATCAATACCCTTTAGCGATACAATATCGTTACCCGCACTAAGCATTTATTGTTGTTTTTGGCCAAGTTTTTCGCTTATCACATCAATACATGATCCTACATTCATCATTTTATCAGCTTCATCATAATCAATCTCAATATCGTATTTCGCTTCGGCATCTATAATAATATCAACCAAATTGGCTGAATTTATTTTCAGGTCTTTTAAAAGGTCAGTGTCTTCATTGATTTGGGCCAGCATCTCTTTGTTAGTTGTATAAGGTGAAATCACCTTTTTTAGTTCAGTTAAAATCTCTTGTCTGGTCATTATTTAATTAAATTTTGAAAGTATTAAACAGGAATTTACATCCCCAAAGCCAAAATTCGCTTTCGCTACAATATTAACTTCTTTTTTTATCATTTTAACAGGTAAACTATCAACGCTCACCATTTTGGTTATTTCGGGGTTGGGGTCCTCCAAATTGATGTTTGGATGCACAAACCCATTGGTTATCTGCAATATAGATGCCACAGTTTCTATCGATCCTGCCGCACTTAGGCTATGCCCGATCATCGATTTTAGGGAGTTTGTATGTGGAAAAGTGTTGCCTTTTCTACCCAATGCATCACACCAAAACTGTATTTCCTGCTTATCAGCATTCGTAGCCGTTAAATGCCCGCTTATCAAGTCTATCTGGCCGGGTGTAATATTTGATCGCTCTAACGACTCTTTAATACAACGCTCTACACCAATACCATTCGCCGCGGTCATGGTACCGCCAAGGCGTTGCCCACCCGAGTTCGATGATCCGCCTAAAACCTCGGCATAAATTTTAGCGCCGCGAGCCAGCGCAAAATCCAGATCCTCCAAAACCAGGGCTCCGGATCCTGAACCGGGAATAAACCCGCCTGCAGTTGAACTCATTGGCCTTGATGCTTTTTCAGGGTCATCATTAAACTTGCGCGATAGTACCCGCATCGAGTCAAATGCACCAAAAACATAGGTATCCACATGCTCGGCACTGCCTACCAACATGCGTTTGGCATAGCCGTGCTTAATATATTCGTAGCCCATTAAAATGGCCTGTGTACCTGTTGCACAAGCCGCTGAATTAGTAATCACTTTATTTCCCAAACCTAAACGGCCGGAGATATAGGATGTTACCCCGCTGTTCATGGCCTGCTCCACCACGCGCGAGCCTAATTTTTTAACTTCTTTATTATCAACACGGTTTATCACGTTCTTCATGGCTTCAGTATCAGCAATGCTGTTGCCAAATACGCAACCGGTTTCCCAGCGTGGCTCGTCAGTTTCGTAACTCATGCCTGAGTCTGCCCAGGCATCCAGCGCAGCTGCAAGTCCGTAGCCAATGTTGGTGCCTTTTAAACCGTGAAAGGTAACTTCGGAAATATAATTCGTCAGGCTGTCCCATTTAAAATCGGGCATGCCTGCCACCTGGCAGCTAAAATTAAGTTCGCGGTAATGTGGCATAAATTTTATGCCTGATATGCCATGCTGTATAGCATGCAAAAAAGCAGGTATCCCTATCCCGTTTGGCGCAACTACGCCCATGCCCGTTACCACAACACGATTACCCATTTTTAACAGCTATCTTTTTAATAATTCCCGCAAATGTACCGCTGGCTATCAGTTCTTTATTATGATCCAGCATTTCTACCTGGCATTTCAGTTTACCAAAACGAAAATATTGCTTTTTTGATATCACGGTAACTTTTTCGCCCGGTAATACCATTTTGTAAAAAGACACATCGGTAGAGGTTAGTAATGGATAAAGCGAATCATCATCCATAAAATTAAACTCGGTTTCCTTCAGCACTAAAAATATACCTAATACCACAAGTCCTATTTGCGCCATAATTTCGGTTACAATAACACCGGGGGTTACCGGGTTGCCCGCGAAATGGTCCTCGTAAAAAAAAGCGTCTTCTTTTAAAGTATATTCACCTCGCACCTCATCCTCGCTCAGTAACAATATGTTGTCAACAAAGCGAAACGAAGATTTATAAGGTAAATG
Source organism: Mucilaginibacter sp. (assembly GCF_965225845.1). Classification (GTDB taxonomy): domain Bacteria; phylum Bacteroidota; class Bacteroidia; order Sphingobacteriales; family Sphingobacteriaceae; genus Mucilaginibacter. The sequence goes on from NZ_CBDDBL010000002.1 coordinate 1,100,184, forward strand.
ACTTAGTATATGATTATTCATGTATCTATCTAAAATTTAACGGCAATGTTCACCACCATCTACATGAATGATAGCGCCGTTTATCCAAAACGACTCATTTGTACACAGCAGGTAAATAACACCGGCAACGTCTTCCGGTTTTGTAATTCTGCCTAATGGGTTACGTTTTATGCCTGCTTTTATTAATTTTTCGCTGCCGGGGATTTTTTTAAGCGATGCAGTTTCGGTTACACCGGCTTGTATCACGTTTGTTTTTAATCCGTAAGCGCTAAATTCTACCGCCATATATTTTGCCAAACTCTCTAACGAGGCCTTAGCAATGGATACAGCAGCATAACCTTCCCAGTACTTATGCGCACCTTCGCTGGTAAGGCCAATTATACGTCCATCAGCGTTAAACAGTTCGGCTTTTAGCAAAGATCGCGTCCAATCCAGCAAACTGTTCGACATGGCGTAGGTGGTCATCTGGATATCTTCGATGGATAATTCATTATAAGCCTCGTCTTCAACTGTCGCATTTTCAATGGTCAGGGGCTTTAAATTACCCCTGGCAATGCTGTGTAATAATAGTTTTACGCTATGTTTTGGTGCTATCTCTGCAAACTCCTGCACAAATGATTCGCGCCCAACCGTATCGAGCGCGTTGATATTGCGGGGAAGGATTGTGATGGTGTTCTCTTCAGCAATTTGATTGAAATTCTGCTTTAAAATTTTTTCGGATGAGGAATTTTCACGGTACAGTACGGCTACATTCATGCCATGTTTGGCCAGTTTTTCAACAGCAGCAAATCCAAACCCGCTCGATCCTCCCAAAATAACTGCCCATAAACCTGTGAATTGTAGTTTTTTATCCATCCAAATCGCTTTAAACTATTGCTGTCATAATTAGTCTGTATGTTGAAGCGTGGGGCGAATCAACAATCAAAAATTGCATCCCCAAAGTAAGTGAATTAAATTAAATTTAATATAAGGCGAATATATTATCTAACAAAACTTATAATAATATGTTAGAAGGCGTGGACAATAATATAATGCAGCTTATTGCTGAGTGTTGCCGGAGTGTTTATATTTATTATGTTTGATACGATTATGAAACCAACAATAGTACTTGTTTTATGCATACTGGTTATGCCTGCCTTTACTCAAAAAATCATGGCGCAGCAAAAGCTAAGATTCGATAAAGAAGAGTTTTACAATACGATGTCGGGTGAGGACATAAATGCTATTGATAATGAGCTGATACTGGTAAAGGACGCACCAAAAAATAAGGTGGGTTACGAAGGTGCCCTGCTCATGAAAAAAGCAGGTTTGATCAGCGGGCCTAAAAAGAAATTAGACCTGTTCAAAGCCGGGCGAATTGAAATGGAAACGGCCATTATTAATGAGCCCGAAAATACTGAGTATCATTTTTTACGTTTAGCCATTGAGGAGCATGCTCCTAAAATTGTAAAGTACCATGCCGATATTTTGAATGACAAAGCAATAGTGATCCGTAAGTTTAAAGACCTATCGCCGGTTGTGCAGCATGCTATTCTTGATTATTGCAAAAAATCGAAGGTTTTGCATGCTGAAGATTTTTCATAGCCCTGAAAAAATAGTTTATTATAACTTTGTTCCGAATGAATAAGAAGATATTAGCTATTTATTATACCCAGTCGGGCCAGATGGGAGATATCATCAATTCATTTACCGAACCGCTTGTGGAAGCCGGTGCAACGGTTGAAAAGGTTGTGATCAAACCTGTTGAGGATTATAATTTCCCCTGGACAGGCACTCGCTTTTTCTCAGTGATGCCATCGTGTGTGTTGGGTATTCCTACCGCATTGGAACCATTGCATTTTAAAGAGGCTAAGTACGATATGATCATTATGGCCTATCAGCCATGGTTTTTATCGCCGAGCATCCCCACCAATTCTTTATTGCAAGATGAAGGCTTTAAAACCTTGTTAAAAGATACACCCGTTGTTACCATCAGCGCCGCGAGGAATATGTGGATCAACGCTTATGTGCGTGTTCGTAACATGCTGAAAGCCGCGGGGGCAAAGCATGTGGGCAACGTGGCTTTGGTTGATAAGCACCCCAATGCGGTAAGTTTTATCACCATTTTTTACTGGATGATCTCCGGCAAAAAAGACCGGTACCTGAATATATTCCCGAAACCGGGCGTAGCCGATGAAGATATCCTCCATACTAAAACTTTCGGCAAAACCGTTGCTAAACATTTAGCTGATGATACGCTGGAAAGCCTGCAGGATGAGTTGATCGCCCAAAAGGCGGTGGTAATTAATTATCCGCTGATGTTTACCGAAGCGAGGGCACAGCCAATATTCGCGGCCTGGGCCAACATCATATCGAAAAGAAAAAATCGTTTGCCCTGGCTTACGGCTTTTAAATATTACCTTTTTATAGCATTATTTTTAGGTGCGCCTGTTTTGCTTATATTAGATGCTGTTTTTTTAAAGCCGTTTTCATCCGGCAGGATAGCAGCTAAAAAATTAACCTATTTACAAGTAAATAACTGATACATAATATGTCTGATCGTAGTGTTTATATCAATCATACCGCGGCATACTTCCCGAATGAGCCTGTTTCAAACGATGAAATGGAGGCTTACCTGGGGTATATTGATAACAAGCCATCAAAATCTAAAAAAATTGTACTGCGTAATAATGGGATAACTAACCGGTATTACGCGCTTAATAAAGCGCATAAATCTACCCATACCAATGCTCAAATGACCGCTTTGGCTGTTAGGGAATTGTTTGATAATGATCCTGAAAAGTTAAAGCAGATCGAGCTGCTGTCATGCGGTACCTCATCGCCTGACCAGATGATGCCAAGCCATGGCGTAATGACCCATGGCTGGTTACCTGAGGCAGGTGGTATAGAAGTAGTATCGCCGTCAGGCGTGTGCTGCGCCGGCATGCATGCGCTTAAATTTGCTTACCTGGCTATTAAATCCGGAGAAACGAAATTGGCTGTTGCGACAGGTTCGGAGCGGTTCTCAGGTTTATTGGTTTCTGACGTTTTTGAAGAAGAAGCGCAGAAATTAAAGGAAATGGAATTAAATCCATTCATCGCTTTTCAAAAGGACTTTTTAAGGTGGATGTTGTCCGACGGTGCATCAGCATTTTTAATGACTGATAAACCAAACCCGGATGGCTTGAGCCTGAAGATAGAGTGGATAGAAGGTGTTTCCTACGCCAACGAAATGAAAACCTGTATGTACATGGGTGCTGATAAATTGGAAGATGGCTCATTAAAAGGTTTTATGGATTATACGCCTGAAGAGGTGATGACCCAATCCATTTTCAGCGTAAAGCAGGATATAAGCTTGTTAAGCGACAATATTGTGCCTTTAGGCGGACGAAAGATCAAAGAGATATTTGAGAAAAAAGGCCTTACCGCCGCAGATATCGATTGGTTTTTACCGCATATCTCCAGCAACTTCTTCAGGAGCAAGATTTATGATATGGTTGAAGAGTATGGTGGTGGCATTCCTTACGAAAAATGGTTCATCAACCTGTATACCGTTGGTAATGTTGGCGCGGCATCAATTTATTTGATGATAAACGAATTGTTCAACAGTGGCAAGCTTAAAAAAGGAGAAAAAATATTATTGCTTGTACCCGAGAGTGCCCGTTTTTCGTATATGTATGCAATGCTTACCGTTGTATAGCATTAATTTATGAAAAAAGATGAAGTACCACAGGATTTAAGCTCGCTTGGCAAAATAACCAAAGAGGTTTGCTATGCTACAGACAGCGAGGGTAAATATGTGGCGGCTTTAAGCAGTGGCTGGGATGTTAAAATAACCGCGCTTGATGTTGCCTGGGGCGATATTGAAAAACGCATCGCGGCAGCAAAACAAAAAGTGCTGAACAACGAGGCGAGTCCGCTGCTGTTTTTTATGGAATACCGGCTGATGGACCTGGCTATTTTAGCAGGTTATACCGGTTTTTGGCAATGGCAGATCAAGCGGCATTTAAAGCCGGAAGTTTTCAATAAATTATCAACCAAACAATTAGAAAAATACGCCGAGGCGTTTAATACAAAGGTGGAAGACCTTAAAACTATGACCGTTCATGAAGACTGAGTTCAAGCACCGTCAGGGCGCGCATTGTGAATCGGGCGTTACCAGTAATTTACTAAGCATTGCCTCTAACGGCAAAATAACCGAGCCGTTGGCGTTTGGCATTGGCGCGGGATTATTCTTCGCTTACATCCCGCTGATCAAGATCAATAATGGTCCGGCGATAGCCTTTCGCACACTGCCTGGGTTTATATTTAATAGGGCGGCTAATTCGCTGGATATACCTATAGTTAGAAAGAAATTTCGCTCTAAACAAAAAGCCCAAACCTATCTGGATGAACGTTTAGCCGGGGGCATCCCGGTTGGCTGCCAGGTTGGGGTATATTATTTGCCTTATTTCCCAAAGGAGTACCGTTTCCATTTCAACGCCCATAATTTGATCGTCTACGAAAAGCAAGGTGACAATTACCTGGTAAGCGATCCGATTATGGAAACCACCAATATAATGAGCAGTTATGAGTTGGAACGGGTGCGATTTGCAAAAGGAGCTTTGGCGCCTAACGGGCATATTTACTATGCCAAAAAAGGTGCGATTATTACGGATGAAACGATTAGAGAAGCCATTAAAAGCGGCATCAAAAAGAACGTTTATAACATGCTAAACATTCCGGGCAGCTTTGCTGGAATTTCAGGCATAAAACAAACCGGCAGGAAGATCAAAAAATGGCGTGATAAGCTTGGAACTGAAAAATCAAAACTTTATTTGGCCCAAATGGTTCGTATGCAGGAAGAGATAGGTACGGGTGGTGGCGGATTTCGCTATATTTATGCAGCTTTTTTGCAGGAAGCGGATGTTTATTTTCCGGGCAACCAATTGGCGCAGATATCGGTACTATTTACACAAGCCGGTGACATGTGGCGCGAAGCGGCGATACATGCAGCCGGAATTTACAAAGGCCGCATAGGCAGCCAGGAAGATTTTAATAAGATGGGTGATTACCTTTTGGAAATTGCCAAACTTGAAGAAGATGCTTTTAAGCAGTTAAAAAATATAAAATGGCAGTAGCCCAATTAGCAATTGATGTTGAAAATATGGGTTTCCAATACCCTGGAAACGAAGACGTTTCCTTTTCGGGCCTTAATTTAAAGGTGGAAAAAGGGGCTCGCTTTGGTTTATTTGGGCCTAATGGAGCCGGTAAAACTACGCTCATAAGTATTATGACCGGTTTAATTACCGCGGACAAAGGTTCAGTTAAGCTATTAGGCCACGAAATGGGTAAGCAAAACGAAAGCTCGACCAACAAGCTTTTCGGTTTTGTACCGCAGGATTTTTCCTTTTACCAGGAGCTTAGCCCGGTTGAGAATCTGGAATTTTTTGGTGCCTGGGCTGGTTTAAGCAAACATGCCATCAAGCACCGGACCGATGAACTGCTGGATATTTTAGGTTTAAATGATGTTAGAAATAAGCAGGTTCAGAAATTCTCCGGCGGTATGAAACGCAGGGTTAATTTGGCCATCGGTGTAATTCATAATCCCGAGATTGTGTTTTTAGATGAACCTACAGTAGGGGTGGATGTACAAACCGGCCATGCGATCATCAACTACCTGCTTGATTTAAATAAAAAAGGAACCACTTTGGTTTATACCTCGCACCAGTTAAGCGAAGCTGAGGATTTATGTCAACAAGTCGCGCTGATTGATGGCGGCAAAATAATCGCCCAGGATAGTTTAAGAAATATGCTAAAGGATCATAAACAGGAAAGTTTGGAACAACTGTTCCTAAACCTAACAGGAAAGGACTACCGGAACTAATGTTTAAACTTTGGTATACAATAGTAAAGGATTTCAGAATATTGCTGCGTGATAAGGTGGGTATATCGCTCATGTTTGTAATGCCGATCATCCTGGTGGTGGTGGTTACCAGCATCCAGAACAGCACCTTTCAGTTAGTAGATAAAAATAAATTATCGGTGCTAATTTGCAATACCGATACCGGGCAAGCCAGTGTACAGCTGATCAAATCGGTAAATAAGATTGGTATGTTTAAGGTATCATTAGTACCTGCTGATAAGACCGAAGCGCAGATGGCTGATGCCATGCATAATGGTGATGCCATGCTTGGGGTGATCATTCCATCAAATTTCTCGGCCAAAGTTGAAGCAAAATCAAAAAGCATAGCAGGCAAAGCCTTAACCAGTTTTGGTTTGGCAGGTGATAGCAGTAAGAAAGTAGGTGATGTTGATCCATTGACGCTGTATTACAATCCTATTTTACAGGAATCGCTGAGATTGTCGGTACAGGGTGGTATCAGGAGCGCGTTACAATTGGTGGAGAGCCGTGAAACACTGCGGAGCCTGTACTATTCCATCAACGAAAAACAATTGCCTGAAGCGCTTGAAAATGAGATGCTGAATAACAAGACCGCGATCAACGAGATCCCGGTATCCAAAGATGGCACACGCGCCACACCAAATGCAACGCAGCATAACGTACCGGCATGGACGATCTTCGCCATGTTCTTCGTTATCATGTCTTTAGGCGGTAGTGTGGTGAGGGAAAAGGTGAGCGGCAGCTTTATCAGGCTAAAAACATTGCCTACCAATTACCTGGTTGGGATATTATCCAAGCAAATTACATACCTGGCAGTAACTATGTTACAGGCAGCGGTTATATTTTCCATGGGGATATATTTGTTCCCATTTTTTGGGTTACCGGCGCTTAATTTACCATCGGATATGTTGGCGCTTGTTATCGTGACAATAGTATGCGGATGGTGTGCAGTAAGTTACTCTATTTGTGTAGGCGTTTTCGCGGATACACAGGAACAGGCCAATGGTTTTGGCGCGGTATCTATCGTGATACTGGCAGCAATAGGTGGTTTAATGGTGCCGAGCTTTGCTATGCAGGGCTTCGCTAAAGCAGCAGCTAACTTCTCGCCTATGCACTGGTGCCTGCAGGCCTACTATTCATTATTTTTAGAGGGCGGGCAACTAAAAGATGTGGTAAACAATATTATCCCGTTATTTATTATAACCATAGTGATCCAATTGGTAACTTTTTGGGGACTTAAAAGAAAAAATTTGATATAATTGCGGCAGATGGAAACGACAGAACTAAAAGAACAGCTAAAAATACAGATCATCAAATTTTTAAATCTTACCGACTTAACACCTGCCGATATTGCCGATAACGAGCCATTATTTGGCGAAGGCTTAGGTTTGGATTCAATAGATTCGCTTGAGCTGATCGTTTTGTTAAAAAAGGAATACGGTATCGATATTAAAGACCCTCGTGAAGGCCGTAAAGTGTTAGTTGATGTAGCTACGATGGCTGATTATATACAGGCGAACGGAAAAAATTAAAATTATTTCAACTTTTTTGCAATCATGTTAGTGCGATAAACTTAGCAATGGCAAATTAAAGAGCAGTCTTATTAAAGAGCAGTCTTAATAAAGCTTCCCTGAAATTTAAAGCAAACTACCTCAGCATTAGCTATTTTTCCTGTTACGCTGATCTCATTTTCGATCAATTTATAAGATAACTCCAACACCAGTTGATGATTACCAGGAACGATCATGTTGATAAATTTCAGCTGATCTGCTTTTTTCAATTGCAGGGTAGTTGCTGACGCTTCCTCCAATACTTCCTTGATCAATTGTAACAGGCAGGCACCCGGCACTACAGGCTCGCCCGGAAAATGTCCCTTGAAAATCTCATGCTCAAAATGGACATCAAAAAGTACTTTAATGGTGCCATTTTCGTGCACTATTTGGGTTATTTTGAAGATGTTTTGGTCTGTTTGCGCCATTTTATATAGCTGAAACCAACATTAATGAATGATATTTTGCCTGGTAATGGTTGTAAATCAGCACTTTTTTAGGCGAAAAAGACCTGAAATCACCTTGTTTTACTACTTCCGGGATGGTCTTTTTTTTGACGATATTACCTGCCAGCCACAATGCGAAAGATGAAGAAGTTGGATATTCACCACAAAGGTGCTTGTAGTTTGCAGTCGGCTTATCTTTAAATATCGCCTTGCCTAATGCTGAATAGATCTCATCATTTTTAATATCGCCGTTTCTGCCAGTTATGATCAGGTCGATATCTTCGATAGCTGATCCGTTTTCTGCAAGGAAAGCCTCAATACTGGCCGCTATCGACGCAGGTTTATAAAGCGTTTTAAGCCCCGTAAGCTCCGCTAAGTTATCGGTAGAGGCTTTGTCGCTCACTAAGAAGAAAACCGCTCCCTCGCCGCCTATGGTGCCTTTGGATTGGCCTTCATAAAGAGATAGATTGGACACCGGCTGGCGTTTGTATAAGCCCAGGCGGGTTAATACTTTAAAGCTCGTATCTATCATCTCTTCTGTGCCGCCGACTAAAATATTATCGGCTTCCCGCTCATTGATCATCATCATCGCATCGAACATGGCGCTCTCGAACGATATGCCTTTATGTACAAACGTGTTGTTGTAATTATGGCATTTAAGTATCAGCGCTATTTGCGCGGCAACCGTATTGTGTGTTGATTGGATAAACGATGTTGGCGGCAGCATTTCTTCATGCCCCTCAACTATCCGGGTGATAAAGGATACAGTATCTTCCATGCAACCAAAGGCGGTGCCGGTTATAATGGCATCCGGCTGCTCAATATTAGCTTGCAGCAGGCAGCTTTTTGCGGCAGCGATGCCCATTTTGATTACATGGCTCATCCTGCGGATCTGTTTCGGATCGATGAATTGCTTGTAATCAGGATCAATCGCTTTTAAACGTGTGCCGGTTGACTCGACGATCTCAGTCAGGAAATTATCGCCATTAAAGGTATTTTGCGGTGATACCGCGGCGGACGAACGGATATACACTTTCATATCAGATACTCGAAAAAATTAATGATGTGCAATTGCCGCCAAAGCCAAACGAGTTCGACATCACGTGTTTAACTTCCTGATCCGTCAATAATTCAGCTTCCGGTTCAAAAGGCAACTCATCCATCCGGGTTTTAAAACGCAGGTTAGGGTAGATAATTTTGTTTTTGATCGCTAATACTGAAAACACCGCCTCAATGCCACCACTTGCTCCGAGCGTATGCCCTGTATAAGATTTGGTTGAGCTCATCGGCGGGAAATCTTTTTCAAATAAACGTTTAATAGCAGTCCCTTCTGCACTATCATTATTCGGCGTTCCGGTACCATGCAGGTTAATGTAATCTATATCGGTAGTTTGCAAACCGCTCTTTTTTAATGCGCCCTGCATAGCCATATAGGAGCCGGTACCATCAGGTGATGACGCGGTTTGATGATAAGCATCGTTACTGTTATTATAACCGCTTAATTCACAATCAGGTTGTTTAACTAATGTTTTGGCTACTTTTTCCGACACCAAAACAACATAACCGGCACCTTCGCCCAAATTTAAACCTTCGCGGTTCTCGTCAAAGGGCTTGCAAAATTCCTTATCCAGTATCATCAACGTATTAAAACCGTTCAAAGTGAATTTAGTCAGTGAATCTGTTCCACCAGCAATAACTACATCAAGTACATCATTTTTAATCAAGCGCGCCCCATAAAATATGGCATTAGCCGATGATGAACAAGCTGTGCTAACGGTAGTCATATAGTCGCTTATGCCCAAATTATCTGCAACCAATTCGGTCATGCTGCCACATTCATGGTCGAAAACATCACGGAGTTTGCCTTTATCGTTATCAGCAAAAAACTCGACAAAAAAATCTTCACTTTTATCCATGCCGCCAACGGAGTTTGCTGATACAAAACCCGAACGCCAGGCTTTAAAGTCTGGAATGTTAGCATCAGCCAAAGCTTCCTTAGCAGCAACCCCACTTAATAAAGCAGTACGACTAATATTTTCCGGTAATCCGGATAATTCAGCTAACTGCTCATTGCTTAACTTTACTTCAGCAACAGGTAATTCCCCTTTGTAAATGGTATCGATGTGGGTAATATCGCCCATTCCGGCCTGTTTATTTTTAAGTGAAGCGAGATTTTCCGCGGCATTGTTTCCAATAGCCGAGATCACGCCCACACCTGCCACATAAACTGATGAACTCATATAAATTCCCTAATTCTTATTAAAAATCTCACTCATTTTCTCAGCCGAAAACTCAACTGACTTATCAGTTTTCTTCCGTTCTACCAAAAACAAAACTGCTTTATAATCTTGCTCAAAAACATCAGCCCAACCGCAAATGCAGGCCTGCTGAATATTATTATCCAGTAAATATTCAACTTGTTGTGCTATAAAGCCAGCGTCAAAATCAGGCTGGATGTATAGCGCCTGTTCGCCTTTAAAGTGGTTTCGGATACAAATTTCACCAATAACAATATTTGGCAAGGTATAAACAAATAACGACGGGCTTGCCACATCTTTTATACTATCCCAATATTTAATATCGTCATCCAAACTGCTATTGGCATTTGCTATGATCACCGCGGTGTCCTCAGGCTCATAATCATCTTTTACAAAGCTGTCTTTCAGCAATACTTCGGCAGTTAACCAACCCAGTTTGCTCAAATTATCCATTTTATAAAATTTAGGATAATTTAGTTGCATCTGTTGATAAGCGGCTAACATAAATGCAGCAACATCGCCATCATGCGCATAAACCTGCTCGCCATTTTTTTTAATGGCGCCTTTGGCGATAGTGCAATAACTGGATATATATTTTTCTGTTAGCAAATTGATGTCAGTTGTATTTAAAAAATCAAAGCCCATTCAAGCGTCCACGCTTGAATGTAAATAAAATAAGCGTCCACGCTTATTAGCAAAAATATTCAATTATAGGAAGCGTGGACGCTTCCACCTGCTTATGATTAAGCGTAGACGCTTACTCAGGCGATGTTTTATTTCCCAAAAACCACTGCAGCATTACAACCGCCAAAACCCGATGCTGTTTTTAAAAAGTTAACTGCTTTTATACGCGTAGGCTCGGCGCAAACGGTTACTTTATCCTCGCTTGCCGGTTCCTTAAAACCAATGGTTGGTATTAATAAACCTTGCTTTACACATTGTATGGATATGATACTCTCAATTAATCCGGCTGCTCCTAAAGTATGCCCATAGTAACCTTTTAAACTATTTAACGGCGTTTTCTGCAATCCTGATATCGCTATGGCATTTGCTTCCATCTCATCGTTGTAAACGGTTGCTGTACCATGTGCTGAAATAAAATCGATCTGCGCTATTGAAAGCTCAGCATCCTGTAAAGCATTTTTTACCGCTCCCGCCAGTTCCTGCCCTGTACGCGATGGCCCGGAAATATGATTGGCGTCATTGCTTACCGAGCCGCCTTTCAGCTTTATATTTTGCGCGTGTTTTTCGTTGGTTGATAAGATGACCGTACCTGCGCCCTCACCTAAATTTAGGCCATCATGGGATTTGTCAAAAGGCCTACATCGTGCCGGACTAAGCGCCTGGAATGATTGAAAACCAGACAAAATGAATTTCGAGATTACGTCAGCGCCTGCAACAACCGCATGTTCATATTGGCCTGTACCTAATAACCTCTTTGCAGTGATCACTCCCAAAACACCCGAGATACAGGCATTTGAAACGACAATAGGCTTATTTTGAAAACCGAAATGCGCTGCCACCAAATCTGCAGAAGTTGACAAAGAGATCCTGTCCTTCAATTCCTCACTCATCGGCTGATTTTCCAGCAGGCTAATATTTCCTTTTGTTGAGGAGATAATGAGCACTGTTTTTTTATCACGAACATCAACTCCGCTGCCGTTCAGGGCGTCAGCTATGGATGCGATGAGTAATTGCTCAAATTTGGTATAATTATGCTCGCCTGCCTTTACAAATTGCTCATCCTTCTCAAACAATGAAGCAAAAAAGGGCAGGGGTGATATATTAGTATTATGATGCTGATTTACAGATGAGATACTTTCTTTTAATTTGGCGAAGTTTTCCGCAGTTGTTTTGCCTAAGGGTGATAGGATATTATCGGCTACTACAAAAACTTCCTTTTTATTCAATTCACTCATGCTTGTTAATTATTCTGGCTGAAAACCTTCATTTCACATCGAGCCAGTAATTGGTTGTTACACCAAACCTTACCCGAAATTACGGTAACATCAAAAACCTGGTTTTCAATTCTGATCTCAGTGATTAATTCGTCACCCACTTTCGGTAAGTCAAAAACCTCGAAATCTTTAACCGCACCTATATAACCAACAACAACGGGTTTGTTTTCAGCGTACGCCATATATCCTGCTCGAAGGGCTGCCGTTTGGGCGATATTTTCCATCAAACCCGCTTCCTGGAATTGGTTATTCTTTATAAAAACATTATCAGCCTCAATAATAAAACTGCTTTTAGTGGATGCTTCATCAACCGACAGCAGTTTACCAACCATTACAAAAGGGTGCTTTTGTGGTATAAGATCGGTGATATTTTCAACCGGGAAGATCATATCAGGAATATAAACCCCCATTAATGGATAGTACCTGCCCGGTAATATAAGCTGCATCCGGCGAAGCTAAAAATGCGGCTGCATGCGCGATTTCCTCAGGCAATCCGAAACGTTTTAACGGGATAAGGGCCCTTAATTCCTTTTCATCCAAACCGTCGGTCATATCAGTCCTGATAAAACCTGGGGCTAAAGCGTTTACGGTTATTCCCTGCCTGCCAACTTCCTGTGCCAATGCTTTGGTAGCGCCAATTACACCCGCTTTTGCTGCGGAGTAGTTGGTTTGACCCGCCAGGCCTTTTAATCCTGATAACGAAACTACGTTGATGATACGGCCGTATTTGCGTGTCAGCATACCGTTCAAAACCAGACGGGTTACATGGAAAAAGCTGTCGAGATTGGTTTTCATCACGCTGTCCCATTGTTCTTCCGCCATCCAGGCCATCAGGCTGTCCTCGCGGATACCGGCGTTGTTGATCAATATCTCGATGTGCTTTTCTTCTTCGTTTTCCTGCAGCCAGTCGCCAAGTTTTTGCTTGATCTGATCTTTATCAGCCACATCAAATTGCAGCAATTCGCCATTGCCGCCTGCTTCTTTTATGGTCGATAGCGTTTTTTTCGCTTCTTCGATGTTGCTTTTGTAGTTTATCAGCACATAGTACCCTTGTGCCGCTAATTTTATGCAAATAGCCCTGCCAATGCCTCGTGAGCCGCCGGTGATCAGTGCACACTTCATTTGGCAAAAGCGTTTATGTGGTCAGTGCTTTCTAAAAATTCCTTGATCTTTTTAGCCTCTTTATACTTAGGCGCGTCCTCAATGAATTTAGGGAAGAACGCTCTTACCGTATCATACAATGACTTAGATAATGAGGATAACCTGTCCTGGCATTCTAAATAATCTATCGCCTGCAAAATGGTCATCAGTTGGATGGCCAATACCTCGAATGAGTTATCAACCACGCGTTTAGTCATCAATGCCGCATTGCAACCCATGCTCACAATATCCTGGTTATCATTGTTATTTGGGATGCTATGCACATACATCGGGAAGGATAAGGTCTGGTTTTCTGCAACAGTAGAAGTTGCTGTAAACTGCATACCCTGCATGCCGAAATTAAAGCCTAATACACCCAGATTTACGAATGGTGGTAATTTTTGATTTAGCTTACTATTCAGCAGGTAATTCAATTGTCTTTCTGATAACATAGACAATTTAGCGATAGCGATCTTCAGTTTATCCATTTCCAGCGACACATAATCCCCGTGGAAATTGCCTCCGTGAAAAATATTATTGTTCAGGTGGTCGATAACAGGATTGTCATTAACCGAATTTAATTCATTTACTACCACTTCTTCAGCAGAAATGATCGTGTCGAATATCGGACCCAAAACCTGTGTTACACAGCGTAATGAGTAGTATTCCTGTACTTTATCTTCAAAAACTTCCTGATCCAGGTTATCAGGATTATACAAATGCTCCGAACGGTCACGGATCATTTTGCTATCCTTTAAAATATCACGCATTAATGAGGCGATCTTATTTTGGCCTTTATGTCGCTTAACCGCGTTCAGTTCCTGCGAGTAATGGTCATCAAAAGCCTCGACTATCTCGTTGATCATCGCCGAAAACATCAGCGACCAGTTCAATAACTTTCTTGCCTGGATGATATTCAGCATGCCGATACCGGTCATGGCAGAAGTACCGTTCAGCACCGCCAAACCCTCGCGGATATGGATGGAAAGCGGTTTGATATTAAAGCGGTTGAATATATCGATGGTTGGATGAACTTCGTTTTCAAAAATAACCTCGCCCTCGCCAATTAAAACCAGGCCTAAATGGGCAAGCTGTACCAGATCGCCGCTGGCGCCAACGCCACCATGTTCATAAATACATGGCGCTATGTTTTTGTTGATCAGTTCCTTTAACAGCTCAATAACATCCGAATGCACACCTGAATAGGCCTGCATAAAGCTATTTAAGCGGGCCACCATTAAAGCTTTGGATAGGTCGGCGGTCAACAACTTGCCGCTGCCGGATGAATGGCTCCGGATCAGGTTATACTGTAGTTGTAATATATTTTCCTCGTTCACCTTGTATTGTGCCATTGGCCCAAAACCGGTGTTGATGCCGTAAATTAATTTGTTGGACGAGAATTGCTTCAAAAATTCAAAGTTGGTTTTAACAAGGGCTACAGCATCTTGATTAAGGGCTACTTCCTGGTTTTTAAATAGTATTTCCGAAAAATCTTCTAATGTAAGGGTGCTTTGTCCAACAACTATCACGGGCAAAAAATATTATTTAATACGAAATTATTAGGGGGTAAATGTATAAAATATCTGCCGTTTAAATAGCAGACTTACGAAGTTTTGGAAACTTCGCAAGTATTACAAGGTCATTCGCTTATTGTTCAAGATTGAACCATCGGTGCAAAATGCCGTGGTGCATAAATGTTTCTGTAGGTATAAAACCAGATTTTACCAGCACATTTTTTGAGCCTGAATTACTGTCATGGGTAATAGCGTAAACAGGAGATAAATTAAGATGGCGGTGATTGTATTCCAGACATGCTTTAGCAGCCTCGGTAGCATAACCTCTGCCCCAGTATTTCGGGATCATGCGGTAACCAAGATCATAGTAATTGGTATGCCCATTAATTGGTTCGTTAATAAATTTAAAACCCGTCCAGCCCATAAAATTACCGGTGGCTTTTTCGATCATCGCCCAACGGCCAATTCCAAAATCTATATATTGCCGGCGGATGAATTCGTTCATCGCCGCACTTTCTTTTTTGGATTTTAAAGGCTGATTGCCAAGATATTTGTGGACTTCGGGGTCGGAATCCATTTCAAACATGCCGTCAATATCTTCAGGCATAACCTCGCGAATAAGCAGACGCTCTGTTTCGATCAGGATCTTCATCGCTTAACTCCGTTTATCCACGAATTTTATAGCCTTGCGGCTGGCTTCGCTAAACTGCATTTTTTGGATCGCCTCGGCAGTAACATACTTAATATGCGGACTAACCCTTAACCGCGCCTGTAAATAAGCCCGGATCCGGTGGTCAACCTCTTCGCTTATTTCTGTGGGTACAATGTAGATCAGCACCTGGTCCAACCCGATATAGTCTGATGAAACCTCGATCACAAAATCCAGGATTTCCTCGCGCTCATTCAATAGGTCAAACAGGGCAGGAGGATATAAAGTAGTACCCTTAAACTTGATCATTTGCTTTTTACGACCCATGATAGACGACAGGCGCAAACTCGTTCTGCCACAGGCGCATGGCTTATCAAAGTACATGCACATATCTCCGGTTTTATAGCGCAGCAGCGGCATTCCTTCAACGCCGAGTGTAGTAATGGTCACCTCGCCGGGAGTGCCGGGTGCTACCTGCTGGTTGTTTTCATCCAGTAATTCTACAATAACCAAATCCGGCTGATAGTGTCCGCCTTTGCCTTCGCCGCATTCCGTAAATGCGGTTTGCATTTCGGTAGAGGCATAGGTGGAGTATAATTTAATATCCCAGGCCTCGGTAATCTTTCTACCCAAAATATTTAAAGAGAAATCTGTATTGCGGATATTCTCGCCAATGCAGATCGCTTTTTTTACCGATGTTTCATGAATGTTGATGCCGGTATCCTTTGCATATTGGATCAGCTTCAAAATAAATGAAGGTACAGCCACAATAGCCGTAGGTTTTAAACGTTTGATGGTTTCCCATTGTAACGACGGTACGCCCGGGCCTAACCTGATAATGCCCGCACCCAATTTTCGGATGCCCAAATAGTAAGCGATCCCCGCCATAAACTGCCGGTCTAGGGTAAGCATCAATTGATAAGTATCATCCTTTGTTCCATCTGCGCAACTAAACGAGCTATATTCGTTATAAGCCAAACGTTGCAGGTCATTTTCGGTTAACGCGATAGTTACCGGGCTACCCAAAGTGCCTGATGTGGAGGTGTACTCAATAACCTCCCCCGCAGGCACACATAAAAAATCATTATTGCGCTGTTGCAGGTCATCCTTGGTTGTTGGTGGTATCTGAGCCAGGTCAGCAACTGCTCTGATCTCTGTAACGTCGATATTATGCTTTGCAAAAAGCTCCTTATAGAAAGGAGAATTTTTAGCCACGTAATTTAAAAGCTCCAGTAATTTTTGTTCCTGTAATGCGGTAGCCTTGTCCTGCTGATCTGTTTCCTGTGTAAATGCCATTATTTTTCAATAATTACCACTGCCGAAGCCATGGTTTTAATATGCGATAACGAGACTAATATATTACTAAATCCCATTGCTTTTATAATTTGACTGGTATCACCCAAAAAAGTCAACTCTGGTTTGCCATTAATGTCGTGTATTATCTCGATCTCGTTAAAAGCTGTACCTTCGAGCCAGCCCGTTCCTAATGCTTTAAAAAAGGCTTCTTTAGCTGCAAAACGAGCGGCATAACTTTCAAATTTGGTTTTTTTTGATTCACAATAAGTTATCTCATTTGCTGAAAATAGCAACTCCCTTAGTCCGCTTTCCTTACTGATCTTTTCCTTTATCCGCTCTACCTCAATCAAATCTGTTCCTAAACCTGCAATCATTTTTTTAGCGGATAAATATTTAGTCCAAATTTAGTAAAATTGCTGAAGCTGTTAGCTGTTCAAACATCTGTGGCGGCAAATTGTAACGTATATAATTAAAATATTTATAATGCTTAAAAAAATCCTTCTTTACCTTCCCATATTTTGTTTAGCTATAGCTGCACAGGCGCAAACCAAACATCGTTATAAAGATATTATTTACCAGGGTGTTGCTGTGGAAAAAGACCTAACCTACAATCCAAACGCCCTTAATGACGATAAAAAAGCTTATTTGTTTGACCTTTACCGCCCAACCGGTGATGACGAAAAACATCGCCCGTTAATCATCTGGATGCATGGAGGTGGATTTAAATTCGGGTCGAAATCAGCAAAAGGGGTATCGCTTTGGAGCAAAACATTCGCGCAGCGGGGTTATGTTTGTGCTAATATCAATTACCGTCTCAGCAAAAAAAATCCTCTATTCCATTTTAGTGAACTGATGAAGAGCAGCTATTATGCCGTTCAGGATGTTAAATTAGCTATCGAGTATTTTAAAAAGAATGCTGTTCGTTACGGTATCGATCCGAATAAGATCATCCTTGGCGGTAATTCTGCGGGCGGAATGATCGCTTTACAGGCAGCATATAGCAGTAATGAAGAGCTGGCAACTATGGCTGGTATCCCTGAAGATTCTGCTGCTGTGAATTTCCCGAAGGAAAGGGTGAAAGTTGCCGCGGTGATCAATTTTTGGGGTGCGATATATAACCTGGAATGGTTAAAAAATACAAAAGTGCCTATTGTAAGCTGTTTAGGCAGTAACGATGGTTTGGTATCGCCAACGCACAAAAGTGCGCCTTTATATGGCGGAGAAGATATCCACGATAAAGCAACTGCTTTAGGTATCCCGAACGAGTTGAAAGTTTTTGAAGGCTATTCGCATGAACTCCAAAAGCATTTCGATCCGTTTTTTGAAGGCGGTAAAGGCACCGAAGACCGTTGGCTGGAAGCAGGACAATTTACAGCTGACTTCCTGTATAAATACGTGATCAACTAAAAGTGCTAAAACAATACATACTTAGCGGTGTTAACAAATCTATCAACTAAACATTACAACCATGAAGTATTTAAAAATTGTTCTTGTTGTGCTATTCCTTACAGCAAGTATACAGGCATCAAGAGCTGCATCTGTTATGGCAATTAAGCCTTTAACTGCATTGCAGCAATTACCGCCCCCGCCGCCACGCCCTCCATTGCCATTTGCGCGCAGGCACCATTACTACAGGCATCACCACAGGCGCGGAGGTCTTCATATTCATATTCACTTGCCGCCACCGCCGCCACATCCACCATTGCCATAAACAATAAATTAAGTTTATATACAGCGGATCGCTCTATGAGTGATCCGCTTTTTTGTATCTGTTGTTATTAATTTTATTTCTTTCTGCTCAAAGTTTTGTTATCTGTCACAAACACATAAATTTGGACTTTAAGCCTAAAATTCTGCTATGAAAAAGATCGCTTTATTAGTAATGCTTGTTTTGACCAATATGGCATTCGCCCAAAACGACGGTCCGGTAGTCAAGATCACCAATGGTGCCTTACAGGGTGTTGTTGAAGCAAGTGGTATCCGTTCCTTTAAGGGAATACCATACGCGTTGCCGCCGGTTGGTGATTTGCGCTGGAAAGAACCTCAACCACCCGCAGATTGGAATGGTACTCGCCTGGCAGATAAATTTGGCCCGCAGGCGATGCAGTTGCCAATTTATAGCGATATGCAGTTCAGAAGTTCAGGCGTTAGCGAGGATTGCCTGTACCTGAATGTATGGACTCCCGCTAAAACCGGCAAGGAAAAACTACCGGTGCTGGTTTATTTTTATGGCGGAGGATTTATGGCAGGTGATGGCAGCGAGTATCGTTATGATGGGGAGAGCCTTGCTAAAAAAGGGATTGTTACGGTTACTATAAACTACAGGTTAGACATATTTGGTTTTTTCGCTCATCCAGACCTCACTAAAGAGTCTGCTCATCAATCATCTGGAAATTATGGTTTGATGGATCAGCACGCGGCGCTGTTATGGGTTCAAAAAAATATCGCTGCTTTTGGCGGTGACCCTAATCATGTTACCATTGCCGGTGAATCGGCTGGATCTATGTCGGTTTCTGCGCAGGTCGCGTCACCATTATCTAAGGACCTTTTTGTTGGCGCTATCGCGGAAAGTGGTTCTGTATTGGGGACCTTTTTGCCGGTGCCTTTAAATAAAGCCGAAGATATCGGCGTAAAATTTTCACAAAAAATAGGTGCGACATCATTAGAATATATGCGCAACCTTCCCGCTGACTCTTTACTGAAATTGTCTGCCGGTGCACATTTTCCGACAACCGTTGACGGCTACTTTTTACCGGAATCACCCAAGATCATTTTTACCGAAGGTTTAGAAATGCATGTTCCCTTACTGATCGGCTGGAACTCTGCCGAAGTGGATTACCATGGTGTTATCGGTAATGATTCTGCAACGGTGAGCAACTATAAAGCAGCCTTGCAACGCCTTTACGGCCAGCATGCTGAAGATGCATTCAAAAATTATCCTGCTGCTACTGATGCCGATGTAAAAGTTGCTGCTACCAACTTAGCTGCCGATCGGTTTATTGTTTATAACAGCTGGAAATTTGCCCAAATGCAGGCCCAAACGGGCGGCAGGCCGGTTTACCAATACCTATTTGCGCACATGCGCCCGCCAATGGTTAGCGGTAACATGGATGGTAATACCATAGGCGCTGCCCATGCTTCTGAAATTGAATTCGCTTTAGGTAACCTGGCAACCAACAAGGTTTACGCCTGGACAGATGATGATTACAAAGTATCAGCCATTATGGAAAACTACTTTGCTAATTTTATTAAAAACGGCAACCCCAATGGCAGCGGCTTAGCGCACTGGCCCGTAATGCAATTATCTGCCCCTAAAGTAATGGTAATTAATGTAGACAGCCATGCCGAGCCGGTAAAAGACCAGGACAGGTATATTTGGATGGATGGAGTTAATAAATAGGCTATGATTTGTCGGTGGCTATATCAATAGATGCTAATTATTTGATATGATTAAAGAAAGCAATAAAGAAATTATTGATATAATAAGGGAAGTGTATGAGAATCGTTTAGCTAGTGCACTAATTGTAGAAAGCTATTCTTTATCTGTTCATAATCATTGGTTAAATGTAGAAGAAGCGGATAAAGCTTATTCATTACTGGACTTTGATGATTATTTAAGGTTCACAAATAATGAAATTTTGATTGTTAAATTTTTTATAAAATTTAACAAAACCTATTCTATTAGTTACTTCAATGATGATTTAAACACATTAAATGATTTTGAAAATGAAGGTGAGCTAATTGATATTATAATCAAAGATTTACGAGAAATTGATCGATTTGTATTTTATGTAGAGTCAATGGATTTACTTTTTATAAGTATTTTTGATCAGGAAGTTGGAATATATTTCATCTCTCATAATGATCGGGAATTTTTTATAAAAATTGTTCAGGACAATGGACTTTACTTACTTGACTAAGTCACGCTGTCGCGAGTTTATAACTCGTGACAATGCATGGTAAAAGCTTTCAGCTTAACTATACCTACCGCACCAACATCTGCGAAAACGCCAAACTATCACCTTTAAAAGCGTTAAAATCAACAACATGGTTAATGCCGTTAACACGTGCTTTATCGGAGTGCTGCCAGAAGCGCCATTTAAAGCTTTGGTCAACATACAGATCGGAGTGGTCATAATGGGCTATCCAAAGCGGGTAATCATCAAAAAAACCGGCTAAATAAGTGGCGTAAAAACTAAGGTGCGTATAAATAATGGGCTTTGTTTTGGTGCGCGTTTCTACATAAGTTAAAAACGATTGTAGTTGTAAACGCATTTCCTCGGGCGATGCACCGTCTAACGTTTCTACATCGGCAACAGCGGGCAGGTCGCCTTTGTCCATACTAACGGTTTGCATAAAAAAGCGGGCTTGCCATAAGCCATTTTTATTTGCTCTTAGAAAATGATAAGCGCCACAAGCGATGCCGTTTTTAGGCGCTTCGCGCCAGTTACGCCTGAAATAGGGATCAACCTTTAATAAGCCTTCGGTAGCCTTAATAAATGCGAAGCTGATGTGTATGCTGTCATCGTGCATGGCTTTTACCTTTTGCCAGTCTATGCGGCCCTGCGCATAGGATACATCGATTCCGTGTATAGGATACTGAGATGGGATATGAATGTTAAAACTTTTATAGGTACGGTAATGTGGGTTCTCGCCGCGATCTTTAAACCATTGTATCCCTGAAGTAAATACCTTTAACACATAGCCATAATAAAATGGCGAGAGCAGGATAAGCACCAGCATGATGATAAAAAATCGCCAAAACGAAATTTTACTACCGCCTTTTTTTCTTGCAGCGGGCTTTTTGGTTGGAGATCTCTTAGGGGCGGCCACTGCGTAAAGATAATAAAATGCCACTATTTGCACTTATTTTTGATCCATGGAATTAGGAATAAGTACTTTTGGCGAGGTATGCGACCGAGATACACGGCGCAAAAGTAGATGCAATTGTATGTAAGTAATTCAGTGTGAAAGTATCCTAAAAGCAAAAGGTAAGCCATAAAACCTACCTTTTGTTTTTAAAGCCCTCCTAGGGGGTTACAAATTCATCCCACCGGAAACCTCGATGCGTTGTGCATTTACCCATTTGGCATCTTCGGTACATAAAAATGCTACTACGCCGCCAATATCATCAGGCAAGCCAACACGGCCAAGTGCTGTAGCACTTGCAATGTGATCATTCACCTGTTTATTGTCACGAACCATGCCGCCACCAAAGTCTGTTTCAATAGCGCCGGGCGCTACCACATTTACGGCTATGCCGCGCGCGCCTAATTCTTTGGCCATATAACGGCTTAAGGTTTCAATACCGCCCTTCATTGATGCGTAAGCGGCATAGCCGGGATTTGAAAAACGAGCCAATCCAGATGAAAGATTAATTATCCTGCCACCGTCATTTATCAACGGCAATGCTGTTTGGGTTAAAAAGAACACGCCTTTAAAGTGGATGTTCATTAATTCGTCAAACTGCTCTTCGGTAGTTTCAGCAAAGGGGGCATAGATGCCGATGCCTGCGTTATTGACCAGGAAATCGAATTTATCAGCATTAAAAGTATCCTTCAAAATATCTTTTATCTGCGCAAAAAATGCATCGAATGTTTTGGTTTCGCCGGCACTTAGTTGTAAAGCAGCGGCTTTTTGTCCGGTCTTTTCTATCTCGGCAACTACTGCTTGTGCCTCATCTTTTTTGCTGTTGTAGGTTAAAATTACGTTTATCCCTTTTTTTGCAAGGCTTAAAGCCATGTCTTTTCCCAGTCCGCGGCTGCCGCCGGTTACGATTGCTATTTTAGTTGTGCCCATGTTATGATTTGTGTATTTAGATAATTTAAAATTTAAGAATTTGTTTCGGCAAAAGCTTTATCAGCTATCTTGCTCATCTGGTTAAAAATAACGCCCGGAGCAATCCTGCTCATCATCTTTATTACTTTAGATAGGCCAGGATAGATCTCGTAATCATCATTTTGTATTCCTTTTAATGCCACAGCAATTAATTTAACCGGATCCATCAATTGTACACCTTCCTGAACACCAGCAAACTTGTCGTTAAGTGGTGTATTAGCTCCGGGGGCAACCAGTTCGAATACTTTTATGCCGGTCTTTTTGATCTGAACCCGCAATGATTTGGTATATGACCTTAACCCGGATTTAGTTGCACCATAAATTGGCGATAATGGAAACGGAACTAAAGCAAGGCCCGATGTGACATTAATTATGGCGGCTTTAGGTTGCGCTTTTAAATGTGGCAAAAACTGCTGGATCATCCGTATTGGCCCCGATAGGTTGATGTCGATCTCGCGGACTATATCATTCAGGTCGATAGAGGTATCCTGCAAATTCAGTTTACGCATTTCACCGGCATTGTTGATGAGGATATTTAGCCTGGGAAATTCGGCTATGATGCTCTCGTACAATGCTTTGATAGCAAGCGGATCGCTGACATCGCTTTGAAAGGTATGAACAAGCGGTAATTTCTTTTTTGTTTGATCGAGTTTAGCCTGGTTACGTCCGGTGATGATCACGGTATTGCCCATGTCTATCAGCCTCGAGGCGAATTCGTAGCCTAAGCCGCTTGTGCCGCCTGTAATAAGTATAGTGTTGTCTCTAAGTTCCATTTTGTATCGTTTTAATTAACGATACAAAGATGGGGGCAGATGTAGACGGCTGGTTTGCAAACATCAATCCAATTTTTGCAAAAATCAAATCTGTAGTTTTTTAAGATCTGAATGCCACCGGTGCCAGTGAGGTTTGTTTTCTGAAGAAATTTGAAAAATGTGCCACCTCTTCAAAGCCAAGGCTGTATGCGATCTCTGATATGTTCCAGTTAGTTTGCTTCAACAGGATCTTGGCTTCCTGTATAATGCGGCTTGTAATAATATCAGTTGTGGTTTTGCCCGTATTTTCCTTCAACACTTTATTTAAGTGGTTTACGTGTACCGATAGGCGATCGGCGTAATCCTTTGCTGTGCGCAGGCTTAGTTTTTGGTGAGGCGATTCTATCGGAAACTGCCGCTCCAGAAGTTCAATAAATAAAGACGATACCCTTGCCGATGCGGTATGCAATGGATAAAGCGCGGTTTGTGGCTGCAGTTTTTGTCCGTAATGAATCAGTTCCAGTACATAATTACGGATCAGGTCATATTTATGGGCATAATCTGATGAAAGCTCCTTATACATTTTGCTGAAAATGAAATTGATATCGTGCACAGCCTCGTCAGTAAGCTGGAATACCGGGTAGCCTGTAGGGTTAAAGATCGGCAGGTCATCCAATACCACACCACTTTTGGCGGGTATCAAAAATTCATCTGTAAAAATGCAGAAGTAACCATGCTGGTCATAATCCTGCGGTACCCAGTTGTATGGTATTTTAGGAGTTGCAAATAATAACGCGTTCTTTTCTATATCGATCACTTTATCAGCGTATTCTGCCCGGTTTCGGCCGCTGATCAGGCTTATTTTATAATACTCGCGGCGATTATAGGGCATCGGCGCGGCAGGGTTCTTACGGAACCTTGATGCAATTTCGTCCACATTAAATACATTAAAGTGGCCAATCTCCTTATTTATCCCTTCGGGGATAAGATTTGAAGTTTCCTGGTAAAATTGTTCAAGTGTGGTAGGTTCCATATGCTGTTGTAAAATTCAAATATAGATATTTTTAACTTGATGATATGTTTTGCCTTTGATGCTATAATTATTTTGTACCTTGTAATCAACATCAGCTATCAAAACCAATTATGAACAGACGATATTTTATCCGGGTGGGAGGCACAGGTTTAGGCGCCTTATTTTTCACTACTTATGCAGATGCCTTTACCCCGGCGCATCAATTGTTGCATTTGCCGGATAGTGTTTTTGTGAAGTTGGATGACGGGTTACACAAACTAAAAGCAAACGGCAACAACACCTGGACCTACAACGATATCACCGTTAAACTTAAGTATCAGGGGAATGCGCTGCGTACCGATGTCCATTCGCCAAAAGATGCGCTTCATTCGGTTCAACTGGAGTGGAATATAAAAACTTCTTCATCGAGCCTGATCTTAGGCGATGCTTTTGAACGTACCTATGGCGATGTGCATTTTGAGCATCCTTCGGCTGAAAGGATCTATCCATGGTATTATGTAGCTCATAATAGCAGCGGCAATACCTATTGCCAGGGCGTAAAAACAGGTTGTAATACCTTGTGTTATTGGCAGATTAAGGAAGGCGGAGTGCGGCTTGTGATGGATACCACAACGGGCGGCGTGGGTGTTAATTTAGGCGAACGTGTTTTGCATGCTGCTGATATTATCTCCACAAAAAATAATCCCGGTGAAAATACATTTGCTACCGCTCATCGTTTTTGTGGATTGATGTGTGCTAATCCACGTTTACCAAAACAGCCTATATATGGTATTAACGACTGGTATTTTGCTTATGGTAATAGTTCTTATGATCTCATCATTCAACATACAACCATGCTTGCTGATTTGGCGACTAATACCAATAACCGTCCATTTTCTGTGATTGATGATGGCTGGTCAGCTTATACAAATAAGGAAAAGGGTTACCGCAACGATTATTCACAGCCTAACGATAAGTTTAAGGATATGCATAAGCTGGCGGATAACATAAAGCATTTAGGCATGCGCCCTGGTTTATGGACGAGGCCGCTGAGCACCAAACAGGATACTTATAAAAAACTGCTTGCGCCCACTATCCCCGGCAGGGATGATGACAATCTGCCAACACTCGATCCGACCATTGATGAGAATTTAGATTATATCAAAAGCAATATCAGCCTGTACAAGCAATGGGGCTTTGAGATGGTAAAACACGATTACAGTACCTATGATATTTTCGCGCGCTGGGGGGTGAATATGAAGAATGAGTTTACTGTATCCGGGTGGCATTTTAATGATACTACAAAAACCAATGCCGAAATAATTTTGAACCTGTACCATGCTATTCGAGAGGCTTCTGATGATATGTACCTGATTGGTTGTAATACGGTAAGCCATTTATCGGCAGGAATATTTGAAATGAACAGGATAGGGGATGATACCAGCGGCACAGAATGGGACAGGACGCGTAAAATGGGTGTAAATACATTGGGCTTCAGGTTAGTACAGCATAATAAATTTTATGCTGCTGATGGCGATTGTGTTGGCGTTACTACAAAAGTGCCCTGGGAAAAAAATAAACAATGGATGCAATTACTGGCCGAAAGCAGCGCGCCGCTGATCATATCGGTACAGCCTGATGCTTTGGGCACTCAGCAAAAGCAGTTTATTAAACAATGCTTTACTTCGGCGTCAAATGTGCAACCCATCGGCGAACCTTTAGATTGGTTAACCAATCAATGGCCTAAGAAGTGGAAACTGGATGGCAAGGTAAAAGAGTTTAACTGGGATTGATGAAATATTTGCAATTTGTAGTACTATATTGATTGCTTAGCTAAAAAAGGACGATTACCTGTTTTTATAAAAGGTATAAAACATATATTTAGGCGCTAATAGCTTCTACTATAGCAAAAATATCTTCACCAATGAATAAGAATTTCTTCTTTTTACTGCTTTGCGTATTTTCATTTTTAAGCATTTCTGTAACTTATGCCCAGAAAGGCAATGTCAGCCAAGTTAAACTAACGGATTTTGATCTTCAGTCAAGCTATCTCATTTCTGAATCAGGCAGTACGTTATCTTTAGTAAATTATAAGCCAAGTGTATATTGGTTCCCTGTAAAGGTGCCCTCAACCGTACTCACCGGTTTGGTTGCTAATAAAATATATCCGTCGCCGTACTTAGGCTTAAATAATATGCTAATTCCGGACGCATCCGACAAATTCAATAAAGAATATAACCTGGAACAGTATAGCTTTATACCTAATCAACCGAATCCATGGAAAAAACCTTATTGGTACCGCACAACTTTTAAAGTTGCGGCGGCAGATAAAGGCAAAGTTTTCCAGCTAATATTTAAAGGGATAAATTACCGCGCAGCCGTATGGGTTAATGGTAAGCAAATTACAGATTCTACCCAAATGGCAGGCATGTTTGCTGAGTATAGTTTAGATATAAGTAAGCAAATAATCGCCGGTGGCGAGAACGCGCTTGCTGTAAAAATATATCCTTTGGACGAACCCGGATTCCCGGATAAAGAACAACTGGAAGCTATGGGGCCATTCTACTTAAACGGCGGGCCTACCGGCGATATCGGCAAAAACGTTACTATGCTTTGTTCCGTTGGCTGGGACTGGATTCCTCCCGTACGCGACCGTAATATGGGCATTTGGCAACCGGTTTACTTGCGTACAAGCGGTGCTGTAACTATAGGTCACCCTCAACTAAAAACAGACCTTCCTAATTTACCGGATACCAACACTGCTAAATTAACATTGAATTTAACGCTGACCAACCATACCGGCAGTACAAAAAATGGTATGCTAAGTGTAATCATTAAGCCTGAAAATTTTGGCGGTAATGCTGTTCAGTTTAGCAAAGCTGTAAGTGTAAGCGATAACACTTTTAAGCAGGTAGGTTATAATGCTGATGAAATAAGCCAGTTGCTGATCCATCAGCCTAAACTGTGGTGGCCAAATGGTTATGGCAGGGCAAATTTATACCGCATCAATATAAAATACAGTGATAATAACGGCGTGAGTGATGATACCACCTTTGTATTCGGTATCCGAACCGTTGCCTCAACAGCGACTAATGTTAATGGTTACGTACGGCGTGATTTTTATGTTAACGGCAAACGTGTGCATTTAGTGGGTGGTGCATGGGTGCCGGATATGATGGTGAACCGTGACTCGGCAAGATATGATTATGAGATGCACCTGTGTCGCAATGCAAACGTAAATTTGGTGCGTATTTGGGGTGGTGGTGTTACGCCACCGGATACTTTTTGGGATGCTGCTGATCGTTACGGTTTGATGGTATGGTCGGACTTTTGGATTACCGGCGATACACAAGGCGAGTTTAAAGGCTCGCCTGATTGGCCATTGGAAGGAAATGTATTTGTAAAGAACGTGGTCAGTACTATTTACAGGGTACGTAACCATCCAAGTTTATTAGTTTGGACCGGTGGCAACGAGGGGCATGCCCGTAAGGAATTGTATTACGCTATGCGCAATAATGTGATTGCAATGGATGGTACACGTCCGTTTATTCCATGCTCATCAGGCTTCGCCAAATTGCCCGCAGGGTGGGACGGCGCTTATCCTGACAATAAATCATCTGGTGTTTATAGCGGTGGGCCATATGCCTGGAAAGACCCCAAAGAATATTATAAATTAGCAGATGCGGGTAAAGATTGGGTGTTTAAAGATGAAACCGGCATACCATCGCAACCGCCCTATAATACTTTAGCAAAAGTAGTTACTAATTTAACCTGGGACACAAAATTGCCTTTCCCGCTTAACAATACCTGGGGATACCACGATGCTTGTACCGGCGCAGCGCAGTACGACCAGTATTATAAAGATATGGTTAACCGCTACGGGCAGCCAAATACAATGGTTGGTTTTTCCGACAAAATGCAGCTGATGAACTTTACCGGTTACCAGGGAATTTTTGAAGCGGATGGGCATAAATTAAATGAAACAGGCGGTGTAATGCTTTGGAAGCTGAATTCGGCTTTACCAAGCGTTGTTTGGCAAATATATGATTGGTATTTAGAACCTAATGCGGGTTATTATGCTATGCAAACCGCTTGCGAGCCTGTACATATGCAGTTTAACCAGGATGACTCGACTATAATGGTTATTAACCGTACGTTTAAAGGAACAGGTAATTTAATTGCCCAGGCCGAAGTCTACTCAATTAATAGTAAGTTATTGTACCATCGTACCGCGAACGTTAATATAGCTTCAACAGGTACATCTTCAGCAATGGCATTAAAAGCTATTTTGGGCGACATTAAAGAATTTTGTTTTGTAGTGCTGAGACTAACTAATAGTGCAGGTAATGTAGTATCAACCAACACCTATTGGATGTCACCGGGTAACGATTATAAAGCCTTGAATAACATGAATAATGCAAGGCTTGTCACAAAAGTGATCAAAGCTGAAAAAGGGTCGAAAGAGAATAAATATAACATTCAGGTAATCAATACCAGCAAACAGCTTGCATTTTTTGTGCGTCCCCAGTTAGTGGTTGCCGGGGAAGAAGTAATGCCGTCTTATTGGTCTGCAAGTTATTTTACACTTGCTCCCGGTGAGCGTAAAATAGTAACAGTTAGCGCTCCTGCTGTAAAGTTAGGGGATATAAAGCCAAAAATATTAATGAGCGGTTGGAATGTAAAAGGAGAAGAAATTCCGGTAATGTGATCATACAACGTGTTATCCATTCATTACCAGTTCTCTAATTGTTTTAAATAAACTGAAAGCTGTTGCGCTACTAATTGCTGTTGCGCCATATCAGGGTGGCTGCCACAACCGTTGTTGTATCCACCCGGAAAAAAGAAATGAGATACCCTTTCATCACCATTCTCGTTCATGTATTTTTGGATACCTCCGATATAGCTTTTAAGCATTCGCGTTAAATCCTGGTTTCCCATAGGGCTATTCAGGCAAACAATATCTGCCTTTGGGTAATGCGATCTTATTTGTTTAATGAAATTTACATAAGCACTGCAGAAAGTTACAGAATCCTGGTTACCATCGTTTTGCCCGAGGCAAATGGTAACCACATCTGGTATATATTTTTTAAAGTTCCATTGAATAGTATCTGCCCTAAGATCCACTTTATCAAATACTGTTGGCATCGTGATTTTCAAATCACAACAACTGTGTATCAATCCGATTCCCGATACGGCGGTTAGTTGCCATTCCGCGTCCAATAACCGTGCTGTGCAGGGTCCGTAGCTCAAATAAGCATTGTGCTGGTCGTACCAGTTACCCTTGTCGCAAGCTGATACCGAAAGATCAATTCCGGTACCACAAGTTATCGAATCACCAATAAATTCTATCTTTTTTTTAGGCGAATGCATAGCCAGGAGCTCATCGCAGGTTATGCCGACAAATTCAATATACCCAATCCCCGATTCTGTATCCTTACAAATAGTAACAGTATGTGTGCCCGGAGCAAGGTTGTTCGCAACTTTCAATATACTCGTTTTACCTGTGGTTGCTATCCGGAATGGTTTATCATTATCAATGGCAATTTCTATATAATTGTGGGTTACGCCATAAAGCAATTCATCATTTACGGTTATAGCCAATGAAGTGCCTTTAAATTTAGCCTGCAGATATACACCCGGATTCCAAAAACGTGGTGATGATGGATTACTAAAGTCAACTCTTCCTACATATTTTATATTAGGATTATCAGCCTTAAAAAATGTCGGTTCCTTTGGTTTTATCGGCTTTGCCATAACACATAGCGTAAAACAAAAGGCAAGGCAAAAGCAAAACAAATTCTTCATCAGGTATGATTAAAATGTGACCGTAGTTGATAATTTGAATGCAAATTACCGTAAATAATTATAAGTTTACCGCTGAAAATTAAAAATGGATTAACTAAATTTAATCGATTATAAATCACTGGTTTTTCAAATATAATATGATGAAGTTGATACGGCTGATGTTTTTTATACAAGTGCTTTTGCTGCTTGCAATAAAAACAAATGCGCAATCAACAACCGACAGCTTACTGAACAAACTTAACACGATATTAGCAAACAGGGATGTTTATGAAAAAAATAAGGAGGATCTTATTCAGAGAATAAAATTACGCCTAAAATATGCTACTACTACTAATGAGCGGTATATTGTATATGATCAGTTGTTTCAGCAGTATAAATCCTTTATTCACGATTCGGCTTATGTTTATTGTAAAAAACTGAATACCACCGCTTACCTGCTTAAAGATGAAGACAAGATAAATTATTCACGGGTAAATATGGGCTTCATTCTGGTATCGGCAGGTATGTTTAAAGAAGGGCTTGATACTTTAAGCAAGGTGAATGTTAAATACCTGGATGCCAAGCAGAGATATGATTACCTATTTTTGCAAGTGCGCAGCAATTTTGATTTAGCCGACTTTGACCGTATAAGCGATTACTATAATAGGTATAGCGTTAAAGGCCTGCAATATTGCGATTCGATATTAAAAGAAAATAAACCGGATTCATACGAATACCTTTCGGCGTACGGTTTAAAATTATTGCGCACCGAGGATTATAAGGGAGCGATAGCCCCATATGAAAAACTGATCCATTTTAAACAAAGCTATCAGGATAGCGCTATCAATTATAGTTGTTTAAGCTTTCTGTATTTTGAATTAAAACAGCCGGAAAAGGGATTGCCCTTGTTAATAGAATCGGCTATTGTTGACAATACACACTCTACCAAGGAATCTGTTGCTTTAACTAACCTGGCAACCCATATTTTTCAGGAAGGGGATATCAGAACAGCTTTCAATTATATAAATGATGCCATTAAAGATGCTAATTTTTACGGCGCCCGCCATCGCGAAGCACAAATTAGCAATATTATGCCCATTATTGAGAGCGAGCAAATACAGGGAATAGAAAAGCAGAAGCGATCATTGATGATTTACGCGTCGATAATTACAGGGCTGGTTTTCCTGGTTGTAATATTTGCTGTGATTGTGTTAAAACAGCTCAAAAAGCTTCGTATTGCTGATGAGGTCATCGTTAACAAAAACAATGATCTAAATGAAGCTAATGCCTCACTTACAAAAGTTAACAAGCGATTGGATAGCGCAAACCGCACGCTTTCGCAGTTTAATTTAAAATTGGATGAGGCCAATATGATAAAGGATGAATATATCGGTTACTTCTTCAATACACACTCCGATTATATTGAGAAGCTTGACCGTTTGAAGCGATCGATAGAAAAGAATATGCGCGAAAAGCGCTATGAAGAAGTATTGATGGTACTTAACCGATTGAATACCGGATTTGAACGCGAAAACCTATCGCATAGTTTTGATAAAGTATTTTTAAATATCTTCCCGCGGTTTGTAGAAGACTTTAATGCCTTGTTTGATGCTGATCATCAAGTACATTTAACAGATGGACAGTTACTGAACAGCGAGTTGCGCATTTTTGCCTTGATCCGACTTGGAATACATGATAACGAAACGATCGGTAAGATCCTGAATTATTCAGTCAATACCATTTACACTTATAAAACCAAGGTGAAAAACAAATCCCTCATTCCAAACGAGGAGTTTGAAGACAAAATCATGTTGATAAAAGCTGTTAAAGAAAATGCAGATCAGCTTAACCAGGTAGATTAAAAAAGCCCAAAATCCTCGGAGCTTTCTGTTAGTGGCAAACTATGCTGTATTTAATTTTTTAGTACGATGTATTGATATGGATCAAGCGTAATGGATTTATCTAATACCATTTTATTTCCTGTAAATGCATCTTTCCATTTTTCGTTAGCAAGACTTACAGGTAAAGAATAAGCTATCTGCTTGTTTCGCAAATTTGATAATACAAGCACTCTTTTACCAGCAATAATTTTTGTAAAAACACAAGCGTCTTCACTGCTGTACGACGTCAATTCGCCGCGGCGTATAGCCTCGCTGCTGTTTCTAAAAGCGATTATCTTTTTATATTCCGCAGTGACATCAGGATTTAGCAACCAATCTATTTTTGAATGCGAAAAGGGAAACATAAGCGCATAGGGTAGGCCAACTTCCTGCCCATCATATATCATAGGTACACTTTTCATATAAGCAACCACTACAAAAGCAGCCATAGTACCCTTTTTACCACCAAATAGTTTTAAAGGTGAGCCATCAGAACTGTTTACATCATGATTAGTGATATACCTTATCATCTGCTGTCCGTTCTTAGCATGAGTATAATCTTTCAGGTTTACAGTATCAATTGATTTTACCGATTTTCCGTTCTGGTAGATTCTTTTCAGGGTTTCATAAAATTTAAAACCAAAATTATAATCAAATCCGGCATCAAAATTCTCTCCGCGCGATCCTTCTGCCATAAATAATAATTTATGGTTTGGAATATTTCTCAAGCTATCGATTGCTTGTTTCCAAAAATCAGCAGGTGGCCCATCAGCATAATCGCAGCGAAACCCGTCAACATTAGCAGTCAGCACCCAGTATTTCATGTCTTTGATCATGGTTAGGCGCATATCACTATTTTTGAAATTCAATTGGGCAACATCGTGCCATGTTTGCGGGTATTTTATATTACCGGTTGAGTCTTGCTCATACCAGCTTTTTTTAACTATCCAGGGGTTATCCCAGGAGGTATGGTTGCCAACCCAATCAATAATAATAGCCATATTTCGTTTGTGCACACCATCAACTAACGCACGCAAATCATCCAGCGTACCAAACTCAGTATTAATTCCCCTGTAATCTTTAACTGAATAAGGCGAATTTTCGGCTTTTAGAACGCCTACAGGATAAATCGGTAAAAGATAAACAACATTAATTCCTAATGCTTTTATAGAATCCAACCGGGCAATAACGCCTTTAAAATTACCCTCCTTGCTAAAAGATCGCATATTAACCTGGTATAGGACAACATCCCTGCTGTCGGGTACATATTTATAAGGTTTCCCATACTGGTGAGGATCCTTATAATCGGTGGTTTGGGCAGTTGATTTTTGGCTGATTGCCCAAATTATAATTGTAGCAGCTAATAAACAGAGTTTTTTTTTCATCGTATACCTCACGGTTTCATTGGTTTATAATTTCGCTTGAACATGCATTGTGCAATAATAACGGAAGTATTCGGCTTTATTAATTGGTTGTTTTATTGTAAAGAAATACAAATGAACTACTCACAATATCAATAATCAATATTTAAAAAGATATATATAGATTTTTTATCGATCAGTTTTTTATAACAGGTTGATTAATAAAATTTTGAACATTAATAATACAGGTGTAAATATTAATTTTTATTTATGTTAATAATACATTTAATGCTTCAGAAATTAATTTTCTCGCTCGTTTTATATCTTGAACGCCCAGCATGTAATTCTTTTAGGTAATAACATGCTTACAGTAATCCATATCGCTATTAATAATAATCTATATATCAAGTCTGAAATATTTAATATAAGTAATTGATTTATAATTATTTATATATAAATCATTTCTATTTTTTTTAATATCGGTCTTCATATCTGTTGTTTTTCGTTACAAACCGCATTTACTTTGATCATTCCTAACGCCAAAGCTGTGTTAGGCTTAACCAATTTTTAAACCCATATTCAATGAAACAAGTTTACTTATTTAAGTATGGCCTTACCGTACTATTATTAATTTGTGCAATAAGTGTATTTGCGCAAAACAAACCCTTCACAGGCAAAGTAGTTGATGAAACAAACCAGCCTTTACCCGGCGCGACGGTTCGTGTTAAAGGAACCGAGCAATCTACAACTACAGATGCAAAAG
Organism: Mucilaginibacter sp.; assembly: GCF_965225845.1. Classification (GTDB taxonomy): domain Bacteria; phylum Bacteroidota; class Bacteroidia; order Sphingobacteriales; family Sphingobacteriaceae; genus Mucilaginibacter. The sequence goes on from NZ_CBDDBL010000002.1 coordinate 1,134,248, forward strand.
GTGTATTTAGTTTTCCTAAAAATGGTCAATCAGCAATTGATGTAACAATCAGCTTTGTTGGTTATGACTTAATGGAAAAAGTTATTACAGCCAATGATGCAACGTTAACTATTGAACTGGTACCTAATCAAAAATCTTTGAATGAGGTAGTTGTGATAGGTTACGGAACATCAAAGAAAAAAGATCTTACAGGTTCAATTTCAAGTGTATCTGCCAAAGATCTTAACCCGGGTGCTGTAAGCCAGCCGTTACAACAATTGGTAGGCAAAGCTGCCGGTGTTGATATCAGCGAAATTGGCAGCGAGCCCGGTGTGCCATTATCTATCCGCATCAGGGGTATTACATCAATTAGCCCTGAAGGTACACCTAATGACCCCTTGGTTGTTGTTGATGGCATCCAGGGTGGTTTAGACCTGTTAAACCAGGTACCACCGACAGAAATTGCTACAATTGACATCTTAAAAGATGCATCAGCAACTGCCATTTATGGTTCACGCGGTGCTTCAGGGGTGGTTTTAGTTACTACTAAACATGGTACTGACGGGAAAACCACTGTTGAATATACCGAGAACACTTCAGTTGATCAGTTAACGAGGCAATTGCATGAGCTGAACGCTCAGCAATGGTCAACAGATGCAGCTGCTTTAGGTGTTGACGCCTCGGCTAATCATGGTTCAAATACGGATTGGTATAACCTGCTTACCCGTACCGGCGTTACGCAAAATCACTCGCTTGCCTTTGGCGGAGGCGCAAACGGATTTAATTATCGTGCATCGTTATCAGCAATCGATCAAACCGGCGTAGTCATAAATTCAAACTATCAAAAATATATTGGTAATGTGGTTTTGTCGCAAAAAGCAATTAACGACAAACTTACCCTAACCATGAATATTAACACCGGTATAAATGATGCGAACTACAGCCCTTCACAAGATGTAGGAAACGCAGCTTTTATGTCTAATACGATTACCCAGGCGTATATTGCGAGGCCAACAGACCCTGTCTTCAACACAGATGGCAGTTATTATATTGATCCAAATGTGTTCCATTATGAAAACCCCTATGCAATTGCCAAAACAGTTATTAATAAGGTTGATCAGAACCAGTTTTTGACCAGCTTTAGGGCAAACCTGGATATCTATAAAGGATTATCTGCAGGATGGTTTGGTAGCTGGAGAAAATTTGATCAGAATGATGGTCAGTATCTTCCTCCACAATCAACTATTACAGACGCGATCACTTATAATGGTATAGGAACCATTTACAATGAACATCATGACGAGAAATTGATGGACATAAATTTGACCTACAAAACAGACTGGGGCAAAAACCATTTTGACGCGTCGGCATATTACGAATATCAGGCAATTTATCAGAATGGTAACAATGAAATAGGCAGAGGGTTTATTAACAACCTTACCACATATAATGCCTTACAATTAGGTACTTTAAGTGACGTGCAATCCGGCGATATTTCATCTTTCGCTACGCAAAGGAGGCTTATATCTTACTTTGGCAGGGCTAATTATTCTTATGACAATAAATACTATTTGACAGGCACATTCAGAGCCGACGGTTCAACAGTATTTGGTGCCGATCATAAGTTTGGCTATTTTCCTTCAGGTGCAGCATCATGGCGTGTTGACCAGGAAGATTTCATGAAAGATCAACAGACCGTTAGCTCACTTAAATTGCGTTTAGGTTATGGTGTTACCGGTAACCAGGCAGGGCTATTGCCTAATGGTTCAATTGCTGAATTTGGCCTGAACGGAAGTTCTCCAATAGTGTATTTTGGCGGACAGGCAATACCAAACTACACCTATACCCAAAACGCAAACCCGGATTTAAGGTGGGAAACACGTGAAGAAACAGATCTTGGTTTAGATTTTGGCTTATTTCACGACAGGTTAACCGGTACGTTTGATGCATATACATCAAAAACCAAAAACCTGCTGTATGATTATAGCGTACCATTAATACCTCCTTTTGAAACCACTACGGTGTATGGTAATGCAGGAACATTACAAAATCGTGGCCTTGAATTATCACTAAGTTACCAGGTTATTAAAACTGATAAAATGACCTTAACGCTTGCAGGTAATGGTTCATTATTACAAAATAAGGTATTATCACTTAGCGGAGATATTGAAGGATTTGATGCCAATACCAACTATCAGGCTTATGGTGGCGGTGGTAACGCATTCCTTATTGTAGGCAAACCAATTGGTACCTTCCTGATCTACAAACATGCCGGTGTTAATGCACAAGGTGTGGAAACTGTTGTGAATGAGCCTGCCAATGGCATTCCAAATGGCGCGGTACAGAATAATAATGAAAGATTTGATGAAGGCCAGGTAGAACCTACTTATAATTATGCTTTCACCCCAAGCTTTACCTATGGTAACTTTGATGCATCAATGGTTTGGCGCGGACAAGGCGGTAACAAGATTTTTGATGGCTTACGTGAAGATTTGAGCATGTTACAAAACATTGGTAAACAAAACGTTTTACAAAGCGCTATACCGCTGGGTATCCATTCATCTCCGGTAAATTCTGACGAATGGCTGGAAAGCGGTGCGTTTTTAAGATTCCAAAATCTTTCTTTTGGTTATAAAATAAATGTGCCAAGCATCAAATTTATCAGCTCGTTACGCGTGTCCTTAACCGGTCAAAACCTGGCATTATTTACTAAATATCAAGGCGGTGATCCTGAAGTTAACGTAAGCGGAAATAATAGCTCTGGTGCGGATTACGGTATTTACCCTCGCACCCGTACTATTTCTGCAGGCTTGAACGTGATATTAAAATAATTGAGATGAAAAAGATATTAATTTATACGATGTTTATTATAGGCCTTGCTGCACAAAGCTGCACCAAGACCAATGAAAACGTGTACGATGTGTTTGGTGCAGACGCGTTTTTGAAAACTCCTGCAGGAGCTAACAACGCACTTGCTACGGTTGTGGGTAAAATTTCCGGTACATGGAGTACCAATTATGCAGGCAGGGACAATTGCTGGTACGATGCAAATGAGTTCATGTCAGACGAGCAGGTAATACCTCACCGTAATACCGGTGACTGGCAGCTTGATTTTGCACAATTATATACCCGTACAGAATCAACCAATCTTGGGATACTTGATAATAACTGGAACTGGCTTTACGGATCTATTTACGCTGCAAACAACGCTATTGCAAGCTTAACGGCGGCAAATGCTGCTCCAAGTTATATTGCTGAGGCTAAAGTTATGCGCGCCTGGTTTTATTATCTGCTGATAGATGATTATGGCGACGTACCATTTTTTACCAGTAATACGGCTAACCAAACAACTATCGGGCAAACACCAAGAGCTACAATATATAATTTTATTGTTTCCGAGTTAAAAGCCAATGTCGATTTGTTGTCAGAAACTAGGGGTGGTGCATACTATGGCCGTTTTAACAAATGGGCCGGCTACATGGTACTGGCAAAGGTTTACCTTAACGCGGGTGTTTACACAGGAACACCTGATTGGCAGGATGCGCTTAATGCTTGTAATGTAGTGGCATCAGGCGGTTTTACGTTACACCCTGCAACAGCTAATTCATCAAGTGCACTTGGGAATACTTACTATGACCTGTTTGGCGATGTTTTACCTAATGATGAAACTATACTGGCCATTTATTTAACCGAAAATGTTGTGAGTGGTAATATTTACACCATCCGTAGTTTAAATAGTGCCACCGGTACTGCGCTGCTGGGTTATAACGGTTGGAATGGTACCATCATTCCGCAGGAATTCTATGCTAAATTTGATCCGAGTGACATTAGGATAAAACAATTCCTTGTAGGAGCTCAGCCGGATGGTACAACTTATACAGCCACCGTATCATCGCTAATTGATCCGGGTGCAGCACCGAATGAAGGTATCCGGGATGTTAAATTTTATCCTGCCGGTATTAAAGACGCAAGCGGAGCATCAAACGATTTTCCAATTTACAGGTATGCTGACGTTTTGCTGATGCAGGCCGAATGCGAAATACGTTTAGGTAATGCCGCCGCAGCTGCACCTTATTTGAACCAGGTTAGGGAGCGTGCCGGATTAGCGGATATTGCTGTGCCCACACTTCAGAATGTATATGATGAGAGAGGCTTTGAACTTAACATGGAAGGCCACCGCAGGCAAGACATGATCAGGTTTGGCACATTCCTTAATGCACATGGCTTTGTTCCACAAGGGCAAGCTTATATGGAATTATTACCTATTCCTGCCGCCGAGCTTATTACAAATCCAAAGTTGAAACAGAATCCGGGTTATTAACTATATCATCATGAAAAAATTAATTAATCTTACATTAATAGCAATAGCCTGTTTAGCTTTTGCCTGCCATAAGGAAGCTGCATTAACTACATTGGCAACAGTTTCATTTAACGCGCCCTTAACGGCTACTACAAATAGTGTTGCAATTACAACAGCAGATACATCATCAAATGTGATAACATTTAACTGGCCTGCAGTGGTATATCCCTACAAGGCACATGTAACCTATACTTTACAAGTTGATCTTCCGACAGATACAACCGGATCTACAGGTTGGGCAAACGCAACAAGTGTTACAATAGGCAACGATATTTTAACAAAAGCCTACAAAGGCACTGATTTTAATAACCTGGCCCTTACCGTTGGTATTGGAGCAAATGATACCGGAAAGTTGGTTTTTAGAGTGCAGGCTTACCAGGATAGAAATGTTTATTCAAAACCGGTAACTGTAACGGTAAGTACTTATAAAAAAATAGTTGTACCGCCGGCATTCTCTGAAAACTGGCCTGTATTGTATGTTCCTGGTGCTTACCAGGGCAATGCACCTGCATCTGCCGGCACGTTAGCTGCAGAGGTTTCTGGCATATATGAAGGATATATATATGTATCGAACGCAAGTACTAATACCTTTGCATTCACCAATTCGCCAGATCTGAGTCATATCATTTATGGTGCGGGTACTTCCGCAGGTACGTTATCAGCCTCCGGAAAAGCAAATAGTTTATCAGTGCCGGCAACAGGTTATTATGAGCTGGTAGCTAATACCAACAATTTAACCTGGACAGCAACGCCTATAACCTGGTCAATTATTGGTGATGCAACACCAGGTGGTTGGAGTAATGATACGGAAATGGCTTATAACGCAAACACCAATACATGGACCGTGACGGCGGTCATGGTATCATCGGGTTCATTTAAATTCAGGGCTAACAATGCTTGGAGCATTGATTTCGGCATTGATGCAAATGGTCATATTCAATATGCGGATAACCCTGCTTATCCATACAATGGCACGCTTAATAACTTAACTGTTGCCGCAAATGGGACATATAAGATCACGTTAGATTTAAGCAACCCTAATTATTACAATTATACTGCTGTAAAACAGTAACACTAAATATAAGGCAGTGCCTAAGCACTGCCTTATTTAAACAATATGAGTAATGAATTTAAGCTGCGCCACCCATGTTGTAAATCAAATGTATGAGCCACGCCATGTGGCTTTTTGCAATTATGCCAAAATTATTATTAAACAATATTTATTGCCGAAACAGATAACTGTAAGGCAGTATGAATTCATCCTTACTATTATTCATGAAATTCATTAAGATCACAATTATGCTTGCGTGTGTTTTAAATATGCCTCGCGTAATGGCGCAGTCCCCTGTTTTAACAGCGGGTAATATAGAAACAGTTACTATCGGCTCGCAGGATATTACCTTCAAGTGCGGTAACGTCTATGGGAAAATTACCGTTTACAATCCCTCAATTATCCGTGTAAGACTAGATAAAAAACCGTTAGACGATGATTTTTCTTATGCTGTAGTTGGTGAACCGCAAAAAACAAAAACAACAATAATTCAAAATAACGAAACTATTACACTGGAAACTGATTCGGTTAAAGCCATCATCCAAAAAGAGCCTTTTTCTATCGCATTTTATACGCCAAACGGAGAACTGATAAACGAAGATGAACACGGGTTAACAACATCATGGGTTGGTACAGCAGTTACTACCTATAAAAAACTACAGGATAATGAGCATTTCGTTGGCCTTGGCGAAAAAATTGGCAACCTGGATAGAGCAGGAAATGGCTACATGAACTGGAATTCGGATGTATATGGCTACAGTGTAACCCAGGATCCGCTATACTCAACAATACCGTTTTATATTGGCATACATCACAATATAAATTATGGTATTTTCCTTGATAATACTTATCAAACCGATTTTAACTTCGGTGCGAGCAACAATCGATTTTCTTCATTTGGTGCAAGAGGAGGGGAGATGAATTATTACTTCATTTATCATAAACGCCTGGCGGATATTATTACCTCGTATACTTACTTAACCGGGCGTATGCCATTGCCTCCGCTATGGTCTTTAGGGTATCAGCAAAACCGTTACAGTTATTATCCGCAGGCTGAGGTAATGCGTATAGCACGTACCCTGCGCGAAAAACGCATCCCGGCTGATGGGATTACACTCGATATTCATTATATGGATCAATACCAGTTATTTACCTGGAATAACAGCCGTTTTCCGAACCCTGTTTTGATGAACGACACCTTAAAAAAATTAGGTTTCAGGACTACAGTAATTGTGGATCCTGGTATTAAGGTAGCCAAAGGCGCACCTGCATACGAGAGTGGTTTAAGGGATGATGTTTATATTAAATATCCTGACGGACAAGCTTATACCGGGCAGGTATGGCCGGGTTGGTGTAATTTTACCGATTTTACTAGTCAAAAAGGCCGTAACTGGTGGCATAAGCAAATTAAATTCTTCGCAGAATCAGGCGTTAGCGGAATATGGAATGATATGAACGAAATATCAACCTGGGGCCAAAAAATGCCGGATAATGTTTTATTTGACTATGATGGACACTTAACCACTCATTTACAGGCGCATAATGTTTATGGCATGCAAATGGCCCGTTCAAGCTACGAAGGTGCCGTTGAACAATTTAAAGAACGCCCGTTTATTTTATCACGCTCGGGCTATGCGGGCTTACAACGATATACAGCCATCTGGACCGGAGATAACCGTGCTGAAGATGACCATATGTTGCAGGGCGTACGTCTATTAAACAGTTTAGGTTTAAGCGGGGTATCATTTACGGCGATGGATATTGGCGGGTTTACAGGTAACCCATCAATACCTTTGTACACCCGCTGGATACAACTGGGTGCGTTTATTCCTTATTTCAGAAATCACACGAGTTTAAACTCAAAAGCATCGGAGCCATGGACTTTTGGCGAAGATGTATTAGATATTGCACGTAACTATATTAGTCTTCGTTATCAGCTACTACCATATCTATACTCTACATTTTATGAGTCTACCCAAAACGGAATTCCGGTAATGCGCTCATTGGCTATCAATTATACTTTTGATCCTAAAGTATTATATCCTGACTATCAAAATCAATATGAATTTGGCGATGCATTTATGATATCACCATTTGAAAGCGGAAAAGATTACGGAAAGGTTTATTTTCCGGAAGGAATATGGTATGATCTTTATACAGATTCAGTACAGGCGGGCAAACAAAATAAAGTTATTCAGCTTAATATCAATAAACTAACTGTTTACGTTAAAGGCAGTAGCATAATACCAATGCAATCGCTGGTACAATCAACAGCTATATTGCCAACCGATACGCTAACTATTCATATTTATAACGGTAAAAAAAATAACAGCTTTATATATTATGAAGATGATGGCAAAAGCTTTCAATATCAAAAAGGGGAATATTATAAGCGTAAAATAACATTTAATCCTTCGAATCGTAACATTATGTTTAATGATGCTGAAGGGAATTATACTTCGCATTTTAAATTTATAAGATTGATATTGCATGGATTTGATCAAGTAAATAATCTTTCTTTAGAAAGTGGCAGTTCGAAATTAGAAAACATCAGTTATGCGTTTTTAAGTGCAGCAGCAAATACTGATCCGCAGGGGAGTGCATCGGTTGCCGAAGCTTGCCAGGTTAAATGTGTAGTAATAAAGAATAATTCAAATAAAATAAATATAAACTATTAATCCAGGGGAAATTGTGAATATGAATGCTTTAAAATCAAAACTTAAATTAAGTGCTATACTATTATCATGCTTATCGGTGATGTTAATAGTTAGCTGTAGTAAATCAAACGGCGGTGGGGGCGGTAGCACCACTCCGGTTAAAACAGTTACATCATCTGGCGATCCGGCTCAGTATGGTACACCCTACAATAATGTACCAAATACACAGGATATGGTGATTTATGAGGTAAATATAAATACATATACACCTGCAACGTTTTCAGGTGCAATGGCACGTCTCGACTCAATTAAGGCTTTAGGAGTTAACGTTATATGGTTAATGCCAACTTATCCTATTGGTGTATTAAAATCTGTTGGATCGCCATATTGTGTAATGAATTACACCGGGGTGAATTCTCAATTTGGTACACTGGCTGATCTTCAGGCATATGTTGCAGCTGCACATTCATTAGGAATGGCTGTAATTATGGATTGGGAAGCCAACGATACTTCGTGGGATAACCCGTGGATAACTGCGAACCCATCATGGTACGTGCAAAATTCATCAGGGCAAATTCAACAGCTCTCAAGCTATACAGATGTAGCCGCATTAAATTTTAATAACCAGAACATGCGTTTAGCAATGATAAAAGATATGAAATATTGGATATTTGCTGCCAATATTGATGGTTATCGTTGCGATGATGCCGATAATGCACCTGCTGATTTTTGGACGCAAGCATTAGATACATTAAATAACATTAAAACTCACAAATTAATATATCTGGCAGAGGGTACAACCAGTGGTGAAATATCATCAGGTTTTCAGTTAGATTACGCATTTAGTTATTACAGCTCAATTAAATCTTTATTTGCAGGTAGCACATCAGTTAGCTCATTGTTTGCAACTAATACCAGCGAAATTGCATCTATCTCAGCTTCAGGAACAAAATTACGCTACATAACTAATCACGATGATGCGTCATCTGATGGCAGTACAATTACCGAATACAATGGTAAGCAGGGTGCATTAGCGGCGTTCGCAATGGTTGCTTATATGGGTGGTGTTCCTTTGATCTATGATAGCCAGGAAGTTGGCTACCCGAGTGCCATCAATTTTTTCAATGTTGTACCTGTTGATTATACTGCCAACCCGGACATGGTTGCAGCATACAAAAAAATATTGGCGTTTAGGGCTGCTCACGCTGCTGTCAAAATTGGCGCCTTAACGCAATATCCAGATGCAAATATTGCTGCATTTGAAAAGACATCAGGAACAGATGATGTTTTGATACTGGTTAATACTAAAAACAGTTCGGAAACATTTACGGTTCCGGCTGCATTGCAAAATACCACCTGGATAAACGGTTTTACAGGCGCAAATATCACCTTCTCAACGCAGTATACTTTACCGGCATACGCTTATGTGGCACTGCACAGGTAATCACATCTAAGTGATTTCTTGATATAAAATTATAGAAAGAAAGGCCTTTTCCGCAGACGGATAAAGGCCTTTTTTATTACCTGCGATTTAATTTAATGTAAAATATACAGTTAAAATAATTGCTAAACCATTAAGCAAAAATTGATCGAAAAATCCATTCTTGATTTATTTTTCAGTGATTTTTATCAGTATGCGCTGCTACCTGATAAATAAAAAAGTGCCCTTACGGTGTTTAAATGAGGTTTTTAATTTAAGTTGAGGTGTTGGAATGAAGCGTATCATTTTTTTTACATGAAACACTAAAATTTGTGTTTTATACTGATTATCAAGCGCAATATTAATTAATTGATTGTGATTGAAGCGTTTCAAAATTGTCATAATGTACTAAAAATCAACTATTTATATAAAAAAATTTGCTTTTATATTTCAAACTTTCATAAGTTTGGTGCACCAATACAGGAAAAACCTAAGTAACAATCCTGTGCAAATTTTATTTAATTAAACCAATTAGTAATGAAACACCCATTTTACTATTTAACTAGTTATGGCTAGTAGCGAGTGTATGTTCTATTTATTCAAATACGAACTTTAAGAAACACGCAATCATAAACCAATTTTAATTTTTTATTCATGAGAAAAACAATTACAATTCTATTTATTTTCCTGTTATCGGGCATATCAGTTGCCTTAGCACAAAACATCACTGTTAAAGGAACAGTTGTTGATAAAACAGGAGCTGGCCTTCCTGGCGTTACTGTAACGGTAAAATCAACCACACAAGGTACAATTACTGACGTTGACGGCAATTACACAATTAGTGCACCTGCAAACGGAACCTTAAGGTTTTCATTCGTAGGTTTTAATCCACAGGATGTAGCTGTAAGCAACCGTCCGAACGTTAATGTTACTTTAGAGGATAACACAACCGGTTTAAATGAGGTTGTTGTTATTGGTTATGGTACACAAAAGAAAGCAACTGTTACAGGTGCAATTTCTGGCGTAACTGCTGCTGATTTAAAAGATCAGCCGAACGTTCGTGTAGATGATGCGTTGGAAGGTCATGCCGCGGGGGTGACAGTAACGCAATCATCAGGTGCACCTGGATCATCACCAAATATATATATAAGGGGTGCAGGTTCATTAGGTGATAGCTATCCGTTATATGTTGTTGATGGTCAGATTTGGGATAATGGCGGGTATGATGCTATCAATCCAAACGATATTGAATCAATTCAGGTATTAAAGGATGCTTCCGCAGCTATTTACGGTTCACGTTCATCAAATGGCGTAGTTTTAATAACCACTAAAAAAGGAGCTATAGGTACTCCAAAAGTTACTTATAACTTTTATTATGGCACGCAATCTGTTACTAAAAAAGTAGGTTTAGCCAATGCAAGTCAGTATGCACAATTGAGCGATGAGGCTGCAGCAAACGATGGGACTACACAACCGTTCACTAATCCTTCGCAATATGGTACAGGTACAAACTGGCAAAATCAAATATTTGGTAATGCACCAATTATGCAACAAAATTTAGCTGTTAGCGGTGGAACTGATAAGTCAAATTACTTTACTTCGGTAAGTTATTTTAACCAGGAAGGTATCGTAACACCAAAGTATTCTGATTATAAAAGAGCTACATTTAGGGTAAATACAAACTCACAGCCTAAAAAATGGTTCTCATACGGCGAAAACTTTACATATTCATATGTACAAAGTACTACAAATTTTAACACTAATAGTGTTTTTGGTGGTCCGTTGAGTGATGCATTGAACCTGGATCCGCTTACACCAGTTGTAGTTACCAATGTTGCTGCACAGCCTAATGCTTCAACTTACACTAATCCTAACTTTTCCCCATACATTATCCGTAATGCTCAGGGTCAACCTTACGGCATATCAAACTATGTAGCCAATGAGATTGTCAATCCAATTGCTGCTGAACAGTTGCAAAACGGTAATTATGGCTGGTCACATAATTTGTTTGGCGATGCATTTGCACAAATAACACCTATACCAGGTTTGAACATTAAAACTGATATTGCTGCGAAACAATCGTTTTATGGTAGTGATTCATTTACACCACTGTATTATTTGAATGCCAACAATTCAAATATTCCTCCTGCTACAAATAATCAGTTTGCTCAGTTCAATCGTAATTTAGAGTGGAACTGGGATAATACAGCTACTTACACCCGTCAAATTGGTAAACACAACTTCTCTATTTTGTTAGGTCAAAGTTCTGAAGAAGAAAGTGGAGATTTAGTACAGGATCAAAATTATGGTGAGCCGATAACTTCTTACCAACAGGCTTCATTTGACTTTAATTTACCTCAAGTAGATCGTTATGGTTATGCAGCGCAAAATCAACCTTTAACGCATGCATCACTTTTCTCACGTGTTACTTATAACTATGATGAGAAATATTTATTGGACGCGACAATTCGCCGTGATGGTTCATCAAAATTTGGTAGCGATAATGTTTATGGTACATTCCCAGCAATATCAGCTGGTTGGGTAGCTACTAAAGAGGATTTCTTTCCAAAAAACTCATTTGTTGACTATTTTAAACTGCGTGCTTCATATGCTAGTATGGGTAATGAGTTGACTTTAGGTGAATTCCAATACTCACCAACTGTTTCTCCTTTGGGTACTTATGTTTTTGGGAACGGCGGTAGTCAAACACTTGCTCAAGGTTATGGTCCAGGTTCTCTTCCTAATGCTGCTCTAAAATGGGAACAGGATAAACAAACAGATATAGGTTTTGATGCGATAATGTTCCATAATTTTAATATAACAGTTGATTTTTACGACAAAAAAGCTGATAATTTATTGCTAAATGTACCTCCGCCAGCATATGCCGGTGTTAGCGGCAATGCGTTTGAAAATGCCGGTGGTATGAGCAATAAAGGTGTTGAGTTACAATTAGGTTATAACAAGCAAGTTGGCCAGTTTAAGCTTAACTTAAGCGGTAATATTTCTTATAATAAAAACGAGGTTACAAGCTTAGCTCAGTTGCCATATTTAACAGGCGGTGCATGGCAAGGCGCAACCATCTCGCAAATTCTACGTTCAGCTGTTGGCGAACCATTTAATTCATTTTATGGTTACAAAGTGTTAGGTATATTCCAGTCGCAAGCACAGGTTAATGCTTATAAAGATAAAAATGGAAACCTATACCAACCTAATGCTAAACCGGGAGATTATATTTATCAAAGTACTACAGGTGTAGGCCCTATTGGCCCAAGCGACCGCGAATTTTTAGGTAGCATAACCCCGCCATGGAGTTACGGATTTAACTTTGCTGTTAATTACAAACAGTGGGATTTAGCCGTATTTGGCCAGGGTGTTTGGGGTAATAAAGTTCTGCAGGAATATCGCCGTTTAGATATTGCTACTGCTAACTACCCAACTACTGCATTAGATGCCTGGACACCAACCAATACCAATACTAATGTTGCAAGATTAACAAATCTTGACCCGAATGGTGACTACCATAACCTTTCGAGTGCTTTATTGCAAAGTGGCGCTTACTTCCGTGTAAAATCATTACAGTTAGGTTATACATTACCTAAAAGCGTAGATAGCAAACTGGATTTAAGCAGGGTACATATATATGTAAGTGGCGACAACTTGTTTACCATTACAAAATACAACGGATTTGATCCTGAAGTATGGGGTGGTAGCAACCAAATAGGTGGAGTTGATCAGGGTGTGTATCCAACAGCCCGCACATTGAGGGTTGGTGTTGATGTTACCTTATAATTGTTAATTATTAAAAAAATATTTATTATGAAAAGAAGATATATAACATGCACCGCGGTTTTTTTGATGGGGATTGGTGTATTCACATCTTGTAAAAAATCATTTTTGCAACTCCAACCTAAAGGTGAGTTTGCAGAGTCAAATTATTACGCTAATCCAACTGAAGCATTCGCCGGCCTTGTGTCTGCTTATGATCCGTTGCTTACTGAAACAGGTGGTATCGATCAAACCTATACCGATGTTCGTGGCCCGCTTAATGCTGCATCTGATGATTGCTTTGCAGGTGGTGGTGGCTCAAGTGATACCCCGGATTGGCAATTATGGAATGATTATCAATTATCAGCAGGCGCAGGCCCGCAAAATGGTTATTGGCCAATTAACTTTTTGGGCGTTAGCCGTGCAAATACTATTTTGTCAAAATTAGGTAGTGTTCCTGGATTAAGTACTGCATTGGCTACACGTTATACTGCCGAAGCAGAATTTTTACGTGCACACTATTATTTTGATCTGGAAAGATTATTTAAAAATGTGCCATTGATCACAGCTCCCCTTACACCAGCTCAAATTTATAATGAGCCGCAAGCTAAGCCTGCTGACGTGTATACACAGATAGAAAATGATTTAAAAGCGGCTATTCCTAATTTGCCGGTAACTGTCGTAACAGCAGAAGACGGCCGGGTTACTCAGGGTGCTGCAATAGCCTTATTAGGTAAAGTGTATTTGTATGAACAAAAATATACGCTTGCTGCGCAAGAGTTTGCACTTATTAATGGTACACCAGGTACTACAAACCAGTATGGTTACGCTTTGCAGTCAAATTATGCGGCAATATTTGATCCGAATAATAAATTTAACAGCGAATCAATATTCGAGATCAACTTTACTGCAAGCCAGGCTTATACCTGGAACAACTGGGATGCATTTAAGGGAAGTGTTTACTCTGAAATGGTTGGCCCAAGAAACTTTGGCGATGCAACTTATGCTGGTGGATGGGGCTTTAACCCGATCACTCCTCAATTATTGGCAGCTTTCCAAACGCCATATTACGGTGGAGGGAAAGATCCGAGGTATGGTTACACTATTTTAAATATGGATAGCCTTGTTAACGTTGAGCATTCATCATTCCAGGAAGGTTATCAGGGAATTGGTTACTACATGGTGAAATATGCACCTTTAACCAAATACTTGTCAACTCAGGGCACTAATATTTTAAATTTCCCTAACGACTACATCGAGATACGTTTAGCTGATACTTACCTGATGGAAGCAGAAGCTTTAGTACAAGGCGGTGGCGATGTTGGACGTGCAGGAATACTACTTAATGCGGTACGTGCAAGAGTTGGTTTAGCTCCGGTTACGGCTAATATGGCTAATATTAAAGCCGAGCGCCGTTTAGAACTTGCGACAGAAGGCCACCGTTGGTTTGACTTAGTTAGGTGGGGTGATGCACCATCGGTACTAGCTTTCAAAGGCTTTACTGCCGGTAAAAATGAATTATTGCCTATCCCGCTTCAGGATCTTGCAGCTACTAAGCTGGTTCAAAATCCGGGTTATGCTAAGTAATATAAATTAACACAATTAAATAGACTGCCGGGTTAAATCCGGCAGTCTATTTTTATACAGCGAGTATAAATCATAATAATTATATAGCTGATACAAACAAAATAAAAAGAGTTGATTAGTGTAACGGATTAAATTATACCTTATGAAAAACAGAAAAAACCACCTACCGGTTTTTATCACAACATTTGCAATTTTAACATTAACGTTTTTTGGTTGCAGCAAAACTCCGAGCAATAATAATGGAGGCGGCGGCACCAATGGCAGTACCGGTACAACTGGTACAACAACTGCACCATTAAAAACCGATGTCAACATGTGGCTAACCAATCCCGATCAGTCACAGTTATTGGCCAAACAAAATGTATCACTATTATTTACGCCAACCACTAACAGCAATATCACGATTCATGTAGATACTACCACTACATACCAAACCGTTGACGGATTTGGGTTTGCACTAACAGATGGGAGCGCCCAGGTGATAAACGGACTTAATACACCAATTAATACTGCATTAATTAAAGAACTTTTTTCAACCGATAGCGCCTGTATCGGTGTAAGCTATTTAAGGCTTACTATAGGAGCATCTGATCTAAGTACTGCCCCTTATACTTATGATGATGTTGCTGCAGGCTCCACAGATCCAAATCTGACACAGTTTAGCCTTACCCCGGCAATGACGGATCTGATCCCTACATTAAAAAAGATACTTGCTATAAATCCAAATATAAAAATTCTTGCTTGCCCATGGAGCGCACCAGCCTGGATGAAAACTAATGGAAATCTTTCAGGCGGTAGTTTATTGCCGCAATATTATAGTGCTTATGCTAACTATTTTGTAAAATACATACAGGCAATGGCCGCACAAGGGGTTAACATTACTGCAATTACGCCACAAAACGAGCCTTTAAACGCCTACAACAATCCAGCTATGCTTGAGCAGGATACAGCTGAGTCAGTATTTATAGCTCAATATTTAGGCCCTGCATTCGCAGCCAATAATATCACTACTAAAATTATTTGTTACGATCATAATTGTGACCATCCTGAATATGCCACTTACGTTTTAAATAGTTCGGCTAATCAATATGTAGATGGTTCAGCATTTCATTTTTACGCTGGCCCTATTACAGCACTTTCACAAGTACATAATGCATTCCCTAATAAAAATATATATTTTACTGAGTATTATACAGGCAGTTCAGATAGTTTTAGCGGCGACTTAAGTTATCACGTTGGTAATTTAATTATTGGGGCGATGCAAAACTGGAGCCGAAATGTATTGGAATGGAACCTTGCCTCCGATCCTTCGTTTGGGCCACATACAACAAACGGATGTAGTACCTGTATGGGGGCTTTAACCATTTCTGGTGGCGCAACTGTTCAGCGTAATGTTTCCTATTATATAATTGCGCATGCTTCAAAATTCGTAAGGCCGGGAGCTACAAGAATAGCTTCTGATGTTTCATCGGAAGTACCTAACATCGCTTTTAAAAATACTGATGGCTCAAAGGTACTTATTGTATTAAATTCAAGCGGTAGTACACAATCTTTCAATATTTCATTCAACTCAAAAATTGTTACCAGCACATTAGAAGCCGGCGCTGTAGCTACTTACACGTGGCATTAAATTACAAACTATACTAATGAATCTTAAACTCAAACTTGTCCTATTCTGCTGTGTAACCGGATTTTTTTCTGTTACTAAACTAAACGCACAAAGTAATTATACCGATGCACAAATAGCTTTTAAATCCGACAGCTTAATAAAGCTGATGACCTTACAGGAAAAGGTTAAAATGATACATGCGAGCTCATCCTTTACTTCAGGCGGTGTGCCTCGTTTGGGTATTCCGGAGTTGGTTACTTCAGATGGGCCGCACGGTGTAAGGATTGAACACGGCAGGGGATGGTCTGAATTAAAAAATGTTCTTGATTCTGGTACATATCTACCTACCGGGGTATGCCTTGCCTCAACCTGGAATCCCAAACTAGGTTACGCTTTTGGCTCAGTATTGGGCAGCGAAGCAAATTTTAGAGGTAAGGATGTGATTTTAGGTCCCGGAATCAATATTATGCGTTCGCCTTTAAATGGCAGGAATTTTGAATACCAGAGCGAAGACCCATTTTTAGTATCTAAAATGGTAGTTGGTTATATTAAAGGTGTACAGGATCAGGGTATATCGGCTTGTGTGAAACATTATGCTGGTAATAATCAGGAAACATTACGTAACAGTATCGATGTTCAAATGAGTGAACGTGCCCTGCGCGAAATATATTTACCCGGCTTTAAAGCTGCTGTGCAGGAAGGTGGTGTTAATACCTTAATGGGATCATATAATAAATTCAGAGGCCAATGGGCTACACAAAATAATTATTTGATCAACCAGATTCTGAAAAAGGAATGGGGTTTCAAGGGTTTGGTAATGAGCGACTGGGGTGCAGTACACAGCACAACACAGGCAGTATGGAACGGCACTGATTTAGAAATGGGCACCGATCTTAGTTTAGGCCCAAATCCTGATTATGGTAAGTTTTTTATGGGGGATACTGTTGTGACTTTAGTTAAAGAAGGCAAAATCCCTGAATATATTATTGATGCAAAGGTTCGCCGCATATTGTATGTAATGTACAAAACCAATATGATGGCCGGTCAAAGACGCCAAAAAGGTGAATACAATACGAGGGCTCACCAGTTAACGGCCGAAAAAGTTGCCGAGGAAGGGATCGTATTATTGAAAAACGAGGATAATATACTACCATTAGCAGCAAGTGTAAAATCAATCGCGGTAATAGGTTATAATGCTGATAGAAAGCAATCATTTGGAGGTGGAAGTTCGCAGGTTAGGGCGTTTTATGAGATTACACCTTTGCAAGGGTTAAAAAATATTGCTGGCAAAAAGGTGAAGATCACTTATTGTAAGGGATATAATATTGCGCGTAATGCCGGTCCTGATGAGGCCTTAATTCAACAAGCTGTTGATGCTGCTAAAAAAGCAAACATGGTAATAGTAGTTGGCGGTTGGACACATGGTTATGATTACGATGTTTGGGCTGATAACGCATACGATGCAGAGGATGTAGATAAGCCTAATATGGATATGCCATTTGGTCAAAACGAATTGATTAAGGCAGTAATAGCAGCGAATCCTAAAACTGTTGTAGTGTTAATGGGCGGTGGCCCAATTGATATGACTCAATGGGTTGATAATGCTAAGGGAATTATACAAGCCTGGTACCCGGGTATGGAGGGTGGTAACGCCCTGGCAAAAATTATCTTCGGGCAGGTTAATCCATCAGGAAAATTACCGGTAAGTTTCCCTAAAAAATTAGCCGACGCTCCCGCAATAAAATTAGGGCAATACCCGGGTGATGGAAAAACGGTTAATTACCTGGATGATATTTATGTAGGCTATCGTTATTATGATACTTTTAATGTTGATCCTCAGTTTGAATTTGGTCATGGCTTATCCTATACAACATTTAAATACAACGATCTGCAAATAAATACAGCCGATAAACAGGCTACAGTAACTTTTACTGTGAAAAATACCGGTGCTGTTGATGGAGCCGAAGTAGCACAGTTATATGTCAAGCAAGAGAAATTAAACTTGCGACGCCCCGATAAAGAGTTGAAAGGTTTTGAAAAAATATTTTTAAAGGCCGGTGAAGAAAAGAAAGTAACCATCACCTTAAATCAGGATGCCTTTAAATATTTTAACGACGTTAAGAACGAATGGGAAATGGATCCGGGGACATTCGATTTTATTGTTGGCAGCTCGTCGCGCGATATCAGGTTAAATGGTAAAGCAGCATTATAATTTAAACTATTGATTCAACCTTATTCGAAATATATAAATGAAAAAAACTTTATTACTGGCATTGATATGTTCGTGCTCAGCTTTAGTAGATGCGCAAACATCTAACATAAAACCAGCATCACCTACTAAGAAGACGTACACAGCTATAAATAAATCAGTATCAGTATATACAACTGCGCAAAATACAGATTACCGAATTACAAAAACTGCTACGCTTAGCTTTAAACCCCTTAATCAGCCGCTTGAAAAGCAAGTTTGTATTTTTGTAGATCCATCGAAAACATTTCAGTCTGTTTTAGGAATAGGAGGGGCATTAACTGATGCATCCGCCGAAACGTTTTATAAATTACCTAAAGCAAAACAGGACGAAATTTTAAATGCTTATTACAATAAAACTACTGGTATTGGTTATACTTTAGGGCGTACGCATATCCAAAGCTCTGATTTTTCAAGCGAGACCTACAGCTATGTTAAAGACGGTGATAAAGATTTAAAGACTTTTAACATTGATCATGACCGAAAGTATCGTATCCCGTTTATTAAACAGGTTATTGCAGCAGCAGGTGGTAAATTGACACTGTTTGCAACGCCATGGAGCCCACCAGCATTCATGAAGACTAATAACGACATGTTACACGGAGGATCTCTTAAACCTGAATATGACCAGGCTTGGGCGAATTTCTACGTGAAATTTATTAAGGCTTATGAAAAAGAAGGCATCCCTATCTGGGGTTTGTCGGTTCAGAATGAGCCAATGGCTAACCAAAGGTGGGAATCATGTATTTATACCGCGAGCGACGAGCGTGATTTTATCAAGAATTATTTAGGCCCAACATTGCATAAAAGTGGTATGGCGGATAAAAAGTTATTCATATGGGATCATAACCGTGACTTGATGTATCAACGTGCCAGTACTGTGTATGAAGACCCGGAAGCAGCTAAATATGTTTGGGGCATGGGATTTCACTGGTATGTGCATGACGACTTTGATAATGTAAAACGCGTTCATGAAGCATTCCCTGATAAAAATTTATTATTTACTGAAGGTTGCAGCGATACCTTTGATCTAAGTAAAATAAATGATTGGAAGTATGGTGAATTGTACGGAAAATCAATGGTGAATGATTTTAACAATGGTGTAGTTGGCTGGACAGATTGGAATGTGTTATTAGATGAAACAGGTGGCCCAAATCACGTTGGCAACTTTTGCTTTTCGCCTATACATGCTAATGTTAAAACCGGTGAGCTAACCTACATGGATTCTTACTATTACATTGGCCATTTTTCAAAATTTGTAAGGCCAGGAGCTAAGCGAATTATAGCTTCATCAAACCGTGATGAATTAATGACCACAGCATTTATCAACAGTGATAATAAATTGGTAGTAATTGTATTAAATTTGACAGATCAAGACGTGCCATACAACCTTTGGATAAAAGGGATGGCCGCCAACACAACCAGTTTGCCACATTCAATTACAACACTTATAGTTCAATAAACGGCTATGTTATTGTCGCATATCGTTTGTTAGTTCAATACTATCTGTAAAATACTGATGAAAAAAAATCGGAAGTTGTTTTTAACTGTAATTTTCATTGTTCCACTTGTATTCATCTTTTCGCAATGCTTAACAGGAAGTAACAAGCCTGACCCTCGCGGAGATATTTTTGCGGGGTCATCAACATGCGTTAATTGCCATAAAGATGTTTATGACAGTTATTTGCATACGGCACATTTTTCAACAACTCGCCTTGCTGATATACATACTATTGGCGGTAGTTTTTCAGGGCACAACAATACTTTCTATTTCAGTAAGGATTTAAAGGTGGTAATGGAAAGCCGTGCTGATGGATTATACCAGGTGGCTTATGATAAAGGAAAAGAAATTAAGGCCGAGCGTTTTGACATAACATTTGGAGGGGTTAAAGCGGAGAGCTATTTGTCATGGCAGGGTAATCAAATGTATCAGTTACCGATGTCATACTTTAAGGCGTTAAACGGTTGGACAAATAGCCCCGGATTTGATTCCACTTATGCTGATTACAGCAGAATGATTGGGCGCAGGTGTTTTGAATGCCATAGTTCATACATAAAAGACTTACCTGCTGAAGGCCAGGGATTGGGTTCTTTGGTAAAAGAGGATTTTGATAAAAATTCGCTGATATTGGGGATAGATTGCGAACGTTGCCATGGGCCGGCTGCTAATCACGTTAACTATCAAACAGCATTTCCTCAGGAAAAAAAAGCTAAGTATATAGCCACTTACGCATCACTAACACGTGCCGAAAAAATCAATATGTGCGCGGTATGTCACTCGGGTAATAAAAACCATATTCTACACACTGTGTTTGCCTATAAACCTGGCGATAACCTTGCTGATTTTGTAGAAACACCTCCTTACCAGTTTCCGGGCGATTCTTCAAAATTAGATGTACATGCTAATCAAAGCCAATTGTTGGCCAGCAGTAAATGCTTTATCAATAGTAATATGGATTGTTCCACTTGCCATAACGTACATAAAAACGAAAGGCAAGACCTTGCGCTATTTTCACAAAAATGTATGAGTTGCCACACTACTGCCAATCATAATTTTTGCCCTTTAGCGCCAAAATTAGGCGCTGCTATAAAGAACAATTGTATTGACTGCCATATGCCTGCAAAGCCATCAGATGTTATTGCTGTTGAAACTCAGGGCAAAGGTAAACAGCGCCCTTACTTAGTACGCACACATCATATAGCTGTATATCCGCAGGAATCGCAAAAAATAATAGACTATCTTAAAAATAATAACAAGTTAGCTTCCAAATAAAAATCTGTAGTACTTATGTTTAACCCCTATGTCCTATGAAAATAATTAATAAAACAATAATACTCATATTCCTGTTAGCTGCTCCTTATTTACTTAATGCCCAAACCAATGGTTTTATTACTACAAAAGGGAAAGAATTAGTAAGCCCGGATGGTAAGCCGTTTGTAATGAAGGGCACAAACCTGGGTAATTGGTTAATTCCGGAAGGATATATGTTTAAGTTTTCGAAAATCAATTCGCCAAAGCTGATTAACGAAGCTATTACGGAATTATTAGGGCCTGATGATGCACGGGCCTTCTGGAAACAGTATTTAAATAATTATATAACCAAAGCAGATATACATTATATTAAATCAACCGGGATGAACTCAATCCGAATCCCGTTTGATTATAAGCTTTTTACTAATGAAGATTATCTTGGCGAAAACAACCCTAACCGTGGTTTTGAATTATTAGACCGGGTAATCGGCTGGTGCAGGCAAGAAGGCATTTACGTTGTTTTAGATATGCATTGTGCTCCCGGTGGCCAGACAGGCGACAATATTGATGATGGTTACGGTTATCCCTTTCTGTTTCAAAGCCCTCAATTAAGGCAGCAAACTATTGAAATATGGACGAGGATAGCAGCTCACTATAAAAATGAAACAGCTATAATAGGCTATGATCTTTTAAATGAACCAATAGCGCATTATTTTAAGGCTGATAGCTTGAACCATTACCTGGAGCCACTTTATAAAGAAATAACTAAAAGCATCCGCACCGTTGATAAAAACCATATAGCGATTTTGGGTGGAGCGCAATGGGATAGTAACATGAAAATGTTTGGGCCTCCGTTCGATCCAAAAACCATTTATACTTTCCATAAATATTGGACAAAAACAACTCAAGATGTAATACAGGAATATATTGATTACAGAGATAAATATAATGTGCCTATTTATTGCGGCGAAACCGGTGAAAATAATGATATATGGGTAAATGATTTCAGGGTCTTGCTCGACCAAAACAATATAAGCTGGCATTACTGGCCATATAAAAAGATGACTAATTCAGCGGGAGTGATCACATTCCCTACTCCGGCTAATTATGATAAGGTAATAGCCTACGCCGAAGGCCAGCGTACAAGTTTTGAAGATATCCGCAAGGCAGCACCTGCAAATCGCGAAGAATTGAAAAAAGCCCTGTTTGATATGCTTGAGAATTGCAAGTTTGAAAACTGTATACCTAACAAAGGTTACATTGAGGCATTAGGCCTTACAAGCGGGAAATAAATATTTAAGTATGAATTGATCTTAAAAAAAAGTATAATTGTATTATCTGCAATACCAATTATACTTTTTTAGTACCAGTGCAGCCGAAGATCAATTTATACGTAGTTAAGAATAATGAGTAAATATTTACTTAAAGTATTATTTATTGGGTTTTTGTTTTTTCTGTTTGCCGAGAGTATTGCCCATGCGCAAAAAACAGTAACCCTTAATGATACCATAACCCAACATTATTTTTCATACGGTGAAATTGAAGCGCTTGAGGATAAAAGCGGTAAATTAACACTTGACCAAATCAGGAATAATCCCTCAATAGCAGCCCAATTCAAACCAAGCCAGATTTTCAACCCGAAAGTAACCGATCTTAATACAAATTACTGGTACAGGATCAGCATTACGCATAATAAGGCTACTAAAAACAATTGGCTGTTAGAGTTTTTCGACCAAACTACCGGCGATATAGAAATTTTTTCGCCCAATGCCAATAATATTTATACTTCAACCCATATGGGGAGTAACTTGCCGTTCTCCCAACGGTTGTTTCAGCATAAAAATTTCAGTCTTAGTATAAATAGTAATTTATATGGTAAGCATATTTATTATATCCGATTAAAATCATCTCAACCGGCAAATGTTCTTGTGGTGCTTCGTTCTGTGGGTTGGTTTGTGCATTATGCTCTCGATGAGTATTTTTTCTTTGGCGTTTTTTACGGAATGCTGCTGGTATTCAGCTTGTATAATTTAATGATGTTTTTTGCAATTAAGCAAACGCAGTATTTGTATTACATCATGTATAATCTTAGCATCGGTTTCTACGAAATGTGTACCGATGGTATAGCTTATCAATATTTATGGCCAAACTCTCCGGCTTTTAATCAATATGCTTATGGCGTTGCGCTATTTTTTGCCAGTGTATTTGGTATGTTATTTACGCGTAGCTTGTTGTATGTAAAGATTAAAGCTCCTAAGCTAAATACTTTAATATGGGTGGTTATTGGATTGCGCACAATATTCTTCCTGGTGTGCTTAACCGTTGATAAGAACTGGTTTAATTATAAAATAGTTGAAATAGTTCCATTGCTATTGGCTTGTTATACAGGTTATTATATTTTAAATAAAGGATATTGGCCCGCACGTTTTTTTGTGATAGGATATAGTTTCCTGTTTGTAGGCTTTCTTATTAAAATACTGATAGCATTTGATGTTTCATGGTTACCATTAGGGCCTGTTACCCATTATAGTCTTAGCTTTTGCTTTATAATGGAAATGCTGTTCATATCCTTTGCAATAGGTGAGAAGGTACGGATACTGAAGAAGAAAAAAGATTATGCACAGCGGCGTATCATCAGGCAGATGAAACAGAACGAGGAGTTTAAGGATAACCTTAACCGCCAGTTAGAAGCCCAGGTACGTGAACGTACAAAAGAGCTGGTTGAGAAATCTGCAGTTATTGAGGAACAGAACGACGAGCTTAAATCTGTTAATATATTATTAAAGGAGCAGGCCGAAGAAATATCTCGGATTAACGTATTATTAGAGAATGATAATATTACCCTGCATACCAACATCGAAAAAGTAACGCATGACAGGGTTATGTCTGCGCAGGTTGACTTCGAAGAGTTCAGTAGGATATATCCTGATCGTGAGACCTGTTTTAAGTTCTTATCTGATCTTAAATGGGAGAAAGGGTACAACTGCCGTAGGTGCGCTAATAATCATTATAGCCACGGCCATTTGCCTTATAGCAGAAGATGTTCTAAATGTGGATATGAGGAATCTGTTATTGCATATACAATTTTACAAAATACCAGGATCCCTATAAATAAAGCTTTCTACATGATTTTTTTGATGTACTCTACTAAGGGGAAAATCTCTTCGCATAAATTATCGGAGATTGTGGCTATTCGCCAAAGCACGTGTTGGGCCTATAGTACCCGCATAAAGAAGCTTATGGATCATAAGAAAAAAGAGCTAAGCAATGCGGGCAGCAAGGGGTGGAGTATGCTGGTGATCGAAGAACAGTAATAATCTTGTTATAACCTAATTATTCGAAAAACCTTATCGTTTTGGCATGGTGCTTATATTGAACTAGTTTCTATGTTTTTCCTATATTCTGTAATTTGTCAGTGCTTGTCAGTTGTTGTCATGCCTTATTTTCTGCCAATCCGTCTCAATTCGTTGTTTAGTAGAGTTTATGACAAAATGGCAAAAAAAATATTTGAAGAGTGATTTTAGTTATTAAGTCTTTTTAACAACATAATTTTCAACCAAAATAGTTTTTTTAGATTATTTTAAATGCAAATCTTTTAAAATAATAATACTTAAAAATCATTTTTAATTTTTTGAAAATAAATCGTCAAAACTTTGATATTAAACTTCTTTTTTCAAAATATATTTTTTTTGATGAATTTTTGTTCGTTAAAAGTCTGCTTTTTAGAGTCGAATACCTGAAATAGTGTATTTTTTAGAAAAGAAATCAAAAATTTTATGTGATTTCAATTTTTTATTGTTTTCGTAAAATCATGATTAGTTTTCATTTCATTATAAATTTATGATGGCATGTTTTTAGACAATGGTGGATCAGAAGACTACAGTCGTTCTTACATTTATCACCTTTTTCAAGGACATAAATGCAAGGTGACGTCTTCAAAAAAGACATTAATCACATTGTTAAAAATTTAAATCCAAACATCATGCAAGTAGTATTAGAAGTTGCCGTATTGATCGCTATCATCCTTGTTCCATTAGTGCCTGCTAAAAGCAGCCGCGTTGCGAAATAATTAGATCATTAGTAACAATAGAATTTTAAAGGACTTCAATTATATTGAAGTCCTTTTTTGCATGCAGCGTTTTTACAAAATTAAGATCTGATAAAATTATTATTTGCTAAAACTGTTTAGCTTTGATGCGTTTATGTAAACGCATGAAATTTATGCTATTTTACAACTCTCGTGTTTAAAATAGCATTTTAATGTAATTTAGGTGTGTCAGCCAACAACTAAATTTAAACCAACATCGTATTATATAGATAAGCTTTCCTATTTTAATTTTATACGGATTTGGATACAGTATTACGTTTTGTTGGCTTGGACCTTGAATTAGATAAAGAGTTGCAGGAAATAACAGATCTTGCAGCGACAATGTGTAATGCGTCTACTGCAGTAATTTCATTTTTAGACACCGATACACAATACTTTAAAGTTAAAAGAGATTGCAAGGATATTGTAGGAGAGGTTAAAACTTATCCCCGGAAGGATACTTTTTGTTCTCATGCAATAAAACAGGATGATGTAATGATTATACCCGATACACTTGCAGATCCTCGTTTCGCATATCACGATGCAGTTACCGGTGACCCTAACATCAGGTTTTATGCAGGTACACCGCTTTGGGACTCCGAAGGACAAAAAGTGGGCACATTATGTGTATTAGATACCAACCCTAATAATTTAAACGAGCAACAAAAACAGCTACTTAAAGTAATAGCTAACCAAGCTATGAAAACTATTGAGCTGAAAATCAAATCTATCACACTTCAGGAAAAATTAACTGAGGTTGAGGCGCAGCAAGAATATATTTACGATGCGAGCATCAGATTAAGATCATTTTTTGAAAGTTCAACCAATTTCCAGGTTTTGCTAGGTAAAAGCGGAGAGGTTATAGACTTTAATAAAACAGCCTTTAATTTTGTTAAACGAGCCCACAATACAGATATGGATAGGGGTGACTTGTTTGTTACCTATATAGCGCCTGAGTTTGTAAGCAAATTTCTTGACGGCTACAACCTGGCGTTAAAAGGGATAAGGCATGTTGAAGAGGGTTCAACTGATTATGGTGAAATGGGAGTAATATGGTGGGATGCAACATTTGAAGCAGCCCGTGATAAAAATGATGACATCATTGGAATATCATATCTTATACGCAACGTTACAGAGCGTAAAGAAAGGGAGCAGAAAATAATAAAACAAAACGAATCGTTATTAAGCATTGCCCATATACAAGCACATGAATTTAGGGCGCCACTTACAACTATTATGGGCTTAATGAGCCTTATAAAAGAAGATGATTATGCTTTAGCATCGGGGTATTTGCCGTACCTTGAAATGGCGGTAAATAATCTTGATGAGAAAATTAAAAGCATTGTTGTAGACATTGAAAACAGTGTTGAAAAGCTTTAGCACGGTTTATTCCAGTCGTATTTTATTAAAAAGCAATTCCTGTGTTAGCGCTTCCGCCGGTGGGTTAAATGCGGTTAAAAACTTTATAAAGTCATTACCTGCAAAACCGGGAATGGCCTTTGTTTTATACAGCATTTAAGCTCAACCCATACAAGTTTTTGCCAGAGATACTTCAAAAATTAGCCCCTTTTCCAGTTCATCAAATCACAGATAATATTTATTTGGAGCCGGATAGTTTATATATTATTCCAAATAATAAAATAGTAATCACGTTTGATGGATTGTTAAAATTGGATTCTTTAGAAAAAAAGCATTCTAAAAGCAATACAATCGATTTGTTCTTTTCATCGCCGGGTGTTGTTCATCAGAGTTTTGTCGGGGGCATAAATGATGGCACATCAGGATCAGGCAACAGGGTGGAGAGATAAACTTACGAAGCGAAGTTGATAAAGATCTACTTTTTGGTTTTCAATCCCGTTATAAATAATTAAATCACTAAAAAACAAAAAAGCAGGTTTGGCCTTGCGCTATACCTGCTTTTAGATTAACTATTAACCGATCGATCTAAAATCTGTTAATTATTACAAATCTACTTTATATTTATAATTTATTAATTATCTTATAGATTAAAAAATGATTAGATTTAAAATCTTATTTTGTTATGTTTATAATGTTTTTTTCTGTTATAAATATTACATTGCATTATTGATAATTAACATACAATTTGACCCATTCACGAAATGATATTCAATCAGATATTGATGCTATAAACAGCATTGATGTTGTTCCTACTATACTTGAAGTTATTTGCCGTACAACAGGTATGGGCTTTGCGGCCGTTGCGCGTGTTACAGACGAAAAATGGGTAGCTTGCAGTGTGCTGGACGAAATTGAATTTGGCTTAAAGCCCGGAGGTGAATTAAAGCTGGAAACAACCATATGCAACGAAATACGCCAAAGCGGCGATGGTGTGGTAATTGATCATGTTGAGTTTGACGAAGATTTCAATAATCACCATACGCCGGCTATGTATGGCTTCCAAAGCTATATATCAATGCCTATAAACCGTAAGGATGGCTCATTTTTTGGCACACTTTGCGCTATTGATCCGCGCCCCGCAAAATTAAATACACCAGAGGTGATCAATATGTTTAAGCTTTACAGTGAACTTATAGCTTTTCACCTAAATACGATAGATCAACTGGCCGCTACCAAAAGCCAACTTAAGGAAGAATTGGAAACTGCTGAACTACGAGAGCAATTCATCGCCATCTTAGGCCATGATCTGCGCAATCCCGTTGGAGCTATATCTAATAGTATACAGTTGTTAGAGCGGAATCCTTTAGATGAGCGCACCAGCCGGCTTACTGGCATTATCAAAAATAGCTCTTATCGTATACGCGGTTTGATTGATAATATGATGGATTTTGCGAGTGGGCGGTTAGGCGGTGGTATCTCATTAAAACGCTTAGAAAACCAACCTGTAGAAGATATATTGAATCATGTAATATCTGAATTGCAGGTTGTGGCACCCGAACGAGAAATAATCAAGCATTTTGAGTTGACAGAAAAAGTAAATTGTGATGGAAAGCGTATAGCACAACTATTTTCTAATTTACTTGGTAACGCATTTACACATGGAAAGCTAGATGCTCCCATTCAAATTTATGCTGTAAGTAAAGAAGGTGAATTAGAAATATCAATAGCAAATGCCGGGAAAAAAATTCCGGATTCGGCTATGAAAATATTATTTCAACCATTTTCCCGTTCTGATGCTAAGTCGGATCGGGAAGGGCTTGGTTTAGGTCTTTACATTGCATCTGAAATTGCAAAAGCTCACGAAGGAAGCATTATAGTAAAATCCACTGCTGAAGAAACCCGCTTTACATTTAATATGCCTTTAAAATAAATCAAGCCTGCGGTATATTAACCTCAAATGTTGCTCCTTGTTCTGGTTCGCTATAAATGTTCAAAGTCCCTTTTAAAGATTCTATAAGATGTTTTACTAAAGTTAATCCAAAACCATAACCTTTTTCTCCGCCTGTTCCATCCGTTGATTCAGCACTGCCTGAAAGTATAGTTCTAATAGTCTGTTTGTCAATGCCTATGCCGGTATCCGTTACTTTAATTCTTAACAGGTTAGCTTCACCCTTTTTAATTTTCAAATTCAGGTCTACAATCACTTCTCCGCCATTTGGGGTAAACTTCATCGCATTTGATATTAAATTGCCGGTTATCTGAAGTAATTTATTTTTAGAAAAAGGGGTACTTCCCGAAGCCGGTGAAACCTTTATTTTAAAAATGATATTTTTGTTTTTAGCTTGTGGCAGGTAAAGTTTCTCGAGCTTATCTTTAAACAATAACAGGTTAAACTCATCACTTTTTACCGCTTGTGGTTTATCTGAGTTTAATATTTCATCGGCAAGATCCAATATTGAACGGCCGCTTTTATAAATCAGGTTAATAAACTCTAAAACTTCATCAATTTGGTTGTCTTTACCTTGTTCACTTATAATTTGTGCCAAACCGATTATTCCGCCTAATGGTCCTCTAATATCATGAGCAACTTTTTTTTGTTTTTCAGTAGCGTCATCAAGTTTTAGCTTAAGCGCGTCAATCGCTTTAAACGTTTTTAAGCGGTTAACAATTTCGCTGGCAATAATTTTTAGTAATTCAATTTTCTCGGGGCTTATTTCTTTTGTTTCAGTGTCTAAAACACATAAGGCACCAAGATTATAGCCATCGTCATTTTTTAATGGAATACCGTAATAATATTTTAATTTAGGGCTGTCTACTACATAAAATTTGTCTTTGAACCTGGCATCTGTAGAAAGATCTTCTACTTCAAAATGGTCCTGTTCCATGATTGTATATTGACAAACAGAGTCTTCTCGCGGCATCTGGTCAAGGTCTAATCCATGGTTTGATACAGTCCATTGCGTAAATGTATCAATCAAATTCACAAGTGAAATATCGGTTCCGGCAACTTTTGCAGCCAGCCTTGCAAGGTCTTTAAAACTGTCTTGATGATTTGTGTAATCGAGGTCGAAATCAGCAAGGCTTAAAATACGCTCAAGCTCATTTTCAGGGATGGACGTTTCCGCCATATTTTAATGATATTTTTAATATAAATAATCCTACTTTATCCGTTGCAATATATAATTTTAAGGTTTGTCGCTGTTAAATAGATTTAAAGTTCTTAAACAAAAAAGGGGTAAACAATTAAGTTTCCCCTTTTATAAATTTTATAACTATCTATTATTGTTCGTTTGGATCTTCTGATGGAAGGCCCACGATTTTGTAAGCTACATTATTATTATTGTCACGGGTTTTTTTGTAATACACATCATCAGGTGATACGAATAAACGTTGACCGTTAACAGTTACACCTCTTGAGTCCACTGGTAATGATTGTACAATATCACCTATTTGTAAATCGGCAGAACCATTTCTAACCGGTTCCTGTTGTTCATCTTGAGGAGCTGCTGATTGATCAGGAGCATTATATCCCTGATTGTTTCCTGCAGGAGGGGCAACCTGGTTACCAGCATCAGTATTCAACTCGCCATCTTTACCGGCAATTTCATAAGCTAACGTACCGTCATCCTTAGTTACAGCTACATAGTATACACCATCTAACTCATAATATTGTTGACCGTTGATAACTATTGACTGCGCTTTTGGAGGCAATGTGCTGATTTGTGCACCTACAGGTGGCTCAACTACAGTATATTGATCATCGTTGTATTCGTAGTAATAACCATTGCTATAATAGTATGGTAAACCACCCCAATAGAAAGAATAATATCCAAAAGGAAGAAAACCAACACTAAAACCTAAGCGTGGGTAATATAAGCTATTATAGAAACCACCATGATAGTAAAAACCACCGCGGCCAAAATAGCCATGATAGCCAAAGCCTGCGTAACCACGGCCATAACCAGCATAGCCTCTACCACCATAACCCGCATAGCCTCTGCCTGCATAACCACGACCACCATAAGTACCTACGCGGCCTCCATAAGCTCTGCCTGCATATCCAGCTCTGGCGCCACCAGCGTAAGAGCGTGATCCACCTGCATAAGCACGGGCACCGCCAGAATATGCTGTACGGCCACCACCGTTAAAATGTGCTGAACCGCCGCCACCATTAAAGTGACCGCCACCACCACCGCTAAAATGACTGCCACCGCCACCGCTAAAATGGCCACCTCCGCCGCCACCGAAATGACCGCCGCCACCACCTCCGCCATGACCACCATGCTGTGCATATGCCGGAGCAGCTAAAAACAAGCATATTAGCCCGCTTAAGCTTAAAAAGATTAGATTTTTATATACCCTTTTCATAATTGAATTATTTGCTCAGCTATTTATAGGCTGATGTTTAATAGACGCTAGTTAAGAATAAAGGTTTAACGCGTATTATAAAATTGTTAGTACAAGTATCAAGCCAAACATTAAACAATTATTTATAAC
The DNA here is from genome assembly GCF_965225845.1 of Mucilaginibacter sp. Classification (GTDB taxonomy): domain Bacteria; phylum Bacteroidota; class Bacteroidia; order Sphingobacteriales; family Sphingobacteriaceae; genus Mucilaginibacter. The sequence goes on from NZ_CBDDBL010000002.1 coordinate 1,165,619, forward strand.
AAATATGTGACTAACATATTGGTAAAACGGTTGTTGAAGAATTAGAAAATTGTACCGATTATGAACGAATCAACATTTTACCCTTTCTTTTTTACTCCTATATATCAATACAGGCTTTGGGGAGGCAGAAGGCTTTCAAATTTATTAACAGAACCATTGCCCGATGGGCCGGTTGGTGAAGCCTGGATATTAAGCGACCGCGACGACCATGCAAGTGTAGTTAATAACGGTTTATATAAAGGAATTACTTTAACGGACTTATTCAATCAGTACCCCGAAAGCGTGATGGGCAGATTGGCAGGTAATTTTGATCGTTTTCCATTGCTATTGAAGTTTTTGGATGCACAGGAGGTTTTATCTGTACAGGTACATCCTTCTGATGATCAAAAAGAATATATTCCGAAAGGTGATACAGGTAAAACTGAGGCTTGGTTTGTAATTGAACCGGGTGAAAAAGCACTCATTTATGCAGGTTTAACTCCCGGAACTAATGAACAGGATTTGCGTATCGCATTAGACGAACATAAAGTCGCTAATTATTTGCACAGTTTTAAACCCAAAAGCGGTGATGGAGTTTTTATACATTCAGGCACGGTACACACTTTAGCTGATGTTGTAGTTTTTGAAGTGCAGGAAAATAGCGATACCACCTATCGCCTTTATGATTGGGACAGGACGGATGCGAAAACCGGTAAACCACGCGAACTACAAATAGACAAGGCACTGGCATGTATTGATTTCAGTTTGGTCGACATTGATCCGGTTAAATCTGAAGCAACAGCAACTGAGCCTGTTTTGCGTGAACGATATTTTAATAATGAGCATTTTATTTTGTGGCGGATGTATACAGCCGATCAGTTTACTGTAGGTGCTGAAGACGAACCCCGTATATTGGTTTGTACAGAAGGAAATGGACAACTCGACTTTAAAGGCACTAAATATACATTCAAAAAAGGTGATGTAGTTTTATTACCGGCCGAAATAGGAGTAATTAAATGTATCCCGCAAGGAAAAATAAATCTACTGGAGATAGCCATTCCGGAAACAAAATAACAATTAAACAAATGAAAAAATTAATCATATTCGATCTTGACGGTACGCTTGCCCAAAGCAAGGCATCGCTCGATGAAGAAATGGCTACGCTTTTTAGCCGGTTAATAGATACCGTTAAGGTAGCAATCATATCAGGCGGCGACTGGCCACAGTTCGAAAAGCAAGTGCTTGCAAATCTAACTCAAGAAAAGCATCTTAAAAATTTATCTATCCTTCCAACTTGTGGTACTAAATTTTATCAATACAAACATGGCTGGAAAGAATTATATGCTGAAAACTTCACTGATGATGAAAAGAATCAAATAGATACTGCCTTAGATGATGCCGTTAAACAGTCAAAAACTAAAGTGGCCAAAACCTGGGGCGAACAAATAGAAGATAGAGGCAGCCAGATTACGTTTTCGGCATTGGGGCAAAAAGCACCATTAGAAGAAAAGAAGGATTGGGACCCAAAGTTTGTTAAGCGTAAAAAGATCAAAAATATACTAGATAAAACGCTTACAAGTTTTTCGGTGCAAATGGGTGGTGCTACCTCAATTGATATTACCAAACCAGGGATTGATAAGGCTTATGGCATCCGCAAATTAAAATCGGTGTTGGATATTAAAATAAGCGAAATGCTTTTTATTGGCGATGCTTTATTTGAAGGTGGTAATGATCACCCTGCACGGACAACCGGGGCTGATTGCATACAAGTGCGCGACCCAGATGAAACCAAGCGTGTTATTGAAGCAATAATTGCCTGTTTAGGTGGAAAACCAGTGAAATTAAAACCAAAAAAGAAAAAAGAGAATGGGTGAGTTTAACCTGCAGCGCCTGGGCATAATCATGAAGCCCGAAGAAGGTAATGCAAATGAAGTTGAGGGTGTACTTAATCCGGCAGCCATTCGTGGGAAAGATGGGCATTTATACTTGTTCCCGAGGATGGTAGCAAAAGGTAACTATTCGCGTATTGGCATAGCCCGTGTAATATTCAATGATGCTGGTGACCCCGTGGATGTTGAACGCCTTGGTATTGCACTTGAACCCGAGGCGGATTACGAATTAAGGCCGGGTGGCGGCGGTTGTGAAGATCCGCGGATCACTTATGTGGAACCCTTGGATCATTATGTGATGAACTACGTGGCGTTTGGTCCGCAAGGCCCTAGGATAGCTATTGCACGATCATCTGATCTGATACATTGGGAACGCGTAGGTTTAGCCAGGTTCTCTCCATTAGAACATATCAACTTTGAAGGCGTTGATGATAAGGATTCCTGTATGTTCCCGTTATTGATTGCCAATCAACACAATCATGATGAAATGGCTTTGTTGCACCGGCCTATATTTCCGGGTACAAGTCCGGAAGAAATAAGAGATAAAGATGGCAAGCACAAAATCGATTTGCAATGCGAAAGTATATGGATTTCCTATTGCCGATTTGATACCGCCAGGCATATGCCGGTTAAGGGGGCAAGTTTTACATCACACCAAAGATTGGCGGCACCGGAGGCTTATTGGGAAAAATTAAAGATCGGTTGCGGTACTCCACCTATCATGACCGACCTGGGTTGGTTAATCTTGTATCACGGCGTAAGTGAAACCCCGTTACCAGATAGTGATAAAATGCAATTGTGCTATTCAGCAGGGGTAATGATATTGGATAAGGATGACGTAACTAAAGTTTTATATCGTTCAAAAGAGCCTGTGATGAAGCCGGAATTACCGGAAGAGCGGGTTGGCTTAATAGCAGATGTTGTTTTTCCTACAGGGATAGACAGGCGTGAGGATATTGGAATGCCTAACCGCTTAGATATTTATTATGGAATGGCAGATGACAGGATCGGGGTTGCGCGGTTGGATATACCGGACAAACTACCTGTTTAAAATAGCGAATACTTAGCTAAACGGTAACAGATATAAGTTATAAAAGGAGAAGCCAGTATATCAATGGTATAATGGATGTGTTGTACCAATAACAAACAGGCAACAATTAAAATAGCAAATGCGCCGATTATTTTGTCGCGCTTATTGTCAAGGCATAAAAATATCAGGGTAAGTGTAGCGATGTGACCCGAAAAGAAAAGATCTTTAGTGATCATATGTTCGCCATAAAATATACCGGTCAATGGATCAGCCAAAGGTATTAAACCAATAGGAGGGTTTAAGGCCACAAAGCTAATGGTAGCCATTCGAACAAGTGATACTACAATCAATGCCCAAACGTAAACTATATAAATCTGGGGTTTGTATAACGCACGGTATAAAATTAATAAGCCCATACCCCATATTACAATAAATATGGAAACTGAAACATTGTGTGGGGGAATTTGCGCTAAAACCCAGTCATGTAATACCGTCCCATCTCTTTTTTCAATTTTATTGAAAAAATGAGGCATCATCACCAGTATAACAAACAGAAGCAAGGAACCAATAATCAGTTTTGACCTATTAGTGGTTTCGCTGATGGCTTGTTTCCAACTTTCTTTTATTGATATGCTAATGTTCTGGGGCACGGTTTAAAATAATTGCGGTTGCAAAAATAATATTTTACTCTGAATATTTAATTAATGTTAATGTAATATAAAATAATTGAAAAGTAAAAATAGTAAATGTTAACGCAACAATGTTGTATTTGTGATTATATTTGTGATGTGGAATTTAATAAAGTATCAACAAAATTAGACAGTATTGGCATGACCGCATCAACTCTTTGTGCGATACATTGCGCCTTAGTGCCAGTATTTATAACTGTTCTACCACTAATTGGGCTGGGTTTTTTGGCAAATCCATGGTTTGAATGGGGAATGATAATTTTAGCTTTTATAATTGGTGTAACATCTATCAGTTCTTCGTATGTTCGCATGCATAAAAAAGCAGTGCCGCTTATTTTATTAACAATAGGATTTTTAATAATAATATCAGGTCATCTTTTTCTTAAAGGATGGGCTGAAGGTGTTATTGTTCCTATTGGTGGATTTACAATAGCGGCCGCGCATTTTATCAATTATAAATATGTTGGTGCATGTGACCATGTACCTAATGCAAACCTGTAACGTATAAGGCAGTACGTTAAATTATAAATGACAACAGCAACAAATAATACTTTTGAACATTTGCTTGATCAGCACCACCTAAAAAAAACTGTTCCTAGATTAAGGGTTTTAGCCATGATGGCCGAAAAAAACACAGCCACATCACAACCTGATCTTGAAAATTTGATGCAGGATGTTGATCGTGTTACGCTTTATCGCATATTAAACGTGTTTGAAGAAAAAGGCATCATTCATAAAGTTTTTGATTTAAACGGTACGGCAAATTATGCCATATGTACCTCAAATTGCCAGGAGCACCATCATCATGACGAACATTTACATTTTAATTGTACCGTTTGTAATAATGTATACTGTTTAAATGATTTGAGTTTACCTGCATTTAATCTTCCATTAGGTTTTAAAGCAAATGGTTTCACCATTTATGCGTCAGGCACCTGCCAAAAATGCACTAAAAAATAACATAAACATAACAACCAAATTCTTCAAAACGCAGTTTAAAAAGAAATTGATAAGTGAGAAAGAAGAAAAGATAATTTAATGAGAAAACAACTGATTCGGATTACTACAATTATTACTATAACTTTATTGTTTTTAGCAGGTTATACAGCAATTGTTTCCTTTACATCAAAACAACAAGAAACTGCTCCAAAACCATTTCGGGTTCGTACAATTGTAATAGATGCCGGTCATGGTGGTAAAGATCCCGGCGCACATGGCTCTTACTCTGTTGAGAAAACTGTAGCGCTTGATATTGCTTTAAAGCTTCGTGATGCCATCCAGAATAATTACCCCAATATTAAAGTGATCATGACGCGTACTGATAATACGTTTATTCCGCTGAATCACCGTTCTGAAATAGCTAATGATGCAAACGCCAACTTGTTTATTTCTATTCATTGCAATTCTTCGACTGAAGGGACTGCCAGTATTGCGCATAAACAAAAAGGTGTGATGGTACTGGTATATAGTTATAAGCGCAAAGGGGAGCAGTTAGAGGCGGTACGCGAAAACTCATCCATATATCAGGAAAAAAATTATAAAGAAACCTACGAGAGCTATGATGAAACCGACCCAGTAAATCAAATAGTTTTAAATACTTATATGCAAAAATACCGCAAGCAAAGTATCCTTTTTGGAGATTTATTAATGGAACAATTTAAGTCAACCGGCGATAGAGTTACTTTAGGTGTTAAAGAACAAAGTGTATTGGTATTAGCGCATAGCGGTATGCCGAATGTATTGATTGAAACCGGTTTTATTAATAACCCGGAAGAAGAAGACTATCTTAATTCTGCAGCCGGACAAACAGAAATTGTTGGCTCAATTGTTAACGCGATAGGAGAATACAGGAATCAGGTTGACAGTAAGGAATAATACTTTACAGCTCGAAAGTTAACTGCTTAGCTCTTCCAATAACATTGCTTTCACCAATCTGAAAAACAGGCGTTTCCACGTATCTAGAGGCAACAATAACTTTGGTTCGTTTTGCATTTGCATTAAACAATTCGTAAACCAGTTCGGGCGAATTGTTATTTTTTGATAAATGCGCCAGTAATACATGGCTCATAAATTCAGGTTTATGTTTGATAAAAAGCTCCAATGCCTGTTTATTGGAAAGATGGCCATTCCCGCCACGGATACGGCGTTTTAAATAGTAGGGATAACCTCCGCTATCCAGCATTTCGTCATCATAATTTGCTTCCAAAAATACAGCATGGCATTTACTAAAATGTGTTATCAAGTGCTCGCAGGCAATACCGATATCGGTAAATACTCCAACCGTAATATCGCCGCAGGCAATAATAAAACTATGCGGCTCTACAGCATCGTGGAATTTAGGGAATGCCGTAATAACCAGATCACCAATTGTTATTGAATGATGAGCGATGAAATGCACAATCTGGTATTCATCAGGATTAATGCGTAAATGCTTTAAAGTTCCGGGAGTAACATAAACCGGGATATTGTATTTTTTTGCCAGAACCGGTACGCCACTGATATGGTCGGTATGCTCATGCGAAATAAAGATAGCTTTTACTTTATTGATGGATAGGCCCAGCCTGAGCATACGTTTTTCTGTTTCGCGGCATGAAATTCCTGCATCAACCAACACAGCTTCGTGCTTATTACCAACATAATAGCAATTACCATTACTCCCCGAATTTAATGATGTAATAAATAGCGACATTTCCACCACAAAAATACTCGGTTTTAATCAAAAATCTTAAAATTTCATTACAAACCGGATGATTATATTTGGCACATGGATTCAGCAAAAACATTACCCATACTTGATGCCCCTGAGTTGCGTGTACTTGGCGTATTGATGGAAAAAAGCAAAACCACGCCTGATTACTACCCAATGACGGTTAACAGTTTAATAGCTGCCTGCAATCAGAAAACCAGCCGCAAGCCGGTTGTAAATTATGACGAGGAAACTGTAGCGCTTGCTTTGAATACTTTAAAAAGGCGAGGATTAGTTTCTACCGCGACGGGCGGATCAGATCGTTCAGTAAAATACAAGCATAACTTTGGTATCGTATTCCCGGTTGTGCCATCTGATGTGGCTATTATTTGCTTGCTGATACTTCGCGGGCCGCAAACCCCTGGTGAGTTGAACACTAATTCCGGCAGACTTTATGAATTTGAATCTATAGAAAATGTTCAGGAAGCTTTGGAGCGATTAGCAGATGGCGAAACACCATTTGTTGTGCAATTACCCCGCCGTGCCGGACAGAAGGAAGTGAGATATGTGCACTTATTAGCCGGAACCCCTGATCTTTCTGAAGATATAAATGATGATCAACCTGTAAGATCAACAAACGAATTAGAAGCCCGTGTTGGCAAATTAGAGCAGGAATTAGCTGCTTTAAAAGAAGCTTTTGATGATTTAATGAAGCAATTATCCTGATTAGGCCGAAGGTGCGGCAAAAATAAAGTGGGTAACCAGTTTATCCAATATCACCAGTGCAGCTATAATAAGTGCTATACCAGCAACTTCATTTAAGCGGTGGATCATTTTTACTGAGATCTTGGCCCTTAGTTTATCTGCATAAAATGCTTTGGTGGTATCCATTCCAAATTGCACGATAAGAATTGTCAAAAACATAATGCCAATATCAAGCGAACGGTGGCGGGAGCCAACCCTGAAAAGGGTACTCGCAGCTGTAATAACCGTAACCCAATGGAAAAGCAAGCTTGGATTGAAAATGCACATGGCAAATCCCTTTAAAAAGTAACCTGCCCTGTTTATACTGGATGGGACTGAAGTTTTATAGGTGATCTCGGCCTTTTTAAAGAAATAGAATACACCCACTGTAAACAAAATAGCAGCGCCAATTACGCCTGCGATAGTCTTTTGCTGCTCAGATATATTGATATACTGCGAACCAAATAAAATGCCGCCTACAAATACAACATCGCTGCATACTACGCCCAGTGCCAGTGCAACACCGGCATGAAAGCCATTAGCGATACTTGTTTTAATTAAAGCAAAAAAAACAGGGCCTGTAAGGAATGTCAGCACTAACCCAAATCCCAAGCCCGAAATAACAGCTTCTATCATTAATTAATGGTCCAGTTTGAACAATGCGAATATGCGATTTTTATCTCTTAAAAACAGAAACTTAATGTTTAGCTACTATTAATTAAAAAAACAGTGCTGTAATTCTAAAAAATAATTTATGTTAGTACCCTGATATCAATTATAACAGAATCCTAATTAAACTATGGAACAAAACAAACAAAAAAGCTACGGCTCTGCGTTATATACGCTTATAACCGTATTTTTCTTCTGGGGCTTTTCAGCAGCTTCCAATGGTGTATTTATCCCTTTTTGTAAAGCACATTTTAATTTAACGCAATTTGAATCTCAATTAATCGATTATACATTTTATGGAGGTTACTTTATTGGCTCATTGATATTATACTATGCTTCAGAAATTAGCAAAGTTGATATTATGAACAAATTAGGTTACAAAAACGGTATCATATACGGTTTGGTTTTATCGGCAGCAGGAGCGTTGTTAATGATTCCAGCGGTAAATTCGGGATCGTTCTTTTTTATATTAGGTTCATTTTTTATCATCGCTTTAGGTTTCTCCTTGCAGCAAACTGCAGCAAATCCTTTTGTAGTTGCTCTTGGATCACCGGAGACAGGGTCAAATAGGTTAAATTTTGCAGGGGGAATTAACAACTTCGGTACCTTGTTAGGCCCCGCGGTTATTAGTATTATATTATTTGGAAGCGCTTGTAAGACTTTACCTGCGGATCAGGTGAAAATATCCTCTATAAATGATGCTTATATTATATTAGCAGGTTTATTTATTGCAGTTGCATTGTTCTTTTGGTTCTCTAATTTGCCTAAAGTTACTTCCGATGAAAAATTTGAACCAAGCAAAAAAACTATCCTACCATTATTCGTAATATTTATAGGCTTTTGTTTAGTATTTATAGCGAAGCCTACAGCTGCGGCGACCGGGATTCCTGAATCTTACTTTGTATATGCGTCTTTATTGATAATTCTTATTACATTATTTGTAGCACTTTCTGCATCTTCAAAAAGCAATGAAGGTTGGGGGGCTATGCACTACCCACAATTGATTTATGGTATGATAGCCATATTTACTTACGTAGGTGTTGAAGTAACTTTACAAAGTAATATGGGCTCATTATTAAAAACACCAGAATTTGGTGGTTACAGCACAAACCAAATTGCACCATTTATTTCATTGTATTGGGGGAGTTTAATGATCGGAAGATGGACAGGTGCCATTGGTGCTTTTAAAATGAAAAAAGCAACTAAGTATATCCTAACTTTTATTGTACCATATATCGCATTTGGTGTAGTATTATTGGTTAACAATAAGTTGAGCTGCCAAAATGTATCTGATCTCTATATTTATTCAATTCCTGTAGCTATTTTAATTTTTGGATTTCTTATTGGTCAGCAAAAGCCTGTTCGCACACTTACCATTTTTGGTTTATTAGGTGCTGCAACTGTTATAGTTGGCTTATTGACTACAGGTAAAGTTGGCTTGTTTGCTATTATCAGCGGTGGTTTATGCTGCTCGATTATGTGGCCTTCAATTTTCTCATTGGCTATTGCAGGTTTAGGGAAATATACCAGTCAGGGTTCATCATTATTAATCATGATGATCCTGGGCGGATCTATAATTCCGCCAATACAAGGTGTATTGTCAGACGGAGCAGGTAATTTGATCCCTGGCATGAGCGGTATACATTTTTCATATATCGTACCTGTAATTGGTTTCTCTTACCTTGCATTCTTTGCCTGGAAGGCGGGCAGTATACTGAAAAAACAAGGTATTGATATTGATAACATGGAAGCCTCAGGCGGCCACTAATAAATCTTGTCATTACTTCATTGAGTCATTAAGTCATTCGTTGTTTAGAATGATCTAATGACTCAATGGCGTTATGACCAAATAACATCTATACATGAAACCCAGTTTCGATCATATTTTCATGAACCTGGCAAGTGACCTTGCTAATCGCTCCCACTGCATCAAAGCACACGTTGGAGCAGTTTTAACGCGTGATACGCGTATTATATCGATTGGCTATAATGGTCCGCCATCGGGCACGCACAACTGCGATGAGGAATGGCCGGAGAAAGGTTGCGCGCGCGACTCAAAAGGCAGCTGCTCATTAGCATTACATGCCGAAGAAAACGCGATACTTTATGCTGTTAAAAACGGCGCAAAATTAGAAGGGGCAATTTTATATACTACTTTATCACCATGTATTGCTTGTGCAAGGTTGATCTTTTCTGCCGGGATAAAGCATGTGTTCTATAAAAGTTCTTATGCTGAATACAAGGGCTTAGCCAGCGACGAAGGCGTTGACTTTTTGAATAGATTTGGGGTGGTAACGGAAAAGTTTATTAACTAATTAACGGTTCCACCCGGTTTAACGCGAAATTTAATTGCTGCTGGGGGTTTAGATTTGTATTATCTAATATAATAGCGTCGTCTGCCCGCACTAAGGGGCTTTCTTTTCGGGTTGTATCCTGGTAATCGCGATTGGCTATGTTTTTAAATACTTCTTCTAAAGTAATGTCGGGGTTTTTTACAATAAGCTCTTTGTAACGCCTTTCTGCCCGCACCTTAGGATCGGCAGTCATAAAAATTTTAACATCTGCGTTTGGGAACACCGCTGTACCAATATCGCGTCCATCCATTACAATATTTTTTGATTTGCCCATGCGTTGTTGTTGCTTCACCATTTCAACACGTACTTCATGAATTGCTGACACTGCGCTAACATTGTCTGACACCGGCATTTGGCGTATTTCTTCGGATACTTCCTCCTCATTCAATGTGATGTGCGTTTCGTAATCGCGCGAGTGAAAGTTGAGGTGAATATGTTTTAATGCGTCACTAACCTGGGCAATATTTTGCTGGTCAATATTATTTCGTAAAAAATATAAAGTTACAGCACGGTACATAGCGCCGCTATCTACATAAATAAAATGAAGATTTTTAGCTAAAGCCTTAGCAAGGGTGCTTTTACCACACGAAGAATAGCCATCAATAGCAATTACAATATTCTTACTCATAGAGCAACTAAAATAGTAAAATTTGTTGATTGATAGGTTAACTTGCCTGCATGATTCGGCTATATTTGTCGCAAAGAGCCTTATAGAGGATATGAGCATCAATAAAGAAATACTACAAAAAGAAGTTTTCTACAAAACGTCGCGCAGTGGGGGTAAGGGCGGGCAAAACGTAAATAAAGTTTCAACCAAAGTTGAATTATTGTTTTCGATTAACAATTCAACGTTATTTATCGATGATGAAAAGTTACTGTTGAACGAAAAACTTCAAACCAGGTTTAACAAAGATGGACTAATACAAGTGGTATGCGACCAGGAGCGAAGCCAGTACATTAATAAGCAAAAAGCAATAGAGCGCTTAATCGTGTTGCTTATACAGGCCCTTCACAAACCTAAGATCCGCAAGAAAAAGGTAGTTAGTAAAGCAGCCAAAGCGGCACGCGTTGAAAATAAGCGGTTACTATCAGCCAAAAAAGAAAGCCGAAGAGCTAAGTTCGACTAATAACTTCTATTTAAAACGGTAAAAGCCGGTAATTGCACCCCACTGATGCGGACGGATCATTTCCCTTGTATTTTTTGTATTATAAATCGCTGCAAGATTTAGTACAAAACGGTTGTCGGTATACGAAATGCCAACTTCGTTGCTTAACATAAAAGGGTTTTTATCAGATGTGACTTCCATACTGTCAGCGTTGTGCCCTGTAAACAATCCTCCCTGGATAGTAGCATCATAAGCTACCCAATTAAACTGCGGTTTATAATATGCGAATAACTCACGCTTATGTAAAGGAGTAGTTTTGTTTTTTTTAATTGCTGTACTTTGCGTACTTATAGAATTAAACAGCTGGTTAAACAAACCAAACCTGAGTAGCGGCCCTGCACCTGCACCACTAAAGCCATTTCCTAAATTACCATAACTGATAAGTGAAACGTCAAAAAAATCAACACGGGTTAAAAGCCGGTTATATTCAGCTGAGAGATTTAATACAGCATTATTATCAATCTGGTATTCCCAACCAGATGGATGATAAAAGCCAAATGTTTTATGCACCCAGGTTTGTACTTGTTTTCCATAAGCATCAGGTCCAATCATGCCCAATTGAGCACTCAGCTTTAAATTACTCTCATCATTATATAAAAAGTTTAATGTAGAACCAGCATATAAATATGCAGCAAATGGCCTGTCAATATAGCCGGGATTATCCGGCCCACCCGGATATAAGGCTATTGTACCCGACTGTGGGTTGAAAATTTTTTGACCTGCCTCAAAGCCAAGTACTTTATTTTGCAGCTTTGAATTACTATCTACGGCTAATGCATGCCTAAAATATATAAATATACCGTCGGTGTAGTACCTGTCAGATCCTCTAGCTAAATAAGAATCATTGTCTGTTTCTACACCAATTTCGTTGCTGTGTGTTTGTGCAAACAAATTGAAACTGCCTAGTAATAATATTATAGTAGCGAGGAGTAGTTTTAATTTCATCTGGGGGAACCTAATTGACGAAATTAACAAAAGAGTGGAAAACCTTAGCGTTTTTGAAGATTATTTTTATTGATATATTAAAATATAAAGCTATAATAAATAATTAGCAGGTATATTAATTGTGGTAGGGGATGAGATTACGAAAGCCAGGCAGGAGTTAGTGCTATTGACTGCTTAATAGTATACGAGCCATCAATGGTAATACTTACAAATTGGATGATGTTGTAATTTAATGATGTCGCTAATACAGATTCAGCCGATATGTCAAAACATATTTGATTAGTTTGATGCAGGAGAGATTTACTATTAACAGGATCTATATTATCAACATACATAATGGCCTTTTTAGAAGGTGTTATGATCATGCCTGAAGTATCGCTGCCAATATCTTTCAGATGCGAATTATGTTTATCGCCGGAAATGAATCTTATAGACATTGGGCTATTAGGATTTTGGCCTAAACTATTCGATGTTGCCGGACTTTCGGTTTTTTCTTCCGGCATTCGTACTACATCCGGATCCGTATAAGGCTGTTGAGCAGTTGAAGAATTGTTCTGTGTGTATGATGGTGCGTTGCCACTATTGTCATAACCATTACCGGGCCTAACGATAACAATTAATCTTTTTGAAGAATCTCCATTATATATCTGAGCCTTAGACAAACAACTAAAAGTTGTTAAAAAGATCAAAAAAAGTATAGCTTTCCAATTGATGGAATTTTTCATAACGTTGATATGATGAATTATTCATATATTTAATCAGCCCATTACAACGTTAACCTATAAAAAAAGGTTTCGCACAGTTAAATTTAAAGCTTCTATCTTTAACTATACGAAACATTTTAACTAAGTAGAAAATGCTAATTTAAAATTGGCTTTTTATCTTCTTTTACCGTAAGATCAAGAGCATCATCAACTTTCTGATCTAAAAGCGCAAGATTTATAACATCCCGCATATCAGTAACATAATGAAACTGTAGATCCTTGATGTAGTCCTCTTTTATTTCCTGGATATCTTTCTGATTTGATTTGCACAGGATTATATCTTTAATGTTAGCGCGTTTAGCAGCTAAGATTTTTTCTTTGATACCGCCCACCGGCAAAACGCGACCACGCAAAGTTATTTCACCCGTCATAGCTAAATGTGGTTTTATTTTACGCTGGGTAAATGCTGATGTAAGCGCGGTTAACATAGTTACCCCGGCTGAAGGCCCATCCTTAGGAGTGGCACCTGCCGGTACGTGAATATGTACATCCCATTGTTCAAACAATTTAGGATTAATATTAAAATAACCGGCATGCGCACGCAGGTAAGCAAGCGCTATTTTAGCGGATTCTTTCATTACATCACCCAGACTGCCTGTTAAGGTCAAATGTCCCTTACCCGGGCTTAAACTCGCTTCTATAAATAAAATATCTCCACCTACTGATGTCCACGCCAGACCTGTAACCACCCCGGCAACATCATTATTTTCATAAAGGTCTTTATCAAAAATAGGTACGCCTAAAATCTTTTCAACATCTTTTTTAGTTACGGTTGAACTATATTCTTCTTCCATGGCAATACTTTTCGCAATGCCACGTACAACCGAACCTATTTTCTTTTCTAAAGCACGTACACCTGATTCGCGGGTATAGTCCTCTACTATCTTCTCCAGCACATCGCCTTTTATAGCAATGTCCTTAGTTTTCAAACCGTGGGCGTCACGCTGTTTTGGCAATAGGTGCTGTTTGGCAATTTCTATCTTTTCCTCAATTGTGTAACCATTAACCTCGATGATTTCCATACGATCAAGCAAAGCTGGTTGAATACTGCTTAACGAGTTTGCTGTCGCGATAAACATTACGTTAGACAGGTCAAAATCCATTTCTACATAGTGATCATAAAAAGTGCTGTTTTGTTCAGGATCAAGCACCTCTAATAAAGCTGAAGACGGATCGCCACGGAAATCATTACCTACCTTATCAATCTCATCCAAAATAAATACCGGATTAGCGGCGCCTGCTTTTTTTACGGAGCTAATGATCCGGCCTGGCATAGCGCCAATGTAGGTTTTACGGTGGCCTCGGATCTCCGCCTCATCGCGTATACCACCTAAAGCCATTCGTACATATTTGCGGCCTAAAGCCTTAGCTATTGATTTACCCAGGGAAGTTTTACCAACACCCGGAGGACCAACCAGGCATAAAATAGGGGCTTTCATATCGCGTTTTAGCTTAAGCACCGCCAGGTATTCTATAATACGCTGTTTTACCTTATCTAAGCCAAAGTGGTCCTTATCTAAAACTTTCTGAGCCCGTTTAAGATCGAAATTGTCTTTGGTAAATTCATTCCATGGCAGATCAAGTAATAGTTCAAGATAATTTATTTGAACAGAGTAATCTGCAGCAGCAGGGTTGATACGGGCCAGTTTATCTAACTCTTTATTAAAATGCTCGCCCACATCTTTTGCCCATTTCTTTTTTGTGCCACGCTTGCGCAGGTCATCCACTTCAAGATCGGGTGAGTTGCCGCCTAATTCCTCCTGTATGGTTTTTAATTGCTGATTCAGGAAATAATCGCGTTGTTGCTTATCCAGATCAACACGTACTTTAGTTTGGATCTGGTTTTTCAGCTCCAACATTTGCAGGTCGAGTGTAAGATGACCTAACACGAGATTCGCGCGTTCCCGCAGATTGGATACTTCCAATAACTGTTGTTTGGCAGTCATCTCGGCATTCATATTTGATGCGATAAAGTTGATCAAAAATGAAGTGCTTTCAATATTACGGATTGCAATACCCGCCTCACTTGGGATATTTGGAGAAAGCTGGATAATGTTCATCGCCATGTCTTTTACTGACGATATCATCGCTTTAAATTCCTTATCCTCTTTTATTTTAGTTTCTTTAAAAGGGTTTATAGTAGCCTTAATGTAAGGCTCGCTTTGTACTTCTTCGTTTAAAATAAAACGCTTTTTTCCTTGTATGATCACAGTGGTATTACCATCAGGCATTTGCAGCATTTTAATTATTAACGCCACAGTACCAACACGGTTAAGCTGGCTGAATGTAGGGTCTTCAATACCAACATCCTGTTGCGATACCACACCAATCATCCGGTCGCCTTTGTTAGCATCACGGATCAGCTTTATTGATTTATCACGGCCAACGGTAATTGGAATTACTACGCCCGGGAATAAAACCGTGTTACGTAACGGAAGTATAGGCAACACATCAGGTACCTGCTCGTTATTCATTTCCGCTTCGTCTTCAGATGACATTAGCGGAAAGAATTCAGAGTCATCGTTTATAATAGGAAGAGCGCTTTTAAAATCGTATGGATCAAAACTCATCAAAATTGATTTTTATAAAAAATTAAACGTCATATTGTCACGCTGTAATATACAAATGTGAAAAATGCGTTATAAAATAATGTTGATTAACAACGAATACCTATGTTTCAAGACCTATGCCAAGATGTTTTAATATGCACTTATATTTATTATTCTGGTGTAAAGTTTTGATTTTTTGATTATTATAAAATAAAAGGTAAAATATTCAATTAATCATTTCCTGTTATCAAAATATGAAAAAAAGTCATGCTAAAACCTTTATACTATAATATGTGTTGTTATTTATTATCGCCAAATTACAAAAGCAGATAATAATTAGTTGCAAAATCAGTTAATGTTATATTAATTTGTTAGACAAAAAACTCTGGATGAAGTTATCGGTCATTGTATCGTTATTAATATTCTCTTCACTTGATGTAGCCCATGCGCAAAACGCATATGTTAAATTAGGTCAGCAGGCTTTTATGAATGGTGACTTCAAGTCTGCTATATCACAGCTTGAAAAGGCATGCAGTGTTGATTCAACAGACGCCAACGCGTTGTGGATGCTTGGTTATTCCTATTACCATAGTGATAATTATAAAAAATCAATCGTAGCTTATAGTAAAGTTATTTCCATTAAACCTACAGATGCTTCAGCTTATTATTACAGGGCGCGGGCAAAAAGCTATATGGGAAAAGATAATTCATTATCGCCTGCGGATAAGGAAAAGTATTTATTAGGATCGATATACGACTTTACAAAGGCAATTGATATCAATTCCGATCCTAACGATTATAAGTTTTACCAAAACAGGGGTATAGCTTACCACGATTATGGTTGCTTCAAATTGCAGGCAAATTCTCATTACTACGATAAGACCAGAGGTATCAACTCTTTAAAAGCTGCCATAGCCGATTTTGAAAAGGTATTGAATAGCGATCCAACCCGTTCAGACATTTCAACGCTTATAGATGCTTCCAAAACTAAGCTTGCTTCAGTTGATAATCATCACTGATTAAAAGAACCGCTGATAGCATAATTGTTGGTGCCAAATAATTTTACTGATTGTAACTTTTGTATAGAATATAGTGAATCAGGAAAATAAGATAATTTTTCTTTTGTTTTATACAACGCGTTATTGGTTGAGTTGAAAATGATAATTGATTTAACCTTTCCGTTAGTCTCCTTTGTTATCATCATTTTGCGTGTTTTTAATGAAGAATCCAAAGCTAGATAAGTTGTCGTATTACCATCAATAATAATTTTGTAGCTGTCTTTCCAGGAGGGTTTATTAATATCTGACCCGCTAAATAAACTTAATTCTGTTCCCCAATTTGTAATGTGCACCTTTTTACTTTCGGTTGCATTATTATGTTTAACAGTTTTATATATCAGCGGATTTAAGCGTGAAAGCCGTGCAGAATCAGTCATGAAATATCCTTTAAGATCGAAGTATTTCATACTTGCCCTCTTTTCTTTAATATCAGGTTTGCATGATTGAAAACCTGATATTAATAAGAAACTTGTACCCGCCGTAATAATTAATTTAGATTTAAACCAGTACATTACCACTCATTTCTTCAGGTATATTAACACCTAATAGTTGTAGTACTGTTGGGGCAATATCGCCAAGTTTACCATCTTTTACATGCTTAACATCTTCATCAATTATAATGCATGGCACTAAATTGGTAGTATGCGCTGTATTAGGCGATCCATCCTCGTTTACCATGTAATCGGCATTACCATGATCTGCCAGGATAATAAAAGAGTATCCATTAGCCAATCCGGTTTCAACTACAGCCTTTGTGCAAGCGTCTGCGGTTTCAGCAGCTTTAATTACGGCGCTAAAAACACCTGTATGGCCAACCATATCGGTGTTAGCAAAGTTTAACACGATAAAATCAGGCCAGCCGCTTTCCAGTTCAGGAATAATAGCATCGCGAATGCCCTCAGCGCTCATTTCGGGCTGTAGATCATAAGTTGCCACTTTTGGGGATGGTACTAATAAACGCTTTTCATTTATAAATTCCTTCTCGCGGCCTCCGGAGAAAAAGAACGTTACGTGCGGATATTTCTCGGTCTCTGCAATACGGATTTGGTTTTTACCCGCATCCTGTAAAACTTCCCCAAGTGTTTTTGTCAGATCGTCCTTTGTAAATACTACCTGTACATTTTTAAATGTCTCATCATAGGTAGTCATGGTGATATATTGCAAATTAAGCGGATGCAGGTTATATTCAGGGAAAGACTTTTGTGTAAGCGCAATAGTTATCTCGCGGCCGCGGTCAGTCCTGAAATTAAAGCTGATCACCACATCGCCATCCTTTATGACAGCTAAAGGTTTTCCATCAGCATCAATATTTACAATCGGTTGAATAAATTCATCTGTCACACCTTTAAGGTATGACTCTTTTATTGACTGGTTAATACTGTGTGTTGGGGTACCTTCACCATTAACCATCAGGTCATAAGCCAATTTAACACGTTCCCAACGATTATCGCGGTCCATCGCATAATAACGGCCAATTGCTGATGCGATCTTAACCGGGGTATTCGCGATGTGCTCCTCGAGATCAGTCATAAAATTAATGCCTGATTTAGGATCGGTATCCCGTCCATCCAAAAAAGCATGAATAAATACTTTTTGCAAATCATAAACACCAGCAGCATCAACCAAACCCTTAACATGCCTAATATGGGAATGCACACCGCCATCAGATACTAAACCGATGAAATGAACATCTTTATTATTTTGTTTTGCGTACTCAAAAGCCTCCTTTAATACAGGATTGGTTGGCAGTTCATTGTCAGCTACGGCTTTATGTATGCGGCCCAGCTCCTGGTAAACAGTACGCCCGGCACCTAAGTTCATGTGGCCAACTTCGGAGTTTCCCATTTGCCCGTCAGGTAAGCCAACAGCCATACCTGAAGCCTCTAATTTGGAGTGAGGATACTTTTCTAATAAAGAATCAAAAAATGGTGTATGAGCAGCTACTATAGCATTCGACTCATCGTTACGGCCGTAACCCCAGCCGTCTAAAATTATTAATGCAACTTTTTTTTGTTTTTCCACAATGCAAATATAAAATCAACTGTGTATAATCATCAATAATATATGTAATGATGCAACTTTTTTATTAAATTGAAATCTTATTAGAAACCAACCTATTGTTCATTATGAAATTGAGTTATTTGGCTTCGGTAACATTACTTTTTCTGCTCCCGTTTTCAGTTAAAGCTGATACGATAGATAATGTAATGGCTTTGTTACGTCAGGGAAATACAGCTGAACTGGTAAAGCAATTTTCGGATAATGTGGAGGTGACCATTTTAAACGGTGATAATATACTCGACAAAAAGTCATCAGCACCGGTATTAGCTTCCTTTTTTTCTCAGAATAAGCCTGTGAGGGTAAAGCTGTTCCATCGGTTAGATTCTAATCCTGATTATCAATTTGCTGTTGTTCTTTTAAATACCGATAAAGGGACTTATCGCATAGCCTACACCCTATCCAAAAAAGAGGGCATGAAAATCATTGAATTGCGTATAGAAAACGAAAAAACTAAATAATAATCTAATTGTTTTTACTTTTGACCTATTAAAAAAGTAAAGATTTTGGATAAAGAATACGTTGACCAATTTATAATAAGCTCTTTAAAAGAAGATGTAGGCGATGGTGACCATACCTCGCTGGCCACCATACCGGCTAATACCACAGGCAAAGCAAAACTTTTAGTAAAAGATACCGGCATTTTAGCCGGTGTTGAACTTGCTGCTGAGATATTCCATATTGTTGATGAAAATTTAAAACTGAACGTTTTCCTAAAAGACGGTGCAGAAATTCAATTCGGCGATGTCGCTTTTGAAGTTGAGGGTAATGCGCAAAGCATTTTAAAAGCTGAAAGGTTAGTACTTAACTGCATGCAGCATATGAGCGGTATCGCTACTAAAACCAACGAAATAGTTGATATTTTAAAAGGATACAATACCAAGGTATTAGATACCCGCAAAACCACACCCGGTTTACGCTATTTAGAGAAATGGGCAGTACGCATTGGCGGCGGCGTAAATCACCGTTTTGGTTTGTATGATATGATCCTGATCAAAGATAACCACGTTGATTACGCCGGCGGTATCAGCGAAGCAATAGAAGGTGCGCATAATTATCTTGCTGCCAATCATAAAAAATTGGCCATTGAAATTGAGGTGCGCAATATTGAAGAACTGAGCGAGGTTATACAAACCGGCGGAGTTGACCGGATATTGCTGGATAACTTTAATTTCACTGATCTTAGGGACGCTGTTAATATGATTGAAGGAAGGTTTATTACAGAAGCATCCGGGGGTATTACAATTGATAATATACGTGAGTACGCAGCTTGCGGGGTTGATTATATTTCAGTGGGAGCCTTAACACATTCTGTTAAAAGCCTTGACTTAAGTTTAAAGGCGGTTAAATAATCTGGTTGCGGTAGAATGAGTTGCTAAACTTTCTATCATTAATTGGATTTTTACATTTAAGTATGATTACAATTTAGTAATATTGTGGAGAGATGATATCAATCTATTCGATTTCAGCGCTCATACTGGCCTATTTATGCGGGTCTATCCCAACGGCAGTTTGGATAGGGCAGGCATTTTTTGACGTAGATGTACGTGAATATGGTAGCGGTAATGCAGGTGCCACCAATACCTTTAGGGTTTTAGGTAAGAAAGCAGGTATACCTGTTATGCTTATTGATATTTTAAAAGGATGGACGGCTACCAACCTGGCCTATTTTATCGGCGTATCAACCACAGGGGCCTACAACTCACCTGAATATATTAATTACGCGTTGGCATTGGGCATAGCAGCCGTAATGGGCCACTTATTCCCGATATTTGCAGGCTTTAGGGGCGGCAAGGGTATCGCTACATTATTTGGGATGATACTGGCGATCAATTTACCCGCAGCATTATTTTGTGTCGGGATATTTATCACCTTTTTATTGCTTACCAAATATGTTTCCTTAGGCTCAATAATGGCCGGGTTTGCATACCCTATATGTGTAACCTTTATATTCCCGATGTATATCCGTTCGGTAATTATTTATGGGATGTGTATGTGCCTGCTGATATTGGTTACCCATCAAAAAAATATTGAACGCCTGCTTAAAGGCACAGAATCAAAAGTTAACCTTTTTAAAAGAAAATCAGCTTAAAATATAAAGCTCATCACTGTAAATATAAACGAATGAGCCATCCAAGATTTTTAAAAGCACGCTGGACAAACCTACTGATGGTTAACTATGAAGTTGACCCCGAAATACTAAAACCTTATTTACCCGCATATACTGTGCTGGACCTATGGCGGGGTAAAGCATTGGTAAGCATGGTTGGCTTTTTATTTGAGGAAACCAGTGTATTGGGCATCAAATGGCCATTCCATGTAAATTTTGAAGAAGTTAACCTGCGTTTTTACGTACGCCATTTTGATGGCAAGGAATGGAAGCGGGGCGCTGTTTTTGTAAGTGAGATAGTCCCTAAAATTCTTATAACCGTTATTGCTAACAGTTTATATAAAGAACATTATAAGGCTTTGCGAATGCGGCATTCTATCACAGCGATGCCAAATGAGCAAACCCAATTTTTATACGAATGGAAACTGGATAAAACATGGAATAAATTAGGCGGTACCGTAAATAATAAGACCGAAGTTATCCAACCAGGCAGTGCTGAAGAATTTATTTTTGAGCATTATTGGGGTTATAACAGCTGGGGTAAAACTGTCACCATGGAATACCAGGTTGAGCATGTATCCTGGGAGATAAGCCAGGTTATTGACACGGTTTTTGAGGCTGATATTGCTAACTTGTACGGAAAAGAATTTGAGCCATACTTAAGCGTTAAACCATATTCGGCTTTCTTTGCAAAAGGTTCGCCGATAAGTGTACGAATGGGCGCTAAACTATTTGCTGACCCAGCGCTTGTAAAATAGCTTTCGCTTTAAGTAAGCATTCTTCATATTCCTGTTCTGCATCGGCATGATAGGTAATGGCGCTGCCTACATGGAACGACAAGTATTCTTTTGCTGAATTATAAAGCAAGGTTCTGATCACCACATTAAAATCAAAGTCACCATCAGGGCTAAAGTAGCCTAGAGCCCCGGAATAAACACCGCGTTTGCTACGCTCAAATTCTTCCATCAGCTTCATTGAGCTGATTTTTGGAGCGCCGGTCATACTCCCCATTGGGAAAGTGTTTTTGATCGCTTCAATATCAGACACATCGTCTTCAACCTCACAAACCACGGTAGATATCATTTGGTGCAACTGACTAAAAGTATGTATGCCAAATAACTCCTCTGTTTTTACCGTACCCTGTTTTGCCGATTTGGTAAGATCATTTCTAACCAAATCAACTATCATTACATTTTCCTGCAGTTCTTTGGTATGGTTGCGAAGTTGCTGTTTGATAAGGTCATCTTCTTCCGGAGTTTTACCTCTTTTGGCCGTTCCTTTTATGGGTTGTGATATGAGCTTGTTACCGCGGTTAGCGAGAAAACGTTCAGGCGAAGCCGAGAGCATATAATTGCCTTTCCATTTCAAAAATCCTGCAAATGGATTTGGCGATATCGTATTGAGCTTTTTAAATGTTGCAAAGGGGTCAATTACTGCATTTTCTGCAAAAAACTCCTGGCAAAAATTAGTTACATAAATATCGCCGCGACTAATATGTTCTTTGATCTTATTTGCAGCGAGGATATATTCATCCTTACTAAACCTTGATTGCAGGTTTAGTGCAGGTTGTGCTGTCGGTTCATTAATTTGCTGATTTTCGATCCAACTCAACTCAAATTGTTCATCTGTAATAACTTCAGCACGATTATCTCTTATCAACAGCAGGTATTGTGGCGAGAAAAAATAAAGGTCAGGAAATTCAAGCTGATCGATGTTTTTCGAAGTGAGATCTTCTACCTCATTCTTCAAATCATACCCTAAAAACCCTATCATCCAGCCTGGATATGCCTTACGAAATTCAGCTAATTGTTTAAATGCGTTTCCTGAATTTGTAGCCAGTTCTTTTTTAGCACCTATTGCTATCAATACATCAAACTTTGAATACGGATCGGGGAAATTATTAGAGTCGAGGTAACAAAATGTACCAAAAGAAGAGGCCCATTGCAGGGCCTTTTCTTTAAATAATTTAATATCAGTTATTGGAGTGATCACATTTATATGCAGTACTAATATAGTTCCAGCGTCTGAACTCTGTCAGGTCCAACCGATAGGTATTTTATTGGTACTTCCAGCTCTTTTTCTAAAAAGTTGATGTATACTTTCAGTTTTTCAGGGATTTCAGATAATTCGGTAATGCCGGTCAAATCTTCTTTCCAGCCATCAATTTCCTTTAAAACCGGGGTCGGAGCCACTGCACAAATATCATAAGGCATATAATCAATGATCTCGCCTAAATAATTATAATGCGTGCATGCGTAAATCTTTTCAAACCCGCTTAAAACATCAGCTTTTGTCATTACCAATTGCGTAACACCATTAAGCAAGATGGCGTATTTTAAAGCCGGCAGATCGATCCAGCCGGTACGGCGGGGCCTACCTGTAGTCGCGCCAAATTCATGGCCTAACTGGCGTAGTTCTTCGCCTAATTCATTATCTAATTCGGTAGGAAAGGGGCCGCCACCAACGCGTGTACAATAAGCCTTAAATATGCCGATCACCTCACCTATTTTATTTGGAGCAACGCCCAAACCGGTACATGCACCAGCAGTAGTTGTATTTGACGAAGTAACAAATGGATATGATCCGAAATCGATATCAAGCATAGTGCCTTGCGCGCCTTCTGCCAAAACCTTTTTACCTTGTTTAAGGTAACTGTTAACCAAATGTTCAGAGTCAACCAATTCAAATTTCTTGATCAGGTCTATCGCATCAAAAAATAAAGCTTCGCGTTCTGAGAAATCTGCAACATCACCATAAAGCGCTTTCAGCATCGATACATGCTTATCAACCAATTTCTGGTAGCGTTCTTTAAAATCAGGCAATGTAATGTCGCCGATACGCAAACCGTTACGGCCTGTTTTATCCATATAAGTTGGACCGATACCTTTTAAGGTAGAACCGATTTTGCCTTCGCCCATCTTTTTTTCTGATGCAGCATCAAGCAATTGGTGGGTTGGCAAAATAAGGTGCGCTTTTTTGCCTATTACCAGGTTTTTCTTAGCTAAAAGATCATGCCCAGCATCCTTTAATTTATCAATTTCCTTTTTTAGGGTTATAGGGTCAATAACAACACCGTTACCAATAAGGTTAAGCGTGTTATCAAAAAATATACCCGATGGGATAGTATTGAGTACGAATTTTTTACCATCGAACTCCAACGTATGGCCTGCATTCGGGCCGCCCTGAAAACGTGCTATCAGATCATAATCTGCACTAAGCACATCAACAATTTTTCCTTTACCTTCATCGCCCCATTGGAGGCCTAATAATACGTCAACAGCCATTTAATATCTATTCGAATGTTAATGAAAGGTGGCAAAGTTATATTTTTCTATCACAAAACCCTGCCCTTAGTTTTTCACAATTGCCATACAGGTTCAAAGAGTGGTGTTTTATGTCGAATTTAAGTATATCGCCCATCATGCTTTGGATCTGCTGAATGCGCGGATCACAAAATTCTACCACTTTTCCACAATCCAGGCAAATGATATGATCGTGCTGTTTGTAACCATACGATTTCTCAAACTGGGCCATGTTTTTACCAAACTGGTGCTTGGTAACCAGATCGCACGATACCAAAAGTTCCAGTGTATTATATACCGTAGCGCGACTAACACGGTACTTTTTATTTTTCATATGGATATACAACGACTCCACATCAAAGTGATCACTTCTTGAATAAATTTCTTCGAGTATGGCAAAACGCTCAGGTGTTTTTCTGAGGTTTTTATTTTCAAGGTAAGCCTCAAAAATCTTTTTAACCAATGCAATGGTTTCTACTTGCGACATTATTGGGATATTAACGTGTAAAGGTAGTTAATTTGTTTATTAAGTTGATTAGGTGAATAGTTTGTATTAGAAAATTGACCAAAAATAAACCAATCACTAATTAACTATTGACCAATTAACTAATATCAAGATGCTTTCTCTATAGCGGAATCAAACCTGGTAACCGTACTAATGCCCTTGATCATTTTTAAACGCCTGGTAAGATTATCCAAATGGTGTGTATCGTTTACATAGATCATAATGGTGCCTTCAAAAATACCATTATCACTGTCTACTGTGATGGACCTGATATTGACCTTGAAATCATTTGAAATTACTGTAGTTAATTGGTTAATTAAACCTACTTCATCAATACCTGTAATTCGCAAGCCGGTTAAAAATGCAAGCTCCTGTTGATTTGTCCATTTAGCTTTCACAATGCGGTAACCGTAGTTTGCCATTAGTTTAGCGGCATTCGGGCAATTGGTTCTATGGATCTTTATACCGTCGCTTACAGTAACAAATCCAAACACGTCATCACCCGGGATAGGGTTACAGCAATTAGCCAGCTTATAGTCTATTTTTTGAAGGTCTTCACCGATCAACAAAATATCGCTGTCTTTCGCTTTGATGCTTTTAACAAGGCTGTGCAGCTGCTCGGTTTCGATCTTATCCTGTGGCTTATTTTCAATTATTTTTTCAGAAACCTGGTACTCTTTCAGGTCCTTCATGTCAATATTTCCCTTTGCTACTTCGAAAAACAGATCGAGCGTTGAGGCCAATTTGAAATAATAGCTCAGCTTATGTATATTCTCTGAATTATAGGTTATTTTAAGCGATTTTAACTTACGCTCTAAAATTTCCTTCCCGGTTTCAGCAATACGGCGTTTTTCCTCTTTTAAGGATGATTTTATTTTAGCCTTAGCTTTTGCGGTAACCACAAAACTCAACCAATCTTCTTTTGGTACTTGTTTGCTTGATGTGATGATCTCTACCTGGTCGCCGTTTTGTAGTTTGTAACTTAATGGTACCAGTTTGTGGTTTACTTTAGCACCAATACAGCTTGCGCCAACATCAGTGTGTATCTCGAAAGCAAAATCAAGCGCGGTTGCATTTAGCGGTAATTGTATTAGGGCACCTTTTGGTGTAAAGATAAAGATCTCATCAGAGAAAAGATTCATCTTAAAATCATCCAAAAAGTCCAAAGCATTCGATTCCGGATTTTTTAATAAATCACGAACCTTTTGAACCCAAAGGTCCAATCCACTATCGGTTGATGATTCCTTGTATTTCCAGTGCGCGGCGAACCCTTTTTCGGCAATCTCGTTCATGCGCTTGGTACGGATCTGTACCTCAACCCATTGCCCCCGCGGACCCATTACGGTTGTGTGCAAGGATTCATAGCCATTTGCCTTTGGTGATGATATCCAATCGCGCAATCTGTCAGGATTTGGCCTGTAAAGATCGGTAACAATAGAATAGGCCTTCCAGCAATCAGCCTTTTCATTCTCCGGGGTGCTATCTAAAATTATTCTGATTGCGAAAAGGTCATATACTTCTTCAAATGGTATGGCCTTTTTCTTCATCTTATTCCAGATGGAATGGATTGATTTTGGCCTGCCAAATACCTCGGCTTCTAATCCTTGTCCTTGAACTACTTTTTTTACCGGCTCAATAAAATCACGAATGAATTTTTCCCTTTCAGCTTTCTTCTCATTAAGTTTATTTTTGATGAACTGGTAAGTTTCGCGCTCCATGTATTTCATAGAGAGGTCTTCTAACTCAGATTTTATCGCATATAATCCCAAACGATGGGCGAGAGGAGCATAGAGGTAAACAGTTTCTGATGATAATTTTAGCTGCTTATCACGCGGCATAAATTCCATGGTACGCATGTTGTGCAACCTGTCTGCCAGTTTTATCAATATCACCCTAACATCATCAGCCAGGGTAAGCAGCATTTTCCTGAAATTTTCTGCTTGTAACGAGCTGTTGGTGTCAAATACACCCGATATTTTAGTTAAGCCATCTATAATTTTGGCAACCTTTTTACCAAATTCTCTTTCAATATCATCGAGCGTAACATCTGTATCTTCAACAACATCATGCAGCAAGGCACAAACAATGGAGGTAGTGCCCAAACCTATCTCTTCAGCAGCTATTTGCGCAACAGCAATAGGATGGTAAATATAAGGCTCGCCGGATTTGCGGCGCATAGCGGCATGGCTCTCTAGTGCCAGGTCAAAAGCCTTGCGTATCATGCGTTTATCACCTTTTTCAAGTGTTGATTTACAAGCACGCAGCAAAGCCCGGTATCGTTTTAAAATCTCGTTTTTTTCTACTTCTAAATCTATCTCCAAGTCTTTCATCCTTCAGTTTAAACAAAAATTACAAATAAAAATTGTAACGGAAACTATAAATCAAACCATATTTCAAAATACAAAATAAATTGCATTATTTTTGTATAGGTAAAAATATGAAATTTATTGGTTTCTTGTTGATGTTTAGTGGTGTGGTTGAGACAGTTTATGCTCAAGCACCAAAACCAGTGCCTATGAAGATGGGCAAAAATGATACCATTAAAACATATGTCACTATGCTTGACGGAAAACCCGTGCCATGGATAATGTACGGTGAAATAAAAATTGTAGATACCCGTATATTTAAGAGCGAGGCCGATCGCGTGGCTTATAACCGTTTAGAATATAATGTGCGTAAAGTTATTCCGTATGCGCGTTTTGCTGGCCAAAGATACAGGCAATTACAGCGCGATTTAGCTTTGACTGCCGATAAGCATAAGCAAAAGGAATTAGTAAAGGCTTGTAACGACCAGATAAAAGACCTGTTTAAGAAAGAGGTAGAAAATCTGACAATTAGTCAGGGTGAAGTGTTAATCAAATTAATTGACCGCGAAACAGGTAGTACCAGTTATGA
The DNA here is from genome assembly GCF_965225845.1 of Mucilaginibacter sp. Lineage (GTDB taxonomy): Bacteria > Bacteroidota > Bacteroidia > Sphingobacteriales > Sphingobacteriaceae > Mucilaginibacter. Next base: position 1,193,011 of record NZ_CBDDBL010000002.1, read on the forward strand.
TTTGGTTAAGGAATTAAAAGGTGGTTTAGATGCGTTTATGCTACAATCCGTAGCGCGTGTGTTTGGCCATGACCTTAAAGAAACCTACGACCCCGACCAAGACAGGGATATTGAAAATATTTTATTAAAAGAAGGATATGATTCTTCTAAAAACTAAAAATGGCTACTAGCATCCACCAATTCAGCATTCAAAATATTTACGGTGAAGAAATTAAATTATCAGACTATAAGGGTAAGGTATTACTTTTAGTGAACACGGCCTCGCAATGCGGCTTTACACCACAGCTTAAAGATCTAGCGGCGCTAAAGGATGAGTTTAAAGATACCGATTTCGAGATATTGGGATTTCCGTCAAATGATTTTGGTGGGCAGGAGCCATTAGAAGGTGCAGCAATAGCTGCCTTTTGCGAAAATTATGGTTCAAATTTCCCTGTATTTGATAAGATCAGGGTTAGAGGAACATATGCGCATCCTTTATATAAATTTCTGGCTGATAAAAAAGAGAATGGCAAGTTCAGTTCTACACCAAGGTGGAATTTCCATAAATTTTTGATTGATAAAAATGGTGTAGTACAGGATTTCTTTTATCCATTTACTAAACCCACTACATCCAAAGTTAAAAAAGCGATCAACCGTTTATTAGCCGATAATAAATAAAATGAAATTAGATATATTAGTATTACCTGTGCATCCTGATGATGCTGAACTGGGTTGTGCCGGAACTATTTTAAAACATATTGCGTTAGGACACAAAGTTGGCATTGCTGATTTAACCAAAGGTGAACTCGGTACACGCGGGACTGCTGATATACGTGCAAAAGAAGCTGCTAAAGCTGCTGAAATATTGGGAATAACTGTCAGAGAAAACGTGGGCATACCCGATGGCTTTTTTGAAAATACCCCTCAATATCAGCTAAAGATAATTGAAACTATTCGTAAATATCAGCCGGATATTATTATAACTAATGCCTATCATGACAGGCATCCGGATCATGGGCGTGCCAATGAATTGGTAGAAGCTTCAGCATTTTTAAGTGGCTTAAGAAGGATTGAAACCAGTTTTGATGGAAAGCCGCAGGAAGCATGGCGACCAAAATTGGTACTCCACTTTATACAGGACCGTTATATTGAACCGAATATTATAATAGATATTACCGAATATTGGGATAAAAAAGTAGAAAGTATTTTGGCCTATGGCTCACAGTTTTTCAATCCTGACTATAATGAGGATGAACCGCAGACTTATATTTCCTCACCTGATTTTATAAAAATAACTGAAAGCCGCGCTATGGAATTTGGTAAAAGCATCCAGGCAAGATACGGTGAGGGTTTTACCTCAAGAAAGTTATTAGGCGTAGATGACCTATTTTCTCTTAGATAATCCGAGATGAAACTAATCTCTATTCTTTAGTCTCCAATCACTATCTACAAAGCCACATATTCAAAACGGTTATTATCGCGGCTTCTTTCTCTTTTAAGCTTGTGCTCGTTAGCGAGCTTTAACAGGATGCCCGATAGTTCGGAAGTTTTAAACTCTGAATCAAAATTGTCTTTACAATATTCGGCAATGGAGGATATGGAGCGTGCTGTACTAAAAAAGTCAGTATTTAGTAATTGGTTTAAAACTTTGGTAGCGCCAGGTTTTTTTCTGCCCTGGGCGAATTGATCATCGGTATCAGAGTCAGGTCTTTTACGAAATTTCTTGATTAAAAAATCTGCTCCATCGGCATCCGCCTTATCAAATTCAACAAGCACATCCAGTAACCTGTCAACAATTTTTAATTGTACCGCTTCTGATTTAAACGCGTTAACAACCTCTGCAATTTCAGTAAGTTGTTTCTTTAGCTTTTCAATATGTTTACTCATAATAATTGCCGCTGCTATTATTTCTTTATTATGTATTCTCGCTATGTTTAACGAGAACAAACGATTATAGTATTTTTTAAAATAAAAACCCCCTTGTTTTTGTCAAAAACAGAGGGTTGTAGCAATATTATTACAGTAACTACAATTTGGGGACTATTTTTTCAAGTATTTCCAGTCCTTCGTCAATATGATTTTTTTCAATAATAAGTGCGGGCCTAAAGCGTATACTCTTCTCGCCGCAGCCTAAAAACATTACATGGTGTTGTAATCCGGTATCAATAAAATTATCGCGGATATCTTTGCTTGGAAAATCAAATGCCGTTAATAAACCTTTGCCACGAATATTGCTCATGATCGAATATCTTTCCGCTATCTCAGAAAGCCTGTCTTGTAGGTAATCGCCCATATTAGCGGCGTTTTCACAAAGGTTATCCTCGGCAATAATTTCCATTATTTTTGATGACCGCACCATGTCAACCAAATTGCCGCCCCAGGTAGAATTGATGCGCGACGAAACTTTAAATACGTTATTTTCCACTTCATCAATACGCCTGCCTGCCAGTATACCGCATACCTGCATTTTTTTGCCAAATGCAATTATGTCCGGGCGCGCGTTCTCCCCAAAATGCTCGTGGCACCAGAATTTGCCGGTAAGGCCCACGCCGGTTTGTATCTCATCGTAAATCAGCAATGCTTCGTTTTCATCAGCCAATTGCCTTAGCTTTTCCATAAATTCTTTGCGCAAGTGGTTGTCACCGCCTTCGGATTGTATAGGCTCGATGATTATCGCGCAAACATCATCCTTATTGTCTTCAAATGCCTTTTTTATTTGGGCGATTGAAAGTTCTTCACGGCGTAGTAAATCTTGGTGATTACTATCCGAATAGGGGAAGTTCATATACGGCGTTGAAACTCGTGGCCAGTCAAATTTGGCGAACCATTTGGTTTTGATGGGTTGAGTGTTAGTCAAACTAAGCGTATATCCTGAACGTCCATGAAAAGCATGCTCGAAGTGAATTACCTGGAAGCCTTTTTCCCTGGTGTAGCCTTTAGCAAAGTTTTTCTGCACCTTCCAGTCCATCGCTACTTTTAAAGCGTTCTCAATGGCTAATGAGCCCCCTGAAATGAAGAATGCGTGCGGCAGGTAATCAGGAATGCCTACCTTATCAAACGTCTCTACAAACTGTGCATATTGCGTGGTGTAGATGTCGGAATTCGATGGGTTGGTCATGGCTGCCAGCATCAGGTTCTTTTTGAACGCTTCATCATTAACCATTTTAGGGTGATTGTATCCTAAAGGAACCGAAGCAAAGCAGGTAAAAAAGTCGAGCAGTGTACGGTTATACTTAGCATCGTAAATATAAACGCCCTTGCTTTTTTCCATATCAAAAGTCAGGTCGAAACCATCAGCAAGAATATGCTTATTTAAAGTAGTTTGAACATTTTCCGGAGATACAAGCAGGTTATACATAGCAAATTGGGTTTTACCAAATTTACTAAAAAGCCCTTAAAAATAACAATTTGAGCACTTTTTGAACCGTTTGCCCAAAAAGTAACTTTAAATTGACTAAACATAGTTTTTGGACTAAAAAATATTTTGGTCGGATGGGGTTGATATGCAGATGTGCGTATTTTGAACATGCAGATGGTTGAAATTCTGCGTGGGAGTGATAAAATGTGCTTGCTAAAACTTATCTTTCATTCCCAATAACCCTATCAATCCCCCGGTATGTATCGCCAATATTTTGCTGCCACTTTTAAAATAACGTTTTGCAGCCAAATCATAAACAGCATAAAGCATTTTGCCGGTGTAAACAGGCTCGATCAAAATGCCGGTATCGGCGACAAAACGTTTTATAAAGCTTATTAATTCCGCATTTGTTTTGGCGTAACCGCCGAAATGATAATCGATGTGCAGGTTATAGTTGGCGGGATGCAATAAATGCCGATCTATCTCATTTCGCATAAATTCCCCATTCTTAAAAACCGGAATGGCATTAAATTGAGTAGTTGACTGATGGGCCTGCAAGCCATTAATAATGCCTGCCGCGGTAGTTCCGGTCCCGCAGGCGCAAAATATATGGTCGAAAGTTTCAGTCAGTTCATCAACTAACTCAGCACAACCCTGAGCACCTGCTATGGACGATCCGCCTTCATCAATGAAAAAAGAATGGGCATCTGTGCTAAAGTATTTGTGGAATAACGTCTCTTTGTGGCGATAGCTTTCCCTATCAACAAAAATCAAATTCATGCCATGTAAACGGCATAAAAATAAAGTGTCGTTTTCCACGCTTTCGCCGCGTACAATTCCTGTCGACTTAAAACCAAATTTTGCCGCTGCCGCAGCGGTTGCCAACAAATGATTGGAATAGGCTCCGCCAAAAGTAACCAGGTGTTTCTTGTTTTCTGCGGATGCCTTTAGCAGGATGTATTTAAGCTTGCGCCATTTATTGCCCGAAATTAATGGATGGATCAGGTCATCACGCTTTACAAAAACAGATAAGCCCTGTTCCTCAAATATTTTATCGCTTATTTGATGAACAGGGCTATAAATTTCAAGGTCGATATTCATCAGCTGTTAAATACCGAATCCTATGCCACCGTTAACCGATTTGTATTGTGCCTGGCTGTATGAAGCATAAAATCGAAAAAAGCCAAGGTTTAACTGGAAACCGATATCAGCACGCACACCGTTTAGTACGGTCTCGCTTATGGTTATGGGGTTCGTAAAAGTTGTATAGGTTTCGCTGCCAAAGTTAGGGCCGGGAACTAAACTTGTGCCTGTTGTTAATGGATAATTACCCACAGCTGTTACATTAGCGTACGTAGTATTATAGCCAACTGATAAAAATGGTGTGAAGAATACAAGCCTTTTAGATATGATCAGCTGGCCAACAAAACTGTTAAAATGCCCCTCTAAATGCTGGTTATTAAAATTGGTGGATTGTTGGTTATTCTGAGGTGTAGCACCCTGATCCGGATCAACGGTCAATGGCCTTGTTAAATTTAAGTGGCTGTAGCCAACTGCAACAGCAAGGTCAAAGGGGATCAGCTCATCGGCTGTTTTGCCAACAATATCCTGCATTATATCATGCTTTAAGCCTGCACCTATCATGGATACGCTACCTACATTGCTGCTCACATTAATATTAGGTATGCCACGTAAGGTAATGTCGGTATTGTCAAAAATACCTATAGTAGCCTGCACCTGCGGAGCAGGGATAACTGAAATAATGCCTTTGGGCGTATTAAAGCTGCCCACTTTGTTGCCGTTATCATCATAAATATCCAGCAAAGGGCCTGTTGTTTTAGCCCCGCCAAATGTAGGGGCAATTATTTCATTAGGATTATCCGGCCTTACGTGGTCCGACAAACCGATCCTGGTTACGTCGAATGTTTTATCAGCATTGGATACAAACGCACCTGAAGCGGTTATCCGTACATCAAAGCGTAAAAAGTTTTTGGTTTTAGCGGTATTGGTCCACCCGCTATTTTCATCAACGCCTAAACCTTTAAATAAAGGCATGCCATAAGCATTCAATAATTTGGTTGCATCGGCGGGGCTTGATTTGATCAAACCTGAAAGGGCATCCTGTGCTTTTGCGCCGGTTACACCTAAAAAGCTTATAAATAATGCTAAATAAATCTTTCTCATGGGGTTATTGGAATATTTATCGGTGTAAAAATAGCATTTATTAATAAACCTGAAAACGAGTACTTTTACGGCAATGATTGATGAGGCTGAATTAAACGAACAGGATGAGCAGGACTTATATGAACATTTACGTGTAATTGTTGATAAAGGCCAGTCGCTGCTTCGTATCGATAAATTCCTGATGCATAGGGTTGAAAACGCCTCGCGCAACCGCATCCAAAATGCTATTGATTTAGGCAATGTACTGGTAAACGATAAGCAGATCAAGTCAAGCTATAAAGTAAAACCGCTTGATGTTATTTCGGTAGTGTTACCCCATCCGCCACGCGATACCGAAGTTTACCCGGAGAATATCGATATAGATATTGTTTATGAAGATGATGATGTGCTGGTGGTGAATAAACCTGCAGGCATGGTAGTCCATCCCGGTTATAACAACTATACCGGAACTTTGGTAAATGCGCTGGTCTATCACTTTCAACAATTGCCAACTTTGCCGGGTAACGACGGCAGGCCGGGATTAGTGCATAGGATTGATAAAGATACCTCCGGGCTTTTACTCATCAGTAAGAACGAACGCTCTATGAGCTGGCTTGCGCGACAGTTTTTTGATCATACCATTACCCGCAAATACTTAGCCTTAGTGTGGGGCGACCTGGAACAGGATGGTACCGTAACGGGTTATATCGGTAGAAGTGTTAATGACAGGCGCGTAATGTCAATTTACGATGATCCCGAAAAAGGAAAATGGAGCGTTACCCATTATAAGGTTTTGGAGCGTATGGGTTATGTAACTTTGATTGAATGCCAACTGGAGACAGGCCGTACACACCAGATAAGGGCGCATATGAAACATATTGGGCACCCTTTATTTAGCGATGCCACCTATGGCGGCGATAAAATATTAAAGGGCACCGTGTTCAGCAAGTACAAGCAGTTTGTTGAGAATTGTTTTGAGCTGATGCCACGCCAAGCCCTGCATGCGCAAACTTTAGGCTTTGTTCATCCGACACAAAAAAAATATATTCATTTCGAATCCCCTCTGCCGCAGGATTTTGAATCCGTTTTAGATAAATGGCGGAAATATATTGCTGCAACAGCAGATCAAAAAGGATAAATTTGTGTTTATAACCCATGATACCGGCTTTCATAAATTTTAACGGCGAAATTTTGCCTGCAGATACACCACTGCTTACTACGGCTAACCGTGGCTTTAAGTATGGCGATGGTTTGTTTGAAAGTATGCGCATGTTTAAAGGTGAACTGAAATTTTCCGATTTACATGCCGACCGCCTGCAACGAGGGATGAAAGCACTAAAGATTGACGGTTACTCACAAATGGATGCCTGGTTCCTGAAAACTAAGGTTGAAGAGCTTGCTATCCGCAATAAGGCAAAGCATGGCCGTATCCGGCTTACAGTTTATCGTGATGCCGGGGGACTATATACACCAAGCCTTAACAAAATGGGGTATTGCATCGAGCTAACTCCTGCCGATGAACCGCGTTATTTTCTGAATAATAAAGGCTTAATCATGGATATTTTTACCGACATCCCCAAGCCTACAAACTACCTGTCGAACATCAAAACCTGTAACTCGCTTACTTATGTAATGGCAGGAATTTTTAAAGAGCAAAGCAAGCTGGACGAAGTGTTTTTACTGAACCAGAATGGTTTTTTGTGTGAGGCAGGCAGCTCCAACGTTTTTGTTTGGTACGATAATCACTTATACACCCCGGCGCTAAGCGAAGGCTGTGTGGAGGGCGTAATGCGCCAGGTGGTGATCAATATCGCTAAGAAAAACAATATTGCCGTAACAGAGGCCCAAATCAATCCCGATATTTTATACGAAGCCGACGAGGTTTTCCTGACGAATGCCAGCCGCGGCATACAGCATGTAATGGGTTACGGCGTAAAACGCTACTTTAACAAAGTCAGCAAAACGCTACTGGATGAGTTGAATAAACTTTAAGGTTTCGTTAATTAATCAGCCTGTTTCACTACCGGTACAAAACAGGTAAAAAAGGCGGATTTTGATTCTAAAACACGTTAAAAAATGCACTAAAAAGGTGTGTTTTACGTTCTATATGGGTTAAAATGAGGACTTTTTTTATCACAAAAAAATAGCATAAAAAGCAGGTAAAAACCACCTTTATAGTGTTTTTTAGGGCGTTTATTAGGTCAAAAGTGTACCAACTGTTCCAATTTTGTCAACCATAAATTGTGGAAACACCTTGAAAATTAATTACAGTTCTGCTTCTACCGGCGCTTTTATGGCTGCCAATATTCCATCCCAAAGTGCTATACGTGCGGTTAAAGCCTCAACAACGGCAATAAACGCTTCCTGCCATTTGTGGTCATCATCGCCGCAAAGTTCAGCAGTCATTTCGTAAGCTAGGTGGGAGTGGTGATCGCCGTCAACTTCAATATGGCGTTGCAGGTAATAAAGCAAAGTTTCAACTTTGCCGGGTAACTGCTCATTCAGTTCTTTTACTATGCTGATGAACATACCCGGGATAAGATCCTCACGGCCGAAGGTAAATACAGCAGCAATAACGTGGTTTTTGTTGGTTTCGATCACATCGAAAGTATGCTGAACAAATTTTCTGGCTGCTTTTGGAATATTAGCAATGATCAAAGCTTCGTCAACATTCCTGTCGTGGTTCAATTCTTCGAAAAGATCAGTAATAGCAGTTGCCGGTGAACCTGCCTGCTCCATTGCTTTTAAATAAAGCTCAAAATGGCTGGTACGGTTACCATGCTCATCTACATCGCTTTCTTCGCCGATTACAATTTCATTGATTAAGTAGCGGGTATTTGCATTGCCGACCGGCATCCAGGGCAGGGTAGTACAAGTAAGTTTTTGTTGAAGGGCTTTTAACAGCGACATGAAATCCCACACCGCAAAAACGTGGTGCTCCATAAAAACAGATAATTCCCCGATTGAATTAATGTGTTTGTATAAGGGGTGTTCAATTAATTGTTTGCGAAGTGGTTCAATTCCTGTTTTTAAGCGCTCAATCTTGTCTGCGTAAAATACCATGCCTGTTCAAATATAAAAAGTCCGTAAAAATAACGACATAATACGGAAAATGGTATTCCTGAAGTTATTTTGACTTTAGATTGATAGAATAAATAATGCCGGACTATAATTTTACTCCTCTCAGGAATTCTTCAATTCCCATGCGTTTTTTACCTTCTAACTGTACATCCGTTACGCTAATGTAGCCATCTAAGCAAGCGAATTTTAAATAGGTTTTATGGTCCGTTTCAAACTCACCTGGAGGAACTGCTGGTGATGTAACTTCCTGTTCAGCATAATAGATCTTGAACGTTTTACCATTCAAAGTAGTGTATGCGGTAGGAATAGGGCTTAAGCCACGGATCAGGTTAAATACAGTTTCCGAAGTATTGTTCCAATCTATCAGGCAGGTTTCTTTAAATATTTTTGGTGCATGTTTCATTTCCATACCTTCAACTAATTCGTGTTGAGGTAGTTCGCTGTAGCGCCCGCTTTCAATAGCTTTTACTGTTTTTACAAGTAAACCTGCACCTTTATTCATCAAGCGGTCATGCAGTTCGCCGGCTGTTTCTTTGCCGGTTAACGTTATCTTTTCAGTAAATAATAAATTTCCTGTATCAATATCCTGTTTTAAAAAGAAGGTGGTTACGCCGGTTTCTTTTTCACCGTTGATCAAGGCCCAGTTTATAGGTGCAGCACCACGGTATTGCGGCAATAATGACGCATGAAGATTAACTGTACCGCGTATGGGCATTGTCCAAACTATGGCTGGTAACATGCGGAAAGCAACAACTACAAACAGGTCGGCATTCAGGGCTTTCAGTTCGTCTAAAAAATCCTGGTCCTTTAATTTTTCGGGTTGAAAAACTTTTAAGCCCTTAGCAACAGCATATTCTTTAACCGCGGATTGTGTTAGTTTTTGCCCGCGACCGGCAGGTTTATCGGGAGCGGTAATAACGCCAACCACGTCACAACCTGCCATTAATAATTCATCAAGCGACGTTACAGCAAACTGGGGCGTGCCCATAAATACAATTCTCATGCTATATATCTTCCTTTAGTAGTGTATATTGTGTAAAAATCCCGGTCAGGTTTTATTGGCTACAATTTAACAAAAAATTAACTTAGTTATATAATAAATATTTTTGCCTGATGGTTTTAAATTTACTTAAAGCAGGTTCCCAGCTTGCACGTATCTCTCTTTCGGTTTTACCGGCTTCAATTTGCTTGCGTAATTCGGCTGTTCCGGCAAGCTTTACAAAGTACGCGTTAAAAAAGTGGGCTTTATCCGGGAAGGCGTTATATAATTCTAACAACCATGTTAAGTTTAGTTTACCACTGCTTTGAATGATACCGGTATCATAATTTTTTAAGTCGATACCGTAACAAACCTGGTTTTTTTGTGGTGGCTCTTCGCTCATGCCGGGAATGCTAACCGGCGTAAATGAATAATTGTATTTCCCCTTTAATAACGGATGGCCAATTTCATGAAAAGGATCATAGGTACCACGCCCTACACTCAACGTGGTACCTTCAAACAAACATAAGCTTGGATATAATAAAACAGACCGCGCGGTAATTAAATTTGGTGATGGGTTTACAGGTAATGTATACAAAGTTTTGTGGGAGTAATTAGCCACTTTAATTATCTTCAATTTACATTGTACCTGATTTTTTAGCCAGCCTTCGCCGTTAATCATCTGGGCATATTCAGCTATGGTCATTCCGTATACCACGGGTACCGGATCCATCCCGACAAATGATTTAAATGCCGTATCCAATACAGGGCCATCTACATAAAAACCATTAGGATCTGGACGGTCGAGTATCAGCAACTCAATATTGTTTTCAGCACAAGCCTCCATTACATATTGTAAAGTCGAGAGGTATGTGTAAAACCGTGCGCCAACATCCTGTATATCAAAAATCATTAAGTTAATGCCATTTAAGTCGTCTGGCGTTGGTTTGTAATGCTTGCCATATAATGAAATTACCGGTAAGCCTGTCTTCAAATCGGTGCTATTATCAACAGAAGCTCCATTACTTGCATTGCCTCTAAAGCCATGTTCCGGGCCAAATATTTTTTTGATGCCGATGCCTATTTTTAGCAAACTGTCAACGCTTGGCGTTAGCTTATCGCCAATGACCGAAGTTTGGTTTACCACCATGCCAATGTTTTTTCCGCGCAGATAACTTAGGTATAATTTTGTTTGATCAGCTCCCGGAACAACTTTTTTGCCTAACCGATGAATCGGATTTTTATGTGTATGAACCGGCTTCGCTTGCGAAAAAGTTATAATGCTTACTAAACAGCAAATAAGTGTTATTAATTTAAAAGTGTTTATCGTGGTCATATTCATAATGCATTTTTAAAGTCAAAAGCGCATATTTGCGAAGGTACAAAAACATCCCTGCATTGAGTTTCGCATCTTTTATAGCCGGTCGCATAACATTTAAGTCTACACGCACTTTTTCCAAACTGATTGTGCGCATAGCCATTGTTGGCATTACGCTTGGCCTTGGCATCATGATCCTGTCCTTAGCCGTAGTACGGGGCTTTAAACAAGAGATCCGCGAAAAAATGCGGGGCTTTGCAGGTGATATACAGATATTGAAATTTGATCTTAATAACTCCTACGAAAACTCACCCTATTTAGCAGATCCCAAATTTGTACAAAAAGCGCTAACTCAAAAACTGGTTACTAACATAATGCCGTTTGCTACCAAACCCGGTATCATCAAAGCCAACAGCGAAATTGAGGGTGTTGTTTTAAAGGGCGTAGATAAGAATTACGATTGGTCGTTTTTTAAAAAGATAATGGTTTCGGGCAGGGTTATGAATTTTAGCGATTCGGTTGCCGCGCAAAAGGAGATCATGGTATCACAGCAAACCGCCGACCGGTTAAGGTTAAAAGTTGGTGATAAAATTCTCATGTATTTTATACAGCAGCCCTTGCGCGAGCGCTCATTTAAAATTGTTGGGATCTATAGTTCGGGTGTTGATGAGGTAGATAAAACTTATGTTGTAGGTGCAATGTCATTAATCCAACGCCTTAATGACTGGGTACCTGATCAAATTGGCGGCTATGAAATACGGGTAAGTAATTTTGACCGGATAGATAAAGTTGTAGATGATATAAATGACGTGTTACCAACCAAACTTAAAGCTTATACGGTTCAGCAAACTTACCCGACTATATTTGAATGGTTGAGGCTTTTGGATACCAATACCGTTGTAATGCTTAGTTTAATGCTGATTGTAGCGGTGATCAATATGATATCGGCCTTATTGATCATGATTTTAGAGCGCACATCCATGATCGGGATGTTTAAGGCAATGGGTGCTACCAATTGGAGCATTCAGAAAATATTCCTTATAAACGCACTATATCTTGTAGGATTAGGTATGTTATTCGGGAACATATTTGGTTTTGGGCTAGGCTTTTTTCAAAATATGACCCATACTTTCAAGCTTGATCCGGAATCATATTATATGGCTTTTGTACCTATTCAATTCAACTGGCTGGATGCTATTGAACTTAACGTTGGCATATTGGCAGTATGCCTGTTGGTATTGGTAATCCCGTCTATGCTGGTTAGTAAAATATCACCGGTAAAGGCGATCAGGTTTAAATAGTTAGAGTTTTTTCGCCTCATTCCAATACACATCCATTTCGGCAAGTGTCATATCCTGTAATAGCTGGCCGTTTTCTTTTGCCCTGTTTTCCAGGTGTTGAAAACGTTTAATGAATTTACGATTGGTTTTTTCCAATGCATCCTCCGGGTTGATGTTGATGAAGCGGGCATAATTGATCAGCGAAAATAACAAGTCGCCAAACTCGCTTTCAGCACGTTCATGGTCGATGGTTGTTTCATCTTCCACATTAAATTCATCTTTAAATTCCTGTAGCTCTTCCTCAACCTTAGCCCACACCTGGCTTTTCTCTTCCCAGTCGAATCCTATGCCACGGGCTTTTTCCTGTATGCGTGATGCTTTCACCAATGCGGGTAACGATAGGGGCACTCCGCCCAAAACAGACTTATTACCTTCTTTTAGTTTAATCTGTTCCCAGTTTCGCTTAACATCATTTTCATCCTGAACATCCACATCAGCATATATATGCGGGTGACGGTTGATCAGCTTATCGCAAATTCCATTCAATACATCAGTAATGTTAAAATCATTAGTTTCTGAGCCTATTCTAGCATAAAAAACCAGATGCAGCATAATATCACCCAACTCTTTCCTGATCTCGGGCATATCACCGCTTAGTATCGCATCAGAAAGTTCATACGTTTCCTCAATGGTTAAATGGCGCAGGCTTTCCAACGTTTGCTTTTTATCCCAGGGACAATTCATGCGCAAATCATCCATTATTGTAAGCAGTCGCTCAAAAGCTGTAGCAGGATTATTGGCTGATATAGGAGGTGTTAGTGGCATAAATTTGATGTGCAAATGTGCAGTTATGCAAATGTGCGGATTTTATTAATTATTAGATCGACGTTTCTGAATAAATTAAGAGGGCATCTGTACGTGCACATATTTGCACATCTGCATATCAGGATGTTGCTCTTAACATTTCTCTTTTACCCGGTGCTCCCGGTGCTTTCTCCACTTTTAAGCCTAAACTTTTGACAATTCGTTTAAGGTTGCCCGTGATTGCGTAGGTTACAAACACACCGCCGGGTTTTAATAATCTTAGTGTATGAGTAATGGCGGCTTCGTTCCACATTTCAGGTTGATAAGCGGCGGCGAAAGCATCAAAATAGATAATATTAAACAGCTTATCGGAATTGAAGTCTACTAATTTAGTTTTCGCAATACTGAGGTCAATATTTTTATCGACTTTAATAGTACTACTTAACGCTTCGCTATAAGTATTGACAAACTGTTTCCATAGTTTGGGAGAAATATATTCATCATAACCCGTTTTACTGATCATTTCCTCTGTAAGGGGATAAGCCTCGATACCTGTATATTCAAGCTGAATATTTTCTACGGTGCAGTAATCAGCTGTAAGCAAAAAGTTTAGTCCTGTTCCGAAACCAACCTCTAAAATAGAAACTTCATTTGATGAATGTTGTTCAAGAAAATATTGCAATCCCGATTTTAAAAACACATGCCTGCTTTCCTGTAACGCACCATGGTGAGAATGGTAATTTTCGCCAACATCGCTATTAAAAATGGTGTTTGAACCGTCGGCGGTTTTTACAATTTCGAGCATGTTAGGGTTTGATCTTGTTTACCTCCAAAACAGCTTCGCCCAGGTCATAAACTGGTACATTTTTTATTTTAGCGGATATGATGCTTGCCGCTGCCGCCGAACGATAACCGGCAGCACAGTGAGCTACAATCGGCTTGCCAGTTGGTATCTCATTAATTCGCTCACGCAATTCCGGCAAAGGGATAATAACCGGATTGTTAAATAAAGTTCCATCATTTACTTCACCCCAATTTCTAACATCCACTACAGTGTAGTTTTGTTCGTTTGCCTTGAAATCTTCAATATCCAGATCAACCGATCTTTCATTGGAGTTATCAGGCGTTAATAAAGCAGCTTTAATATTACCCTCGTAGCCAATTTTAGCAGTCTTTTTGATCATGATATCTAAGTCGCTATTATTACTGGCAATCAAATAAAATTTCTCATCAAGGCTAATGATCGATCCCAGCCAGGTTTCGAACTTCTCGCCGTTCTGCAGGTTGATCGAATCTTTTAAATGCCCTTTTCTAAAATCAGCTTTATTGCGGGTATCAATTACAAGTATATTCTCTTCTATCGTTGAGTTTTTAGGAACTAAAGATATGCCTTCATTAAGTTTAACAGCGCCTTTCTTGTTCATTTCCACATCCCATCCAAAATATTTCGGTACAAAGGGTTGATCAGTGGTAAGCGTTTTTACAAATTGCAATTCATCCATCAATTGCAAGGCGTAGTTCTCACTTATCTCGCGGCCGATCGTACTTTGCAGATCGGCACTCATGTTTTTGCCGCATAAAGAGCCCGGGCCGTGTGCCGGGTATACGATTACATTTTTAGGCAAGCGCATTAGCTTATCACGGGTAGAATGGTACATCTGTTTAGCCAGTTCTTCCTTTTTAGCGGTGATATTGCCTACATCTTCACGTAAATCCGGGCGACCAACATCGCCTACAAATAATGTATCTCCCGTAAATATGGCGTTATCGTGCCTGTATTCATCCTCTAATAAAATACAAATAGAATCAGGTGAATGTCCGGGAGTATTGATCGCTTTTAATTTGATATCATTTAATTCGATCACATCACCATCATCAAAAGTTTCGTGTGGATATAGGGCACCGGTAAGCTTGCTCACATAAATGGTAGCGCCGGTGGTTTGATGGATCTCTAAATGCGAGCTTACAAAATCAGCATGGGGGTGAGTTTCGATCACACCCACAATATCAGCTTCGTTCAATTGGGCGAAGTCATAATAAGGTTGCGGATCGCGGGATGGATCAATAACAATCATTTTTCCTGTACGGATGACCGCGTATGAAGCATGCGCCAAGCTTTTATCGTAAAACTGATGGATAATCATATTCGAGGCAAAGATATAGATTAGTCGGAAAGTCTTTAGTCTGCAAGGCCGAAAGCTAATAATTCTAAAATAAAAATTACCACCAAACAACAAAGCCCGGTAAAACCGGGCTTTGTTGTTTGAAATTTGTAAAATCAAAGGATAAGTCAAAATACGTGATCTTTACCAAACTCTTATCCTGTCGGCAGGAGCTTTGTAATTCTTGTCTCCAGGTTGCACGTTAAATGCTGCATACCATGCATCTACATTGCTGATAGGCGCATTGCAACGGTATTTTTCAGGTGAGTGCGGATCGGTTAAGATACGCTGAGCTGCAGCTTCAGGCCTTTGTGAACCTCTCCAAACTTGTGCCCAAGAAAGGAAGAAACGTTGGTCAGGGGTGAAGCCATCAATTTTTGTGTTTGAATGCCCTTCTTTAGTTTTCTTGAATGCTTCGTAAGCAATATTCACACCACCTAAATCGGCAAGGTTTTCACCCAGGGTTAACCTGCCATTTACGTGTATAGTATCTAACACGGTAAATGCATTGTATTGGTTTACAACCTGGTCGGCACGAACTTTAAATTTATCTGCGTCGTCATTGTTCCACCAGTTACGTAAAGTGCCGTCAGCATCGTATTGGCGACCCTGATCATCAAAGCCGTGTGTCATTTCATGACCTATAACTGCACCGATACCGCCATAGTTTACAGCATCATCTGCGTCAAAATCAAAGAAAGGGAACTGCAATATACCAGCAGGGAAAACGATCTCGTTATTTGCGGGGTTGTAATAGGCATTTACAGTAGGCGGAGTCATACCCCAACGTTTTTTGTCAACCGGTTTGCCTAACTGGCTTACCATATAATTGTATCGCCAAACACCAATGCTGCGTAAGTTGCCGGCGTAATCATTGCGGTTTATTACTATGCCATCATAAGTTTGCCATTTATCAGGATAACCAATTTTAACGGTAAATGCAGCTAACTTTTTAAGCGCATGTGCTTTTGTTTCTGCACTCATCCAATCCAGGCGTTGTATACGATCGCCTAACGTGCTTTTTAAATTGTTTACCAGGTTAACCATGTATTGCTTTGCGGCTGGGGTAAAGTATTTTTCTACGTAAAGCTGACCCAACAATTCGCCCAGGCTACCATCAACCATGCCCGACATACGCTCGGTGCGCGGCGCCATCACTTTTTGTCCGCTCAATACCTGGTTAAATTTAAAGCTGGCATTAACAAATGGCGAGCTTAATGATCCCGCCGAACCTTTTAAGATATTCCATTTTAAGTATACCTTCCAGTCGTTAACAGGAGTTGCGGTTAACAGGCTGTCGGCGGTTTTGAAAAATGCCGGTTCTCCAACTAAAATGGTGTCCTGTCCCGGTGCTTTCATTTCTGGTAATAATTGTACCCAGTTTAAGTGCGGTGTAGTTTGCGCAAATGCTGCTACTGAAAATTTGTTATAGGTAACATTCGGGTCACGCATAGCTACTCGGCTTAATTGCGCTTGCGCTAATGTCTTTTCTATGTTAAATATAATAGCGGCATTTTTTGCGGCCTCGTCAGGCGTAGTACCTGTTAAGGTAAATAAATTTATGATATAGGTTCTGTAAGCATCCTGTATCTTTAGTGTACGAGGATCGCTTTTCAGGTAATAATCACGGTCGGGTAAGCTGGTGCCGCCCTGGTCTAAACCAACAATGTTTACATTAGGGTGCTTGTCATCAGCGCCAACGCCAAAACGGAATAGCGGGCTACCCAAAGCATGCACACGTTGGTAAACTATCTCATTAACAACACCTTGATTGCTTGATATTTTGTCGATACGTTTTAAATCAGGAACTATTGGCGTATAACCAACTTTTTCGATCAATACGCTATCCATACCGCTTGCATAAAGATCACCCACGCGTTGTTTCAGGCTGCCTTTGGGTTGTGTTTCCGATGTCGCACTAACTTCCTTTAAAAGATTCTTCAACTTGGTAGTGTTATCCTGGCCTAACCTGTTAAAGCTGCCCCAGCGGGTTTCTTTAGCGGGAATTGGGTTGTCTTTTATCCATGTACCATTGGCATAATCATAAAAATCGTCACCCGGTTTAATGGATAGGTCCATGTTAGCCGAGTCAATAAATTTTTTAGGATGGTCAGATAGAGTTGGGTGATGTGGCTTAGGTTTTTTGCCTCCATCAACAGCAAAAGCACTTACCGAGATGCATAAAGCACCGGCAAGCACTAAATTAGAGTGCTTAAATTTCATAATGTGATCAAATTAAACTTAAAGGTAATAAACTTAAGCAAAAACCTTTAAATAGCAAGACTATTTATCGGTTTAACCAGTTTATAAAAGCATAAACGCCTGACTTTTTTAGCAGATAATAAAAAAAATGCTTTGCTGGCAGTGTTTTCATAATATTAAGGCTATTTAAACACTAACACGTTAATTGTAAAAATATTGTGGCAATTGATTTCAATAAGTACCCAATATCTGATAATTACTCCTGAGAATGAATTATCAACTACGAACTAATTAATTATTTTTGCACGCTATGAGTATTCCAAAAACATATCAGCCCAAAAACGCAGAAGATAAATGGTACAGCTATTGGTTAGAACACAAGTTTTTCAGGTCGGTGCCTGATGAACGTGAACCCTACACCATTGTAATGCCTCCGCCAAATGTCACCGGTGTTTTGCACATGGGCCATATGTTGAACAATACTATACAGGATGTATTGATCCGCCGTGCCCGTATGCAAGGTAAAAACGCCTGTTGGGTTCCCGGAACTGACCATGCCAGCATTGCCACCGAAGCAAAGGTTGTTGCCATGTTGAAAGAACGTGGCATCGCTAAAAAGGATCTTACCCGTGAAAAATTTTTAAGCTATGCCTGGGAATGGAAGGAAAAATATGGCGGTATTATTTTAGATCAGCTTAAAAAGTTGGGTGCATCATGCGATTGGGACCGTACGCGTTTTACCATGGACGACGAGTTATCCGATGCGGTAATTGAAACCTTTATTCATCTGTACAAAAAAGGCTCAATTTACCGTGGAGTGCGCATGGTGAACTGGGATCCGCAAGGAAAAACAGCGGTTAGCGACGAGGAAGTAATCCGTAAAGAAGTTAATCAGAAGCTATATTATATAAAATATGAAGTTGTCGGTAGCGAAGAGCAAGGAGCGAGAACTTTTCTAACCGTTGCCACAACCCGTCCGGAAACCATTATGGCTGATGCTGCGATCTGTATCAATCCAAATGATGAAAGATACGTCCATCTGCATGGCAAAAAAGTGATCATCCCATTGATCAACAGGGAAATCCCAATCATACAGGATGAATATGTTACCATGGACTTTGGTACCGGTTGTTTAAAGGTTACACCGGCGCATGATCTGAATGATTATGAACTCGGTATTAAACATAACCTGCCAGTTATTGATATTTTGAATGATGACGGTACGCTGAATGAAAAAGCTCAAATTTTAGTTGGGGTAGATCGTTTTGCCGCACGTAAAAAGATTTCTTCGCTTTTAGAAGAAGCAGGTTCCTTAGAAAAAGTTGATGATTATAAATCACAGATCGGTTTTTCTGAACGTACCGATGCGGTTATTGAACCTAAACTTTCCATGCAATGGTTCTGCAAAATGGATCAGCTGGCTAAACCAGCGCTGGATTATGTTTTGGATGGTAATATAAAACTGATCCCGGAAAAATTCACCAATACCTACCGCCACTGGATGGAAAATGTAAAGGATTGGTGTATCAGCCGACAGTTGTGGTGGGGACAGCAGATTCCGGCCTGGTATTTACCAAACGGGCAATATGTGATTGCTAAAACGAGAGAAGAGGCGTTTGAGGAGGCCAAAAATCTCAAATCTCAAATTTCAGATCTCAAATCTGAAGACTTAGTACAAGATGAAGACGTTCTTGATACCTGGTTCTCCTCATGGTTATGGCCAATCTCAGTATTCGACGGATTTAAAGATCCTGATAATGCCGATATCAACTACTACTATCCAACCAATGACCTGGTTACCGCGCCCGAAATTCTATTTTTCTGGGTAGCGAGGATGATTATGGCAGGGCATGAGTTCCGTGGTAAGTTGCCGTTTGAAAATGTTTACCTAACCGGTATCGTTCGGGATAAACTGGGCCGTAAAATGTCCAAATCATTGGGTAACTCGCCTGATCCGATTGAACTGATCGAAAAATTTGGCGCTGATGGTGTTAGGGTAGGTATGCTGCTTTGCTCACCTGCCGGTAACGACCTGATGTTTGATGAGAGCTATTGCGAACAGGGCCGTAATTTCGCCAACAAAATATGGAATGCCTTCAAGTTGATCAAAGGTTGGGAAGTTGATGAAAGCTTACCAAATCCTAATAAAATAGCTATAGAATGGTTCGATAGCCGCTTTAACCAGGCTTTAGCAGAAATAGAAGATAATTTTAAACAATACCGTTTGTCTGAGGCCTTAATGGCTACCTATAAATTGGTTTGGGACGACTATTGTGCATGGTACCTGGAAATGGTAAAACCAGCTTATCAGCATGCTATAGATAAAGAAACCTATACAACCACCATTATATTCTTTGAGAATATCCTGAAGATTCTTCATCCATTTATGCCTTTTATAACCGAGGAGCTATGGCATGATGAGTTATTTGGCGAGCGTGATAACATGGATTGTTGCATTGTTGCACAATTACCAAAGGATGGGGAAATAAATACCCACCTCATTTCAGTTGTGGAAAATATCAAACAGATCATTACCCAAATTCGTAATGTTCGTAACACTAAGCAGCTTTCTCCAAAAGAAATTTTACAGCTTGCCGTAAAGCCAAACAGCAACACCGATTATGCCGCCTACAATTCAATTATTTCCAAACTGGGAAATGTAGGTGAGTTGAGTATTGTTGAAGATAAAATTACTGGTGCAGCCAGCTTTATGGTGCATACAGATGAGTTTTTTATTCCTTTAGAAGAAACTATTGATCCTGCAGCTGAGTGTGAAAGATTAAAGAAAGAGAAGGTATACCTGGATGGATTTTTACGTTCTGTTAATGCTAAATTGAGTAATGAACGTTTTATGAGCAACGCCAAACCTGATATTATTGACAACGAGTTAAAGAAAAAAGCCGATGCAGAGGCCAAATTAAAGATCATTGAAGATAACCTGGGTGCTTTGGCTTGTTAATTGTATAATTTATTGAATTAGGTATTAAAATTTGCAAAAAAGATGTTGACCATGTCCTGCATCCGATATATATTTAAACTCCTAAACATCAATAATTAACCGTTTTAAATTTAATGAGCAAACGTGCCGGATTTTTTAATGTATCACTTGATAAAATCATATCAAATGATCAATCTTTTCTTGACCAGGCACGTATC
Source organism: Mucilaginibacter sp. (assembly GCF_965225845.1). Lineage (GTDB taxonomy): Bacteria > Bacteroidota > Bacteroidia > Sphingobacteriales > Sphingobacteriaceae > Mucilaginibacter. The sequence goes on from NZ_CBDDBL010000002.1 coordinate 1,213,493, forward strand.
CGGTTACTTTACTATGGTTTAGGTATAGTGTTCATAACACTTGCTGCGCTTTTTAGTAATATTTACTATCAGCATGAGCCGATGCTTACCTATACGGCGCTGTTAATGCTTGTATTAACAGCCGTTTTCTTCAAGATACTTACTTATAACGGTAATTGGAGCATTGTTTCTCATGGCCTGCTCATTTTAGCCACACTTGTAAACCTAACCAACGTTTATTATACATTGCAAAATGTAAATATCATAACTATTCAATTGGTTATATTGGTGATCATCTTCAGCTTTTACATGCTGGGGCAAACTTATGGCATATTCTATTCCATACTAAATCTAATTCCCGTTCTCGTGTTTCTCGTTATCCAATATAACGATGCCTATTTTATTCAGCATAAACCTGAAGAGCTTGAACAGTCGACGCTTATCATTGCTATATTTGCTAATTTTATATTGCTGATTTATATACACAGCCATTTTTACAATGCTTTCTACAGGAATATACAAGCTTTAAGAAAAACGGCTGAAGATCAGAGTGACTTAAATGAAAAATTAGAATCAGCTATACAAAAGGCTGAAAAATCGTCGCAGGCAAAATCAGAGTTCCTGTCGGTAATGTCGCACGAGATTCGGACACCCCTAAATGCAGTTATCGGAATGAGTAACTTGTTGTTGATGAGTAACCCAAGGCATGATCAAAAGGAAAATCTTGAAATATTAAAATTCTCAGGTACAAACCTGTTGGCTATTGTAAATGATGTGTTAGATTTCAATAAGATAGAATCCGGTAAAGTAGTTTTTGAAAATATAGCCTTTAACTTGCCGGAGCTAATGCAAAGTATTTGCGGCGGGCAAAAAATAAAATCTGAAGAAAAGGGCTTGCAATTTAAATTGGATGTTGATAATACATTAACTAGTAAGGTGTTATTTGGCGATCCTACACGGATAACACAAATTATATTTAACCTGGTTAGCAATGCCATCAAATTTACTAAAGAGGGGAGTGTGGTTGTAACTACCCGTGTTGTTGAAGACAGGCATAATATGATAACTGTAAACTTTTCCGTTAAAGATACCGGTATAGGTATTGATCAAAGTAATATAGATACCATATTTGAACCATTTGCGCAGGAATCTATTACCACTACGCGCCAATATGGTGGTACAGGTTTAGGCTTGGCAATTATTAAGCGCTTGCTGGAGTTACAAGGCCTAAAAATGCATGTGAACAGCGTTGTTGGTAAAGGCTCTGAATTTACATTCAATATGGAATTTCCGGTGTCAACCGAAGTTTATGTACCAAAGATTGATAACAAATTGCCATTCCAGGCGAATGACACCTTAAGCCATTTGCGTATGCTGATTGCTGAAGATAACGTTGTAAATGTTATGTTGATGAAAAAGCTACTGTCAAAATGGAATATAACACCAACAATTGCTGAAAATGGTGAACGTGCCGTTCAATTAGTGCAATACGGCAATTTTGATATTATTTTAATGGATTTGCAAATGCCTATTATGAATGGATTTGATGCGGCTATTGAGATTCGGAAAATGCCTGATCCGCGTAAAGCCAATATTCCAATCATCGCCTTAACTGCTTCGGCGTTGTTCGATATCAGGGAACGCGTATACAATTCAGGAATGAACGATTATGTATCAAAGCCGTTTAAACCCGAAGAGTTACTGGAGAAGATACAAAGCCTTACAATCACTGCCTAAGATTAGCTGAACCTGTGTAATCAGGTAATTCCTCAATAAACTGGTAATTCTGTTTGTTAAAATCAATGGTACAATAATAATGCTCAAGTCCGTTGCTAACAGCCAGCAAACCAATTTTATGAGTTATGTTGTAACGCGCCACCTGGTCAAACACTTTTTGGTTGATGCTTACAGATGGAGCCTTGCATTCGACCATTAAGATCTTCTTACCTGAAGGATTAAATACAACAATATCAGTACGTTTTGGCATGCCGTTCAACCTTAGGCCGCCTTCAAGTTTAATCAGCGATCTTGGATATTTTTTTTGATTAATAAGATACTGCACAAAATGCTGGCGCACCCATTCTTCCGGGGTTATAATGATGTGTTTTTTTCGTATCTCATCAAATAGGGTTAGCTGACCATTACCGTCGCTTATTTTAAAAGGGAAGGGTGGTAAATTAAGCGGTTGCAGCTGATCCATTGATAATTCAAAAGTAAAAATTCAAAAAGTATTAAATGGCAATATGGAAATATCTTTCTTCTCTTTTTTTGAATTTTAATTTAATTTTTAGTTTTTGATTTCCTACAGCTATTGCTTTTGAATTTTTACTTTTGATTTTTGAATTAAGATGACCGCTGCCGATATATTAAAAGATCTTAAAAACCGCAAATTTAAACCCCTGTACCTTTTACATGGGGAAGAGCCTTTTTATATAGATCAGGTAAGTAATTATGTTGAACACCAGGTATTGTCGGATGCGGAAAAAGGTTTTAATCAAACTGTTTTTTATGGTAAGGATACCGATCTGATGTCGGTACTAAACGCATCCAAGCGTTACCCAATGATGGCTGATTACCAGGTTGTTTTGGTAAAAGAAGCGCAGGATATGAAGTGGGGTAAAGATGATGACGATAAAAAAAGCATTAACCCGTTATTGGCCTATCTCGAAAATCCACTACCAAGCACTATATTGGTTTTTTGCTATAAATATGGCAAGTTCGACAAGCGAAAAAAGACCTACAAAGCAATTGAGAAAAACGGTTTGATATTCGAATCGGCTACATTATATGATAACAAAGTGCCGGGTTGGATTGAAAGTTATATCACCGGCAAAGGTTATCGTATCAATCAGCAGGCATCAGCAATGCTGGCCGAATATTTAGGTAATGATCTATCCAAAATCGCTAACGAACTCGAGAAGCTAATGCTGAATGTATCGCAAGGACAGGAGATAACATTAGAACACATCCAGAATAACATCGGTATTAGCAAAGAATATAATGTGTTTGAATTGCAAACGGCACTTTGCCAAAAAAATGCGTTCAAAGTAAACCAGATTGTCAATTATTTCGAGGCTAACCCCAAAGCAAACCCAATTGTATTGGTATTGGGTAATCTGAATAATTTTTTTAGCAAAGTGCTGGCGTGTCATTATGTTAAAGACCGCTCAAACCTTGCTAAAGAAATAGGCGTTAACCCATATTTTGCTAAGGATTATGAATTGGCTGCACGTAGTTATGATTATGGAAAAACAATATCGATCATAGGCTATTTACGCGAATATGATCTGAAAAGTAAAGGAGTTGATTCTAATGCCGAAGATGGAGCCTTACTAAAGGAACTCATGTTTAAAATACTTCATTAAATATTTATTAGTCAGCTAATTCAATAATCAGCATAGTTGTAGTAAAAAAATAAAATTTTGCCTGTTAGGTAACAAATTACATTCATTTTCGTAAAACGCACTAATTAGCGAAAGATTTACCATGAATGTTTTTATTATTTTTTGTATTGTTTTATTCTCATTAGGGCTGGTATTGGTTATACTGGTTATCATTTTTAGTACGCTTAAACACTTACAAAGAACGCGTTTTCCTAAATGGACATTTTTGGATTACGTGAGCGTAGGCTATGTTGAGCATCTTTATAAAAAATATATAAAGAGATCTTAATAATCCCCCAATGGTTATTGGTAATTGATGAGTATCGTATAATCTATTTCTGATTATGCTAAATCATTTTTCTTTTTTGACGTTCCCTTCTTTTTTAACATCTTTACTTCATTAACTACCTTAGTAAAATGAACTATTGGCTTGTAAAAAGTGAACCCCATAAATACAGCTGGGAAAAATTTAACCAGGAAGGCCGCACCTTTTGGGATGGCGTGCGTAACTACCAGGCGCGTAATAACTTGCGCGAAATGAAGGAAGGCGACCTTGTTTTATACTATCACAGCAACGAAGGCAAAGAGGTTGTTGGCATAGCCAAAGTAGTTAAGGAATTTTACCAGGATCCAACTACTGATGATAAAAATTGGGTTGTGGTTGACCTGGTACCCTTCGAAACATTAAAAAATCCGGTTACGCTTGAAACTATTAAAGCTGATGAACAACTTCAGAATATTGGTTTAGTACGGCAAGGCCGGTTATCGGTAATGGGGGTAAAGCGCGAAGAATTTGACCGTATTGTACAATTAGGTAGTTGATTTGTACAGGCGAAAATGAAAATACAAAATCCACTGGTTTATAAATTACTATTCACTGCATTTATCTTACTAAATACTTTCTGTCTCAAAGCGCAATCCGCTTTTAAGGGATTAGAAAACCTGTTCACCACGCCGCTTAATTATACCGTACATTATACGCAAACTCCGCCTTTGATAGACGGTAGTATGAATGATCCCGTTTGGAGTAAAGCCGCCTGGACAGAGCAATTTGAGGATATTGAAGGCGACAAAAAGCCTTTACCCAAATTACAAACACGGGTTAAAATGCTTTGGGGCGATAGCTGTCTTTACATTGCTGCTGAAATACAGGAACCGAACGTTTGGGCCTACGAAACCAGGCATGATGCAATTGTATATCATGATAATGATTTTGAGGTTTTTATCAACCCTGATAATACCATCCATAACTATTACGAGTTTGAGGTAAATGCGATAAATACTTTATTCGATCTCTTTTTAAACCGCCCATATCGTGATGGCGGCCCGGCTATGATCAACTGGAATGCCGAAGGTTTGAAAACTGCTGTTAAAGTTCAGGGAACTGTAAATAATCCATCTGATGTTGATAAAGGCTGGACGGTAGAAATGGCCATCCCTTTTAGATCGATCAGTATAGGTAATGATATTCTCACCCCGCAAGATGGCGACCTTTGGCGGATCAATTTCTCACGTGTTGAATGGGATACGGATATTCATGATGGCAAATATGTTAAACAAACCGAGGACGGCATGCCCAAGCCTGAACACAACTGGGTATGGTCGCCGCAGGGAGTGATTGATATGCATTATCCGGAACGTTGGGGATACCTGCAGTTCAACAAAACAGTTAAAGGTAACAATACATTTGTGATGCCTTATGCTGAAGACCAAAAGCGCTATTTATGGCTGATTTATTATCGCGAACATTTATATTTCAGGAAGAACCATAACTACGCATTAAGTCTGGATAAGTTAGGCATTACTGATAATGTAGTGATATCAGGAAAGATAAATAAGCTTACATTAGAGGCTACAGCACACCAGTTTATGGGTTTGATAACGGATGGGAATGATAACATTACATGGACTATTGACCACCAGGGCGATATAAGCCAGTTGGGTGTTTCGCGTTACAGGTGAAACATTTGAGACACATGGTTTACTTTAGCCCGAAAAACACCATTTTTGACTATCAAAATACACTTATTAAATCTAAAATCGCACAAAAAACCACTGTTTTTTGATAGAAAACAGTGGTTTTTTGCCTTAAAACTACCTTAAACCGCCCGAAAAATTGCTGTTTCGACTAAAAAATTCCTAAAAAACGCGTGTTTTTCCCCTGAAATAAACATTGCTGAAACAGTTGCAGGATAATTAAAATCTAAATATCAGCACCACTAAATTCAACACCGTGATAAATATCAGCCTGAAGAATTGGGCGTAAATGTACTCAATGGTATAAGCACCTGATTTTAATTTGGAATACAAGAAAATTGTGATACCTAAGAATACCAGGAATATAGTAAACAGGGGGTATTGATAATTATGCACCTTCAATACGCCTAAAAGTAAGGCTCCAATCCCAAGAGCATAAACAAAACCGAATGGTATAGATGTGATCAATGGTCTGCCTAAAAAATAAAATCCAAACGGAAAGTAAAAAAGACCAAGCAGAAAACCGGCCACAACCAAGTCTACTTCAGCATTGTAATCCACCGTATATTTAAAAGCGACTGATACCAATATAATGATCATCATCCCCTTCTCAACTATTTTGACGCCTTTAGCGGCTGTATTAAAGTAACTCATTCTTATATTTATCTTAATACCCCTACAACCAAAAATACCATCGCCACTACTAGCAATATCACCATCAGCGGGTACATAAATTTTAGCCAGGCTTTTACACTTACGTTGGCAATATCCAGCGAGGGCAGCATTATCCCGGTAGGTGTTACAAAACCCATGATCCCCATACCAAACAGGTAAGCATTCACGATCTCTTTGCCCGGCACGCCTACAATTACCGCCAGCGAGCCAAATATCGGCATTGTTAATACTGCCATACCGGATGATGAGGAAATGAACAGCGTAAACACCATGTATAAAACAAGCATCATTAAAATAAACCAAACTGCGTGCATTTTACCAACCAACATAGCGGAGTAGAATAACAAAGTGCCGCTGATGTGCCCGTCATTCATAATGATGGTTACCCCGCGCGCTACGCCAACAATTAGCGTTACCGAAACCAGGGACTTAACGCCTTCAATAAACGTCTCCATAAAAACCTTTTCCTTCATTCGGGCGATTAAGGCAATAAGCACCGACGCCACAATAAACAGGGCCGTAGCCCCAACCATCGACCAGCCCTCAATAAACCCGCCGATCATCACACCCAAAGTCCCCAGGAAAATGCAGATCTGCAAAGCATTCTTGGGTTCCAGTTTAATGTGTTTGCCCTCTTCGTGCGTAAATGCAGAGAAATTCGATTTTACAAAGCCGTCGAAACGAAAAACAAGTGATATAGCCGGGGTTTTTCTGGTTTTTTGAGCGTAGCGTACAATGTACCAGATGGATATAGCTGTAGTGATCATAAAGAACAATAAGCGCTCGTAAATGCCATCCGTCCAGTTAATACCCGCCGCATTGGATGCGATCACCGTAGAGAATGGGTTACTGAACGATGACATGTTACCCAAATTGGTCCCCGCGAATATTACGGCTACCGGTACCAGCAGGTCGTAACCCGCAGCTAAGTACAGCGGCACTAAAATAGGGTAGAAGGCCAAACCCTCCTCCGCCATGCCCTCGGCAGCACCGCAAAAAGCAAAAAAGAAGGTTATAATAATTATGAGCCATGCTTCCTGCCCGCGCATTTTATGCGATAGCCAGGCAACGCCTTCCTCCATTGCGCCTGTCTTTTGAAAAATGGCTATAAAACCGCCGATAAACAACAGGAAAAAGATAATGTCGCTGCTGTCATACAACCCCTTTACAGGCGCTTGTATCACTTCTAAAAAACCCTGCCGGTTACCCTTCAATTGGTGGTAAGTGCCCGGTATGGCAACCGGTTTAAATATATCGCCGCTTTTAAATTTGTCCAGCGTTATTAAAATCCTGAGACTATCCAGCGTATGCTGCGTGGCGGGCGCAATTCTATTACCTTTAACGCTGCTGATGGTAAACGAATTGCTGTTATAACTCAGCGTATCATACTCGCCGGCAGGCAGTAGCCAGGTAGCAATAGCCGCGATTATAATAACAATAAAGAGGATAGTTATGGGCGAGGGGAGTTTCTTCAGGCTGGCCATAAAACGCTATTGCTGTGCCGCGAAAAATAAGGCCTTTAATTCAGTAGCATCATCAGGGTTCATTTTACCGCCTAATATCAACCGTAACTGGCGGCGGCGCAATGCACCCTCAAATAGCATAATTTCTTCGGGTGTTTCCGGTATCAGTTCTGGCACCTTCACGGTGTTGCCATCATGGTCCAGTGCAACAAAAGTATAGTAGGCTTCATTGCTTTTAACCCTTGTTCCGCTCGGTATATTTTCCGCCCAAACGTCCATCCTTACTTCAACCGAAGTGGTAAACGCGCGGCTAACCCGCGCCTCAATGCTGATCACATCGCCCAGCTTGATCGGCGCCTTAAACGACACATTATCAACCGATGCCGTAACTACAATGCGGTTACAATGCTTTTGCGCCGAAATAGCCGAGGCAATATCCATCCAGTGCAGCAGGCGCCCGCCCATCAGGTTGTTCAGCGTATTGGTATCATTGGGTAATACCAGCTCATTCATTATCGTATACGATTCCTTAGGGGTCTTTCCTTGCATCGGTCGGCGTTTTAGCTGTAAATATACAAACCAATTCGTCATTTTCCCTAACACATTATTCGCCCCATTGTCATTCTGAGCACAGCGAAGAACGTGTAAATTAGTTTACACCAGAAATCAATAAAGCGTAAAGTCTACAACATGCTTTGGACGTTGCCTCCGGCCCGCGCTATCCTTTTATACTGCGCAGGCATTAGCCACAAGCCGGTATCCACTTCTATCGCTAACTCAAACTCATTTGTCATTTCTAAGCGCATTGTCATGCTGATGCACTCGAAGCATAAGCGTAAAATCATCGCCAATATAGCGTTAACCAATATCTCTCTACCATGTTATTGCGAGAACGAAGCATCGCGAACTTTATAACTATGAAAGACAATGTCGGACGTAATCCCAATAAACCCACTTTTTTAAGGATTAGTAATATTAATCAGCGTATCCTTATTCCCCAAAATATAGGCTTGTTTTAGGTCTTTAGCCGTTACGCCGGCACTGCTAATGAAAAAGCTGTCGAAACTGACATGGCTATAGTGCGCCATTTGATACTTAGCAATTGTATCCAACAATAAATTATGGTTATTTGGATACAGTAAATTCAAATAACCATTATTAATTCCTAGTGAATCTAATATTGTCAATTGGAAGCCATTCTGTCCATAGTCGGAGTGATTTATCAAATGGACCGTAACGTTTATGGCAGGATATGCCTTGTAATTAATAAGGTTATCCGTTCCCTGCGTTACATCTGTTTTCTGGATATTATCCGTATAAATAGAAGGTAGGTAATTATTTACAGTTGATGGAGCAATTGTCAGGTAATAACTATATAGCCTCTCCGGATTAAACTTAAAGTCATAACTGCCGTCTGCATTAGTGTTAAAATAATGCGGGTCGTAAGTATAATTACCCACCCTCATAGGCAAATTACCAATTGGCTTGCCTGTAATGCCATCCGTTACTATACCATGTATTTCGGTTGCAGGCCCCGGTGTATTGCAATTGGCGTTCATAGAACAGCAAATAAAAAATGCCGCTACTGTTGAAATGATGAATTTTACGCGATTGATGTTCAGGTTCATATACTGTAAATATAATAGTAATGGTAGTATTTTAGTTACCATATTCTCTAAATTCTAAAATCATGAAAATTCTGATTAGATTTAGCCAGTTTTAATATCCTCATTCATGAAAAATAAGTCATTACAAGGCATGCTGGCGGGCCTTTGTTTGTGCAGCGCTGTGTTACCCAATAATACATTAGCTCAAACTAAAACCCAATACACCAGTCTCGAAAACGCTTTATCTTCCAGCCGCATGCTTCGCGGTAAATCCGGTCCGCAAAATGTGGATTGGATAAATGGCGGTAACCAATACTCCTTCGCAAGTAAGGATGGGATCAGCTCGATGGATCCGGCTACGCTAAAGGAAAGCGTGATATTCAGCAACGCCGACCTGAAATACCCGGGCACCGACAAGCCATTTGAGTACACTAAATTCGACTGGACGCACGATTTTAAACACCTGGTTTTCCAAAATAACTTTCGAAGGAAATACCGCCGTTCAGGGGTATCTGATTATTATATCTACGATATCCAGAGCAAGCAATTAAAAGTTGCCGCCAAGGATGCCCGCTCTGCTGAATTATCTCCGGATGGTTCGATGGTAGGCATTGAGCGCGACGGCAATATGTTTGTTTATAACTTTGCTACCGCGCAGGAGAAGCAACTGACTAGCGACGTAACCAGTGAAAACGGCATATTTAACGGCCATGGCGACTGGGTTTACGAAGAAGAATTGGAAGTGTCGCAAGCATGGAACTGGTCGCCTGATAATAAATACATTGCTTTTTGGCAATTTGACGAAAGCAAGGTGCCGGATTTCCAAATGACCAATTACGAGGGCCAGCATCCAAATAATATCCATATCAATATCCCACAGGTTGGCGATCCAAACCCATCGGTAAAAATCGGTGTGATCGATGTGAATTCAGGAAAAAAAGTATGGTTAAGCCCTGATGAAACCGGTGATTTCTACATTCCGCGGATATACTGGACAAGCGACCCGGATATATTAGCCATGGTTACCCTTAACCGTGCGCAAAACGATATGAAACTGTACTTCTTCAACGTAAAAACCGGTGAACACCACGTGGTTTTGGAAGAGAAGAACAGCACTTGGGTAGCGATATCTAATTTTTATACCAACGTAAATGATATGCTGTATTTCCCGGAGAAATCAAAGGATTTCTTCTGGGTGTCTGACCGTTCAGGTTATTACCACATCTACCGTTACAATTACGATGGCAAACTGGTTAACCAGGTTACCAAAGGCGATTGGGATGTGATCAAAGTTACTGGTATCAACCCGGATACTAAAACTATCTACTATTTATCAGCAGAAGCTTCGCCGCTACAGCAGCAATTTTACTCCGTTAAATATGATGGCGGTAAGAAAACCAAGCTGTCGCTGGAGCCGGGTTTCCATGATATAGACATGTCGCCTAACACCAAATACTACATCGACAAATACAGCAACATCACCACCCCAACACATGTTGACCTTTGCGATGACAAGGGTAAGATCCTGAAAACGCTGGAAGATAATAAAGCGGTTAGTGATTTTGTGAGCACGCATTTCTACGCGCCGCAGGAACTATTCCACTTTAAAACCCGCGATGGCGTTGAACTGGATGGCTCGATCATTAAACCGGAGAACTTCGATCCAAACAAAAAATACCCATTGGTAATGGCCGTTTACGGCGGACCTGAATCTCATGGTGTATTCAACAGCTTCTCAGGCGATGCCTGGGCACAGTGGCTGGCGCAGAATGGCTACGTAGTGGTTAATGTAAACAACCGCGGCAATGCCAATTATGGCAGCGCCTTTTTAAAGGAAGTTTATAAACAATTAGGTAAATTTGAAAGCGAGGATTTTGCCGAAACTGCCCATTACCTGGAAGGTCTTTCATATATCGATAGTACAAAAACGGCTATTATGGGTGGCAGCTATGGTGGTTATATTACAACTTACACCTTACTTACCCATCCCGGCGTGTTTAAAGTGGGCATAGCCAACTCCCCGGTAACCGACTGGCGTTTGTATGATGATATTTACACCGAGCGCTACATGGGTACTTTAGATGATAACCTGGAAGGCTACAAAGCAAGCTCAAATGTGGTTAAAGCCGGCGGGTTAAAAGATCACCTGTTGCTGATCCACTCTATGAGCGACGACAACGTACACCCTGCCAATACCATGCAGTTGCTAACCGCGCTTACTAATGCCGGTAAAGATGCCGACCTGCGCATTTATCCTCCGGGAGCACACGGCGCAGCTTACAACATTCAAAGCCGTTTGCTGATCGAGAATTTAAGCTTTGATTATTTGGAGAAATACCTGAAGGGCAATAATAACCTGCCTAATTTGAATGACAGGAAGTAAGAATTGAACTACATATTAAATCCCCGATTTGCTTTGTGCTGATCGGGGATTTTTTGTTTAATATTATTGAGTTAGGGTGTCATGCTGATCGTAGTCGAAGCATGACAGCCCTCCTTCACGCTTCGTGAATAAGCTACTTCTGCACCGAACTTAAAACCAAATACCCAACCAATTCTTCCCAGCGCGCCGCCGGCGGGTGGTAATAAACCAATAGCTGATACTTGTTTTCGGTTTCAAAATAACTGCCCTCCAAGGTGATGTAATCAGGTTTTTTGGTTGCTTTATCAACCCAAACATATTGGTAATCATAAACCCCCTGCTTTAAGAAGAGGTGGGTAAAGAATTTGCCTTTACTGTCATAGTCCAGTTTGCTGCGGTCGTCCAGTTTCCAATCATTAAACTTGCCTGCAATATACAATGAGCCATTTGCAGGGGTTTTGCCGGGTGATTCAAAACTGAAGAACATATGAGCGTAATCGGCGTCGATAGTAGGGTTGGTGCCAGCATCCTGGTTCAGGATGTAGTATTCGCCATCGTTATCATACAAAAAAGTATAGTTAGGCAAATTGCGGCTATGGTCAGTTTCCATAACTACCGAGTTCGCGGTGTCTCTATAAATATGCGAAACACCGGCCGAGTTTAGCTTTAAACTTCGTGTATCAAAATGACTGAACTCGTTGCCACCGGGAAAATCGTTAGTGGTTAGATCGCCGTAATCTAATTCATTGCCTCGGATATATTGCGGTTGTGTGGTGAATGAGCCTGTTTCATCGCGCTGGTTTTGCATTACCCAAATGCGCAGGTCCAGGTTAGGGTTTTGTACCTTTAATGAGCCATAGTTAACTTTGAAGTTGATCTTTTGATTAGTCGCCCGTTTGTCCTGGTCGCTTGAGGTTACCACCTCGCCGGTGATTGACACTTTACTATTCAATACATACAATTTGCGGGTGAGGATCATTTTGGTAGGGTCATCATCTTCATAAACCTTTAAAATATAGTTTCCTGATATTTTGGGTTTGATATATTCATTGGGAAACTTAACAGAGTAATGCGTGAATTTTTGAAAGGTAGCGGATGAGTAGGCATAGTCAAGGATCTTATCTTCGGTAAAATTTTGCAGGTAATCGGTGGTGGAGAGGTTGGACGAGTTCCAGTCGCCATCGCAATGCTCAATGGTGTAGTAAAAATAATGCTGCCCGCCACGCAGATCATCAAATGCCAGCTCAACCTGCTCGCCGGAATTTAGATTGATGATAGGGAAGGAGGGTTCTTTTTTGGTATTATAAAATTCAACCGTTTTAATGTTGGGGTTAAAAACGTTGTTATCGTAAGGCGTTTGGGCTACGCTTTTTACAGCGATTAACACCAATAATAAAGTGAGGAATTTGTTTATCATGAAATAAAAAATGCTTCTTCGTTTATATCTCAAAGATATACACAAAGAAGCATTGCGGGAGAAGGTAATACAGATATTACGCTTCCAATTCCATTATCTGCTCGACCAAAGCCTCCCAGCGTTGTTGTACTGCGCCTAATTCCAGCTTTTTAGCATCGTACTGGCGGGTAACTTCTTTTGACTTATTCGAATCGCTGTAAAGCTTCTCATCGGCAAGCTGGGCTTCAAATTGCTTCACTTGTTTTTCAAGCTCGGTCATTTGCTCTTCCATCTTAGCCAAATCCTGGTTAAGCTTTTTTAGCTGTTGAAATTTATTGTCAGACTGAGGCTGTTGTTTAGCAGGCTCAGGCTTTTTTTCTTCTTTCTTTTCAACCTTTGGTGCGGCAGCAGGAAGGCCTTTTTGCTCCAGCTTGCGTTTGGCGTTCCATTCCTCGTATTCGGCATAGGTACCCGGGTAAACTTTAACCTTTTGGTTTTCGATATACCAGATCTTGTTCGCTACGTTATCCAGGAAATACCTGTCGTGAGATACCACGATAAATGTACCCTCAAACTGCTGCAAAGCCTGTATCAAAATATTAACCGAAGCAATATCCAGGTGATTCGTAGGCTCATCCAGTACTAAAAAATTAGCATCCGCGGTTAACGCTTTTGCCAACGCCACGCGCGATTTCTCACCACCCGATAACACTTTAATCTTTTTAAATACATCGTCACCTGTAAACAGGAACGAACCTAATATCGACCTAAGTTCAGTCTCGGTATGTTTAGGTGCGAAGGCCTGAAGCTCCTGTAATATCTGGCTCTCTAAATGCAGCGATTCCAATTGGTGCTGTGCAAAGAATGTTTGGGTTACGTTGTGGCCAATCTCTTTTTTGCCTTCAAAATCATTATCAGCATTGGCAACAATACGCAAAAGGGTAGATTTACCCTTACCGTTGGCACCGATCAAAGCGATCTTGTCACCTTTTTCAATAATGGCTTCGGCATTATCCAAAATATCAATAGCCGGATATTTCTTGGTCACATTTTCCAAAGTCACCAGGTTTCTGCCTGATTGTTTTGAGAAACGGAAGCTGAAATTTACTGATGGGTTATCATCATCCACATCGTCCACACGCTCCAGTTTATCCAATGCCTTAATACGCGACTGCGCCATTTTAGCCTTAGATGCCTTGGCGCGGAAACGCTCAATTAAACGCTCTTCCTGTTTGATCTTAGATTGCTGATTCTTAAATTCACCGCGCTGAATTTCCTCACGCTGCGCTTTTTCCTCTAAATAAAAAGAATAGTTACCCGCGTAAACGGTCAGTTTTCCTTTGCGCGATTCAACCGTACGGTTGATCACCTTATCCAAAAACCACCTATCGTGCGATACGATGATCACGGCGCCTTCAAAGGCCTTCAAATAATCCTCTAACCATTGGATAGAAGGTAAGTCAAGGTGATTCGTAGGCTCATCCAGCAGTAAAATATCCGGTGCCTGTAAAAGTATTTTAGCCAGCATCACGCGCATGCGCCATCCACCCGAAAAAGTGCTCAGCTTGCGGTGCGTATCAGCTTCGGTAAAACCTAAACCCGCTAAAATTTCGTGTGCTTTGTATTCAATGTTGTAGCCATCCAGCAATTCAAACTCATGCTGTTTGTCGCTTAGCTTATTTAATAGCTCGTCGCTATAATCAGTTTCCAGTTTTTGCAGTAAGCTTTCAATCTCATCATGCAGTTGATTCTGGCGCTCAAAAGCCTCCATTGCTACATGCAATATGTTTTTGTCGGATGAGTAAGATAGCAAGTCCTGGTTCAAATAACCCATCAGCAGGTCCTTCGCCATGGATATAGTGCCCGATGTAGGCTTGTATTCGCCCACAATAATTTTAAGCAGGGTGGTTTTACCGGTTCCGTTAGCGCCGATCAGGCCTATCTTTTCTCCGGGTTTTATATGCCAGTTTGCTTCATCATATAAGGCTCTTGCACCAATCTCAAACGTAAGGTTATTTATAGCTATCATTTCCGCAAAGGTACGATTTTGAACCGAATTTTGAAAGCTAAAACGTGACGTGGTTGGTTATGGAAATGTAAACAAAGTAGGCAGGTTACCATTGTCTCAACCGGAATTTATTGAGCTAACTAATTTATCTAATAATGCTAATTATTCTGCACATTCTTAAATTTTGTAAATTCAGTTTCAGACAATCCTACTGACAAAACAGTGTCAGTACTTTTCTCAAATCATTTCCCGAAATTTGTATGTATATGTCATCTGCTCTTGCGAAAGAGCAAACAACGTTCTTTGAAATATTACTGCCTGAAGCCTCGCTACCTCAGACTATGAATTATAAATTTGGATCAAATTCCACTATCCATTCAATCCCATACTTATCCCTGAACATCCCGGCATAAGTGCCCCACGGACTATCACCAATCGGCCCTTCAACTTCTCCGCCAGCTGATAAACCGTTAAATACCCTGTCCGCTTCTTCACGACTTTCCGCACTAACAGCTATTTTCGACCTGTTCTCCTGTTCGTTTACTTTGCCCATAAACTCCGGAACATCATTAGCGATTAACACATTTTGTTTGCCAATAGGTAAGGCAATGTACATGATCTTGTTTGCTTCGTTTTCAGGTATCGGGAATTCCTCGCTCGATAGCTCCTTGAAACGCACGATCTTCGTAAACTCGCCGCCAAAAACTGATCTATAAAATGTGAACGCTTCCTCGGCATTGCCGTTAAAATTGATCCAGGGGTTAATTGCTCTCATAATTGTATGTTAATTGGTTATTTATATATGTACAGCGCTTAATTTGGCTAGACGCTAAAATATAAATCTTGCGATGCAATCGCAAACCCACTTTAAGCACTCGTTGCAAACGAGCAAGAGGTAAATTTTCCTAATCTTAAAAGTTAAGTTTTTACACCAAACTCTCCGTCTCAATTTTCTTCTGTAACTCCAAAATCGCACCGATCAAAGCTTCCGGCCGTGGCGGGCAACCCTGCACGTAAACATCAACAGGTATCACCCGGTCAACACCCTTAACCACATGGTAACCATGCTGCCAATAAGGCCCGCCGCAGTTGGAGCACGAACCCATGGAGATCACATATTTAGGCTCAGGCATTTGCTCGTACAAGCGTTTAATGCGTTCCGCCATTTTAAAAGTAACCGTACCTGCAATAATGATCACATCTGAATGCCTTGCCGACGGACGCGGGAAAACACCGAACCTATCTAGATCATAAGTAGAAGCAAACGAACCCATCATCTCAATTGCGCAACACGCAATCCCAAAACTCATCGGCCATAATGATGATAAACGCGCCCAGTTTAACAGGTCGTTCATCTTGGTAATTACCACACCGCCGCTTTCGCTTGTTATATCGTTACTCATTTTCAGGCTTCTTAAAAGTAGGTTTAAACATCGGTTTCCTGATCGGTTGCGGCGTTGCAGGCGCGGTTTCAGCAGTACCGGCAGCAACAGCAGCAGGCTCCAAACTGAATTTCCGAACGGTATAAGTACTCTGTTCTAAATTCAACTGTTCGTATAAAGATGCGGGGATTTTTACATCAGTGGTTGGCTTTATTACGGCTGGCTTTATCCAGTCGAGGTCGCCCTTACACCAAACATACAATAAACCAAGGATCAATATCCCTAAAAAGATAAACATCTCAATTAAGGAGAACAATCCCCATTGTGGCGCTGCCTTAGCAATTTCGTGGCTGCCAAAAACTGTAGCCCAGGGGAAAACAAAAACCATTTCCACTTCGAAAAGCAGGAATACCAGGGCGATCACATAAAAACGCGAATTAAAAGGCAACCATGCACTACCAACTGGTTCTTCACCGCATTCGTATGAAGTTAACTTCTCAGGATTGGGGTTATAAGTAGAGAATAAGCGGTTAGCAGCAAAAATACCGCACACGATAATTATTCCTGTAATTAAAAAGATGAGTATCTTTCCAAATTCTGATATTTGCGCAACATCGCCCATGGCAACAAATTTAATAAAACAAACAGATTTCGACGCTATAATTATTGGCGGTGGCGCATGTGGTTTAATGACCGCAGTTCAAGCCGGATTTTTAGGCAAACGAACATTAATTCTCGAAAAAAACGACCGGGTAGGAGCTAAGATCCTCATCAGCGGCGGCGGGCGATGCAATTACACCAACCTTTATTCCTCGGCACAGCAATTCATTTCTCAAAATGAGCATTTCTGTAAATCAGCCTTCGCGCAGTGGACAGTCGATGATACCATCAGCTTTTTCGAAACCTATGGCATTGAAGGACAGGAGAAAACCTTAGGCCAGTTATTCCCGACCACTAATAAAGCAAAAGATGTGGTTGAAGTTTTTACCGGCTTATGCCGTGATCTGGGCCAGGAGATCAGGTGTGATATCACTGTCAAAAATATTGATAGAAACGAAAATGGCTTTACCGTAACCTTTGAAAAAGGTGAGAAGGATTATCAACTGAAAACCCCCAAAGTAGTCATCGCTTCCGGCGGATTACCCATACAGAAAATAGGCGCAACGGATTTTGGCCTGCGAATGGCGCGAAAATTTGACTTGAATCTTACTGAAACAGCACCTGCTTTAGTGCCCTTAACCATTACCGGGAAAGATCAGCCCTGGTATGAGCAACTCTCCGGCAACAGTATTTTTTGCCGTGTTTGGAATGATCGAATTAGCTTTGAGGAAAATATTTTGTTTACCCACTGGGGCTTAAGCGGCCCGGCTATCCTGCAGATCTCATCCTATTGGCGACCCGGTGAATCCATTTACATCGACCTGTTACCCCACCAGAATATTGCAGAACTCATTCAGCAGGAAAAAGAGATAAACGGTAAAAAGATGTTGCTGGCTTATTTAGCTAATCTCTACACCCGTAAATTTGCTGAGGCCTTAAGTGATAAACTTCCGGTAGAAAAAAATCTCGCATCGCTAACCAAAACGGATATTGAGAATATCAGCACACTAATCCATGAATTTAAGGTGAAACCGGCAGGAGATAAGGGCTACGACAAAGCCGAAGTAATGCGCGGCGGCCTGTCAACCGACGAACTCTCCTCTAAAACCCTCGAAGTTAAAAAAGTTCCCGGCCTGTTTTATGGTGGCGAATGTGTTGATGTAACCGGCTGGCTCGGCGGCTACAATTTTCAATGGGCCTGGGCTTGCGGGTTTGTGATAGCACAGAACTTGTAGAAAGAGTCAGGAATCACCCCAAATTTTGAACTCGAATTTATTGAATTAAAAAATTTACAAAATAAAAAATCATTCTCCCTATTCCGTTCATTCTAAAAATTTGGGTTCAGACAAAAAAGTCAAAAATCAAAAGTGATTAACGTATTGATTCCTGACTCTTAAATCTTGATTGTAAAAATTATTGCTGTGCTCCGTGCGAAGCCTGTGCTTTATAATAGTTATTGATCAGCTTATCAATATTGCGTAAGTTATATTTATTTTGATGGATCTGGTCGACGATTTCCGGTTCATCACCCATAATCTGGCTCATCACATCTATGAAATTAACGGGTGTTAACTGCTTCATTACAGCAGTATTTTCGCCATAATAATAACCTGTTACATAGGAACCACCCAATGGTATGCTGATGCCGCCGCCAAGGCCGAAACCAAAACCGCCGCCACCGCTACCGAAACCGCCGCCTATGCCAACGCCAACATCAGGCTGTACGCCACCGCCACCGCTAACTTTTCCCCTAAACATATACAATTTAGGGTCAGCGTCAACCACAACTTTAACAAAGTCAAGCTCGAATTTCGACCATGGACCCAGTCTCGGCGCAACCGCTACAATAAAGCTATCGCGGCCCATCGTAAATGAGCTTAGTTCGCTCGCGCTGATCTTTACAGGGTTTGCCTTGTCGTTGGGTTTGTATTGTATAAATGCTTCGTCGGGAACAACAGGCCTGCCTGACATTTTCATGGAAACCAAGCCGGTAAATTTGTTATTTTTAACATCGTAATAGCTGCCTGATACCCAGGTTTGTGCTTTTGATTTTCCAAAAACAAATAACAGGCAAAGGATTAATAAGCAGATTTTTGGGGTTTTGAACATAATAGTAGGTAAACGTAGTATTTATTGCAAAATTACTTTAGGCAAAAATAAGTTTTTATTCACTTTATTAGTACTTGTTTCAACTTCTTTACAAGCGCATTATTTCCACACAACAAAAATAATTAGTTTTGAGTTTTTAACAGACCATTTTAATATATGCAATTAACCGTCGACCTGCGCAGCGATACCGTAACCAAGCCAACCCCCGGCATGCTGGATGCCATGATAAATGCCAAAATTGGCGATGATGTTTTCGGCGAAGATGAAACCGTGAACGAGCTGGAAGAAAAAACAGCTAAAATATTCGGTATGGAAGCCGGCATATTTTGTCCTTCGGGAACCATGACTAACCAGATCGCCATTAAATGCTTTACACATCCATTGGATGAATTGATAGCAGACCAAACCGCGCATATTTACCGTTACGAGGGTGGGGGAATTGCTTTTAATTCGGCGGTATCAACCCGTTTGCTTAATGGTTACCGTGGTATCATCACGGCTGAAATGATCGAGCCGGAAATTAACGCCGAGAACATACATTTCCCGCGCACTACTCTTGTGGCGCTTGAAAATACAGTGAATAAAGGCGGCGGCAGCTGCTATACTTTAGCTCAAATAAAACCAATTGCTGATCTGTGCCGCGATAAGGGTTTGAAACTGCATTTAGATGGCGCGAGGATTTTTAACGCACTTGCCCATACAGGTGATAAGCCAGTTGATTACGGTAAATATTTTAACGGGATCTCGGTTTGTTTGTCTAAGGGTTTAGGCGCGCCGGTGGGATCTGTTTTTTTGGCAGATAAGGAGACGATTAAATATGCTCGCCGCATCCGTAAGGTTTTTGGCGGCGGTATGCGCCAGGCTGGCTTTTTAGCTGCCGCGGGAATTTACGCGCTTGATCGTCATGTTGATCGTTTAAAAATTGATCATGCGCACGCACAAATACTAAGCGAAACACTAAGCAACTGCTCCTGGATAAGCGGCGTTTTACCGGCCGAAACTAATTTGGTTTTGTTTGATACCGTTGAACCTGCTATTGTGGTTTTAGAAAAACTGGCTGCAAAGGGTATAAAAGCAATGAGTACTGATAAGCATCGTATTCGCTTTGTGTTACATTTGGATGTGCACCCGGAGCAGATAGAGTATACGGTTAAGGTGTTGAAGAGTTTATAATTGACCTTTCATTCGATCAGAGGTAAAAATCTTCTTCAATATGAAAAGCGAATATGCCTAGACAAGAAGATTTCTCCTATCGTCGAAATGACACCATAAAAGAAAAGCCCTGCGTATGCAAGGCTTTTCTTTTATAAAAAAATTATTATCCTAAATATGATTTCAAAATCTTACTTCTCGAAGTATGGCGTAAACGCTGTAATGCTTTGTCCTTTATCTGCCTTACACGCTCGCGGGTAAGGTTGAATTTCTCGCCGATCTCTTCTAATGATAGTGGGTGGTTATTCCCCAAACCGAAGAATAGCACTACGATCTCGCGTTCACGCTCGGTAAGGGTTGAGAGGGAACGTTTGATCTCTTCAGATAAAGATTCATTGATCAGGATCGAATCAGTATTCGGTTCCTGATTTTCCAGTACATCTAACAGTGTATTTTCTTCACCCTGCACAAACGGCGCATCCATAGATACATGGCGGCCTGAATTACTTAAGGTATCAGATATTTTGTCGACCGTGGTTTCCAATATGTCGGCCAGCTCTTCGGGCGATGGCTCTCGCTCGTATTCCTGCTCTAATTTAGAGAAAGCCTTGCTTATTTTACTTAATGAGCCTACCTGGTTCAACGGTAAACGCACAATACGTGATTGCTCGGCAATGGCCTGCAAGATCGACTGGCGGATCCACCAAACGGCATAGGATATGAATTTGAAACCTTTAGTTTCGTCAAAACGTTTTGCGGCTTTTATTAAACCTAGGTTACCTTCGTTTATAAGGTCGCCAAGGGTTAAACCTTGGTTTTGATATTGTTTAGCTACCGATACAACAAAGCGCAGGTTGGTTTTAGTTAATCGCTCAAGGGCGGCCTGGTCGCCTTCCCTTATTTTTTGTGCTAATATTACTTCTTCTTCGGCTGTTATCAGGTCAACTTTTCCAATTTCGTGGAGATACTTATCAAGTGATTGAGATTCACGATTGGTTATGGATTGGGTTATTTTGAGTTGTCTCATCTATGTAAAACCTCGATTCTAAACTTTTTTTTGAAAAATTAAACGCGCAAAGCTATCAAATTGTTATTAAATTTTAAACTAAAATAAGTTGTAAAAAATAAGGTATTTATTTGATTTGATGCGGTTTATTGCACGGTTTTTGTGGTAATAAGGTTCCCTCTATTTACAAAGTACTCAGGTTAAAAGTTTCCTTAACCCTGATGCCTTTTTCGGTCTGCTGCAGTGTACAACACTCGTTTTCGGCATCGTGTTCAAGATACAAAATATATTCTTTCTCCAAAGCCTCTGTTAAAATAATCTTCTTTTCGCCCAAAGTTTTCAACGGGCTTATGTCATAAGCCATTACATACGGCATGGGTAAATGCCCTACAGATGGCAGCAGGTCAGCCATATACAATACTTGCTTTCCTTTATAATTGATCAGCGGCAGCATCATTGCCTCAGTATGCCCGAAGGCAAACTTTACATGAAAATCTTCGCTGAATTTAATGCCATCTTCAGTGTTGATAAATCTTAATTGGCCGCTATCCTGTATCGGTAAAATGTTCTCCTTTAAAAAGGATGCCTTTTCGCGCTCGTTAGGGTTTACCGCCCATTCCCAGTGGTCTTTATTGCTCCAGTAAAAAGCATTTTTAAAAGCAGGCCTTAGTTTTTCACCTTCTCTCTTAACAGCCCCGCCCACGTGATCAAAATGCAGGTGCGTTAAGAATACATCGGTAATATCATCGCGGTGAAAGCCTTTTGCCGCTAGGGACTTATCCATGGTAGCGTTACCATGTAAATAATAGTGTTTAAAGAATTTTTCGTCCTGCTTGTCGCCTATCCCGGTATCAATCAATATGAGCCGGTCGCCATCCTCAACCAACAGGCAGCGCATGGCCCAGGTACACAGATTGTTTTCATCAGCAGGGTTGGTTTTGTTCCAGATGGTTTTAGGTACAACGCCAAACATAGCGCCGCCATCTAACTTAAAAAAACCGGTATCGATGGTATGCAGGATCATAATTGAAATTCAAAAGTTAAAATTCAAAAGTCAAAAAAAGAACTGGATTTTCATCTAAAACAATAAAGATCAATGACGATTAGTCATTGATCTTTATATGAGTCAATTTTTTAATTTTTACTCTACAAATGGATGCACTCGCCGTAAGCTTCGGCAGCGGCTTCCATAACAGCTTCGCTCATAGTAGGGTGAGGGTGTACCGATTTGATGATCTCATGGCCGGTAGCTTCCAGCTTACGCGCGGTTACTATTTCAGCTATTAATTCAGTAACATTATGTCCCAGCATGTGCGCGCCTAATATTTCGCCGTATTTAGCATCAAAAATCAGTTTGATAAAGCCGTCTTTCGCGCCTGCGGCAGATGCTTTGCCTGATGCGGAGAACGGAAATTTACCGATCTTCAACTCATATCCTGCTTCTCTTGCTGCCTTTTCCGTATAACCTACAGAAGCGATCTCCGGTGCGCAATAAGTACAACCCGGAATGTTATTGTAGTTTAACGGTTCAGGATGGTGACCTGCGATCTTCTCAACACAAATAATACCTTCGGCAGATGCAACGTGTGCCAATGCCTGGCCTTTTACAATATCGCCGATGGCAAAAATACCTTCAACGTTGGTTTTGTAATAATCATCAACCAATACCTTGCCTTTGTCGGTTTTAACACCAGCTTCTTCAAGTCCGATGCCTTCAAGATTAGTTGAGATACCCACAGCCGATAAAACGATATCAGCCTCTAAAACTTCGGTACCATTAGCGGTTTTGATAGTTACTTTACAACCTTCGCCTGATGTATCAACAGATTCAACATTTGAGCCGGTCAGGATATTTATACCTGTCTTTTTTAGTAAACGGGCTAATTGTTTTGAAACTTCTTCGTCTTCTAAAGGCACAATGTTATCCAAATACTCAACAACAGTAACCGAAGTACCGATAGAGTTATAGAAATAAGCAAACTCGATACCGATAGCGCCAGAGCCAACCACGATCATTGATTTTGGTTGTTTTGGCAATATCATTGCCTGGCGGTAACCAATTACTTTGCGGCCATCTTGTTTGATGTTTGGCAATTCGCGAGAGCGGCCACCGGTTGCTACAATAATATTGGTACCTGTGATATCCTGAGTTGAGCCATTGCTGGTTTTTACCTCAACAACACCTTTGCTTTTTATTTTACCAAAACCAACTATCACATCAATCTTGTTTTTCTTCATTAAAAATTGAACGCCCTTGCTCATGCCATCTGCAACACCACGGCTCCTTTTTATAATGCCTTCAAAATTTACTTCGCCACCGTTAACGTTGATGCCATAATCAGCAGCATGGTTAAGGTATTCAAATACCTGTGCGCTTTTTAATAAGGCTTTAGTTGGGATACAGCCCCAGTTAAGGCATATACCACCAAGAGATTCTTTTTCAATTATCGCGGTTTTTAAGCCCAGTTGGGAAGCGCGAATGGCAGCTACATAACCACCCGGGCCAGACCCTATAACAATTAAATCGTAGTTCATACTTCTATTTATAATGTATTATAATTTACGCAAAGCTAAGTAAATAGCCCGATATGCTAAAATGCCCCGCTATTGTTAAATATTGATTGATTGTAAAAGCTTTAGAATAAATGTTGTACATATTATACGATTGTTGTAATAATTAATAATTGAAAAATTAATACTTATTATACATATTATTTAACATATGATTGTCTATTTGGGTTAATAGTTGATATGTATTTAATAAATGTTAACACTAATGTAACATTCATAATACAGCGCTGTATTATTTTTGTTGCAATTAATTGACTTATCATTAACCCAAAACAAAGCAGTATGAGGAAGTATTTACTCCTAACTTTACTTGTCACGTGTTTAGCCTTTTTCACAACTAAAAAAGTGCACGCCCAGGGTGTAACAACCGCTTCAATCAATGGTATTGTAACCGATAGCAAAGGTGCTATTCCGGGTGCTACAATTACCATTACACACATTCCAACCGGTACCGTTTATTCCACCGGCAGCCGATCAGATGGTCGTTTTAATTTACCTAACTTAAGAGTAGGCGGACCCTACACCTTTAAAGTGAGTTTTGTAGGCTACGAAGATTACATTGTAACAGGTATCACCCTTTCAATCGGCCAGGATCAGCACATTGCGGCTGCTCTTAAAGAAAGCAGTACCAATTTGCAAGAGGTAAAAGTATCTGCACAAGGCGGTAAAATCATTAACTCATCACGTACCGGCGCGCGTGAAACAGTTAACCGTCAGCAAATCGAGGGTTTGCCAACGCTTAACCGTTCATTAAGTGATTTTACAAAGTTAACACCATCTGCCAACGGTTTAAGTTTCGGCGGACGCAGTAATTTGTTTAATAACATTACTGTTGACGGTGCATTGTTTAACAATTCATTTGGTTTAGCAAGTACTTTAGGTGGTCAAACCAACTCTCAGCCTATTTCATTAGACGCGATTGACCAGATACAGGTTGATATCGCACCTTATGACGTTCGCCAGGGTAATTTCACCGGTGCCGGTGTAAATACGGTAGTAAAATCGGGTACCAACCAGTTTAAAGCTACTGTTTATGATTATTTGCGCAGTACAGGCCTTACAGGTTACCAGGCAGGTAATGTAGATGTTACTAAAACACCATTTAACTATCACCAGGTTGGTGCAAGTTTTGGCGGGCCGATCATCAAAAATAAATTATTCTACTTTGTATCGGGTGAGGAAGAGCGCATCAGCCAGCCTGCAACTCCTTATGTTGCGACAGGCTCAGGTGCCGGTGGTTCGGTATCACAAGCCAAATCTTCAACGCTTGATTCTATAAAACAGTATTTAATAACTAAATACAACTACAATCCAGGTGCATACCAAGGCTATAGTTTTCAAACTTACAGCAATAAAGCAACCGTTAAAATCGACTGGAATATCGACAAAAACAATACTTTAAGTGCTAAATACTTTTACTTAAAATCATACGGAGATCACCCGCCAAGTAATTCAGGTGTATCAAACTCAAACGGTACAACTAGTGTTGGTTATGGCAGTACCCGTGATGCAAGTGTGACCAGTTTGCCTTTTTACGGCTCAGGTTACCGTATTAACAATAATTTTAATATAGGTATCATCGAGTTAGATAGCCGTATCAGCAGTAACCTGTCAAACAGGGCTACAATTGGTTATTCAGCATTACGCGATTACCGTACTTCATTAGGTGGTAGTAATATCCCAATGGTTGATATTGGTAACAGCACATCAGTAGGTACAGCAACTGATGTTGTTAAATCTACCGCAGTTGAAACCAGCTTTGGTTACGAATTGTATACAGCCAACAACATATTAACAACCAATATTGGCCAGTTCTCTGATGACTTAACGCTCTATTCAGGTAAACATGAGTTTACTTTCGGTACAAGCGATCAGTTACAAAGCTATACCAACGGATTTGCCCCTGATTACAACGGTTTATACACTTATAACTCTGCATATGACTTTTTGCATGGTTTAGCAGCAGCGGCTTATACTGTGCGGTATTCAGCTACAGGTAACGGGTTTCCTTTTGCAAAAATTAAAGCAGGTATATATAGCGTATATGCCCAGGATAAATACCATGTAACTGATGATTTAAGGGTTACTTATGGTATCCGTGCCGATTATGACGCATTCCCGACAAGCTTACCTGATAATACAAACGTTACAGGCCTTACTTTCCAGCAGGGTATTCATGTAAATACATCTGTATTGCCTGAGAATCGTGTGCAATTATCACCTCGTGCAGGTTTTAACTGGGATGTTAACGGTGATGGCTCAACACAATTGCGTGGCGGAACAGGATTGTTCTCCGGAACAGTACCTTTTGTGTGGATCTCAAACCAGGCATCAAATAACGGTGTGCTGTTCGGATCTTATACAGTTGTAAAAGGTGCAGCCGGAAACACTGCTGCCCAAAATGCACAGTTAACATTCAATCCGAATGTTGCAGCTAATCACCCAACAGGTACAGCAGCAGCTAATACCTCATACGAGCTTGATATTACAGACCCGCATTTGAAATACCCTAAAGTATTTAGAACTAACCTTGCTTTAGATCAAAAATTAGGCTGGGGTATCATCGGTACAATTGAAGGCGCGTATACAAAAGATATTAACGCTATTTACACTGAAAACTTAGTATTGTCCAATGGTTTTGCTACACTTCCAAATTCTGGTGGACAAATTCGTTATACGTCAAAAAACACTACTCCTGCGGCATCAGCGGCAACAGCGGCTAATCCGTCTATCACTGGTTTATATTATTTAACTAATACCAACAAGGGCGATTCTTACTTTGTTACCGGCCAGTTGCAAAAAACTTTTAGCAGCGGTTTTTATTTTAACGTAGCTTATACCCATAGCGGTTCAAGAGATGTTAATGACGGCGGTTCAACAGCAAGTTCTATCTGGAGCTCACGTTATGTAGCAGGTAACCCTAATGCTGATAACTTGTCAAACAGTTCTTATGTTCAACCAAACCGTGTTATCGGTTCATTGATCTATAAGAAAGATTACTTTGGCCATGGCGCTACTTCATTAGGTTTGATATTTGAAATGGCTAACAACGGCGCTGTATCATATATCACCAGTGGTGACCCTAACGGAGATGGTGCAACAAACGATTTAATGTATATTCCTAAAAATCAGGGCGACATTATTTTAGTACCGGATGCATCAACTAACCCTGGTACAGCACAAACACAATGGAATCAGTTAAGCGCTTTCATTAACCAGGATAAATACCTGAAAAAACACGAAGGGCAGTTTGCTGAAAGAAACGGTGTAATATTGCCGTACTACAAACGCTTCGACTTTAAAGTGATACAGGATTTTTATGTAATGGCAGGTCACTCTAAAAATACTATTGAAGTATCATTTGATATTATTAACGTTGGTAACTTGTTAAATAAAAACTGGGGTTTATACCAGGATTCATTTAACGGCTTTAACTCAGGTGCTACTACAGTTTTACACTATGTTGGGTTAAACTCGGCAGGCGCTCCAACTTATTCGTTCCCATTGTTAAATAAAACTACCAATACTCCTGTTACATCATCATTTATTAATGATGTGTCACAATTGTCACGTTTTCAGGCTCAGTTAGGTTTAAGATATATCTTTAACTAATTAAGCTTTAGTAACATCTAAACAAAAAAAGCTGGCTTTTGCCGGCTTTTTTTGTTTGAATAAGATAACAATAATACCCTTTAAATATGTTTGAATTTTGAAGTTGTTAATGTTGCTTTGTAACTATTTTGTTACAAAGCAACATTATTAAGAAGTTTAAAAAGTTAAAAAGTTCAATATTTATATTAAAAACAGGCTTTTTTTAATAGAATTATTAATTATTCACCTTACTGTTGATAATTATTCAACTTTTGTTAACATTAAATTAACTTACAGACGGACTATACAAATTATCTTTGAGCCAATTAATTGAATCATTATTTATTTAAAAGCAAGCAAGTATGAGGAAGTATTTACTTTCGTTATTCATTTCCGTTTTTACTATGTGTGCGGCACTGGCACAGGTTGCAGGTGCACAGTCACACATTACTGGTAAAGTTATTGATACTATAACACATGAGTCAATGGTTGGCGCTACTGTTATGGTTAAAGGAACTTCCGTGGCCACCCAGGTTTCACTGGATGGATCTTTCAAACTTAATGTACCTGAAGGCAGTCACACATTGGTGGTTAGTTTTGTTGGTTATGTTCCACGCACAATCACATTTGGTGACGGAAACCAGAATTTAGGCACAATCTTTTTGAACCCGAACTCTTCTAATATGAAAGAAGTAGTTATTACAGGTGATATCGCTATCGATAGAAAAACGCCTGTTGCGGTTACAACAATTGGCCCTGAATTTATTGAAGAACACATTGGTAACGGCGATATCCCTGACCTGTTAATAGGTGTACCGGGTGTATTCGCTACCGATGGTGATGGTGGTTATGGTGATCAGCGTATCAGTATCAGGGGCTTCTCAAGCCGTTCAGGTAATGGCAATGTTGCTTACACAGTAAACGGCATCCCGGTAAATGACCCTGAAACAGGTGCATTATATTGGTCTGACTTTTCAGGTATTACCGATGTGACACGTTCTATACAAGTTCAACGTGGTATAGGTGCTAATAAAATTATAGTTCCGGCATTTGGGGGTACTGTAAATGTTACCACACGTACTACTGATCAGCAAGCTGGCGGATTCGTATCGGAAGGTATCGGTTCTGATGGGTATAACAAAACTGCTGTTATGGTTTCTACAGGGTTAACCGCTGGTGGGTGGGCCGCAACATTTGCAGGTTCACGTACTGAAGGTGCTTTCCCTTTTGATGGATCAAACTTTAAAGGTTATGATTACTTCTTTAACCTTTCAAAAATATTATCTCCATCGCAAACAATCGCGTTAACCTTAATCGGCACAAACCAATCACATGGTCAAAGACCAGAAGAAAATCTGGTTCCATATGTATCAGGCGGGAAAAACTACCCTGGTTACCTGGGTGCGCCACAAGACGTTGCCTGGAATAGCTATTATGGTTACAAAGACGGTCAAACTTACAATCCTTACAACAATTTTTATAGCGAGCCAATCTTATCTATCAATCATGAGTGGACAATTAGCTCAAGATCAAGTTTATCAACTGTATTATACGGCCTGCTGGGTAGCGGTGGCGGTGGCGGCCTGATGTATCCGAGCGGATCAGGTGTAAATGCGTTTGCAAGATCAGGCGGAGAATATACTCCGATCAACTACACAGCAATTGAAACTGCAAACGCAGCTAATGCAAACGGTGCATCAACTACATACGCTTATGACTCACACTCACAAACAGATTGGGCTGGGTTAAGAAGTACTTACAGAACAACTTTTGGTAAATATCTTGACCTTGAGGCTGGTGTTGATTTAAGATATTATGTAGGTAATCATTATGATAGAGTTGATGACCTGTTAGGCGGAAGCTTCGTAGCGTACAATCGTAGCGGAAGTACAGCTAAAGGTACCGGTGTAGGCGATATCAACAATCCAATTGACAATGTAGGTGTTAATGGTAAAATTGATTACTATAACCGTGATTATGTTGAGTCAGGCGGTGCATTTGCTCAGGCTGAATACTCAAAAAATAACTTTACTGCCTTTGTAACTTTATCAGGTTCTGAGGATGCTGACGCAAGAAGAGATTATTTCAATTATCTTGATAATGATCCTGCACAAAAAAGCCGTTGGGTAAACTTTACTACTTACCAGGCAAAAGGTGGTGCAAACTACAACATCAATTCACAGATGAACGTTTATGCCAACGTTGGTTATTTAACTAAACCACCATACTTTGCGGGTGTGTTTGTTGATTATACTAACCAGATCAATAATAAAGCGATTACTGAAAAGTTGTTTGATTACGAGTTAGGTTATAACTATAAAATATCAACTTTGAGTTTGAAACTTGACGCTTACAGAACTTCTTATAAAGATAGGGCATTAGCGTCAACAGTTACTGACTCTCAAACAGGTGATATATCTACTATTAACGTATCAGGCGTTAACGCTATATACCAGGGTGTTGAGTTAGAGTTAAACTACAAACCGGTACAGCAAGTATTGGTTGGCGGTATGGTTACTGTTGAAGATAACTACTACACTGCAAACGCAGGTCCTGCAAGTTTAGTTAACTCTGCAGGTCAGGTTGTTGCAACACAATCTGTAATTGACCTGAAAAACGAAAAGATAGGTGATACACCTCAGGATATGTTCCAGGCTTTTGCTGAAGTAAAATTGGTGCCACAATTAAAAGTTGGTATATCATGTAACTACTATTGGAACTATACTTCTTATGTTCCTTTCACAAACTATACCAGCCCTAATCAACATCCATATATAGTTCCGAACTATGCATTATGGAAAATGAACGCTGCTTACAAATTCAAAATGGGTGGTTTTGATGCTCAATTGATCGGCACTGTAAACAACTTATTAAACTCAAAGGTAATTACGGATGCTGAGGATTATGCAGGAACAGGTTCAACAGCAAATGGCAATATCCTTGTTGATTATATGCTGCAAAGGACATTTACAACAACGCTAAAGATTAGATTTTAATAATAAAAATTTAAAGATGAAGATGAAAAAGATAAATTATTTACTGGCCATTGCTGCATTGGCCTTTACAGCATGCCAAAAAGAGCCAGCTTTGCATTCAGTATTGCCTGTACCGGCAAATGCTATGCAACAAACATTAACGTTAACGTTGCAAAACAGTGATTACCAAAAACTGCCATCAACTAATTATGCATCTACAGCATTTAGTTTTAAAAATGGCACTGATGCACAAGCTGGCATAGCAACAATTTTGAATACTGAATATGCTGCGGCAGCTAATAAATCAACTGCTGCGATTACTTACACACAATCACCTGCTTCATTTACAGAGGCTGATAGTGTGATCAAAGATGACTCATATACGTTAACTGCTGCGGATTATTTATTGTTACCTGGAAATAAATACACTGACTTTACTATAGCCCAGGTATTACAATGGCTGCCGTATAAATTTCCAAGTGTACCAAACGGTACATTAAAATTACTTACCTGGACGATTTATCCTACAGCTACGGCCTCATCTCCGGTAATGCCTTACTCATTTTTATACGTAAATGGTGCATGGCAGGCAATTTACACTGTACAACCTGCGCAATACACTACTTTGGGTATTGGTAAATATGATGAGTTTACTACTGCATTTACAAATTTACCACAAACATTAGGTGCGTTAGTTAATACTGATGTAACAGTAACTGATACAGTTAAGACAGGTGATATTATTTATGTGAGCTATAACTATTACGTTAGTTCAACTGCCGATTATCAAAGGGTACAACCTTTAGAGTACAACGGCAGCAAATTTGTAGCACCATATAGCTTCCCGGTTACTATAAATTTTGCTAAAACAAATGGTACTTGGGCATATGTGCAGCCGCTACCTGTGATAGCACACACACTTACTACTGCTGATATTACACTTATAACAGGTTCAGGAACAGCTACAGGTGCTTCGACTTCTTTATTAACGAACCTTGGTTCTTACGGAGACTTTGAAAGTGCATGGACACCAGCTGAACTTGACGCAGCCTTTATATTAGTGTTAAAAGCTGATTATACTACACCTGTAACGAACACAAATTACCAGGTAATTTACAAAGCTTATATTGGCGGTGGTGATGTTAATACTACTTATACATTCCAATGGAATGGTACTGCATGGGTTGCCCAACAATAATTAATCCGCTATTTTTATAAAAAGAAAAGCCCCGAATTCGGGGCTTTTCTTTTTATATTTTTTCCAATTAGTAAACAAACTCGCCAAATTCTGATTGTATGGTCACTTGTTTTTTATCTGCAGCTTCAACACGGCCAATGACCTGGGCATCTACATTAAAGCTTTTTGATATAGCGATCAAATCTTCAGCAATTTCCTGTGGAACATATAGCTCCATACGATGACCCATATTAAACACCTTGTACATTTCCTGCCAGCTGGTTTGTGATTCCTCTTGTATCAGTTTAAACAATGGCGGAACCGGGAATAAGTTGTTTTTAATAATATGCAGGTCATCTACAAAATGCAATACTTTGGTTTGGGCGCCACCGCTGCAATGCACCATACCATGTATTTTATCGCGATAGCCATCAAGTATTTGTTTTACGATAGGGGCGTAAGTGCGGGTTGGAGATAATACCAGTTTACCGGCTGTAATGGTTTTACCATCGCCGATGTCGACAAGGTCAGTCAGTTTTTTACTGCCCGAGAATACAAGATTATAAGGCACAGCCTCATCATAACTTTCAGGATATTTTTCGGCAAGGATTTTATCAAATACATCATGCCTTGCCGAGGTTAAACCGTTTGAACCCATGCCGCCATTGTATTCAGTTTCATAGGTAGCTTGGCCGTACGATGCCAAACCAACAATCACATCACCAGGTTTAATATTATGGTTTGAGATCACTTCGTCGCGTCTCATGCGGCAGGTAACTGTGGAGTCGACAATTATGGTGCGTACCAGGTCGCCCACATCAGCAGTCTCGCCACCCGTTGAATAAATTCCTATTCCTGCGTTTCTTAATCCGGCCAGAATTTCTTCTGTGCCGTTGATGATAGCAGCAATCACCTCACCGGTAATCAAATTTTTATTTCTGCCGATGGTTGATGACAGTAAAATATTATCAATCGCGCCTACGCAAAGCAGGTCATCTAAATTCATAATGATCGCATCCTGCGCAATGCCCCGCCATACTGAAATGTCACCTGTTTCTTTCCAGTAAATATAAGCTAATGAGGATTTTGTACCCGCTCCGTCGGCATGCATAATATTGCAATAATGCTCGTCGCCTGTTATTATATCAGGTATTATTTTGCAAAAGGCTTTAGGAAAAATACCTTTATCAATATTTTTAATTGCATTATGTACATCATCTTTTGATGCAGATACGCCTCGGAGATCATATCTTTGCGGAGAAATCATGGGCAAATATACTGCTTATTAGTTTTTATCAAATTAAAAACAACGTATTGAAATATCCAGGCTATATAAAATTTGCAAAAAGAGCTGCCAATAAGATCAATAAATGGCGGTTAAAAAGAAACATCCAGCGCAATTTCCTTATCTATTGCAGTGTAGTGGTAGGTTTTCTAGGTGGCTTAGCAGCAATTGTTTTAAAGTATGTAGTACACGTCATGGAGGTGCTGAGTGAGGATATTGCGGCTCATTTATATTATCATTTAGCTTTTGCGTTTTTGCCCGCCCTGGGTATTTTATTGACAGTTTTTTACCAGCATGTCATCAATCGCGATCATATTGAAAAAGGAATTGGACGTATACTCATCAACATAAAACGTAACCGCTCAAATATCAAGATCAATAATGTTTATGCACACCTGGCAACCAGCTCGTTAACGGTAGGTTTTGGTGGATCATCAGGTTTGGAAGCGCCGATTGTTTGTATGGGAGCTGCTTTAGGTTCAAACACCGGCAAATTTTTTAACCTGAGCCCGTATGAAAAAACAGTTTTAATAGCAGCTGGTGCATCCGCAGGTATTGCTGCTGTATTTAACAGTCCCATAGCAGGTGTATTGTTCTCTTTAGAAATATTAATAGGCGAGATAACCATCCCTACATTTATTCCATTACTGATCGCGTCAGCAACAGGAGTAGTGGTGTCAAAACTATTATACTCAGGACAGTTGTTTCACCTGGTTACTGATGGATGGTCGCTTAATGCCTTGCCATTTTATGTGGTTTTAGGATTATTCAGCGGATGGATCTCGGTATACATATCCAAAGTTGCAGGTAAGTTGGAACATGGATTGTTCAAAAAATATAACCGTTATCAGCGTGCACTTGCCGGTGGATTGATATTAGGGCTGATCATTATGATATTCCCCGCGCTTTTTGGTGAAGGGTATTCACACTTACAGGATATTTTCAACGGAAACATAACCACACTTAAAAATGAAACGCTATTTAGCAGCTGGCTCGCCCAGCCATTAGTGATGCTGCTTTTTATAGCTTGTATTGTGCTTATGAAAATTATTGCCGCGGGTATAACTATAGGCTCCGGCGGTAATGGCGGTACTTTTGCACCTACCATGTTTACCGGGGCTTTTTTAGGCTTGTTTGTGGCTTTTGCCGCAAACCAAACGGGCTTGGTACATTTAAATGTAAGTAATTTTATAGCCGTTGGTATGGCAGGTGCCTTAAGCGGAGTGATGCACGCACCTTTGACCGCAATATTCTTGATAGCGGAGATTACGGGTGGCTATATATTATTTATCCCGTTAATGATCGTTTCGGCAATATCATATGTAATCTCGCGTATGTACCACCCGTACAATATGTATTGGGAAGAACTTGTGCATGAGCAGAATATAAGGCCTGAACAGGATTTTAATATGCTTGATTCCATAAGTTTAAATAGTATTATTAATAAAACTTTTACTGCAGTAAACAAAGCAATGCCAGTTGCTGAATTTTACCAGTTATTGTCAAAAAGCACCGCAAATATTTTTGCGGTGTTGGATGAAGAGGGAGAATTAGATGGGGTTATCCTGATGGACCAGGTGCGAAAGCAAATGTTCAACCAAAAACCAACAGCCATAACGGTTGAAGATATCATGACGCCACCGCCAACCATCATTGATTATTACCAACCTGTAAGTACCGTGATGGAAGTTTTTGATGCGATAGATGCCTGGCAGCTGCCCGTAATAAGGGACGGAGAATTTATTGGCTTTATATCCAAATCTGCATTGTTAGCACAGTACCGTGAACTGATCATCAAGCAGCATAAGGAAACGGATTTGTTTGCGAGGATATAATGAATGGTGATTAAATAGATTGACAGGATAACCAGATAATCTCATATCCTGCAAATCTATAAAATATCATAATCTTGTTTATATAAACAACAACTCCCTGAACTTTGGCAAAGGCCAAACGGCATCATCAACCAATTGCTCCAGTTTATCTACATGGTATCGTATCGGCGTAAAATAGGTTTTTACCTTTTCGTCGTAAGCAATTGCCTTGTCGCGCAAGTTTTCAATATTGTTGGCTGTTTTGCGTTCCTGCACCATATTATCTACATCGGTCTTGATAGCATTGATATGCTCAGATATTTGGGTGATGATGTCAAGCTGTGTTTTATATAGCTCCGCAGATAAACCAAGTTCTTTTAATCCCTTCACATTCTCGATCAGTTTTGTTTGATAGGACAGGGAAGCAGGAATAATGGTATTGTTAGCAAGCTCACCCATTACACGGGCTTCTATCTGTAATTTTTTGTAAAAGCTTTCCAGTAAAATTTCATGGCGGGCATGTGCTTCGCGACTGGTAAATACACCGGTGTCCTTAAATAAAGCTTCTGATTTTTCAGAGATCAATACATCCAGCGCCTTTGGCGTAGTTTTAATGTTGGATAATCCTCTTTCTTCGGCAAGTTTTTCCCAATCATCACTATAACCGTTGCCTTCAAAACGAATGCGTTTCGATTCCTTAATATACCTCTTGATAATGGTAAGGATGGCAACATCCTTTTTCTCGCCTTTTTTAAGCAGCTTGTCTACATCAACCTTAAATTTCTTAAGCTGATCGGCCACGATCAGGTTAAGTGTAGTCATTGGTGCCGCTGAATTTGCCGATGAACCTACCGCGCGGAATTCAAATTTATTACCGGTAAACGCAAATGGCGATGTACGGTTCCTATCTGTATTATCCTTTAATATTTGCGGTATTTTTGGGATGCCCTGCCATAATAAGGCATCATCCTTAATTATTTTGCTAATGCGCGATGTTTCTATCTCATCTAAAACCTCAGTCAACTGGCTGCCTAAAAATATAGACATGATAGCTGGTGGCGCTTCGCTGGCCCCTAAGCGATGATCGTTATTAACCGATGCAATGGATGCTCTTAACAGATCAGCATGCTCATAAACCGCCCTGATGGTATTCACAAAAAAAGTAAGGAACATCAGGTTATTCTTAGGCGTTTTTCCTGGAGATAGCAGGTTTTTACCAGTATTGGTAATCAACGACCAGTTATTATGCTTGCCAGAGCCATTTATGCCCGCATAGGGTTTCTCATGCAATAACACTTTAAAGCTATGGCGTTTGGCAACGCGATCCATTAAATCCATCAATAATTGGTTATGATCGATGGCCAGATTTATTTCCTCGTAAACAGGCGCGCACTCAAATTGTGAGGGCGCAACTTCGTTATGGCGGGTTTTAAGGGGGATACCTAATAATAAGGCCTCAGTCTCCATATCCTGCATAAATGCGTAAGCACGCTCCGGTATCGACCCAAAATAATGATCCTCCAACTGCTGATTTTTTGCAGACATGTGTCCAAATAATGTACGACCTGTCAGATGCAGATCGGGGCGGGCATTAAATAAGGCAAGATCAACTAAAAAATATTCCTGCTCGATACCTAATGACGCGTTTACCTTTTCAATACCTTTATCAAAATAATGGCAAACGTCAATCGCGGCTTTATCTAAAACACTTAATGCCTTTAATAAAGGTACTTTATAATCCAGTGCTTCGCCTGTATAGGATACAAATACTGTTGGGATACATAAAGTGCGTGACATTATGAAAGCCGGGGATGAAGGATCCCAGGCAGTATAGCCACGTGCCTCAAATGTATTGCGTATGCCCCCGCTTGGGAAACTGGATGCATCCGGTTCCTGCTGAGCCAGTGCATCTCCCGAAAATTTTTCTATACCGCTGCCATTTTCCGATGGTTCAAAAAAAGCATCATGTTTTTCAGCAGTTGAACCGGTTAATGGCTGAAACCAGTGTGTATAATGTGTAGCGCCTTTGCCCAATGCCCATGATTTCATAGCAGATGCTACCTGCTCAGCCATATCGCGTGGGATAGGTTCGCCTTTTTCTATGGAATTAATAATTCCCTGATAGGCATCTGTAGAAAGATACTCTTTCATTTTCTTTTTATCGAAAACATTGGCACCAAAAAAGTCTGAAATTTTTTGAGAAGGAACTTTTACTTCAGGGATGGCCCTGCTTTGTACAGCCCGGAGTGCTTGAAATCTGATATTGGACATGTAGGGATTTTTAAATTATTCGGTTAACATCAAAAATAGAATTATCATTTAAATTATTAGTAATGTTTTGAATGAAATTAAATTTGGCTGCTTTTTTATGAAAAAGAAGATTTTTAATTGATTTTGAAATTTTTTAACTGATTTTTCTGCTTTTTTTTTAAATAAATCATCGCTTTAATGGCAAAAAGTTATTCATAATTAATAAATTAGGGTTAAAATCAACCATAATTATATTAAAAATTGAAATTTGATTAAATTCCATTGTTAATTTTATAATTACTTTTTGTTAAAGAATAAAAACTTCTCAAAATTGGACCAAAAATCGTTATGTTTTTTAAAATAATGATAAATATTTAAATTTTAACAATTTTTATAGGATTAAAATTTGTTTTTGTTAAAATTCATGTATAGTTTTATGAAAATTATAATAAAACGAGGGTTTTGCTATTGCTTTTACTTTTTTATTATAAAACTGATCCCTTGTTGAATCAAAAAATGCAACCCACTTATATTTTTATATAATTAAACTAAAAACAATCAAATCAAACTAAATTAAACAAACAAACAAATGAAAGTAAATTCTACAAAGCACAACTTGCTCGGCTCGCTAAAAGAGCTTACGCGAGAAAAATGGGCGCTTGGGGCGACTATTTTTACAGGTAAAATGTTGGGGTTACTGGTAGTTTTGGTAGCGATGGTAACATTGCCCGGCCTACTTGGAACCTCGGCACATGCTGCAGCAGCTGCACCCCCAAAACCCACCGATCTGGAAACATCAATGATGAATTCGATCAACACTGCATGGACATTAGTTGCAGCCTTCCTTGTATTTGGTATGCAGGCAGGTTTCGTAATGTTGGAAGCAGGTTTCGCCCGCAAACGCGAAACAGTTAACGTACTAATGGAGTGTATGTTTGATACCTGCCTTTGCGGTATTTTATTTTACGCCATTGGTTACGCGTTTATGTTTGGCTGGGGTAACGGCTTCATCGGCTGGCACGGAGATCCATCTTTAAAAGCTGATGGCTCATGGTTTTTCTTACAAAATACCCCTGCAACTTACTCAGGTACAGGTATCCCTGTAATTGCACACTGGATATTCCAGTACGCTTTTGCTGATACTTGCTCAACTGTCGTGTCAGGCGCTATGATTGGCCGTACAAGCTTCCGTGGAGATATCCTTTACTCTATTGGTATCACCGGCTTTATCTATCCTATCATAGGTCACTGGGCTTGGGGTCCGGATGGATGGTTGGCAGTAATGGGCACAGCAGGACATTTCTATGCAGCTTTAGGCCAGGGTTTCCGCGATTTTGCCGGCTCAACAGTAGTACATACTATTGGTGGGGTTGCTTCGCTGGCAGGAGCCATAGTGTTAGGCCCGCGCTTAGGCAGAATATTTGCACGAGATGATAAAGAAAAAGGCGGAATGCCACCTGGACACAATATGCTTATGGCCGCTGTAGGTACCTTTATCCTTTGGTTTGGATGGTACGGCTTTAACCCTGGAAGTTCACTTTCAGCTATGGATGCGCAAGGAATTGGTCGAATAGCAACTAATACAACACTTGCAGCTTGCGGTGGTGGTATGACAGCTATGTTTGCAGCATTGTGGTGGGGTAATACTAAAGGAAAATTTGATTTAGGCTTTACTTTAAATGGTACATTAGCTGGCCTTGTGGCTATTACTTGCCCTTGTTATTGGGTTAGCCCGCTGGGCGGCCTTATATTAGGCGGTATTGCAGGTTTTGTAGTATTTGGCGGTATGTATTTATTAGAGTGGTTCCGTATTGACGATCCGGTTGGTGCAGTATCTGTACACGGTCTGGCTGGTATATGGGGTACTTTATCATTAGGTTTATTTGCAACTGGCGAATATGGTATTACCGGACCAACCGGTGCTGATAATAGTGCGGCAAACCTTGTAAAAGGTGTATTTTACGGTGGCGACTGGAGTGTTTTTAAAGCACAGGCCATAGGTACATTCACCATTGCCATTGCTGTGTTTGTGGTAACTTACATCATGATGTTTGTTGTTAACAAATTGCCACACCCTTGGAAACTTCGTGTAGAAGAACATGGCGAGCTAAGCGGCCTTGATATATTTGATCATGGTATGGAAGTTTATCCTCCTCAAGATGATGAGATCAGTATTAACGGATTATTTGAAAAATCTACTGTATCTGCATAATCATAAATTAAACCCTGTACGAATTAACCCATCGTACAGGGTTTAATTACATTTTTTAACTGCCTTCTTAACACCTCTTACTTGCGCTGATCTATCAATTTTACCAAAAAATGGTGATATGGATTTCTTTTGCTTTGTAAAATCGTAACCCAATTTTACAGGCGGTTGATAATTAGATTTTTATGCCATGTAGGAAAAAAATACGCCTGTTTGGTACAGCAAAGCGTATGGAATTAAAGTGCTATTTTTTTTAATCAACCAACAATTTTTAACCCTATTAACAATTTTCGAAAATGAAAAAGAAATTTTTACTCTTCTTACTTGCTGCTTCTGCCTTTAGTTTTGCTTCCAAAGCACAGGATACTGTGAAAACCACAGCTGATGCTCCTTTGGTGCTTTACGGATCTGTTGATACTTATTATAAAGATGATTTCTCTGGCCATGCGAATATCCCCACAAGTTTTGCATCCGATAATAATTCAATATCTATTGGAATGGTTGATCTTGGTTTAAAGAAAACAGTAGGTAATGCTTCATTCGTGGGTGAACTTTCATTCGGTCCGCGCAGCGATGAATCAATTCCAACTGCAGGTTATCATATTCAAAACTTATATGTAGCTTATAACTTAACTTCAAAATTGAGTGCAACTGCAGGTTATATGTCAACCTTTATCGGTTACGAAGTGATTTCTCCGACAGGAAACTTTAACTATTCAACCTCTTACCTGTTCACTAACGGCCCGTTCCAAAATGCAGGTTTTAAATTAACTTACGCTTTCAGCGATAAGGTAAGCTTAATGGCTGGCATTTTTAATGATGAGTGGAACGTATATACCTCGCAGAGAGATGTATCAACTTTTGGTGCGCAATTGACAATTACCCCGGTTAAAAACTGGACTGCTTACTTAAACGTAGCTGTAGGCCCGGTATCAGGTACAGAATTTGATTTAACTACTGCTTATCAAATTACAAGCGCATTTAAATTAGGCTTAAATGCAGCAAGCTATACAACTGCTCATTATGGTGCCGGTTTCGCTGGTGTTGCATTATATCCTCAGTTAGCAGTATCAAAAGTAGTTACATTAGGTTTAAGAGAAGAGTATTTCAAATCATACGCAGGTACTTCTGCATCAACCTATGCAGTTGCCGGCCCAATTGGTGGTGGGTCCGTAATTGGCTCTACGCTAACTGCTAATATTAAAGCTGGCCCTTTAACTTTCATTCCTGAAGTGAGGCTTGATAATGTTAATAAACAGCAATACTCAACCTTTACCAATAGCTCTGGAGCGCCATCAACAAATGCTTCACAATTTGTGTTAGCAGCAGTTTACGCATTCTAAACTCAAACCAAATCATAATTTAATAAAAAGCCGCCCGATATTCGGAGCGGCTTTTTATCTTTAGAACATGAAAAAACTATTTGTTGCGTTATTATGCCTGTTTGCGGCTAAATCTGCCATAGCGCAAAAGGACCTGCTTTCATTTGATGAGCACAATAAATATATTTATTACCAGGTGGTGGAACAGCCGGGTTTAACTGCAAATACCTTTCAGAACAGGGCCTTATATTTTTTAAAGATCAATTATCCGAAAAATAAGATCGAAAAAAATGAAACATCAGCTATTAAAGGTTCAGGAAAGCTGTTAATGCTTACGGGATTGGCTGTAGCGAAACATATTGACGGCGAAGTTAACTACACTTTTAATATTGAATATAAAGACCAAAAATACAGGTACTGGCTAAATGATTTTGTTTTCACGCCTTACAAGGTTGATCGGTATGGAAATTCCGTTCCTGAACCCGGGATAGATATTCCGTTGGAAGATGGGGCATCTAAATTAGAAAAAGTTCAGTTGGCATCTTACCTTGATCAAACAGGGAAATTTAGCAAAGCTTTTGGAGACAAATTAAAAAAATTTATGTTGATGATATCGGCAGCCCCAATTAAAGCTGATAAGAAAAAAGTTATCACAACAAAAGACTGGTAATAAGGTGTTTAACATAATTTAACAAAGCCGCATAAAAAATATGCGGTTTTTTTTATGGAATTAACCCGGAAAATGCATCCTGTGTTAAAAAGTGTTAAACCATGGCGGATTTAATACATATAGTAAAATATAAAATAGGTTAAAAACGTTTTATATAAAATTTAATTTTAAAAACCATGCTTATCTCAAAATTTGATTTGTACAAGTCAGAGTGGCTCGAGCTTGTATTTGATGATCG
The DNA here is from genome assembly GCF_965225845.1 of Mucilaginibacter sp. Classification (GTDB taxonomy): domain Bacteria; phylum Bacteroidota; class Bacteroidia; order Sphingobacteriales; family Sphingobacteriaceae; genus Mucilaginibacter. The sequence goes on from NZ_CBDDBL010000002.1 coordinate 1,254,694, forward strand.
TAACAAGAATTATGGCGCTTATGAATTAAGGCAGCATAATGGGCGAACAATGTTAAAGGCAATGCTTATTGCTTTTATAACTATCGCTTCCATTGTTTTAATTCTCAGTATTTTGATTAAACCGGCGGTACAAAAAGTTACTGATATGGTTAAATCTACGCCGGTAGTTTTAATGAAGTATATTAAACCTCCGGTAGTTATTCCACCAAAACCTATTGTTCAGGTTCAACCATTGACAGCAAAGCCAGCTTCAGCTGCGCCAATGACAATGACCAGGTTTTTAGTGCCAGTTGTAAAGCCTGATGTGCAGGCAACAGAAGAACCACCTAAGGCATCAGCCATAGTTGGAAACATTGGCCCTGCAACTGTTAAAACTACACAAGTAAATCCCGGAATTGTAGATAAGCCGGCTGGGCCAACTGAAAGTAATGGAAATGAAACGGTATCATTTAATGCACTTGAGGTTATGCCTGAGCCTTTTGGTGGCTCAAGCACATGGTCGAAATTTTTGAGTAAGAACCTGCGATATCCACAAATGGCGATCGATCAGCATATACAGGGTAAAGTTTGGGTAAGTTTTATTATAGAAAAAGACGGTACCCTATCAAATTTTAAAGTGATAAGGGGTGTTGGTTATGGCCTTGATGAAGAAGCCTTACGCGTTTTAAAGTTGGCACCAGCCTGGAAACCGGGTATTCAAAATGGCCAACCTGTTAGGGTACAATATAATATACCCATCAACTTTCAATTAACAGATGAGGAATAAAGCCGGGACAAATTTATAGATGAATGTTGAACCGCGATGGCAAATTAAATAGTAATTTATTTACCTTGCTATCGTGGCTCTTCTTTTTTAATCATATATGAAAATTCGTTTTTTGATCATTGGCTTAATCATAATTTCTAACTGTTACGGGCAGGAACTATGCAGAATTAAATTTAATGGACAAAAGTTAAAGGAATTTTATTTATCAATGAATGTAGAACAACTCTGGATCGCGGGACACCATGTAAACTGGGAAACGGGAGAACCTGATATGCCCGAATCAAAACAAGGTATTAAAACACATTGTAGCGCATTTGCTGCCGCCGCTTGCGAAAGGTTAAATATATACATTTTAAGGCCGCCACAACATGGGCAGGTGTTATTAGCAAATGCGCAATATAATTGGTTAAACAGCTATTCGTCTATAAATCAAGGTTGGCAAAAGTTAACTGATAATGGCAACCTTTTTATAAAGGCACAGCAATTAGCTGATGACGGTAAAGTGGTTGTTGCAGTTTGCAAAAATACAATTTATTCAAAACCCGGTCACATAGCTTTGGTGATGCCGAGTGACAGGTCTGAAACTACTTTAATAAATGAAGGGCCTTGTATTATAATGGCCGGTACTCATAATTTTAATTATATATCACTTATAAAAGCGTTTAAAAGCCATATTACCAGTTGGCCCTCTCACGAAATTGATTTTTTTGTCCACGATGTTCCGACGCAGGTTAATTAAGGAGAGTCTTTGCCATTATCCTTTCACCTTTCCGCCTTTTTCCCTACCTTTGCGCATCCTTTCAACTAAATAGAAATACATTGGAGCACCTGGAATTAACCACCGTTGAAACCGCCAAAGATTTAGGCCTTTTACCCGAAGAATACGATCGTATAAATGAAATATTGGGCCGTGTACCCAATTTTACTGAGCTATCTATCTTTTCGGTTATGTGGAGCGAGCATTGCTCATACAAAAACTCTATCACCTGGTTAAAAACCCTTCCTAAAGACGGCCCGCGCATGCTGGCTAAGGCTGGTGAAGAAAATGCCGGATTAGTTGACCTGGGTGATGGAATAGGCTGCGCCTTTAAAATAGAATCACATAACCACCCTTCAGCATTAGAGCCTTATCAGGGTGCTGCAACAGGTGTGGGCGGCATCAACCGCGATATATTTACCATGGGTGCAAGGCCGATAGCACAATTGAACTCTTTACGTTTTGGTGATCTTTCATTAGATCGAACTAAATGGCTGGTTAAGGGTGTAGTTAAAGGTATCAGTCATTATGGTAATGCTTTCGGCATTCCAACTGTGGGTGGCGAGTTGTTTTTTGACGAGTGCTACAATGTCAACCCTTTAGTAAATGCATTCTCGGCAGGAATCGTAAAAGCTGGTGAAACCGTTTCGGCAACATCATACGGTGTTGGCAACCCGGTTTATATTGTAGGTTCTGCAACCGGTAAAGACGGTATTCATGGGGCGGCTTTCGCATCTAAAGATATCACCGAAGATTCTGTAAACGATCTGCCCGCAGTACAGGTAGGTGATCCTTTCCAGGAAAAATTATTGTTGGAAGCCACACTTGAAGTTATAAAAACCGGTGCCGTTGTAGGTATGCAGGATATGGGCGCTGCCGGTATTATCTGCTCCAACTCCGAAATGTCGGCTAAAGGCGAGCACGGTATGCGGATCGACCTGGATAAAGTACCAACCCGCCAGGAAAACATGAAGCCTTTCGAGATACTGCTTTCTGAATCACAGGAACGTATGCTGATCGTAGTACACAAAGGCCGCGAAGCAGAGGTTGAAGCTGTATTTGATAAATGGGATTTAAACTGTGCGATCATTGGTGAAGTAACAGACACAAAACGCCTGCATTATTATATGAAAGGCGAGTTAGTTGCCGATGTGCCTGCCGATGATTTAGTTTTAGGCGGCGGAGCACCGGTTTACAAACGCGAACACAAAGAGCCTGCCTACTTTAAAAAGAACCAGGAATTTAAAATTGAAGATGTTAAGGAGCCTGCTGATTTAGTGGCGGTTGCCGAGCATTTAATAGCCCACCCAAACATCGCTTCAAAACGTTGGGTAACCGACCAGTATGATTCCATGGTTGGCGTGTCAACCATGACAACCAACCGCCCAAGCGACGCCGCAGTAGTTGCCGTTATGGGAACTGATAAAGCAATTGTTATTACGACAGATTGTAACTCTCGTTACGTTTACGCTGACCCTAAAAAGGGTTGCGAAATAGCAGTTGCCGAAGCAGCACGTAATATTACCTGCGCCGGCGGCGAACCTGTTGCGATAACCAACTGCTTAAACTTTGGTAATCCATACAATCCTGAAGTATACTGGCAGTTTGTAAGCGCCATACAGGGCATGAGCGCAGCTTGCCTTAAGTTTGAAACTCCTGTTACCGGTGGTAACGTAAGTTTCTACAACCAGTCTGCTGATGGTGGCTCTGTTTTCCCTACACCAACTATTGGTATGTTAGGGGTGATGGATGATATGTCGACTTTAATGACCTCGGATTTCAAACAGCCGGGTGATTTAATTTACCTGGTAGGTGAATCAGTTAATGATATTGCCTCGTCACAGTATTTAGCTTCATGGCATAAAATATTGGCTGCCCCGGCGCCATATTTTGATCTGGATAAGGAATACGCCATGCACCAGGTTATAAAACAACTCATTAAACATAAGGTGATCCAATCGGCGCATGATGTGGCTGATGGTGGCTTGTATATTGCATTGGTTGAATCAGCATTGCCAAACAAATTAGGGTTCGATATTGAATTTGATAATGCTATTCGTAAAGATGCATTCCTGTTTGGCGAAGCACAGGGCAGGGTAGTGGTTAGTATAGCGCCTGATGACCAGGAACGCTTTATCGAGATGATGGCGACCAGCGAAATTGAGTTCAGCCTGTTAGGTACTGTTAACGATGGTTTCCTGAATGTCGATGCTGAACCTTTCGGCCATATAACCGACTTGAAAATGGTTTACGATAACGTATTACACGAAATTTTAGGCGAATAATGCTTAAGCTGAACCGGGTACACCACATTGCTGTAATTTGCAGCGACTATCAAAAGTCGAAGCACTTTTATACAGAGATACTCGGTTTAAAAATAGTACGCGAAGTTTACCGCAAACAAAGAGACTCATACAAGCTCGATCTGGAAATTGCAGGACAATACCAGGTTGAGCTTTTTTCATTTCCTGATCCGCCCGCAAGGCCTTCACGCCCCGAAGCAGCCGGCCTTCGCCATTTAGCTTTTGAGGTAGATAATATTGACGAAGCGGTATTCCACATTAAAGAATATGGAATTGCCGTAGAGCCGATCCGTGTAGATGAGTTTACCGATAAACGCTATACTTTCTTTGCTGATCCGGATGGCTTGCCGATTGAGTTTGTGGAGCTATAATCATGTCAGGCATCTTCCAATTCAAACAATTCGCTGTTGACCAAACAGGCTGCGCCATGAAGATCAATACCGATGGCGTATTGCTTGGCGCATTGGCTGATGCTGAAAGTTCTCAAAATATATTAGACATAGGTACGGGAACGGGTGTAATTGCGCTAATGCTGGCGCAAAGATTTTCATCTGCTAAAATAAATGGTGTTGAGATTGATGAATCAGCCGCGTTAACAGCTGAGATAAATTTTCAAAATTCACCTTTCGCTAATAGGTTAACAATGTTTCAGCAGGATTTTCAAACATACTTTTCTGAAAATCTTGGAAAGAAATATGATTTGATCGTATCTAATCCGCCGTTCTATCTTAATTCTTTAGAATCTCCGAAGGCCAATAAAACTGTAGCGAAACATACAGATAATAATTTTTTTGATGTATTGATAAAAGGGGTATCAGAACATCTAACTGAAAATGGTTTATGCTGGCTGATCTTGCCGATGACAGCGGCAGAATTGGTAAAGGGGTTAGCTTTATACAATGGTTTGTATCTGCAGGAGAAAATCACAATTCATTCATTTAAAGATGATATGCCGCACAGAGAAATATTAGCGTTTGGGATGCGTGCTATTGAAACTAATAATGAAGAATTTGTGATCTACAATAAGCCAAAACTATATAGCGAAATGTATATTGCCGTTCTAAAAGATTTTTTTACCATTTTCTAACATGATCCGTATAGGCCTCATCTCCGATACCCACAGCTACCTCGACAACGCCGTATTCAAACACTTTGAAAACGTCGACGAGATATGGCATGCCGGTGATTTCGGCAATATTGAACTGGCAGATCAACTCGCTGCTTTTAAACCATTAAAAGGTGTCTACGGAAATATCGACGGACAAGATATTCGCCAAACCTATCCACTTAATCTGCGCTTCAAATGCGAGAATGTAGATGTATGGATGACACATATAGGAGGTTATCCTGATAGGTACAATCAAGCCGTGAAACCTGAAATATACATCAATCCACCACAATTATTCATAACCGGGCATTCGCATATTTTAAAAGTGATCTATGATAAAAAGATCAGCTGCCTGCACTTAAACCCCGGCGCGGCCGGTAAGCAAGGCTGGCACAAAGTGCGTACCCTAATGCGTTTTAGTATTGATGGTGATAAGATACAGGATTTGCAGGTTATTGAATTGGTGAAATAGGTTTATATTCTTCAACACCGTCATTGCGAGAAACGAAGCAATGACGCTTTGGCGACTATAACAATCCCGCCTTCGCATTCTCCATTTCAAAAACAGAGTCTATAAGCAAAGGCTTTTGTTTCCCGGCGGCAACGGCCAGTTCATCGCAACGCTCATTTTCAGGATGCCCATTGTGTCCTCGAACCCAGGTGAATTTGATGTTATGCAGTTTGCTTGCCTCCAGGTAGCGCAACCAAAGGTCTTTATTCTTTTTATCCTTAAAGCCTTTTTGTACCCAACCGTATACCCATCTTTTTTCGATGGAATCTATCACATACTTAGAGTCGGAAAAGATCATGACATCCTGATTAGGCGCCTTGATAGCCTCTAAACCTTTTATTACAGCCATCAGCTCCATGCGGTTATTGGTAGTTTTACGGAAACCTTCGGAAAGTTCTTTGTAATGCTGCCCAGAGCGCAAAATAACCCCGTATCCGCCCGGTCCCGGGTTCCCGCTTGATGCTCCGTCTGTAAAAATCTCGATCATAGTTTTTAGTCCATAAACCATGGTTGATAGTCCATAGCTAATCTTCAAAAATAGAAAAGTTTACTTCAAGTATATTATAAAAACGCAAATACGCTATAGACTATAGTCAATGGGCCAAAGACAAAATTAACTAAGGCGTTTGGCTTTCAGCCTCAATGAGTTTCCGATCACCACAACATCCGAAAATGCCATCGCGAATGCGCCGACCATCGGGTTCAGGAAACCCAAAGCCGCGATAGGAATGGCCACAATGTTATAAGCAAATGCCCAAAACAGGTTTTGTTTTATGGTGAGCATGGTGTGTTTGCTGATTTGTAAAAATTTAATAACGGAATGCAGATCGGTATTCAGCAATATGACCCGTGCAGATTGAATAGCTACCTGGCTGGCATCATTCATGGATACGCCAACATCAGCCTGGGTTAGGGCAGGGGCATCATTAATGCCGTCGCCTATCATAATGGTTTTACCTTTTTGTTTATAGATGTCTATCACAGAGAGCTTTTCGTCAGGCAATTTTTCCGAATGAACCTCGTTGATGCCGATCTCCTTAGCAACTTTTAAGCAACGGTTTTTCTTATCGCCGCTCAATAGTACCGGGATGATACCTAATGCCTTAAGTTGGGAAATTAAAGCCGCTGCGTCAGGTTTGATCTCATCATCAATGGCTATTTGTGCAAGCAATTGTTGATTTTTATATAAAGCGAGATTAAATTCTCCGTCATTGTTTGCTTTGGCAGTTCCCAAAAAGTAATTATTGCCTTGCATGTCTTCCGCACGCATGCCTAAGCCTTTTTCTTCGGCCGCTTTAAGCAGGATTAATTTTTGCTGAGGCAGCGATTTAAGCTCATTAACTAGTGATTTCGCAATCGGGTGATTGGAACGTTCCTCAATCGCCATGATAATACCGCGAACAACTTCTAGATCAACAGCATCTTCCACTTCAATATCGTTAATACTAAACTTACCGGTAGTTAATGTTCCGGTTTTATCAAACACAACAAATTTAGTGTTGGCAACGGCTTCAATTGTGTCACCACCTTTAATCAGGATACCATTTTTTGCTGCTCTGCCCAAACCAACCATAACAGCGGTAGGAGTAGCTAAACCCATAGCGCAAGGGCAAGATATCACCAGAACCGCAATGGCATTCATCAACGCGATTTGAATACTTGTATGAACCGCGAAATAAGTGACAGTAAAAGTGATCAGCGAAATAAATATCACCGCAGGTACAAATATCGAAGCTACTTTATCGCCAAGTCTTTGCACAGGAGGCTTGGCAGCCTGCGCTTTTTTCATCAGTTCGATGATCTGGGATAGCACCGTATTTGATCCTACTTTGGTAGCCATCATTTTAATATTGCCATGCTGAATGATAGTTCCACCAATTACTTTATCGTATTTGGCTTTTTCTACGGGGATACTCTCACCAGTAAGCATTGATTCATCAACAGAAGCTTCGCCGCTTAAGACATCTCCATCAACGGGGATCTTATCGCCCTGGTTAACCATTAATATGTCGCCTGAGACAACTTCTTTAGCGCTGATTATTTCTATACCGTCCTTAATTACACGATTGGCAGTTACCTGCTGAATTTTCACCAAATCTTTTACTGCAGAGGTTGTTTGTGTAACTGAACGTTTCTCAAAAACGTTACCCAACAATACAAGCGTTATAATAGTTGCGCAGGTTTCGTAAAATTCATACTGTTCTCCTAAATGTTCAATACTACCAATTAAACTATAAATAAAAGCTGCTGTTGATCCTACAAAAATCAGCACATCCATATTTGGTATGCCATTTTTAACCGAACTCCAGGCGCTTTTGCCAAAATGCAGGCATCCAACAATAAAAACAGGCAGACATAAAAAAAGTTGGAGCAGTGGGATCTGTAAAAAATGCCACGGCAAAACCATGTGCAGAAGCAAAGGCACAGTAAAAACAAGGCAAAAAATAAATTTATTTTCTACTTTTTCATAAAACTTGGGCATGTGCAAGGCCGGGTCATCAATTACTTTAAAACCTAATTGTTCAATCCCTTTAATAACATCCGGAACTGTTGCTTCGTTATCGGTGGAGAATTTAACTTCTTCACCAGCAAAGTCAACCAATATATTTTGCAGTCCTTTTTTTACCAATAAATTATGGATGGATATGGCACAGTTATTACAGTGCATTCCCGTTACATTCAATTCAATCAATTGCTCTGCCATACTACAAATCTAACTAACGGTTAATTTTAACAGGTAAGCTAAATGTAATATTAAAAAAGGCTTTGCAATTACCGCTAAGATTTATACTTTTGCAACACTGAAAAACGGTAGATGTAGCTCAGTCGGTTAGAGTATCGGTTTGTGGTACCGAGGGTCGTGGGTTCGAGCCCCATCTTCTACCCTTAAAGCTTCTCATGAAAATGAGAAGCTTTTTTCGTTTTATACCTCGATTCAGCCTTTGTTATTATCAATAAATTTATATAATCATAAAGATTTATTAACATAACTAACTAATAGTGAAATTGTTGTCGTAATATGATAACAGTAATAAATGCTTTTGCGTTGCCATTTATAGGCGATGTCGGTTTAAACGGCTTGGTTTTAGCCGTATTTGTTTTTTGTTTCCTGGGTGTGTTAGGTTTTGAATTTGTTAACGGATTTCATGACACTGCCAATGCTGTAGCTACAGTGATCTACACAAAAACTCTTAAGCCTTACTACGCCATTGTGTGGTCGGGTATATGGAATTTTTTAGGTGTATTTGTGGTAGGTACCGCAGTTGCACTAACTTTAGTTAAATTAATTCCGCTGGATAAGTTGATCACCTTGCCTATACAGGTAGGTGCCTGCCTGGTTATTGCAATTTTATTAGCCTCCATTATCTGGAATCTTGGAAGCTGGTATTTTGGAATTCCGCTTTCCAGTACCCATACCCTTGTAGGCGCCATGATTGGCGGCAGCCTTGGCTTTACTTATTTTTATGGAGGCCCGGGAGTCGACTGGAGCCAGGCACTAAATATTGGCTTATCATTATTAATATCACCTATTATAGGTTTTGGCGGGGCCGCTCTGTTAATGTTCCTTGAAAAGCGAACAATAAAATCACCAAAATGGTTCCATATACCCGAAGGAGATTCGGATACACCGCCATTGCCAATTCGTATTTTATTAGTCACCACTTGTACGCTGGTAAGTTTTTTTCATGGAAGTAATGACGGCCAAAAAGGCGTCGGGTTGTTAATGCTTATCCTCATTGTGTTTCTACCGGCTTCTTTTGCTTTTAATCCGGCTGTTACAAGCAATAGCACGGTCAAGTTTTTAAACAACACCGAACAAACTTTGAATGGCTTGACAGTTTCAGCTGCAAAAGAAAAATATATGCTTGCCAAATTGGAAATGACTATTGATTCTGCAAAAATGCAAATCGGTAAAAAAGCGGCATCTGATACTAAAACAAAATTTGATTTTCGTAAGGCGATCCAAAAAGCGGCTGCCGGGCTAAAGAAAGTTACTGAAGACAAAGCAATAAAGCTTGATAAAAAAACGAAAAAGGAGTTAGAGGCTGATACTAAAAACTTAAGTAAAGTAACAGATTTTGCACCTACGTGGGTAATTGCATGCATTTCAATTTCCCTTGGGCTGGGTACCATGATCGGTTGGAAACGTATAGTTGTTACTATAGGCGAACGCATTGGCAAAGAAAAATTAAATTATGCGGAGGGAGCGACTGCGGAAATAGTTGCAGCGGCAACTATTGGTTTAAGTACCGGCCTGGGTTTACCTGTGAGCACTACACACGTTTTATCAAGCGGTGTTGCAGGAGCCATGCGGGCATCTAACGGGACAAAAAATCTGAATTACAGTACACTTAAAAGTATTGCAATGGCCTGGATATTAACATTACCGGTCGCTATTGCACTGGCATTTTTATTGTTTACATTATTTCACTCATTTATAAAATAAATTATGAATACTACAGACACAAAAGAAGAAAAGACGCATGCTATTGAAAAGGATAGCGAAGTAACCAGCAATGATGGTAAAAATATCGAGAATGAAAAAGATGTACATGAGATAGAGTCGGGCAATGTGGGGGAACCTGATGCTGAAAAAGATATGTTGGATGGGCCTTCAATAGATTTGGTTGGACAGCCGCGACTTGACGAATAATTTAACTGTTTTTTAACAGCGGCTTTACGTGCCCGTTTTAATTAAGCCTTAGTTTTATAGATGTACTAAGTTTATTAATTATGGAAAATTCAAATCAACTTCACGAACATTATCATAATACAAACCTACCTGGCCATGAAGATGAATTAAACTATTGGTCTGAAGAATTTGGCATTGCAAAAGAAGAATTAGTATCTGTATTTAAGCACGGTGGTACATTTTCTGCTGCGGTAGAAGCTTATGTTAAAAAGCTGAAATTTGCAATTTAGCTGCCAATATAAGATATATGAATTGATGTTATTAAAGGGTTAATTTTTTAAACACAACTTAATGATTTAATTATGTAAGCTTAATGGATTACTAATAGCTGAACGTTAATATTGTGTATAAATAATTGACATTCAAATGCGTTTAGTAAATGTCTATTTATGTTTCATTCAAATCTTCCTGATCGCTATACCGACCCTTTGTTTAAATCAAAATACGGAAGCCCAATGTGTGCCCTTATTAAACGGATTTGCGCATAATGATTATTGGCATAAACGGCCTTTGCTGGATGCGCTTGATAACGGCTATACGTATATTGAGGCCGACGTTTACGAACGCGATGGCAAATTAATCGTAGCTCATATATTGCCAATATTAAATCGTCATCGTACACTGGACAATACTTACCTGGATCCGCTGCTGGATCGCGTAATTAATAATCACGGAAGCGTTTATACGGGTTACGCAAACTCGGTAACATTAATGATCGATGTGAAATCTGATGCCGACCGGACATATTTTGTTTTAGATCAATTATTGAAAAAATACAGCAAAATGTTGTCAAGTTACTCCAACGGGCAAATACACGTTGGTGCTGTTACCATTGTTATTTCAGGAAATAAACCGGTTAAATTATTAAGTACCGAAAACAGCAGATATGCATTTGTTGACGAAGATTTAAGGTCGGTGAAAAGGGATACCTTGTCAGACATGTATATGATGTCGAGTTGTAAATACTCCAAATTGTTAAACTGGCGCGGAGTCGGTTCAATTCCATCAATCGAAAAACAACGTTTATGTGCTTTCATATCTGCGGCACACGAACATGGAAGAAAAGTAAGGTTATGGGCATCACCTGAAGATACCCATGTTTGGAAAACTTTACTTGATTGCGGAGTTGATTTAATTAACACAGATAAACTGAAAGAATTAAAGAATTTCCTTCTTGTTGACAAGCCTTTCCTGGCAAGTTCAAACCAGATTTATTAAAACTTTTATTTAATATTATTTCATTATTTTATTAAAATAATATTAAATGACAATAAACAGATAATTGTAATTTGATTTATAAATCATAGTAATTAACTTTAATTTAACAAATAACCACTTAATGTGAACCAGGTATTTATGGTGTATTAAATATTCGTGAAGATTGTTTATTTATGATAAATCAAGATAAGCTATTTTATATGTTTGATAATTGATGTATCCCCTGCGCATGAGAAAAAAGATTTTATTTATAACAGGTTCACTCAATCAGGCTTCTCAAATGCGGCAGATTGCCCAGTTTTTACCTGAATACGATTGTTGGTTTAGCCAGATATTCAGCGACACCAAAGTTGCTCGTTTTTTAATAAACAAAACCTCTATTTTAAATGGTACTGCTTTAACCGGTCAGTTTAAAGAAAATACCGAACGTTACCTGCAAAACCATGATTTGCAGGTTGATTATAAAGCCTCGAAAAATAACTATGATCTTGTTGTGTTCTGCAGTGACCTGATAGTGCCGAAGCGTTTGAGAAAAACCAAGACTATATGGGTACAGGAAGGAATGATAGATCGCGTTACCTTTATGAGCCATTTGATTAAAGCGATTGGTTTACCGCCATTTTTAACTGCGAATACATCTTTAAACGGCTCTACAAATAAATGTGATATTTATTGTGCTGCCTCTTACGGCTATAAAGAGGCCTTAACTAATATGGGCACAAGTAGTAACAGGATTATAGTCACTGGAATACCAAATTATGATGACCTGTACCAGTTTGCGAACAATGATTTTCCACACAAGGGCTATGTGATGGTTGCGACTACTGATATGCGCGAAACCTTAAGATTTGAGAACCGCGTTGGCTTTATTAAGAAGGCGGTTAAACTTGCAAATGGGCGCCAATTATTATTTAAGCTGCACCCGAACGAAAATTTTGAGCGCGCTGAAGCCGAAATAATAAAGCACACCCCGCCTGATACGCTTATTTATACCTCAGGAAACACTAATGAAATGATTGCCAATTGCGCCGAGTTAATAACTCAATATTCTACAGTGGTTTATACCGGCATAGCCCTTGGTAAAAAAGTTCATTCATGGTTTGATGTTGATGAGTTAGAAAGATTAATGCCTATACAAAATGAAGGGACATCGGCACAAAATATCGCTAAAATATGTGCAGCTTATATTGAATATAAAGGCGATCGCAATAAATTTTTAAAAGATTTTAGCTTTAAGCCGGTAGGAAATGCACAAACTGAGGGTGAATTGGTGTTAAGTTAATAGCGTAGGGGAAAATGGATTTGCAGATATTGATTGTTGTGCAGGCGAGAATGGCATCAAGCAGACTGCCGGGCAAGGTAATGATGCCATTGCTGGGGAAAAGTTTACTGTTACGTATGGTTGAGCGGCTGCAAATGATAAAACATCCGGCAACTATTGTTATAGCAACATCAACTAATCCCGAAGACGATGTTTTAGTAATCGAGGCAAAAAATATTGGTGTACCCTGTTTTAGGGGTAGCGCAAACAACTTATTAGAGCGCCACTATCAGGCAGCGGTTGAACACGATGCGGACGTTGTTCTTAAAATACCTTCAGATTGTCCGCTGATCGATCCGCGAATTATTGATGGGGTTCTGGATTTTTTCCTAGAAAGTGAAGATGAATACGATTATGTAAGCAACCTGCACCCCGCTACCTGGCCGGATGGAAACGATGTTGAGGTGATGACCATTGATTGTCTTGAAAAAGCATTACGGTTATCGACCAAACCATTGGAACTGGAGCATACAACACCTTATATATGGGAAAACCCGGATCAGTTTAAAATTGGTAATGTAGAATGGGGTACAGGTAAAGATTATTCCATGTCGCACCGTTTTACCATAGATTACCCGGAAGATTATGATTTTATAAAGCGTGTCTACGAAGAGTTATATTTAAAAAATGACCGTTTTAGTTGCGATGACATTATTAATTTGCTTAATGAAAAGCCCGAAATATATCATATAAATGCAAAGTACGCCGGGGTTAACTGGTACCGGCACCATCTGGATGAATTAAGTACAATTTCGGCAGCACAAACAAAAATTATACATGCAAAATAATTACCCCGACAACCATAAATTGGAAAGCATCGCTTTAAGTGTCCGCGAGCATATTATAAAAATGTCTACAGATGGTGGCTGTTTTACCGGCGCGTCGTTGTCGGCAGTCGATTTGATCGTTTACTTATACAGTGAATTTTTAAACCTGCATAAAGACAACCTGGATGACCCCGAACGAGATTACCTGTTCCTTTCTAAAGGCCATGATGTGCCCGCCTTGTACGGTACGTTTGTTGAACTAGGATTGATGGAGAAGCATCGTTTGGCAAATCACCTGTCTATTGATGATCATATTTACTGGCACCCAAACACAAATATTCCCGGTATCGAGTTTCATTCCGGCTCACTCGGGCATTTGCCATCGGTAGCTATTGGTGTTGCTATGGATATCAAGATCAGGGGTGGTAAAAACAAGGTCATCTGCATTTTGGGTGATGGCGAACTTAATGAAGGTACCTGCTGGGAAGCTGTTTTAGTGGCAAATGCTTATAAACTGGATAACCTGATCTTCGTGGTCGACAGAAACCAGTTTCAGGCCAATATTGCTACGGAAGACCTGATCCCTTTAGAACCATTGCATGATAAATTCACGGCTTTTGGTGCGGCGGTAACGCGCATCAATGGGCATGATTTTACCGCATTGGGTAACGCTTTTAATTGTTACCCTTTTGCAGAAGGCAAGCTAAACGTAATAATAGCCGACACCGTTAGAGGCAAAGGTCTGCCAAGTATTGAAAGGCGTGCCGACCGCTGGTTCTGCAATTTCTCGGCAGATGAAGTTCAGCAGCTTTTGCAGGAACTGCACGGCGAACACACAACACAATTAACATCAGAAACATTAGTGGTTAGATAATATGTCGTACGAAGAATTACTTACAGAAATTGCCGTTGCCGATGACCGGTATATAGTAATGACAGCCGAAAACAGGGCATTGATTCGCAATCTACCCCAAAAATTAGGCAAACGTTTTATCGATACAGGCATCACCGAGCAAACCATGATCGGCGCGGCTGCCGGGCTGGCATTACGTAACCGGATCCCGGTTGTACATGCTTTGGCTTCTTTTTTATCGATGCGGGCATTTGAATTTGTCCGCACGGATGCAGGCATCCCGTCATTGCCGGTTAAACTGAGTGCATTTATACCCGGTTTGCTTTCAGATGCCAACGGGCCTACCCACCAGGCTATAGAGGATATATCCATTATACGGGGCATACCCAATATGACGGTTTTTGCGCCTGCCGATGAAGATGATATGGTGAAGATGATGTCATCTATCTGGGCATCGCCCAAACCTGCTTATACCCGGATAAATACCCGCCCAGCAAAATATGTACATGCGCTATTTGAGCCCGGCAAAGCCGAAGTAATAGCAACAGGTACAGATGTTACCATATTAACTTATGGGCTATTATTCGAGCAGGCATTGATCGCCAAAGAAATTTTAGAGAATGAAGGCTTATCTGCCGGACTGATTAATATGCGGAGCCTTAAACCTGTTGATGAGCAGGCTATATTGGACGCTGCTGCAAATAGTAAACTGGTGGTAACACTTGAAGACCATTTTTTAACCGGCGGATTATATACAATTGTTGCCGAAGTATTATTAAAGCACCAAAAAACTGCAGCCGTGTTGCCATTTGCATTGAAAGAGAAGTGGTTTAAACCGGCCCTGTTACCTGCGGTGATAGAACACGAGGGCTTTAGCGGTAAACAGATAGCTGAAACCATATTGGGTTACAAAACCCGGCACGAACAACCACAGATTTTACAATCAGATTTTGCAGAATAAAAACTAATTATATGCCTAATAAAATAGCATTTAACAAAAACTATCCTGATATCACCCAATCGGATAAATTATACGAACGCGCGCTTAAAGTACAAAAGCCGGTAACGCAAACCCTGGCCAAAGGCCCTGGACAGTTTACCAAAGGCGTTGCACCAAAATATTTAGTTAAAGGTAAAGGCTCGCATGTTTGGGATGTGGATGGTAATGAATATATCGATTTTAATGCGGCTATTGGGCCACTGTCTTTAGGCTATGCTTATCCCGCGGTTGATAATGCTATCAAACAGCAATTGGAGGATGGTATTACATTTTCCCTGATGCACCCCCTTGAAGTTGAAGTTTCAGAATTGATTAAGGAAGTTATCCCTAATGCTGAGGCTGTAAAAATTGCCAAAACAGGTGCAGATGTATGTTCGGCAGCTATACGGGTAGCAAGGGCATTTACAGGCCGGGATAAAGTGTTTTGCTGCGGATACCATGGCTGGCACGATTGGTATATCGGTATAACCAGCCGCAACGCGGGTGTTCCGGGAGCTGTACAGGACCTGACTTACACTTTTGAGTATAATGATATAGAATCCATCAAGGAGGCGCTTGATGAAACCGTGGCGGCCTTGATCCTAGAGCCGTTTATTTTTGAAGCACCGGCGCCTGGATTTCTGCAACAGCTTGCCGACGCTTGTAAAGCAAATGGTACGTTATTGATTTTTGATGAAATGTGGACCGGTTTCAGAATTGCAGTTGGCGGTGCGCAGGAATACTTTAATATAAAAGCCGACCTGGCGGTATTTTCAAAAGCATGTGCTAATGGAATGCCGATAGCGCTGCTAACCGGACGTGCCGATGTTATGGAATTGTTTAACTCTGCCGTATTTAGCTATACTACTTTTGGTGGCGAGGCCTTGTCGCTGGCGGCATGTATGGCTACCATAAATGAGTTGATAGACAAAAATGTACCCCAATATTTAGACGAAAATGGCAAGTTTATAAAGGATGGTTATAACCAGATAGCGATTGAAAGCGGGATGGACAAATACACCCGCTGTATCGGTTTCAACTGCCGCTCTATGGTAACATTTACGCCGGAAGCAGGCAATGGTTTAGAGGTGAAAACCTTGATGCAACAGGAAATGATCAAACGTGGCATACTTTGGGCCGGGTTCCATAACATGTGCTTTAGCCATAGCGATGAAGATATCGAGTACACACTTTCTGCTTACCGGGATGTAATGCCTATGATGAAAGCGGCTATCGAAAGCGGTGATATCAGGCAATATTTAAAAGGCGAGGTATTGGAAGCTGTATTCCGTAAGGTGAGCAACTACAACATCAAACCTAAAAGTATAGTAAGCTAAATGGACTTGTTCTCTTTAAAGGATAAAACGGCCATAGTTACCGGCGCGCTCGGCCTAATCGGCAGGAAGCATTGTGAAGCATTGGCAAATGCCGGCGCTAATGTGGTTGTTGCTGACATCAACCAGGAGCAAGCACAAGCTTTTGCTAAACAATTAGGTGAGCAGCATTTAGGCATTGGAATAGATGTTACCAACAAAGATTCAGTCGAACGTGCCTTAGCCCTTGTTTTAGAAAACTATGAAACTATTAATGTGCTGGTAAACAATGCGGCTATTAATGATATGTTCGAAAACCCGGCATTAGCAAAGGATCTGTCGGCTTTTGAAAACTATCCGCTTGATGTTTTTCAAAAATCGCTGGATGTTAATGTCACCGGCGTTTTTTTATGCTCGCAGGTATTTGGTACAGTGATGGCTGAGCAGGGCTTTGGCAGTATTATCAATATAGCATCAACTTACGGCATGGTTGGCCCGGATCAATCCATCTATAAAAACGAATGCGGAGAGCAAACCTTTTACAAATCAGCGGCATACCCCGTGACTAAGGGGGCAGTCATCAATTTTACAAGATTTTTAGCCGCTTACTGGGGTGATAAAGGGGTTAGGGTAAATACGCTATCGCCGGGTGGCGTTGAAAACGGCCAAAATGAGTTCTTTATTAGTAATTATTCAGCAAAAACTTTATTGGGTCGCATGGCCAAGGCATCAGATTACCAGGGTGCACTTGTTTTTTTAGCGAGCGAAGCATCGGCTTACATGACCGGCGCTAACCTGGTGGTTGACGGGGGATGGACAGCAATTTAAATCAAAATATTATGGAGAATATTTTACAACAAAAAGCACAAAAAATTAAGCTAATGATCACCGATTGCGACGGCGTTTTAACCGATGGCGGCGTTTACTACGGTGAAAATGGCGAACATCTGAAAAGATTCAATATCCAGGATGGGATGGGCGTAGAGCGTTTGCGCAAAATAACCGGAGTGGAAACCGCAATCATAACCGGCGAGTCTTCACCATCCGTAGCAAAACGAGCGCAAAAATTGCAGATCACGGAGTTGCATCTATCAGCCAAAGATAAACCTGCCGTATTAAAGGAAATGCTAAACCGGCTACAATTAACCGGCGCCGAGATAGCTTACATCGGCGATGATTACAATGACCTTGAAATAATGAAGCTGGTAGGCTTAACTGCAAGCCCGGCAAATGCCCTGCCTGCAATAAAAGCACAAGTTGATTACGTTTGTGATAATAAAGGCGGCGAAGCGTGTTTTCGTGAATTTGCGGAATTAATCATCGCATTAAAAAGTGAAGAATATATTGCTGCTCCAAACGGTATAATAACCTTGAGTAACGGGCGCAAAATAGGCAAGGGAGAGCCATGTTATATAATTGCTGAGATCGGTATCAACCATAACGGTTCGCTGGAAATAACGAAAAAACTGATAGATGAGGCTGTATTTGCTAAGGCCGATGCCGTAAAGTTCCAGAAACGCACACCAGAAATATGTGTTCCAAAGGATCAGTGGGGAATAATGCGTGATACGCCATGGGGTAAAATGACCTATATTGATTACAAGCGCAAAACCGAATTTGGCTTAGCTGAATACGCCACCATTGATCAATACTGTAAAAAAGTAGGTATCGATTGGTTTGTGTCGGCCTGGGATGCACCATCTGTTGATTTTATGGAACAATTTGATACCGTGATGTATAAGCTGGCATCAGCCTCGTTAACTGATTTTGAATTAATTGAGCGTATATTAGATACCGGCAGGCCATTAATGTTATCTACAGGCATGTCGACCATGAAAGAGATCGAGAATGCCCTAGCATTCATCAATGCTTTTAGTCCGGAATATCCATTATTCGTTGCGCATTCAACATCTGCATATCCTTGTAAGCCTGAAGAACTGAATTTAAGGATGATCCAAACCCTTGAAAATAAATTCCCGGGCATACCGATCGGATACTCGGGCCACGAAACAGGTTTAGCTACAACGGTGGCTGCCGTAACTATGGGTGCTACCTTTGTTGAAAGACATTTTACACTTGACCGCGCCATGTGGGGGTCAGACCACGCCGCGTCTGTTGAGCCGCAGGGTTTTCAACGATTGGTGCGGGATATAAGGGATGTGGAAACTGCTGCCGGTGACGGTGTAAAAGTGGTTTATGAATCGGAATTAGGGCCAATGAAAAGGCTGAGGGTGAACATAAGTGATGAATACAGGGAAAAACCATTAACAAATTAATGCATCAGGATAAAGTTGTTTTTGTAACTACCATTATACTTATTTGCTGGACCGCTTTTATCATAGGGTGGGAACGTGTTTCGCCGTATCGAAAAGGTTTAGCGTTTTTTAGAGAAGGTTTTTGGGTTGATTTGGTTTGGTATACTATTATACAAAGCTATTTTTTAAAGATCCTGATCTTCGACTATATCATCTCGCCGGTTCAAAAAGATCTGGGCTGGATGCATGTTCAGTTTGTGGCCCATTGGCCTGTTACAATCCAGGTATTATTTTTTTTAGTTACACACGATCTTTATATCTATCTTTTTCACAGGTTTCAGCACTCCAGCAAGTTTTTTTGGCGCACGCACGAAGCGCATCACTCAGGAAAGGAAATTGACTTTTTATCCGGCTCGCGCTCGCATATTTTAGAGATCATTATTAATCAAACTATTGAGTTCGCGCCCATTATTATCCTGGGAGCAAATCCCGAGGTTATTCCAATTAAAGCTTTACTGGATGCGATGTTCGGTATGTTTATCCATGCAAACGTGAATGTTAAAATGGGTAAATGGAAGTATTTTTTTAACTCTCCGGAATTGCATTTATGGCACCATGCCAATTACAAGGAAGTTTTTCACGCAAATTTCTCAACCAAGTTTTCTGTATGGGATCATTTGTTCGGTACAGCGTATGACCCTGGTTTCGCCCCCGGCAATGAACCGGAAAACTGGGGACTGCCATATGATTATCCTAAAGATTATTTTCTTCAGCATGCTTTTTCTGTAAAGCGTTTTGAGGAAGAAAGTTTGTTGAGATATAGATGGTTTTCCCGGTATTATAATCTTAGGCCGAATGTTTTTAACAAGTTAAAGAAGATTTCATTTAGAAGAGCGACATCTTTAAAGAAACTATCTAATGATAGTGTTTAATAATTATTTTCAAAAGCTTCATTGCCGTTATTTTTAATATATACTACATTAGCGCCCAATCATAGTCTCATGGTTATACCGCAATAATGGCAAACAAGAAGAATTACACCATCCCCCTTATTACGCTTACTTCGTTATTTTTTATGTGGGGTTTCATTACCAGTATGAATGACATATTGATACCGCATCTTAGGTCTCTTTTTAAATTGACATATACCCAGTCAATGCTGGTACAGTTTTGCTTTTTCGGAGCTTATTTTATCGGTTCATTGATATATTTTATTATATCCCATTTTAAAGGCGATCCGATCAATAAGATCGGCTATAAAAACGGCATACTACTAGGTTTGCTAGTCTCGGCTTTTGGTTGCGGATTGTTTTATCCGGCAGCAACGTTATCAGTATATGGTATTTTCCTGATTGCTTTATTTACCCTGGGCTTGGGTTTTACTTTATTACAGATAGCTGCTAACGCCTACGTTTCCTTATTAGGGTCCGAAGAAACAGCTTCGAGCCGTTTAAACCTCACACAAGGTTTTAACTCCTTCGGTACAACTATTGCGCCTGTGTTGGGTGGTTACATGATCCTGGAGTTTTTTGCAGATAAAGGTCATATCTCAGCCAATTCAACAAAGATCCCGTACCTGATATTTGCAGCATTGTTTTTATTGCTTGGGGTGATCATTTACCTGGTTAAGCTTCCTGTTTTTACTACAGATGAGATAACTGAAAAAGGCTTAGGTGCATTAAAATTTCCGCAGCTGAAGCGCGGTATATTCGGTATCTTCTTTTACGTAGGTGGCGAGGTTGCTATCGGCAGTTTTATTATTATCTTTTTAAAGCAAAGCAACATTGCAGGCTTGTCTGAGGCCGTTAGTAAGAACTTTCTGGCGGTTTATTGGGGCGGCGCAATGATCGGTAGATTTATTGGTGCCATATCTTTAAGCCAGGGCATATCCCCTGTGAAAAAGCTCATTTACATGACCGGTACATCTATCATTGTATTTGCATTGATACTAAGCATCGTGAACTTAACCTTTGCTGATATCTATCCTTATCTCGGCTTTATGCTACTTAATCTTGTCGGGTTTGTTTTAGGCAGATCGGCAGCAGCGCGTACCTTATTCATATTTGCCATCATCAATATCGTACTATTGGCCTCAGCAGTGTTCCTTACCGCGCATTTTGCCATGTGGGCGCTGATCGGCATCGGGATCTTTAACTCTATTATGTATTCCAACATCTACACCCTGTCAATCGCGGGTTTAGGTAAATACACCAGCCAGGGATCATCATTATTAGTTATGGCGATATTGGGCGGTGCGGTTATCCCGGTAATACAAGGTGCATTTGCGGATGCCATCGGTATTCAGAACGCGATGTTCGTACCATTGATATGCTATGTATATATTGCTTATTTCGGCTACTATTGCTGGAAAAATATAGACCATTCCTTACTCGAACATAAAAAAGTATCAGGCCACTAAAAACAAAAAGCACAGGTATTAAACCTGTGCTTTTTTTATGAAATCGGAATTAGTTATTACCTGTGGCGCTGACGTGCAATTTGCCGGCTTGCGCCATTTTGCTGGCGATTGATCTGCTGGCGTTGTTGCCCGTTTAATCTGCCACCATTTGCCTGGCGGTCAGCATTGGCATCACGACTAATGTTTTGCTGGCGGTTTTCATCTCTTGCTGCCTGTCCTGCATTCATTTGGCCATCACGAACGCCGTTTGCTATTCTTTGTTGTTGATTAGCTCGTCTTTGTCCAACTTGATTATTGCCATAATGCGCATTGTTTGCGTTATGCTTATCGTTGTAGATGGAATTGCTAACCCTATTTTGTTGGTTATTAATCTGATTATGCTCCTGTCCGGTTAAATGTCCGTCATTAGCAGCACGATCAGCACTTGCTTCCTTATTGATGTTTGATTCACGGTTTTCCAGGTTTTTAGTTTCACCACTTGTAAGCTTACCTGATGAAATACCATTAGCAATACGGCCTTGTTGATTAAAGGCACGGCCA
The DNA here is from genome assembly GCF_965225845.1 of Mucilaginibacter sp. GTDB lineage: Bacteria > Bacteroidota > Bacteroidia > Sphingobacteriales > Sphingobacteriaceae > Mucilaginibacter. The sequence goes on from NZ_CBDDBL010000002.1 coordinate 1,276,497, forward strand.
TTTACTTTATTCATAGCAGTAGTGCCTGGTGCGCCATGGTTAACATTGGCAAACTGGTTATGATCCTGGCTTGCGCTTGTTTGGTGGCTCATTTGGTTAGCAGTAGGCTGAAAGTGGTGCTCATTCATAGCTGACTGCTCGGTAGCATTAGGTCTTGCCTGTACGCCACCCGGCCCATTAAAGCTAGTATGGTTAATAGTGGTATTATTGTTAATTACGGTTTTATCAACATAGGTATTATGTATAATAGTTGTGTTTACATTGTTTACAGCAGTGTTATACCTAAAGCTGCCGCCAGCCCATGCACCACCACCAAAACCAACACCTCCGTAGCCAAAGCCATAGTTTATACCGCCGTAAAAACCAACGTGCGGCCCCCAATAACCTGCATGGAACCCATAAACACCACCTTCAAAACCCCAGTAAGCTGGTGTCCATAAAACACCGATATGTGGCGGCCTAACCCAAACACCCGGTACCCAGTAGTATCCATCCGGATCGGCGTATGCCCAATAACCCGGTGTCCATAAAAAGCCATCACCCGGGCAAACCGGTTGCGTGTATACTGGTAATGCCGGTGGAGCAATATGCGCTGAAATATTAATTCCTACACCCACACTTATTTGGGCTTGTACTTGTGTTGTTGCAACTATTAGCCCGGCTATAAGTGCAAATTTTTTAAATAGGTTTTTCATAATAGATGTTTACAATTTTATAAATATTGACAATCAACACAGCCTTTATTTATTTGTTTTTATATGAATAATATATTACAGACTGCTATGCTTGTCACACAATTGTGACTATATATATTTAAAAAAGTTTAATTGTAAAATAATAAATGGCCTTATAATAAAAAAAGCCCTGTTTAATAACAGGGCAGTAAGTAAATAATATTGATTAAAATTTAAGCGTAGTAGCAAATATAAGCCACATCTGTATCGCACAAAATATCAAATTTTGAATTTGCCGGAACTTCAAATTTTTCCAGCTCTGCATATTTTGTCCATTGGCCTTCCGGTAGTTTAATATCCATTGTTCCGGATACTAGAATGATAGTTTCAACGGTAGAAGTAGAGAACTGATAAGTGCCTTTTTTCATTACGCCTACGGTCGCATGTCCTTTATCGGTATCAAGGCCAAGGCTTTGCACTTTGCCTTCAAAGTAAGTATTGTGGGCTACCACATTGGTTAAATTGCTCATGGTTTAAATTAATTTTTCTCAAATATATTATTTCAGGGCTTGTTATGGTTTTTGTTTGAATAATAAGGCATAAAATAAATATTATAAACTTTACGCTTTTTGTTTTGTTGTAGCTGTGTTGATCGTAAATGGTTTACGGTCAGGTGTTAAATAACTCAAAATTATGAAAATCAAGTTCATATTACCGTTGCTATTAATGGTAGCGGCGTTAACCCAAAGCTGTGTCAGCAATAAAAAATATGCTGAGCTGCAAACCAATTACAACCGACTACAGGATACCAATAGAAATTTATTACAAAGTTATCAGGTCACGCAACAAGAGTTATCCGGGTCAAGAACCCGTGTACAAAGTTTAGAAGAACAAATTCAAGCTGAAAAAGCAAATGAGGCTGCTTTACAAAACTCGCTTAACCAATGTTTAGCCGGCAATAACCAGGGTAACGTAAACATCGCCAAGTTAGCTGATCAGATCAGTGCATCGAGCAAATATATCCAGCATTTGGTTGAGTTGAAAAACAAGAGCGACTCTTTAAATATGGTTCTTACCAATAATTTAACCCGCTCATTATCGCCGGATGAAACAAAGGATGTTGATATTAAAGTGCTAAAAGGGGTAGTTTATATATCGCTTGCTGATAACATGCTTTACAAATCAGGTAGCTATGAGATCTCCTCCCAAGCTGGAACAACTCTAAGTAAAATAGCTAAGATCATCAATGATTATTCTACCTATGATGTACTGATTGAGGGTAATACAGATAATGTACCTATCTCACAAACCAACATTCGTAACAATTGGGATTTGAGTGCTTTGCGTGCGTCATCAGTTGTACAGGCATTACAAAATACTTACGGTGTTGATCCTAAACGATTAACAGCGGGTGGCCGGGGCCAATATAACCCGATTGCTGATAACAGTACCCCGGATGGTAAAGCTCAAAACAGGCGTACACAAATTATCATCACCCCTAAGCTTGATCAGTTTATGCAGTTGATCGGTAAAGACCCCAATACTCCGGCTCAATAATCTTTGAGCTTTATAATTTAAAGCCCTTAGTATTTTGCTAAGGGCTTTTTTGTGCATTACTTCATCAACCTGAAAGTTAAATTAACCCTCGGTTTCATAGGTTTGTTTGATTTAGCTATACGATGCTGCCAGTTTTCCTGGAAACCCTCCTTCATCAATAAATATGATCCATTTTCAAGCATAACAGAATATTTTATATTATGATCATCTTTTTTCCTGATGTCAAAATTACGCTCTTGCCCAAAACTTACAGAACCCACAATTCGGTTTCTGCCCGGGATACCGTCATTATCACTATGCCAGCTAACGGAATCGTTACCATCACGATAATAGTTAAGTAGCACACTATCAAATTTAACGCCAGCCAAAGGTTCAATTTTAGCTTTGATAGTCAATAACTCGTCAGTCCAGTATAATGGCTTTGATCCTGTGCCAAATATTGAATAGTCAGCATCCGGGTCACCATACCAAACGGTTAGGCGAGGAGTGATAACTTCCTTACCATACATTAAAACTGATTTTTGCTGCCATGGCATTTCATTGATAAATTTTTGCAGGTAGAAATTACTTTCCTCTTCGCTAAATATGCTGGGAACATAATCTACCAATTCTTTCGGAACATTAACCACTTGTTTTTCATCTCCAAAAAAGTTCAATTGTTTCATAGTAAATAATTATCAAAGCAGATGCCACTAAATCCATTGCGGTACAATTGTTGCACCCATATTAAAATATATAAATTAAATGTATCAATTATGAAAGCACAGGATTTTAAAAACAACAACAACGGCCAGGGTAAACCAACATCTGACCGCGCCTTTACCGATCAAAATGAAAGATTGAAAGAGCACGGCATCAGTAATTCGGGTGGACAACGCTCTGATGTTACATCAAATAAAAACAGCGCGCATAAACCGGAGCATAAAAAATCATAATAAACTATGCCCCTTAATTGGGGCATTTTAATTTAAAAACCTTTTCTAATACGCAATATTTTAATTTGTTAAGATAATACCAAGTGGTATATTTGTATCATATGGAAAATAAACTGTCAAAAGCCGACCGCACACGCCAGTATATTATTGAAACAACAGCCGGCATTTTTAATACTAAAGGATATGCAGGCACCTCCATGTCGGACATTACCGATGCTACAGGTCTCACAAAAGGTGCTGTTTATGGAAATTTTGGTAACAAGGAAGAAGTTGCTTTAGCTGTATTTGACCATAACAGCGGTAAAGTTAGTAGTTTAATTCAGCAGCGTATACAAGCAGCTAAAAGCTATCATGATAAACTGATGGTTTATGCCCAAGTGTATGATCAGTTTACAAGAAGTAGTTTTCCTGTTGGCGGATGCCCGATATTGAACACCGCTGTTGAGGCTGATGACACCAATAGCTTGTTAAAAGAACGCGCTGCAAATGCCATTAAACGTTGGCGTAAAAATGTGCAGGACCTGATACAGGCCGGAGTTGATGCCGGGGAATTTAAGGAAGGGTTGGATCAATCACGAATAGCGCTATCTATAATTGCATTGGTTGAGGGAGGGATTATGATAAGTAAAGTAACCAATAGCCAGGCTTGTTTAGATAAGATCATGGTTACCATAGAAGGAATGATCACTGAAATGAAAGCATAAAAAATTTGACATAAAATATACCAATCGGTATATTTTATTTTTTAATATTGTGTTATTAAATAACAACACAAAGCGATGAATATCACACAAAAAACAATACTCATAACCGGCGGAGGATCCGGTATTGGTTTCGCTATCGCGAAATTATTGAGCGAAAAAGATAATCAAATAATTATCACCGGCAGAACCGAAGCCAAATTAAAGGACGCTGTTGCCAAGCTAAACAACGTAAGTTATTTTGTGGCCGATGTTACTAAAGAAGCGGATGTAAATAAACTGGTTAACTACTTAGCCGAAAAGCATCCAACCTTAGATGTGATCATTAACAACGCAGGACAAGCCTCAGTTTATAACTTAGCAAATGCCCCTGCGTATGATAACTCGGTAGCTGAATTTGCCACTAACTATTTCGCACCTGTTAGATTGATCGACAAATTATTGCCGACACTTAAAACAAAAAAAGAGGCAGCTATTATAAACGTAACATCTGTTTTAGCGATTGCACCGTCTTATGACTTGCCAACTTATTCCGCAAGTAAATTTGCCTTACGGGCTTACACACAAGCGTTAAGGTTTAGCTTGAAAGATGTAAACCCTAATGTTAAAGTGTTTGAATTAATGCCGCCCTTAGTCGATACTGAATTTTCAGCAGAAATTGGTGGCAGCAATGGCATCCCACCGGCACAGGTAGCTGAAGAATTTGTACGCGCCGTTGAGAATGATCAATACGAGATCCGTGTAGGTTTTACAGCACAATTTTGGGATTCATTCTTAAAATCACCAGAAGAAGCATTCCTGATGCTAAATTCAAGGAGGTAATAATACATTAAAAAGCGGTGATTTATCACCGCTTTTTAATTTTGCAAACCAAATTGCATTACAAATGATGAGCCCACACCCTCGGTACTTTGCACCTGTATGTTGCCTTTGTGTAATAGCATAATCTGCTTACACAAACTTAAGCCAATACCACTGCCTGTCTTTCGGGTGCTGAAGAACGGTATAAATATTTTATCCAGCAATTCTGGCGGCATGCCTAAGCCATTGTCACTTACCTTAACCAGCGTTTTATTGTTTTGCAGTTCTGCAGATAGCGTAATTCTTGGGTCCTCACGATCTTTCACAGCCTCAATAGCATTAACTACCAGATTTATCAATACTTGTTCAATCAGGTTAATATCAGCTTCGATGGCAAGAGTAGGGTCACGCAGAATAATTTCCAGTTCGATATTTTTCTTTTCGAGTGTAGGGCTCATTAAACTATTCAGGTTTTCAAACAGGTTGCGTACCAATATTTTGGTAATATCGAGTTTGGTGATCTTATTCAGGCTCCGATAACTTTCTGTAAACTTCAATAATCCTTCACTGCGGCGTTTTATAGTATCTATACCTAGTTCCAGGTCCTCAAGTTCGCTACCAGCTAAACTATTTGCTATTTCAGGACTTTGCAGCCTGTTTTTCAAGGTGTCAGCCAGGGATGAGATAGGAGCAACTGAATTCATGATCTCGTGCGTCATCACATTTAATAGCTTTTGCCAGGCTTTAGATTCGGTTTCATCTAAAGCCTCGCTTACGTTTTGGAACGCAACCAATTTTGACACTTTGCCGTCGCTCCTGAAAACGCTTGCTGAAACCAAAATCTTAACCAATTGCTGATCGCGGGTTATGGTAACAATTTTATTTTCACCGGGTTTAAGATTTATAATATCACGGTATAAAACCTCTTCGCGTTTTTCCAGCGAATTAATACTTTTTAAATAAGGTATGCCGATAAGTTTTTTAAACGATTCGTTTACCCAACCTGAATCCCCGGTTTCTACTTCATATGACAATATCCCGGTATCAACCAGTTCCAAAACTTTTTCTAAATATTGATATTGCGTTTCCCGCTCCCTGCTTATTGATTTAAATGTGTTGTTTATTTCGTTAAAGCCTTTGCGCAAAGGTTTAAGTTCCGATGGGGCTTTGCTTACGTCAAAGTGCCTTGAAAAATCCCGGTATTGGATAGACTCCGCAAATTGTTCTACCTCGTTTTGAGCTTTTGTATGAAAGCGCATGAGTTCTACTACGATGTAAACAAGCACAGGCAAAGTTATTGCCAGGTAAACATACCAGTCCGAACCTTTAATAAAAATGTAAGATGTAGCAGAAAGTGTTGCGAATAAAATTAATATCCGTAGAAGCAATCGCCACTCGTAACGTTTAAATATCATATTTGCTCAATCTGCGATATAATGCGGTACGCGTTAATCCAAGTTCTTTAGCAGCACGGGTAATATTGCCGTTATGTTTTTCAATCACCTTTAAAATAGCATTTTTTTCCATGGTACTTAGTGGTACATTATCGATATCTATTGATAATGTATCGGTTGGTGTTTCCAGTATTGAAAATATTAAATCATCAGCACGAACAATATGTTCATCAGCCATAATTACAGCACGTTCAATAGTATATTGCAACTCGCGCACATTACCGGGATAGTTATACATCCTTAACTTTTGCAGTGCAGCCGGTTCAAACTCCATTGCTGGTTTTAAATACTTTGTGGCATAAAGTTTTGCAAAGTGTTTTGCCAATATTACAATGTCTTCACTTCGGCGGCGAAGAGGTGGCATGTTAACTTCCACTGTATTTATCCGGTAGATTAAATCCTTACGGAAACGTGTTTCATTAGCCAGCTCACTAAGTGGTAAGTTGGTGGCACAGATCAGTCTGATATCAATATCAACCGCTTTATTTGTTCCTAAACGCGTAACCTGCCTGTTTTGTAGTACAGTTAATAATTTTGCTTGTTGTTGCAGGCTAATATTACCAATCTCATCCAAAAACAATGTTCCGCCCTGTGCATCTTCAAATCGGCCAGTCCTGTCTTCACGCGCATCAGTAAAGGCTCCTTTTTTATGGCCGAATAATTCACTTTCAAACAACGTATCGGTTAATGCGCCAACATCAACTTTGATAAATGGTTTATCTGCCCTTAATGATCGTTCATGAATAGCTTTTGCCATTAAATCTTTACCTGTACCATTTTCACCCAACAGTAAAATATTGGCATCTGTAGGGGCTATCTTATTTACTTTGTAGAATATATCCTGCATTACTTCCGATTCCCCTAAAATAGATGTCTCTCCTGTAATGCTTTTCCCGGTAGCCTTTGGCGTTTTTATACTTTCTTTTTTATCAAGCAGATCTTTTATGGTTTCGATTAACTTCTCATTGTGCCAGGGCTTCACCACAAAATCGTTCGCGCCTTCTTTTAATGATCGTACGGCCAGGTCAATATCCCCATAAGCCGTAATCATGATCACGCAAACATTTGGTTTCCAATCTTTTACTTTTTTAAGCCAGTACAAACCCTCGTTACCGGTGTTAATGGCGCTGTTAAAGTTCATATCCAGCAAAACCAGGTCAACCTGGTTTCGCTGTAACAATGAGTTTAAGTTCTCGGGATTTTTTTCGGTAATAATTTCATGTACTTCGGTTTTAAGCAAAAGCTTAACTGCGGTTAGCACATCGGTGTCATCATCAACAATAAGTATGGTAGCTTTTTTCAGTATCATTTTTATTTGTTTGCTTCGCGGATATTAGGTTGTATCGAATATGGTCAAATTAGCTTTTCATTTGTTTAATTGCAAATTATTGAGTATCTTTAAGTATCAACTAAATACAGTACCTTCTACTGTATGCCAGATCAGCAAAAACCCTGCGTAAAACCCAAGCACCTGTAAAACAGTAATTTTACATATTTTACTTAATTTACACTGTATCATTACCGAACACTTGCTGTAACAATAGCGTACGCTTAATTTTAGATATTTGCTTATAATGTACTGTAAAACAGTATTTTAATTTGTGGCATGTGATTGTATTAGGTATATTAAAAATATATTATTACAGTGGATAGAATTATAGAAAAAAAGAAGTGGAACACTAAGCGCATTTTGCTTATAGCAGGTATTACCGCGCTTATTGTGATTATTACTTTATGTATTGTTTACGGATCGGGTAAAAGTAAATTAACAGTCGACCCTGAACGCTTAACTATAAGCGAGGTTACAAAAGGGCCTTTCCAGGAATTTATACCGGTGAATGGTGTTGTACTTCCAATCACAACCATTTATTTAGATGCTGTTGAAGGTGGCCGTGTTGAGAAATTATTTGTTGAGGATGGTACTGATATGAAGGCTGGTCAGCCTATTATGAAACTTGCCGACCTTGACCTTGAATTGCAATTAGCTAACCAGCAAACTGCAGTATATAACGTGTTAACGCAAATGCAGATCTCTAAAAATCAGGCGCAACAAAACACCATTGGCTACCTGCAAGGTATGGCCGATGTTAACAATAGCTACCGAGAAGCTGAACGTGTATATAAGCTTGATCAGAAATTATACGCACAAAAGGCCATTGGTTTACAGGAATACCAGGTTGCGGTTAACGCGTATGATTATGCGAAAAATAAAAGAGATTTAAACAACCAGATCTTAAAGCGTGACTCTGTAAATGTTAAACTGCAGGCACAACAGTCGCAGGATAATTTAAAAAACATGCAAAACTCGCTTGAGTTGATGAAGCAAAAAGTTGGTGACCTGATTGTAAAGGCGCCAGTTGATGGCCAGCTTACATCAATGGATGCTGAAGTGGGACAGAATATAAATAAAGGGGAACGTTTAGGAGAAATTGACGTCCTATCAGGATATAAGGTTAGGGTAAATATCGATGAGCATTATATATCACGGGTATACAACGGTTTAATGGGTGATTTCTCATTTGCTGATAAAACTTACAAACTGAAAATTAAAAAGGTGTTTACACAAGTTACTAACGGACAGTTCCAGGTTGATATGGAATTTATAGGCGCTGCCCCACAAGGTATCAGAAGAGGCCAAACTTTACAGATCAGGTTGGCATTGAGCGACGAAACACAGGCAGTATTGGTACCTAAAGGTGGTTTCTATCAAACAACCGGTGGTAACTGGATATTTAAATTGAGTGCCGACGGCAAAACCGCTTATAAGGTTGACATACAGTTAAACAGGCAGAATCCTGATTATTATGAAGTAACTGGCGGCTTGCAACCAGGCGATAAGGTGGTAACATCAAGCTACGACACTTATGGCGATATGCAGGAATTAGTATTAAGTAAATAAAACAAACAACAAAAATATATCCCTCATGGGAACCAAACATTAAAGCATACAGAAATGATAAAGATCACCAATCTCAAAAAATTTTATCGCACTGAAGAGGTAGAAACCATCGCGCTAAACAAATTATCCATGCACGTGGATACTGGCGAATTTGTAGCCATTATGGGGCCATCAGGTTGTGGAAAATCAAGCCTGTTGAACATTCTGGGTATGCTGGATGACCCGGATGAAGGAAGCTATATTTTTAACGATATTGAAGTAGCGCATTTTACCGAGCGTAAGCGTGCTGATCTGCGTAAGCACAATATTGGCTTCGTTTTTCAAAGCTTTAACCTGATAGACGAGCTTACGGTATTTGAAAATGTAGAGCTGCCATTAATATACACAGGTGTGCCGACGGCTGAACGTGTAAAAAGGGTAGAAGAGGTGCTTCAAAAAATGCAGATCATGCATCGTCGCAATCACTATCCGCAACAATTATCAGGTGGACAGCAACAGCGTGTGGCTATTGCCCGCGCAGTGGTAAATAAACCAAAACTGATCCTTGCGGATGAGCCTACCGGTAACCTGGATAGCAGCAACGGTAATGATGTAATGGAATTGCTAACCGATTTGAACGAGCAGGGCACAACCATCGTAATGGTTACTCACTCCGAGCATGATGCCCGTTACAGCCATCGTATCATCCGCCTGCTGGATGGACAAACCGTGATGGAAAACATCATGATATAAAAAGAACAATAGTTTTTTAGTTTATATAGTTAATTAAAATGTCTCCGGCGCCCCTCTGTAAATGGAGGGGCAAAGTGGAGAAAAAACTGCCAAAAATTTACCTATCCAAATACCTTACATCATGATACGCCTCTACATCAAAACAGCATTTCGTTCCCTTCAAAAAAATAAGGGCTTTACGGCAATTAATGTACTTGGCCTTGCTTTAGGACTTGCAACCTGCTTATTAATAGTTTTTTATGTAGTTGATGAGTTGAGTTATGATAAGTATAACGTTAACGCCAATAGAATTTATCGCGTAAACGAAAATCTAAAGTTAGGCGATAACAAGGTTCAGTATGCGGTTTGCATGGCTCCGCTTGCGCAAACGCTGAAGGCTGATTTTCCTGATGTGGAGAATACAGTCCGGTTAAAGAATATAGGTGGCATGCACGTAACCAAAGGCACTGAAAGTATCTTAGAAAACAGAGCTTTATTTGCTGATCCATCGGTGTTTGAAGTATTTACATTGCCTGTAATTTATGGTGATAAGAAAACCGCACTTACTGAACCAAATACAGTGGTTATAAGTGAAGATATGGCCAAAAAATATTTTGGCAGGTTAAATGTTGTGGGTGAAAATTTGATAATTGATGGTAATTTAAAGAATCCGATTAAAGTTACCGCGGTAATTAAAAACATTCCTGAACAATCACATTTTCATGCTGATTTTTTGGTATCGATGGCATCTAATCCGGATAGCCGTTCTGCTGAATGGTTACGAAGCGATTATAGCACTTACGTGCTGGTGCGTAAAGATGCTGATTATAAAAGGCTGGAAGCGCAATTTCCACAGTTTTTAAGGAAATACAGTGGCAGACAAATGCAACAGGAACTAAATATGAGTTATGATACATTTGAAAAGAATGGTAGCTTTTTCAGGTTGAATATGATACCGTTAACCGATATTCACCTGCACTCTAATTTAACGGGAGAGCTTGGAGTTAATGGTTCAGTACAATACGTCTACATTTTTTCAGCTATCGCGATATTTATACTACTGATAGCCTGCGTAAACTTCATGAACCTTTCAACCGCCCGCTCAGCAAACAGGGCAAAGGAAGTAGGTGTACGTAAAGTGCTGGGCTCTGCACGCAAGCACCTGGTGTTTCAGTTTATAGCAGAATCAATGATAGTAACACTTATCGCTGTTATGATCGCGTTGGTGTTATCAATATTAGTACTTCCTCAATTCAACAATCTGGCAGATAAAAATATATTGGTGAATGCACATACTTTAATATGGCTCTTACCTTCAGCATTAATAGCTGTTTTATTGATCGGATTTTTAGCCGGATTATATCCTGCATTCTTTTTATCTGCCTTTAATCCAATCCAGGTATTGAAAGGCAAAATAGCAACAGGATTCAAAGGCGGGTCATTACGCAGCTTTTTGGTTGTGTTTCAGTTTTCTATTTCCATATTTCTGATCATCGGTACATTGGTAATCAATAACCAACTTCAATATATTCAAAACCGGGATTTGGGGTATAATCGCAACCAGGTACTGATCATTCAACATGCATTTGAACTGGGAGATCATGCCAAAACATTTAAACAGGAAATTAAACAACTGCCGGGTGTTTCCAATGCTACACTAAGTGGTTATTTACCAACCACATCAAACAGGGGCACAGGTATATTTTATAAAGAAGCGATTGCCGATCCTAAGAAATCACTATTCCCACAGGTATGGAGTATTGATGAGGATTACATCGGCACATTGGCCATGAAAATAAAATCAGGTCGCAATTTCTCGGCCCAAATGCCATCAGATTCCAACGCCATTGTTATCAATGAAACCGCCGCCAAGTTCCTTGGATTCAGCGATCCTGTGAACAAGGTGGTTTACCGGTCATCGGGTGGCCCTAATCCAACTTATAAGCCTTATACCATTATTGGTATGGTAAAGGATTTTAATTTCAGTTCATTGCATGATAATATTTCTCCTGTTGTGTTGCAGCTTAATAACGACAACAGCAATTTAAGCATCAAGATAAATACGGCAAATATGCCGGTATTGCTTTCGCAGATAGAAGATAAATGGAAAGGATTTACCCCGACACATTTTCAATATACATTTATGGATCAGGATTTTGATGCGATGTACCGATCTGAACAGCGCACAGGAACAATCTGCATAGTGTTTACGGTATTAGCCATTGTTATAGCTTGCTTAGGTTTATTTGGCCTTGCTGCTTATGCTGCTGAGCAACGCACCAAAGAGATTGGCATACGTAAGGTGCTTGGTGCAAGTGTGGCAAATATCTCTGCAATGCTTTCCAAAGATTTTATAAAACTGGTATGCATTGCCATATTAATAGCATCGCCGATTGGATGGTACCTGATGCAGAAATGGCTGCAGGATTTTGCATACCGTGTAAACATACAATGGTTGGAAATAGGTGTCGCTGGTATTGCTGCTTTATCGGTGGCAATGATTACCATTAGCTTTCAGGCTATTAAAGCAGCAGTTATTAATCCTGTTAAAAGTTTGAGGAGCGAATAAGTTTAAGATTATATCATTAAATAAAAATATAAATCCATAATACAATGATAAAGAACTACTTTAAAATAGCCTGGAGAAACATAAGAAAACATAAAGGTTTCGCATTTATTAATGGAGGGGGGCTTACCTTGGGGATAGCGAGTTGCCTTTTGCTACTATTGTATATAACCTATCATTTAAGTTTTAATCATCAGTTTAAGAATCTTGATAATATTTATGTTGTAAAAAATAATCAGCATGGCGATGGGCAGATCTATACTTTTGAAGCTACCCCCGGTGCCGCCGCTGCAGCTATTAAAGCGGAGGTGCCCGGAGTTGTAAAATCTATCCGCGTTGACGATTACAATGCCGGGAGTTTGATTAGCTACAAAAACAATGGTTTCAAAAAAACTGGGCTATATGCGGATTCTGCTTTCTTTTCAATGTTTTCCTATCATTTTATTGAGGGTAATGCATTAACCTGCTTAAATCTGCCCAATTCTATAGTAATTACTGCTGATTTTGCAAAAACACTATTTGGTAATGCCAACCCCATTAATAAAATTGTGACACGTAACAATAACGTGCCGATGCTGGTTACCGGGGTAATTGATAATATACCTGCAAATGAATCATATCAGTTTGATTTTGTAATGCCATACTTGCAGTTTGAAAATGATAACGCATGGGCTAAAGGCCCAAACTGGGGAAATAACTTTTGCCAAACCTATGTTCAATTGAAGGATCCGGGATCATTAAACAGGGCTAATTCAATTTTAAGATCTCTTATCGCCCGCCACGATACCGGTAATACCAACCAACTTTTCTTATTCCCGTTTTCAGAGAGTCATTTGTATCAAAATTTTCAAAATGGGAAAGCTGTTGGCGGCATTATCACTCAAGTCCATTCTTTTGAAGCACTTGCCCTATGCATTTTGTTAATTGCCTGCGTTAATTTCATGAATCTGTCTACCGCCCGTTCTGAGGAAAGGGCTAAGGAAGTAGGCATCCGTAAAGCTATCGGTTCCAGTCGTTCAGCATTAATATGGCAGTTTATCACGGAGTCGTTGATATTATCTTTTATATCAACCATAGCAGCGGTAGTAATATTGGTATTGTGTTTGCCATTTTTTAATAATCTGCTTAAAATTAATTTATCATTCCCTGTTGAAGATTGGTCTACCTGGGTTCTAATTATATCCATAGCGCTTGTTACAGGTTTACTTTCAGGTAGTTATCCGGCGTTTTATTTATCATCATTTCAACCTATAAAAGTATTAAAAGGTGTATTCAGAGGAGGTAGCGGTGCGCTCTCAATACGTAAAGTATTAGTAGTTGTACAATTTGCCTTTGCAGTTTTTCTAATAACCGCTACCATTTGTGTGTACAAGCAAATTGGTTTTGTGCAAAGCATGGGCAATGGTTATGATAAAAATAATCTGGTTGAGATACCTATAGAAGGTGAATTAGGTAAAAGAGCCGAAGTTTTGATAAATGAATTAAAAAAGAACAGCTCGATAACAAATGCCACTTGCATATCGCAAAGTATAACCCAAAATGGTAGTAATACCTGGGGTTTTAGTTGGCCCGGCAAACAACCAAAACAGCAAGTTTTAGTTGACATGTTTTACGCAGGATATGATTTTACTCATACCACCGGAGTTAAACTATTGGCAGGGCGTGAATTTTCGCCGGATTATCCGATCGACACGAATAGCAAGACCCCATCGGTAATGATCAATGAAACTGCGGCCAAAATCATGAATCTGAAACAGCCGATAGGAACAATAATTAAGAATGGCGATCAGCAAATTACAATAGTTGGCGTTTACAAAGATTTTATATGGGGATCGCCGTACTACAAAGTGCCCCCAATGGTTACGTATTGTGATGGTTATTATGGCTCAGTGTTAGCATTACGCTTAAACCAGGCACGTAGTATAACTGCTAATATTGATCAAATTAACAAAAGCTTAAAAGCGCTTAACCCGGCGTATCCACCCACAATCAATTTTGTTGACAGCGAGTTTGAAAAGAAATTTGAGAATGAAAAACTTTTAGCTACACTTGCTAATTTGTTTGGTGGTTTGGCAATATTAATTTCTTGCCTCGGTTTGTTTGGCCTGGCTGCCTATGCTGCTGAGCAGCGTACGAAAGAAATTGGCGTACGTAAAGTTTTGGGCGCTACTGTAAGAAGTTTAACCGGGCTATTATCAAGAGATTTTTTAATACTGGTACTTATAGCCATCGTAATTGCTGTGCCTGTATCTATATGGGTGCTTAACAAGTGGTTGCAAAATTATCAATATAGAATTGGCTTAAGCTGGTGGATAATGGCTTTAGCAAGTATAATAACTATAGTTATAGCAATGACTACTGTTAGTTACCAAGCCATTAAAGCAGCATTAGCTAATCCGGTTAAAAGTTTACGTTCAGAATAGTTCAAACACATTAAAACCAATAGCCATGATCAAAAATTACATTAAAACCGCGTGGCGGAATTTGGTGAAAAATAAATTTTACTCAATTATCAATATCATTGGTTTAACAGCAGGGCTGGCTATTGGGATATTAATATTGTTTTGGGTACAGGACGAATTTAGTTTTGATAGCTTCCACAAAAATGCCCAAAACCTTTATAAACTGGAGCTTTGGGGTGGAACCGGCGCAAGCAGGCAAATATGGCAAAGCACTGTTTTCCCAATAGGAGTATTAGCTAAACAGGGATTGCCCGAAGTAGAAGAGGAGGTGCGTGTAAGCGCTAATAATGATTTCTCATCTTATAAATACCAGGATAAAATTTTTGCTAACGATAGGGTGGCCTATGTAGATCCCTCATTTTTCTCAATGTTTAGTTTCCCCGTTCTACAGGGAAATAGCAGCAAGCCTTTCGCTAACGA
Source organism: Mucilaginibacter sp. (assembly GCF_965225845.1). Classification (GTDB taxonomy): domain Bacteria; phylum Bacteroidota; class Bacteroidia; order Sphingobacteriales; family Sphingobacteriaceae; genus Mucilaginibacter. The sequence goes on from NZ_CBDDBL010000002.1 coordinate 1,291,677, forward strand.
TAATTCAGTAGTGATAACACAAAGTACTGCGCAAAAATATTTTGGTAATGATAGCGCAATAGGTAAAGTTATTATGGGTGATAATAAGCAAAATTTTACCGTTAGTGGCGTTATTGCTAATTTCCCGGAAAACTCGAGTATCAAGTATGATCTGCTAATGCCTATAAGCTTTCATATCAATTTAATGCTTACTCAAAAAGTTGATTTAAATAGCAATTTTGATGAGTATGATTGCGATACCTATTTTAAACTTAGGCCGGGAACATCATTAAAATCACTTTCAGACAAATTATTCCATATTCATATAAAGCATCGTCCTGCCGATACAGATGCTGATTATCTGCTGCTGCCAATCGGAAAAATGCATTTGTATAATGCTGATTTAACTGATAAAGGCGTTACAACAGTGCGGGTTTTTTTGGTGGTTGCTTTATTGATATTGATTATAGCTTGTATCAATTATGTAAATCTATCTACCGCAAGGTCAATGCTGCGTTCTAAAGAGATTAGTATGAGAAAAATTATTGGCGCAAATAAAAGCCAGCTTTTTATACAATTTATTGTTGAGACAACTTTGTTGTTTTTACTTTCTGTAACATTAGCATTGGTGTCTATTCATTTTTTAATGCCTATGTTCAATCAAATATCAGGCAAGAATATGACCTTTAACATAACCGACTATCATGTTTGGTTGATCATCATCTTTACTATAACAGGCACGTTAGCTGCGTCAAGTATTTACCCTGCTATGTTGTTATCGTCATTTGAGCCATTAAAAGCGCTTAAGGGTAAAGTATCAGCAAATATTGGAGACGTGTTATTTCGAAAAATATTGGTCGTTACACAGTTTGTTTTCTCAATTATGCTTATTGTAAGCACTATTGTGATCACAAGCCAGCTAAATTATATACGCTCAAAAGAATTAGGTTATGATAAAAGTCATACCTTTTCATTGCCGATGCGCGCGATGGGCGATCACTATGATGCTGTTAAGGATGAATTATTAAAACAGCCCGGTATATTGGATGTTACGCGTTCCAATCAAAATATTGTTGAGATGCGTGGAATATCCGGCGAAACTGAATGGGAAGGCAAAGCGCCTGGTCAAACGTTTATTGTAAACCTAATGACGATAGACAAAGATTTCATATCATTTTTTAAAATGAAAATGGCATTAGGTAAAAGTTTTACCGGTGCGGTAAATGATACCAGTCATTTAATATTGAATGAAGCCGCTGTAAATCAAATTGGTTTGAAAGACCCAATAGGCAAGCGTTTCCAGGCCTGGCACATTAAAGGGACAATTATCGGCGTGGTAAAGAATTTTCATTTCGCATCCATGAAGGAAAAAATAGGACCGGCTGTATTTTATTATTATCCATCGTATTTAGGTAATATGTATGTAAGAACCACAGGAAAGGACGCGCCAAAAGCCATTTCAGCGGTGCAAAAACTGTTTAAACAATATAATGGCCAATATCCTTTCAATTATACTTTTTTGGACGACAAGTTTAACGATCTATATAAAGGCGAACAACAGGAGGGCATCTTATTTGATTATTTTGCCGCTATAGCTATAGGTATTTCATGCCTAGGTTTACTTGGGTTGGCTGCTTTTACCGCACAGGTACGAACCCGGGAAATTGGCATACGCAAAGTTCTTGGTGCCAGCATTAGCAATGTAACCGTGCTGCTGTCTTTTGATTTTATTAAGCTTGTATTAATTGCTATCGTGATGGCCACACCTATAGCCTGGTATGCCATGAGTAAATGGCTCCAGGGCTTTGCTTACAGAATAAATATAGATTGGTGGGTGTTTTTACTTGCTGGTTCTATTTCAATCATTATTGCCCTTGCCACTATAAGCTTTCAATCAATTAAAGCCGCAATAGCAAACCCTGTTAAGAGTTTAAGAAGCGAATAACAACTGTATCGTAACCGAACATAAGGTGTTCTGCATGCGAACACTTTCTATTGGCGTTTTAATTTAAAGCTTTGATTAATAGATTTTTATAATTTGGTATGTAATTGGCCTACTAAATATTAGATATCGCGTGAGCGAAAATAAATAAGTAAAGATGATTAAGAATTATTTAAAAACTGCTTGGCGAAACTTGTTAAATAACAAGAGCTATGCAACCCTTAATATTGTTGGCTTAGCCGTTGGTATTGCGGCTTGCTTATTAATTTTCCTGATTATAAAATTTGAGACAAGTTTTGATAATTTTCATTCAAAAAAGTATAATATATACCGTGTGCTTACTATACAGGCCGGCCCTGATGGAAAAGAGCTGATTAGTGGTGTTCCTTTTCCAACTGCGCAAAGCCTAAGGTTGGATTTTCCTCAACTTAAAGGAGTTGCCAGCATTTTAAAATCGAATGGTACACTATTGAGTTTGAATAATGATCAGGTAAACACAATAAAGAAATTTAAGGAGGATGACACTTATTATGCCGAACCCCAATTTTTTGATGTGTTTGATTTTAGTTGGTTGGCAGGTGATAAAAAAACAGCATTAACCGACCCTAACACCGTTGTTTTAACTAAAACAGAGGCTGAGAAATTTTTTGGTGACTGGAAAAGCGCAATTGGGAAAACCATTAAGCTTGAAAACAAAACCAACCTCAAGGTAACAGGCATATTAAATGATCCACCTGAAAATACTGATTTTCCACTAAAAGTTGTAATCTCTTTTTCAACGCTAAAAGATAAAGAAAATAACTATCATGATAATTTCGCCAACTGGGGAAGTATATATGGCGAACATTATTGTTTTGTAGTTTTACCTAACAATCAATCAGAAAGCCAGTTTAATAACTATCTCACCGGATTTGTTAAAAAACATTTTACGACTGGCCCTATCAAGCAAGATATGCAGTTACAACCGCTATCAGATATTCACTATAATGCCGAGGTTAGCAAATATACCAAGGGAAATTTCAGCCATCAATTGATAGACGCGATTGCGCTGATCGGGATGTTTCTATTGGTAATAGCATGTGTTAACTTTATCAATCTTGCAACCGCTCAGGCTGTTAACCGCTCAAAAGAAGTTGGTATACGTAAAGTTTTGGGCAGTACCCGTGAGCAACTTGTAATGCAATTCATCATCGAAACTTTCATTATTACATTTACAGCAATTGTTATTGGTATAGTGGTTGCGTTTGTGGCATTACCCTATTTTAATATTCTGCTGGATATTAAATTAAGTACAGCATTTTTATCAGATCCGGCTGTTATACTATTTGTCATCGGTTTATTAATTGTAGTTACCCTTTTGGCTGGTTTTTATCCGGCTATGGTATTATCCGGCTTTAACCCGATAGCGGCATTAAAGAATAAAATTACTGCCAGCAGTACAAGCGGTGTGTCATTACGCAGGGGTTTGGTTGTGCTGCAATTTTGCATTGCCCAGGTATTGATAATTGGCATGCTGGTTATTATCAACCAGATGGATTATTTTAAAAATAAATCATTAGGCTTTGTAAAGGATGCTGTAATAAATGTTGGTTTACCTAATGATAGCATTAGTTTAACCAAAATTAATACTTTACGCGACGAGCTTTTACAGCAGCCTGGTGTTAAAGATGTTAGCTTCAGTTCTTCAAGCCCGTCTGATAATTCAAACTCAAATACTGAGTTTACTTATGATAATGCTGCTAAACCGGAGCCTTTCCAGGCGAACATGAAATATGCGGATGCGGAATATTTTAACCTGTATCATTTGCAACTGGTAGCAGGCCGACCATACATCAAAACCGATACGATACATGAGCTGGTAGTTAATGAAACGCTGCTAAAAAAATTGGGTGTGTTAAATCCTAATACTGCGATAGGTAAAAATATTTTAGTAGAAGGGAAGAAAGCGTTAATTGTGGGGGTTGTGAAGGATTTTAATGTAACATCATTAAAGAAACAAATACCTCCGGTTATTATGGCTTCATATAAAGATACTTATGAAGATATCAACATAAAAGTTCAGCCAGCCAACCTTACGCAAACGCTTTCATCTATAGAACATACATGGAATGCTACCTTTCCTGATTATGTTTACGAATACAAGTTCCTGGATGAGAAAATAGCCGGTTTCTACAAAAGCGACACCCAGCTATCACAACTCTTTAAAATATTTTCAGGCATCGCCATATTTATATCTTGTTTAGGATTATATGGGCTAATATCATTCATGGCCTTACAACGAATTAAAGAAGTTGGGATCCGTAAAACGCTAGGCGCTTCGGTAGGCAGTATTGTTTACTTGTTCTCTAAGGAGTTTACTGTACTTATCTTTATTGCCTTTGCTATTTCGGCTCCGATAGGTTGGTTTGTGATGCACAGATGGTTGATGACATTCACCTACAGGTATTCATTTGGCCCATCTATTTTCCTGATATCGATTGCTGCCTCGGTAATTATTGCCTGGCTAACTGTAGGATATAAAGCACTAAAGGCAGCATTGTCAAACCCGGTGAAGAGTTTAAGAAGCGAATAGTAATTTGTAATCTGCTGTATCATAACCGAACGCCCCATGTTGCGATAGCGAACAGTTATGTATAGTTTAATTGAGTTTAATCTACTGTAATTCAATAGATTAATACTTTGGTACACTATTCACTATCTATCAATAAGATTTAACAAACTATTTAATAAATACATAATGTTATCACTTCAGCATATTTCAAAATACTATCAAAACGGCGGTACTAAAAACTACGTGATCAATGATATCAGCCTTGATATTGAAGAGGGCGAATTCGTGTCTATCATGGGGCCATCAGGCTCGGGAAAGTCTTCATTGCTAAATATTATTGGTATGCTTGATGAGCCGTCAAGCGGTTACCATTACTTCGCAAACGAAGCAGTTCATCAGCTAAAGGAAAAACAGCGCTCCGCTTTATATAAAAAGTATATCGGTTTTGTATTCCAGGCTTATCATTTAATTGATGAACTGACCGTTTATGAAAACATCGAAACACCGCTGATTTACCAGGATTACAAAAGCGCCGAACGTAAAGCCATGGTTGCTGATATCTTAGACCGTTTTCAGATAGTTGGAAAAAAAGATCTTTTCCCGGCGCAATTATCCGGCGGGCAACAGCAATTGGTTGGCATTGCAAGAGCGCTTATCGCAAAGCCCAAGTTGTTACTGGCTGACGAGCCTACCGGCAACCTTAACTCCAAGCAAGGTGATGAGATTATGCAACTTTTCAGAAAATTAAATAAAGAGGATGGGGTAACCATTATACAGGTAACACATTCTGAAAAAAACGCCGAGTACGGTAGCCGGATCATCAACTTATTAGACGGCAAAATTGAATCATCAAAACAACTTTAAAGAAAATGTTCTTCCGTAAATTTTATATAATCCCGTTATTGCTAATTATTATGTTAAAAGCATCTGCACAGCAGCAAAATAATCTTTTAACACTTCAACAATGCCTCGACATTGCTATTAAAAACAACTTGCAGGTTAAGGAAACTGGTTTAACAGCATCAACTGATAGCATTGGATACTTACAGGCTAAAGAAAATATGTTGCCAACGTTAAATGGTTTGGCTGAACGTAATCTAAATCAGGGCCGCGGGATAAACCCGATAACTAATACATATGTTAATCAATCGCTAACAACTGATGAGTATGGTTTAAATGCCGGTGTAAATTTGTTTAACGGCCTTGCTTATCAAAATGCCGTAAAGCAAACACGCTTAGCTTACCAGGCTGGTAAAATGGATTTCCAGTCGGCGAAAGATCAGGTGACTTTAAATGTGATCACCAATTATTTATTGGTACTTGACAACGAAGAGCTATTAAATTCAACCGAAAGCCAACTCGCTGTCGCTAATGAACAGGTAGAGCGTTCAAAGATATTGGAAAGCCAGGGTGCCAATAAAGCAGCATCCGACTTATATGACCTAAAAGGATCACTAGCCGGAAGCCAGGTTGCTGTGGTAAATGCACAAAATAGTGTTACGTCGGCAATGGTGAGCTTATTTCAATTAATGAATATGCCTTACAATAAGGATGTTACCCTGCAACCGTTAAACGCGCAAGACCTTGCCGGTGATTATGGTATTAACCCTGACCAGGTTTATCAAACTGCGCTACAGCAACTTGCCGCAATAAAGGCAGTAACCTTGAGACGGGAAAGCGCTGAAAAAGGTGTTAAGCAAGCTAAAGGATATTTATTTCCTACATTGGCTTTAACAGGTGGTGTAAATACTTATTATTCCAGCGCGGGGCAGAAGGCAACATTTGTAGACTCGACCAGTGTGCCGACTGGTACTTATATCAATTCTCCGACTGGTAAGCAGCAGGTTTATGGTACCCAAGCAAATTATAACTATCAGAATATAAATTACATAAACCAATTGCGTGGTAATTACAGTACTTATGTAGGGTTAACCCTAACCATACCTATATTTAATAATCGGGTTAAAAAAAATGCTGTGGCACTTGCAAAAATTACTTTGCTTAATAACGAATATATCGAGGATAATACCAAAACACAGCTGCAACAAAACGTTGAGCAGGCTTTTTATAACATGACTGCTGCCTATAACAAATACCAGGCATTAAAAGACCAGGTGGCTGCGTATTCAGAAAGCTTCAGAATTTCAAAGATCAGGTATGATTCAGGTGTATTAACTTCAGTAGATTATATTATAGCTAAAGATCACATGGATGCTGCAAATCTTAGTTTAATTAGTGCGAGGTACGATTATTTTATTTACAGCAAGATATTGGATTATTATCAGGGAAAATTGTCATTCCAAGCTAACTAATTTTACACTTTAAACAACATATTGGGCGTTTATTCCGTATATATCGCGAGCCGGTCACTTTTATATTCCGAATAATATGCGAAGAGTAATCTTTACCCTATTTATTTTCTTATTTTTTGCTGCATCAGCGTCGGCCCAATATTTACCAAATTTTCAATTTGGAATTAAAGCTGGGGGTAACTATTCAAATTTCCCTGGTTCAGCAAACTATTCAACCAAAGGTGATCCCGGTTTTCAGACTGGTGTGTACACACGTTTCGGGGGTTTGGGCCTGGAGTTTCAACCCGAGTTGTACTTGCAAAAATCGGTTGTTACTATTTCTGATCCGGGAGAAGCCGGAGGAATTAATAAATCTTATTTCACCACATTTAATTTGCCACTGCTGATTGGCTATAAAATTGGGAATGATAACTTAGGTGGCAGGATTATGACAGGCCCTGTATTAATTTTCAGGTTGCAAAACGATCAACAATTTATTGATGGGCAGCGATTGAATTATACAGATCAAAATTATGGCTGGCAAGTAGGAGGAGGGATAGATTTTCACGATCTTTCAATTGATATCCGTTATGAAGCAGGGCTTAACAAAATTGGTTTTGGTTACGGCGCTACCGAAAATCAAAGTTCCAAAATGAATATGATCAGCCTCTCAATATCATATAGCTTGTATTCAGATTATTCTCTCGATTAATAATATTTCAAAATTTCTTTAATAAATGTTTGTTTTACATTTATTATGTTTGTTATATTTGTTATCCAATTATAATAATTATAACCTTTTAACGAAAACATCATGCAAAAATTTGTGTGTATATGCGCTGTTTTTTTCTGCTGCTTAAATTTGAGCTGTTCAAAAAATAAAGTTAGCCCTACTCAGCCGATAACAACAACAATCGATACTACTTTTTTTAAAGGAGCTGATGTAAGTTGGGCTACACAAATGGAATCATCCGGCTATAAATTTTATGATAAAAACGGCAATCAACAGGATATTTTTAATTTGATGAAGAGTCTTGGATTTAACTCAATCAGATTAAGGGCTTGGGTGAATCCGACAAATGGTTGGTGTAATACAAAAGATGTTGTAGCAAAAGCGGTCCGCGCTAAAAACGCAGGCTTAAATGTTATGATTGATTTTCATTACAGCGACGTCTGGGCCGATCCCGGCGACCAGAATAAACCTGCTGCGTGGGTAAATCTCTCATTTGCAAACCTGGTTACAACCGTGGGCACTTACACTACAGGTGTTATGGATACCTTAAAATTGAATGGTGTCACCCCAAAATGGGTACAAGTAGGTAACGAAACCAATGATGGGATGCTGTGGCAAGATGGGCGCGCATCAACCAATATGGCAAATTTTGCGGCTTTGGTTACCAGTGGCTATAATGCTGTTAAAGCAGTAAGCCCGTCAACAAAAGTTATTGTGCATTTATCTAACGGTTACGATAATAGTTTATTTGAGTGGATGTTTGATGGACTAAAGGCAAACGGCGCTAAATGGGATATTATTGGAATGTCATTATATCCAACAATAAGTAATTATACCACACTTGATGCCCAGTGTTTGGCAAATATGAATGATATGGTTTTACGATACGGAACGCCAGTAATGATAGTTGAGGTGGGTATAGAAGAAGACCAACCAACTATTGCACAAGCTTTCCTGACTGATATTTTGCAAAAAACACGTTCGGTGCCTAACAAACAGGGATTAGGCGTTTTCTATTGGGAACCCGAAAGCTACAACAGCTGGCAAGGATATACCTTAGGTGCATTTGATAATACAGGTAAACCAACTATCGCCCTGAATGCCTTTGCTAATTGATTTTACAACATTAATGCTGTAAGCACAAATACAAAAGCAATGCAAAATGCAAATACGATTGAGTAAACGAAAGAAATTCCAATAAGCTTTGTTATGGTTCTAAAAGGGCTGCGATGATAAAAAACACGCATCGATTTATATAAATACCATATAATACCAATAGTTGCAATTGTTGTTAGCCAGTCACTCAAACCCCAGCTTGTTGGGAGTATTATTTCAAGCAGCATTATTATTGATAAAAAAAGGAATAAAAAACAGTGCAGGTGGAAAGTATATATTAAGTGTTCCACGTAAAATTTTTTGTTGTTCCAAAAAGCGATCTGAAATATTAGAGCACATAGCGGCAACATTAAGAACATCATTTTGGGTACATTATGCTTAAATTCATCATAAATAACTTCCTTTGTTCTCGAACCGTATTCCTTCCTATAAGCTAAAGCTTTTTTATTATACATTTTACCTAAAAATCCATCTCTTTCTTTAGGTAAAAGTTTTTGTTGATCTGACAAATACTCTGTGTAACTCGTATCATGGGTACTTCCGGGAAGCCTATATCCTTTATCATCACTTCGCAGATCATCATTATCATCATCAGTAGTGTCGCCTTTAGCTAATGCTTTTTCATTTTGTTTTTTTGCATCAATGATAAAGTTTTTCCCCAGGGCAGGCATGTCAGGGTCTTTTAAAACACTATCCAGTTTTTTATTAGTATTTACTAAAGTTTTTTTGCTGACGTGTTTTTCGCCGTTGTCGGCAATCTTAGCGGGTTTAAAGCTTGTCTGGAATAAGAGCACAAAGTACACCAAGCTAATAAAAATGTACATCTTAACCGGGTGCAGGTAACGTATACGGCGGCCTGCCATGTACTCGTTGGATAGAAAACCGGGTTTTAAAAATAATGGTTTTATGGTAGAAAAAAACTGATCATCAAAATGGAAATAATCGCTGATGGCATGATTCATCATGTGGCCAAAGCTTTCCTTCATTTGAAGATTTTCCTGGCCGCAGTTATAACAAAACTTACCCTGTAACTTAAAGCCGCAGTTTAGGCAATCGTCCTCTTTGCGATAATGTTTTTTCATTGGATACTTAGGAATTTATTATTGCTTTTTTCAATGCCGGATTATCATTATACCTGAAAACAAAAGGAAATATAATGGCGATCACCAATGCGTAGCCGGCAAATGTTAGCCATATGCCATGCCAATTTTTGGAATGATCTGCCAATGTGAAAAATTTGTCAATTATAATACCGCTTAAAATACTACCGAAGAAAGCGCCAAATCCATTTACCATCATCATAAACAATCCCTGTGCGCTTCCCCTAATCTCGGGTGAAGTTTGCGTTTCTACAAATAATGATCCCGATATATTAAAGAAATCGAAAGCCATACCGTACACGATGCATGACAAAACGATCATCCATAAACCATCGGCAGGATTGCCAAAAGCAAATAGTCCAAAACGCAACACCCAGGCAATCATACTGAATAGCATTACGTATTTGATCCCGAACCTGCGCAGGAAAAATGGTATGGTGATGATAAAGAAAGTTTCGGAGAATTGCGATATCGACATGATGATTGCAGGATATTTTACGCCGATTGAATCTTTGTACATCGCTATATTTTTAAAATCCTGTATGTAAGTATCGCCATATGCATTTGTCAACTGCAAAGCGGCACCCAAAAGTAAAGAGAACGCAAAGAAGATGGCAAATTTTGGTGTTTTAAATAGCGTAAATGCATTTAAGCCTAAGGAATCAACAACTGATCTGCTGGATTTTTTATCCAAAAGCGGCGGGCATTTTGGCAAGCTGAATGCATATAATCCTAACAATAAAGAAAATGACGATGCAATATAAAATTGATTAGCCGAAGTTTCGTTATGCGTTAAACTAACTACCCATAGAGCTACAATAAAGCCTATAGTTCCCCAAATCCTTATTGGTGGATAAAACTTCACCACATCAATATTATCTCGCTTTAATGCTGAATAAGCAACTGTTATGGAAAGTGACAAGGTTGGCATATAAAACACCATGTTTAACAGTATCACCCAAAAAAATGTAGCCGGATTTGTAACTAATGGAATGCAAAATAATGTTGCCGCACCTAATATATGTAAAATACCATATAGCTTTTCGGCATTAATAAATCGATCTGCTATTATACCGGTAAGTGCCGGCATAAAAATAGCTGAAATGCCCATTGTGGAAAATATTGCGCCAAATTGCGCGCCCGACCAATGTTTATTTTGAAACCAGTATGCACCGATGGTTAACAGCCATGCCCCCCAGATAAAAAACTGCATAAAATTCATCAGTATTAAGCGGAACTTAATATTCATAGGGCGCTAAGTTTGAAATATTAATAGTCAATGTTAAAATAATGACTGGAAAATAGACAAATAATTGCGAAACCAAAAATATGGGGCATACAAAAAATCATCCTAAAAATGGCGGACGCTGGATTTTAGGATTATTCAAATGTTAATCAGGTAGTTAAGAAGCTTTTCTTTTATTTAGCTCATCGCGAATTTTAGCAGCCTTTTCGTAAGCTTCATCAGATAATGCTTCCTGAAGTTTAGTTTTTAACTCATCAGTGCTTAATGAAGTAAAGCCGGCAGGAGATGAGCCGGATGAAGCTGTCACTGTTTTTTCTTCAGGACTTTCATTTATGTTTTCCAGGTAAACAAAATCGTTTCCTTCAATTACAATACCCGCAGTTGAAAGGATAAATTCATAAGTGTATATATGGCAATCGAACCTTACCGCGATGGCAATAGCATCAGATGTGCGGGCATCAATCTCAATATTCTTTTTACCGTCTGAACAGATTAGTTTGGAATAAAATATACCATCAACGAGATTGTAAATAATGATTTCTTGTATGTTGATGTGATAAGCGTCAGCAAAGCTTTTAAACAGGTCATGAGTAAGCGGCCTGCTTGGGGTCATTTTTTCTATTTCGATAGCAATAGCCTGAGCCTCAAAGCTTCCGATGATAATAGGGAGCCTGCGCCTGCCGCTAACTTCGCCTAAAACCAAAGCATAAGCACCGGACTGTGTTTGACTATATGATAAACCTACAATGTCCAGCTTTATTTTTTTCATGTTATTACCCATCACAACAGATCCTGTTTTGTAAAGAAGCGTTAAGTACTTCAAAATTAATTGCCAAATAGTATACTCGGCAACACTTTAACCCTGCTTACGCATCTTTGTTTATATTGCTTGAATATTTTACAAACAGCTTGTTGAATGAACGAGCTAATAAATTATTATTGCAATATACAAATTTGGTTGACAGCAAATATATTACTCCTAAAAGCTATTTTTGCAACGAGGGACTAATTTTTACCTTCGCTGTGCTTTTAATTAAGGAATACGTTTGTGCAAATTTAATTAAAAAAAAGAGAGTTTAAAATGCAGGTAGGCAGATTAGAAAAGCTATTGGAATTTATAAAAAACGAACCTGAGGATGAGTTTTTAAAATATGCCCTGGCAACCGAGTATTTAAGGTTGAATAATAGCGTTAAAGCGTTGGAATATTATGAAGATCTGGTTAATAACCACCCGAATTATGTGGGTACTTATTATCACTTGGGTAAATTATATGAAGCACTTAACCGCAAACAGGATGCTATTTCCATTTATGAAAAAGGTATGAAGGTAGCCCGGGAAAAGCGCGATAATCACGCTTTTTCAGAACTGCAAGCCGTTTATAACGAAGCAACCGGTTTACACGATGACGACGACGATGAATAATTAGACCGATAAAATTGAAGAAAAGCCAGTTACTTTTTATTCGTGACGCTACTTTGTACACATTTACCTCCTTTGGTGGGCCACAGGCGCATGTAGCTATTTTGCTGCGCGAATTTGTAGAAAAGCGTAATTATATAAGCGAAGAGGAATTAATGGAACTGGTTGCCCTCTCTCAACTATTACCAGGCCCATCATCAACCCAAACACTGGTTGGCATAGCCTGGAAGGTGGGGGGATTGCAGCTGGCATTACTAACTTTTTTAATTTGGGTTTTACCTTCAGCGGTTATTATGTGCATAGCAGCAATTAGTTATCAAATGTTTGCCGGGCATGCCAAGTTTGCTAATATTTTGCATTATGTACAGCCAATTGCTGTAGGCATTGTAGCTTACGCCACCTATACTTTTGCCAATAAGTTTTTAAAATCAAAGGTGAGTACAATGCTGGCTATTGGATCGCTGATTGTTACGCTGCTTTTGCAAAATCCATATGCATTCCCTTTGCTGATTTTAATGGGCGGAATTATCTCATCCGCAAAAGAAACTCATCCCCATGAAAATGAATTGCGTGTAAGGTTATTTGCCAATGTAAACCCCAATAAGGTTGCTTATTTTATAGGTATTTTATTACTATTTGCTGTATTAGGGGCTATTATTAACCAAACATCGCCATTTAGCTTGCCGATACGTTTATTTGAAAACTTTTACCGGAACGGGATATTGATCTTCGGCGGTGGACAGGTGTTGGTACCTTTAATGTATACCGAGTTTGTTGAATTAAAACATTATTTAGGCAGTTCTGAATTTCTTTCAGGATATGCATTGCAGCAAATGCTTCCGGGTCCTACGTTTTCCTTCACTTCTTTTTTGGGCGGGGTGACAATGGGGAATAAGGGTTATGGGATTGGCGGGCAGATTGTTGGGAGTATAGTGGCAGTGATAGGCATTAATACTCCGGGATTAATATTGATACTTTTTATTGTGCCTTTTTGGGAGGATTTGAAAAAAATCACCCGGATAAAAAACTCTTTGAGCGGAATAAATGCCGTGGCGGTGGGCTTTATGGCGACGGCTTTTATATTGCTGGCTAAACCTTTCGGTACAGATTGGCTAGCTTATGTGCTAATGATTGGGACGGCGCTGTTGCTTTATTTTACGAAGATTAAGACGCCGGTTGTGATTATTATTGGGATAGTATTGGGGTTGGTGTTTTAATCAAAATATGCAGTCTTTACTCAGGAATACTGAAATCAACAACCAAATATTTTGTTTCGGCTAACCTATCTTCAATAAATCTATCAATTTTTAAATAAAGCAATGTTGTATATGGGATCTCACAAAGTTGATTTTTAAAAATAACTCCATCATCCATATATGTACCATAATCACCATTATCGGCTTCTTTTTTAAATGTGGTATCTCTTAGATTAAACCTTTTTTTAATCTCATTTATTTTTTTTCCTTCTTCAGAATATATATAATTATGTTCTGGCGATTTGAAAAAATAGTTTAATGAATCTTCGGTCTTTTTGTAAGACATCATACTTTGCCAAAGTGTATCGTTTTTACCATTCTCGGCAATTATGGCTAATTTAAAAGAATAAGATATTTCAAATCTATCAGATTTGTTTTTCGGTACAATTTCTATTTTACCAAGGTTTAACCCTTTATCGTCATCTGTTTTTAAATGGATAGTATCTGATTTAGTAGATAGTATCCACACCTTGTAATTTCTGGTATCGATGGTATCGCCATTGTGTGTGTATTTATTGTTACCACTTTTGTATGTAATAAACGCAATATTATTAAGTCTAATTGAAAAATCAGGAAAAATTATTTTTGATAGCAAAGGATTGTTTGATGTATCTCTATCAACCTCAGTTGATTCTGAAGATATTTGTGTTGTAGTTATTTTATTAATAGTATCTATAACTTTCGATGTGTCTGTTTTAACCACTTTATTTGGCGAATGACAGGAGTATATCCCAATAATTGAAGCTAATAATCCAATTTTAATAATATGATTCATGGTTTAGATAAAATAGAATATAGGCATTTGTACCGAAATTAAAACGGCGGGTTCTCGTCCTCCATATCGTCCATTCTTGATGGCCGGATAATAAAGTTGCTCGGCTTTTCAAAATCCTGTGATGGGTTTAAGCCTGCAAATGCATTTGGTGGTGCAAATCCATCGCCTCCCTGGTCAAGATCGGTAAATTTCACAAACTTGCCTACGAATTTCAATCTTACAGTTCCGGTTTCACCGTTACGGTGTTTGGCGATGATTACTTCACCTACGCCATTGGTTGGCATACCGTTCTCATCTTCAGTTAAGCCGTAATATTCAGGTCGGTAAAGGAACAAGACCATATCCGCGTCCTGCTCAATAGAACCCGATTCACGTAAATCCGATAGCATTGGTCTTTTTGCAGCACCCGGCCTGGTTTCCACCGCACGGCTTAACTGCGACAGCGCAATTACCGGTACGTTTAATTCCTTTGCAACAGATTTTAAGGCACGTGATATACTACCAATCTCTTGCTCACGGTTACCACCACCTTTACCATCAGCCTTACCCTGCATCAACTGTAAGTAGTCAATGATGATGAGCTGAATATCATGCTGCGATTTTAAACGGCGGCATTTAGCGCGAAACTCAAATATATTTAAAGCTGGGGTATCATCTATAATTAATGGGGCTTGCTCAAGTCGGCCAATTTTAGAGTGAATCTGTGCCCATTCCCATTCTTCCAAAGTGCCTTTACGTATCTTTTCCTGCTCTATTTCGGTTTCACCGGATATCAAACGATTAACCAACTGAACAGACGACATTTCGAGCGAGAAAACAACTACCGGTTTATCAAAATCAACTGCGGCGTTACGTGCGCAGCTCAATACGAATGCTGTTTTACCCATCGCCGGGCGGGCAGCGATGATCACCAAATCTGATTTTTGCCAGCCTGAAGTCATGCGGTCCAGATCAGTAAAGCCGGATGCAACCCCGGTTAAACCATCCTTTTTATCTTTTAAGGCTTCAATTTCTTTTAATGATTCATGTAACAGGTCATCCATCTTACGTGAATCGCGACGAAGGTTGTTTTGGGCGATCTCGAAAAGGTTTTTTTCTGCCTTATCCAATAAATCGAGTACATCAGAAGTGTCCTCATAAGCGCTATTGATCACCTCCGTAGAGATCCGGATCAGCTCGCGTTGAATGAATTTCTGGATGATGATACGTGAGTGAAACTCAATATTGGCTGCTGATGCAACGCGATTGGTTAATTCGGTAATATAATATGCACCGCCTATCATTTCCAGTTCACCCAACTGGCGTAATTGTGCAGTAACGGTAAGTATGTCGACAGGCGACGATTTTTCAAACAATAAATGAATGGCATTAAATATCTTTTGATGACGCGCATCATAAAATACCTCGCCTTTTAATATATCGATAACCGATGACAGGGCATCTTTTTCAAGCATCAACGCGCCTAATACCGCTTCTTCCAAGTCAATTGCTTGCGGTGGTAATTTACCTAAACCAGCATATTGTGTTGGGTTGGCCGGCCTTATACGGCGTTCGTATTGTTTGTTTTGGTTATCGTTCTCAGTAATCATGGGACAACAAAAATATGCTAAAAAATGGCGGATGTACCCTAAGTTTAAATCTTTTTATGGAGATGGGCTAAATGCCCTCAATGCCAAAAAAATCGAAACATTTAATTAACAGTCGATTGTTAATAAACATTTATTGAGCATATTAAATAGCTAATATACAATAAATTACAAATAGTGTTAATAAAATATTTTTGATAAATTATCTAAAAATAGATAAATACAAACAGCATCATCCACATCGCTACAAAGTTAATTAATATGGCTATTTTTGCAGCCTTATTTAAAAATATATAATGGCTTATAATAGCAGGGAAGTCCGCGAAAGTAATCAAATGGTATTTGGCATCAGGGCCGTGGTTGAAGCGATCCGCGCAGGTAAGGATATAGAATCGTTATACCTGCAAAGAGGTGCCGGCGGCGGGCTGCTGAATGAGCTTAGGGCTTTGATGGTAGAATATAATATCATCGCCCAGATGGTTCCGGTAGAGAAGCTTAACAGGCTTACCATGAAGAACCACCAGGGGGTTGTGGCCTATATTTCACCAATCACTTACCAAAAAGTAGAAGATATTATTCCGCAAATATTTGAAAAAGGGGAAGTGCCATTAATATTGGTATTGGATGCCATTACGGATGTACGCAATATGGGAGCGATAGCCCGTACTGCAGAATGCGCCGGTGTACATGCGATTGTAATCCCGGCAAAAGGCTCGGCACAAATCAATCCTGATGCTATTAAAACGTCGGCAGGTGCGTTGTACAAGATCCCGGTGTGCCGCCATGATAACTTTATGCAAACAGTGAAATTATTGCAGGAAAGCGGCTTACAATTGGTGTGTTGCACGGAAAAGACCCAGGAAGATATTTATAAACCTGATTATACCGTACCAACTGCCATTATAATGGGATCAGAAGAGGATGGTATCCGTACTGAGATTATCCGCATTGCTGATCACCTGGCTAAGATCCCAATGTTTGGGGAGATTGAATCATTGAATGTGTCGGTTTCGACAGCGGTGATTGTTTATGAGGCGATTAGGCAGCGGGAATTAGTTAAATAGTGACTGGTTGATTAGAGATTAGTTTTGCAACGCACAGCAACTAATCTCTAATCTATATTCTCTAATCTCTAAATATATTTCGTTCCAAATTTATTCTTCACATCAGCAACTACTTGCTTAATGTTTTGCTCCTGATCGCGTGGACAGATCAGCAGCGAATTGTTTGATTCCACTACGATAAAATCGTGGAGTCCCTGTAATATCACCAGCTTTTCTCCGGGTACATTTACCATGCAGTTTGAGGAGTCGTACATGATCACTTTTTCGGATGGAATTACGGCATTTCCTACATAATCCTTATCGGCCAAATCATAGATGGATGCCCAGGTACCAAGGTCGCTCCAGCCAAATTCTGATGGTAGTACGTATACGTTATCAGCTTTTTCCATAATGCCGTAATCGATAGAAATATTGGTACATTGCTGATAAGCATGGTGGATGTGTTTCTTTTCTTCAGAAGTATTATAAACTGTTCTTGCATCAGCAAAGATCTCATTCATATCAGGCAGATATTGTTCAAATGACTTTACAATTGCTTTTCCGGACCAGATAAAGATACCCGCGTTCCATAAAAAATCGCCGCTTTGTAAAAAGGTCTTGGCTATTTCTAAAGTTGGTTTTTCGGTGAAGGTTTTTACTTTATAAAAATCGTTTTTAAGTGCGTTATCGGTATATTGAATGTAGCCGTAACCGGTATCAGGGCGGGATGGTTTTATCCCCAAAGTTATCAAGCAATCATTTTCCGATGCAACTTGTAAAGATTTTTCAATTGTGCTTATAAATGCAGCCTCATCCAGGATCAGGTGATCTGATGGTGCCACAACAATTGCAGCGTTAGGGTTAAGGCTTTCTATTTTAAAACAACCATAAGCAACGCAAGGCGCAGTATTGCGCATCACCGGTTCGGTTAGTATCTGGTCATCGCCCATATCAGGCAATTGTTTTTTTACGAGGTTGGTATAATTCTCGTTGGTAACAACGTATATGTTTTCTTTCGGGCAAACTTTTAAAAAACGGTCATAGGTGTTTTGTATAAGTGTTTTGCCCGTGCCCAGTATGTCAATAAATTGTTTTGGATGCGAGGTTCTGCTAATTGGCCAAAAACGGCTTCCGATACCTCCTGCCATGATAATAGCATAATAGTTTTTATTCATTTGTTGTAAAAAATTTTAATTGCATACAAGGCCGCAAAATTGTACAATATTCTGTAAATATTATATTAATTAAAATTAAATAAATTGAAAGCCTTTATAACCGTATTTTTAAATGGTTTGGGGTGGCAAATTGTTTTTAAAGATTAATCATTTTAATATAAAATTTTAGTTGAAACTCATCGTTTATTGATAAAATATTATTATTTTTAATTTTATTCCAGACAAACATAATAGAAGTACGTAAATAAATGATAGAGACTAAGAAGTCGCTTTTCGATAATCTCCAAAACTTTTTTGGATTTGATAATTTTAAGGGTGAGCAGGAAGCGATTATAACTAACATACTTGCGGGTAATGATACATTTGTAATAATGCCTACTGGTGGTGGCAAATCCATGTGTTACCAATTACCTGCATTAATGAGCGAAGGAACAGCGATTGTGATCTCGCCACTTATAGCATTAATGAAAAACCAGGTCGATCAGCTTCGTGCTTTCGGCGGATCAGACAGCATAGCGCATTTTTTAAATTCATCATTAACAAAGGCAGATATTGCCCGTGTTAAAGAGGATGTTTTAAGCGGCGTAACCAAACTACTGTATGTAGCACCGGAGTCCTTAACCAAACAGGAAAATATAGATTTTTTACGCTTAAACCAAGTGTCATTCGTGGCAGTTGATGAGGCGCATTGTATATCTGAGTGGGGGCATGATTTTCGCCCAGAGTATCGTAAGATAAGACAGGTGATCAGTAATATCGGCGAGAATATACCGATCATTGCTTTAACCGCCACAGCAACGCCTAAGGTTCAGCAGGATATTCAAAAAAATCTGCAAATGAATAATGCGACGATCTTTAAATCATCATTTAACAGATCGAATTTGTTTTACGAAGTACGTGCAAAACGCAACGTTATTAAGGAAATTGTAAAATTTGTTAAGCAAAACCAGGGTAAGTCAGGTATTATCTATTGTCTTAGCCGTAAAAAGGTAGAGGAAGTTGCCGAAGTGCTTAACCTGAACGGCATAAAAGCATTGCCATACCATGCTGGCCTCGATCCTAAAGTAAGGGCTGACACACAGGATAAATTCCTGATGGAAGATGTAGATGTAATTGTGGCAACTATAGCCTTCGGAATGGGTATTGATAAACCCGATGTTCGTTATGTGATACACCATGATGTGCCTAAAAGCATGGAAGGTTATTACCAGGAAACCGGCCGTGCAGGCAGGGATGGCGGCGAAGGTGTTTGCGTAGCGTTCTATTCTCAAAAAGATATAGATAAGTTGCAAAAATTTATGAAGGATAAGCCGGTTGCGGAACGTGAGATCGGTACTCAGATATTGAAGGAAGTTATTGATTATGCCGAGGCTTCTGTATGCCGCCGTAAACAACTGCTGCATTATTTTGGCGAAAACTTTAACGAGGCAGGCTGCAACAATATGTGCGATAACTGCTGTGCCCCAAAAACGTACTTTGATGGCGAAGAGCATTTACACCGCGCACTAAGCCTGATCAAGCAAATAGGTGAGAAGTTTGATGATCATCACATCATCAGCATTTTGATGGGGCAGGATAACGCCCAGATCCATAATTACGAACATCATTTACTAGATGCATTTGGAGCAGGTAAGGAGCAAGGAGAAAATCTTTGGAATTCGTTGCTGCGGCAGGCATTGTTAAATAACTTTTTATCTAAAGATATTGACCAATATGGATTATTACGGTTAACACGTACCGGTAATGCATTCCTGGATAATCCTTACAGTATCCGATTTACATTAAACAGTCCAATTGAGGCTGCTGATGATGATGACTCCGAAGATGGCCCTAAAGCTGGCGGAGGTGCACTGGATGCCCAATTACTGCAGATGTTAAAGGATTTGCGTAAAAAGTTAGCTAAACAAAAAGGTTTACCGCCGTTTGTTATCTTCCAGGATCCATCCTTGGAGGAAATGTGCACACATTACCCTATAAATATCGAGGAGATGAAACACATCTCTGGTGTTGGTGCAGGTAAGGCTATGAAATTCGGTGCGCCATTCGTGGATATGATAAAAAAATATGTTGAGGATAACGATATTGACCGCCCTGTAGATATGGTGATCAAAAGTGCTGCTAATAAATCGGCACTTAAGGTTTACATCATCCAAAATATCGACAGGCACCTTGATCTGGAAGATATTGCTGCATCAAAGGGTTTAAGCTATGAAGAGATCCTGAAAGAGGTTGAAACTATAGTTAACTCTGGTACCAAGCTTAATTTAAACTATTATATTGACGAGGTGATAGACGAAGATAAGCAAGAGGAAGTATTTGATTACTTCCGGTCGGCAGAAAATGATTCCATAGATGAAGCACTGGTTGAATTAGGTAACGATGATTATACTCGTGAAGAGGTTCAATTAATGCGCATAAAATTCATGTCAGAATTAGGAAACTAATAATTACACATACAAATATTCAAGCCCCTGATTTTTCAGGGGCTTTTCTGTATTGTCATTCTTCAGCTTATTATTATAAGTAAGCAGATTGTATAAATAAGTTTACCGTAATAACTAATTTAGTACTTTATAAAAATTGTTATGCCTAAAATAGAACTTTCGCGTGTTAGCGGTGACTTTGGCTTTGAAGCCATAGACGAGTATGGACATATTGTAAAAATGGATAGCAATCCGCAAAGTGGCGGGCAGGATTTTGGTGTGCGCCCAATGCAAATGCTATTAATGGGTTTAGCCGGATGTTCTGCGATAGATGTGATCAGCATATTAAAAAAACAGCGTCAGGAAGTTAGAGACTATAAAATGATTGTCAATGGCGACCGAGAGTCTAATAAGGAACCATCACTATGGAAGAATATTAATATCGAATTTCATATTTATGGTGACGTTGATGTTGATAAAGCTCAAAAAGCTGTTGACTTATCTGTAAAGAAATATTGTTCAGTGGCTGCAACACTTGAAGCTGCTGGTGCGGTTATAAAATATAGTACATTAGTTCATCCTTGATATTTATATGTAATTTAATTTTAATTCGATATAGAAATATATTTAATAATAGATAATTTAATATAGTAAAAATTAATTATTCCAAATTGTTGTATATATTAATAATTTTGTAATTTAAATATGAAATTTTGATGAAATTCGTAATTTGAATACAAAAGTGTACACTTTTGGGCTCAATTATAATCTGGTATTTGTTAATCA
Organism: Mucilaginibacter sp.; assembly: GCF_965225845.1. Classification (GTDB taxonomy): domain Bacteria; phylum Bacteroidota; class Bacteroidia; order Sphingobacteriales; family Sphingobacteriaceae; genus Mucilaginibacter. Next base: position 1,313,099 of record NZ_CBDDBL010000002.1, read on the forward strand.
TATTTTTATTATAATATTTATAAATAGTAATTATTACTTGAGCTGTTAGCTTGTCAATCAATTGATTAACATTTTTGTTTAAGATGGATTTGATATATTTTTATAATCGCTAATTAGGTGGCATTAATGTTGCATTTAAGCAGAAGTTACATCCTGAAAATTAAAAAGGATAAAAACTCACTTAAAGACAATTTTTATGAAATCAAAATTTAAAAAAGCCTCCTTACTCTTAACAGGAATTATGGTAGGAGGTAAACTTTTCGCACAAACTCCTGATACAACAATGGCTGTTAAAAATTATGTTCAGCCTTTTTCACATGGTGGACTTCGCACATGGTCAATTGGCGTTGAAGGTGGTTTATTAACCCCATACACTATTTTCGCCCCAAGTCAACAAGATTATAGATCTCCACACCAGGAAGTTGGCTACAGTGGTTATATTAAAGATCAATTTTTACCTGATTTTGGTATACAGGCTGATTACATGGGCGGTAAAGTTAACGGAGCTGTAACAGCAGCAGATCAAGCAAATAACACTTATAGTGGCTTCAGTACAAAAATAGGTTATGCAGTTGATTTGATGGCTACCTTTACTATTGCCAATATAGATTGGGTAAATAAAAAGAGCTTTATTCAACCTTACGTTAGTTTAGGTGGTGGTGAAATTGGTTACACAGCTACTGTTAGTAACGCCAGTGGAACCTTCAAAGGACAACAAGAGCATGATTTTTATTTACCTGTAGGCGCTGGTTTTAAAATTAATGTAGCTCAAGGTGTAAACATTGACTTAGGTTACCAGGTTGACTTTGTTAATGCTGATGATTTTGATGGTACTATCGTTGGTAACAATAATGACAGGTTCTCTTATGCTCACGCAGGTTTGGAATTTGCTTTGGGAGACAGGCATAAACCACAAATGGCAAATTATAACCCGGTAAATTCAATGCGTACCGAATATTTGATGGATGATCAAAGGTTACAAATTCAATTAAATGAAGAAAGAGCTGCCAACCAGGCTTTACGCTCTGATTTAAATACAACCAATGCTAATCTTGCGAAATTAACAGTTGACTCTGATGGTGATGGTGTACCTGATGTTTATGACAAATGTCCTAACACACCAGCTGGAACACAAGTTGATGGAGCTGGATGTCCGCTACCTGTTAAAAAACCAGATGTTAAAGTTTATGTAACTAACGAAGATAGGGCAGTAGTTAACGAAGCTGTAAAAAACCTTGAATTTGATTTTGGCAAAGCAACAATACGTGAACACTCTGACGAAAGTTTAAACAAATTGGCTACGTTATTAGTGAACAAAGGCTTCAGTTTAAAATTAGCTGGATATACTGATAATGTAGGCTCAGTGGCAGCTAACTTAAAATTATCAAAAGACCGTGCAGAAGCTGTGAAAACTTACCTTGCACAACAAGGTGTTGACCCATCTAAAATAACTGCAGAAGGTTATGGTAAAGCTAACCCAATTGCCACAAATAAAACTGATAAAGGCCGTCAAATCAACCGTCGTGTTGAGTTTAGTATATACTAAATCCAAAGCCTTTCCAAACAAAAAGGGCGCTCAATTGAGCGCCCTTTTTGTTTAATGATATTTTTTTAATTATGCTAAGGCATACAATTCGTCTTTTTGCTTTTGTACAGCATCGCTGTTAATATACTCGTCGTAATCCATTAGCTTATCAATATAACCTGCCGGGGTTAGTTCAATAATACGATTGGCTACTGTTTCTGTTAATTCATGATCTCGCGAAGTAAATAGAATTGTCCCCCTAAAATCCTTCATCCCATTATTTAAGGCAGTGATGGATTCCAAATCCAGGTGGTTGGTTGGTTCATCAAATATCAACATATTGGCTTGCTGTAACATCATACGGCTAAACATGCAACGCATTTTCTCCCCACCTGACAGTACATTACTTTTCTTTAAAACTTCCTCGCCCGAAAATAACATTCTGCCTAAAAAGCCACGGATGAATTGATCATCTTTTTCGCCTGGTGAATATTCGCGCAGCCAATCGATCAGGTTATCAGTTTTTCCTGCAAAGTAGTTGGTATTATCCATCGGGATGTCAGCCATATTAATAGTAACCCCCCACTTGAAACTGCCTTTATATTCAGTATCACGACCTGTTAAAATATCATACAAAGCAGTAGTTGCCAAGCTATTTTGCGATAGCATAGCTATTTTATCACCTTTATTTACTGTAAAACTTATGTTGGCGAATAAAACCTCACCGTTAAGTGTTTTACCCAGATTTTCAACCTGAAGTATCTGGTCGCCGGCCTCACGTCCCAGATTATTGAAAATGATTCCGGGGTATTTGCGGTTAGATGGTTGTATTTCTTCAATATTGATCTTATCCAAGGCTTTTTTACGGCTGGTTGCCTGTTTGGATTTAGATGCATTCGCGCTAAACCTCCTGATGAACTCCTGCAGTTCTTTTACGCGGTCTTCAGTCTTTTTATTTTGATCAGAACGTTGCTTTAACGCCAACTGGCTTGATTCGTACCAGAAAGAATAATTACCGGTGTAAATGGTCATCTTAGCAAAATCAATATCAACTACGTGTGTACAAACAGTATCTAAAAAGTGCCTGTCGTGCGATACTACCAATACAATGGCTTCATACGTAGACAAGAAATCTTCCAGCCAGCTTACGGTATGAATATCCAAATCGTTGGTAGGCTCATCCAGTAGCAAAATATCAGGCTTGCCAAATAACGCTTGTGCCAATAACACACGTACTTTTTGTGTATTATCAAGTTCTTTAACCAACTTATAATGAAATTCTTCTTTGATGCCTAAATTGCTCAACATTGTAGCTGCATTGTTTTCGGCATTCCAGCCATCCATTTCGGCAAAAAGGTTTTCCAACTCCCCGGCGCGCTCGCCGTCGGCATCGGTAAAATCTTCTTTTAGGTAGATAGCATCCTTTTCCTTCATTACGGCATACATTTCTTTGTAGCCCATCATTACTGTTTCAATAACCGGAAATTCGTCAAACGCATAGTGATTCTGGCTTAGCACGGCCATGCGTTCGCCTGGAGTAAAGCTTACTGATCCGCTTGTAGGATCGATATCGCCGGAAAGAATTTTTAGAAAGGTTGATTTTCCTGCACCATTAGCACCGATAATACCATAGCAGTTACCCTGGGTGAATTTGAGGTTAACGTCTTCAAATAATGTTCGTTTGCCGTAGCGAAGAGATAGATTGGATACCGTGATCATGCTGCACCTTATATTTTTGTGCAAAAATACGCTAAATACTTAAATTTAGTAGGATAGGATTTATATATTAATTAATGCATCTAAAGATTACTCAAAAATATTTCACTGGGTACAACTTCCTCCTTATTTATACGTACAAATACTTATTCTGCCGATTTATAAATGAGTTAACCAAGTTAACTTTTGAATAATATTTAAACAGTACTTAAACAGGGATTGAGTTTAGAAATTTATTATAAATTAAAAAGATTATGTGGATATTAATAGCAGGATTAGTTACCATTAACGCATCTATGATGGTTGCGCAAAGCAATAAGCAAAGTAAAGGAACGTATTAGTTTTATATTAGCTTAATAGATTAAATAAATTCGCTGTCTCATTGTCGGCCAATTTTTGTAATGGGCCTGATGCAACTATATTCATCATCATATTCAGGTCGGCAGTAATTACATATAAAACGTTAGTAGCGTTACCATCAGGGCTTAACGTCCATTTAAGTTCTATATCAAACGGTGGCTTTTCTGCCGGAACGATTTTGATTTCTTCATTAACAAAACGCTCATCAATCTTTAATGAAAGTCTAATCATGTTCCTGATCATAAAGCTTGCCTCATCAGTAATAGATTTCCACTCAGATATATCATCGGCAGGCATCAATTTTTCATGATTATTCATATCTGATAAAAAGTTATAAATAACTTCAGCGGGCTTATTGATGTATACAGTACTTTGAAATGTCTTCATTTTTATGATTTTCAGTTGGTTGTTTGCAGTTTGCATTCTGCTATGCAAACCGAGAACTGACGATTGTTTACTGCCCCCAGGTTGACGGGCTTTCGCGCCATTTGGTAAGTAATGCGGTATCGTAAGGAGTTATATACTGATTCTGCTCTGCATATTTAATTAAAGCGCTATAGTTTGATAAGGTAACAAACGGACATTTAGCTTCATTAAAATTATCTGTAGCAATGTCAAATTCGTAAGTGAATATGGCGGCCAATCCAGCTACATCATAACCAGCCTCGCGCAATGCTTCAACAGCCTGCAGGCTGCTTTTGCCGGTAGATATGAGGTCTTCAATAACCACAACCCGTTTGCCGGTAAGTACATCACCTTCAATCATATTACCACGGCCATGTTCTTTTGGTTTTGAGCGAACATAAATGAACGGCAAACCCAATTCCTGCGCTACCAGCACACCTTGAGGGATACCCGCAGTTGCTACCCCGGCAATACATCCAACTGCACCAAACTTTTCTTGTATAAGTTTGGTTAACTGTTGACGGATGTAAGTGCGCGCAGTAGGATGTGACAGTGTGATGCGATTATCGCAATAAATAGGAGATTTCCAGCCTGATGCCCATGTAAATGGATTATTAGGTTGTAATTTAATTGCTTTAATTTGCAGTAGAAACTCGGCCACTTGTTGTTCGGCCTCACTATAGTTAAACATATGGCTCAAAAATACAGAATTTATATTAACGAGAAAGTAATTCTATTAACAGAATCTGAACCTAAAAAGGCAGATAGCTATGAAAGGATTGATGCTCAGATGTTTGATTTGAAAATAATTTACACTTGGATACTGGCTCATCGCAACAATAATTTCTACATAATTTGTAATGATGCCAAAGTTTATATCAAAAATATAATCGCAAATATTACCCTGATAGAAGCTGCTGGTGGTTTGGTAAAGAATAATAAAGGCGAATATTTATTCATTTACAGGAATGATAAATGGGACTTGCCCAAAGGTAAAATTGAAAAAGATGAGAAAACACGTGTTGCCGCCGTGCGCGAGGTCGAAGAAGAATGCGGTATTAAAGTAACTAAACTCGGCGATAAAATATGCAAAACCTACCATGCCTATATTAGCAGGGGCGAGGTTGTATTAAAGAAAACCCATTGGTATGCCATGTACTTTAAGGGTAAATCTAAATTAACACCGCAGCTTGATGAGGGTATTACCGATGTACGCTGGTTTAAGCCAAACCATATTGATGCGATAATCCAGAATACCTTCCCATCTATCTTAGATGTATTGGTTACAGAAGATCTGATTAAAGATAAGCCAGCGCTTCTTTCGGAATAAACTGGGCCACATCGCCGTTGTGGCGCATAATTTCGCGTACGATGGTGGAGCTGATGGATGAATAGCCCGGTTTACTTACAATAAAGATACTTTCGATATCAGGTATCAGCGCGTGGTTCATTTGAGCTATAGCCTTTTCATATTCAAAATCCGATACGGTACGGATACCACGGATCATATGTTCGGCACCGATGCTCTGGCAGAAATTTACGGTAAGGCCTTCATAAGCAATTACATGGATCTTGGGTTCATGTGCAAATACCGCACGAAGCATCATCTCACGTGTCTCTACAGGCAGAAAGCCGGCCTTTGAACTGTTTACACCAATGCCAATATAAACCTTATCGAACAAGCCGATAGACCGTTTTACAATATCAACGTGGGCCTTGGTAACGGGGTCAAATGAGCCTGGGAAAAGTGCGATCTTCATAGATTTGCTTATGCTTGTTACAACAAATATAATGGTATATTATTGAAATACTTGTTTTACTGTATCACGAAACGAGTGAAACAATTGGTATAAATGGTACACTTTTGACTCTGTTTTCGCTTTTAATGATATCAAAAAAACGGTTTTTAAGCCGTTTTTAGTACCAAAAATCGCCTGAAAAGTGTGTTTTTCGCCCATAGAACATGCGCGATTGCCTTAAAAGGTTGTTTTAGCCGCAAAAATGACCTTAAAAAACGACTTTTTATAGGTGTTAGTGTTTCATTCTGAAACAAAAAACGAGAATGAAGAATGACCGTATTTACGCTGTTCAACAAAAGCCAGGTGGTTGCTTAAGTTTTGCAGTGACTGGTGTTCCACGATCAGCATTCCGCCGGGAAGCAATAAGTTTTTCTCAAAAATAATCTTGGGTATTTCGGGTATCTTGCTGAGGTCGTAAGGAGGGTCGGCAAATATCAGGTCGTATTGTTCGGTTTCTATTTCCAGGTATTTCAATACGTCGGCTTTAAAAGGTTTTACCTGAGTAAGCTTATGCTGGCGGGCTGTGTCTTTTACGTAATTGATGCATTGAATACTCCTGTCTATAGAGACAACTTCACTTGCGCCTCTCGAAGCAAATTCAAGCGAAATGTTGCCTGTACCACTAAACAGGTCTAGTACCTTTATACCCTCAAAATCAATTTTATTAAGCAGGATGTTGAATAGCGCCTCTTTCGCCAGGTCGGTTGTGGGGCGTACCGGTAAATTGGTTGGCGGGTTAAGGCGCAGGCCTTTTAAACTACCTCCGATGATACGCATAACGACAGTGCAGCAAGAGCCAGTATTTGGTGAGATTTAACTTCAGCAGGCAGGATTAACACCGAGATTTCGTTTTGCTCCACGCTATTAAAAAAGTCGGCTAAGCGGGCGGCATTTTTATCAGTCACGTTAATATCCCCGCTTACAACCAGTGTAAGGTTTTTTGGCTCGAGCTTAAGCTCCTGGGCTACGTATACCGCGTAGTAAGCAAGCTCATCAGGGTTGTTAAATTCGAAACGGTTGTAAAAGCGGATCTTGCCATTAGCAAAATACAGTATGTCGGCACGTATACTATCAACGTTGATATACATGTTCTGTGCGGTAAGATTGGTATTAGCAATTGCGTTTATCCATCCTTTATTTTCAAAAACTGTATTGGACAATCCATATATTTCAGCCGCATTATTTATCCACTCTGAAACTTTATATACTATGCGGTTTTCATGATCTAAAGTTTGCGCTAAAACCTTCTCGTCTTTCCTGATGTCAAGATAACGGCCAAATTCAGCTAATTTATCCGCGCTAAACAAAGCAGACGGTACTAATGTAAAGCCGCTCGAGTGCATGCCGACAACCATATGTTTATATTCATAACCAAGCAGTTCATGGTCTTCGCCCGGATCGGCCAAAAATTCCAGTTTACAATCTTTTGCCCAGGCCATCAATTTGTTTTGGTAAACTATAGCGTATGAGAATGTTGTGGTGCAGATGTGCAGCAATAAAATATAATTGCTGTTCACCTGGTAAGATGTCAAATTGCTATCTCGGTAGTTATAAATGTGATTACTCATCCTGTTTGAACAAAAGTAATATTTTTCAGAACACTAATCCAACGAATTTGATTGAATTACACGAATGCCTCTCAACGCCATACAAGTGTCTACGCTTGTATTCAAATCTGGTAAGCGAGGATACTTGAATTGGCGATCAAACTAAAAATCAATTACCTACTAATTCATCTACCTTATTTAATAACACCTGGTTCTTAATATCAAGGCTGTATTCCCAAAACATTACCCCGCCTAAGTGGTGCTTTTTCATGTATTGAACTTTATACTTGAAAGCTCTTTCATCATTATAAGTGATAAAAGTGCGCAGTTCAGAGTTCCATAAATAGGGGACCTTCGCTTTTTTATCCCAATGGTATTCATAACCGTTCTTGTTGATGTAGGCTGTAGCCAATGAATCATAACTGAATGAAACATGATGTCCTGCTGATGGCTGGTAAAGCCCTTCATCTGCATTGTTTACATCTGTCCAACCACGGCAGTAAAAAGGCAGGCCCATCACAATTTTTTCAGCAGGAACACCCTCTGCCATATAATTCTCAATAGCCTCAGCTGTACTTACCCGTTCCTGTTTGCCCACAGCGGATTGGTAAAGCGGACTTTGATGCCCGGTTACATGGTCATTGCCATTATAAATATCATAGGTCATCAGGTTTATAAAATCAACATATTGTTGCATGCCGGTAATATCCGTGTGCGACATATAAACCGTATCAACACCTGTAGCCGCAGTCAGTAAGTATTTGCCATGATGATCAGCAGCGTCCTGTTTATCTAATGCTTTGCGAAAATCCCTCATCAATAAAGTAAAATTCTCCTTATCAACCGGCCTAAAGATATTATTCGCGCCTATTTGTCCCGGATATTCCCAGTCGATATCGATACCATCCAGTTTAAATTTGGTAATAAATGCTAAGGCGCTATTTATAAAACGTGCACGTGAGCTATCAGTTAATGATGCATCCGAAAAATAGCGGCATCCACCCCAGCCACCAACCGATATTAACACCTTCATGCCGGGGTTAGCGGTCCGCACACTATCTAGGGTGAGTAAATTGGTAGAGTCTTTTACAGAAGCCGGCGCCAGCACACCTGTTTGAATCAAATGCGCAAAGGCATAAATCATATGAGTCATTTGTCCGGCTTTAATATCTTTCCCCGTCCAGCCATGAACGCCTATATAGCCAACAATAATGTATTTATCTTTTTTGCTTTGCGCCTGCGTAACGGATTGAAATAGTGCTACGAGTATAATTAGTAACAGAACGTGGTTTTTAAATTTCATTTGGTTTGTAATATAGTTTATAAATCTAAATAAAACTTTTTAAAATTATTTAAGAAGATAGTTTTTCTTAGCTTAAATTGTCTTTAGCAATAGCTTATAAAGCCAATGTTATATCTTTGAATGTGTCAGATCAGATCCGCAAAGCTTTCCCGCACGAACCAACCGCCCAGCAACTTGAGCTATTTGATAAGCTGCATAGCTTTTTAACCAGCGGCGCAGGCGAGGAGTGTTTTATTTTGCGTGGCTATGCCGGTACCGGTAAAACAACCATCGTAGGAGCTTTGGTTAAGGCCCTGCGCAGTTACAGTATGAAATCGGTATTGCTGGCCCCCACAGGCCGGGCGGCTAAGGTGATCACCAGTTATTCGGGTAAAAAGGCATTCACCATTCATAAGCGCATCTACCGCAAAAAATCTGCTTTAAATGTTGATGAGTCGTTTTCTATCAGCGATAATATGGCTTCGGATACACTGTTTATTGTTGATGAGGCATCCATGATCTCCGACGAGATCAGCGGCAATAACCGCGAAACATTGCTGCACGATTTAGTTAAATATGTATACAACGAAAATAATTGCAAGCTGCTTTTAGTCGGCGATACTGCCCAATTGCCACCGGTAGGATCAGATGAAAGTCCTGCACTTAATGCAAGATTAATGAAAGCACAGTTCAGCCTGAAAATATTCACCTATGAGCTTACCGATGTGCTCCGCCAGCAAAAGGATTCGGGGATCTTATTTAATGTGACCAACGTGCGCGATATCATCCGAAAGCAAAAAGATGCTTATCCGCAGATCGTGACCAAAGGCTATAAGGATGTTTTTAGGATGAGCAGTGAGAAGCTGGAAGAGGGTTTAAATTATGCCTATCAAAAATACGGTGATGAAAATACACTCATCATTTGCCGCTCCAATAAGAACGCTAACCTGTATAACCGCCAGATCCGTGGCAGGATTTTATGGCGCGAGGAAGAACTCACCGGCGGCGACCAGATCATGGTGGTAAAAAACAATTATTTCTGGTTGCAGGACAAGGAAGAAGGCAGTACCGGGTTTATTGCCAATGGCGATATTGCCCGCATTCGTAAGGTGCGCAAGTTTGAAGAAATGTATGGTTTGCGCTTTGCTGATGTGCAGCTGGAGTTTACCGATTATGCCGAAGACCCGGTTTTGGACTGCAAGATTATGCTGGATACACTGTATTCCGAAGCGCCTGCACTGCCGCCGACGGAACAAAAGCGATTTTATTTAGAGGTAATGAAGGATTACGACCACATCACCAACAAACGCCAAAAACACGAGGAACTGAGGCTAAACCCTTACTATAACGCACTGCAAATAAAGTTCGCTTACGCCATTACCTGCCACAAGGCCCAGGGCGGCCAGTGGGATGCCGTTTTTGTAGACCAGGGCTACCTAACCGACGAAATGGTAAACAAGGATTTCCTAAGGTGGTTTTACACCGCCTGCACCCGCGCCACAAAGGAGTTGTTTTTGGTGAATTTTAACGATCAATTTTTTGCCGCTAAGCGGGATGAACAAGCTTTTTAAAAGAAGCGATTTTTTAATAATGCTATTGCGAGGAAAAAAGTAGTCGAAAGGAGAAAAGCGGCCCCGCGGAGTTCGCGATTGCTTCGGCACTCGCAATGACATGATGGCTAATATTCCTCGATCCCAATTCAACTATTCGCCCAAAATTCTGCACATTTGCATATATGCATTTCCTTTATCCTGCCTTTCTGTTTGCATTAGTTTCATTGGCCATTCCTATCCTGGTTCATTTATTCAATTTTCGGCGATATCAAAAGGTATATTTCAGTAATGTACAGTTCCTGAAACAGGTTAGCGAGCAACAGTCATCACGCAGAAACCTTAAAGAACGCCTGATATTGGCAGCACGTTTATTTGCGCTTACATTTTTGGTACTGGCATTTGCGCGCCCTTATTTAAATAACAGTCAAACCATTAACACAAGCACACAGCAGTCGGTAAGTATATTTGTAGATAACTCTTACTCGATGGAAACCCTTAACAGCGAGGGTTCATTGTTGGATCAGGCCAGGCAAAAGGCTAAGGAAATAGCATCTGCCTATGGCGTAAATGACCGCTTTCAATTATTGACCCAGGATTTTGAAGGCAAACACCAGCGTTTGTTGAGTCGCGATGAATTTAATGATGCGGTAGACGCTGTAAAGATTAGTCCGCAAAACAGGAATCTGCAGCAGGTGGTTGACAGGCAGCAGAATTTATTAGGGATGCAGGCCAATTCAATTAGGTCGATCTATATTATATCCGACTTTCAAAAGAATATCTCGAACATTACTCCGCTCAAAACCGATTCCACTACTAAAATAAATTTCATCCAGCTAAAAGCTAATGAATTACCGAACGTAGCGGTTGATTCGGTTTGGTTGCTGAGCGCCACCCATCGCCCCGGCGAAAGTGAAAAACTGGTAGTTCGCCTGCATAATTATGCAGATACGAAAGCCGAAAAGATCCCGCTGAAGATCCTGATCAATCATGAGCAAAAAGCATTAGGCAGCTATACCATAAACCCGAGGTCGGCGCAAAACGATACGTTGTCAATCTCTGCTTTACAAGCAGGCTGGCAGCACGGCGAGGTTACTTTGCAGGATAACCCGGTTACGTTTGACAACCAGTTTTATTTTAGCTTTAACGTTAAACAGCAAATGCCGGTTTTATTGGTTGATGATGATAAGCCGAATATCTATTTACAGGCTGTTTTTGCTTCCGATAAATTTTTCTCTGTTAAAGACGTACCCGCGGGAAATGTGGATTATGCAGGATTAAGTACCTACCCGGTTATCGTTTTAAGCGATATCAAAACTATTTCCGGCGGTTTAGCGCAGCAGTTAAAAGTGTATATAGTTAAAGGCGGTTCGTTGGTTGTTTTTCCGGCAGTTGATGCGGATCTGAATAGTTATAAATTACTATTACAATCGGTCAATGCGCCATACCCCGTAAAAATACAGACAGAGAATATTAAAGTTGCATCCATCAACCTGCAAAGCCAGGTGTTTAAAGGGATATTCGATAGCTTCCCGCGCAATCCCGATCTGCCTGTTGTAAATAAATACTACCAGTTAAGCAAATCATTAAACAGTGAAAGTTTAATGGCTTTACCGGGCGATAATATATTCTGGGCCTCAAATTCAAGTGGTAAAGGTAAAGTATATGTTTCTGCAGTTCCCCTGAATGACGATTTTAGTAACCTGCAAAGGCATGCACTGTTTTTGCCGGTGATGTTCAGGATAGCATTATTGAGCGGGTACGACCAGCCGCTATTCTACACCATTGGGCAAAATGAAGCTATCGAGATCCCAACCGTGCAAACCGTTGAGAAGCAATTATTGAAGTTGACTAAGGATAGCCTAAACATTATTCCCGATGTTCGGCAGCAAGAGGGAAGCACCTTGATTTATTTATCGGATCAGGTGCAGCAATCAGGTACGTATAACCTGCAAAAGCAGGATAGCACGGCAGCAGTACTGGCGTTCAATGATAATCGTAGTGAATCTGACCTGAGTTATTTAACGCATACTGATCTGGCTAAAATCCTGCCTAAATCGGGCGCGATATTGCAGGCAGGTACCGGATCATTAAAAAATGCGGTGACAGATATAAATATAGGCTTACAATTATGGAAACTTTGTATAATTTTGGCATTGATATTTTTAGCAGCCGAAATACTTTTAGTTAGATATTATAAGGCTAACAAACAAACAATTTTCGCAAGTGATAAAGTGTCGAATTAATCCACATATAAAGCAGCGCAAATGAATTTGCTTATCAAATCCGCCACTGTAATTGATCCTAACTCTTCATTCCATCAAAAAGTTGCAGATATTTTAGTCGAAGACGGTTATATAACGCTCATCGCCCCAAAAGTTAACGCCAAGGCAGAGGTTATTGATGGGACAGGAAAATACGTTACCCCGGGCTTTTTTGATCTGAACTGCAATATTGGTGAGCTTGGGTTGGAAACTAAAGAAGACCTGCAAACAGGGACAAAGGCGGCAGCTTCTGGTGGATTTACAGGCGTGGCGCTAATGCCGAATACCCAACCACCTGTGCACTCTAAAGCTGAAGTTGAATACTTATTAAATCGTGCTAAAAGCAATTTGGTTGATGTTTACCCGTTGGGAACCATCTCGCACAAACGCGACGGTAAGGACATGGCCGAAATGTACGACATGTTCCTGAGCGGTGCCAAAGCCTTTACCGATGGCAACCGCCCGGTGCAGGATGCAGGGCTAATGGAACGCGCATTATTGTATACCAAAGGCTTTAACGCGCTAATATTGTCATACCCCGAGGATACTGCCATAGCAGGAAAAGCAAAAGTACATGAAGGTGAAATGAGTACCCTGTTAGGTATGAAAGGAATCCCGTCATTAGCCGAAGAGCTGATGATAGCCCGCGACCTGTATCTGGCTGAATATACGGGCTCAAAAATTCACTTCAGTACCATATCAACAACACGTTCGGTTGAGTTGATCCGCGAAGCGAAGAAAAATAAATTGAAAGTTACCTGTGATGTTGCGGCCCATCATTTAATATTAACCGATGAAGCTTTAGCAGGCTTCGATAGCCAGTATAAAGTAAAGCCACCGCTACGTACACAAAGCGATGTTGACGCGCTGATAGCCGGCTTAAAAGACGGCACTATAGACGCAATTGTATCACAGCATACACCGCACGAGGTTGAGTTTAAAGATGTAGAGTTTGAGGTTGCCGAATACGGCATTATCGCGCTGCAAACTGTTTTCCCAATCTTATTGAAGGCCGGATTGGATATTAACCTCATTGTACAAAAATTGGCCATCAAACCACGTGAGATATTGAACGTGGAAATTGCAAGTCTTATTGAAGGCAAAAAAGCTAATTTGACATTGCTTGACCCTAAAGCGGAATGGCAATACACTAAACAAAATAACCAGTCAAAATCCTATAATTCTCCTTTCATCGGGCAGAACTTAAAAGGCAAAGTAGTGTTATCCTGTAACAACAATCACCTATTTAAATCATAACGATCATGATCGACCCGAAAATTAAATCAGCAATCGAAGCGTCATTAGGCGCTTATGCTGAATATACCAACTTTGATGCTGTTGCGCTTACCGATACCTTTTTTGAGGTATTTGCCGCCGACGAAGACTTTTTAACCAAAGTTGACTTGCTTGACGAAGTCTTCGATACCAACAATGATATTGAAGAATTGCGCGAAGTATATTTCGATATGCTGATGATCAACTTTTTCAGCCAGGATGTTAAAAAACTGGAAGAAGATTACCTTGATTCGCCGGAATGGGAAGCTATTGAGGAAGAAACATTAGACAGGGGGACAGAATTGTTAAACCTGCTGTTATATCTGAACGAGTGTGAGGACGAAGAGATAGAACCGAGCCTGGATGATTACCTGAAAGAGTTTTTATTGGTTGATGAAGACGAATTCCAGGATGAGTACCAGATATATGAGCCGGTAATTGCCAACCAAATCCTGATTGAAAGCCCGGTTGAGGAAATTGCCCGTTTTGCTAAACAATTACCGGATGATTCAGAATTGAAAGATTTGTTTTACCCGATGATGTGTTTCTTCTCCAACTCAGAATTCTCTGAAGATGAGTACGAAAACATGGCAGAGAACGCGCCTGTTCCTGAGTTTGATATGGCGGTTTTAGAGATCTTAATTGCATTTAATTAGGTTCATGAGTTTAAAACCAGATGAGAACGGTGCCGGGGAAAAAACTAATATCGACCGGAAATTAAGAATAAATGCAATAATTAAGGGTGTAATGTTGGGAATAATCGTCCTTACATTAAGCATTATATCCTACTATTTTATAACTACATCACAAGTACCTGGCCTTATTATTGCCGGCCCGTACTTTTTCGCCATTATTATACCTTTAGCGGTAACTATTTTGTTTATTCTCAACATGCGCAAAAAGCTTGGCGGCTTTTGGTCATTTAAACAATCGGTTGCTGCCGTTTTTATAATGTTTTTAATAAGTTTCCTGATCCTTACAATTGGAAGGGATTTCATTTTCGCTAAGCTTATCGAACACGATATGGTAACCAAAACCGAGCAGGTTATGGTAAATCTGAGGATAAAAGGCATGAAAACTGGCGGTGCTAACCAAAAGCAGATCGATGCTGAAATTGCTGATATGAAAAAAACTTTTGCTGCTGACAACGGCGTGGGACTTTTCTCACTTGTGCAGAATTATATTATCGGCGTGATCATGCTATTTGTATTGTCGCTTGTATTTGCATCTATCTTTAAAAAAGAACCCGTTTAAGTAAATGAAGGTTTGGTGGGATAATTTTGTTACTTTAGTATCAAAAATCCTAACCAAATGAATCAATTAATTAATAAACTATCTTTTAAAAATGGCCTTATCATAGGCGGTATTTCTGCTGTACTTACGCTGGTGTTTTATTTTATCAATCCTGTAATACAGTATACCAATTTTATTGTTCCATTACTAACACTGGTTATAGTTATTGCCCTGTTAGTAATATTAGCAATCGATATAAGGAAAAGAGTTGGGGGTTTTTGGACCTTCGGGCAGGCATTTTTAAGCCTGTTTATAACAAGCGTATGCATTATCATTATCAGTTTGATACTTAACTTTATAATTCTGAAATTAAACCCGACATTGCCGCAAGCAATTAATGATGCCATGTCCGATACGATGCAGCAACGCCTTGGAAAATTAGGTATTGATCAGGATCAGATAGATAAATCTACCAAAATGTTTACTGATGGTGAATTTATTGATAAAATTCAACCAACGCTGTTCAACCAAATTAAAACGTTGGGTTCAGGACTTATACTTTATGCTATTATCGATCTGATCATAGCGGCATGTATCAGAAAAAATCCTCCTATGATTGCTGCCGAAGCAGTTAATGAAACTATTGAATAATAATTTACATTCCCATAAAAAAAGCGCTTAATGATTTTTCATTAAGCGCTTTTAGTTTATATGGATCAGCTTTATTAATGCTTCACAATCTGTTTAAATATATCGTTACCGAATACAAATACCATCAGCGTGATCAGCAGCACAAATCCAACAATTTGCGCACGCTCTAAAAATTTATCGCTTAGTGGTTTGCCTTTAATCATCTCTATTAACAGGAATAAAGAGTGACCGCCATCTAATGCCGGGATGGGTAACAGGTTGGTGAATGCTAACACCATTGATAATAGGCCTACCAGGCTCCAGAAACGAACCCAATCTATCACACCACCAAACATGGTCGCGATTTTTACAGGGCCGCTTACGGCTTTGTTAAACTTAACGTCGCCTGTAAATACTTTTCCTAATCCTTTGGCATCATCCGTAAATGTTCCCCAGGCTTTTGATGCGCCAATAGGTAATGACGCCAGGAAACCATATTTAATAGTATCCTCCTTAACCAAATCTCTTTTAGCAGAAAAACCAATAGTGCCTTCAGCTGTAACGTTTGATGTTAAATGAACGGTGTCGCTTCCGCGTTTAATCAGTAAAACAACTGCTTTATTCTTATTTAGAGCCAATTGCGATTGTAATTGGTCAAAAAACCTGATCGGATTGTTGTTTACAGCAACAATGCTATCGCCTTTTTTCAATCCTGCTTTTTGCGCGTTGCTGCCAACCATTACCGAGTCGACCATAAATTGAGTTCGTGGTTCGTGGCTGATGAACTGTTCTATACCATCGTCCGAAAGGTCATTTAGTATTCCTTTTGGTACTGTGAGATTTAGCTTTTGGTTACCCCGTTGTACATTTAGCACTGAGTGGTTTAGCAAAACGTTAGAGCTGGTAAGGTCGTCAAACCGTTGTATCGGCACGCCATTAACGGCGTAAATTTGGTCGCCGGGTTTAAGGCCCATTTTAATACCGATCTCGCCGGGTACAATGCCATAATGCGCATTTGCTACAGGTATATAAGTTTCACCATATCTAACCGTCAGCATCCAAAAAATGAAAATACCCAGTATAATATTAACGGTTATACCCGCCAGCATCACGATCAAACGCTGCCAGGCTGGTTTTGAACGAAATTCCCAGGGTTGCGGGGGGCCTGCAAGCTGTTCGGTATCCATAGATTCATCAATCATACCGGCAATTTTTACGTAACCGCCTAATGGTAACCATCCTATTCCGTATTCAACGCCTTTGTAGTTAAATTTAAATAAGCTAAAATTCCAGGCATCAAAAAACAGGTAAAATTTTTCAACCTTTATTCCAAAAGCCCTTGCAGCTAAAAAGTGGCCAAGTTCGTGCAGAATTACCAGGATCGAGAGTCCCAGTATCAACTGGCCAACCATTATTACTATACTCATTCTATAATTAAATATGTACTGCCTTTAACGGCATTTTTTCTATTAAGTTTTGCGCAAATATGCGGGTTTCTTTATCAGTATTCAAATAATCATCCAACACGGGGTTGGTGGTGAAGCTGATCTGCTGCATGCAGGTTTCGATAATATCACTCATGGCTAAAAAACCTATTTGATTATCCAGGAAACCTTTTACAGCTATCTCGTTGGCTGCGTTGATGATACAAGGCATATTGCCGCCTTTTTCCAAGGCATCAAACGCTATTCCGAGGTTACGGAATGTTTTGGTGTCAGCTTTTTCGAAGGTTAAATTCGGGAAATCGGTAAAATTAAACCGTTTAAAATTATTCTTTAATCGATTTGGGTAGGTAAAGGCATATTGGATAGGCAGTTTCATATCTGGCAAACCCATTTGTGCTTTGATCGATCCATCCTCAAATTGTACCAGCGAGTGAACGATTGATTGGGGGTGCACGATCACGTCGATCTGCTCGGTCATTAAGTCAAATAACCACTTTGCTTCTATTACTTCTAAACCTTTATTCATCAGCGAAGCAGAATCAATGGTAATCTTGGCGCCCATTACCCAGTTAGGATGTTTAAGTGCATCCTCACGCATTACATGTGCCAGGAAATCTAAGTCCTTGCCCCTGAACGGACCGCCGGAAGCAGTGAGGATGATTTTTTCAATGGCATTGTTTTCCTCGCCTGCAAGACATTGGAAAATGGCCGAATGCTCAGAATCGACAGGTAAGATCTTTACATTGTATTTCTTAGCCAAACCAGTGATCATTTCTCCTGCAACAACCAAAGTCTCTTTATTGGCTAACGCGATATCTTTACCGGCTTTTATGGCAGCAATTGTAGGCTCTAAGCCTGCAAAACCAACCATGGCTGTTAAAACAATATCAATATCAGGATGAGTTACAATATCGGTGATTGCTTCAATTCCAGCTAAAACCTTCACCCGGGTATTTGCCAGCAAATCTTTTACATACTGATATTTGCTTTCATCACAAATAACAGCATAGGCAGGTTCAAACTGTAAAGCCTGTGCAATCAGCAGTTCGGCATTGCTTTGCGCGGTGATTACATAAGCCCTGAACAGATCGGGATTTCCGCCGATGACTTGTAATGCCTGCGTACCAATACTGCCGGTAGACCCAAGAATAGCTATATTCTTAAGATTGCTTAATTGTTGTATGGTTATATTGTTAGTCAAATGCTGATGTATTAATTATTAAAAGCCAACTAAACTTTTAATCTTTCCTCTGTGAATTTTATTAATTGATGTATTTCTCGCGGTAATCTGTCTACCATCTCATTAAGTTGAAGAAATTGCTCATCAGATATTAAATTTCTAAGCTTAGATTTCAAGAGCCAATCACTGCATTCCTTTACAGAACCGAAACTATAATAATAAAACTTAATCTTATCTTTCTTATGATATCTTCCAAATCCTTCAGCTATATTGGCAGAAATAGAATCTGCAGCATTAACAAATTGTTTACCAATAGTATCTTTGGCAAAATAATCCCATTTTATTACAAGCTCCCAAACTATATTATTAAAAGAGAATGCGGTTTTATAAGATGTTAAATCGCCGAGTTGTAAAAACTTCTTTTCTATGTTTTCAAGCATTAAAACTATATTTAAATAACGCTATATAACTGACTAAACTATCAACACAGCAATTAAACAATAAAACATTTATCAATTAACTATATACTCCTTTAATCCATCCGCAATCTTCCTGTCGTTTGACAGGCGCGGGACTTTATTTTGCCCGCCCAGTTTTCCCTGTGCACGCATATAATTTATAAAAGTATCCTTTTTTAAACTCCTAATCACCAGCGGTTGTAAAATATTACCTTCTATCAGGTCAAAATAATAAATATTTTTCTTTTGCAACGCTTTGTCCACTTTTTGCCTGAATACTTGCAGGTCCTTTGGCTCGGTACCGAATTCAATAAACCATTCATGGTAAGGTAATTCTCCTGCCGGTGGATTTACCTGTGGCGCCACGGTAAATTCAACAACCTCAATACATTCTTCTTTGGCTATGCTCATCAACGCATGTTCAACCTCTTCGCCAATAACATGCTCGCCGAAGGCTGAAATAAAGTGCTTAATACGTCCTGTAACCAGTATTTTGTAAGGGTTTTTTGAAACAAATTTAACAGTATCGCCTAAACTGTATCCCCACAAACCGGCATTGGTATTTAATATTAGCGCGTAGTTTTTGTTTAGCTCGATGTCCTTTAAGCTGATGCGGATTGGGTTTTCATTAAAGAATTCATCAACCGGTGTAAATTCATAAAATATCCCGGAATCGACCTGCAACAATAATCCTTTTTCTTTTTGCGAATCCTGAAAGGCGATAAAGCCTTCTGATGCCGGGTAGGTTTCAATCGTATCAATAGCAAAGCCGATACTTTCTTCGATTTTTGCGCGATAAGGCTCATAATTTACGCCGCCGTAAACAAAAAGTTTAAAGTTTGGGAATATTTCCCTGATCTTTTTGCCGTTACTTTTTGCCGATAGCCTGTCGAAATACATCTGGCACCATGGGGGGATGCCTGAGATCAGGCGCATATCTTGGTTGATGGTTTCATCAACGATGGCATCAACCTTTTGCTCCCAATCTTCAATACAATTGATCTCGAAACTCGGCATTCTATTTTTTTGGAGGTAACCCGGAACATGATGGGCAACAATACCTGAAAGCCTGCCTGTATCGATACCTGATTTCTTACTTAATATAGGGCTGCCTTGTAAAAAAATGAGCTTGCCATTTAAAAAATCAGCATTACCAGTTTCGTGTACATAGCTCAACAATGCATTGCGTGCTGAAGTGATATGCGCGGGCATGCTTTCTTTGGAGATTGGGATATATTTTACACCTGAGGTGGTACCCGATGTTTTGGTTAGATAGAGTGGTATGCCGGGCCAAAGGATATTTTCTTCACCATTGGTTACACGCTCGATATAGGGGCGAAGGTCTTCGTAATCACGTACAGGGACTTGATTT
This sequence comes from Mucilaginibacter sp., assembly GCF_965225845.1. GTDB lineage: Bacteria > Bacteroidota > Bacteroidia > Sphingobacteriales > Sphingobacteriaceae > Mucilaginibacter. Next base: position 1,333,140 of record NZ_CBDDBL010000002.1, read on the forward strand.
TTAAAATCATCATAGGTCTTGATCTTATCAAAACCATGCACCTTGCCAAACTCTGTATTTTTTGCCTGGCTGATAATTTTTTTGAAAATGTCCTGCTGCAAAGCTACCGCGTTTTGGCGGATGTTATTTAATTGCCGGTTAACCAGCAGGGCGAATACCTTACTTAATGCAGCCTTTAAACCCATGTTTTAAATTGTTTCGCTAATATCGTCGTCTACATCAAGATGACTGTAAACTAATTTGCGATAGGTAACCATAATTAAAACCTGTACGGCAGGGAAGGTAAGTATAAACCAGCTGTAGAACATTAATTTTTGCACAAGAAAACTATTTTCATCGTCCACACCGGATATGATCACCACCAAAAATATCGGGATAATTGCTACGATCATATAGGCGAGGATGATGAAAAACATGGCAAAGATTTTCCAAAAATTATCCTGTGTAGCTGAAAAGCTTTGTCTTAAAGACTCAAACGGCGTTGAGTCATTATCAACAATAAAGCAAATACAAAATATAGAACGCAATAGCAGGTATAATATAAATATGGATTCTAATACATAAAACATATTTAATATAATTGCATATTGATCGATCACATGTTCAATGGTGACGTTGATAAACAACAAAATTGCTATCAATACGCTGTAAGCGAAGGCAATAACTACAAAATTGAATGTCATTTTAAAAGATGGAATAATATCTCTGAACTCAAACTCATAATATTCCTTATCCATAAGCCTTAAAATCAGCTTATAAAAACTTAATGCCAGGTACGACTGGATGATCATCACAATAATTACAGTGATAAATAAGCTTAAAGGGCCATTGTCTGAAAATATCAAAGGCTTAAACAGATCTACCACCTCGCTAATACACAGCGAGATCGCGGCGTATACAGCTAAAGGAATAACATTTTTTTTCAAAACATTCCACGCCGTTTTAATAGTTTCGGCTACGGAAAATGGGTGGTACATATATTTATGATTTTTTTAGTATTACTCGCTTCCAAAAATCCTGTATAAAACCTAAGCCATAGGCAGTAAGTTGAATAAAGGCAGCAATTATGCTCAAAAATGCAATTTTAGCTGATTTGTTTTTCCACCATGAATGAAAAAATATCAACAATAAAAAAACTGCCAATAAAATATTACATAATATAGCTAATGGCCAGTTTATAATATTACTTATTATAGTAAAAATAATAAATAAGGTGAATACCGCCGGAAAAAAATGCACCGCTTTTAGCTCCTGGGGAAAAAATTTATACACGTTGATCCTGGCCCTGCCAAAAAAATGTAACTGCTTGTAAAACTGAAAAAAATTGGTACGGCGTTTATGGTAAACCTTAGCATCAGGTATCAACCCAATTTTAAATCCCATAGAATGGATGCGGATGCTATACTCAATATCCTCGCCTGAGCGGGTGATGATAAATCCGCCTGCTTTCTCCCAAACCCGGCGAGAAATCCCCATATTAAAGCTACGCGGATGAAACTGGCCTATTCCTTTTTTATTGCCGCGAATACCACCGGTTGTAAAAGGCGATGTCATGGAATAACTTATCGCTTTTTGGGTGGCTGTAAATGACGGGTGTGCATCATCAGGGCCCCCATAAGCGTCGAGCCAGTTGGAGACGAGGCTGTTGTTAACTATTTGCAAGTAATCTTCAGGAATTAAGCAATCGGAATCAAATATGATAAAGTAGTCGCCTTTGGCATGCTCAAAGCCGAAGTTGCGGCTAAAACCTTGTCCCGAGTTAGGCTTAACGTAGTATTTTACATCAAGTGTGCCTTCAAAACTTTTAACAATGCTAGCAGCATCTTTGGTTGAGCCATCCTCAATAATCAATACCTCAAAATGCTTATAGGTTTGCATGGTGAGGGTTTCCAGCAGTTCTTTTATTTCCTGCGGGCGATTATATAAAGGGATGATGATGGAGAAAAACATTTTTAGACGTGAGATTTTAGACGTGAGATTTGAGATAAAATAAGAGCGAAATTTAAACAGCAGGATAAAAGTCTCATATCTAAAATCTCATATCTCAAGTCTGATTAAATAGTTTCCTCAACCTGGTACCTGTTACGCTCGCTTGCACTGCGGGCAACCAGTTCGGCAACAAAACCGGTTAAAAACAATTGTGAACCAACTATGATTGCTACCAATGCAATATAAAATAAAGGCTGTGCGGTAACATCGCGGCTATATTTAATGTGGTGACTGATGTCGTACAACTTATCCCAGATCAGCCATACAGCAATGATCAAACCCGTTAAAAAGCTTACTGTTCCCATTGCCCCAAAAAAATGCATCGGGCGTTTGCCGAATTTGCCAACAAAAAATATCGATAACAGATCCAAAAAACCATTCACAAAACGGCTCATACCAAACTTAGTTTTCCCGTATTTGCGCGCACGGTGTTCAACAACCTGCTCACCAATTTTGTTAAAACCGGCCCATTTGGCTATTACGGGTATATACCGGTGCATTTCACCGTAAACCTCTATGTTTTTCACAACGGTTTTGCGGTAGGCTTTCAATCCGCAGTTAAAATCGTGCAAATTATCAATGCCCGACATTTTGCGGGTGGCTGCATTAAAAAGCTTGGTAGGTACTGTCTTGGTTATCGGGTCGTAACGCTTGGCTTTCCAGCCGGAAACCAGGTCGTATTTATCTTCAGTTATTCGACGGTATAGTCCTGGTATTTCATCGGGGCTGTCTTGAAGGTCGGCATCCATGGTAATTACTACATCGCCTTGTACTGCTTCAAAACCGGTGTTTAAAGCAGCCGATTTACCATAATTACGCCTGAACCTAATACCTTTGATGGCTGGATTGTTCTCGCGGAGTTTTTTGATCATATCCCACGAACCATCCTTGCTGCCGTCATCAACTAAAATAATTTCGTAGCTATATTTATTTTCATCCATTACGCGGCTTATCCATGAGGTAAGTTCGGGTAATGATTCTACTTCGTCATATAAAGGTACAACAACTGATATATCCATTTATTGGGGGATGTAACCGGTTACAATGCCGGAACACCCGCAAAAATATAAAAAATTGCTTACAAGCTTAGCGAATTAGCCGCTTTGAATTTATTGCCGACTATATTCTTCATTTTACAGCTACTACAGGCTGATAATCTTTGTTTTGTATATAAATATTTTACATTTGTCGCTCTTAAATTATAAATCTTCAATACAATTATGAAGTACTGCAAAATTGCCGCTCTATTTTTATTGAGCATTTTAACTTGTAAAAGCTATGCACAAAACACTGATGAGCCCACCAGTAAATACGATCAGTATAAAGTTTTTACACCTACCTTTTATCAGGATAAGGGCAACGAATACCGCACAGCAAGCGGTGCGCCGGGTTTAAAATACTGGCAAAACGCTGCTGATTATAAGATCAACGTAAAGCTGGATACCACCGCCCACAAAGTGAGCGGTTCAGAAACTGTTACCTATACAAATAACAGCCCTGATCCGATGGCGTTTTTATGGTTACAGTTGGATCAGAATCTTTTTCGTGAGGATTCGCGTGGTACCGCGACCAGTGTGGTAGGCGGGAGCCGTAATTCGGTGCATAATTATACTGATGGTGATGAGATAAAAGCGGTATACGTTATTAAAAATGGTAAGGCTGAAAAAGCTGATTACGTGGTAACCGATACCCGTATGCAGATCAGGCTTAAAGATACGCTGCGTTCAAGCGGGAGTAAGATACAGGTAAAGATCGAATACGCGTTTACTGTTCCTGAATATGGTGTAGATCGTATGGGCCGCAATCACACCAAAAATGGCTGGATCTACGAAATAGCTCAATGGTATCCTCGCATGGAGGTTTATGATGATGTTACCGGATGGAACGTGATACCTTATATGGGTGGCGCCGAATTTTATTTGGATTATGGTAATTTTGATTTTACGATTACCGCGCCTGCAAGTTTGGTTGTAGTTGGTTCTGGTGAATTGCTCAATCCAACAGAGGTTTTAACACCAACCGAGATAAGTAGGTTGGCGATAGCGAAGAATAGCGATAAAACAATTTTTGTAAAGGACTCTGCTGAGATGATGAGCAATAAGTCATATCCAAATAAAGGTCAGCTTACCTGGCATTTCTTCTGTAAAAATACGCGTGATGTATCATGGGCGGCATCTAAGGCTTTTGTTTGGGATGCAGCAAGGATTAATCTGCCTAACGGCAAAAAAGCATTGGCGCAATCGGTATATCCAATTGAGTCAAAGGGGCAAAATGCCTGGAGCCGGTCCACTGAATATGTTAAAGCAGCCATTGAACTATATTCTGATAAATGGTTTCCGTACACTTATCCTGTGGCAACCAACGTGGCAGGTTCTGTTAGCGGTATGGAGTATCCCGGGATTGTATTTTGCGGGCAGGAATCAAAAACAGGTGAGCTTTGGGAAGTAACTAACCATGAGTTTGGCCATAACTGGTTTCCAATGGTTGTTGGATCTAACGAACGAAAATTTGCCTGGATGGATGAGGGTTTTAATACCTTTATTAATAAGGTTGATACCAAGGTATTTAACCACGGAGAATATTACCAAAAACAAGATGCAGAGCGCGACGCGCAGGGAATGTTTTCAGCGGATGCAAACTCAATTATGACTTTACCTGATGTTACCCCGGAAAGTTTCTCCGGAATATCGGAATACGAAAAGCCGGCAATGGCACTAACCGTTTTGCGCGAGCAGATCCTGGGCGAAGACAGGTTTGATTATGCTTTCCAAACCTATATTAAACGCTGGGCATTTAAACACCCAACGCCATGGGACTTTTTCCATACCATGGATAACGCGGCAGGTGAGGACCTGGGTTGGTTTTGGAATGAATGGTTCTTCACCACCTGGAAACTTGACCAGGCTGTAAAAGCGATAGATTATATCGATAATGACCCAAGTAAAGGTTCATTAATTACCATCGATAACCTGGAGGAAATGGCTATGCCGGTAACCATCGCCATAAAAGAAGAAAACGGGAATAAAGGTATTATGAAATTACCTGCCGAGATTTGGCAACGCGGCGGCGAATGGACGTTCGCCTATAAGTCAACCTCAAAAATAGTATCTGCAACTATCGATCCTGATCATAAATTGCCCGATATTAATCCTGATAATAACTCTTTCAGCGGTTTACCTGTTCCCGATGGAACAACAGGCGCTGATGTACTTAAAAAATACCTGGATGCAATAGGCGGTAAGGATAAGTTACTGTCGGTTAAAAATATCAAGATTGTTGATACCAGCAATGTTCAAGGCACCGAATTAGTGCGCACAACAACCTGCATTCCTGGTGTAATTACACAGGATGTTACGCTGCCAAGTTATCAGAACGCAGTGTTTTCGCACATTGCCATAAAAGGTGACAGTGTGAACATCACTCAAAAAAATACACCGGTTCAGTTGAGTAATACAGATAAAATTGCCGTTAAACAAAAGCATAAATTATTCCCCGAAATGGATTATCTGAAAAATGGCTATAAAGTCGACATAATGCCGGCTTTACAAGTTATCAATGATGATTTAGCTTATGAAGTAGTTGTAACAACACCCGATAATATAAAAATCAAATTGTTTTACGACCAAAAAACAGGATTAAAGATCCGTGAGCAAATAGATCTGCCGGGCAGTTCGTCGGTTGATTTTGCAGATTATCGTAATGTAAATGGCATCCAGATACCTTATACAGAAAAATCAACCTTTGTAGGATTTCCGGTCGATTTTAAGGTAAAGAGTGCCGATATTCAATAAATAAAATTTGCTCATAATAAAAACGGCTTCCCGAAAGGAAGCCGTTTTTATTTATAAAGAGTTTAGAATTAAATAACTCCGCTATCACTTAATACTTTATTCATATTTCTAACAGCATCGGCGCTTTTGTTGAATTCGGCCTGTTCGCTGTCGCTTAATTTAAAGTCAACGATTTTTTCCCAGCCGTTTTTACCTAAGATAACAGGTACAACTAACGAGATATCTTTCTGGCCATATTCACCATCTAAAGCAACACCGCATGAAAGTAGTTTTTTCTGGTCGCGAACAATTGCTTCAACCATAAATGCAGTACCTGCACCCGGTGCATACCAGGCAGAGGTACCAATAAGGCCGGTTAATGTAGCGCCGCCAACCATGGTAGCTTTAACAATTTTTTCCTGTTGTTCTTCGCTTAAAAATTGGGTAACCGGTACGCTGTTCCAGGTAGCATGTTTAATTAACGGGATCATGGTGGTATCACCGTGGCCGCCAATAACAACCGCGTTCAAGTCGGCAGGAGAACAGCCTAATTCCTGGCTTAGGTAATATTTAAACCTTGCAGAGTCCAAAGCGCCACCCATACCTAAAATTTTGTTTTTAGGTAAGCCTGAAGTTTTCAAAGTTAAGTAATTCATGGTATCCATTGGGTTTGAAACCACAATGATGATGGTATCTGGCGAGTGCCTTAATACGTTTTCAGTAACGCTTTTTACAATGTTAGCGTTGGTGCCTATTAGCTCTTCGCGGGTCATGCCCGGTTTGCGCGGTAAGCCTGAAGTAATTACTACCACTTCTGAGTCTGCAGTTGCTGCGTAGTCGTTGGTAACACCTTTTATTTTGGTATCAAAACCCAACAGGGCCGAGGTTTGCATCATATCAATAGCCTTGCCTTCAGCAAAACCTTCGCGGATGTCTAACAAAATAAGTTCTTCAGCTAATTCTTTTCTTGCGATGTTGTCTGCGCAAGTTGCGCCAACTGCTCCTGCGCCAACTACTGTGATTTTCATATGTATTGTTTTAGATAATTGAGTAAGAAACCAGATTTGTATTGATTACCAATCCGGTAATTAAAATCTGGGCAATTTTAAGGATTTTTTTGAAATGCTATTGTAATTAAATTGAAATATAATAGTTATATAACAAGATAATTTTGTGTTTAAAATGAAAGTACTTATGCAAACAGAAATTAGCTTTTAAATTAATTTCACTAATCATTTAGTTGAATTTATATAATATAATATTGAGTTTGGATTTTATAGTTTACAAAATTTCGGTTTTATTCATATAAAAGAGTTGTTTTTGAAAAAAAATATAATTATTTTACATTTTTATAATGATTTTTATAAAAATAATTTAAATTCGCCTTCATAATTGAATTAACTATTCCAAAAAACTATTTTTTGAATCCTTATTGTAAAATAACTAAACAATGGCAGCAGCAAAATTAGAGTACATCTGGCTTGACGGCTATAAACCTACACAGAGCCTTCGTAGCAAAACAAAAATCGAACATGATTTCAGCGGTAAATTAGAAGATTGTCCATTATGGAGCTTTGACGGTTCTTCAACCGAGCAGGCACCCGGTGGTTCATCTGATTGTATATTAAAACCTGTATTTATTTGTGTTGATCCGCAAAGAAAAGACGGTTACCTGGTAATGTGCGAAGTTCTTGATTCAAAAGGCGAGCCTCATGAGTCAAACGGCCGTGCATTAATTCAGGATGATGACAATGATTTCTGGTTTGGTTTTGAGCAGGAATATTTCCTTTGGGATCCTGAAACTAACAAACCGCTTGGTTTCCCGGCATCAGGTTACCCTGCGCCACAAGGCCCATACTATTGCTCTGTAGGCGCTAAAAATGCTTACGGACGTGACATTGTTGAAGAACACTTAGACGTATGTTTGGAAGCAGGCTTAAATGTTGAAGGTATCAACGCTGAAGTTGCTGCCGGTCAGTGGGAATTCCAGATCTTCGCTAAAGGCGCTAAAGAAGCTGGTGACCAAATCTGGGTTGCACGTTATTTGTTAGAAAGAATTGGCGAAAGCTATGATGTTGCTATCAACTGGCATTGCAAACCATTAGGTGCGCTTGACTGGAATGGTTCAGGTATGCATGCTAACTTCTCAAACACTACATTGAGAACAGCAGGCAGCAAAGAAACTTACGATAAAATCTTAGAAGCTTTCCGCCCCGTTGTTGCGGAACACATTGCGGTTTACGGTGCTGATAACGATCAGCGTTTAACCGGTAAACACGAAACAGCTTCTATCCATGATTATAGCTATGGTGTATCTGATCGTGGTGCATCTATCCGTATCCCATTGTACACTGTACAAAAAGGTTGGAAAGGCTATTTAGAAGATCGCCGCCCTAACTCAGCTGCCGATCCATACAAAGTAGCTGCGGTTATCATCAAAACTGTTAAATCAGCAAACGCTTAACTAAACTAATAACTATTATAACTGATCCTCCTTATCGAAAGATTCGGAGGATTTTTTGTTTTTAGTTGTCTTATTTTAAGAATTGTAAATTATATATTTTTGTATTTGATATAATTTCCCAGTTCAATCAACTTAAATCCATCAATCGATAAATTATAAACATAAATCCAGCAGTCAATCTCTTTGCTGTTTGTTTCAATTGCAGCTATTTCCCGTATAAATAAATTCGGCTGATCCTGGTCATCGCCATATCCTTCGTAATCGTCTAAATAGTTGAGTGTTTGTTGCGGGTCTATCAGTTCGACAATACTTCCATGAATATAACTATCTAAATCTTCATCCAAAACAGCGCCCGGGTATTCGCCTAAATCATATAATCTGCCTTTCAGCTTACCATTATCGTAAAAGTGGCAATGTTGTTTTAGGTAGATGCCAAATTCATTATTATCGCCCAGCAAAGTGCCATAAACAAATAAATAACTGCTGTTTGGTTTCATTAATTGATGATCTTTCAAACAAAGATACTTGATACAGCGTATAGACCATATGCAATGCAATAAATTAAACCAAGCGAAATTTTGTTAATATAAGTTGCTTAACTTGCCGCCGAAATCATCTCCAGCCTTATGAACGAAGACCAGATCATAACCTATTTAAAAGAGAATAATATTCAAAAGATCAAATTCGCCTTTGCCGATACTGATGGTATTTTACGTGGCAAGGTGATCCACCATAAAAAATTTATTGATGGTATGCGCAACGGTTATGGCTTTTGCGATGTGGTTTTTGGCTGGGACAGCAGCGATGGTACTTATGATAACGTAGAGATAACAGGCTGGCATACTGGTTACCCGGATCAGCAATGCAGGATAGATCTTTCAACTTTTCGTACAGTGCCATGGCAGGACAATATTCCGTTTTTCTTAGCAGATTTTAGCAAAGCTGATGGTAATGACCTGGCTATAGATACACGCAGCCTTTTGAAGCGTATAGCTAAAGATTGTGGATCTTTAGGTTATCATCCTGAGTTTTCTCAGGAGTTTGAGTGGTTCAATTTTAAAGAGACGCCACAATCCATAGCTGACAAAAGTTTCACTAACCTGCAAACGCTAACGCCGGGAATGTTTGGGTATTCAATACTGCGCATCTCTCAGCAAAGTGAATTTTATTATGACCTGTTTAATTTATTAATGCAATTTGATATCCCGATAGAAGGGTTACACACCGAAACAGGTCCGGGAGTATATGAGGCTGCTATTTTACATGATTATGTGGTGAACGCCGCTGATAAAGCGGTGCTATTTAAAACAGCGGTTAAAGAAATAGCTTATAAACATGGGATCATGGCGTCTTTTATGGCTAAGTGGACGGAGACATTACCGGGCTGCAGCGGCCACATTCACCAAAGTTTATGGAATAAGGACAAAACTGAAAATTTGTTTTATAGCGCTGACGATGAGCATAATATGAGTGATCTGTTTAAGCATTACTTAGCCGGTCAATTATATTGTATGCCTAATATATTGCCTATGTATGCACCAACTGTAAATAGCTATAAGCGTTTGGTGGAAGGAGCCTGGGCGCCAACAACCGTAACATGGGGATTAGATAACCGTACTACAGCATTACGTGTTTTGAATGATTCGCAAACTTATACGAGGCTGGAAACCCGCATTCCCGGTGCGGATACTAACCCGTATTTGGCTATGTCGGCCGCGTTGGCATCAGGCCTGTATGGTATCAAACATAAATTGGAACTGAATATAAAACCAACAATCGGGAACGGTTACCAGGATATTAAAAATGGCAAATTGGCTTCAAACCTGCACGATGCGGCTATCTTAATGAAAAACTCACCTATAGCAAAAGAGTTATTTGGCGAAGCTTTTGTTGAACACTTCACACAAACCCGTCTATGGGAACATCGTCAGTTTGCGAAAAGTGTAACAGATTGGGAATTAAAAAGGTATTTTGAGATCATATAATACCTGTGTTGAAAATATAATGGACTACTCTTTTATAATAAAAAAAGCCTGGGAAGGCTACGACGCTTCTAAAACCATCCGCTCTATTGAGGATATCAGCGCGATGGTATCTACCAACCACGTGTACCGTGTAACCTTTGATGATGACGATATCATTATTGCCAAGCTATCTAATTTTGGGAAGTATGAGTATTTTAAAGAAGATCACCGCATTATCCATAGCTTATCTAATAACTTGCTTTATCCTTTTGAGAATTTTTTAGCTAAGTCGTTACTTAAAAACAACCGGGTTTATGTCTATCATCACAAACAGAACAGACAGGATGTTTGGGTGGTTTTTTATAACCCGACCCGTATAATGGACAGGTTGCCAAGGCGATTGGACGAAAATCACATTCGCAAATTAGGCCAGCAGATCGGTAAGTTTCATAAAGCATGTTCGCGAATAAAAAACGTATTGCCAAAATCATCCAAAACATTACGTACCGATATTTATGCTTTACAGCAGCAATTGGAATTGAACGAAAAACAATTCGGCACGCCAATGCAGGTTGATTTTTTAAAATATCATTGCGACTTGTTCCTTAAAAATCGTTCAAATTATAATATGAAAGCGTTTGAGTCTATACCTGTTTTTATAGATTGGAATATTGGCAATTTTTCTGTTGGGCCACACCTTGAATTATATTCCCGTTGGGATTACGACTGGTTCAGGATGAGCTACCGCATGCTCGATTTTTATTTCCTTAGCAGGGTAGTATCAGATATCGGCGACCGTACGGTATTCAGTTATGTGATCGGTCCGTTAATGGAAGACCGCTTTATTATTTTCCTTGAAGAATATCATAAATTAAATCCGCTGACTGCCGATGAAATCCGTTTTTTAAAAGAAACTTATCGCTTTTTTATACTTAATTATGTGATCAAAGACGGCAAATACTTTTTTAATGAGCAATATGCCAAAAAGCTACAAGCAGAGGCGTTTGATATTTATTTACCGTCAGTCGACAGGGATTTTGATGCAGAAAAAATTATTAATGCTCTTAACTTAAAATAATAGTCAAATCATGCAACAAATAGAAAACTTCAAGTCCATAATCGACAAATACAAAGTGGTTTTTTTTGATGCATTTGGTGTGCTCAAGAATTATAATGGCATATTACCGGGTATTGAAAAAACTTTTGAATACCTGGAAGCACAACGGAAGGAGTATTACATTGTAACTAACGACGCCTCAAGGAGCCCATATCAATTGGCAGACAGTTTTCATAAATCAGGCTTAAATATCATTAAGGCTGACAGGATCATTTCTTCAGGTATGTTAACTAAAGAATATTTAGACCTACAGGTTCGCGATGGCATAGTAGCTTATTTGGGAACCACAAAGTCGGCACATTATATTGAAAGTTCAGGTTTGCATACTTTACCTATTAGTGAAATTAATGATACCAATATAAATAAAGTAAGCGCGCTGGTTTTTTTGGATGACGAAGGATTTGATTGGGCCAAAGATTTAAATAAAGCGGTAAACCTGATCAGAAAGCGAACCATCCCGGTAATTGTGGCCAATACAGACCGTGCTTACCCGCTTACCGTCAGCGATGTTTCAATAGCAATAGGAGGTATTGCAGCTATGATAGAAAGTGTTGTAGGTAAGCAATTTATCAGATTTGGTAAGCCGGATTCGCAAATGTTCATGTTTGCTTATGACATGGCGCGTGAGCAACTAAAAATAAATAAAACCGATATTGTAATGGTAGGTGATACGCTTAACACCGATATTCTTGGTGGCAATAAGTTTGGTTTAGATACCGTATTGGTATTGTCGGGCAACACCCTGGCGAAGGACTTTTCTACACGCATTACCGCAACCGGCATATCACCAACTTACATTTGTGAAAGTGCAGTGATAGAAGGTGGTGACCTTGGGTTTTAATAAAAACTTTAGTGTGCTTTTAACAATTATCTTTATTTACATTTGTATAACCAAACAATTAAACCATGTATAAATTACTAAAGCCAACTTTATCTATATTATCTGCATGCACCTTATTTTTGTGCGCTTGCCATAATACATCAACAAAACAAAATATGACTGATACATTAGCGCAAGGAGCATTACCTCCCAAAGCAAATTTTGAAAAGACCATTGACGGAAAGAAGACAGACCTGTATATATTAAAAAATGCTAAAGGTATGGAAGTGGCTATCACTAATTTTGGTGGGCGAGTGGTAAGCATTTTAGTGCCTGATAAAAATGGAAGGCTAACTGACGTGGTAGAAGGTTTTGATTCTGTAAAAGGATATCAGGATGCGCCGGGGCCCTACTATGGTGCTTTAATTGGCCGCTACGGTAACCGGATTGCTAAAGGTAAATTTACTTTAGAGGGTAAAGAATATTCCCTTTATATAAATAACGCGCCAAATACATTACATGGCGGTAAGGTAGGTTTTGACTCGAAAGTTTGGGATGCAAAGCAAATCGATTCGGCAACTTTGGAACTAAATTATTTGTCGAAAGATATGGAAGAAGGGTATCCCGGCAACTTAAAAGCCACAGTGATTTATACTTTAACCAACGATAACGGTTTAAAAATTGATTACACTGCTACAACAGATAAAACAACTATTGTCAATTTAACCAACCACACATATTTTAATTTGAACGGCGCCAATGGCGGTACCATATTAGATCATAAAGTTCAGATTTTTGCTGATGAGTATACGCCGATAGATCCAACATCTATCCCAAAAGGAAAAAACGACCCTGTAAAAGGTACGCCATTCGATTTTACACAGCCTGCAGTAATCGGTTCAAAGATTGAAGATAAGAACGAGCAATTGACAAATGGTAAAGGTTATGACCATAATTTTGTGTTAAACAAGCCATCGCTAGACTCACCTGTAGCAATAGTTGTAGGGGATAAAAGCAATATTGAGATGCAGATATTCACCCAGGAACCTGGTTTGCAATTTTACACCGGTAACTTTATGAATGGTCAAAATACCATGAAATATGGTGCAAAAGATAACCACAGAACTGCGTTCGCTATGGAAACGGAGCATTTTCCTGATTCACCAAACGAACCAAAATTTCCGTCTGTGGTGTTAAAACCCGGTCAGGTTTATAAAACAACAACAGAGTATAAATTCAGCGTTGCAAAATAACCGGACTTAAAACATTGTAAGCTTTTTACAAATCCTGCGACTAAACGTCAGCAGGATTTGTTTTTTATAAGCTATACCTGTTATTTTTACAAGCATTTGTTAAACTTAAAAGTGTAATTGCTGTTATTTGCTCATATAAACACTGCCCATTGCTAATAGATAATCACGGAAGAACAATAAACTATTTACGCCTGGCCGTGACGGACAAGTGTAACCTTCGTTGCTTTTACTGCATGCCCGAGGATGGACTCAACTGGTTATCCCGTAATGAATTAATGAGTTACGATGAAATGCTGCGTGCCTGCAAATTATTGGTAGGCATGGGCATACAAAAGATCCGTATTACAGGCGGGGAACCTTTTGTACGAAAGGACATTATGGCGTTGTTAACCGCGATATCCCGCTTAGAAGGTTTGCAGGAATTAAGTTTAACAACCAATGGTGTACTAACAGCGCCGCACGTTACCGACCTTAAAGCGATAGGTGTTAAATCAGTAAATCTGAGTTTAGATACATTAGATGCCGGTCGGTTTTTTAGTATTACCCGCCGCGATGAGTTTGGTGCGGTAATGGAGACACTCACTGGGCTATTAAAACATAACATAGAGGTTAAAATAAATGTTGTAGTGATGGACGGCAAAAACACACAGGACATTATTCCTTTAGTTGCCCTAACCAAAGATCTGCCCGTAAACGTGCGGTTTATTGAGGAAATGCCTTTTAATGGCGATGGAAAAATTCATCAAACCAAAATTTCCTGGGATTATATTCGTATCTTAGAAGAGATTGAAAACAAATACCCTGCAATAAAAAAGGTACAGGATCCGGCTTATTCAACCGCTTATAATTACCATATCCCCGGGCATTTGGGTGATATAGGAGTTATAGCTGCATATTCACGAACTTTTTGCGGTACATGTAACCGTATACGCATAACACCGCAAGGAACTTTAAAAAACTGTTTGTATGATGATGGTGTTTTAAATATAAGGGATTTGATGCGTGCCGGTAATAATGATGATGCAGTAAAAAAAAGTCTTTTAAAAGTGTTTAATAACAGGGTAGTTGATGGTTGGGAAGCGGAAAAGCTGGTGAAGAATACAGGAATGCATGAATCTATGGCTGCCATTGGTGGTTAATTATCCGGTTAAAAATATTTACACATGATAACTGTTGAAGAAGCCGAAAAAATAATACAATCCAACATAAAGGATTACGGTGCCGAGATAATGCCATTTGAGATGACGCTGGGCCGTGTGTTAGCCGAGGATATAAAAGCAGACCGGGATCTGCCGCCATTTAACCGTGTTACAATGGATGGTGTAGCTATAAACTATAGTGCTTTACAAAGTGGCATAAGTTCGTTTCATGTTAAAGCTACCCAGGCTGCGGGAGACATTCCAATAGAAATCACTGAAACGGATCATTGTATTGAAATTATGACCGGCGCCGCTTTGCCGCCTTCGGTTGATACTGTTATTCGTTATGAAGACCTGGAAATGCGGGCTGGCCTTGCAGCTTTGATTGTAGATCATAAAAACATTAAAAAAGGCCAGAATATACACTATCAGGGCAGGGATAAAAAGAAAGATGAATTGATTGCCAAATCAGGCCAATTGATTACGCCTGCAATAATTAGTTTGATTGCATCTGTTGGCGAAACAGAATTACGGGTTAAAAAACTGCCAAGAGTGGTGGTCATTTCTTCCGGCGATGAGCTGGTAGAAGTTGAGCAAATACCCAATCAATACCAGATCAGGAAATCAAATATCTACACGGTAAAAGCAGTATTGCAACAACATGGTATTGAGGCTGGAATGCTGCACATTCCGGACAATCCGGATGTAACCAAAAAACTGATCGCGGAATGCTTGCAAAATTATGATGTGATGTTGTTAAGCGGTGGAATATCAATGGGTAAGTTTGATTACATACCTAAAGCGCTTGAAGGATTACAGGTTAAACAGATTTTTCATAAAGTAAAGCAACGGCCGGGCAAGCCATTTTGGTTTGGTAAGCATGATAATGGCGTATTGGTTTTTGCATTCCCGGGTAACCCTGTTGCTACGTTTATGTGCCTGCACCGTTATTTTTTACCATGGTTACAAACCACCTTAGGCTTAAAGGCGAAGCAGCCGGTTTATGCAGTTTTAGATCATGATGTTTATTTTCAACCTGAGCTAAAATATTTTTTGCAGGTTAATTTACAAGTTAGTCATGAAGGTAAATTATTGGCTAAACCAATTGAAGGAAATGGTTCAGGCGATTTTGCTAATTTAGCTGATACCAATGCCTTTATGGGGCTTCCTTTAGATAAAAGTGATTTCAAAAAGGGTGAAGTATACAGGGTTTGGCCATTTAACGGAATAATATAATGAGCAACGAAATATTATCTCATTTAGACACAGAAGGCCGTGCTGTAATGGTTGATGTAAGTGATAAAGCTGTAACGCATCGCACAGCAACTGCACGTAGTATTGTTTCCTTACCGGAAGAGGTTTTAACTCAACTGGTTGATGGCGATCTGAAAACCAAAAAGGGTTCCGTTTTTCAAATAGCTATTATTGCGGGGATTATGGCGGCTAAAAAAACGGGCGATCTGATACCTCTTTGCCACCCGATTGGTTTAGACAATTGCAATATATTCATCACTTTAAATGAAAAAAATGAAGTAGTAATTGATTGCACAACAAGCATCACCGCTAAAACAGGAGTGGAGATGGAGGCATTAGTAGGTGCATCATTGGCGGCGCTTACTGTTTATGATATGTGCAAGGCATTAAGCCATGATATAGTTATTAAAGAAACCAAACTGATATCAAAGACAGGAGGTAAACGTGACTTTAAAAGAGCATAAAAAGCATACTCCCCTTACACGCTTAACCGGTAATTTCGGCAGGAATGAATGGGCAATTGTAGGTGGTTATTGCACAACCATCAAACTTTTGGCCGACCAGGTTATCGGTGTGCTATCGCCAAAATATAAATGTGCTTACGCGGATACTTCCCATAACGACGAAGCAATTGCTTCACCCGGGCGTTTATCGTCAGGTGCAATTTTAGAATATACGGATCAAATAAATCATCGGCAGTTCAATTATATTGAACAGATCACCCCCTTTAAGCAAAGACAAATTTTTGCTGAAGCCGATCTTATTCTGGTTAATGGTAATCATCAGCAAGCCAAAGCACAGGTGGTAATTATTGATATAAATAAGAGGGCATCGCTCCAAAAAAGGATTGAACAATTAACAAGCGTGCAGCTGTTTTTGTTAGCCGATAACGCTCACGAACTTTTTGATTTTATAAAGAAAACAATTCCTCACTGGCAACAAATACCTGTACTTAAACTAGGTGAGACAGACAAGATTATTGCTTTTTTTGCCGATAAGCTGCAGATGGCGAAACCGGTTTTAAATGGGCTGGTATTAGCGGGCGGTAAAAGCACCCGAATGGGTTATGATAAAGGCTCGGTTAATTGGCATGGTAAACAACAACGCTACCACATGGCCGATATGCTAAGTAGTTTGTGCAATGAGGTCTTTATTTCTTGCCGTTCAGGTCAGGAAGATACGAATACACAATATCCAACACTTGAAGATACCTTTACAGGTTTGGGCCCTTATGGAGCCATTTTATCTGCTTTTCGTGAAAAACCGGATTGTTCATGGTTGGTTGTGGCTTGTGATCTCCCGCTATTAGATGAGAAAACTTTACAATATCTCGTTGATAACCGTAATCCTTCAAAATTGGCAACCACTTTCGGCAATGGTTATGAAGGTTTTCCTGAACCATTGATTACCATTTGGGAGCCGAAAAGCTACGCTGTATTACTGTCATTTTTAGCCCAGGGCTATTCATGCCCCCGCAAAGTTTTGATTAATACTGATCCGCAATTGTTAATTGCACCGGATACCAATGCTTTGTTGAACGTAAATACACCGGAAGAACTTGAAAAAGTAAAATCCATACTTAAACAACCAACATTACTATAATGGATAATGAATTGCTCAGATACAGTTGCCAGATAGCTTTGCCGGGTTTTGGCGAAGCCGCACAACAGCTTTTATCAGACGCCAGTGTATTGGTAGTGGGCGCAGGCGGATTAGGTTGTCCGGCTTTACAGTACCTGGCTTCAACAGGTATAGGCACTATCGGGATTGCTGATTATGATTATGTTACTATAAACAACTTGCACAGGCAGGTGTTGTTTTCTCCTGCAGATAAGGATTTTAAAAAAGCAATGATCGCTACCAAGCGTTTGCAAAGGCAAAATCTGCAAATAAAAGTGGTAACACACGACATTAAGGTGACATCTGCCAATGTAATGGAGCTTGTTAGCGATTATGATATGATAGTGGATTGTACAGATAACTTTGAAACAAGATATGTGTTGAACGATGCCGCTGTACTTTCGGGTAAACCGCTTATTTACGGGGCAATTTATCAATTTGAAGGACAGGTTGCAGTTTGGAATATCCAAAATGAAGATGGTACTTACACACCCAATTATAGGGATCTTTTCGCAGAGGTTGACGCAACCCAAGTACCCAGTTGCTCAGTGGGTGGGGTGATCCCAACACTTGCGGGAATTATTGGCTGTATGCAGGCTAATGAGGTTATTAAATACATTACAAAAACAGGCGATCTGCTGAAAGGCAAAGTGTTGATTTTTGATGCGCAAAGCATGCAAAGCCGTATAATTAAGATCGGGAGTGTGACCAAAACCACTATAACTTCATTACCCAAAATGACTACTGTTGTAACTATGGCTGCAGATGAAGTTAAAAAAGGCCTGGAAGAAAATACTTTGGAATTATTAGATATCCGTACTGACTTTGAACGTGATGAAATAGACATCGGCGGTGAACATATCGAAGCTGATGAGTTGGAAGATAATTGGGATTACATCAATAATGGAACAAGAAAGGTGCTTTATTGCTCGTCAGGCAAACGAAGTGCTGAAGCAGTAAAAATAATCAAGCAAAAATTTCCGGATGCAAAAGTGTTTTCTTTGGAAGGCGGCTTAGGCGCCTGGTTTGCTTATCTGGATGAAGAGTAGCGTTACGGATGCGCTGCTACCCAAACTTCGCCATCCTCAAAAAACTCTTTCTTCCAGATAGGTACCGTTTGTTTTAGGGTGTCAATTACATAACGGCAAGCCTCAAAAGCTGCATTTCTATGCGCGGCAGATACAGCAATAATAACAGGCGCCTCGCCAACTCCTAAAATACCGGTACGGTGATGGATCAATAATTTTTGGACCGGCCATTTTTCAAAAGCCTGTGCAGCTATTTTTTTCATCTCGGTTATGGCCATTTTTTCATAGGCTTCAAACTCCAGTTTTAACACCGTTTTGCCCTTAGTGGCATTGCGTACAGTACCTATAAATACATCAATTCCGCCAGATTCAGGCAACATGACCAATTCGATACAGGCTTGTATATCGAGTGTTTGTGAGGATATCTTTATGTCGGTTTGCAAGGTTATTTGTTTATCCACCACTTACCGGTGGAATGATGGCGATTTCATCGGTTTCGTAAATGGTATCTTCGGGAAGGGCATATTCATTGTTTACCGCTACCATGTAAGTAGCCAGTTTTTTTAAACGTGGATATTGTTGTTCTAAAGAATATTTCAGGTTATAAACACTGGAATCATTAGCCAACTCAACATTGATAGAGGATCCGCCAAATATATCCTTTGCTATTCCAAACGCGAGTATGTTGATCTTCATTGATAGTTATTTAGACAGCAAAATTTGTTTTACGATTTTGCTGAATTAGCAATATTCAAATATAGTAAGTAAATAATTAATGTTAAAGTAAGAACATTAGTTTACTACGATTTGTATATTTGAATATGGCCGCGAGCTCTGTTATACATTTGCCCATTATTAAGGTTAATCATGCCGATACTACTGAAATATCAGATGCGCTCGCGATTGAGGAGCCTTTAGAAATCCGACTTGAATTCGGCCCAAAGCATAGCCGTCAAATACAAAACATTTCGGTTACCATGCGCACGCCGGGTAATGACCAGGAACTGGCGCTCGGCTTTCTTTTTACTGAAGGTATCATCACCCAACAAAAAGACATTGCTCACATTGAGCATTCATTTATTGCTTGTGCAGAGAATAAGGAGAACACGATAGTGGTATCCCTAAATGAAGACACTATTCCTAACCTGAGAAATACCGAACGCAATTTTTACACGACATCAAGTTGCGGTGTTTGTGGTAAAGGGTCAATTAGTGCTATACGTACCGTGAGTGTTTACGAAGCACAGGACGATGCTAATTTTATCAGCGCCGCTATCCTGCACGAGTTACCATTAAGTTTAAGTAAACATCAAAAGGTATTTGCTGACACTGGCGGTTTGCATGCGTCTGCATTATTTATGCCCAACGGCGAACTTCTTTTTTTGCGCGAAGATGTGGGCCGTCATAATGCTTTGGATAAACTTATAGGGGCGGCTTTAAATGATAACTTGCTGCCCCTGACTAAAAATATTTTGCTGTTAAGTGGCCGTGCCAGTTTTGAGCTTGTGCAAAAAGCAGCCATGGCAGGTATCACGGTTATCGCAGCTGTAGGAGCACCATCAAGTTTGGCAGTGGAGTTAGCCAATGAATTTAACATTACCCTTATAGGATTTTTACGCAACGAGCGTTTTAATATTTATACTGCGGCTCACCGCATATTAATACCTGATTATGAAAATACGCATTAAAAGTGATTCATTACGTTACAGGCTTACCCGTAGTGACGTAGATAAATTGTCGAGAGATGGATACCTGGAAGACCAGATTAATTTTTCGGGTAATCCGCTGATTTATGCCGTTCAACTTACAAATGGCGAAGTACTTACATCAAGTTATATAGACAATAAGATCACTTTATCAATGTCACGGAAAATGATTGGGGAATTTACCGATACTGATCGTGTAGGATTTGAGAATAAAGCCGGTGAAATATATTTATTGATAGAAAAGGATTTTACTTGCCTGGATAATGTAAATGAGGATCAGAGCGATAATTATCCAAACCCATTGTTAAAAGGTAAAAAAGAGTAAGCTATGAGTAAGGAAATAAAAGAACAGCCATCTGCTGAAAATCCGGAAGAATTATTGGATCTGAAAGTAACAGAGCCGAAAAAATGGGCTGCGGGTATCCCTGCGGTAACAGCGGCAATGGTCGATATGATGCAGGAATCCGGTTTCGTACGTGGTATGGATGGCTTATTCCACATGAATAAAAAGGGTGGGTTCGATTGCTCCAGTTGTGCCTGGCCCGATCCTGACGATGACCGTTCGCCCGTTGCTGAGTATTGTGAAAATGGTGCTAAAGCTTTCGCCGAAGAATCTACCTTAAAAAAGATTGGAGCAGAGTTTTTTGCACAAAATTCTGTATCTGATCTTGCAAAACTTAATGATTATGAGATCGGTAAAAAAGGCCGTATTGCTGAACCCATGTATTTGCCCAAAGGCGCCACACATTACCAGCCAATTAGTTGGGATGATGCCTTTAAAAAGATTGCCGATAAGTTAAATGGATTGGCATCTCCTGATGAGGCAGCTTTTTATACCTCGGGCCGTACCAGTAACGAGGCATCTTTTACCTACCAATTATTTGTGCGGGAATTTGGGACGAATAATTTGCCCGATTGTTCTAATATGTGTCATGAATCTTCAGGTTCAGGTTTGGGAGAAACAATAGGTATTGGCAAAGGAACAGTAACCCTGAATGATTTTTACGATTCTGATGTGATCATTATTATGGGGCAAAACCCGGGTACTAACCATCCGCGAATGCTAACTGCTTTACAGAAGGCTAAAGAAAAAGGTTCGAAAATTATCGCCGTCAACCCTTTACATGAAGCCGGGTTGATGGGTTTCCGCAATCCTCAGAATGTTAAAGGTGTATTAGGCATCACTGCACAGTTGGCCGATCTGTTTTTACAAGTGAAGATCAACGGTGATATGGCGCTATTAAAAGCCATTGAAAAATTGCTTTACGCAGCCGAAGTAAAAGATCCGGGTAAGGTTTTCGACCAGGAATTTATAAAAGAACACACTCAAGGTTATACCGAATTCCTGCATAGCTTGGCAGAAAATACTGTGGAAGAACTTGCTGGAAAATGTGGTGTTCCCGTGCCGCAAATTGAGCAGGCTGCAGAAATGTTGAAATATAAAAACCGCATTATTATTTGCTGGGCGATGGGTATCACTCAACATCAAAATGGGGTTGATACTATTAAAGAAATCGTTAATCTAACCATACTAAAAGGTGCAATCGGTAAACCTGGCGCAGGTTTATGTCCTGTTCGCGGGCATAGTAATGTGCAGGGCAACCGAACAATGCTGATATTCGACAAGCCATCAGAACAGCAATTAGATAAACTAAAAGAAGTTTATAAATTTGAACCACCGCGCGTACATGGTTTTGATGTGGTGGAATCAATAAAAGCAATGCATGAGGGTAAGCTGAAAGTGTTTTTCTCGATGGGTGGAAATTTCCTTTCGGCTACGCCGGATACCAACTTTACCGCAGATGCCATGCGTAAGTTAGAACTGACCATCAGCGTATCAACCAAACTTAACCGAACCCATTTGGTACATGGTGAAGAAGCCTTAATATTACCAACCCTGGCCCGCAGTGATAAGGATGTGATTAACGGCGAAGATCAATTGATCAGCTGCGAAAATTCGATGGGTGTTATCCAAATGTCTAAGGGGGTATTGAAGCCCGTTTCTGATCATTTACTAAGCGAAAATCAGATCGTTTGTAAAATGGCAAAAGCTACTATAGGTAGTCGTAGTGTTGTGGATTGGGATAAGTTTGAAAAAAGTTATGATGCCGTGCGGGATGACATCGAAAAGGTTGTTCCCGGTTTTACCGATTACAATAAACGGGTGCGCAATCCTGGTGGGTTTTATTTGCCAAACAATGCCCGCGATGGCGAGTTTACTGCGAAGGATATGGGTGGTAAAGTACCTTTCACCATTACAAAGCTTACCGAACATAAAGTAGCTGATGATGAATTCATGATGATGACCATCCGTAGCCACGATCAGTTTAATACCACTATTTACGGTTTGGAAGATAGATACCGAGGTATACATAATGAACGTCGGGTAATATTCATGAATCCTAAAGATATTACCAAAGCCGGGTTTAAAGCAGGGGATAAGGTTGATCTTTTAAACTATCATGGCGGCATTGAACGTGTGGCGAAATTGTTTGTGATCGTTTCCTACAACATCCCTCAAGGTAATACGGCAACCTATTACCCTGAAACAAATGTTTTAGTGCCGATAGATAGCGTGGCAGCTAAGAGCAATACGCCAACATCTAAATTAGTGATCATCAAAATTAAGAAACATGAAAGTTAGAACCATTTGAATATATTCTTATTGTAAAACTAAATTTAAAAATCTATAATTTTAATAGACTTTTGAAAAAGATGTTACATTTGTTTATAGAAAGGCTGGTTGTAACCGGTTAAACATTTATCTGTCAATATAAAAAATAAAATATCATGGGTTTACGATTAGGTGATGATGCACCAAACTTTAAAGCACAAACTTCATTAGGAGAAATTGATCTTTACGAATATTTAGGCGATAGCTGGGGTGTACTGTTTTCGCATCCTGCGGATTATACGCCGGTTTGTACAACAGAATTAGGTAAAACAGCATCGTTAAAAGAAGAGTTTGCTAAACGTAATGTTAAAGTGATTGCGTTAAGTGTTGATTCGGTTGAGTCTCACAAAAAATGGATCAATGATATTAACGAAACTCAGGATGTTGAGGTAACTTTCCCTATCATCGCTGATGAGAACCGCGAAATTGCCGAAGCTTACGATATGATCCATCCGAACGCTTCTCTTAATGCAACTATCCGTTCATTGTTTATTATTGGCCCTGATAAAAAGATCAAATTAATTATTACCTACCCTGCATCTACCGGCAGAAACTTTCAAGAAGTACTTCGCGTTATCGATTCGCTACAATTAACCGCCTACCACAGTGTTGCTACACCGGCAGACTGGAAAGACGGTGATGATGTTGTTGTATTACCCGCTATCAAAACTGAAGATATCCCTGCTAAGTTCCCTAAAGGTTTTACTGAGGTTAAACCGTATTTAAGATTAACGCCACAACCCAATAAATAAAATATATTTGAGGTGTCATGCAAAGCATGGCACCTTTGTTATTTAATAGCTGTATTATGGATTGCCCAGTCGATTTTATTAAAATCAATGAAAATAAAGCACGCCTTACTGCATTTTTTGTTTTTGTATTATCGCTGGTTTATCTCAAAACCGGTTTTTGGCTCATCATTGCTTTCCTGCTTGTTGATTTTGTGCTTCGCGCTACTAACCTGGGTAAATATAGCCTGCTTGGTTTTGTGAGCGACGCAGTAATTAAGCAACTCCAAATAAAAACAAAGCCTGTTGATCGTGCACCTAAACGCTTTGCTTCGATGGCAGGGGTAGTGTTTACGGCATCAATACTTATTTCCTTTATACTTCAATTGCAAATAGTAGCATTTTCTTTAGCTGCTTTGCTTTCATTTTTTGCTTTTCTGGAATCTTTCTTTTCTTTTTGTGCCGGGTGCTATGTGTATTCAGCCGGTAAATATGTACTATCTAAATTTTAATTTGCTGTTAATTAGGCAGATGTAAAATATTATAAATAATCTACTAAGTTTATAGATATTATAGTATATTTGTTTCATCATTAAATAAAATAAATGTTGCACAATAAAAATATCATTAGCTCCCGCTGCTTTTTAAGCCTGAAAGGGTTTAAAAGTAACATGGTATGTATGTGCTGTTGTTGTTAAACTCGCTGCAGTTTTCTTCAATATAAATTCCAAAACATTACTGATCTCATTTTAATCATATATTTTATGCATCATTCCCGGTATACTGAATTCACTAAAGCCTTAAAACATTACCGGGGAAGCTATGGACTTTACCGTTGTTGTTAACATACTTTTTACCTAACACTATCAATGAACAACAATAATTATCCTAAAACATAAAGAGTTATGTTAACAGCAGTAAATAAATATCCATACTTCGATCTTTCAGAGATAATCCCAGATCCTGATTATATCATTAAACCATACAAACCACTTAGCCCTGTAAAAACCGGCAATTTTGTACCGGACTTTATCCTAAATCCGCAATGGACTAACTGGCAGCAATTTTATAATGGTTCTGAAACGCATGGTCCGGTATTGTTAAGGCATTTGTTAGATAAGCCTTTGGTGATCACGTTTTACTCACGCCACTGGAAAAACCTTGGCATCGACCATTTGAAGCAACTGAATGCAATTCAAAATGAGATTAAAGCAAACGGCGGTAATTTGCTGATCATTACAGATGAGCAAAGCGAAGAGTTACAAAGCATTGCCTGGGAGCACAGTTTATCGTTAAATTTTTATTATGATAGCGAGAATGAGATCGCTAAAAAGTTCAGGGTTTATTCAGATGAAAACCCTGCATGGAACCGTTTTTCGGGTGTTGATGAAAACGTGGCTTTGTTAGCTACCTATGTAATTGACCCCTCAAGACAGGTTGTATTCGATCACCTTAACTTGAATTTTAATGAATCATTTCCTGCAAGGGAGATCATTTCTTATGTCTATTTAACAACGTTGATCAACAACCGCAAAAAATCAGCCTAATTAATTAAGTGTTTTTATAGTTTTTTTAGAATGTCTTTAGCTAACCCTGAAGGCATTTTTTGTTTGTATACTATAATTTGTATATTAGCAGCAGGAAATGGTGTCTTCCTTTTAAAAACCGCGTTTGCTGATGGCGCCTGCAAATCAACTTTAAGCTGTGCTTAGGGTACAATATTATTGCAGGTGAAAACATTAAAATCGATCAACAAAACACAACTACGGTATTCTCATCAATTGAAAAAGTTTATTCTTTCCTCTGAACATCTCAGCATCTTAAAATACATGTTGCGTTGGACTTTGCTGATTTTACCCGTAGCTATCACCATTGGCAGTATGGTTGCTTTGTTCCTATGGTTATTGAACTGGGCAATACATTATCGTTTTGCACATACGTGGCTATTGTTTCTGCTTCCGGTTGCTGGTGTGCTTATTCACTTTATTTATCAATGGGCGGGTAAATCATCTGAAAAAGGCAATAACCTGATCATTGACGAAATCCACGAACCTGGTGGCGGAGTTCCTGCAACTATGGGTCCGATCATATTGATTACTACTGTACTAACTCACTTGTTTGGAGGATCGGCGGGGCGTGAAGGTACGGCGGTACAAATAGGGGGAAGCCTTGCAGCATTATTTGGTAAATGGTTTAAATTATCAGGCGATGATATGCGCATGTTGCTTACGGCCGGTATTGCCGCCGGCTTTGGTGCTGTGTTTGGTACACCATTAACAGGAGCGATCTTTGCTTTGGAGGTGCTCACAATCGGTAAGATAAAATATGATGCTTTATTACCAGCGTTAGTCGCTAGTATTGTCGCTGATATTACAGTTGGTGCCTGGCATATCCATCATACTGCTTATCATATCGATATCATAGCTAAGACACCTTATTTCTTGTCGAATTATTTGCCGGTGGACCTGTTGCTGATCGCTAAAGTAATATTAGCATCCGTTGCATTTGGATTAGCCAGCTACCTGTTTGCAATTATGGTTCATGAAATTAAAGCTGGTTTTATAAAGATTTTTGAGATAAAATGGCTGATCCCTGTTTTTGGTGGATTGATCATAATTGGTTTAACCTATCTAATAGGCAAACCCGACTATTTAAGTTTAGGTGTTGATGCCCAATACCCCGGAGCGGTCACTATTCCATCATCGTTTCATGCAGGCGGGGCTGATACCTGGAGTTGGTTTTGGAAAATAATTTATACAACCATAACTTTAGGTACAGGGTTTAAAGGGGGGGAGGTTACACCATTATTTTATATCGGTTCTACACTCGGTAATACATTATCCGGTTTGTTGAATGCCCCTGTTAGCTTATTCGCCGCGTTAGGTTTTATAGCTGTTTTTGCCGGCGCAACTAACACGCCATTAGCCTGCACGTTTATGGGGATTGAGCTTTTTGGCGGCGAATATGCATTGCTTTTCGCGATTGCCTGCTTCACTGCTTATTTTTTTAGCGGGAACTCAGGTATTTATTCATCTCAAAAAATTGATGTACCTAAAGTATTTGACAATTATTATGCAAATGAACGGAGTTTAAGCGAAGTTAATAAACGCCGTGGTTATCTGCATCAAAAGCTGTATAAGTACGGCCTAAGGTTATCCAAAAATAATAACTAATAATCTGCTTAATTCATACAGTTAGCCTTAATCAGGTCAGATGCTTCTTTTGAGCCTAACGCAAATGCTCTGTTCAGATCCGGGCATGCGGTGTCTCCATCACCCATGGCAATTTTCAATTTACCACGTGCAAGGTAAGCCTCAGCGCTTTTCGGATTTAGGGAGATGGCCAGGTTAAGGTCATACATCGCACCTGAAAAATCAGCGAAATATGTTTTTACGGCGCCACGCTTAACGTAGGTTAGTTCGCTTTTTGGATTGATCTTAGCAGAGTAGCGGAAATCAGCGTTCATAGATGCTGTATCGCGCATTACTCCTTCAACATAGCCACGATATGCATATACTTTTATGTCATCAAGGTTGGCATATAGTGCAGAGTTATAATCATCTAGCGCACCCGAATAATTTTTCAGTTTAACCCTGATGTTCGCCCTGTAAAAGAATGTATTATCATTATCGTGATTTATTTTTATTGCCATATCCAGGTCTTTTAAAGCGCCTGAATAATCTCTCATCATAGCTTTGGTATTACCACGGTTAGCATAAGCATCAGAGGAGGCTGAGTCCAATTTTATAGCCCTGTTATAATCAGCTATAGCATCCGGATAACTATCTAAATTACTTTTTGCTATTCCACGGCCAACATACATCCCTGCACTTTTTGTATTTAATGCAATACCTGCATTAAATACACCAATAGCATTAACATTCTGTCCTGCTAATATCATAGCGTTACCTAACTTAAGATGGCCAGCAACACTTTCAGGGGCAACAAGCAGCATTTTTTTAAAATCAGCAATAGCGCCATCATAATTGCCAAGCTTAACCCTGAAATTCCCCCTGTTCAAATAAACATCTTTGTTTTGAGGAGCCATTTCAACAGCTTTATCAAAATCAAGAGCGGCGTCAGCATTATCGTTCTCCTTGCTTCGCAGCATACCGCGCGACAGGTAAGCATATTCATTTGTGGTGTGCTTATCAATTACAAAATTAAAATCAGCCATGGCGCTTGCAGTATCCTTTAATTCAGCTTCAGCTTTACCACGGATAAATATGGCACGTAAGTTATTAGGGTCGGTTTCCAAAACAGCGTTTTCGTCGTCAATCGAACCGTTAAAATTGCGAATATTAACTCTCGCATCGCCACGATTTAATAAAGCCTCGGTGTAACCAGGTTTGATCTTGATTGCATGGTCAAAATCATTAACCGCATCTTTGGAACTATCAATGTTTAACTCCGCTTTGCCACGGTATAAATAGATTTCAGCATTATCCGGATCGGCTTCAATGGCTTTATTATAGTAATCAATGGCTTCAGTGTATTTGTTAGCATTACCCAATGCGTTGGCTGTATAAAAATATAGATTAGGTGTATTAGGTGACGATCCCGCGGCTAAGGTATAATCAGCAATTGCTCCCTTAAAATCCTTTAAGTTTACCTTCGCGTTACCACGATAAAAGATCGCCTTCGGATAATTGGGATTTAGTCTTAACGTAGCATTGTAATCAATTATGGCTCCACTATAATCGGCAATATTGCCTTTTGAATTTGCCCGATAAAATAAGATGTCAGCATCATTAGGTTTCAATCGTGCAGCCACATCATAATCAGCTATAGCACCTTTATTGTCATTTAGGTTAACTTTTGC
This sequence comes from Mucilaginibacter sp., assembly GCF_965225845.1. GTDB lineage: Bacteria > Bacteroidota > Bacteroidia > Sphingobacteriales > Sphingobacteriaceae > Mucilaginibacter. The sequence continues at coordinate 1,361,488 of NZ_CBDDBL010000002.1, forward strand.
TAACCCACGGTACTTATACAAATCACCATCACTAGGTTTAAGTTCAATTGCATGTGTGAAATCGTCAACTGCCCCGGCGTAATCACCGGAGTTGCTTTTTGCATTAGCTCGGTAATGGTACAATTCTGCATTGTTAGGTTGTAGCGCCAGTGCGCTATTAAAATCGGTTATTGCATTATTGTAATCTTTTAAATTAGCATAGGCATTTGCCCGGTAATAACTCGCGTTTGGATATGATGGGTTTATCGATAAGACCTGTGTAAAATCAGCTATAGCCTGTTCATAATTATGCGTATTGCTGTAAGCATTAGCACGATAAAAGTAGGGGTTGGCATCTTTAGGATTGATATCTATAGCTTTTGTAAAGGCGGTGATAGCAGTTTCATAGTCTTTGCTACCGGCAGCCTGGTTGCCATTTTGTATATAAGCAGTTTCGGTTTGTGCGCAAGCAAAACAAGGTATCAAAAAGAATATAAAGAATAATTTTTTCATAATAAAGCAGGGGCTAAACCCAATAATATCGAATTGATCAAGATATTATTTTGCGCATATACATAATCTCATATGTGCAATGTTGGTTAAACGGAAAATTAACTGCTAAGTTTTAAGCGTCTTCTGTTTATTCTGCAGCATGATCACTGCTTTGCCTGCCCTTGCTTTGCGAGTATCCTCATTTTTGGCAGATCCAACCCAATCACAATAACCTTGTTTGTATGACTTTGACAGGCTTTCAAAGAATTCGTTCGCTTCAGTATCCGAATTTAGCAGAACTTGCAATTCGACGGGTGTACCCGCTATATGTTCTCCTTTTTTGAGCATGAGCTATTTAAAGTAAATTTAATATTCAGCAAATATTTCATCGGGATAACACCACAACCAGCGTTCACCGGGTTCTGCCGAAGCCACAACAGGATGATGGCTTTCATGGTAATGTTTGGTCATGTGTTTTGATGGTGAGTCGTCACAGCATAAAGTTACACCGCATGTTTGGCAGGTACGCAGATGTACCCAGGTGCCATTATGCTTGATGCATTCCTCGCATACATCATCCTTACTTAGTTTTACTGTATTTATAGCGCTGATATGTGCGCAAATATTTTGATCAGCCATGGCTAAAGATAAATTTATTTTATAAATAATATGTCGTCAAATTCATTATTATCATACTATTCGAAAAGATCTAAGTTTAGTTCTTGACGGATTGGTAACCACGAGGCTAAACCTATATTATGGTGGTAACTCTTATTTGATGAATTTTCAGCATCGGCACTCTTATCCGGCAATAAAATAAATATAAAAGAAGCTTCTGCCAATACCGGCAGAAGCTTCTTGTTTAGTATGCTTGGTATTAATGCGATTTCATGCGTAAGCCAAGCCATACATTAAATATCCCGGTGAATATAAAGGCTACCGCTATAAATATAATAATGGTCATTGACCCGAATACACCGTTGAAAATAATCAATAAGCCGAACAAAGCTGTTATAATACCGCCGATTGTTAATGCCCAAGATCTTCCAACTCTGCGGGAAAAACTAATGAGTGAGATACCCCTTAACAGAAACCATACGCCTACAATGATGCGCATTATGGCAACGCTTGTGGCAACATGGGCCATTAATACCAGGCCAAGGATAATATCAACAATCCCTAAGAACAGGTGCCAGCCACGATTAGTTGCCGTCTTGTCGCGCACAACATGAAGTAACTCGCCCAGGCCTGCAATAAAAATCACCAAACCGAATAAAAAGCCTAATGCTACAAAACTTGTAATAGGCGAGGCTATCATCCATATGCCAACTAAAATAAATAATATTCCTCTTATTAAAAATGCCCACCAATGGCGGAGGCTGCGGTCGAGTGATAATTCCATGTCTTCTATTTTTTATTGCAACCAGCGGAGAAAAGAAATGTTTGTTAGTGGGGTTAGTTTGTTACCAACGATAATATTTAATCAATTAATGATCTGCCTGTTCATGCATTAAAGCATCATTAAATTTCACTATCAGCCTAAATAAATTTGAATATTCGTCCATCGGTAAAGTAGCGCTGATGTCATATATATCATGATAAGCTTTTATACCGCCCATGGTGTAGATATAAATTGCATTCACGCCATTCTTACTGAATGGATAGTGGTCGCTATTGGCCGCTTTGCCTCTTGAAACAATTTTTGGCAACAGCTTTTCTTTATTGTTTATCTGTTTCAATAAATTAAATTGATCGGGAAATATGGTTGCGTTTATTACGGTTATTCCTTCATTTCCTGTACCTTCCAGGTCAAGGTTGACTAAAAAGCTGATATTTTTTAATGGGATCAATGGGTTTTCTGTAAAATATTGAGATCCTAGCAGGCCTATTTCTTCTCCCGAAAATAAAATAAACGCCATTGAATAAGATTGTGGGTGAACCGAATAATATTTTGCCAGGCTTAATACCTGTGCAACACCACTTGCATTATCATTTGCCCCGGGAAAATAAGTTTTGTCTCCCATTCCGCCCAAATGATCATAATGTGCTGTATAAACAATTACAGAATCAGGGTACTTTGTGCCCTTTACAATACCACAGATATTTGATGTATTAAAATGCTTGACAAATTTATTTTCAATATTGACGCTGATAGTTAGCGGCGGATTTTCTATCGATTTTTTAAGGATATCAATAATAGTATAATCAGCTGCTTTCTGATTTGCCGACCAAGTAAGCTTATCTTCTAAAATCACCAAAACACGGTTTGCAGTATCAATAAAATGGGTGCTGTTTTTTTGTATAAGCTGAGTTGTGATATTTATTCCGCGACTTTCAGGACTTACAATAAAATCTTTACCCGAAACCAGCTTTTGCCCGTTGATACTCACCTCCATTTCCCCGGGAAATGTATTTACAGAATAGCTAAAGGGCTGTAAAAAACTCTTGCCATCCATAGGACTAAGGTTATAGCTTTTAAATTGCTTATTTAGATAGCTCTCAGCTTTATGCACACCATTTTTGGTATAACCACGACCCCAAAAGTAAGCTGAAGATAATGTGTCGACAATTTTTCGGGCAAATAATGAGTCCTGTGAAAAACCAAACGATGAAATAAATAATAGTAGTAATGTGAGCCTAAGTTTCATTTTTAATTTAATAAGGTGCAGGCTTTTACTCTCTGGTCACTAACACCCAATCCACTAGCATTTTTGCTTCGCCACGCTTTATTTTATCTACGCTGCTTTGCGATAAACCAAAATAAGGAATGTCAATTTTATTTACTCCATGCGGATAACCGCCGCCAACGGCAAAATTTATGATAATAAACTTCGGGTTATCAAAAGCCCAGCGCCCATAATGCTCTACCATGGCTCGGGTTACGGTATAAGTTACTGCGCCATCAACGCTGAATACCAAACTATCTTTTGTCCATTTAACGGAGTAAGTGTGCCATTGCGTTACGTCAATCCCTTTTGGAAAATGGTCGCGATAAGCAAAAGGGGTATTGCCAAAATATCCGGGGCCATGCATTGCATTGCTTATCCATGTTGAATCACCAACAGTTTCCATAATATCTATTTCGCCGCAATCCGGCCATTTACCTTCGCCTAATGCCCAAAATGCAGGCCAAAGGCCATCACCGCCGCTCATTTTAATACGGGCGGACGCGGTGCCGTATGTAAACTCAAATTTTGAACGGGTATTGATCCGGCTTGACAAAAAATCATATTTACGATGTTCCGTGCTTTCATAACCCCGGTGATAAACAGGGGTTATCGCCAAATTACCACCAGCAACTGATAGCGTAATTACGGAATCAACGTAAGCTTGCTGCTCATTGTTATTCGTATGGCCTGTGATCTCATAATTCCATTCGGCCCTGTTTAGGGTATTACCTTTAAAATCGTCAAAAAATAAAGTGTCTGTTTTGTGCTGAGCAAATGCAAACGACGAATATATTACCGCGATGAGTGATAAAGAAATAACTTTCATAAGTGGTTATGTAATCAACAAAACTAAAAAAATAATAGAAGTTTGCGTGTTTTTACATCTTAACGAGATGTAGTAAGATCTAAAATTAACTGTATCAGCTGTTTCAATAATAATGTAAACCAACATAAAATTTTATCTTTGGCTTAAAGCAGTATTTAACGTTAAATTTGGGTATAAACGGTATGAATGATCACATCATTAACGACGATGTTCTAAAAAAAGAAAATCAAATACAGCAGTGGGATTTGGAAATAAAGCCTCAAAGCAGTGTTTTTGATCTTCATTTAAAGGATGTTTGGGCATACCGAGATTTACTTTGGCTGCTTGTAAGGCGCGATTTTGTTTCGTTTTACAAGCAAACTATATTTGGGCCTCTGTGGTTCTTTATCCAACCGATATTCACCACGCTTATTTATACGTTTATTTTTAGCAACCTGGCTAAAATTAGTACTAATAATGCGCCGGCACCACTTTTTTACATGGCAGGCACCGTTGCCTGGAACTATTTTGCCGATAGCTTAACCAAAACTTCAACAGTTTTCAGGGATAATGCCGGGATATTTGGGAAAGTATATTTCCCAAGGTTAATAATGCCTATTAGTATTGTATTCTCTAACCTGGTTAAGTTCGGTGTGCAATTTCTTCTTTTTATAATTTTGCTCATTTATTTTATACCTGATCCGCATTATAAGGTGCAACCCAACTTTTATATTTTTTTATTCCCAGTAGTAATATTGCTGATGGCAATTTTAGGATTAGGGGCCGGTTTAATAATTACCGCGTTAACCACAAAATACCGAGACCTGGCGTTCGTAGTAACCTTTGGTATACAATTATTAATGTATGCAACACCGGTGATATATCCACTTTCTGCCGCGCCTTTAAAATACCGTCATATTATCGCCCTTAATCCCATGAGTGGGTTGATAGAAACTTTCAGATATGGTTTCTTAGGCACCGGTCAATTTTATCCCGGTGCATTTATTTATAGTATACTGGCAAGTTTAATGGTTTTTTTATTAGGCCTGATCGTTTTTAATAAGGTTGAAAAAAACTTTGTTGATACCGTTTAAGATCGCGGTTTTATTTGCCTAATATTCAATTAATATTGACATAATTATAGCACATGAATTATATATGTTTGGTTGAAGATGAACAAAAGGTTGCAGGCTTTATTTGTAAAGGATTGGAGGAGAATCGTTATAAGGTAAAAACCGCGAAGAATGGAGAAGAGGCAGAAGCATTTATAAGCGCAGAAAAATTTGATCTGTTAATATTGGATGTCATGTTACCGGATACAAATGGCATTGATCTGTGCCGTAAAGTAAGATTGACTGATCAGCAAACACCTATATTGATGCTGAGCGCACTTGAACAAGTTCAAAATAAGGTTTCAGGTTTAAAAGCAGGTGCCGACGATTACCTGGTAAAGCCATTTCATTTTGGTGAGCTTTTGGCCCGGATCGAGGCCTTATTAAGAAGAAAGCATGTACCCGCTACCGAAGACCATATACTTGAATTTGACGATCTTAAACTGGATACCTGGAGTAATACAGCCGAAAGGGCAGGCCGCCAAATTGTGCTGACAGCAAAAGAATACGGCTTGCTTGAGCTTTTTATGCGCAACCCTAATAAATTACTGTCAAGAGATTATATTGCTGAGAAAGTTTGGGGGATAGATTTTGATACCGGTACCAATTTTATTGATGTGTACATGAATTACCTCCGCAAAAAAATAGAAAAGGATTTTAAAAGAAAACTGATACATACTGTTATTGGCATGGGCTATATTATGCGTGCCGAAAGATAGGTTATGAAGATAAAGAATCGCCTCTCGTTATATTTTACAGCTATAAGCACACTTGTACTGATTACTGTAGAGGTGATTATTTGTATTATATTCAATTCTTCGACCAAGTCAAACTTTTACAGCCAGCTAATGGACCGGGCTACTGTAGCCGCGCAAGTTTACCTTGAAGCTGATGAAATATCCGCGGATTCATTAAGCCATGTAAGAGAGCGTTATTTTAAACGCCTGCCCGGTGAAGTTGTGCGATTTTATGATGATAAGAACGCCGCGTCATTCATAAAAGATAAAGACCAATATTGGAACGACGCCATAATTAATCAGGTACGTAAAACCGGTGAGTTAGAGTTCACCCAGGCAAAAAGGCAAACAGTTGGTATATATTACAATGATAATCAGGGGAACTTTGTTATTCTGGTATCGGCAATTGATGAGCAGGGAAACAACCGGTCAAAAGACTTGATAAAAAGTATGGCTGCATTGTTGGCGTGTGCTATGGTAAGTCTTTTTTTAATGAGCCGTTGGTTTGCTGAAAAAAGCCTGGAACCGATTGATAAACTGATCCATGAGATGGATAAAGTAAGCGCCGGTAATTTAAGCATGCGGGTAGATGAAGGAAACGGAAAGGACGAGATCAGCGCGCTCGCAACCAATTTTAATAAGCTATTAGGTAATCTTGAAAATGCTTTTGAGTTACAGCAATCATTTGTTATTAACGCATCGCATGAATTGCGAACGCCAATTACCAGTATAATAGGTGAAATAGAAATATCATTAAATAAATTAAGATCGGCAGAAGAGTATCAGCAAGTATTACGCTCCATTCTTGCTGACGCTGAACGCCTGAATACAACCACAACAAGTTTGCTCGAGCTGGCCCAGGTTGATATGAATTTTACCCAGTTATCAGTATATCCCGTAGCTGTAGATGATCTTATTTGGGAGATACATGACTATTGGGTGTCAAAAATAGGTAAAGGCATGTTGCATGTAAACATTCTGCACTTGCCCGATGATGCAGAAAGGCTTCAAGTTACAGCTAATAAACCTTTGCTGGCCGTTGCCCTCAATAATATCATAGCCAATGCTTTTAAATTCTCGGCTAATAAAAAAGTGAATTGCGATTTGTATGTAGATGATACCATCATCAAAATAACTGTTACCGACGCCGGTATCGGTATACCCTCAGAAGAGCAAAAGAAAGTTTTTGAATCTTTTTATCGCGGTACTAACGGGAAATATTTTCATGGTACGGGAATTGGTTTATATGTCACCCGAAAAATTATCGGCTTGTTTAACGGCACTATTGAAATAAATTCATCAATAGGCATCGGCACAAGTATCATCATTTCATTTAACCGCGAATTATAATTAATAATAAACTGATAGCCAGTTAATAGCGGCTATATAGTCTTTTCTCTACTTATTTCCTTCTAATACATCTTTTAAATTATAAAAACATTTTTCAGGATTTTTGATTTTTAGTTGTATGGATCAAAAATTATACCCAGGTAAACCTTATCCCTTGGGAGCAACAATAAATAAAGACGGAGTGAATTTTGCGCTTTATGCTGATAATGCGACTGGCGTTGAATTATGCCTGTTTAAAAATAAGGACGACAAAACCGAATCGCGCAAAATAAAATTTACGGAGAAAACACACGAAATATGGCATATGTGTGTCCCTGAGTTAAAGTCAGGGCAATTATATGGCTTTCGTGTTTCAGGGCCATTCGAGCCTCAAAACGGGCATCGGTTCAATCCTAATAAATTATTATTAGATCCCTATGCAAAAGCCATAGCCGGAACTATAGATTGGGACGATTCATTATATGGTTATCAAATCGGAAGCCCCGACGAAGACTTAAGTTTTAGCGAAACCGATAGCGCGCCATTTGTGCCAAAATCTGTAGTGATAGATCCATCATTTGACTGGGATGGTGACGAAGCGCCTAAAATACCTTATCATCAAACTACTATTTATGAAGCCCACGTTAAGGGGTTCACAAAACTTTGTCCTAAAATTCCGGAGGAAATAAGAGGTACTTATTCTGCCATTGGGCATCCAGAAACTATAAAATATCTGAAAGAGTTAGGTATCACAGCAATTGAACTAATGCCGGTTCACCAGTTTGTGAGCGACAGCGGATTAAAAGATAAAGGATTAAGTAATTATTGGGGCTACAATACAATTTGTTTTTTTGCGCCCGATGTTCGTTACGCAGGTAACGGTATTACAGGTGAGCAGGTAAATGAGTTTAAACAAATGGTAAAAAACTTGCATAAAGCAAGTATTGAGGTAATACTCGACGTTGTTTATAACCACACCGGAGAAGGTAACCAATTGGGCCCTACACTTTCTTTTAAAGGGATTGATAATGCTGCCTATTATCGTTTAACTGATGATGATAAAAGGTATTACATGGATTATACAGGTACAGGCAACACACTTAATGCCATGCTACCCAGCGTACTAAGGTATATTATGGATAGCCTGCGTTATTGGATACTTGAAATGCACGTGGATGGTTTCCGTTTTGATCTGGCTGCTACGCTGGCAAGGGAACTGCATGAAGTGAACCGACTGAGCGCATTTTTTGATATTATTCACCAGGATCCGGTTATATCTCAGGTAAAGCTGATTGCCGAACCCTGGGATATCGGCGAAGACGGTTACCAAGTAGGTAAATTCCCGCCGGGATGGGCAGAATGGAATGGTAAATTCCGTGATTGTATGCGCGATTACTGGCGCGGAGCCGATAGTATGCTCGGTGAGTTTGCCCAGCGCCTTACAGGTAGTCCTGACTTGTACCAGGATGACAACCGCAAACCTACAGCAAGTATTAACCTGATAACCGCGCACGATGGTTTTACGCTTCGTGATTTAGTGTCTTATAATGATAAGCACAACGACGCAAATGGTGAGGATAACAACGATGGCGAAAGCAATAACAGATCATGGAACTGCGGTGCCGAAGGTGATACTGATGATGAAAATATTTTACAGCTCCGGGGTAAGCAACAACGAAATTTGTTAGCCACATTGTTCTTATCACAGGGCGTTCCTATGTTGGTTGCCGGCGACGAATTTGGCCGTACACAGGGGGGAAATAATAATGCCTATTGCCAGGATAACGAAATATCATGGTTAAACTGGGATAATATTGATGAAGATTTGCTTGCCTTTACGCAAAAACTGATTGCGTTGCGCAAAGATCATCCGGCTTTCCGCAGGCGGAGATGGTTCCAGGGGCAACCCATAAAAGGTAGGGGTTTGGAAGATATTGCCTGGTTTTTACCGGAAGGCACCGAAATGAGCGATGAGAACTGGAACCATGACTTTGCAAAATCTTTGGGTGTTTATCTTAATGGCAAAGGCTTGCATTATATTGATCCGAAAGGTGAGGAGGTTTTTGATGATAACTTTTATATGATCTTCAATGCTTCTGATCAGCAGTTGGATTACCATATGCCGGAAAAAATTCTTGACAGGCCTTGGACTAAAGTATTAGATACCAGTGAAGATAAAGTTGGCGAAGATTTAACCAATACCAGCGATGTAATTAAAGTGAATGGCAGGTCGATTGTATTATTGCAACAGGCAAAAGAATGATAGAGAGCCGTACAATTGGGGTGAATTTTGATAGGCAGGGGATTGCTGCTGTAACTGTTTGGGCACCCGATGCCCAAACAGTTAGTTTAAGTTTATCCGGAAGGAAAACTGATATTCCGCTTGAAAAAAAACAACGCGGTTATTGGGAATTATTAACCAGCCAAATCAAAACGGGAGATACTTATCATTTTTTGCTGGATGGGGATAAGGAATTGCCAGATCCTGCTTCACTGGCTCAACCTGATGGTGTCCACGGAGCATCAGAAGCCCTTTGTTTGAATGATTTTAATTGGACGGATGATTCCTGGGTAAACCCTCCGCAAGAGGAATACGTTATCTATGAATTACATGCGGGTACTTTTTCAATGCAAGGTGATTTTAGAGGTGTTGAGGATAAACTTGATTACCTGAAAGAACTTGGCATAACCGCCATAGAACTTATGCCGGTAGCACAATTTCCAGGAGAGCGTAACTGGGGATATGACGGGGTTTTTCCATACGCTGTTCAAAACTCCTATGGCGGTGCTAAAGGACTAATGCAATTAGTTAACGCTTGCCATCAAAAAGGCATTGCGGTAGTGCTGGATGTAGTGTATAACCATATTGGCCCCGAGGGGAATGCTTTTAATGACTACGGCAAATACTTTACAACCAAATATAACACGCCTTGGGGTAAGGCCATAAATTTTGATGACGAGTGGTGCGATGCTGTACGCGATTATTATATCCAAAACGCTTTAATGTGGTTCCGTGATTTTCATATTGATGCCTTGCGGATGGATGCTGTGCATGCCATTAAAGACTTCAGTACAAAACACATCTTGCAGGAAATAAAGGAACGCATTAACGAATTAACCTTAGCAAAAGGTAAGCAATACTATTTGATGGTGGAGCTGGATCTGAATGATCCGAGGTTTATAGACCCTATAGAGAAACGTGGTTATGGTATGGACGCGCAATGGATAGATGAGTTTCATCATGCTTTGCGGGTTACGGCCGGTGGTGATAAAAATGGATATTATTCCGACTTTAACGGCATCAATGATCTTGCGAAAGCTTATCGTGATGCATATGTGTATAACGGCATCTATTCACAGCATCGTTTAAAAACATTCGGTGCAAAAGCACAGGATAATCCCGGCAAACAATTCATTGCCTTCTCCCAAAACCACGATCAGGTAGGTAACCGCATGTTAGGCGAACGCAGCAGCCGGTTATTCACTTTTGAGATGCAGAAGCTAATGGCAGGTGCGGTTTTAATAGCCCCATATCTACCTTTGCTTTTTATGGGTGAGGAGTGGAGTGCGCAAACGCCTTTTCAATATTTTGTGAGCCATTCTGATCCTGATTTAATAGAAGCAGTTCGCAAAGGCCGGAAAGAAGAATTTGCAGCATTCCATGCACAGGGTGAAGCACCAGACCCACAATCCAAAGAAACATTTAACTATTCTAAATTAAACTGGGATGAGCTAACTACAGATAACAGCCAAAAAATGTTGGATTATTATAAATCCCTCATTGCGTTACGTAAGAAGTTACCGGCTTTGAGGAATCTTGACCGCAAAAACATATCGGTAACTACATTGGAGGATCAAAATATTTTGGTATTTGAACGCCGTTACAGGGAGCAAACAGTTAGCTGTATCATGAATTTTTCTGCCGAGGAACAGCAATTCAATTTGTACGATAAAGCCGATTGGAAAGAAATACTTAATTCTGCCGATCAACGCTGGAACGGTCCGGGTGTATCCTCAACAAGCATTCAGCCACAGTCTTTAATCATATATAATCATGTTTAACCCGGTTAGTACCTATCGCATCCAGTTTCACCAGGGGTTTAACTTTGATGATTTTGAGCGAATTATACCTTACCTGGAACAATTGGGTGTGAGCACTATTTATGCTTCGCCGATATTTCAATCCGTACCAGGTAGTATGCATGGATATGATGGCGCAAATCCGCTTCAAATCAATACCGAAATCGGTACAATTGAACAATTAAGATTGATCAGCAAAAAGTTAAAGAAAAAAAATATCGGCTGGATCCAGGATATTGTTCCAAACCACATGGCTTTTCATCCGGATAACGAGTGGTTGATGGATACATTAAAGAAAGGTGAAGAATCAGAATATAAAATTTTTTTCGATCAAAGCCTTAGCAGTGATTTGTACAAAGGCCAAATTATGGTTCCCTTTTTGGGCGAAACTTTGGATGAAGCTGTAAACACAAGTAAAGTACAAATTGCTAAAATTAATGATGGGTTGTTCTTAACTTATACAGATCAGAAATGGCCGCTTAACCTGGCAATCGATGACTCAGATCTGCCTGAAATTAACCAGGATAAAGCCAAACTATTAAAAATAGCCAGAGAACAGTATTACCGATTATGCAGTTGGAAAGAAACCGATACCCAAATTAACTTCCGCAGGTTTTTTACTGTGAATAGCCTTATTTGCCTCAATATACAAAATGAGGAAGTGTTTAAAAAATTTCACGGTTTAATATTAGCGCTTGTGCGTGAAGGTGTTTTTGAAGGATTGCGGATAGACCATGTGGATGGCTTATATGACCCCACCAACTACCTTAAAAGTTTACGTAAAATAGCAGGGGATAAGACTTATATTATTGTTGAGAAAATATTAGGCAAAAACGAACAGCTTCCGCAATGGCCAATACAGGGCACTACCGGTTATGAGTTTTTAGCGCAGGTAAATAACCTGTTAACCAATCGCAACAGTGAAAAAGAGTTTAACAAATTCTATAACCAGCTTACCGGCAGGCATCAATCAGTTAAGAAACAGATCTTAGATAAAAAGGCGCTTATCCTCAACCACCATATGGAGGGAGAATTGGATAACCTGGCTAATTTGTTTATCCATCTGCATAAATCCACTTTAGATAAAGAAAAACTTAAACAGGCTATTGCTTCGCTGTTGATCCATTGCCCGGTTTATCGTTACTATGGTAATCAATTTCCTTTAAAAGGATATGAAGCTGATAAGATCAGGGAACTATTCTCGGATATAAAATATGATCACCAGGAATTATCTGAAATGCTTAATGTTCTTGAACAGGTAATCCTCGGTTCAAACAAAAAATACCTGCAGTTTTACATGCGCTGTATGCAGTTTACAGGCCCGCTAATGGCAAAGGGAGTTGAGGATACCCTTATGTATACCTATGAACGTTTCAGTGCACACAACGAGGTTGGTGATGCGCCCGGTGCCTTTGGTATTTCAACTCATGAGTTTCATGAACTAATGCAGCAAAGGCAACAGGATTGGCCCTTTGCTTTAAATGCTTCTGCAACGCATGATACAAAGCGTGGTGAAGATGTAAGAGCCAGACTAAACGTTTTGCCAGACTTAGCCGATGAATGGTTTAATAGCGTTGCTAAATGGCAAAAAATGAACATCAGCCTTAAACAAGTAGGTGCGCCTGATGCTAATGACGAATATTTGATTTACCAAACACTTGTTGGCGCTTATCCAATGCCCGGCGAACTTAAAAATAATTTTAAAGAGCGTTTACTGCAATATCTTGAAAAAACTATGCGCGAGGCTAAAATCCATTCGGATTGGGGAGAGCCAAATGCGAATTATGAAAATGGGGTTAAGCAATTCGCTATAAAATTGCTTGATGAAAAACGTCCGTTTTGGAAAAGTTTTATAGCTTTCCAAGCTAAGGTAGCCGAATTAGGTTTAGTTAATTCGCTTGCGCAGGTTATGCTAAAGTTTTAGTTGTCCGGGTGTACCAGATATCTATCAGGGCTGCGAACATTGGGATTTTAGTTTGGTGGACCCGGACAATCGCAGGCCCGTTGATTATAAATTGAGGGATATGCTATTAAAGGAATTGCCAAAAGTTGACCATGCGCATTTATGGCAAACACGTTTTAACGGGCAGATAAAATTATGGCTAGTTAATACTTTGATGCAGGAACGGAAAAACAATCCATTGCTTTTTGCCTATGGCGATTACGTCCCATTACAAATTGAAGGGAAGCACAAGCATCATATTTTTGCCTTTGCCAGAAGTTACAGACGGGAGTGGTATGTTAGTATTATGCCACTGGGTATTGCTGTATTGTGCGATTTGCAAGGTAAACCTGCCGCAGAAATTGATTGGGAAGATACCAAAGTGATTTTACCCGCCAATGCGCCTGCCCGTTATCAAAGCATCCTGCAAAAAACAAGAGGTGAGTTTAAACAGGAAATCGATATTAAATCAGTTTTTACTGAGATTCCTGTTGCTTTTATTAAATTACAACAACCTGATAGTGACAGAAGCTCGGGGTTATTAATGCATATTACATCGTTGCCATCACCTTTTGGGATTGGTGATTTTGGGCCCGGGGCAATAGCATTTGCTGATATGCTGCATAGATGCGATCAAAAATACTGGCAGCTATTGCCCCTAAGTCCAGTTGAAGAACGAAATCAATATTCGCCTTACAGTTCATGTGCTGCAATGGCTGGTAATATTTTACTTCTTAGTCCGGAATTAATGGTAAATGACGGCTTATTATATCCATCGGACATTGGAAAGAAAACGATACCGGATCCGGGTAAAGTTAACTACAAAGATGCCATAAAAATAAAGCAGCAGTTATTTAGCATTGCATGGAGTCATTTTAAAAATGATAGCTTTTTGCAACCCTTGTTTAAAGTTTTCTGTGAAAAGGAGTTGGCTTGGCTTAATGATTTCGCGCTTTACTCGGTTATTAAACAAAAGCATAACGGCAAACCCTGGTATAAGTGGCCTGATGGGTTAAAGTTTAAAAACAAAAATGTGTTGGCTGATTTTACCGCATATAACCAGGATGCGATTGATAAGGAAAAATTTCTGCAATTTTTGTTTAGCAGGCAATGGTATCAATTAAAAAGTTATTGCAATAAATTAGGTGTTAAGCTTTTTGGCGACTTGCCTTTTTATATAAGTTATGATTCGGTTGATGTTTGGTCGCACCCGGAGATGTTTAATTTAAACGAAAATGGCGAAATGCAATTTGTAGCAGGTGTACCACCTGATTATTTCGCTAAGGATGGCCAGCTTTGGGGCATGCCCGTATTTAATTGGGATAGATTAAAGCAGCAAAATTATAATTGGTGGGTACAGCGTTTTAAGAAAAATTTAGAACTTTTTGACCTATTACGGCTTGATCATTTCCGGGCATTTTCATCATATTGGTCGGTACCTGCATCAGAAAAAACCGCGCGTTATGGCGAGTGGGAGCAGGGGCCGGGTGCTGATCTTTTCAACACTATAAAAAAAGAATTGGGTGAGTTACCATTTGTTGCTGAAGATTTGGGCGATATAGATGATGCTGTTTATAACTTACGCGATGAATTTAGTTTCCCGGGAATGCGTGTTTTGCAATTCGCGTTTGGAAGCCAGGAGCCTTATTCACCACATATACCTCATAATTACACTCAAAACAGTGTATCTTATACGGGTACGCACGATAATAATACTACTAAAGGTTGGTTTATGAATAAAGCAGATGAATCAGTTAACGAACAAATAAAAGCTTATACTAATGTAAAAGTTAAACCTAAAAATATACATAAGGTATTCATTAGCATCGTTATGGCCTCCGTGGCTAAAGTAGCAATTATCCCCATGCAGGATATTTTAGGTTTGGATGAAACTGCACGCATAAACGTCCCGGGCTTAGATAAAGGAAATTGGGTTTGGCGCTACCAGCCTGATGATAACCATCAGCAAAAAATAGAAAGGAATATTAAAGAATGGACATGGCTTTATGGGCGACAATGAATATACCAGGCCAAATAAATTGAGCCATACAGCAAAAATAAATTCTATTTAAATTTAAAGTATCATTCATAATCAAAGTTTTATGAATGATACTTGCAGTAAAAGTTTATTGTTTAATATCTGCCACAAATTTTTGGAAGGTTTTCACTCCAAAGTCTTTTGCTTTATCAAGCAGATCAGGAAAATGATCGGTAAAATCATCTAAAATACTTTCACCTTCTTCGTTCTTTTTTATCATGTAACCAATACCTGCCGCAACTGCTGCGCCAATGATTGCAAATCTTATTATTCTCATGATAAATTTATTGCAAAAACAGTGCCTGCTTTATATTGGTAAAGCCACAGTCGATAAAAAAAAGTAAAAAGATTTAAAAGCTATTTACAGGTATTCATTTTTTACCAAAATAAATAGGATGGGAATTAAAAAGATAAAGACTTCAACAATCTTTTTGTAGGTACTTGTAGATGCAATATCAGACATCCTCCCGGTGCCAACAAGCTTGTGTAATTTTTTGTTGTAATTCCAATACAATCCGCCCAAAACCACCTCAACAAAAACTATAAAAAAAATCATACAAATAACTGATTATATATTAAACTATTTTCTTTTTATGAAATGCAATATGTCTTAATAATTAATATTGCTTTTTACGGGGAATAATTACAAAGGTTTTAAGTATTTAATAATTATTATACGAGGTAAACTAAAATAAAGTTTTAAGGAGGTATGAATTCAGTTTTAACTCCTACCTGCGACGCAGTAAGCCGGGTTGATTGGCGTCGAAACTATATAAGGCTTAGTAGTTTTATCGGGGTTTACCGTTATGATGCCAATAATGCCGGGTGCTAAAAGCTGTACTCTGATCCATTGCATGGCTTGGTGATGTGTATACCATATTGCTGACAGCGTAGGCTTCATACGCCTCAGAAATAGAAAGATATAAGTTCCAGAGGCCGCACTTACAAGGTTTAGTAGGCAGCTAAGAGATTTGAAATAGGGTGGCTTGGGCAGGTGTTTAAATCTTTAACAAAAAATCCCTTCTTTCTAATATAAAGGGATTTGAGCGAAAGACGAGATTCGAACTCGCGACCCCGACCTTGGCAAGGTCGTGCTCTACCAACTGAGCTACTTTCGCTTTGGGAGTGCAAGTATAGGAAGAATTGTTTTTCCTGCAAAAAACATATGCTAAAAATAGAAGATTTTATAACCATCATCATCAATCGAGAATTATTTAACCTCCCTAAATAAAACATCCCATTAGTCTTAATTTAAGTTTGGCCGCCTTATATTTGACAAGGCACATAATATTTATCCTCGATGAGCAGTAAGTATAATTTCCCCGATGGAAATACCACGCTTCAAAGCCTTTTAGGATCTTTTAAGTTAGTAAAAGACCCGATCAGCTATCTTTCCGGAGAAATGGAGAAGTTCTCGGGTACCTACTCCGGGTTTATGCCGGATAAAGGGCGTGTTATCGTCACGCAAAACAGCGATTTGATTAATTATGTCCTTCGGGAAAATCATACCAATTACAAAAAGGCAAAGTTAGATACGGATTTAGTAGCGAAGCAATTAGGAACCAGCCTGCTTTTTGTAAACGGGGACGATTGGCGTAGGCAACGTCGGCTTATACAACCCGCTTTTCACCATGCCGGAATAAACCAGTTGTATGAAACGGTAATGAAGACGGTTAATGGGTATATCGATAATTTACCACTGGGAGAACAAGTGGACGTTTACCCGTTGATGCGCGAACTCTCTTTTTCAGTGTTGATCAACTCCTTATTCAACATTGATATGTCGGCAACAATGAAAGATGAATTAGGCCGGGCTTTTGTAGGGCTGCAAGCTTTTATGTCCAAAGATGTCCTCCAGCCTTTCAGGAGAATTTTATATCCGTTAACAGGCGAAGAGAAGAAGTTGGTTAAACAGTGGGATGCTATCAGAGATATGCTGAGGGAAATTATAGCGCTCCGACGGGCAGATGAAACGGAACATAACGACCTGTTGGCTATGCTGATGAATGCCCGTTATGAAGATACCGGGCAAGGTATGTCTGAACACCAACTGATCAGTGAGTTGCTCATCCTGCTTTTTGCGGGGCATGAAACAACCGGCAGTACACTTTCTTGGTTATTATACCTCACTGCCTCAAATCACCAGGTTTATGAAAAATTGATGGGGACGATAGGGGAAACAGACATGCATAACGCTCCTCGAAATAGCTATATAAATGCCATAATTAATGAAGGCATGCGCCTGTACCCGTCAGTTTGGATAAACGAAAGGGTAGCAATAAATGATGATGAATTTAGCGGTTTTACGTTTCCTGCGGGCACCAGTATTTTAACCTATATTTATGGTATGCACCGCAGTGAAGGGTATTGGGAGAACGCTTCAGCATTTGATCCTGAACGGTTTTTAAATTCCGAAGGAGTGATTGATAAGAATATTAAAAATTACTTTCCTTTCGGAGCAGGCCCGCGAATGTGCGTAGGTAATAATTTTGCAATGGCCGAAATGGCTTTCGTGCTCCATGCTGTTTGTAAAAAATTTCATATTAACACTACCGGTGCAACACCCAAAGCATGGCCATTGCTCACCTTACGGCCGAGTGAGGTAATCCTTGGTATTAAGAAGAAATGATGGGAACGAGTAATAGGTAATCGCGCTATTTAAACAACAAAGCCCGTTATTTTCATAACAGGCTTTGTGTCGATTCGATAAAGTACTCAGAGCGGGAATCGAACCCGCACTCCGTTTACGGGAACAGGATTTTAAGTCCTGCGTGTCTACCAGTTCCACCATCTGAGCAGGTGTTTAAACCTTTAACAATAAATCCCTTCTTTTGAAGGAAGGGATTTGAGCGAAAGACGAGATTCGAACTCGCGACCCCGACCTTGGCAAGGTCGTGCTCTACCAACTGAGCTACTTTCGCTGTTGGGAGTGCAAATATAGACAGAATTGTGTTCCCTGCAAGGAAAAGATTTGATTTTTTTTGTTTTTTCTATAACTCGCTGTTTTTCAAAACATCATTTATCAAATCACTTTCAAAACCACGGCTTAAAGCATACTGTTGCAGTTTATACCGGCGTTTAAAGGGTATTTTCTCAGTAAGTAAAGCCGCTTTTTTGCTTAATATCTTCGTAAGCATCTCAAGATATTCATCGCCATCAATAGTTAGCAATGCTTTTTGCAGCAATTTTTCAGGTATCTTCTTGATTTTGAGGCCCTGTTTTATTTTTATCCTTCCCCAGCCTTTTTGCTTGAATTTGCCTTGCACATAAGCTTTGGCAAAACGCTCTTCGTTTAAAAAATTGTCCCCGATAAGTTTTATAATGATATTCTCCACCGCATCGGGCCATAAACCCCAATCGTATAGTTTATCGCGCACTTCCTGTTGGGCGCGTTCCTGGTAGGCACAAAAATGTTCGGCTTTAGCCAGTGCAACTTTTTCATCCGTTATTTTGATCTTTTTAGGGCTATCCATCAAAACCAAAATTCGACAAAAATTCTTCTATTGGCAGAAATATAATCAAATTAGCATCATGCTTAGCAGCCAGTACTCCATATCAAAAATTAAGGACATCATCAACGCCACAGGCGCAGTTATAAGCGAAAATGCCATTAGCGTATTGCTTACCGATAGTCGCCGCATTACAAGCGCTACTGAGGCTTTATTCTTTGCGCTGAGCGGACGCCGTAACGGGCACGAGTTTATTGCCGAGGCCTATTCATCAGGTGTGCGCAACTTTGTGGTGAAGCATGGCCCCGAGATCAAAATGCCCGGCGCTAACATTTTAATTGTTGATGATGTATTGCTTGCACTGCAAAAGCTGGCCACTTTTCATCGTGATAGTTTTAAATTGAAGGTGATCGGCATTACAGGCAGTAATGGCAAAACCATTGTAAAGGAGTGGCTGTACCAGCTTTTGAATGCCGACTATAATATTGTACGCAACCCTAAAAGTTATAATTCACAGATTGGGGTGCCGCTGTCGCTGTGGCAGATAAGTGATAAGAATGACCTCGGCATCTTCGAGGCTGGAATTTCTACCGTAGGTGAGATGGAGCGCTTAGAGGCGATGATCAAGCCCGAAATCGGCATACTAACGCATATCGGCTCGGCGCATGATGAGGGGTTTGACAGCCGTGATCAAAAGGTAAAAGAGAAGCTCGGACTATTCAAGAACTGCAAATTGCTCATCCATAATTATGATCAGCTGATCGATTACCAAAAAGATATTTCGGTTAAGGAACGTTTTACCTGGAGCAACAACTTTAAAGAAGCCGACCTATATGTGTTTAGCGAGACTATTATCGCTAAAAATTATTATTTACGTGCCCGCCATAAAGGCCATGAAATAGAGTGCCTTATCCCGTTTTTGGACAAGGCATCCTACGAGAACGCGGTAACCTGCTGGGCAACTATGCTGGCCATGGGTTATACCCCGGTTGAAGCTGATAAACGCATTGAGCGCCTAAGCCCGGTTAGCATGCGATTGGAGTTAAAAAACGGCGTGCATGACTGCTCCATCATTGATGATTCTTATAATTCTGATGTGCAGTCTTTGGAAATCGCTTTGAACTTTCTCAGCCAGCAGAATCAGCACCAAAAAAAGACTTTGATCTTGTCGGATATATTTCAATCCGGTTTGGAAGAAGACATCCTGTACGACAAGGTTGCTGATATGATTAAGGCGAAGAATATTGATAAGTTTATTGGTGTAGGTGAGGCCTTGTTCAACCGGCAGCAGTACTTTGATGTGCCCGAAAAGTATTTTTTTGCTGATACCGATGCTTTACTTAAACAAATGAACGCGCTGAATTTTAGGGATGAAGATATCCTGATCAAAGGTTCGCGCAGTTTTGAGTTTGAACGGGTTAGCCGTGCTTTGGTACAAAAAGGGCATGAGACAGTAATGGAGATCAACCTGAATACATTGCTGAACAACCTCAACTTTTACAAATCAAGATTAAAACCGGGTGTAAAGGTAATGGCGATTGTGAAGGCTTTCAGCTACGGCAGCGGCACTTTCGAGGTGGCTAATATGCTGCAATACAATAAGGTAGATTATTTGGCTGTAGCTTATACAGACGAGGGTGTTGCTTTGCGACAAGCGGGAATTATACTGCCAATAGTCATATTAAATCCGGAGGTGTCCGCTTTTGATAAACTGGAAGAATACAAGCTGGAACCTACGATCTACAGCTTTGGCTTGTTTGATGATTTTATTAAATACCTGCAAGTGGCAGGATTGGCTGAATTTCCGATCCATTTGAAAATTGATACCGGCATGCACCGGCTTGGGTTCGAGGATTTTGAGATAGAAACGCTGTGCGATTTGTTAGAGATCAATAGCTATGTAAAAGTGTGCTCGGTATTCTCCCATTTAGCGGCGAGCGAAGCTGCTCAGCACGATGGATTTACCTTAATGCAGATCCAGAAATTTGAGAAGGCGTTTAAACAAATTGAGGAAGCATTAGGCTATAAAGTAATTAAACATTTAAGTAATACAGCAGGCGTAACCCGCTGGCCCAATATACAATATGATATGATCAGGCTCGGTATAGGCTTGTATGGTGTTGATTCCGCTATCCCGGCAGAGGAGAATGGTTTGCAGCCTATTGCAACGCTAAAAACAAGCGTATCCCAGGTTAAAAAAGTAATAGCCGGCGAAACCATTGGCTATGGCCGAAAAGGAAGTTTAGCTAAGGACGGTAAAATAGCAACCGTAAGGATCGGTTATGCCGATGGCTACCTGCGTGCCTTTGGCAATGGCGTTGGCAAAATGCTGGTTAAAGGCAAAATGGCGCCTACGGTTGGTAATGTATCTATGGATACCTGCATGATCGATGTAAGCGGCATCGACGTAAGCGAGGGCGATGACGTGATCATTTTTAACGACCAGTTGCGCATTGAAGAACTGGCAACCGAAATAGGTACCATTCCGTATGAAATACTAACAAATATTTCGCAACGGGTAAAAAGGGTGTACTTTTATGAGTAAGTTTTGATATGAAAAGAATAGCCGGCGCATTACTGAATTACTTTGTAAAGGGACTACTGATCGTGGTGCCGCTGGGCGTAGCTATCTTCCTGATATACTGGGCCGTATCACGTATAGACAATGCTTTAAATTTAAGTACCGCCATTTGGGTTGATGACAAAGGCAAGCCAATGTACATCCCCGGTTTAGGTATTTTAAATGTGCTGCTCATTATCCTTATAGCGGGTGTATTAGTGACCAACGTAATTACAGAACCTATAAAAGGCTGGTTTAACCGGTGGTTGGATCGTTTGCCTTTGTTCAAATTTCTATATTCGTCTGTAAAAGACCTTACCGAAGCCTTTGTGGGCGAGGAGAAGAAATTTAACGAACCTGTTTTAGTTGAGGTGAATGAATTCGGCATGAAGAAGATCGGTTTTCTGGTAAAAAAGGACCTGACTATGCTGGGCTTGCCGGGCGAGGTTGCCGTATACTTTCCCAACTCTTACGCCTTTTCAGGACAGGTTATTATCATTTCAGCAGAAAAGGTCCACCCCCTTAATAAAAATGCGGCAGAGATCATGAAATTCGTTATCTCGGGTGGGGTTAGTGGGTTAGACTAGCTTCTTTTCGTAAACTCTTTATCACCAAAATTACACTGATCACAACCAGTAAAGCTCCGAGTATATAAGGTGATCCCGGGAAGTAAATAGAAGAATTTTTATGGGTGAAGAATTTAAAGCTATAACCCATTAATAATGGGCCAATTACCAGGCTTAAGCTCGACAATAAGGTTAATCCGCCCTGCAATTCCCCCTGCTCATTGGCAGCGAATTTACTGGTGATAAATCCCTGTAATGCTGGCCCCGAAATACCGCCGAAGCAATACGGGATCATGAATAAGTATACCTGCCAGCCTTCTCCCGCAAATGCTATTGCAGTAAGACCTACACCGTAGGATATTAAGCCGATGATGATGTTTTTCTTTAAACCCCATTTGGGGATGAGGTAACGGATGAGGCCACCTTGTATACCGATCAGTAATACGCCAATAAATAAACCTAAGAAACCAACACTACGCAGCGACCACTGGAATTTCTCATATACGTAAAAAGGCAACTGGTATTCAACAGCTTTTTGTGCAATATATACTAAAGTAAAAGCAATGGCTAACCCTGCAAGTGCCTTATATTTAGCTAATTGTTTAAATGATCCAATTGGATTCGCGCGCTTCCATTCAAATTTACGGCGGTTTTCTTTTGCCAATGATTCAGGCAATACAAAATATCCGTAAGCAGCATTAAACAAGGCTGCACCGGCAGCTACCATAAAAGGGATCTTGATACTAATATCGCCCAAAAAAGCGCCACCCGATACCCCAATGATAAACCCTAAGCCTGATGCTGCGCCAACAATGCCAAAGTTAGCCGCACGCTTGTCTCCGGTGCTGATGTCGGCAATATAGGCAGTAGCTGTGGCCATGGTTGCACCGGTAATACCGGCAATGGTTCTGCCTATAAATAACCAAAAAACACTTGGCGCAAAGGCCATAAACATGTAATCGATACTAAATCCAATGAGTGAGATCAGCAGGATAGGGCGCCTGCCGAAACGATCGCTTAGGTTGCCCATTACGGGCGAGAATAGTACCTGCATACTGGCATAGGTGAAGGTTAGCCAACCATTAATTTCAGAAGCAACCGAATAGTCTACATTGCCCAGCTCTTTTAAAAGCTGAGGAATAACAGGGATGATGATGGCAAGGCCCATCACATCGATAAAAATGGTAACGAAAATAAAACGCAGAGCGGCAGAAGTCTTAATTTTTGGTTTGTCCATCCGAATAAAAATGTAAAATAAGCTTAAATGTTTTTAAATGGATGTATAATTTCTTTTAAAACTCCGCACCGCTAACCATGCGCTTAACAACATAAGCGCCGATCCGATAACAAATGGCATTCCCGGGAACTGAAAAAATGGATTAGGTTTAGTGAAAAAATGAAAAGTTTGTGCCATTAATAGTGGCCCGAATATGGCGCTAACACTCATTAAACTGGTTAATCCACCTTGCAGTTCACCTTGCTCGTTGGCAGGTACTTCAGCACTTATGTAGCCCTGCAAGGCCGGCCCGGCTATACCGCCTAAACAATAGGGTACCAGGAAAACAAACATCATCCAGCCCTTTGATGCAAAAGCAAAAAGCACTAAACCTGCAGCATATAACACGAGTCCTATCCAAATGCTCCGTTCCTGGCCAAGTTTCGGGATAATGACCCTGATCAAACCACCCTGTACTATCGCTATAAACAAACCTACGGCACCTAAAGAGTAACCCACCCAGTCTTCGTTCCAGTGGAATTTATCCATCGTGTAAAAAGTCCATACCGTTTGCACGGCCTGAGCTGCAAAATAGATTAGGAACAGCGAAACGGCCAAGCCAATCACTGATTTGTATTTCTTCAACTGCACTAAAGTACCAATGGGGTTAGCGCGTTTCCAATCGAAATTACGGCGATGAGATTCGTCTAATGATTCGGGCAGGATAAAATAACCATATATCGCATTCAATAAAGCTAAAGCAGCAGCGGCAATAAATGGATAATGAACATCATACTTACCTAATATACCGCCAATAACAGGCCCGATGATAAAACCAAGGCCAAAAGCTACACCTATCAAACCGAAGTTAGCGGCACGTTTTTCGGGTTCGCTGATATCGGCAATATAGGCTGAGCCGGTCGTAAAACTCGCGCCGGTGATCCCTGCCACAATCCTGCCGACAAACAGCCAGGCGATGGTGGGCGCGAATGCAGAAAATAAATAATCGACACTAAAACCCAATAAAGAGCAGAGCAAAACGGGCCTTCTGCCATATTTATCGCTTAGGTTCCCGATCAATGGCGCGAACAAGAATTGCATGGTTGCATAAGCAGCGGTAAGCCAGCCGGCATAGCCCGAAGCATCACTGATATTGCCATGTATCAGGTGTTCAATCAGTTTGGGGATAACCGGGATGATGATACCCAACCCCATTACGTCGATAAGCAGCGTAGCAAAAATAAATCCTAAAGCAGCCTGGCGTTTTTGGGGTACAGGTTTATCCATGCCGCAAAATAATTAAATAACATTAAATGCATATTAATTTTTTTTGCCTGCTGCTATTTTATATTGGTTGTCATTTTGACTGTCGGGAGAATTCTTCTGCTGAATTAAAAACTAATTTGCTTAGAAGAAGATTTCTCACTATGGTCGAAATTACAAAGAGGAAACAGATTTATCCAAATAAATCAAACTGCTGATTAATCTTTCCCCCGTTTTTAACCCTGATCTTATTAACCAGCATATACGCCTGCCGGGTTGGCTCGGGGATGCGATAGCAACGGATACAATTTTTAATGACTTCAACACTTTGTTCCATACTGATATTATGGCCTGGCGATACATAGATTGGATTGCAATTCTTTTTACTTCTTAGCGCGACACCAATTATCTCACCTTCATCATACATCGCACTTTGGGCGAAAACCTCGTTGACGGGTTCTTCACATTTACCTGCCAGCCTGCTTTTGGCACTGCCGATGGTAGTTGCTCCTGTTACCAAACCAAAATGTGTGGCGATACCTAAGCGGCGTTCATGGGCTATGCCCTGCCCATCTAATACCAAAATATCGGGTTTTACATCGAGCTTATTCCAGGCATCCAATAAAGCCGGTACCTCACGAAAGGCTAACAGCCCTGAAATATAAGGGAATGAGGTGCGACTGATGGCGGTAGCCGTACCGATGATCTTCAGATCAGGATAGTTAAATAATACAATCCCCGCGTAAACTGTTTCCTCGTATTTGTTGAATGAAATATCCGATCCGGCTATAATCCTGATCTCTTTATCAATCGGTTTTATACTGATCTGTTTACGCAACTCCTGTTGATAAGCGATAGCCTGTGCAGCAGTGAGTTTTTGATAATCGGCAGGGTTCATAGGCTATTAACAATAAAACCTCCGGTTAGTTGCCGGAGGTCTTATTTTTCTGATGAGGCAATAAAGGTAAAAATAAAAACTTTGTCATACTGAGGAACGAAGGATCTGTACGCTTGTAAAACTAACTTACAGATTCTTCACTATGTTCAGAATGACAAATGATAGATTATTGGCCCGAACTAATTTTTTACTTTTAACTTTCGACTTTTAACTTATTTCACTTCCCTGTCTGCTGATTGCCTTTCAACCATCCAGCCCGGGTATTCTTTTGGCAGCGCGCTTACTTCATCAATTTTCTTCAGATCGTCTGATGTCAGCGTTACCTCGGTCGATTTAATGTTGTCGTTTAACTGTTCAACCGTCTTAGCGCCGATGATGGTGCTGGTTATACCCTGTTGCTGCCGAACCCAGGCTAATGCTACCGCCGCGGTGGATGCATTGTGCTGTTTGCCGATTTCGCTGATCACGTCGATGATGTCATAAGTCTTGTCTTTGTTGATGGGAGGGAAGTCGAAGGATGTTCTTCTTGAACCTTCAACTTTTTCATTATCGCGGGTATATTTCCCTCCCAGGAAACCACCTGCCAGCGGGCTCCATGGCATCATCGCCAGGTTTTGGTCAGCGGCCAATGGTAAAATTTCACGTTCGATATCGCGGCCTGCTAAAGAGTAAAAATATTGCATGCCTACAAACTGGTTCCAGCCATGTAGTTTGCAAATGCCGATAGCCTTCATTACTACCCATGCAGGCCAGTTACAAATAGCAATGTAACGCACCTTTCCCGTTAAAACGATGTCGTTTAACGCACGCATGGTTTCTTCAACAGGTGTTTTTGGGTCGAAGCCATGCACATAAAGAATATCGATGTGATCCAATTGCAAACGCTGCAAGCTTTCATCAACTGAATTAAAAATGTGGAAGCGCGACAAGCCAACCGCATTTTTACCTTCGCCCATACGCCCGCGCACTTTGGTTGCGATAACCAGCTCGTTACGGTCGAAACCAAGGTCTTTAATGGATTGCCCCAGTAATTTTTCCGATTCACCGTAAGAGTAAACATTGGCGGTATCGATAAAGTTAATGCCGGAGTCTATTACAACTTTCATCAGTTCATTAACTTCTTTTTGCTGTACTTTACCAATGTTTTCCCAGTAGCCTTTGCCACCGAAGGTCATGGTGCCAAAGCAAATTTCCGACACAAGCAGGCCGGTGTTTCCTAAAAAGTTGTATTTCATAAGCAGGTGATTTATTTGAAACAAAATTGCGCAAAAAAGGGTCGGTTTACGGCATTTATAGTGAGATTTTTACGTAAAAACGGTATGTAATTGGCCGTTTTTAGGTCCAAAATGATGTTTTTTAGGCTGATTTCAGGTGAAAAAAAGTTTAAAAAGGCCGTTTTTAATATTGTTCAGGGCGTTTTTTGGGCTAAAAGTGTACCGAATGTACCGGTTGTTTTATGCTTTTTTTTGAAACAGTCGACTCACTAATTAATTTATACAGTAAAAACTTAACTCATACTGCGTTGTTTATGATTAATGAACCGTCTCCTCAAAAAACTCGAAAAAATTGGCCGCGACCCGAAAGTAACTGCAAAAGCGGTTGGGTTACGTTATGTATCTGATTCAACACCCGGTTACACCCGCAAAAAAGCGGGTAAAGGTTGGAGTTTTTATAGTGCTGATGGCGAATTAGTTAAGGATAAAGAGTTAATTGACAGGTTTAATAAACTGGTTATACCACCAGCTTACACCAATGTTTGGATCTCGCCTTATGATAATGGGCACCTGCAATTTACCGGTACCGATGCCGCAGGCCGGAAGCAATACCGCTACCACCCGCAATGGAATCAGATCAGGAACCAATCTAAGTATCACCGGTTACAGTTATTTGCATCGCATTTACCGGATATCCGCAAGCAGATAGATAAGGATCTGGCTAGGCCTAAATTAGATCATGAAAAGGTAGTTGCACTTGTTGTCAGGTTGATGGAATTGACCAGTATCAGGGTGGGAAATGAATCTTACAAAAAACTGTATGGCTCATTTGGCCTTACAACGCTCATGGATAGGCATGTTAAGATAGATGGCTCCACCATGAAATTTGAATTTAAGGGAAAAAAAGGTGTTTTTCATAAGGTGTCATTACAAAGCCGTAAGCTGGCCCGTTTAGTAAAACAATGCCGTGATATACCTGGAAAAGAACTATTTCAATATTATAATGCGGATGGTCATCACTGCACAATCGGTTCGGGAGATGTGAACCATTATCTGCACGCCATAACCGGTGAAGACTTCACCGCAAAAGATTTTCGTACCTGGGCAGGTAGTGTAAGCGCTCTGTATGCATTTAAAGAGGCTGGTGAATTTCAAAATGTTACTGAGTGCCGCAAAAAAATAGTCAGCGTTTTAGATGAAGTAGCTATCAATTTAGGTAACACGCGTACGGTTTGTAAGAAGTATTACGTGCATCCAACGATTATCAAGAGTTATGAAGAAGGTACATTATTCAATTACATTAAAGAGTTGGATGATGATCGGGATGTTAAAGCAGCTGAGTTAAATCTTGCAGAAAAAGCTATGCTTGAAATTTTAGCGAATGAAAAATTGGCAGAAGCCAGTTAGTGGCTATATTTACAACAAATCAGCAGTATGGCTTTAAGAACTACCGTAATTACCGGCGCAACATCCGGAATAGGCAAAGAAACCGCTTTGGCTTTGGCCAAAAACCAGCATGAAATCTATCTACTGGTTAGAAATACCCAGAAAGGCGACCGCCTGAAGGAAAAGATAATCGCTCAAACAGGTAACAAGAATATATTCGTTGTAAAATGTGACCTTGCTGACCTGCAAACTGTTCGTGAAGCCGCTGATGAGCTTAAAGCCAAATTATTTGCTGTAAATGTATTGATCAATAATGCCGGTGGCATTTTCGGTGAAAAGCAAATGACTAAAGATGGTTTGGAAATGACTTTCCAGGTTAATCATTTAGGTCATTTTTTGCTCACTATGGCACTTATGCCATTGCTGGAAAAGGGACAGGCGCGCGTTATTAATGTCAGCTCATCGGCCCACCAAATGGGCGATGGTAATTTTGATGACCTGCCCTGGGCACAGAAAAAATATTCAGCCTGGAAAGCTTATGGAAATGCCAAATTAGATAACTTGTATTTTACCAAAGCACTGGCTGAAAAATATGCGGATAAAGGAATTTCATCTTTCGCTGTGCACCCCGGTATAGTAAAAACAGAGTTTTGGGCCGGTACAAGCGGTGTGTTTAGCAAAATAATGGAACTATTAGCTTCTCCATTTATGATTACGCCTGAAGAAGGCGCGCAAACCACCATATGGTTAGCAACCGAACCGGGAATGGACGCTAAAAGCAGTCAATATTTTGTGAAGAAGAAATTAGCCAAATCCACTGTTCTGTCGTGGAGCGAGGCCAACCGTAATAAACTTTGGGATATCAGTAAAAAATTGGTGAGTAAGTATTTAGCTTAATAAATATGCGTATCACACTTATAGGCTCCGGAAATGTAGCAACTCATTTAGGTGCTGCGTTTAAAAATGCCGGGCATCGTATTGTGCAGGTGTATAGCCGAAATGAGCAAAATGCAGCCTTACTGGCTTATCATATCGGTGCTGATGCTATTGATGATTTGAACAATATAAATCCTGAAACAGATATTTTTATTGTTTCGGTAAGCGATGATATTATACCACATATCGCGCAAGAGCTAACTAAGCATAATAAACTCATTGTTCATACCTCCGGCGCAAGTGATCTATTTAACATATTGGCTTTTACAGATCATGCGGGTGTGTTTTATCCGCTGCAAACTTTCAGTAAAACCAAAGAGCTTGATTTTTTTACTGTGCCTTTGTGCATTGAGGGTGGCGATGAATCTATCACCAAAATCTTAAAGGAGCTTGCCCAAACCATCAGTAATAATGTTTACGAGATAGATTCTACACAGCGTAAAACGCTTCACTTAGCAGCCGTATTTGCCTGCAATTTCCCTAATTATCTATATCGGGTTGCACAGGAAATATTAGCAGATCAGCGGATAGATTTTAACCTTATCCGCCCACTGATTTTAGAGACAGCCGAAAAAGTACAAACTAATTTGCCTGCCAATGTACAAACCGGCCCTGCAGTACGTAATGATCAAAAAACCATGGAGGCACATCTGGCTTTGTTGGATTATGAGCCGGAATGGGCAACATTGTACAAGTTGTTAAGTCAGGGTATTATCAAAAAGGATTAACAGCATACGCTACCTAAGTAATTTTATTACTTTTGCCAAAATGAATATTTTTAAGTTAAAGATAAACTTTGAGGAGGCGGACCACGAATCTGTTGAGTTGCCGATTGCTGAAGGTGAGTCAGTTTTAGATGTTTGCCTGGAAAATGGCATTGAGCTACAGCATAATTGCGGTGGTGTTTGCGGTTGCAGTACCTGTCATGTTTATGTGAATAAAGGCATGGACAACCTGCAGGAAATATCCGATAAAGAAGAGGATTTCATCGATCGTGCAGTTAATCCGCGCATTACTTCCCGTTTAGGTTGCCAGTGCGTGGTAATTGATGGCGATATTGAGGTAACATTGCCCGACCAGTCCGACTTTATGGGCCACTAATTAGATATAGATTCCTACTCATTAAATACAAATGAACGACGATAAAAAATTTGCTTTACCTATACACTGGGCCGATCACGAAGACATTGCTATTGAACTTTACGAAAAGTTTGGTGATGACTTTGGTGAATCTCAAATATACCGCATCCGTTTTACCGACTTGTTAGAATGGATACTTACGCTACCTAATTTTGCCGGCACACGCGAAGAATCAACAGAAGGCCACCTGGAGCAAATTCAATCTGCCTGGGTTTATGAATGGCGTGATAACCAATAATTACTCATGGAATCTTTTCTAAATAAGCTGCATGATATAACCACATTTATATTTGATATAGATGGTGTGCTTACTGATGGTTCTGTGTTTGTAAATGATAACGGGGAGCAAACTCGTTCCTTTAATATTAAGGATGGTTATGCAATACAATTGGCTGTAAAATCAGGTTACCAGGTATGTGCCATATCCGGCAGTCGTTCAAAAAGCGGTGTTTATAGATTGAACAGCCTTGGTGTTACTGACGTATATATGGGTACGCATACCAAATCTGAGCGTTTTAAAATTTACCTCGAAGAAAAGTTTACACCTGCATCCAATGTGCTATATATGGGTGATGATATCCCCGATCTGGGCCCGATGAAATTAGCCGGTTTACCGGTTTGCCCTGCTGATGCTGTTGAAGAGATAAAAGCTGTTAGTCAATATGTATCGCCATATTCGGGCGGTAAAGGCTGTGCCCGTGATGTAATTGAGAAAGTATTAAAAGTACAAGGCAAGTGGATGAGTGATCAGGCTTATAGCTGGTAGAAATAGAGTCAAGAGTCAAGAAATAAGAATCAAGATGAACCATAAAATTATCCTTGCATCCAAATCACCTCGCAGGCAAGAGCTATTAAAGCTTATGGATATTGACTTTAGGGTGGTTTTGAAAGAGGTGGATGAATCTTATCCTGAACACCTTTCACCTGAAGAGATAGCGGTTTATATTGCATCTAAAAAAGCCGAAGCGTTTGATGAAACTATAGGGGATGAAATAGTACTTACAGCTGATACCATTGTGTGTATTGATGGTTTAATACTCGGCAAGCCCGGAAATGCCGAGCATGCTGTGGAAATGCTTAAAATGCTATCTGGCAAGGTGCATAAAGTTATTACCGGTGTTTGCATTCTGCACAAAAATAAATACAATAAATTTTTCGATGTATCTGAAGTATTCTTCCGCAAGCTTACTGATGAAGAGATCACCAGTTATGTAAGCGAATATATGCCACTTGATAAAGCCGGCTCATACGGCATCCAGGAACGAATTGGATTGATCGGTATTGAAAAAATCAATGGTTCCTATACCAATGTTGTTGGTTTACCTACTGAAAAGCTATATCAGCAATTAAAGAATCTTTAATTATTTTTTTGTCTTTTCGATCTGGAAAGAGAAACAAATCTTCTTCGAGCAGTAAATCCACTTTTTCAATTTGTAGAAAATTTCTTTCTCAGGTCGAAATGACAAAGAAAGAAACAAAAAAAGAGCCGCAGTAAAATGCAGCTCTCTAAATATTAAGTCGATTCTATTAGGTTGTGTAACCCAGTATTTTCAAAACTTGTTTACTATTCTGTTCTTCACCAAACACCTCAAAGTTAAATGTTTCATCCCTGTTTCTGCGGATGATCACGTGTTTAGGAGATGGCAATAAGCAATGATGTATACCACCATATCCACTTAAAACTTCCTGATAAGCACCTGTGTTGAAGAAGCCAACATATTGTACCTTACGCGTCTTCGGCATAAATACACTATTCATGTGTGCTTCCTGGTTGTAGTAATCCTGGCCGTCGCAAGTGATACCACCCATGTTTACGCGTTCATATTCGCTGTCCCAATTATTTATGGGTAACAGAATGTATTTTTGGTTCAAAGCCCAAACATCCGGCAAATTAGTGATAAATGAACCATCAAGCATCAACCATCTTTCGCGGTCGTTTTGTTGTTTACGGCCTAAAACCTTGTATAAAATTCCGGATGCTTCAGCAACAGTATATTTACCAAACTCGGTAATAATATCCGGTTCGATGGTGTCATTTTCGGCACAGATCTCTTTAATCCGACTAACTATCTCGTTGATCATGTACTCATAATCAAAATCAAATACTAACGAATCTTTAAATGGCATACCGCCGCCAATATCCAGGGTATCTAAATGCGGATTGATCTTTTTGAACTTGCAATAAAGTGTTACATATTTCTCCAACTCATTCCAGTAATATGGCGTATCGGAAATACCGGAGTTGATAAAGAAATGCAATAACTTAACCTGGAAATTAGGATTGTCTTCGATCTTGTTATGATAAAAATCGATAATGTCTTCCATCCTGATACCCAAACGCGAGGTGTAGAATTGTGAATCCGGTTGCTCCTCAGCCGCTATACGGATACCCAGGTTACATGGCTCATCTAATTCGATCTCATCATCATATAAGTTAAATTCTTCCTTATTATCTAATACCGGGATGATGTTTTTAAAACCATCATGCAACATGTCGATAATATATGTTTTATATTGGAAGGTTTTAAAACCATTACAGATGACTGTAATGTCTTTACTTACAGATCCCTTTTTTTCCAACGCATCTATCATTGGCATATCAAATGCTGATGATGTCTCCAAGTGGATCTCATTTTTAAGTGCTTCTTCAACTACGTGCTTAAAATGCGAGCTTTTTGTGCAATAGCAATATTTGTAGCTGCCGCGATAATTGTTTTTGACGATTGCTTGCTGAAATAACAGCTTAGCTTGCTGTATTTTTTTGGATATCATTGGGATATAAGTGAAGCGCAGGGGAGTGCCGTACGTTTCAATCATCTCCATCAAATTAAGATCATGAAAGTAAAGTTCGTCATCGATGATTTCGAAACCATCCTGAGGGAAACCTACACTTAAATCAAGAAATTCCTGGTAACTCTGCATTTATTAAAATTTTGGCAAAAATGTAATTTTTAAACGGGAATCTTATGTAATTTTTATAGTAGTAGTGTAATTATTTTTTGGCTTCAATTTTCATGCTATAAATCATGCTCCATTAACTATCGCTAACCGGTAAATGCACCTCTGCCATCATACATCTTGTACTGCCACCACCGTTATTTTCAATGGTTTGTATATTGGCATAAATCAGTTTGCCATATTTTTCAAGAGATGATTTCTGCTCATCATCAAGCGCCTTAAAAGCACTTTCCGATATCACAATCAATGCACCCCCATTTTTAGCTTTCACCTCCAGCATATTCCCGGCAAATTGGTTCATCTGCTCAAAGCTAATTTCAATAATTTCTTTTTGTGTTGATCTTAATGATTCCGTTACGACAACTCTTTCATGCGGGTTAGGGATGCTGTCCAAACAAATCACAGCAAAATTGCTTCCAACGCACATCATCACGTTAGTGTGGTATATAGCTTTCCCTTTTTCATCGGCAGCATCAAAACAAATAGCAGTATACCCCGTCTGCTCACAAAATACATCCAGTACATCCTTGTCAGTACGGGGCGAAAGGCAGGCATAGGCTTTTTTATCAACCCTGTCCAACACCATACTTCCGGTTCCTTCCAAGAATTTATTATCGTCTTCATACCTACTCAAATCAACCACATGATGAACTCTGAATTTATCTTCCAGTCGGGAAATTATATCTTCCCTGCGTTCCAACCTCCGGTTTTCCGCCTGCATGGGGTACATGAATACATTGCCGTCATCATGAAATGATACCCAGTTATTAGGAAAAATTGAATCAGGAGTGTAAGGTTGCGGATTATCATCAATGACGGTAACATCTACGCCGTTATTTTTTAGTATCGATACGAAGTTATTGAACTCAGCAAGCGCTTTTTCCTGCACTTTCAATTGGTTTTTATCCTTATTCTGAAAAGCATTGGTTTCAGCGGTTTCTTCATTATAACCGAAATTAACCGGCCGTATCATTAATAGGTGAGAAGTAGATTGCATTAAAAAGTCATTTAGTCATTGTGTTATTAGGTCATTTTACCGTTTAGCCAGCTAATAACTATAAAATCTTATCTCTTAAAACAGGCATGCTCATACAATGGAAACCACCGCGGGCCCTTGAAAGCTCGGCCGATGGCATCAGGATCAGCGTATCTTCCATTTTTTGAGGGTCGATTTCTCCGTTCTCAAATTGCTCAAGCAGTTCACTAACTTTAACCACCCGGAACCCATTTTGTTTAAATGCTTCTACGGTCTTATCGTTACGATCATAACCTAAAACAACACCTTCTTTTACCGCCAATAAATTGCAAGAATCCGTCCATTGCTCACGGGCATCAAAAGGGAATGTATTATTGCCTGAGTAGATGAATTTTGTAGGCTCAGTACTTTCCAGGTCTTTTTCACTGATGTTTTTCAACAGATCCTGTATGCATTCAAATTTCTTGGGCTTCTTACCCTTTCTAAATTGGATGAGCTCAGCTTTATCTTTCGATTTTTTATCGGCAAACCAGGCGATCGGCTCTTTTTCATCCACCGGACTTTCGCCAATAGCTAATGAACCTAACAGTACCCATACATTTCGTTTTACCTGTGTAAAAACGGTATCGATGTGCATGTAATCGCGCTTGTGCGGGATTTTTACCACCGTAACCTTTTCAACCACATCATGTTCAAATAATAATTTAATAGCTTCATTTGCCCCACTTGTGGATGTGCGTTCGCTGCAACCGATAATTAAATGATTAGGGCTAACCATCATCACATCACCTCCCTCAAGTGTGGTACGCTCGGTATCATCTTCCCCCGGACGAAGAAAATGTTGCATACTTTCAGGAATCTCTAATATGTTATTTTTATAAGCAGCGAATAGCGGATGATTGAAAAATATATAACGTAACAGCAATGTTTCCCTTGCCCTTGCTTTTTTAGCCGGACGGTTAAGAAGCATGTAACCATTTATGGCGATACCAATATCCCGCGAAAAAATCAGATTCGGGATAGGAGCGAAGATCATTTCGTCGCTATCTAAAGAGCCTGATATTAATATTTTAGCCAGTTCAATAGGATTGGTGTCTATTAATTGCTCCTGTAAGCGATAGTTGCAACTCTCAATAGCACAAACCGATGCTACTAATTTGGTGCGGATGCCCGCATCTTGCAATATATCAGCCAATAAAGTTTGTATCTCAATAACCTTGGCTGATGCATGAAAATCTTTATTATCAGGTTTGAAAAATGAACGCTTATTGTCGGGATTATCTATATCTTTTAGTTTACCTTTTATCTTGCCGGGATCTAAAAAGTACATGAGTAGTTTTACATAATAATCGTATTCGTTTTTACGTACGGTATCCAGGTGCACTATGTCTTCAAAAAGCCAATCCTGTGCTTTGGATGGCACAACTTTGCCCAATCCGCTATCGGGACTATGAATTAACAATGTACGCAGCGTGCCTATTTCAGAAGTTACATCTATCTTAAAACCGTTATTTTTTAGTGTCATAAATTGGTGGCCAGTACCACAAAGCTAATATAAATTTATTTCGGCCATAGTACTGACAAAACAGTGTCAGCACTTATTCGAATTAAAGTGCCGAAATTTGAAATATCCAGGATAATATTACAAACACATTGGGATAATGTGTAATTACCGTTCTTTGAGATATGTATTAAATTACTTCAATACATCAGCAATAACTATAATCTTATAAATCCTTAAATCGTGTTATAAATCATGTTATTTTTGCAAAATGGATTTTATTATTGAAGCTGTTGTTAAAGCTGTTAAACACCTGTATCAAACAGATATTGCTGCGGATACCATCAATTTGCAGGAAACGCGCAAGGAATTTGAAGGCCAGGTTACTATAGTTACCTTTCCGTTTACCAAATTATCACGTAAATCACCCGAACAAACAGGTACAGATATAGGCGAATATCTGCATAAAGAGTTACCGCAAATTGCAAGCTTCAATATCATTAAAGGCTTCCTGAATATTTCATTAACTGATGCTTATTGGATTGAGCAACTATATAATAATATTCTTACTGAGGATTTTGCTGTAGCAAAACCAAATGGTAAAAAGGTGATGGTGGAATATTCGTCACCCAATACAAATAAGCCTTTACACCTTGGGCATGTAAGGAATAATTTATTGGGTTTTTCAGTATCACAAATTTTAAATGCGGCTGGCTTTGAAGTTATTAAAGCCAATTTGGTGAATGATAGAGGCATCCACATTTGTAAATCGATGCTGGCCTGGCAATTGTTTGGTAACGGCGAAACACCGGTATCAACAGGTGAAAAAGGTGATCATTTGGTTGGTAAATACTATGTGATTTTCGATAAGGAATATAAAAAGCAAATAGAATTTCTAAAATCTGAAGGTCAGACCGAAGAAGAAGCCAAAAAGAACGCACCGCTCATTAAAACCGCCCAGGAAATGCTGCAGAAATGGGAGGCAGGCGACGAGGAAGTAATCAATCTTTGGAAAACAATGAATACCTGGGTATATGATGGCTTTGGCAAAACCTATCACCGCTTAGGTGTTGATTTTGACAAATTCTATTACGAGTCAAATACTTATTTATTAGGCAAGGATCTGATTGAGGAAGGACTCGAAAATGGTGTTTTTTATAAAAAGGAAGATGGTTCTGTTTGGATCGATCTGACGGGTGACGGGCTTGACGAAAAGCTCGTTCGCCGTGCGGATGGTACTTCGGTTTATATTACACAGGATATTGGGACAGCGCAACTTAAATACGATGATTTCCAAATGGATGAATCTATTTACGTGGTAGGTAACGAGCAGGATTATCACTTTAAGGTGCTATTTCTCATCTTGAATAAATTGGGGAAAAGTTGGGCTAAAGGTTTGTATCATTTATCCTATGGAATGGTCGACCTGCCATCAGGAAAAATGAAATCGCGTGAGGGAACTGTTGTAGATGCGGACGACCTGATTGACGAAATGGAGCAAACCGCCAAAGAGCAAACCGAGGCTTTGGGAAAGGTAAATGATTTTAGCGAAGAGGAGAAATTAGCGTTGTATCATACCATTGGGATGGGTGCGCTGAAATACTTCTTGTTAAAAGTCGATCCTAAAAAGCGTTTGTTATTTGATCCAAATGAATCTGTTGACTTTCAGGGAAATACCGGGCCGTTTATTCAATATACCCATGCCCGTATTAAATCAGTATTAAGCAGGGCCGGTATTAATTTTACTGATCAAACCAATATAGCAGTATTAGATGGTGTTGAACGTGACCTGATTGTTGTATTAACTCAATATCCGGCAATTATTGCTGAGGCTGCAAACGGATATAACCCGGCTACCATAGCTAATTATATTTATGAATTGGCTAAAGCTTACAATAAGTTTTATCATGAAAAATCAATTTTGCAGGCAGAAGATGATCTGTTAAAAATATTCAGGTTGCAGTTATCGTCAGCATCAGCCAAAGTTATCAGCAGGGGGATGGCTTTATTAGGTATCGATGTACCTGAAAGAATGTAAATTAGAATTCGTAATATACAATAAAGCCCTTAAAAATTAATTTAAGGGCTTTATTATACTACCGGGTTATACGTGTCTCCAATAACCTCTGTGCCAGGCATAGCCATGTGGTGTTTGGTACCATGCACCTCTTACCCAAACATGGCCGGGGCGTATAGCAGCCCAATGACCACCAGAATAAACATAACGTCCGCCATTCCAAACCCATTCTCCGTCAATCCATACTGCACCTACATAGGGGGCTGCGGGCCTTACATATACTGGTTCTGCAGGTCGCTCAGTAACGTAGTAGCTACCTGCACATGAAGCCATAAACAAACATCCAGCCATGGCTACCATTAATCCAATTTTTTGTAATTTTTTCATAATAGTATATTTTGTGAATATTAAATATTGACAAATAATACACGGAAAGGTTTAAAAATATTATTTGCTGAATTTATCTACTATAATTAAATCCTTGTTACCTGCAGTATATTTATAAAATCCCGAACCCGACTTTAAACCTAACTGACCAGCTGTTACCATGTTCACCAGTAGCGGGCATGGCGCGTATTTAGGATTCCCAAAACCGCTATGTAATACATTTAATATAGCAAGGCAAACATCTAAGCCAATAAAATCAGCCAATTGCAGTGGGCCCATCGGATGCGCCATGCCCAATTTCATGACGGTATCAATCTCATAAACTCCGGCAACACCTTCGTGCAAAGTATATATTGCTTCGTTTATCATCGGCATTAAAATACGGTTAGCCACAAAACCTGGGTAATCATTTACCTTTACAGGCACTTTATCCAGTTTTTTAGATAGCTCCATTATAGTATTGGTCACTTCATCAGTTGTGGAGTATCCTCTGATCACTTCAACAAGCTTCATTACCGGCACCGGGTTCATAAAGTGCATACCGATCACATTACCCGGATTTTTTGTAACTGAGGCTATTTTTGTGATAGATATGGATGATGTATTAGAAGCTAAAATTGCCTTCTGGCTACAAATTTCACTTAGCTGTTTAAACAAGCCGAGTTTTATTTCGCTATTTTCAGTAGCTGCTTCAATTACAAGATCGGCATTTGCTGCCGCAATTTTAAGATCGGTATAGGTGTTGATATGTTTTAGCGTAGCTTGCTTACCCTGTTCATCAATGAATCCCTTTTTTAACTGTCGATCAAGGTTATTGGTGATAGTTTGAATTGCGCGATTTAAAGCGGATTCATTCACATCAACCAAAGATACATTAAAACCAAACTGAGCAAAAGTATGTGCAATACCATTACCCATGGTACCCGAACCTATCACTGTAATATTTTTCATAATTATATTGGCTTATAATTTTTGAAGCTAATACTTTATTGTAAATATCTTCAATTTGAAATTAAAAAGTGATCAAATCCCCGGCATTGGCTATTACTTCTTTATCTATCTTGTCAAATTCAGGCAAACTGCCTAATAGTTTTAAACCTGTATATTTCAAAATATAATCTTCAGAGTTCGCATCAGCTTTACCGTTGAAAATAATGCCTGCAATATTGATATGATATTGTTTAAGCAGGTTTACGGATAGTAAAGTATGGTTGATGCTGCCTAAGTAGTTTTGTGATACCAATACAACTTTTGCACCAAGCTGTTTAACCAGATCTATCATCAAAAAATCATCGTTCAGTGGTACCATTAGTCCACCTGCACCCTCAATAACCAATTGGTTATCTGTTTCGGGTATTATTATTTTTTCAGGGTCAATGACTACACCGTCGATAGCTGCTGATTTATGTGGCGAGTAAGGCTGCGTTAAGCGATACGATTCCTGGTGAAATATGGATTGTGAATTAGCTACCAAACTTTTTACTTTTAGGGTATCACTATCGTGCAAATCACCGGATTGAATTGGTTTCCAGTAATCAGCTTTTATTTTCTCAGTCACCACTGCTGACACAATAGTTTTTCCAATCCCGGTGCCAATCCCGGTGATGAATAATGGTTTTTTATCAGGCATTTGTTAGTTCGTTTAAAGTTTTAGTTAGTAAGTTAATTTCATCTACTGAATTATAGCCGTGCAGGCATATTCTTAGACGTTCGGTGCCTTGTGGTACGGTCGGGCTTAATATCGCCCGAACATCAAAGCCTGTATGCTGAAGTTTCGATGCAGCGTTTTTAGCCTTTTCATTATCGTTCAATAATAAGCATTGGATGGCACTGTCGCTTAAAAGCAGGGTAGAAGTGTCTTTTATTCCGGATTTGAATAATGTAATATTGTTTTTTAAAGCCTCAACAGCCTTATCAGAATCTTGCAGCATCCGATACGCTATTTTAATAGAAGCAATTTGATGTACAGATGCGGCTGTTGTATAAATAAACGACCGTGCAAAATTAATGAGGTAGTTGCGCAAATTATCACTTCCTAAAACCATCGCTCCGTGACAGCCTAATGCCTTTCCAAACGTAATTATTCGGGCGAAAACTCTATCCTCCACGCCTAATTCACAAACCAAGCCTTTTTTATATAATCCTATTGCATGCGCCTCGTCAACAATTAAAGCAGCATTATATTTTTCAGTAAGATGGAGTATGTCTATTATTGACGGCGTATCCCCATCCATGGAATATATGCTTTCAATTACAATATAACAATTGCCTTTAGCTTGCTTTAGCTTAGCTTCTAAGCCATCCAGGTCATTATGCTTGAAAGTATAGCGGTTGGCGTGGCTAAGTCGCGCACCGTCGATGATCGAAGCATGTACGAGTTCATCGGTAATAATAGTGTCGCCGCGTTGGGGAAGGGATGAGAACAACCCAACATTAGCGTCATATCCTGAATTAAAAATTAATCCTGCTTCGCTATTGTGAAATTGTGCTATTTCGTATTCAAGGTCTTCAGTATATTGTAAATTACCAGATAGTAAACGTGAACCTGTTGATCCGTTTGAAGTAAGGGGAAAGCCTTTTAATTCATCATCAATTTTATTTTTTAATACAGATGACCGGGCAAATCCCAGATAATCGTTAGAACAAAAATCAATCAGTGAATTTTCAGGCTTTAATGTGCGGTACGAACCTGCCGATTTCCTTTCAGCCAGTTTTTGTTCAATAAATGCGTTCGCTTGTTTCACCCGGTAAAATTTCTGCTAAAATAAAGAAAGCGCCCCGATATTCACCGGGACGCTGTTCATAAAATTATTCTGTGAGTTAAGGTTTAGTTACCGCCACCATTACCGCCACCATTTTGCATTTTAGCGCGCATATCTGCCATCATCTGTTTGTAAGCAGCTTGTTGATCAGGCGTTAGTATTGCCTGAATCTTTTGGTTAGCATCCATCATGATGGGGCGCATTGCTGTTCTGTCGCCACCTGCATTCATAACACTATCTCTTTTAGCTGCTGCTGTTTTAAATATTGCAGTAATCTGAGCTGTTTGGGCATCAGTTAACTTTAACTGAGTTTGCATTGCTTTAACTCTGTCTTCAGTACTCATTCTCATACCACCACCTTGTGCGTGGCTTGCTGCCGTAATACCTACAATGAAGCAGCACATTAACAAAAATTTTTTCATCTCTTGATTTTTAGTTTTACTATTTGTGTTAGTATGATAAAGATAGAGGCTTATGGTTTAATAACGAACTTGTAACTTAATTGTTGCAGGTAGTTATTTAGTCAATTGGCGAATTAGTAATTGAGTGAATAGTTCGCTATTCAATCACTAATTCGGTCTATCATTCAATTTTTTTGTTGCAAGTTGGATATTGACCGCTGCATTTGTGCCATCATGCTGGTTAGGCTTTCCATAGTTGGTTCCGGGGTAGGTAATGGCATTTGTGTAGAGATGTATGCTTTAGATTTCCAAATTTCAAGCACATCCTCACCACTGATCTCGTAGGGTTCATAAACGGGGTTATCTGATATTAATTTCAATTTCTT
Source organism: Mucilaginibacter sp. (assembly GCF_965225845.1). GTDB lineage: Bacteria > Bacteroidota > Bacteroidia > Sphingobacteriales > Sphingobacteriaceae > Mucilaginibacter. Next base: position 1,402,687 of record NZ_CBDDBL010000002.1, read on the forward strand.
ATCAGCCCTGAATTTACTACCCATTCGTTTGTACACCACGCCTTCACTTTTGGATACGATAACATAGGTTTCGCCGCCCTTCACATCCCCCCAGTTTTCCATGTATTCACCTATTATAATGGTGCCGGATACCAAAGGCAGCATAGAGTCGCCTTTTATCTCAAAAGCCCGGTAAGTACCTTGTTTAAACATGGGCAAATAAAACTTGGGTAATTGGGCTACATATTCCGGATCGGCATAACCATTTAAATAACCGGCGCTGGCTTTTGCCGGTACCAATTCAATATTCTCGTTATCATCCTTGTCAACCGAAATACTTAAAATACGCAAATTGCCTTTAGGCGCAGGAGCCCATTTTTCGTTTATTTCCTCTTTTATAAAATCATCAATGCTAATTTCAAAAAATGATGCTATGGTTTTTAGCAATTCATATTTAGGTTCGGCTCTTTCTTCTTCATATGCACCCACTAATGAGCGTTTGATACCTACCTGATCTGCAAACTGTTGCTGTGTTAATCCCTTCTTTTTGCGAAGAAATTTAATATTTGATGAAATAATTGACATAAAATTTGGAATTGCTAAATTTATTAGTAATTTTATGCTCATAAAGTTAGTAATATTTTTTCAAACACCAAATTTTTTATCAAATGAAACGTTTTATCTATATCATTACAGACAGAAATAGGAACAATTTACACGTAGGCTTAAGCTCAGATCTTGTAAAAACATTAAAGTTTTACAGCGATATGCCTACTTTATTTTTTGATAGCGCGCAACAGCTTAACCGTTTAGTTTATTTTGAAGAGATCAATAACGAGGAGATGGCAATGGAAAGATTTAAGCAGGTAAGCACTTACACCCGTCCTCAAAAAGAAAAAATGATCAGACCTGTTAACCCGGATTGGGTAGATCTGACCATTGGGTTAAATTTTGAAAGCAAGCTGCGTACAAGGCCGCAAATTCGTCCTTCAATGAGCAGCTTCAGAAGAGCGGTTACTTCGTTTTAACGAACACAAGCGCGCCTGAATTCATACAGTAACGTTTGCCGCCGCGATCAGCAGGTCCGTCATCAAATACGTGGCCTAAATGCAAACCGGTGCTGCGTTCAATTACTTCATCACGTTCCATGCCGTAGCTGTTATCTTTTACAATTTCAATTTTGCTCATATCAGCAGGTTTAACAAAACTTGGCCATCCTGTACCGCTGTCAAACTTATCCTCCGAAGTAAATAATACTTCGCCGGTAGCAGCGCTTTTATAAACACCTTTCTGCTTGTTTTCATCATAAGCATTATGGAAAGGCGGTTCAGTACCACGGTTTACCATAATTTCATATTGATTAGGTGTAAGCTGAGCTTTCCATTGCGCAGGGGTTTTGCTATCTTTTCTGTGCTCCAAAATTTTTGTGTTATCCTGGGCGTTAATGTTTTGGCAGCTAAATAAGGCTATTAAACTTAACAGCATTATCGCAAAAATTGATCTTTTCATGTTAGAATTTTATATATTATTTATAACGTAAAGCACATTGAATATGTACTTGTTATTTATATATAAAGATACGCTTTAACCTATTAATTGGTTTGTCATAACAGCGTATAATGATACATAAACCTTTATCTTTTAGTCGCAATAATTCGGCTTACCTTACAATTTTTTAAGAATTTAAGATTATATTTTGGGAAGAAATACTGAATCAATAATGAAGACCTCAATATTACCCTGGCTGATATTGAATGTTTTGATGATGCTTTGGCCACCATTTTCATCTATCAAGATAATATTACGGTTTGGATTTATTTTAGCAACTAGTTTGGTACCTGCTAAAGTTGTGAATGCAGCTTGTCCGCCACCATTATGAATGGCTTTTGCAATATCAACAGAAGTTAATTTACCCTGAATGATGTGGCTATTTAATAAAGTCGTCAAAATAGCTTTATTAGTAGGCATAAGTAGACTATCAATCTTACTCGCCGGCAATTTATCAAATGCCTCATTATCAGGAGCGAATATAGTAATCAGCTGGCCATTAAAAATGTTTTTCTGGCCTAAGGCATTTACTGCTTTAGCAAATTTGGTTAATTCTTTTTTAGGAGATACCCATACAGAATCAGTTACCGATTGTGCATTAACCTTTAATCCAACCAATACGAGAAATATAAAAAATGCTAACTTCTTCATACTATTCCTGTGGTTTTTCTTTGGGATCATCAGGAGTATTAACAGGTGCTATTGGTACGCCGCCAGTAGTATCCCCGGGCATGGTTGTACTATCTGTAGAAGTAGTATCTTTTGCTATATGCGGTGATGGGCAATCGTATTCTTTGGTAATCTTAACCCAAGGTTTTGGAAATGGCCCCCAGGTGTATCCTGATTTTGGATCAGCATAAACTTTTTCCATAAATCTTGCGAAGATGGGTAGGGCAGTATGCGAACCTTCACCATTCTCTGATGTGGTGAAGTGAACACTTCTGTCATCATCACCAACCCAAACGCCTGTCACTAAATTCTTTGTGATCCCCATGTACCAGCCATCAACATAATGTGACGATGTACCGGTTTTACCACCAATTTGATTGTCTTTTTTCCATAATCCAGGATATTCCCACAATGCCTGTGAAGTACCGCCCGGTTCTTCCATTCCACCACGGAACATATAAAGCATTAACCATGCAGTTTCTTCGCTTAAAACTCGTTGACTATTAAGCGTGAAGGTTGCCAGCACATTACCATCCTGATCGGTAATTTTTGTTACCAACAAAGGATCTATTTTAACCCCTTTATTCAGGAAAGTGCTGTAAGCCCTAACCATCTCGTAAACTGACACATCATTAGAACCTAATGATACCGATGGAACTGATTTTAGCGGACTTTCAATACCCAGTTTATGCGCATACTGCACTATTTTATCCCAGCCAACTTGTTGGGTTACCTGAGCGGTTATAGAGTTAACAGATTTACCCATTGCCCAGCGTAACGACATTTCCTGGTAGGTGAATTTAAAATCAGCGTTGTTTGGCGACCAAACCTGCGGCTTGCCACCGTCCATATAATTTATAGTTACCGGTTTATCGGTAAATTTATCACAAGGGGTAAAGCCATTATCAAGCGCGGTTACATAAGCGAAGGGTTTAAATGTCGATCCAGCCTGGCGTTTTGCCTGGTTCACGTGGTCGTAGTTAAAGTATTTATAGTCTATACCGCCAACCCAATCTTTTATATATCCCGTTGTTGGCTCGATTGTCATCATACCGGTATTTAATATCCGGGCGTAATATTTTAAAGAGTCGACGCTGGAGAAAGTGGTGTCTTTTTCACCATTCCAGGTAAATACTTTCATTTGCTTTTTAGTGGTGAAATATTTATTTATCGCAACCGTATCACCTTTGTATTTCTTTTGCAGTAGTTTGTATATCGGTAAGGATTGCTCGCCTTTCAATACAAAATCTTTGATTTCGTTACCATCAAAATCACGCCATGGGTTTTTCTTGCCCCATAGGTTATCAAAGCGTTTTTGCAATACTTTCATTTTTTCAGCAACCGCTTCTTCTGCATATTGCTGCATTTTTGAGTCGATGGTAGTGTAGATCTTTAATCCATCCGAGTATAAATCATATCCATTATCTTTGCACCATTTCTTCAACCAACGCTCAACAGCCTCACGTAAGTAGGAGTCGCCTTGTCCCTGGTCATCAACATAACTTAAATTCAGGTTTAATGGCAAAGCTACATTAGCATCATAATCAGCCTTAGACAACTTACCGTATTTTTCCATCTGGCTCAAAACCGTGTTACGCCTTAAGACAGACTTATCAGGATTATTTATAGGGTTATAGGTTGATGTTGCCTTAAGCATACCAATGAGTGTAGCCGCCTCGGCAGGGTTAACCTTATCAGGTGTTTTATCAAAGTATTTTAATGTAGCTGTTTTAATTCCGTAGGAGTTATTGCCAAATGGTACTGTATTCAGGTAGAGTTCCAGTATTTCGTTTTTGCTGTAAACATGCTCAATCTCTAAAGCGGTCAGCCATTCTTTACATTTATAAACAATAGTGCTTAAAACCGGAACATGCTTAATTAAGCCCTGTGATTTTCGTTTACGGGTTTCAAACAGGTTTTTGGCTAATTGCTGGGTTATTGTACTGCCCCCACGCTTATCGCCTTTGGCAGTTGAAAGCATACTGGTAAAAAAGGAATAGAGATCTACGCCGTGATGGCTATAAAACCTGACATCTTCGGTACAGATCAAAGCATTGATCAGGTTAGGGGAAATATCCTTAAATGCAACCGGAGAGCGGTTTTCTTTATAGTATTGACCAATAAGTTTCCCATCAGCTGTATATAACTGCGACCCGACCGACATGGTTGGGTTTTTTATATCATTCATATCCGGAGAATAGCCAAATAGCCAAAGGAAGTTAACCTCAATAGCGCAGAAAAAAATGATTATAAAATATATAAGGATCAGAAAATACCTGAGAAATCGGTTTCGTATACGATTGAACATGTAATAATAGATGTAATTTACGGTAAAATGTTACCGATTTGATAAATATTAAGAACGCAATATTAGCAGGTAAATTTTACAGTAGCAACTAAAAATAATGCGGAAGTGATGTAAAGCTGTATTTGCAACGTGAAAGTCACCTTAGTAAGGGTGCTTATGTTTGCTTAATAACCCGATTTAGTGGTTTTGTTTCAGAGAGAAGAATGAAAATGTTCAGAAACGTTTATAAACGTTTCTGAACAAAAAATAATTTAGTCTACAGTAATTTCGTCGGCGAAAATGTAGGATGGGCTGCCTTTAAAGGGATGCCATTCCGGAAGCGGGCCGTATTGTTTGGCTATAACTTTAACAAATCTTGCTTTTGTGTTTAAGTTGGCTGTGAAATCCTGCATTTGTACGGTCATATCTTTAATATCAACTTTGGTGTTCACGGTTGCGGCCAGCCGGTATTCTTTATTATCATCCGATACCCAATATTCAACTTTGGGAGGAAAAACTATCCATACGTTAGTATCCTGTAAAGTACCTAAAGTAATCTTGTTAATTGGCTTAACCGAACCGAAATCAAGTATAGCAACAAGGTCGGCACCCTGGTAGCCTTGCCAGTTACCTAAGTGCCAGTCGGTTTTACCATAAACTCCATTGATCAAGGATTCATCACCCTGGTCAGCATAATTGTCAAGGTACTTATTAACCAGTGTTAATTTGATATCATCCCTGATCTTGATAAAAGTGCCCTCATCAACAAAGCTTGATTTGCCATCTTTTACGGCTATAGCTTTAATCGTAGTATTTTTGCTAATTGGGATAGGAGAAATGTAGAGTGTAGAATTTACAGTTGGCACCGAACCGTCAAGTGTATAATAGATCTTAGCACCTTTATCGCCAGATTTAATTACCGCGTTAAATGGCTTTTTAAATGTTTTTGATGGTGTAATGATATACGGGTTAGCAACTATTTTATCATCAATAATTTTAGATGTGGGTTTTATTAATGCCTTTTCGTAAGCCTTATTAGGTGTTTTAGCTGTAGTTACCTTAAATGTACCACCATTATAAACCGTATTGTAATCTAAATAAGTTTTATTGTACGGCGAATTATTAAAAGTCATTTTTTGGATGTAGATATTTGAGGTGTTAACATCCATATTCGGGTTTAGTACAGTGAATTTTTTTCCGTTCTCCAAATTGATAACGGCTTTACTAAAAAACGGCATCCCAACCTGGAATTGCTGCTGACCCGGCATTGTATTATAAATACCTAATGAGCTGATCACATACCAGGCCGACATTTGTCCGCAATCTTCGTTACCTGATAAACCGTCCGGATTAGGGCTGTATTGCTCATTTAATATTTTATTTACATAATACTGGGTTTTGTACGGCGCGTCGGTATAATTATACAAATAAGCCATATGGTGGCTTGGCTCATCACCATGTGCGTACTGGCCAATTAAACCGGTAACGTCGGGCTGATCTTTACCACTAAGTTTTGAATTGGTAGTAAAAAGTTCATCAAGTTTATGTTCAAAATTGTTTTTTCCACCCATGCGGTCAATTAAACCTTCAGCATCCTGTGGCACTAAAAATGAATATTGCCATGAATTTCCTTCAGTGTAATTATTATTAACCTCAGTAGGATCGAAAGGAGTATACCAGCTGCCGTTTGTGCGGGCTTGCATAAAGCCGTTCTCACTATTGTAAACATTTTTCCAATATTGCGCACGGTGGATAAATTCAGCATAATCCTGTGGTTTATTCATCATTTTTGCCATTTGGGCAATACACCAGTCATCAATCGCATACTCTAATGTTTTTGAAACAGATTCAGCTTCGACATCAGATTGTACAGCGCCGGTTTTTCTGTAACTATCTAAACCAAACTGGTTGCGGTTTACAGCAGATTTCATTGCCCTTAAAGCTTCTTCAGCATCAAAGCCATGGATTCCTTTAGCGTAAGCATCAACAATGACAGGGATGGAGTGATTACCCACCATACAAAAGGTTTCGTTTGATGCCAAAGGCCAGATAGGCAATAAACCACCTTGCTCGTACATCGCTAAAAAAGATCTTACAAAGTCTTGTGTATGTTTACGATCGATCAGGTTAAATAATGGGTCTTCAGCACGATAGGTATCCCATAAAGAGAATACGGTATAATAGTTAAATCCTTTAGCCGTGTGGATCTTTTGATCCATTCCGCGATATTGTCCGTCAACATCACTATACGTGTTTGGCGCAATCATGGTGTGATACAATGCAGTATAAAATGTTACTTGTTTTTGATGAATCTGATCTGGTGATGGGCTGCCACCAGATACATCAATTTTAGACAGCGCTTTATTCCAGGCTGCTTTAGCATCTTTTTGTACTCTGTTAAAATCGAAACCAGGTACTTCAGCGTTTAAATTTCTTAAAGCTCCATCCGTGCTTACAGATGAGATACCAACTTTGCTGATCACTTCGCCGGGATTATCAAAACGGATAAACATTTTAATATTTTTACCTTCAACTTTAGTTTTGCCATCAACTAATTGGTCACCCGATGCTATGCCATAAGTTTTAAATGGCTTATTAAATTTAGCATAGAAATAAACTGTCTGGTCATCGGCCCAGCTTTTTGAACGGCGGTAACCACGGATCTCATGGTTACTCACAACTTCGATCCATGAATCTAAAACTTCGTCGCGGTCTTTTAAATCAATTATAATGTTTCCTTCTTTGATAGATGCAGGGTAAGTATAACGATGAACGCCAACGCGTGTAGTAGCAGTTAATTCAACTCCGATATTGTATTTGTCCAGTAAAGTTTTGTAGTAACCCGGGGTAGCACTTTCATTAGCTTTTTTAAAGCCAGATTCATAATCTTCTCTTTTAAATTGTGGCTCGCCAACAGTTGGCATAAAGAGCACGTCACAATAGTCAGGAATTCCGGTACCGCTTAAATGGGTGTGGGAAAATCCGTACACTACTGTATCAGTATAAAAATAACCCGAACAGCCATCCCAGCCATCATACCGGGTATCCGGGCTTAACTGCACCATGCCAAAAGGCACAACAGCACCCGGGAAAGTGTGGCCATGGCCGCCTGTACCTATAAATGGATTAACTAAATTTGTATAATCTTTCTTTGATTGTGCCGACACTGATAAAGCCAACGAGCAAATCAAAATGGCAGTTAAAAGACTGCGAAATGTAACTTTCATAGAATAAGAAATAATTAAATCGGTGGGCAAGATAACGATTTAGCAATATAAAAATAATTACTTTTTAAATTAATTTAAAAAGTAATTATACTACTTTAAAATGGTCAGCATCTTTTAAAAATGGTAATGCTCTGCGGGTTTTTTCAGGTTCGTCACCACTTATACTAAAAGTATATAAATCTTCTTCGTCGCGTTTGTAATAGATAACCTCACCCATTGGGCTGATGCATGTTGAATCACCTGAATGATAAACTTCATGGCCATCATGCCCAACACGGTTAACGGCAACAACATAAGCCTGGTTTTCAACCGCTCTTGCCGGGATTAATGTTCGCCAATGTAAAGCACGACGTTCGGGCCAGTTAGCAACGATAATCATTAGGTCGTATTCCTCATCTACATTGCGCATCCATACCGGGAAACGAAGGTCATAACAAATCATCGGACAGATTTTCCAACCGTTTAGTTCTACGATGAGCTTTTTATCTCCGGCGGTGTAAGTTTCATGCTCTTTCCCTAAAGCAAATAGGTGGCGTTTATCGTAATGCTCATGGCTGCCATCTGGCCGCATCCAGATCAGGCGATTATAAAATTTATTATCTTCTTTAATAATAATACTGCCTGTAACAACACAATGGTATTGTTTAGCAATTTTTTCCATCCATTGCATGGTTTTACCGCCCATTGGTTCTGCAAGTGCCGCTGCATTCATGGTAAAGCCGGTAGTAAACATTTCGGGCAGAATAATCAGGTCTGTTTTTTCGCGGATGCTACTTAAACGCAGTGCTATATTTAGCAGATTTTTATCTGTGTTTTCCCAAAAAAGGTATCCCTGGAAGATGGTAATTTTTAGATTATCCATTTAGTTTGTTTTCATGACCAAGCTGGCCAAAGGTTTCAGCAAATACAGGTATTAGTACAAATATAAGTTTAGCTTTTAAATATTTTTTATTCATACTGGTCATTGCCCGGCACGAACATAACTAAACCTTTATCAATCTATCAACGGCTTTATCCAGCGTTTCTTGCCTTTTGGCAAAACAAAACCTTAAAATATGGTTGTCTGTCCCCTTATTAAAAAATGCAGACGTTGGTATGGTAGCAACACCAAATTCCTTAGCCAAACGTATAGCAAAGTCGGTATCTTTTTCATCAGTAATATCATTGTAACATACAGATTGAAAGTACGATCCATGGCAAGAGAGCAACTTAAACCGTGTTTGCTCAATTCCGTCCCTGAAGTGATCTCGTTTCTGCTGAAAAAAAGCAGGCAGGCCTAAATAAACTTGTTCGTTTTTTAAATATTCAGCAATCGCATACTGCATAGGCGTGTTCACACTGAACACTACAAATTGATGGATTTTTCTGAATTCCTGCATTAAATGCGCAGGAGCAAGGCAATATCCAATTTTCCAGCCGGTGGCGTGGCAAAGCTTACCAAATGAGGCTACAATAAAGCTACGCTGTTGCAATTCAGGATAACGGGCCATGCTTTCATGCTTTTGCCCGTCAAATACCAAATGCTCGTAAACTTCATCACTTAAAATATAAATATCCTGATCTTTAACCAAAGCGCTTAGCTCATCAACATCACTTTTAGTCAATATAGTAGCCGTGGGATTATGTGGTGAATTCAGGATGATCATCTTTGTGCGGTTGCTGATCAGTTTCCTGACCATATCCCAGGCAATCCGATAATCAGGTGGTGCCAGTTCCAATGATTTTACAACGCCGCCCATTAATTTGATAGCAGGCGCGTAACAATCATAAGCAGGCTCGAATATTATAACCTCATCATTCGGGTGAATTATAGAACTAATAGCTGTAAAAATAGCTTGTGTTCCTCCAGCGGTAATTGTAATTTCTGTTTCCGGATTATAAATAGCACCATAAAGTTTCTCCGTTTTATAACCTATCTGCTCACGAAGAGATATCAGTCCGGCCATCGGTGCATATTGATTGTGCCCATTTTTCATAGCCTGGCTAACCAACTCAATTAAATGAGGGTCAATCTCATAATCCGGAAATCCCTGTGATAGGTTAATAGCGCCAACATCGGCAGCCAATGCCGACATAACCGTAAAAATAGTAGTTCCTGTTTGGGGTAATTTAGAAGTAAGCAATCTCATTATGTCGGCTAAAATAGAAAATAACTAATAAAATTAGCCGAAAGGTTTTGCACATGATGTTGAAAGGAAAATAAAACAATCATAATAATATCAGCTTTTTGGTTAATCTTTCTGTTTTCAACTGTATTAATTAACTTCGTGAAATGAAGCTTCAAAAATATCTTTTTGCAATTTTTATCATCTGCGGCTTCGCATCCTGCAAGCCAAAAACCAAAAACAATGTGCCTGTTGTAGGCTTTGTTGATGCATTTGAAGATGCCACTATATCTCAGGCCCGTACAGGCTTTGTTACGGCTTTAAAGGACAGCGGTTTTAGCGAGGATAAACAAAATATAAAAATTGAATATCGCAATGCACAAGGCGATATCCCAACCCTAACGCAGATCGTAAACTATTTCGTATCCGAGCCGGTTGATTTATTGGCAACGTGTACAACGCTTTCATCCGTAACGGCTGTTCAAAAAACCAAGACCATTCCAATATTTGAGATGGTATCACCAACTCCGGCGCGTATGAATGTGCTGGATGCCAGCGGTAAAGCACCCGCAAATCTATTTGGCGCAGTTGAGGACTTGCAGTATATTGATACGTCATTCTCAATCATTCCTCAAGTACTTAAGCCAAAAGGTAAAAAACTGGTTGTTGGTATGATCTATAATCAAAGCGAGCCGCAATCAGCCGATGCGATGCAGTATATTAAAGTTCTGGCTGATAAGTTTAATATTACGCTTATCGCCTTACCGTTGAATTCCTCTGCCGATGCGCAGTTGGTAACACAATCCTTGCTCGATAAAAATATAGATGCTTTTTTCGCTAATCCCGATAATACCGTATTTGCCTCATTCGAAACTATCAAAAAGAATTGCGACCAAAAGAACGTTCCGATATTTACCAGTGAAGCCGGTTTAGTTAAACGCGGTGCTGTGTTAGCTTTTGGTGCCGATATTTACCAATGGGGTTACCAGGCAGGGGAACAGGCAGCACACTACTTAAAAACTCACAGTATTGCAGGCTTAAAACCTGAAATGGTTAAAATCAGAAAACGGGTTTATAACCCTGAAATGGTTAAAAAATATAACATCACGCTGCCACCAAATTTTGAAGTAGTTAAATAATGGATTTTTATCTTACCGCGTTACTTCAGGGACTTTGCTTTTCGGGGATTGCTTTGGGCATTTATATATCCATGAAGATATTTAACATCCCCGATATTACTACCGATGGCAGTTACACCTTAGGCGGTGCGTTTACAGGTGTCTTGTTATTGCATAACCAGCCAACTTGTATTGTTTTGCCCGCGGTGGTATTGTCTGGTGCATTGGCAGGGGCTATTACGGGCATTATTCATACTAAGCTAAAGATAAACGCATTACTTGCCGGTATATTGGTGATGACTGCATTATACTCTGTTAATTTAAAATTGATGGGGCGCTCAAACCTGCCATTAAATTCATTGCCAACAATATTTAACCTGGCGAATTTGTTGAACAACCCTAATCAAAACACTTTAATTATACTACTCATTTTCGTTCTGATAATTATCTTGATAATCGGCTATTTACTTAAAACGGATTTTGGCATTGCTATGCGTGCCACAGGTAATAGTGAAACCATGATCAGAGCCTTGGGTGTTAATACCGACCGGATGAAAATTATAGGTTTAGCATTAGCTAATTCACTAACTGCTGTAAGCGGTTATCTGATAACACAATACCAGGGTTTTGCCGATATCAGTATGGGGATTGGAATTGTAATCGTTGGATTAGGTTCGGTAATAATTGCAGAAGCATTTATCAATTGGTTCAAAATTACATCTATTTGGATGAGCTTATTATTGGTGATCTCAGGAGCTATTATCTTTCAATTTGTATTGGCATTTACTTTAAGCATTGGTGTTGATGCTACGCTACTCAAATTAATCACCGCTGCTTTTGTATTGATTATTGTTAGTTTACCACGTTTATCCTTTAATAAATCAGCATGATAGCCCTTAACAATATTCATAAAGTATTTAATAAAGGGAAAGCCAACCAGGTTGACGCTATAAACGGCGTCAACCTTAAAATAAACGGTGGTGAGTTTTTAGTGATCGTTGGTTCAAACGGATCAGGTAAAACTACCCTGCTTAATTTAATTACGGGGAGTGTATTGCCAACCTCGGGTACTGTTAATATTGATGGTAACGATGTAACCAACTTACCTGATTATAAGCGCAGCCAATGGATAGCCCGAGTTTTTCAAAATCCGGTTAGTGGTACCGCATCCGATCTGAGCATTTTAGATAATTTTCGTTTAGCAGCTATTCGAACCAAACCTAAGGGATTATCCATAGGCGTGAATGATGCTTTCAGAAAGCAAGTAAAAGAAAAAATAGCGACCCTTGGCATGGGGTTAGAAAACAAGATCGAGCAACCTATGGGAACACTATCCGGCGGACAACGGCAGGCACTTACATTGCTGATGAGTATTATGGACAGTTGTAAGGTTTTGCTTTTAGATGAGCCTACAGCAGCACTTGATCCGCGCTCAGCTGATGTTGTGATGAAGACTGCCGACAAACTGATCAAGGATTTTGATTTGACTGCTGTTCTCATCACCCATAATTTAAAGGATGCTTACAACTATGGTTCTCGTATCATTCAAATGGGAGAGGGGGCAATATTAAAAGACTTTGATGCTAAAAATAAGTCGGAGCTTAAACAAACTGATCTATTCGGTTGGTTCGGATAGTTACATCTATTGTAACACTCCTGCTATCTATCCACCAATTTATTGTTCCTGATTTTTTGGCAAAGTAATTGTATTTCGAGTTATACTATGAAAAACAACAACTTTGAATCAATAACCGACGCTTACCAATTGGTAATGGGCGCGAAAATAAAAGGAAAAAATCAAGAAGAGATCTTTGAGCTTGGGGCATATGATCCTATCAAACGTGGTTACAACGTTTATCCTTTTGAAGAAGGTATAAAGTTTGATGACTTTAGCGTTTTGATGAGTGAAAAAGAGCTGAAAAATAATTACCTGATAGAAAGTAGTAAAATGAGTAGTTCATTGGCTGCTTAAAATCAGGTGCCATTTTATATAGGCTTTTAATAGTGAAAAATATTTTCTACTATTGACTATTGGTAGAAATATCTAACCACCATATAAACCTATGTTAACCAAAAGAATCTTTACGCTTTCCATAGCTTTTATTTTTTGTATCGCACGTGTAAATGCTCAAAATCGTGATTCTGCATTTAAAACAAAGTATATCTTAAATACTATGAAAAAGGTTGCTAACTGGCAACTGAACACATGGCACCAGAATGGCTGGTCGCACCCAAAAGGTGACTGGACGAATGCTGCCGGTTATACTGGTATATTAGAGTTAGGAAAACTAAGTAAAGACAAAAAATACACAGATTTTTTAATAGGAATAGGCAATGACCTTGACTGGAATACAGGCAAACGCCGGTTTATGGCTGACGATTACTGTATAGGGCAAACCTATGCCAACCTGTATTTGATCTATCATGACCCCAAAATGATCGCTAAATTTCAGGTATTGGCTGATAGTATTATAGCCCAGCCACATACCGAGCCATTAGATTGGAAAAATAACATACAAATGCGTGAATGGGCCTGGTGCGATGCCATGTATATGGGGCCGACAAGTTTAAGTTACCTGGCCACAGCTACAGGTGATCAAAAATACCTGGATGCTGCGGTTAAGCTTTGGTGGAAGACCTACCATTATTTGTATGACCCTGCAGAGCATTTGTATTACCGCGATGGCAGTTATCTGGATAAAAAAGAAAAGAACGGACAAAAAGTATTTTGGTCACGGGGAAATGGTTGGGTGCTGGGTGGTTTGGTTAGGGTGATAGATAATATGCCGGTTAATTATCCAGGCAGGCCAAAATTTATACAGCTTTATAAAGATATGGCTGCCCGTGTCGCTTCATTACAACAACCAGACGGCAGTTGGCACGCATCTTTGCTCGACCCGGCAAGTTACCCGATTAGAGAAGCCAGCGGAACCGGTTTTTATGGTTATGCTTTATTGTGGGGGTTAAACAACGGCATCCTTGACAAAAAAACATATTGGCCGGTGGTACAAAAGGCGTGGATAGCTTTGGTAGATTGTATGCACCCAGATGGAATGCTGGGTTATGTGCAACCAATAGGTGCAGCACCGGATAAGGTAAATGAAAATAGTACCGAAATTTATGGCGTTGGTTCATTTTTATTAACCGGAACTCAATTATATAAATATATAGAGCATAACCGTATTAATTAATGATCAGGTTTGATGTCATCTAATTCTTTGTTCTGATATCGTTTTTGTGGTAACGACTGTGGCATCTGCTCGTTGATGTATTTTATCAAGTTTTCACGCACATAGCAACGAAGGTCAAAAGCCTGTGATGAATTTCTCGCACTTACTAATGCGCGTAATTCAATAGTTTGTTCCCGGGCATCTGTAACCTGTAAAATGCCAACACGCTTGTCCCATAGTGGGGTAGTATTTAAAATGCGTGTAAGTTCTTCTCTCAATTTATCAACAGGTATGGAATAATCCATGTACAGAAAAACGGTTCCCAATAATTCCGAGGTTGTCCGCGTCCAGTTTTGGAATGGTTTTTCAATAAAATATGTGATAGGTAATATCAACCTTCGCTGATCCCATATATTTAAAACCACATACGTTAAAGTAATATCTTCAATTCGTCCCCACTCGCCTTCAACTACCAAAACATCATCAATACGTATGGGTTGTGTAAAAGCTATTTGAAACCCTGCCAAAAAATTGCTTAGTGATTTTTGGGCTGCAAATCCAATAATTATACTACTTATCCCAACACCTGTCAATAATCCCGCACCAATTCTTCTTACATTATTAAAACTGAGCAGGATAATGGATAAAGTGATCAATACAATAATAATGATGATCACTTTGCGGATGAACAATAATTGTGTCCTGATCTTACGTTCTTTCAGGTTATCATCCTTTTTTAGATCGTATTGATGATATACATAGTCCTCAAATATCCTGATCGAATTGATCAACAGGCTGGCAAAGGAAATAACCAATAGTATACCGATCATCCTATCAAGCGGTGCAAGGTATATTTTGTTTAACTCCAACAATGGCTGCATAAAATTAAGCACCAGTAAAGGCACAAAAATATTGAGTGGCTTACCTAAATGAGTAATTATGGATTTAAATAGCGAATAGTCGTTTTGATTCTTATAAAAGCGAAGTATAGCTGTAATAATAAGCTTGATGATATAACCGAGCCCAATTGCAAATATGATCACCCCTACGTTCCATGCCCATGGCTGAAATTGCTTCGACCAATACTGTAATTGAGTATCCATGTAGGTAAATTGTGTTTTTTACTGCAACGTTGTTATTGCTAATTTGTTTAATAACCACGGTATATTCCTGATTTAAAGATAAGTTGGTATATTGTATTTATGTGAGCAATCGGTAATTAATACCATAAATGGTATTTAAAACACCATTATAATGTGTACTATTCCTATAAATTTGTATCATTATGAAAAAGGGATTTCCTATCTATGATATTGGTCAACTAGCTGAATTTAAGCGGGAAGATATTCTTATAAGCCGCTTTGCACCTTATCTTAAGGTTCACAAAAACCTGCAACAAGCGCATAAACATACGTTTTATCATTTGGTGTTTTTTACCAAAGGTGGAGGAAGTCAAACTATAGATTTCCAACGTTTTGATGTCAATCCATTCCAGATTTATTTCATGATTCCTGGACAAGTACATCATTGGGCATTTGAACGTGACATTGACGGGTATGTGGTGAATTTTTCTGACACATTTTTTCAATCACTTTTATTAAATCCTAATTATATAGAGCAATTTCCATTTTTTAGTGGCAATGCTAACGATGCGGTGATTGATCTTCATCAAAATCTGCATGAAGATGTCATTACCATATTTGAAAAGTTGATCAAAGAAAGCAAAGACATCCAACGGTCTGCATTAGATATGGTAAGGGCATTATTGATTGAGTTATTTATTTTAATAAGCCGGATAGTACAATCCCCGCAAATAAAAAACACCAATCCTTATAATTTAACATTACTTCAAAATTTTAAAAACCTGATCGAGGCTAACTTTACAATTAAAAGATTACCGAAAGAATATGCCGAGATGCTATACATCACCCCCAATCATTTAAATGCCTTGTGTAATGATCTGGTCGGAATCTCAGCGGGCGAACTTATTCGCAATAGGGTGATACTTGAGGCCAAACGGTTTTTGATAAACCCGCATATGGGCATTATAGAAGTTGCAAATCATTTAAACTTTGCTGATAACTCCTATTTCACCAAGTTTTTCAAAAAGCAGGCAGGCCTAACACCGGAAGAATTTAGAAAACAATTTATTGAACGATCATGAACACATTAACTATGGAAAATCTAACTATACCAACCGAATTTCAGTCTGCATTGCATGCAAAATGTCCTAAATGCCGTACCGGTAATATGTTTACCGGGGCCATGTACAGCTTCGGAACCCAAAAGATGAATAAGGCTTGTCCGCATTGTGGGTTTACGTTTGAGATTGAGCCGGGGTATTTTTATGTGGCTATGTTTGTGAGCTATGCCATGAATGTTGCCGAAATGGTAGCAGTTGCAATTGCTTTACATGTATTAACCGGAAGTAATTCTCCATGGATGTATTTGGCGGTGTTATTTGGTGTGGCGATTATACTTTCACCTTTCCATTTCAGGTATTCAAGGGTTGTGTTGTTATATTGGTTAACCCCGGGTGTACATTTCGATCCGAAAAAATTTGGGGATAATATTAACAAGGTAGGGCAGGTTTAATTTGGTTCAATTTTTTCAAACAATAGTGTTTAAATTTTCTTTTTTAAGATTTAAACTTATTGAATGAAGCAATTTTTAATACTGATAATAATAACGCTTATAGCAGTTAGCGCACATGCGCAATTTACTGATACAACGCATTATCATTTAAATGTAGCTGCTAGCGGGTCTATTAATAATACGGATGATAGCCGCGCTTATTTGCTTAATAATGCCCTCAGTTTCGGCATAAAGAAAAAGGATTTTACCCTAACCTCAGCGAATACATGGGTTTACGGTAAGCAAAATAATCAACTTACCAATAATGATTATTCATCATCGCTGGTATTTAATCTCTATAAAACGTTTCCGCATTTTTATTACTGGGGACTGTTAAATTATAACACCAGCTATTCGCTCAAAATAAATAATCAGGTACTTGCAGGTGGTGGCATTGCTTATAGTTTTATCGATCAAAAAAATACTTACATTAATTTAAGTGATGGTATTTTGTATGATCAAAGTGATTTAGTAATTATTAATAATTACCACACTTTCCGCAACTCGTTAAGACTTCAATTTCACTTTGCATCAAATATATTTACATTGGATGGAAGCAATTTTCTTCAGAACTCTTTATCCCGAGGTAATGATTATATCATTCGAACTACCACAACACTTGGCGTGAAATTACGTAAGTGGATAAGCCTTACTACAGCTCTCAATTATAATAAAATGACTATAACCCAAAGTGATAATTTAATTTTCACTTATGGCTTAACTATTGACAAATACTTTTAGCAGCTAAAATCGGGATTTAAAAACTTAAGCTGTTAAAAAGTGTTCGGAATACAGACGTTAGCAGTAATTCATGAAATCCAAAATATTCCTTTACGTTTCCTTAGCTGTTGACCTGAGTATTGCCATATCAAAATTTATTGCTGCAGCTTTTACGGGCAGCTCTTCAATGTTATCCGAAGGTGTTCACTCTGTAATAGATGCCATAAGTCAGTTATTATTGATTTGGGGCGTTAAAACAAGTAGAAGATCTCCTGATGCAGGACGTCCTTTTGGATATGGAAAAGAGCTTTATTTCTGGTCATTTATCGTGTCACTGGTGATATTTATTTTGGGTGGATGTATTTCCTTTTATGAAGGCTGGATTCGTTTCAATAAACCTGAATTTGATGGTACACCAACCTGGAATTACATTATCCTGGCGATAGCGTTTGTTTTTAACCTAGTGTCAATGGTAACAGCTTTAAAAGCTTTTAATACCCAGCGCGGCGCTATCCCATTTTGGAAAGCAGTTGTCGGTACAAAGGATCCATCCACCATCATCGTTCTTTTGGGTGATTTTGGAGACTTGTTAGGTTTGTTTGTTGCTTTTCTTGGGGTTTTCCTTGGGCGATTATTTCATAACCCTTATTACGATGGAATAGCATCTATGATCATTGGCATGATATTAATAGTGATCTCCGCATTTTTAGTTCGTGAGAGTAAAAGCCTGTTAATGGGCGAACCAACCAGCAGAAAGGTACTCAGAAAAGTTATTGCTTTAGTGCAGGCTGATGAAGATGTGATAAAAGTAAAAAAGCATTTTTCAACCTACATGTCTCCCGAAGATATTTTGATCCAACTAAATACAGTGTTTAAACAAGACTTAACAACCAAACAAATAACAGATGCCATTGAACGCATTACTAAAAATATTAAAACATCTTTCCCGCGAATGAAACAGGTTTTTATTGAACCGGTGGCTAAATAAATTTTTGTCGAAAACAAAATAACACTTCAGTACTTAATAGTTTAACAATTTTTTAACTTAGAACATTCCAACTGTTGATATTCATTTTGGAATGCCAGCAATTTAACTATGTCCAAACTATCCGAACGCCTGATCGCATTTAACAAAGAGTTATTACCCGACATGGTTCAAATGAAATATGAAGCCATGACAGAAAATGCGTTTCGTTTTTATCGCGGGACTTGCCATTTGTTTTATGAAGACCTGGCAAATGCAGATGCATTACCATTATCGCCATTAGTTTGGATCTGTGGTGATTTGCATCTCGAAAACTTCGGTAGCTATAAGGGCGATAATAAACTGGTCTATTTCGATTTAAATGATTTTGATGAGGGATTATTAGCGCCTGCAAGTTTTGAACTATCGCGTATGGTAACCAGTATTTTCATCGCATTCGATTCCCTTGGAATAGAACCTGAAAAAGCACTGAAAATGGCGCAGCTTTTTGTAAGGAATTATTGTGCAACCTTAGCTAAGGCAAAAGCTATTAGTATTGATCCGCGTACAGCAAAAGGCATCGTTTGTAATTTTCTGACTTCGGCTGATCAAACTACTGAAAAAGAACTTATCGCAAAGCGTACAGTAGCTAAAAAGAATAAGATTGAATTGTCCCTTGAGGATGAACGCCATATTAAAGTCGATAAAAAATTAAAGCACGAATTAAAGGCGCATATCAATGATTGGATAGCAACCAGCAGTGACGGGCCTTATAATTATAAAGTTAAAAGTATCATTTTTCGTGTTGCCGGTACTGGTAGCCTGGGTGTTAAGCGCTATTTATTTTTGTTAAAAAGTACCAATACTAAAAATAAATACCTGTTTGTTGATATGAAAGAGGCAAGGCCGTCATCTGTTTTGCCATATACAACCGTGCAACAATTGAGTTGGCCGAATGATGCAGAAAGGGTAATCGCCATACAGAAGCGAATGCAAAACGTATCATCATCACTTTTAAGTACCACTGTTTTTCGCGAGACTCCTTACGTGATACAACAATTGCAACCGGTAAAGGACACCATAAAGTTTAAGCTGCTTAAAGACGAATACCGTGATATTTACCAGGTAATTGACGATATGGCTGCACTAACGGCGTCTGCACAATTACGGAGCGGTGGGATGCACGGTTCTGCAATAATAGATGAACTGCAAGCTTGGGGAAGCGATCAGCAATGGCAGGATACTGTTATTGAATATGCCCGCAAGTACGCCGAAAAAGTTAAAGGCTACTATAATCAATTTGTGAAAGATTATAAGGCCGGAAAATTTAAGGCACATTAATTAAATAATTCTTGAGAGTCGGTATAATAAGTTTTACGTGAATCAACCGGTTTTTGATGAATAGTTTCGCCATTAGGTGTTTCCTTTCTTTTGGGTTGATGCACTTGTAAAAAGTCACGGTATTCGCCGCTTATAATATCCGGATGATCTTTTATTATGTGCTTTTCTGCATTTTCCAAAACGGTTTTAATTGATTTTACCAATTGTTTAATCTTATCTGCAGGAATTTTATTCGATGGCGAGAACGGCGAGAGCTTAGCATCGTACAAAATTTCATCGGCATAAGCATTACCAATGCCACGCAAAATTTTCTGATTCATAAGGACGGTTTTAATAGGAGTTTTAGTGGCGGATAATTTAGTTGCCAGGTATTTCTCCTCAAAGTCTAAAGCATCAGGGGTTTCGTTATCTGCAGGATCAAGAGTAGGAGTTGCGGCTTTTTGAAAATCAGTTAAAGCAAGTCCTGTTCCATCTTCAAATAAAAGCTCAATAATGGTAAAATTATGTTCTTTTGTTTTATGAAACATAAACAACTGACCATGTAGCATCAGGTGTAAACCAAGTATGTGCTTATTATCAAACTCAAAATGCAACTCTTTACCAGCCCTAACAACTTTAATAAGCGTGCTGCCTTTTAAAGAATCCTGTAATGCTTTTTCAGATACATTGAGTTTCGAATAAACTTTTATGTCGACCTTTTCTAATTTCTTTCCTTTTAAGGCTTTAGTTAAGTTTCGACTGAATACTTGCAGGTCTGGTAGTTCGGGCATAATAAAGGTTTATTAATGGTATAAATTTAATAAAAGCCGGTTAATTAAATAACCGGCTTTTTAGTAAATTATTCAGCCGCGGCGGCTTCATTAACATAATTTTCAGCTACTTGCGTAAGTAGCGAATCTGCATTTTTTTCTTCAGCTAAAGTTTCGTCAAGTAAACTTTGTGCTTCATCAAATCCTAAAACGCCAGCCAGTGTGCGCATAGTGCCGTAAGAAGCAATTTCATAATGCTCTACTTTTTGCGCAGCTGATATAATCGCTACGTCTCTTACTTCGGTACCTTTATCAGTTTCTGTCAAAAGTTCTTCTGCTTCTTTTAACAGACCAGCCATTGCCTCGCATTTAACTGCTTTAGCTTTTTCGCCAACCGACTCAAATACGCTTTCCAAACGTGTTACATGGTTCTTAGTTTCTTCGAGGTGATTTTCAATTGTTTTTTTCAAATCTTCCGATGTTGCACCTTTGATCATCTTAGGCAAGGCTTTAGCCAAATGTTGCTCAGCCCAATAAATATCCTTCAACTCGTCAAAAAATAATTCCTTTAATGCATCCTCCTGCTCAGGTGTGCGTGATGCCGAAGCAGCGTTTTTTGATTTTTGTGTTTTAGTAGCCATAGTAGTAGATTTATATATTATTTAATGATACGCCTAAAGTGGCGACTCGTAGATTACTACAAAATTCATTCCAATATGGAATAAAATTAATTTATAAGATAAATAATTATTAATAAGTTTATTTATGTTGGTTTTTTAAATGAACAAAACTTTTAAATTATCCTAAAGTTTATTAATGATAAAGGCAATATAATGAAACCAATATACTTTAAATTAGATAGTGGCAGGGCTTTAATTGTAGTTCCTGAAACACAGATTTTGATGGACGGCCATCCAGTTTTAAGTTTAAACTATAATGTTTTTACTAATGAGGCCGATGGCGATCATCATGGGTTCTTAAACACAACTGAGCAGGTGCCGCATAAAACAGACGGTAATTATTTAGGATTTATAACCTTTGAGCAACCCGGAAAGATGTATAGCTACACGTCAGAAAACGAAAATCCGTTAAGCAGGAGCGAAGTTGAGGAAATAATAGAACTGATAAGCCATATCAGGGAAAATCCAGATTTGTGGAAAAATAGCTTAAACTAAAAAAGGCTCCTAGTTGGAGCCTTTTTTAGTTTAAAGAAGCAAATTAATTATGCTCCAAATTTATATCCTACGCCTTTTACAGTCGAGATCACATCATCACCTAATTTTTCCCTTACTTTGCGAATGTGGACATCAATAGTACGGTTTGTAACTACTACTGAATCTTCCCAGATATTTTTTAAGATAACCTCGCGCGTGTATACTTTACCGGGTTTTGAAGCCAGTAAATAAAGCAGTTCAAATTCTTTTTTAGCTAATACAACTTTAACACCTTTTTGGTAAACCAAATAAGCTTCGCGGTCAATTACCAGGTCACCAATCTCCAATTTATTATCTGTAACATCTTCAGCCGGGGCATTGCGGCGTAGTATAGCATTAATACGGCTAACCAAGGCACGTGGCTTAATAGGTTTAGCGATGTAATCATCTGCACCAACATTAAAGCCGGCAATTTCTGAGTATTCTTCGCTGCGAGCGGTTAAAAAAACCATAAATGTGTTTTTAAACTCCGGCATGGTACGCATAATACGGCAAGCCTCGATACCGTCCATTTTGGGCATCATGATATCAAGCACGATCAAATCCGGTAATGATCTTTTTGCTTCAGTTACAGCTTCCTGACCATTATGTGCTAAAAATACCTGGTAGCCTTCTTTTTTTAGATTGTATTCAATAAGCTCCAAAATATCCGGTTCGTCATCAACAATTAATATTTTCTGTTTAGATGTGTTACTCATTACGGTTGAATTTTGATATAAAAGTATAACCTAAATAGAAGCAAATAGTTAATTAAGTATTAACAAATTGTTAAATGTTACGTAATGTTAACAATTTATTGAGGCTTATTAAACGTTTTGTTTAAAAAATCTTCAAGGTCGCTACCCCTTACATTCTTCGCAATGATAATTCCTTTGGGGTCAATGATAAAGTTTGAAGGTATGGCTTGAATATGATAAAGCACTTCGGTTGGCCCTTCAAAATTTTTGTGGTCCGACGCATGAGCCCAGCTTAACTGGTCATGTGCAATGGCTTGTTGCCAGTTAGTTTTTGAAGTATCTAGTGATATACCTAAAATGTTTAAGCCTTTAGGATGGTAAACAGCATACTGTTTAACTACGTTAGGATTTTCCATACGGCAAGGCCCGCACCATGACGCCCAAAAATCTAAGATCACGTATTTACCTTTATAGTCAGATAGTTTTATTGGTTTGTCATCAATACCGATTATAGTAAAATCTGGAGCGGGTTGGCCAATAGATACCGGCTTAATGATCATCATTTGCTTAATAAACTGAAGAACACCCGGGTTGGTACTAAACTTTCCTTTGATAGATTCGGCGTAGGCAATTAATTGAGCCTCATATTTGTCAGGGTCAAGCATGGTAGATGCATAAAAACCTGCTAATGAGTTTTTATTGTCATTTACATATTTTAGCACAACCGAACTTTCATCATTGCTTATCTTCTCAAACTGCGGGCGATAAATGTTTATTAGAGAATCTGACTCATGTCCAATTGCTTGTGCTTTTGCCTGGTATTCGTTATATAACTTGGTATTTTCATCAGCATAAACCATCGTTATTTTATTAAATTCTTTTAACTTTTCTGATTCTTCAGAGCCTGTTAACTGATAAGTATGGCTGTTATCATTATTGTCTGTAGTAAAGTTGATATCATCGCCATTTTTAGCGATCAGGTCGAATACAGTTCCTCCAACACGGAGTTTATATAATCCTTCATATGCAGCACTGTGCTTAAATTTAAATTTACCATCCTCGCTCAATTTGGTTGAGTCTACAACATTTACTGCCGAACTATCTGCTTCCATTAAGTAAATTGTTTTCAGGCTACCAGGATTATTGATAGTTCCGGCTATAGTAAAAGCATTCTTATCCGAGCAAGAAAATATGAACAGTGTTAATGCAAAAAGAGTGTATAATATGCGGTTTTTCATTTTTTATTTGGCTTCAAGTTCTTTTATTAGTAACTGATTTGTTTTTTGTGGGTCAATCTTGCCTTTTGAACTTTTCATGATCTCACCCATGAACAAACCTAAAACGCCTTTTTTTCCTTTTCTGTATTCTATTACCTTATCCGGATACTTGGCAATGGCATCGCGAATATAGCCGCTTACATCACCACCATCGTCGCTTATAAGTAAATTTAATTCGGTAGCAAGTTGTATGGCGCTTTTTTCGGGGGATGCTAATAAAGCAGGGAAAAGTTTATGTGTAGCAACGCTATTATTTATCTTGCCGGAATCAACAAGATGGATTAAACCCGCAAGATTTTCAGGTGTTACTTTAATATCAATTATCGAAAGGCCACTTTCATTTAAATGCGATTTTATAGGGCCCATTAATAAATGCACGGCAGATTTATAATTGGTTGTATGTTTTATTAATCC
The DNA here is from genome assembly GCF_965225845.1 of Mucilaginibacter sp. Taxonomy (GTDB): domain Bacteria; phylum Bacteroidota; class Bacteroidia; order Sphingobacteriales; family Sphingobacteriaceae; genus Mucilaginibacter. The sequence continues at coordinate 1,426,780 of NZ_CBDDBL010000002.1, forward strand.
TTCAAAATACATGGCCAACTCCCTTTCAGCAGTTATAACAGTGGCATCATACTCAGATAATGATAATTTATTAACGTATTTTTTATATAGCTCATTTGGCAAGGCTGGCATAGCCTGCCTGATATTATTTAAATAAGCTTCATCTAAAAACAGTGGTGTAAGATCGGGTTCCGGGAAATAACGATAATCATTTGCCATTTCCTTTGAGCGCAATACTGATGTTTCTCCGGTATCGGCGTTAAAGTTCAAGGTATTTTGATGTATTCGGCCACCAGATTCGATAATACCTATCTGCCTGGTGAATTCATGTTCAATAGCGCGTTGCACATTACGGATAGAGTTTAAATTTTTAACCTCGCAACGGTTACCATACTCGGTTGCGCCTTTTAACCTTACCGAAATATTAGCATCGCAGCGCATGCTGCCTTCTTCCATATTGCCATCACAAATATCAAGGTATCGTAATAGCTTGCGTGTTTCAGTTAAAAACTGGCCAGCTTCTTCGCTGCTGCGCATATCTGGTTCAGTTACTATCTCAATTAGTGGTACACCTGCGCGGTTTAAGTCGATCAATGAATTTTCACTATGGTTATCATGTAGGCTTTTGCCGGCATCTTCTTCCATATGAATATGATGGATCGCAATATCTTTCATTTTACCATCAGTAAGCTTCACTTTTATGGAGCCGTGTAAACAGATAGGTTTAACATCCTGGGTTATTTGATAACCTTTAGGCAAATCTGCATAAAAGTAATTTTTTCGGGCGAATGTATTATTTAGGTTAATGGTTGAATTGCAAGCCAACCCCATTTTAACTGCATACTCAACTGCTTTTTTATTAATACGCGGCAGTGTACCAGGATGCCCCAATGATATCGGACTAATGTGATGATTAGGCTGAGCGCCAAAAGCTGCGGAATCCGACGAAAATACTTTGCTAAGTGTAGATAATTGTGCGTGAACCTCTAACCCTACAACCAATTCGTATTTGTCACTTATTGCGCCCGAAAGAACTGTCATAATAAATAATCTCAGCTATATAAAAGGCTGATCCAATTTTCAAATATAGGGTTATTAGTGATTAAGCGTAGAAAAACTTATCTACTAAAGTAGTAGTTTTTAGATTACTTATTGAAAAAATCAATCACTCTGATGGTGTTTCTTTCTCTTTTTGCGAGAGGCATGCCTTTCTTCAGTTTTATGCTTTTTCTTTTTCGATGATTTTTTAATTGACTTTGAATCAGAATATTTTGAATGTTTGCTTTCAGTACTTTTTTTAAGCGGGGTTGCGGCAAAAGGCCCTACCGCTTTTGTATCTGTTGAATCCTTGCTGATCTGTTTTACTGTAAACTCGTTATTGCGTATGCCATATTGCAATAAACGCTTTTGGCCATTTGGTTTTGCATCTTTTCCTGTACCATCATATAAAGCGAACTGGCGCATTAAATTTCCATCTTGAACGTAAAAACTGTCATTTCCGCGGTAGCCTTTCTTTTGTGACGAAGATAATTTCGGAAAATCAAGCTTGTTCGCCTTGCCATTATCAAATTCAAAAGCATATATCGTGGTGTTATAAACACTATCCTTTGTTTTTGCCTGGATCAATATTTCCGGATTACCATCTACATCCATATCGGTATTAAAAGCATCAACAACAACACCATCCAGATCACCGGTTGTGGTGCTATACTTCATGTTTACAGAGTCTGAGTGAAGTATTATAAACGAACCGGTTTCAGTTGAACCGCGACCCCAGCTTAGAATATCAAAATCATTACCTGGAGCAACTTCAATCAATTTATGGAATCGAAACGGATCCATTAAAGATGGTTTTTGCGACGCCTGAGGCACGGTAGCAACCGACGCAGGTTTGCCTGCTTCCTGTGCGCATCCATTTGCTAGTAAACCAGCTATCAATAAAAAAAAATAAAGCCTGTTGCTCATTTAATAAAGCGCTTAATAATATAATTCGTCGGGCGATACCTCGCCTTTAGGTTTACCCGGAATGGTTAAATATACATGCAATGTTGCAGTTGTACCAACATTATAGTATTTTAAAGTAAAGCGGTGAAATCCTTTTTGTAAAGGAACCGAACCGCCTTGTTCTAACGAACCGTGCCTGCCATCATTATTTACAACCGGCACATCATCAATTAATAATGTTGATCCATCATCAGACTGGGTAGTGAAGTTATAAACACCATTATCATCAATACGTATAAAGCCGGAATATATTACACCAAAAGCCAACGAACTCTTTTTTATAGCTGCCTGGTTAAAACTTTTTACAACGCCGGTATCAACAACTGCTGATTTGTCCAAATCAGTAGTGCTGGTAAATGTACCGGAATATAGCTGATAGCTCAATCCACTTTTATTTGTTGTATAATTAACCGGTGGCAGTGGTGTTTTATTCCACATAACGGTGTGCGTCACCACACTTCGCTTGCCTGATGGCGTAATTACGATAGTTTCCAGCTCGCGGAATTGATCTAGAGGAACATTATAACTTAAAGGCGTATTATAAATTAAGTCGGTTTCCCGGGGAGTATAACTGTCAATAGTATAATAAACCGTCGCACCCGTAACTGAAGGTTTTAGTTGAGCATTCAATTGCGATCCAAATTCAATTGTATCCTTTATACCAATTGTTGGCGGCACATGATAATCAAAATTATTTTTATCAAACCAGGCAAGATGGTTAGGCAAGCGTGTATTAGCAAAATCATTGAAGTTTTTATTAGCTAACGATGACCAGCCAACTTCACTAACTGCAAGTAATCGTGGTAATATCATGTATTCAACCTTTGCATCAGTCGCAATGTATTCCGTCCATAAATTCCCTTGTACGCCTAGTATATGTTTTTGCTGATCCGGTGTTAACGCTGCTGGTGTAGGATTGTAGCTGTAAGTTTTTTGCAACGGAGAATAGCCACCTATACCTACCGGTTCGTCACTTAGCTTTCCCTGTGCCGCATCAAGATATAGACCGCCGCTTCCGGGTGTCATGATCACATCGTGGTTTTGTTGAGCTGCGGCAATACCGCCTGCTTCTCCACGCCAGCTCATCACAGTAGCATTGGGAGATAAGCCGCCTTCCAGGATTTCATCCCAGCCAATGATCCTGCGGCCTTTTGAGTCGACAAATTTCTCCATCCGCTGAATGAAATAACTTTGGAGCTTATCTTCTTTTGACGAAGTTTTATCATCTTTTAAACCTAATTTCTTAATTAACTTTTGGCAAAAAGCAGATTCACGCCAAACATTTTTAGGAACTTCATCGCCACCAATATGAATGTACTTGCTTGGGAACAAGTCCATTACTTCGGTTAATACATCCTGCAGGAATTCGAATGTTTTGTCTGACGGGCAATATACATCATAAAATACTCCCCATGTTTCAGATACTTTATAAATTCTGCTTGGATCGCAGCTTAGTTCCGGGTAAGCGGCAAGCGCAGCTTCTGAGTGACCAGGCATTTCTATTTCAGGAATGATGGTAATGTATCTGTCGGCAGCGTATTTAACTACATCGCGTATCTGATCTTGTGTATAAAACCCTCCATAAGGCGTATTATCAAACTGTTGAGGCGTGCGGTCATGATAATTGCCAATTAAAGTTTGGGCACGCTGGCTACCGATAGTTGTTAAGCGCGGGTATTTTTTTATTTCGATGCGCCAGCCCTGGTCATCAGTTAAATGCCAGTGGAACGTATTGAATTTATACATTGCCATCAAATCGATATACTTTTTAACAAACTCGACTGAAAAAAAGTGTCGACAAACGTCCAGCATCATGCCACGATAACCAAAACGCGGGTAATCTTCTATTTGCACGCAAGGTAAATTAATACTTGCCATTCCTTCAGGAGGGATCAATTGTATTAAGGTTTGAATTCCATAAAATAAGCCAGCGCCTTTACCTGCAATGGTAATTTTTTGTGGGGTGATGGTTAAACGGTAACCTTCGGCAGGTAAGCCATCAGTACCGGCAGAAGTTAATACAATACCGTTTACAATATCATTACCTGAATTAGCTTTAGGCTGAATATTCAGCATCCTTTTGCTATGCAGGTAATCTGCTAAAAAAAGGACTGCTTTATTGTTGGGGCTATCGGCAACAAAAGCGGTTTGCTGACTTAAAGTAAATGTCCCGGGTTGCTTTTGCAGGGAAACAGGGGCGGGAATGATACCCATATTAGGGCCTGTATCCTGAGCGTTTGTAATTTTTGAAAAGAAGATTAAAAGAACAAATAGTAGCGGTAAAAAATATTTATGCATAGCAAATCAACAGCTTTAGTATAACAACCGTGAATATAACAGATTTTGAAAACGTAGGGGTAAATTGTGTAAAAATAGATGTTTAAACTAAAAAACCATTCGCCTAAGCGGATGGTTTTTTAGTTTTTTCAGGTTTTGCATCCTCAGCAGGTTTTTCTGCTTTTTCCAATGGTATAGCCGGTGCATTTTTTTTAATATGATGCGGCCTGCTTTTTCCGTATGAACCCATTGTTATTTTTCCTTTACGAGATTTTTTATCGCCTTTTCCCATGATATAATAGTATTTATATAAGGTATAAAGCTATAACAAATAAATTTGTTTTGCGATAATAATTACGCCGTCACAATATGCTCTTTTCCAGCTAAATACCGTTCCGCTTCTATGGCTGCCATACATCCTGAGCCTGCTGCAGTTACTGCCTGGCGATAGATATGGTCCTGGGCATCACCACAGCAAAATACACCCTCAACATTTGTTTGGGTTGAATCAGGCTTGGTAACGATATAACCGGTTTCATCCATATGGATCCAGCCTTTGAATATATCGGTATTGGGTTTGTGACCTATGGCTACAAAAAAGCCGGTAACATCTAAAGTAGTTTCCTGGTTAGTAACGTTATTTATTACTGTTACACCGGTTACACTTTGTCCGTCGCCAACAATTTCTTTAGTTTCGGTATTATATAATATCTCGATGTTTGGTGTATGTAGTACGCGGTGCATCATTGCTTTTGAGGCACGGAATTCATCACGACGAACGATCATCGTCACTTTACGGCACATTTTAGCCAGATAAGTAGCTTCCTCAGCAGCAGTATCACCGGCGCCAACAATAGCAACATCCTGTCCCCGGAAAAAGAAACCGTCACACACAGCACAGGCAGATACGCCAAAGCCACTATATTTTTGTTCAGAATCTAATCCCAGCCATTTTGCAGATGCACCTGTCGAGATGATAACAGTATCGGCCAAAATAGTTTTTACTTCATCAACTACCACTTTATGCGGCATGCTTGTAAAATCAACAGAGCTAACGTAGCCAAAGCGGATATCAGTACCCAAACGTTCGGCTTGTTTGCGGAAGTTTTCCATCATTTCCGGGCCCATAATTCCTTCAGGGTAACCAGGATAATTTTCGACTTCTGTTGTTTGCGTAAGCTGACCACCGGCAAGCATGCCTGTATACATTACAGGTTTTAAATCGGCACGCGAAGCATAAATAGCAGCTGTATACCCCGCAGGGCCTGAGCCTATGATCAGGCATTTAACGTGTTCAAGATCTTGAGACATTGTTACTTTTTAAATTGAAGCACGAAGTTAAGAAAAAAGGCAATTTGCTTGGTCAGATGTTGGTAAACATTAATCGTGTTAATATTTTGCATGAACCTATGCAGCTAAATGACGTAAAACATGATATGGATAAAAATAAAGCCTTAAAGCAGTTTGCAATAATTATAACTATTATTATTATAGTGTTAATAGTAGCTTTAAAGCTTTTTTTGCAGGATTTTTATAAAATGGGCTAAATTACGTTTGAATTACTCCAACATTAAAGGCCTTTTCAATAGGCGCATGATTTGCAGCCTCAATACCCATTGATATCACTTTACGGGTTTCAAGCGGATCAATAATACCATCAACCCAAAGCCTTGCAGCTGCATAATATGGCGTAGTTTGAGAATCGTATCTGTCGCTGATTTCTTTTAATAACTCTGCCTCTTTTTCCGGTGTTATCACAACTTCGCCTTTTGCCTTTAACGTTGCTGCCTGGATTTGCAATAACGTTTTGGCTGCTTGTGATCCGCCCATGACCGCAATTTTAGCGGATGGCCATGCATAAATTAACCGCGGGTCATAGGCCTTACCACACATTGCGTAATTACCTGCTCCGTACGAGTTACCAATTACAATTGTAAATTTAGGTACTACTGAATTTGCCACGGCGTTAACCATTTTTGCACCATCCTTAATAATACCGCCTTGTTCCGATCTGCTACCTACCATAAAACCGGTAACATCCTGCAAAAATACTAAGGGTATTTTCTTTTGGTTGCAGTTCATGATAAAACGGGTAGCTTTATCTGCAGAATCTGAATAGATAACACCACCAAATTGCATCTCTTTTTTACCTGACTTTACCACTTTTCGCTGGTTGGCAACAATCCCAACTGCCCAACCATCAACACGGCCTAAACCGCAGATAATGGATTGCCCATATTCGGTTTTATACTCTTCAAAATCGGAATCATCCAACAGCCGAAGGATAATTTCACGCATGTCATAAGGCTTGTCTCGCGTATCGGGTAAAATGCCATAAATATCTTTAGGTTCGAGTTTTGGTTGAGCAGGTTTTATCCTGTCGAAGCCGGCTTTGGTATAATCACCGATCTTGCTGAAGATATTCTTGATGCTATCCAGGCAAGCCTGATCATTTGGTTGCTTATAATCAGTTACCCCTGAGATTTCACAGTGCATACCCGCACCACCCAAGCTCTCGTTATCTATGTCTTCTCCAATAGCCGATTTTACAAGATATGATCCGGCTAAAAAAACTGATCCTGTGCCTTCTACGATCATCGCTTCATCGCTCATGATAGGTAAGTAAGCGCCACCTGCAACACATGATCCCATTATGGCAGAGATCTGTACAATACCCATACTGCTCATAATCGCATTATTGCGGAATATACGGCCGAAATGTTCCTTATCCGGAAATATCTCATCCTGCAAAGGCAAATAAACACCCGCGGAATCAACCAGGTAAATAATAGGAAGTTTATTCTCCATAGAGATTTCCTGGGCGCGCAGATTCTTTTTAGCGGTAATCGGAAACCAAGCACCAGCCTTTACCGTAGCATCATTAGCGACAATAACGCATTGCCTGCCTGATACATAGCCAATTCCACAAATTACGCCGCCTGATGGGCATCCACCATGTTCGGCATACAAACCATCGCCTACAAAAGCCCCTATTTCCAGCCAGGGTTTATCTTTATCTATCAGGTAAGCCACACGTTCACGCGCAAGCATTTTGCCTTTTTCTTTTTGCTTGAGTGCGGCTTTTTCACCTCCACCTAAAAAAACCTTTTTTAGCCTGGTATTTACCTCGTAAACAAGTTGTTTATTGATATCCTCGTTCTTGTTAAATTCGATGTCCATAATTGGTATAATGGGAAAAAATGTAATGTAGCTACATTAGTGTAAGAAAAGGTAAAATTGAGAAATTTTGTTTTATTATCCGTTTGTTTAATTAGATAGAAAAAGATTGTAATTAATCGTTGTATATATTTGCTGCCATCCTTTTGAATTAATCTTTTCAGTCTTGTCAACTAGTAATAAGTACTTTTTTGAATCATTTATTACTACAGGTATGTTAGTACCATTAACAATTATGTACTGATTTGTCGTATTCAATAAAAGCAATGCGTCAGGATCTGCAGCAATTATAGCCTCATTTTTATAACCTGTTGAAACGAATTTTGATATTAGGTTCAATTGAGCAGTTTCATTAGGTTGATGAGTAAATAATTTAAAACCATACAAGTTATGATCATTTGAAAATGTGGACATATTGTCGCTACTATAGGTTTTGATCCTGTAGTACATGGTTCCTACGCCGTATACAATTGATAAACAAATTATTATGTAAGCAGTAAATTTTAAAAATTTGGGTGCCTTAAAACAATAATCTATTAAGTAAGGAAATGACAATATTGTTGCCGGTAAAAATAAACGATCTTCATTACTAATATAACTCCGTTTAAGGGTAAATATAATCCAATATAAAACATACATTATGCTCACTATAAATGTTATCCTAAACATAACATCGGTTTTAAACCTGTTTTTAATGTTTTTTCCGGATAAGTAAATCAAATAGAAAAGAATTAATAAAAATCCGAACATCAATACTGTGATGTACGGATTTAAAAAAGCCATTTTGCCTTGAATATTTCCATAAAAAGAGTTTGCACTTAATGCTGAAAATATAACCCCAAAACACCCTGAAAATGCGCCTGATATTAATGCGGTAAAGTTTATCAGAAACCCTGCGCCTGATGTTGGATTGGATCCCAACCTTAGAAAGAACCAATAAAATAATAAAACTGATAATAGGTATGGGAGTATAAATGTGGCCCTTTTAATTAAGTACAAAATGGTTACTTGTTTTTTTATGTTTAGATATTCCTCAAAGAATTCGACAGCGAGGTAAGTATTAAATGCCGTGCTAAACAATAAAAAGCCGTTTTTTATAAATAAGCCAAATAAGTTGACCAATAATAACACAATTAGGTTAACCCAGTAATAAGTATGTAATTCCTTTACTTTTAGATATGAATATATATATAATGGAATGCAAGTAAAAAGGAATAGATCTGACGAAGAAAACAGGATAAAATTTATATTGATAAACCTTTGTAATAGCAAAATTAATAAGGCAGCCAAAACAGTGGTTATCGGCAAATATGACCTTCTGAAAATTTTATAATATAAAAAACCACCTACTATAATAGAAATAAAAGACAGGATACTTATAGAAAAGCCAACACTGCAATATAATAATTTAGCCACGAAATAAGGAAGTTCATATTGCCCGGGAGCCCACCAGGTTAGATTTTGAACATTAAGTTTAGTTGCATTAGCATTAAATTGTAACTGTTTATTCCAACCACCACCATTTAAGTAATTGTGTAAACTTATATAACCATGTATTGCATCACTAAAAATAATTGGCCTATTTTTTAAGCTTATTATTAAATAGACTGCGCAAAGGACACAAATACAAATAATTAAACTCTTTGATACATTTTTTATCACAAGCAATAATATAAAGAAATTAATTAATGCAGACTGGATTAATTAAATTTATAAATAAGGTTTATATTAAATTTCTGTCTCTAAACCATACTTCATCTATTTCAGGTTTAAAATTATTCATCATGTTTATTAGTTCAATCGGGTCCGCAGATGATATTACCAATTCGCGGTTCACAGGTTTTAAAAAGCGCTGTTCAACCATTACATCTAACTGTTTTAATAAAAAATCATAATATCCGTTTACATTTAATATACCAATTGGTTTGTTATGCAAGCCTAGCTGTAACCAGGTAAGCACCTCAAAAAATTCTTCCATAGTGCCTAAGCCACCAGGTAAGGTTATATAACCATCGCACAAATCACTCATTAATTGTTTGCGTTCGTGCATGTTTTCTGTAACGTGGAGTTTGGTAATACCGTTGTGCCCTACTTCTTTATCCATTAAAAACTGGGGGATAACGCCTTCAACAATGCCGCCTTTATTTAAAACAGCATCTGCAATTAGGCCCATTACACCAACTTTCCCTCCGCCGTAAACTAAATAAATTTTGTTATTTACCATAACTTCAGCTAACAGGTCAATAGCGTGCTTTAATAACGGATCTCCGTTAAAATTTGCACCGCAGTAAACGCATATTTTTTTCATGATATTGGGTTGTAATATATGACCGGCAAATTACAAAATCCACTTATTAACTAATCATGCTTTCATGTTAATGAATGATCAAATTATTATCTTCGTAACATGAACTTTTCATCAAAGTTGCTGGAGGATGCAGTAGCTGAATTTGCTAAACTGCCGGGTGTGGGACAAAAAACCGCTTTGCGCCTTGTATTGCATTTATTAAAGCAGGATAGCGAAGAAGTAGACCGTTTTACCGGAGCAATAAGTAAGCTTAGGCACGAGATACAATTTTGCCAAACATGCCATAATATTTCTGACCAATTGATCTGCCAGATATGTGCATCCCCCAAACGGGATGAGGGTACCATTTGCGTGGTTGAAGATACGCGTGATGTAATGGCCATTGAAAATACCAATCAATATAATGGTATGTACCATGTTTTGGGTGGATTGATATCGCCTATGGATGGGGTTGGCCCATCAGACCTGGAAGTAGATACACTGGTAGAACGTTTGAAAAATGATGTTGTGAATGAAGTGATCTTCGCATTAAGTGCGACAATGGAAGGCGATACAACCATCTTTTATTTGAACAAAAGATTAAAACCTTTCAATATAACTATCTCAACTATAGCCCGTGGCATAGCTTTTGGTGGTGAATTAGAATACGTGGATGAATTAACTTTAGGTCGGTCCATCGCTACCCGTGTTCCATACGAAAATTCATTATCAAAATAATATGAAATTATCTGTAGTCATTATCAACCATAACCTTTGCGAATTGCTTAAGCACACATTGACAGCTTTAGTTGACGCAGGTAAAAATATTGACTATGAGGTATTTATATTTGATAATGCTTCCATAGATGGCTCGATAAAAATGATTGAGAACAACTTTCCTCATTTTCACATAATCGCAAGCCAAAAGCAGGTTACTTATACAAAGGCTTATAACGAGGTGATCAATTTAGCATCCGGTGAGTATATTTTAGTAGTCAACCCGGATATTATATCATCACAAAAGACTTTGGAGCGTGCCCTTGAATTTATGGATGAGCATACAGAATCAGGTGGTTTAAGTGTTAGGATGATCACTCCAAAAGGAAGTTTTCTTTCTGAATCAAACAGAGGCTTATCCAGCCATTGGATTGCGTTTTTTAAACTGACAGGCTTAGCCAAATATTTCCCTAAAACCCGCATTGGCGATCGTAACCGTAAGGATTGGGTGGAGGAGTTTCAAACATCACAAATTGATTTTGTTAATGGCGCTTTTATGCTCTTGCGCAGGTCTGTTTTAAACGAGATAGGTTTTTTTGATGAGAATTTTGGCAACTATGGACATGATATTGACCTGTCATATAGAATAAGGCTTGCGGGTTTTAAAAACTACTACTTTCCTAAAACATATATCATCAACTTTAATTTGGCTAACACAGCTAAATTAAACTGGCAATTTGTGAAGAACTTTTATGGGGCGATGATTATATTCGCCTTTAAATATTTGTTCAGGATGCCAGAGATTAAATTTGGAGGCTTGGGACAAATGCCTTTAGTTTATGAAGTTGAAAGATAAAGTAGTAATTATAACCGGTGCATCATCAGGTATCGGAAAATCCCTTGCTCATGAATTTGCCAAACGTGGCGCCAGCCTTATTTTAGGTGCCAGGCAATATGTTTTACTTTGCGAAATAGCTACAGAACTCGAAAAAACATATGGAATTAGAGCTTTTGCGGTGCATTGCGATGTATCTATAGAGGATGAATGCGATCAGCTCATCAAACAGGCTTTACTTACATTTAAAAAAATTGATGTATTGGTGAATAATGCCGGTATATCCATGCGTGCTTTATTTAAAGATGTTGATGTTACAGTATTGAAACAATTAATGGATGTAAACTTTTGGGGTACAGTTTATTGCACTAAATTTGCCTTGCCCGAAATTATTAAAACCAAAGGTAGTATAGTAGGGGTATCATCCATCGCAGGCTATAAAGGCTTACCTGGGCGGACAGGTTATTCAGCATCAAAATTCGCAATGAATGGTTTTTTGGATGCTTTACGCGTTGAAAATTTAAACACCGGCGTGCATGTGTTAACTGCCTGTCCGGGTTTTACAGCTTCAAATATTCGCAATACAGCGTTGGATAAAAATGGCACTCAGCAAGGTGAAAGCACGCTTCACGAAGAAAAAATGATGACGGCTGATGAAGCAGCTAAAATTATTGTGGATGGGGTAGAGAATAGAGAAAGAACATTGATCATGACCGGCCAGGGTAAGCTAACAGTTGCACTAAGTAAATTTATACCCGGCTTTCTGGACAAGATGGTTTACAAAGTTTTTAAAAAGGAAAAAAATTCCCTGCTCAAATAGTTACATGATATGCGCGTCTGGTAAATCAACCAGATCATAATGGTTGATCTTGCCTAAATCTAAAATAATTCGTCCCTCGGGATCCCTGTCAAATATGGGCTTAAATTTGGCTCCCCAAATTATTTCCTCGTGCATGTAAGCAGTGCGTGAGTGCACAGTTTGTGAAAATGCGTCATCAAATGTTTTTAATAATACAGCAAATCCAGCTTCAGATTTTTTAAGATCAGCAAGCGTCATACCTTTTAAAGGGCTGTTTTCATTAAGCGGGTGCACAACTGTCCAGTTAAGGGTAAGGATACTAACTGATTTTCTTTCCAATTCCAAAGGAAAAAAACGGCGGATCAGTTTGCCATCCACATCCTCATTATAAGAAAATATGATCTCAATATTAAGATCAACTAAAATATTCATTCGTTGGTTAGCCAATCTAAACATTAACCCACGGCAATTATCATTATAGGGTGCTACAATTATGTTTTTACTGTAGATGATTTTGGCTGATGGTTTTGAAAAACGCCCATACAACAAACCAGTCGCCATGGCAAAGGATAGTAAACCAAGCATCGACTCAAATGCTGCTACACTGTTTGCAGCCATTCCTTGCGGATAAATATGCCCGTAACCAACTGTTGTAATAGTTTGTGCTGAAAAAAAGAAAGCCTCCCAAAAATGATTTAACCCGGTATCATCTTTTATCCCATACAAGCTGTTTGGGTCAACAACCATGTATATTAGCGCAAAAACTACGTTTAACACTACGTAAGTAAACAATACCAGTAAGCTGAATTTTCCCAGATCCATTGTAATAAGCTTATGGTAATTGTCGGCCGTATTAAAAAAGGGAAGACCTTTGCGCTTAACATTTGGCGATCCGTCTTTATTGATCAACGGTTGATTTTTAATTACCGGCTGGTAACCAAAACCAAGGTCGTCTTCAGGGTTTATTTTTCTTTTGTGATGCAGCGCCATGTGGGTAGATAAGCAACTAATATCGTAATTTTTTTATTCTGTTTGTTTTTAGAAAAACTATTACCATATTTGTTGCGGAAATGAAAACGATAGCATTAAATAACAATTGGTGGTGGCTTAACGAGAGATCGTAAGGCAATTCCATATCTGTTATTTTTAACATATACAAAAGGGTTGCCGTGTGGTAACCCTTTTTTGTTATAAAAAATTATGAAAGCGATATTAAATCACTTATTTGAGCACAAAACATTTAGCCGCGAGGAGTCAAAACAGATTTTAACTGACCTGGCTTTGGGTAAATATAACAACTCGCAAATGGCTGCATTCATGACAGCTTATTGTATGCGTAGCATTACGGTAAACGAACTGGAAGGATTTCGTGATGCCATGCTCGAGCTTTGCTTAGAGGTTGACCTTGAAACTGAGAACTTGATCGATCTTTGCGGAACCGGTGGCGATGGTAAGGATACATTCAATATATCTACACTCGCATCATTTGTAGTGGCCGGAGCGGGCTATAAAGTGGCTAAGCATGGTAATTACGGCGTTTCATCCGGTTGCGGCTCATCAAATGTTATCGAATTTTTAGGTTATCAATTCACCAGCGATGGGGATAAGCTTAGGTCTAGTATTGATAAGGCTAATATCTGCTTTTTACATGCACCGTTATTCCACCCAGCCATGAAAACAGTTGCACCGATACGCCGGGAGTTAGGTGTAAAAACATTTTTTAACATGTTAGGTCCGTTGGTTAATCCCGCAAGGCCTGACAATCAGCTGGTAGGGGTGTTTAATTTAGAACTGGCAAGGGTTTATGCTTATCTATACCAAAAATCAAATAAAAACTATACTATACTGAATGCGTTAGATGGTTATGATGAGGTTTCGTTAACCTGTGACTTTAAAACCTTCAGTGCTGATGGGGAAAAAATCTATAGCATTGAAGCATTAGGATTTGATCAATTAAACCCGGCGGAAATAAGCGGCGGACATACAGTGAGCGAATCTGCTGAAATATTTAAAAGTGTCTTAAATGGCGAAGCAACAAACGCGCAAAACAATGTGGTTTTAAGCAATGCTGCTTTGGCTATTAAAACAATTGACTCTGGCAAAAGCTTCGCGGATTGCTTTTATGAAGCCGAAGAGTCGCTATTAAGCAAAAAAGCATTAAACAGTTTTAAACTTTTATTAGCTAATTAAAATGAAAATAAAGGTTTGTGGTTTACGTGAAGCGGACAATGTTAAGGCGATTGTTGCTTTAAATTCTGATTACATGGGCTTTATTTTTTATAACGGAACACCACGATTTGTAGGGAATATTGCAATTAATATTATAGATTCAATTCCATCAAACATTATTAAAACTGCGGTATTTGTTAATGAAGATGTTGATAAAATAAAACAAATAATAAACAAATATAGCTTTGATGCCATACAATTACATGGCAGCGAAGGGCCTGAAATAGGTGCAGAATTTAAAGGCCATGTAAAAGTTATTAAGGCATTTGGAATAAACGATGATTTTAATTTTGAAGACCTTTATAGTTATGTTGATCATGTAGATTATTTCCTGTTCGATACAAAAACAAGTATCTACGGCGGCTCAGGTGAAACCTATGACTGGGCTTTGTTAGATAACTATAGGTTTGATGTACCTTTTTTTTTAAGTGGCGGATTAAGTTTGGAAAATTTGGAGTCGGTTAACGAGATTCATCACCCGAAATTTTATGGGGTTGATTTAAACAGCCGGTTTGAGATATCACCTGCACTGAAAAATATTGAGAAATTAGAAATAGCATTTGAAATGCTGAAACAAAACGATAACCAATGAAATACGGAGTTAATGATTTAGGATATTATGGTGATTTCGGTGGGGCATACATCCCTGAAATGCTTTATCCAAATGTTGAAGAGTTAAGGCAGCAATATTTGAATATCATTGAAGATCCGACCTTTAAGGCAGAATTCGATGATCTGATGAAGAATTATGTTGGTCGCCCTTCTCCACTATATCACGCTAAAAGATATTCTGAAAAATATGGCGCAAACATATTTTTCAAGCGTGAGGACCTGAACCATACAGGCTCTCACAAAATCAATAATGCCATCGGTCAAATCTTATTGGCCAAGCGCTTAGGTAAGCATCGAATCATAGCTGAAACCGGTGCAGGACAACATGGTGTAGCCACAGCTACGGTTTGTGCTTTAATGGGCCTTGAATGCATTGTGTACATGGGTGAAATCGATATACAACGCCAGGCGCCAAATGTATCGCGTATGAAAATGCTTGGAGCCAAGGTGGTGCCGGCAACATCGGGCAGTAAAACACTTAAGGATGCTACCAATGAAGCAATGCGCGACTGGATAGCTAACCCGGTTGATACGCATTACATCATTGGTTCTGTAGTTGGCCCGTATCCTTACCCTGATATGGTTGCACGGTTTCAGTCTATTATATCCGCAGAAACAAAGAAACAACTGCTTAAACAAACAGGTAATCAATTACCACAGTATGTAATGGCTTGTGTGGGCGGTGGTAGTAACGCGATGGGTATGTTCTATCATTTTTTGGATGATGAAGATGTGAAGTTGGTAGCTGTTGAAGCAGCCGGAAAAGGGGTAAACACAGGACATTCAGCAGCAACAACATTCTTAGGAAAGGAAGGCGTTTTGCATGGCAGCCGTACCATATTAATGCAAACAGACGACGGGCAAGTTGTTGAACCGTATTCTATTTCGGCTGGCCTGGATTATCCTGGTATTGGCCCGCAGCATGCGCATCTTTACAAAATTAACCGCGCACAATATGTGAGCATTACCGATGATGAAGCGTTGCAGGCAGGTTTACTTTGTTCACAATTAGAGGGAATCATTCCCGCAATAGAAACAGCACATGCATTAGCCTATTTGGAAAAAATACAATTTAAAAAAGATGATAACGTAGTGATCTGCATATCTGGCAGGGGAGATAAGGACTTAGATACATATATAAAATATTTTGGATTTTAACAGCATGAACCGTTTACAAAACCTTTTTAAAAATAAAGCTAACAACCTGTTATCCATTTACTTTACGGCTGGCTACCCTGAGTTAAGTAGTACGGTCGCTATTGCTGAAGCGCTTGAAAAATCAGGTGTAGATTTCCTGGAGATTGGGTTTCCATATTCAGATCCGGTAGCTGATGGCCCGACCATACAACATAGTTCACAACAGGCCTTAGAAAATGGAATGACGCTTCATGTTTTGTTTAAGCAATTGAAAGATTTGCGTAAAACAGTAAGCATCCCCATTTTATTAATGGGATATGTAAACCCAATAGTGCAGTACGGCGTGGAAAATTTTTGCAAAAAAGCTGCTGAGATTGGTGTAGATGGTGTGATTGTTCCTGATTTGCCGATGTATGAATATGAGGCATTGTATTCTAAATATTTTTTAGACAATAATTTGAGTAATATATTTTTAGTAACTCCTCAGACAGCTGAAGATCGAATCCGCAAGATAGACGAGTTGAGCAATGCTTTTATTTATTTGCTTTCATCATCATCTATTACCGGTGGTAGTTTAGATGTTTCAGTTAGTATTGAGGATTATTACAAGCGCATCAAAGCGATGCGGTTGAAAAATCCTACCATCATAGGCTTCGGTATATCTAAAAAAGCAAACTTTGATAAAGCCTGCGAGTATGCTAATGGCGCAATTGTAGGAAGTGCTTTTGTGAAACTTTTAGGCGAAGACGATTATCTGAATAAAATCCCTGCTTTTATAAAGTCTATCAAGCATTAAGAAACTTACGAAGTTTTTAAAACTTCGTAAGTTTAAAGAAATTGTTCTAAATCCCCTTTACCTTCACGGATAACTTCGAAATCACCGCTTGTGCAATCTACTATGGTCGACGCGATATTGCCTCCATAGCCACCGTCGATCACTAAATCAACCAGGTCCTGGTATTTTTCATAGATTAATTCCGGATCGGTTGAGTATTCAATGATCTCGTCATCATCCTTTATAGATGCAGATACTATCGGGTTGCCAAGTGCTTTAACAATTTCTCGCGCTATATTATTATCAGGAACCCTTATACCAACTGTTTTTTTATTAGAATTAAGCAACTTAGGCACGGCATGACTTGCATTGAATATGAATGTAAAGGGTCCCGGCAATGCTTTTTTAATAACCCTGAAAGTTGTACTGTCAATAGGTTTAGTGTAATCCGAAATATGGCTCAGATCATAGCATATAAAGGAGAAATTTGCTTTTTCGGGTTTGATGTTTCTAATCTTACAGATAGCCTCTATTGCTTTTTGATTCGTGATATCACACCCCAAGCCATAAACGGTATCAGTAGGGTAGATGATGAGTCCACCTTTGCGTAAAACCTCTACTACTTGTTCAATTGCTTTTGGATTGGGATTTTCAGGATATATCTTGATTAACATTTTATTATAGCTCAGATATTGGATTTTTGGTTTCGAATTTGTTTCATTAGTAATCGCTTCGCATATATACAACAAAAAGCCAGAACATTAGTTCCGGCTCTATATATCTTAATTAAATTCCGAGATCGGAAATTCGAAATTTAAAAATCGAATTATTTTTGTTTAGCAAACTGAGCGTTGATCAGCAACTTTATATCTTCGCCAACAACTACAGCACCGGCTTCAGTAACACCGCTCCAGGTTAAACCGAAGTCTTTACGGTTAATTTTACCCGAAATTTCAAAACCAGCTTTGGTATTACCGTAAAAATCATCAGCTGCGCCACCAAACTCCACATCAAGAGTTACTTGCTTAGTAACATCTTTTACAGTTAAATCACCAACTAATTTATATTCATCATCACCTGATTTAGTGAATGAGGTTGATTTAAAAGAGATTTTAGGATATTTCTCAGCATCAAAAAATTCAGCGGATTTTAAATGCTCATCACGTTGTGACTGGTTAGTATCAATGCTATTGATATCTAAAGAAAAATTGATTTTAGCATTTGTAAAATCATCATTTTCAGTATCTAACTCGCCTTCAAAGCTTTTGAAAAAGCCGCTTACAGTTGAGATAACCAGGTGTTTTACTTTAAATTGTACTTCTGAGTGCATTGGGTCCAAAACCCATTTTGTTGTTGTTGCCATGATTTCTTATGATTGATTAATGAACAAATGTAAATAAATATATGTTTAAACATCTATTTTAGAATCTAAATTGACATTTTATCGACATTGGCTTGAATCTTTAACCATTCATTTGCAGAATTATTGTGCTAAGCGTTAGATTTACAAGGAATAATCCCTTTACAAATGAGAAAGCTGTTCGTTATATCTGCCTTTATAATTTTAAGTATGCTGATTGCCTGGAGCATCATTTGGCATCCGGCTGTATGGTCACTGGTAGTAGTGGTGCCATTTGTAGTTTTGGGTATTTATGATATGATCCAAACGGAGCACACTATCACCCGCAACTTCCCGGTATTCGGACATTTGCGATTTGTGATGGAAGATCTCCGCCCTAAGATCTATCAATATTTTATAGAAAGCGATACTAACGGAACACCATTTAATCGCCAGTATCGAAGTGTGGTATATCAGCGGGCAAAAATGGATGATGACACACGTCCGTTCGGTACAGAGTTGGATGTTTATGAAAACGGTTACGAATGGCTTAACCACAGCATAGCAGCTATAGATCATACAAAATTAGATATGAGTCCGCGCGTTACCGTAGGAGGGCCAGATTGCCTTAAACCATATTCAGCAAGCGTTTATAACATTTCAGCAATGAGTTTTGGTTCGCTAAGTGAAAACGCGATTCTCGCACTCAACAGCGGTGCCAAAATAGGCGGCTTTGCGCACAACACAGGTGAAGGCGGCCTCAGCCATTATCATCTGCAGCCTGGCGGCGATATCATCTGGCAAATTGGTACTGGTTATTTCAGTTGCCGGCATAAGGATGGCACGTTTGATTATGACGCCTTTGCAGAGCGAGCCGTATTGCCCCAAGTAAAAATGATTGAGATCAAGCTTTCACAAGGTGCTAAACCAGGTCATGGTGGTATATTACCAGCAGCTAAAGTAACTCCTGAAATTGCTAAGATCCGTTTGGTTGAGATGGGAGAGGATGTGATATCGCCGCCATACCATACCGCTTTTTCTAATCCATTGGAAATGATGGCGTTCCTCAAAAAGTTACGCCAGCTTTCTGAAGGTAAGCCGATTGGTTTTAAGCTATGCCTCGGCCACAAAAGCGAATTCCTGGCTATTTGCAAAGCTATGATCAAAACAGGTATACACCCTGACTTCATCACCGTTGATGGGGGCGAAGGCGGCACTGGTGCTGCACCGTTAGAGTTCTCCAACTCTGTAGGTATGCCGTTACGCGAAGCTTTGGCGTTTGTATATGATGCTTTAACGGGCTTCAACCTGAAAAAGCATATCAAGATCATCGCTTCAGGTAAGGTAGCTACCGGGTTCGACCTGGTAAAGAATTTTTCTTTAGGAGCCGATATGTGCAACAGTGCCCGTGGAATGATGTTCGCATTAGGTTGCATACAAGCATTGGAGTGCAATAACAACACCTGCCCTACAGGTGTAGCTACACAGGATAAAAGCCTCATGAAAGGCCTTGTAGTGGAAGAAAAGAAGCAACGTGTATCCAACTTCCACAAGGCAACCGTAGCCAGTGCTATACAGATGATTGGCGCGGCTGGCTTGCAGCACCCGGATGATATTCACCGCATGTTCATCTACCGGCGCGTAAGCAGCAACCAGATCCAAACCTATGCTGAACTATTTCCCTACATACCTAAGGGCAGCCTGCTAAATACCCCATACCCGTCAACCTTTGAACTGGACATGGCTATCAGCAGTGAAAAAACTTTCGTGCCAAATTACGAGTTGGTAAGTACGGTATCCTCTGAGGATGCAAGCGCATACGCAGGATAAGTGTATCAAGAAACAAATGACACAAATGGTACATTTTGAAACACTTTTATCCCCGAAAACGCCCTGATACTGCCTGAAAACGCCATTATTAGATTGAAAATTCGTCATAAAACAAGCTTTTTATGGTCAATTTTGATCCTAAAAAAACCTTTAAAACGGGGTTTTACATCGAAAATAGCATAAAAAAGCCCTGTTTTTTATTGATAAAACTCCTAAAAAACAATCAAGGTATTTTGTTGCTTTTTATTCCAAAGTGAAACACTGCTATGGCTGCTTATCATCAACCAACCAATCCCGACTTGAGTACCGGCATCTATAAATATTTTAATTTGAATTATATTGCTGACGGATTATTTATGGGCGCAAATGAACCCTCAATCGCATTATTGATCTGTCTTTTAAATTCATAAGGGTCGGCAACAGGCGAAAAGATCTCCTCCATTGTACCACCGCTTCTTATAATAATAG
The DNA here is from genome assembly GCF_965225845.1 of Mucilaginibacter sp. GTDB lineage: Bacteria > Bacteroidota > Bacteroidia > Sphingobacteriales > Sphingobacteriaceae > Mucilaginibacter. Next base: position 1,447,245 of record NZ_CBDDBL010000002.1, read on the forward strand.
TGCCATAGTTAAATATGCGCCCGATGATGCCCTGGTCAATAACCAAACCTTCCGAGCGGTTTAACTGTAACTCGATCAATCTTCTATTAGCAATACCTGTCTTCATCATAATCCTGCGGTTAGTAACCGCGAACTCCGACGAGCTTGAACGAGTGTAAGCGCTTATTAAACCAATTATACTAATCAAAATTAGCAATCCACCAACTACCTTAACGCCTTCTTTTGCTGCAGGACTAAAACCAGAAGTTGATCCATATATCACAATAATTAGCCCAAGTATAAACAACAAAACAGATTTGCCATATATCCACCAATGTAATTGTGCCTTGTAAACTATCTTCTCGTTATTGGCTAAATTCTTCTCAATAAATGTCATAATTACTTTTTGTTTTGTGATAACAATGCAAATGTAATGCTTTTGTTTTTCTGCAAACACCAAATTTTCATTCCAACAAAAAAGGGAGCAACGGCTCCCTTTTTGATATCAATTAGTCGAATGACTCAATGACCTAATTACTCAATGATTAAAGAGCAAGTACTTCCTTAACTCTTGCAGCAGCATCCTTTAACAAGATAGCCGAGAATACTTTTAATCCTGAGTTATCGATCAGTTCTTTAGCCTCAACAGCGTTTGTGCCTTGCAAACGAACGATTATTGGAACAGGTATATTACCGATCTCTTTATAAGCATCAATAACACCTTGGGCAACACGGTCGCAACGAACGATACCACCGAAGATGTTGATCAAAATAGCTTTAACATGCGGATCTTTCAAAATAATGTTGAAGGCTGCCTTTACCGTTTCAGCATTGGCGGTTCCGCCTACGTCTAAAAAGTTAGCAGGCTCGCCACCGGCAATTTTAATGATGTCCATGGTTGCCATTGCTAAACCCGCGCCATTAACCATACAACCAACGTTACCGTCAAGCTTTACATAGTTGAGGTTTGATTTGCTGGCTTCAACTTCCATCGGGTCTTCTTCTGCAACATCGCGTAATGCAGCAAAATCAGGGTGGCGGTACAAAGCGTTATCATCTATATTTACTTTAGCATCAACCGCTAAAATTTTATTGTCGGATGTTTTTAATACCGGGTTAATTTCAAATTGAGAAGAATCGGTAGCATCATAGGCTTTGTATAAAGCGGTAATAAATTTTACCATATCTTTAAAGGCATCGCCTGATAAACCTAAGTTAAAGGCGATGTTACGTGCCTGGAAAGCTTGCAAACCAACTTTAGGATCGATCTCTTCTTTATAGATCAGCTCAGGGGTTGAGTGTGCCACTTCTTCAATATCCATACCTCCTTCGGTCGAATACATAATGATATTTCGGCCTTTAGCACGATCAAGCAATACGCTGATGTAAAACTCTTTAGTTTCGCTTTCGCCGGGATAGTAAACATCTTGTGCTACTAATACTTTAGTAACTAATTTACCTTCGGGGCCGGTTTGCGGGGTAACCAGTTGCATACCTAAAATATCGGTAGCACGTTGTTTAACCTCATCTAAATTTTTGGCTAATTTAACACCGCCGCCTTTACCGCGACCGCCTGCATGAATTTGTGCCTTGATAACAACCCAGCTCGAGTTGTAGTCATCTTTCATTTTTTTTGCAGCTTCAACAGCCTGTTCAACGGTATCAGCAACAATACCTTCCTGAACTCTAACGCCAAAGCTTTTTAGTATGGCTTTACCCTGGTATTCGTGAATATTCATCTTTTGTGTAGAATTTGCGGTAAATCTACAATTTTGTTTGATATAGTGATAAGCGAGGTGGAATTAGTTAAAATTTTTACAATTGACCAGTGAACTATTATATAACTCTTCCGAATGTAATGGCGTTTTCACTCAACCGGTCATCGCTCAGCCGCCCCACCTGCCCTCTCTGCCGCAAGAGGTAAACATGGCGTGGGAAAATTATTGCATTTAACCTCTTTCCGGCGCAGGCGAGGAGTGGGTGGTCGGGCGCAGCAAAGACCGGGTGAGTCAACGGAGCGCGTAAAAGCTTCTGGGCGTTCCCTTCGGCCGGGCTTTTCACTCGTACTATACAGGCCTTAAGCATGGGCCGGTATCTGTTTAAATCCCCAACATAACAAATTCTATGGCAAGACATTTTAAAAGCGATAATTACTTACTGTACTGACAAAATAGTGTCAGCACTTTTTCAAACCAAAACCCCGAAATTTGTATATAGCAGCTTAATGATGTGAGATCGAAAGCTGATGTTGCTCTTTGACATATTAAAACATACGCTATTCTTCAACCAAATCAATAATTCAACCGATCAACCATTCACTAATTCCTAACTTATCACTATTTTTACCGCCATGCTTAAAGCGCAATCCATTCATAAATCCTACGGTCAGCTGCATATTTTAAAGGGGGTAGACCTTGAGGTTGCCAGGGGCGAAATTGTTACCATTGTTGGTGCATCCGGTGCGGGTAAAAGTTCGCTGCTGAATATTTTAGGCACTTTAGACAGGCCCGATAGCGGTCAGTTATTTATTGATAACCAGGAGCTAAGCAAACTTAGCAATAAAAACCTGAGCACTTTCCGTAACCGTAAAATTGGCTTTATATTCCAGTTTCACCACTTATTGAGTGAATTTAACGCGCTGGAAAACGTTTGTATCCCGGCATTTATCGCTGGTACGTCCCGCGGTGAAGCGGAAAAAAGAGCAACACATTTGTTAGAAATATTAGGCCTGGCAGACAGGATAACCCATAAACCAAACGAACTTTCAGGCGGCGAACAGCAACGTGTAGCTGTGGCGAGGGCGCTGATCAATAACCCGGCGCTTATTTTTGCGGATGAACCATCGGGCAACCTGGACTCAACAAACGCGCGTGAATTGCATGAGCTGTTTTTGCGGCTTCGTAAGGAGTTTAATCAAACCTTCGTGATCGTAACGCATAACGACGACCTGGCAGGTTTATCAGACCGCCGGGTAACCATGAAAGACGGTTTAATTATATAACGCGTGAGTATATTAATTACATCGGCAAATTCAGCTGCGGCTTATCAGCTTAAAAGTAAATTATTCACAGGCGACATTATCTTAGGCGATTACGAGGCTTTGCCTGACCTGATGATCAAATCAGGTAAAATGCTTAGGCTTCCCGATCCGAAATCAGCTTCCTACAGCCACCAAATGTTAACCCTTTGTTTAGACAAGGTCATTGACGAGGTGTATGCCCTGCGGGATGAGGAGGCTTCGCTTTTGAGGGAAGCAGAACAACTGTTTTTTGAGTACGGAATTAAAATAATTTATGGTAATTAGAGTTTTATTTCTATCCTTCTCTAACCAATGAAATATACCGACATAGATACGCGTAAAACCGCTTTTATTTTTGAATTGGACAATGTGCTTTATCCTGAAAAAGATTACCTGTTCCAGGTTTATTATTTATTTGCCGGGTACCTGGAATATTTAGACCTGATAGATGCTACAGAAGCGACCAACCTGATGGTTGAGACCTTTAATAAACAGGGCAAAGACGCTGTATTTGCCGCTGTGCAAAAGAAATATGGCTTGAATGATAATTATCACCTGCATTTTAACTTTTTAATGGATACAGCCAACGTTCCGTTAAAGCTTTTGCTTTATCAAAACATGCTGGAGCTGATGCAGGATATTGTTGTCGACCGTAAAAAGCTTTTTATTGTCACCAACGGAAATCCCGCACAGCAGTTAAATAAAATCAAGCATACGGAATGGCATGGGCTGGAGCAGTTTTTGATTTGCTACTTCGCTTGTGAAATTTTACCAAAGCCCGAACCTGACATAGTCAATAAAATATTGGCAGACCATCATTTAAACCGGAGGGATATATTTATGGTCGGCAATACTGATGACGATTTAATGTGTGCCGAAGCCAGCGGTGTTGATTATGTTAATGTAGCGCAATTTTTATAAATTGCAATTATATTATCGGTGTTGGTGGTTAGATTCGAATCCGGCAAATCAGCACAGGTAGTAATAGTAAATCGATTTTGTTTTATAGCGATACCCCGGTAAAATGAAGAAACTTGTTTATTTAATCGTTATTTTAACAACAGCAGTTTTAGCATCGTGCAAAAAGGATAAAAAGGGTGGTTCTTCCACATCTTTTAATCTGGTACAGGATTCGGTTTACTACTACGAAAAAGAAGATTACTTATGGTTTGATGCCATACCGGGTTATAATACCTTCGATCCGCGTTCATATGGCGGCACAAGTAACCTTGGCGCTTTAACTAACGAGCTTAACGCTATATCCCAGCTAAAAATCAATCCGTCTACGGGGCAGCCATATGAATATTATCCCTCAGATCCGGGGACGGCAAAATATTCTTTTTTAGATGACGGAACCAAACAGGCATCATTAAATGGTACAAACACAGATTTTGGTTTTGAACCCTTGTATGCCAATGATAATGATCTGCGCATAAAATATGTAAACCCTAATTCGCCCGCGGCGGCGGCAGGATTGCAACGGGGATACCAGATATTGAGTATAAACGGCAATACTGATCTGTCCTATGACGGTACAACGTCCAACTTTATTATTAACGCAGTTTACTACAGCAGCTCCATAAGCATGCAGGTTCAATTACCTGATGGTACAACAAAAAGCGTTAGCCTTACTACAGCTGCTTATACCGTAAACCCTGTGCTGCTTTATAAAGTATTCAATTTAGGTAGCGGGCATGTAGTTGGTTATATGGTATTTGGTAGTTTTACCGCGCTGGCAAATGCGCAACCACAATTAAATACTGCCTTCAATTATTTTATAGCCAATGGTGTTAATGACCTGGTGGTCGATCTTCGTTATAATGCGGGAGGAGTGGAAAAAACTGCCGCCTATCTGGACGACCTGATAGCGCCGGCAGATAAGAGTAATACCTTAATGTACACGACTTACTTTAATAGCAATTTGCAAAATAATATTTATCCTTTGCTGGCTAAAAAGATAGCGGTTACTCCGGGTATGTTTATTGTTGCCAATAATCAAGTAAATTTTACCAAGGCATTAAGCTTAAATGTTAGTCGCGTATTTTTTATAGTGACCAGCGAAACCGCTTCGGCAAGTGAACTCACCATCAATAACTTATTACCGGAGATGAATGTGCAATTGATAGGGGATACCACGTACGGCAAACCGGTAGGCGAGACGCCAATACCGATCGGGCATTATGTGTTGTACTCGCCGCAGTTTTCGGTAGAGAACTCTGCGGGTAAGGGTAATTATTACAGTGGTATGGCGCCCGGATCATCAACTTACCCGGGCATGCTTGCCGGTGATGATGTAACCAAAAACTTTGGCGATTCCACAGAAATGCTTTTAGCCCACGCCCTCAACTTCGTTAAAAACGGAACCTACAGCATCACCGGCCCAAAAATCCAAAGCCTTGCCTCAAAGCAAAGCTTCTCCATTTACCAGGCAAAAGTCGTTAACAGAAATTTAATCACCCGTAAGTTGAAAGGTATGATATTGAAAACTAAGTAAAAAGGATGCAATTGGTAAAAATATAGGTAGGCATTATGATTATGGCGCGCGTTTCTACGATCCTGTAATTGCACGGTTTACGACAATTGATCCACTTGCAGAGAAAATGAGAAGGTATTCTCCTTATGACTATGCAATAGATAACCCTATTCGATTTATAGACAAAGATGGAATGGGTCCAGGTGATCCGTTATGGACTAAATTTATTGATAAAAAAATCATCGATTATGCGGGAGCTGGCGAGATGAAGATTTTAAAAACGCAAAATGCTAGTGTCGGATCAGTAAAATATAGTAATGATAAGCAACTTTCAGGCAGTTTGTTTTCTAACATTATGAAGGCATATGCGGGAACTACAATACCCGAAGTAATAAATAAAGTTACTGAAAATACAAATTCGTCAAGTATTAAATTTGATGATAATAAAGTTAATATCACTAATGTAGAGGTGAATACAACGGTAGACTTGACAACAAATAAAGTGACTCAGAATACAACAATAGTGTCTACAAATTATAATATAACAGAGGGCAAATATTTTAATCTGACAACTGGAAATGACCCAGGACATCAAGTAGTAGAAAACTCTAATATCACAACGACCACTGATTTATCTAAAAGTAATATTAGTAATGGTCTTAAAAATGAAGTATCAGAAGCTCAACAATTTAATAGAGACCAATCTCAGAACGCTGTAGATGAAAATGGAGATTCCAAACGAATAGATCAATCAATTCAACAACACAATCAAGATGGCACACAAGATGGCATGGATTATGACAAATCAGAAGGACAAAACGATGGCGCTAATTAATAGAATAAATTATTTTCTTACAGCTTTAGGTTTCGCAATAGTCTTAATTGAAGCCTTAGCAAATTATATAAATGGCAGAGTTTTTCTTCATTCCTTATTTGCTCTGGGATTGCTCGCAATTGTTAATATAATTACTTCCTTACATCAACATATAAAAAAAGTTCTTGTAAAACTTTGCATATGTATATTTATACTATTTGCTGATTATACTTATCTAACTTTTTTATATACAATTGATATAACCATATTAGTTGTTCCCGAAAATTTCAAAGGTAACTTAACTGTTTTGTTTGGAAATAAACTTTCAAGAAATAAAATTAAACCTTGTAACAAAATACTTTTAATAGCGACGAACGAAAAAGGCGAATTTGTAACATCGTCTAAATACGAATTACCTTTAAATACAATTATCGTCGCCGAAGAAAAACGTAATAAATTAGATTACTCAAAAAAATTAATATTAAACAATTCATCATTTATTAATTTAGACACTTTGTCTATGAATGTTTATAAATTATCTGGAAATATTACTCAAATTAGATAGTTTATTAGCTGTAGGCAATACGATTACGGCGCAAGGTTCTATGATCCGGTGGTGGCGAGATGGACAACGGTGGATCTACTGGCAGAACTACATCCAGATATTAATCCATATAATTATGTACTTAACAATCCTGTAAATTTTATAGATCAATTTGGTTTAGATACAATAAAACCGAACAACCCAGTTCCGAATGTCGTGAATCCTGGAGACGTAGTTCAAGCTGATGGTAAAAATTACACAGTCAATACTGCTGGTGGTACAATTACAGGGAAAAAGCAAAGTAAAAGCGAAGATAATTCAGACGACGATAATACAATCAACTGGGGGCCAAACGCTAATAGACGGGTTGTTTCTTCATATACTTTAAGAAAGATAAATGAAATAATGGACGCTTCAAACAATCATAATATTTTCATTACAAGTACGCAACGAACACCAAGGGGGCAAGCAAGAGCAATGTATCATAATATTTTAACCCATGGAGTTGCCTTTAGCTACAGACTATACGGCAGATATGGAGATATGGTCACCCGCGTGGCTGAAGAAGGGATAGCAAATGGAGAAAGTGACGACGAAATTGTTAACGATATGACTGATGAAATTATTAGTTTAGGGCCACAAAATGTATCTAGGCATACAGGTGATCCAAATGTTGTTAACGTTTTAGACATTGCACCCAATACTATTAATAACAAAAGAGGATTTATACAAGAAAGTAGAAATCAAGGAGTATTTATTTTAACACCACCGACTGATCCGGCTTTTCATCTTGAAATAAAACAATAATATGAATCAAATAGGAAAAATTTCAATCATCATTGGACTCATGTTTTCTTCAGCATGTCATTCTGAGAATGCTAACAATGCATCAAATGGAAACAATCAAAGTATTGTTGATAGTGCAAATAGACATCCTAATCCAACCAAAGTCAAAAAAGATACTATTAAAAAAGAAGAAAGTATTACTAAATCTGTTGATATAAAAACGGACAGTGTAAACGCATTAGTTGGTTTATGGATTCTTAAGGGAACAGATAATCCTGCGTTTGAAATTAGAAAATCAACCATATATTACCCAGAACATTTTAAATCTTATAAGTATCAGATCAAGGGTGATAGTATTAAGATATCTTATGATGGATATGTTCAAAGTTTCTCTTATGATCTTAAAATAAAGGATACATTGAAGTTGTCTAATCAAGATTATGGCGAAACTGTATATTTTCGAAAGAAATAAGCCATCATTGGTGCAAGAATCGTGTGTGGGACAAGACAACATTATAATAAAGCCTGGCCCAACGCCAGGCTTTGTTGTTTACTTCTTATAAGCTATTCTTGTTTTAGCATGTTGGATAAGGCCATCTATTGAGTAAAGGATGTGTTCTCTATCTTCATCTGGGAGTTGTTGGATAACTAATACCTTGTTTAGTAAAGATTGGTCTATATTTATATCAGCTTCCCTGCCGGTCTAAGCGTCCACGCTTGAACCCAAACCCAATGAGCGTCCACGCTCACTAAAACTAATCCGCCAACTGTCGCAAATCCACAGGCACCACCCGAGATATTCCCTGCTCCACCATGGTCACTCCGTAAATAATATCCGTGCTGGCAATGGTCCGCTTATTATGTGATACCACGATAAACTGCGACTCCTTCGAAAACTCCCGGATGATGTTATTAAACTTATCAATGTTTGTATCATCCAGCGGCGCGTCAACCTCATCAAAAATACAGAAAGGCGCAGGCTTCAACAGGTAAAGCGAAAACAGGATAGCCGTAGCCGTCAAAGTCTTCTCACCGCCTGATAACTGGTTGATCGACAATGGTCTTTTTCCTTTAGGCCGCGCGATAATGTCAATATCTGATTCCAGCGGTTTATCCGGATCAGTCAATACCAAATCGCATGAATCCTCTTCATTAAACAACGAGCGAAACACCTTTATAAAGTTCTCCCGCACCATAATAAAGGCCGACATAAATTTTTCCTTAGCCGTATCATCTATTTCCTGTATAGTTGCTAATAAAGATGCTTTAGCTTCTGCCAGGTCCTTTTTTTGTGCCTGGATAAACTGGTAACGCTCATTCATTTCGTTGTAAGCTTCTACCGCCATCGGGTTTATCGCCCCGAAATCATCCATTTGCCTTTTTAGCTTTTGTGTTTTCTCCAGCAAGTCATCCTCGCTTTCATCTGTCGGGACTTCAGTATCTAGCAGCTCATTAATATCCACATTAAACTCAACCGAAAGGCGTTCCTTTAAGGCATTAAGCTCAATCTTAAGGTTATTGCGTTGATCTTTAAGCTCGTTCTCAATAAATGCGGCATTATCTTTATTACGGCGCAGGTTGGTTATCTCCGCTTCAGCTTCGGTAATTTTTCCGCGCCATTCGTAATATTCCTGTTCGGCTTGCTGGGTAGCTTTTTCCAGGGCTTCCTTTTGGGCGTACATTTCCAAAAGGTCATCGTCTGAATTATCGGCCAACTGCAGGTTTTCCTGAATAGCAGCTTTTATTTTTTCTAACTCGGCGCTATTTACTTTAATGCGGCCCTCTAAGTGTTCTTTTTGCGTTTCGCGGTAATCCAGGTCTTTCACCAAACCCGACACTTTATTCTGTTGTTGGTGAAAACGGATATTTTCCTGGTTGTAAGTATTCGATTGAACGGATACAAATTCATTCAGCTCATTAAAAATAGCTTGCTTACTAATAAGCAGGTCGTTTTGAATTTGTTTTTGTGTTTTTAGTTCGGCAAGTTCAGGCCTTAATGCCGCCGTTTCCTCAATTATTCCACTGATTTTTTTCGCGATATCATCCTTCCGGTTCAAGCTATTGTTAATAAAAGTCTGATATTGTTCCTGCCGGGTTTTAACCGTGATCAGTTCCGTATTCAAACGGTTAACCTCCAGTTGTTTTTGCTTAAGTTCTTCTGTTTTGTTGGATGCCTTTAAAGCGGCCTGTCTGTTTTGCAACTCTTGTAATTGATCTTTAAAATAATTAACACGGGTATCAAATTGCTTGATTTCTTTAGCTAAATTCTCTAAGTTTTTGGCACGGCCAATCCGTTTACCCTCAAATAAACCCACCGAACCACCTGCCATGGTATGTTTTGATTTATTGAATTTTCCGCTCTTGCCGATAACCACAACACCTTCGGGCAGGAAAGCACTGTTTAACGCTTGCTCATTTCGGTCATCTATTAAATAAACATCCTTTAGCAAATAGTTACACAGGCTTTGGTAATACATATCTACCTCAACCACATCCAAAGCAGGTATGGCGCCATCAAAACTTCCTTTTTGCTGCTGATTATTTTTATAACTATCCAGCACAAAAAATTGTGCCCGCCCCTTAGCCGAATTACTCAATAACTTGATCGCGCTGATCGCCTCATCATAATTATTCACCACGTAATGGTTCATCAGCGGCTCCAGGTAGTTCTCAATCGCTACGCGGTATTCTTCTTTGCAAAATAAAATATCACTGAAGAGGGGAACATTCTTGGCCCAATCTGCATTCTTTTTCAGGAAACGGATCGATTCCGGGAAACCTTCCAGGTTATCAACCATACTTTTGGTAAGGTTATACTCGTTTTGCTTTGCATCCAGTTTACGGCTATCGGCAGTGATGCTCTCTTTTACGATATTAAGTTCACTGTCTATCCCGGTCAGTTGCTCCTGCAATTTCTTTTCAAAATCGACAAGCGTTTGGTATTCCTGGTCTAAAGCTTCGGTGCGTTCCTGCAATTCGGCGACAACCTCGTTAAAATGAGAGAGCTCTACTTCCTTATTTGTTGCGTCCTCCATGTTACGCTGGCTTTCCTGCTCTAAAGCCTGTTGTTGGATCTGTAGTATTTCAAGGTCTTTTTCGGCTTTATAAACCTGATTTTGCAGCTTATTATTATTGGCGGTCAACTCGTTCAACTCATTACGACCTGATGATTGCTGCCCGCGTAGTTCATCAACGGTCTCCTTCAGGTCGGCCAGCTGCACTTGTATGGTTTGCAGCGTTTCATCTTCCTGCAGCTTTTCCTCGGCTAAACGTTTAATGTTATACAACACATGGTTTAGCTGGTTACGGTCGCGTTCCAGTTCTTCGCTCACGCGCGATTCCTTGTCCTTTTGAAACTTCAGTTGCTCATTTTTGATCTTCTTCTCGCTCTCGTAAGTACGGATCTTAGAAACATACTCATTCGTTGTTTTTTGCTGAATAGAAAGATTTTTCTCCCTGTTCAGGCTATCCAGCTTTTGCTGTTGCAAAGCCGCTTCTAACGTATCTATTTGGGCAGATATACCCGATTTTTCCACCTGCTGTACCAGTTCTTTCTCCTCGATCTTTGCCAGCGATTCACTAAAATGCGCTATCCTGAACGAAGCCAGCAAAATACTCAGTGATTTGTATTGATCGCGGATGCGGTAATAACGCTCCGTCTTTTTGGCTTGATTTTCAAGCGTCTTTAGGTTCTTTTCTATTTCGAAAAGCAGATCTTCTACCCGCTCCAAATCGGCCTCGGTATCTTTTAACTTATTGAATGTTTGTTTTTTACGAAGTTTATATTTGGATATTCCCGATGCCTCCTCAAACAAATTTCTGCGCGAACCTTCTTTATTGGTGATGATCTCATCAACCATTCGCAGCTCGATGATAGCGTACGAATCCGAACCGATCCCCGTATCCAGAAATAAATCTGTAATATCCTTCAAACGGCATTGCACATCGTTCAAACGGTACTCGCTCTCGCCGCTGCGATACAATTTACGGGTGATGGTAACCTGCGAAAACTCAACAGGCAGGATATTTTTGGTATTATCGAAAGTCAGCGAAACCTCGGCCAGGTTTGCAGGCTTGCGGCTCTTTGATCCGTTGAAAATGATGTTATCCATTTTCTCCGATCGCAGCATCCTGGTGCTTTGTTCGCCGAGTACCCAGCGGATGGAATCAACTACATTGGATTTACCACAGCCGTTAGGGCCTACAATAGCCGTAACACCCTCATTAAAATTAATGGTGATCTTATCGCCAAAGCTTTTAAAACCCTTGATTTCTAAACTGGTAAGCTGCATTTAAATTAATTGAGGACGCAAAAATTCCGATCTTCAAAGTAGCTATAAAAATTGTTTTTTGAAAATATTTGTTGCGAAGTTAAGTGGGTTGGATACGTGCGACTCCCGCCTCGGAGTGGGAGGAGGGTGGGGTTTAATGGGTTGATTTTACGGTAGCAGAATAGACTTAGTTAAACGCAATAATAAACTCTATCCCAGTGAGTATTATTAGCGATAAAAAAATTCCACCGAATATAAATGCAATCTTTTTCAATTTATTACCATCCTTAGTTCTTCTCCACGAAATAAAATTCAAACATATATTCACCATACCAGTGATTATAATTACTGCTTTTAAAATTGTTAATATTATATAGATGGTGTTTTTGTCCATATTAATTTTAATCGAGATAAGATTTGTTCAAACTTACTAAACAACGCTATATAAAAATATAGTTGTTCTTAAATTTGTCGTGAAATCGATTGTCTTATCATTATTCGCAACCGCTTGTCATTTCGACCGGAGGGAGAAATCTTCTTCACCGGGCAAGCGAACTAAACAAGTCACAGAAAATTTCTGCCTTCGACCGAAACGACAGGAGGTAGAAAACCCACAATCTTTCAATCCCCCGCAAACAAACCCACCACCTTTCTCCTTTATCCATTAACAAACAAACACCTTATGAAAATTGCAGTATTTGGAGCAGGCGGACGTATGGGCAGCCGCATAGTTGATGAAGCGCTTCGCCGTGGGCACGATGTTACCGCCGCGGTCCGTCACCCCGAAAATTACACCAAAACCCATGAACACCTGAAAGTAGCCAAAGCCGACCTATTCAACTCGCAGGATGTAGAAACTGCAGCCTTTAACCAGGATGCGGTCGTAGTATCATACAGTCCCACAAATGGCGCACCCGCATCAACACTAACCGAAGTTGTTGTGCCGATTGTCAACGGCTTAAAACAAGCGCACGTTAAACGACTGATCATAGTAGGAGGAGCAGGCAGTCTGGAAGTTTCGCCTGGAGTTCAATTAGTCGATACACCTGATTTTCCGGCAGAATACAAGGCGGTGTCTTTAGCACATCGCGAAGCACTCAAACTCTACCAAAAAGAAAAAGATTTAGACTGGACATTCGCCTGCCCATCCGCGGAGATCATGCCCGGCGAGCGCACCGGCAAATTCCGTACGGATACCAAACTATTGGTGGATGCTAATGGCAAAAGCCACATATCTATGGAAGATTTCGCCATCGGCATTATCGACGAGATTGAAAACCCGATGCATATCAGGGAAGTGTTTACAATAGGATATTAAGTAGATTAAAGGGCAGATGTGCTTTTGTCCTTTATCCTTTAACTTCAATTTCCCCGCTCAAATAAGTAACCACATTGCCGCTCATCAGCACCCGGTCGCCTTTTTGCTCGCACCAAAGCTCACCTTTACGGGCAGATAGCTGGTAAGCGTGAAGTTTATCCTTGCCTAACTTTTTAGCCCAATAGGGTATCAGGTTGCAATGTGCCGATCCGGTAACCGGGTCTTCCGGAATACCTGCACCCGGCGCGAAAAAGCGGGATACGAAGTCTACATCCTTACCCGGAGCTGTAACGATGACACCCACAGTATCCATTTTTGATAGCGCGAAAAAGTCCGGCGAAAGGTCTTTGATATCATCCTCTGATTCGTAAACGATAAAGTAATCCCTTGATCTTAAAACCTCAACAGGTTGTTTATCGCTCAAAGCTTCAACTAAACCAACCGGCGCTTCAATAGGTATTGGTGGGCGCGAAGGGAAATCCATGGTATATTTATCGCCATCGCGCTTAACATGCAATATGCCTGCCTTTACGGTTTCAAAATGAATTTCATCGCTACCGTAAGCCAGTTCGCTAAATAATATATGTGCCGATGCCAGGGTTGCATGCCCGCAAAGGTCGATCTCATATTCAGGAGTGAACCATCTTAATTTATAGCCATTCTCCGTCCTTACAAAAAAAGCGGTTTCTGCCAGGTTATTTTCAATGGCAATCTTTTGCATCACCTCATCAGGCAACCATTCCGTTAGGGGACAAACAGCAGCCGGGTTGCCGCCAAATAGTTTATCGGTAAATGCATCAGCCTGGAATATCGGGATCCTCATTATTAATATTATTAGTTGGGCTAATATAGTTGGAAAAGAATCAAGAGCCAAGGTTTTTTGTTAATAGATTCAAGAATCAAGACGAAAATCAATCGACTATAAACAAAAAAGCCGGAACTTAAGTTCCGGCTTTACATATCTTGATTCTTTACTCTTAATTCTTACTTCGCGTTGTACACGTTGTTTTTCAGATCCGAATCAGGTAATTCATGATTTGGATCGAGTACGATAGATTTTATAGCCGATGTTGACGGATATTTAAACTGCCATACACCACCACGCTGCCATACGTTAACCGGCAGATGCAAGTTTTCAACCGTGCCATTCGCTTGTGTTATCAGCAATTCAACAGGCATTGCCAATTTATCTTTATTTACTAAAGTAATGATTGCGCCTTTGGTAGGATCATTATTAATATAAGTTACACCTTGTATAGCCTGGTCAAGTTTCCAGGTAGTAAAAAACCATGGTTTAAAGAACCAGTTCAGGTCTTCGCCCGATGCATCGTTCATCGCCCTAAAGAAATCATATGGTAACGGATGTTTAAATGCCCAATGCTTAATATACTCACGGAAGGCAAAATCAAATCTTTCAGGGCCTAACACATCATTACGCAGCATAACAAGTCCTAATGCAGTTTTGCTGTAATACTGGCCGTAATCATTCAGTCCGATAGCTTCCGGAGGGGTCATTAACGGGTCGGTACTGCGGCGGTAGCTACGTAAAATACGTTGAGCGATCTTTGCTGTATCCTTATATTCGCCATTGTTAAAATGATCGGTAGCGTAAATATTGATGAATGTGTTAAAACCTTCATCCATCCACATGTATTTACGCTCGTTTGTACCAACGATCATCGGAAACCAGTTGTGGCCGATCTCGTGGGTAATATCACCCCAAAGTGATTTATTTTTCAGATTGCTTAAGCAAAATATGATACCCGGATATTCCATACCCAAAGCAACGCCCGATACACTAACCGCTGAATTCCACGGATATTCAAAATAAGCATTGGAGTAGATCTCCATGCTGTTTTTCAGGTATTCGGTGGAGCGGCTCCATGAATCATTACCTGAACTTTCGATTGGGTAAGCTGATTGTGCTATACCTTTACGGCCCGAAGGGAAATTAACTTTAGCGGCATCCCAGATAAAAGCAGTTGAAGCAGCCCATGATACATCACGGCTATTCAGCATTTTAAAGTGCCAGGTTGATTTACCGTTGCCTAAATGTGATGCAGCCTGCCCAACTTCTTCCGGTTTGATCAGCATTACAGTTTTATCGCTGTTCCTGGCTGCAGCCATACGGGTTTGCTGGGCAGGAGTAAGTACCTGCATAGCATTTTGCAAATCACCTGATCCAACTACGGTCATGTTTGATGGTGCTGTGATGTAGTAATCAAAATCACCATAATCACAATAAAACTCACCTAAGCCCATGTAAGGCAGGGTGTTCCATCCTTCAACATCATCATAAACACACATGCGCGGGTACCACTGTGCAATTTCGTAAACCCAGCCTTGTTTAAATTTCTTACGGCCCATACGGTCGGCGCCATAATAAGGGATAGAGAAGTTATAATTTACTTTTACGCTGATCTTATCGCCTTTAGCACCAAGTGGTGTATTTAAACGCACCTGCATACGGGCATCTGTAATAACCGGTGTAACCTTGTAGCTTATGCCTTTATAGGTAACTGTTACCGATTCGATGTGGTAACCGCCACGGTTAAAGCCACGCACGTCGAAACGGTCGCCGCTCATTGGGGTAACCGCTGCCCCGCGGGAATCAGGTTTAAACAAGTTTTGATCAAGCTGGAACCATAAATAGTCCAGTTTATCAGGGCTGTTGTTAATATAGTCAACAGTTACATCACCAGTAATGGTGGTATCCTGAGCGCCTTCATCCAAAGTAGCGTGGATGAGGTAATTAGCACGGTTTTGCCAGTAGTTTTGCCCGGGCTGTCCGCTAGCCGAGCGGGTATCGCCGGTTGTGGTTGGCCAAACTGTTGGGCCGAACAGATCGTTGTGATCATATTTTACAGAATCGGGTGTGGTTTGTGCGGAAGCACTGAAGGCCATAAGAAATAAGGCGCATGCTCCCAGCAAGTGTTTTAGTTTAGTTTGCATATAGTCAATTAAAGCCGCAAATTAACTAAAATAATTTTTAATAAAGTGTTTGTTTTAAGGATGATACAAAAGCGTTGTATTATTGACATGTTGATAAACTTATCACAGCGTAAAAAAACTTTTATTATTCACAATTGCTTTAACATAAGGGGCTTAATTATTGCATTTTAGCCGACTATATATTACTATGAATCATCTCGCAAATTCAACTTCGCCATATTTATTACAACACGCCAATAATCCTGTAGATTGGTATCCCTGGGGGACTGAGGCTTTGCAAAAGGCTAAAGCAGAGAATAAGTTGATCATCGTAAGCATCGGCTATTCCGCTTGCCACTGGTGCCATGTAATGGAGCATGAAAGTTTTGAGGATGAAAGCGTTGCCGGTGTAATGAATCAGTATTTTGTTTGTATTAAAGTTGACAGGGAAGAACGCCCGGATATCGACCAAATCTACATGAGTGCGGTACAACTCATGAGCGGCAGGGGGGGCTGGCCACTAAATTGTATATGTTTGCCCGATCAAAGACCGATATACGGCGGAACTTACTTCAGGAAAAATGACTGGGCATCGTTATTATTTAACCTGGCTGATTTCTATAAACAAAAACCTGCTGAAGCCGAAGACTATGCTGTTAAGCTAACAGAGGGTATCCAAAATTTCGAGACCATAGATTTTATTAAGGAGCAACCGGAATACGCTAAAGAAGATTTGCAGATGATTGTTGAGAACTGGAAAAAATATTTTGACCCTGAAGAAGGCGGTATGGGTTCGGCACCCAAATTTCCGATGCCGAATAACTGGCAATTTTTAATGCGTTACAGCTATTTGATGAATGACGCCGACATCACACAAAACGTTATGCTAACCTTAAAAAAAATGGCGTTCGGTGGTATTTATGATCATATTGGCGGCGGATTTGCACGCTATTCTGTTGATGGGCGTTGGCATGTACCGCATTTTGAGAAGATGCTGTATGATAATGCGCAGCTGATCAGTCTTTATTCTGAGGCTTATACCTGGAAAAGCTCCCAATTATACAAACAAGTTGTTGATGAGATCATAAACTTTTCTATTAGAGAATTGTCATCCCCGGATGGTGGCTTTTACAGCGCGCTAGATGCTGATAGTGAAGGGGTAGAGGGAAAATTCTACACGTTCACCAAAGCACAGGTTGAGACTATTTTGGGAGATGAAGCTGATCTGTTCTGCATCTATTACCACATCACCGAAGATGGCAACTGGCAAGAGGAGCATACCAATGTACTTTTCAGGCAGGAAAAAGACTTACAGTTAGCTAATAAGTTAGGTTTGCCCCTGGAGTTAATGATGGAGAAAATTGAGGAAAGTAAAAAGAAGATCTTTTACGCCCGTAATCAGCGCATTCGCCCTGGATTGGATAATAAGATCTTAGCTTCATGGAATGGCTTAATGTTAAAAGGATTATGCGATGCTTATCGTACTTTTAATGAGCATGATTATTTGGATATGGCGCTCAAAAACGCTGATTTTATAGTAAGGTACATGGTTAACGAAGATGGCCGTTTATCACGTACTTATAAAGGTGTAGATAATAACTCCATCGCTTTTTTGGATGATTATGCCAATGTTGTTGATGCTTTGGTCGCATTGTACGAAGTCACTTTCGACGAACAATGGCTGGAACACGCCCGTGGTTTAGCCGACTATGCAATCGCCCATTTTTATGACCCCGCAAGTGGCATATTTTATTTTACCGCGGACGCAGATGAGCAATTGATCGCACGCAAATCGGAAATTATGGACGGCGTGATTCCGTCATCAAATTCAGTAATGGCACGGAACCTAAAAAGGCTTGGGTTGTTGTTCGATGATGAAGAATATCATGAAATATCCGATCAGTTATTACGAAATGTGATGCCGCATATGGCAAAGTATGGTTCGTCATACTCTAACTGGGCAATGTTGCTGCTGGATGAGATATTCGGTGTTTACGAAGTTGCCATTACTGGTGATAATTACGAAGAGATGCGCCTGGAGATTGAAAAAAAATATATTCCAAACAAAATTATCTTGGGGGGTAAAAAAGGAAGTTTACCTTTGCTGCAGGAAAAGTTTTCTGACAAGACACAAATTTTTATCTGCAAGGATAAAACCTGTAGCCTGCCCGTTTACAATTCTAATGACGCGGTAAAACAAATTAATTCCAAAATACTTTTATAAGAAACACAATCTGCAATGAAAATTGAATCACAGCACGTAGTCTCATTAACTTACGATTTGTATGTTGACCAGGACGGCAAAGAAACATTAGTTGAGAGCGCTACACAGGAGCAGCCTTTAACCTTTTTATATGGAGCAGGGCAGATGCTGCCTAAGTTCGAAGACAATTTGAGCACCTTATCAACAGGTGATAATTATGACTTTCATTTATCAGCACAGGATGCTTATGGCGAATATGATGATGAAGCTGTAGCAAACCTGCCAAAAGAAATGTTTAATGGTACCGATGTACCGGAAATTGGCAGCATCGTACCTTTACAGGATAATAACGGCAACCGTTTCCAGGGGCAGGTTGTTTCTATTGCTGAAGATGCGGTTATTGTTGATTTGAATCACCCGATGGCGGGCCAGGAATTGCATTTTAAAGGTAACATTTTAAATGTTCGCCCTGCAACACCAGAGGAATTGTCTCATGGACACGCTCATGGGCCTGACGGGCACCACGCTCACTAATATTTATCAAAACCCTCCAAAACGGGAGGGTTTTTTGTTTTTATCAATATACGTCCAACTGCCCGCCATCTGTTATACGGCAGCGTACAAATATCCGGGATAACACGGGTTTGCCATTAATAGTTGCAGGCACAAATAACCTGTCTTGGTAATCTATCAGATCAGGAGAAAATGAGGTTATCCTTTCGCTATCATCTGGTCCTTGTATATGTATTTTAAAGTCAGCTAATCTGCCGCCAGGGCTAACCAAAATTTCCAATATCGCGTTAAGTTGCGAAAAGTCAGCATTAATATAATCGTCGGATAATCTAAAAACTGATAAGTATGGAATATAGCCAAAACAACGGCCGCCTGTCTTCATTGGCTTAGTAACCTTGTCATCTTTTTTCACACTATCATCAAAGCCATATCTGATATGCGCTTCAGTAATGTAATTATCTGACTCTTCATAAAGGATCGCGTTTTTGTCAAAATCAAAATTTTCTACTAATTGTCCTTTGGCATCATAAAAATGCCATATGCCAACTTGTTTATTGTTGTTGTAAACTCCGCTTGCTAAAGCAGTATTGCGGCCATATATTGCTTGGTATAAACCCTGCTTAATAGTTTTATTGCCTTTCAAAACATAATAATCTTCAGCAACACTTTGGGTAAGCCTATCGTGACGTTTTACTGTATCTTGTGAAAAACAATTATTTATATTGAAAACCAGGATCACAAGCAACAAGCCAAGGTTTACGTATATTATTTTATTATGCGCTAAAGTCATTAAGGTTTAATAATAATTATTGCGTAATGTGTTATAAATATTACAATAATGCAAGTATATTAAGTATTATTAATAATATTTAAATAAGCCTGCTTACAACAACATAAAAACTTTAAATACGTTTAAGTACATAGTTAACGGTTTGATACAGTGTTTTGTTAGTTACCAGGGTTTTAATTGTATCCAAATAATATTTTACATTTCAATTATAATCCATACCTTTCATCCGTAATCCCTCTAACTAATATAAACTATAATTAATTTTACTATGGCGTTTTTGGAGAATGTGTTAGAACAACCTGCATATGGTTGGAAAGATAAGTTTGGCGAGCTTTCAAAGCCCGGACCCCGCGAACTTTTAAAGGAATTTTTCTCCAGATTAAATGTCTTTAAAAATAAAAAGAACTGGATGTCATTCATGAGCTGGTTCATGATCGTGCTACTTACTCCTTTTTTAGCATTGTTCATATTTAAATATTTTTCTTTAAAGCTTCTTATCGTTGCCTTTGTTTACGGCATGATCGTTATGGGTACACATGGTACAATCTGGCTGCATCGTTATTGCACACATGGCGCTTACAAGTTCAGTAACAACTTCTGGCGTTTTTTCACTCAAAACCTAACGTTAAAAATAATTCCTGAAGAAATCTACGCAATCTCGCACCATGTTCACCATGCGCTTTCTGATCAGCCGGGTGACCCGTACAATGCTAATGGCGGTTTTTTATATTGCTTTTTAGCTGATGTTAATCATCAGCCAATCGGGCGTAACCTTACTGAAAAGGATTATGGTAAATGTGTTAATTTAATGCGCCATACCGGCGTTAAAACCAACTCATTCGCACAATATAATAAATGGGGCACTTTGGCCTCTCCGATGCGTACTATAACAGCAATTGTACTTAATTGGGCATTTTGGTTTGCTTGTTTTTATTTTATAGGTGGTTTAGCTTTAGTTTGTACCATATTTGGTGCAGCAGGTGTTTGGGCCGTAGGGGTTCGTACTTATAATTACGAAGGACATGGCAAAGGCCAGGACAAACGCCGTGAAGGTGTTGATCACAATCGTGACGACATGTCAATTAACCAGATTTGGCCGGGTTATGTAGCCGGCGAATGGCACAATAACCATCACTTATATCCAAAAAGCGCGCGTTCAGGTTTTAAAGCTTACCAGCTTGATCTAGCCTGGTGCTATATTAAATTTTTAAGCATTATAGGCGCTGTTAGTGAATATCGCGATTCGAAGAAAGAGTTTCAATTAGCCTATTGCCAAAAATCAGTTTTAAAAATTGTTCCTGATGTAGTTCCGTCAAAGGTATTTGCTGTTGTTCCCGATGAAGTTTGGTAAATTAAGTTAATGTTAAAACATTTATGATGCTTATTAGTTGTAAGTTCATAAACTCAACCAACATGAAAAAAATTATTTTATCAATAATGATGATTTTAGCTATCGGCTTCGCATCATTTGCACATGCCCAGGACAGGGTAGACAAGAGAACTGTAAAAGTGAAAAAAACCAGCAGCTTTAAACAAAAAATCCACAACACTTTTCACAAACACCACAAAGAATACAACGGTTATAAAGTGAAAACTAAGGTTAGGAAATAGTCTAACAAAAAACACAAAAGGGAGATGCATTGAATTGTATCTCCCTTTTTTTTAGACTTTTTTTTTTTGAGATGATTAAAAAGACAATTTTTTTGAATAAAAAAACATCGCCCATTTAAAAATCTATTAATTACCTTAGCATATCAATTATAGTAATACCTGCCTTTTATGAAAACCAAATTGCTATTTCTGCTATGTTTTGTAATGTTTATTACCAACGCCTATGCTCAGGAGATCGGGATATTTGATGACCAAACCGACATTGGGTCAGTAAAGCAGCTTGCAGGTGGTGCTGAATATGAACCACAATTACAACAGTATAAAATTACAGGTTCGGGTTATAATATCTGGTTCGATCATGATGCTTTTCATTATGTATGGAAGAAGATGAAAGGTGATTTTATACTAACCACACGTGCGCAATTTCTGGGTACTGGTATTGAACAACATCGTAAATTAGGCTGGATGATACGCGCATCGCTCGATCCAAACTCAAAACACGTGAGTGCAGTTGTTCATGGTGATGGTTTAACATCGTTACAATACAGAAAAACCGTTAACGGCCAAACAGAAGAAATCAAATCACCGATCACACATGCGGATATCATCCAAATTGAACGAAAAGGTAATACCTATACCATGTCTGTAGCCCGTAATGGTGAAACCTTTGTTACCGAAAAAATAGATATTGATTTGGGCGATGATGTTTACATAGGATTATTTGTATGCTCGCATAACCCGGCTGTAGTTGAAAAGGCTGAGTTTAATAATGTAAGGATAGTTGTACCTGCAGGTAAGGATGATGGTTATAAAAAATATATAGGTAGCGATATTCAAATTCTAAATCTCGAAACTGGTAATAGCCGGATAATTTATCAATCACCGCAATCTTTACAGGCGCCAAACTGGACTAAGAACGGAAAGTATTTGATTTATAACAATGACGGCCTGCTTTATAAATATGATTTGAAAACAAACACACCGTCAGTCCTCAATACCGGCGCAGCTAAGGCTAATAATAATGATCAC
Source organism: Mucilaginibacter sp. (assembly GCF_965225845.1). GTDB lineage: Bacteria > Bacteroidota > Bacteroidia > Sphingobacteriales > Sphingobacteriaceae > Mucilaginibacter. Next base: position 1,469,526 of record NZ_CBDDBL010000002.1, read on the forward strand.
GTTTTATCATTTGATGGTAAATGGCTGGCTATAAGCAACAGCGAGCAATATGGATCAATAGGATATATTGTTCCTGCTGAGGGAGGCGACACCAGGCAACTTACGCCAACCGGGCCTTCTTACATGCATGGCTGGTCGCCGGATGGTAAATACATTGTTTTTTGCGGCGATAGAAATAAGGAATTTGATATCTACAAAATACCTTCAAGCGGTGGTAAAGAAGTAAGATTAACAGACGCCCCCGGACTTGACGATGGCCCGGAGTATACACCTGATGGTAAATACATCTATTTTTGTTCGGTACGTAGCGGATTAATGCAGGTGTGGCGTATGAACCCTGATGGCAGCAACCAAACCCAGGTAACTAATGACGATTTTGATAATTGGTTCCCACACGTTTCACCCGATGGAAAAATGATCGAGTTTATATCCTTTATGAAAGATGAAGTAGCTCCCGGCGATCATCCATTCTATAAGCATGTTTACCTGCGGGTAATGCCAGTTGGTGGTGGGCCGATAAAAGTTATAGCTTATTTATATGGCGGTCAGGGAACCATCAATACCCCATCATGGTCTCCTGATAGTAAACACTTAGCATTTGTGAGTAATAGTCAATTGTTATTTTCTGCATTTCCTATTGCTCAATAGATTAAGTAACAAATTTATTCGTTGCTTTATTTTTTTGAATAATTTACTAAGTTTGGTAAATGGTGCTAAATTGATTTTATAGATAACTTCTAACCAATTATATTCAATGACCGATAACCCAGATTCATCATTAAACACCTCCAGGCGAGGGTTTATTAAAAGCAGCGCAATTGCTGCGGCAGGTATCATGATCGTTCCGCGTTATGTTTTAGGCGGAAAAGGTTTTACCGCACCCAGCGACAAGTTGATTATTGCCGGCGTAGGTGCGGGTGGCAAGGGCCAAAGTGACATCGCCAATTTCTACGCCAGCGGCAATGCAGAAATTGGTTACCTGTGTGATGTGGATATGCGCAGCGCAGCAAAAACAGTGGCCAAATTCCCGAAAGCGAAATTCTACAAAGATTGGCGCGAGATGCTGGATAAGGATCATAAGAATTTTGACGCGGTATCGGTTTCTATACCAGATCATAACCATGCCATTGTGGCGCTTTCAGCCATGCAGATGGGCAAGCACGTATATGTACAAAAACCATTGGCGCATGATGTATTTGAGGCCCGTGCCTTAACACATGCGGCAAAAAAATATAATGTGGTAACCCAAATGGGTAACCAGGGCGCATCAAACGATGGTGTGAGGCAATTACGCGAATGGTACGATGCCGGAGAAATAGGCAATGTACACACCGTGTATTGCTGGACAGACCGCCCCGTTTGGCCACAAGGTATTCCATGGCCGGATACCAAACCACCGGTACCGCCTGAATTGGATTGGGACCTTTGGTTAGGAACCGCGCCTTACAAAAGTTATGTTGATAAGCTGGTACCGTTTAACTGGCGCGGCTGGTGGGATTACGGTACCGGAGCATTAGGCGATATGGGTTGCCATTTGATGGAAGCGCCCTTCCGTGTATTGGATCTGCAATATGTTAAAGATGTACAGTCAAGCGTTGGTACTATTTATGTAGATAACTTTACAAAAGGTTATTTCCCGGATAGCTGCCCGCCATCGAGTCACATCACTTTGACTTTCCCTAAAACTGAAAAAACGATGGGCGATGTTACCGTACACTGGATGGACGGTGGCATACAGCCTGAACGCCCGGTTGAATTAGGCCCGAATGAAGATTTTGGCGATAACGGCAACGGTATGTTATTCATCGGTACAAAAGGAAAAATGATGGCAAGTACTTATTCGTTAAATCCGCAATTGCTGCCAACATCACGCACGAGCCAGGTAAATGTACCTAAAACTATTGCCCGCGTTCCCGGCGGTCAGGATGGCCACTACGCGCAATGGGTAAATGCTGCAATTGCCGGCAAACCCGACGTGGTGAGCTCGCCATTTAAACTGGCAGGGCCGCTTACAGAGGCATTGCTAATGGCAAATCTCTCCATCCGTGGTCATGACCTGAAAGTAGCAAGGCCGGATGGCAAAGGATATGATTTCCCTGGAGAAAATATAAAGCTGGTATGGGACAACGATGCCATGCGTGTAACTAATTTTAACGATGTTAATCAATACATAAAACGCGAGTACCGCGAAGGCTGGAAAGTGCTTGGATAATATGAAATTACGATTAGGAATGATAGGCGGCGGGCAAGGCGCATTTATAGGTGCGATACATCGCATTGCCGCCCGCATAGATGACGAGTATGAACTGGTTTGTGGTGCTTTTAGCAGTGATGGGGAGAAGGCAAAAGCAAGCGGTTTGTTATTAGGTTTAGCTGCAAGCCGCGTTTACACCAGCTATAAGGAGCTTATCGAAAAGGAAAAGCAATTACCTAAAGATGAACGTGTGCAGGTAATAAGTATCGTCACTCCAAACCATTTACATTTTGAACCAGCTAAACTGGCTTTGGAGAATGGTTTTAATGTGATACTGGATAAGCCGATGACGTTTTCGCTTGCCGAAGCTAAAGAGTTACAAAAAGTGGTTGAGCAAAGTGGTAAAAGGTTTTGCTTAACCCATACTTATACCGGTTATCCCATGGTAAAGGAAGCCCGGCAGATCATCAAGCAAGGTAAGTTAGGTAAGATCAGAAAGGTTTATGTTGAATATCCGCAAGGCTGGTTGAGCTTTTTTTTGGAAGGTGAGGACAATAAACAAGCCTCATGGCGTACCGACCCGACAAAAAGCGGTATCGCTGGCGCCATGGGCGATATCGGTACTCACGCCTTTAACCTGGCTGAATATGTAAGCGGATTGCATGTTACCAAATTATGCGCTGATATTAATACTGTTGTTGAAGGCCGAAAGCTTGATGATGATGGTGCCGCATTACTTAAATTTGATAGCGGGGCAAGTGGTGTACTTGTAGCTACGCAAATTGCAGCAGGTTCCGAAAATAATATCAAGATAATAATATATGGCGAAAAAGGGGGCTTGGAGTGGCAACAGGACAATGCAAATACCCTGCTGCTGAAATGGCCTGACAAACCTGCCGAAATATTACGTACAGGCGGTAGCTATTTAAGCTCATATGCAACTCACAACACGCGTACACCTGGAGGGCATCCCGAAGGTTATTTGGAAGCATTCGCTAACTTGTACCGTAACTTCGCGTTGTGTGTTAAGGCTGACCTTGATAGCAAACAACCTGAAAAAGAATGGCTGGATTACCCCGGTATTGATGATGGATTAAGGGGGATGGCTTTTGTGGAGAATGTGATCGCGTCAGGAAAATCGGATTTAAAATGGACCGACTTTAAAATATAAAATAACAGCTATGAAAACCATTAAAGGCCCGGCCATATTTTTAGCGCAGTTTATAGGTGCCGATGAGCCTTTTAATAATTTAAAATCCATTTGCCATTGGGCAAAGGACCTGGGTTATAAAGGCGTACAATTACCAACACTTGATCCGAACTTCATCGACCTGAAAAAAGCTGCTGAAAGCAAAACTTATGCTGATGAACTTAATGGTTTGGTTAAGGAATGCGGATTGGAGATTACTGAATTATCTACTCATTTACAAGGTCAGTTAGTAGCAGTAAATCCGGCTTATGACTTGCTGTTTGACGGCTTCGCACCCGAAGCTTATCGTAATAATCCAAAGGCAAGGCAGGACTGGGCAGTTCAGCAATTAAAATATGCAGCCAAAGCATCGCAAAACTTAGGATTAACTGCCAGTGTTAGTTTTAGCGGCGCATTAATCTGGCAAATGGTTTATCCATGGCCGCAGCGTCCGCCAGGGTTAGTTGATGACGCTTTTACCGAACTCGCCAAACGCTGGGAGCCTATATTGAACGTTTACGATGAATGCGGCATCGATCTCTGTTATGAGATTCATCCGGGTGAAGATCTGCACGATGGAATCAGTTATGAAATGTTTTTAAAGAAAGTAAACAACCATAGTCGTGCTTGTTTGTTGTATGACCCATCGCATTTTGTATTACAATGCCTTGATTATTTGGAATATATCGATATTTATCACGAGCGGATCAAAATGTTCCATGTAAAGGATGCCGAATTTAACCCGACAGGCAGACAAGGGGTTTACGGCGGCTATCAAAGCTGGATAAACAGGGCAGGGCGTTTCCGTTCATTGGGCGATGGGCAGGTTGACTTTAAAAGCATTTTTAGCAAGCTTGCGCAATATGACTTTAGCGGCTGGGCGGTTTTAGAATGGGAGTGCGCACTGAAAAATTCAGAGGACGGTGCACGGGAAGGCTCGGAATTTATAAAGAATCACATCATCAGGGTTACGGATAAGGCTTTTGATGATTTTGCTTCTTCGGGAGGTGACGAAGCTTTCAATAAAAAAATATTAGGAATTTAAATAACACACAATAATACAAATGAAAAGATCATTAATCATTTTTGGATTAGCGCTGGCAATTTCGGCATGCGGAAATAATAAACAATCCACCGGTTCCGGTACTGATACTACTGTAACAACAACAACAACTACTACATCAACCCAAAGCACATCCGTAGCTGTTAAAGATACTTTGGGCGCAGGTCTAATACAAAAGAACGATTGCTTAACCTGTCATGGCGTAGATGAGAAAAAGATAGGCCCTGCATATACTGACGTTGCTAATAAATATACTGCTTCACCGGCTGTTATTGATACATTGGCTAATAAGATCATAAAAGGAGGGTCGGGCAACTGGGGTAATATTGCCATGTCGCCACATCCAAACTTATCAATAACAGATGCTCAGGAGATGGTTAAATACATCCTGTCGCTTAAAAAATAAAACCAAACTAACCAAAATAAACCAAATGACTAACAGAAGAACTTTTTTAGCCCAGGCGGGCATGATATCGGCCGGGGTTATGGTAGCACCCAAAATGCTGCTCGCCCAGAATTATAAGGACATTGTAGGATTGCAATTGTACAGCGTCCGCGATCAATTGAAAGATACCGGTGTAAAAGATGTTATACCTAAAGTGGCCAAGGCAGGATATAAGGAAGTGGAAACATTTGGCTATAATAAAAAGAATGGTTTTTGGGGATTAGATGCTGGTGAATTTAACAAGTTACTTAAAGACAATGGCTTACATACACCAAGCGGCCATTTTGAGTTTGATAACTTTTTTGCCACTGGAAATACTGATGAGTTGCATTCTTACATCGATGCTGCACATATTACCGGCATGGAATATATCATTGTTCCGCACCTTAATGGCGACTTTATTAAAACTGTTGATGATTTTAAAAGCATTGCCGATAAAATAAGTATAGCAGCTGAAATCTGTAAAAAAGAAGGCCTAAAATTTGGCTATCATAACCATAATTTTGAATGGAGACAAGTTGACGGAACTACGTTTTACGATACGATATTGAACAGAACAGATCCGAAATTAGTGAAGATGGAAATGGATCTGTACTGGGTAGTTCGTACAGGGCAGGATCCTGTTGAGATCATCAAAAAACATCCCGGCAGGTTCTTCGCATTTCATATTAAGGATATGGATAAGTCAAACCATGAGCGCAATACTGAAATTGGTAACGGAACTATTGATTTTAAGGCAATTATAGCATATGCAAATTTGAGTGGCGTAAAGCACTTTATTGTTGAGCAGGAAAATTACACCAATATCGATCCGTATGTAAGCATTACACAAAGTTGTTCTTACGTTAAAAATGTACTTCACGTATAAAAAAATAAAAAATCATGAGAAATAAAATTTTGTTGACCCTTGCAATTGTAGCCACTTGTTTTACGGTTAAAGCACAGCAGGGAGCTAAGCCAGAGGACACTGAGATTTGGAGTCCTGAACCACCGATAGTTACTCCTGGTAAAACATGTAGTGAGGCACCATCTGATGCTATCATTTTGTTTGATGGTACTAATTTAAATCAATGGGTTTCTACGCAGGATAGGAGCCAACCGGCTGACTGGAGTGTACACGACGGAATAGTTACGGTAAATAAAAACTCTGGTAATATAGAAACTAAGCAATCTTTTAAAAATTACCAGCTACATATTGAATGGCGTATCCCTGCTGATATAACCGGTACAAGCCAGGCAAGGGGAAACAGTGGCGTATTTTTAGCGTCATTAGGTAAGGGCGATGCGGGTTATGAATTACAGGTTTTGGACTCGTACAAAAACAAGACTTATGTAAATGGCATGGCTGGCAGCATTTACAAACAATTTATTCCTTTGGCAAATCCTGCAAGGCCCCCGGGCGAATGGCAAACCTATGATGTAATTTGGACCGCACCAACTTTTAATGAAGATGGCACTTTAAAAACCGCCGCACGCGCTACGGTAATTTATAATGGCGTTGTGGTAGAAAACGATGTTAGCTTGTTAGGCCCAACGCTATATATAGGTAAGCCTGTTTACAAAGCGCACGGCCCGGCTCCAATTAAATTACAGGCTCATGGTGATAAAAGTGAACCGCTTAGCTTCAGAAATATCTGGGTAAGAGAGTTGTAATTTTACGAACAAACTAAAAGAGGTTATTTCATTTTTTGAAATAACCTCTTTTTTTTGAACTGATAACCTACTTAGTCAACTTTGTAATGATAAATATAATGAGCTAAATTACCATCAGCATCTATGCCTTCCAGTACTACACGATATGGGCCTTTACCATCAGCATTAAAAAAATCAAATGATGCTTTTCCGGTAGCATCAGTAAATATTTTAGGGTTCCAATAAATAGTAGTTCTTAGATCGGAATAGGTAGGATTACTTTTTGGCACACTAAATTTCGGAACATAAAACTCCTTGTATTTAGCATACCCCAATGGGCTGATTGTTATTACATTGTTTTGTGGCATCATGTCCTTAAGTTGTGCAAGCGAAATTTTTTCTCCTTTTGGCTTCGGTTTTCCATTAATTACTATAACTCCCTTTGTATTAGTCATTTTATTTATACTACTTAAGCCATCATTTAAAAAGGTTTCAACTGATTCAACTGTTTTTGGATCAATATTGGCAAGATAACTTGCATCTACAGGTGTACCGTTATAATAAATAGCTGCCGGAGTTGATTTATTATTTTGATTATAATCTCGCGTTAAGTAAAAATTATTATCCGAATAGGTAAAACCAAACAGAGTTCCCTGAAGACAATCTAATAAAAAATTGCAACCTGAAAGCTGACTGCTGTTAACAATATGATCTGGCTGGGGACTTAAACCTGTTAACGAAGAATAATCCATATGACTTGGTTTTTTTACTTCGGACTTTGCTACCACTACTACCTCTTTTAACATTCTGGTTGCTGCATATTGTCTTTTTGTATTTTTTAAATAAACTGATAATGTGCTATCAATATTTTGCACGTTATCTGGCGAATTTATGTTTTTAACCATAGTCGGTGCTGTTTCAGCATCAGCCGTTACAACAAGGTTTTTATAATTTTGATTGTTTTTAGCGCTTATTATAACCTGCGATGAATCCTTAAAATTCAAGTTAGTAAATACAAATCTTCCGGATTCATCTGTAGTGGCATCCATTGTTAGCAATTTATCGGATATTGCCATGTGGATATTGCCACGCGGAACAGCAATGCCTGACGATGTACGTAACATGCCTGTAATTTTAATTCCTTGCTCAGGCAAATAAAACAATTGCGGTTTTTTGCCGGCCACTATATCACTATAATCAAACCTTCTATAACCCTGTGTAAGCATTAACACATCAAGATCATCTGTCTTTTTTGCGTCAACATGATTAAAATAATAGTTTGGTTTTTCAATATAGCCTTTTAATTCAGAGGTAAGCAAAAGGCTTGATAGAATTGTTGTTTCATTATCTTCGTCATAAGGAACTTTGTTCTCATCAATCACAGCCATAGAAAACGTTCCAACGTCTGGCAGATTTTTGTTTTTTACGGTAAGGGTCATATGTACCTTTTGGCGTGTTAAATAAGCCGGCTTATCTGTGTTAATGCTAACATTAAGTAAATCATCGCGTTGTATAAAAACTAAGCGTTCACTTAAAGGATCGCCTTCAGCCGTAAGTAATGAAAATTGCAAAATTCCTGTTGGAAACTTGCTTTTTGGTAAAACTGATACATATGTAAGATTTTGTAATTGTGTTTGTGCCGCATAATAAACATTACCACCGCTTTGAGCTACTATGTAAAAAAGTGTGTTCTTGAATTTTTCTAAAAATGCGGGGTTTGAAGCCAGTTTGACGGTTAAACTATCAGGATTACTATTATTTACCGATAGATAAATTCCCTCATCTAAAACTTTTGGCAGATCGTATGAGCTTTTTGTCCCGTCTGAAAACGATACCATTGCTTTATAATTTTTGCCTGTTTCGGGTTGAAAGGTAAACTCGCCCATACCCAGGTGTTGTGATGCAAATTGTGCTACTTCATTATTAGCATCATCAGTTACCACTCCCTTAATATTAACACCCATCCCGTTTGAATTTATAGCTTTGAAAGCAATTTTAGCATGTACACCGCTCAACATATTTCCACCTTCCGGAAAAAACTGTACATCTTTTGGTATTGCAGCTGTTTTTAATGGAAAAGTATTTGTAACGCTTTTTTTGTAATTTATTTCAAGCGTTGTTGTTAAATCGGCAGATGCAAATGCAGCGTGTTTATTGCTGGTAAAACTTAATTCCAATATACCATTTGCGTCAGTTACACCTTTTCCTTTGTCAATGGTCTCATCATCAGATTGCACTTTCCATGTTACTCTTTTGGCGGGTAACGGGGCACCGTCCTGTGTTTTATAAGTTATATGGGCGATAATCTTTTCCGTATTATTATTGGCTACTGCATTTATAAATGAAATGTGTGTATCAACCGGGTCGTCCTTGTCAACTGTATTACCAACAGTAATATTTTTGGTAAAAAAATAACCCGCATCAAAATTCCGCATCCAATTGGTATAAGCTCTAATGTGATAATTACCTTCTATAAAAGAAACTTGTGGTAAAACAATATTTCCATATGCTATACCATTAACTACCGGCAACCTTAATGATTGTACAACCGAATCGCGATTATTGATCATATCGACATACACAACCCTGCTAATAGCCGAAAGTTGATTTTGCTCGAGTGTTACATAGGCTTTAAACCATATGGTGTCACCAACAGCATAATAGGGTTTATCAAAATGCAGATAAACCTTCTCAGCGGGATAATTTTGTGTGTACTGGGTGGTTTTTGTAATTAAGTTTCGCAGAGAAATTGTATCATCCTGTGCAAAGGCTGATAGTGAAAAAATAGTTAACAAGCACGCAGCAAAAGCGATTTTTTTGAAGATCATCAATATCAATTAAAGTAAGTAATACGGAGGCTAAATATATCCATTTAATACTATTGCGTTAGCGCTTTAACAAGCTTTAACATATTTTTTACAATAGCACAGGTATATATTATTATTGAAGTGGGATAAAAAGGCTATAAAACAAAAATATCATTGTAATCAGTCAAGATCGCAATGATATTTTTATTTGATAAAGAACAATACTACTTACCAACCAGAACCTTTTGTTGCGTTGCCGGCACTGATATGTCCTTCTGCTGTAGCTTTGCTCATAATTGCAGCCATTTTGTTACCTGCGCTGTCTTTACCTGTTGCAATGTACCTGCCAGATTTTACATCAATAACAGGATCGATCATTGGAACATTTTTGGTTTTTGTTTTCACAGAATAGGCGGTAATACCGCCGCTTGTTGGTGTTGCCATAATTAGTTTAAATTGTTTTTTGAAATTAACTCCACACAGGAGGCGTTTGTTTTAACAAACATAGCTTATTGTATTTAAGTTGAATACTGTTTAACCTAAAAATTATTAACAAATCATAGGTAATTAACATTTTTTAGGTGTAAAACATGCTAAACCGTGTTTGAAATGATTTTACAACAAATAATAGTTATAAAAGATATAATTGATGGTTAAACACGTATGTTAATTTTGATGTTAGCTTTAAAATTATTAGATTTAAAAATAGGTTTAACAAAAAACTAATAACCAGATAAAATGGGAAAAAGAGATTCAAGTATAATATACTTTATTTTAGGGTTATATTCCTTAATGGTAAGCTGGTATTATAATCACAACTTAATCATACTCTTGATCACTTATATATTTTGGCCTGTATATTTACTTTATGAATTGCTCATAGGCCACCTTGCCCACGGTATGTGGAAAGTGATACCCCTTTCATATTTTAAATAAGCTTAAACTTTCTCAACCACTACCGCGGTTCCGTAGGCTAATACTTCGGTAATGCCCTGCATTATTTCGTTGGCATCATAACGCATGTTGATGATTGCATTGGCACCCAGGGTTTGCGCATGCTGTGCCAGGAGTTGAAAAGCTTCTTCGCGCGAGTTTTCGCAAAGCTCAACATAAATTGAAAGCCTGCCGCCGAATAAAGATTGAAACCCACCAGCGATGTTACCCAAGGCACTGCGGCTGCGTACCGTTATGCCGCGTACTACGCCTAAGTGTTTAACAATTTTATAACCCTCTAAACTTGTGCTGGTTGTAATTAATGCTGCATCCATAATTGTTTTTTTTAGGTTTTACAAGGTAGACTATTAATGATACATTTTGTTACATAAAAGGCTGACAGATATTATCTGTCAGCCTTTACAATATTGTTAAATTAATCCGGTGGGTTGTTAGATGACGGAACCGGGATAGGTGTTGAGGTTGGGTTGGGTGTAGGTGTTACAGGTGTTGTTGTAGGCGGCACTGTTGGCGTTGGTGTTGGACTTGGTACCGGGGTAGGTGCCGGCATTGGCGTTGTTGTAGTTGGCATAGTTGGCATTGGTGTACCAGTTGGCGATTTAGTGCCAATTCTGGGTACTGTATCTTTTAAAATATTCGCTTCACTAAAATTAAATTGACTTGATGAACCTGTATTTGCAACAGTGTGCTCACAGGCACAGGTTACTATCAGCGCTGCGGCTATTATTTTTAACTTTTTCATAATGTTTACTTTATGTTAACGGAAATAGTTATTGTTCAAGACTATACCTGACCTGATTATTTTTAGCTATTTATCAACCAGTTACATACTGCTTTTAATAGCATTAATTGCATCCATATGTTTATGCAGGGTAGGTAATGTGTTAGTAATAAATGTCTTTAAAGTAGTATCCTTAACGGCACTTTGTGCAGCCTCGAACATGGCGATAGTTTTTTGATGATCTGCAACCATCTGGGCTACATAGGCTTTGTTCAACGCTGTGCCTGATTTTTTTGAAAGATCAGTTATTACAGCCTGTTGTGTTGTATCAGGCAAAGTTGGGAGCATAATATTTTTTGCTTTTGCAATTGCAGTAAGTTTATTGCCAGCATCAGTATGATCAGTGACCATCATGTTGGCAAAATCTTTTATTTTATTGTTGGATGACTGCAATTCGAGTTTACTTAACGCAATTTCGGTCATTCCACCTTGTGCTGCTTTGGTGGCGAAGTTAACATCTGCACTATCCGCAGCTGCTATCATTTTGCCGGTATCAGTTTTAGTGGCGTCAGCAGTTGTAGTGGTTGTTGTGTCGATGGTGGTTGAGGTGTTAGTACCATTGTGGCAGGCCTGCATCATTAATGCAGAACCTGCTGCGATCATAATTAAATTTAATGCTTTCATGATAGTTGAGTTTTTTTAACTAAAACGATAACATATTTTGTGCCAATTATTATTTACTCTTTGCAGAATCTGTATTCATAGCTTTAGATGAACTAATTGTCGAGTCATGCTTGGTGGTATCTGCAGACATGTTACCTGGTACCCTGGCACCGCCGGCGCCTGTACCTGTTGAGTCACCAGATTGGGTACTTGGATTGCCTTTACAAGCTGTAATTGATAATACTGAACAAATTAATATAACAATGATTGATCTTTTCATGATAATGTTTTTATTTAATTACAATAAATTGGGCTAATTGTTGGCGGGTAATCCACAATTCTCTAACTTTTCAACAATCAGCTTAAACACCACCCAATGCATTAACTTTACCAACCTATAAATAGGAGTAAACCGTTTGGCAAAAGAAGCTACTAAGGAAACCCCCTTAATGCAGCAATATAACGTAATAAAGGCGAAGTACCCTGGTGCTTTGCTGCTATTTCGTGTGGGTGATTTTTATGAAACATTTGGGCAGGATGCTATTAAGGCAGCCGGTATTTTAGGCATTACGCTTACCCGCCGTGCCAATGGCGCGGCTACACATATCGAGCTTGCCGGTTTCCCCCACCATTCCTTAGATACCTATTTGCCAAAATTGGTAAGGGCAGGGCAGCGTGTTGCTATTTGCGACCAGCTTGAAGATCCCAAAACTACCAAGACCATTGTTAAGCGTGGCGTAACGGAATTGGTAACCCCAGGAGTTGCCATAAGTGATAATATCCTTCAGCAAAAAAGCAATAATTACCTGGCATCCTTGTATTTTGAAAAAAACAGTATAGGGATTGCCCTAATTGATATTTCGACCGGTGAGTTTTTAACTGCTCAGGGTAACAGCGATTATATTGATAAATTATTGCAAGCTTATTCGCCAAGTGAGGTGATCTACCCCAAAAGCCGTAATGCCGATTTTAAAGATACTTTTGGCATTCGTTTTTATACTTATACACTCGACGACTGGCCCTACAGCGGCGATTATGCTACTGAAACGCTTTTAAAACATTTCGGCGTAAAGTCCTTAAAAGGCTTTGGGATAGATAAACTGGCATTGGGTATTTTGGCTGCAGGTGTGGCACTGCATTATTTAAATGAGACCGAGCATAGGAACCTTCAGCATATCTCGGCGATATCAAGAATAGAAGAAGACAGGTATTTATGGATAGACCGCTTCAGTATCCGTAACCTGGAGCTGGTTGGTTCATCCAATGAAAATGCTTTGACTTTGGTTGATGTGCTTGATCATACCTGCTCGCCAATGGGAGCGAGGATGCTGCGTCGTTGGATAGTGATGCCTTTAAAAGAGATAAAACCAATAAAGGACAGGCTGGGCGTAGTTGAATATTTGATAGCTGAAGAAGAACTGCGTGATAATCTGCAGCAATACATCCGTCAGATCGGTGACCTGGAGCGTTTAATCTCAAAGATCGGGCTGCAAAAAGCTAATCCGCGCGAGGTTTGTCAGCTTAAGAAGGCATTGAAAGCAATTGAGGGGATTAAAAGTTTGTGCGAGCATTCTATCAGTCTTCCGTTGAAAGCTATTGGTGAGCAATTGAACCCTTGTGCTTCCATCAGTGGAAAAATTGAACAGGAACTACACCCTGAGCCACCGGTAATGATTGTAAAGGGTGGTGTAATGAATGAGGGCATTAACGAGGAACTTGACCGCCTGCGTAAAATTGCATTCGGTGGAAAAGGTTATTTGCTGGAAATCCAAAAGCGTGAAGCAGAAGCTACGGGCATTCCATCCTTAAAAGTATCTTTTAATAATGTGTTTGGATATTATCTTGAAGTTACCCATAGCCATCGCGATAAGGTTCCAACAGATTGGATCCGCAAGCAAACGCTGGTAAACGCCGAACGCTATATTACCCCAGAACTTAAGGAGTACGAAGAGCAAATTTTAGGTGCCGAGGAAAAGATACTCGCGCTTGAAACCAAGCTATATAACGAACTTCTGTATTCACTGGCTGAATATATTAAGCCGATCCAATTAAACGCACAATTGATAGCCCGTTTGGATGTGCTGTTGAACTTCGCTACTATATCCATTAAAAATTATTACGTTAAACCGGAGATCAACGAAAGTAAACTGATCGATATTAAAGGTGGCCGCCACCCGGTTATAGAAAAGAACTTGCCCTTAGGTGATACCTACATCACAAACGATGTTTATTTAGATTCTGATTCGCAGCAGATCATCATCATCACCGGGCCAAACATGGCGGGTAAATCGGCGCTATTACGACAAACCGGGTTGATCGTGCTAATGGCGCAAATGGGTTGCTTTGTGCCCGCAAAATCAGCTTCTATTGGTTTGGTGGATAAGATATTTACACGTGTAGGGGCGTCAGATAACCTGTCATCTGGCGAATCGACCTTTATGGTGGAAATGAACGAAACCGCCAGCATCCTCAATAATATATCCGACAGAAGTTTGATCTTATTGGATGAGATAGGGCGTGGCACGTCAACTTACGATGGTATTTCGATAGCCTGGGCTATTGCAGAATATTTGCATAATCATCCAATAGCAAAGGCAAAAACTTTATTCGCTACGCATTACCATGAGTTAAATGAACTAAGCAATTCCTTTAATCGCATTAAAAATTTTAACGTTTCAGTTAAAGAGGTAGGTCACCAGATCATCTTCCTGCGTAAATTGGTTCCTGGTGGCAGCGAGCATAGTTTTGGTATCCATGTTGCCAAATTAGCCGGTATGCCACAAAAGGTATTGAGCCGCGCAAACGAGATATTAAAGAAACTCGAAAACGAACGTACCGGCGGCGAGCACATCAAGGAAAGCATCCGTAAGGTGCAAAAGCAAGCTGTGCAAATGCAAATGTTTAGTATCGATGATCCCGTATTGGTGAAAATACGAGATACGTTAAATAATCTTGATGTAAATACCTTAACACCTGTTGAGGCCTTGATGAAGCTGGACGAGATACAGCGGGTAATAAAAGGATAGTTGGATTTACGATTTTAGAATTTCCTAATGTTGATATGTTAAAAACATTTGCGTTTTTAGTATTATTAGCTGCTTTATCTTTATGTATGAAATTTATCCGCGGTACAAGGTATTTATTTTTTGTGCTGATCATTTTTTCTTCCTGCCACTCGCGAAAGGTTGTTATGAAGGGCGAACCCGGAGAAATAGTACAGCCACAGGCAAGCATTGCCGATAAATATTCGCAAATGATGGGTGTTCATAAAAGTGATATACAGAATGGGCGCTTATACGCATTTATAGATCAATGGTACGGTACGCCCTACAAATTTGGAGGCGAAGATAAGGATGGAGTAGATTGTTCCGGCTTGGTACAAATGTTGGAATTACAAGTTTACGGCATTACATTACCTAGGATGACCAGTCAACAAGTTACTGTCATAAAACGCGAATACGAAAATGATCTGAAAGAGGGTGATCTTGTTTTTTTTGATTTTGATGGCAGACAGTTCAGCCATGTAGGCGTTTATCTCCAAAACGGATATATTGTTCACGCCAGTTCAACAAAGGGCGTGATGATCGTTCCGCTGCATGGTAGCATGTATAAATATTTTTCACGTTGCGGATCGGTAGCCGATACTTTAACCACCGCACAAGTGCGATAATTATTGTATATTTACCCGTATGGAAAAGCCCAAAAATGATTATTCATTCTGGACAAAATACAAACGCTTCGCCAGTACCGAGATATTACTTTATGTAATTATGATTGTCGGCATTATACTGGGTATAGTTGTATTTAGTTAATGGTGTTTTTTACTAAAACAACGCTATAATCATCTGCATCAACAACAGTTTGGTAAAAGTCAACAAAATCCTGGTAAGTGTCTTTTGGATAAGTGCCATCAATAACTTGTAATCTGCGTTTATAAATTAACTGATTACCTGTCATTGTGCATTCAGCACTAAAGCTTCCAAATTTGGATTGTCTTGTTTCTTTCAATGGGGTTGATTCCAAGTGATAACCTTCCGGAACTACATAAGTAATTTCGTCCTCTTCAGTGTAACCCTCATTGATGTATACATCTGTTAAGCGGTTCCTCACTTCTTTTGGAGCCTCTTCAACACGGTTTACCGAATTAATTAAAAAACTGATCTTATTGTTTCCTATTGATGCGTATTCACTCGCTTTAAGATCTATAGTTTCAGTTGTCACCGGATTCAGACTTTTATCCTGGTTAAAAACAAGTTTTTTTATCGCCATATTATTGATAGGATAAATTTTTTGCATGTCCTTTAACTGTTCACTATAAGAATCGGCTATTACATTTTCCATTGCATCGTATTGAATACCTTTGAAATTTGTAATCATGTTACCCGATAATTCACCATCATTGTTTAAACTAAAATTTGCTTCACGATGTGAAAGATTCGTTTCTGCAGCATATTTTGGAGTGCGCAATAAAATTCCACCGTTTGGGGTACAGGCTAAAACCGTCCTGTCATCGGTAAAACTACCCAAATAACCAAACGGGATAGTTTCGCTTGTACAATCCATCCATGTTGTATCATTTTTGAATGGAATACACAAAATGATATGATTACCCTGGTCAACACTGGCAAAATCACTTAACATAGAAGTTTTATGATAAGGGTCGCCTGTTACAACACAATACCACGAATTTATATCTGCTGCTTTTAATAAAGCCTGTGTATAATTTACAAGAGCTTTGCAGTCGCCATAGTTTAGTTGATCAACATCCCTTGCCAAAAACGGTTGTAATCCGCCAATGCCCACCTGTACACTTACATAGTGTGTTTTAGACTGCATAAACTCATATATCTTTTTCGCCTTTAATTTGACGTCTGGAATACCTGCGATAATATCTTTAACATGTTGAATTGTTGCAGGCGGTAATTGTTGCCTGTCGGAAACAAGGTTATCATATATCCATTTGCCCAATCCCTTCCAATCTGCATAGCTACCTTGAATTCCATAATATTTAAACTTTTCAGGCGATATTTTCACAGCACTTAAAAATTTTTCAGGATTTGAACTATACGGTTCTTTTCGCATAGCTTTAATGTTTGACACCTCCCAACTATAAGTCTTTAATCCATCTTTATTTGTACTGATATTAGCTGCATTGAGTAAATTAATTTCCTTATACCTGATTTTAAAATCAGATTTACAAATAAATGTGAATTCACTATGTTCTACTGCTGTGCCAAGCCAGGGGTTGGGCGTCCAGTCATCAAAATCCAGGCTTTGTTTAACACGCTCTTCGTATTCATACTCAACAGTATAAGGATAATCGGTAACAGCCGGACGATAATGTTTGATCTTAAGATCATCAAAAAGTGAAAATCCATCATTATTACTTACGTCTTCAAAATCACTTTCAGAAAATTTGCCCACTTGTAAACCAAACGAGTTATAAACAGAACCTTTAATGTACTTTATGATATTGTTTTTATCATGAGATATCACGACTTCGGCTTTATCATCACCGTTTTTATTTAAAATGGTGATGACTTGCTTAAAGTGATAGATTGTGTTATCCAAATCCTTTACATCAATATTTACCTGCTGGTTGCGTATAACAGCATTAGCATATGGTATTAATTCCTTAGGAATCAAGCTTGCATCATAGGGTTGTTGCGCATTGCCTTTACAAAAAATCGTTAAAAGTAGAACTGATATCAGGCTTATCCTCATGATTTCTTTTTGAAAGTTAACTCGCCTTTTTCTGATAAAATAACTTCGTTAAAAAATTCTTTCAAATAAGGGTATTCAACTGATTGGTATATTGACTTATTAAACTGTATCACATTTGAAAATGTAAAACTAGTGCCGGTATCATCTGCGTGATAATCTGTAATAAAGTTTCCGCCTGAATTTGGCAGTTTTATATTTTTGGTTTGCGGCGCATTGTCAATTACATATCCATCCGGCAAATGCAAAGTTAAAGTATAACGATCTGTTGATGGCATACCAATATCTACAGGATAGTTACGGTCAACAAGTTTGTAAGGGTTAGTAACTAATCGGTTTATAATGAAGGGATCAAATGTTAAGTGGTCATGATCCGTATTTTTATAAGCTTGTATTTCTATTTCATAAGTTTCAGCTATTGGCCCATCAAGGCTGTCAATACCAACTATATCTGATTTTAAAATTTTGAACTTTAACGATTTTGTGTCCATATCCTCAACGTATTCATCTACACTATTAAATTTCTTGATTTCCTTTCTTTTCAGATAAGCTTCGTACCCCATTGAGTAATGTATCATAGTACCTTTTATTTTACCATCTGGCTGTAGCGTAAGATTAAACTGATATGTGCTATTCCTTTTTTGCGGCGTAGTCATATCAACCCAGTAAGAAGGCTTATCAATGTTCATAACACGTCCCTGATCATTAATACATTTAAGAGGTAGCATTCCAAAAGGCAATAAAGGATCGCTAGCATCCAAAAAATAACTTTTATCACCGATAGTTACTTTTGTAATAGTGTAATTAAACCCGGTTATCATTGGATAAAGTTTGTTAATTGCACCATTGTCTCGGGTTGAAAGTAAAACAGGCTGAGCATCCAAGCCCGCGGCGGTTAAAGCTGTAGTTAAAGAAATATTTATATCTGCAATATTACCTGTATGGTTATCAAGCGCTTTTTTTATCCCACCTTCACTTTCAATTGCATTAAAATCATTCCATTTCATGTTTTTTTGAATATATTGATAAATGATCTTCGCCTTTTTCAAATCATCAGTTTCACCGGCAATAATTGGTGTTATCCGCTCTTTTAATAAAGATGTCCGTTTAAGTTGCCCACCAAAATCATCATCATGTATAAGCGTGTAATCAACATCTTTCCATTCTTTTGCCATTGAGTGTTTGATGCCATCATATGGATTTTGGAATTCTGACAATTCAAAATTAATTGCTGATTTAAAGTTTTTGGCCGAAGTCATATCAGCTTCTTCAATAAATGCAGGCACATTATCAATGGCATATATAATATGTGAACAATCACATTTTGCGCCACCCGACGAAAAGCAATCTTTTTCCACCTCTGCTTTATTTGTAGTTAACCTTAATGGGCCGGTCAATGCTGCATTATAATTCCAGAAACCTGGGATATGAACCTCATATTCAGAGTGTATCTTGGGTATATCCGACTGAAAATACCATGAATGAAAGTTTTCAAAAAAACGCGAGTATATAGTATAACTATATTCAATAATACAGCCGTTTTTTATACCCGGCATAACAAACTTGAGTATGCTCCAATGTTTGTTATCTATTGATCTATAAACCTTTTTGGGGTCAAGCTCAACAGTTTTTATTAGCCCATTATCATCAGTATAAGTTGTTATTCCTTTAATGTTTTCTACATCTTCGGTATCATCGTCATTGTTGTAAATGGGAATTTCAACCTTCCCTTCACCGTAACCGCTATTATCAAATATTTTGATCTTTATGTGATAGGTGTAAATAAGTTTTATATATTCATCATTAGTTTCATTAATCAAAGAATTACCATATTCATTTAAGACTACTGCATGCGCAGAAGTGTCAAGTGCATAACTCTTCATATTTATGTCCTCCTGCTTGAAAGTACCGTAAGTAAAATCCTGTGCTTTGGAAACCGCTGTAATTAAAGTAAATATTAATAATAATAAGGTTTTTTTCATTTGGCAAAATTATTAGGCGATTGAAAAATAAGAATTATTTTAAAAGATTTAAAATAATTGTGCCGTAATGTTTGTGATACTTTTGCACCTTTGCAAACTGATAAGCATATAATGAAACTGAATTTAAAAAGACCGTTAGCTTTTTTTGATCTTGAAGCAACCGGCACTAATATAGGCTCCGACAGGATTGTTGAAATATCCGTTATAAAACTTCATCCCGAAGGCCACGAAGAAGTAAAAACATGGCGTGTGCATCCTCAAATGCCAATTCCGCTGGAATCATCATTAATACATGGCATTTACGATGAGCATATAAAGGATGAAAAAACATTTAAAGAATTAGCCCAGGAAATAGCTGAATTTATTCATACCAGCGATCTGGCAGGTTTTAATTCGAATAAGTTTGATATTCCGATGTTAATGGAGGAGTTTTTACGTGCGGGCGTAGTGTTCGATCTGGATAACCGCCATTTTGTGGATGTGCAAAACATATTTCACCAAATGGAGCAGCGTACATTGAAGGCAGCTTACAAATTTTACTGTGGTAACGATATCATCAACGCGCACTCTGCTGAGGCTGATACACGTGCTACGATGGAAGTTTTGCTTGCGCAGATAGAAAAATACGAGAACCAGGAATGGGAAGATAAGCAAGGTAATAAAAGCATTCCAGTTGTAAATGATGTTGAAGCGTTACATAAATTTACCAACCTAAATAAACCGGTTGATTTTGCTGGCAGAATTGTTTACAATGAACAAGGTGAAGAGTTGATCAACTTTGGTAAGCATAAGGGTAAAAAAGTAGAAGATGTTTTTGCTGTTGAACCAAGTTATTATTCCTGGATGATGCAAGGTGATTTTCCGTTATACACCAAGCGTAAGCTGGAAGAGATCTATAATCGTTTTAACGCCAAGAAAGTAGCTGAGCGCCAGGCAAAACCTGCTCAACCAAAATCAGTTGAGCAAAAAGCCATAGAACAGGCTGCTCCCAAAGAGTTTAAAAAACCTGATTTTCAGAAAAATAACAATCCTCGTTTTGAGAACAAGCCTTTTAAAAAGAAGGAAGAGCCTGCTAAGCCTGTAAACGAGGATATGTTGAAGTTACTGGCTGATAAATTTAAGAAAGGTTTATAGAGAACGGAGGTTTGAGTTTAGCGATTAATTTTAAAATCTTGTAAACTAATCGCTAAACTCCATCCTCTAATCACTAATTTATTCTCTGACCTTCAAAAACTCAATATTCCGCTTTAAACCATCAAATTTGGTTCGTTTTACGGCTGAGTTTTTAAATACTTTTTGAAAAGTTTCGTGGGTAATATCCTCCCAATCTGCTTGTTTCATACCTAATAATTCTGTGTGAGGGGTAAATGCGGGTTCATTGTGCAAAACTGAAAACTTATTCCATGGACAAACATCCTGGCAAATATCGCAACCAAACATCCAGTTGTCCATTTTACCTTTAAATTCGGAAGGGATCTCATTTTTTAGTTCAATAGTAAGATAGGATATACACCGGCTGCCATCAACAATATATGGGCCTACAATAGCATCAGTAGGGCAGGCATCAATGCAGCGGGTGCAACTACCGCAATGATCTGCGGTTGGTTCAATATCATATTCCAATTCAAGGTCGATGATCAGCTCAGCTAAAAAGAAAAATGAACCTGATTTTTTATTAATCAAATTGCCATTTTTTCCGATCCATCCCATACCAGATTTCTTTGCCCAGGCACGATCAAGTACAGGTGCCGAATCAACAAATGCACGTCCGCCAACCTCGCCAATTTTCTCGTTAATAATAAGCAATAATTGCTTTAGTTTATCTTTTATAACCTGGTGGTAATCAGCACCATAAGCATATCGTGATATCTTTGGTGCCAAAGGATCCTGCTGGTGATTATCAGTATAATAATTTAAGCCTAATGATATAACCGACTTAGCACCATCAACCAACAAACGAGGGTCGAGCCGTTTATCAAAATGGTTTTCCATATACTGCATTTCGCCGTGCATGCCTTGTTTTAACCATGATTCTAAACGGGGGGCTTCCTGCTCCAAAAACTCAGCTTTGGCGATACCGCAAAACATAAAGCCAAGGTTATTAGCCTCAGATTTTATTAAGTCGGAATATGCCTGATTTTTAAGCTGCATTAAGCAAAGATAATATAAATGAGGCTTTAAATATCTTTTTGACAATTAACTGAATAGATATTTTATTTATTTAAAGTAAACAGATGTTGTAAATTCCTGTTGTATTGATAACAAAAAATTAGAAAATATGCTTCAATTCATAAATGATCTGCCTGCGCATGTTGTAGGAATTCATGCCATTGGTGATGTAACCAAAGATGACTACGAAAAAGTATTACTGCCGCGGATAGATGCACTGGTTAAAGAGCAGGGCGAAATAAATTACCTGTTAGTTTTAGAAACAGATGTTTCAAACTTCAGCATTGCTGCCTGGTGGGAAGATTTAAAACTCGGTTTCAAAAATTTTACAAAATGGAACCGGATTGCTATTGTAAGCGATCAAAAAGGAGTGGAGTGGTTTAGCGATGCATTCCGGATTATGATTCCTGGTAAATCAAAAGGTTTTCCGCTAAGTGAATTGCAAGATGCTGTAACTTGGGTATCTGTACACGATAAATAAAAAAAGCCGCTTTAAATTTTCAAAGCGGCTCTTTTTTTAGGTGTTATAATTTAAAAGCTATGCCTAACGTTGTTGCTAAATGTCTTTGTTGTCCAGTAACCACTGTCTAAAATTCTCCTAACTGTCATTAGCGGATCCTGTGGATAGCGTTTATCAGCTAATTGGAATGCTAATTTTATACCGCGTTTGTGTAATTCAGGCAGGTTTTGGGCATTCCATAAACCAAACGGATAAGCAAAGTAAGTAATTGGCTTACCTATAATCTGCTGTAGTTTAGCATCGGGTTTATCCAACTGAATTTCCCAGTCTTTTCCAGCAAATTTCTTGAAATTGCTATGATTCCAAGTGTGGCCTCCAATTACGTTGCCTTCGTCAGATAATGTTTTAACCTGCTCAGAGCTCATGTAATGTTTTTTGCCTAATGATACGGTCATGATAAAGAAAACCCCTTTGAAACCATATTTTTTTAATGTTGGCCTTGCCACGTCCCATTGGTCGCCATCAGTATCATCAAAAGTTAACATGATTGGTTTGCTTGGAAGCGCTGCTCCTTTAGTCAGGTAATTATAAAGCTGATCTGGAGTAATGGTGTGATAACCGCTATCAGCCAGCATTTTAATGTGATCTCTGAAAGCTGCAGGCGGGATTATATAATCTTTTGAAGTTTTAGAATCTGTAGGGCGCCAGTCGCGTATTTGGTGATAACAAATTACAGGTACTTGTTTGCGGGCCATTATTGCCGCAGTGCTTGATTGTGCCTGAGCACCGATAGTGCCTAATACACCCAATGATAATACTGAAAAAATCTTTTTAAACATGGTAGATGCTGTATTTAATAACTATTTAACAATGGCGAAATTAAGATAATTTGAATGTTGTTAGACCTTAATTTATAAACAATTCAACAAATTTTTTATAACAATACAATTCGTTTGCCTTCTGCAGCCGAACGCTTAGCTGCATCTAAAATTTCCATAACTACCATGTTATAATTTAGTGACGACAAGTCATCCGTTCCGGAAATCTGTTTACGTAAAACAGCTGTTAAATAAACAATCGGATCATTTATCGGCGCAGCCAAAGGTTTAACATTTTTTGATCCGATAATCTTTTCGCGCATACGGCTCACAATGTGGCTGGTATCCAAAGCATGTAAATAGCCTGTCTCGCCAAAAACTTCGAAATCTTTAATAGAGAACGGCCAGTTCCATGAGCCTTCAATTTCGCCTGTTGCACCGGGATATTCAATTATAATTGTAGCATCATCGTCAACCTTAGGATAAACAGCCGGTTTATAATGACGTGTAATTGCTGTAACCGCAATAGGCCTTTTTCCGTGCATCATCCAGGTCATCAAATCGGCCCCATAGCAACCGAAATCATTTAAAGCACCTGCTCCATTTAGCACGGGGTCGGTTAACCAGGCTAAAAACTCTGCACTGCACCCAATTTCCTTTGGCCCCTGGTGACCGTCATGGGCTACCATTCTTTTAACCGAGCCTATTGTTCCTGCATTTACAGTGTTGTAAACATCCCAGTTTGATGGGTACCAGGTTGTTTCATAATTAGTTAGCACCTGAATATGATATTGATTTGCTAACTCCTTGATCCTTTTTGCCTGATCAAGCGTAGCTGCCAAAGGTTTTTCTACCATTACCGGGATATGTAGTGGTGCGCAAACTTCTACAATTTTAACATGTCCTGCTGCTTCGTTATATCCTAAAACTGCGTCCGGCTTGGTTTTAAGCACCATAGTTTTAAGGTCGGTGTAAAATAATGAATCCGGTATATGGAATATCTTACTGAATTTCACCCACAAAGCTTTATTAGGTTCGACTATGCCAACTATGTTGGCTGTACCATCTTTATATCTGCTTAAAATACCATAAACATGGTTGTGGTTTAAGCCGGCTACGGCTAAACGCAAGCCTTGCGCTTTTGAATGAAATATAGTGCATGCCAATAAGGTAGTTATAGCAACAATGTTTCTCAACTTTCTCATATAAGTTATATCGGTTTTTCTTAAAATAGTGACGGATTACCACCGAGTTTTATTTTGCCAAGATGTTTATAAGCCGCCTCTGTAGCCTCACGGCCACGCGATGTACGCATTAAAAAACCTTCCTGTATTAAAAATGGTTCGTAAACTTCTTCAATAGTGCCTTCTTCTTCACCTACAGCAGTGGCTATAGTTTTTAAACCAACCGGGCCACCTTTAAACTTATCAATGATGGTTAGCAATATCTTATTGTCCATTTCATCCAACCCATGCTCATCAACATTCAGAGCATTTAACGCATATTGGGCAATGGCGGTATCAATTTTACCATCACCTTTTATCTGGGCAAAATCACGTGTACGGCGAAGCAGCGCATTGGCAATACGGGGTGTACCCCGGCTCCGACGGGCAATTTCGTAAGCACCTTCATCATTGATCGGTGTTTTTAATATAGATGATGAACGCAATACTATGGTAGTTAGTAACTTGGCGTCGTAGTATTCGAGTCTGGAATTAATACCAAACCTTGCCCTTAATGGTGAAGTTAATAATCCCGAACGTGTTGTAGCGCCTACCAATGTGAATGGGTTAAGTGAGATTTGTACTGAGCGGGCATTCGGGCCGCTCTCCAGCATAATATCTATCTTGAAATCCTCCATTGCAGAATATAAATATTCTTCAACTAGTGGACTTAAACGATGGATCTCATCTATGAATAAAATGTCACCTGTTTCAAGATTAGTTAATAGACCGGCAAGGTCACCGGGTTTATCCAATACCGGCCCTGAAGTTATTTTAATACCTACGCCCATTTCGTTAGCAATAATGTGCGACAAGGTAGTTTTACCTAAGCCGGGTGGCCCGTGTAATAAAACGTGATCAAGCGCTTCGCCACGCTGGCGGGCGGCTTGTACAAATATGCGTAAGTTGGCTAATATTTTATGCTGGCCGGTAAAATCCTCAAATGCTTGTGGACGTAAAACTTTTTCAATATCACGTTCGGCAGGAGAGAGGCGTTCACTTTCGGGATCTAGATGCTCATTCATTTGCTTCTCAGTGATTAGAGGTTAGAGACGAGTGATTGGTTAAATATATTCAGTATTATGAAAATCAAAGCTATTATTATTGCCGGTATTTATCAATACAAGTAGCAACTAATCCCAAACCGCTGAACTCTATTCTTTCGAAATTATTCGCCTTCAGGATATTTGCGGAATATGCTATTTATTTTCATTTGTATAACACCCCAAAACGCCTCTTTAAATATTCCGGTCGACATTTTGGACGTTCCTGCTGTACGGTCAGTAAATATAATCGGAATTTCAACTACCTTAAAACCGTGCTTAATGGCTGTATATTTCATTTCAATTTGAAAGGCATAACCTACAAAAGATATTTTGTTAAGCTTAATGGTTTCTAATACCTTACGTTTGTAACACATAAACCCGGCGGTAGAGTCCTGTATTTTAATGCCGGTGATGAAACGAACATAAACTGAGGCGAAATAGCTCATTAACACCCGGCTCATTGGCCAGTTAACCACATTTACGCCATTGCAATATCGTGAGCCAATAACAGCATCTGCACCGCTTACTGCAGCTTCCCGCAATCTTAAAAGATCATCGGGATTGTGCGAGAAGTCGGCATCCATCTCAAAGATATAATCGTACTGATTTTCTATGGCCCATTTAAAACCATGTATGTAGGCAGTGCCAAGTCCTTGTTTTCCAGCCCGGGTTTCTAAAAAGAGCGTTTCAGGATAATCCTGTTGAAGAGCTCTTATAATATTCTGGGTACCGTCAGGCGATCCGTCATCTATGATCAATAAATGAAAATCATGAGGCAATGAAAACACTTTACGGATCATCCGTTCAATATTTTCCTTTTCATTGTAGGTTGGTATTATTATTAAACTATCAGGCACTCAAATATTGGGCTAATTTGATAAAGCGTCAAAAATAGGTGAATTTACCATGTATAAAAAATAAAAAAACAGCAAAGCGGTTTGCTGTCCTGTTTTTTACAAATTATGTTGATTATAGATTATTTGTATCAGCAATAATTTTATTTTGATCAACGTCATCAACATAAGGGTCAGTTATGTAGTTACGTTCTTTTAAACGTGGTGAAACAAACATAAATACAACAACAAAAACTAAAATAAAGCTCACAAAAAACCAGTAATAATTTGCTCCGGCAAGATACGGCGCATAGGTACCTTTATTAGCTATATAGCTGTTTACGCCCGCTGTAATAAAGTTGCCCAAAGAAACCACGAGCAACCAAATAGCAGTCATTGTGCTCTTCATTGATTTTGGAGAATGAGTGTAAGCATATTCCAAACCGGTAATTGAAACAAGAACTTCCGCTGCTGAAAGTACTATGTAAGCAAGTACCTGCCACCATATAGACGGTGTACCTCCGTGGTCAATTTTTGTCTGTATAAGCGCTATAATTACGAAAGATAATGCTGTTAGAACCAAGCCAACACCTAAACGCCTTAATGGAGTTGTTTTAAGGCCAATTTTATCAAAAAAGGGATATATCCAATAATTGAAAACCGGGATAAATATTAAAAGAAAAATAGCGTTTACGGTTGATACCTGACCTGCAATGATTGTAAAATGATAAAAACCTAAATTGATATCGCGATTCATTCTTGCTGCCTGCAAAACCCATTCAGATAGGCATTGATCCCATACTGCCCAAAATGCAAGAGCAAAGAAGAAAACCGCCATTACACGGTAAACAGCCTTTACGCCATCAACCCGCTCTGGGTTATGAGTTTCTTTGGCGACATCCAGCCAGGATTCTCCTTCTTTCTTTTTACTAAGGTTTCTTAGTGCGTATATGGATATAAAAACAAAATTATCCCTGTTAACGCCAGCAGGCGGTACTTTTACATATAATTTTCTTCCCGAGAAAAAAATAATTGTAGCTAAGCCCATTAAAATACCAGGTATGCCAAATGCCCATTTTGCACCATAATTTTGATATACATAAGGAATTGCTAAAGTTGACAGTACAGAACCCGCATTTATGCTGAAATAAAACCATCCGTAAACTTTTGATAAAAGATCCTGATTGGTTACATCAAACTGGTCGCCAACATTGGCTGATACACATGACTTAATGCCACCTGCGCCAATAGCAACTAATAGAAGCCCAATTTCAAAACCATTTAATGTACTATCAAACATTGACAATAGGAGATGGCCTAAACAATACACAATAGATATGTAAAGTATTATTTTGTATTTTCCTGTAAACCAGTCAGCTACAAGGCCACCAACAAAAGGTAACGCGTAAGCAAGTGTCACAAAAAGGTGCGACAACTGATTAGCTTTAGCATCAGCAACTGTAGATAGTGCTTTGTTTGCAGTTGGGTTAAAAAACTGCACAACTAAAAAGGTAACCAGTATTGAACGCATCCCATAGAAGCTAAACCGTTCAGCAGCTTCGTTACCAATAATATAAGGTACGCTTTTGGGGTAAGTTGATTTTTTCGGAACTACATCCGAGGCAGGTACATATTCACTCATGAGATCAGTTAATTTCGACTAAAATACTATAATTCCGTCAAATCAAAATTTAATATCGAAAGTATTACGCTACAGTCGGTTAATATTTTGATTTAGAACTATTAAAGATTATTTAATTGTTATTTTGGATGCTTGACCTATCCTGGATAGCTTGTTTTTTAGGGTCAGTAATATCGCTGTCGTGTCCATCAGGTACATTACGCATATCTAAATTATCAACGTATTTCCATCTCCCGTTAATTAATTTATAGCCATCATAACTCAGATCAGGGCCGTAAGTTTCCGGGTCTTTCTTTGATTTCTCATCAGGTGGTGACAGGTGATCGAAAACTATCAAATCATCTTCCGGAACATATTTTAAGAGCATGGATGCCTGGCGGGTATACTGAAATATAATACGATCATGTCTTGATGTGCCGAACACTTGCATCCCAAACTGCGGTTTATCGTTTTTAAATGAAAGTACTTCGATAACTTTTTTGGTAGAATTAACTGTATACCCTTTCCAGCCAAGTAAAACATAATAAGATTTATCGCCGGTTACGCGTATTATTTTATAATACTGCGCACCATACCATTTGCGGTTATCGGTAACAGAATCTTCAGGATGTTGCAGCAGAGGTGAATAATCAACTAAAGGGAACAGCTTTAACGGGCCGCCGGTGTTTAACTGTATAGCGCCATAAAAACGATAACTGCCATCCTCGTTCATTACATGCCAGCTTATGATCCTGAACCTGTTATCTGGAGAGTTTAATATACTCGCTGATTTTACTGAATCGAATTGAAATAAAAATGAATTAGGGGTTTTTAAAGCGCTAACCAATGTTTTAACAAACATTGTATTAGCGTTTTGCCGCTCTAGTTCATTCTCGTTATTGATCATTATATTACCCAAAGTAACCAGGCTATCCTGGTACATGCTCAGCCTTTTCAGGTTACTGCTTTCATCAGTATGCTGGGCAAATGAATGTGTTAAAATCAATAATAAGGGAACAAAGACAAGCGACCGCCTCATCGTACAAATGTATTTTGTTTTAAAGTTCAATATTAGAACAATTAACGCAAATTTTCAATAACAATTGCACTGGCGCCGCCACCGCCGTTACAAATTCCGGCAGCGCCGTATTTGCCGACATTTTGCTGCAATACATTTAATAAGGTAACAACAATTCGTGCACCTGAAGCGCCAAGTGGGTGACCCATGGAAACCGCGCCGCCATTAACATTAACTTTCGCTGGATCAAGCTTTAAGGTTTGATTATTAACTATTGATACCACCGAAAACGCTTCATTTATTTCATAATAATCTATGTCAGCAATTGTTAAACCGCCCCTGTGTAACGCCAATGGAATGGCTTTAGATGGTGCAGTCGTAAACCATTCGGGCGCTTGCTGTGCATCGGCATAAGATACAATCCGGGCTATTGGTTTTATACCCAATTCTTCGGCTTTCTCTTTACTCATTAAAATTATGGCAGCTGCACCATCATTTAAGGTTGACGCGTTTGCCGCTGTCACAGTGCCATCTTTTTTAAAAACAGGTTTTAATGATGGGATTTTCTCAAACTTAACAGCGTGTGGTTCTTCATCATTTTCAAATAAGGTAATAGCACCTTTTTTGTCTTTTATTTCAACAGGAGTTATCTCATCCCTGAATTTTCCAGCCCTTTGAGCAGCTTGCGATCTTTTATAAGACTCAATTGCAAATTCATCCTGTTCTTCGCGGGATATTTTGCAATCGTTAGCGCACAACTCCGCTGCAGAACCCATGTGATAATCGTTATAAACATCCCACAGGCCATCTTTAATTAAACCGTCTGTGATTTGTCCATTCCCTAATCGATATCCATTACGGGCTTTATCTAAATAATAAGGCACATTGCTCATACTTTCCATTCCGCCAGCCAGCACAATATCATTCTCTCCGGATGAAATGCTTGTAGCTGCCAGCATAATAGCTTTCATCCCCGAGGCACACACTTTGTTAACCGTTGTAGCAGGTAAATAGGGCAGGCCTGCGAATATTGACGCTTGTGTTGCTGGTGCCTGGCCCAAATTAGCCGATAACACGTTGCCCATGTAAACTTCCTGTATATGTTCAGGTTTTAACCCTGATTTATCTATAACCGATTTAATTACAAAGCTGCCCAACTGTGTAGCGTTTAATGAGGATAAGCTACCGCCAAAACTGCCTATTGGGGTGCGTGTAGCTGCAACAATTACTACTTCTTTCATAAAATTTATAAACTGGTACGCAAATTTACGGTTTTAAATTTAAGATTTATTATGCATGCATAAGATTATTGAGTGATTTTTGATGGGGTGATTGAGTGTATAACGATGAATAGAAATTACTCATTCACTAAATCAGTCAATCGCTCCTTGTATAAACTATTCATTCACTAAATAATATCGCTATACCAAAAACTTATTTTAATTTTGGTATCTTAAACATATCAATGGCAAACCTGTCTTCTTCCCGGCAAAAAGCTGTACTGCGCAAATATGCCCGCAAGCTCAAGTTTTTAATGATGGTAGTTAGTATTGGTATAATTGTTTGGACTTTACCCAAGCAAGCCAAGTTTAGGTACGAGATACAAAAGGGAAGGATATGGACCCAGAAAGACTTAATATCTCCGTATAACTTTGCCATTTTAAAAACGCCACAGGAACTTAATAATGACCGGAAAGTAATCCTAGCCGGCGTTACGCCAATCTATCAGCTAAATAATAATATTGCTAATGAACAATTGAATGATTTTAAAAGTGATCTTGAAATTAAGTGGCATACAGCAGGAATTAATGACGCGCTTAAAAACGATTACATTACTACGGGCTATAACCTGCTTAAACATATTTATGATATCGGTATTTTAAAACCTGAACCTAAATTTCAGATAAATTCACCTAATTATACCATTACAGTACTCGACAAAAATGTGGGTACCGATAAAAATACTGTCGACCTTTTTACCCGCGATAAAGCACTTGCCTACTTTAACCAAGTTTTAAGCACACGTAAAGATATAGACAAGTCGTTTTTGCTCGATTTGGTATTGAATAGGATGCAAAGTAACCTTATCTATGATGATGTGTTAACATCTAGACTGGAAAAAGAAGCTTTAGAGAACTTATCACTTACCCGTGGTATGGTTCAAAAAGAAGATATATTGGTAACTACGGGTTCGGTTGTTAATGATGAGGTATATCAAAAACTAATATCTTACAAAAAAGCATTTGAAGACAGTGCCCGTGTAAATGGTGACCGCAGATTAGTAATGTTAGGGCAAATAATATTAGTTGCTGTTGCCATTACGCTGCTAATGGTGTTTTTATATATGTTTCGCAGGGATATTTACGATGATAACCGCTTGGTGTCCCTGATACTATTGGTGATAACCGCAATGCTGGCTACGTTATCTCTGGCTATAAAATTACAAACCCCTAATTTATATTATATACCATATTGTATAGTACCTATCATTATCCGTATTTTATTTGATACCCGTTTGGCGCTTAACATACATTTACTGGTTGTATTGATTGCGGGATTTTTTGTGCCGAATAGTTTTGAATTTGCCTATTTTGAAATCACAGCAGGTATGGTATCTATATATAGTATTAAAAACCTTATCAGGCGCGAGCAATTTTTAATTTCAGCAGTGATCATCACCTTCAGCTATTTTATGGCTTTCCTGGGAATTTCCTTTATCCGCGAAGGCAGTTTTATAAATATTAACTGGATGGATTTTGTACCATTTGTAGTTAGCGTTTTACTCACTCTGTTGGCTTATCCGCTTATCTATATATTCGAAAAGATATTTGCCATCACTTCCGATATTACACTTATAGAGCTTACCAATACCAATGCGCCATTGTTACGTGAGCTGGCTTTTACAGCTCCAGGAACCTTTCAACACTCTTTACAGGTAGCTAACCTGGCCGAGAATGCCATCTACAGTATTGGAGGTAACGCTTTATTGGTTAGGGCGGCGGCTTTGTATCATGACATAGGTAAGCTGGAAAATCCTTTGTTTTTTATCGAGAATCAAAGTTCGGGGTTTAACCCGCATGACAAGCTTCCTTATGAAGAAAGTGCCCAGATCATTATCAGGCACGTAAGCAAAGGGGTAGAAATGGCCGAACACGCGAATTTACCGGAGGTAATAATTGATTTCATCAAGACACACCATGGCGATACCCGTGTAGATTATTTCTATCAATCGTTTTTGAAGAATTTCCCTGAAAAATTGATTAATGAGAAGGTTTTCAGGTATCCCGGACCCATCCCTTCATCAAAAGAAGGTGGTGTTTTGATGTTAGCCGACTCCGTTGAGGCTGCTTCGCGCTCATTAAAAGAACCCGACGAAAAATCAATAGGGGAATTGGTTGACCGTATAGTAAAATACAAGCTTGACCAGGAACAGCTGAAAGACAGTGACATAACGCTGAAAGATATTGAAACTATTAAGACGATTTTTAAGCGGATGCTGATGAGCATTTATCACGTGCGAATTAATTACTAACGTTTTTATTTTTTTTTTTGACCGCTTACCTGAATTGCTATATTTGCAGTCCCGAAAAAAAGGGATTTATTGAGATACCGGCCATTAAGGCAAAAATAGGTGAGGTGCCTGAGAGGCCGAAAGGATCAGTTTGCTAAACTGACGTACGGGAAACTGTACCGAGGGTTCGAATCCCTCCCTCACCGCTGATAAGCTTATCAAACATAATAAGCCTGTAAATTGTATGATTTACAGGCTTATTTATTTATAGACCCGGCAAAATATATCCCGATTCACAAAACTTTAGGCTTTCTTAAAACATACTTACCTGATCTTTTGCGGAGCCGGATTGGTTGTTATCATATGCACGGATCATCAGGATAAGTTCCTGGCCATATTGCGATGCCTTTTGTAGCCCTATTCCTTTGATAGCGCTAAGCGCCTTTATCGTTGGAGGAAGTTTCTCTGCAATGATGGCAGCCGCTCTTTCTGAAAAAACACCATTAGGCATTAACTTTTCTTTTTGGGCTTTCTGATCACGCCAATCCAGTATTTGCTCATAGAGTTTGTTATTAGGTTTCGCATTAAGCGCTTTTACATAGGAATATGTTGGTTTTGTAGCCAGGGCTTCTTTTTTAACATTTAGGTAAATATCAGTATCGAAATCTGAAGTAGAGAAATATTCCATCATGCTCATCCTTGTCATTAACCATTGAAGTAACCTGTCGGCTTTTGCCGCGCCCTCTTTGGATGTGCCCAGCAGTTGCGGTAACTGTGCATTCAAACTTTCAGACGCTTGCTTTAATTCGTTCAGGAAATAAATTGCAGCTTTTTTTATTCGTTCCTGCTCATTCAGTTTAAGTTGGCGCCTTGATTTTTCCGCAACAACAAGTACTTTATTTTCTAACCCGGGAAGCAGATTTTCAAAACCGCTGATTCGCTTTTTTAACCCGTTGAAGTCAAAAAGTTCAGATAGTAAATAGGATTCATAAAGACAGCGGTCAAGTTTTAAACGGTTGGTATCAGTGTGTAACCTGGAGGACTGTTCATTAAAGCGAATTACAGCCGGATCACTAATAATATTTTGGGCGCTTATAGGATTGCGTAAGATCATTCCTGCAAGTGAACGGCAGCGGCTTAGTGCCACATAAGCCTGGCCATGGGCAAATGCTTCGCTAACGTCTATGATTGTCTTGTCAAAGGTTAGTCCCTGGCTTTTGTGAATTGTTATTGCCCAGGCCAGCTTTAGCGGCACCTGTGCAAAGCTTCCGGCATTGGTTTCACTGATCTGGTCATCTTCCAATTGATATTTGATGTTTGACCATTCCTGCGCCTCAACAGCAAGTTCAACCTCATCGCATTGCACAAAAACAGTATTTTCCTCTATGCATGCAACAGTTCCTATTTTGCCATTGTAGAATTTTTTCTCGGCAGAGGTATCATTTTTTACAAACATTACCTGCGACCCGATCTTAAGTTTTAATTCGGTTTCAGTAGGATATGCATCCTTCGGAAAATCTCCGCGAATTGTTGCTTTAAACTCGTAAAGTGCGGTATCCAAATTGTCCAAATATTCAGTATTTATCTGGTTGGCGATGCTGTTATGAGTAGTAAGGGTAATATATGGATCTTCGGCTGATGGCCGGAAACCCGGTTGGAAACGTTCATTTAGAAGCGCCAGGTTTTGCGAACTGATTGATTGGTTACGCACTCCGTTAAGGATATCAACAAACTCTTGTTCTTTCTGCCGGTACACATGGTCAAGTTCAATACGTACATACGGTATTTTTTGCAAAACCAGGCTGCTAAAAAAATAGGGGCTATTGTAAAAACGGCTGAGCATTTCCCATTCTTCTCCCCGTATGATCGGGCTGAGCTGCGACAGGTCGCCTATCAGGAGTAATTGTACTCCTCCAAAAGCAAGCGAAGACTCTTTCACATTACGCAGGATCAGGTCTATATGATCCAACACATCCGGCCTTACCATACTGACCTCATCAAGTATCAATAATTCTAAATTGTAAAGCAGCTCTTTTTTCTCCGGGCTGTAATGCATTTCAGGCCGGCTATCTCCACCTGGTATTAGCGGCCCAAATGCGATTTGAAAAAAGGAATGAATGGTCATACCACCGGCATTGATAGCGGCTACACCGGTCGGCGCTACTACTGCCAGGTTCTTTTTTGTTTCCTGTTTAATTTGTTGTAGTAAGGTAGTTTTTCCTGTACCTGCTTTGCCGGTAAGAAAAACGGTGGTATTTGTATAGGCTACATAATCGAGGGCTAAAACTGCTTTTAAATTCACGCTGCAATTTAAGCATTTTCATCTTTTTCTGATTGTTTGAAAAGCGTCATATCAGCATTACTGTTTGTTGTCTTCGGTTTTTAAGCAGTAAATTTGAATATGAGTTCAAAATCATTGCAAGATATTTCATATTCCGTGTTGGACCTGGCAACTGTTGTTGAAGGTTATTCCATTGCGGACACCTATCATAATAGTTTAGATAATGCCCGACATGCAGAAGCCCTGGGTTATAGCCGCTATTGGTTTGCAGAGCACCACAACATGATATCTGTAGCCAGTTCGGCAACGTCTTTGCTGATTGGTTATATTGCCGGAAATACTGAAAAAATAAGAGTAGGGTCTGGTGGTATTATGCTGCCAAATCATTCGCCATTGGTAATAGCTGAACAATTCGGTACACTGGAAACTTTATACCCTGGTCGTATTGATCTGGGTTTGGGTAGGGCACCGGGCAGCGATCAGATCACAGCTCAGGCCATCAGGGGACAGAATATGAACGCGGCTTTTTATTTTCCAAAGGACGTAGCGGCGTTGCAAACTTATTTATCAGCAAATAATTATGATGGTAAGGTTAGAGCTATACCTGGTGAAGGGCTGAATATTCCGATCTGGATCTTAGGTTCCAGCACAGATAGTGCTAAACTGGCAGCAGCAATGGGCCTTCCTTACGCTTTTGCCAGCCATTTTGCGCCCGCTTATTTCAAAGAGGCTATCGCTATTTACAGAGATAATTTTATTCCATCGGTGCATTTAGATAAACCCTATGTGATGGCTTGCGTAAACGTAGTTGCCGCTGAAAGCGATGAAGAAGCCGAATACCTGTCAACGTCCGTTAAACAAATGTTTATGGGGATCATTACCGGTAAGCGTAAATTGCTTCAACCGCCAATTAAAAGCATGGAAGAAGTTTGGGGTGTGTTTGAAGAAGGCGCAGTTATGGAAATGTTAAGGTATTCGTTTATTGGCAGTAAGGAAACAATTCATTCGAAGCTTTCATCCTTCGTTAAGGAAAATGGTGTGGATGAAATTATGGCAACCACGCATGTTTACAATCATCAGGCCAAGCTCAAATCGTTCAGGTTGTTTGCGGAAGCACTAAAACTTAATCCGCTTGTTCTGTCACAAAACCAATAAGTTTTTTCCGATGAGGTTAGAACTAGAACTGAATTAGGGCAGAATACAGTTGGCCGCCGAACCGGGATGGAATTTCAGCCATTTTGTTATTGACGTATAACCCATTTGGCTGAAAAGCTTCTTTAGTTTTTCAAAGTTGATAGGATATGGTACCCAGGGGTTAAAACGACTGGTATCGTATTCTACAATTAAAAACGTTGGGTTAGCATAAAAGCACTTTTCCAAATTCTTAATGATCTTCTGTTTGTCGCGTATATAATGGATAGAATTGGCTATTAGGATACCATCGAGATCAGACAGTAGTAAATTATCCTTTGCAAAGTCGGCTTTAATAAATTCGACTGACAGGTCTTGATCCTGTTTATCAATGGCTATAATATGGCTGCCAGAAAGAAGAATATTGCTTAAGGCCATCGTAAATGTCCCTGTCTCACAGCCGAGGTCCGCCCAGCGTTGGGGTTTCTCGCTGCTAATACCCTTTTTTGTCAGGTTAATGGCACCAGATTGCTGCATAACGTTATTTAAAATTCGTCAGCTGTACTCCGGTTTTCGGCAAATGGCGAACTGTTAAATGTAATTGTTCCCGAATTTTTGTCGAGGCTAAATGTCCATTCCGAGGTTTGATCTTCTTTTTCAGTTTTAACATCTTCGCAACCGAAGGTAAAATTAATATCAAGTAACACACGAAATTTACCCATCCCGGTATCTAAATTAAATCCTACCCGGTCAAAATGCATTTGAGTGACCTGTGGTGAGCCTCCGGCTTTAAATTCACGCTGAATTTCATAAGCGAGACTGTCGTAATTTTTAGAACCCCGATCAAATAATTCATTTAGTAAATCCACGGCGGTATCGCTGTTCAGCTTTGATAGCTGAGTTGACGTTAATTTAAGTTGAAATTCATTCATGTTATACAAATATAAATATTGTACCTTCAAGGATATGCTCTCTTGGGTATTAAACAAAGTTATTAAAAACGCTTTTACCGGCACAGCAGCCGGCAGGTATTTAATACCTTTACATTATGAAGTTTATAGTCATCACTTTTTTCGTGGTATTTTTTGGAGTTTCCATAGGATTCACACAAATAACCCCAGTAAGCGGATATCCGATCTTCAATAAAGGTAGTGTAGCAGATAAAAACTTTTACTTGCTTGAACTATTAAAAAATAACACTAAGGTTCGCCGTCAAATCGAGCACGATCCAGTGCTTACGAAAATGCTGACTTTTCGAAATAAAGCGCTCATACAAAGCTTATCGAACTGTAAGAATTATAAAGATATTACTACAAAGTTTAAATTCACATCTTCACAAATATCAACTGTCAGTGCTGAATTAGCTAAACTTTATATGAGCAATGCAGATATCCGACATTTGGTCAACGCTAACTTAATTCCATCATACAAATACTCCGGTGATATTAAAATTTCACCGGCAGCACAATTTACTAAAGCATGGGAACAGGACGCAGAAGCCATTAATCATATTATTTCAGTTTACGCAGAAGGTTCAAAGGCAAATTACCCGGCCATCGATTCTATTAGTTTTAATGTTTATGATAAAAACTACATTTATATAATTAAGGAGGCAGCTTGCACAGCGATTGACGAATCTGATCGCTCAAAAATGTTCTTTATGCCTGCTACCACTTTTGCGCTGAAAGTTTTAGCGATAAATGGCCGTAACGATGCCGGTGATTATGAACCTATGGCAAAAACTGTCAACAAAGCGGCGTTATCGAAATCAAAACATATAATCTGGTCGGCATTTAGTTATACGCTCATTCTTGTTCCGGGTGAGGGGCCGGATGATAATAACATTTCGTTAAGCGAAGGGAGCAAATTCCGCTGCAAACTTGCCGTAAATGAATACCATAATGGATTAGCACCATTCATAATGGTGTCAGGCGGCAAAATCCATCCCTACAAAACACCTTATTGTGAGGCTATAGAGATGAGGAAGTATTTAATTGATAGTTTGAAGATACCTATTAACTCCATTATTACGGAACCACATGCCCGTCATACGACTACCAATATGCGCAATGCCTCCAGGCTCATTATACAATATCACTTTCCGGTAAATATGGCTGCTTTAGTCACAACAGATTCTTTACAAAGCGCTTACATTAGCAACATGGATCAGCGTTGCCAGCACGAATTGGGTTTTTTACCTTACCGTTTGGGAAAGCGGATCAACACCACGTGCCAGGAATTTTATGCACTGCCAATCGCTTTCCGCGTTAATAATAGCGAACCCTTAGATCCTTAAATTTAAAATATATTTGATTAGTTAGGGAGCTGTAAATTATTAAAAGAAGATAAGTTTTTTTAATAATTGAATACTTTTTGAATGTCAAAAAAGTGCAATAAGTTCAATCCATTGATTAAAACAATTGTTTAAATCAATCGATTGATTAATTTTGTTGATGAATTATTCGAACAAATAATTAATCAAATGGTAGAAACGGGATTTAGAAAATGGATCATCACCATTACAGTAGTAACAGCATCACTACTCGAACTTATAGATACAACAATTGTTAACGTTTCCATTCCCCAAATACAGGGTAACCTTGGATCTACCATAACAGATACAGCCTGGGTAGTTACCGGTTATAGTGTGGCAAACGTAATTATACTCCCCATGTCGGGCTGGTTAAGTAGCTTTTTCGGGCGTAAAAATTATTTCCTCACATCCATTATAATTTTTACGGTAGCGTCTTTTCTATGTGGAAATTCGCATAGTCTTACAGAGTTGGTTTGCTTCCGCATATTGCAGGGTTTAGCTGGTGGCGGATTATTATCAACCGCACAAGCCATACTTTTGGAATCATGGCCGCCCAATCAGGCTGGTACCGCAACTGCTATATTTGGTTTTGGAGCAGTATTTGGCCCAACCATTGGCCCAACACTTGGGGGTTATATAAACGATCATGCTTCGTGGCAATGGATATTTTATGTGAATATCCCTATTGGGTGTATGGCTGCGGCCTTTACACTATTATTTATAAAATCCACACCAAGCACAGGTAAAGATAAACCTATTGATTGGTGGGGAATTGCATTACTTGCCGTTGCCGTTGGAAGTTTACAAACGATATTAGAAAAAGGTGAAGATGAAGACTGGTTTTCAACCACCTATATTACGGTGTTAACTATTACCGCGATTTTTGGGATTTTACTCTTTATATGGCGCGAGTTAAGTACCGATCACCCGATTGTGAACTTTAAAATTATGCGACACCGTAGTTTTTCTACAGGTATGCTAACCTCCTTTATCCTGGGTTTAGGTTTATATGGTTCTAATTATGTATTTCCGCTTTTTACCCAAAATCTTTTAGGCTTCTCTGCACAACAGAGTGGCGAAATTTTGTTTCCCGGTGGAATATTTACCATTTTAACGATGCCATTTGTTGGTATTATGCTGAATAAAGGCGTGCCAGCCCAATTTATGGCAGTTGCCGGGATGATCTTATTTTTTATATTTTCATCAATGTTGAGTAATTCAACTTTGTCGTCAGGCACCGGGGATTTCTTTTGGCCTTTGGCTATAAGAGGCGTAGGCTTAGCCTTACTCTTTGTTCCGCTTACTACTTTAGCTATTGGTGGTTTAAGAGGGCAAGAGATAGGGCAGGGAGCCGGCTTAAACAATATGATGCGTCAATTAGGCGGCTCATTTGGTATAGCCGGATTGAATACTTTAATCCACATTAGGGAAGCTGTTCATCGTAATAATTTACTGGTCAATATCAATCCTTATAATTCCTATTTTACCGAAAGGCTTAACGCGTTAACCCGGGCTTTTATGGCGAAAGGCAAATCAGTAATTGATGCAACCCATATGGCTTATGCCGCAATTGATGGTACAGTACAAAAACAAAGCATTTTGCTCAGTTATATCGACTCTTATTGGGTAGTAGGTGTAGCAATGCTATGCGCCATTCCTTTGGTTTTTTTAGCACCATTTGTTAAAGGGCAAAAAGCAGTGGCTGATACACATTAAATTGTTTTTCTAAAGTTATTTGTAAGGCTTTAGTTAGCTTTACAAATAAATTAAAATTTAGCATGTCGTTAATTACGGAGATTTCGACGGAAGAAAAAATAAAAAGAGCGGCGCGAAAAATTTTTACTAAAAAAGGATTTTTAGCTACAACTATACGAGATATTGCCACCGAAGCCGACATTAATGTAGCCTCGATAAATTATTATTTCAGGAGTAAAGAAAAGCTTTTTGAATTTATAATGGACGAAACTATAGGCAGGCTATTCAATAAAATAGAACCTGTTTTGAATAATGAAAATATAACGGTTGATGAAAAAATTGCGATTTGTGTAGGCTATTACATTGATAACATATTAGAGAACCCCGATTTTGTTTTTTTTACCGTAAGCGAGGTAATGAGCGGCAGCCTGAATAACCTGGCGATGATAAATAAAATGAAGTCATTGGAAAAATCACATTTCGCGGCCCAGCTTAAACACTTGTACACCGCCGGTAAAATTGATTTTCATCCGGTTAATCTTCTGTGGAATGTATCCGGAATGATCTTTTTCCCTTTTTTAACACGCCCAAGAATGCTGGAATCAGCTTACTTTACCTCCAAGGAATTTATAGCGTTAATGCAAGAGCGAAAGAAGATGATCCCAATTTGGATGAAACAAATAATTAATGGGTAATAATTAGCAGATAAATCTGCCGGATGTGAATTATAGTACTAATTCATAAAAAAACTCTTTAAACAAACCTGGTGTTTTATACAATCAATAGCAAAATGCAGATCCAAACTACGCTCTAACGGCGAAATGATACCTGTGGAGCCGCCCCCGGTTGGCAGCGGCCCGAGGAGGAGGTAGACCTGGCGGGCCAAAGATGTAATTTTGATTGGTAATAATTTTAAACGCTAAGTATACCAGTATAAATAGCAATCACAGTATTGTTACTAACACTTAATATTTACTTAGCGTTAGTTTTTTACTTTAGCGGCTATGAAAAAATATTTGTTGCTATGCCTGTTTGTGTTATTTGGTTTTATGCTGATCTCTTGGGGAATTCTTGGTCACCATGTAGTAGGTGAGATAGCCGAAAATCATTTGACCCCTGAGGCAAAAGCGGGTGTTCAGGAATTACTCGGGCATCAAAGTTTGGCTGATGTAAGCTCTTGGGCGGATGATATCAGGCAGGACTATCCTGAAACAGGCTCGTGGCACTTTGTGAATTTACCTTTAGGTTTGAGTTTCCCCGATTTTGAGAAACAAGTACAAAGTATGCAAACCGGTAATGTTTATAATTCAATATTACGTTGCGTACATGATCTGAAAGATAATAATACGTCGCAGAGGAAGAAAGTTGAAGCACTAAAATTTTTGGTGCATTTTGTTGGGGATGCGCACCAGCCAATGCATGTAAGCAGGGCAGAGGATAAGGGCGGAAACACAATTATGCTTACCTACAATAATGAATACACCAACCTTCATAGCATTTGGGATAGTAAATTACTTGAACAAGATGGATATGACTATAAAAAATTAGCTGTAAAATATGATAAGGCTACACCAGAACAGATAAAAAAATGGCAAAGCGACCCGGTTATTATTTGGATTTGGGAAAGCTACCTGATAAGTTCTATGCTGTATGCCGAGGCTGATACCTTACAAAATAAACCATTGGGAAAGGCATACTATGAGCGGCATATACCTATTGTAGAGAATAGATTAGAGAAGGCAGGGATCCGTTTAGCAGGTGTGTTAAATTACATCTATAAAAAATAATCATCCGGTTAAACCCTTAATAATTTTATCGTAAAAATATTTATTAACACTGAGCTAAATAAATTTTTATAATTTACTTTTTGTTTTATTTTTACTTTTGAGGTTATAGATAGAATCAGAAAAAATCTTATAACTTTTGATTTGCAGTTGAGATAGATGTTGAAAAAGGATACGCAAATATTATTAAAACACTCATCCCATGGCCTGGCCGAACTTTACGATAAGTATGCCGGTATGCTTTTAGGGTATATTTACGATATTGTAGACGATAGTAAATTGGCTGAGCAACATTTAGTGTCAATTTATAGCGGTTTATCAGTCAACTATAAAGAGCTTATTCCTGATGGTGAAAATACCTGGTGTTATTTGCAACGATTGGCTAAAAAACACTTATCCGGTTTTCAGGAAGGTTTAAAAGAACCTAAACTTAAAGGCATCGATTTTAACAATAAAAACGACCGTAATAGATTTTTGAAATTAATGACACACGAGCAAAAAGAAGTTTTTTGCGGGATATATCATTATGGCAAAACAGTAACCAAGCTTTCGAAAGAATTAAATATTGCTGAAGATACTGTGCGAAGAACTCTGAAAGAGGCATTTGCAATAATTAAACAAGCATCATGAACACACAGGAGTACATAGAAAGTGGGATACTGGAGCTGTATGTTTTGGGTGCGGCAACTGATGTGGAAACCAAAGAATTACTTTACTTTAAAGAGCATTACCCTGAAATAAGAAATGCTTTATACGAGCTTGAAACCGATATGGAACGGCTGGCTCAGCAAATGGCAATTATGCCGCCGCCGGGCACATGGGAAAAGATAGAGGACAAGATGCACGAATTATCCACTATCCCTGAGTACGAGCCTTTAAAGTTTAAGCAAGGCGCTAACGGAAATGGAAATTATAACGCCAGAAAAAGCGATCAGTTTATTGAAGTAGAAGCTGAATCGAGCCAGATTAGAGTTCACAAAAACTGGAAATGGGTATTTGCTGCCGTATTTATACTGAGTAAAGTGTTTTTAGCTTGCGCGATATACTTTTACCTCGAAAATCGCCAGGCCCAACAACAGATACTGGAATTGAAAACTGAATTAAGAACTCATAAGGCACCTTATTGACCCGATAAGGATTTCGTCATACATACACTGGTTTCAACTCCTGCATACTTACCATAATTAGGTATAATTTTATAACCTTGTTTACGGTATAAGGCATTTGCATCGTCAAGCTTAACACCCGTTTCAAGTACGGTTTGCGAATAGCCTTTTTCTTTAGCCCAATTTTCAAGCTCATTTAATATTTTCGACGCTATTCCTTTTCCACGCATGGCAGGGTCAACAAACATTCGCTTTATTTCAATTGATGAGTTGTTAAACTTCTTAAAGCATCCGCACCCTACAGGTTTTTCATCAAAATAAGCAATTACAGCCGTATCTAAAGGATCCAGCACGTTATTAGGCGCGTAAAAAGCATTTTGCTCGCCATTTATAACAGCCAGGTATTGGTCTAGATGACAGATCAGGTACTTAAAATCCGGATCGCTATTGCTGGTTCTTTTTAATACTATATCTGTTGATTGCATTGTGCAAAATTAATCATCGTCCTGTTAAAATAAAGGCATGGCAGCGAGTAATTTTTTAGTATATTCTTCTTTAGGATGATCGAAAATATCCTCAGGATATCCTGCCTCAATGATCATTCCTTTATTCATCACCATCATCCGGTCTGAAATGTGTTTAATAACAGCCAAGTCATGCGAAATGAATATATAAGTTAGGTTAAATTCATACTGCAGTTCGCGCAGTAAATTAAGTACTTGTGCCTGCACCGATACATCCAGCGCCGATACTGATTCATCGCAAATAATAAATTTTGGCTGTAAGGCTAAAGCGCGTGCAATTACTATACGTTGCCTTTGTCCGCCGGAGAATTCATGAGGATAACGGTTAAAATGCGCCTGTTGAAAATTTACCCGCTCTAACAATTCCAGCACTTTTTGTTTACGCTGTTTGTCATTATTATAAAATTGATGTACCTGCAACGGTTCCATAATGGCATCGCCAATGGTCATACGCGGATTTAATGATGAATAAGGGTCTTGGAATATGATTTGCATATCACGCCTCAATGCACGAATTGCAGATTTATCCAACCCAAGCGTATTGATGCCCTCAAAGTTTATGCTGCCGCTAGTTGGTTCAATCAACCTTAAAATACTGCGTCCAAGCGTTGTTTTTCCACAACCTGATTCACCAACCAAGCCTAAAGTTTCACCGGGATACAGATCAAAGCTCACACCATCAACTGCTTTAACTGTATTTTTTGACCTATTGAATAACCCGGAAGAAGCGGTATATTCCTTTATCAGGTTATTAACTTTTAAAATTGGTTCTTGGTTATATAATTGTTGTTTACGCTTGTCAATTTCAGATTTTGAATATAAGTACTTTCCCCTAACTGTGTCAATATTAGTCCCTGTATTGTGTCCATCCCTATCAATAAAATCGGCAACTACAGGCAACTGTTTTAGACGGAAAGCAGGCGAGGGACGGCAGGCTAACAAACCTTTGGTGTAAGCATGTTGCGGATTATTAAACAAATTATTTACTAAACCTTCTTCAACTATCTCACCCTTATACATCACCAGTACCCGGTCGGCAATTTCACGGATTACACCCAGGTCGTGTGATATAAATATCAAACTCATATCCCTGTCTTTTTTAAGTCGATGCAGCAGCTCAATAATACTCTTTTGAACCGTTACATCAAGTGCTGTAGTTGGCTCATCAGCTATCAATATTTTCGGCTTGCAGGATAGCGCCATTGCTATCATTACCCTTTGCTTTTGTCCGCCTGAAAGTTGGTGCGGGTAGCTATCATATATGGCATCAGGCCGGGGTAACTGTACTTCTTTAAATAATTCTATGGTATGCCTCTCAGCTTGTTTTTTATTTAAGTTAAGATGTAGTTGAATAGCCTCAGTAACCTGATAGCCACAGGTTAATAAAGGATTAAGCGATGTCATTGGTTCCTGGAAGATCATCGCCATTTTATTACCACGAATGCTACGCATTTCGTTTTCAGGCAAGCTGAAAAGATCGGCATTATTTAATAAAACTTTGCCTGTAATTTGAGTTTGCTCCGAATTTAATATGCGCATCAATGCCAGCGAAGCAACAGATTTACCTGAACCTGATTCACCGACTATTCCGATTATTTCGCCTTTATTAAGATTGAAGGATAGTTTTTTAACCGCATGAAACAAACCATTTTCTGTTTTAAACTGAACATCCAAATGGTTTACCTGTAAT
This sequence comes from Mucilaginibacter sp., assembly GCF_965225845.1. Taxonomy (GTDB): domain Bacteria; phylum Bacteroidota; class Bacteroidia; order Sphingobacteriales; family Sphingobacteriaceae; genus Mucilaginibacter. Next base: position 1,514,121 of record NZ_CBDDBL010000002.1, read on the forward strand.
ATCATTTAGCTAACAATGGTTATACAGTCATCAGTAATCAAATCTTCGCCGCGGTAGCGCCTCAGGAGCTGTGCTGTCGCGACAACATCTTTCTGGCAATAAGTGCATATACGGGGCAGGTCATTTTCATTCCAGTAAACGTGGCCAACCTGACTGCCATCAATGTCGTCCTTTGGGGTCGGGATGTTGAATATAGCAGTGAGCAAGTTTAATGAGGTGTAATTTTTATAATCACCAAATTTCCATAGCTCCATGGTATCGAGATGATTGATCTCCCAGGGCTTTTTGCCCGAAATCTCCAATTGAACCGGCATGCGCAAACCATTGATCAGCATGCGGCGACAAATGTATGGAAAATCAAACTCCTTGCCGTTATGGGCACATAAAATTAAATTGGGGGATTGGGATGCCAGCATGGCCGAGAAGCTCTCAAGCAGCAGCTTTTCATCATCTGAAGCAAAAGATTTTACTCTTAACCCGGTGCGTTTGCCGTTAGTGAAGATGCCTACTGATATACAAATGATCTTGCCAAATTCAGCCCAGATGCCGGCGCGCTCGTAAAAGTTTTCTGCTGTTTCTTCTTTACGTTGCGATACTGTTTTATGATCCCAAAGTTTTTGAAAATGCTCAGGCACCTGGTCGTGACTACTATATTGCGGCACAGTTTCAATATCAAGTACCATCAGGTTATGCAGGTCGTATTGTTCAAGCATGGGTTATAATTAAAACCTAAATATATGAAATAGGATTTTAACGGATCATCACACCTACTTTATTTACCACAGGCAATTTTATAAAATTCATTTCGACAATGCTTTCCGGAAGGAAAATGAATTTTTTGTCGAAAATTTGATTACCGATGTAATAACTCAACCAGTATTCATTATTTAAGCCAAAAGTTTGTTCGTCAATAGGTTCAATCAATACTGATGAGTTACTTGGTACAATTGGGAACATGTGGCGTAATACTGATGTTTTTACTTGTTCGCCGTCTTTTTCACCATAACCTTTCGAGGTTATCAACACATTCTCAATCGCATCTTTCTTAAGGTTGATGAGATAAACATACCATAGCTTTGTTTCAACGCTTTCTTTTTCAAGCGCTACTGCTATCGCTATATCCTCAACAATATTTTCAGGAAGGTCTTTAATCATTATTAGTTGATTGATTTTTTTGTTGATTAAGTGAATGGTTATAAGCCAGTTAACTCAATCAACCTAATGCAACTACTCACTATTTCTTCTTGGCAAACTTCTTGCCGCCTTTTTTAGGTGCTTTTTCTTCTGCTACAGCTAAGGCTTTGCATTCTTCAAATGTTAGCTCAAGCGGTTCTTTACCTTTTGGTATCTTAACGTTTTGCTTGCCAAACTCAATGTACGGGCCCCACCGACCGTTTAATATTTTAACGGTTGGATCTTCATCAAAAGTTTTGATCAGCTTTTCAGCATCTTTTTTGCGTTTTTCTAAAATGATCTCGATCGCTTGTTCCTCGGTAACATCAAGCGGATCAATACCTTTTGGCAAGGAATAAAATGCACTGTTATGCCTGATGTAAGGACCGAATTTGCCTATTGCTACAGTCATGTCCTTATCCTCAAACATGCCAGCCTTTTTAGGCAGTTTAAACAATTCTAAGGCATCTTCTATACTAATAGTCTCAATGCTTTGTCCGTTTCTTAAACTCGCATACAAAGGCTTTTCCGGCTCTTCTTCGGTAGCGTTATCGCCTACCTGCACAAACGGACCGTAACGGCCTATACGTACAGAAACTTTTTTGCCTGTTACCGGGTGAACACCTAAATCGCGTTCGCCGGTTGCTTTATCGGCTGTTTTTATAGTGCTTTCTACATTCTCATGAAACGGATCGTAGAATTTGCGGATCATTTTAGTCCACTCGGTCAGTCCCTGTGCAATATCGTCAAACTGCTTTTCAACACTGGCGGTAAAATTGAAATCAACAATACCTTCAAAATGACTTACTAAAAAATCATTTACAACAGCACCTATATCTGTGGGAAATAACTTATTCTTTTCAGCCCCGGTATTTTCTGTTTTTTGTTCCTTGATGATATTACCACCTTTCAGCGTTAATACACGATAGGCACGTTGTTTACCTTCGCGTTCCTCCTTAACTACGTAACCACGATTTTGTATGGTTGATATGGTAGGAGCGTAGGTAGATGGTCGGCCTATACCTAATTCTTCCAACTTTTTAACAAGGCTTGCTTCTGTGTAACGAGCAGGTGGGCGTGAATAACGTTCCGTAGCCGACATTTCCTGCAAGGCTAAACGTTGTCCTTTTGTTAATGGTGGAAGTATTGCATTATCACTATCTGCTGAAGCTTCGGTTTCCTCCTCCTCATCGTTAGACTCCAGGTATACTTTCAGGAAGCCATCGAATTTCATTACTTCACCGTTAGCAACTAACTCTTCTTTACGTGTCGATATACTGATTTTTGCAGTGGTTTTCTCAAACTGTGCTTCGCTCATTTGAGAAGCGATAGCACGTTTCCAGATTAGCTCATAAAGGCGTTTTTCTGATGCATCCCCATCAATAGTGTGGTGATTAAAATACGTGGGGCGAATGGCCTCATGCGCTTCCTGAGCACCGGCGCTTTTTGTTTTATAAATTCTATGCTGATGATATTTATCACCATAGGCAGAAATAATCTCGCTTTGAGCAGCATTTAAAGCAGTATCAGATAAGTTAACCGAATCGGTACGCATATAAGTGATATGCCCGGATTCGTATAGTTTTTGCGCTACCGTCATGGTACGCGAAACCGAAAATCCTAATTTTCGGCTTGCTTCCTGCTGTAATGTTGACGTCGTGAATGGCGCAGCAGGTGAACGTTTCGCAGGACGGGTCTCTAATGATCTTATGTCGAAATCTGCATTGATACAATCCTGTAAAAATTTCTCGGCATCTTCTTGTTTAGCCCAGCGTTCAGATAATTCAGCTTTAAAGGCTTCTTTGCCTTTACCAAATATAGCTACAATTCTAAATGCAGCTTCGGCAGTAAATTTATTTACTTCGCGTTCACGGTCAACGATCAGCCTTACCGCGACTGATTGTACACGGCCTGCAGAAAGCGATGGTTTTACTTTTTTCCAGAGAACAGGGGATAGTTCAAAACCAACCAATCTGTCCAAAACACGACGAGCCTGTTGGGCATTAACTAAGTTGTAATTTATCTTTCGTGGATTGTCAATTGCCTTCATAATAGCAGGCTTGGTGATCTCATGAAAAACTATGCGCTTGGTAGTAGCGTCCTTTAAACCTAAAGTTTCAAACAAATGCCAGGAGATGGCTTCACCCTCACGGTCCTCGTCCGATGCGAGCCATACCATGTCTGCTTCTTTAGCTAATTTCTTTAAATCGCTTACTACCTGCTTTTTATCGGCTGGAACCTCATATTTCTGTTCAAAATTATGGGCTATATCAATGGCATCTTCCGACTTAATCAAATCACGAATGTGACCATAACTCGACTTCACGGTGAAGTCCTTACCTAAGTAACCTTCTATGGTTTTGGCTTTCGCCGGTGATTCAACTATCAATAGATTTTTAGCCATTTAAACGGTTTTTTCTGCAAATAAAACATAAAGAAAGCGAAACGCAAATTTGTTTTTAGGAAAGATGTGTTGGAATGATATTAAACCGATAACGGTAACGCCGATATATTTTAAATCAGTCTACATTAAAAATCCGCCGCCAAGCAAATCATTCCCCTCATAAAATACGGCTGATTGCCCCGGCGCAATACCGGATACATTGTGCATGAAGTCAACCTTGATGTGTTCGCCCATTTGTAAAATGGTGCTTTGCATACCAGCATCTTTGTAACGTATTTTGGTAACCGCCTCTAAAGGTTCGGTTATGCTTTCGTACTTGATTAAATTCAGGTTTTTAACCCAAGCCTGCTTTTTCTCCAGTTGATCCGCAGTACCCAATACAACAGTATTAGTAGCCGCATCAATATTGGTAACAAACATTGGTTGGCCAAGTGCTATGCCTAAACCTTTACGCTGCCCAATAGTATAGAATGGATATCCCTGATGTTTACCTACAATGGTGCCATCATTTAAAACAAAATTACCACCGGCGACACGTTCTTCCAGATCTTCAACCTTATGGCGCAGAAACGATCTGTAATCGTTATCTGGCACAAAGCAAATCTCATAGCTTTCGCTCTTTCCGGCAAGTTCAATCTGGCCCATGTCCATAGCCATCTGCCTAATCTCCGGCTTTGAGAAACTACCCAAAGGAAATTTGGTACGGGCAAGGTTTTTTTGTGATACTCCCCAAAGTACGTAAGACTGGTCTTTATTCTCGTCTTTGCCTTTTGAGATAACATAACGTCCGCTATCTTGCTGACGAATGTTGGCATAATGCCCTGTAGCGATGAATTCACAATCCAGTTTATCCGCGCGCTTAAGTAAGGCCTCCCATTTAATGTGGGTGTTGCACAGTACACATGGGTTAGGGGTGCGGCCTGCCAGGTATTCATCAACAAAGTTATCAATTACAAAATCACCGAATTCACTCCTGATATCCAATATATAATGCGGGAAACCATAAGCAACTGCTAAGGCACGGGCATCGTTAATACTATCCAGGCTGCAACAGCCAGTTTCTTTTGAGCTTCCGCCTGATGAGGCATAATCCCAGGTTTTCATGGTAAGGCCGATCACTTCATAGCCCTGCTCATGCAGCATTACTGCCGCTACCGAACTATCAACTCCGCCGCTCATTGCCACTAATATCCTGCCATGCTTACTCATATTGTGTGCAAAGATACGTTTTTGTGTTTGATGGTGATATATAGTAAGGTCAGGGTAGGGTAAGAATTAATGACTAAAATTCTGTACCATGAAACTGGTGAAAACAATTGATACATTTGGTACACTTTTTAACCGAAAAATGCCCTAAATGATACTAAAAATGGCATTTTTAAATTGATTCCTAAGCTCAAGTCAGCCTGAAAAACGCTAAAAACGAGCTAAAAAATCCCGTTATTGACTTGTTTTTACTCGAAAAAAACTTGAAAAACACTAAATATTTGTTATTTCATTCGCGCTAAATCCAAATAAATGCTCAGAATAATTTCAATCTGTTCCAATATTGAGACAAATTGAAACAGATAATAAATTCGAATCTTGTTATTCAATATAAAAACTGCTCCTGTAAATTATTATAAACTGTATCAATTACATTTATACAATTTATTTGTGTTGAAAAACGACCTTTTTTCTTGCTTTTTTTATATCAAAATAACAATTACGTTAAATGTTAATAATTGTAAACGCCTTTTTATTAAAATTTTAGCAAAAGTTAAGGCAGCTATTGTAACATACTTATTACATTATATATTTGCTATACCCTAATTTATTAATGAATGAAAGCTATTGCTAAACTGCCAATTGAACAAAAAATTCAAGGTGTTATTCTTGCATTAATTTGTTTTGTTGCTGCGCTTGATTATCTGGTATAGTCCTGGCAAAACAACCCCTTTGAAGGTGCTTACGCGAGTAAGCACCTTTTCTATTTTTCGGGGTTAATGATCGCGCGTTTGCCCATTGCCATTCACGATCCATTTATAACTGGTTAGTTCTTCTAAACCCATGGGGCCACGGGCATGAAGTTTTTGCGTGCTGATACCTATTTCAGCTCCTAAGCCAAATTGGGCACCATCAGTAAATGCTGTCGAGGCATTGGCGTAAACCGCCGCGGCATCTACCTCATTTAAAAATCTTTCTATATTATTCGCATTTTCTGAAATGATAGCTTCACTGTGTTTAGAGCTATATTGTGCGATATGATCTAATGCCTCCTCTAAATTAGTAACCGTTTTTATCGCCATTTTCATAGCTAAAAACTCGGTGCCGAAATGTTCCGGTTCTGCTTTGTGTAAAAGATGGACAGGGTAGTGATTCTCAATCACCTTAAAAGATTCTTCATCCACAAATAATTCAACATCTTTATCTAAAAGACGGGAAGTTATTTTTTCGAGGTCGCCTAAACGACTTTTGTGTATCAATAAACAATCCAGTGCATTACAGACGCTTACGCGCCGTGTTTTTGAATTGAAGATAATCCCGATACCCTTATCCAAATCAGCAAATTCATCAAAAAAGATATGTACAATTCCTGCACCGGTTTCTATAACAGGTACTTTGCTATTATTTCGCACAAAATTTATTAAACCCTGGCTGCCGCGGGGTATCAGTACATCTACATATTCTCGGGCGTTCAATAAGGCTTCTGTAGCCTCACGTTCGGCCGGGAGCAGCGTTGCTGCATTTACATCAATATTATGTTTTAACAACACCTCGTGTATTACAGATATAATCGCGCGGTTGCTGTAATCAGCATCACTGCCGCCTTTTAAAATGGCTACATTGCCAGTTTTAAAGCAGAGTGCAAATACATCAAAGGTAACATTTGGCCTCGCCTCATAAATCACGCCCACAACGCCTAATGGTACCCTTACCTTTTTTAAATTCAAGCCATTTGGACGTGTATCTTCCATAAGTACCTTGCCAAGCGGACTATCCAGTCTGGCAACATCCATAATGTCGTTCGCAATGGCTTGTATGCGTTCAGCAGTTAACTTTAAACGATCATATTTAGGGTCAGATGGATTCATCCTGTCCAGGTCTTTTTGATTTTCTGCTAAGATCCTGTCAGTATTAGCTATAGCCGCTAAAGCTACATCCTCCAAAATTGCATTGATCACAGCAGGAGCGAGGTTTAATTTTCGCCCGGCTAAACGTGCTTTGTCAAAATACGCGGTATAATTTGCTGTTTCGATCATGGTAAATAAAGATAATCATAATGTACCAGCGGCTTTTGCTTCTTTTGGCCGATATTTTCACGTGCCTTGTCCGCATTATATTCAGCAATACCTAAGCCTATCAATTTTTCGTCAACGTCAACTAGTTTAATTATATCACCTTTTTTAAAGTCGGACAGGATGCTTATCAAGCCGACAGGCAATAAACTGGTGGCTTTTTTAGAAGTAAGCGCGGTTTTAGCACCATCATTTAACTGAACCATGCCCGTTGCATAATTTTCGGAGTGGGCTATCCATTTCTTTTTGCCTGACGCATTTTTATTCGGAAGGAAATGCGTGTGCGTAACATCATTATGCAGCAAATCGGTAAGCACATTTTCCTTTGTGCCGTTAGCGATGTGCACAGAAATGCCTAATGCTGCCACCTTTTGAGCCATAGTTGATTTGGTGATCATGCCACCACGACCGAATTGCGACTTGCCAGATGTGACAAATGAAGAAAAATCAATTGTTTTTCCGTTGATCTTATCGATCACTTCTGAGGTAGCTAATTTGGGGTCGCCATTATAAATGCCATCCACATTAGTTAGGATGATGAGTGCCTGCGCATTCAACATAGATGCTATTAAACCTGCAAGCTCATCATTGTCTGTAAACATCAGTTCGGTAACCGAAACCACGTCATTCTCATTAACAACAGGTATAACTTCGTGCTGAAGCAATAATTCCAGGCAGGTTTTCATGTTAAGGTAGTGCATCCTGTCGCGAAAGTCCTCTTTAGTTACTAATACCTGCGAGCATAATATGCCGTATTGCTCAAAAAGATTTGAATAAGTGTTGATGAGTTTTACCTGCCCGATTGAAGCCAGTAACTGGCGGATGGCAATGGCATCATATTTTTCAGAAACATTGATCATACTCCTGCCCGAAGCCACCGCCCCAGATGAAACCAGGATAACCTCCTTGCCTTGTTTTTTTATGGCAGCAACCTGTTTTACAATGCCCGCAATCCGTTCAATATCAGGCAGACCATCGGATTTGGTAAAGACATTAGATCCGATCTTGATAATTATACGGTTGTAATTTTGAGGCATTTTTATATATTAATAGCTCAAAATTAGCTAAAAAAGTTAATTAATATTGATTTTTTTATATTTTTTAATTAAAATATTATATTTAACATGGATTTATAACTAAATAAATAGATTATTTGGTTATAAATGATGATAAATTATATAAAATTAATGAAAAAAGCAAAATTATCTATTTTTATGTGATTTATACATTATTACCACTGTATTATTTGATATATTACTTTGCATGTTTATGTTGTTGACAATACAAAAAAAGGCGAAAAATATAAAATCGTGATCGCAAACTTGTTTCCCGCTATGTTGGTATCGTCACCAATAGGTTAGTCAAACTTATTTGTTGACAAAAAAATGCTAAAAAGGAGAAAAGCAAACTTAATTCCAATTATACGATATATCCTTTAACATACTCCTGCGTCAAAGTTTCCTTCGGATCTCTTAAGATCTGGTCGGTTAGTCCATATTCTACAATGCGGCCCATATATACAAATATGATATAGTCAGATACCCTTGCGGCCTGGCGAAGAATGTGGGTCACCAGTACAATGGTATATTTCTCTTTTAGTTTGATGAACAGGTCTTCAATAATACTGGTAGAGATAGGATCAAGCGCGGAGGTAGATTCATCACCCAGGATAATCTCAGGCCCTACAGCTAAGCCGCGGGCAAGGCACAGGCGTTGTTGTTGCCCGATAGATAATCGCGAAGCAGAGGAGCTTAAACGGTCTTTAACTTCGTTCCATAAAGCTGTCGCCTTGAGCTGTTCTTCAACAATGGCATCCAGCTCGCTTTTCTTTTTGATACCATGGATGCGCGGACCGTAGGCTACATTATCGTAAATAGACATTGGCAGCGGATATGGCCGCTGTGATAGCAGTCCCATTTTTTTGCGTATATGCGTAATCTCAACCTTAGGGTCGTAAATATTTTCGCCATCTATCCAAACGTTGCCACTCACCTTTACATCCTGAGTATTATCCAGCAAACGGTTAAAGGATTTTAACAGCGTTGTTTTACCACATCCTGATGGGCCGATGATAGAAATAACGCTTTTATCAGGGATATCAATGTTTATGTCTTTCAGAATATGATTATCGCCTATATGTACATTTAAGTCCTGTACACTGATATGCGGCTTATTTATAGTCATAATTGTTATTTTTTGTAGAGTTTTTTAAGTAATAACTCTGATAATATGGTAATAATGAGTACAACAATGGTCAGTATCAGCGCTGAAGCATAACCCCGGCCCTGAACCTCTTCTACCGGGCTGCCCAACTGGAAAAATATAGCTAAAGGCAGCGTAGCGGCAGGCTCATGCAACGATGTGGGAATATTGTCGCTAAACCCTGCGGTAAACAACACGGCTGCAACATCGCCAATAGCGCGACCAAATGAAAGCAATATTGCTGTAATGATACCGGGTTTAATTGCCCGTAGTACCACTTTAGCAGTTTCCCATCGTGTTGAACCGAGGGATAATGCCGCATCGCGCAATTCAAGCGGAACAGTGCGGATAACTTCATCAAGTGTACGTACCAGTATCGGTATCACCAATAGGGTTACCGCTATGATGCCGCCTAACAGTGATGCCCTTAAGCCAAAGTACACCATGATCAAAAATCCGAATGCGCCATAAACAATGGATGGGATACCAAATAGTACGTCGAATACCATTCGGAGTGTTGCTGAAAGAAACCTTTTACCATCCATATACATATTGATATAAATGGCTACGGGTATGCTTATGATCAACCCTAAAATTGTAGCCCCGCCGGCAATATACATTGAACCAACGATGGCATTCAGGATGCCGCCCTCTTTACCGATATAAAAACCACCGCCCGGCGTTTTGGTCAGCATATCCCAGGTCATATACGGCGCACCTTTATAAAAGATGGTACCCACGATCAGGAAGAAGCTACCCGATACAATAATGGTAGCCAATACCATCAGGAATTTGAAAAATAGCTCCTCTAAATTACGTCGCCTCATGCTGCCATTTTCCTTTCTAAACGGGATAGTATTACCCTTGAAATAATGTTAAATAATAAAATGATGATGAATAAAAGCAAAGCCGCGAACATAAGTGCTGAATCATACAAGGGTATCGACATCATGTCGCCATAATTATTCGCGATCAACGCGGGCAGTGGATAGCCTGCATCAAACACAGAATGCGGTACGACAGCATTGTTCCCGCAAACCATCAACACAGCGATAGTTTCGCCAAAGGCACGGGATATAGCTAATACCGTCGCCGCTATAATTCCGGGTAATGCCTTGCGCAAGATCACCTTTTTTATGGTTTCCCATTTTGTAGCACCTAAAGCTAATGACGCATCTTTCAGTTCCTGGGGCAATGTTCTGAGTACTTCGTTAATAATACTCACCATCAGTGGGAATATCATCACCGCTAAAACAATACCACCCGCCAATACACTGTAGCCCGTTGAAAACTCGACAAAGTGCGGCGCGATATGATCCTGTATCAATGGGATGATAAACAACACACCCCAAACGCCAAAAATTACAGGAGGGATGCCCGAGAGGAGGTTAACAAACGGAATAAGTACGCGCCTTACCCGCACGTGAGCATATTCAATGATGTATAACGAGGCAAGTATGCAAAGCGGCAGCGCGATGATAATTGCTATCGCAGTTACCCACAAGGTGCCCATAATAAAAGGGTAGAATCCGAACAATCCTTTAAGCGGTTTCCAGATGCTGGAGGTGAGCAATTTGCTCCATGATGAGTTTTGAAGTACGGGGATAGATTTGTAATATAAACCAATCCCGATGATCACTACTAAAGAAACTGATGCGATGGTAAATACCAGCATCAGTTTCGACATTAATTTATCGGTAAATAAACGTAATTTCTGCATTAGCTCTTTATAATAGCTAATGGGTTGACCAGAAGGCGACCTCATCACCAAACCAATCAACCCGATTAACCAATTGTAGATCTTAGTTTACTTTTTTCAGTTCTTCCTGCAGTTTAGCTTTTGAAAGTGCGATGTAGCCATTCTCGTCAACAAATTTCTGACCATCGGTAAGTACATATTTTACGAATTCGATCAGCTCTTTTTTCTTAGGTTTGCCTTTGAAAAGGAAGCCCAGGTTACGCGCAGGAGGAGAGGGATATTTACCTGTCGCGATAGCTTCTGTTAACTGGTCGATCGTTCCATAAAAGTTTTCGTCAGCATCAATTTTACCATTTCCATTTACGTCTACGGGTAAAACACTGATACCTGGAACCTGCTTACGGGTTTTAAGATCATAAACATAGGCCAGGTTGTTATAGCCGATTCCGGTAACATCTTTTTTTACAGCTTGCGCCAATCCCGGATCGCCATATACACCAACACCTAATAAATCTTCCTGTTTTTTGCCGAAGTATTTGGCCCATGTTTCGCCCGCGCCCGCAGCATCCGAACGATTATATACGTGAATTGGTACTGAAACCTTACCGCCTAATTGTTTCCAGTTAGTAATACTGCCGGTAACAAATACATTTAAAAACTGATTACGGCTTACGCCTTTTGCCAGCAACTGCGCAGCATCGGGGTTATTTGAATTAAAGGTTGGTATAACAGCATCCTTGGTTACATAAACGGTATATGCACCTTTTTTTATTTCGGAGGGATCAATATCACGCGAAGCCAAGCCAATGTCAACCAAACCTGAAAGCGCATCGGTAATACCCTTGCCTGCACCACCGGCAGATATATTAAAGGTTACTTTGGGATGAAGCTTTTTAAATTCGCTTGCCCATTTTACGGTAATGGGATATAAGGCAAAAGCGCCGGATATGCTGATAGTCCCTTGCAGATCGTCGGCAACCGGTGCTGTTGGTTTTGGTTTTGGGTTGATAAACGAAGAAGCCGTGATAGCAATACTTACGACTGTAAGTATTGCTAATGATGTTTTATGTTTAAAAATAATTTTTTTCATAGGTGGTTGTTTTTAGAAAGTTAGCTGTAATTGAGCTTCAAAAAGGTTGTTTTTAATTTGAGTGGTTTGTTCACGCACATCTACATAATCAACGGTAAACTTGGCCCATTTGTTAAAGAAGTAGTTGATTCCGCCTGTATAATCTGTTGTACGATCAGTGGTGATGGTTTGAGTAGGATCATAGGTATCATACTTTGCTGCCAACTGTAATTTGTTCGACCATACAAAGTATGCAGCCTGGCCAAACCAGCCGTTCCTGTTTAAGTGTGCATCGGTGCCCTTATCAAACTCAGCCGTCAATGATAATTTATTCCAAACATACCTGCCGTCTATTCCCTGGCGGTTACGCAAGTTGTTTGTAGCGGTTTTAGCTGTACCAACTATGAATTGATCTATACCGTGGTAAAAATCGGCGCCAATGCTTAAATTAGCTATCGGGTGAATTACCAAACGACCTGCAATGTCTTTATGATTGTTGTTATCGGTTGTAACGTCATAACCGGCACCGTTGAATACGCCAAAATAGTAATCAAATAAATAGTGATTATCCAGTTTAGCAAAGCTACCTGTTAACTGAGCGCCAATATCACGGCCATTTTGATTGCCGATAACATCAGTTGAGCGGCCTGCTAATGCATTTACAACCTGTGAACGATCAATAAACTCAAGCTCCGAATCGTTTACTAAGCTCTCGTAAGAAAATGGCACCTTAAATTGCCCTGCGGTGATCTTTAAAAAGTCGAATATTTTATAAGTAGTGTAAGCATCCAATAGCTTAGGGTTTACACCTGCAAACTCGGTGTAAACTTCATAATTCCAGTCATCAGAAATGTTTCCTTTAACATCCAAACGTGCACGGTGTAATAAAAATGTATTTGTTTTAGTGCTTTGCTGAAAACCTTCATATTCAGTTTGGACCAATCCGCTTAATTGCAATGCGCGGGTACCAATTGTGATGCTATGTTGATTAGCTGTTTCAGCATCTTTTTTCTTTTGTGCTTTAACAGCTTCGTCGGATCTTAAGGAATCTGCTTCCTGTTCGGTTATTACATTCTTTTTTACAAGAACGTTTAAAAGATCATCATTTTGTTGTGCTTTAGAGATTAAAGCAGGGAATAGCAGTGCAAATACAAGCAAATACTTAAAGTAATTGTGTTTCATAATTTTTAATAAAATGGATAAATTGAATTTGTTAATTGAGGTTATTGTTGATGAGATCAACAACACATACAATCGCCTATAAGGGGGAAGCGATGCAAAAAGAAACGTAAAAAATGGTGCGGTTTTAAATATTTCATGACTAATTACTAAAATCTATATTGTCTACTGATTTAGTAGTGTAAAGGTATGTATTTATTTAATGTTAACAAGTTATTTTGCAAAAAATATTGTAATTAATTGATTTCATTAAAAGATTATTAACCGAACCGACAGTTAATAATCAATAGTTAAATCAGGCTGTGTGTAATCCACATTCTTTTTTATCCTGGTCTTCCCACCACCAGCGCCCGGCACGAAAATCTTCGCCAGGCTGAATGGCACGGGTACATGGCTGGCAGCCAATGCTTGGGAAACCCCTGTCATGCAAGGTATTGTAGGGGATGTTATTCAGTTTGATATATTCTTTAACATCATCCAAACTCCAGTGAAATATAGGATGAAATTTGGTCAGGTTATTTTGGTCATCCCACTCCACATCTTCCATATCATGCCTGTTTTGTGATTGTTCGGCACGAATGCCTGTTATCCAGATCTCGTTGCCGTCCAAAGCACGTTTCAATGGTTCGATCTTACGGATTCCGCAGCATTCTTTGCGATTATCTACCGATTCATAAAAGCTGCTTGGACCTTTTGCATTAACCATTTGTTGCAATAGCTCATTATTGGGGTAATAAGCATGGATCGGTTTTTCATACATTTCCATGGTGCGGTTCCAAACGTAATAGGTTTCGGGGAACAAACGGCCAGTCTCTAAGGTGAAAACCTTTATGGGCAGATTATTTTTAAAGATCATGTGTGTTATCACCTGGTCTTCCCAGCCAAAGCTGGTTGAAAAGATGATCTTGCCGGGATGCTGGTTAGCTAATAATTTCAATGCGCTTACCGGGTCGAGCCCTGATAACTTGTCTTTTATATTTTGGATGGGAAGATTCATTATTAAATAACTTTAGCTATAAATGCCCAAATGCTATTCAGGCTGATCAGGATTACGATAACCGCTACTGAAACCATGATAACTTTAGTTGAAATCTTGTTTGATATTTTAGCAGCAATTGGAGAGGCAATAGCACTACCAATAACTAAACCGGCTACAGGCTCCCAACGGGTAACATGAAGCATGTATATAAACGTAACCGAGCTTGTGAGGGCTATAAAAAATCGTGATAGTTTTACCGTACCTAAAGAAAAAAGCGGACTACGGCCACCGGCTATGAGTGTTGAAAGTACAATAGAGCCCCAGCCACCGCCACCTACAGCATCAATAAAACCACCGCCTAAGCCCAATAAGGAGATACGTTTAATTTTTTCTGTTTTACGCTTCTGTTTAAGATTGAACGCTTTAGATAAAATAACCAACCCTAAAATTAATGTATATAATGATACAAATGGTTTGGTATATTGACTATAATGAGTTAACGAGGATAGGATATAAGCGCCGGTTACTGCGCCAATAATACCCGGAATTAGCAACATTTTAAATAGCTTCCAGTTAATGTTGCCCATACGATAGTGCATCCAACCGGCTATACCGTTACTTAAAATCTCGGATAAATGCACGCCTAAACTGGCAATTGCGGGCGGGATGCCCATCGAGAGAGAGAAAGAAGTGCTTGTGACTCCATACGACATACCAATTGCACCATCTACCAGCGCAAACAAAAAACCGGCTCCTAAAAAGTAATAAAACAAAGGATTTATGGTGTAAACAAATTCTTTAAACGCATCATCTTTAAACCAAAATGAAGTAATGGTAATTGCAATAGCTAAAACGATTGCGCCCCAAATAAGCCAGATAAGGGCTTTATTTTTAGGGCCATCTTCTTTTTTGTTGATCAGTACAGATGTCACTTCATTTAGTTTTTTAACCTTGTAGGCAAAGTCGCCGCTTAGTGTTTGTCTAAGTGCCGCAATTTGCTGCAGGGTAGCATCAATTTCATCAGGGATGCTCTCGTTCAATACTTCCTTAATTCTTTTGGCTACCGTTGGCGATTTACCGTTGGTTGATATTGCCAGTTTCAGATCGCCTTTTTGCACAATCGATCCTAAATAGAAATCACACAACGCAGGTTTGTCAGCAATATTTACCAATAAATTTCGCTCGTGCGCGGCCTTTACAATGTATTCGTTTAATGGATTATCGTTAGTAGCGGCAATTACCAGGTTGGCGCTATCAAGGTCGGTGTCTTCAAATGTTTTTTGAATGATGTTTACACCATCAAATTCAGCAGCAAGCGCATGTATTTCGGGTAAAAATGTACGGGCAATGATCGTTACCCTGGAAAGCGGGCTGTTGTTTACAATAGCGGTCAATTTTTCCAGCCCGATATTACCTGCGCCTATCAGCACAGTATGCAGTTGGTTCAGTTTGATAAAAACAGGGAATAATTGATTGCCCGCTGATTTATCATCCTGCACAACAGTTAAATTATTATTCTTCGGCAACAATGTCATAAAATTCCCTGATAGGTTGAAATAGCGGATGCAATGAAACTACCTCGCCAATTACAATTAGTGCCGGCGCTGCTATTTTTTGCTCTTCCACAATTTCAACAATGGTATCAATTACGCCAATGGCAACTTTTTCGTTTTCGGTAGATCCGCTTTGGATAACCGCCACAGGTAACCGCCCTTTATCCTCATTTTTAAATATCTGGGTGATCTGGGTCAGCTTATTCAGCCCCATCAATACTACAATGGTGGCATTGGTTTTTGATGCGGTGTAAACATCTGAAGACACTTTACCATCGGTAGTAGTGCCTGTGATCACCCAAAAACTTTCACTTAAACCTCGGTGCGTAACCGGGATCTGTTGCAAACCCGGTACGGCAATTGAGCTTGATATACCAGGAATAACCGTTGCCGGAATACTGAAAGATGCCGCGTGATCCAGTTCCTCAAACCCACGACCGAACACAAACGGATCACCACCTTTTAAACGTACCACATGGCCGTAATTCAAAGCGTAGTCGATCATCAGCTTATTAATGGCATCCTGCGAAAAGGAATGGTCGCCCGAGCGTTTGCCTACGTAAACCTTAATCGCATTTTCCGGGGCGAATTCCAATAACTCTTCATTAACCAGCGCATCATACAAAACAACATCGGCTATTTTTAATGCTTTTATGCCTTTAATGGTTATCAGGTCGGCATCGCCGGGCCCTGCACCAACAAGGGTTATGCGTGGTTCTTTAATTTTTTGCTGTGTATGAGTGTCCATTATGCCGTCGCCTCTCTCTTTACTTTGCTTGCACTTAAAAATTCTTCAGCTTCAGCTTTATATTTTGTCGCGAATTGATGCGACGGTTCGTTTTTGTTGATCTGTAAGATCAGGTCATTAAACGTACCATCAAGTTTAAATTCACCGGTAGATACATAATGCGTATCAAATTCGCGGATGATTCCTGCCTGAGTACTGCTGCTTACGCCTTTATCTAACAATAAAGCTTTGGCAGAACTGATCATCACATTGTATGAGTGATAGATCGCATCTGCCCAGGCGCCATTGTCATAAGCGCCATTGGCCCAGCCCATTTTTTCTTCAGATTCAAATAGCAAGGTAGCTACCAGGTCAATGATCACACTTGCGCATTCACCTACACCAATCGCGGTAACAAATGTTTCCTGATGACCCCAGTCTATAAATTCATCTTCGGTAAGTGTTTCCAGGTTAGCCAATGGTTTTAATAGCTGGTAGAAATAATCCTTACCTAACCTGTCATAATAATTATGGAAAGTTTCATCGGCTATAGAATTCGACTTATAATCGTTCAATACAGTTCTTAAAACATGCGTTGCACGTTTAGCAGGTACTTTTACAATTTTATCAGCAGCACGGCCAACGCCGTCGCCAACAGTACCACCGCCTAACAATACTTGTACTGATGGCAATACCTTTGTACCAGCTTTTAGCGAGCTTCCGTGAAAACCAATATGGGCCAAACCATGCTGTCCGCAAGAGTTCATGCAGCCGCTGATCTTAATTTTGATCTCGCGGTAATAAATAAAATCTTCGTAGTCGTTATAGATCACATCCTCCAAAACCTTAGATAAGGTCATGCTGTTAGATATTCCCAGGTTACAGGTATCAGTACCGGGGCAGGTTGTAACGTCTGCCAGGCTATCAAATCCCGGCGCTGAAAGATCAATGCTGGTTAAGCCATTATATAAAGCAGGCAAGGCTTCCTTACGAACATATTTTAAAAGCAATCCCTGGTTTTGGGTGATACGGATCTCATCTGCAACCAATGGGGTTAAGATCTCAACCAATTTACGGGCAATGTCCGATTTAATATCGCCAACAGGCACTTTCACATATACACCATAAAATCCCTTTTGCTTTTGCTCGAAAACGTTTGTATTTAACCATTGCTCGTATCGCAACGGATTAGTGATCTCAACTTTGGGATAGGCTGTTGTTTGCGGAAGGGCAGGGGTTTCTACGGCGTTACGGTTAACAACGTACGACTTTACTTTGTTGGCTGTCCGTTCAACTTTCGCCAAACGTACAACTTCATCCAAACCGATCTTTTGGATCAGGAATTTTAAACGGGCCTTGTTACGGTTATTTCGTTCGCCATAACGATCGAACACCCGAATGATGGATTCGATATAAGGAATTAATTGATCTTCCAGTAAAAACTCTTCAACCAAGCTTGCCAACAGGGGTTGGGCACCAAGGCCGCCACCTAATAGTATTTTAAAGCCACGCTCGCCTTTTTCATTGATTTTAGGAATAGCGCCGATGTCATGGATATAAGAGAAAGCCGTATCCTCATCACTTGATGAGAAGGAGATCTTAAACTTACGGCCCATCTCCTGGCATATCGGGTTGCGCAAAAAGTACTCAAATACCGCGTGGGCGTATGGCGAAACATCAAATGGTTCTAAAGGGTCGATACCAGCGGTTGCAGATGCAGTTACGTTACGGACAGTATTGCCGCAGGCTTCGCGTAAGGTAATATCGTCACGCTCTAACTCTGCCCAAAGCTGTGGGGTTCTGTCGAGGCTTACGTAGTGGATCTGGATATCCTGGCGGGTGGTTAAGTGCAGGTTGCTGCTGGCGTATTCGTCAGAAACATCGGCGATCCTTAACAATTGTTTGAAAGTGACTTTACCGAACGGCAGTTTAATACGCACCATCTGCACACCCGGCTGGCGCTGGCCATAAACACCGCGAGCCAAACGAAGGCTCCGGAATTTTTCGTCGTGTATCTTGCCCTCGCGGAAAGCCCTTATCTTTTTTTCAAGATCGATTATATCCTGTTCAACTACCGGGTTTTCCAGTTCCGTTCTGAAACTTTGCATGTTGTAAATTTATATATTATAAAAACGCCTCTTTGGCTTTAACTAAAGAGGCATTTACGTTTATGAATAAGCTAATTTTTCCTCTATAGATCAGATACAGATACTGCACATACAATAATTCATTTTATTTAGGCCAGTTATAAAAACTCGTATCATTAGGTCAAATATACACATTGTATACAGAAATAGTAGTTTTTAGGGGAAATAATTTGTTTTTGACATTCAGATGGATTAACAATAATCTATATTAAATAATGAAGTCTTCAGCGTTATGATAACTCAAAACCTTTAGTTCATCACCAACTGAGATTGTGCCTGAACCTTTGTGAATAAGATTTTGTCCGAAAAAAACATCATTCCCCTTGCGGCGGTATTTGGAGAGTGTTTTTAGTGGTTCTTTATACTTTCTGATATTTTCCTGGTCGATGGTAGTTATAACACATCTTGCACAAAGTTTTACGCCATAAAAATTGATATGATCAATAATTAAATTGTCAATCTTATCTTCTTCGAAGGGTTCTCCACCGGTAAATACGATGTTTGGGCGAAACCTGTTCATAGGTAACTTTTCGGATAATCGAGAATTGAGGTCATCCAATGATGCCTGGCCTACGATTAAAAACGGATAACCATCAGCAAAGGAATTGACAAAGCCGGGAGGCGCGTGATTTTCATCAACTTTACGCTTTGTAGAATCAGGCATATATACCAGGCGGCATTTTATACCGAGAGCCTCGCTAAACCATTTGTTAGCTTTAGTACCAACATAAACTGCTGTACAAGGTTCTCCCCATATGGTAACGGTACATTCTACACTGGTTAACGGCTGAAAGGGTACGAGCAGGTTTTTTGACGTTATGGTATCAGTTATAAATAAGCCGTTCGCAACGATCTCGACTTTAAGTTGAGCCATTTTTGGAACTTCCCGTTGAGATAGAAAACGAAACTGCTCGTCAACCAGCATCCATCGCCGGTCATATTTTATTCCTTTTTCAGTTACTTCAGCGGTTTTAAGAGAAACCCCGCCTAATGATTTTATAGGATATGTATACAACTCGCTAACCCTAAACATGGCACAAAGTTACAAATTTTGAGCCCGAGATTAAAACGGGGTTAGAAAATATCCGTAATTCAACAAATAGGAGTTGGAAATTTTTAAGTTTTAAAAATTAAATCCTAAAGTAATTTTGGGGTTAAATGGTGCTTTTTTAACTTTTTTAAATAAGCCACCATTATTAGCAGGAGCACACACAGCTTTAAGTATTGCAGTAAATAAGTTATTTAATGAGGTCATGTTATAATGTATTTATTGCTTATACGGATAAATAATAATTAAGGTTAAGACATATTAGAGATTATTACTTAATAGTTGAAAGTTTTTGAATGTAATCCACGTTTAAACACAGGTTTACTATAGTGTACAATGTTGTTCATGTTTAGGGACGGAATTTACATAAGCGAAAATTTTGCCCCTTTATTTAATTATTATTTAAATTTTGTAAGTTTCTGTAAGTCAGGATTGTTAATGATATGATAAATATTCGGTACGAATATTACAAGAAAAGAATAGTTAACAGATTATTAAACCATAAATTTACGAAAATGGCAACTACTCAAAAAAACCATTCAGTAAACGACAGCAAGTCAAACCATGGTAACACAAGCAAATCTAACAGTGGCAACAATTCAAGCAATTTTGCAAACATGGATGTGAATAAACAGCGCAATATAGCCAGCAAAGGTGGTAAAGCCTCCCACTCGGGTGGCCACTCAAGCGGTAAGTAATTTGGGGAAGCGATAAAACGCAATTGTCTTTAAACGTAAAAGCCGGTAGATATGCTCTGCTGGCTTTTACGTTTTTATGGATTATCGATTAATGACTTTAACGTCATCAGGTTTTGGAGCGCTTTACCCATTGTATTATTGAAATAGGTATAAACACTTTTACCATCAGCAAGCCAATCATTGATGTATGTGGCATATTCAGCTAAAAACTCATCCGAATAAGAACCTTTGTATTTTCCATCGGGACCGTGGAAACGTAAATAAACTAATCTATCATTAATAGAATCAAGCGGCGACGCGGAGGCTGGCATATCATGAATTACTAAAGTTGCCCGGTGCTTTTCAATTAGTTCATAAATATCATCCTGGTACCACGACTTATGTCGAAACTCCAAAGCTGTAGGCCAACTATTTTTATCATATGATTTAATCGTGTTCAATAATAGTTCGAGTTGATGTTTATAATTAACAGTGAGGCCGGGTGGGAACTGAACAAGCAAACATCCTTTGCGATTATTGGGAATTTGAATTACATTCATAAATTTTTCAACGTCCTCGTGCTTAAACTCAAGGCTTTTGTTATGAGTTATATCGCGCCATAACTTAAATGTAAATCTGAAATCGCCTATAACATCGTTAGCCCATTTGGTAACTGTAGAAGCCAACGGAATCTTATAAAATGAGCTGTTTACCTCTAAACTGTTTAGGATGGTTGAACAATAATATATCCTGCTTTTATCGGCCAATGCAGGTGGGAAATCCCGTTTAGGGATCGGCAATTGCAATCCGCTGGTTCCACCATAAAATTTAGCTTTTGAATCCATCTATAATGGCAGCGTAAAATAAAAAGTTGAACCTTTTCCTACTTCGCTTTCAGCCCAGATTTTGCCATTGTGGCGATGGATGATCTCTGCACTCAGATATAAACCAATACCAAAGCCGGAAATGTTTGTGGTTTGTTTATTCTCAACCCTATAATATCGGTCAAATAATTTATCGATGTCTTCAGGTTTAATACCCATGCCTTCATCTTTTACGCTTACCCGCACGTTATTTTCATCTATTTTCTTACAATCAACAATAATTTGCAGCGCCTTTGGAGAATATTTTATGGCATTGGTAAGCAAGTTAGATATAACCGAACCTATTTTATCACGATCTGCATTTACCTTAATCGGCGGACAAGAACTTAAGATTATATCATGCGTAAATGCAGTCAACTGAATTTCATCGATTACTTCCCTGATAAGGCCATCTATCTCAAACACCTGTTTCTCGATGAGTATTTTACCCGACTCCAATCTTGAAATATTGAGGAAGCCATTGATCATATTACTCATTTTCTTTACCTGGATACTTGCTTTACCCATAGCACCGGACATGAATACATCATTACTGTTTTTTAACTTCATATCCATAACCTGAACAATTGCTGTTAAGGACGTGAGAGGCGTTTTTAACTCATGGCTAACCATGCCAATGAAATCGTTTTTGCGCTGTTCATCACTTTTCTGCTCGGTGATATCAAGAATAGTTCCCGTAATATATAATGGGTTGCCTTCAACATCGTAATACGCCTTCCCCATAGATTTTAGCCATTTTTGGCTACCGCCATCTATTGGGTTAAATATGTATTCTACTTTAAACGGTTGGTTATTAGCTACCGCATTGCCAATAGCGGTAGTTATACGATCTTTATATTCGGGATCAATTCGTGATAAGGATTCTGCAAGCGTTACCTTTTCACCTTTTGGGATGCCATGTATTTCGCGTGCTTTATCGTCAACAATTAACTCGTCAGTTTTAAGGTCAGCCGTCCAGGTTGACATATCCGATGCTTCAATCGCTAAAAGCAATACGTCCTGCGCTTTTTTTAATTCGTTAAGTGTTTGCTCCAGTTCACTTTGACTTTTATCCAACGCTTTGTTAATATTGGCAAGCTCCTCATTAGATGCTGCTAACTCTTCGTTTATGGCTTGTAATGCATCCGCACTATCTTCCAGTAAATTGCGCGACTCTACCTTGTCGGTTACATCTATCACAGTTGCCAGTACACTTACCGGTTTACCATGTATATCAGTTAATGGCTGGTAATAATAATCAACATAAAAAAGCCGTTCGCCACCATCTTTTGTTTTGAACGTAACTGGTCGCTCCCTGTTAGTAATTGTTTCACCGGTTTCATAAACATGTTTCCATTGTGCAGGGAAAGGCTGATTGCTCAATTCAGGAAATATCTCCAGCATTGGTTTACCCAACACCTCATCTTTGGTTCTATTCCAGAAAGAAAGTAAGGAATTATTGGTGGTTTCAACCACTTGGTTAGGTCCGCTTAAAACAACAATAGGTGCAGGCAACTGACTAATGATCTGGTAAAGCCTTTGTTCACTTGCTAACAACGAGGCTTTGCTATCTTCTATTTTTTTTCGTGAAAGCACTTGTTCAGTAACCTCAGTACCAATGGTTATTAGTCCATTAATATTTCCTTCGGCATCATACTGGGCCTCATAAACAAAATTTATATAAGCGTCTATTAGTTTTCCATCTCTTAAAATCTTCACAGGTAGTTCTGTAGCCGAAAACGTTTCGCCGGTTTGATAAACGTGATCTAATAATTCCTTAACGCCCTGTGAGCGTAATTCGGGCATGGTTTCTAATATCGGCTTATTTATTACTTCATCAAGTTCGCGCCCCCATAACTCTAATGCCTTGTTGTTTGCAATCTCAACAATGTAATCCGGCCCTTTAAAAAGTGCAATTGCTACCGGCGCTTGTAATATAAAACTGCGTAAATTTCTGTCACTTTCTATTAATGCTTTGGTTTGCGCGGTTTCTATTTCTTTGGCTTTTTGTAATGCAATGCGATTAAGCTCCCTTTCTGTAACATCGCTTGCTGTGTGTAAAATACAGTAGGTTAGACCCGCCTCATTTTTTATAGCACAATATTCATAATCATAATACGAGGTTTGAAGTGTCCCATCGATCATTAAAGTAGCAGGAATGCTTTCCCCAATACTGGTTATGCCTGTTTTCAATACATCCTGAAGTATTTTTTTGAATGGCTGTCCTTTAAGTTCAGGTAATGCTTCTTCAATCGGCTTTCCTATTACATTTTTATCTTTCCCCCAGAGTGAAATCATAGATTCATTAGCTGATTGAATTACAATATCCTCACCAACATAAATTGCGGTCGCGTTTTTAGAAAGTGACAGTACTTCTAATATCTGGTCAGTGTTTAAGGATAGGGAGCTGCTCATTTAGTATAAATTTCAAACATAGGGTATCAGCGTAAACTTCTACCAACATTTATTGCATATTTATGTTTTTGCCTGATATTAAAAATCCCGAACGTGGTGAATTTTAACCAAATATACTTTGAGCTTTTTTAATTGTTTTTTCAAGGTCGATGCCTTTACCTAAAACTCCCTTAAACAGATCTCCGGTTTCCTTTAACCTATCGATAGAATTGAATATGGTAAAATCCTTCATGGTTAAGCCGGGCTTTACTTCATCCCAGGCTAATGGCATTGATACTGTAGCGCCAACTTTTGGGCGAAGCGAGTAAGGGCCTGCAATGGTAGCGCCGGGGCGGTTCTGCAAAAAATCCAAATACATTTTGCCTTTTCTGTTGGCAACCATACGTTCCAAACTGGTATAGTCCGGTATTTGTTTGTGCACCAACTGCACTACTATTTTAGCAAACATCTGTGATTGGTCATAAGTGTACTTCGCGTCCAGCGGGATATAAATATGCATTCCTGTTGAGCCGGATGTTTTTGGGTACGATGGGACACCAACCGCATCCAGCACCTTTTTAACTTCTAAAGCAGCTTCCACTACCTGGTCGAAAGTATTTTTATCCGGGTCGAGATCTATGACACAATAATCGGGGTTATCGGGTGTTTTATAACGGCTGAACCAAGGGTTCATTTCAATACAGCCCAATGATGCCATCCACAACAAATAGGATTCATCAGAGCCTACCAAATATTCTTTATGTTCACCATCGCTGGTTGTGTAGGGAAAGGTTTTATTGATCCAATCAGGTGCTTTGCCCTTAATATCTTTTTGGTAGAAGCTTGAACCGTGTATGCCATTAGGAAAACGGTTAAGCGACATTGGCCTATCCTTTAAATAAGGTAAAATATATTCTGCAACCTGGTAATAGTAGTTAAACATATCGCGCTTGGTCACATTATCCTCCGGCCAATAAACCTTACTTAAATGGGTGAATTTTATATCGTGCCCGCATATTTTGCGTACCTGGGTTTCATCCGTCGGGTTTAACAAGGTTTTGCGTTCTTTATCTTTTAACGGTGTTACCGCATGTGTATGTGTTTCCATTGCTGCCGGTTTTTCATCAAGGTTTTCAACCGTTTCATGGGTCTCTTTAGGTATTTCTAACACAATGTCTTTCGCTTTTTTGTCTATACGCATTCCTTTAAACGATGCCTGGCGAAATACACCATCACTGGTAACTTCGGCATAAGCTACCTCGCATACTAATTCAGGTTTTAACCAGGTTGGTTTAGCACCCATGCGTTTAGGGCGGAAACGTGACGGCTTGTCAACGTCAGGCTCCACATCAAAAGGGCTTTTTGCAGTGATGAGCGATTTAAACTGTGCCATCATTTCTTTTTGAACCTTATCATTAAACCCGGTTCCTACTTTGCCCACATACCTTAATTCACCTTTGTCATAAACAGCCAAAACCAAGGCGCTGAATTGTTTATTGGTACCATCGTTTTTTGTAAAGCCGGCGATGATGACTTCCTGGCGCTGATGTACTTTTATTTTGAGCCACTCACGCGAACGGAGGTCAGCAGTATAGGTACTATCTGCTTTTTTAGCGATGATACCTTCGAGTCCCATGCGCTGTGCAGCATCAAAAAAGTCAACTCCACTTGCGCTGAATACCTTACTTTGGCGGATGTGGTCGTTATCGGTTGGTAATATTTCCTTCAGGATCGCTTGCCGCTGGATCAATGGAAGATCTATCAGATTTTTGCCATCATACCAAAGAATATCGAATACATAATAAACCAGCTCTCCATCAGCTTCGCTGCGCCAGTTTTGCAAGGCACCAAAATCGGATACCCCTTTGTCATTCAAAACCAGTATCTCACCATCAAGCACAGCGTTGATACTCCATTTTTGCATCAGCCTGTGTATGGAGTAAAACTTATCGTTAAAGGTTTTATTATTACGCGAAATGAGTTCAACCTCGCCCTTATTAATGGTGGCAACAGCACGGTATCCATCCCATTTTACTTCGTATAACCAGTTTGGGTCATCAAAGGCTTCATCAACCAAAGTAGCCTTCATCGGCTGGATATTTTTTGGGATAGCTGCTTTAGGCGCTGATCTTAAAATAGCAGCAACATCTATATCCGTATCCACCTGTCCCTCGGCCAGCTTTTCAGCCACCATTTCCTCAGCCGGTTTTGCCTGGGCTTTTTTTTTACTACCTTTCGTTGCAGGCCCTTTCACATCTTCCTCGTGGCCATGCTGCCAAACTTTATCGCCGCTTTTTTCCATCGTTTCGATAGTTTTTCCCGATAATACCGATTGATCTTCTTTTGTTATATCATCGGTACTTGCAAACTGATCGTTGTGCTTGATGAGCAGCCAGCCATTTTCGCCCATGCCATGGGTTTTAACTAAAGCAAACTCGCCCTGTAATTTTTCGCCGTGTAGCTTGATCTTTAATGAGCCTGCTTTTAATTGAGCTAACAGATGTTTTTCCTGGGCTTTCTTGCCTTTTATTTCTTCAATAGGTTCATAGGTACCCTCGTCCCAAACTATTACAGTACCGCCTCCATATTGACCTTGCGGAATGATTCCTTCGAAATTACGATAATCAAATGGATGATCTTCAACCATCATAGCCAAACGTTTAGTTTTTGGGTCGGTAGATGGGCCTTTGGGTACAGCCCAGCTTTTTAATACGCCATCCATTTCCAGCCTGAAATCATAATGCAGGTGCGATGCATCATGCTTTTGAATCACAAACATTAAATGACCCTTATCTTTACTCAGGCCGGCTTTGGGTTCGGCAGTTTTTGTAAAATCCCGCTTTTTGACGTATTTAATCAGGCTCATATTTTACTATTTTAAATATTTCTCAACCGCGTCTGCAGAATTTCCAACGGTAGCAACTGCTTCCTGAAGAACTTCCCGGTTTACACCTAATTTGTTCATCCAATATTCAACTTCAAAGTTTTCCTTTAGGCTGATGTAGAACCTGTCAAAGGTTCCTGAAATGTAACTATAGTCCATAATTGTGTATTTTAATTACAAATACAACAATAAGGCCATAGTTTGGTTTGAATAGTATACCAATTGGATTATGGAACTATTTGAAATATCGGTTAGCTATAAAAATGAGAACCACCATTTTGAGGTGAGGGATTACATGCACCATGAAGGCGAGCAGTGCAAATTCGAGATTTATAAGCAGGGTACATTCATTGCCAGCTTTGAACCGGGGCCGCACAAACATTTGCAAATTTGTAAGAATCCGGGCATTGAAAAAGAAAAATTGCTCAACCTGATTGCTGATCAAATAGAGACTTACAATATTTAACGGAGTTAGTTATACACCACCAAAAATCGAGAAGCCTCCATCAACACAAATCATTGATCCGGTAACAAATTTCGAGGCATCGCTCAGTAACCACACTAAAGCGCCGATCAATTCGTCGGGGTTACCAAAACGTTTAAATGGGGTTTGGTTGATCACCAGCTCGCCGCGCGGCGTATAGCCGCCATCTGGTTTCGTTAGCAAATTGCGATTTTGCTCAGTCAAAAAAAAGCCTGGTGCAAGCGCGTTCACGCGGATGGCATCACCATAGCGGTTAGCCATTTCAACCGCGAACCATTGATTATAACAATCAACAGCAGCCTTTCCCATATTATATCCCAAAACCTTGGTTATGGCCCGTTTTGAATTCATTGAGGAGATATTTACAATGCTTCCATTGCCTGTTTGAGCAATGGCTTCGCCAAAAACCTGTGTCGGGATTATCGTGCCCCAGGTATTAACATCCATCACGCTTTTCATACCTGCAATATTCATTTTAAATATATCATCTTCATTTTGAAGTACACCTTCGGGCATATTGCCACCGGCACCGTTTACCAAGCCGTCAAGTCTGCCGAAAGTATCCAACAACTTAATTTTAGCTTGTTCAAGCTCATTTTCATTTAATACATCGGCTATTAAAGCGATTGCTTTACCGCCATTTTTATTGATAGCTTCAGTACGTTCTTCGGCGACCGCTTTATTTCTTCCTAAAATAGCGACCGCGCCGCCGGCAGCAACAATGCCGTTAACAAACGAATTTCCTAGTATGCCTGTACCGCCGGTTACAACAATTACCTTTCCGGCTAATGAAAACTGATCTTCCAATTTCTTATGAATTTATATTACCTAATATTAGTTATGGCTATAGGATCCATGTCCGTATAATCTAAATTCTCACCAGCCATGCCCCAAATAAAGCTGTAGCTTGCTGTACCACTACCTGCGTGTATGCTCCATGGAGGAGATACAACTGCATCATAATTATCCATGGTGATATGTCGGGTTTCTTCACCTTCGCCCATATAATGAAATATCTTTTGGCCATCCGGTACATCAAAATAAAAGTAGGCCTCCATTCGCCTGTCATGTACATGCGGCGGCATGGTATTCCAAACGCTTCCATCATGCAAAATGGTTAAACCCATTACTAACTGGCAGCTTTGTATACCCTCCAGGTGAATATATTTATTGATAGTTCGAAAATTTGCTGTTGCCGGGGATCCTAATGTAACCTTAACCGCGTCTGCATTAGATAACAACGTGGTTGGATAAGTTGTATGAGCAGGGGCGGAGAGCATATAAAAAACAGCCGTGTTGTCCGATTTTTGGCTTGAAAACTTTATATTTTTGGCGCCATTGCCAATGTAAAGGCAATCAAGTTTATTAAGTTCATATATTTTACCATCAACATTTACTAACCCATCGCCCGCTACGTTGATAATACCTATTTCCCGCCGTTCCAAAAAGTATCCGGCACGAAGGTTAGAATAATTGGGTAGATCCAGTTCAGCAGTTACAGGATTAGCAAAACCAACGATCATTCTGTCATAGTGTGTATAGATACAATTGATCTGGTCTGGTTGTACTTGGTTTTCTATCAAAAAGCGCTCGCGAATTTTAGCAGTTTGATAGTCTTTAAAATCATCCGGGTGTACACTGTGTAATACTTTCAATGGAATTATAATTTAAGCCATGCAATTGTACAACGATGTTAGATAATACGAAAGTTATTCACCTCATATTTCTACTTAAACGTTTAAGTGCGGATTGATGACAGGTTATAAATTAAAAATCCTGCTGTTAGCAGGATTGAATTTTTAAAAAATAGATATGCGATTGAAAATAAGTTTCCTAAACAGAGTATTAGTAGTCTGTAGTTTATTCAATAATTCTAAACATTACTAATACATATTCCCAAAAGCTGATCCTGCTTTTAATAATGATCTCGAATTGTTCGTCAATCCGGGTGGAAAATTCTGTTAGTTCACGGCTCATGGTTAAAATGTTTGATGTTACAAAAGTAAAGCATTTTTATACCAAAAACCAAATCGGTATTTGTTTTGTTTTAAAAAAAGTTAATGCATACATTATATGCACTAACTTTTCAGCAAATATTATGGAAATTGTAAGCCCGGATAACTTGCTACGTTAGCAAGCGGGATATTTGAACCGTATTTATTGTTGATTGCCAGTATAAACTGGTTAGCAATAATAGCATAACCACGAGGGGTAAGGTGAACACCATCTAAGGAGAATAAGCCACCTGTGATGTATGATGACGTTAAACTTATACCGTCAACTTCCAAACCATTTAATTTAATGTTATTTAGGTAGGTATAAGCATCAAATACCGCTAAACCGCGCGCATTAGCCTGGCTTGTAATGGTTGCATTATATGATTGTACGTAATTGCGTGTTAACGCAACCTCATTAGCATCAAGCACGTATTGGTTATCAACAGGTGAGTACTGTGTTAAACCGTAAGGTAACATTCCGTAAGGTGTACTTACAAGTGTGCCGATCATACTTGTAGGGAAAGTAAGTACGATCAGGTCATTGCTGGTAGCTAATCTAGGTGCATAAGTAGTACCGGATACCAAAGCGTTTATATAAATACCTTGAGCCGTAGGAGCTAATTGTTTGACCTCCGCATTAATTGCTGCGACAGTTATTGTATTAAAATAAGGTATTGCGGTTACATCTGGTATTGTCGCAACTACGCCTTTAGCGCCGTTTGCTGTGAGTGTTTGCAATGATAACTCGTACAATTGAGCAAATGTAGTTTGATTCGTTAAAACATCACCCGCACCGCCAGATGTTGCATAAAGTAAGGCGTCATTGTTACCCAGCCAGTCTGAAAAGAATGTGAATGGCTTGGCAGTTACAAAGTCGAGGTAATCAGTAGTTAAAACTGAAGTTGATCCATCGCCAGGAAGCAAACGCTCAAAATAACCGTTGTAATTTCCGTATTGTGGTGTAGTAATTTCTAATAGTTTAATGCCCGGTACACCGTAATTTTCAATATCGCCTGTATATTTAGTATATAAAATAACATTACCGAAACCGGGTACATTGTATTCACCTCTTATAGCTAAATCAGTAGTTACATTGGCAGTAATAGGGCTACCACTTGTAGTAAAGCCGGTTAATTTTAAATAACCCGAACCATTAGCTTGTGCAGTTGTAAATAATGGTTGATTAAATGCACCACCGCCAACACTCTGCATTTGTTGCGCCATGATGGCGGGATATGAATTTTGTTGACCGGCTAAATATAATCCGCCATTTGAATAACCGGCTGTTAATGAGTTGCCTATGGCAATATATCGTCCAAAATTAGCCGTACCGCTGGATGGTTTAGGAGTATGTACTTCTGGTTTGCAGGCTGCTAAAAATAACAGGCCTGATAGTATATATAATTTAAAGTTCTTCATGCTGTATAATTTAATTACCAGTGATATGCCAGTGATATGCCAGGGATGTAAACATTTGTTTCAAATGTACCTGCTAACTGAGTTTGTATGTTTGTTTGATCGCGAGCCATAACGTGCTCATATTCGAAAGACACATCAAGATCTAAGTGTTTAGCGAATGTATAGCCTAAACCGCCGGTAACAAAAGCTCGGTTGGCATCAGGCGCTTCAGGAGATACAAAGCCGTCCTCAACAGCGGTAGTAGCATAGCCGCCACCAAACCGAATAGCAACGTTGCCACGCGTTTTGTACTGTGCGCCACCCCTAAAACTATATGCGTCTTTATAATCCCGTTGCTCAACAGTGTTTTGCAATGCCGGGGTTGTGGTTCCATAATCAAATGCCAATACTTTATAGGTGTCCCAGCTAATCTCATTTATATCCAGTGCAAGTGTCCACCTGTCTGTCGGATAAAATCCAAAACCTATTGTGTTGGTTGCAGGCAGCGGGATACTTGCTGTAAATGTATTTGGCTGAGGAAATTGTGCTTGCAATGATGCCGGAACTGTAAAGATTGCATTGCCGTTTTTTATGGTTGTATTAACCTGCGAACGGTGTGTAATACCTATAGTGATGTTATCTTGTGTCTTAATATAAATACCGGCGTTCCAGCCATATCCTTTGCCTGACCCTTTAAGTTCTGCCTGGCCATCCTGTCCTGCAGCATTGGTTAAGGGTAGCGCCTGGGTTAGATCAACCGTACCACGGTTATATACAAAACCCCCGCCTATGCTTATAAAATCAGCCAGCCTTATACTTAATGTTGGTTGATAATAAACGGCTTTTAGGTTGAGGCTTTCCAACACATATTTTCCTTCCCATTGATTCCCCCAGTCTGTTAACCCACCAAAAGGCGTGTAAACAGCCATGCCGAATTTCCACCAGGAGTTTTTAGGACCTAAAACGGCATAAGCGTTAAAAGGTGTTGCAACCTTATTAGCCACGTGATCCTGAATGTTGGTTCCTTGTGGATTAAAATCCGATTTGAAAAATAACGGACTGATACCACCCTGAATGTAGTTATCAGGTAGCATAGCAACAGCGCCGGGGTTAAAAAATACGGATGCACCATCTTGTAGTAAGCCGGTGCCGGTGTGGCCCATGCCAATTTGCTTTTGTCCTTCCAGGTTTACCTGGAAACCCTGTGCAAATGAAATAACAGGCATTAGTGCTAGCACCAATAGTAGTAGTTTCTTCATAATTGTTATAATTGGTTTAAGATGCGGTTGCAAGGTACGCATACTCGCTATCTTTGAGAAATAAAATTAGTTTGCTTTTATACTAAAAAAAGGGTTATAATGCGGAGATATTAGTCAAAAAGTCGGAGAATAGGTTCTATGATTTTCGATGGTAAAATCTGATCCAGTTTAATTAAATTCAGCTTTAAACCATATCTTGCACTATATGAATAAAAAGGTAGCACACTTAAGCCTATCCAAATTTGCAGACCTGTATGCTGATAAATTGGTCGGCCCGGATTTCTTCATCACCGATGAAAAGCAGCTCCTTAGTTTAAGTGAATATCCATACCGTTCTGATGGCTATATTATAGGAATATGTACCCGTGGCACCGCACAAGTTGAGGTGAACCTGCAAATATATCAAGCCAAGGCTGATGCGATGTTGCTGGCGACTCCATTCCATATATTAAGGATATACAATAGTAGTGAGGATTTTTTGTGCAGGTTTATCGTGTTTTCAAAAGCATTCCTTACCGAGAATAATGTCAACAGTCATTTCCTGGAGTCATTTAGTTATTTTAAAAGCGCGTCGTTGCCGGTTATCTACCCATCGCACGATGAGATCAATATGCTGTTGGATATTTATATGCTGATGAAAAAAAAGCTGGACAGGGAAGATCACCCTTACCGTATGGAGATATCGCGCAGCATATTAACATCTCTCCTTTACGAAGTTGAGTCTATTTATAATAGTCACCATGTAATTGTAAAAGGTAAGCAAACACGTAAACAGGAATTAAATGTATTATTTCAGGAATTAGTTTTCCATCATTACAAGGAACACCGGAATGTGCAGTATTATGCAGATGCGCTATTTGTATCGTCTAAACATCTAACCGAAACCATAAAAGAAGTTACAGGCCGAACAGCAGGAGAGTGGATAGATGACGCCGTAATATTGGAAGCCAAAGTATTACTTAGGAATCACGACATCAGCATTGCACGCGTTGCCGAAGAGATCAATTTCCCCGATCAGTCGTCATTTGGCAAATATTTTAAAAATCATACCAGTATGTCGCCTTCGGATTATCGGGTCGCGACAGCTATTTAAATCAAAATTTAAAAGTAAAAAAGTCAGTATAAATTCACGAAACTTTGATTTTTTACTTTTGAATTTTGACTTATCACTCTTTCCGACTTTTTGACGAATATCTCCGCATTGTAAACCTTTCATTGCCGTTTCAACCCTTATAATTTTACCGTTGATTATAAAACTAACATCGTAGCGGAAACTACCATATTTTTCGCACGGTCAATTAAATATACAATTACATCCTTAAAATTAATTTTTTATGAATGATACCGAAGCTGTAAAAGCTATAAAAGGCGGTGAGTTCCTGATAAGGGAAACCCCTGCAGAATCTGTTTTTATTCCTGAAGAATGGAATGAAGAACAATTGATGATCGCTGAAACATGTACTAATTTTCTTGTTCAGCACGTAACCCCCAACCTTTCACGTATTGATGAGCAGGAAGAAGGCCTTATGGCGCATTTAATGGACGAAGCAGGCGCGTTGGGTTTATTAGGGATATCTATTCCTGAGGAATATGGTGGCTTTGGCAAAGATTTTAAAACATCAATGTTGGTTACCGAAAAACTAGGCGCAGGTCACTCTTTTTCTGTAGCTTTTTCGGCACATACAGGCATCGGTACATTACCCATATTATATTACGGCACCGAAGAGCAAAAAGCTAAATACGTTCCTAAACTGGCCAGTGGCGAGTGGAAAGGTGCATATTGCTTAACCGAACCAAGTTCGGGCTCCGACGCCAATTCAGCTAAATCACGTGCTAAGTTAAGCGAAGATGGTAAGCATTATATACTCAACGGACAAAAAATGTGGATCACTAATGCTGGTTTTGCAGATATATTCACCGTTTTTGCCAAGATCGATAATGACGAAAATCTGAGCGCTTTTATCGTTGAGAAAGGCTTTGAAGGGATCACCTTAAATGCTGAAGAGCATAAAATGGGTATAAAAGGTAGTTCTACCCGCCAGGTGTTTTTCAATGATTGCAAAGTGCCTGTTGAAAACCTGTTATCTGAACGTCAGAACGGTTTTAAGATCGCGGTTAATATATTAAACCTTGGTCGTATCAAGTTGGGTGGCGGTACCATTGGTGCAAGCAAAGAGGTAATTAGCACAGCTGTAAATTATGCAAATGAGCGTGAACAATTTGGCAGGCCAATCTCCAAATATGGTGCTATCCGCTACAAACTAGCCGAACAAGCGATAAAAACCTATGCATCAGAATCTGCCGCTTACCGTGCAAGCGAAAATATGGAGCAAGCTACCGAGCAATTGATTGAAGGCGGTATGGATCCAATTAAAGCAAAGCTGAAAGGTACTGAGCAATATGCCATCGAAGCTGCAATAATAAAAGTAAATGCGTCAGAAACGTTGGATTATGTAGTGGATGAAGGTGTGCAAATATATGGAGGGATGGGTTACAGCGCTGAAGCCCCGATGGACAGAGCGTACAGGGATTCACGTATCAACAGGATCTTCGAGGGTACTAACGAGATCAACCGTATGCTTACCGTTGATATGATGCTTAAACGAGCTATGAAAGGCGAGCTTGACCTAATGGGCCCCGCACAAAAAGTAGCCGGCGAATTAATGAGCATCCCTGATTTTGGCGGCTCTGACGAAGAAACACTATTCTCCAAAGAGAAAAAATATATTGTTGGCTTTAAAAAAGCGGTGTTAATGGTTGCCGGATCTGCCGTGCAAAAATTAATGCAGCAATTAGGTAAAGAGCAGGAAGTATTGATGAACTTAGCCGATATGCTGATCGAACTTTATGTAGCTGAATCAACCCAATTACGCGTTGAAAAATTAGTCGGCATCCGTGGCGAAGAGGCTTGTAAAGAACAATTAGATATTATGCGGGTTTATATTAACGATGCAGCAGAGAAGATTTTTAAAGCAGGAAAGGAAGCCATAAATTCGTTTGCTGATGGTGATGAGCGCCGCATGATGCTGATGGGTTTGAAACGTTTCACCAAAACCGAAGATTTTAACACCACACAAGCACGTAGAAACATTGCAGCTAAGTTAATTGAAGAAAATAAATATTGTTTTTAACCTCACCCTTCCCTTTCCAAAGGAGAGGTTTATAAAGTCTCTCCTTCGGGGAGATCTAGAGGGGTAAATATAAATCTAACACATGAAAATTTTAGTTTGCATAAGCCAGGTGCCGGATACCAGCACCAAAATTATGCTGAAAGACAACGATACCGCTGTAAACTCGCAGGGTACAACTTACATCATTAATCCTTACGATGAGTGGTATGCGCTTGTGCGTGCCCTTGAACTAAAGGAAAGTGGCATTGCTACCGATGTTCATTTAATAACTGTTGGCAAAGCCGATACGGAGCCGGTAATTCGTAAAGCATTGGCATTAGGTGGCGATATGGCAGTAAGGATTGATGCCGACAGCAATGATGCATCCCAAACAGCTAATTACATAGCAGAATACGCTAAAATTGTAGGTTACGATCTTATTTTATGCGGAAAGGAATCTATTGATTACAACAATGGTTCAACAGGCGTAATGATAGCTGAACTATTAGATGCTGATTATATTGGCTTTGCGACAAAAATTGAAGCTGAAGAAACTACAGCAATCGTAACCCGTGAAATTGAAGGAGGTGAAGAAACTGACATCGTTAATTTCCCGGTCGTGATCTCTTGCCAGAAAGGTGTTGCCGAAGCACGCATACCAAACATGCGTGGCATTATGGCTGCACGTACTAAGCCCTTAAACGTAGTTACACCGGCTGCAAGTGCAGCAGTAACTGCAATTTTATCATACGAAATGCCGCCTGCTAAAGCAGGAGTGAAGATGGTTAGTCCGGATAATATGGACGAGCTGGTTGAGTTGTTGCATTCCGAAGCAAAAGTTATTTAATTAAAATCCGAAAGAGATGTCTGTATTAGTATTGGTGGAACACACCGATGGAAACATAAAAAAGAAAAGCTTCGAGGCTGTACAATACGCTGCCGAGATAGCCAAAAAAGCAAATACAACTGCTACCGCATTGGTTTTAGGTGCAATTGCTGATAGCGAATTAGAGAATTTAGGCGCCTATGGAATACAAAAAGTACTGCACGTTGCTGATGAGCGCCTGAATGAATTACATGCCCGTGCCTACGCAACAGCTTTAGTTAGTGCTGCGCAGAAAGAAAACAGCAAGATTATCATTGCTTTACATGATATTAATGGCAGGGCGGTAGCGCCGCGCGTTGCGGTAAAACTAAAAGCGGGCTTGGTAGCAGGTGCGTTATCGTATCCTGACCTGGAAAAAGGCTTTGTGATAAAAAAGGCTGTATTCTCAGGTAAAGCCTTTGCATTTGTAAATATTACCAGCGATGTTAAAGTGATTACTTTAATGGCTAATTCATTTCCAGTAGCGCCTGGCAGCGGTAAGGCAGCTATTGAAAAACTGGATGTTATTTTTGGCGATAAAGACTTCGGTATTAAAGTAAAATCGGTTAATAAAGTAACCGGTGAGGTATCATTAGCTGATGCGGAACTGGTGGTATCTGGTGGTCGTGGTATGAAAGGCCCTGAAAACTGGGGATTGATTGAAGACCTGGCGCACGAATTAGGTGCAGCAACCGCATGTTCGCGCCCGGTTGCTGACGCAGGCTGGAGGCCTCACCATGAGCATGTTGGTCAAACCGGTGGTACAGTTCGCCCTAATTTATATATCGCGGTTGGTATCTCGGGTGCTATCCAGCACTTGGCAGGTGTAAATGGTTCAAAGGTTATTGTTGTGATCAATAAAGATCCTGAAGCGCCATTCTTTAAAGCAGCTAACTACGGAGTTGTTGGTGATGCTTTAGAAATACTGCCAAAGCTTACCGAAGCGGTTAAAAAATTCAAACAACATAAATAAAATACGTTATGAATGTGTTTTATGAGGGGCAGGTTTTATGGTCGCAGATTGATGCCAACCAGCATATGCGACATTCTGCCTATGCCGATTTTGGCGCACAGGCAAGGCTAACCATGATGGAATGCCTGGGCCTTGATCTTAAAGAACTGCTGAAATATAACATTGGCCCTGTATTATTCAGGGAAGAGTTGTTTTACACACGAGAAGTTGGAATTAATGAGCGGATCAAAATATCATGCGAGCTAATCAAATCAAGAGCGGATGGTTCACGCTGGACAATGCGCCACGAGGTGTTTCGCAGCGATGGCATTAAGGCGGCTACCATTATTGTTGACGGTGCCTGGATCGATCTTGAAAAAAGAAAACTTGCAGCTTTACCTGCTGAATTGATGATCCACTTTATGAACTCGCCTAAAGGAGATGATTATATCGAAGAGCGGGTAAAACCTAAAATCTAACATGATGACACTAAAAGAAAACTTTAATAAAGCAGTTCTTGAAAGCAAAGAGATCCCAAAACGACCGGATAACGAAACGCTTTTACAGCTTTACAGCCTGTATAAACAAGCAACCGAAGGCGATGTAAACGGCGAAAAGCCAGCCATGTTTGATTTTGTGGCACAAGCAAAATATAATGCATGGACAAGCTTGAAAGGCACATCGACAGACGATGCCATGCAACAATATGTCGCTCTTGTAGAGAAATTAAAAACCAATTAAACAGAAGCCGGACTTTTTTCGGCATATTCAGGAAGCCAGGTCAAACTATCCGTAATTTTGACAAATGTTTCCGCCATTTAGCCCTTTGTAATAGCCTTTGTAAAGGGATATTTGTTATAGTAAAACCGATATAAACTATTAATTGCCGTGTTATTTTATTCGTCTGTAAAGGGTGAACTGTTTTGATATGTTTTGCATATCTTGTTAGTCTATTCTCAATAATCGAATTATTAACCGGTATTAATCTTTACAAAAATGTCAGTACAAAAAAAGTATTTCATCAAGCTTGTGGTTTTAGTTTTAGCCATTACTTCGATTAGCCTTTCAGCGAAATCGCAGACAGATCAAATTGAAGGTTTATGGTATAATGATGTTAAAAGTGGCAAAATACTCATCACCAAAGCGGCAAACGGCAAGTTTTACGGCAAAGTTGTTTGGCTGCGTGAACCACTAAAAAATGGTAAACCTAAAGTTGATGAATTAAACCAGGATCCAAGCTTGCGCAGCAGGCCAAGATTAGGACTACCTGTTTTGGCTGATTTTGTAAAAGACGGCGATAAGAAATACACCGACGGAAAAATTTACGATCCGCTCAATGGCAAAACATACTCGTGTACTATGACCTATAAAGGCAAAACTTTAGATATACGCGGCTATATTGGTATTTCACTTTTTGGACGTACAACTACTTGGACAAGAGTAGAATAGAGATATTTATTTAACAGAAACATAAGCAGAACTAATGGTTGCTAAACGAATTATAAAAAAGGTTGCTGTACTTGGCTCAGGTATTATGGGTAGCAGGATTGCTTGTCATTTCGCCAATATCGGGCTGCAGGTATTGCTGCTTGATATTTTACCCAAAGATGCACCGGCAGGCGACAAAAAAGCCCGCAATAAAATTGTTGATGATGCATTGGCGTTTGCCTTAAAATCAAATCCATCGCCCATCTATTCAAAATCATTTGCTAAGCGTATTACTACCGGGAATTTTGATGATGACATGGATAAAATCGCCGATTGTGATTGGGTGATCGAGGTTGTGGTGGAACGTTTGGACATCAAGCAAAAAGTATTTGAAACGGTTGAAAAGTATCGTAAAACAGGTACATTGATCACGTCAAATACATCCGGCATCCCGATCCATTTAATGACTGAAGGCAGGAGCGAAGATTTTAAACAACATTTCTGCGGAACTCACTTTTTCAACCCTCCGCGCTATCTGAAATTATTGGAGATCATCCCGACAAAAGATACACTAAGCAGTGTTGTTGACTTTCTGATGCTTTATGGCGAAAAGTATCTCGGCAAAACTACGGTTTTAGCTAAAGATACACCTGCCTTTATTGGTAACCGAATCGGCGTGTTTAGCATTATGAGCGTTTTACATTATGTAGATAAAACAGGCATGACGGTTGAAGAAGTTGATAAATTGACAGGCCCAGTCATTGGTCACCCAAAATCAGCAACATTCAGAACCAATGATGTGGTTGGCTTAGATACTATGGTTCATGTAGCCAATGGATTGGCTGAAAATGCACCGGACGATGAAGCGAAAGAACTATTCCAGATTCCTGAATTTGTAACCGGCATGGTAAAAAACAACTGGTTAGGCAGCAAAACAGGCCAGGGTTTCTACAAAAAAGAAAAAGTAAATGGCGCAAACCAATTCTTCGCGCTTGATTTGAAAACGCTGGAATACAAACCATCTCAAAAAGTAAAATTTGCATCGCTGGAAACTACAAAAACAGTCGATAGCTTAAAAGATCGCCTTAAAATTTTATTCGCAGCTAAAGATAAAGCAGGCGATTTTTACCGCTCGACATTTTATCAATTATTTGCTTACTCAAGTAATCGCATCCCTGAAATTTCAGATGAGCTTTATAAGATAGATTCCGCCATGAACGCCGGTTTCGGCTGGGAAATGGGGCCATTTGAAAAATGGGATGCCTTGGGCGTTGCCGATACTGTAAAAGCGATGGAAGCATCGGGCAATAAATCCGCGCAATGGGTTTATGATATGCTTGCATCCGGTGCGCAATCATTTTACAAAGTAGAAGGTGGTAAACGTTTGTACTACGATATCCCATCTAAAAGCTATAAAATAATACCGGGTACAGAGCAATTTATCCTGCTCGATAACATTCGTCCAACACATACTATTTGGAAAAACAGCGGCACTACCATTACCGATATTGGCGATGGAATTATTAACCTGGAATTTCACACCAAAATGAATACCATTGGCAGTGAAGTGATTGAAGGAATCAATAAAGCCATCACGCTTGCTGAAACAAGCTATAAAGGCTTAGTCATCTCAAACGAAGGTGCGAATTTTAGCGCAGGAGCAAATGTAGGAATGATATTCATGCTCGCAGTAGACCAGGAGTTTGACGAACTGAACATGGTTA
The DNA here is from genome assembly GCF_965225845.1 of Mucilaginibacter sp. Classification (GTDB taxonomy): domain Bacteria; phylum Bacteroidota; class Bacteroidia; order Sphingobacteriales; family Sphingobacteriaceae; genus Mucilaginibacter. The sequence goes on from NZ_CBDDBL010000002.1 coordinate 1,553,614, forward strand.
TCAAAGCATTCCAAAATACAATGATGCGGGTTAGGTATTCATCAATCCCGGTTGTAGTTGCGCCGCATCAAATGGCTTTAGGCGGTGGTTGCGAAATTTGCCTGCATGCTGATAAAGTGATTGCCCATGCCGAGCTTTACATGGGCTTAGTTGAATTTGGTGTAGGCTTGATCCCCGGCGGCGGTGGCACCAAGGAATTTGCTTTAAGATTATCCGATGAATTACAGGATGGCGATATCGAAATGAATAATTTCCGTGATCGTTTCTTGACCATCGGCCAGGCAAAAGTATCCACTTCGGCTTATGAAGCATTTGATTACGGTTATCTTAAAAAAGATCGCGATGTGGTTGTGGTATCACGCAATCGTTTATTAGCCGAGGCTAAACAGCATTGCCTGCAAATGGCTGATGAGGGATATGTACAGCCTACGCCACGCAAAGATATTCGCGTATTAGGTAAACAGGCTTTAGGTTTGGGATATGTTGGTGCAAATACCATGTATAGCGGTAATTACATCAGCGAGCATGATGTCAAGATCTCGCAGAAACTTGCTTATGTATTAGCTGGTGCAGATTTATCACAACCAACTGTAGTGAGTGAAGATTACCTGTTAGGATTGGAAAGAGAAGCGTTTGTGTCGCTTTGTACAGAGCGTAAGACATTGGAGCGGATCCAGTCGATATTAACAGGCGGTAAAGTACTAAGGAATTAGAACCAAAAGCAAAGAGTCGGGAATCAAGATAAGAATAGAAGCCGTTTTTCTTCAATCTTGGCTATTGATTCTTGATCTGCTAAACAATATAAAAAAAAGATATGAACGCATATATAGTGGCGGCCAGCCGCAGCGCAGTTGGGAAAGCAACCCGTGGCGGATTCAGATTTACCCGTCCGGATACGCTTGCAGCGGATGTTATTAAGCATTTGGTGGCATCAGTTCCAAATGTAGACAAAGATCAAATCGAGGACGTTATTGTAGGTAACGCCACACCCGAAGCGGAGCAAGGCTTAAACGTTGCACGATTGATATCGTTGATGGCGCTCGATACCGATAAAGTACCGGGAATGACCGTGAACAGGTACTGCGCCTCTGGTTTGGAAAGTATTGCTATCGCGTCAGCAAAAATACACGCCGGTATTGCCGATTGTATTATTGCCGGAGGGGTAGAAAGCATGAGCTTATTACCCATGGGTGGCTGGAGGATTGTTCCTAACGCTGATGTTGCGTTGGCTCATCCCGACTATTATTGGGGTATGGGGTTAACCGCCGAAGCCGTTGCAAAAGAGTACAATATCAGTCGCGAAGAGCAGGATGAGTTTGCCTATAATTCGCATCAAAAAGCCATAAAGGCAATTACATCAGGCACATTTAAAGATGAAATAGTACCTGTTAATGTGACCGAAATTTATGTTGATGAAAGTGGCAGGAAGAAGAAAAGAGATTTTAAGATAGATACGGACGAAGGGCCGCGTGCCGATACTTCAATTGATGCTTTATCGAAGCTAAAACCGGTGTTCGATGCCAAAGGCGTAGTAACTGCCGGCAACTCCTCACAAACCAGCGATGGCGCTGCCTTTGTAATGGTGGTAAGCGAGCGTTTCATGAAGCGAAATAATCTTACTCCGATTGCACGTTTGGTTGATTATGCTGTTGTTGGTGTGCCACCACGCATTATGGGAATCGGGCCGCTTTATGCTATTCCCAAAGTGCTGGAAAAATCAGGTATCAAACAGGACGACATCGATCTTTTTGAATTGAACGAGGCATTTGCTTCGCAATCGCTTGCGGTAATTAAAGGATTGAATTTAAACCCGGATCTGATCAATGTAAATGGTGGTGCAATCGCTTTAGGTCACCCGCTGGGATGCAGTGGTGCAAAGCTTTCTGTTCAGCTATTTAACGAATTGAAAAAACGCGATAAAAAATATGGCATGGTTACCATGTGTGTAGGTACAGGCCAGGGTGCAGCCGGAATATTTGAAATGTTATAATAATAAGCCGATAAACGATAGCAAAATGGAAAAAGCGACAAGATTATTTGATTGCATGGCGATACAGGCCGACAAGCCCCGCGCCGACCTCCTGATTGCTAAAGAGAACGGCAATTGGCATTCCTACAGCACACAGGAAGTGCATACCATGGTCTATCAATTGGCTATCGCGCTGATGGATATGGGTATTTCAGCTGGGGATGGTACAAGCGAAGCCCGGGATAAGATCGGGTTGATTGGAAACGGAAGACCTGAATGGGTTATTGTCGATCTCGCTGTACAGTTAACCGGTGCTGTATTAGTGCCGTTATATCCTAACACAAGCACTAAAGAAATTGAACTGATACTGAATGAAGCAGGGGTAAAACTAATGTTTGTGAGCAACACTGAACTTTGTGAAAAAATAAAACAGGTTAGTGGCAATATTCCATCATTAAAAGGCATTTATTCTTTTGACAAGATTGATAGTTGCAATAATTGGACTGCCTTATTAAAACCACTTACCCATAATCACCAGCAAAGAATAAAAGATGCCAGTGATGAAATCAAGGAAGATGATCTTGCAACCATCATCTACACATCCGGTACCACAGGAAGGCCAAAAGGAGTGATGTTGAGTCATAAAAATATCTTGAGCAATGTAATAGCATCTGGCGATGTGCTGGCCGAAGTTCCAATTTCGGATAAACGGGCATTTAGTTTTCTTCCATTAAATCACATTTTCGAAAAAATGTGCACTTATATCTATTTATTTTATGGTTTTTCAATTTCATACGCTGAAAGTATAGATATGATCGGTGCTAATATGCGCGATGTTAAGCCGTCAATTTTTACCTCTGTACCCCGGTTGCTTGAAAAGATATTTGAACGCATTATGGTTGAAGGGCAAAAACTTTCCGGTGCTAAAAGGAAAATATTTTTATGGTCGGTTAAGTTAGCTGAGCAATATGAAATTAGCGGAAACAGTTCCTGGTACAGTATTAAATTAGCCATTGCAGATAAGTTGGTTTATGGTAAATGGCGTGCTGCAGTGGGGGGAAATTTAAAAGCGATAGTAGTTGGTAGTTCAGCTACACAAATCAAACTCGAAAAAATATTTACAGCTTCGGGCATGGCAGTTTTGGAAGGTTATGGGCTAACTGAAACATCCCCGGTTATCGCCGTAAATCATTATAATGCTCCTCAAAGAAAATTTGGTACTGTAGGAACAGTTTTAGATAAAGTAAGTGTACAAATAGCCCCGGATGGTGAAATACTTTGTATGGGGCCTAATATAATGCTCGGTTATTATAAAAATCCTGAATTGACAGCCGAGGTTATACAGGACGGTTGGTTCCACACAGGTGATATTGGCGAGCTTGATGCAAACGGCTTTTTGAAAATCACAGATCGTAAAAAAGAGATCTTCAAAACATCGGGCGGAAAATATGTTGCACCATTGCCTATTGAAAATAAAATGAAGGAAAATAACTTCATTGAGCAAATGATGGTTGTGGGTGCAGGCAAAAAATTCACCGCGGCACTTATTGTACCATCATACACCAATTTATTACCATGGTGTAAGCAGCACGACGTGCCTTTTACCTCGCACGAAGAATTAATTAAGGATAGCCGCGTAATAGCCTTGTTTCAAGCAGCTGTTGATGCCTTTAATCCTGAATTTAACCACGTGGAGCAGGTTAAAAAAATCACCTTGCTGCCTCATGAATGGTCTATAGATAGCGGTGAACTTACACCTACAGGAAAAATGAAGCGGAAAGTTATCATGGAGAAATATGAAGCCGAAATTGAAAAGATGTATGCTGGCGAGGCTAATGAAAACCCATCTTTAATACCAGCCCAGTAATCATGAGTACATTTCAAATAACCACCAGTAATGGGCTTGCAACGCTTACTTTAGATCGTGGCCGATCAAACCCGATTAACCATGATATGGTTAAGGAATTAGCTGCTTGCATTAAGCAATTAAATGGGGACGATACTGTAAGTGGATTAGTTATTACAGGTAAGCCAGGCTTTTTTTCATCGGGGATAGATCTGATCGAAGCTTATGATTACGATGAAGAACAGATTAAACAATTTTGGGTAGATTTTCTGGCATTACCCGGCGCTTTATGCTCATTTAAAAAACCATTAATTGCTGCAATTAATGGTCATAGTCCGGCTGGTGGCTGTGTCATAGCGTTATGTTGCGATTATCGGGTAATGGCTGAAGGACAATTTATCATAGGATTAAATGAAATTCCTGTAGGAATTATTGTTCCGGATGGAATTTTTAAGTTGTATTCATCTTGTATTGGCGAAAAGAAAGCTTATCAATATATCATGGACGGTAAATTGCTAAATCCAACTGAAGCGCATAATGCCGGCTTGGTTGATGAAATTTGCAGTGCTGAAAACCTGTTGTATGTTGCCGAAAAAAAGGCGAGGACATTGATGCAATTTAACCCGGTTACATGGAGCACAAGCAAATTAAATTTACGTGCTGACCTGATCAATAAATTAAAACAGGATGATAAGGAAACCTTAACCATTATGCTTAAGCAATGGTGGGCGCCCGAAACTCGCAATGGTTTACAAATGATGATCGAAAAGTTAAAGTCAAAATAATGAGCGACAGCAACAATTCAAATACTGCATACCAGGGTATGTTACGGGATGATGCCTTAAAAGGCAAAACTATCATCATAACTGGTGGTGGTACTGGCCTAGGTCGTTCTATGGGCACTTATTTTTTAAAATTGGGTGCTAATTTGGTGATCACTAGTCGTAAATTAGATGTTTTGCAGCAAGCAGCTGATGAAATGTCTGTAGAAACAGGAGGTAAAGTTATTGCCGTTGCCTGTGACGTTCGTAAATATGATGAGGTTGAAAATATGCTTAAACAAGCTATTAGCTCATTTGGCAGGATAGATGCATTAATGAATAATGCCGCCGGTAACTTTATATCACCTACCGAACGACTCTCACCAAATGCTTTTTCAGCAGTGATTGATATCGTTTTAAAAGGATCAGCTAATTGCTCCCTTGCCTTGGGTAAATATTGGATAGCAGAAAAAATCCCCGGCAATATATTAAATATAGTAACTACTTATGCATTTACGGGGTCTGCCTATGTAGTTCCATCTGCTTGTGCAAAGGGTGGCGTTTTAGCCATGACACGTTCCTTAGCTGTTGAATGGGGCAGGCACGGCATACGCACGAATGCAATAGCACCCGGACCTTTTCCGACAAAAGGCGCGTGGGAACGATTATTGCCAGGTGATATGACTAAAAAGTTAGATTTTAAAAATCGGGTTCCGTTAAAAAGGGTAGGTGAGCACCAGGAGTTAGCTAATCTTGCTGCGTTTTTGATATCAGATTTTGCCGGTTATATCAATGGCGAGGTTGTTACTATTGATGGTGGTGAATGGTTACAGGGTGCTGGCCAGTTTAATGCGCTTGAAATGGTTCCTGATGAAATGTGGGATAATATTGAACAAGCCACGCGTAAAGCTAATTAACTCTCAATTTTAGCTCAACAAATTTTCTATTTTATGCGATTATAATAGAGCTTATGGTTTTATTATTTATTATTTAATAACATCAATCAGCTTGCAATTAGAGGAAGTTATTTTTATGAAAATCCCAATAAAAGCGACGGGCACTATACTACGCTCTGTGTTGGCTATCGGATTGATAATCTAGGTCTTGATTTTTCATATGTGCCGCCAGTGAGCAATCCAGCCCGTTAGCAGGTGTAATACGCTTTATATTGAATTATAGCTTTGGAGCTGTAAAGTAGGTAATATTATATTAAAGAAAGTAAATTATATTAGATTATTGCAATAATTCCAACGGTTATAAATTCATTATATTTAAAAAAATGGCCGGCAATTCTAAAAAACGGAAAGGAATATTGTTTTATAGTTTCAAAACCAACTTGTTTCAGAAGCTTTTTTGTAGTATTAAAATCTACAAATTGTACATGTGTATCATCTGATTTAAATCCTTTTTCCTGAGGCGTTATTACTATAATTTTTCCATCCTTTTTTAACAAATAGATGTATTGCTTCAATAAATGAATAAAGTCGTTAGCAGCCATATGTTCTGCAACATGTGCCAATAATATGGAATCAAACGTTTCAGGAATATTATAGGGGGAGTTTAGAAAATCTTCTATTGTGTATGCGTTAAGCCCCCGGCTTTTACAAACCTCTATTGAAGTGGGGTTATGATCTACTCCAATACCATTTCCATTTAAATGCAGTAAATTTCTGCCAATACCGCAGCCAATATCTAATACAAATCCGGGTTTAAGACTTTGTATATTTCTTTTGTAAGGATATTGTACATTGAAAAACTGTTTCCACCAGGCCGATTGCCGAAAAATCAAGCCATCTGTATAGTTTTTCTCATTCGTAGGCTTGCCTGGCGCTTTATGTTTGGTTTTCATGATAAAGAATTATTTAGTATTTAATTCCTTTTTGGCCCACTCTAAATTACCAGTTGCAAGTTTATGATTAGGATTTATCTTTAAAGCCATTTCACAAGCTGCAATGCCTTGTTTCCATTGTTTTAACTGATTATAGGCCGCTCCCATATTACTGTAAGCATCAGCATCATCCGATTTTAAAGAAATCGCCATTTTACAAGCCTCAATACATTTTTGATAATTTTGTTGGTTATAATAGGCAACGCTCATGTTGAGATAATCAGCCGCTGACAAGGGTTTTGATATAATTGTGTTGGTTGTTAATGATTGGCGCTGGGTTGCTGCTTTTAAATAATTTTTAGCACCGGTATCGTTAGGTAAAATTGCTAAAGTTTGCTGTGCAACTTGTTTTAAGCTATCCCACTGGCTCAAATCATTATAAGCGCCCATTAACACTTGTAAAGCAATAACTGAATATGGATTTATTTGCAAAGCCTTCTGCGCCATAGGTATAGCTTCGGCATCACGGTTAAACGATTTTAGATACCTGGCATAAAATGCGTATGAATCGTATGTATTAGGGCTAAGTGAAATCGCTTTCTTAAAATCCGCATCCGCATCAACAGGCCTGTTACTAGCACCGGCTAAAATACCCATGTTTATAAACAAAGTGTTATAGTAAGGTAGATATTGCTCGGCTTTTTCAAAATATTGCTCCGCAACTGTATAGTTTCCTTTACCCATTTGTGTTAGGCCATAATTCATTAATCCGCGACCATTTAACGGACTTTTGATTGTTACATCATACCATAAACTTTCATCATTATTCCAAACCTTGTCGCGTTGGTGTATACCGTAAGCGTTCAATCCTAATATTAAGAATATGCAAATTCCCAGTGCTGTTCTGAAACTTTGATTGCTGGTAATTTTTTTTTCTATCTTAATTATACGGAGTCCAATATAAGTGACTACACTAAATGATAAACCTATGAATGGGAAAAACATCCTGTGATCATTTGTAACTTCGGCAAAAGGGGCTAAAGATGTTGGTAACAAAGAGGCGGCAAACCATATTAATCCAAAAGCTATGGGTTTGGTTTCTTTTTTGGAGGATGTTTTAAATATGGTTACTATCAAAGCAACTACAAAAATTAACCCCAAAATTATCCGCTCATCAAAAATATTTGATATAACTCCGAGATCTGTATCGGCACTTAAATTTAATGGTAAAAAGAAAGATATAAAATAATGCAGCCAAACCCAAGCCTGTGTAAGTACATAACCCAAAAATGGATTAGTGATACCAGATATAGACTTAATTTTTGATAAAGTATAATATTGTGCAAAAACTACTAAAACAATCAGTGGTAAAATCAGCCAAATTGCAGTGGTTATATTTTTAAAATTTTTTGATTTAAACAAATCTCCAACCGATAATTCATTTTCAAATAATATAATATAAAAGAATAAAAGTATAATTAAAACGAGCACCGTCTCTTTTGTAAATACACCTATTATTGCCGGGAGAATATATAAACCAAATTTGCGCTTTTGCGGATAAGCTATATATATTAAAAATGATGCTACTATACAAGTTGTTGATATTACATCAGATCGGGAAATGATATAATTTACAGTTTCGGCATTAGCCGTATTTAGTATGTACCAAGCTGTTGCACCAAGTGCTATATAATCAATCCAATTATGATTAATAGATTTTACTAATAAATTACGATACATAAAGTATAACATAATACCCAGCAATACAAACCAACTAAATGTTGATAACTGGAAATAGAATGGTGTTAACCCTCCGCCCAACCAATAATCAATAGCAAGAGTAGTTGTAACAATAGGCCTTAACCCCCAGTGCAGAGGATCAGAGCTAAACATTTTGGGATCCGTAAAAAACTGGGGGATGTTTTTTAAATCACGAATGTGTATATTATCAACTACTGCATGTGAATCATCAAAATGAAAACCGTTGTTAAAGTGATTTGCATAAGCAGCTATTAATACTGCAAGCAATAAGATACCTAAATATAAAATATTAGTATTCGGTTTAGTCATTGGTTTATTAATAGGATTAACTGTTTAACTACTGCTAAATAATGAATTTTATACAGTTAAACAAAGCGCTGTTGTCAAATTTTAAAAATATGATCATACTAAAGTTTCATAGTTATTTATCTTACAGGTCTAGCTAATCATTATAGGGAAAGGTTTCGCACTATTTATGATTGCATTTTTTGTGATCATAACACATTTTATTACATTGCAACATAGGCACATCAAAGGTAAGGTCATTGTCAAAATATCTATAATATTGTCAGATCCGCTCCGGTAACAATAATCGTGAAACACAATTTTTATATCAACATTTAGGTGCACATAAGCAGCATATGACCATGCAGTAACCATCATTTCTCCTGCGCGGTGGATGTCATTATTTTCAAGGCCACCACTCATTGTGCGCCTAATATCTGGCGGCATGCAAGCTAAATGGCCAGCCTCATGCAAAATATCACCCGGGTACCAAAGTTTGGACTTATCGATTAAGTGAATGGGTTATAGGTAAATGGATGCAATTAAAGTTTAGTGGAAAAACTGCAATTGGCTGTGTAGTTTATGATGCAGGATATAATATGCATAAATGTTTCAGAATCTGAACTGTAGCAGCAGGAGCATAGGAATGCCGTTTGTATATTTTAAAGCTTGACAGTTTAAAAGGATTTGCTGATACAAAACTCTTGGTTGATGTTTTTACATGTAAGATGCCCTCACATTCATACATTGAATTATCTGGCTTTGAGGGCCATCAATTTCTTAATAATTTTTATGCAGCTCCTATTTCTAATACATTGCCAGTATCTGTTAATCCATTTATGGTTGAATATAGTATGGAAATAAATAATAATTATTATCCCGAAACTTTAAATGCTTTTACGTGGGATTATTATAGTGACAGAAAGGAAAATCTATATTTTAAAAGTGTTTATAAAAAATTTTGATAAAAACCCTAATATTATTGGCCTTTTAGGTTATGAAACGGGTTGGCAATCGTAGCCGCCCTAGATAATTGGTACAATAAAGTCTGAAGCTGAAAAATTGCCGAAGCATTAATTATTATAATCAATGGTCCACGCGGAGAGATAGCACTGGGGACAGTTAATATGAAAAGTCACCTACCTGTTTATATCCGAAAAGCTCAAACAGACAAAACACAAACAAATTCACAAATTATATTATTTATACAGTTGAAGCTATTGCCTGGAATGGTACTTTTTTAACTTCTTTGCAATCAGGCGCCCGCACATGGCAAAACCCTTATTCATGTGTTTAAATCATAAAGCCTTATCTGTTAATCTTTTCATAAAATTAATCGATAAGGCTTATACAAGATGTTTATCTTGATTACTTATTACCAACTATTTGTATAGTTGTAACTGTAGTGGTTTCATTTAATCCTATATTACTAAAATTATCTTTTTTGAAACCGTAAACTTGTTTAACCTTGAATTTTTTTAGTTTTTGAGATGTCGCTTTCATACTGATTTTTTTTAATTAAACCATAATTTATGAAAGCATTATCCATCTATAAAAGTTATTACACCAATACCCATATAATATATATCAACTATAATCATTGACGCCAAATGTATATTCAGCAAAATCATAATTAATAAAATAGCTATGTTTGTTAAACCTGCTAAGGTTGATATTATGATTGTTAAAACCTCGGATCTAAAACCACACATTTTTTTTTGGGCCGTTTTTATTTCTTACGAAGTTCTTGTAGGAGCTTTTTTTGCTGGTAAATTTTCAAACTTTTGGGATGATGCGGGGCATTATTTTTTATATATATTTTTGTTCTATTTTAATGCTCATATAGTTTTTCCGTCAGCGCTTAATGATAAAAGGCGGAATTATTTTTTATTAATATTGTTTATACTGGGCGAATTATTATGGTATGTTTTACTTAAGGTAGGACTTTATGCTATATACCATGCTTTTAACATAATAATAGTACCGGATGACTCACAAGATCATAAACTTTTTATAATGCGTTCGATATGGAGAGGTATTTACTTTATTTTTTTGAGTACAGGTTATTGGTTTGCATTAACAACTATTCATACTCGTAAAAAAATTGCTGATCTTGAAAAATTAAAATTAAAAAGCGAGTTAGATAATCAAGTACTTGAAAATGCTTACTTGAAGGCCCAGATAAACCCTCACTTTTTATTGAATACGTTAAATTTCTTATACAATTCGGTTTCAAAATTATCAGATGAAATTGCAGAAAGTGTACTTCTTTTATCAGACATAATGCGCTATGCGTTAACAAATGCAGATGGTGATGGAAAGGTAAGTCTAGAATTAGAGGTTGAAAATATCATTAATTTTATAAAACTAAACCAAGCCAGATTTAATAAAAGATTACAAATTAATATGGACATAAACGGGGATATAGAAGGTTTACGTATTATTCCTTTGGTTCTGATCACATTTACAGAAAATATTTTCAAATACGGTGATTTGTTAAACGAAATAAAGCCTGTAAAAATCAATGTTATTATTAATGATAACACACTTACTTTTGTAACCTATAATACAAAAAGGAAAAGAGTACAGCATTACGGAAGCAATGGCATAGGTATTGAGAATGTAAAAAAAAGGTTAGCTATGTACTATAAATATGATTTAATAATTGAAGATACTGAAACTGAATATAAATCGACATTAAAAGTTGAATTGTAAATATGAATACATGTTATGTAATTGATGATGAAGAGCACGCGATTGATACACTCACCGGCTATATTAATAAGTTCCCCGGGTTAGATCTGATTGGAAGTAATATAAATCCACTTATGGCTATAAACGATATTAGAGAAAAAGCAGTTGACATTGTATTTTTAGATGTTGATATGCCGGAACTATCAGGATTGGACGTTGCAGATATAATATCTTCATTTACATCGGTAATATTTACTACTGCATTTCCTAATTATGCGATGCAGGCATTTGAAAAAAACGGCTCTGATTTTTTATTAAAACCAATATCTTTTGACCGTTTTACTAAATCAGTTACTAAAGTTCAAAATCTTATTCGAACAAAAAGTCAAAATAGTTTGCCAGTTGCAGATGGATATTTTTTTATAAATCCCGGTGTTAAAGGTAAAATGGTGAAGTTGAATTATTCAGATATAACATACATTGAAGGCCTGAAAAACTATGTAGTAATATATACCTCAGACGGTAAACACATAACCTACCTTTCAATGAAAGAAGTAGAAAAAGCTCTTCCGCAAGATCAATTTTCACGCATACACAAATCTTACCTAATTAACTTAAATAAGATAAAATCAATCGACGGTAATAATGTAATTTTACCCCAAGGCACTGAATTGCCAATAGGTATTTCATTTAAGGATAACTTTTTTAATATTATTGACAACAAAACCATTAGAAGCGCCAGAAAACATTGATGACTCTTTTTTAAGTCTTGCTTCCACTGATAGGAAATATTTATTTATTAAGTAATAAATTATAAATTCCTGCTTACGCTGCTTATCGCTAAAAACTCTATTTAAATGCATGTGCATAATATCGGCAATTAATTTAAAAAGCTGATTTTTAGATAGATATTGTGCGTTTTCTCTTAATTTTTGAGTTGAATTTAAGAATGCGTTAAACTCTTTTGCACCAGTAATTTTAATAATATTAGTATTACAATATTCTATATTACTAATAAAAGATGAATATTCTCGGTACTTGTTATCTAATTGTACTTTCACCTGTTTACTATCTTCAAATTCATGTTTCATATTTTCATGAATTAAATTCAGAATATTTATTTTGTCGATGTTTAATGGTAAAAAAATGTTAATTATATTATATATTGACAAAATGGCTAAGTGTAATTCAGAATAATTGGTCTCCGATTTACTTATATTATTTAAGTATTTAACTACCAAATCACTACTGGTTTCAAACATCTTTTCGGCGTAAGTTATTGTGAAGACGCCATATTTTTCAATTTCTCTCTTGTATGTGTCAACCATAAAGTTATTTAAACTGCCTTTTTGCACATAATTTCGGAACGTTTTTTCAAAGTATTGAATTAACTCTGTTGTATTATTTTTATTTATTTGAACCCGTATCCTTAAATGATTATCAACATCATTATACCTGATATAATACCAGCATTTTAAAATTGATTTTTTCCTGAATAAATTAATGATAGGTTTTATTCGCTTAGTCAGAATTGTGTTTGCGATTGATGGATGGCAATAAAGTTTAAAATATAGCCACTCATCGCCCGGTAAATATATTCTTTGCGTAACATTAGTTTTACGGTTAACTAAAATCGGATTGAGTGCAACGTAAGTAGGACTTGTGCTAACCACTGACGCAGTAAACTGACCTATCAATGGGGCTTTATCATCTGCTTTAACAGTAGCTGCCTCATCTATAAAATATTCTTGTAGCATTACAGAGTTTTTGTTTTTAATTACATTAATAAACATCGCTATCGACTCTGGCTTATCACGGTCAAAAACCAGTTGATTATCACCTTCTGTAAAGGCAAAACACTGGCTTAAATTAATATCCCGTGCTAAGACTGTAAAACTTTCATTGTTCTTACTATCTGTTAGTTTGCTTATTTCCTCAATAGATAATAGCCAGGTTGCTGGAGATAGTATACAATTTTTATACTCAATGCGCGGGTAAAAGGTAAGGCCAGGTAATAATGTTTTAAGCTCAAAATTATAATTGGATTTCAACCCCTGGTATTGAAAATCACATAAAAAGCGATAAATAGATAGGTCACTTCTGTTATAATTATACGCCGAACTTAATCGCGGTATAATAATTTTATTTAATTTTTTAGATCGTAAAATAATTTCGTCTCCTGATAGAGAAATCATAATATCAGAAAGGTTAATAATATTACTTTTTTTCAGCGGGGAGTGTACTTCAATTGGGATTTCATAATCTCTAATTCCTGCGTTAGTCATTATATTAGCAGCATGCTCATCGTTATAGCATGATACCTCTGCAAAAATTATGTCTTTATTTAGCTCTTTTTCTTCTTTAGTAATTGTTAATGTTTTCTCAAATATTTTTTTGTTGAAGTGGGTAAATCTTCCTAATAAAGATGAAGCAGTACAGCCACCAACTTGTTCAATCCATATTTTGTTATTAAAAAATCTAAATATTATAGAAAAACTGGGTGGTGTTTTTAAGTTAGAGTGACTTTTAATTTTCTCAAGATCCTTTTCAGATATTGTTATAACATCCCCTATTTTACTTGATAGTTTCGTTAAAAAGTATTCATGTACTGCTGTCCAAACGAAATTTTGATTATTTGATTCCAAATCCATTTGTATTCCATCTAATAGTTCGCTGTTAAACAAATTTGATTCTAAGCCATCGTATCCGATGCCTGCCTCACGATCAAGCGCTTGTAGTAACGATATTTCCTGATCTTCAAATTTTGCTCTAAACTTTGCTTTAAAATCATTTAAGGATTTAGATTGAAGAGGAGTGGTTAACTTATCAAGACAAAACAAAGCATCTCTTAAATCTTCCTGATATTTTATACTTAATTCTGAAGACGACTCTTTTTCATAACCAACATAAAATGCTGATTTTTTATTTTTTGTATCAACTGGGTTAGAAAAATCTTTTATTAAATTTTCCGGTTTAATAAAACCTATCTGTTTAATATCAGCTAGCTTTTTATACTTACATATCAAATTTAAAGTATCGTTTTTGTCATCATAATTATTTGTTACAGCTAATAATCTGTCAAAATATTTTTTACCGTTAAAGTTTGGCCGCATTTCTGAGATTAACAAACCTTCTGCAATTAAATCATCTACATACTCAATAATCCCGTCGTTCCTATCAATCAAAGAACTAATCCACTCGACAATCTCTTTTTTATTTTTTCCGTTTTTACAAAATAAAATTACTTTATTTAACAATCTATCCGGTTTGAAAGAAGCAATTGAAAATATACTCCTGTCAAGTTGTTTGTCATATCTAACAGTTAAATATCGTTTTTCATTCTTAATATTATAGATTGATTTATTTGAAAAGTATAGTATATCCCGGCAATCTTTCAACAATTCCAACTCGCGCCCTAAGTTTATCTGTAACTGGAAATCAGGATTAATGTAAATAATATTATTGCCTAAAATGCAATTATTGTTATTTGTTTGCAGACCCCAATCAATAGTGGTAAATGACGAAAATAAACCGAATGGTGTTGGCCTGTAACACATCCTGTTAACATATTTTTCAATTGTTAATTTTATTTTCTTATCTAAGCGATCATAATCAAAGTCAAACTTTTTTAACTCCATATAAAAGCTTTCGCTGGCAAAAAGTATAGCCAATTGAAAAAAATGACTTTTAATAATTTCTTTAGAGCTATTATATGCTGTATAGCTTAAGGCTGGTGTCCTTAAAAAAATGTGTGGACTAAACTTGATGTTATTCATATTCAATTTGTTTTAAACAGATTAAACCTAACAACCATAGTGTGTATGATATTATTTGAAACTGAATAACTCCCAAAAAGTTAAAGTATCATGAAAATGGTTTAGGATTATTTATAGGCATATTTTTATAAACAATAGCATGCCCCTAATAATGCAATTAATATAGCTAAAAACTTAATTAGTATAATTTTTTTTATTTAAAAGCTACTGATGTATACATTTAGAACATAAAATATTGGTTGCAAAAATTTCTTGTGATATAAGGCTTAATTGCTTTAGTTAACATCTATAAAATATTTAAAGCACCTAAACCTTATCACTTTTTTTAAAATATTACTGTTAACCGGCAGATAATTTTTCCTTAAAAATTTAAACTCAATGTATACTATGATATTATCTATATAAAAAAAGTCTGTAATAAATATTACAGACTTTTTATTAATTCATTTGGTTAATATTTAATTTTTCCTTTCCAATCCTTGGTATATTTCAGCATAAAGCAACCCACTACCACCGCCATAATGTTGTATTACGGGTACATTAAAGTAGGCTCTTACCTGGCTTTTTTCTTCCTCAGTTAAGCCTGCTCCTATAAGAATCATATTTAATGCTATTTTTTCGTTGTGTGTTATTGCTTCCGAAACTGAAAAAACTATATTGCCGTTCCATTCAGGTTTACTATTAATAAGCCTTAGTATGGTTGCCATAATTTCGGGATGTTTTCCGATAACCAATATTTCAATTTTCTTCATCGGGTTAACTAAAATATCATAGGAACTTCCATCAATAAAAATTCAGCATTTTCTAAAACATCAATATTGAAGCTTTCGGTATCCCAAATGCCGAAACCATCACGGGTGTTTAAAACCTGTCCGTTAATTTTTACAGAACCATTTAGCATAAAGATGTACACACCATTGTCATCGGCTCTTAATTTATATTCTGTGCTCAATCCTTTATCAAAATCTCCCAAATAAAACCATGCATTTTGATATATCCATACCCCTTCATCATTTTTATTAGGTGACAACACTTGTTGCAGTTTATTGTGCCTGTCATTTTTATTAAGTGTTAATTGATCATACCGGGGTTCAACATCCAATACATTGGGGTAAACCCATATTTGTAAAAATTTCACCTGATCATGCAGATCGTCATTATGCTCTTCATGAAAAATTCCTGTGCCCGCACTCATTACCTGTATATCGCAGTCACTGATAACCGCTATGTTATCCATGCTATCCAAATGTTTTAAACCGCCTTGTAATGGTATCGAAATGATTTCCATGTTATCATGTGGGTGCTTTCCAAATCCCTTACCGCCATCAACTGTGTCATCATTTAAAACACGTAGTGCGCCAAAATGCATTCTTTCAGGATTATAATATTGACCGAAACTGAATGTGTGAAAACTTTTTAACCAACCAAAGTCGGCTTTGCCGCGTGTGTTAGCTGCGTGATATATTGTTTGTGCCATAATTTTATTTTTTTATAGAACAAATTTACCATCAGGTAAACTTAAAAAACATGACATAGGTTAAGAAATTACAGCATTTTATTTAACGCTTTTTAGTAATATTTTATGTTGCATCCGACTAAAAAATTCAGGAGTTACGCCAATATATGATGCTATTTGTTTTTTTGGCAGGTAATGAATAAGGGTAGGGTAGCGCTTGCAAAAATTATGATAACGTTCCATTGCAGTAATGCTCATATTATCAATTACACGCTGTTGATAGGCTACCAAAGAATTTTCAGTAATAATTCGGAAGAAACGTTCAAATTGAGGTATTTGATAGTATAATTTTTCTTGGTCTGATTTAGATAACTGTAAAACCTCAGTATCCTCCAACGCAGCAATATTTAATATTCCAGGCTTTTGGGTTAATAGGCTATACATATCAGCGATCCACCAGCCAGCAGGAGCAAAGTTTAAAACATGTTCATTGCCATCATGGTCAATAGTATACCCACGTAAGCAACCTTGAATTACAAAGGTTGAATATTTGAAAACTTGGCCATCCTGCAAAGCCAGTTGTTTTCGTTTATATATTTTGTGTTGCAGCAATGATAAAAAATGCTGCTGTTCGTTTTCCGAAAGCGATATATGCCGGGTGATACTTTCAATTATCAGGTTAGATTGCATTTACATTTATATATTCTAATCGAATGTAAGAATATTATCAAACAGAAACGCCTGAAATCGTTTGATTTCAGGCGTTTAATCTTTTTGATTTTTATGCGGAGAGCTAGGGATTCGAACCCCAGGAACCTTTCACAGTTCAACAGTTTTCAAGACTGCCGCAATCGACCACTCTGCCAGCTCTCCGGGGACAAAAGTACAAATCCGGGGCGAATTGGCAAACTTGATAATCGTTTTTTTTAAATTAAGGTAAATTTAGTTTTAAGCATTTGATACTTAATTGCTTATTTTTTCGTTTTATCTGCTTTTTCGATTTTAAACTCGTTAAAATTAGGCTTTACCACCTTAATATTGCGTTTGGCAAAGTCAATATTAGCGTTTAATTCAAATCCCATCAAAATAATTAGCGAGTTTAAGTACAACCAAAGCATCACAACAATGAGTGTTCCGATAGAACCATATATCTTGTTATAAGATGCAAAATGATTAATATAATAAGTAAATCCTAAAGATGTTATAATTGCCAAACAAGTGGCTAATATTGATCCCGGATTAAAAAAAGCCCATCGTTGTTTATGTGCCGGACCGTAACGATATAGTATGGATACCGTCACAAAAAATATGATGATCACGATTATCCACCTGATTAGAGCAAAGATATATAACCAAAAATGATGTTTGGTAAACAGGTGCGCTTGTAGAAAACCCAAAACTGTTTGGCCGCCTATCATAATAACAATTGCTATTAGTAATGATATACTAATGTAAATGGTAAGCACTAGCGCTATCCAGCGTCTTTTAAGCCACGTACGAGTTTCTAATACTAATGATGACCTGTTGAATTGTCGCATTAAATTAGCTACACCATTTGTCGCGAAAATCAACGCTGATAAGAAACCGAATGAAAGCAGCTTGCCGTTTTGATTTTTAATGATATCAACAATATTGGAGTTGAAAAACTGAGTGGCCTTTTGATTGGGTAATACTAACGAGATTAAATCGATAAGGTTTTGCTGAAAATTATGTATTGGGATATAGGGAATAAGGGTAAACATGAATATAGTTGCCGGGAAAATAGCCAGCATAAAGCTATAAGCCAATGATGAAGCTTTATTTACAAGCGTCCCGGTCAGAAACTCTTCTATGAAAAAAACGATTACCGAATATAAAGAAAGTGTGCCAAATCCAGCGGGTTTAACGGATTGAGTCCACTTTGTAAATGACCGGTAAAATTTAAATTGTAATAAAAAACGGTTTAGCCACCTCATCTACACCAAATCTACTCAAAATATGGTTTTAATTTATCTGAAAGTTCTACCGGGATAAAGCAAATTCGATTAGTCTTCATATTCACAAAAACCAGCAAAGTTTCACCTGTATTAATTAATTCACCGGCTTCATTGATAAGCTCATATTTAAACAGCATCCGGGCACGCGGCATTTCGTTTATAATAACTTTAATACTAATTTCCTGATCATACAAAGCCGGTTTTAAATATTTACAATGTAATTCCACAACAGGCATCATTACTCCCTGATCTTCCATCGACTTATAGGTCATACCCAGGCTGCGCATCATTTCTACACGGGCAACCTCATAAAACTCAGCATAGTTACCGTAGTAAACATAGCCCATCTGGTCAGTTTCGCCGTAGCGTACGCGTATTTTTGTGGTGAACTCAAACATTAGCGCTTAATATTTCGCTCGTTAAGCGCCTGTTGAAAAGCATGCGCATTTTTTAAGTGATCGGTAACATTAGTTGCGAAGGCATGGTAACCCGAGAAATCAGCTTTTGCGCACATATAAATATAATCAGTCTTTTTATAATTCAATACCGAATTGATAGCATTGGTTGAAGGCATCATTACCGGGCCCGGAGGTAAACCTGTATGTAAATAAGTATTATATGGTGAATTGATAGTCAGGTATTTATTCAATACACGGTGGATAGTAAAATCATTCTCAGCAAAGATCACCGTAGGATCTGATTCCAGTTTCATGCCTTTTTTCAACCGATTCAGATATAACCCTGCGATAGTTGGCATTTCATCATCATGCAGTGCTTCAGCATCAACAATTGAAGCTAATATAGATACCTGTACAGGGCTCAATCCCAAGGCCTTTGCTTTTTCAGTACGTTCCGGATTCCAAAATTTTAAGTAGGCGCCATACATTTTTTTAATGAACTTACCCGGCGATGTATTCCAATACAATTGATAAGTATTTGGTATAAACATGGTGTAAACGTCATCAGTTGTAAAGCCATATTGCTTAACGTAATCTGCAGAATCTAAATAATGAATAATAGTATTTGAATCTGGCTCTATTTTTTTACCAACAAAACCTGCAAAATCGGTTTTCAGGCGCATAGTATGGAAAGCAAGGGTAACGGGCGATTGCGTACCCGATGCCAGCTCATTTATCAATTTCCGGTTACTCATGCCTGCCTGAAGATGGTATCGACCCGCTTTTACACGGTGTACGTATTTCATGTTTTGGGCTGCCCAGTCAAATGTTGTACTGTCTTTTACTATACCTTCATCGCGAATGGATTTATAAACATCAGCATAAGTAGCGCCTGTATGTATATACAGATATTCCTGTTTATAGGTAACATTTGGCCCGAAATATTTCATGTAATAGTTAAAACAGGTAATACCAAGCGCTATTATAATTATAAGTACTAAAGCAATTATAAATTTTCTGAATAAGCCGCTTTTTGCTTTCTTTTCAGCCATATTAGGTAATATTTTTATTGTTTATTTTTTGCAAAGCTATTAAGCCGCCTGCTAAATTACGAACATTTTGATAGCCGTTTTCCTGTAATAATGTACACGCTGTTTTGCTGCGCATACCAATTTTACATATAACAACTATTTCATCGATTTTGTTATAATCCAGTTCATTCATGCTCGATGCTAATTTTGATAAAGGCATATTCCTACCACCAATATTATAAGTCGAAAACTCGATCACTTCACGCACATCTAACAGGTTTATTGTTTCACCGTTTTGTATACGCTCAGTAAATTCGTTTGCACTAATTGCCTGGGGCATCGGTTTTTTTGGCTTGTGAAACCGTCAGGTTAATTGGTGTTCCGAAACTGGTTTTGCTGGTAGAATCTGTTTTAGCCGGACTTTGCGAAACCACCACTACATTGCTCGAATCAGTTATTGTTCCCTGGTAAGTTATGGTACCAACCCTTAAGCCACCATTTTTAATAGCGAATTTTACCGCATCAAGATCCTGATTTGTAAAATCGGGGATCTCTACTTCACTTGCACCGATTCCGTTTCCGATAACTAAATCTAATCTTGAACCTTTTGGTAGTTTAGTTCCCGGTTTGATAACTTGCCCTGCGAATCTAACCTCCAAAATATGATTAGCTATATCTGTACGTGTGCTAGTATCGCCAATCTTTAATCCATAATTGGCAAGGGTAGCGGCAGCTTCCATGTAGTTTTGGTCGCTTAAGTCGGGGAGGGTAACATTTGGTGCTAAACGGGTAACCATGGTAAGGTATATAACCCGATTCTGCTTAACCATTGTACCGGCATCCGGATCCTGCTCCACAATGGTTCCAGGTGGTTGGTCGGGTACATAAACCGAATCTATTTGATAACCGAAGCCCTGGTCGGATAAGGTACTAATGGCTTTATCAACCGACATCCCCTTTAACGCAGGAACAGGTGCGCCCGAACCATGGCGGGTATAGTAATCTAAACTTAAGTAAGCTATAAAAACCAGCAAAAACACGGATCCAAGCGCCGCGAAGAAGGTATTACGAAATGAGTTGGTTTTTAAATAAGCCCAAAATCTGTCCATGTATTCGTTTACTGTTTCGATACCAAACATAGTGAATATTTCGGAATTGAATTTAACAACCCGTAATTTGCTTGTCATGAGAACCAATTAAATTTTAATCATCCCCAATACAAATTATGACAACAAACAATATCTTTGAAACACCATGACAGCAAAAAATATAGCCCTTTGTGCCGGTGGTTATACCGGGGAGTATGAAGTATCCATCAACAGCGCCAAAAACATCGCCGCTAATCTTGATCCCGCTAAATATAAAGTATATACTGTGCTTATTAACCGAGATAGCTGGTTTCATGATACCGGCTATGAGCATATAAGCATTGATAAAAACGACTTTAGCCTTACCATTGCCGGAGAGAAGATCAAGTTTGATTTTGCTTTTATAACGGTACATGGCACACCTGGCGAAGACGGCAAGCTGCAAGGCTACCTGGATATGATGGGCATTAATTATAATACTTGCGATGCCACCACATCAGCCATTACCATGAACAAAGCTTATACCAAAACCATTGTACATGGTATACATGGTCTGCACGCTGCCCGCAGCATGCAATTGCATCGCAAAGATGGCCACGATGTAGCTACCATTGCCGCCAACCTTAAGTTCCCGCTGTTTATCAAGCCTAATAATGGCGGCAGCAGCGTAGGCATGAGCAAGGTGCACAATATTGCAGGCTTGCCCGAAGCTATTGAAAAAGCATTCCGCGAGGATGAACAGATATTGGTGGAGGAATTCATTAAAGGCCGTGAGTTTAGTCGCGGGATTGCGCGGGTTAAGGGTAGGATAGTGGTTTTGCCTGCTACCGAGATCATTACTACCAAAGAATTCTTTGATTACGAAGCCAAGTATACGCCCGGTGCTTCGCACGAAATAACACCGGCTGATCTGAGCACTGGGAAAAACGACGAAATAGCTGAGATACTGACCGAAATATACCTGCGCCTTAACTGCAAGGGCATGGTTCGTATTGATTTTATTTTGCTGGATGATACGCAGGAGTTTTACTTTATTGAGGTGAATACCACACCCGGCCAATCTTCCGCCAGTTTGATACCGCAGCAGGTGAAGGCAGCGGGTATGAACCTGATGGAGTTTTACGGCGATTTGATAGAAGGGGCGTTTTAAATACTGTTCATGTTACAAGTGAAATATATAATACATTTGGAACACTTTTTAGCCCAAAATTGCCTTTAATGGTACTTAAAATCGCGATTAAGATTATCTGTGTTTTTTCTTTGTAAACAGTATGATAAGATCAAATAATACGAGGCAAAAACATCTTACTTCTACCAAAAGTCTTAATTTAGCATTCTATGCATAAGGAAAGCAAAAGTAAATCCAACGGAAAGAAAAAAATATTTGTATTAGATACTTCAGTTATCCTTTACGATCATAACGCTTTTGAAAACTTTGAAGAACACGATGTAGCCATACCCATCCAGGTGTTGGAAGAGTTGGATAACATGAAAAGCGGTAATGATACCCGCAATTTCGAGGCGCGTAGCTTTATCAGGTTGATGGATGATATTTCTCGTAATAACCTCATCAATGATTGGCAACCGCTTAATGGCAAAAGTAAAGGAAGTTTTAAGGTTATCATCGATACCAAAAACATTGCCGCAGATGCCACTGCTGTATTCGGATCAGAGAAAACAGATCACCGTATATTAAATGCTGCTTTGGTATTGCAGGAAGAACATCCGGAAAAGAAAGTAGTTTTGGTATCAAAGGACATTTGCCTTCGCTTAAAGGCAAAATCACTTAACCTGCATGCGGAAGATTACGAGACAGGTAAGGTGAAAAACGTAGATGAGCTTTATACCGGACGAACTGTTTTAAATAAAGTGACGGATAAGCTGTTGAGCCAGTTAAAAAAGCAAGATGTATTGCCTTCAGAGGCGCTTGATATACCTACACCAACTCACAATCAGTTTTATATTTTGAATGGCAAAAATAGTTCGATACCTGCGTTTTATAATTCGCAAAGCAAGCAACTCGAAAAAGTGACTGAACAACCTGCTTTAAACATCTTCCCTAAGAATATCGAACAAGCATTTGCCATACATGCATTACTACACCCTGATATTAAATTGGTAAGTATACAGGGCAACGCGGGTACAGGCAAAACTTTGCTGGCACTGGCCAGCGCCCTGGAGCAACGCAAGCATTACAGGCAGATTTATGTTACCCGGCCTATTGTGCCACTCAGCAATAAGGATATTGGCTTTTTACCCGGTGACATCAAATCGAAAATAGACCCATATATGGCGCCAATTTGGGATAACCTGAAGTTTATAAAGGATCAGTTTGGCGACGACGAGAAAATGCAGGCTAAAATTGACGAGCTTGTTACGAATGATAAAATTTCTATTGCGCCACTGGCTTTCATTCGCGGCAGGACGCTAAGCAAGATATTTTTTATAGTAGATGAGGCGCAAAATCTTACACCGCATGAAATCAAAACCATCATCAGCAGGGCAGGAGAGAACAGCAAGTTTATATTCACCGGTGATATTTACCAAATAGATACGCCATACCTGGATGCGGAAAGTAACGGGTTAAGTTATTTGATTGACAAAGCTAAGGAACATCCACTATATGCGCACATCACCCTGCAAAAAGGGGAAAGAAGCGAGTTGGCTAATTTGGCTACCGAATTATTATAATTATACAACCAAATTATCCGTCACTCTCGAAATATCTGTACTCATTTTATTAATGAACCCTAACTGCTCTTTTAATAGTGCCTCATCAGTAAATGGTTCGGAAGATTTGGGAGTAACATCTGCAATATGCACGTGTTCGCTTAATAACTCAGTTTTAGCTCCGCCCAGTTTTTTTGATGCTTCGTTTAACATGGCAAGGCTTTTCCTTACCGAGCGCACGATCTCCGGTTTCGGGTTAGGCAGGTTTTTTTCCATCAATTCCGCAGCTACGGTAGCAACATAGGATGACAGAATATGATTTAATACCACAAATTTGTGTACTTCCTTTACATTGCGCTGCTTGCTTTTAGGTTCTGATGTCATCCGTTCAAAAGCAGCAGATAAATTACCGGATTTTACAAACACATCCTTACGCGCCAATTTGTATTCGGTAATGTCAATCGTTTTGCCAGATAAGCTTTCAGCTATTTTGGTAAGATAATTGGCATTAGCGCAAATTACATCGCTCAGGTAGCCATTTACCTGTTCAAATTCCCAGGATGGAAATATTAAATAACTGGCAAGAAACGCGATCACCGAGCCTATGGCGGTATCCGTAATCCGCTCGGTGACTATGTTATTGACACCTAAAAAGCTGAATAAAATCAATATGTAAGGTGTCATTAATAAAACACTCACCACATAGTTCAATCGCTGAAAGCTGTAGCATCCCAGCATAAAAAATACCATAAAAGCAAATTCAGCAATTTTGTTGTGTACCAGCAGTAAAATGCCAATACCTATTATCCCGCCGCTCACCGTGCCAATTAAGCGCTGGTAATTGCGTTGTTTGGAGAGACTGAAACCTGGTTTCAGGATGACGATAATGGTCAATAATATCCAGTAACTATGGTGGCCGGTAGAAATAAACTTAGCTACCATAAAGCCCAACAAGCACATTGCCGAAACCCTTAGCGCATGTTTGAAAACTGTGGATTTAAACGACAGGTTATCTGCAAACACGTGAGGAGCGTAATCCTGGCTGGTTACAAATTTGGAGTACTCTATTTTGCGGCGGTTTTCAAATAATAGGCGGGCCGAATTAGAGCTGTAGTAATCGTAAATCGTTGCGATTTTCGCATTGACGTCGCGCAAGTTGATTAAAATTTTCTTTAATACCAGATTACTGGTTTTGTGCGTAATGTTGAGTGCGTCGATTTTTATCTTTAGATCTTCCAGTTCAGGTAAAAAATCGAAGGGATATTTGTGTTTTGCGTTGGATAACACAATAAAAGCTGCGTTATCAACCTCATCAGCCATGTGATGGATTATTTTTGATACTTCTTCCAAAATGCCGGTACCTTTAAATTTTTCGTGCATAGCAGCATAATCGTAATGAGTTGCCATAATATTCTCAAGCATGTCTACCAGATCAACAAAGGTCAACACTAATATGCGGCTGGCGCTGGTAGATTCGCGTACTAACAAGCGGCTCTTAAAAAGTATCTCCCTTACAATATCCTGATTTTGGCTCACTTTAATTTGTTGCGATACCAGTTTCTGATAGTTCGCGTCTATATCAACAGCAGGATCATAAAAATCTGCTTTAATACGCAGGAACTGCGCAATATCAAATATGTTCTCGCCCAAAGCCTGTTGCGCGGCACGATAAGGCCTGATGCCAAAAAACACCATGCTGAAGACCATATACCATATACCGCCTAATAAAGTTACCGCGCTTACCGTTATAACCTGATCGGGCTTGGTCGCCTGGTCCATCATTAATATCATTACCAATAATGCACCTGTGCCTACAAATGCAGCCCGGTTACCATAAACCGCAAGCATCGAAAACAGAAATGAAAATAATGTAACCTCGAGCCCCAGGGTGTAAATATTTAAGCGTGCAAAGCCGGTTATTACTGCAACAGAAAATATGCATAGATTGCTTATAGCCATTGCGTTACGCTTATGTATTATAGGCCCGGGGGTATCAACAATACTTACGCACAACGCACCTAACGACATATCGATACCAAAACCCAGCTTGCCAAATTGCGTGAGCACCAGGGCCGGTAACAGCACTCCGATAGTGATGCGTAACCCATCAGAAAAATACTGACTGTAGAAAAAACTTTTTATATCTTTTGGATGAATGCTAATGACCACGTTTATAAAAGAATTACAGGTGCAAATTTAAAAAATTTAATCGGATGCTGTTTTTATAATTAATATTGGCAGTAATAGAGAGTTATTTTTAATAAATATTCAATTTTTTGCTGTTTTTAAGTTTTAGATATTTAAATTCACGGCATTAATGCGACCTCATTAATTACACCGTTTTTTATACAACTATCCAGCTCAAAAAATCTATGTCATCTACGTTAAAACTCAGTCAAAGAGAAACTGCCTTCAACCATGAAGTGGTTACCCGTTTTGAGTTATATAACAGTTTATTTCAAACGCTACCTTTTTACCAGGTAAAAGATACAGGTATTTTGTTGCCTTTTTTTAGCTCCCATTGCGAAAAGGGCACCATGAATCAACAATCGCCCAAGGAAATTATCGAATCTTTTTTCGAGAAATATGTTCCGGGAATCGATCACCAGGAGCAAATTAACCGTTTATTCAGGTTTATACAATATATTGAACGGCAGGTTGTTTTGTTTGATGCTATTGAAGATTCTTCTTTCAGTAAAATTGGCCGTCCGGATGATTCCGGTTCACTGCAAAGCTTGTTACAACAAGTAGCTATAAGTGATGAAGCAAGGAAAAATATCAGCGAGAAGTTAAAAGATTTTTCATTAAGATTGGTACTAACAGCACACCCAACCCAGTTTTATCCGGGTAGTGTTTTAGGCATCATGACTGACCTGATAGAAGCTTTAAAAACCAATGATATTAACAGTATTGACGGTTTATTACAGCAATTAGGGAAAACACCGTTTTTTAATAAAACTTCGCCAACACCTGTAGATGAAGCTGTTAGCTTGGTTTGGTTTTTAGAAAATATATTTTATCACGCCGTTTCAGATATTCAATCAAAATTAGAAGAAGAGTTTGATATAGACCTTGCTGCCGAGCATCAAATATTAGAGCTTGGTTTTTGGCCCGGCGGCGACCGTGATGGCAATCCCAACGTAACTACAGAAACTACAAAGGATGTAGCTACGTTATTGCGCCAAATTATTTTCCGTTGCTACTATCGCGATTTCAGGGTTTTAAAACGCCGTATTACGTTCCGTGGTTTTGGCTATACCTTAACTCAACTGGAAAATATTTTTTATGAAAACGCCTTTAATCCGAATGATAGCCAGGCAGATTTACAAAATAAAATATTAGAAAAGCTGCAATCAGTAAGGCAAACTTTAATTAGTAATCATGATAGTTTGTTTGTAGATACCGTAGAGAACCTAATCAGAAAAGTAAAATTATTTGGTTGTTATTTTGCTACATTGGATATCAGGCAAGATAGCCGTGTGCTGAGAAAAGTGTTTAATTACTGTGCAGAACAAGCCGGAATAAAGGAAAATATAGCAGAAGGTTATAAAGGTTTAGACGAAGATGGTAAGCTGAAAAATATAACCTTTAACAATTTTGATTTTGAATGCCCCGATGGCGCTGATAGTGAAGTTAAAGACACACTAAACACCATTAGGCTGGTTAAGCAAATTCAACATCGTAATGGTGAAAAAGCTTGTCAACGTTTTATCATCAGCAATTGCCAGCAAGCATCTGATATTCTGCAATTGATCGACTTGTTTTTATGGAGTGGGTGGAATGCAGATAACCTAAGTGTAGATTTTATGCCATTATTTGAAACCGTTAACGATTTAAAAGTCGCCGGAGAAATAATGGAAAAACTATACACAAATCCATTTTACAAAGAACATTTGGCAAGAAGAGGCAACAAGCAAAGCATTATGCTTGGTTTCTCTGATGGTACCAAGGATGGTGGTTACCTAATGGCCAACTGGTCAATTTATAAAGCTAAGGTTGAGTTAACGGTAATGGCCCGCAAATACGAAATTGACCTTGCATTTTTTGATGGCCGTGGTGGGCCACCAGCCCGGGGCGGTGGTAAAACACATCGTTTTTATGCTTCAATGGGCGATGAAATAGCTAACGAGCATATCCAATTAACCATTCAGGGGCAAACTGTTAGCTCACAATATGGTTCTATCGAAACTGCACGTTTCAATATGGAACAATTAATTAATGCCGGTATTGTTTCTGAATTATATCCAAGCAAGAGCGATCATCTGAGCAGCAAAAGCAAGGTTTTAATATCAGATATGGCCGAAATAAGCTATAAAAGCTTTATTCATTTACGTCAGCATGAGTTATTTGTAGAATACCTGGAAAAATTTAGCCCGCTTAAATTGCTTTCGCGTATCAACATTAGTAGCAGGCCTACTAAGCGAAATGCCGGAGCTCAACTTAAGTTGGAAGACTTACGTGCAATCAGCTTTGTAACATCGTGGAGCCAGCTAAAACAGAATGTACCCGGTTTTTATGGTGTTGGAACCTCTCTAAAAAAAATGAAAGATGAAGGACATTGGGACGAGATAAAACTTTTATACCAAACATCGGGCTTTTTTAAAACGATGCTGGACAATTGC
Source organism: Mucilaginibacter sp. (assembly GCF_965225845.1). Taxonomy (GTDB): domain Bacteria; phylum Bacteroidota; class Bacteroidia; order Sphingobacteriales; family Sphingobacteriaceae; genus Mucilaginibacter. The sequence continues at coordinate 1,581,775 of NZ_CBDDBL010000002.1, forward strand.
ATGATGGCAATGTCTAAATCTGATTTTAGGATAACAACCCATCTTAAAGATGATGAAAAATTCGGAGCATTTTGGCAGATGCTTAAAGACGAGTTTGAATTAACTAAAAACTTGCTGATAGAATTAACTGGTAGTACCGCGTTAATGGATGAATACCCGGTTGAAAGACGTTCAATTGGTATACGCGAAAGAATAGTGCTTCCGTTGGTTATTATTCAGCATTATGCGCTGCAATGTTTAAACAGCGACGATTGTAACGAAGCTTTGGTCGAAACATATGACAAACTGGTTATCCGTACTGTTTACGGAATTGTTAACGCCGGAAGAAATCTGGTATAAATTGTAATTTTTTTAAGTCAATATTGGCTTATTATACAGAAAATGATTTGTTTTGCAGTAAATAATAAACCACACCGTTTATTGTTTGTTAAAAATTATCTTAACATATAAAAATGAAAAAACTTATTTACCCGGTATTGGGATTAGCGATTGCACTTTCGGTACAGTCATGCATGGATAACAACAAGGCTAAATACCTGAACGAAAAAACGTTAGCAGATGACGGTGGTGTGGCATTAATTAAAAATGGCATTGAAGGCGGAATGACCGAGATAGCAGCATCAAAAATTGCTTTGAAAAATTCTCAAAACTCTAAGGTGATAAGTTTGGCTCAACAAATGATCACTGATCATACTCAAGCTGATAAAACGTTAGATTCAATAGAGTTTGATAAAATGCTGACAGAAAAAGACACCATCAGCGGCGAGCACAAAGAAATGTTAGATAGCTTGCGTACAAAAACAGGTGCTGCATTTGATCGTGCTTACATCAGCATGATGATCCATGACCATAAAGAAGCGATTGATTTGTTTACAGATGCAAGTGATAACAAAAACCAAACAATTCAGGATTTTGCCCGTGCAACGCTACCTACTATCAAAGACCATTTAAAAATGGCAAAGGATATTGATGCTTCGTTAAAATAGTAAAATATTAATTTTATAAAAAAGGCGATGAGTAAAACTCATCGCCTTTTTGCTTATGTCATTCTTAGCTATGCTTAAGCTAAAGAGATTAAATTTAAAACAATTTCAACTGCTGTTCCACAGGAGGTTTAGCCCAACCGGTAACTGTCCTGCCACTATATTTATAGGAATTCCTGCGCTCTTCTTCAATAACTTGATCAAAATTTGCATTAGGGATAAAGTTTTTTTCAGCATCCTGGGCAACCCGTGTCAAGCGTTTAATAGCATCGGTGGTATCTGATTGACCAAGTTTGGCTTTATACACCGCGTTTTGCAAAGTGGCAATAGTTTCATCATACACTTTAGTTGGCACTGGAAACGGATGCCCATCCTTACCACCATGCGCGAAGGAAAATCGTGCAGGATCTTTAAATCTCGATGGAGTTCCATGGATCAACTCGCTTACCAAAGCTAAAGATTGTAATGTGCGCGGGCCTAATCCTTGTAGTAAAAGTAGCTCTTCAAAATCAGCAGGCTGCTTTTCATGAGCTAACCATAGAACCGCGCCCAATCTTTTTAAATCGACATCCTTTGCTTTTACGTCATGGTGGGATGGGAGCACTAATTTATTGATCTCTTTAAGCATATATTCCGGCTTTTCACTTGCGATTTGCATAATGCCGTTCCGTGAACTATCAGCTCGCTTATCTGCCAAATTTAAGATCATACCGGCATTTTTACCGTAGATCGAAGTATGCGGATCATCGACGAAGGATGTCAAAGAGTCCGAATGCCAATGGTAACGTCGTGCAGTACTGCTGGCATCACTCATACCTTGTTGTATCACAGTCCACTTACCTGTGTCGCTTAAAATAAAATTATGGGTATAAAGTTGAAAACCGTCCTGAATAGCAGTATTATCAACCTTTGCGCTTAGTTTGCTGCATCTGACTAAATAGTTACCATCAAGGCCTGTTCTGTCACCGATACGCATCAATTCATCAGGAGTTTGCCTGGAATATTTGCCTTTACCACCACAGATGTAAATTCCCAACTCTTTACTATGCGGATTAACAGATCGTTTTAAAGCGCCCATTACTGAAGTTGTAATACCTGATGAATGCCAGTCCATCCCCATCACCGCGCCCATGCTTTGAAACCAGAATGGGTCACTTAGGCGGCGCAAAAGGTCGTCCTTACCATAATCCAGCAATATATTTTGCACGATAGCTAGTCCAAGCTTTGCCATGCGCTCGGCAAGCCAAATAGGTACATAGCCACCATGTAAAGGTAAATCAGCTGTTCCGGATCGCTTCATGCTAACAAAGTTAGCAAATTATTTTAACGCTTCAAAGCTATATTGTGCCACGCTCCAAAAATCATCAAGGGCAATAATGCGCGGTTTAAAGAAGGAGATTAGCTGCGGCCAATCGTTACGATTGTAAATGCTTACCCCGTCCAATTGCTTATAAATACAGCTTATAGTTTTACCATATTCATCAACATCTTTTAAAGCCCAAATCCAATCTTCATTAAGAATGCTGTATAACATTGTCTTTAGCTCAGCAAATTGTTCGAAAAATAGTTCCTGTATGCCTTGATCGGGATGAGTTATAAAAATACCAATAGAAGCTGAACGATTAGTAGCATCCATCTTAAAGTACAAATGCTTAATCCCGGTTTTATAATTTACCCAGTTAACCTTAAGCCCATCGGCAGAAAGTTGCGGGGCGATGTACTGGCCAAATGCTGTCCAAAAGGCTTGTTTTATATTCGAGGCTTCGTCTTTTGAATACATATTACTTAACAACAAAAGTATAACTCATCTTATTATCTTGTGAGTTACTGCCAAATGTTATTTTATAAATGCCCGGATAAATTTTCCATTTATGCGTTGCCAGATCCCATTTTTGTAATTCGCTAACCGGGATTTTTAGGTCGACTGATTGTTTTTCGCTTTTAGTTACTGATACACGCTTAAATGCCTTTAATTCTTTGATCGGCATGCGATCGATATCAGGGTAAGTAATGTAAGCTTGTACCACTTCGTCCCCGTCCATCTTGCCGGTGTTTTCTACTAATACTTTTGCGTTAATAATATCCGTTGGTTTATATTCAGGTTGAAAAGTACTTGTTAAAGTGTAAGCAAAAGAAGTATAGCTCATCCCAAATCCAAAAGGATATTGCACCGGGCCATCATAATAACGATAGGTACGGCCCTTCATGTGATAACTTTTATAATCAGGTACATTATCAATCGATTTATAAAAAGTAATCGGCAAGTGTCCCGATGGCGAAATCCTTCCAAAAACCAGGTCGGCTAATGCATTGCCACCTTGTTCGCCCGGATACCACGCGAAAATAATGGCATCAGCATACGGAGCTACGGCATCAACATCAACATCACTGCCTGCTGTAATAACCAATATGATGGGCTTATGTACAGATTTCCGTAATTGTTTCATGTAAGCGATTTCACTTGCAGGAAGGCTTAGGTCTTTTTTATCGCCACCGTTATTTGAGAGGAATGCATCTCCAGCCTCGCCCTCCAAAACCGGTGATAAACCCATTACAGCTATGGTTACATTAGCATTGCCGGCGGCCCAAATTCCACCAAAATGGGTGGTATCTTTGTAATCGCAGCCCATATCGTAAGCTACGCGTATACCAGGACCGGCAGCACCCGTAATACCCTCAACAAAGTTTACTACATGATTGCTTACGCCACCATAATTTGCGACTAACGCATCAAATGATGTCGAGTTTGGGCCGACAACCATAATGCTGGAATAAGCTGAATTATTTAAAGGTAAAATATTGTTATCGTTTTTAAGAAGCACCATACTTTGCTGCGCGATTTTTCTCGCAAGGGTAATGTGGGCATCGTTATGTACGTTATCAGCACCGTAACTGTGGTAGGGATTGGCGTTAGGATCATCATAAAAACCAAGTTTAAACTCAGTTTTTAATAAAGCTGATAATGATTGATCAACTTCCTTTTTAGTTAATAACTTTTGGTTGATAGCTTCTATAACGTCATCCTGCAAAATGGTTGAACAATCCAGGTTGATGCCCGCTTTTATTGCCGCTGCGGCCGTTTCAACGGCGTTTGGTAATGATTTATGAGTTTGAAATACATCATCAAGCGCGCCGCAATCTGTTACTACATGGCCTTTAAATCCCCATTCTTTCCGAAGTATGTCAGTTAATAAAACCTTATTTACAGAATTAGGCATACCGTTTATGCTGTTGTAAGCCGACATTACAGACTCTACACCGCCATTTACAACCAGCGCATGAAAGGCATACAGGTAAGTTTCTCGCAGGTCCTTTTCATCAACCGCAACATCAAAAGTATCACGAGATGCTTCAGGCCCGCTATGTGCTGCAAAATGTTTTGCAGTTGCGGATACTTTTAAGTATCGAGGATCATTGCCCTGTAGTCCTTTTACAAAAGCAGTACCCATCTGCGCCGTTAAAAATGGATCTTCTCCATAGGTTTCCTGCCCGCGTCCCCATCTCGGGTCACGAAATATGTTGATATTAGGTGTCCAAAACGTAAGTCCCATGTATTGCACATGCCTGTCCTGCGCGATTGCGAGGTTATATTTAGCTCTTGCCTCGGTCGAGATTGCCGTTGCCACTTGTTTTAAAAGGACATCATTAAATGTTGCCGACATACCAATCGCCTGCGGAAACACGGTTGCCTCACCCGCACGGGCAACACCATGTAAAGCTTCGTTCCACCAATTATAAGCAGGTATGCCCAATCGTGGTACAGCCTGACTGTTATAACCTAGCAATGAAACCTTTTCTTTTAATGTTAATCGGGAAACCAAGTCTTTTATACGCAGATCAATTGGTTGCGAGGCATCTTTATAAATTAATTTATCCTGAGCCTGAGTAGTTGAAAAAAATAGCGTAAACAGACAAACGGGTAATATTGATTTTATCTTCATAAACTTCAGTAAATCGATTTAAACTTAATTAGAAATAATTTATTTGCGTAATGTTATTTGGTATTTTATTGATGATAAAATAATACATTAGTGTTATGAAGTTTTTCCTTATTACTTTTTTAAGTGTATTAAGCTTAAATATGCGTGCACAAAATGCTCCCAAACCATATGGACCTTTACCCAATAAGGCCCAATTAAAATGGCAGGAAACAGAGATGTATTGCATTGTTCACTGGGGACCGAATACTTATACCGATAAGGAGTGGGGCTATGGTAACGAAGATCCTAAACTTATCAACCTTAAACAATTTAATGCATTACAAATTGTAAGTGCGGCTAAAGCAGGAGGGTTTAAAGGAATAGTGGTTGTGGCTAAGCATCACGACGGATTTTGCTTATGGCCAACCAATACAACAGAGCACAACATCAGCAAAAGCCGGTATAAAAATGGAAAGGGAGATATTGTAGGCGAATACCACCAGGCATGTAATAAACTCAATATGAAAATGGGGATTTATTGTTCTCCATGGGACAGGAATAGCGCGTTATATGGTAAGCCGGAATATGTAACCTATGTTTTTCGCAAACAATTAACTGAATTATATACCAATTACGGCCCGCTGTTTATTACCTGGTTTGATGGTGCTAATGGCGGCGATGGTTATTATGGCGGAGCAAAGGAAACCCGAACAATTGATCGCTCAACTTATTACGGCTGGCCTGAAACCTGGGGAATTGTTAGAAAACTGCAACCCGGAGCGGTCATTTTTGGTGATGTAGGTCCCGATGTACGCTGGGTTGGTAATGAAAAAGGGGAAGCCGGCGAAACATGCTGGGAAACTTACACGCCTCATGCGCCGGATAGCACTAAAGCACCCGGCAACGGCTATGTAAAGGATTATGAGGGAACATTAGGACATCGCGATGGTAAATATTGGATGCCGGCAGAGTGCGATGTGCCCTTAAGGCCAGGATGGTTCTATCATAAAAGCCAGGACGGTAAATCAAGATCTGCTGCAGAATTATTAAACCTATATTATAAAAGCGTGGGTAGGGCAGCTTGTCTTGATTTGGGAATATCGCCTGATCAAAATGGGATGTTACCCGCCGATGAAGTTGAAACTTTACGGGAGTTTGGTTCGATCCTGAGAAATACATTTAATACCAACCTTGCAAAAGGCGCTGCCGTTAAAGCTAATAATGTAAGAGGAAGGAATACCTCGTTATATGGCCCTGAAAAGTTATTTGACAATGATCGTTACAGTTACTGGGCTACGGATGATAATGTAAAAACGGCTGAATTGGTTGTTAATATGCATTCAGATAAAATATTTAACATTATACGCTTACGTGAAGATATTAAATTGGGTCAGCGGATTGATAGCGTGGCAATTGATGCCTGGCAATCGGGCCAATGGAAACAAATAGCCACAGCAACAAGTATAGGTGCAAACAGGTTAATCCGCTTACCTCAAAATGTTACTGCAAGCAAAATAAGATTAAGAATTGTAAAATCTGAAGCCTGTATTGCGCTAAGTGACTTTGGCTTATATAAAGAAGCAATAGATAAGCCACCTATTCTAACAAAAATTGATTAAAGATGTATTATTTAACACGGTTGTTATTCGTATAGAACCAGCAAGAAAGATTATATCTCGTAAGAGATTCCTTTTTCAGGAATAATAGTTTTGTAACCTTCAAATTCTAAACTGTCAGCTAATGCTTGCATACTTGCAGTTTCACCATGCACCAGGAAAACGGTTTTTATTGAAGATTTGTCTTGTTGTTTTACCGTATTCATCAAATCCTCATGGTCACCGTGAGCACTCAGTACATCAGTTTGTTTGATTGTAGCGTAAACCGCCAGATCTCTGTCTTTTATATGAACGATAGAATCTCCACGCAACAACCGATAGCCCAATGTACCTTTTGCACAATAACCTATAAATAAGATTGTGCAGTAATAATTCTGGATATTATAAAATAAGTGATCCTGTATTCTGCCACCCTCAAGCATACCCGCTGAAGAAATAATAATGCAAGGTTCAAAGTAATTTGAAACCTGGCGACTATCCTTTAAATTTTCTACATAAGTCAGGTTATCAAATTCAAACTCATCACCGGAGTTTTTATAAAATTCCTTTGCTTCCTGGTTCACTAAATTGTGATATTTACGGAAGATGCCAGTCGCCATGGATGCCATCGGGCTATCCACAAAAACCTTAACCGGCGGTAATAAACCACTACTGAATATTTTATTTAAGGCAAATACTAAAGACTGTGTACGCCCGATGCTAAACGCAGGGATGATCATCCGGCCTTGTTCCTTTATGCAGCACTTCTCGATCACTTCAACCAAAGTTTCCTCAACCGATTTTCCTTTGCTGTGGAACCTGCCACCATAGGTAGATTCAGTTACCAGGTAATCCACAGGTGGCAAATGTTCAGGATCATTTAAAACAGGATAATTCTTTCGGCCGATGTCGCCGGTAAAAGCGATGGTTTTCTCAATCCCATGATCGTTAATTTTAAATACCGCTGCCGCAGCACCCAATAAATGCCCAACCGGGATAAAGGTCATCTCAATATCGCCATTAACCCTAAATGGTTTATTAAAGCCGATAGTAACAAAACGCTCAACCGTATCCATCACATGCTTTTGCAGGTATAGTGGTTGGCTGTTTGTATTAAACTTTCCTTTGCCCTTACCATATTTGCCTTTAGTTTGTGCCTTGCGCATAAACAGGCTTACGGAATCGAGCAGGAGCAGTTCGGTCAAATCCGCCGTAGGGGCCGTGCAGAGTATTTGACCGTTAAAACCCAAACGCAAAAGCGTAGGTAAATTTCCTGAATGATCTATATGCGCGTGGGTTAACACTACAACATCTATAGCTGCCGGGTTAAATGGGAAATCTTCGTTTGCTTGAATGTTACGGTCTTTTTCATAATCAAGCCCGCAATCAATCAGAATTTTATATTGGCCTACCTCAAGCAAATGCATGCTCCCGGTTACCTGTCGGGCCGCCCCGTGTATGGTTAGTTTCATTTCAGCACAATTAATCGTTCGCTTTCAATAGGGGTATACAATATAACGAACAACTAAACTTTCTTAACGTATTTTGCCCTTAATAATAGTATAATAATAAACAGCAATAAAAAGATTATAACAGTAGCTATTTTTGAAGTTTTGGATTGCTGTTTGTCAGCCATTTCGGCATTAAGCTTTAGCTTGTCATTCTCAATTCTTAACTTATTAATGGTTGACATATAGCCAGTAGCGCTGTTATCAACTTCAGCAGCATGGCTTTGTGCTTGATTTTGCTGAAAAGTGCGGTAATCGAGCAATATTTTCGTCTGTACAAAAATGTCATTATCTGTTTTGACAATATCCATCAAAATATCATTGGAATGACGAATATCTTTTTTAGTTTGTAATCCGAATATGCCGGTATGCTGGCTAAGGCTTTGGTCATACTGTCCGAACTTTTGTTTTCTGACAGCAAGCATACTGTTAATTTTTGTGCGTTGAGCTTGGTACGCGGCGGAATCAGTACCAACCTGCGCGAAAGCATTAACCAGGAAAAAGAATAGTAGAGTAAAGAGTAGTGCCTTTTTCATATATTTTATTGAAAATCGAGTATCACGCTATCGCCGAGGTTTAAACCTAATAAACCACTTGCATTACCTTTATTGATAGCTATCTCCAGGTGATCGCTTATGCCAAATAAACATAGTTTTTCGCCTTCGGGCACTTCGTTGTAATGCCAGCTTAATTCGCTGATCGTTTCATTTCGCTTAAAGTACAAAATAAATCGCCTACCTTGTTGTACACTGTTAAAAAATTCTTTGGTTATATTGGTAATTACGTTCTGAAACGAATCGATGTAGATAACAGAGCCCTTGATCAGGTTTTTCTCCAATATCGGATGCAGGTTCATTTTATTTTCAATAGAGCTAACCGGTTCACCGATTTCTTCCAGTTTACCTCCGTTTGCTAAGTGACAGGCGGCCTTAACAAAAATATCAGCCAATGGGAAGTGTAAAAATTTAAGATCCTGCATGATGTTGATCTCCACCATTTCGGTAGGAACCGTATTGAACATCAATGAGAAAATACCATTATCGGCACCAACAAAATAATGGTTCTTATATTTTATTGCCAGGTATTTGGTTGATGTGTTAAACACCGTATCAATACCAATTAAATGCACCGTATTGTCAGGAAAATAATGAAAACTATTTTTTAAAATGAATGCCGCTTGCTGTATATTGAAAGCGGAAACGTTGTTGGTGATGTCAACAATATTTACAGACGGTAAAAGCTTAAGGATGCTGCCTTTTAGTGCAGCCTGGTAAATATCCTTATCGCCCAAATCTGTAGTTAATGTTATTATTGCCATTAATATTTAAAAAATTTATTACTAATCTTGTAGAGGCATTAGCAGCTGCAAATATTCAATTTTTAATTCATAAAAATCTGCAACTAATTAAATCAATTTGTATTGAACGAACTTAAATTATCAATTGAAAACGTTAACCCCGCTGTATTATGGGGACCGAATAATGATCATTTTGAGATCATTAAAAAGCAATATCCTAAGCTTAAATTAGTTGCCCGGGGCAGCGATGTTAAGGTTTTGGGAGATGAACACGAGATTGCTGTTTTTCAGGAAAGGTTTAATCACTTATTAGCCCATGTGGAGAAGTTTGAGACCTTGAATATTACTGATCTTGAACGGATACTGGGTACTAAATCAGCTTCAGCATCTGCAACAACTGAAACTGCTGTTGATAAATTTGCCAGCGGTGAAGTAATTGTATTTGGCCCTAATGGCGTGATGGTTAAAGCACGTACGGCTAACCAGCGCAAAATGGTTGATTGCATTAACAAAAGCGATATTCTTTTTGCCATTGGCCCTGCGGGTACCGGTAAAACTTATACCGCGGTTGCTTTAGCTGTACGCGCGTTGAAGAATAAAGAGATCAAACGTATAATACTTACCCGGCCGGCTGTTGAGGCAGGGGAGAACCTGGGCTTTTTGCCGGGCGATCTAAAGGAAAAGATAGATCCGTATTTGCGACCTTTATATGATGCTTTGGATGATATGATCCCGGCTGAAAAACTAAAGGTTTACCTGGAAAATCGCACCATTGAGATTGCTCCATTAGCATTTATGCGCGGACGTACTTTGGACAACTGCTTTGTGATTTTGGATGAAGCACAAAATGCTACCGACATGCAGTTAAAGATGTTTTTAACACGTATGGGCCCATCAGCTAAATTTATTGTTACAGGTGATGTTACCCAGATAGATCTACCTAAAAAACAACAATCAGGCTTGCACACTGCACTAAGGATATTAACTGACATCAGTGGCATAGAAATAGTATACCTAAGCGGAGAAGACGTGGTAAGACACAAATTAGTAAGGAAGATATTAGCAGCTTACGGAGATATACAATAAGAATAGAATCAAGAGCTAAGAATCAAGATATAAGATTTTCTTATCTTATTTTTGACTGATAAATAAAATAGAGGCGAGAGTTAAGAATTAATGCGCAAGATTTTTCTTGTCTTGATTCTTGACTCTTGACTCTTGACTCTCAAAAAATGAATGCAATAAAAGAAACACATTTTAACTTTCCGGGACAGACGAGTTTTTACAAGGGGAAAGTACGTGACGTTTACACGATAGATAATAAATACCTGGTAATGGTAGTGAGCGACCGTATATCAGCGTTTGATGTTGTACTGCCGGAACCTATTCCTTATAAAGGGCAGGTTTTAAATCAAATTGCTGCAGGCTTTTTAAAGGCTACAGCTGATATAGTACCTAACTGGGTAATAAATATACCTGACCCAAGTGTAACTATCGGTCGCATTTGTGAGCCATTTAAGGTGGAGATGGTCATCCGTGGTTATCTTGCAGGCCACGCTGCACGTGAATATGCAGCCGATAGAAGAGAGGTTTGCGGTGTTAGCCTACCAGAAGGGCTTAAGGAAAATGATAAATTGCCTGAGCCTATAATTACCCCAACTACCAAAGCAGCAGTAGGCCATGATGAGGATATATCGCGTGAGCAAATATTGGCTAAAGGAATTGTTTCCGAAGATGATTATGTTAAACTGGAGAAATACACCCGTGCATTATATCAGCGCGGTACCGAGATAGCGGCAAAGCAAGGCCTTATTTTGGTTGATACCAAATACGAGTTTGGTAAAGTTGGTGATGAGATATTTTTGATAGACGAGATTCATACACCGGATTCATCAAGGTATTTTTATAGCGAAGGCTACGAAGCGCGCCAGGATAAAGGCGAACAACAAAAACAACTTTCGAAGGAATTTGTGCGTAAATGGTTGATAGAAAATGGGTTTCAAGGTAAAGACGGTCAGGTTGTACCAGAGATGACCCCCGAAATTGTACAATCCATATCTGAGCGATATATTGAGCTTTATGAAAAAATCACAGGTGAAACGTTTGTAAAACCAGATAGCATAAATGTGCTAAAAAGAGTTGAAAGCGCAATTAATCATGCGATAACTTCAGTTTTATAAAAATATTATAATTAAAGTTAATATATTAGCTTAAATAATTTTCGAAAATGAAATTTGCTGTTGATAAACACGAGAAATACATTTTGGTTAAGCTTAATGAATCCAAGCTAAATTCATTAGTTACCCCGCAATTAAAATCAGAACTAATCTTGATGAACGCTGAAGGTCAACGTAATATAATTCTTGACCTTTCACAGGTTAAGTTTGCCGACTCTTCAGGTTTAAGTAGTTTATTAGTAGGCCACCGCCTCTGTAAAAACGCAAGCGGATTATTTATACTAACTAACCTTTGTGATGCTGTATCAAGGCTTATCAATATTTCACAATTAGACAATGTACTTTCCATTGTACCCGGTACTGAAGAGGCACTTGATCTGATATTTTCCGGAGAGGTAGAAAAAGATTTAAAAAGAGAAGCAAAATAGCACCCTTTATTGTTTACCCTTTATGAAATTTGAGGTAACAATACTAGGCAGCAGTTCCGCAACACCAATTTTTAACAGAAATCCAACTTCACAGGCGCTAAATATCAACGAGCACCTATACCTTATTGACTGTGCTGAAGGTACCCAACAGCAAATGTTACGGTTCGGCATTAAGTCGAGCCGGATTGAGTATATTTTCATTAGTCACCTTCATGGCGATCATTATCTTGGGCTGGTAGGCTTATTGTCTTCTTTGCATTTAAACGGAAGAACTAAATCAATAACAATCTTTGCGCCGGCTCCTTTAAAAGAGATTGTGAACCTTCAGTTAAAATATTCAGAAACGGTATTGCAATATCAAATTGATTATGTTGATACCAATCCGCACACTGCAGAAATTATATTAAGCAACCAGGATGTAATTGTAGAAAGCATACCGCTTGATCACAGGATAGATTGTACCGGTTTTTTATTTAAACAAAAAAAACGAAATCGTAAGCTAATCAAAGAAAAACTGGAAGAATTAAACATACCCGCTGAGTATTATACCGCATTAAAAAAAGGAAATGATTATACTGCTAATGACGGAACGGTTTATAAAAACAGCACTCTTACCCTAGACCCTGAAGAACCTAAAAGCTATGCATTTTGCTCAGACACAATTTACACTGAAAAATATTTTGAACAAATAAAAAACGTAACGCTGTTATATCACGAAGCTACTTTTTTGCATGATATGCTGGAACGTGCAAAAAGCACTTATCATACAACTGCACTCCAAGCAGCAACGGTTGCATGTGCAGTGGGCGCCAAAGAATTATTATTGGGGCACTTCTCAGCGCGGTATAAAACGTTAAATGAATTGCTCGATGAAGCCAAAACAGTTTTCCCTAATACAGAACTAGCTATTGAGGGCAAAGCTTTTATAATAGGCGATTAGCTTTTTAACTAATCTTTCTTACCTCCAAATACTGAAAAGCTTACATAACGTTTTGGGTGAGCTTTAATATCGATAAACAAGTTATTTAAATTAGCAGTAGCATCATTTAAATTTTTGTACATATTGTTGTCATTTATCAACAAGCCTAATGATCCCTGTCCGTTATTGATTTTACCTATGGTTGCCTGTAAGTCGGCTAAAGCCTGGTTAGCACTACCTAAAGTTTGTTTTATGTTTGATGATGCCAACTGATTACTAAAGCTCTCAAAATTTGTTGAGATAGCGTCAAGGTGTGAGGTGCTGGTTTTTAAGTTACCTGATACAACCTCAGCATTAGTCATTATTCCGTTAATATGATCAGATTGTGTACCTACCAATGCATCAATTTTTTTAGTTGTCCCCTCTAAAGTTTGTAATGAGTTGGCTATGCTGGTAAAGCTCCTGTCCACATTTTTCTGAAAATCAGGATTTAATATTTTGTTAACAGCAGCAAGCGATGAATCTAATTTTGAAATTAGATGTTGAGCTTTCATTTGTATTGGTTGCAAACTTTCTGCTAAACTGCCTTGTATATCAGCTTGAAGCGTATCTTTATCAGGTGCAGTTTGTTTACTGTCACCGTAGTCAAATTTAATCGCTTTTCCGCCTAACAAATCAGTACTAATTAATTGAGCATGTGTATTTGATGGAACATTATATTGAGGGTCTATTCTAAACTCAACTACGGTACGGCCATCTGGTCGAAGCTCCATTTTTGATACCTGGCCTATTTGAAAACCGTTAACCAGTACAGGTTTGGATACTGTTAAGCCATCAACACTATTGTAGATAGCATAATATTTGTTTGAACGGGAAAAAACATCATTTCCACTCAAATAGCTGTATCCTAATATTAATACGGCAAGTGCGATCACTGTTAAAATCCCGATTTTGGTTTCGTTTGATATTTTCATCAATGTAATGTGTGTAGTTGTAGTTGTCAAATTTAAATCAAATACCGAATAAATCCGACACCGTTTAGTAAAGATTGTTATTCTGCTGCATCCTCAACCTCTTTTTTATAATTTGTTAATGCTCTAATTATGGAGGCCACTATTTCATCTTGCCCTGATTGTGAATTTAAATAAGCCTCGTCATCCGGGTTGTTGATAAAACCAGTCTCGACCAAAACAGCCGGCATGGCGCTATGGCAAAGTACCAGCACACCTTGCTCAATCACACCATCACTATGCCTGCCGTCGTGATCAACAAATTCATTATTGATCAAATCAGCTAAGTGGATACTTTGTTTTCGATATTTGGTTTTTATGGCATTCATCAATATAACTGTAGTTGGATCATTTGGATCGCCCCCGCCATTACCGGTCTCGTCAACAGCCTCATCTTCATTTAGTTTTTTGCGTATGACAGATTCTTCTTCTTTGGTACGATGAAAACCATAAACTAACAATAATACCCCTTTACCAGACCGATCAGGAACATGTATGCGGCGCCCGTGCGAATACTCAACTTTATCAGGAAGCGAATTGCAATGAATAGAAATAAAAACGTCTCCATGGCTCTCATTCGCAATTTCTGAACGTTTCTCCCATGATACATCTTCGTTTGTGCTGCGTGTTAAAACAACTTTTACGCCCGATAACTCTTTTTCTATCGCGGTTTGCAATTTTAGGGCAATTGCTAGCGTTACATCTCTTTCAAATGAGTATGACCCCGATGCGCCACGAGAATAATGCCCGCCTACACCCGGAGGTGCATATTCACCGTGTCCGGCATCAATAATTACAGTTCTGAGCTTATAGCCGGAACCATTAAGCGTATCGTTTTTTAAATTATATATAGGTAAAGAAAATAGCGAAAAGGATGTTAATACAAGGGAGAATGTGCAAATCAATCTTTTCAATATTTTTATTTTCATTATGTTTGGGCGCTGTTAAATTATTTCTGCAAAAATACTATTCGTAATCCACTTTGAAATTCATTAAACTGTTTTTTCTGCTCGAAATTGTGTTAATAGTTAATGTTTCAGCTGCTTCCAGAAAAAGCAATCGGAACAATTACAAGCCTGTTGCGGATACTATTATAAAACTTGATTCAACAAAAGACAAAAAACTTCTTAAAATTAAGCAATCTCCGCTTAATAAAGGCGCTAAAACAGATACATCTAAAAGAAAAAGCAAAGATGGGCTTGACTCTGAATTAAAGTTTAGTGATGATGACTCAACAATAACCGATAATGTACACAAAATACTTTACCTGTATGGGCATGCACGTGTAAAGTACCAGGATGTTGAAATGGATGCCGACTTTATACGGGTTGATCAAAAAAATCACTTGATATTTGCCAGCGGGAGTATTGATCCGGTTACGCATAGGTATATTGGGCGCCCAATAACAAAACAAGGGAAAGATAAACCCGTTGAATCAGATTCGCTGTTATTTGATTACAAATCAAAAAAGGGAAAGGTTTACAACCCGGCATCGCAACAGGAAGGTAACTATATTTCGGGCGGGCAGGTTAAAAAATTGAATGATGATGAGGCCGCCTATAGAAATGTTCTTTTTAGTACCTGTGATAAGCCATTCCCTGAAACTGATTTTGGAATTGTTATAACGAAAGGTATAGGTGAAAAGAATAGGATTATATCCGGCCCGGCTTATCTTGAAGTAGAAGGGGTACCATTACCGCTTGCCATACCGTTTGGGTTTTTCCCGAAGCCAGATCATAAAACTTCGGGTGTAATCTTGCCAACTTTTGGTGAAGACGCGCAATTAGGTTTTTATGTAAGAAACCTTGGGTATTATCTTGCGCTTAATGACTATGTAGACTTTACAACAGAGGGAACATATTATTCAAAAGGGTCATATGAGCTTAATGAAACTGTTCATTACTTAAACAGGTACGAATATTCAGGTAACTTATCTCTAAGTTATGGTTCGCACAATTATGGGCTTGAAGGCGATCCTCCTTCAAAGGATTTTAACATTACCTGGTCACATACAAAAAATCCAAATTCGAGCCCGGGTAGTACTTTTAGTGCTTCTGTTAATGCTGGAACATCAAGTTTCTATCAAAATAACCCAACTTCGGTAAACTATAATTTACAGGCGCTTACACAAAATAACTTAAGCTCAAGTATTTCTTATAGCAAACAGTGGTTAGGTACGCCATTTAACTTAAACATTGCGTTATCGCATAGTCAGGATTTAACCGCAAAAACAGTAACTTTAAATTTACCTACTGTTAGTTTTAACATGTCTACAATAAATCCTTTCGATTCTAAGGATAGGGTTGGAGAACAAAAATGGTATCAAAAAATTACTGTAGGGTATAGTTTACAAGCAGAAAATAATATTAATGCTGTACCCGAAAATGAGTTGTTTAAAGGTAGCACTTTATTTAAGCGTATGCAAAATGGTTTGGAACACCAAATACCAATTGGCTTTAACCAAACCTTTGCAAAATATTTTCAATTTAGCGCATCGGCTACTTATACCGAACAATGGTATTTGCAATCCATTAAAGAATCATATGATAGAAATAACCTGATAAATCCTGATGCACCGGTAATTGACACTGTAAGTGGTTTTAAAAGAGCAGGGGAATATACATTAAGTGCAGGTGTTTCAACTAAAGTTTATTTTTTAGCGCAATTTAAACATAGCAAGTTAAAAGCTATACGTGAGGTAATGACTCCATCATTATCCTTATCATATCATCCTGATTTTTCAGACCCAAGTTTTGGGTATTATAAAACAGTGGTAAGTAATGCTGTTATTCCGTATCCAGCAACCGTCACTAATTATTCAATTTTTCAAAATGGAGTATATGGCGGGCCAACAGCAGGTAAGGAAGCAGCCTTAAATTTAAGCATCGACAATACCATTGAAGCCAAAGTGCGTGCAAAAGCTACTGATACATCACAAACAGATAGGAAAATTAAAATTATCGACGGGTTAACTTTCGCTACTTCATATAACTTCGCGGCTGACTCTTTTAAATTATCACAAATATCATTTAGTGGCCATACAGCGTTATTTCACGAAAAAGTTAACGTTACTTTCTCGGGATCATTAAATCCTTATGAAACTAATCTTCGTGATTCTGTAAGCGGGGGACAAATAAATAAGTATGTACAGACTGTAAACAGGTATAGTTTTCAAGATGGCAGGCTACCAACATTATCATCTTTTTCAATGTCTATAAGTGGTAGCCTTAATCCCTCAACCTTCCAAAAAAATGCTACTACCCCTCCGGTTGGTGCTTTAGTAAATAACACAAACGGACAACAAGCCAATAGGCTGGCTTTATTAAATAGCGATCCCGGCGCATATGTTGATTTTAAAGTGCCGTGGAACATTTCATTCAATTATAACTTTTCTTACGCTAATAATATAACCAATACAAGCATTGCCAATACACTTATGCTAAGCGGGGATGTTAACCTAACGGACAAATGGAAAGTGCAATATACAACTAACTATGATTTAAGGGCCAGGCAGTTAGGCAGCGCTACATCATTCTCTATTTATCGTGATTTGCACTGTTGGGATCTTAGCTTTCAATGGTTACCATTTGGCTATTATAAATCATATAATGTTACTTTGCGGGTTAAATCAACAATATTGCAGGATTTGAAGTTAAGTAAGAAAAGCGATTACACCAGCAGCCCTTATTTTAACAATCAATAATTATGCTTGCAGAAATAATTACCATAGGCGACGAAATATTAATAGGACAAATTGTTGATACCAACTCAGCATTTATTGCCCGGCAATTGAATAGTGCAGGTATTAGGGTTAAACAGATCTCATCTGTTTCTGATGATCGCGATCATATTTTAACTGCATTAAAAGAAGCAAGTAAACGTGCCGATATTATTTTGATAACAGGCGGATTAGGCCCGACAAAAGATGATATCACCAAAAAAACTTTAGCGGCTTATTTCGGAGTTGGATTAGTTGAAAACAAAGATGCGCTTGATAATGTGCAGCGCATCTTTAAACGCCTTCGTGGTGAGGATGCTGAATTGTTGGAAGTTAACAAACAACAGGCATTAGTTCCCGAAAATTGTGAGGTTATCCTGAATAAAAATGGCACTGCTCCGGGAATGTGGTTTAACCATGAGGGTAAAATTTATGTATCGATGCCGGGAGTACCCTTTGAAATGATGTATATGATTGAGGAAGAGGTGATACCGAAACTAAAATCGACACTAAAACTACCTTTCATTATACATAAAACCATATTAACTGCAGGCGAAGGTGAATCTTACCTTGCTAACCGGATTGCTGATATTGAAGATGACTTGCCAACATACGTTAAATTAGCTTATCTGCCAAAGTTAGGCCAGGTGCGTTTAAGATTAAGCGCCTATGGCGAAAATGAAACCTTATTAAAACAAAAGGTTAACGAATACGCCGCCCGTATAATTGAACGTGTAGGCAATGTTGTAGTGGCCGAGGAAGATATCCCGCTTGAAAAGGTGATTATGAATAAACTGGCAGAAAAAGGTCAAACACTTTCAATTGCCGAGAGTTGCACAGGTGGTTACATATCACATTTATTTACGCAACATGCGGGCGCATCTAAGATGTTTTTAGGCGGCGCGATCAGTTATTCCTACGAATTAAAAGAAAGCATATTAGGTGTTAAAGCCGAAACTTTGGCAAAATATGGTGCCGTTAGTGAACAAACTGTTACCGAGATGGTTGAGGGCGCTCTGCATCAGTTTAAGTCGGATTATGCCATTGCTGTTACAGGTATCGCGGGACCCGATGGAGGCACTGAAGATAAGCCTGTTGGCACTGTTTGGATAGGAGTGGCAACTGCGGGTAAAACACAAATAAAGAAATTCACATTTGGTAGTAAACGTGCCCAAAACATCGAAAGAAGCGCGATTTCGGCATTAATTATGTTGAATACTTTACTTAAAGATAGTGGTAAGTAAGCTATCCTTTGATTAATTTTGACCAGACTAAGTATATAATTTTTGTATGGCCAAATATCAGCTATTACTACCTAAAATGGGCGAGAGTGTTGCGGAAGCAACCATAATCAAATGGTTAAAAAAACCGGGAGATTATGTAGAGGTTGACGAAACCGTAATGGAAATTGCGACTGATAAAGTCGACTCAGAAGTTCCATCGCCTGTAGCGGGAATATTATCAGAACAACTTTATGCGGCAGATGATGTAGTACAGGTAGGTGCAGTTATTGCCACCATAGAAACCAGTGCTGGCAGCAATGTACAGGAAGCTGCACAAGTTATCGAACCTGTAAAACAAGCAGAGCCTGAAACTCATGCGGCACCGATAGCACAACAGGAGCCGAAACCGGTTTCAACCCCGATTAAAGAAGAAGATCCGGTTGCAGAACCCATTACCGAAAAGATACCGGGCATTGAGCAACTGAATCAAAATTCAATACCGACAACGCAATCTGCTCCGGTTAGTGATGCTGTAAGATTTTATTCTCCTTTGGTTAGAAGCATTGCTTCACAGGAGGGAATTGGCAGTGCTGAACTCGACCGTATTCCAGGATCAGGAACTGAAGGCCGTTTAACTAAAGATGATCTTTTAGCATATATTCAAAACAGGTCAAATTTACAACAGCCGGTAGCAACGCCGGAACCTGTTAAGACGGAAGCGCCTAAAGCAGAACCTGTTATTGCTGCTGAACCTATTGCTACTACTGTTGTTGAGCCGTTAGCATCCGCGCCGCAACCAACGCCTGTATTTAATTCGCCAAAACCACAACCGGTTGCAGAACAAAAAACTGCGGCTGAAAATAAGCCACGACAACCAACAACACAGCCAAAATCTGAACCAAAAGCAACATCGGTTTCAGGCGAAGTGGAAATCATCGAAATGGATCGTATGCGTAAGTTGATTGCTGAGCATATGGTTTACAGCAAGCATACATCTCCACACGTAACCTCGTTTGTTGAGGCAGATGTAACCGCGTTGGTTAAATGGCGCGACCGTGTTAAAGATAAATTTGAAGCCCGTGAAGGCGAAAAGATAACCTTTACGCCAATATTTATTGAAGCCGTAGTAAAAGCCATTAAAGATTTCCCGATGATCAACATATCTGTAAATGGCACGCAAATCATCAAAAAGAAAGATATTAACATTAGTATGGCAACTGCGTTACCTAATGGTAACCTGATTGTTCCGGTTATTAAAAAAGCTGATGAACTTAACCTGGTAGGTTTAACCAAAGCAGTTAATGACCTGGCTAATCGTGCACGTAACAGCAAATTATTACCGGATGATGTTAAGGAGGGTACTTTCACTATCACTAATGTTGGTTCGTTTGGTAATGTTATGGGTACGCCAATTATCAACCAACCGCAGGTAGCGATATTGGCAGTAGGCGCAATTAAAAAGAAACCTGCTGTTATAGAAACTAAACTTGGAGACATGATCGGTATTCGTCACATGATGTTCCTTTCACTATCATACGATCACCGTGTGGTTGACGGTGCATTAGGCGGTATGTTCGTTAAAAAGGTAGCTGATTACCTGGAAAACTGGGATATCAACAGAGAAGTTTAATCTAAACATATATAAACACTAAAGGCTCCTTTTTGGAGCCTTTAGTGTAAAAACTATAATCAAAAAATTCTAATTAAGCACTTCTGCTGCAAATTTGGCTTCTTGAGCTAAAGTTACACCTGTCAGTTGATCGGCGAATGCCACAAAAGCCTTATTGTTGTCAATGCGTTGTTTGTTGTCAATCAAACTTTGCAGGTTGATCTTACCGATCACAAATTTATAACTATCTGAGTAGTAACGCTCCTGGATGTGATTAAACTGTAAAGCCTCAACCAAATACTCATCCTCGTAACGCAGGTAAATATTCAGTTCAATATCATTAGTAAAATTAAGGTCCTTTTTAGCTTTTGCTTTTTTGTATTCGTACTGGTAGTCATAACGTAGTGCCGCGATATCAGATAATACCGCTGATCCTGTAGGGTGTCCACCGGCTCCCTTACCAAAAAAGAATTGTTGATCGGCGAATGCAGCTTGTACAGTTACACCATTATATTCATATTCAACATTGTATAAAAATTCGGTTTCGTTCACGAATTTTGGCAGAACAAACATCGTGATATGCCTGTCGTCCAACTCCTTAGCAACCGGAACCAGTTTTATCTTCAGATTTTTCTCGCGGGCATACTGCAGATCGCTGGCTGCAAGATTTTGTATGCCTATATTTAATACCTCTTCAGGTTTAACAATTATACCGTATGCATGTGATGCCGCAATAACCAGTTTAAATTTAGCATCATAACCGCCAACATCCATTGTTGGATCGGTTTCGGCAAAACCAAGGTCCTGGGCTTGTTTTAATGCGCTGTCATAATCCAAATTTTCTAAAAAGCCTTTGGAAAGGATATAGTTAGAGGAACCATTAAAAATACCACTTATAGAGTGCAGCAATTCATTATCATAATACTCTTCCAGGTTACGGATGATCGGGATACTGCCGCAAACCGCACCTTCATACAATAAAGAAGTACCATATTCCTGTTGTAATGCGATCAATTCTTCCAAATGCGTAGCGATCATTTTTTTGCTGGCCGATACCACATTTTTGCCTGATCTTAATGCACGTGATACGATCTCGAATGCTGCTTCAGTGTCATTGATCAGCTCGACGATGGTATTGATCTCCGGGTTATTTAGTATTTCATCCCTATCAGTAGTAAATAATTCTGCCGGTAGCGAGCGTTTTTTATCCGGGTTTTTTATAGCGATCTTAACTATTTCCAAATTGAGGTTTTTTGTCCGGATAATATCGTTCAATCCCTGGCCGACAACTCCAAAACCAAATAAACCTATGTTTAACTTTTTACTCATTATGCTGTTCTCTGTAACTCTATAATTTTTCCTTTAACGTCTGTTTTGAAAAAGGAAGTGATGATATTTGTTAATGCTTCTGTTTCAATTAAAAATCCGTCGTGCCCGTAAAAGGAATCCAACTCAGCAAATGCCGCTTTAGGAATATGCCTGAACAGGTATTGCTGCTCCTCAATAGGAAACAATACATCAGATTTGATACCGATAACCAATGTTTTGGCTTTGATGTTGCTTAATGCTTTTTCAACACCTTTACGGTCACGACCCACATTATGCGAGTCCATCGCTTTGCTCAAATACCAATAGCTGTAAGCATTAAACCTGTTTACCAGCTTTTGACCCTGGTAGTTTTGGTAGGATGATGCACGATGCTCATCGCTGATGTTATCATCCTCATCCTGCTGGCTTACAGAATAGGTTTTGTAACCACGGTACGATAGAAGCGCTATACTGCGCGCTGCTTTCAAGCCTTTTTGTCCCCCATCAGGCGAATTTGAGTAAAAGGTACGATCGGCAGTTAAAGCCAAACGTTGTGATTCATTAAACGCAATTCCCCAAGGAGAATGGCGGGCATTTGTAGCGATCAGGATGAGATTTTTAATGCGTTCCGGCTCGATGATTGCCCATTCAATAGCTTGCTGTCCACCCAGGGAACCACCGATCAATATGCCGATCTCTTTTATTTTAAGGTGCTCCGCTAATAAATGGTGTGCATTTACAATATCACGTACAGTAAATTGCGGATAAGCCAAATAATAGGGCTGACTGGTTACAGGATTTTCGCTCAACGGATTTGTTGTTCCGTAAGGCGAACCTAAAATGTTAGCACAAATGATAAAATGATCTTCAGGATTGAAATAATCATTCTCGCCAAAAAGGCCTTTCCACCAATCTAATACATCGGAATTTGCAGTAAGCGCATGGCATACCCAAACTACATTATCCTTGCTTGCATTCAACTTCCCGTAAGTGTGATAACCTATTTCCAGGTTCTGCACTTTTTGTCCTGACTCGAACTGAAACGGTTTTAAACTTTTAAAAATCTGTGTACTCATGTTTCTTTTTGTCGTTACAAGCGCTTTCTTTTTAAGCAAAGCATCTATAACAACATTATTATAACTTAAAAAATTATATTAACTCTGCTGTAAGCTCCTGTATTTTAATAAATGCTTGTTCAAAATCTGCTTTAATATCATCTATATGTTCAATCCCAACCGATACGCGTAACAGGGCCGGGGTAACGCCTGCTGTCAATTGCTCTTCATCAGATAATTGCTGATGCGTAGTTGCTGAAGGTTGTATAATTAATGTTTTTGCATCACCCACATTAGCCAAGTGACTTGCCAATTGCAGGCTGTGAATAAAATGAGAGGCATTTTCTTTGTCGCCCTTGATCTCGAAAGAAAGCACCCCGCCAAAACCATTTTTTAAATATTTTTTGGCCAATGCGTGGTATGGCGATGATGTTAAACCCGGGTAGTTTACCTTTTCTACCTGTGGATGGGCTTCCAGCCATTTCGCTAATTCAAGCGCGTTATCTGTGTGACGTTGTACCCTTAACGAAAGCGTTTCCAGTCCCTGCAATAATAACCAGCTATTGAAAGGTGCTTGTGACGGGCCGAAATCTCTTAAGCCTTCAACACGTGCACGGATAATGAATTGAATGTTGCCAAAAGGCCCATCAACGCCAAATACATCAGCGAAAACTAATCCGTGATAGCCTGCAGACGGTTCGGTGAACTGCGGGAATTTGCCATTACCCCAATTATAATTACCGCCATCAACAATTACACCTCCGATGGTAGTACCATGTCCGCCAATCCATTTGGTGGCAGATTCCACTACAATGTGGGCACCATGTTTTAGTGGCTGAAATAAGTATCCGCCTGCGCCAAAGGTATTATCAACGATCAAAGGCAAGTCATGCTGTTTGGCAACCGCAGCTAGCTTTTCAAAGTCAGGGATATTAAAGCCCGGGTTGCCTATGGTTTCTAAATAAATAGCTTTAGTGTTTTTATCGATCAGTTTTTCGATATTTTCAGCCTGGTCATCTTTCGCGAAACGCGCATCGATACCTAAGCGTTTAAACGCTACTTTAAATTGATTGTAGGTACCTCCATAAAGGAAAGGTGAGGTTACAAAGTTATCCCCGGCTTGAAGTATATTATTTAAAGCCAGGAATTGTGCCGCTTGTCCCGATGCTGTTGCCAACGCAGCAACACCGCCTTCTAATGTCGCTACGCGCTGTTCGAATACATCGGTAGTTGGGTTCATCAGGCGGGTATAAATGTTGCCGAATTCTTTTAAGGCGAACAGGTTTGCCCCATGCTGTGCGTTTTTAAAAACGTAAGAAGTTGTTTGATATAGCGGTACAGCGCGTGAGCCTGTTGTTGCATCAGCTTGTTGTCCGGCGTGTAGTTGTAGGGTTTCGAATTTTAAGTTTGACATGACTTAGTGTTTTACAGGTGATTAAAAATTTGAATTTGTTGGCTGGGGTACGATTGGATAATATTATCCACCGCAGGTAACACGCGTTTTTTCAAAAATTACGAAAGAATAGACGTGTACTGGTTCAACAACAGCAGCAACACATGCAAATACAGCCTGTAGAATAGCTATACGCAGAAACTAAATTGCCACATAGGGCATCACTGAATGACGGGATGTTTTTTAAACTTTTCATGGTCGTTAATTTATATCCCCCGGGGTATTTACCGGGCCAGGAATTGGCACCTTCTTAAAACTTTAAGGGTTGCCAGCGGGTAGTTGAGCCTGATCTCTCGCCGCTTCTTTATAAATCAAAACCTTTTTGAAGGGAATTGATCTGGATTTAGTATCGCTACCAAATATGATTGCAAATATAGGGCGTTAATAGTTTACGAACCAAATTTTATTTTAAAAATATAGATTTAAAGAATAATTGAGTTCAAGATTCTATCCTAAAGCCTTACTCATATCTTCAATTAAATCATCAATATGCTCTAATCCGACAGATACCCTCAGCAAATTTCTTGGCGTTTTAGTGTCCGGGCCTTCGATGGAGGCTCGGTGCTCAATTAAACTTTCAACGCCACCTAAACTTGTTGCCCGTGCAAATAGAGTCAAGCTGTTAATCACCTGTTTTGCTTCTTCTTCACCTCCTTTGATAAGCACAGAAAGCATGCCGCCGAAGCCATTCATTTGTTGTTTAATGATTTCGTATTGCGGATGCGATGGCAATCCGGGATAAAGCACTTTTTCCACTTTTGGATGTTTTTCCAAATATTCAGCTAATAAAAGGGCATTTTTAGCATGACCGGCCATGCGATAAGGTAGGGTTTTAATACTACGAACTAAATAATAACAATCCATAGGCGAAGGGATAGCACCGCCCATTTCTTGCACCTGGCGAATTTTTGCCCACCAATCGCTTTTTTCGGCAGTAATTAATGCCCCGCCCATTAGGTCGCTATGTCCCCCAAAGTATTTGGTGGAAGAGTGCATGACCAGGTCGGCGCCCAACGCTAATGGATGTTGAAATATTGGCGTTGCAAAAGTATTATCGCAAGCTATTTTGATGCTACATGCTTTTGCTATGCTGATAACCTTTTTTATATCTGTAATTTTTAACAGCGGGTTCGATGGTGTTTCAATCCAAATCAATCCTGTATTTGGTTTAATATGTTGCTGTAAAACATCCGTATTATTGATCTCGATAAAATCAAACTCTAAAATATCCGCAAATAAATTTTTTACCTGGTTGCGCAGGCCATGGTACATATCGTCGGGTAAAATAACATGCGTGCCGGGTTTTAGTGATTGAAAAACGGCCATTCCCGCTGCGTTACCTGATGAAAATGCCGCGGCATCTGCACCGCGTTCCAATTGCGTCAGTACATGCTCCAGCGATGTACGGTTCGGGTTTGATGAACGACTATAGATATAACCGCTGTTGTAGCCACCCTCTTCGTTACGTTCAAACGTTGTCGACATGGTAATGGGTTGTATTACAGCTCCTGTACCTTTATCATCTTTGTTGCCTGCATGTATGGCGATGGTCTCAATTTTCATAAAGCAAACATAAACTTTTTGGTGATTATTAGTTTGAAAAGGTTACAACGATGATCACATTTGAGTTTTACAAATGTTCCAACACAGATATTACATCGCTATTACATTAACATTTATTACTTTTGTACAAAGTATTTTTAATGGAAGCAGCACGTAATTTACAGCTATTAATACAAAACCCGGATTTACCTGCTGATTTAAAACACATTGCAGAAAAAGTGCTGAATGCCGAGCGAGTTACTTTTGATGAAGGTGTTTTACTTTTTGAAAAAGGCGAACTGGGTTATCTTGGCATCCTTGCCAACTATATACGCGAAAAGCGTCACGGCGATAAAACATATTTTAACCGTAATTTCCATATTGAGCCTACGAATCTTTGTGTTTACGATTGCAAATTCTGCTCTTATTCAAGGCTGATCAAACAGCGCTCAGAGGGGTGGGAGTATACCATGGAGGATATGCTCAACATCGTAAAAAAATATGATAACGAACCCGTTACCGAGGTGCATATTGTTGGTGGTGTATTGCCGCAATATGATGTGGCTTTTTATTCGGAATTGTTTACCAAGATAAAAGAACACCGCCCCGATTTGCATGTAAAGGCGCTAACCCCGGTTGAATACCATTATATATTTAAAAAAGCTAAGATAGATTATGCTACCGGCATGCGCCTGATGAAAGAAGCGGGTTTAGAATCGATCCCCGGCGGCGGTGCAGAAATTTTCCACCCGGAAGTTAGGGATCTGATCTCTAAAGATAAATGTACCGGCGATCAATGGCTGGCCATACATGAAGAATGGCATAAACTGGGCATGCGCTCAAATGCCACTATGCTCTATGGCCATATTGAGAAGTTTTGGCATCGTATTGATCATATGGACAGGTTGCGCACCTTGCAGGATAAAACAGGCGGCTTCCAAACCTTTATACCGCTTAAATTCAGGAATAAGGACAACCAAATGTCGGATGTTCCGGAGTCAACAGTTATAGAGGATCTGCGTAATTATGCTATTGCAAGAATCTATCTGGATAATTTCGATCACATTAAATCTTATTGGGCGATGATCAGCCGCACCACAGCGCAGCTTTCACTTAATTTTGGTGTGGATGATATTGACGGTACGTTGGATGACACCACCAAAATTTATTCGATGGCGGGCAGCGAAGAGCAAACCCCCGGCATGAGCACTAAAGAATTGGTTGAATTAATTAAGAACGTAGGCAGGCACCCAATAGAGCGTGATACCTTGTACAATGTGATCACGGATTACGATAATTATAAATTTCCGGAGGAAATTAAGCCATCATTTTACAAATTGCCTGTAATTAACTAAACTAAATAGCCAAGTAAAATTTAACATAAGTGTTTGATTTTACTTTGACAATTTTGGTCAAAATAAATGATACAAAAAACATTATATATCGTTCGCCATGGGCAAACAGACCTGAATAAACAGGGAATTGTGCAGGGGCGGGGGATGAACACCGATTTGAACGATGAAGGTCGCAAACAGGCTGCATTATTTTTTAATGCCTACAAGGATGTGCCATTCAATAAGATCTATATCTCGGAACTAAAGCGTACTCAACAAAGCATTCAGCAATTTATTGATCTGGGTATCCCGTACAAAAACTGTCAGGACTCGATGAGCTTGCCTGGGGCATACATGAGGGCCAAATAAGCACACCAGATACCACCGTGCAATTTTTAAAACTGGTTCGTGATTGGGTGGACGGGAACTTAGATAGTAAATTTGAAGGTGGCGAAAGCCCTAACCAGGTAATGGCCAGGCAAAAAGAAGCTATGGATATTATTATGAGTCAACCGGAGGAAGAAACAGTTTTGATCTGTATGCATGGCCGGGCGTTACGTTTATTGCTTTGCTGGTTAAGTGGCAAACCGCTTAGTGAGATGGAAACCTTCCCGCATCAAAACCTGGTGTTATATAAAATAACTTATGATGGTGAAAAATTTGAGATTGTAGACGCTAATAATTCATCACACTTAAAAGTATTAAGTAATTAGTAGCAAATAGGAAGACCAATTGCTCAAAAAGCTGAAAACTTGATGCTATGCACTTGATATTTAAAAAAAATGAAATTCAAAATATCGGCAGTTAGTTATACTAACACCAAACCATTTATATACGGCATACAACATACCGACTTCATTAATAAAATAGAACTCAGCCTTGATAACCCAACTGACTGTGCCCAAAAACTAATTGATGATGTAGTTGATATTGGCCTTATACCTGTAGCGGCAACGTTAAGTATGCCTTATTGGGAAATCGTATCCGACTATTGCATAGGCGCCGTCGGCGCGGTTAATTCTGTATTTATTTTTAGCAATTGCGATATTAATGATATAAAGAAATTACAGCTTGATCCGGAATCACGTTCCTCAAATAATTTAGCGAAAGTTTTATTAAAAAACTTTTGGAAAGTGAATCCCGAATTAATTATTGGTGCCGGGGATTATACAACTTCAAACGATCCTGAAACTGCATGTGTTTTAATTGGTGACCGAACCTTTGGTAAAAAAGAGAAATACAAATATGTATACGATCTTGCTGAAGAATGGCAAAGATTTACAGGTCTGCCTTTCTGCTTTGCAGCTTGGATCGCTAATAAACCTATCCCCAAAGATTTTATAAACGAATTTAACCATGTTTTAAAGTTCGGTTTAGATCATCGTGCAGAAGTAATTAAGAAATTAACTCCACGAAGCGATTTTGACCTGGAAGATTACCTGATGCATAAGCTTGATTTTGATCTTAACGAAGGTAAAAAAGAGGCTTTGCATTTGTTTTTAAAGTATATTAAAGAACTTTAGTACCCGCGTCATTGCGAGCGAAGTGCGGAAATCCCAAGTTATAAAGGCGGCTCTGCAAGTCAAGGATTGCCACGCTTCGCTCGCAATGACGTTTTTTTTAATAAAGATTAAACTAAATGCTTAAAAATTAATCAAACAGGCATTAGCTGTTTGTTAATTGGGCATGAAGGACTTTTATTATATTTTAGGTACGGACGTTAATTGCTCTTCGATTGAAATTAAGGAGGCTTATCGTAAGTTGTCTAAAAAATTTCATCCTGACCTGAACCAGAATGACAAATATTTTGAAGATCGTTTTAAAGAGATTCAACTTGCTTACGAGGTTTTAAACGATCCTGTTCGGCGAAAACAATACGATGATACCTTAAGCAAATTCAAAAGCAGCCAAAATATAAAGGCAACAACAAACGGCAGTTTTAAAACCCGTCCATCCGCAATTGCCAAAACCAGGCGGGCAATCGATATTTTATTTACCCTTGTTTTAATTTCGATAACCTGTATTTTTGGCGATTACGTTATAAAGGCGATGAATACTCCAGAAAAAATAAATTCTCAACCAGCTTTAACCGCGTTACCAGTTGTAACTATTACTAAAACCAGGCATCATAAAAAAAAGCATTTTATAAAACCTGAAATTGTTGCTGCTAGCTCTCCAAAAATTATTAAAGCAATAACGCCTGTAAAGACAGATACTATTAAACCAAAACCGCATCCTGTAAAAATTGCACTTGTGGCGCCAAAGCCGGTTAAAATTATAGCTGTAAATAACAACTTTTTATACAGCACTATGGTAAAAGCTAATGTAACCGGTATTATTAATATGCGTGAGCAAGATAACCTGAGTTCAGAAGTAGTGCAGCAGATACCAAATTATTCACAGGTTGATGTACTTGAAAGAGGAGAGCGTTACTATAAAGTGCGTTATAATAACAACACCGGTTATATACCAAAGTGGGTAGTGCAAACTAAATAATAAAATTTCAAAGAACGATTTTTGCACTTTCACATGTGCAAAATTTAATGATCAATAAGATTGATTGTAATTATCCGGTGCCGATACAATCATTAAATAATACTACTAATTTACAAACAACATTTTATAAAAGTGCTGACACTATTTTGTCAGTACTTTGCCTTGTTAAGCTTAAATTAACAATTGATAATATCTTTTCTTTTTCAAAACTAAATACCTGCAATTTCATTGCTATCTTAACAGGTATAATCACATCTCATAATATGGATCAAATTCAAAAATTACAGGGACAGGCAGCCCTGGTTACCGGCGCGGACAGCGGAATAGGTAAAGCTGTAGCCGTGGCTTTAGCCATGGCAGGCGCGAAAGTTATTATAAACCACGTAGATGCGCATGAAGTAGCACAGCAAACTGTAGACGAAATCACTTCGGCCGGCGGACAAGCATACGCCATTCATGCTGATGTGAGTAACGAAGCTGAAGTACAGGCTATGTTTGCCGAAATGTATAGCCAGTATGGTACTGTTGACATCTTAGTGAATAACGCAGGTTTGCAGCGTGACTCTAAATTTGTGGATATGACCATGGAGCAATGGAATACAGTAATCGGCATAAACTTAACCGGCCAGTTTCTATGCGCCCGCGAAGCAGCAAAGGAATTTATTAAGCGCGGTGTTGTTGAAGGCAGGAGCAAGGCTGCAGGCAAGATCATTTGCATGAGCAGTGTACACGAAGTAATTCCATGGGGCGGTCACGTGAACTATGCAACAAGTAAAGGTGGCGTTATGATGATGATGAAAACCCTGGCCCAGGAGTTAGCTCCACATAAGATCAGAGTTGTATCAATTGGCCCGGGTGCTATTCAAACACATATCAATCAATCAGCCTGGAGCACACCCGAAGCTTTAAAAAGTTTATTAACGTTAGTACCTTATGGCCGGATAGGTGAGCCTGAAGATATTGGCAAGGTTGCTTCATGGTTAGCTTCGGATGAAGCGGATTATATTACAGGTACCACTATTTTTGTTGATGGCGGCATGACCTTATACCCGGGCTTTGCCGATAATGGTTGATTAGTTTGCTAAAAAAAGCTTCGAATAGCGCCAATTATCGATTTAGCAGGCGTATTAGTACTTAGTGTATATTTTACACATTGTAATTTATACACTAAGTAGATTGAGAAAATTTAAATTTTAGATGCTAAAAGCATATTAATTATTAAATATTCATAAAAATTAAAGTATTTTGAATATATTGATAATTTTACTATACTTTTGTTATGGATTTAAAATTTAAAACAACATGAAAAAGATATTTTTAACAATCGCAACAATTGGCCTTTTAGGCACGAGTGTTTATGCCGCTGATGGTGGTAAAAAAGCTTCAACAACTCCGACTGTATCTTATGCAGTTCAAAACGAGTTTGAATCAACTTTCGAGGATGCAAAAAATGTAACATGGGCAGTAACTGCAAATTGCCAAAAAGCAACATTCACAGTTAATGATGTTAAAATGACTGCCTTTTATAACCTGAATGGTGAATATCTTGGTTTAACCCAGGATGTTAGTTACAATACTATTGCTGATAAAGCGAAAAAAGAAATTGCTGATTCATACAAAGGTTATGACGTTAACGAGGTAATTAAATTGGAAACTAACAGCGCTAATAATTTTGCTGAAACTGTTTATTTTGTTGATTTAAAAAACACAGATTCAGAAGTATTAGTTAGAGTTGACCAATCAAATGATATTTTCTTTTTCCAAAAAGTAAAATAACAACCTCTTTATAATTTTATTGAGCCACTGCGAAAGTAGTGGCTTTTTTGTTTTACAGATTTTTGTAATTGAGGTATCACAAAAACAAAATCCACTACCAGGGCATTTATAAAGGATAGTATTTAATATAATGCCAAAAACAATAATTATATCAAACCGCTTACCCGTTAAAATAGTAAAAAACAACGGCGGATATCAACTGTTGCCAAGTGAAGGCGGATTGGCTACCGGGTTAGGCTCGATTTATAAGCAACAAGATAATATTTGGATAGGTTGGCCGGGGTTGGTTGTTGAAAATGATAAAGATAAAAGCAACATAACCCGGGAATTAAAAAATATTAGCTTGTTGCCTGTTTTTTTGACTCAACAGGAGATAACGGAATATTACGAAGGTTTCTCAAACGAAGTTTTATGGCCGATATTTCATTACTATGCATCATCCTATGCCAGCTACAGTCAGTCGAACTGGGACTTTTACAAATCTGTAAATGAAAAATTCAGGGATGCTGTTTTGGCTATAGCTGAGCCAGGCGATACGATCTGGGTACATGATTACCAGTTATTATTGCTTCCTGCACTTATCAGGCAGGCGTTACCCGATGTTTCAATTGGGTTCTTTCTGCATATCCCATTCCCATCTCATGAGATTTTCAGGCTGATACCATGGCGTTATGAACTTTTAGAAGGCTTGCTTGGTGCCGACCTGATTGGTTTCCACACATTTGATGATGTAAGGCACTTTTTAGGTGCAACAACGCGTATTTTACCAGCAGTTGCAACATCAGCAAATATTATCATTGCTAATGACCGGCAAATTATTGCGGAATCATTCCCAATGGGAATTGACGATAAAAGATATGCCTCATTACCGCTTCAGCCGGAGGTTATTGATCAAGTTAAACAAATTAAGGAAAGCTTTAAAAATGTTAAACTTATATTATCTATCGACCGTTTGGATTATAGTAAAGGAATCTTACAGCGTTTAGAAGCGTTTGAATTATTTCTTAAATTAAATCCCGATTGTATAGGTAAAATAACACTTTATATGATCGTAGTACCTTCAAGAGATAATGTACCACAATATCAGCATTTGCATGATCAAATTGATAAGAAAGCTGGGAACATAAATGCATTGTACCGAACAATGGATTGGAGCCCTATACACTATTATTATCGGTCATTTCCAATAGAAACTTTATCGGCATTATATTACTCAGCAGATGTTTGTTTAGTTACCCCGATGCGAGACGGTATGAACCTGGTGAGCAAGGAATATGTTGCCAGCCGGATAAATAATGATGGTGTGCTTATATTAAGCGAAATGGCAGGTGCATCAAAAGAGTTAATAGATGCGGTAATTGTAAACCCAAATAACATTGGTGAAATTTGCAGGGCAATAATGCTGGCTATTAAAATGCCCCTTGAAGAACAGCAAATACGCATGGAACAAATGCGGCAAGTTGTGACAAAATTTAATGTCGCGCATTGGGTTAAAATATTTATGGATCGTTTAAAAGAAGTGAAAACTTTTCAACGATCCATGCAAACACGGCATGTGAGTGGTACTACCGGTCAATCAATAATCAACCGGTATGCGAAAACCAAAAACAGGGTTATATTTTTAGATTATGACGGGACATTGGTTGGGTTTAGATCTAACGTAAATGATGCCAGTCCTGATAAAGAACTCTATAAATTATTAGAAAAATTAACTGAAGATTCGGCTAATCATGTTGTATTAATAAGCGGTAGAAAACATGAAAATTTAGGAGACTGGTTTAATAAATATAATATGTATCTGGTAGCCGAACACGGTGCCTGGTTTAAACAACAACATGAAAAATGGCACAAGGTATCCGGATTATCAGATTCATGGAAACAAGATATTTACCCAATACTCGACACCTATGTTGACCGCACTCCCGGTTCCTTTATTGAAGAAAAAACATATTCGCTTGTTTGGCATTATCGTAAAGCACAAAAAGGCTTAGGCGAATTAAGAGCAAATGAATTAGCCAACAACCTGAAATATTTGGCAACAGATAAAGGTTTGCAAATAATGGCTGGCGACAAAGTGCTCGAAGTTAAAAATGTGGAAATAAATAAAGGTAAGGCCGCATTGTCTTTAATCGAAAACAAAGACTACGATTTTATTGTCGCCCTTGGCGATGACTACACTGATGAAGATATTTTTAAAGCTTTGCCAGACTCAGCAATAACCATAAAGGTTGGCGGCAATATATCCGCAGCTAAATTTTATTTAAGAAACCCATCCGAAGTTCGCGGATTTTTAAATAGTTTAACAGAAATTGAGGTTGGGCAGAATAAGTAACTAAGTGAAAAATCTGCATGATTTAAATCACCTTACAGATTCTTCACTTAGTTAGAATGACAATCCTGCTTACAAAAATACCGGTCTGTCAAGCTTCATCGCAATTCGATAAGCAGCATTCATTAAACCAACATGGCTGTAGGCTTGCGGAAAATTTCCCCATTGGCTGCCATCGGTTTCATCCACGTCCTCGCTGAATAACAGCAAGTGATTTGAAAATTGAAGTAAGCTTTCAAATTCTTTTATAGCGTCATCAATCCGTCCAACTGCAGCCAAGGCTTCTACATACCAAAATGCGCATACCAGGAATGTAGTTTTGGGCTTGCCAAAATCATCTTTATATAAATACCTGTAAAAAAGTCCGCTATCTGTTTTTAACTCTTTTTCCAATGCAATTAAATGATCTTTAGCCCTGTCCGAAGTTGGATCCAGGTAATTCATCAAAATTAACTGAATAGTACTGGCATCCAGGTTTGTGCCGCCAGCTGCGTTAGTATATACTTTTCTAACCGGGTCGTAGCAACTTTCAATATGCTCTGCAGCACGATTTTTCATAGCGATTGCACGGTTTACCAACTCTTCGTTATCAATGGTTCTTGCCATTTTTTCTGCAGCGGAAGCTCCTGCCCATTGGAACAAATTACTGTAACAATGCACATCTGCCATATTACGGAATTCCCAGATACCTGCATCTTTTTCATCAATTGTGGCTTCGATTTTAGATAATAGAAAATCAAGCCAGCGGACTGAATCTTTCCGTTCAGAAAAAATAAAACGGTGGTCTGTATATAGAGGTAGAAGAGAGATCAAGACCTGTCCGTAAATGTCATTTTGAATATGCTCAAATGCTTGGTTGCCAATACGTACAGGTTGATTGCCTTCATAACCGGCCAAATCTTCCAGAATAATTTCAGTAAGTTGCTTTTTGCCGGTAATGCCATACAAAGGTTGGTACCTTTTGTCTTCTGCTGTGGAAATATCGGTTACATATCCAAAATATTTCTCCATTTCTTCAAAATGGCCAATGTGGTTTAATGCGGTAATTACATAATAGGTATCCCTTAACCAACAATATCTATAATCCCACGTACGGCCGCTTCCCGGCGACTCCGGTAAACTGGTAGTGCTGGCAGCTATGATAGCTCCTGTGTCCTCATACTGGTGTATTTTAAGCGTTAAAGCCGACCGTATTACAACTGGTTGATAGAACGTAGCGATAGAGGAGTGCTTAATCCAGGTTTGCCAGTATTGGGTGGTCTCCATTAAAAAGCGTTCTGCAGTTGAGATAAGCGGTGCTTCCAGGGGCTCGCCATAAGTAAGCACCAGATATTTAGGTTCATTTAATACAAAAGCGTGTTCATCAAAAACATAACTTATTGGTATGTTAGTAGTTAACCTGATGTTTTCATCACCACCTAAAAACTGGATGTGATTGCTTCCCCGATTTACGGTTAACTTTATTTTTCCGTAATCCGAAACTGGTGTACATTTAACTTTAACACGCGGCGAACCATTGATTGCTTCTATCTTTCTAATCAGCATTAAGGGCTTGTAATAGCGCTGGTTATAATAATATCTTGGCGCAAAATCAGTTACACGGTAGGAGTTATGTTCGTCTATAGTGATTTCTGTTACTAATACGTTGCTATTTTCCAGGTAATACTGATGAGAAGTATAATCGCTTTGCGGCAAAATTGAAAATTCACCGCCTTTTTCCTTATCAAGCAATCCCCCGAAAATAAAAGTACTGTCGAATCTTGGCCAGCATAGCCATTCTACGTTTGTATTTGTGTTGATGTGCGCTAGGAATGCGCAATTTCCAATTATTCCGGTATTATAGGTGTGTCTTGCCATAAGTATTTACGTTGAAGCTTTAATTCTGATTAACAAGCTTTGAAGCATAATGTTGACGCACTATAATTTTATTAGTTAGAATCTCTTAAGCTGTACCATAATTTACACTAGTACAATTGGAACATTTTGGAACGATTTCAAGAACAAAATCGCTTAAAATAACCTTGAAAAAGACGTTTTTACTTTATTAATTAAACTCTTTTAGAATAAAAAACGACCTGTTTTAGCCTTTAAATTATCTCAAATAAACCTTTTTTGCCCGATTTAATTATTTTTTTACCTGAGAAATTGAGTTCCTTACCGTAAATAATCACCCGTTTGTTTCAATCTGTAACAATTTGGATCAGTGTTAAAAATTTAATCTAATTATGATGGATAACAGGGATTTAACTAAATAAATAATTTTATTTGGTTGTTAATTATTTTATATATTTGAAAAAGACAGGTTTCTATTTTCCTTTCTGATTATTAAACCAATATATATTCAGTTTGGCTTTAGTTATAATGTTTTTAACAAGAATTATTAATACGATTATTTAATTATGAAAACTGGAAAAGTAAAATGGTTTAACACTCAAAAAGGTTACGGCTTTATTGTAACTGATGATGGTAAAGACCTATTTGTACACTTTAAGGACGTACAAGGTGGTGTAAATGCCATTAAAGATAACGATAGCGTTACCTATGATGTGGAAGAAGGTAGAAAAGGATTACAAGCAGTAAATGTGAAAAAAGTATAATCTACAACAAACTAAACTAACTAAACTAAAAATTAAACCTCTGTGTAATTGCAGAGGTTTTTTTGTTTGATATTATCTGCAATTATATATTTTAGCGAAACCAATTATTGAACAATGTCTGAATTATCTTCCGCACGAATAAACAGGAACGTTATCTTTTTAGTGATCGTTGCTTCCCTTGGCTATTTTGTTGATATATATGACCTGCTGGTATTCTCAATAGTACGTACACCAAGCTTACTGGCTATAGGGGTTAAGGCTGCGGATGTAAAAGCTGCCGGTATCTCCATCATCAACTGGCAGATGTTTGGTTTGTTAATTGGCGGATTGATCTGGGGGATAGTTGGCGATAAATTAGGGCGCATTAAGGTGCTTTTCGGTTCGATATTGCTTTATTCAATAGCCAACTTTGTTAACGGGAAGGTGACGGGAGTTGAAGAATATATCATTGTGCGTTTTATAGCAGGAGTAGGCCTTGCAGGCGAATTGGGTGCCGGTATCACATTGGTTACCGAAACCATGAAGACAGAGAAAAGGGGATATGGCACAATGATCGTTTCAGTTATCGGTCTGTTTGGCGCTGCCGCTGCAAATTTAGTGGCAAAGGAATTGGATTGGCATTGGGCCTATTATGTGGGCGGGATCCTGGGGATATTCCTATTATTGTTACGTTTAGGCACTTATGAGTCGGGATTATATAAGGATATTGAAAACAAAGAAGAAGTATCGCGCGGTAACTTCCTGATGCTGTTTACCAACTTTAAACGTTTTATCAAATACCTGTATTGCATTTTAGTAGGCTCAGCTAATTGGTTTGTAATAGGCATACTTATCACCTTATCACCGGAATTTGGCAAAGCCCTTGGCGCAAAAGTGCCACTAAATGCAGGTGATGGTGTTTTTTACGCCTATATTGGTATTGCCATCGGTGGGTTGTTTGCCGGCATGCTATCACAAATTACCAAATCAAGGCGCTTAGCGGTAGTAGTGTTCATATTTATTTCTGTCGCGAGCGCTATTTGCTATTTAAGCGCGACTAATATTACCGCAACTCAATTTAACTGGTTATCGTTATTCCTTGGTTTCGGCGTCGGTTACTGGCCAATATTTGTGACCATACCTGCGGAGCAATTCGGAACCAATATTCGTGCTACGGTTACCACTACCGTTCCAAATTTCATAAGGGCATCATTAATTCCTATCAATGCGGCTTTTGCTGCGCTTTCTGTTGGTTATGGCATGATCACAGCAGCTTATATTATGATGGGTGTTTTATCACTTATCGCGTTGTTATCAATTAGCCAGTTAAAAGAAAGCTTTAGTAAGGATCTGGATTATTTGGAGGAGGTTTAGCTTTGTAAAAGTGGCCGATAAACCAATTCTTTGTTTAATTTTGCCGGATTATTAATACATACCCATGATTTCTAAAGATGAGATAAGTGCGGCTTACCGGTTAATACAGGACGAAATTTGTATTGCTCTTGAACAACTTGACGGCAATGCAAAGTTTGAAGAGGAAAAGTGGGAGCGTGAAGGCGGCGGTGGCGGCCGTACACGGATCATTCAAAATGGAAACATCCTGGAAAAGGGCGGGGTTAATTTTTCAGCCGTTCATGGTCAATTACCGGCTGGCGTTAAAAAAGCGCTGAACGTTAAACACGATGAGTTTTTTGCAACCGGTGTTTCTATCGTGATCCACCCAAATCACCCCATGGTGCCTATTATTCACATGAACATACGGTATTTCGAAATGCCATCGGCAGATAGCGCTAATCCGGTGCGCTGGTTTGGCGGAGGTATTGACCTAACCCCGCATTATGTTTTGGAGGATGATGCTAAATTCTTTCATCAAAGCTTAAAAGCAGTATGTGATCAATTCAATCACGATTTTTATCCTCGTTTTAAAAATTGGGCCGATGATTATTTCTACATCAAGCATCGCAACGAAACACGTGGCATAGGTGGCATATTTTATGACCGTTTAACAGCAAGCGATACTATAAGCTGGGAAAGCATCTTTGATTTTTCACAAGCATTAGGCAGATCCTTCATTCCAACTTATATTAATCTGGTCAATCGTAACCGCAATAAGCGTTTTAACGAAGGCCAACAAAACTGGCAATACCAACGCCGCAGCCGTTACACCGAGTTTAATTTGGTATATGATGCAGGTACAAAGTTCGGGCTGGAAACTAACGGGCGGATTGAATCAATATTAATGAGCCTGCCACCGACTGCCAAGTGGGTATACAATTACCAGGCACAACCCGGCAGTGAGGAAGAAAAAACATTATCTTTATTAAAAAAAGGGATCAACTGGGCATAATTATGAAAATATTTTTAAGCTTATTTTTAGCGGTTGTTCTATTTTCATCATTTCAAATTGCTGATAACCTTTCCGGTACCTGGGAATACGCAGGCGATATTACTAATGGCAAAAAAGAGGCTGCTCCAACAGAATATTCTCTTCAGCGAAAATATACCAGCACCAACTACGAAGCCTTTGTACTCGAAAAAGGTTACCAGCCTGAAAAATACGAAACAGGTGATTATACCCTAAAAAACGACTCCTGTCTTGAAACGCAAACCTGGTGCGGGCAACCTTCAAACCTTTTAAACATTACCATTCACTATCATTATAATATTACCAACGATACACTTATACTAACCGGTTTTTTGCCTAACGGAACCAGTGTTGAAGAGTATTGGAAAAAGGTAAAATAACCGCTAAAAACCACATTCAGCTTTATTAACATTTTAGTGCCTGTTTTTATGGGTATTTAGCTTAGAAATAGGTACAATGTTAGTAAAATCATCATTGAAAATGATATAATTTCTTAACTTCGCAAGTCGTTAAAAAACTATTTTTTTAACGGAAAATTATAAACAAGATTTTCACACAAATATACAATGGCCGAAGGAATAGAAAACGATAATTCACACAGCGAGGACAGAATAATTTCGATAAATATTGATGAGCAAATGCGATCGGCATACATTGACTACTCAATGTCTGTGATCGTTTCAAGGGCACTGCCAGATGTGCGTGACGGTTTAAAACCGGTACACAGAAGGGTGCTTTTCGGGATGCTTGATCTGGGGTTAAATAACAACAAGCCATATAAAAAATCAGCCCGTATTGTGGGTGAGGTAATGGGTAAGTATCACCCGCATGGTGACTCATCGGTTTATGACACCATGGTACGTATGGCACAGGAGTGGAGCTTACGCTACCCATTGGTTGAAGGCCAGGGTAACTACGGATCAATAGATGGGGATAACCCGGCGGCAATGCGTTATACTGAAGCGAGATTGGAGAAAATTGCTGAGGAGATGCTGGCTGATATCAATAAGGACACTATCGACTTCCAGTTAAACTTTGACGATTCCTTACAGGAACCAACCGTACTGCCTGCAAAATTCCCTAACTTATTGGTTAACGGTGCATCAGGTATTGCTGTGGGTATGGCCACCAATATGGCGCCGCACAATTTGTCGGAAGTTATAGATGCTACAATTGCTTTGATTGATAATCGTAACATCGAGATCAGTGAATTAATGCAGCATGTTAAAGGCCCTGATTTCCCTACAGGTGGTATCATTTATGGTTTTGAAGGTCCACGTGAGGCATTAGAAACCGGCCGCGGCAGGATCGTATTACGTGCACGTGCTGAGATTGAAACCTACAATGGCGAGCGCGAACGTATCATTGTATCTGAAATACCTTACCAGGTAAATAAGGGTTTAATGATCGAGCGTACGGCTGAGCTGGTTAACGAAAAGAAAATTGAAGGTATATCAGCCATCAGGGATGAATCAAACCGTGAAGGTATTCGCGTTGTTTATGAAATAAAACGTGAAGCGAATGCAGCTATCGTTTTAAATAACTTATTTAAATACACGGCTTTACAAACATCATTTAGTGTGAATAACATTGCGCTTGTACATGGCAGGCCAATGATGCTTAACCTGAAGGACCTGATCCATCACTTTGTTGAGCACAGGCACGAGGTTATTGTACGACGTACTAAATTTGAATTAGCCGAGGCGCAAAAACGCGCTCACATTTTAGAAGGATTATTGATAGCATTAGATCACCTGGATGAAGTTATCCGCTTGATACGTGCTTCAAATACGCCTGATGATGCAAGGGAAGGTTTAATGAATCAATTCGGCTTGAGTGATATTCAGGCACGTGCCATACTGGATATGACCCTGAGAAGGTTAACCGGACTGGAACGTGATAAAATTAAGGATGAGTATGATGCCTTGATGAAAACTATCGATTATTTAAACTCTATTTTGGCTGATGAAGGTTTGCGTATGCAGATCATCAAAGATGAGTTATTAGAGATCAAGGAAAAATATGGCGATGAGCGTAAAACCGAAATGGTTCACTCATCGGCAGAAATGAATACTGAAGACTTTATTGAGGATGAAGATGTGGTTATCACAATTTCGCATGAAGGTTACATTAAACGTACGCCTTTAACTGAATACCGCAGGCAGGGCAGAGGTGGTAAAGGATCGTTAGGCAGTAACAGCCGTGATGCTGACTTTATTGAGCACCTGCTTATCGCATCAAACCACAACTACATGCTGTTCTTTACCGAATCAGGGCAATGCTTCTGGTTGAGGGTATTTGAAATTCCTGAAGGAACGCGTACATCAAAAGGGCGCGCAATACAGAATATCATTAATATTCCTAAAGAGGAAAACATTAAGGCTTATATCAAATTGATCAGCCTTAAAGACAAGGATTATCTAGAGAATAACTATATTATTATGTGTACCAAAAAAGGTACCATCAAGAAAACTTCTCTAGAGGCTTATTCCCGTCCACGTGCAAATGGTATCAACGCTATCAACATTAATGAAGGTGATTCGTTGTTAGAGGCGAACTTAACCAGTGGTAACAGCGAAATTGTAATGGCATTAAAATCCGGCCGTGCTATACGCTTTAACGAGGCTACAGTTAGGCCAATGGGTCGTACTGCAACAGGTGTTCGTGGTATATCCCTGGACAATGACAACGATGAGGTTGTTGGTATGATCAGTATTGATGATCCGGAAACTACTGTGTTGGTTGTATCTGAAAAAGGTTACGGTAAACGTACTGATATTGATGATTACAGAGTAACCAATCGTGGCGGTAAAGGTGTTAAAACACTTAGCGTAACTGATAAAACCGGAAAACTTGTTGCCATAAAAGGTGTTACTGATAAAGAGGATCTGATGATCATCAACAAATCAGGTATCATTATCCGAATCGCCATCAGTGAATTGAGAACAATGGGCCGCGCTACACAAGGAGTGAGGTTGATTACGCTTAAAGGCGATGACGAAATTGCTTCAGTTGCTAAAATTGAACACGACGAAGAGGAAGAGTTAGACGAAGCAGTAGCAATTGCACATGATGAAGAGGCAAGTATTGATCCTAAACAAGATGCTGAAGATAAAGGTGATGAGCCCTCAACAAACGAAGTAACAGAATAAAACAAATATGCCGAACCGTAAAATAATAATACCGGTTTTATTGCTAATGTTCACTACAAGCTTTGCCTTCTGCCAGTCGGAAGTATTTAAGCCCGTAGTGAACAACCTGGCGCTTTACAAGAAAAAGAAAGACTTTAAGTTTTTAGCAGCAGCTAAAAAATCTGTTGATAGCCTTATAACAACCCATGCTGATTCTATCGACTACAAAAAAGGGATTTACAGGGCACTTGTTTATTCAACTATACTATACCTCGATTCCGCAAATACGCTTAAACAACCCGCAACTTTATTTAGCCAGACTATAACCTTGGTTGATAAGTTATTAGCCAACAAGAAAAGCTCGAGTTTCCTGGATCAACTCGATTATATCAAGAGATGCATTGCTAATGTTTATATGCGGATAGGTTTTCAGGCTATAAATATTTCTGATTTTGTGAATGCTGAGAAAGCTTTTTTAAAAGCCCAGGCATATGTTCCAACATTTAAGGAGCTTGATTTTTATATCGCGTACTCGAATAATAAATTAGGAAATTTACAGGATGCTGCAAAGTATTATAATCATTTGGTTGATGCAGATACAGCGAAAGCCGAATATATTGAAGCTGCAGCTAATATTTATAAATCGTTGGGTGATACTTCAAAAGCATTGGATGTTATAAAAAAGGGTAGGACGCGTTTCCCTGATGATAAGTTACTGCTGATGAATTTAGCAAACATTTACAGCAATAAAAAAGATTATGTAGCATTAGCTCCATTGTTAACACCGTTGATTGGCGTTTACCCCAACAATGCCAGCGTAGCATTTGTTGCTGCAAATTGTTATGACAACCTCGGGCAATACAAGCAAGCAGAAACATATTATCTACAAGCTATTGATCTGAATAGTTCAATTTACGATCCGGTATTTGACCTTGGTTTATTATACTACAAGGAAAGTTTAATTTTTCCGACAGATAAAATAAAAAACATTAATCTTGCAGTCGCGATGCTTGAAAAAGCAAATGAAATATCACCAAATGATGTTAATTCGTTGAAGGTATTACAGCTAATTTACACGCAAACAAAAAACAATAACCAATTAATTAAGGTAAATAATCAGTTAAAACAGTTAAATAATCAATAAACTATGAAAATAAAACTCTTTATGACAGGCCTGATAGGCTTAGTATCAGTAGCAGCATTTGCGCAAAAAGGTGAACTAAATAATGCGAAAGAAAAATATGATTCCTACGCTGTTGAACGAGGAAATAAAATAACTAAAGTTCAAGGTGTTAAAGACCTTGCAGACGCAAAAACATCTATTGATAAAGCTTCAGTTAATGAAAAAACAGCAATGCTACCTTTAACTTATGCTTTAAAAGGTGCTATTTATGCTGCAGAGGTAAGCGAGGATTCGGTCCCTGCAAATAAAGCCGCTAATTTTGTTATCGCCTCGGATGCTTTGAGAAAAGCCAAGTCTCTTGACTCTACAAAACAAGAGAATAAAACGATGATCCATGATTCATATTTAAGCCTTGCTTCATATAAATTTGAGATGGGAAGAACAGCATTTCAGGATAAGAAATATGAAGAAGCGTACAAGTCTTTTGATTTTTACAGGCAAATAGCTCCGGACGATACTTTGGCGTTATATGTAACAGGGTTATCAGCAGCCAACGCCGCTGCTTCTAATCCCAAATATTACAGCATTGCGATTGATTCGTACGGTAAATTATTAAATACCAATTACTCAAATAATGCAACTATATACTATGATTTATCAAGTCTTTATTTGGCGACAAAGGACACTACTAACGCGTTAAAAGTTGTAGGTGATGGGGTTGCTAAATATCCATCAAATAATAATTTACGCAGAAGAGAAATTGAAATAGGCTTAATGTCAGGTAAACTAGATATTTTAATAGCAAAAATACAATCAGCAATAGCAGCAGATCCCAAAAACAAGACTTTATATTACTATATGGGGTTAACGTATTCTCAAACTGCTGAATCATACACCGCACAACAAAAGAAAACGAAAGTGCCGGCAGATAAAGCCGCGTTGGAGCAAAAGAAATTAGACGCTTATCATTTAGCTGCCGAACAATATAAAAAAGCACTGGAGATTGACCCGGAATATTTTGAAGCTAACCTTAATTTAGGTTATGTGTTGTTAAATCCTGCGATTGATGAGTATAATGCAGCTAATCAATTACCATCCTCAAAACAAAAAGAATATGAAGCAGCTATTGCAAAAT
This sequence comes from Mucilaginibacter sp., assembly GCF_965225845.1. Taxonomy (GTDB): domain Bacteria; phylum Bacteroidota; class Bacteroidia; order Sphingobacteriales; family Sphingobacteriaceae; genus Mucilaginibacter. The sequence continues at coordinate 1,625,785 of NZ_CBDDBL010000002.1, forward strand.
CAAAAGCTGATTTTGAATCTGCACGACCATATTTAGAAAAAGCAGTTGCATTAATGCCAAAATCATATGATGCTTTAAATAATTTAAAAACTTATTATTTAGGCACGCAAAATACTACCAAAGCGAATGAAATTCAAAAGCAAATTGATGCATTAGGAGGTAAGTAATTAATTAATAATACTAATAAAGGCTTCGTTTGGAGCCTTTATTTAAAAAGATATTACTTAACATAATGTTAATTATGTGAATAATTAATAATTTATTTATAGTCTGCTATTTTGAATTAGTAAAATAAGCCAGGAGTTGCGTATTTAAGCTTTAGTACTATTTAAATAAGGCTTGTAAGTAATAATTTTTTAAATACCAAGCAACTTACTATTGTTTCTTATTATAAATATCAGCAAACAGTACAGAGTTAATTTAATTTCCACTCTTCGGAAAAATATTGAATCACAGCACTGCTACTGGGCCGAAGTAAATAATACAATCGTACGCAATATGAACAGGCAAATTAATATTAAAAAATTGTTGCCTCTTGATGATATAAAAATTACATCTTCTTGGTGGTGTCCATCATTTTTTTGGTAGTGTCTGACGTTTTCGAAGTATCCATCTTCTTGCTAGTATCCATCATTTTGGTTGAGTCTTTCATTGCGGTAGAATCTGAACCGGTTGCCCTATTAGCTGACATACAACCCATCGTTATTGAAGAAACTACTCCTGCAATCAGGGCTAAACTTAATATGTGCTTTTTCATAAATAGTTTTTTTAATGATGTATAAAATAATGATTTTCTATTTTAGAACCATATATTGACTTGATTGTTTAATTATTAATTACAACTTGATAATGTTACAAATCTGCCTGAACTTAGATTTCATATGTAAGTTTCGTCATAATTGGTACAGCCTACTGATATTGATTTAAAATTTCTGATATTTAAGACCTATGAGGGTATCTGAAAATTTGTTAAAATGGGCTGTGCGATTTTATCCGCCATTATTTTTTCAGCGTATCTGGGTAAAAAAAATCGATAAGGGCTTTCGCGGGGTTGAAGTATGCATCAGGAAAAGTATCTGGAACAGGAATTACAATAATTCTATTTTTGGCGGAACTATCTTTGCAGCAGCAGATGCCTTCTACCCTATTTTATTCTTTAAAATACTATCGCTTAAAGGATATAGGTTGAGAGCATGGTCTCGGTCCTTAGAGATCCACTATATTAAACCTGGCTTTACTGACCTTAGTTATATTATTGCAATCGGCGATGAAGAAATTGCCGAAGCGGAAGAAATTTTAAATACTATTGGTAAATATTCCAAGCCCCATCATATCCACATATTTGATAAGAATGGTGTAAATGTAGCTTCTGTTACAAACGAGGTTTATATGAGAAATTTAGATTTTATTGAGACTAACCATGTACACAATAATTAATGAAAACGCTTTAATTAAAAAAGGTTTTAAGATAAGTACAGATAAGGAGTTGCTTGATATTTCATTAATACATGATTATTTAAGTAATGAATCATACTGGTCTAAAGGAATATCAAAGAAAAAGGTAGAACGGTCAATAGAAAATTCGATATGCTTTGGTATTTATAAAGATAGTGAACAAGTTGGGCTAGCACGCGTTGTTACGGACAAGGCTATATTCGCTTATTTGTGCGATGTATTTATTTTAAAAGAATATCGTGGTAACGGCTTGTCAAAATGGTTGCTGCAAACTATATTGGCTCATCCGGAATTGCAGGGATTAAAAAGATGGACCTTAGCTACGCTTGATGCCCATGGCTTATATAGCCAGTTTGGTTTTAGCCAGTTAAGTCATCACGAAAGATGGATGGATATTTTTACACCTATTAAAAAAGACTGAGAGGAAATCAGGGATGATGAATATTAAAAGGCTGATTTTTGAAGGTGAAGGAGTATCGCTCGACTTTAAAAAAACAATTTCCAGCTGCGAAAAGATCGCACGCACCATGGTTTCATTTGCCAATAATAAAGGTGGCCGATTGCTTATTGGAGTGGCTGATGATGGAACCATAAAAGGCGTAAAAGCTGAAGATGAGGAGCGTTATATGATAACCCGGGCTGCTCATATCTTCTCTAAACCTGCTTTAGAGCCCAGTTTTGAGGAGGTTTATGTTGATGATAAACTGGTGCTGATCGTTGATATAACCGAAAGTCCGCTTAAACCCCATTATGCGCTGGCAGAGGACGGAAAGTGGTGGGTTTATGTAAGGGTGAAAGACAAAAGCGTGCTGGCTAGTAAAATTGTTGTAGATGTACTTAAACGGTCGTCGGGTGATACTGGTGTGATGATCGAGTATTCATCAAATGAAAGAAACTTGCTACAGTATCTTGAAAAAAGCAATCGCATAACTGTTAAAGAGTTTTGCGATCTGTTAAAGCTTACACGTAAGCGCGCCCAACGAATTTTGGTTGACCTTATACTATCCGGGGTTATACGCATCCATACAACCGAGAAAGAGGAATACTATACTGCTGTATAGTCAGCCGTTCGGCAAAACTCTACCTTTATCACTTTATTGTTTAAATGAGATCTATTTACCACAAATATAAACATCATTACCGCGATAATCTTAAACTGGCTACGCCGGTTATGATATCACAGCTTGGGCATACTTTGGTTCAGGCATCAGATAGCGTTATCGTGGGGCATTTCGTTGGTACCGTCGCTTTAGCTGCTGTATCATTGGTGAATAGCATTTTTGTCATCCCAATGATCATAGGTTTGGGTATATCTTACGGCGTTACTCCGCTTATTGCTCAAAATAATGGCAGAAAGGATTATGCCGAATGCGGTAAACTACTTTCAAACGGCTTGTTTATTAATCTAATCTGCGGGGCGGTCTTATTCGGAGTTTTATTTTTAGGATCAATATACGCGCTAAACCACTTACATCAATCACCACAAGTTGTTGAACAGGCAAAGCCATTTTTAACGCTATTGGGGCTATCACTTATCCCTATGTTGATTTTCAATACCTTTAAACAGTTTGCAGAGGGTTTAGGATTCACCAGGCAAGCGATGGTAATTTCTGTAATTGGCAACATTCTCAATATTTGCGTTGGGATAATATTGGTGAAGGGTTTATTCGGAATTAAACCAATTGGCGTTCGTGGTGTAGGTTATAGCACATTGATTGATCGTTGTTTGATGGCGATGGTAATGAGTATTTATGTATTGCGGTCAGAAAATTTCAAGGTCTATTTAAAAAGCTTTACCATTAAAAATATTCACTATCTGCGCTGCATTCAGATCCTGCGGATTGGTACCCCTATTGCTTTGCAATACGCTTTTGAATTAAGTGCATTTAGCGGTGCAGCAATAATTATTGGTAGTATTAGCCTGGTGCAACAGGCGGCGCACCAGGTTGCCATCAATCTGGCATCAATGACTTATATGATATCAAGCGGGATAGCTGCAGCGGCCACTATTAAAACCGGCAATTATTTTGGAGTTAATGATCACAAAGGTTTGCGGTCATCTGCTATATCAAATTATCATATAGTTATAACCTTCATGGCGTTTACGGCTTTACTTTTCAGCTTAGGGAGCCCTTATCTGCCATATATTTACACTACAGATAAAGCGGTTATAACTGTTGCATCACAGCTACTTATCATTGCTGCCGTGTTCCAGATTTTTGATGGAACACAAGTGGTGGGCCTTGGTATTTTACGTGGAATGGGTGACGTGAACATCCCAACAGTCAGTACATTTTTAGCTTACTGGATAGTTGGATTACCCGTAGGTTATTACCTCGGAATTTATTTGCATTGGGGAGTAAAAGGTGTTTGGTATGGCCTGGTGTTGGGCCTTATGGTATCTTCAGCTTTAATGTTTTTGCGCTTCCATTATATTAGCAGAAAACATCAGATAAAAGCTATAACTAATTAAAAGTAAAGCTCGTTTGCTATACGATAGGTGTTGCAATGTGCTTCAACTATATCTTTAATATCCGGAGAGTAACCGCCACCCATGCTTACCTGAACCGGTATTTTGTGTTTTATGCATTGTTCAAATACAAATCTGTCGCGCATTTTACATTCTTCACGGGTTAAGCCGAGCTTGCCCAATTTGTCGGATTGTAAAACGTCAACCCCGGCTAAATAAAATATAAAATCAGGTTTTTGTTGGGTAATAAGATCGGGCAAAGTTTCTTTTAAGAGGTTAAGGTAATCACTTCCAGCAATACCATCTTGTAATGGAATATCTAAATCCGATCTTTCTTTTCTGAAAGGAAAATTATTAGCACCATGCATCGAGAATGTAAACACCCTTGACTCTTGTTCAAATATTTGCGCTGTACCATTCCCTTGATGCACATCTAAATCAATTATTAAAATCGACTTAGATAATCCATTATTTAATAAATAGTTAGCTGCCATGGCCTGATCGTTTAGCATACAAAAACCTTCGCCCCAATTGGTACCGGCATGGTGTGTGCCACCAGCAACATTAAAAGCTATTCCGTTTTTAAAAGCGTAATGGCACCCGTCGATAGTTCCCTTGCCTATCCTTACTTCGCGTTCTACTAATCTGGCTGATAAGGGAAACCCAATGCGTCTTTGCTCTTTCGAAGATAAGGTCAAGTCGCGTAATTGTTTCCAGTAGTCCTTATCATGCGTCCACAAAATAACCTCTTGATCCAATTGAACTGGGGAAAATAGATTTTCCATGCTAATGAGGCCTTCATGAAGTAATTGCTCCGGTATCAACTCATATTTCAACATCGGGAAACGATGTCCTTCAGGCAAAGGATGAGCATATATTGGGTCATAGGCGATTTTAAGCACAATACAAGCCATCTAATCAAATATTATCAATGGAATTACAAAGTATTCGCCCAGCATTAAAAACATCTTCAAATGAACTATAAAGCGGCACAGGGCTTAATCTTATAACATTTGGTTCCCGCCAATCGCCGATTACACCATTTTGTGTCAGATAATTGAAAATGTCTTTAGCCTTTTCGGCACAAACGATAGATAATTGTCCGCCTCGTTGGGTTTTATCATTTGGGGTGATGATCTTAAATATTTGCCGACCTTTTAGCTGGTTGATTTCATTCAATAGATATTCCAGGTAAGCAGTTAATAATTCGCTCTTTACACGCAATACTCCAATGCCGCCAGCTTCTTTAAACATATCAAGTGATGCTTTATGTAAAGCCATCAATATAATTGGTGGAGTGCTTACTTGCCATCCCTCTGCGCCTGTTTCCGCATCAAATCTGGGTGCCATTAAAAAGCGCTTGTCCTGCCGGTATCCCCACCAGCCTGCAAATCTGTTTAGGGGTTCATCGGAAAAATGCTTTTCGTGTACAAATATTCCGCTTATCCCACCCGGTCCTGAATTCATGTATTTGTACGAACACCAGCAAGCGAAATCGACATCCCAGTCATGTAGTTTTACAGGCACATTGCCAGCTGCGTGCGCCAGGTCAAAGCCAGCGACAGCCTTGGCACTATGAGCTGCCTTTGTAATGGCTTTCATATCAAAAAACTGGCCTGTATAATAATTTATGCCACTAAAAAGCACCAAAGCAAGTTCGTCTGAATTTTCACTGATAACTTTTAGTATGTCTTCGGTTCGCAATGTCTCTTCACCATTTTGCGGAAATAGCTCAATTATAGTGTCTTTAGGATCATAACCGTGAAATTTAACCTGGCTTTCTATTGCGTATTGATCAGATGGGAAAGCGCCGGCTTCCATGATAATTTTATACTTGTTAATATCTGGTTTATAAAAGCTTACCATCAATAAGTGAAGATTTACTGTAAGCGAATTCATTACGGTAACTTCACTTTCTTTAGCGCCAACAATTTCCGAAAGCGTTGGTGTTAACTTTTTATGATATCCCAACCATGGGTCATTGCCTTCAAACCACCCCTCTACGCCTAATTCCTGCCAATTTGCAAGCTGTTCATTTATGTATTCCTTTGCAGATACAGGTTGCAAGCCTAATGAATTACCACATAAGTAAATCGAAGCTTTTCCATTATGCTGCGGTAATAAAAACTTACTTCTGAGTTCTTTTAAAGGATCCTGCTTATCAAGTTGCTGTGCAAATGCTAGGGTGTTTTTAAAATCCATGTGGCAATATTACTATTTATTGGGTTTACTTACATAGGGATTTCCTTTAACATAAAAGCGATAAGGCAATAAAGCATCTATTCCTGCATAATCAACTCCCACACGAGGCACTGAAGCAATATCTTCGTCTTTAAAACTTAATCCCGTGTCTTCGATCCAGATGGTGTCGCTTTGTAAGCTAACAGCATTTATAGCTCGCGAAATTCCTAACGCCTTAGCTACTGAACCAGGTCCTTTGGTGATATTGGGTTTTAAATCCGGCATATTCCTCCGATAAAGCATTGCATCAATCCCATCCGTTGGTTGAATGGCGCGAATGAGAATTGCATGCGGTTGCCCTTCAACAGAAGTAACTACATTAAACATTTCATGTATGCCATAACAGAGATACACATAAGTTATGCCGCCCTGCATAAACATAGTTTGAGTCCTGGGTGTTAGCCTGTTTCCATAAGCATGGGATGCTTTATCAATAACACCGTTATAAGCTTCTGTTTCAACTATGTACCCACCAGTAATTATATCATCTATCGAGGTAAATAAATACTTACCTAACAAGCATTTAGCCTGATGTACCACGTTGGTATTGGTATAAAACGATTCAGGTAGCTTCATTTTTTGAGAATAGGTTTAATCCATTTATTTACCTGTTTAGCTTTGTCGAAGATCATGATATGTGATCCGCCTTCAAGAATAGCAGCATCTTTTATATATTTTACCGGGAAAACATGGTCAACGTCGCCATGAATGTGATATACATTGGCTGGTGTGATCATATTGTCCCAATTTAATATTGCGCCCATAGCCCACTTCACAAATACAGGTGAACTTTTTTTGAGCATATCCTGAAAAAGCCACGCATCGTTGCCGACCATTTTACCGAATACCGGTTTAATTAAAATAGCGATTGCAGGGAGAGATTTTCCGGGGAATAATTTATAAACAGGAAATGCCCTAAAGAAAGAAAAATAGGCCGGACGCTCTTGTATTGTTTTGATACTAGATATCAAAATAGTAGTTCTGAGTGCAACTTTTTTAGCGATTTCCACGGCGATCATACCGCCTAATGATGTGCCAATTACAATCGAATTTGGGCGTATATCATATTGATATATAATTTTTTGAGCATATGTTATTAAAGTATCTGTTTGATGTGGTTCGATCCAATCAATTGGGGTAACTTCAAACTCGTCAGGTATCTCTATGTTATTATATAACCGGGTATCTGCTCCTAATCCCGAGATCAAAAATACCTTAATCATTACAGTTTTATCAAGCTAATGATTTGTTCAAGGTACTTCCTATCGGTATTATCAAACTGTGCCAAGTATTCACTATCCACATCTAAAACACCTGCGACCAACCCATTATTAAACAATGGCACAACAATTTCTGATTTTGATAATGAGCTGCAGGCAATGTGGCCAGGAAATGTGTCTACATCACTAACGATAAGCGTATCAGCCTGTGCCCATGACGATCCGCAAACACCTTTTCCTTTAGAAATGCGTGTGCAGGCTACTGGTCCCTGGAACGGGCCTAAAACTAATTCCTCGTTCTTAACCATATAAAATCCAACCCAAAGCCACTTGAATTGTTCTTTCAACGCCGCGCATATATTGGCAAGGTTGGCTATCAAGTCATCCTCGCCTGTTATTAAAGCTTCAATTTGAGGAATCAGTGACCGGTATTGCTGCTCTTTATCAGTTGTATGTATAATAGTTAAATCTTCTGCCATAATGCAAAAATAAGGATGAACTATTACATTTAAATAAGGTAAATCTCATATTTAATGTTTTAATTAGCTGAGATGATCGTTAGTTTAACTATAGTTCGCTACCCTAAATATTTTGTACCGTTTGCGCTATTAGCTATGGCTATACATCGTTTGCCACTGATGTTTACGAAAGAATGCAGTTTTTGGAAACTATTAGGCACCGGGCGCAATGGTGCCTTTGATTTAAATCCTGACTGGCAGCAATGGGGTTTATTAGCTGTATGGGATGATCAGGAAGCTTTTCATCGTTTCTTTAGAAGTTCATTCATTAACCGCTGGTGGAATATTTTTGCTATTGAAAGATGGACAATATTATGTGATCCATTAGAAAGCCATGGTAAATGGGATGGAAAAGAACCTTTTGGCAGACCTTCAATAAGAAACTTTGCTGGTCCTGTGGCTATCCTGACTCGAGCTACCATAAGATTGGATAAATTAAAAGGGTTTTGGAGTAATGTAGATCGAGTTGCCGGCATCATGAATAAGGCGCCGGGATTTATAACTTCGCTTGGTATAGGCGAAGCGCCGGTATACAGACAGGCTACATTTTCAATATGGGAAAGCCTTGATCAGGTAAAAAATTTCGCCTATGCATCAAAAGAACATGCAGAAGTGATCAGAAAAACCCGTGCTGACAATTGGTATAGTGAAGAGTTGTTCGCCAGGTTTAAGATCCTGGACAGCTTCGGTACAATAAATGAAAAAGACCCGTTATCGGGATTGAAAATATAGACATGAGAGTTATTGCAGAATTACCACACCCTGATTTTAAAATATCTATACTTAACATGAACCAAAAGTTTATTATTAAGATTGAAAAAGGCAGCCTTGAGCAAACCTATAAAATACCAGAAATGGATTTAACCGATGGGGTAAATAGTGTATTTGAATTGTTGGATGAGGATTTCTTAAAAACAGTTGCAGCTCGATTCGAATCGATGAAAAAAGATTTTAAAGACACTTACTTTAGATATAATTACTAATAATATAATCAATTATTAATTGATTCCATATCAATATTGTTCTAACGCAGTTTTAATTTTATTTAACTTGAAATAAATATATTCCTAAACGTTTGGTAATTTCATTTTAAAAGGTATATATGTTATTGACTTACAATATTTTATTTAAATAACTATTTTTTGTTTTTTATTAATTTATTATATAATTATTATATTCAGGTAATAAAATTTTGTGTTTGAATAAATAAAAATATTAATTTTATTATGTATGCAAACTATTGATTATGATTAGCAGTAAACAATTTTATAATTTACATACCACCCAGGGTATGAAATTGATCAATATTAAAAACATTGCTTGTATCGAGGAGATGAATACCTATCCGCAAATTACAATGAACGTTAAAAGGGCTGATGGTCGATATATTGAATTTATTAGTAGTGATGTATATGATAAGCTGGTTGAAAGTATTTTGAAAATGGATGCTGAACTGTAAGGTGCTATTAATTAATTAATTCATTAATTCATCAACCAATCGCGGGATTCCGATACTTGCTTTTGCATTTATATTAACTACATTAGTTAAGCGGTTACTTGGTATTTTTGGATCAATAATATATTTTTTAATTACCGGACTTGCATAATGAATTAATCCTGCCGCAGGATACACCGCCAATGATGTACCCGTTAAAATAAACAGATCCGCGTCTGTACAAAGCGGAATAGCTTTTTCAATCATTGGTACATCTTCGCCAAACCAAACTACATGAGCACGCAGCTGTGAGCCTAATTCACAAACTTCACCCATCTTTAATTCCCAGCCTTCAATTGGATATGTTAATGCAGCGTCTTTGTCAGATTGTGACCTGGTAATTATCCCATGTAAATGAAGCACATTGTTGGAGCCTGCTCTTTCATGCAGATCATCAATATTTTGCGTAATAATGGTAACATTAAATTTTTCTTCTAATCGAGCCAATGCATAATGAGCCACATTGGGTTTTGCCTCTAAAACCGCTTTACGCCGCATGTTGTAGAAATTTTGTACCAGCTCAGGGTTGCGTTGCCAAGCTTGCGGGGTGGCTACATCCTCAATGTTGTAGCCCTCCCACAAGCCATCGCTATCCCTAAATGTTTTTAAGCCACTCTCGGCGCTTATTCCAGCACCGGTTAACACAACTAAGTTTTTCATCTAAGCATAGGATTAAGGTGAGAAAAATACTACTTGGTAATACTATCTGTAGCTATTACGCTCCAATCATCACCAGCGTGCCCTTTTTGAATCCATTTATCCATCAAATCGGTAATCACAGGTAAAACATGTAAAGGCATGTCTCCTGCTTTTGCAGCATTCATCATTAGCCCCGCATCTTTTCTCATCATGCCTAATTCCCATGATGGTTGTTTAAAATCGCCCTGAGCTATTTTCTTAAGTCTTGCAGGCATCATAGCCGCAGGATTCCATGAATCAAATAAAACAGACACATCTGCCGAAGATATACCCGAAGCTTTAGCAAGTGCAAGTGTATCCGAAATACCTGCTGTAAGTGTAATTAAAAACAGGTTGCCGATTAACTTCATACTTGCTGCTTTGCCCTCTTCTGGTCCAAAGTTTATAACCTTGCCGGTCATTTTAGCTAACTGCGGTTCAACATACTTAATCACATCCTGGTCGCCTGAAACCAGCATGTACCCACTACTGTCCAATGCATTTGGTGGCCCCATAAAGACAGGCGCGTGGAGATAAGTATAACCTTTTTCTTTCCAGCTTTTAGTTCTTTCAATGGCACCTGCTGCTGATGTTGTGGTATGATCAATAATAATTGTTCCTGCGTTTAAACCCGATTCCGCTTTTTCTAAAACTTCGTCAACAGTTGCATCATCTTTTAAAGTGATATGGATTATATCAGCACCGTTTACCGCATCAGCAACATTATTGTAAGCCTTAGCACCAAATTTTTCTAATGCTTGGGCTTTGGATGATGTTCTGTTCCAAACGTGAACATCATCGCCCTTTTTTATCATCGCTTTTACGAAATTACAACCCAGCAGGCCCGTTCCCAGGTACGCTTTCATATGTTTTTGTTTTTAATTAAATACTATCGGATAGGTGTTTGTTTCAATCCACATAAAATAAAAAGCCGCCTCATTTTACAGGGAGGCGGCTAACATATCATCTACTAAAATTGCTAAACTGCAAGTTGCTTTTGGCTACGCAATACAGCGAATTTACTTTTAGCAAGTTCGAAGCCGCCAACTAATATAATACCAAAAACTACATCACCTAACAGCATATTTTTCTCAAAAGGTATAGCCGCTATTAATGATTGTCCATAGCCTGCTATTGTATTGGGATAAAATGTCACCCAAGGTAAATCCATCACCAGCCAATGGATTACAACTGGTGCTAATGCGATTATTAACCCTGTAGCAACATTGATTTTTTTAATCAAAGAACCGACAAGCACTACAATCGCAAAGCAGAGGCAATTCCAGAAAGTGTAACTGCTCCATAAGCTCCAATGCCCAGTGTAATAATGATTAATAATAATATCGCTTAAAAAAAACGTGCCTAATATAATGATGTATGCCTTCCATTTTTCGTTAAAATATACGCCGCTAAAGATCGCAATGGCCCCAACCGGGGTAAAATTACTCCAGCTTTGATATTTAAAAGTTAACAAGCGCATTATTGTTATAAAAACTATAATGATTAGCAGTATAATATTGCGTGTGTTTATTTTTTGCTTTGACATAAATATTTTATACAGTAAAATTAAGAATTATGATAATAATGCAGTTATTTATTTACAAAAGCAATTTTCCCAGGGTTAATTCCTACTGTTAATTTGTATTCAAGTTTACCACTGCTATCAAATGCGTACAATATGCCATTTGATTGATAGTCTACCGCATCGGTTACAAACACTTCGCCTGATGTTGGATCAGCTTGTATGGCGTAAGGTGTTTTAATTGTTGTTCCATCGGTTATAAAATTACTATATATGATTTTTTTGGTGATGGAACTGTATACAGCTATTTTGTTATCAGCAGTTGGAAAATATACCTGGTTACCTAGATTAGTAATTGGAATATTGAAGCCAATATTTACTTTGGGTTTAGATAATACAGTATCCGCATTGTTATCGATAACAGTAAGTCCCCCTGCAATATTGCCGTAATTACCTATTGATAATACGTATACGTTACCGCTTACATCCGATGTAACTGAAACAGGATTTGGTATAACTTTAATATTGTTTTCTACAACGAGCGAACTTAAATTGATTACTGATAGTGTACTATCCGGAACCGTATTTAGCCCGCCTGAATTAGCTACATATAGTTTGTTGTTAGCCACAACCATTTGTTCAGGATCGCTGCCTACATAAATGTTGTTAATAATTTTTAATGACGCAGTATCTATTACAAAAACCTCTCCTCCGGCATCGTAAGAAGATACAAAAGCTTTACCCTGATTAAATACTATACTTCTTCCCTGAGTTACTGCTACCTGACCAATTAGTACACCTGTTTTTGAATTTGCTACATCAACAACGTTTGAATTATTAACTACGATGTACATTTTTGAACCATATATTTCTATGTCATTACCAGTGTCGCCTAATTGCTTACCTGCATTTGCCTGGGCAAAATAATCTGGTATCAATTGTTTAGTAGCATAATTGTAATAGGTTAAGGTACTATTATCGTCGCCAAATTCGCCCTGGTTTAAAATATAGATACCCGCCCTTTGAGCAGTTGGCGTACCGGAATTTTGTGTGATCTTGTCTTTATGGCAAGATGCTAAAGCAATTGTAAGTGCAAGCGCTATAAATAAAGAATTAAGTTTAATTGGTTTCATATAGATATATTTAAATGGTTATTTGTAATGAAATTCTGTACGATCGGCTCGGCATTGGATAGCTTCGGACAATATAATAGCTATTATTAAATAGGTTGTTAACTTCAAACGAAACAGTAACAGGCTTATTATCTTTTAAAAAATGGCAACTGGCTGATGCATCGCTTACTGAATAGCCTGGAATATAATCATAAGGCAAATTATCATTTGTATAATATCTTGATGATGATATAATCTGGTTATAGTAAACTCCAAAATATTTATAATCGATTCCTGTATTTAAAGCTACGGTATTTTTAGGTGTATATGGTAGCTGATTTAGGTAAATTGATGCTGTGGGATCGGTAACGTTTTGGGCTTTTTGGTATGAATAGTTTAACGACAATAACCACTTAGCATTTTCAGATAATTTGGCTTGCGTTTTTAAGCCTAAATCTAAGCCTTCAATATCAACTTTACCATAATTCACAATTGATCCGGGGAATAAATTACTTGGAAAAAACACGATTTTGTTGGTAACATCATTATAGTAAGCGTCGGCAGTTGCTGATACAGTTTTAAAGAAACCAGTCAATGTTTTAAAATAAGTTGCCCCCAGGTCGTATTGATCTGTATTTTCCGGTTTTAAGTTAGGGTTGCCAACCTGCTGGTAATAAAGATCATCAAAGGTTGGGTTGCGGAATATGTTTTTATAAAAAGCACGAAATTGCAGACCAGGATCTGCAAAAGGTAGTAAAGTAGCTATTAATGTCGGCGAGTAAATATTACGTGGTTCTCCCGCCTGACCGGTTTTCACAGTTTCAGTTATGTTGGTGTTCAATATATTACCTTCAATACGTAACTTCCCTAACACAAGGTTGCTTGCCAGCAAGTTTAATAACGTAAACCTTGTTGGGTTAGGGAAAGTTGGGTCCGGGTAATTAAACGATATCCTCAAATCATTTAATGTAGCATCAACAGCGTAAGATACCTCCCATGTTTTTAAAATATGATAAGCCAGCGCGACGGATTGATATAATTCGCGCTGCGTAAAATGCTGGTCGACGCTGCCTTCTATATTATCAAACTGTGGATTTAAATAACGGAGATATGACCGGGATGCTTTAGCATTCAGCAATAACTCAAATCCATTATTCCATATCCTCTCATAACCCGCTTGTGCAAAAAAGTCTTGGTTCCACAAACGTTGGTTTGATGGGGTTGCGTTATAAATGACAGCACCCGGCAATCCTCTATCAGAATTATAATAATTAATGTGCAGGTTGAATTTATTGCTGTCATTTTTAGCCCAATATAATGCACCATCAAATTGTTGCGCGGCGATATCAGAATTCCTGCGAATCAGTGTTGAATCTGGATAATTGGTAGCGCCTTTAAATTTATATTGCCCATTAGCATTTTCAGTATAGCCATTTACAATAAACGACCAATTTTTGTTGATGCGTTGCTGCCATTGTAAATAAGGATTTACTAATCCGAAAGATCCTGTTTTTAATCCGGCCGTAATTAAGTAAGATTTTAATTCAGTTAATCTTGGCTTAACTGTTGTAATTGCAATTACACTTGCCGACGCAAATGCCTGTGCAGGCATGCATATGTCAGGCGGTTGCGCATTATACAACACTATTTTTTGAATATTAGTGAGGTTGATCTGGCTTAGATCAATTTGCCCGGTTTCAGCATCTTCAAGAGCGACACCATCGTACAAAATTGCTGTATGATTTGCGCTCAACCCTCTAACAGACACCGTTTTTAATCCTCCTATACCACCATAATCCTTAATAATTACACCCGAAAAATCCCGGATGACATCAGCTACATTAAAAGCATTGTAACGAATAAAATCATTTGATGAGATGGATTGAGCGGATGTTATGTTCTGTATATTGCCTGTTACGGATGACACGACCTTTACCTCATTCAGCTTTTTTGTGGTATCGGTTTGTGCAAGTAATTTTAAAGGGATAGTACTGGTAATTGCAAGCAAAAACAAACAAGCAGGCTTTCGCCATAATAACAAATAAGAATATGCTGCGCTTTTTTGCATCTGTTTAATTTTACAGCATAGCGGGAAATACGAAATGGAAACACCTTTTGATGAGTATCTACATTCAAGCTCCAATCCCCGAAAGCTGTGAATAATTATAGCGCCTTGGCAGGTCTTCTGACTTACTCCCCTTTCGTTCAGTCTTCCCTTTCCATAATGAAAAAGTGACTATTTGAAATGAACTATGGTTATGGAGCTTACAGCTGCGGGACAGTTATGGAATTACACCATATTCCCTTTTAATTCCTTGTAATAAATTTACAGGGAAACCTAAAGCGATGCAAATATAGTGATTTAACGGCAAGAGGTTAGGTATTAGTTCGGATATTCTTAAAACAAAAAAGGCTTGCATAATGCAAGCCTTTTTAAATATTGTTATGCTTTACTTATTTTACAGCGTCAACAACTGCTTTAAAAGCATCCGGGTGGTTCATTGCTAAATCAGCTAATACCTTACGGTTTAAACCGATTTCGCTTTTGGTTAACTTACCCATTAATTGTGAGTAAGAAATTCCATGCTGACGTGCACCTGCGTTGATACGTTGGATCCATAAAGCCCTGAATTCTCTTTTCTTGGTCTTACGGTCACGGTAAGCATACTGTAAACCTTTTTCTACTGTGTTTTTAGCAACGGTATAAACCTTGCTTCTTGAACCCCAATAACCTTTGGCGAGGTTCATGATTTTTTTTCGGCGTCTTCTCGACGCGACTGCGTTAACTGAACGTGGCATGTTTTGTTGTTTTTGGTAGTGAGTGCCTTTTTAAGGACTTTAATACTCTAATACCTGGTTAAAAAATTTGTTTAATTACTTCCCGATACAAAGCATACGTTTTACATTACCCATATCAGCATCAGAAACTAAGCTGGTGTGAGTAAGGTTACGCTTGCGTTTAGTCGACATCTTGGTTAAAATGTGGCTTTTGTATGCGTTCTTTCTTGCAATTTTACCGGTTCCAGTAAGCTTAAAACGCTTTTTTGCACTGGAATTGGTTTTCATTTTTGGCATAATCCGTTATTTATTTATGTTAATATCTACGTTTTCCCAACGTATTATCTTTAATTCGAATTTTGACTATTCAATTTCGGATCTAACCTAATCTCAAGCCTCTACTCTCAAATCTCTATTTTTTAGCAGCTTTCGGGGCAACGGTTTAAAAACATCCGTTTTCCTTCAAGCTTTGGCAATTGCTCAACCTTGCCTACTTCTTCCAAAGCCTGTGCAAAACGCAGCAATAATATCTCACCTTGTTCTTTATATACAATTGCACGGCCTTTAAAGTGTACGTAAGCCCTTACCTTTTCGCCCGACTCCAAAAACTTTTGAGCATGCTTTAATTTAAATTCAAAGTCATGGTCATCAGTATTGGGTCCAAACCTTATTTCTTTAATAACGGTTTGTTTGGCATTGCTTTTAATTTCTTTTAGCTTCTTCTTTTGTTCGTAAACAAACTTGTTATAGTCTGTTACTTTACAAACAGGAGGAACAGCATTAGGGGAAATCTCTACCAGGTCTAATTCCTGTTCCTGAGCTATAGCTAATGCATCACGCAGCGAAAAAATACCCTGCTCCACATTATCGCCAACAAGACGAACTTCAGGAGCCTTTATAAATTGATTAATGTTGTGTTCAGCTTCTTTCTTCTTGAAAGGAAGCCTTGGTCCTCTATTGAAAGGTTTGTTTAATGCCAAGTTATACTGTTATTTCTTTAATTATTTGTTGTTTAAAATCTTCTATGCTCATACTTCCCAAATCTCCCTGACCATGTTTACGAACCGAAACTAACCCTTCGGAAGCTTCTTTTTCGCCTACAATCAGCATATATGGGATCTTTTTAACTTCAGCGTCACGTATCTTTCTACCGATTTTTTCGTCCCTGAAATCAATAAGCCCGCAAATATCTGAATCTTTTAACGATTCTGAAAGTTTTTTTGCATAATCTTCATATTTTTCAGAGATAGGCAGGATCACAAACTGCTCAGGCGATAACCACAGCGGAAAATTGCCTGCGCAATGCTCGATAAGCACAGCCACAAAACGCTCTAGTGAACCAAATGGCGCACGGTGAATCATTACCGGGCGGTGCTTTTGATTGTCGCTACCAGTGTACTCTAATTCAAAACGCTCAGGCAAGTTATAGTCAACCTGGATTGTTCCTAACTGCCATTTACGGCCTAAGGCGTCCTTCACCATAAAATCAAGCTTAGGGCCATAAAAAGCCGCTTCGCCTAATTCTACCACGGTGTTCAAACCTTTTTCTTCAGCTGCCTCAATGATCGCATTCTCTGCCAAAGCCCAATTTTCATCTGTACCGATGTATTTGGCTTTATTTTCAGGGTCACGTAGTGAAATTTGTGCAGTATAATTATCAAACCCCAAAGCTTTAAATACATAAAGCACCAGGTCGATCACCTTTTTAAATTCCTCTTTTACCTGATCCGGACGACAGAACAAGTGCGCATCATCCTGAGTAAACCCACGAACACGGGTTAAACCATGCAGTTCGCCGCTTTGTTCATAACGGTATACGGTACCAAACTCTGCCAAACGAACAGGAAGGTCCTTGTAGGAGCGTGGCTTGGTCTTGTATATTTCGCAGTGATGCGGGCAATTCATCGGTTTTAAGAAAAACTCCTCACCTTCCTGAGGTGTTTTTATAGGTTGAAATGAATCAGCCCCATATTTTTCGTAGTGGCCCGAAGTTACATACAGGTTTTTATGACCGATATGCGGCGTAATTACCTGTTCATATCCTGCCTTAACCTGCGCTTTTTCCAAAAAATTTGATAAACGCTGGCGCAAAGCAGTTCCTTTAGGTAACCACAATGGTAAGCCCATACCTACTTTTTCAGAGAAAGCGAATAACTCCAGTTCCTTACCTAATTTACGGTGGTCGCGTTTTTTAGCTTCCTCTATCATATGCAGATAGTCAGTCAGTTCGCTTGCCTTAGGGAAAGTTACACCGTAAATACGCGTTAACTGCTTACGGCTTTCGTCGCCACGCCAGTATGCGCCTGCAACGCTCATTAGCTTTACCGCTTTAATGAACCCTGTGTTCGGGATATGAGGCCCACGGCACAGATCAGTAAAATTACCCTGTGAGTAGAACGTGATCGAGCCATCAGGCAGGTCTTTTATTAAGTCGAGCTTATACTCGTCATCTTTATCAGTAAAATATTCAATCGCGTCGGCTTTGGTAACCGGCTTGCGGATAAATTCTTCTTTGGCTTTAGCTAACTCAATGATCTTGTCTTCGATCTTTTTGAATTCATCCGAAGAGAATTCACGGTCGCCGAAATCTACATCATAATAAAAACCGGTTTCAATGGCAGGGCCTATGCCGAATTTAGTGCCGGGATAAAGCGCTTCCAAAGCCTCGGCCATAATATGTGCCGATGAATGCCAGAAAGTAGATTTACCGGCGGTGTCATTCCAGGTTAATAATTTAACGTGAGCATCATGCTCAATCGGGCGACTCGCGTCCCAAACCTGGCCGTCAACCTCGGCTGCTAATACGTTACGTGCTAAACCCTCAGATATCGAAAGGGCAATTTGTGCGGAATTGATGCCTTTGTCGTATTCACGAACAGAGCCATCAGGAAGTGTAATTTTAATCATCTACAACTATGATTTATGTTTTATAAAAGATGTAATTTATTAAATCACCTACAAAGTGATCTGTTATTTATGGATGCGAATTTATGATTATTTACCGAATTATTCGTCAGCCAAATCACTAATTTATTTGATTTTAGCCTCGTAGCGGTCTTTTACGTGCTGATTGATATAAGTAGTGAGCCCCGCTCCTGCTTCGGCAAGTTTCTTCATTTGGCTGATGGAATTTCGGCCTGCGCTTTTGTTTGTATATAAATATACGGTACCATCTTTAAACTGAACAGCAATATGATCCGCCCCGTTTTGATAAGCGATAACACCGGTATCGTGGTTGGTGCTTTGGTAAGGATGCATGATGGCATTACAGCAATATTACTGCCGCAATTATACATTTCCCCCACCCATAGCGCCAATACATCAGCTAAATGCATGGTTTTTATAGGTAGTTCATTTTTATCAATATAACCCTGTAATTGTAACAGGCACGAAGCATCTGTACTAATAATATATTCCGCTCCTGCGTCTAAGGCATTATCCACTTTCTGCTGTGCCATGGCAGTTGAGATAGCTTCGAATTTCACAGCAAAGGTTCCACCAAAACCACAGCAAGTGTCATTATCTTTCAAGTCAACTAATTCAAGACCAATAACTTTTGACAATAATTGTCTCGGTTCTTCTTTGATTTTGCATTCTCTTAAGCCGCTGCAACTATCGTGGTAAACCACACGACCATCCAACTCAGCTCCGAAATAATCGAATTGAAGAATATTCACCAGGAAATCCGATAACTCATAAATATTGCCTTGTATAGCCCGGCATTTATTATGCAGAACGGTATTGGTGAACAGGTCGCTATAATAATTTTTCACCATTCCTGTACATGATGCTGAAGGAGTGACAATTACACTATCCTCCGGAAAATCGTTTAGGAATTTGCTCCCTACAGTTTTTGCATCATCCCAAAAACCGGCGTTGAATGCCGGCTGACCGCAACATGTTTGCTGTGCATTATAATTCACACTGCAGCCTGCTTTTTCCAACAACTTTACAGTATTGAAAGCTGTATCAGGATAAAGCTGCTCAACAAAACATGGCACAAATAATTCTACATTCATCGGCTGCTAATTTGGGGAAAAGTTTAGTCAATAGCTAACATTGTGGCTATTAACTAAATTTGCCTAATCTAAACTAATTCAGCTTGCGGTGCAGTTGGCAAATTCTTAAATTTCTTTTCTGCAAAAAATAATGAGATCAATAATCCAAAACCTACCAGGAAGAACAGATCAAGCGTAAGCGCAGCAATACGCATTTCATGGCTGATAGCTTCGACGAGAGAAAAACAAAGCAGTCCCACTACAATTGCGCTTTTTTCTGTAACGTCATAAAAACTGAAATATGAAGCCGTGTCGGTAATATTTTTCGGTAGATATTTTGAATAAGTTGACCTGGAGATAGCTTGCACCCCTCCCATCACCGCGCCTACTATTACCGCAGCAACAAAAAACTCAGGAATGCTGGTTATAAAATAAACGGAAAGGCATAATATCGTCCAAACACCCACTACCCAAACCAACGTACGCACATTACCATACTTTTCTGATAGTTTGGAAATACCTGCAGCACCTACAACTCCTACCACATAGATAATTAAAATTATGATGATCAATGTGTCATCAGGCATATGCAATTCTTTTGAAGCAAACTGAGCTGCTACCAACATAATTGTTTGCACACCTACAGAGTAAAAAAAGAACGATGACAGAAAACGACGAAGCAAAGGCATCGTTCGTACTTTTTGGAAAACTTTTATTAACTCTTTAAAACCGCCTGTTAATACGTTGTAATTATGTTTACCAGGGTTGGGTTCGCCTTTAGGTAATAACCTGAATGGAATAATAGAAAAACCCATCCACCAAACAAATACGATAATAAATGTGATACGTGCAGGCAAAGAATCATTTTTCGGGTCGATACCAAACCATTCGGGTTTCTCCACAATAGCCAAACAACAACATTTGAACAACAAGGCTGCCTACATAGCCATATATAAATCCCTTGGCACTCACATTATCTTGTTTAGCTTCTGACGCAATTTGCGGTAAATAGGAATTATAAAAAACAAATCCGCCGCAATAACCTATACAGGCAAGTGCAAAAAATATTAATGGCATTTCAAGCGATGGTATTCCATGCTCAACCGGTTTAAAAAAGAATAACCCTGCACATGATAATGCGCCAAGCCAGGTAAAAAATTGCAGATATGCTCGCTTATTACCTTTATAATCAGCAATTGAGGTAAGTATTGGCAGCATGAGCACAATAATCAGATAAGCGATTCCCAATACAAAATTTGACAATACAGTATTAACGAACTTATGCCCAAAAAAAGTAACAACATCCCCGTTAGGGTTGTGCCATGTGGTGTAATACACGTAATAAAACGGGAATATGGTTGTTGTAATCACCATATTGTATGATTGATTTGCCCAATCGAACATGCACCATGCCCAGATGGTTTTTTTATTGTCTTTTACGATTTCCATTATGGGTTAAAAATATATAAAATATAGTACTTACAAAGGATGACCAGAAAATATTAAGAGATGAGGGCATACAAACTGACGTTGTAAGAAAGATAAATTTATCTAAAACAAAATTTAGTATATAATTGTCCTATTCCAATAATAAATAGTCCAAAATAACGCTAATATGAAAAAAATAATACATGCTTTATTTATAGCAATCGCAATCCTTGGTGTATCGAAAGTAAGGGCGCAAACAACAGATACAGTAAAAACAGCGGGCTGGTTCCATCATCAGCTGGCAGGCGCTGCACAGATACAGGTTACTTATCGACCGTCACATTTAGGTCAGTTAAATCAAATATTAAATAACAATGGTATTCAATCACTCGGCGCCAATGACGTCTGGATCAATGCATCCATGAGCCATATTCACGGGCGCTGGTTATTTGAGGACGGTATAGGCTTTACGCCCATTACAACTGCTAACGATGGAGATTTCAAAGCTCAATATAATCAATACCAGCTTTACACACGTGCCGGGTATAATTTCTCAGAAGATCCAAATTTAAGATTGTTCCCTTTTGTTGGCTTAAACTTTTCGGCGGCAGTATTAAATATACAGGATAATACACGCTTAAAAAGCACCGATGACTTTTCTTCGGAAATACTAAATAGTACATCAAGCAAAACCTTTTACCAGCCAAACTTTGGTATAGAGTTAGGAGCCGGTATGGATTACCTGATAAAAGTTAAACCGAAAAATATGGGATGTTTTACGGTACAACGAAATATTCCTATAGGTTTAAGAGCAGGATATTATATTAATGCCGCGCAAGGTGACTGGAGAGTTGGTGATAACTATAGTTTACAGGATGGACCGAATCGTAAACAAAGCGCAATTTTTGTTTCCTTTAATATTGGCTTAGGCTACGAAGTTCAAAAGCAATAAAATCTGTCTGAATTAATAATCTGCATAAAAAAATGCATTTTTGGCTCTGATATATGCAAGAGCTAAGAACTGTTAATGTAACCCGTTATGTAACACCACTACGCGAAGGGGGCTCATTGCCTGCCATTGCCGAGGCTGATGACGGGTTTTTATATGTACTTAAATTTAGTGGTGCTGGTCAGGGTATAAAGGCTTTAATCGCTGAGCTGATCGGTTGCGAAATTGCGCGCAAACTTGGTTTTAAGGTACCGGAAGTTGTTTTCGCTAATCTTGA
This sequence comes from Mucilaginibacter sp., assembly GCF_965225845.1. GTDB lineage: Bacteria > Bacteroidota > Bacteroidia > Sphingobacteriales > Sphingobacteriaceae > Mucilaginibacter. Next base: position 1,647,926 of record NZ_CBDDBL010000002.1, read on the forward strand.
TGAAGCTTTTGGCCGAACTGAACCTGACGAAGAAATCCAAGATCTTTTAAAGGCAAGCGTTGGGTTAAATCTTGCGCTGCATTACCTTCAGGGCGCTATTACTTTTGATGCCAACGTTACTAAAGTTGATGCCAAATTAGCCTCGCAAATTGTTTGGCTGGATTGTTTACTCATGAATGTTGACCGCACCCCGCGTAATACTAATATGCTGGTATGGCATAAGGAGTTATGGTTGATTGACCATGGTGCTGCGCTATATTTTCACCATTCCTGGTATAATTGGTTAGAACAAGCTAAAAAGCCATTTATACAAATAAAAGACCATGTATTATTACCACATGCCACTGAATTGGAATCAGTTGATGACGAATTCAAAGCCATTTTAACTGATGAACTTATCAATTCAATAGTTGATCTTATACCGGATGAATGGTTAACAGGCGAATTTGACACCCAGGAAGAACATAGGGCGGCTTATAAACAGTTTTTGACGATGAGAATTGCCAATTCTGATATTTTTATAAAGGAAGCACAACATGCAACAGAGAACATTATTTGAGTATGCTGTGATCCGCGTGATGCCCAGGGTTGAACGCGAAGAGTTTTTGAATATCGGGATCATCCTGTATTGTGCCAAGCAAAAATATTTGAAAATGCTATATATTTTGGATGAGCATCGTTTGCAAGCATTTTCTGAATATCTAAACATGGACGAATTAAAGGAGCATTTGTATTCTTTTGAGCGCATTTGTTCAGGCGATGTTAATGGTGGACCGATAGCTAAGTTGGATATCCCCTCCCGCTTCCGTTGGTTAACGGCTACACGGAGTACCGTATTACAAACATCAAAAGTACACCCTGGCTTATGTGTAAATGCAGAGGAAACAGTTAACCGGCTTTTTAGTGAGTTAGTCCTTTAATATTCGCTTAAGTTTTAATATTTTGATGCTTTAGTACAATTAGCGGCACTGCCTTTGATAGTTTATTAGAAACAACTAACTACCATGAGCAAGCAAGTAAATATTGAAGCACAAAAAAAGTTTGGTGAGGCCATAAACAGTGGCAAGCTGGAAAATTTAAAAGATCTCGTATCGGAAGATGTTATAGAAAATGATCCGGCTCCCGGACAAGCTAAGGGTGCACAGGGCTATATCGATTTCTTTACGACATTACATATTGCTTTTCCTGATATGAAAATTGAAGTGGATCAGTTAGTAGCCGATGAAGATAATGTTGCATTTGCTTATACCTTAACTGGCACTCACAAAGGAAATTTTAACGGCATCCCGGCGACGGGCAAAAAAATAAAAGCCCGTGGCTTACAAATAAGTAAGTTTAAAAATGGCAAAATGATTGAGCGCTGGGGAAGTTCAGATGAGTTGGGAATTCTGAAACAAATAGGTGCCGGAATAGAGGCATAATCGTATAACAGATCTCTGTTTAATAATATAAACCGCACTACAATTAATTGTCTTGCGGTTTTTTATTGAGCCTTCCACCAAAATAGATTTGAGCTTTACGCCAAAAATATATTTTTCACTCATCCCGACATTTGTATCATTCAAATAAAAGAAAAAATGAAAAACGTAATATTGGTTACCGGCGCCTCAGCCGGGATGGGTAAAGACTTTGCTCAAGAGCTTTTAAAGGATGGCAACATAGTTTATGGCGCTGCCCGCAGGCTAGATAAAATGGAGGATATCAAAAGCCTTGGTGTTAAGGTTTTAGAAATGGATGTTACTAACGAACAATCAATGGTTAATGGCATCAATTTAATTATTAAAGCAGAAGGACGGATTGATATACTAATCAATAACGCAGGTTTTGGCTCGTATGGTGCAATAGAGGACGTACCAATTACTGATGCGCGTTACCAGCTTGAGGTGAATGTATTCGGTGCAGCCCGTTTGATACAATTGGTATTGCCGCATATGCGTAAGCATAGTTATGGTAAAATAATTAACATAACTTCCATCGGCGGGAAGATTGCATTACCATTAGGCGGATGGTACCATGCCAGCAAATTTGCGTTAGAGGCATTAAGCGATACTTTGCGAAATGAAGTTAAGCCGTTTAGCATCGATGTAGTGGTAATTGAACCTGGTGGTGTAAAATCTGAATGGATAAGCATTGCGATGAATACCATGATTAAATCATCAAGCAAGGGAGCTTATGCAGTAATGGCAAACAAGGTCGCCAGTGCAATGGATACCACTGAAAAGCAAAATGCAGAACCCGCGGTGATCACTAAATTGGTTAGGGAAGCTATCTATGCTAAAAATCCTAAAACAAGATATAGTGGCGGTTACATGGCCGCGACCGTATTATTTTTGAGGAAAATATTATCAGATAAATTGTTCGACAAAGTGCTGATGAGCCGTGTAAGATAAATTATATTTGAAGCCTGATGATAATGGAAGATAGCAGCCATATTAAGCTTGATAATTTGCTTTACTCCTGTGTTGACCGGAAACAACGCAGCAATGAGCAGTTTGTAGCGGAACATGCTTTCGGCTACATTATTTCAGGCGAGACACACATGGCAACCAGTGAAGGCATTAAAGTGATGCGTGCAGGCGATATAGGATTGGTTCGTAGAAATCAATTATTAAAATCTATAAAAATACCTCCACCCGATGGCGAATTTAAATCGCTTAATATATTCCTGGAGCAGGGCTTTTTGCGCAAATATGCCATCGAATATAAAATAGAACAAACGGAAAGGTATACAGGAATCTCAATGATGTTATTATCCCCAGACCCTTTTATTAAAGGATATTTTGATTCGCTTATACCTTATTTTGATCGCCCGGAACATTTAAAATCTGCATTAGGCGAGTTGAAAACTAAGGAGGCAATCCAATTACTGCTTCAGCATGATCCTGCCTTAAAAAGTTTTTTGTTTGACTTTAGCGAGCCCTGGAAAATTGACCTGGAAACATACATGAACAAAAACTACATGTATAATGTGCCGATAGCTCAATTTGCAAAATTAACCGGTAGAAGCCTCGCTGGTTTTAAAAGGGACTTTACCAAAATATTTAAAACATCGCCAAGTTATTGGCTGCAACAGCGTCGATTATCCGAAGCCTATTTTTTGATCAAGGATAAAAGGCGAAAGCCATCAGAAATATACCTTGATCTAGGTTTTGAAAACTTCTCACATTTTTCTTACACCTTTAAAAATACTTTCGGCGTGTCACCTACGCGACTTTAATAATTGCCTGCTAAGCTTTTCACGAACTTAGCAGGTAATTATCTAGTTAAAGATAAAGCCTATTTGCAAGTTCAAGCCTATAGAATAAGCTTCATTATCGCCAAATCTGTTCGGTAACGATAATGCCACAAAATAATTCACATCTTTAGTTCGGGCATAAATTTGGTTAAATACCGGCGTAAAACCGTACCTGCCTTCAGTTTCAAATGCCAAACGGGTAATAATGGTAAAACCGCCATTAAATCGGAACATAGTTCCCGGATCAAATAGCAAATTACTTGTTTTACTTGTTGAGTTTGTAGATTTAATAGTTGGTGTAAACTCATAACTAAAACCAAAGTGATCGCTGTACAAAACGTTTACGCCCACAGGAAAGCCAATGCTTGTGGCAGAGCCAAAATTGCCGGTTGTTTTACCGCCCTGCAAGGTTTCTAATGGTAAAATAAAACTTAAATAACCAACCGTTCTTGGATATTTTGCTTTTTCTGTAGTTACAACCTTAATAGTTGTGGAATCTTTTGTTGTGGTTGTAGTAGTGGTAACGGTTTGAGCAACAGACGCATTTGTAATAAGGGATGTTGTAATAATTACTGGCAGCAAAATGGCTTTAGTTGATGATAGATTAATTAAGTTTTGTATTTTTAGAGATAAACTTTTTTTCATAAATGAGATTTTGGTATAAATAATTAAATAATTCATTATGTTTTAAAAAGCATAACGAATTTTAGTCGTGCATGTTTGCATATCCTTACAATAATTTAAAAGGAAAAGTTGACTTAGATTTATCTAAATTGTATTTAACTTGAACATTAATTTTAAATACTATGGATGCAGTAATTACTCTAAATGGTCGTATCTGGATAGAAGTGAATAATGAAAAAGTATTAGGACACGGGCGCATCGAACTATTGGAACTAATACACCAAACTGGTTCTATAAGGCAGGCTGCATTGCAAATGAAAATGTCATATAAACAAGCTTGGGAGTTGACAAGGCATATTAATAGCCACTTTCAACATCCTGTAGTGATCTCTCATCGCGGTGGAAAGGGCGGAGGAAATGCAATTTTGACGGAAGATGGAATAAATGTAATTAAGGAGTTTCACCAATTACAAAACAGGTTTAAAGATTTTCTAAAAAGCGAATGTATTTTCCTTAAAAATATTTGTCTTGTGTAAAAAACATTATTTACATTTCCTAATCCTTACTTTAGTTGCTTAATAAAACAGGTGGATGATATCTGAACTTATACTAAAAAGCAGTAAAGAACTTTGGGCCACATGTATACCGCATTTATCTGTAGACAATGTAATCTTCGGTTTTCATGATACACAGCTAAAAGTATTATTACTGCAAACCAGTTTTGGCAAACAGTGGCTTTTGCCAGGTGGATATGTTCGTAAAGATGAGAATTTAAACGACGCTGTGAAAAGGGTGCTTAAGGAACGTACGGGCGCTGAAAATATATTTTTGGAACAGTTTGCCACGTTTGGTGATGTAAACAGATCTGAGGCATTTTTTAAAGACTATCCGGATGACTTGTGGCATAAACAGCGTTTTATATCTACCAGCTACTATGCTTTGGTTGATTATACTCAGGTTTTACCGTTAACTGATGATTTTTCCGCTATATGTACCTGGGTTAACGTCGAAGATATTCCGGAGCTGGTGATGGATCACTCGCTGATATTAGAGCGTGCTTTGGAGATATTACGCGAGCAGTTGATTTATAAACCTATTGGACTTAATTTACTCCCGAAAGAATTTACGTTAACCGAATTACAACGATTGTATGAAGCTGTGTTAGGAGTGAAACTCAACCGTGGTAATTTTTATAGAAAGATAATGAAGTATGGCGTATTGATTAAACTGGATAATATCCGTCGTGGCGGAGCGCACAAATCACCTGACCTTTATAAGTTTGACGAAGAAAAATATACAGCTTCATTAAAAACTTATAATTGGTAGATTTAAAATGAGAAAAGCCTCTTTGATTTAAGAGGCTTTCTCATTAAGTGCGGAAGAAGGGACTCGAACCCCCACGCCTCGCGGCGCCAGATCCTAAGTCTGGTGCGGCTACCAATTACGCCACTTCCGCATTAGGATTTTTCTGAGGTGCAAAGATAGTTTAAAAAGATAAACTATAAAATTTATTTGGTGTTTTAGTATTAACTGTTTGAAGCTATGCCCATTAATTTAACATTAACTGCAGTTAAAATGCATTTTCATCGCCTCTGAGGGTCCCAAAAAAGGTTAAGAAAACAATTTTAAGATCAAGCAGGAACGACCAGTTCTCTAAATACCAAACATCGGCCTCAACCCTGGCCAGCATATCTTCGGTATTTTTAGTTTCGCCGCGTAAGCCACGTATTTGGGCCCAGCCGGTAATGCCTGGTTTAAGGAAGTGACGTACCATAAAAGTATCAATAAGCTGCGCGTATTGCTCAGTATGGCTTATCATGTGCGGGCGTGGCCCCACTACCGACATATTTCCCATTAGCACATTAAAAAACTGCGGAAGCTCGTCAATACTTGTCCGGCGCATTATAGCCCCAATTGGTGTAATACGAGAATCACCCCTTGTAGCTTGCTTTTTATCTGAATCTGAATTCACCCGCATGCTCCTGAACTTATAACATTTAAACGGTTTATTATCCCTGCCCGAACGCATTTGTACAAAAAATACAGGGCCTTTAGATTGAAGTTTTATAAGTATTGCAAAAATCGGGAATAACCAGCTGAATATAAATATGATAACAAATATTGAAAACAGGGTATCAAAAGTACGTTTGATAAACCTGTTCAGCATGTTTTCCAATGGTTCGGGCCTTACAGAAATAATAGGGATATGCCCAAAGCTTTGTATATAGGTAGGTTTTTTGGCATAATCGTAATATTCAGGTACAAATTTAAAACGTATTAAATTTTTGTCTGCATCAAGCATTAATTTTTCGATGGTATCCGCACTGGTATTTGGCAGCGTACAAAAAATTTCATCAACCTTGTTGGCTATAACAAAGTCTATACAATCATCTGTACGGCCTAAGTATAGTTCTTTTTCTTTAACACGCTCGGGCACATCATCAAAAAAACCTACTAGTTTGTACCCGCGTTCAACGTTCTGGTTAAAAAAATTGTATAGGTCGTATCCTATTCTTCCGCCACCAACAATTACTACTGTACGGGTATCAAATAGTAATCTTCGGTTGGTTTTGCGTATACCCAAAAATATAAGTTTCCAAAGTCCAAGCAGAAATCCAAACAATGCTAAAGAATAAAAAAGGTATTCTCGCGTAACAAAATAGGGTTTTGTACCAATGAGTATAATTATTGTAAAACATATAAAGCTTACAAAAATAAAATATGTTTTAATTACACCCCGGTAAGTGTTTATAGAATCTTTATATAATACTTGCTCATAAAGCCCGCTAATATTTGCAGCTAATAACCAAATAAGATTAAAAACCAGTACAATAGGTAGATAATTTTTATTATTTATCCAGAAAAATGATGACTTGTCGATTATAACGTACGAAATAACCATACTGATATTTAATATTAAATAATCAGTAGTAAGATTAACGGCCTTAATAAATGTGGCATACCTATGGATCATACCCTTCCTCCTTTTAGTAGTAGAATATTTATACCAGGCATTTTTTTATATCTGTTATAATCAAAAAAATTAAACAAAAAGCGTTCGGACAACAAAATTATAAATTTATGGTTTAGATTTTAATAATATTGAAATTTACAATAAGTTAATTGCATTTTTTTTATCAATTAAATATTTGATAAACTCCTGTAATTTTCTTGCTTTGGTTTGAGCCAACAAGTATAGTGGTAATTTTTTTATCTATCATTAAATTTTCTGCTTGTTTAATAAATTCGTCTCCATTTATTATTATTGGATCAATCGTCATCATATTACTAATTATTAATTTTGACGTGTCCGGATTCTTTAATAAGGCCCGTCGTAAGTCGCCATCGGTTATAATACCGTCAATATGATCTTTATCTCCAACTATAACCATTCCCAGCCGTCCTTCAGACATACGTAGCAATAACTCTGTAAATGTAGCATCCTTTGCAATATAGGGCAGGTTATCAGTACGCATTAAGTCTTTCACTTTTGCCAATAATTTATACCCTAACCTTCCACCGGGATGAAAACGTGCAAAATCTTCTTCCTGAAACTGGCGCGATTCCATTAACGCTACGGCAAGTGCATCGCCCATAACTAATGTTGCCGTTGTTGATGATGTAGGCGCTAATGCTAAAGGACAAGCTTCGCGGGTTATATTAATATTTAGGTGATAATCGCTATTTTTTGCAATGGTTGAATTTGGGTTGCCTGTAATGCTGACGATCTGATTTTTGTTAAATTTTAAAAACGGGATGATCTTGAGCACCTCTTCAGTTTCGCCCGAATATGATATTAGCATAACAATATCATTTATGCCCACCATGCCTAAATCACCGTGAAAAGCTTCTCCAGGATGCAAATAAAAACTTGGCGTACCCGTGCTTGATAACGTAGCCGCGATTTTTCTGCCGATATGACCTGATTTTCCAATGCCAGTTACTACCAGTTTACCACGCGAAGCTAATATAGCATCAACTGTTTGTGAAAATTTATCATCAAGTAAACTTGCAACCTGTTGTAAGGATTCTATTTCGATATCAAAAACCCGTTTGGCAATATCTTTCATAGTCATGTTATCCAAGTAATGGCGCTATAACTTTTTCCAGATCGTGCAATTTTACCATGTTTGGTCCGTCACTCAATGCATTATCCGGGTCTGGGTGTGTTTCCATAAAGTAACCGTCGGCCCCAAACGCTTTTGCAGCAAGCGCCATCATTGGTACAAAAGTACGGTCGCCGCCGGTTTTGCCGCCTGCTCCACCCGGCCGTTGTACAGAGTGTGTGCAATCCATACAAACCGGGTGTCCGAATGATTTAAGATCATGAATGTTCCTGAAATCAACCACCAAATTATTATAGCCGTACATGTTGCCGCGCTCAGTTAAAATCACCTGGTTATTGCCAGCTTCAATTACTTTTTGAGCAGGGTAAAACATATCCTGGCCAGATAAAAATTGCGCTTTTTTAATATTGACGATCTTTCCTGTTTTTGCTGCGGCAACCAGCAGATCGGTTTGGCGACATAAAAAAGCAGGTATCTGCAAAATATCAACTACCTCGCCTACTAATGCAGCCTGTGATGGTTCATGAATATCTGTTATCAATGGCAAGCCGAAACGCTCTTTTACTTTCAGCAGCATTTCCATTCCTTTTTCCACGCCCGGTCCGCGGTATGAATGGATAGAAGTTCGGTTTGCCTTATCAAACGATGACTTAAATATAACCGGGATATCATACTTCTGCCCTATTTCGGCAACTTTTTCGGCAACAGTATATAGTAGTTCCTGGTTTTCCATTACACATGGGCCCAGGATAAAAAATGGCTTTTGCTGTATTTTTTTAAAAAGCATACTTGTAAAATATAGAGCAAAGATGTAAATTTTTTATGAACAGACACTAATTACCGCTGTTGGTTTAATAGCAGGAGAATTTAATCCTGCATTGCTTAACTTTGTAGGATGAATTACTTTGATTTTTATGAGTTACCAGAAACATTCAATTTGAATGATGCTGATATCAAAAAGAAATTTTACCAGCTAAGCAAAAAATATCATCCTGATTTTTATGCTAATGAGGATGAGGAAAAGCAGCAGGAAATACTGGAATTATCTACCCTGAATAATAAGGCCTACCAAACACTTGGCGATCCAAATAAGCGTCTGGAATATATTTTAAGACTACATAATTTGGTTTCTGAGGGCGCGAAGCCACAACTACCATCAGATTTTTTGATGGAGATGATGGATATTAATGAACGGATAATGGAGGTTAACAGTGCAGAAGAACTGGGAACAATAACAGCAGAAGTGCTTGCTTTTGAGGGAGATATGAATGAAGAATTATCTGCCCTAACATCCGATTATACCCACTTGGATGATACCACCAAAGAGAGCAGGTTGAATGATATTGCAAAAATTTACTTTAAGCAAAAATATTTATTGCGGATTAAAGAGAGTTTAGATACATTTGCAACCCGCTTCTGAGAAATTAATCCACTCTCGGTACAGCAAGCCCAGCTGGCGGAATTGGTAGACGCGCTGGTCTCAAACACCTGTGGGAAACCGTGCCGGTTCGACTCCGGCGCTGGGTACAAAGCCTTTCTGAGAAATCAGAAAGGCTTTGTTGTTTTTAGTTTGAACTTTCCCCTATATTTAGCTTTATTGATTCTTTTGAGTAAATTTGAAATAACAACTATATTCTGATGAAGCAGGACAATCCTAACTTTACAACAGCTGAGATAGAACAGTTAAAGGCAGGCCTTAAACGCACTTACAAGGAACGCTTTGAAATGACAACGCGTTTATACAAAATTGAGCAAACCATGAACAAAGCTGTTATTACTCACAAACAATTTATCAGTAAATAAGTGTGGACGTATTTGACGAGGATATTCTAAAATTTTGGCGAGCATTATATAATAATAAGGTTCAATATATCCTGATCGGTGGATATGCAATAAATTTTCATGGCTATCAGCGCCTTACAAGCGATATTGATATTTGACTACACGATACCCATGAAAACCGTAAAAAACTGTGGCGGGTTTTTAATGATTGTGACTTAGGTGATTTTTCGATAATTGAAACGATGCAGTTTGTTGCTGGTTGGACTGAGTTCCATCTTAACAACGGTTATCACTTGATATTTTGACAGAAATGAAAGGCTTGGAAAATTATATATTCGATGAATGTTTATCAATGGCTTCTATAGCTGAAATTGACGGCGTAAATATTCCATTCTTACATATCAATCAGATAATTATAAACAAAAAAATCGTAAATCGTCCAAAAGATCAATTAGACATTAATGCACTTGAAGAGATAAAAAGATTAAGGGAGCAATAACGCCTCGGTTCGACTCCGGCGCTGGGTACAAAGCCCAATTTTAACAAATCGGGCTTTGTTGTTTTAAAATCATCTATTTCAATACTATTTGCCTTCCCCCATCTTTTCCCTACCTTCATACTATGATTACTGTAACGCCGGAATTGCTTCAATCTTTTGAAGCACTTAAAGAAGTTTCGTTAGAAGAATTGAAATGGTTAATTAATAACAGCGAGCAACGCATTTTGCCGGAAGGAGAATTCCTGTTCCAGGCAGGACAGCCTATCAATTTTACCAACATTATTATAAACGGCAGGGTAAGCATGTACATTATCCAAAATGGCGAGACCCGCGAAATGGCGGTTTTTGAAGCGCAGACAGTCTCCGGATATCTGCCTTTTTCACGTGCAAAATCTGCCCCGAGTTTTGCTAAAGCCGTAGAGGAAACTCAGCTACTTTGCTTTCCTGCAACAAAAATGCACGAAATGATAACTCATCATTTTGAATTGACCCAAGCTTTGGTGCATGTAATGGCCAGCCGCATACGAGATTTCACAACGCTACAGCAGCAAAGCGAAAAAATGATGGCCCTGGGAAAATTATCTGCAGGATTAGCCCATGAGTTAAATAATCCGGCCTCGGCTATTGTGCGTGGTGCAGCATCGCTTAAACAGCATTTATTAAGCGCACCAAAAACGTTTAAAGAGATCATCGAAATGAAGATGACGGTTGAACAGGTAAACATTGTAAATGATATGCTACGGGTTGTTTTGAATGAAAAAAAACAACGCACGTTAACCATGATGGAACGCAGCGAACTGGAAGATGAAATGATCGACTGGATGGATGCTCATGAAGTAAAGAATGCAGCTGAGATCTCAGAAAATTTTGTGGAATTTGGTTTTGAGGTAAGCGATGCCGAAGCCTTTAAACAACAGATCCCGGCTGAGTATATTTCGTCTATCATGAACTGGATAAACAGTAATATGTTAACCGAAAAAATGGTAACGGATATTGAGGAAGCATCAAGACGTATAACTGACCTGGTTGGTTCGGTAAAGAATTTTACACACATGGATCAGGGGCATGATAAGCAATATGCGGATATTCACAGCGGTATAAAAAATACGCTGACCATGCTTCAGCACAAAATACATAAAAATAACATACAAATAGTAAAGAATTTTGACACCACCCTGCCACCTGTAAAAGCTATGATTGGCGAACTTAACCAGGTTTGGACGAACCTGATGGATAACGCGCTGGATGCTATGGAAGGTATGGGTAAAGGTGTTTTAGAGATTAAAACGCTAAAGGATGGTGCTTTTGTGGAAGTATCCATAATTGACAATGGCCCGGGAATTCCTGAAGATAATAAATCACAAATCTTTGATCCGTTCTTCACCACCAAAGAAATTGGAAAAGGGACTGGCTTGGGCCTTGACGTTGTTCGAAGGATAGTAAAACAACATCGCGGTTCAATCAAAGTACAATCTGTGCCCGGAAGAACAGCCTTTATTGTTTGTTTTCCTATCGATGGTTAATTTTATAACAACAAAAACTAAATGAGTCTACCTATTATATTTTGTATTGACGATGATGCCCATGTATTGCGTGCACTTACGCGCGATCTGAAAAACAAATATCGGGATACCTATCGTGTTTTAAGTACTACCATCATACAAGAGGCATTTGACAGCTTACTTGAGCTAAAAAATAAAGGCGAAACAGTTGCCATGTACCTTTCGGATCAGCGTATGCCCGAAATGGATGGTGTTGACTTTTTGGAGAGAGCAATTAAATACTATCCCAATGCCAAACGGGTACTGATCACTGCTTATTCTGATACGGATGCTGCCATTAAAGCCATCAATACAGTTCAGTTGGATTATTACCTGGTTAAACCATGGGATCCGCCTGAAGAAAAGCTTTACCCAGTTATTGACGGGTTGCTTGACGATTGGCTGAGCACCTATCAACCCGATTTTAAAGGTATAAAAGTAATTGGATATCAATATTCGAGCTTATCGCATGATATTAAGGATTTTCTTGCCGGGAATTTGATCCCATACCAATGGTTTGATGTACAGCTTAAGGAAAAAGCCGAAGAAAAATTGGCGCTTAACAATCTTACGTTAAAAGATCTGCCTGTCGTATTTTTTGGCGATGGATCACATTTGATAAAGCCAACCATTACCCAGATAGCAGATAAAATCGGTTTAAACCCGGAGTTAAAGAATGACATGTATGATGTGGTGATCATAGGTGCAGGTCCGGCCGGGCTAGCTGCCGGGGTTTATGGTGCATCCGAAGGCTTAAAAACGCTAATGATTGAACGCCGTGCACCGGGCGGACAAGCAGGAACCAGCAGCCGGATAGAAAATTACCTGGGCTTCCCTGCAGGCATCAGTGGCTCTGAGCTTACTCGCCGGGCCATGACCCAGGCTACGCGTTTAGGCACTGAGTTTTTATCGCCAAGATCAGTTAATGCTATCCTGCAAAAAGATGGTTATAAGAAAATAATGCTCGAAGACGGTAGATGCATTGATACACGAAGTATTATTATTACTACCGGCGTTGATTACCGTAAATTAGATACTAAAGGTATCGCTGATTTCGCTGGTGCAGGTATTTATTACGGGGCAGCTATGACTGAAGCTGCCGCTTGCAAGGATAAGGATGTTTATATCGTAGGAGGCGGCAATTCTGCTGGGCAGGCGGCTATGTATCTATCAAAATTCGCAAGCAGGGTTCACATTATCATTCGCAAAGCGGATCTTATAAGTACCATGTCGGCCTACCTTATCGATCAGATTAATGAAACCAAAAACATAGTTGTGCTTGGCAAAATGGAAATAATTGAAGCTAAAGGCAATGAGCAATTACAGGAGCTTGTGTTAAATAACCTGGATACAAGCGTGCAGCAAACCCGTCCTGCTTCAGCACTTTATATTTTTATCGGAGCAAAACCATTTACTGAATGGATTGAATTGGATATTATTAAAGATAACAAGGGTTTTCTAGAAACCGGCCGCGATTTAAAAATTTATGATGATTTTAACAAAATATGGAAAGAAAGCCGCGATCCATACTTGTTGGAAACAAGTTGTCCCGGTGTTTTTGCTGCAGGCGATGTCCGTTCCGGGGCTATGAACCGCGTTGCTGCTGCCGTAGGTGAAGGATCAATGGCTATCAGCTTTGTTCACAAGTATTTAGCTGATGTAAAATAACCAATTTGGAATACTAAAATAAGCACATCTAACTTACCTGTTCAATTTGCTTCTTACGGGTATTAATATTTTTAAGCTTTAAGCAAGGCCTTTCAACTAATACATAACTTAAAAATGCTAACGCACATGTGATTATCATACAAATAATCACATCGCCTATAAAGCCAATGTTTTTGCTAAACGTAAAAGTTAACTGCTGTATGGGAAATGCGTATATGTATATTCCGTAAGACAGATCGTATTTAAGTGATACTTTAAATGTTGCAAAACCCAAAACACACATTATAGCGATCAATATTGGCGCAATAAGCAAAAAACCGCCAAATTTTAACAGCGTAATAGATAATAGTAGAATAAATATTAAGCCTTTTTCATCTATTGTTATTTCTTTTCTGAATATATATAACCCCATGCCGCACAAATATGCAATATAAAATTGGCGGGCGATATTAAGTGTTAAAAAAGTTGGGCCAAATTGTGGTATATTATATAAATTAACAACGTATACTGCATAAACCAGTAAAAATAAAAGAACAAATACAATCTTATTTTTATTTATAAGTCCAAAAAAACTTATAACTACAGTCATAACATAACACGACGCTTCTGAATATAAGGTCCATAAGCTGCCATTTAATGATCCCTTATACAACGAATGATCAAGCACATTACCTACACTCCATTGCCTTATCCCTAATAAATAGTCATTAAAAAAATAGCTTAAACTGCTATTATTGCCTGTAAATGGAAACCCTTCTATCGAATGATGGTTTAAATAATACATTAACGGAGCTATTAAAAATCCGGTAATTATCAAACACATCCAGTAACCCGGAAACAACCTTAAAAAACGTTTATACAAAAATCTGAGAATATCCGGATTTCGATCAATGCTGTTAGTTATCAAATACCCACTTAACGAAAAAAAGCCTAATACGCCAATAAATGCAAAATCAATTTGACCTTTCGAAAATACAGATAGCGGGTCCATGCCTGTATTGTTGAGAAAATAAGCATGTGTGAAAAGTACAAATAGCGCCAATATTAGTCTTAATAAGTCATAAGCGTTATTATTATGCGTCATAGCTCTTTGGGATATCATATAATTATTTCTCATCTGCCATAACCGAAACTGCTTGCAGGTACCATGCAGCATGTGGTATCCATTGCTCGGTCCATCGCCATTCATTACCAGCATCTTCAGTTTTGTAGTCGATACCGCTACCGTCTCCATTCCCCTCTTTTCCCGTTATTCCATTGGAGATCCCACCACGCTCAGAACCATGGCCGAAATTAGAATGCATATATGGCACGTTATTCCTGCCAAAATTATACATAAAGCAAACCTGGTATGGGTTATCTCCTAATATCCAATTGATCTGGTTGTAGGCGAACCGTATTAAAGCATTTTTGTGTTTGATTTGATTATGACCATTATATACTAGTTTCGATCCAATTATTGCGGCAGCAGCTAATGAACTTAAACGTGCGTTTTCTCCCTGCCACCACCAGCCGGTTTCGTTGTCATGTGGAATGAAGAATCCATTTTTAATACTGTCCTTATACCGGAAAGTTTGTCTTGCATAACCAAATGGATTACTCACTTCATCGGTAACCGCCAATTCATAATCCAAAGTAGTTTTGATCGTATGCAATGCTGAAGAACGATAAGACGAATCGTTTTCTTTTTTTAAATATCTTGCCAATGCAATTACAGGCAAACCAGCATCCGATGCATGCCAGTATGGGCGGCTGCCGTCATCAGCAATAAAATAGCCTTCTTTTGATAAACGCTTTGCCAGGTTATGCGCATGTTTACGGGCTTCAGTTTTGTAGAGTTCTTTATTAGTAGTTATCCAAAGCTCCGTGGCTGCAATCAAAGCGCAGTAATCGTCAATTATATTTTCCTTACCATCATCGTCATATTTCTTATTATAGATGAGCAGATGAGCGAATGCCCGTTCAGCAGCACTAAGATATTGCGTTGAGGTAAAATTACCATGCTTTTTCCAACGGGATATTCTCGCTAAAGCAGCTATGGCCATTCCCCCGCCTTCGCGAAAAGCACATTGGTATTCATTGGTCGTTACACTATTAGCATGTAAGCCTACAATACGGCGCGCATTAGGGTTTTTATTAAAATAACTGAATACGATCATGTAAAAATAATCACTGTCTGATAAAGCCCGCGTCATGTAATCAGCGCCCCATAATGCTTCACTTTCTAAAGAATCCTTTACCCGTAATTTGGTCAGCATATTAGGAATAGCTTCATCAGCACTAACCATAGACCATGTTACCAATGGTATTTGTTGGGGCGACATAAAATTAGCGTAAGCCAAATGCGAAAAGTATTTACTTACATCGCCGGAAGCATCGCACCAGCCACCGTGTAAGTCGACTGTTTTATCGCTGCCAAATAATTTGATTTTTGAGTCGGCAGCAAGCTCTGCAGGCGTATTGGCCCGTTGTTTACGATAATAATGTATTACTGATGGTATTGTTAATTCGGCCAGCTCATCATTGCCTATCTGAAAAGGTTCAGACGGATATTTTTTTCCGGCGATGGTAACCACGAAAATAAATTCGCCGGTTTGGTTAAAGCCGGAGAAATCAGCTTTATAGAAATATTCACCGGGTGCCCAGTCATGAATTTGTTGTTTTTGTGAAAGCGCACCGGTAAAAACCGTTTGTTGTGTCTTGTTGTTCACCAGAATGAAACCAATATAGCCTTTTAATTGCTTTTGCGTTCCTACTAATGCTGTTTTAGGGGCATTTATATTGAAAGCAATTTGGTTGATATAAATGACCGGTTTTGCATAGGATAAGAAAGGAACACTTATAGCCCAAAAAGCAATAATTAGAAATTTGAAGCTGATATTCTTAAGCATAATTAGTTTTTAGCTGATGCCCAAAATATGGCATTGGTGAATAGTCTTTTGTAAACAGGGTCGTCAAACAAAATTGGCGAATGCCCCATAAATATATAAATATTGCGGGCTTTGTAGTGTTCATTTGTCCAAATCACAGGGTGATCACCCATTTTAACATCTGAGTTAGGTTGATAGCTTGCTTCATCAACACTTGCCAATACATGCACATTTGGCCTCGGGCTTTTATCATATGTATAAAATTCTTCCTTTTTTACCAGGAACGATGAGGGAACGCCTTTCATAACCGGGTGGTGTGTATCTTCAACATGTATGGTACCTTGCACAAATGTTGCGATGTAATTTTTAAATTGGATGCCGCCCATAAATGCCGAGAACCAATCCCACATTTTATAACCGTCAAACTCTCCCAATAAAGTTGCATGATGAAAGCCGATCCATCCACCACGCCCTTCTTCAATGTATTTTTGAAAAGCAGCAACAGCCTGTGATGTCCATGCATAGGGTGCATAATCCAGTTGAATAAATAACTGGTATTTACTTAAAAACTGATCATTTATTTTATCGGTATTTTCAATATAATCAATACTGAAATTGCTATCCACTGCAAGGCTATCCAACCAAAATTGAGCCCTTTTGGAATAATCGATATGATGCCCGCCATTTTCGTAAAGGGCTAGTACATGAAAACGGGGTTTTAAATTTTGGGCCTGGAGATAAAATGTACAAAAACAAAAAAAGATCAAGGCTGCGGTTTTCCGGCGCATAGGCAATATTTGAAAAGATACTTTCAAATTTAATAAATTAAAACAGGAAACATACTGACACTATTTTGTCAGTGACTTATTTTATATCAGTAAAGTATCAACGCGGTGTGCCAAAACGATCTGATCGCATGGTGACCATGAAAAAATGGTAAAACGCCCATCCTGTGAAGCAACCAAAGCGAAGGCATCGTGCTGATCGTATACAAACTGTGCTGCTGAAAAGTGCCTTGTTCCACCATTGCTTGATGGCGGTATAATTACCGCAGGGCTATTAATGATGGGTTCTGTCACCATAATTTGCTTAACAGTTTCACGGCCTAATGAACGGGTTATTTTTGCACCAAATGCAAGTAATTCATGCTTATCATTAATAATTGTTGCGCCGTCTACAGCGGTTAATCCACCTATCAGGGCAATCTCGTCATTAAGCTTTTCCTGCCACTCTACCAGGTCGTCTTCCTGAACATTTTGATCCATTAATACCGATAATGTTTTGAACGAAGGAGAAACGGGATATGATATTGGATGGATGATGGATTTACGCCATTCTTCGCTATCAGACGGTACAACCAATAGTGTTCCCCCATGCCCGTGCGCACGCATAGAAACGGCAAGCTGTACATGTAAATTTACTGCGTTATTGTGCGTAAAGGTATTGGTAAATCCAAGCAGCGAATTAAGCATTCCCGGGCAATCAGGCATGTTAATGCTGTCCTCATCTACAATTTTAACTTCATCGCCCTTTAATACAGCAACGTTAACGTATTTGCCAAAGCCATCAATACGGCGGTGTTTAACTACTAACAAACCAGGCTCAACAACTTCAAGCACAAAACAAAAACCGGGAATCTCTTGGGTAGTACCCCATATATAAAGCTCGTTTTCATGCTGCCAAACACCAAGGTGTATTCCGGGGCGTTCAACGGCGGGTGCAAGTTTGGTAAGTATGTCAGCAGTTAAAGCAAGCGGGTATTCAAAAATAAGTGGTTTGGTACATTGATGTGGCGGAAGAAATGCTAATGATATTTTTGGCGAACGTCCCTCTTCTTTGCGCAAACTTGCCCAAAAGGCAGTATCAATTATTGCTGCAATTGCATTTCTATCAGGTTTTGAGGCTAAGTTTTCTTCTCCCCGATTTTGAGCTGAAGTTTGTTGATGCTCAAAATGCGCCTCGATGCCTGCTGATGCAGTTATTGCGGCCTTGTAAGTAGGTTGCGGTAAAGAGAGTTGAATTTGGCTTTCCATATTTTATAGCTATAAAATTAGGGCTTATTCGCCTTTACACAATAATAGCTATAAAATATGACGCAGTAATGCCTTTGAAATTATTTATTTTGCATAGTGGCCCGGAACCCAATAAGACCCATGCGGCCCATTTTCATAATGGCCCCGAACATATACCCCACCCCTTGCTCTTACTACACATGAGCTAAAACTTGCAGCCATCACTACCAGTAATAACATGTATTTTATCTTTTTCATATGTTTGTTTTCATAAATTTTATACATCTATGACCAACTAATATGCCAAAGGATTAATGTAAATAATTACCAGAGTTGCTTTTAATTATTCCGCTTTGTCACCATCAGAGTGAAGGCCCTTTTTCTTTCGCTCCTCTTCATTTTTTTGTCTTGAATCGGCTATTTCATATTCCAGTTCCGGATCAATATTTTGTTCCTCAACTTTTTTGGCTTTTTCTAATAAAATATCGCGATTATCCTGAAGCCACTGTAACTGCACTTTTCCATAAGAAAACCGTGTGAACAACACGAACAATACTGGCACAACAAATATAGATATGGTTGATGAAGCTACCATACCACCCAATACTGTTACACCGATTGTATTACGTGAAGCACCGCCTGCACCTGTTGCCAGTGCAAGCGGTAATACGCCTAAAATAAACGCCATCGAGGTCATGATAATTGGCCTTAGACGTAACCGGACCGCGTCTAATGTTGCCTCGAGTAGTTCGATACCCTGATCTACACGTATTTTGGCAAACTCTACTATCAATATCGCGTTTTTGGCTGACAATCCAATCAATGTGATCAACCCAATTTGTGCATAAACATTATTAGTCAATTGCTGCTGGGTGACAAGCGGCCATAAAGTTAAAAAAACTATCGCTCCAAACGCACTTACCGGTACTGCAAGCATTACCGAGAATGGTACTGACCAGCTTTCATATAATGCAGCAAGGAACAAGAATACGAATACAATGGAGAACATGAAAATATAGACCGTAAGTGAGCCCGCTTTTATCTCCTCGTAGCTTAATCCGGAAAATTCAAAGGTATAACCACGTGGCAATACTGTTTTAGCAAGATGTGTTAATTCATCCAACGATTGTCCGCTACTGTATCCGTCAGGTATCGATCCGTCAACTTCAGCAGAACGGAAAATGTTAAAGTGACTAATTAACGGAGCCGCGATAGTTGGTTTGTAAGAAATAACAGTGCTCAGCGGAGTCATATTACCTGCAGAATTACGGACGTAATATTTATCCATATTATTTATCAGGGCACGATATTGTGTATCAGCCTGTATTACAACATGGTATGTTCGGTTATATAAGGTAAAATTGTTTACAAACAAACTGCCCATGTAGGCTTGCATAGTTGAAAACACATCTGATATATTTATACCCAGCTTCTCACATTTTGCCCTGTCAACATTCAGATCATAACTTGGCGTGTGAGCTGAAAAATAACAGAATGCTGTTGATGTAGCCGGATTTTTTTGTGCTGCAGCAACAAATTTGTGCACTGCTGCTTCAAACTGATGTATGTCATCGGTTGAGTTACCCTGCTCAATTTGCATACTGAAACCGGCAGCAATGCCAATACCCCTGATAGGTGGTGGTTGTATTACCACTACACTGGCATTTTTAATACCTGCTTTAGCAAACCTTACTGTAAGTGCTTTCATTATTCCCGGAAACTGGGTTTGCGGGGTTGTACGTTCATCCCAAGGCTTTAGCATGAGGAACATGGAACCACTGTTTGAGGTAGCACCACCATTAAGAATGTTAAAGCCGGATGAAGCAGCGTAATGCAAAATCCCGGGTGTTGAAGTAACGATCTTCATCAGCTTTTCCATTACTTTAACCGACGATGACGTTGATGCCGCATCAGGTAATTGATAGGTAATATATAACCTGCCACCATCTTCAGATGGCACAAATCCCGATGGCTTTAATTTGAACAGGTATATTGTTCCGACACATATACAGGCCAGTATCAATACCACTACCCATGCATATTTAATGCATCTTCTTACTCCATTAACGTACCTGGCAGTTACTCTTTCAAATGTGGTATTAAACCAGTCAAAGAATTTTTCAATCCATCTAACCAGGAAATTTTTACTTTTTACTTCGTGATGCGATGGGCGCAATAACAGTGTACAAAGTGCCGGGGTTAAAGATAACGCCACAAATGCAGATATAATGACCGAGATAGCTATAGTTATAGCAAACTGCTGGTATAGCCGACCAACTATACCTGGTATAAAACCTACCGGAACGAATACCGAAGCCAGGATTAGCGCAATAGCTATTACCGGAGCTGAAATTTCTTTCATGGCCTGGTAGGTAGCTTCTTTAGGCGACATATGCTGCTCATCAATGTAATGCTGAACAGCTTCCACCACAATGATCGCATCATCCACAACAATACCAATTGCCAGTACAAAGCCAAACATAGTTAAGGTATTGATAGTAAATCCCAGCGGTATAAAAAATATAAATGTTGATAGTATAGATACAGGAATTGCAACAATGGGTATAATGGTAGATCTTATATTTTGGAGGAAGAGTAACACCACTATTGCAACCAGGCCTAAAGCTTTTAAAAGCGTACCTACCACTTCATCCATAGATACTTTGATGATGGTTATAGATTCAAATGGGACGCTATAATCAACATCAGCAGGGAACGTTTTCTTTAATAAAGCAAGTTCCTTATAAACATTATCGGCAGTTTGTAAAGCGTTACTACCCGGCGACTGGAATATTTGAAGTATTGACGCCCGCTTTCCATCAACAAACGAGTTGCTGGCGAAAGTGAATTTACCCAACTCTACCCTCGCAATATCTCTTAAATAAACCATTGCTCCTGTTGCAGGGTTTGCTTTAACAATGATTTTTTGATAATCAGATGCTTTGTTAAGCATACCATTAACCAAAATACCGGTTTCAAAACTTTGTGCATTTTGCTGTGGCGGCGCTCCTACCGAACCTGCAGCCACATAAACATTCTGCGCGGTTAAGGCCGAATCAACATCCCCGGTAGTAATTCCATAAGATGCCATTTTATCCGGGTTCATCCAGATGCGCATACTAAACTGATCGGCACGAGCGGTTACATCACCTACGCCTGGTACACGGAGTATCGCATCTAAAATAAAGGTGTTGGTATAATTATCCAGGAAGGTAATATTATGCATGCCATTGGGCGAAAATATGCCAACCAGCATTAACATATCCGGGTTACTTGCACGTACAGTTAAACCTAATTTACTTACCACCGCGGGCAATGCGGGGCTTGCAATACCAACCCTGTTCTGTACGTTTAGCGCCGCGATCTCTACATTGGTACCAATATTAAAGGTAACCCTGATGCTCATACCGCCGCTGTTGGTGTTGGTACTTTGCATGTACTCCATACCCGGAGTACCATTTACCTGCTCCTCAATCGGCGTAGCTACAGTCTGTTCAACCGTTTCTGCGTCTGCACCAGTATAAGATCCTGATACTGAAACGCTTGGAGGAGATATATTAGGATACTGATCGACCGCTAAATTGAAAAGACATATCAGCCCGGCAATCATTAAAACCAGGGATATAACAATAGCAGTTACAGGCCTTTTTATGAAAGTATTCGCGATCATGCTTGACCCGGTTTATTCAGTTCACGAGATTTATTGATCTCAAATTCAAGTTCAGGGTCAATATTTTGCTCTTCAACCTTTTTAGCCTTTTCCATCAATTCTTTATGATGAGCTTTCAGGTATTCGAGTTTTTCCTTACCATAAGAGAACTTGGTAATGATCACATACAATACAGGCACTACGAAAATAGCCACGGTTGATGCTGCAAGCATCCCGCCTAATACCGTAAAACCAATAGTTCGTCTACCAACCGCACCGGCACCTGTCGCCAAAACTAATGGTAAAACCCCTAAAATAAATGCTAAGGATGTCATAACAATAGGACGCAGACGCAAACTTACCGCATCGAGGGTTGATTGTAGCAGATCTTCGCCCCTGTCGACACGAACCTTGGCAAACTCTACGATCAGGATCGCGTTTTTGGCAGCCAAACCGATCAGCGTGATCAAGCCGATCTGCGCGTAAACGTTATCGGTTAAGTCTGGAACACATATCAAAGCCAATATAGCCCCAAAAGCACCGATGGGAACGGCTAATAATACGGAGAATGGAACAGACCAGCTTTCGTATAGTGCAGCTAAGAATAAGAATACGAATGTGATTGAGAACATGAAGATATAAATGGTGGTTGAACCGGCCTTTATTTCCTCATAACTTAATCCTGAAAACTCATAAGCATATCCTGTCGGCAAATCCTTTGCAGCTAAATTCTGTAAAGCTGTTAATGCCTGTGTACTGCTATATCCTGCTTTGTTTGTTCCGTCAATCTCAGCAGAGCGGAAAATGTTAAAGTGCGATATTAAAGGCGCAGCCACCGTTGGAGAGTAACTAACCAAGGTGCCTAATGGTACCATTGTACCTGCCTGGTTACGTACATAATACTTGTCAACGTCAGATATCATGGCACGATAAGCGGTATCAGCCTGAACCACCACGTGGAATGTACGTGCGTAGGTAGTAAAGTCATTTATATACAAACTACCCATAAATGCCTGTAAGGCGGTAAATACATCGTTAATATTGACGCCTAATTTCTCGCATTTCTCGCGGTCCACTTTCAGGTTATAATTTGGCGTATGTGCTGTAAAGAATGTATATGAACCGGTAATGGCCGGATCGTTATTCGCATCGGTAACAAATTTGTTCATTACAGCTTCAAATTGCTGTAAATTATCATTTGAGCTACGTTGTTCAACCTGCATACTGAAACCAACGGTTGCTCCTACACCCGGTAGTGGGGATGGTTGTATAACTTCTACAGCGGCATTTTTAATACCGGCTGAATCTATCCGCCTTTGTAGTTCGCCAATTATACCCGGAACCTGCTCGGTCGATTTGCCACGCTCGTCCCATGGGGCAAGCTGGCAATATATTGTACCATTGTTTGAGTTACTTGCATTAGTTACTACGTTCAATCCCGATAGTGCTGCATAATGCGCCACACCCGGTGTAGTACCTACAACTTTCATCAGCCGTTGCATTACATTGGTTGCAGCCACTGTTGATGATGCCGGCGGTAATTGGTAAGTAACATATAAGTTTCCGTCATCTTCTGACGGAATAAAGCCTGTTGGCTTAGTTTGGAATAGTAGATAAGCGCCGATACATACACAAACCAAAAGTATAACTATGTATTTTGCAGCAGCTATACATCTCCTTACACCCTCGGTATATTTATCGGTAACACGTTGAAACCAGTTATTAAATTTAACAAAATATTTATCCAGGCCCTTACCTTTTTTACTTTCATCTGTTGGCTTAAGCAATAAGGTACAAAGCGCCGGTGTAAGTGATAATGCGATAAACGCTGATATGATAACCGAGATAGCGATAGTGATAGCAAACTGTTGGTACAAACGCCCTACTATACCCGGTATAAAACCAACCGGAACGAATACCGCGGCAAGTATCAGCGCGATAGCGATTACCGGTGCGGATATATCTTTCATAGCCTGGTAGGTGGCTTCTTTGGCAGTCATTTTATCATGATCGATATAATGCTGTACTGCTTCCACCACAATGATGGCATCATCCACTACAATACCTATCGCCAGCACAAAACCAAACATGGTTAATGTGTTGATAGAGAACCCTAAGGGGATGAAAAAACAAAATGTACCAAATATGGATACCGGTATAGCTAAAATTGGAATAAGCGTTGATCGCCAGGTTTGCAGGAATAAAAAAACCACAATCCCAACTAATCCTAACGTTTTTAATAAGGTACCTACCACATCTTCCATTGAAACTTTTACCACAGTAACAGCCTCAAATGGGACACTATAAGTTACATCAGATGGGAACGTCTGTTTTAACTTGGCCAATTCGTCATAGATACCTTTTGCAGTTTGCAGTGCATTACTGCCAGGTGCCTGGTAAACCTGTAAGTAAG
Source organism: Mucilaginibacter sp. (assembly GCF_965225845.1). Classification (GTDB taxonomy): domain Bacteria; phylum Bacteroidota; class Bacteroidia; order Sphingobacteriales; family Sphingobacteriaceae; genus Mucilaginibacter. Next base: position 1,672,286 of record NZ_CBDDBL010000002.1, read on the forward strand.
ATGCACGGTGCCCATCAACAAATGAGTTACTTGAAAATGTAAATTTACCAAGTTCAACCCTTGCTACATCTTTTAAATATACCAAAGCACCTGTAGTAGGGTTATTTTTAACAATGATATTTTGAAATTCAGGTACGGTACTTAAACGACCGTTTACTAAAATACCTAACTCGTATGTTTGGCTGGATGACTGCGGCGGAACACCGGCAGTACCTGCGGCTACCTGTACGTTTTGCGCATTTAAAGCGTTAATTACATCAGTTGGGGTTATGCTGTAGGATGCCATTTTTTCCGGGTTCATCCAGATACGCATACTAAAATCATCGGTAAACTTACTGATACTTCCTACTCCCGGAATACGTAAAAGCGCATCCTGGATAAAAATGTTAGTGTAGTTATCTAAAAAGGTGATGTTATGCGTATCCTTAGGCGAATAGATCGCTACCATCATCAGCATACTTGGGTTTACTGCACGTACAGTAAGGCCTAAACGGCTTACTACTGCCGGAAGCAGCGGTGTAGCAATACTTACACGGTTTTGTACGTCAAGCGCGGCTACGTCAATATCGGTACCTATTTTAAAGGTAACGTTCATTTGCATTAAGCCGTTATTGGTACTGTTGCTTTGCATGTATTCCATGCCTGGTGTACCGTTTACCTGTTCTTCTATAGGGGTGGCAACTGTTTGTTCAACAGTTTGCGCATCCGCTCCTGTAAACTGGCCATTCACCTGTACAACGGGTGGTGTTATATCGGGGTATTGGTCAATCGGTAAAACAAGGATACTAACTATCCCCGTGATCACCAATACGATAGATATAACTATAGCAGTTACCGGTCTTTTTATAAAAGTATTAGCAATCATATATTAAAATTCAATGGATAGAAGCTGCTTAAGATCATTCCGGTACTTATTTTCCTTTTTTGCCGCCGGCTGAAGGTGGCACTACATTTTTGGTTGTAATAGGCGCACCGTCATGTAATGTTTGCACACCGTCTGTCACTACCCTGTCGCCAACCTGTATACCGCTTTTAACAACGATATTTGGGCCGATTACCTGGCCAACCTGCACTTTTTTCTCAACAGCAACTAATTCTTTCTTTTTATCCTTAACCGAATCTGCTTTAGCTGCTGGGTTATTAACCATGGTATCTTTTGCCATGTAAACAAAATACTCACCCATTTGCTCAACAATAGCTTTATTTGGTACCACTATTTGTGGTGCAGCATCCTGGTTATGCACTTTTACAAGGCAGCTCATACCAACCCTTAAATCGCCTTTAGGGTTAGGAAATACCAGCCTGATCTTGATAGAACCTGTTTGCGCATCAACCGCACGATCAATATTAGATATTTTTCCAAGATATGGATATTCAGAATTGTCGGGCAGCAAGATGGTGAATAAAGAATCGATTGGATGCTTATTTTCCTTCATCTTCTCAAATTTTGGCAACTGCTTTTCGTTGATGATAAAGTCAACAGCCATTGGGTTATCACTCGAGATCGTATTAAGAATAGTGGTGTTGATAGACACAACATCACCCAATTTCACATTACTAAAACCAATTGTACCATCAAATGGAGCATAAATGGTTGAATAACCAAGGTTTGTTTTTGCTGATTTTACGGTTTGCGCTGCAGCCTTTACCGAGTTTTTTGAGTTAACAAGTGTAATGATCGCGTGATCATACAATTGCTTGGCAACCGCATTATATTTATTCAAATATTCGTAACGGTCTGCATCCTGTTGCGATTGCGTAAGGGTTCCCTGGGCAACCTTTAAATTTGCAACAGCTGCATCGTAACTATCCTGATAAATCTTTTTATCGATCTCGTAAAGCTTTTGGCCCTTTTTTACATGGCTGCCTTCTGTAAAAAATATGCCGGTAATGTCACCCTGAACCTGTGGTAATAAGTTAACCTGCATTAAGGCCTGCGTGGTTGATGGGTACTTATCATAAAAAAATACCTTTTGGGCCTTAACAGTTAATAAGTTAACAGGAACTTCTGTGTTTTGTGGTGGTTGCTTTTTACCGCAAGCGCTTAATACTAAGCATCCTGCAAAAACAATATTTAAAATAACTTTATTCATCTTCAAAGTTGTAATTTTGCTTATTAATATGTGATGGTTCCCATTGCTTTTTCAAGATCTACCTTGTTAGATAGCACCGTGAACAATGCATTTAAATAACTTATTTCCGCTGTTATTAAATTCGATTCTGCTGTAATTACGTTTAGGTACGCTACAATACCTTGTTTGTACTGTAATTTCACTACAAAGTAAACACGTTTAGCCAGCGCAACATTCTTTTGCAACAGCTCGAGGTTATATAAATTGCCTTTATAGTTAGCTAATGCTAAAGTATACTGCGAATAGATCTGTGATTTCAATTCTGTAGTTGTCCAATCAAGTTGCTCTTGTTGTAATTTTGCCTTACGCAGGTTATTTGTCCGGTAAAAACCAGTGAAAATTGGGACACTTACTGATAGTCCTATTAATGATGTTGGATAAGAGCTATTGAATAAGTTAGATGCTTTGTTACTTTCAAAATCAAGATCGTAATCAAAAAATGCAGAAACCGTTGGCAGGAACGATGTAGCGTAATAGTTAATTGTTTGCTGTTGTAAAGCTTTTTGTGTTTTTACCTGTTGAAATTCAATACGTTTTTCATATTCCAATTGCTGATTAGTGTCTATCTGAATATCGCGCATCATTTGCATGGTGTCAAGATCTACATTGAACTGCTTTTCGGGCGGGAAACCCATATATTGTTTTAACAAAGCATACTGGGGAACAATATTTTCATTGGCCTGTTTTAACTGCGCTACAGAAGTGTTTAATGAAATCTGCGCTTCCTCATAATCCGTTTCATCAACTATACCACCAACATATTGATGATAAGCATCTTTTAGGTTTCGGTTTAAACGGGCAGTATCTTCCTTCAGCACATTGATTTGCTCAAGCGTTAAAAGTACATTATAATATGATTTTGTAATTGTAGATGCTATAAATATTTTAGTGCTATCGCTTATTTCCTTTGCCTGCTGAATGTATAGCGGTGCGCTTTTGTAAGCATACAGCAAGCTTGGGCTGAAAATAGCCTGCGACACTTGTAATTCAGGCACAAATGTATTGCCATAAGTGGTTCGAGTGGCAGTTGCGGATGAATTTGAACTGCCGCTCCCGGATGTTGTGCCGGTTCCGGTAGATCCAGTTGTACCCGTGCCAGTAGATCCTGTTGTACCGGTACCCCCGGTTGTTGTTGTTGCGCCCGGTATTACCGAAGCTCCACCACTTTGTTGAAAATAATGGATCAGATCACCGTTAGCGTTAACCTGCGGTAACCATCCTGATAAGGCTATCCCGTTGTTAGCGTGCGCTACATCAATACCAATAGATGATATGTTAATGTAGGGTTCGTGTTGCAGCGCATAGTCAATACATTGTTTTAACGTTAGGTATTGTACCGTTTTGTTGGAGGAATCCTTAACAATAGGTAGTAATAGCTTATTCGTATCGGCGGTTTGAGCAAAGCTGTTAATGCTTATAAATGAAAGACACGCAATTAATATCACTTTACGGGTCAAAAAAACTGGAGAAGCATCTAACAATTTAATAAAGTAGGTTAATTTGTAATTCATAGTTTCATGCTCATGCTGTAATTGCAATATATACATATGCAACAAGTAAGTGTTTTGCAAAAATGATAAAATACCTGATTATAATAGGTAACAATATTGTTAAGCGCTTTGTAATAAGCAAGTGATATGATATTGTTACTTAATAATAAAAAAATTAATAAATAACGATAATTTTAAGATCAAACTAAACATTTCACTATAATACAATAAACCAGCTTATTAAATAAATAAACTAATGTAAATTACAACGACTGGTTTTAAGAACAACTGTCGCCTGCACTATATTTCATATCCATCATTAGAATATATTCTTAATTTTGCACAGTAAATTGCTGTTCCCATTGTTAAATTCCAAATCCATTCCCGTTTCTGCGAGCCTTATAGAAGACGAAAGATTAACAGCCCTGCGATCATACGATATTCTGGATACTGCCGAAGAAAAAGATTTTGATGAATTAACTGAGCTGGCATCAGTTATTTGCCAAACACCTATTGCTTTAATAAGCTTAGTTGATGCTGAGAGACAATGGTTTAAATCACATAAAGGTTTGTCTGCTACTGAAACTCCTATCGAGCAATCATTTTGTGCTCACGCGATTTTATCTTATGATGAAATGATGGTGATTGATGATGCGCGTGAAGATGAACGTTTTGCTGATAACCCTTTGGTTACCGGCCATCCAAAAATAGTTTTTTATGCAGGTGTTCCCCTCGTTAATGAAGATGGATACGCCTTAGGTACATTGTGCGTTATTGACGGAGATAAAAAGCACTTAAGCGATGCTCAAATAGGCGCTTTAAAAATACTCGCTAAACAAGTTGTAGATAAATTAGAGCTCAGGCGAAAGATTTTAAATCTGCAGGTTGCCAACCAGGAATTGAGAGAAGCAAACATGTTTATTCAAAAATTTGCTTCAACCGCGGCTCATGATATTAAAAACCCATTGAGCAGTATACACTTAACATCACAGGCTCTTAAAATAAGGCTACAAAAATTAGGCGATGAAGGCTGCGTTCGTTTAATTGATCTTAATCTTACATCTACAAACCGGTTAATCGGTTTATTAGATGAGATGCTTGACTATTCTAAAGATCCGTCGTTACTCCTTAGTAAAAAAACAAATATCGACTTAAGAAAAAGCCTTAAAAAATTGATCAGCATGATCAATTTACCGGATAATTTTAAGATAGTTCTGCCTCCTGAAGGTTTAGCGTTAAATATATCTGTGGTTTCATTTGAACAGATATTCATTAACCTTTTAAGTAATGCTATCCGGTATAATGATAAAATTAATCCAATAATCGAGATCCGTTTTAATTCGGATAATGATTATTACTATTTTGAAGTGGAAGATAACGGAATAGGTATTTCGCCCGAATATCACGAAAAAATATTCAGCAATAGTTTTACCTTAAAAATAACTGACCGCTATAATAAAAAAGGAACAGGTATAGGACTGGCTACTATAAAAGACCTTGTTAATGCCTTAAAAGGAAATATATATGTTAAATCATCGCCGGGGGTTGGAACTACTTTTTATTTTACTGTAAAAAAGTAGTTCCTCATTTTTCATCCCGTCCGTATAATTTTCGCAATTTGTTTTTTGCCTTTTCCAGCGGTACCTTTTGTGATTTTGTGAGGTTCTTTCCTGCCCTGTTCTCATAAAAATTAAGCATTGACATGGCGCTTTGAAAAGGTGAAGCTTTTCGCTTGTTGCTTACATCTGCCGAATATTTTAAAGATTCAGCAATCTTTTCAGGATCTTTTGATTTGAAAATATCCTTCTCCAGATCAAGTGCGTCGCTATGTTCCGTCACATTTGCCGACCATTTCTTTTTTGTCTTAGCTTTCGCCGCCATGTCAATACTGCTTTAATTCTTCAACGTGCTATCCGGTTTAATCAGGTTAGCGCCTCCTGATGAACTATAATCCTTAGACACGGTTTCGCCTGTATGTGTTATAATCTCTGATGTATCCTGAGCAGTAACATCTTTAGGCACCTGGTAGGTGTTTTGAGCTGTATCTTCACCACCTCCAACGCCATGGTCGCCAATACAACCTGTAAATGCTGCTGATACTAGTAATACGGCTAATGCAATTTTTATTATTTTCATATTGTTATAAGTTTTCTCCTGCTGGCCCCTTGCCTTTGTTTGATGAATCTTTTTGTGCCGCCTTACCCGGATCACCGTTATCATTATCAGGTGTTACCGTTTTCATAAGGGGGGTATCCAGCTTATCTTGTTCGCCTGATTGTGTGCCTTTTTGCAACTCCGAATCTACCGGATTTGCGCCATTTTCATATTCCATGGTAGCCATTGCTTTAGTCCTTTTTATAAAGGATTAACAATATCTTTAACACACAGTTTTTAGTTAATTAAATTTTAGTAAAAATAAAAAAGTCCGGTTTAATAACCGGACTTTTTTATTTTAAAGTAATTACCTGTGATGTTCACCTCCGCCGCCGCCCATGTGACCGCCGCCACCGCCTGCAGGATGACCACCACCACCCATAGGATGAGGGGCTGCCTGCATATGCTGTTGCATTGGTGCGGTATGTTGTTGCATTTGCGGGCGAGCTTGTTGCATAGGACGTGCCTGTGTATGTTGCTGCATGGAAGCACGTGATTGCATGCGTTGTTGCTGAGCTTGCTGGCGCGCTGCACCGGTATTATGTTGTCCAGAATTAATGTGTTGGCTTGTATTTGTACGCGTTGTAGTATGAGTTGTTGTATGTGTTACAGTTGTAGCATGTCCTTGTGAGGTAAATGCCCTGCCATTGGCCCTTGAAGCAACTGCCGGTGAACCATGATTAACAGAAGCATGCTGGCTACGGTTGCTCCTCGCGTAAGTTTGATTAGCAATCTGGCTGTGTGTAGCCGAAATATGATGCTCGCGGGCTGCTGCCGACTCTTGGGCTGTTGGCCTTGCATTTGCGCCGCCCGGACCGTTAAAGCTATAACGATTGTTATTATGTATATAATTATTGTTAACGTAAGTATTGTGAATTACACTTGAGTTTACATGCCACACAGCAGTATTATACCTGAAGTGACCTCCAGACCATATACCACCATAAAAACCTATACCGCCGTAACCGAAACCATAGTTAATACCGCCATAATAACCCACGTGTAAACCCCAGTAACCCGGGTGGTAACCATAGTAGCCATCATCATAAGCCCAATAAGGCGGGGTCCATAAATATCCCGGATCCGGTGGGGCTACCCACGCGCCGGGAACCCAGTAATAATCATTATCATCATTACTCCATGCCCAGTAACCAGGTGTCCAAATGTAACCGTCAACCGGGCAATCAGGTTGTACATAAACAGGTATTGGTGGCGGTGCAATGCGGGCTGTTATTCCGATTCCCACACTCACCTGTGCTTCGGCTAGCGGGGCTGCTATTGCCAGCCCTGTGAATAGTATTAAACTTTTAAGTATCGTTTTCATTATTGTGTGTTTTGGTATTCAACAGATTAATCAGCTAAAGGTTTACAATACAATGCCATTAAATTAACAATTGAAGCAAATAAAAGCAGGTAAGTTATAATTAACTCACTTACTATTAAACGTTTTACAATATCGTTCAGAACAAAATATGATGTAAGAGAGTATAAATACCTAAACATTTAATATTATTGTTGTAAGATGCGACCCTTAAAAATCCCTTCGTATATTAACAGTTACTTAAAGCTTGATTATACGTCAACCGATGTTTTAACAAACATTAGTAAGGCATATAGCAATTTGTTAAAAGGTACGCCGGATGTATCAATCGTAATGCCCGCTTACAATGAGCAAACCAACATTGTACAAACGCTGGCCTCTCTCTGTAATAATATTACTTCACGCTCAGTAGAGATCATAGTGGTAAATAATAATTCAAAGGATAGAACTGAAGAACTGGTAAAAGCTTGCGGCGTAACCTGCATTTTAGAAACTACACAGGGTATAACACCTGCCCGTAATACCGGCTTATCAAAAGCAACTGGTAAATATATTTTAAACGCTGATGCGGATACCATTTACCCCAAGGACTGGATAGAAGAAATGGTAAAGCCTTTGGATGATGATACGAATGCTATTACTTATGGCAGGTTTTCATTTATACCGGTTGGCAGCACAGGTCGGTTCACTTACTTCTTTTACGAGTACTTTTCCGACCTGAGCAAATTTTACAATAAGCATTTTAAAACCGAGGCAGTTAATGTTTACGGCTTTAATTCGGGTTTCAGGCGCGAGCAAGGTTTACAGGTTGATAGCTTTAATCACCCTCCAGGATCAAATGAAGATGGTTACTTAGCTTTAAAATTAAACCAGAAAGGGTTTGGAAAATTATTCCAGGTAACCAGCCCCAAGGCTATTGTTTGGACTACCGACAGGCGTATTCAAATAGACGGCGGTTTGTTAAAGGGTACAATAAAACGCGTTAAGAGGATCTTCAATATTAAGTAATTATATCCGGAAATTCACTTTTAAGTCCTGCTAAAACTTCTTCCATTACAGAAATTAGTTTATCTGTCAATAGTTTTAAATGTTGAGGATCGTTGCCATTGTTGTGCTCCAACCCACGTATCACGTCTGTTAAGGATGTAACGCCAAAGTGGCTTAATGAGGGTTTTATTTTATGAGCTATCTGTCCAACTTCAGTCCAGTTGCCGTTGGCGGCCGCTTGTTTTGCTGTATTAAGGTCCTTACTTACTGCATCAGTAAATACAACCAGTAATTGGTTTAAAAATTCGGTGTTACCATCACTTATAGCGTATATTGTAGTAAGGTCATATGGCTTAGCATTTTCCATTAAATTGTGTAGTTTTATATAAAAGTATTAAATTTTATTTCAAGTAGAAATTATTCGTTTTATTATCAAAATAAATAACCTTTTATACGTATTTTACGTATTCGTATGAAAATGATAATGGGTGTTTTAATGACACTAATTTGCAGTTTTAAATTACCAATTTGCAGTTTGTTTGTTTATTTAGCTACATCGTTTTAATTATATATGAACGTCACCGCCACAACCAGTCAAATCAAAATACTTATTGTTGAAGATGATGTGTACATGCAACTTATTCTTAAACAATTTTTGAGTAGTTTATATAAAACTGAAGTATGTGTTGATGGTATGGACGCGTTAGCGTCCATACAAAATGGTAATATTCCTGATTTGATCATCTCGGATTTAAATACCGCTAAAATTACGGGGCTCGAACTGCTTGCACAATTGCAGGCCAGTGATTTCTTTAAAACGATACCAGTAATTATTGTTTCAGGCGAAGACAGTTCTGAAAAAAGGATTCTTTGTTTGAACAGTGGCGCCGATGATTATATTGTAAAGCCATTTAACCCGGCGGAACTTGAAGCCAGGGTAAGAGTTGTTTTAAGAAGAGTTGGAAAATAATTGCCTATCGCGATGACTAATACTATTGATCCATCTAAAACCAACCAGGTAATTGCCTTACTGCGTGCCGATGATGACCTTTACGATTCTTTTTTTGATGGATGTGATTTTGAAGGACGGCAGTTAATAAATTTTAAAGATGACGAGGAATTGTTTACAGACTGGGAGCAAAAAAAGCACAACATCGTTGCCATTATATCTAAAAGCGACATTCTTGGTAAATATGGTGTAAACCTGATTGAAAGTCTCCAGAAACGTAAGTTTCCCGAAATTCCGGTATTATTGATTGGTAAACATCTTGATAAGAATCTACGAAAAATTGCGTTAAATGCCGGTATTACTGATTTCTTTTTAAGGCCGGTCAAAATTGAAAAAGTATGTTTACGCACTAACTTTTTAATTAATCACTGGGATGATATTCATGTTAAATTAAAGAAGGACAGGCAGGTTGCTTATAAAACCCCATTTGGAAAGCGTGCTTTTGATATATTTTTCTCAGGTATGGCGCTTCTGTTCTTATCACCAATATTTTTAATCATTTATCTTTGGATAAAACTTGAATCAAAAGGACCTGCGTTTTATTATTCGTATCGCGTTGGTACAGGTTACCGGGTATTTAAGTTTTACAAATTCAGGTCTATGTATGTAAATGCGGATAAGCGCCTAAAAGATTTAAAGCATTTAAATCAATACAATATTGATTCAGGCAATGCTGAAAAACAGGTTATAAATGATAGCTCATTTTTATGTAATGACTGCATGGTCTATGGAAAATGCCAGTTCCCGCTTTACGCGGATAAGATCAGGTGGTGCGAGAAACAATACCAGGACTCAAGAAAACTAAACCATGATTCGGCATTTCTAAAAATAAAGGATGATCCGCGTATCACTAAAATAGGCAACTTTATACGTAATGCCAGTATTGATGAGCTGCCGCAACTGTGGAATGTATTTATTGGCAACATGAGCATTGTTGGTAACAGGCCACTGCCCTTATACGAAGCCGAAAAATTGACCACAGATAAATATGCTTTGCGTTTTGCTGCACCGGCAGGAATAACAGGCCTATGGCAGGTTGAAAAACGCGGTAAGGGCGATATGAGCGAAGAAGAGCGTTTAATGCTGGATAACACCTATGCCCAAAGCCATAGCATGCGCAACGACTTGAAACTGATCTTCAAGACTATCCCGGCTTTATTGCAAAAGGAGAATGTTTAAACTTTTACCCACTGTTGGGCCTCAAAATCATATTTCTTAATAACTTTTGCAGGGTTACCTGCTACTACGGAATATGGCGGTACATTTTTAGTTACTACCGCGCCTCCTGCAACTACACTATGCTTTCCGATGGTTACGCCTGATGTTATTACTGAATTTGCAGCTATCCAACAATCATCCTCGACAACTATAGGCGATACCACAATTTTTTGTTTAGAGATTGGAACATTCACATCGCTGTACTCGTGGTTTAAACCACTTGCTACGATGTTTTGGGCGAAGATCACGTTATTACCGATTGTAACCGGCCCAATTAATACATTGCTCATTCCGATCAATGTATCATCGCCAATAATCACATCGCCAACGCCATTGTTTATCGTGCTAAAATCCTCGATAACAGCATTTTTGCCCATATTAAATTTATTAAATGGCAATACATCAATTCGGGTACGCCACTTTATGGTTGCGCCCCTGCCCTTTTTATGCAGGATGGGGTTTACGAACCATTTAACCCATAAACGCGGCCTTGCTTCGCCTGTTGGGATGAGCAGCCAGTGTACAAACTTTTTTAAAACCGGGTTACCTTTAACCTTATCTTTTATAGACATATTATTGCTCTCTTTTTGCTTTTTCCCAAATTGCACTTTGCTTGCCCGAAAAATACCGGCCTATTCCCATAACCACCGCGTAATTCATCATGCAGAAATAATAGGGTATAAAAAATATTTTGATCTTGATGTGCCTTTCCTCCATTATCCAGCCTGATATAGCCAGTAAATAAAACCCCACCTGGGCGAGCAATAACAATTGGTAAGTTAATGATATGCTGCCACTAAATACGATGATCAGGTTGATCAGTAGCGCCAGCATCATCAAAAATGGTACGATCGTCCAGCGCAAAACACGGTGGCTCACATATTGAAATGTCAAGATCGGGTAAGGCAGCGGATTAAGCAATCCTTTAAGCCTGATAATGGATTGAATTCCACCAGCGGCTATTCTTATCTTGCGCTTTAACTCCTCTGTAACGTTTTGCGAAGCCGTTTCGGTAGCAAATGCTGCGGGTTCATAAATTACCCTGTAGCCTTTTTGAGTTAAAAGTAAGGATATCATAAAATCATCCAAAATCGTATCGGGCGGTACCGGTTGGTAAAGTTCAGTACGAATGCTGAACAATTCTCCCGCTGCACCAACAACTGAGTATAATTCCGAATCCCAGGCTTTTAATTTTGATTCGTATTTCCAATAGAAGCCCTCGCCTGCCGTAGCATTAGCACCCGAGGAATATACCCGTTTTTCACCTGCTACGGCACCAACGGTAATATCGCTATAATGCCTGCAAATGTTAACCAGTGCATCTTCATTCAAAAAAGTATTTGCATCGGTAAAAACTACTACTTTGGTAGTCACAGTTTCCATGGCACGGTGCACAGCGGCAATCTTTCCTTTACGCTCATAGCTATGCATTTGGCGAACTTGCGGATACAACTTAACTATTTCTGCAGAACGATCAATTGAACCATCAGTTATGAAAACAAATTCCAGTTTATCAGCAGGATAAGCAAGTGCGAGCGTATTTTTGATCTTTTCATCTAAAATGCTTTCTTCGTTATAAGCGGCAACTATAATGGTACAAGTTGGCAATTGATCGGTAATGATTGCCGGTATTATTATCTCACCACGGACAAGCCGTTTTATTTTTATAATTATGTAAAGCAATATGCCATAACCGAAAAAGGCGTAAAATGCAACAAACAGGCTAAACCAGAGGAGTATTATCATATTTTTGATTTAGAGGATACCCGAGTTTTTTGCTGTCAGTTGGTTGTGAAATATTCCACCAAATAGCTTTGAACAATAATTTGCCGAAGCCCTTATATCCTTTTTTAATATACGATAAAAGGTTGCGTGGTGTTACAATAGCTATAAAGTAAATGTAAAAAAACAACCGCGCCCGCAATGGCGCATTCCTGCGGATGAACAATATCCGGTTTCGGTTCATAAAGTACTCCTTCAACCCACTCGCCTTCCCTACCGATACCGATTCTTTGTGATAGATCATCGCACGGGTATCAACCCAAATCTGGTAGCCTGCTTTTTTAATGTGGTCGCACCAATCATATTCCTCAAAGTATAAAAAGAAGTTTTCGGCCATTAATCCTGCTTTATCAATAGCTTCCCTCCTCACCATCATGGCTGCACCGTGAATATAACCGGTTGGTGCAATTATATTATCATATTGGCCTTTATCAATCTCAAACTGCCCTATACAATGATTACGACAGGTGTAATAATTCATCGGCGTGTAGCCCGCATACTGGATCATATCCGGTTGATCAAAATACATCAGCTTGGGCGAGATCATTCCGATCTCTGGATGGTCATCCAGGTCTGCAACTAATAGATCGATCAGGTTAGGGGTAAATTCTGTATCGTTATTTACAAAAAAAAGGTATTGGCCGGCGGCTTGTTTAATGCCTAAGTTATTTCCGCCTGCAAAACCAAGGTTAACATCTGATCTAATAAATTTAATATCGGGGTATTTAATTTGCCATGCCGGAATATCATTTGTTTCACTGCCGTTGTCAACAACAATAATCTCTATATCGGGATAAGTGTTTGTTGCTGTTATTGATAACAATAGTTCCTCCGTAACGAAACTTTGGTTGAAGTTTACCGTAATGATAGAAACGCTGTTCATTTATTATATTTTAGTATGATGGCCGTTTAATTACGGAAATTAAGGATTAGAATCGATCAGCTAAAATAATATCTAAAAAAGATACCCGAATATTATACCATGCCCGAAAACAAAACCGCCATTTATGAAAAATTAAATGAACTGATTGCGCTATTAGCCATAAGTGAAATTAGCGACGATACAGCCAATACACTACGCGAGCGTTTTGACAAGGCACTAAATAAATCAGCTGCTCAGCCTGAAAATGATTTCAGTATACAGTTATTAGTTAATAATAAAGCAGCAAAAAGAGCTATCAGAGGCCGGTTGATATCAAGAATTGTATTGATTCTCATTAGTATTGTAATGATCACAATGGGTTTGGCAATGATCATTATGCCTGCACCTTCGGTTTTTGAAATGTATACCATATTTTATTTTACCAAAGACGATGGTATTACTCTGATGGACCTGATATCGCTATTGGTAATCTTAGCAGGTGTGTTTTTTCTGATCAGGGGGATTTACCGCCCTGCAAAAAAATAATCATTACTTTTTTTTCCTGAACTTTTGAAGGGCGTTGTTTACTAAGATCTTACTTTCAGTAAAGCCCACTGTATACGAACTCCAAAAGGAGAATTTATAATAGTACTTATTGATGGCCCAATAACCCATAAATGAACCCGCTACAACCCAAATACCTGTAGATAAAGCCGCTCCATAAATGTTCCCGAAAATGTGGATACCTAAAAAGTCCATCGAGATGTTAATTGTCAGCATTACCAATATCTTGTAGAAATTGATCTGCGGAAAATTAACCACATCGAGTGTCAACCCAAAGAACCTGTCTGCCGGATAAAGGAGTGAGAAGGTTAAGAATAATCTAAAAGCATTTGCAGCCAGTGTGCCCACATATTTACCACCGCCTATTAAATAAATAGGTATATCAGCCAAAAGCCAGCCACCTATAACTAATGGAATAAGCACCACGGTGATCATACCTACATATTTCTTTAAAATATGGATCACACCTATCGGGCTTTCCTGTGTAAACGCGGCAGATAATGAAGGCAGTGCAGTAGCAGCGAAGCTTCTCAACAATATCTCTACAAGCTGCATTAAACTTTGGGCAAGGTTGTAAACCGCGATAGCCGCTTTGCCCAATAACACGTTGATAATAAATGTATCGGAATAGCTAAACAGGTTTGCGCTTAAGTTTGTGCCAACGCTATATTTACCAAAATGATATAGCTGCAATATGCCGCTTCGACTTTTGTATTTTATGGTGTTGATGCGAGCCCAACCCATTGCAATAACATATATGCTGGAAATTAAAAACGACAATAAATAAGAAAATAATACCCCCATAAGGCTGATTTCGCCGATGACAATTAGTATTAGTATAAATAAAAGGAAACCGCCCTGGCTAACACCACGTACGTATAACATGCGGTCAAAACGTTGCTCGCCTTGTAACACGCATGTGGCTATAAACATGGGGAGCATCAGTATAAAACAAAGGCCTGACCATTTGAAGAACAACATATAACCATCATCATGAATATCCTTCAAAAAAAATATGGCGGGTATATCAATAATAACCAGCAGGCCGGTAATGCACAAGCCAACTATCCAGGCCGACCCGGTAACTTCGGCGCTACGTTCGGGTGTTGTGCCTGCATAAAATTTGATGAAGGCAGTGGTTAAAAAGCCAGAGCGTAAGGTATCAACCAAAAGTAGTGTAGATTGAAAAAGCACCCAAACCCCAACATTTTGTATGGGAAGCGAACGGTAAATAATAGCCAGGGTAAGCATACCAAGACCCGACATAATAACGTTACCAGATAAAGATAGAAAATATTTGTTTTTTACGGCAGCAGCAATTTTGGAGGGCATATAGGTGTAAAGTTATCTTAGTATTTTAATATAACAATTTAATATCCATATAAACGAAATTTTTAACATCTTAGCTCGATAATGAACATAAACGAAAGTTATTTAGATAAGGTTACTCTTTTAATTACACATTATAACCGGAGCAGTTCCTTAGAACGACTTTTAGCAGCTTTCGCCAAACAGGAGATTACTTTTGGCGACATCGTAGTCTCCGATGACGGAAGCAAGCCGGAACATTTGGAAAAGCTAAAATCCTTGCATACAATCTACAAATTCAGATTAATTACGACCCCGGTTAACAGGGGATTAGGTAATAATATTAATAAAGGCCAGGATGCAGTTAATACTCCTTACACTTTATATATACAGGAAGATTTTAATCCATATCCCTGTTATAAAAAACATTTAATTGATGCGCTCAGCATTGTAAATGATCGTCCTGATATTGATATGGTGCGTTTTTACGCTTATTTTAAATACCCTTACTTAAAACCGTATCGCGATGGCTATTCAGAAATGTTATTTAAGCTCTGGTATCCGGGTACAGGAAGTTCCATTGCTACAGCGACCATCCGCATTTAAGGCGAAGTACATTTTTTGAAAAATTCGGGCGATATGCTGAAGGCATTAAAGGCGACAGGACAGAATTTTTAATGGCGATATCCTTTCTGAAAAACAAGGGAAAAGCTATGTTTTATGAAGATTATAAGGGATTGTTCGACCAAATTAATTCCGGTGATGAACCAAGCACCATGAAGCGTAGTGATCTTAGGCAAAGTCCTAACTTCGTAATTTCATTTGTTCGTGGGGTTTACCGTGCCATAAAGCACAACCTGGATTTTTTTACAGCTAAAAAAATTAAATAGATCAAATTTTATACTTTAATTTAAGTTCGGTGCCAATTATGTCCATTAAACGGTTAGCGCTGGCCTCCCATGTATTTTCATTGGCAACCTTCATCCGCTCATTTAATTTTTGTTCAGTATCGCTATTTAATTCATCATTTATAGCATTGCTAAACGCTTCGGCGTCCGAACAAAATATTACAGTCTCCTTCGTATAATCGCTAAGGTCGGGGTTGAAGTTTGTTATTATCACCGGTTTTCCGGCACCCAGATATTCAAATAATTTTAATGGAAATATTGTAGCACTTACTTCGTCTTTTTTAAAAGGTATGATGGCTACGGCAAATCCTTTTATCATTTGCGGCATTTCGTTGTAAGGAATCTGACCTGTTAAAAAAACATTAGTTGTTTGATGAAGCCATGCCGGTGTATGTTCACTAATCACAGGCCCTGCAAATACAAAACTTTTGTCGGGATTTTTATTGATCACCTTTTGCATTAAATCATAATCAATACGGCGTTCAATACTGCCAAAATAGCCAATAATTGGTGTAGGAATATCAGCCAGCTTAGGATGTACAGGTAATGATGGATCCAATGCTTTAGAGCTGTGGGATAAATCTGCAGCATTTGGCAATAAATAAGAATGGTCATTAACCTGTTTTTTTTCGAGGTAAAGTGCTTTGCTGGTGCAAATTACAGCATCGCTGTTTTTAACCAGTTTAAGTTCCGATACAAAGCCATGCTTTAAATCATATGGTGTAATTAAAGGATCAATGCAATGGTAGATCATTAATGCGGGCTTTAACAACTTACCTACATCCGGATAATGAAAATTAAAGGAATTGATAAATATGAAATTCTTTATTTCTTCAT
Organism: Mucilaginibacter sp.; assembly: GCF_965225845.1. Lineage (GTDB taxonomy): Bacteria > Bacteroidota > Bacteroidia > Sphingobacteriales > Sphingobacteriaceae > Mucilaginibacter. The sequence continues at coordinate 1,688,858 of NZ_CBDDBL010000002.1, forward strand.
TTTTAATAACGCGCTTAAGTCTATTTATAATTTTTCTTTCATTAAAAGTTAATAACAACCTATATATAACTCCTTCGGGCAAAAAGTTAATAGAATTTAATATTGGCAATATCACCTTCTTTAAATTGATTTGTGCAGTATCAATTACCGCATCGTCTGAATTTTTAAAGCTTTTTTGCAATGTTAAAAACTCATCGGTGTTTTTGTGTCGAAAATAATCCCTTACAGTAGATGGGTTTTCGATATAAAATACTTTATAGTTTTTAGCCAGCGCGCGTGCTAAAAAAAGTGATGTAGCCTCTATAGGGCTGTTATAACGCATGTTACTAAAAATAAAAATTGGTTTCACAGTGCTTTTCTCAATACCAATTGTTTTATTTATAGCGGAATATATTTTTTTTACACTATTTTCCCACGTATGATCGGAAGCAAATTCTATACGTTTTTCCTTTAATTCAGTTGAATTTGTTTGCAAGGCTTTCTGAATACTTTCAATATATTCAATAGCATTTCTGCATAGATAAACATGGTTTTTAAAAATGCTCATAGCCAACGTTTTTGTAGCAACTACAGGTTTACCCATAGCAAGATACTCATCAATTTTTCGTGGGTAGTTACCTATGGTTATATCATTGATAGCCTGAGGGTTAAAACATAAATCGAAAGCTTTTATGTATGCAGGTATAGTATCCATTGGTTTATGGCCTAAAAAATAGATATTGGCAATGTTATGCAAGCTGCTATTTTTAAACTCATCATCTTCCGAGCCAATTAAAACAAAGTTATAGTCGGGCAATTTAATTGCAATTGTTTTAATCAAATCAATGTTAAGGCGAATATGCTGTAAAGCGCCAACATAACCAATCATTGGTTTCTTATCCCTTTTTAAAAAAGCAATATCTGCAGGAATATCACCATCAAAGTTTACAAACTCGTCAACGTTACAACCCTGTCCAACATAAAATGAATTGGGATTATATTTCCTGCAATAATCAGCCAGGTACATGGAATTTGCAACACATAAATCGCTTTTAGAAATTAGTTTCGGCTCAATATCCTGCCCGTGCTTTTTCCAGTAATCAACTGTCAATAAATAATCCCTCGAATAATAAATGCTCAGCTTGGGTTTGAGCATCTCTTTTAAATAGAAAGGGCGAAACAGGTCGTTATCGTTAAACAGAATATAGTTTTTAAAATCCAGACGTTTAATTGCTTTGAAAATTGATTTTGCGAAACGCCTGTTATTAAGTTTGTTAAATTGCGCGTATAATTTGGGCCCCGGCAGCCAATTGATAGACTCGATAACTACATCCGGATAATATACCCACAAATTAGGTTGTATTTCAACCAAGCCATCTTCTTCATGGTTAATTACAGCTACCCGTTTTACAACCCTGGAATCTTTTTTATATTTTATTGAAGAAGCACGTCCCAAGGCATAATTAACGTATAATACCCGGTTGTTTTTACTGAATTCGTAGCCAATATTCTTATTATTACTGCCAATCTCAATGTCCCATGGTTGCTGGCCCACCATAATTATATCGCAGTTTTTTATAACATCGCCTGAGCTCATTTTTATATAGTATTGGGTATTTGCAATAACCTGTTTCTTTCTTCGCGCTGTGCAACGTCTAATCTAAGGGTTATATTTATTAAAGCTGCTTCAAGGTAAAATAAAATATTTGAAGGGAACTGAGCTAAAGCTTCTTGCGGAAAATTAGCCAGGTTATATGCAAATATAATTAGCGTCATGGCTAAGCAGTAGGTTTTCAATTCCTTATCTTCGATAAGATAATAATTGATGATCCCTCCCCTTATGATCATGAACATGAATATGCAAAATACAAGCAACCCCAGCCATCCGTCTTCAACAGCTACGCGAATATAACCACTATCCGGCGGGAAATGTGCCAGGTATGAGTTTGGGGTAAAACGTTCGCCCCACTCGCCTGTTGATCCTAAACCCCCACCCATTATGTGACTTTGTATATAAGGCTGAATTCTTTTCTGATTTCGTTTCCGCAAGTTGTACGAATCGTCATTATTCGGTTTAAAAGCAGTTTGAAAACGATACAAATTAGGATTTGAGGTGGGAACGACAATCAGAAACATCAAGAAGATCCCGGCAAATACAGTGAATATCAGTATTTTTTTGTTGAATTTAAGTACAGCCAGTAAAAACAGCGCCGCAGGCAATAATACGTTGGCGCCACGTGTGCCCGAAAAAAGCATGGCATCTAAAAAAAATCCTATTAAACAACCTAATACTATTTTTTTCCAAAGTTTTATATCAGTCATAAACATGCAAATACAAAATATACTTGGCATTACCATGTTGTAAGCAAAAGCAACAGGATCAGAAAAAATTGAAAATTTTCGCCAGTGCCCGTCAATAAAGAGCAGGTCGGCGATCCCCGGTGAAGCTAAATAAGCCTGTTCATGTTCATTAAAACCGATATACTCCTGTTTAAATGCATATGCCGCACCTATAAAGGTTAGCGCTAGCCAAACTTTAAATATCAGGCGCATATACGCTACCGACCTAATGTTGTACATAAATACAAAATAGGTAAGTGTAACTATTGCTACAGGCCTAACGGTGTAAAGCCATGCCATACTTGAACCTGAATTTGGGTTTACAAGCTCCAAAATATTGTAAGCCAGCCACAACAAACAAGCATAAGTTATTGGATTTTTAAATTGAGCCCAGTTTTTGTCTTTTTTGATATGAATAAACATCCCAAGCAATAACAATACCTGCAAGCCATCCATTAAAGTACCAATAGGGCCATCAATGCCAAATTGCAACAAAGTAAACAGCATGTAAGCCATAATGAGCAATACAATAATTCCAAATTTTGGATAAGCGACTATTGAATATAAAAATGGCAGCGCTACAACACCTATGATTAACAGGATACCAAAAACAATACCCATATAGGCAATGCCTACGCCAATCACTACAGCTAAAACAGCTAAAAGAGTAAAGCCAGTTGTATTGTATAATTTCTCAATTAAAAAAATGCGCTTAAATTTTTGCCATAATCTCTCTTTAGGATAATATGATACCGCGCTTCTTTTTCCAACCGCACTTTCCATTAAAAAAACAATATTTTAAAGAAGAAAACAAACGTGCTTAAAAACGCAATTACGATAGCGACCACCCGGGTAACCTTATCAATACGCAACTGTAATTGAGCCTTTTTCTCTTCGGATGTTAATTCAACCCCATCAGTATATTTTTTAGCCGGTTCAATTCTCATCATTCAGTTTGTTAGACTCGGCAATACCGTCGTTATAATAATGGGTAGTGGCAACGGAGTGTTTATTGGCTTTCCTGACTTTTAATAGTGATAGTACCTGGAAAAATATGAACTTTGGAATATTTATTAATGACTGCCAGATACGTTTATCTGTATCTGATTTTGCTAATGCGATATAAAAGCCCAATACAAATAAAATTAATCCAGTTAACCATAATGCCACTGCTGTAATACTTATAAATAAATTTGCAAACATGCATAGCACCGATAAAATAAGGAAAATAAAAAGCGGTGGCCTAAGCAATATAAATCCAAAAATAAATTGATTTCTGCTAAAGTTGGTTATGCCCTTAAATATCAATGTAAAACCTAAGTTAAAATATTTAAACCATGTATTTATCCATCGTGAGCGTTGTTTAACTAACTGATCAGAATGCGTAGTTTTTTCATCGTATACAACAGCGTATTCTGTAAAAGCGATCTTCAGGTTCTTGCCAACAATCAGCGATTGTAAAACCTTATCAAAACCCGCACCGGTAACATCGCGGTTCTCAAGGCAATCTCGGTAAAGTTTTGTGGTAAAAGCCATTCCTGAGCCCGCAAGTGTTGCAGATGAACCTATGCCGACCAATACTTTTCCATCGTAAAAATGGTAGTAAATATCGCGGGCTGCATCAAGGCATGCATAAGTTGTATTCAGGTTTTTAGCTTCCCTAATTCCCTGTACAGCTTCATATCCTTCATTAAAATATTTATCCAACTCATTCAGGTATTCAGGTTCTACAAGGTTATCACTATCAATTATGGTAAGCCTGGTATGGTTACGTTTAAAGTGGTGGATGGCATAAAAATGCGAGCGTGTATTACTTGCAAGTGTTTCAGGCGGACGTAATATTATTATTCTTTCATCAGTAAAATTTAAACCGGATATATCACACTTATCAGCCACAATGTATACAAGGTAATTGCTGTAATTAAGATTTAAAATAGATGCGATAACATTAGGGATAGCATCAAGTTGTTCATAAGCAGTAACTATGATGGCATAATCACTTTCAGGAGCAACAGAAAGTATTTTTTTTGATGGTTTGTATATTAAAAAAAGTACAATTGGCAAATACAAATTGTACCCTATTAAAAACTGCAACAGTATCCATATTGCCCAAATGATTGCCATTGTAATATATTTGGTGTTACCGGTTAGTTATGCTGCCGTATTATTTGCTTTACGCTCTTCTTCGGCATCAAGCTTGTTAACTACATTCAGCACCCAGCCCATAAATTTACCTTTTAAATTTTTCATATAGGTTATGTGTTTCATTTCGCTATTGCTAATGCTTTTTCCAGCCTCAAAAATGGTTAATATTTTATCTGAAAACTTATTCCACTCTTTTGATTTGTTAAGTGTATTTAAGGATGAGGCTTCAATAATGATGATATCAAATACTTCTCTAAGTTTGTCAAACTTATCTTGTATAATTTGTTCGTTACTAACCTCAAGTAATGATCCATCACCACCTTTATTACAAAAAACTGTAATTTTTGATAGATTGTACGGGCTAAAGTCGGGTATTGTTCCGCTAAAATAATCTTCGATGAACAACTTTGACTTTACCGAGCGTGTTATTCCAGGGTGATGAAAATTACCATCAATTAATAATACTTTTTTATTAACCAGTGAATACGCGTAAGCAAGATTAGTGGCTAAAAAAGTTTTTCCTTCGCCATTGCCTAAGCTATTTACTAATAGTACTTTATTGGGGCCAAGTTCAGTATCAACCTCAAACCTGATTGATTGCAATAAATTGCGGAACTGATATACTTCTTGATTTGGTCGCGGGTCGTTCCAAACCTGTCTAAGATCAATAGTACTTGTACTCAATAAATTTAAATAACCTAACACAGGGGCTATAGTTTTATTAGCCAGCTGCTCCGGTGTTTTAATGGTATCATCAATAAAATAAAGGACAAAGAACACCACCAGGCAGAATATAAAAGCTACAATGCCGCTTAAAATAACCAGCAACATCTTTTTGGTCGGCGTAACAGTACCCGGCATTGCTATATCCAATTGTTTAAGCAGCCCGCCATTATAGCTGGCATCTAAACTGGTTTGGTTAAAGCGGTTAAGTATATCAAGATATTCTTTTTGGGCTACATCAATAGCGCTTTCATCTTGCTGTACAACCGCTTCGTGCGGTACCACAGCATCAAGCTGTGCATTTAACCCCTTTAATCCCTGCTGTAATGAACCTATACTGTTTTTAGCAAGTTCATATTGCACTTGCAATGTTAAACGCTCAGTTATTAAACCTTGCTGAGTTGAAAGCGGGCTGACTAAATATTTATCTGATGACTGGCCAATTCTTCTGGAGATGATCTGTTGAAGTGAATCTATCTGGGTTTTATAAATGTTATCAAAATTACTTTCAATGTAACGTTCGTTTAAAACCTTTAATTGCTCTGTTGAGCTTACCAGGCTTTGATTAACAGGTTGCAGCAAACTCTCTAAAGTTTTACGTTCACCGGGCTTAAATTGATTATCAATACTTTGAATAGCTGCCAATGTTGATACTGCATCACGTTGGGCCTGCTCAAGATGTGTTTCGTAATCCGCAATTTGTGTATAAAGCGCACGCGATTGTTCCGGTATACTTAAAATACGATTTTGTATCTTGTAATTTTTAAGTTGGTTTATCCTTGAATCAAGTGTATCGCGTTTCGCATTAACCAGGTTGCCTAAAAAAGTAACTGCCTTATGCTGGTTATCTTTTAAAATAAATGTGTAGTAAGAAATAAATTCACGCGCAAGCGTATTTACAACAAACGCAGTTAACTGCGGGTTATCGTCGCTGTATTCTATATCAATAAAATCACTATTTTGAGCGCGATAGATATTCAAATTCTTCAGAAGTGGTTCCTGATCATATTTCATTGAAACCAGCAGCTTATTTAAACCATTCTGATCAGCGTCAAATAAAGATAACTCTTTACGGTTGTTATAAAAATCAGTAAAAACAGCTAAAGCATGTTCACGGGCTTGTTGGTTTAACTGCAAAAATAATTTACTTGGTTGCCTGAAAGGCGCCGCACTGGTAAGATCATGGATCATTAACTGATAGGAAACCTGTTGAATTACTCGCTTTGAGCGTAGTACTTCAATTAAATTATCAAAATCCTGTGCAATTTCCGATTCAACACTTGATGTGTTACTTTCATTTAATGTTTGCTGGGTTTTATCAACAATACCGGTGGCAATTTGCGATTGTGAGGTATAAACATCAGGTTGGCTGCGCACAAGAAAATAAGTGATGATAACAGCAAGAATAGGAACTATTATCAACGTGAGCTTATGCCGGGAAAGAACTTTTAAAAAGTCGCCTAATTCCATCTATCTGATATTTTCTAATTTATCCCCCAACAACTCTTCCAAATTAGCCTTGGCAATTAATAGGGCGCCTTCAGCAGCTATTTTAGCCTGATAGGCAGTATTTAATGCTGATTGTGATTTTGTATAATTATCAAATGTTTCTTCGCCCTTTTGAAATTTGTGTTTTATGTCTGCGGCAATGTTTTCAGCTTCAACGCATGTTTGCGAGGTAAGTTTTAATACCGCGATATCCTGAACATAGGTGTAATACCGTTGCTTCACCTGGTTTGTTATGGTCAAAAAGTATTGGTTTTGATCGTTATTGGCTATTTCGAGTTCCTGGCGGGCTTGCTTTACGGCGTATGGTTTCTCTAAAAACTGACCCAAATTAAAAAATATACCGGCTTGTATACCATTAAAATAGCTGTAATTTGAGCTAGTACCGGATGCGTTAGATAATGTATTTATTCCTTGTGGCTGATAAAGGTAGGAGAATGTAAAAGCATCCAGGTATGAGGCTTTTGCTTTACCAATAGAACCCTGCGCTATATTGATCCTGGCCTGGTTTGATTTTACTTGCGGATAATTTTGTTCGGCATGGGCAACAAGGCGGGCGATATAATCTTCCGATATATCTGTCATGATGGTTTGCTGTGCCTGCACATTAATATGTGCTAATAAAATCAGGATAAAAAAGAAAAAAAAATTTGAATTTTTCATACAGTTCTTAACACACATTAAGCTTAATATCATGCTATATAATTACTCATAATCTGCCCAAACAAATATTGCTGCAATTCTTGAAATATCAGGTACGCATTTATCAACAACGGTATTATTAATGTGGATAAATCCTAAAACTGTAGATTTCCTATTCAAAAATTAATTATAAGCTGAAAATGTTATCAACTACTTATCAACAATTCATCAACACAAGCCAAAAAAAATGCCTGACACTAATTCGCATCAGGCACAATCTTTTATAATATTAATTATTTTATTTTTTTAATGAATCCGGTTTATTGCCCATATCATGGTGCATCATTTCGGGGCCGTGATTTTTCATGTCCGGCATTTTAACTTCGTCAGGGTGCGGGCTTCCACGGTGGCAGGTCTGGCATTGGATATCGCCCATAACCATTCCTAATGAATCCTTTTTGCCTTCAAAATATTTCGTGTTGATCTTAGCGGTCATTTTATACATTTCGCGGGCCATGTTTTTCTCCGGTTTTGCATCACTGTCAAAATCCAGTTTACCATTGTCGCCTGCAGCATGGCAAAAATTACAATGTACGCCTAATGCTTCAGACCAGTCGTCCATTACTTTATGTAACATCTGATGCGAAATATTTTTTGGTAGAACCTTTAAATTTCCATGATGACCATGATCATCATCGTGTGCGGTAGTCATGGAAGTTAATGCGGCAAAGGTAACAGCTGCGGAGAGGCAAAGAATTGTCGTAATTTTTTTGTTGATAAGCATTTTTCAAAGGATTGAGATACTAAGATAGTAACTAATTTTACAATCAAATGTTTTGACCGGAAAATTTCCTGTCAAAATGCCTATACAAATAGCTTAAACGGTATTTAATTCCTTGTTCCTGCGGAATATCGAAAGCAAAAATCCGATGATCATAATAACCGTACCCGACCATAAGAAGTTGATAAACGGGAAGTTAATGGCACGCATAACAATGTATGGCCTTTTACCTTCAGGCTGATCGTAAACCATGATCTCGAATTTATTTTGATCAGGAATTATTTTGGTAAGGCGAAGTTTTAAACCTGCATCATCAACCTTACGTGCAAAATCAAATACGGAGCCATTTTTTACCATGTAAACAGGCTCAGCCTGGTAAGTGATGCCGTGCGATACGATCTTCAGATCAGCACCAACAGCAACATCATTTGCCCCTATCGGAATATTTTGCACATGCGCATTCTTATTCAGGTTTTGAAGGATGATATAGCCATCGCGATAGGGTATGGTATCCCCTATCTTAATATCATGTGTAATAGGCGCATTGTAGTTATCGTCATCGTTAACCTCAGAGTCATGACCAAGATCCATACCAGCCTGCATTACATTAAGCGGTGCCATGCTGATGTGGGTGTACAAGTCATGGAAAATATAGTGCTTGGTATCAGGCGATGAAACCAAACCCATTTTGTTGTTATACTGAGAGTTTGGTTTTAAGATAAACTCTTCTTTTATATTGCCATTGGCATCCAATAACTTATAGTCAACTTTAAAATAATGATTTGGCGGGGCAATAGAATCCCCAATATAGGTAACGGTATAGTCGCCCATCTTAATCGGCACATTTTTATAAAGCATTACATTTTCGCGGGAGCTGTTATGCTGGTCAAACTCGGAACCGTAATCCAAGCCGCTGTTATTTTGTGATACTACATTACTGGTGCCTGCAGATATTAAAGCACCAACCATAATTAACCCAAAACCAATATGCGCTACAGCCGAGCCTGCCAGTTTTATCTTACCCTTAAATGCATCAGCCAGTACTTTGCCGTTCACCAATATGGAATAAATGGCACCCAGCATAACTAGTATAAAAACAATTTTTAGCTTATATACACCGGTTAGATAAACAATAATTCCTGTTAATATTGCAGCGCAAACCACGTACAGTAAAGTGCTGATGAAAAAGCGGGTTACATCTGTTTTCTTGTATTTCAGGAATTGGGTAACACCTGTTAATAGTGTTACAACAACCGCAAAACCGGCCTGGAAAACGTTATAAAGGGTAACAGGGTTACTTGGCGGCGCTATACTTGTTTTAAACATCGCGTTCCATACCGGGATTGAGGTAACCACTACTAATTGAAGGCATGATAAAGCCAGGAACACCGATCCCACAAACATCCAAAACTCACGGGAATAAGTATCCTCCTCTTTTTTGCTGATTGGTAACTCTTTCCAACGGATTATAAGCAAGGCAATAGCCATTAAGGCGAAAATGACCACATCAACAACTAAATGCCAAAACATACCTAAATCGGTAAAGGCATGTACCGAGGTATCGCCCAAAATACCGCTACGGGTTAAGAAAGATGCATATAGTACCAACACAAAGCTGATCAGCGTTAAAAATGTAGCTGTAAAATAAGAGTGACCTGTATTTTTATAAACGATCATGACGTGGACCGCGCCGATCAAGGTTAACCACGGGATCAAAGCGGCGTTCTCAACCGGGTCCCAGGCCCAATAGCCGCCAAAGTTTAATGATTCATACGCCCAAAGCGAACCCATAATAACACCGGTACCCAATACCATTACCGCGAATAATGCATACGAGATAGCGGGCTGAACCCATTCCTTATAACGTTTTTGCCATAAACCGGCAACCGCGTAAGCAAAAGGAACAATCATGGATGCAAAGCCCAGGAACAAGGTTGGCGGGTGGATCACCATCCAGTAATTTTGCAATAGCGGATTTAAGCCGTTACCATCTTTTATGTAAGAAAGATATTCCGGGCGACTAAATATCGGCGCATCCATAGCCTGGCGAAGCAGGATGAATGGCGAACTACCAATACGGGAACCAAATATCTCAATACCTAAAAGCATAGATGCTAATAAAGTTTGCGATAACGATATGACAGTAAGAACCGGTTTTTCCCATGATTTGGCGCGCCAGATCAAGATATTACCTAAAACAGCTTGCCAGAAACCCCACAGCCAGAAACTACCCTCCTGTCCTTCCCAAAAACTGGAAATGATATAGTATACTGGCAAAGTGCGTGATGAATGTTCCCAGGCGTAATGATACTCAAATAAATTACTGTATATAATATAGAAAAGGCATGAACCGATACCTATAACCGATACCGTATTTAAAAAATAACCGATACGGCCCATGTAAAGCCACGAAGTATCCAGCTTATTGATATTGGTTGTAGCGAAATAATAGCTAATGGTTGAAAAAAGAGCGGAACCGAATGCAAGAACGATGAAAAATTGGCCTAAGTGACCCGGTAAAAGGTGTTCGCCCTGATAATCTATTGTCATTAAGATGGGTTTATATGGAAGCTTTTTTAGTATCGGCCTTAACGTCTAACTTATCTTGTTTGTATTTTGACGGGCATTTCATCAATATAGTTTTGGCATGAAATTCGCCTTTATCCATCTGACCTACGAGTACAATTTTATCTGCTGTTTCAAAGTCCTCCGGTTTAGTGCTATGATAAACCACCTTACGTTCGTTACCTGTTGTATCACGCAGATAAAATGAAAAATAGTTAGCGTCCTTGGTTGCATCGTATACCATTTCCTTTTGCTTGTCTATGTGGCCAATGATGTGCAGATCGCCGTTAGTATTATCGGCATCCTTAAATGTACCGTAAGTACTTGCAGAACCGTAAGTGCAAATGATGATTGCAATAGCTACAGCTATAGTTACAATTCCAAAAATTGATGATTTCTTCATTAAGACTTCTCCCCAGTATTTGAGTAATGCAAAAATACGAAACGCAAAGGTAATAATGTTTTTTACAAGACATTAATCTTATTTAGAATTGTTATTGATAAGTCTTTTGTGAAATTAAAGGCAACAACTAAATTCTGATACTAAGGTACAGTGTATTTATTATAAAAGTACTGACGCTAGTTTGTCAGTACCGGTAATTTATACAAAAGCGCCATTGCATAATACAATGACGCTTTCAAATTCAGGTTTATAAAAGTTATTTATGGCCAAACACCAAGGTTTTGGTACGATACCGCGATCTTGTTGATAGCACCAACAAAGGCCGCAGTACGCAAGGTATCGATGCCCTGTGTATTAATGAATGTCTCACGGATCTCGTGATATGAACGGATCATGGTGTCCTCTAAACCAGAGTTAACTAATTCTAATTCAGAAGCGCCCTTGATGATACTGGAACGTTGCGCGCTGTTAAGAGCTACACCTGTTATGCCTTCAACCATGTTTACCAGGTTAAGGTTAGAGTTTTCCTCAAAACGCCTGTTCATGCGGCCGAAAGCTACGTGTGAAAGATTTTTCAACCATTCGAAATATGATACGGTTACGCCGCCGGCATTGGCATACATATCCGGTATGATCAAGCCGCCATTTTGGTAAAATACAGCTTCCGCTTCAGGTGTTGTAGGTCCGTTAGCGCCTTCAGCTATGATCTTAGCCTGAATGCGGGTGATGTTTTCAATTGTGATCTGGTTTTCCAAAGCGGCAGGAACCAGGATATCGCAAGGTTGCTCCAAACCTTCCATCGAGTTCTTAAACTCAATAGCTCCCGGATAACCTAAAATAGAACCGGTTGCTTTACGGTGCTGGAAGACGGCCTCAATATCTAAACCATCGGCATTATAAATAGCGCCCTCAAACTCACAGAGTCCTACTATCAAGGCACCAAACTCAGTTAGGAATTTAGCAGAATGATAACCCACGTTACCCAATCCCTGTACAATTACTTTTTTACCAGATATACCTGCAGTTAAGCCTAATTTCAGCATATCCTCACCAACGCTTACGCACTCGCGTATCGCAATAGCAACTCCCCTTCCTGTAGCTTCACGTCGACCAGCAATGCCTTGAAGGGCAATAGGTTTCCCGGTTACCGCGCCCATTGCATCTAACTGGCCTGGGTTCATGGTGGCATAAGTATCAGCTATCCAGCTCATCTCGCGCTCACCTGAACCATAATCCGGTGCAGGAACGTCAATGCTTGGGCCTATGAAATTTTTCTTGATTAATTCTACAGTATAGCGGCGGGTAATATTTTCCAATTCGCCAACAGTGTAATTTTTAGGGTTGATCCTGATGCCGCCTTTAGCTCCGCCGAAAGGAACATTAACAATAGCGCATTTATAAGTCATTAATGCGGCAAGTGCCATTACTTCATCCTCATTAACCATTTCGCTATAGCGGATACCGCCTTTGGTTGGCGATTGATGATGAGAGTGCTCAACACGCCAGGCATCTATAACTTCAAAACCATTGCCCTTGCGGATTGGAAAACGAAAGCGGTAAACGCTATTGCAGGATTTTATCTGGTCTAATAAACCAGCATCGTGTTTTGTAAACGTTGCTGCATGATCAAAGAACTTGCAGACATCACCAAAGAAGTGATTATCCGGAACGGCAGCATTAATATTGGTAGTCATAATTTAGTAGTAATTATTATATTGTTAAAAAACAGCGCAAATGTGAGACTTTTTTTATCAAAATTGCAAATATAAACACGGGCGTATTGTCAATAATTACTAACAGGTTAAGTGAAAACTATGTTTAAACAATTTAAACATGGTATTTGGACTACTTTTCCTTTTCGATTTTTTTTATTCTCCTGTCGATAGAGAACAGGTAAAGCGCCAAACCGACGAACACAATGCCAATTATTGATACCACAACATATATTTTACCATTGCTCTGCAGCGCATCATCCATTGTAACCGCTTCGCTTCCTTGTGCGAAAACAGGCGAAACAGATAAAAGCAAAAGAAATAAAAAACTTAACTTCTTCATATTAATTAATAACATTCTTATTATTTTCAATTAAACGGATACGGTAGCGTATGGTCGCGATCCATAAGGCAATAAAGCTCCAACCCAGCATGGCAGGGTAAAAAGCTATCTTCATACCGTTATCCAAATCATATTTTCCAAAAGCCGGGTTACCACCGCTACCCGGGTGTAAAGAATCCGTCATACGTGGCAGAATAAATATCAGCACGATCATGATCGGGAAGGCAAATATGTTGTAAATGGCAGATATCTTGGCGCGTTTTTGCTCCTCGTCAATTGAGTTGCGCAGTACTAAGTAAGCGCAATACAAAAGAAATGCAATAGCTGCACTATTTTGTTTAGGATCGCCGCTCCAAAACTGGCCCCAGGTATATTTTGCCCAAAGCATGCCGGTAACCAAACCCAATCCGTAAAACAACAGGCCGGTATTTACACATTCTACCGCGGCAAGATCGTCTTCTTCCCTGCCATTACGCAGATATTTAACACTGAAATAAACCGAAAGGACAAATACTGTTAGCATCCCCATCCACATAGGTACGTGGAAATAAAGGTTACGTATAGTTTCGTGCAGAACAGGTAAAGCAGGTACATGAAGCAGTAAACCTGTAAAAAGTGTAGAAAATACAAGCAATACGGCTATTATTTTCCACCATGTTTGATAAATAAACTTCATATGATTTAATGCCAGCAAAGGTAGTGATTTAAAAGCCACGAATTAAATCATTTGAAGCTAATTCAACAGGAATTAATAGGCTAATCGCCGGGGGTATAATCGACTGGGAGTAAATCCGATAACCGGGATTTAGACCAGGTGCCTTCGTATAAAGGGGCGCTTTCACCAAATACTACACCATTGGTATCAAATAAATAAGGTTTTGTAATTGACAGTACACTGGTTTCATAAGTTTCCATATCTAATGGCCGGTACAAGTCTTTAAAATCCGATGTTTCGTGTTTTTTAGTATATACAACGTATAAATAATCGTTAAAATTTACAGCATATATACCTTTTTGCCCGGTGGCGAATAAATATGAACTAACTGGTAATGGATCACGGGATAAATGTTGCCGCATATATTTAGGCAAGTTCTCCATATCCAGCCAATGTTTTACAGAATCACGATGAAACCCGTCATTATATTTTTTTATTTTTTGCTGTATAATATTTTCCTGCGGGCGATCAACATTATGGAGCTGAGTTAGCTTCATCACAATGAATCCATCAGAATCAAGTTTACCCGTGTATAAAGAACGGTAAAAATGCATCGCTGAGCCATAATAAGCCTCTTGCCTTTTTTTCTTCCACTCCTCCATTTGTTTTTTTGTACCCGGTAGTTCCTGGAAAAGCCGCTGCCCGCTTGTGGAAATTATGCCGGTTAGTTTGCTACTGGTAAATTCATTTATTAAAAATTTTACCCGGTATCCTAAAGCCATGTTATCAACCACCAAAAAATCGTCCGTGTAACCTTCCAGCTCTTCCTTGGTTTTATGGTAGATGAGGTTTACAATTTTAGGATTTACTACATAACATAGTTTCGCATTATCATCGGTACCTATAAATTCCTTAACAAACTGTGCATAGTTAATTTTCCAGTTAGCGGGCGTAGTAACAATAACCTCATGCAATTCTGTAATTTTTAGTGATAACTCAATTGGCAGGTTTATCGGCTTGTCACCAATTAACACCGTGGTGGAATAATCTTCATAACCAAGTATGCTTACTACAAGCGTGTACTGCCCCGGCTTAAGATGGTTTAATATAAAAGTACCGTCGCTGGCGGTTGCTGTGCCTGCTGTTGAGTTGCTTAAAAAAACGTTAGCTAAAGGTATTGGCTGCTTATTGTCGGCACGGGTAACTTTACCGGTAACAATACCATTTTGCGCAAACGAAATAAGCGGGAAAAACAGGAATAAAATTAGTCTTACAAAACGCATCAACCCAAAATTAATATTTTTTTGAAGATGCTAATTAAAGGTTTGCAAATGAAGTTGAAATGAAAAATTTAATCCAATTCTAATTCTTATTAAATACAGTAGAATTGGAATTGGATTATACTTAAATTATTGTTTAACGGCATTGTAATATTATTAATACCAAGCTTAAAAATAGGTTGAGATACCGAAACTTAACCCAGCCGTCGGACCTATTTGAGCACCGATTTTATTACCCGTAATATCGTTTTGTGTTTGCCTGCGGTAGTTTAAACGCAATACAGTTTGTGGGGTAGGCCTAAAACTAACTGCCGGCATTATACTCCATAAATCGTTAAACATTTTTTGACCCGTTGCAGCAAACACTCCATCGTTCCAATCCACATACTCTCCACGAACGGCTATGTTAACAGTAGCATTATCCCAATCCAAAATATGGCCGTGATAAATTGGTTGTACCACGTCAATAAATCCACCAAATTGCTTGTGCGCATACTCCGGTGAATAATCTGGTGGGATATCAACAAATACCCATGCCCACTCTGAGATTATGTTGGTATGTATACCGGGGATAGTACCGTTAAAGTTTACATCAAAAACATTAACACTTCTTTTATTATCAACCTGTGCTCCTTCAATACGCCAGGTATTGTAAACACCGCCCATATATGATAAACCAAGCTCACCAATCTTATCATTTCCGAATGATAATTTAGCTGTATAAAGTGGTTCGCCGCTGGCGCTTGTATTAAAGCGGGTTATGCTGCTTTTTGCTGCCGGTAAAAAAGTTTTACCTTCTGCATTATCAATAATAGAATCATTAAAACCGCCGGTTACATAAGCTTCATAACCATACATCCAATGGCCGATGTATTTTTTACCATATAACCCAAAGCCGGGATTGTTCCAGGTATCTGGCAGCATTTGCGTCATGGCAATTGGCCTGTCGGTAAATTCATATTTAGGGCCGTCATGATTTTCATTGAAACCACCTATCGGATTCAGGATCATACCTCCGCGTAAATTCAATAACGGATCGAACTCAATATCCAAAGCCGCGTATTCAACGCCAAACTCAGGGCCCGCGGCTTCGCCGGCGTCTCCGGAAGGATCATCTTCATATTCAATTTCAGATAAGAATTTAATATGCGGAGCGATAGTCGATGACACGAATAAACTAAACCTCCTGAACTGGAACTGGTCGCCATTGGTTATACCGGATGTATTGGTGTACTGCACATCAGATTCTACATATCCGCCAATAGAAATAGATGAACTACCGAGCTTTCTAAATGGACGATTATAAATAGCATCCATACTTAAACTATGCTTTGAAGTATCCTTTTTGGTAGGCGTGTTTAATAAACTTGTATCTATTTGTGCCGATGCCGGCTGAAAACTTAAGAGTAAAATTGTAATAAATAAGGTTGATAAAATTATTTTCATTTGAGAGAAATAAGGAGTTGATCATTTTGAACAATTACCGGGAAAGTACGCAAGTTTGTATCGGCAGGGCCATTCTGTACCTTGCCTGTGTCACTAAAAACACTGCCGTGTGCAGGGCATTCCAATTTATCACCGAATACCTGCAGCTCAGCCCCCTGGTGGGTGCAGCGCATTAATACTGCAGAGTAATCTGTTTCGGTAAAGCGGTACACACAAATTGGATATTTTAACCGCTCTTGCTGCACAACAATATATTTATTAAATAACCCTTTATTTTGAAAAGAAGCCATTGGTACAATCAGGTTTGAATTGTTGATAGTGCCGGTTACCATTTTGCTCGTACTACAACCTTCAAGCGCGCCAATTAATACCGACCCGCTTAAGCAAGCGAAGCCACATGTTTTTAAAAAATCTTTTCTTTCCATAATATGATTATAATGATTGCAGGAACTTTATAACGGCTGTTTGGTCTGATGATGAAAGTTTGTTGAAATTAGCCGAACTAACAGCCGATTCGCCGCCATGCATTTGTATTGCCTGCTGAATGCTATGCGCCCTGCCATCGTGCATTAAGTAAACGTCGCCGCCTTGTACCCCCGGTGCTAAACCTAAGCCCCATAATGGAGTAGTACGCCATTCAGATGTTAAAGCATCACCTTCAGTATAATGATCATCATCACCAGGCCCCATGTCATGTACCAGCAGATCTGTAAAAGGTTGGATTGTTTGGTAAGCAATAGACTGGATAGCTGAGTAACCGGTAGTTAAATTTGGTTTATGGCAATCAGCGCACCCAATTTTTGTAAACAAATTTTGTCCTTGTACAACAATCGGGTCTGTTGGGTTACGCTGTACAGGTGTTTGTAAGGCTGTTACATAAAATACCACAGAATAGAATGTAGCATTATCTATTTCAGGCGATGATGCTGCAACAGGTGGTGACTGATCAAGATAGTTATATGGATTTAGCGGCATATAAGTTGACGTAATACCCATATCATGATTATACGCCATTGCTACCTGTTGAAATAAGTTGTAAACAGCTCCTTTACGGCCAAAACGACAAATGTACTTACCATCGGACCTTGGAACGGAACCGTTTAAAGGCGTAACATATGAAGGAATGGTATTATAGTTAGGATGACCCCGGACACCATTAGGATTATTTACGTTTGCCCTTGCCATGGCAATAATTTCCGAATCAGGCACAGCTTCTAAAAATCCTACTCCTGATGTAATAGGCGCAATAAGCCTGGTACTGGTTGCGCCTGCAGGTATTTGTTCGGGTGTTAGGCCTGGTAAAGTAAAAGATCCTAATTGCGGTGCGCCTTCAGCTAAAAATTTATTTCCTGTAGTATCAGACTGGCCAAAACGGGTTAAAATGGTAAAAGGATGTCCCCTGTTATCGCTTGAATGGCAGCTTCCGCACGCTGTTGCGACAAAGTACGGACCTAAGCCGGTTGCTGAAGAACGGTTAGCAAAAAACTGGTCATTACCTGCCGAGAATAATATTGTCTGTGAATTATCAAGTGTTACAGGTCCGCATAAACCATATTCCGGATTTATCATTTCCGGGAATGCTTTTTTACATGAAGTAATTGATAGAACAGATATCGTAAGCGTAAAAACAAAGAGTGTAAGGATAAGTAAATTTCGTCTGCTCATAAGCGTGATAATTTGTATCTAAATTTTAATTCGATACAAAATAACATCTTATTTAGACTTAATCCAAATAAATATTAAAAAAACGGGTTTGAACGCTATCAATGACAAACATCACACAAAGATTTTGTTAAAAATCGGCAGTGGAAAGCCTGAATAGAAACCTGTCAACCTTAGATGAATAGAATACTCAGCTATTGATAAAGTTAAAACTTAAATAAAATATTGATTAGTACTTACCAACAATTACCTTGTAGAAGTTATCAAAATTTAAATATTTATTCGCCAGGTCTATCAGGTCTTCAGGCGTAATATTTTTAACAACTTCTGTGTAACGGTCATAATATTCATAACTTAAACCCGCAAAGTATAGGGTCTTAAATTTATCAGCATGAGAAAATACGTTCTCAAGGCTACCTAATAATGATCCTAACAGATAATTTTTCACTAATGCCAGTTCCTCTTCAGGAATTAATTCTGTTCTAAGCTTGTTGATCTCCTTCTCAATTTCGGCGACAGCTGCTTTGCAAACTTCGGCACCAACTTCTGTAGCTATAAACAAGGCACCGGAGTTTTTCATTGAACTCATGCCGGAGCCGATACCGTAAGTATAACCTTTGTCTTCACGAATATTAGCCATCAATCTTGATCCAAAATATCCGCCCAGAACAGTATTCAAAACCTGTACTGCCGGGAAATCAGGATGAGTTCGATTGATCAATGGCCTACCCATACGAATAGCAGATTGTAAAGCATCTGGTTTTTCAGTAAAATAAAAATGTTCTGTTGCTGATTTAATCTGAGGTTGTGTAGTATCAATGGTTTGACCTGTATTATCCCAGCTTTTATCAAAAGTTGATTTCAGCAGGTCAAGTGTTTCTTTTTCTATTTTACCCGCAATAATAATAGTACAATTTGAAGGCTGATACATTTGTTTATAATGTGCCAGCAAATCATCATTATTTAATTTTTTAAAGTCATCCGCTTTGGCAGCAAAACCATAAATGGTATCGCCATAAATAGCTTTATTAAAATTTCTGCGGGCAATGATATCATTCTTTTGCAGGCTTACTTGTAGCTTTTGCTGTTGGTTGCGTACATAAGTTTCTAACTCTCTTTCAGGGAAAATAGAATTGGTGAGGATATCCTTAATGATTGGTAATGTATTTGACAGGTGCTTGTTTAAACTGAATAACGTTACTTCAGAAGTATCATAACCATATTCTGCTTGTAAAAAGGCGCCGTAAAAATCTATCGTGTCAGCGATTTGAGCAGCAGTCATGTTAGCAGTACCTTCGCTTAGCATACTATTTGTAGCCACATTTAGCAGCGGTTTGGAAGGGTTAAAACGAAGGTTATTAAATATCCACTCAATCCGTACCAACTCCGCATCACCGGAATTAAGGCAATAAATATTACAACCATTGCTCAATTTTGTATGCTCTGGCTGTAATAATGTAATATGATCTATAGCCTTAAATTCAGGCGCTTGTTTTCTGTTTATGTTCATTTGTTTATTAGTTCGTTGGTTCATCGCTAAGCATGGTCAATTGATTGACTTGCAGGCTAATTAACCGCTTCGGCCAAATAAATAAGTGTTGATGAATTATCTTTTCGGAATAATTTATTTGCCTGTTCTTTTATGTCAGCAGCTGTTATAGCAAGATATTTCTCAGTTTCGTGATTTATCATGTCCGCATCGCCTAATAATTCGCTCCAGGCAAGGTTCATGCCTTTTTCAAGCAACGACATTTCGGAAAATATCATCGTTGATTCGGTTTTGTTTTTTACCTTGGTTAACTCGTCAGCAGCTATGTCATTAGTTTTAATAATTTCCAACTGATCCCATATAGCTGCTTCTGCCTGCTCAATACTAACATTTTCAAGTGGCTTACCCTCAAAAACAAACATGCCGGTATCTATACTTCCGCTGATGTAAGCATGAACATCGCTGAATACCTGTTTTTCCTTAACTAAAGCTTTGTATAAACGCGATGAATGCCCGCGGGAAAGTATATCCGACATCAGTTCAATCGCATAGTAACTTTTATGCATCCTGCCTTCCATCTGGAATGCGATGTATACATCATTCAGCGGAACTTTAGCGGTAACGGTTTCGCGTCGTTCCTCGTGTTGAGGATCTTCTTTTGGAAGATCACGATGATATTTTTTACCTGCGGGTATCAATCCAAACCATTTTTCGGATAATGCTTTTACCTGCGCTAAAGTAACATCGCCCCCAACAACCATAATGGCATTTTGCGGGTTATAATGTTTTTTAAAGAAGGCCTTAACATCCTCTATTTTAGCGTCTTCTATATGCTTAATTTCTTTACCGATAGTAGCCCAGCGATATGGGTGCTTTTTGTAAACCAGCGGGCGTAATTTTAACCACACATCGCCATAAGGTTGATTAAGGTAGCGCTGCTTAAACTCCTCAATTACCACATTTCGTTGTACTTCAAGGCTTTTTTTACTGAATGCAAGGCTTAGCATGCGGTCGCTTTCCAGCCAAAATGCGGTTTCTAAATTAGCAGATGGCAAGGTTATATAGTAATTCGTAATATCATTACTTGTAAAGGCATTATTTTCACCACCAACCCTTTGCAAAGGTTCATCATAGCTTGGGATATTTACCGAGCCGCCAAACATCAGGTGTTCAAATAAATGCGCAAAGCCGGTTTGTTCAGGGTCTTCATCGCGGGCGCCAACATCATATAAAATGTTTAGCACAGCCATTGGTGTTGTATGGTCTTCGTGAACTATTACACGAAGGCCGTTATAAAGTGTGAAACGATCAAATTTAACCATGTAGTAATATTCCGTTTAAAAACGGGTGGACAAATGTATAATTTTTGACGTAAGGATATAAATTTTTTGATTTGTAAGCTAAAAATTAACTTGTTATTTTGCATATTAATGACGCAGGCTGAGCTAATATTACAACTGACCAATACGGTTGGTAAAATAAAGGTTAATAAGCTACAGTTATAAAATAAACAAGATTTTGCATTGCAGGATTTGATCGATCTCACTTTTTAATACTGATAAAATATTAGCATTCAGGTCAGCATGGTTACTTGAGAATCTATTATTAATCAATCCAGTAATTTATTTGCCTGAAATTGATTACCTGGTTGATAAAATTAAGATTATAAAACACCCAGGCTGCCAAAGGCATTATGCTAAGATCATCATGCATCTTACTTCACACAATGCTCACTATTCAATAAAAGATCGACTTGAATATCTAGATTTAGAACCAGTTGTTGAACAGTGCTTTGATTGGATGATCGACCCTAAGGTTTTAATTGCAGTTAAAGTATTTGCTGCCGAAGCCCTTTTTAATTTAAGTTACAGTTACCCATGGATTGCTGAAGAGCTTATCAATCAACTCTATTTCCTCTTGAATAACGGTTCTGCGGCCATACAATCGTTCGGCCGGAAATTATTCATCGCCCTTAAAGCGACTTAACTTGCGCTGCTGCTGTTATCCGGGTTATTGGTACCTACACTTCCAATTTCGCTGTCGGCCGTAGGCTTATCCTCACGGTGTAAATGATCGCTAACCTGTTCGTGGTTCAGTTTTGCCTGTATAGCAGATGAGCTGGTATTAGCATAAGCACCAAAAGCGTTGATCAGTACGCCTTTCAAATTATATTTATCTGACGTTACTGCGTAAACAATCGACATGTCAGACGGATTGGTTTGACCCTCGAAGCGATAGAATTCATCTATTACGAAGTCATCAGCCGTCATTTTAATATGTTTTTCTTTATCATCAATGGTCTCACCTTCAAGGCTCAAATTTTCGGTGTAACCACGTTTCATTAAATCGTTAGTAGCTTCTACTAAATTGTTATATGTTGTCATGACTGGATTTTTTAGTTGATTATTATAACAACCTATTCATTATAGGTTTGTTTTTAGATTATGACAAATATCAAGCCACCAAAATTTAATATGATTAATACCAATTCTTTTCTTAATAAATGGACTATATTTATCATTTTATATTAAACTTGATTAAACTTTACCCTTTCCCTCTAATTAAAAAATGAAATCCCTTAACCTTATTATTTTATTTTTGGCTATTACCTGTGGTTTATGCCATGCCCAAGGTCAGGTTGCTGATACACACCCCGCGGCAATTATTTATATTGTAGACCCACAAAGCGGCCAGGAAGTTTTGGCGCAAGGCGATGCAGCCGTTTTATTTAAAGATGCTTTTGTTGACCTGGTTAGCAATACCACGCATGCAAAGGTATCTATGGCGCCAGGCCACAAAACGTTGACCATTACACAAATGGATCCATCTGCCGGTAATGCCTATCAGCTTACACTCGATACCAAAATCTTTGGGCAAACCGTAAATGTGTATACATTCTCTTATAATGTTGATCAGAATACCTTATATTATTTTAATAAAGATGCTCAAAACTGGGAGCCTGAATTAATACAGGGATACAATGTTACAAACCTGAACAATTGCCTTGCCTTTAGTAAGTTTAACGAGCAAGCGCCATCAGGCCCACCGGTTCCTGCCGGAATAGGACAAACTGCTAACAACGATCAGCAAGCTGACGCCGATCAATCGGTTCAGGCAGATAACGCGCCACCTGTTTTGCAAACTGACGATCAACCGGAATGCCCGGTAGACGGTTACCTTTGGCAGCCGGGATATTGGGCCTTTAACCCGGCTGGTGGTTACTATTGGGTACACGGAACCTGGGTAGCTCCACCACAAACAGGTTTATTGTGGACCCCTCCTTACTGGGGTTATGAAAACGGGATTTATTTATTTCACCACGGTTATTGGGGAGCCGAAGTTGGCTATTATGGTGGAATATCTTACGGCTATGGTTATGGCGGACACGGTTATTATGGAGGGAACTGGTATGGCGGGCACTTTAGATATAACACAGCTGTAGTACGCGTAAACGTAAATGTTGTGCATAATACTTATGTAGACCGCACCGTGGTAGAAACACACCCGCCAGCACGAGTTAGCTTTAACGGACCGGGTGGTGTAAATGCACGCCCAACTCCAAAGGAGTTGCAAGTTTCCACTCAAAATCACATTGTTGATAACAGGCAAAATCCAAAAGCCTTTACACCGTCAAGACCGGTTAGTGATAACAACAACATCCTAAGAGGCAATAATAACAATAATGCCCGACCTGGTGGTATGAATAATAATGCAAATGTACAAGGCGGTGCAAATAATACCGCAAAGCCTGCTGGTGGTAATAATAACACAACCTTACAAAAAGGGCCGAACAGTAATTATACCAACGGTAATGCTAATAACAATGTGCCAAAAGTACCGGTAAATCCTATGGGTAACAGAACACCTAGTGTAAATAATCAGCAATATTCACCAAATAACAGGCAACAAGGTGTAAATACTTATGGCAAAAAACCTTCACAACCGGCTAAAACATATAACTCAAAAGCGCCTGCTAAATCTGAAGACAAAAAACAATAAATTTTCTGTTCTGCAGAGAAACAACATTATTACTAAACAAAAGAGCTTCCCAAGGGAAGCTCTTTTTATACATGATGGATTTAACTCTATTAAATTTCGGCTGTTTCTTGCGTATTCAGAAAAACAAAGTTGTTATCAAATACATCCAATTTTATCTTGCTGTCGCGATCAACCTTTCCGGAAAGGATTTGTTTTGACAGTTCATTCAATATCCGTTTTTGAATAACCCTTTTCAATGGCCTTGCGCCAAACTGCGGATCATAACCCAGTTGCGCCAGCCAATCTAAAGCTTCTTCTGTTGCATCAAGCGTTACACCCATATCTGCAAGCGTTGCTTGTACGTGCCTGAATTGTAGTTTAACTATTTCACCGATCTCGTTACGGGTAAGTGGTGTAAACATAATGATCTCATCTATCCTGTTCAAAAACTCCGGACGGATAGTTTTCCTCAACAGATCAAATATTTCATTCTTTGTTTTGGCGAGAATGTTATCACGGTTGTCATCTTCCAAATTCTGGAAGTTTTCTTGGATGATATTTGACCCGATATTAGAGGTCATGATGATAATCGTGTTCTTGAAATTCACCAATCGTCCTTTGTTGTCTGTTAGTCTTCCATCGTCCAAAACCTGTAAAAGAATATTGAATACATCAGGATGTGCCTTTTCGATCTCGTCCAATAAGATCACACTATAAGGCCTGCGACGAACAGCTTCTGTTAATTGCCCGCCTTCATCATAACCCACGTAACCCGGAGGCGCTCCTATCAATCTTGATACCGCATGGCGTTCCTGGTATTCGCTCATATCTATCCTCACCATGGCTTGCTCATCATTAAATAAATAATCAGCAAGGGCTTTAGCAAGTTCGGTTTTACCAACGCCTGTGGTTCCTAAAAATATGAATGAACCTATAGGCTTCTTTTTATCCTGTAACCCGGCACGGCTGCGGCGGATAGCATCACTTATCGCCTCTATAGCTTCCTCTTGCCCTGCTACCCGTTTGTGCAGCTCGTCTTCCAGGTTTAATAATTTTTCACGTTCACTTTGGATCATTTTACTAACCGGGATACCTGTCCAGCGTGAAACCACACCTGCAATATCATCGGCCGTAACTTCTTCCTTAAGCATCCGGCTTTCAGACTGATTTTCTAATAAAGCCGCTTTCAGTTTTTCAACTTCTGCCTGCGCTTCAATTATAGTTCCGTAGCGTAATTCAGCTACTTTACCATAATCGCCTGCCCTTTCAGCTTGTTCAGCTTCCAGTTTATAGTTTTCAATCTGCTCAACTTTTAGGTTAATGCCATCTACCAGGTCTTTTTCTCCCTGCCATTTTGCCCGTAATGAATCACGCTCGGCAGATAGATTAGCTATTTCCTCACTTAATGCTGATACTTTTTGTGTATCCTTTTCACGTTTGATGGCTTCGCGCTCAATCTCCAACTGCATGATCTTACGCTCCAATTCATCTACAGCTTCGGGTACTGAATCCATTTCCAAACGCAGTTTGGATGCAGCTTCGTCCATTAAATCGATGGCTTTATCCGGTAAAAACCGGTCGGCAATATAACGTTGTGACATTTCAACAGCGGCAATAATAGCTTCGTCTTTTATCCGTACCTTATGGTGCGCCTCGTAGCGTTCCTTCAATCCGCGAAGGATGGAGATCGCATCCTGGGTGTCCGGTTCATCCACCAGCACCATCTGGAAACGGCGTTCCAAAGCTTTATCTTTTTCAAAGTATTTTTGATATTCGTTTAACGTCGTTGCACCAATCGCCCTTAATTCACCACGGGCCAACGCGGGCTTTAATATATTGGCAGCATCCATAGCGCCTTCGCCACCACCTGCACCAACGAGTGTATGTATCTCATCAATAAACAATACGATCTCACCATCGGCCTGGATAACTTCTTTGATGACTGACTTTAAACGTTCTTCAAATTCGCCTTTATACTTGGCACCTGCGATTAGAGCGCCCATATCTAACGAGTAGACAGTCTTTGATTTGAGACTTTCCGGCACATCACCTTTAATTATCCTAAAGGCAATGCCTTCGGCAATGGCAGTTTTACCCACTCCCGGTTCACCAACTAAAATTGGGTTATTTTTTGTCCTGCGGGATAAGATCTGGATCACGCGGCGAATTTCTTCATCACGGCCAATAACAGGGTCGAGTTTACCTGAACCTGCATATTCATTCAGATTGCGGGCATATTTATTTAAAGCATTATACGTTGCTTCTGCATTTTGATCGGTCACCTTGTTATCACCACGCAAACTTACGATGGCTTTTTTAAGATTTTTTTCGTTAACGCCGAAATCCTTTAGTACGCTGCTTGTTGCATCGCCTGCGGCTAAAATCCCTAATAAGATATGTTCTACAGATACAAAGTCGTCCTTAAACTCTTTCAAATACGATTGCGCTTTTTGTAAAGCAGTATTTGATGCAGATGACAAATAAACATTGCTACCGCTAACTTTCGGGTATGAAGCAATTTGCTGATCTAATATTTCATTTAGCCTGTTAAGGTTAACGTTAAGCTTTTTCAGTAAGTACGAAATAACATTTTCATCAACCAGCAATAAGCCTTTCAGTAAGTGGGCAGGTTCAATTGCCTGTTGTTGATTGCCGCTGGTTATTTCGGAAGCTTTTTGTACAGCTTCCTGCGCTTTTATGGTAAAGTTGTTAAAGTTCATAGTGATTAATACTATTCAAAAAGTCGACCATCTGTTAGTTTATGAAAAATTGTCATCTAAAAACAAAACCTCATGCCCTTTTGGCAATAGAAATTATCATATTCGTTGATCAAACAACAAATATCCGGATTGGAAAGTTTTAGTGAGACACAATTGGGAAAGGACTTCTGCAATGATTTTATATTATAAATTCATTATTTTTGAATAAATTTTACAGCTACAAAATTGGATACCCCTTCTTTAAAAAAGATCCCGAATAAGTATGCAGTTGCATATAGAAATAACTACACACTGCAAAATTTAATAGCGGTACGTACCTGCAGCGCTATTTTCTGGGTTCTGAATTTAATTATCCGTACGCTGTATCTTATTTTTCCGGAAAGCCTTACCAAGGCTCAAAATTTCCCGGAATTTAATTTTACCAACTGGATATACATTATCGTAACCCCACTGTTTTTTATAGGTAGCTACCTGTTGATAGTTTACTATAAAAAGAATCGTAAGGCATTGGCAATAATAGGTATTTTCGTGTTTCTGTTTTATTTATACCTTATTTGTTGCGGTATCATTTCAAGTTTTATCACTACTTCCGATCCAAGCAATGCACTTACTTTATATATGGTACCATTGGTAATTGTAAGTGCCGTATTTGTGTTCGAGCTTTATGAAACTATCCTGTTGATTATTGCAATAGGGTTTGTATTTACAGCTATGCTAATATATGCGCAAGTAAGCCCAACGGAGATTGTTTATAATGAACTGATTTCCATCATATTATTGTGTGGGTTTTATTTAACCTCCCGATACTTTTATTCTTACAAAGCCAATTATTATAAACAGGTAATTGAGATCAGTGAGAAAAATAATGAAATAGAGAATGCAGCCGTATTTAAGAATCAGGTATTAGGTATGGTAGCACACGATTTGCGAAATCCATTAGCCGCGGTTGAATCAACAGCTATGATAATGGAAATGGAGGAAGTTGATGCGGAAACGCGTGAAAATATCAATATTATAAAAGAATCATGCGTTAAAGCCCGCGGGATAATTCTTGACCTGCTTGAAGCTGCCAGGAACGATGATCAAAGTATTGTAGAAACCACGCAGGTTGATTTGAACTTATTTATAAGAAAAATTATTGACAGCTGGAAAATCCATAATGAAACCCGGAATGTAATTACTTTTAACAGCACTTACATTCCCCTGTACGTTGATATAAACAAGGAAAAATTCCACAGAGTAATGGATAACCTTATTAGCAATGCGCTTAAATTTTCAAAAGAAAACGATAAGGTTGAGATACAGCTTGACAAGGAAAATAAGGTGGCCATTATTGAGGTGAAAGATCATGGACTTGGCATACCTAAAGATATGTTGCCACATTTATTCGAAAGGTTTTCAAAGGCCGGGCGAACAGGTTTACACGGCGAACAATCAACCGGGCTTGGTTTAAGTATTGTGAAACAAATAGTTGAACGCCATAAAGGCAAAATTGAAGTGAAGAGCATTGAAAATCAAGGTTCAACCTTTACTATAAAATTGCCTGCACTAAACTAATTACTCCACTCCTTTTATGTTCATTTTAAGAGCGTATAATGCCTTTGATGCAGTTATAAACAATATATCCTTGTATTTACCACCAAAACATAAGTTAGCTGTCCATGGTTCATTAATAATAATGTGCGCTATCTTTTTCCCTTTAGGGTCATAAATGGTAACGCCATTTCCGCATAAATAAATATTGCCCCTTTCATCAAGTGTTATTCCGTCAGCTCCTTGTTGAATTATCAATTGCCGGTCACTCAAAGTCCCGTTTTTGTTAATGGTATATTTATAAGTTTTATTAGCGCCTATGTCGGCAACATATAAATATTTGCCATTAGGTGTACCAACAATTCCATTAGGCTTTTTTATTGTGCTGTCGACAACTATCGGCTGTCCACTATTTTTAGGTAGATAATAAACCTTTTCGCCATCAAGGTCAGGTTTAACCCTTTCCCAGTAATCGCGCTGGTAATACGGATCTGTCATATAAATGCCGCCTTTGGCGTCTATCCAAATATCGTTAGGCCCGTTCATCAAATGCCCTCTAACATTTGTAAGCAACACATTTATTTTTTTTTGTGGGCTGATACTCCATAGCTGGTCGTGTTCATCGGCACAAGTAACCAGGTTACCCTGGTGATCGAAATACATACCATTTGACCTGCCCGCGCTATCTAAAAAAATCGAAAGCTTACCATTTATATCGTATTCCCATATTTTATTATCGGGTTGATCGGTAAAAAATACATTTCCCTTTTTATCTACCGATGCACCTTCAGTAAAAGTAAATTGACGCGAAATTAATTGTGGTTTTGCTGTAGTATCGTACAACAATTTATCTTGCTGCGCGGCTGCGTTAAATGAAATTGCAAATAATAAAATGCCGGCAAATAACTTAAAGATCTTCATTCACTATAAATAGATTAATCGAATATTATATAAACAAAAAAAGGAGCATAAAGCTCCTTTTTTGTTTATATGCTAATGTAATAACTTATTTCTTAAAATGCTCAATAATTAAATTGGCAAGTTCTACACCTATTCTTTCCTGTGCTTCGTTAGTTGCAGCGCCAATATGCGGTGTAAGGGAAATTTTGGGATTTTTAAGGATCTCTTCGCGGGGGGTTGGTTCGTTATCGTAAACATCCAGTGCCGCAAAAGAAACCTGGCCGCTGTTCAAAGCATCAACCAAAGCCAATTCGTCAATCAATCCACCGCGTGAAGCGTTAACAAGGCCTACGCCTTTTTTCATTTGCGCTAATTCCGCGGCACCTATAAGGGCTTTGTCTACAAATGGCGTGTGCAGGGTGATGAAATCAGCTGTTTTGATGATCTCTTCTAACGTTGCTGTTTTAACTGATGCGTTTACTTTGATGCCTCCGCCTAAAACCAGTTCCAATTCAGGTTTGAAAGGGTATAGATCATAAGCCAATACATCCATACCAACACCGACAGCGATCTTAGCTACTTCGCGACCGATACGGCCAAAGCCTACAATACCTAAAGTTTTACCGCGAAGCTCAACACCTTTAGCATAAGCTTTTTTCAGATCGTTGAATTTTGTTGCACCTTCTACCGGCATTTTGCGGTTACTGTCTGCCAAAAAGCGAACACCGCCGAATAATTGCGCGAACACCAATTCAGCAACTGATAATGAAGATGAAGCAGGCGTATTATATACGCCTATACCTTTTTCTTTGGCATAGTCAACATCAATATTGTCAACACCTACACCACCACGGCCAATCAGTTTAAGGTTTGGTGTGGCATCTATTAAAGCCTTGCGAACTTTAGTAGCACTACGTACGGTGATCGCATCGTAGTTTTTTAATTTTTCAAGAAGCTCTTCCTGGGGAATGTTATTGGTATCTACTTCAAAACCGGCATCTTCCAGCATTTTTTTACCTACCGGATCGATACCATCGTTAGCTAATATTTTGATCATCTTATTTATTTCATTAGTCAATTGTCATGGATCATTGCCAAAACATGACTAATGACCAATGACAATTTACCGGATTACTTATTTTTTTCTGCAAATTCTCTCATGGCGTCAATCAGCACGTAAACGCTGGTGATTGGCAATGCATTGTATATAGATGCACGGAAACCGCCTACACTTCTGTGGCCTTTAATGCCAACTATACCTTTTTCGTCGCATAATTTAAGGAACGGTTTTTCATGCTCCGGGTTGTTTACTACGAAAGTTACGTTCATGTCTGAACGGTCTTCGGTAGCGCAAACCGGTTTGAAGATCGGGTTACGCTCGATCTCTTCATATAAAACAGTTGATTTTGCTTTGTTTTCCTTCTCGATAGCTTCAACACCGCCTTTTGATTTTAACCAGTTTAGCGTTAGCATTGAAACGTAGATCGCGAATACCGGCGGCGTATTGTACATTGAACCGCCCTCTATTTGTGATTGATAGTTAAGCATAGCAGGAATT
Organism: Mucilaginibacter sp.; assembly: GCF_965225845.1. Lineage (GTDB taxonomy): Bacteria > Bacteroidota > Bacteroidia > Sphingobacteriales > Sphingobacteriaceae > Mucilaginibacter. Next base: position 1,719,218 of record NZ_CBDDBL010000002.1, read on the forward strand.
TTACGGCCTGTTTTTCCTAAAATATCATTTTTAATAATAACCAAAGTAACACCGGCAGGGCCCATATTTTTTTGAGCTCCTGCGTAGATCAATCCAAAATCAGCAACGTTTACCTTGCGGCTGAATATATCCGATGACATATCACAAACCACCGGTATAGGTGATTTTGGGAACGTGTGCATTTGCGTGCCGTAGATAGTATTGTTTGACGTGAGGTGGAAATAAGCAGCATCCGCAGGAATGGTATAATCCTTAGGGATGTAAGTAAAATTGCTCTCTTTAGATGAAGCCACAACTTCTACCTCGCCAAAATATTTTGCCTCTTTTAAAGCTTTGTTCGCCCATACCCCTGACTCTACATAAGCAGCTTTGCCACCATCAGGTAACAGGTTATAAGGAGCCATAGCAAATTGCATGCTTGCGCCGCCTTGTAAAAATAAAACTGAGTATCCTTCGGGTACTTCGAAAAGTTCCTTTACCAGTTTTACAGCCTCGTTTAAAACCGCCTCAAACTCAGGAGCACGATGCGAAATTTCCAGAATGGATAAGCCTGTTCCTTTAAAATCGATTACACCGGCAGCTGCCTGTTTTAAGACCTCGTGAGGTAAAATGCCTGGTCCGGCACCAAAATTATGTTTCATGATTATTAGATTTATAGCTAAATACCTAATTGTTAATTTACTACTTAGCCGCGCCGAAGTTAATTAATTTGACAAAATATCTAATGATTATTTGCTTTTTTTTCAAAAGAATTACAATACCCTATAATTATAGTAGGGTTTATATTGCAAAATAAAATGATTTGGTCAGCTAAATTAATTAAGCTTGCTTTAAAGCGGCAATTGCTGCAAGTGGATCCGGATTAGAGAATACCGAACTACCCGCAACTAATACATTAGCGCCGGCTTCAACAAGCTTAGCGGCGTTATTAACATCAACCCCACCGTCAACTTCAATTAATAATTCGGTGTTATAGCGGCGTTTTAAAGCCTTGATATCACCCAATTTTTTATAAGTATTCTGGATGAATTTTTGCCCGCCAAAACCAGGATTGACCGACATAATGAGTACCATATCCAGGTCTAAAATAATATCTTCAAGGGATGCTACCGTTGTATGTGGATTTACAGCGACAGAGGCCTTACAACCGGCTTCCTTTATAGCTTGAATTGTACGATGCAGGTTAGGACAAGCCTCAAAATGAACCGTAATACTATCGGCACCGGCTTCTGCGAATTCTTTGATGTACCTATCAGGTTCTACGATCATTAAATGCACATCCAAAAACTTTTTGGCGTATTTTTTTACCGCTTTTAAAACCGGGAATCCAAAAGATATATTAGGTACAAAACGGCCATCCATTACATCCACGTGCATCCAATCGCCTTCGCTGCTGTTAAGCATTTCAACATCGCGCTGCAGGTTAGCAAAATCAGCTGATAAAATTGAAGGGGCTACTAAGTGATCCATAGTTAGTGATTAGAAACAGGAGATTGGAGATTAATTAATTATTGATGTTATATCGATATTCAAAGTTAGGTTTCTGTTTGGCTTATTCCTACCAAATCTCTATTCTTAATCACAATTCAACAACAGATCGTAATATTTCTTCATCAGCACAACATCGTAATTTACTAATGAATTGTATGCCTCGGCTACCAGCTCGTTCAAAATAGAAGAGCCAAGGTGCCCGCCCCCATTGGGGATAGAATCATAGTATTTTATCAGATCTTTAACCCTGATGATCTCATATAACAGGTGCTGAATAAGGTCGGTTTGTGAACCCGACTGTATCCCGCCCGAATTACTATTGAGAAAATCTAAAGGATCATTAGTAGTAGATGTCATTATTCAATACAGAACCGGCTTTTAATTAAAGGATTTAACCCCTATAACTATTTTAAATTAAAAAAAGAGCTAATTGTTTTAAAAATCCCAAAAAAAACTTCTATTCATAAGTAAAGCCCTCTTTTGGAGGGCTTTATAATTATAAGTAATTAAAATCACTGGTTTGCAGCTTCTGGCTTTGGCAATAAAGCTTTGCGTGAAAGCTTTAATTTACCTTGCTTATCTACATCAAGCAATTTAACACGAACCTCATCGCCAATCTGGAATATTCCATCCATAGTTTCGATACGACGGTGATCAATTTCAGAGATATGCAATAAACCATCTTTGCCCGGCATAATTTCAACAAATGCACCAAATGGCATAATTGATTTCACTTTACCTTCGTAAATTTCGCCAACTTCAGGTTTTGAAGCGATAGCTTTGATACGTGATACTGCTTTATCAATTGCCTCTTTGTTATCAGCAAATATTTGAACTACACCCTGGTTGCCAACTTCCTCGATAGAGATTGTAGCACCAGTTTCGCGTTGCATTTCCTGGATAATCTTTCCTCCCGGGCCGATTACCGCGCCAATGTACTCTTTATCAATACGGATAGTAATGATACGAGGTGCATGTGGTTTGTAATCTTCGCGTGGTGCAGTAAGCGTTTTAGCCATTTCACTAAGAATGTGTAAACGTCCTTCTTTAGCCTGGTTTAAAGCGTTTGTTAATACTTCGTATGATAAACCATTGATCTTCAAGTCCATTTGAACAGCAACGATACCATTTTTAGTACCTGTTACTTTAAAGTCCATATCACCCAAGTGATCTTCATCACCCAAAATATCAGAAAGGATAGCATATTTAGTACCCATTTCGTTAGTGATCAATCCCATGGCTATACCTGATACCGGGTTGGTAATTTTGATACCTGCATCCATCAACGCCAATGTACCGGCACAAACCGTAGCCATTGATGATGAACCGTTAGATTCTAAGATATCAGATACGATACGGATAGTGTATGGGTTTGCATCCTCAGCAGGCAATACACGTTTTAATGAACGCATAGCCAGGTTACCGTGGCCAATCTCACGACGGCCTGCTCCCCTGTTAGGGCGAACCTCACCTGTTGAGAAACCTGGGAAGTTATAGTGTAACAAGAATTTTTGATAGCCATTAATGAAGGCTCCATCAATCATTTGTTCGTCATCCTTAGCACCTAAAGTAACTGTGGTTAATGCTTGTGTTTCGCCACGGGTAAATATTGCTGAACCGTGTGCAGATGGCAAATAACCAACTTCGCTCCATATCGGGCGGATCTGGGTAGTTGTACGGCCGTCTAAACGTTTGCCTTCATCTAATACCAGGTTACGGATAGCATCATACTCTACATCATGGAAATATTTTTTTGCTAATGATTTGGTGATCTCATCGATCTCGCCTAAAGTAGCAATGTATTCGTCGCGTACGGCTTTAAATTTAGCGCCACGCTCGTCTTTACCTGAAGCTTCAGCAGCGATAGCGTAAACTTTATCATAAGTAGCAGCGTAGATAGCTTTCTCTAACTCATCATTGCTGTGCTCGTGGCTATAAACACGTTTTTCTGTTTTTCCAACTTCAATAGTTAATTGTTTTTGGATAAAACATTGTACTTTAATGGCTTCGTGTGCGAATTTGATAGCCTCAACCAATTCAGCTTCCTGAATTTCAGCACTTTCGCCTTCAACCATGTTAATGTCGTGTTCGCTACCGGCAACAATAAACTCTAAAGTTGCATTTTGTAATTGCGTTAAAGTTGGATTGATAACTAATTTACCGTCAACTTTAGCAACACGAACCTCAGATATAGGGCCATTGAAAGGGATATCAGAAACTGATAATGCCGCTGATGCCGCTAAACCAGCTAAACAATCGGGCATAATATCTTTATCAGCAGAGATCAAAGTTATCATCACTTGTGTGTCAGCATGATAATCTTCAGGGAACATTGGGCGCAATGCGCGGTCAACCAAACGGGAGATCAAAACCTCATAGTCTGATAAACGGGCCTCACGACGTAAAAAACCACCGGGTATACGACCAGTGGCAGCGTATTTTTCTTGATAATCAACAGAAAGCGGTAAAAAATCCACGCCTTCTTTTGCATCTGGCGATGAAACCACGGTAGCCAATAACATGGTATCACCCATTTTAATTACTACTGATCCATCAGCTTGTTTGGCCAGTTTTCCTGTTTCGATCTCGATGGTGCGGCCGTCACCTAAATCGATTACTTTTTTAATTACATTCATCTTTTTTGTGTTGTGATGCGCTTTCATCTTTAGGGCGCACCGGTTTTATTTTGTGTGTAAATATATTGTTTTTCAGTTGATAATTGCACCTGTTGACGCATGAAGAAAATTATTTGCGGCGCTTGGTTTATTAGGGGTAAAATATGGCGGGTAAAGTAAAAAAGCCATCTCCTTTGTTTTGAGACGGCTTTTTATTAAAAACTTTCAGATATTACTTAATGATATCCCTAAGCGCTAAGGCCTTGATGATAGCACGGTACCTGTTTATATCTTTTTTGTATAAGTAAGCAAGCAGCCCGCGGCGTTTACCTACCAATTTTTGAAGAGACAATTGGGTTGAAAAATCGTGTTTGTTCTTTTTTAAGTGCCCGGTTAAGTGAGCGATACGGTTGGTAAATAAAGCAACCTGTGCTTCGGTTGAACCTGAGTCGGTAGCTGATTTACCGTGTTTTTCGAAAATCTCTGATTTCCATTCTTTACTTAAATACATTACGTGAATAATACTAAAGCGATTAATAATTCTGTTAATTGTGGGTGCAAATGTAATGCTATTAAAGGATATATACAAGTAGCATTACATAATTAGATCGCATCATCCACCAAATACAAAATCGACTCATAATTTTGGTTAACCGCCTGGCTCATGGCCATTTCACAGGTTTTGGTTGATGAATAATAACCATCGTATTTATGCTGGTTAACTTCCAACGCCTCCGGCATTGTGGCCGACTCTGTAAGTTCCGGAAACAGAAAGCCCCTATCACCGGCCATCCCACAACATCCCGCATGCAGCGGAACCGTCACATGCTCTGCAAAATTGCGGGCAAGATTTACAAACTTATCCTGTGTATGCATTTTTTGTAAAGAGCAAACCGGGTGCAATACGATATTTCCTTTTTTAACTGTAATACTTAACAATGGCATAACCATATCATGCATATAATCAACGCTGTCCAAAATTCTCAGTGCATCATATTTTAACTGTTTATCTGCTGAAAGCAGCGGCCGTAAATTTTTAAGGGAATATGCGCATGAACTTACATCAACCACGATTTTTACTTTTCCCTCGCGGCTATTGAGCCATAACTTTTCAATTATTTCATTGGCTTTAAAAGTGTAAGCATCCTTGTATCCTTTAGATGAAAATATCTGGCTGCAGCATAAACCTGAACTATCATTCAAAACCTCAACCGCAATACCTGCTTTTTGTGATATGCTGATAAAAGTCTCCATTATGTTCTTTTTACCATCCTCCCCGCTTCCCATCATTAGGGATATACAGCTTGGGAAGTAAAGCACCCTATCTGTCGAGTCAGAGTTAAATCTTTTACTTTTTAACACTGCCAGGTTCGGCGGATAGGCAATTTGCTCTGACCATAAAGGCATGGCTGGCACAATCCTTTTTAAACCAGCTGTAAGTTTGGTCATGCTTTTTTTACCGAAGATATTATTGACAATATTCCCCGCCTTCAATCCAAATCTCGCCATCAACACAGCAAAACCAAAGTTTTTTGCTACAGTCAATGCCACCTTATTAGCAAAAGCCGAATGATTTTCTCGTCGTAACCTTTTAACCAGGTCGCCGGTATTGATATCTACCGGGCAGGCGGTGGCGCATAGGCCATCCACCGCGCAGGTATCCAAACCATCGTATTGATATTGATGTAGCAAGGTTGCATAGTTATCCTTATCACCACTTTGCTCCATTTTTTTTAACTCACGCCTGATCACAATTCTCCGGCGTGGGGTTGTGGTTAAATTACGGCTCGGGCATTTGTGTTCGCAATAACCGCACTCGGTACACTGATCAACCTCATGCTCAACTGTCGGCAGCAGTTTTATATTTTTAATGTGGACGTCCTTATCGGCATTAATAATAACACCCGGATTAAGCAACGATTTAGGGTCAACAGACTGCTTAATTTGTTTCATCAGTTCGTACAACTCCCCACCCCATTCGGTTTCCACAAATGGCGCCATATTGCGGCCTGTGCCATGTTCGGCTTTTAGTGTACCGTCATATTTATTAACCACCACATCAACCATTTCCTTCATAAACCGGTCGTAGCGATCAATTTCACTAGCATCATTAAACGATGGCGTAATTAAAAAATGGATATTACCATCCTTGGCATGCCCAAAGACAATGGCATTATGATATTTATATTTTTTAAATAAACTATGTAAATCCAATATCGCATCGCCCAGTTTCTCAACCGAGAAGGCCACGTCTTCCAATATCACCGTTGAACCGCTTTTACGCACTGCGCCTACCGACGGGAATAATCCCTTACGCACTTTCCAGAAGTACTCCTGTTCAACCGGGTTGCTGGTAAATGTGGGTGCCTGGAGCAATGACAAGTTTGATACTTTTACTAAAAAAGCATTTACCTTTTCCTCCAACTCAGCATAACTTGCTTCCTGGAATTCGATCAACAGAGCAGCTGCATTTTCAGGCAACTGTTTGATAATGGCTGGGAGGTTGGGCATATCCTCAATCGCTTTTAAAGATGCCCTGTCCATCAATTCCACTGCCCTTGCCCCTGCATCAATCAAGGGCACAAGCGCCTGGCACGAAGTATAAATATCAGGAAAGTATAATAGCGCCGTCGATTTGTATTTAAGATCGGGGATGGTTTTCAGTATAGCTTCGGATATGAATGCAAGCGTACCCTCGGCACCAATTAATAAATGGGCTAAGATATCGAGCGGATGCTCAAAATCTATCAACGAGTTTAGGGAATAGCCAACTGTATTTTTTTGGCGGTATTTTCTTCGGATCTTATCGTAAAGATCATGATTAATCAAGATGGTTTTTCTTGCCTGCAAAAGCACCTCACTTAATCCGCCACATTCTGCAACGAAACGGTCATAGTCACTTGTATCTTCAGTATTAAAACGTTTACCATCCGGCAAAATAAACCTGATATGCTTTACCGTATGATAGGAATTTAATTTAACACCACAGCACATACCGCTGGAGTTATTGGATAATATCCCTCCCATCATTGCTGAATTCATACTCGCCGGATCCGGGCCAATCTTAGTTTTATATTTACTCAGATAAGAATTTACCATTGCGCCGGTTACGCCCGGTTGCACCCTGACTAAAGCGCCGTCGTCTTCAATAACTACCTTATCCCAAAACTGGCTCAGTTCCACCAAAATACCATCGGTAATAGATTGCCCCGACAAGCTGGTACCACCAGTACGGAAAACTAAAGGAATGCTATTTTCTGCCGAGAATTTAAATAGCGCAACAATCTCATCTTCATCAAGTGGCTGCACAACTGCCTTAGGAACTAAACGGTAAAATCCTGCATCGGCGGCATAGGACACCAGGTCTATCAACCTTGTTTTTATTCGGGATGATGGAAGGATGGCCTGTAATTGATTGTTAATATCCATTATGAAGTATTACACCCAAAGTTAATAAACTAAAATATAGGGTGTATGTAATCGGCTAATTACGTTCAATTAAATATTATTCGTTTAAATTAATATGCCCTAAATCCCCGACATTGGATGACTATTTTATGACAGTATAATTTCCTTGCAATTTTTAAAAATTAGTATTAAATAGCTATAAATAAGGTATATATGGCTGTTTACACCATTATGGAATAGTTTTGGATAAAACCTATGAAACTAAAACACAACAACCATGACAAATCTATTGTACATCATCGCTGTAATCCTGGTAATATGCTGGGCTGTCGGATTCTTTGCTTATTCAGCTGGCGGAATCATTCACGTATTATTGGTAATCGCTATCATAGCATTAATTCTCGGCGTAATTCGCAGGGCATAAATTATTTACTTTAAAAAGCCGGTCAGGAATTTTCTGGTCGGCTTTTTTGTTGAATATAAAAAAACCATACAAAAAGGGCGATGAAAAATTCATCGCCCTTTTTGTATGCTAAGCTTTTAGTGTTTAAAAAGCTTATTTATTATTTAGCAGCTACTGCTTTTTTAACAGTGCTTTTTGCGGCTCCGACCCTTGCAGCTACTGACCTTTTTGCAGTTGATTCACCATTTTTAGCAGTAGTAGTTTTTGCAGCTACTGCTTTTTTAGCATGTGCTGTTTCACTTTTAGCTTTAGCAGTAACTTCTTTTGCTTTTGTTGAAGCTTTCGCTCTTACATCAGCAGCTTCTTTTTTAGCAGCAGCAATTTCTGTTTTTGCTTTAGCTGTTATTTCTTTTGCTTTGGTATCGGCTTTAGCTTTTACATCAGCAGCAACTTCTTTTGCTTTTGTTGCAGCAGCAGATGCTTTGTGCGCTACAGTAGTTTTAGCAGCAGTAGCTTTTTTAGCAACTGTTTCTTTTTTACCTGCTACCGATTTTTTAACGCTGTCGATAGTATCGCCTGCTTTATCTTTTAATTCTTCTGCATTTTCTTTGGTATCGTCCCAAAGGCTTTCAATTGTTTCTTTAACCTTCTCAAAAAATCCCTTTTCTTCAGGTTTAGTGCTGTTTGTGCTCATGGTATTTATATTTAGATTGTTTTTATAAATTTTATATAAACTTCACAATCCAAGTATTGTACCACTTATTTCAGCACCTGTTAAAAGTTAGGTTTTAGTACATATTTATCATAAAAACGAAAAATATGATCAGTTGCTTCTTTGGCAGTGTCTACCAAACGATACAAATTCAAATCATCAGGTGCAATATTATGTTCATGCTCCAGCATATTCTTTTTAACCCAGTCAAACAAGCCGCCCCAATAATCTACCCCAATAAATACGATGGGGAAACGGGCAATTTTACCGGTTTGAATCAAGGTCATCGCCTCAAAGGCCTCATCCATAGTGCCGAAGCCGCCGGGCAATACAATAAAGCCTTGAGAGTATTTCATGAACATTACTTTGCGTACAAAGAAGTAATCAAAGTCGAGGATCTTATCCCTATCGATGTATTTATTGTGAAATTGCTCAAAAGGCAGTTCAATATTCAATCCTACCGACTTCCCTCCTGCTTCATAAGCACCTTTATTGGCGGCCTCCATAATACCGGGGCCACCGCCGGATATTACACCATAACCACGCTCTGAAAGTAAGCGGGCACAAGTTTCAGATATTCCATAGTACTTATTGTCAATACGGGTACGCGCCGATCCGAATATGGAAACGCAAGGGCCTATTTTAGCCAGCTTATCAAAGCCGTCAACAAATTCGGCCATTATTTTAAATATCTGCCAGGAGTCGGTTACCTTAATTTCCTGCCAGTCCTTGTTTTCAAACGCGCGTCTTATTTTATCATCATTAGTCATAGAAAATATAATATAGTAAAAGGTATTAATCAGATTTGTGCATTTTTTGTTTTGGACGAGGAGAAAATCAACAAGCCTAAAAAGGTGATGAGGCCATTAACCAGTATTAGTTCATTATCAAAGGTGTAACCGAATAACCTTGCAGAATTAGAGCTTAAATAATAACAGACAGCAGGCGATATAACACAAATAAAAGGAACTAACTTATCATAAACCTGCCTGTTTTTTAGCATCAACCCGAAGCTATATAAACCAAGCAACGGACCATAAGTATATGAAGCCACCTGGAATATGGCCGTTACAACTGCCTTATTGTTAATGGAATTAAATATCACAATGGTTAACAGCATAGCAAACGAGAAACCTACATGCACGAAATGCCGTATGCTGACCTTCCTTTTACTATTTAGCGAAACATCGCCTTTATTAAAATTTAAAAAATCAACACAAAACGAGGTTGTTAATGCGGTAAGTGCGGAATCAGTAGTGGCGAATGTAGCTGCCGTTAAACCCAGCATAAATACCATCCCGGGAATTATACCTAAATATTTAAGGGCGATTGTAGGGTATAGATAATCTGTTTTGGCAACCGTAATGCCATTATGTGCCGCGTAGATGTAAAGCAACGCCCCAACGCTTAAAAAGAAAATATTAATGAACACAAATACGGCTGTAAAGCTGAACATATTTTTTTGCGCTTCGCGGATATTTTTTAGGCTGAGGTTTTTCTGCATCAGGTCCTGGTCGAGGCCTACCATACCAACGGTTATAAATAAGCCGCCCACAAATGCCTTAACAAAATGGAATTTGCTGGTGAGGAAATCATTGAAGAAGAATATTTTAGAATAGCTGCTATTTTTGATAACCTCGGCAGCTTCAAAAACACTGTAGTTCAGGCTGCGGCAAATGAAATAGATCGATAGAAAAACCGAGGAAACAAGGAATAAGGTTTGCAAGCTATCGGTAATGATGATGGTTTTTAATCCACCCTTAAATGTATACAGCCAGATGAGCAAAAGGCAGATCATCCCGGTAACGGCAAAAGGGATATGATAGCTATCGAATATAAATTTCTGCAAAACGATCACCACCAAATACAGCCGGAAAGCCGAACCTATAATCCGGCTGATCAGAAAGATCCCGGCGGCTGTTTTATAACTCCATTTACCTAAAGCACCTTCAATATAACCATAAATAGAAGTTAGCTGTAAACGATAATAAAGCGGCAACAATACAGTAGCGATGATAATAAACCCGGCTGCATTGCCTAATACGAACTGAAAGTATTCAAACTGATCGCCGGTTGGCGCCCCTACTTTACCGGGAACAGATATAAACGTAACGCCGCTCAGCGCTGTGCCAATCATCCCAAAGGCAACCAGGTACCATTTTGAATTTCGGTTAGCAACAAAAAAAGTATCGTTATCCGATGATTTGCGCGAGGTTAGATACGAGATAACCAGCAGCACCAGGAAGTAACCGATAATAAATGACAACAGTACCGCGGGAGACATTCAAGCTTAATTTTAGATGGCCAGTATTTGGAAGCAAGATAGGAATAAAACCTAAAAAAGAAATTTGGATTAAATATAAATCAAGCGGAATCAACCAAACTATTCAATTTATATAATGTTGATTTGCTAAGTTATGAGCATTTTTCAACTCAATAAGTCAGAATACCTTTCACATGTAGTTTACCTAATAAAATGCCTGTTAGGTGTTGTTATCTGCTATGTTTTATACAAAGCCATTCCACAATATCCCTTTTACTGGTCGCTGGTTTCGGTGGCATTGGCAACCTCGCTTGATAGTACCAATAACCAGGCTTATGACCGGATCAAAGCAAACACATTGGGTTGCGCGGTTGGTATTTGCATTTACCCTATCCAATTACCTGAACTGGGATTGATATGTATAGGTATTACCATCACAATTTTTTTGGGGATCGGTTTAAAAATAAGCAGTACTATACGGAGTGCGCTTGCAGGATTGATCATTGTAACCTTACAGGTAGAACAAACAAAGCATTGGTATATTGCTTTGGAGCGGGTGGTTTGCGTAGTGGCGGGATGTTTAGTGGCTTTGCTGATAACACTCGTTTTCAACTGGCTAAAGCCGGAGCGATGGTTTGCGAAGAGAAATAGGTAATATCAAACAAAAAAGTCATTGCGAGGAACGAAGCAATCTTTATACGCTACAGGGCGGACTTGCTTATGTTAACATTGCTTCGTTCCTTGCAATGACGCTTGTATAATAATCTAATTACCTTGTATAATTCGGAGCTTCTTTAGTGATCGTTATATCGTGAGGATGTGATTCACGAATACCTGAAGCGGTGATGCGAACAAATTTTGCGTTTTGTAAAGTTGGGATATCCTTAGCACCGCAGTAGCCCATACTCGCGCGTAAACCACCAACATATTGATAAACAACTTCGGCTAAAGTGCCTTTGTATGGTACACGGCCCACGATACCTTCAGGAACCAGTTTCTTGATATCATCCTCAACATCCTGAAAGTAACGGTCTTTTGAACCAGATTCCATCGCTTCGATAGAACCCATACCACGGTATGATTTAAACCGGCGGCCTTCGTAAATAATACTTTCGCCCGGTGATTCTTCAACCCCTGCAAACAATGAGCCTGCCATGATAGATCCAGCACCGGCAGCGATTGCTTTGGCAATATCCCCAGTATGTTTTATACCACCATCAGCAATAACAGGTATACCTGTACCTTTTAAGGCTTCAGCACATTCGTAAACTGCATACAATTGTGGTACACCCACACCTGCAATAATACGTGTAGTACAAATTGAACCCGGACCTATACCAACCTTAACCCCGTCAGCGCCTGCATTAGCTAATGCAATGGCAGCATTTCCGGTTGCAACGTTACCTGCAATAACCTGCAAATTAGGATATGCAGCTTTAACTTCTTTTAATTTGTTAATTACCCCTAAAGAGTGACCATGAGCAGTATCAATCGCTATAACATCAACACCTGCCTTGTATAAAGCTTCTACCCTCTCCATGGTATCAGCAGTAACACCAACAGCAGCACCCACTCGCAGGCGGCCGTGTTCGTCTTTACAGGCATTGGGGAAGTTTCTGAATTTTTGGATATCCTTAAAAGTGATCAAACCTATCAAAACACCATTGTCATCAACAACAGGTAGTTTCTCGATTTTATGATTTTGCAGGATCTCTTCAGCCTGAACTAAGGTGGTACCTTTAGGCGCAGTGATCAGACCATCTTTGGTCATGATATCACTTACCGGCTTGGTTGCATCTTTCTCGAAACGGAGATCGCGGTTGGTGAGGATACCTTTTAATTTTCCACTGCCATCAATAACGGGGATACCACCTATACGGTATTCCTTCATTATTTTAAAGGCATCACCCAGCAAAGCGTTTTCGTGTAAAGTAACCGGATCCTGGATCATACCACTTTCTGAGCGTTTAACTTTACGGACTTCATCGGCCTGGCGCTGGATGCTCATATTTTTATGCAGCATACCTAAACCACCTGCTTGCGCCATAGCAATTGCCAAAGCAGCTTCGGTAACAGTATCCATTGCCGCTGATACCAGCGGAACGTTCAATTTTATTTTTTTTGTTAAATAAGAACTGGTGTCAACCTCACGTGGTAACACTTCAGAATAAGCAGGAAGTAGCAGGACATCATCGTAGGTTAAACCTTCGGCAACAAATTTGGAGGGGTTTGATTGCATGGCAAATATTTTATTATTTGCCGGACAAAGATACAATAAATTTCGGATTTTGGATGGACTAAACCGGAATTCTTAATTTGATGATTTGCGGATGATAATAGTAATATGTTAAAAAATTGAATTCGTCAGGATGAAATACAATATTCAATACGGTCTGTTAATTTATCTATCAGATAACTAATCGCGCCATAAATAAGGAAAGAGCAATAATGAAGTAACGACTACAATAACATTTATAGCAAACAGAATACCTATGTTATTATAAATTAAACTACGGCTAATTCCATCTATAGCGCTTTTACTTATTTTTATCAATATTAGGATTACCGGAATAATAACCGGGAAGCTCAATATTGCCATTAAAGTGCCATTGTTGCCGGCTTTTGATGCGATTGCGGAGATCATGGTAAAAACTGTTGAAAAACTTGTGCTACCTAATAAAACAGCTATAACATAGTATAGCGGATCGCCAATATCGTTAGGAAAAAACAATAAATAAACAATTAATGCCAATATGCTTAAAAGCGACATTAGCAGGATATTATATATTGTTTTAGAGAGAATTATAGCATGTGGACTTGCAATAGAATAATAATATAACAGCCGCCCTTTGTTTTCCTGTATAAAACTTTTGGCTATGGCATTTACTGACGCAAAAAGAATAATGATCCAGAAAATGATATTCCAAACTATAGGATAGCCTTTCATGTCTTTAAAACCAGGCGTCAAACTGAATGACATATAGCATACAAAAACTGTAGATACTACATAAAGCAAAACACCGTTAAAAGCATATTTTGAACGCCATTCTAACAGTATTTCTTTTTTTAGCAAATTCCACGTTTGGTTGAGCATTGTGGCACGAAGATAACAATTAGCTGTTAATTACCTGCCTTTCGCTACAACTCAACGCCGAGATTTAAAAGCTTTTGCATTTTTTCGTGCAGCTCATACGGTTGAAATGGTTTTGATAATACATCATTCATACCTGCAGCTATCGCTTCATTTTTTTCATGATCCAATGCCGCTGCCGATAGCGAAATAATTGGAATGCTTCTTTTGGGCTCATCAAAATCAATACGTATGGTTTTCGCCGTCTGATAACCATTCATTTCAGGCATATGAGTATCCATCAGTATCATATCGAAATCATCATGATGCAGTTTTTCAATAACCTTACGGCCATTATCAACAAGCTCAACATTAACTTTCCAATCCTTTAACATTTTTGATAAGATAAATTGATTAACCATATTATCTTCAGCCACCAAAACATTAACCTGGTTAAAGGGCATAAGTTTATCAACATCAGCATCTTTAACTTTTGGTTTTGATGCTATTGTATACCAATTTGTAAAATTGAATACGCTCCCTTTACCTACCTGGCTGCTAAAAGTGAGTTCGCCACCTTTTAATTCAGCAAGTTTTTTAACTATAGTAAGCCCTAAGCCCGTACCACCATATTTATTTGAAGTATCGTCCTCAGCTTGTTCAAACGAATCGAAGATTTTTGATAAACTGTTAGCTGCAATACCTATGCCTGTATCTTCTACAGAAAATCTCAATTGTACCTTATCTTGTTGTTTATCAATGATCGTTATTTTCAATTTAACATAACCCCTGTCTGTAAATTTAATTGCATTGCTAAGCAAATTCATTAAAATCTGGTTTAAACGCAGGTAATCTATCAATAAATATTCAGGTATTTCCGGGTCTACCTCTAAAAGCAGATCAACAAGTTTTTCATCAGCTTTAAATTTTAGCAATTTATAAACAGAATTGACTATTTCATTTAAATTACTAACTGAACGTACAATATTAAACTTTCCGGCTTCTATTTTTGAAATATCAAGTACATCATTAATTATACCTAATAATGACTGTGACGATGATTCTAATAGCTCTAATATGCCTGTTTGCTGGTCGGTTAATGTTGTTTTACGCAACAATTGCGTTAAACCAAGTACACCGTTTACCGGAGTACGAAGTTCATGGCTCATATTTGCCAGGAATGTTTCTTTAACCTTTTTATCGTGTTCGGCAATCTCTTTTGATTTTACCAGCTGTTGCAAATAGCTTTTTTGAGGCGATATATTACTGATATTGATAAAGATGGTTTTGTTATGGTATGATGCCCGGCATTCAACCCATATAATGCTCTTGTCGAACGTTTGAAATTGGAATTCAAACACCGAAAAACCAACATTATCTTTAATAATTTCCCCAAGCTTATTTTTTAATTCTATCTGATCTTTTTCGATAGCAAAATCAACAATATTTTTTCCTACAACTTCATCGGGTTTATAACCTAATATTTTCTCAACGGTTGGGTTAATGGTTTTTACCCTTAAAGTTTGGGCGTCAACTGCACAAATTACGTCTGCACAATTATTTACAACAATAGAATAATTCTCCAGCTCTTCATTTTTCCGAATAATTTCGGCCTGGTAACGCGCCAGTTGTATAAATGAATCTACTTTCGCAGCGGTGATAAACGGGTCGAGTGGTTTGTAAAGATAATCCACTGCACCACTGCCGTATCCTCTGATTGCATATTTTGATTCTTTTGAAATGGCTGTAACAAAAATTACAAAGATATCTTTAGTCCGGGGATTTGATTTAAGCATATCAACAAGCTCAAATCCATCTATTTCGGGCATCTGCACATCAACTAAAGCGATAGCAATACTATTTTCCCAGGCAATTTTTAGGGCATCGTTAGGTGAAGTGGTAGAAAATATTTTAATGTCATCACGTTTTATTAGCGCTTCCAGCGCAATAATATTTTCTTCTCTGTCATCAACAATAAGAATGTTAACCGGGGTCATTTAAAATTGTATAAGTGTGTCGATGTGTTAATTTTTTATTAGTTCAAAAATCTCATTTGAACTTAACTTGTATTCTGCCGCATCAATTTCAATTGCCGATAGAGGCATTTGCGGCATTTCTGCATCGTCCGGATCTTGTACTATAGTTAAACTGCCTGCATCGCGCAATTTTAACATCCCTTCAGCGCCATCCTGATTTGCGCCTGAAAGTAATATTACAGTACAACGGCCTTTAAAAGCCTCAGCAGCGCTTTCAAATGTCACATCAATTGATGGCTTTGAATACCATATAGCTTCAGAGACATCCAACCCAAAACTACCATCCTTTTCGATAAGTGTATGGTAATTAGCCGGAGCAATATAAATTGTATTTTTTGTTACTTTCTCTTTGTCTGTAATTTCTCCTAGTGAGATACGAGAATTTTCAGCGAACAGTTTTTCTATTTCGCTGAAAAAATTTTTTTTCCGGTGAATGATTATGATAACTGCCTTACCCAGGTCAGCACTGAAATTTTTAACGATAGTGAATATCAGTTTAAATGACCCGGCAGAACCTCCGATCAATAAAACTTCTGATCGTTGCCAGCGTGTAATTATGTTATTATCAAGAGACAATTTTTTGATATATATTTTCTTTACTGTTGATTACCTTAAACTTCTTTTTAAATTTATCCGAGCGGATAGTTTCTTTACTGCCCATACATAAAAAGCCTAATGGAGCTAAACTGTTGTAAAATAACTCCAATATTTTTTCCTGCAACTCACTTTCAAAATAGATGAAGACATTTCGGCAGCTGATGATCTGAAACTCATTAAAAATAGCATCAGATACCAGGTTATGTACAGAAAATAACGTATTATGTTTTAACTCACTGTGTACAGTTGCGGCATCATACATAATGGTAAAATGATCAGTTAAAGAGCCTTTTAAGCCCGAAAATTGGTAATTCTCAGCATAGCTCTTTATTTTTTTGAGGCTGTAAATACCTTTCCGCGCTTCCTTGAGCATTTCGGTATTAATATCGGTACCATAGATAAACGACTTTTTCCTTAAGCCGGCCTCATTCAGTAAAATTGCTAACGAATACACCTCCTCACCCGAGGAACAACCTGCACTCCAGGCCTTAATGTGCTGATACGTAGACAAGTATGGTATAACCTGGTTGTTAAGTGCTTTATAAAATGACGGGTCGCGAAACATTTCTGTAACGTTCACGGTAATCTCATCCAAAAACTCCTGAAAAAAGGCCTGGTTATTTACCAGTACATGCTTCAAATCGTAAAAAGACTGCTTTTTATTCTGCATTATACGCAAAACTCTGCGCTTTAATGAGGCTTTAGAATAAGATGAAAAGTCAAAACCATGAAATTTCTTAATCAGATCTATTAATTCATCTAATTGCTGTACTGATATGATTTCCTGTTCTGTATACATAATTAATTACCCAACCACAACTGCATCAATGCAATTAACCTGTCCATATCAACCGGTTTTGTGATGTAATCATTCGCGCCGGCCGCTATGCATTTTTCGCGGTCATCCTTCATTGCTTTTGCGGTTAAAGCTATTACAGGTAACTTGGCCCATTTGTTTTGTTTACGAATATAACGAGTTGCTTCGTAACCATCCATTTTAGGCATCATGATGTCCATCAGCACAATATCAATGTCGCTGTTTTCTTCAAGCTTGGTTATTGCCTCTTCCCCGTCGTTGGCTATTTCAACTATCAGGTCATAGGTTTGCAGGGCACTGCTTAAAGCGAAGATATTACGCATATCATCATCAACAATCAGTACTTTTTTACCTTTAATAGCATCCTTTCCTTTATTAAATGCTTTTTCTGCCGAACCTGTTAGTGGTGACGGACGTTTGTTTACTTCGCTGATCTTATTCAGGAACAGATTAACCTCGTCAATAAGCCTGTCAGATGATTTGCTGGTTTTAACGACCATGGCGTTTGCATATTTCATCAGCCTGTTTACTGATATTTTATCCAGTTCCATAGCGGTGTTTACGATAACCGGTAATTCGGCAAATTCATCAACTTCTTTGATCTTATCTAACAAGTCCAATCCTGAAATATCAGGCAGGTTAAGATCCAAGATGACGCATTGATATTCACGCTCATGTAACATCCTGAATGCTGATTCACCATCAAAAGCCTGATCAACCGTGATACCCTGGTTTTCCATCATTTCTTTCAATGCCTGACTTTGTGCCTTATGATCCTCTACCAATAATATCTGCTTGAATTTGGCGCCGTTTTGCTGCATAATATCTGTAAACAGTTTATCCAATGCACCTGTATCAATCGGTTTTTTAAGGAAACTGATAGCCCCCTCGCGCCTAACCCTGTTTGCCGGTGTATCGCCAGCAGACATTAAGTGGACCGGGATATGCATAGTTTCGGGCGATGCTTTTAACTCTTTTAATATTTGCCATCCATCTTTACCCGGCAGCATAATATCCAATATTACGGCATCAGGCATATGCTCTTTAATGATCTCTACGGCGTTGGTACCCTCGTTTACCATCACTGATTTGTAGCCATGATCGCGGGAGTAATCCTGCAAAATGTTAGCGAAGTTCTTATCATCCTCCACAATTATAACCAACGGTTCCCTGTTTGGATCACGCGCTAATTGAGCAGCAGGTTTTAGGAAGCTAGCTTTCGTTGGGTTGAAATTTTCTACCGTCGGTACTGATTCTTCCTCTGAAACGGGCACGGCCTTAGCTTCAAACGGAACGGTTAATATAAATTCGCTCCCAACTCCCGGCTCGCTGTTCAATGTAATAGTACCGCCCAATAAAGTAGTTAACTCCCGGCTAATCGACAACCCTAAACCGGTACCTCCATATTTACGGCTTGTTGAACCATCTGCCTGCTGGAAAGCTTCGAAAATAATACGTTGTTTTTCCTTAGGGATACCAACACCTGTATCTTTTATGCTGAAACTGATAGTGTTCTCAACCGGACCGGGTATAACATCAATAGCTATTGAACCACCTTCAGGTGTGAATTTAAATGCATTTGATAACAGGTTCTTGATCACCTGTTCTATCCTAACCTTATCAGTAAACAGGGCCTTAGGTACATCCTTAACGCTATTGGTGAATTTAATATTTTTGTTTGATGCAACTTCGGCAAAAAGCATTTCCATATCCTTCAATATGTCGGCTATTTTAATTTGTTCGTTTTGCATTTCAAGTTTTCCTGATTCAATCTTGGATAGATCAAGAATATCATTGATCAGTGTTAACAGATCATTCCCGGCATTAAATATCACACTGGCATATTTGATCTGATCTTCTGAGAGGTTCAATGGTTTATTATCTTTCAGTATACGCGCCAAAACCAAAATACTGTTTAAAGGCGTGCGCAACTCATGGCTCATATTAGCCAGAAATTCTGATTTATATTTACCGGTAGTTTCCAGTTCCTCTACCTTAAGATTTATAGACGCTCGTGCTTCTTCGATAGCCTGGTTTTTTTCTTCCAATAAGCTGGCTTTTTCCTCCAACTCGGAGTTGATGCTGCGCAGTTCTTCCTGCTGTACACGCAGTTCTTCTTCAGATGCTTCCAACATTTCTGTTTTGTTCATCAGCTCTTCGTTGGTAACACGCATTTCCTCCTGTTGCGCTTCCAGTTCCTCGGCTTGTTGCTGGGTTTCCTCAAACAGGTCGTTCATGATGGTACGTGCCTGTGCGGTATTTATAGCAATGCCAATATCATTGGCTATCTCAGTAATATAATCCTGAATATTCTTATCCAGTTCATCTTTAAAAGCCAGCTCCATAACGCCGATCAGGCGTTTATCAAATGTGAATGGTAAAATAATGCTTTCAACCTGGTTGTCATAAATAATGGAGCTTTGCAGATCAAGCTTATCGTTGAATTTACCTTTAACAACAGCCATCTTACCATTTTTGGCAGCCTGCCCTAACCATCCTTCAGTTAATTTAACATTTTTTTTCAAAACGCTCAGATCATGAAAAGCGTAAGAAGCATACAACTCCAAGCGTTCTTCCGCTTCATTATACAGGTAGAATGTTCCCGAAAATGCTTTAGTATAATTTACTACTTCGTTTAAAATATTTTCGGCAAGATCTTTCTCGCTTTGCTGGCCCTGCATTTTTTCGTTTAAGATGCCGGTTCCGGTAAGCAGCCAGTTTTTAGCCTCGTTTTCAGCCAGTACTTTTTCGAGCTCAATATTGGCAATACGTATCTCTTCTTCTATTTTCTTTTGTTCCTCAAATGTGCGTTGTATATAATAAAACAAAACAATAATGATTACCAGAAAAATTGCAGAACCTGTACTTATAAATATGATAGCTTTAGTTGATGCAGCTTCAGAACTTAATTTACGATCATTCAATAACTTGTTTTCTGTATCAATGATATGGTTGGTGAGTAATCGGATCTCATCCATGTTTTTCTTACCATTCAAAAACATACCACTTTGAACCATGTAATCAAGGCCTTTTGTGGAGCGGGTTTCAATATTAGCTTTTAATATCCCTAGTTGATTAGCAACAAGCGCATTTAATGAATCGACACGGGCAACTTCTACAGAATTATCAGAAATAAGTGTGTGCAAATTTTCAAGATCGGTATGGATCAGAGGTATTGCGGCAGTATAAGGGTCTAAAAAAACAGGATTAGCAGTTGCTCCGTAACCACGCATACCTGTTTCGGCATCTATCATCAACTGCAACAAATTAGTTGATGTTTTTATAACCTTTTGTGTGTGTTCTACCAGCTTGGTGTCATCCTCCAACTGGTTGATATTTTTTACGGATAGTACACCAACTATTAGAACTAAAATAATTGATGCTATGAAACCGGTAAGTACCTGGTTTCGAAAGGACAGTTTTAACATTTAGGATAGATTAATGTGATACAAATATGTTAAAAAAAATTAATTCATAGTATAATGATTGAACAACTTAAGGTTTTGCTAAATCATTTAATAGAATTAATCAATTTTAAAATTGCCAGCTTTTTTACTTACCAAAGTACCACCCACAGCTAATAAACTACTGATAAATAGTAAATACCATCCCCATTTAAATTTAAGTTGACTGGATAAAAAACCTGATATGGAATGAAATGGTATAAAACCAAACGAGGTTTCGACTTTAAGGATAGCGGCTATATAAAATACAACAACCAATACCAGGGATAACCAAGCTGCAAGCCGGGTTATTTTTATCTGGTTAAATACAGTACCGATAATACCTACCACAGGAATCAGCAGCAAAACCATAGCATAAGGTTTATTCAGCGCATAGGCATCCCAGTTTGCTACATGAAAAACCCTTAACAGCGGACAAAATGTTGCAGCAATGATCAGCACAAAACCGGCAAATGATAAGAGTGCAGGTAATCTCATTCTTTTATTGTTGTTTCAGGTCCATTTTATCGGCAAAATGAGCGCAATAATCACGAAGGTCTTCCACAATATTTTTTTCGCCGGTAGCCCTTAAAAATGTGTCGCCCATTGTTTGCAGGGTTTCGTAAAAAAAACGTTTCATATCATCAACCGGCATGTCTTTAGTCCAAAGGTCAATGCGTAAAGTATTTTTGTAGTTATGATCCCATAAGGCTAACATCATTGATTTTACCGGAAGTGCCTCTTTATTTTGTGAGTCGGTTGATTCCCACGTAATATTATCAGGCACATTATTTTCGTCCATATCAATGATTAGTTTTATCTCTGCTTTCTTCATTTTTTATTATCTGACAATTAAGAATATTATTGCGGTCAAAGTTATAAAGCTTAGCTCTACAATCCATATTTTTTTGGTTTCGGGGAAAAAATTCCGGAGCATAACATCTAAAAATGACACTGCTAAAGCAAAAAATAAGAATATCCAGCCAATAGCGGTACCTAATTGCTTCACCTGCATTCCCACAGTTTTAGCGCCATACATCCAAACGTAAAACGCCAGGAATAAAAATAGCGCGCTGGCAAAATTTAACGGGGTGATCCTAACCTTCATGTAGTATATTAATGTTTTTTACGATAACTTTTTGGCGATTTTGTTCTTGGTGATTTTGAATTTGGATTCTTTTTATCCCGTTCTGCCTTGAACTTGATCTTTTGGTTCAACGTTTTCTTTTCGTGGAAAGCACCTTTAAAATCAGGATCTTCCTTACGCTTTTGCATGTCGATCTCCCGTGCCTGATCCTGGCGTTCTTCATACGGCGTTTCTTCAATAAAAACATCCGGCGGAATTGGCGACACCGGTATGGTTTGCCTGATCAGTTTCTCAATCTTTTGCAGATAATATTCTTCGGATGGTGTACTGAATGTAATCGCCTCGCCTGATTGAAACGCACGTCCGGTTCTTCCAATACGGTGTACATAATCCTCAATTACTACAGGCACATCAAAATTGATCACATGGCTTACATCACTCACATCAATTCCTCGTGAAGCAACATCGGTAGCTACTAATATTTTCACCTCATCATTTTTAAATGAATTGATGCTGTTGATACGTGTATTTTGACCTTTATTGGCGTGAAGCACCTTTACTTCTTTCTCACCAAATTTCCGCAACAGGAATTTATATACATCCTCGGCAGCGGCACGGGTTTTACAAAAAACAATCAGTTTTTTAATATCATCCGGTTGATCTAACAAATTTTTAAGCAAGTTGATTTTCGTTTTAACATTCGGCACATGGTACAAAACCTGGTTTACCGTTTGTGCGGGAGTTGCCTGTGGAGTAACTTCGATAATTGTTGGAAACTCCAGGAAATTATTAGATAACTGGTGGATCTTATCCGACATGGTAGCTGAGAATAGCAGGTTTTGTCTTTTAACAGGCACAACTTCTAAAATTCGGTTGATCTGCGGCATAAAGCCCATATCCATCATTTTATCAGCCTCATCCAAAACCAATACCTGCAATGTTTTGGTGACTATGTGGCCCGCAAGGTAAATATCCATAAACCTACCCGGAGTGCCCACGATGATGTCAACTCCCTTGTTAATATTCTCGATCTGTGTCTTAGGGCCTAATCCACCATAAACAGATACGATCCGCAGATCGGTGTAAACTGCAAATTGCTTGGCATTCTCTTCAATTTGTATGGCTAACTCTCTGGTTGGCGCTATAATGATGGCTCTTGCGCTATCGCCCTGAGCGTATTTCAACCGCATAATGATAGGCAACATATACGCCGCGGTTTTACCGGTCCCCGTTTGCGCTATACCCATCACATCCTGCCCGTTCATGATCGGGGGGATAGCTTTTTGCTGTATGGGTGTAGCTTCGGTATAACCGGCATCGGCAATCGCGTTCAGTATTTGCCGGTTAAAATTAAAATCCTCGAATATTACAGCCATTCGGCAAAGATAGTGTTTTCTTTTAGTAGGAAAATCCTAAAGCTCACTACGACTTATTAGTTGAACTTAGCAATTAGAATAATCTATAATAATTTGATAGTTGTTAGTTGTAATTCTTTTGGTAGCTCCTCGACCCTTTAAATCGTTCTATTAAACCAATTAACATACCTGTTAAACAAATAGCGTAGAAAGCACCCCACAGCGGTATAATAATTTTATTTTTATCAACTTGTTTATTAAAACAATCAAATGTCATGTATTCCCATTTACCAGCATCTACAGCTACTACTTCAGAATTTGTTAAATAGCTATTTTGGGAGATATAAATTTTCACCATATCGCCGATTTTTACAGCATTCTTAAAATAACTGTAAGAAAAACAACTTGAACTGTAGTCACCTGTACTATAAGCTTTATTTCCTTCCGTTAAATATATGGTGTAGTGATGCTCTCCTTTTCCAAAAAATTCATGAATCCCATTAAAATGACCTGTAATGATATTAACATTCTTGTTATTGACATGCTTCGTTGTCACAGTATTTAACAATAAAATACCGTAACAAATAACTGCTATTAATATGATAATTTTTGTTGAGGTAGATTTTAACATTAATTCAGTTTTGAATTGGTAAGCAAATATAATTTGTGTAAGTATCAAATCAATACAATTCTATATTTAACATTTTAGGCATTTCAATCTATATTTGCATTATGTCATCCATCCTCATAAAATCCGCTACTATAGTTAACGAAAACAAACAATTTGTTGCCGATTTATTTATTAAAGATGGTTTTATTGAGCAGATCGACAAGCAGATAGACAAACCAGCAGACCAAATCATTAATGCGGAAGGATTACATTTACTCCCGGGTTGCATTGATGACCAGGTGCATTTTCGTGAGCCAGGTTTGACTTATAAGGCTGATATTCGTTCGGAGTCGCGTGCCGCGGTTGCCGGTGGTATTACATCCTTTATGGAGATGCCAAATACAGTGCCCAACACCTTAACACAGGAATTGCTTGAACAAAAATATGAGATCGGTAAACATAACTCATTGGCTAACTACTCGTTCTTTATGGGTGCGAGCAATGATAATATTGATGAGGTTTTGAAAACCGATACCACCAATGTTTGTGGTGTTAAGGTTTTTATGGGTTCATCAACCGGTAATATGCTGGTGGACAATCCTAAGACATTGGAAAACATTTTTTCAAACTCGCCGATGCTGGTTGCAACTCATTGTGAAGATGAGGCAACCATTCGAACTAACTTAGCGCATTATAAAGAGTTGCTGGGTGATAATATACCCGTAACATTGCATCCTATAATCCGTAGTGCCGAGGCTTGTTTCCTGTCATCATCAATGGCAGTTGAACTTGCCAAGAAATACAATACAAGGCTGCATATCCTGCATATATCTACCGAAAGAGAAACACATTTATTCAGCAACGAAATACCCTTAAAAGAAAAACGGATAACCGCTGAAGCTTGTATTCACCATTTGTGGTTTAGTGATAAGGACTACGAAACAAAGGGCAACCTGATCAAATGGAATCCTGCAGTTAAAACGGAAAACGACCGTGATGGCATTTTAAAAGCGGTATTAGACGGCCGTATCGATGTGATCGCCACCGACCATGCGCCACACACCATCGAAGAAAAAGCACTGCCTTATCTACAGGCACCATCCGGCGGCCCGTTAGTGCAACACGCTTTACCGGCTATGCTGGAACTTTATCACCAGGGCAAAATAACATTGGAACAGGTCGTTGAAAAAATGGCGCATAACGTGGCTATTTGTTTTCAAATAGAGAAACGAGGTTACATTCGCGAGGGTTATTGGGCCGATATAGTTTTGGTTGACCTGAACTCAAAATGGCAGGTAAATAAGAATAACATCCTATATAAATGCGGCTGGAGTCCGTTTGAAGGAACTATTTTTCAATCTAAAATAACTCACACTATTGTATCAGGTAATGTGGCCTACAGTAACAATAAGCTAAACGAAGGTATACCCGGTAAAAGGTTAAGTTTTACCAGGTAAACCTGTCAGTTTATTGCTAATGAAATTTTCATGCCGTTTTCAGCATCTGAACTGTACAGATCATAGTCATATGTATACTTTCTATTGATATCACTTGTCCAGATATGTTGCCATGCTGCACTAATTACCTCCGATAATTTATTTTTCAAAGAATAAACCTGGTATTTACCTGCCGATATTGATACAGCGGTAAACCTGTTACTAATATTTGCTAAAGAATTTACTTTGCATCCCAATATGGCAGTATATTTCCCGGTATGGTCTGTTTCATAATTGGTGTAAACACAATAAACGTCGTTTGATTCCCTGTTGGGAATGTGTTTTATCAGATTATCATCCATAAATTTAAACCAAAGGTCATCTATATCTTTTTTTGATTGCCCGTTTTGGTTAGTCGTACGTACGGCTATCCCGACAATGTAAAACCCATCCTGATCTATAATTTCTGTTTTCATGATTATATACTCTTAAGAATATCCTTTAAACCATCAAATATTGTTTTCCAGTTTTGCCCAGAGTGATCGGCAGCTTCCTGGTTTTTAATACCATCCTGGGTAATGGTTAATGTTGTAACACCACCAGCTTCATTAAGCTCATAAGTTACGTTGTGGTAATTCTCAGGCTTATCTTCCGTACCCGACATGCTGCTCCAATAGTTATATTTAAGCAGACGTGGTGCATCAATAGCTAATATCTTACCGCCATCCACATATTTATGGCCTTCCCATTCGCCGCTAAAGGTTATGCGGCTGCCTGGCTGCCAGTCGGATTGTAGATTTGTTCCAAAAAAATATAGTTTAACAATAGTAGGGTCGGTTAAGCCTTGCCAAACTTTTTCTATCGATGCATGAAAGGTGATTATTGTTTGTGATGTTAATGTTTCCATAATAGTATTTTGATTGTTATACCAAAATTACTACCGGCTGCTGACAACCCTATGTCAGCAGGAAATCGGGCTGATCAATTTTTTGCAGAATATTTTGTGTGATGGTTTTGATGCGTTCCTTTAAACTTTCAGGGTGCAATATTTCGGCGCTATCGGCAAACATAATATACCAGCGGGCAAAGCCCTCAAGCGATACCGTAAGAAAGGTCATTTCTATCAGATCGCCCAAATCTTTTTCGGATACAAATCCACTCCAGTACTTCTGATAACTTAACATTGGATAAACTTTTTTTTCAACCTTAATAATTACCATTTCCAATTGCTTTTCTTTAGCGGTTTGCGCTATGTAGGCTTTTAAGGTAGGGTGTTGCTTGTTGAACTTTTTATCTGTTGTGTTAAGGCATTTGATACGATCTATCCTGAAATTGCGATAATCCTTTCGCAAAAGGCAGTAAGCTATCAAATGCCAGTTAGTATCCATACAAAAAATGCCTACCGGCTCTATTTCGCGTTTGGTATCTTTTTGGCTGTGGTGTGCAAAATAGTCTATACTAAGCACGTTTTTTTGAAGGATGCTGTCAAGTATATTTTGGATATAATTATTGGCAGTTTGTTTGGGTTGTTGATTATTAATGATCACCTGGATGTTTGGATCGATATCCTCCAGCAGGTCTTTTTCGGCAGATCGCAATATCGCCTTGATCTTATACATAGCTGATTTATGGTTAGCGATGGTCGCAGCATCTGCTAATTGCTCCACAAATTTTTCTGCGGTTAAAAGTGCTGTTGCTTCCTCCTTGGTAAACATAACCGGCGACAAGCGATAACCATCCATAATAGAATAGCCCACTCCTGCTTCGCCAATTAGCGGAATGCCTGCTTCTTCAAGCGTTCTAACATCACGATAAACCGTTCGCAGGCTGATGTTGAACCGTTCGGAAATATCGCTTGCTTTCACAACCCTGCGCGATTGTAATTGAATAAGAATGGCAGATATGCGGTCGATACGGTTCATTATCTTCAATATTAAAGAAAATACACATAATTAAGGTATACATTTTACTAATTTTTATATTAGCGAAATGTATAGCCGTCGTAAATTTATCAAAGTAACAGCTGCAACTACGTCGTTGGCAGCCATTTCAAATTTAATTCTTGCAAAGCCGATCAGCAGAACAGAACCTGCCGGTTACCCAATCGTGATCTCAACCTGGAACTTTGGCATACAGGCCAACCAGGAAGCCTGGAAAACATTATCAGCCGGTGGCCGGGCTTTGGATGCTGTGGAAGCCGGAGTTCGCATACCGGAAGCTGATATGAAGAACCATACCGTCGGCCGTGCCGGTTACCCTGACCGTGATGGTCACGTAACGCTTGATGCCTGTATTATGGATGAGTTTGGAAATTGCGGTTCTGTAGCCGCGATGGAATATATCGCCCACCCAATATCTGTTGCGCGGCTGGTTATGGAGAAAACACCACACATTATGCTGGTTGGTGAAGGTGCCACCCAATTTGCTGTAGAACAGGGTTTTAAAAAGGAAAAATTACTTACGCCTGAATCAGAAAAAGCGTGGAAGGAATGGCTAAAGACCGCTAAATATTCTCCGGTAATGAATATTGAGAATCAGCAGCATACCCCAGGTGGACACTACAACCACGATACTATTGGCATGCTGGCTTTGGATGCTAAGGGAGATATATCGGGCGCTTGTACCACTAGCGGCATGGCTTTTAAAATGCACGGCCGGGTTGGTGATAGCCCGATCATCGGTGCCGGTTTGTTTGTTGATAACGAAGTTGGCGGAGCCACCTCAACAGGTGTTGGCGAAGAAGTGATCCGTAACGTAGGCAGTTTTTTAGTGGTGGAATTAATGCGCCAGGGTTACCATCCCGAGGATGCTTGCCGTATGGCTGTTGAACGTATCATAAAAAAGAAACCTGAAACTGCCAAGAACATACAGGTCGGCTTTTTAGCCATCAACAAAAAAGGTGAGCATGGTGCTTACGCTATACATAAGGGCTTTGAATACGCTGTTTGTAATGATAAAACCCAGGACTTGTTAATACCTGGCAAAAGCCATTATGAGTCGGTAGAGTATTAAAGTTCTTGCTGAAAAATACGGTTTACTGTATACCTTTGTTTTATGATCTCTCTTGAAGTTTGCGCTAATTCTATCAGTTCTGCATTAGCTGCCCAAAATGGTGGCGCTGTACGTGTAGAACTGTGCGATAATTTGAAGGAAGGTGGCACTACCCCATCGCCCGGACAAATTACCATGGCACGCAAGTTGTTGCATATTAAATTGTACGTATTGATCCGTCCACGTAGCGGCGATTTCCTCTACAACGATATTGAGTTTGAAACCATGCAAGCCGATATAAGATATTGTATTGAAGCCGGTTGCGATGGTATTGTTATAGGTATTCTTAAAGCTGATGGAACCATCGACAAAGAGCGTAACCTTGAATTAGTGCGCATGGCTAAACAGTTCAGTTTGGGTATTACCTTTCACCGGGCTTTTGATGTTTGTGCCGACCAATACCAGGCCCTTGAAGATGTAATTGAACTGGGTTGCGAACGCATCTTAACTTCCGGTGGTAAAAGCAGCGCGATTGAAGGGTCGGCAATGCTGGCGCATTTGGTTGACAAGGCTGCCGGGCGTATCAGTATTATGGCCGGTGCGGGAGTAAACGATCATAATGCTGCCGACCTGGTGCATTATACCGGTGTTCAGGAGATCCACGCGTCAGCACGTGGAATAGTACATAGCCAAATGCTATTTAAAAACGACCATATTGCCATGGGTGAAGTGATGCACGACGAATACAGTTTTGACCAGACCGATGCGGAAATTGTGAAAAAAATAATTGCTGCGGCTAATGCCTGAATGTACCACCAAACAGGTGACACAATTGATACATTTGAAATATTTTTAACCCCAAAAAACGCCCTTTTTGACCACAAAAACACGGTATTAGATCGAAAAAACGGCACTTTATCCCCGTTTTTAGCCTTAAAATGACCCGAAAATAGTCAAAAAGTATCACTAATGCTGATTTTTGACGAAAAAAACATTAAAAACCAACGTTTTTTATCTCAAAAAGCAGTGATTTATGCACTTTCTGTTTCATGTGCAAACACTTCATAACTCAGCATTATCTCACTTTCTTTTGGCTTTAATGCAAAAGAACCTAACCCGGAAAATAAAAAATTAAATTCTTTCACATGTTTTTCGCTTGAAATATCTGCGTAAGTTAAATGGAGTTTACAAATTGGAAAGTCATCCAATGCCATAAATGAATTTAGATTATTTTTTCTGTTTTTTATACTTAACCTTATAGCAATAAAATACAAAATCATATAAGGGAGTGGAAATTGTATTTGAAATTTACTGGCAGAGTCGTTATGAGATAATAAAATATCGCGCCGTCTTTTTACCTGATAGTAAGGCTGTCCCAAAACAATTTTATCTTTTATTCCATTTATATTAAGCTCTACAAATGGATTGTCGATGCCTTCTATTATTACAGGATTATTTTCATAATTCTTTTGCAGATAGGTTTGTATTTCTTTTAAATTGAAATCCCACTTAAACTCAATATTCTTTGCAACACCAACACCAATATTTACCATGTCAACAGACACATAATAGTTGATGCCTTCAGTCATTGCCTTGGCATTATTAGAGAAATCTAATGCATAACATTCTCCAGTATCTGTAACTCTTGAAAAGCCATAGAATATCGAATTGGTAAAAAAGACATCAGGTTTAATGCTTAAGTCGATTTGCTTCTGGAGTAACCGTTTATTTTCAATTACATCTTTTTGCTGAGAATTGTATGTTATGTACACTAATATTGTTGTAATTATACTGAATAATGTTCCAACAACTCCTCCAATAAACTCGCCAAGCACTCCAAAATAGTCCTTGTCTATATCTTTAAACCAAAGAATATGAGAATATCGATAATAAATTATTAGGGTTATTATTAATACTGTACATCCTGTTATCGCAAAGAAAATTAAAAGGCCAAATAAAAATTTTTGCATAGTTATCTTCATTTCTACCTAAAAAATACTCACCGGAACAATAAACTCAAACCTGTTCCTGCCCGTACCGCCATATAAATCAGGGTCAAGCAAGCGGTCATATCTAAAACCAAAGGAGATCGCCTCCTGGTTAAACCACTTGGTATCAAAATAAACCTCTAACCCCGTCGAATTAAAATTAGCCTTGAATTTAGATCCGTCTACATAAAAATCATTGGCGCGGGTATAATCATAAAAAGCGTTGCCCCTGACGCGCATAATGTATATGGTATTGGCTACGCCTGCATCAGGGTAAACGATCGGGAAGCTGTAATTAGCGCCAAGCTTGTTCATATTGTAATAGTTCTCTGCTGTATATCCCCTCGAAAATGGAAAGTTATTTGAATAATTGATCACGTTATTATCGCTGCCCTTCTGCTGGTAAGCGCCATTAAAAAATAAACTATGATTAAGAAACAAGCCAGGGAAATAAAAGTTGCCGGTCGCCAAAAACTGGGTTGAATTTTGACCGGTTACGGAGTTCTCAAATTGTAGTTGTATGCTTTGTGCAAAAGCAGGAAATATATTTTTTTGCGCCTGTAAGGTGCTGTTGTAAAAATTGAGGTAATTATACAGGTAAGAATAAGATGTGCCGTTAAGCAAAGCACGGTAAGCCTGCTGAAAACTATTGCTGCTGTAAACCAAATCGCTGCCTATTGATATCGAAGTAACGCTTTTTCCGCGGGTGAAATTGAAAGGGAGTTCGAAACCGGCCTGCACGCTGGTCTCGTTCCAATAAACATTGCTGCCGCGGTATAAAGCTCGCCGGTCTATAATATAATTTGCATTTGCCGTAACGTACGGAAACAAAGCGCCGTACAACGCATCAAAACCAAATTGCTTATAGCCTTCATCGCGGTTATAATTAAACAAAATGTCCGATTGGAAAGTATTCAGTACATTCTCACCCTGTATCTCCAATGTATAATTCGGGTCGTCAATATTCGGCACTAAACTATGGAAGTTAAACAAGTGATAAGCCTTATGATACTTCGTAATATCCATAGGTTTATTTTGTACCGATGCCAGTAAGTTGGTCGAGGAATCACGCGTTAAAGCCGATATATTAAAGTTCGGCAATGTACCGGGGATAGATCCGTTTGGCAACTGATCCCATTGAACGCATGAATTATCAATCTCGTGAATTTTGTACCCATAAGCCGTAAAACTAACCCAGGCCAGTTTCTTATCCGTAACAGATGTCTCATAATTCCCTATAAAGTAATGCAGCGAATCACCCTTCAATTCATACAATTTTTTACTTTTTAAATTGATAGCGAACAACCTATCGTTAATATCACTCGTTGCCGAAAAATAGACCGTATCGCCATGCAGATGCGGAAAAACGATAGGCTGATAAGTAAACGGCAGCAAGTATTTGGCATCCCCGGTTTTAATATTGATCACAGCAAGCGACATCTGCCCCCTGCTGTTCCTCACCCCCGCAACCAAATGATCCCGCCCATAAAACTTAGGATAGGTGTAAAACAAATGTTGTTTATTAGGCACCACGGCTAGTAAGCTACCTGTAGCAGCATCCAATAAATGCACATCACATTTACCCGATGTTGCTTCCTGTACCACAGCAATGGTTTTACCATCCGCGCTAAATGAGGGCGCGAAATATTTGCTGCTTTTGGTAAGGCGATGTTCCTTCCCAGTTTGTATGTCGAGTAAGATTAGTTCACTATAATCGCGGTAAGTCCAACGCAGATCCGGGCGGTAGCTGGCGTAGATGATCTTACCATCGTGGTAGTCAAAATAATTATCCAGCGAATAGCTGCGGGTACTGATCTTACGTTCTGTATTTCCCTCCCTGATTACAAAAACTGGTGTGTGATCATAACTGGTTTTAGTATAAATGAGCGTATGGTCATCAATATAAGCAGGATATTCCCTATCCGCGTCAAAATGTTTGTGTTTTAAAAATGGATGAATCGTAATTGCAGGATCGTACATCGTAACGATGTTTTTTCCTTGATTTTTGATAGAGTCTGCTTTACGTAATGAATCAATTGATTTCATATACGGCGCAAACTCAAACTGACTTCTAAAATAACTTAAAGCAGCCTCTCTAAATTGATCAAAATCCTTACCTGAATATTTCTCTATCGCCCGCTCAAAAGGGTAAAACCCACCTTTATAAGCCGCCGCGTCATGCGTAACCTTCTTCCAAAAATCATCGCCGTATTTTTCCCTCCCATAACTCACCATCATATAACCGAGCGGGTACCAATCCGGCGTATAATCCCTATATGATCCATTGCGGATCTTCATATAGCTATAATCAACCCCATCAGCCCACAAAGCCCTGAAACCATTAAAAAAGTAAGGCAGCCTCCCCCGTCCCTGTTCGCTCACATGTGTTTCGTTAAAAACCGCGTCACCCTCAAAAAGCCAGTTTGGTACAGCAAGGTCATTCGCTACTGCCTGTCCACCCTCGCCAAACAAAAACCGCATGGTTTTGGATAGGCCTACATCAAAATTATTGTACTGCTGCACATGCCTAAATTCATGTATAGCCAATTGCTCCGGCCACGGCAAACTGCCAATATCAAAACTATTCTGTTCCGGCGTTAAAAAAAACTCGCTCCTAAACGGTGCCAGCTGCACATAAGCATTTGTAATCGTCGTCTGGTTCTGCATTAAAATACTCACCTGCCTCTGTTTGTTGCCGATAGTTGGCTGTATAGCGCCGTTCATTTGAGTAACAATGTTGGCTACCCTAACACCCTCGGTATCCAACCCAACCGGGAAAATTACCTTAGCCGCCGGTGTATTCACCTGGTTCCATTTGATGGATGGCGGGTTACCGCCAAATTCCTGGGCTTTAGTGACCGTGATCATCAGTAATAAAATACTTATTATGAGGGGTATTATAGGTTTATTCATGCAGATGTGAAAGTAAACACAAAATATCAGAAATAGAATTTACAGCATTAGAGAATTTGAAGGTTAATTGTTTTGTTACAGAATACTACAATCTTCGTCACCATGTCATTGCGAACAAAGGCTGAGGGAAGCCCAGCGCGGCGAAGCAAACTCGTAGCTAATGCAAACTAACTTAAAAATTATCAACCAACCCTCTCTACCATGTCATTGCGAGCAAAGGCTTAGGAAAGCCCAGCGCGGCGAAGCAAACTCGTAGCTAATGCAAACTAACTTAAAAATTATCAACCAACCCTCTCTACCATGTCATTGCGAGCAAAGGCTTAGGAAAGCCCAGCGCGGCGAAGCAAACTCATCGCGTGCCGATGTTGCCAGATGCGCTCTTGAAGATTAATGGTAACACCATTATAGAAGGTTGTATTAGATTTATTGGTTACGATATAAACACGATATTGAGTGCTAGCCATTAACCAAATATTGTGAAAATATCAACCAAATAAAAGCGAAGTTAATTTACATATTATCTCAACCATGTTATTACGAGCAGGCCCGAGTAAAGCCCTGCGCGGCGAAGCAAACTCGTCGCTTGGTGAACATCTGCGCAGCTACGAGTTTGCTTCGCTCACACAACCCACTCCACAACCCGCTCGCAATGACATATTGTAGAATTGCGATGTGGTAATAACATATATACCCTAACAAATCCGAAACTCACATGACACATCATCTGCTAAAACTAAGTACATTTGCGGCTTGTTAACACAGTACCATGGCTAAAGTATCTATCAACCTGGCAACGGGTTCATTACAAAAAGAAGAAATCATTGTCGGCATCGATCTGGGCACTACCAACTCATTGGTGGCCTTCATCAACCAGGATAAACAACCACAGGTAATTAACGATCTGGGTAAAGGTGTTCTGGTACCATCTATCGTCCATTTCTCCGAAACAGGCGATATCACCGTAGGTAATGAAGCTAAAGAATACCTCACTACCGATCCGCATAACACCATCTTCTCTGTAAAAAGGTTATTAGGCCGTGCTTATAAGGACATTGAGAACTACAAAGACTTCTTCAGCTATAAAGTAATCGACGACAACACCGAAAGCCTGGTAAAAATAAAGGTTGGCGATAAATTCTATACCCCGATCGAACTTTCGGGCCTGATACTAAAAGAACTAAAAGCCCGTGCCGAGCATGCGCTAAAAACCCCGGTAAATCGTGCGGTAATCACAGTTCCGGCTTACTTTAACGATTCCCAGCGGCAGGCAACCCGCGATGCAGGCAAGTTAGCCGGACTCGATGTTCTTCGCATTGTAAACGAACCAACCGCCGCAAGTTTAGCCTACGGCATTGGCTTAAATCCCGAAGAAACAAAAACCATAGCCGTATATGATTTAGGCGGAGGTACATTTGATGTCTCCATCCTGCAGATCCAAAACGGCATCTTCGAGGTGTTAGCCACTAATGGCGATACTTTTTTAGGCGGTGATGATTTTGACCGTGCAATTGTTGATTACTGGATCGAAAAGAACCAGCTAAACAAAGCCGAGCTGATCGAAAACCACGAGCTTGCCCAGCAATTGCGCCTTAAAGCCGAAGAAACCAAAAAAGCATTTGCCC
Organism: Mucilaginibacter sp.; assembly: GCF_965225845.1. Classification (GTDB taxonomy): domain Bacteria; phylum Bacteroidota; class Bacteroidia; order Sphingobacteriales; family Sphingobacteriaceae; genus Mucilaginibacter. The sequence goes on from NZ_CBDDBL010000002.1 coordinate 1,754,075, forward strand.
ACCAGAATTTAGTAAATGATAAGATCGGTGATATTTGGTGTACACTGGATAAACAAATTTTTGAGTCGCTGATATTGCCTAAAGTGGAGCAAACTATACAGGCTTGCAGAAATGCCTTAAAAGATGCCGGTTTAACCGTTGATAAAATTGATGAGGTTGTGATGGTTGGTGGTTCAACCCGTACCGCTTTAGTTAAAAAAATGGTAGCCGATTTTTTCGGTAGGCCTGTACATGATGATGTTAACCCTGATGAAGTGGTTGCCTTAGGCGCTGCCATCCAGGCTGATATATTGGCCGGTAACCGCAGCGATATTTTATTGCTGGATGTTACCCCACTTTCTTTAGGTATTGAAACCATGGGTGGTTTGATGGATGTGATCATACCCCGTAACTCTAAAGTGCCAACCAAAGCCGGCAGGCAATACACTACCTCTATTGACGGACAGGTAAATATGAAGATCGCTGTTTACCAGGGCGAGCGCGACCTGATCAGTGAGAACCGCAAATTGGCAGAGTTCGATCTGAAAGGTATCCCATCCATGCCTGCAGGTTTCCCTAAGGTTGATATCAACTTTTTGCTGAACGCGGATGGTATTTTGACCATACAAGCTATTGAATTACGCTCCGGTGTAAAACAAGAGGTTGAAGTTAAGCCAGCCTATGGCATAACCGACGACCTGGTTGAGCAAATGTTGTTAGACAGTATTACCCATGCCAAAGATGACGTTGCCAAACGTATGCTGATCGAGGCCCGTACCGAAGGGGAGCAAATGGTATACACAGTAGAAGGATTTGTTCGTAAGCACGGAGAACATATCACCATTGAAGAGGCTGTAGAAACCAATAAATTAATTGAAGTATTAAAATCCTCACTCACAAGCGACGATAAAGATGCTATTCACAAAGCTATTGATGAATTGAATGAATTTACCCGCCCTTTTGCCGAACGCTTAATGGATCAGGCGATCAGTACGGCGATGAAGGGAAAGAGTATAGATGACGGAGTGGAGTAAAAATATTAAATCAAAATGCCATTCTGAGCAAGTTTGAGAATCTGTAAGTAGTTTACAACGTGCGGAATCTTCGTTTGCATAGAATGGCAAAAAAAATCCCCATTTCCGGGGATTTTCAATATTATAATTTGTCTATTTCTTCCTGTTCCTTCAAAGCCGAAATATTATTAGTCTTACTATAATTATCAGCTTGATTAGCAAAGTCTTCTAAAATAGAAGCTATCGTATCCAAATTATCTGCAACACGCTGGTGCATATCGGGCAGGTCTTTTTCAAGGCGTTTATCACCCAAATCAATATTGTCTACCTCAATTTTTCCTAATTTTTGTATGATGGCTTGCTGGCTGTTTTTCAAATCTTCCAATTCATGGACTATCTTTTCCATCAGCTCAAATTTTCTTATCTTATCCATAGTAGTATGTTTTAAATTATACTACTACAACTATGGGAAAGGAATTTTGTTTGAAAACGTTGTCATTTCGAATGAAGGCAGAGACTATCTGTTCATTAACCTAGCTACATATTTCCCGATAATATCAAACTCCAGGTTCACTACTGAGCCTTCGCATACATTCTGCAAATTAGTGTGCTCAAAAGTGTAAGGGATTATCGCTACAGAAAAACCATTAGCAGTAGAATTTACCACGGTTAAACTAATGCCATTCACACAAATTGAGCCTTTTTCAACCGTTACATTTCCGGTAGCATTATCATATTCAAAGGTGTACTCCCAACTGCCGTCAAGCTCTTTAAAACCAACGCATTTAGCGATTTGGTCAACGTGGCCCTGTACAATGTGGCCATCTAACCGGGCATTCATTTGCATGCAGCGCTCCAGGTTTACCAGGTCGCCGACTTTTAAATACCCGATGTTAGTTTTATTCAGCGTTTCTTCAATGGCGGTAACGGTATGTATACCATCCGCAATGGCAACAACAGTTAAACATACGCCGTTATGCGCAACAGATTGATCAATTTTTAGTTCCGCAGCAATGGCTGATTCAACAGTTATATGCAGATTGCCCTGGTCTTTTTGCAGATCGACAACCTTTCCTAATGTTTCTATAATTCCTGTAAACATGTTTCAAAACTAACTATTTGCGCTTATTTATGTTAATTGCATAACTAATATTACACTATGTCCACCAAACAAAGCGCGGGAATACTTTTATACAGAAATACAAATAACATTTTAGAGGTTTTCCTTGCCCATCCCGGTGGCCCTTTTTTCAAAAATAAAGATGAAGGCAGCTGGTCGATACCTAAAGGCGAATTCTTGGACGACGAAACACCGCTCGACGCTGCCAAACGTGAATTTGAGGAAGAGACCGGCCAACCCATCGATGGCGAGTTTATTTCATTAGGGTCGATCAGGCAGAAAAGCGGCAAAACTGTTTATGCATGGGCGGTTGAAGGTGACATCGACCACGAAACCATCTTCAGCAATACCTGCGAAGTGGAATGGCCTCCCCGATCCGGCAAAAAGATAACCATTCCTGAGATCGACCGTGCAGGATGGTTTAAGGTGGATGAGGCAAAGAAAAAGATCAACCCGGCGCAGGCGGAATTAGTAAACAGGTTAACAGATCTAATTTAATTTCCTGTTCTTTACCCAGTTACTGTTTTCGGCAATAAGAGTGTTATTATTGTTAATCTTCTTATTACCTAATAATTGTTCAACTAACAATGCGGCTATTAAAGCTTCTTCCTCATTGCCTGTTTGTAAAACTTTGGGATTAAAATATTTTTTTACAAAATGCGTATCAAAATTGCCTGATGTAAAAGCCTCGTGCTGCATCACAAATTTGCCGAATGCTAAAGTTGTAGTAATGCCGGTGATGTGATACTCGTCAATCGCCCTGATCATTCGCTCAATGGCTTCATTACGATCTTTTCCATAGGTGATCAGCTTGGCGATCATAGGATCGTAATAGATTGGGATCTCCATACCTTGCTCAAAGCCATCATCAACCCTTACGCCGGGGCCTTTCGGGGTAATGTAAGTTTGCAGGGTGCCAATATCCGGTAAGAAATTATTTGCCGGGTCCTCAGCATAAACACGCAATTCAATAGCATTGCCGTTTATTTCTAGGTCTTCCTGTTTAAAGCTGATAGCCTCACCCCTCGCAATGCGGATCTGTTCCTTCACCAAATCGATTCCCGTAATAAACTCTGTTACAGGATGCTCAACCTGCAAACGGGTGTTCATTTCTAAAAAGAAGAAATTCAACTGGTCATCCATAATAAATTCAACTGTTCCCGCGCCTGTGTAGTTAACAGAACGCGCAACATCTACCGCGCATTTACCCATCGCCTTTCGGATCTCCGGCGTTAACACTGATGATGGTGCTTCTTCTATTACTTTCTGATGCCTGCGCTGTACCGAGCAATCGCGTTCAAATAAATGGAGTATATTACCATGTGTATCGCCCAAAACCTGTATTTCAATATGTCGTGGGGATGATACATATCTTTCGATAAATACCGACCCATCGCCAAAGGCAGATGTGGCTTCTGATACCGCTAATTGCATTTGCTCTTCAAAATCAGCAACGCTATCCACAATACGCATACCCTTTCCGCCGCCCCCTGCCGCTGCCTTGATAAGGATTGGAAACCCAACCTCAACCGCGCGCTTTTTGGCCTCGTTAACGTCGTTAATGGCTTCTTCTGTTCCGGGTACCATGGGGATATCGTATTTCATGGCTGCAGCTTTTGCGGATAATTTATTACCCATTACCTCCATTGCTTCGGGTGAAGGTCCGATCAATATCAATCCTGCTTCGCGGACTTGCCTGGCGAATGCAGCATTTTCTGATAAAAAACCATAGCCGGGATGTATCCCTTCGGCGCCTGTTTGTTTGCAGGCTGAAATTATCTTGTCACTTGCTAAATAGGATTGATTGGATGGTGCCTCGCCAATATGCACAGCTTCATCGGCATAGCGAACGTGTAACGCGTCGCGGTCGGCATCTGAATAAACAGCGACTGTTTTTATACCCATTTCGCGCGCAGAGCGCATTATCCTTAAAGCTATTTCGCCGCGATTGGCAACCAATATTTTTTGCATGCAAAACAAATGTAACAGATTTTACTATTCGTCGTACAGAAAATTAATGCGGTCATATATCTATTAAAATAACATTCTTGCCCCAAGTTTGTAATATACTTATGCGATGCGTTTTGAATTTTTACTTTTGATTTTTGAATTCGATTATCATGTTCCAAACTTACGAAACCGAACTCCGTGTACGCCCCGATGATATTGACATGTACAACCATGTACATAACAGCCGCTATTTTGATTATGTGATGGCTGCCCGTTACGACCAAATGGAGCGTTGTTACGGTTTGGGTATGGATAAATTTATAGAGCGTGGTTTTGGCTGGCTGGTACGTGGTGTGGCAATGGACTTTAAGCGCGCTTTAAAAATGAGCGAATATTTTTTAGTGCGTACAAGTGTTGACAGTATTGACGCAAAAAAATGTCGGGTAAACTTTTCTATCGTAAGCAAAGCCACAAAAAAAATATGCTGCGATGGTTGGTTTGATTTTGTGATGATAGATATGGTAACCGGCAAGGGTATCGCCATTCCGCAGGATGTTATCGAACATTATGTGGCAAGCAAGGTTTGTGATTAAAATAAATCTAATCTCTTTCTGAATTTTAAGCTGTTACTTGACCTGCTGATTATATTTCAATTCCAAAAGCCTGTAAAGTTGATCGATATTTAAATTTTGGGCTACTATATATTTCTCACTATTAATCACTAAAATAACGGGAAGTTTGCAATATCATAAAGTTGTAAATAGTGTAACATACCCTGGTCGGCTATAGTTTTTTCCTGTTCTTTGGTTTGATATGCAAATATCCAATCAGCACTCAGGTGCTTATCCTTTATAAAATCTTTCATTTCTTTTAATGAAGCATCATTTACATTAACGCAAAAAATCCTAACGCCTAATGCAGTTAATTTCGCTTTGTAATACTATCTATACGGGGTAATTCTTTTGGCAATGCGGGCAGGTAGGATCCCAGAAAAATAAATATTTTGCGCTATCGACCAGGATTGGCCCTTTTGCCATAATATCCGCCAATGTAAACCGCGCAATTTTTGTAAGGAGAAAGTTTTACAGCAATGTCATGTGTTGATTAGTTTGAGAAAATACAATTATTGTACAAATGAAACAAATAAAAATCAATGAAAAATATCGCATGCAAACAAGGTATAAAATTGATATTTATTTAAGTGTAAGTATTTCAATTATTTAGCCTAATTGATCAGGATCACCCTGTCTGTAAAGCAAAAATTCATAAAATAAACTGTATTAAAAAAACCGGTATATAACCGGTTAATTGTATCAGCATAAATGCCCAAGGATAAATTAAGGCAAATACTTATGGATTCATCCGGTTAAAATAGTCGGCGATGGTTGCGTTATTTGCTTCGGTTCTTGAGGCACTGGTGCCAAAGGTGAGTTCTACTTTACCTTCCTGCAGTTGTTTAAATATCGACTCCACAAAATCGCTTACGGCAGGATGCTCATCATGAATACCTTTACCGCCCAAATCGGTATTTAAAGCCGGTGGGATGATCTCAATTACTTCGGTATTGGTTGATTTGAGCTGATGCCTTAATGATAGTGTAAACGAGCGCATAAATGCCTTGGTTGCGCAATATACCGGAACTCTGGATAGCGGCACAAATGCCAGGCCCGAGGTGACATTCATAATTGTATTTAAGTTTTTAAGTTTTAAAAATAACTGACTTAATTGGATAGGCGCGTTTATGTTAATAGAAATTTCGCTTTCAGCCTTTTCATAAAAATCATCATCGGCAATACCCATCCAGTTTTGGATGCCGGCATTGTTAACCAACACGTTCAAATCCGGGTGATTTTCCATAACCCAGTTGAAAAGCCCGATGCGCTCTTCTTCATTGGAAATATCGCATATCTTAGTGATTACAGCCGGAAATTTTTCGTGAGCTTTAATTAAAATGTCTTCCCGCCTGCCGCAAATGATTACGGTGTTATTTTCCTTTAAAAATCGTTCAGTTAATCCTAAGCCAATGCCGGATGCGCCACCTGTAATCAGGATCTTGTTGTTTGATAAATTCATGTTGAAGTATGTATAATTAGTTGTTATAGTATTGTTCTGCCAGTTCAGTCGGCGTTAGCCCGAACAGTTTTTTAAAAGCATATGAAAAGTGAGATAATGCTTCAAAACCCAGTTCCAGATAAATTTTTGATGCTTTTTCCCCTTTTTTACCAATCAAAAAATAGGCTTCCTGTAATCGCTTTTGTATTAACCAGCGATTGGGCGTTTGGTTGAAGATCATTTTAAAATCGCGCTTAAAAGCTGACAAACTGCGCCCGGTTAAATATGCAAACCGCTCAACGCTTACATTAAATTTGTAATTGCGGTTCATAAACTCTTCCAGGTTTATTTTTTCGGGCCGGGCAAAGTCAAAAAGTAAGCCAGCCAGTTCAGGTTGATCTTGGAGCAGGATGATGAGTAATTCCTCATATTTCAAATTTTCAAATGCTTCGTCAATTTTTCCTGTACTATCGCAATAAGGCCTTAACGAGTGAATAAAATCGGGAATTAGTACAGTAGGTTTTATTTTTATAAAGGTATCTTCGGGATTAAACCTATCTGCCTCTATTTTATGTTTTTGCTGAAACTCCCTCAAGAGACTTTCTTCATAGCAAAAAATCATCCTCTCAAACTCCCCGCCTCCCTTTTCAACATAATATCTGGCAAGGCGGTTTTTTCGGGCAAGGAAAAATTCACCTGCTTTAAAAGTATAACTTTTATCGCCGTCATAACAACGTATAGATCCGGCAGTAGCGTAAATAAAAACATGGTCGGGGATAAATTGCTCCAACGAAACTTCAGTTTCTACTACAGAAGGTGTTATACAATTCATTTTATAATACCCAGTTTTATCATACTTTCCATCGATGCTGTAATAGCTTCTTCTTTATTTGCAATTGGTGTCCAGCCCAAAACTTTTTTAGCTTTGGTATTGCTCACCCTGCGGTTTATTTTTAAAAATAAAAGCGCCTGTTTAGCCTGCGGATTAAACAAAGCTGCGACTTTTAAAATCCAATCGGGCATTTTTTGGGTAGAAACTTTTTGCGAGACAGCCGGAAATTTATTTTTTAGCAGTGTAGCTATTCCGGGCATCGGCATTTCACCATCTGCCGATGCGATAAAACGTTGTCCATTGGCTTCGGGAATGGTCATGGCGCGGATGTGAAGATCGGCCACATCCCTGATGTCAACTACGTTCAAACTGAAATTTGGGATTGCCTTCCAGCTACCGCTCAATAATAAAGTTATTAAATTAAAGCTGGGCGATTTACCCGGCCCTAATGCCGGCCCGAAAATAGCTACCGGGTTTATTACGGCTAACTCTAAATCATTTCCTTCTTTTTTTATAAAATCCCAGGCTGCACGCTCGGCCAGTACTTTAGATTTTTCGTAGGCTGATAACCCTTTTTCGTTTGGGTCTGTCCAGTCAGCTTCGGTTGTTTCGCGGTTACGGTCTTTATTACTAAAGCCTAGCGCACCAAAGCTTGAGGTTAACACCACGCGTTTTACGCTGGCATCTCGGGCGGCTTTTAATACACGAAGCACGCCATCCACAGCAGGACGGATTATTGCCTCTTCGTCTGTTGATTCTGTATGCGTTGGCGATGCAATATGTAATACATAGGTGCAATCCTGTATAGCTTGAGCCCAATTATCATCTTTGTTAAGATCGGCTTCAACAAAAGATAACTCCCCAAAAGAAGTGATCCCGCCATTTTTTAATAATGTGATCACCTCATCTTTTTTATTGAGCGAACGGATAGTGGTTTTTACCTGGTATCCTTTTTGCAACAATTGTAGAATACAATTTGCGCCGACAGCGCCTGTGCCACCTGTAACTAAAACCATTTCTAAATTTTTCATATGCGTTATATTTACAGCACAAAGTTCCATACAAAAAGCTATCTCAGCTTTCTTCAAAGGTCCAATTTTACTTTAGTGAAAGGTCCAAGCTGATCAAGCGAAAGCTTAAATAACGCTGAATAATTAGGTGAATATTACTTTTTCATCTACTTTTAAATTTTAAAATCAGCCAAATTGCAGGGAAATATTAAAAATAAAGAATTACTGATTGCCTACATGAGCACAGCCTTTGCTTTAACCAGCGAAGAAATTGAACAACTTATAAAGGTATTTTCTGAACGAAGTATTAAAAAACGCGGCTTCATTTTGCACCAGGGCGATTTTTGCAGGCATTTTACCTTTGTTATTTCGGGATGTTTTAAAATGTATGCCATTGACAGTAATGGCAAAGAGTTTAACCTGGAATTTGCAGCTGAAAATGATTGGATAACTGACCTCAATAGTTTTTATGATGAAAAACCGGCCAATGTTTATATTGAAGCGATAGAGCCATCGGTCATTTTACAAATAACCAGGTCCGATCTGATTCATTTTTACAGCAATTACCCCAAATTCAATAGCACATTCCGCATTATCATCGAACGAAAGTATATGGAGCTGCAAAACCGGGTACTTCAAAATATAAGCGCCACGGCCGAAGAACGCTACAGCAATTTCTTGCATCAATATCCCAAATTGGCTTCGCGGCTACCCAACACGCAGATCGCATCTTACCTGGGCATTACGTCTGAATTTTTAAGCAAGATCAGGAAAGACCTTGCCCACAAACGCTAAACCCTTAATATATCTTAAGGGTATTTATTAAGATTGCTTATTGGTGGCTGATGCCGACTATCCGGACATTTGTATTGTTATAAAACAATACAAAATGGATGAATTAATGAAAGCAGTTGTACTGGTAAACGATATGTTAACCGTACAAAATATTACAAAACCAACCTTGGCGGAACCCGGTCACCTGGTAGTTAAGATGGATTCCTCTGCCATCAACTCCGGCGATAAGTTTTTCCTTAAACACCCAACGCCTCCCGGAATGGTAAAAAGCCTTTACGATGTAAAAGGCGTGTCCGGCGCAGGTGAAGTGTTGCAAATTGGCGAAGGGGTGCCGGAAGAATTCCTGGGTAGGAATGTCGCTTTTTATCGCCAATTAAAATACAGCGAAAGCGTTGTTGGTGCCTGGAGTGAATATTCGCAGGTGCATTATTTGGATTGCGTTATCCTGCCTGATAATGCAATCCCCGAAGAATATTCAGGATCGATAGTAAATAGCATCACCCCATACGGTTTTTTAAAGCAAATTATTGATGAAGGGCACAAAGGCATCATCAGCACCGCAGGTAATTCAGCTACAGGCATTGCCCAGTTGGCATTTTGTTTAACTTATGATTTCCCGTTGATCTCCATTGTACGTACTGAAGACAGCCGCAAGGAAATGGAATCGCTTGGTGCAAAAAACGTCGTAGTACAAAGCGACCCGGATTTTTCCATCCAATTGAGTTACCTATCGCAAACATTAAGCGCAACAGCTATTTTTGATGGCGTTGGTGGCGATATCCTCAATAAAATACTAAACGTGATTCCCTGGGGCTCGGTGATCTACACGTATGGTTATATTGGTGATAAGGTGCCGTTTGCGTTTCATACCAGCACATTATCCCTCAAAAATATCATTATCAAACCTTTTTCAAATCTTAAAACGCCAACTGTTCAGGATGCGGGTAAACTGGAGCAGGCAATGAAAGAAATAGGAAGCCTGATCCACATGCCTCATTTTAAAACTAAGATCGGTAAGAAATTCCGTTTAGAGGAGATCAATGACGCGATAGCTTATAGTGGTGAAAGTGGTAAAAAGGCAGTTTTATACCATGGATAATATTACTCTTGCCTTAAAGCCTGGGCAGCTATCTCTTGCCGAAAGATAGATCTCATTTAAATCGCACAAGCCATCCTGATCGCGCACAGAAGCATATCCCGAACTCATGATATTGAGTCCGGGATATATTTTTTCAATAATAGCCGGGTCGCTTTGGAAATGGGTGCACTGCCCGCAGCTTGGACCGGTGTTATCTTTTTGTATGAAATCGAAAATATTCATTTGTTAATGCGTTACAATAGCCGACCAGTAATGCCCAAAAACAACAACAGACAGGAAGTATCCCAATGCAACGTTTACAACAACTCCTAAAGTGAATGCGGCAAATGGTTTGAAACCTGTGCTTGCAAGATCGCGGAAGCGTGTTGTAAGCCCAATGCTTAAAAAGCTAAACGTGAACGCCCATGTACGTAATGCGGTAATCGGCAAAATGAGCGATGGCTTAACTAATGTGTTATAGTTAGCCAATGTATTGCCATGAACGATCAGCGTTGTTAGTATCGAAGCGATCAGGAAACCGATCACGAATTTTGGGAAGCGCCACCAGATTTGCCCTACCTGTACTTTTGAATTGGTTTCGTTACGTTCCCAAACGGTTACTGAGATCAAGGCCAAAACAAACGACCAGATCCCGATCCATATATCACGGCCAATAACTTTGATTAATGTATATGCGGCAAGTGCCTGGTCTGCTGTTCCGGCTATCCCTATGTGATGGCCTGCCAATCCGCCGTATGATTGTGCAGCCGCTAAACCTGCAGCATCTGCAAATTCCGATGTTCCTATCCAGGCACCGGCTACGCCAGTAGGCAAGCCAAGTGCGCGGCAAACCAATGGCAACACAAAAATTAACACGATTGCCCACAATACCACTAAACTGATGGCTATAGGCGGATGCTCTTTTTTAGCCCTGACAGCACCTGCCACAGCAATGGAAGCCGATACACCGCATACTGCGCCGCCAGCGCCTAATACTGCTGCAAGCCTGTGATCTAACCCAAGTTTACGTGCTGTTAAAAAGATCACAAAAAAAGTAACTAATGAAACGATGGAAGCCTGTAAAATTGCTACCGGACCAGCCCATATGATCAGCGTAAAAGGTAAGGTGGCGCCTAATAATACGATGCCCAGTTTAATGTAAAACTCTACCCGGAAACTGGCATCCAACCAACGTGGCAAGCCTATCAAGTTGGAAATGATGAGCCCTGCGAGCAAGGCTACCAAAGGCGGTTCCAAGTTATATTTATTGGCCTGACCCCAGTTACCAACGGTGTAAATAATGGCCGACAGCACAAAAATAAAAATGAATGATGGGATAAATTCCCTGGCTTTTTGCCCGATGAATGTTGCTACGGTTGTAAATAGCACCAGGAATGCAGCTAATAAAGCGACATACTTAATACCATTCTTTGAAAATTGCGTACCAAGTTGCGACAAGGTGGACCATTTGCCGGGTGCCACCGCGATCCACGAAATGCTGGAACCGGACAGGTAAAAACCGTAGGCCACAGCCACGATAGCCAGGCCGAGCCAAACTGCCCACCAGTCTTCCTTTGCCCACCAACTGGGGTTTTTCAGTTGTGTTGTTTCAGTAATTGTTGTTGCCATATCAATTTAAATTATGTAAGGTTATTTTTGCTAAGATTTTTTTGCGGCGTATTATAAGCCATTGAGGTAAGCTGTAATAAGCTATAGTTGTTATTAGTTACAACAACACACAAAACACACACTTTGACAAAGTGCAGTTGGGTTAATAATAAGTCCTCTTTTTTGAGTAAAAGAAGTTGGCATTGTGTTAGTTTTTAATACATTGTAAATATAGAGAAATATAAACTATATTTCCTATAGACTATATATTATTTTAAGATGACATCTATGTAAACAAAAAATGCTGCTTGTTAGGCAGCATCTTCATATCGATCATTATAAGTATTATTTGTATTGCTCGTCGGTAACATGCTCCATCCAGTCAACCGGTGAACCGTTCAATTTTTCCTGTATAGCAATGTGGCTCATGGCGGTAGTAGCGGTTGCACCATGCCAATGCTTTTCATTCGGCAAAAAATACACAACATCGCCCTGAAAAATATTTTGTTTGGCTTCACCTTCGCGTTGTATCCAGCCAGCACCTGCGGTAACAATTAATGTTTGCCCAAAAGGATGTGTGTGCCATGCAGTACGTGCGCCGGGTTCAAATGTTACTAATGCCATAGCAACGCGCGATGGTTCCGGTGGGTTAATCAGCGGATCGATCCTTACTGTGCCTGTAAAATATTCTGCCAGGCCTTTGCCCGATGGTTGTGAACCATTACGTATGATTTCCATATTGATTTTTGTTATTTACAACCTTGTTATTGATTTAATTTTCAATAAATTAACTCAATTTCCATTCCGGCCGCTCAAAGTGGCATGTGTAGCCATAAGGATATTTCTGCAGGTAATCCTGGTGTTCCTGTTCGGCGTTCCAGAAATCAGTAACGGGCACTACTTCGGTAACTATTTTGCCGGGCCATTTGCCTGATGCTTCCATTTCGGCAATTAAAGTTTGTGCCATTTCTTTTTGTGTATCATCAGCATAAAAAATAGCCGAACGGTATGATGTGCCAACGTCATTCCCTTGCCTGTTGCGGGTTGTAGGGTCGTGGATCTGGAAAAAATATTCCAGTAATTTCCGGTAGGATAACACCGACGGATCAAATACCACTTCAATACCTTCGGCATGTGTACCGTGGTTACGGTACGTTGCATTTTTTACATCACCACCGGTATAACCAACCACAGTTGATATTACGCCCGGCAATTGCCTGATCAGTTCTTCTACTCCCCAAAAACATCCGCCGGCCAATGTTGCTTTTTCAGTACTCATAATATTTTTGTTGTATAAGATCAACGTATCAAGTTGATAAAAAGTTTGCAATTACAAATGTGTAAGTATTAACCAATATTAAATAAGAAATAGAAATTGATAAAATTAAAACGTTTGTTTCAGAATTTCTTTATCTTTGTGTTAGATAAAATATTAATGGCAAGGAATGTTGAGTTTAACGAAGATGAGGCTATTCAAAAAGCAATGGAAGTTTTTTGGAAGAAAGGCTATAGTGGTGCTTCGCTTCGTGATTTAACCGATGCCATGAAAATTAACAGCAGCAGCCTATACAATACTATTGGCGATAAACATGAACTTTTTGCAAAATGTATTAAGCATTATACCGAAAGCCGCATGCAGGAAGCAAAGAAACGTGCTGAAAGTGCGCCCTCTCCTTTTATTGCGTTAACAAATTTTATTAATGATGCAGTTGATGTTATTATTAACGATAACAGCTGTATGGCTATTAAAACAACATTTGAGATTGCCGCTGATGACGAAAGTATACAGGCTATTTTGAAAGCTGATAATGACTTTACCAACGATCTGTTACGATCGCTGATCACCAAATCCATTGAGAAAGGCGAGATCTATAATGAAGAAGACCCTGAGTTACTCGCAGACTATTTTATCAGCACCTGGACCGGTTGGTTTGAATCGTATATACTTCATAAGGACCCTGTGAAGATCAAACGCATGGCTCAGTATTTTATTAAACAACTCTCCCGTTAATTTTTTTTGCTTCTAATCTGAAACAATCAATACAGAATTAATATCGCTTATTTTGAAACAATCAATTCATAATTACATAAATGGAAAACAAACAAAATCAAAACCTTACATTGGAAGGTAAAATTGCTTTAGTAACAGGTGGCACAAAAGGAATTGGAAGGGCAATAGCCGATAGGTTAGCACAAGCCGGCGCTAAAGTTATTATTTCAGCGAGAAATGATCCTGCTGAAGCTGATTTGGAACATCATTTTATCGCTGCGGATTTAACTAATCCGGAAGATGTTTCTAAGTTGACAAAAGAAATCAATGATAAATTTGGTGGAGTTGATATCCTGATCAACAATGTTGGCGGCTTAACCACGCCGGGCGGTGGTTTTAGTACCTTAACTAATGAACACTGGGAAAGCGAATTACAACTGAACTTGCTGTCGGGAATACGGTTAGACAAGGCATTATTACCTAAAATGATCGAGCAGAAAAGTGGTGTGGTTATTCATATTTCTTCGGTAGCAGCAAAACAAGCTTTATGGAACCTGAATTTAGCTTATGCTGTTTCAAAAGCTGCATTAAATGCATACAGCAAGGCTTTGGCTACCGAACTTGCCGGTAAAGGCATACGTGTACTTACTGTTTCTCCCGGAGCAACCAAGACACCGCCAATGGAGAAATTTGTAGCAGATTATGCTGCATCAGCAGGAATTCCACTTGAGGAAGCTTTTCAACAATTAATGAGCCAGGTTGGTGGGATACCAATGGGCAGAATGGCTGAACCTGAAGAAGTTGCCGAACTGGTTAATTTCCTGGTTTCACCTGCTGCTGGTTATTTAACCGGCACAATTTATGCAATTGATGGCGGTAGTCTTCCTGTTGTGCAATAATAAATATGCTCCACTGGTTTTCTCAAAAATCAGCGGAGCATATTTTAAATATTTGCTTCAACAGGCGACCAGCTTAAACCTGTATACCTATTATTATCTAAATGCGAATGATGTACTAAAAACATGCTATACAAATATTGCGCTTGCTGCCATTTGGGGTATAATTCATTTTCCCCTTCGGGTTGAGCCGCACGTTGGGTTTTATTATATGCCGAAAAACCTTCCATTGTGCCCATGTGAACCAATTGAAACTTTGATCCCTTATATTGTTCACTTAAGCTAACCAAATCATTAGGACTAACGCTAAAACTGGCAATGTGTAAGTGCCGCGGCGCAGTGTGATCAAGCGCAACCATAGCCGTAAAAGCAGCAGTATCATCCATCGTAGTGAAATCAACTTTCCAGTCAGCCTTATCATCATAATAAGCAACAGTTTTTTGCTGCACATTAAAAAGCGGGGTATTGTAACGCAGGATATCTGCAAAAGCGCCGTTGAATATGGACGTAGCCTTTATTGTGCTTTGATCAAGATTTTGATAAAACTCTTTTCTCAGATCAAAATTTCTGTTCTCTCCAACGGGAATCATGGTGAAATTGGAAGAAAAGTCCGAAGGAATAAAACGGGGAACACCGGCTGCGATAGCTGCATTTAACAGTTTGGTTTGCGCATCTACAATTACGCTATGTAAACCTGCGACAGCTGACACAATGCATGATACGCCTTTACATGAGTTAATTAGTTGCTGTTCGTAATCCAAATCGACTTTGAAAATTTTAACGCCCATTTTTTCAAGGGTATCTACTTTTTCCTGCTTACTCCCTTCACGAACAATTGCCCTAACCTGTGCTTTTCTTTTGATTAATTCCCGGCAGATTTTTTGTCCGAGGTTTCCTGTAGCGCCTGCTACCAATATTAAATTTTCCATTTGGTCATTATTGTTGATGATGCAAAGCTAAGAGAGTAATAGTTGGTAAAAACTACCATATGGTAGTTAATCAATTTTACTTGATGTTTTTCCTGATGCGGCTTAGGGCGTTTGGAGTGATACCTAAATAAGACGCAATCTGTTTGACAGGGATCCGTTGTATCAATTCTGATTTTTCCAAAAATTCCAGGTAGCGCTCTTCTGCCGATAAGGTTTGAAAGCTAATGATCTGATCGATCATGCGTACAGCCATTGCTTCCCAGGTTATTCTTCCAAACTCCTGCCAGGCTGGAAATTGTTGATACAGTTTTTCCATTTTTGGTTTATCAATATAGATCAGTTCCGTATCTTCTATTGCTTCAATATTAAACCTCGTCGGTTTTTGAGGATTAAGGCTGGATATTTCTGTAAAAAAATCATTTTGAAAAACCACCAATGCAGTAAGTTGGTGATCAAATTCCCCAAAAAAGAACCGAAGCGCGCCTGATTTAACATAATGATATTGGTTAGCTATTTGTCCGCGCTTTAAGATCAGCTGACCTTTTTTAACTTGTTTAACCTTAAAATTTGATAAAATGACATCCAGTTCTGATTCCCTTATCGCAATTTTTAATTTTATAAAATCAGCAAAACATTTCATTTATCAAGTTTAAACTCCTCTAAATTAAAATAAGTTAATACATTAAATGCAATGTAAATCCTAATAACTATTTACAATACATAAATAGCCATAAATAATCCTACTATTTCTGCTAATGGTACATTGCCATTTAAGTAGCGCGTATGTTTCTTTGTATAATTACATCACACTTAAAAACTCAAAATGAGAATAATAACACTTGAAGAACATATTTCTTTCCCCGAGATGGCTGAAAAAATACCCAAAGCAGCCTTAGGTGGGTTTGGGCAGTCGCCGGTTATGCAACGTATAGCACCAAAACTGGCCGATATTACCGGGGAACGTTTACAATCAATGAACGATACCGGAATTACCATGCAGGTACTTTCAGTTGATAGTTCAGGCGCTAACCTATTAAGCTCTGAGCAAGGCCCGGCATTTGCAACTGAATACAATGATCTTATCGCTCAACGGATAGTGGGTTTTGAAGACAGGTTTACGGCGTTTGCTCATTTACCCATGACTGCTCCGCTTGCCGCGGCCGATGAACTGGAACGCGCCGTAAAGCAATACAACTTTCGCGGTGCGATGATCAGGGGAGTTACACAAGATAAATTTTTAGATCAACCCGAGTTTGCACCCATATTTGAGCGCGCCGAAAAGCTGGATGTGCCAGTATACCTGCACCCCGGTTTGCCACCTAAAGGGATAGCTGATATTTATTACAGTGGCTTGCCTAACCATCCTGAAATGTCGGAGGCTTTGGCCTGTTACGGTTGGGGATGGCATTCAGAAACCGCGCTTCATGTTTTACGACTGCTATTTTCCGGGGTATTTGATCAATATCCCAAGCTAAAACTCATCATTGGCCACATGGGCGAAATGCTGCCCATGATGATGGCGCGATCTGAAAAAGCCTTTAAACCCGGCAATGGCGGTGCAAACCAGCGTTCGTTGCCTGATACATTTCACGATCAGGTACACATTACCACAAGCGGCTTTTTTACACAGCCGCCGTTAAAAATAGCACTAGATACTTTTGGGATTGATAATATGATGTTCTCTATTGATTACCCGTTTAGTACCAACGAAATGGGTATTGAATTTTTGAATGCAATAGACTTACCTGAAGATAAACTGGAACAACTGTCGCACGGTAACGCTGATAAATTATTAAAGTTGAAAACGACGTTATAAAAAGTTGATAAGCCTATAATTAAAAAGAGCGGCAGGAACTGATCCTGCCGCTCTTTTTTAATTTAAAGTATACTACCGACTGCCGCCCGGAGGGGTTGACGGGCTGCTTGATGGTGCAGGAACTCCCCCGCCTGAAGATGTACCACCTGTTCTTGCCCCGGTAGATGAACCGCTTGTCCTGCTTTGTGAAGTTGAACTACTTGTTCTGCTGCCGGTAGATGAGCTGCCGTTCCTCCTTGCTGATGACCTGTTACTGTTTGTTGTACTGCTTGCCGACGACCTGTTAGACATACCCGAATTGCCCATTCTAGTGCTGGTTGCCGAACTGTTTACATGGCTTGTACTCCTTAAAGCTGTACCATGTGTAGCGCTGCTTGTGCTGGTTCGGGGGTTATTGGTTTGGGTTGATGAACCGGTGCTTTGTGACGAACGGCCAGTGCCCGCGCCACCGCCTGACGTCGCGCCGCCGCTGCCACTTCCTGTACCTCCACCGCCTGATCCTGTTTGTGCATAGGCACCTTGATATGTCCACGCAAATGCTGTGATTATGATCACCATGAATAATCTTTTCATAAATTTATTTGTTTGCTTATATTAAACTCAACAAGTAAAAATGCTACTTGTTTTCTTTATAAGATAATAAATAAATTATGGGTTTATTATTATTGAATTCCTGTAAGGGATTATAAAGCTGATCGACTCAATAAAATTATGACAAGGTTCATTACCTTTTATGTTAACCCGCAAAAGTTCGCGCAGTTTAACAAAAGAATTATATGGCCCTACAGCTAAAGTGGCGTTAACGAGCCAGCTGGGTATACTTCCGCCGGGGTCAACGCTAAAAACATAGTCAACCTTTAATTTGTTGCCGGGCGCTTGGGTAACATGCCAGGTTGCTAATGAGTAGGGCACCCTAACATAATCATTGTTTTGAGGTAAGTAATCAGGAATGCTTTTTGCCTGGATATTTAACATATCAGGGGTTGAATTAATATCAAGTTCAACTATCAGGTCCCTGTCTTTTATAGGCCAAGGTAAGCGCGATTGTGTGTAGTAAATAACCCGTTTTGGGTCCACCGTTTTTAAAACCACCGACTTTTTGTTGGAGAAAACCCATTTGCTGTAATTAGGGATATCCTGCAAAATGCTGATCAATTCCTTTTTGGTCGCGTCCAGCATGCAGAGCACCCTCAGTTCTTTTAAATTACCGGTGGCTGCATTTCGGGTGTAAACTTCAATACCGTTCTCATTTTTCTTCAGCTCCCAACCGGTTTGTGCAAAAGACGCTGAAAGCCCAGACAGCAATATGGTAAAAATGGAAAGTATTTTTTTCATCAATATACCGGTATTTTATACAAAACATTCTACAATGCTGTGAATCAAGTATTAAAGCATATTAAGCATAGTATTAACTTAAATGTTTATAATAAGTTATTTATGTTATAATTATTTTTAACAATTCGGTTAACGATGCCAGCTGATAAAAAATATTTTTATCGCTATCTTTCTAATGCTGCCCATTTTCCGCTTCAAATGAGCAATTTCCAGATCATACTCATCTAAATTAAACTGCAGGAAATTACCGGCCTTTCAATCTTACCCAAGCAAACATTTTCGGCACATAGTGCTGCTGTTGCTGCGTTGTTTTACCTGTTTAAAATATCGGGTGCCGCGCTAGGTTTGGCTTTTGCAGACAGCGAAGGTGCTGTCGACAAAATTCAGTGAATTTTATGATTAAATCTCCACTATAAAAGTCCATTTAAAACGAAAACGGAAGCCTCCTCTTGCGATTTGAACTTCCGTTTCCAAACCCCTCGCCAGCCATAGCTGTTAAGGAGCATCAAGTTTTGTGTAAACTAACCGACCTGATCTTGTCATTGTTAGTTGCTGACGCTGATTAATCTTTATTCTCGCGAATGCCAATTTATCAATTGTTTTGCTCCTGCGGACGTCTGCTGTTATCCCTACGGAAAATACACTGTCTTTATTCTTCTCACTTTTAAACTGCCATTGCCCTCGCGGGTAAGGTTAGTGTAATTCGAATGCTGACCTGTCATTATCCTGTGGATATCAACTCTGTCGTTATTCGCACAACGCTGATGCATCTTTATTCTTTCGAATACCGAATTATCATTGCCTGCTAACGCTGATTGCTTCATGGTCATTATGTCAAACTGCTATTCTTCGTAAAGTATTGCAGCATCTATAATACCTTTGAATTACTTTCCCGGTAAATCGATTTCTCAATTTTTCCGTTAAGTAATGAGGCACATCCCTGATCTTTAGTTCGCCCGAAGGGTCACCCGAATTCAGTTTGTGTATCTCAAGGCTGTCAAAGTACGTCGTTCTTGATGATTTCAATATCGGGACACAATCATGATTTAGCAAGTATTTTTTTTAGTTTTTATTAACAAGTTTTTAACAATTAATTAATTCATATAAAAACTACATATCAGCTGTATTACAGGTATATAAATTAATTACAATTAATGCTTATTAACTTTATCCACAATTATATTATCCACAAATTGCGGCAGAATTAAATATTTTCTTAATCTAAAAAATTCTTAAAATTAACAGATCATTAAATTTTCTCTGTTAAATGCTTCCAATATCGCTTAGGAATATGGCGTAAATGAAGTTTAGTATTTTTCCTGGCGGGGATATTCACACTGGTAAAGTAATTCTTCCATAGATTTTGGTAAATGCTTTCATCCTCACAAAAAGCAGCAATAACATTACCCGGATTTTTTACTGCTGAAAATTCTAAGGAAATAAATTCGGTATCGTGCAGATCATAATACAAACCATAGTTGCGTTTGATATCATAAATTATCCATTTCTGATCAGCATATCTGTTCTTAAAATGTTTGATAAGCATCGGCAATACATTAAAATCAGGCTGAACAGCAGCATAAAAAGTTTCATCCTTTAATTTTTGAAACCGAACGAAAGCTTCCATCCTATGCCGCTCGCGGCGCATCATGTTAAAAATCTCCGATACGCGCAATACATATTTATTGCCGTAATCTTCTTCAATGTTCCGGTCGCTGTCAAAAGCATAACGGATATAGCCAACAATTGTATTATCATCATTCTCAAGTTCGGCCATATGGGCAATGTATAATCGCTGCACACCAATGGCCGACACTTTCTGCTTTAATCCTTTCAATACTCTGCCCGCCCGCACTTCATCTGTAATGACCTTTACCAAGTCTTCAAATAAAGCACTGGTGTAAAACTCACCTTTTACCATTTTCACATGCGTCAATCTACGGTCATAGATCTCGAAAATTGCGCTCAGCAACCCTTCAAAAGTACCATCATATATCAGCCTGGTCATAATCTTAGAAAATACTTAGTTGCGTAGTAGCATTTTTAAGATACTTACTTTTTGATTCAGCAAGTATAAACTGTTTAATATTAGTACCGGTCAGATCGCGGCGCTCAAACTCGTTGCTTTTACAGGTAACAAAATATTTAGCCCGGTTTATAGCTACGCCTATCTTTTTAAGCTGATCCCAATTGAGCTTGGCAAACTTGCGCGCGCTCACAATTTTTTGTGCCGATTGCATACCAATACCCGGTATGCGCAAAATCATTTGCAGGTCAGCCTTATTAATATCAACCGGAAAAGCCTGCATATTTCGGATGGCCCAGCCCAGTTTCGGGTCAATATCCAGATCCAGCAAAGGTTGATCATTATTTACGATTTCGTTCACTTTAAAACCGTAAAAACGTAGTAACCAATCTGCCTGGTAAAGCCGGTTTTCGCGAACCATAGGTACGGATGTATTCAAAGCAGGTAAACGCTTATCAGCCAAAACCGGCACATAGCCAGAATAGTAAACGCGTTTTAAATTGAAGTTTTTATAAAAGTAATTCGCGGTCTGCAGTATTTGGTTATCATTTTCCGGCGTAGCGCCAATGATCACCTGGGTGCTCTGCCCTGCCGGGGCAAACATTGGCGCTTTTTTAAATAGCTTTTTTTCCTCTGTCCGCTGAATGATCTCCTTATTCAAAAACGCCATTGGGTCGATCATATCCTGGCGGTTTTTATCGGGGGCCAACAATTTTAAACCCGCTTCTGTAGGCATTTCCAGGTTTACGCTTAAACGGTCGGCATACAAACCTGCCTCGCGCATTAATTCATCACTGGAACCGGGGATAGATTTTAAATGAATGTAACCGTTGAAATTATGTTCTGTCCGCAATTTTTTGGCGATGCGCACTAAACGCTCCATGGTATAATCAGCGTCCTTAAAAATACCAGAGCTTAAAAATAATCCCTCAATATAATTGCGGCGATAAAAATTGATGGTCAGGTCAACTACCTCCTGAACCGTGAATGCTGCCCGTTGAATATCGTTTGTTTTACGCGAAACACAATAAGCACAATCGAAGATACAATGATTGGTTAGCAATATCTTTAATAGCGATACACAGCGCCCATCCTCTGTATAACTATGGCAAATTCCATTACTTGCATTTCCTAAACCTTTATTCTCGTTTTTACGCTTACTCCCGCTCGATGCGCATGAAACATCATATTTGGCAGCATCCGCCAAAATGTTTAATTTCTCCGTTATTCTTGCCTCATCCATTATTTTCAAAAATACTAATATTTTTAGTAATTTGAAATTATAACTAATAAATTATTTACAACTTGGAGGGATATTATTTCTTTCCTACAACATTTAATATAACCCAACTGGTATGCTTAATGCCCAGTGTAGAGCCCGGCGTCGCAGCCATGTAGGCTTTTAAATAACCGGCAATTATCGCTTTTATTGTTTTGATGGTAGATTCCCTGAATTCAGGCATGATATAATCTATAGACCTATAGAAGGTTATCTGTCCTTTAGCATCTACACAAACCCAAAACGAATAGGAAAAATCTTCATAAGCTTTGTTTATGGTGATATTAAACTCCGGATCCATATAATAATCTGATGCATCATAATTATTGGATATATCCGGCTTAACATTTACCCTGTCAATAGTTAAAAGCGAATTTAAACTTTTCAATTCCACCGGTTGCCGCCCTGCAAACGCACTATCCGGATTTTTTTCCGCAACAGCCGCCTTATGTTCAATAAATAAGGTGTCGCGCCTGTCGGGCTTGCCTAAAGTTTGCGCATCTGTATGCAATACATTCTTCAGATATTCATTAGAATAAAAAGTCATATAAACTAAGGAATGTTTCATGTGCAAGGTATCACCCTGAACTTCGAGCACCTGTAAAACAAGGCTATCCTTGCTCATGTGCTTCATTTTGAAATAGGAACGGGCAACATTGAAGATGGAATCCGGCTCTAAAAAAACCAGAAAATTGATGAAGGCTTTTTTATCCGGGCTCCAAACACTGGCTGAATCATTAGTAAGAAAGGTGATCTTATAACCTGGCTCGGCCTCAAAACCATTTTTATCAAAAGACAACCCATTAGCCATCCTGCGGCGCACCTCAGTAAAATTAATTCCGGCTATTGATTTGAACGACAACGGGGCAAGCGGCTTTTTAATATTATTATGTACTTTAGAACGATTGCAGGAAACAAAAAACATTGTTGCTAATATCACCCATAAAAAACTGGTTATATTTATTTTTTTAGTTAGACTGAAATTCATTTTTTATACAACGCGATACTCTTAATTAATATAACGCAATATATGGGAAATTCGTAATTTCAACGTTTTAAATATTTTATGAAAAACCTATTTATATTAGCATTAACGACACTGATGGCAATTATGGCATCGTGCAAAAGCAAGACCGCCTCAACAACCGGTATCGCTGATACATTAGCATCAAATCCATTGATCACAAAAAGCACGCTCGATTTTGGGGTGCCTGCTTTTGATAAAATTAAAGATGCAGATTTTCAACCGGCTTTTGACCAGGGAATAAAGGAAGAACTCGCAGAGATCGATACTATAGCCAATAACCCTGCCACCCCTACGTTCGACAATACTTTAGTAGCATTAGAAAAAAGCGGGCAATTATTAAACCGGGTAAATGGCGTATATAATTTATTGTCATCTGCCAATACCGATCCTGTACTTGAAAAGTTAGATGAAGCCATAGCGCCCAAACTGGCAGGTTTACAAGATGCCATCTATTTGAATACCAAATTATATAATCGCGTTGAAGCAATTTATCAGCAAAAGAGCGCTTTAAAGCTTGATTCGGAGTCGACCCGCTTGTTAGATTATTACGACCAGGAATTTAAGCTGGCCGGCGCTAACTTATCAGAAAGTAACAAAGATACACTAAAGAAATATAACCAGGAAGAAGCCGGCTTAAGCGCTAAATTCACCAATATGGTATTAGCGGCAAACAAGGCGGGTGCTCTGTTAGTGAGCAATAAAGCCGATCTGGCAGGTTTGCCTGATGCCGATTTACAAGCGGCGGCGGCCAATGCAAAAGCAGCCGGGCACTACAGGCAATGGCTGATATCATTAAAAAACACAACTACTCAGCCAGCGTTACAATCACTTAGTAACCGTGCAACGCGCCAAAAATTGTTTGAGGCATCCTATACCCGTACAGAAAAAGGCGATTCAAACGATACGCGCGCCGTTATTGAGCACATTGCCAAAATACGTGCTTTAAAAGCTCAATTGGTTGGCTTTAAAAATTACGCCGATTGGAAACTGCGCGATCAGATGGCTAAATCACCAGAGGCAGTTGATAGCTTTCTGAGCAAACTAATCCCGGCAGCTACAGCCAAAGCACGAGCTGAAGCTGTAGACATACAAGCTGCTATCGATCAACAAAAAGGGGGATTTAAATTACAGCCCTGGGACTGGGATTTTTATGCCGAGCAAGTACGCAAAGCTAAATATGACTTAAACGAAGATGAGATCAAACCTTATTTTGAAATCAATAAAGTATTGCAGGATGGTGTATTTTATGCTGCTAATCAATTATACGGTTTAACCTTTAAGGAGCGTAAGGATTTGCCGGTTTACGAACCAACTGTGCGCGTTTTTAATGTGTATGATAAGGATGGCACCCAGCTTGGCATATTTTATTGCGATTACTTTAAACGTGACAATAAAAATGGTGGCGCGTGGATGAGCAACATCACCAACCAGTCAAAATTATTAGGGTTGAAACCCGTAATTTACAATATCTGTAACTTTACAAAACCTGCAGCAGGCCAGCCAGCTTTGATCAGTTATGAAGATGTTACCACTATGTTCCATGAATTTGGGCATGCACTACATGGTTTTTTTGCCAGTCAGCAATATCCAAGTCTTTCAGGAACTAATGTAGCTCGCGACTATGTCGAGTTCCCATCTCAATTTAATGAGCATTGGGCTTTGTATCCACAGGTTTTAAAACATTATGCTGTGCATTATAAAACAGGCCAGCCAATGCCCCAAGCATTAATTGATAAAATTAAAAAAGCAGGCACTTTTAACCAGGGCTATGCCTTAACCGAGGCTTTGGCTGATGATGCCATTGATATGAAATGGCACGAGTTGCCGGGTAATGCACCGTTACAGGCGGCCGATAAATTTGAAGCCGCCTCATTACAGCAAGCAGGTTTAAATTTACCACAGGTTCCACCGCGTTACCGTTCAAGCTATTTCTTACACATCTGGAGCAATGGTTATGCAGCGGGTTATTATGCTTATGCATGGACTGAAATGCTGGATGATGATGCATTTTCCTGGTTTACTGAAAATGGTGGCCTTACAAGGGCAAATGGCCAACGTTTTAGAGATATGATTTTATCTCGCGGTAATACTATTGAATACGGTAAAATGTTCCGCGATTTCCGCGGACATAACCCGGATATCAAACCAATGGAAAAAGACCGCGGTTTAATTCCGCAATAAGGCAACCATTGTTCTTAAATTGCGTTATGATAATAGGTTAATGGACAAATTATGAATGTAAAAGAAGTTGAACGACTGATCAAGATCAGCAAGGAGCATCCATTAATGCCGGAAACTTATATCCCCTGGCAATTAGAACCGGAACCTGATGATATTTTCCTTCCTGAAGTGCTCGCATCACTTCAGGGCCTGGATATTTATGATACGCTTACACCTACCCAAAAACTTGAACTCGGCAGGCATGAATTAGTGCAGGTAATTTCATCGTACGCCTGGGGCGAATGCCTCTTTTGTTTGTTTATGACAAGGCATATTTTAACATTACCTCAACATGATGCCGAGCATCGCTTTTTGTTAAGGGAACTGATCGAGGAATTCCGCCACCAGGAAATGTTCGGGCAGGCAATCCAAAAATTGGGCGGCGAACCCATAGCTCAAAATGGTTTACATAAATTCTTCGGCATGTTTAGTAATAAATACCTGCCAGCCGACTACCTGTTTATGGGCAGTGTTTCTGTTGAGCTGGTGACTGATGTTTACGGCAATTATGCACGAAGGTCACCAAACATTTATCCTGTATTAAAGAAGATGTTCGACCTTCACAATATTGAAGAAGGCAGACATATCCTATTTACTAAAAGCATCTTAAAAACATATTCTGCTAAAGCCGGATATATTAAACGGACTTTGTATAGTTACGTGATCTTATTCAATATTCTTTTTGTGCGAACTATGTATGTTAAACGCGAAATTTACGAACGTATAGGAATGGAAAACCCTGATCAGGCCTACAAACTCGCACAAAGGAACTTTAAGCAAAAATTTGCCGATAAATGCTTAAAGGATATTTTTGAATTTGTTGACAGCTGGAAAGGCTTTAACAATTTAACACGTTGGGCATGGCGGTTGATATTAGGGGCTAAGGTCTAATCTCAATCAAATAAAAAAGCAATCTTAAATTTAAGATTGCTTTTTTATTTCATGTAACTTCAATAATTATCCAATCACCTCGTTAATGCTCATTTCCTTAATTTCCTTGCTTTCATTTGGTCTGCCATTTTTAAATGCTTTACGTGGTGTTAAGCCAAGTAATTCAAACATAGCCATATCAGTATCAAAAGAGGGATTTGGGGTAGTCAATAATTTTTCACCGGCAAATAATGAATTTGCACCCGCCATAAAACACATCGCTTGCTCAACAGTGCTCATTTCAGTTCTTCCTGCTGATAAACGTACTACGGTTTTAGGCATGATGATGCGGGTTGTGGCAATCATCCTCACCATATCCCAAACAGAAACGCGCGGCTGATCAGCCAAAGGTGTGCCTTTTACCGGCACTAAGGCATTAATCGGCACTGATTCCGGATGTTTTGGAAGGTTTGACAATGTTTTAAGCATAGATATCCTATCTTCAACAGTTTCACCTAAACCGATGATGCCGCCACTGCAAACTGTAATTTTGGCTTTACGTACATGCTCTAAAGTTTGCAAACGATCATCATATGTGCGGGTAGTGATGATACGTTTGTAATCATCTTCAGAAGTATCCAGGTTATGGTTGTAAGCATATAAACCGGCATCAGCAAGGCGTTGCGCCTGGCTTTCGGTAAGCATACCTAAAGTACAGCAAACCTCCATATCCATGGCATTCACAGCTTTTACCATATCAATAACTTTATCGAAATCCTTATTATCACGTACCTCGCGCCATGCAGCGCCCATACACAATCTTGATGCACCGCCATCTTTTGCCTTTTGAGCTACAGCAACAACCTCTTCTTTCGGCATTATTGCATGCACGTCAACACCTGTATTGTAACGTGCTGCTTGCGGACAATAAGCACAATCTTCAGGGCAACCACCAGTTTTAATGGAGATCAGCGAACTAATCTGTACCTCAGAATAATCCTTATTCTCGCGGTGAACGGTAGCTGCCTGGTAAATCAGGTCTAATAATGGGGTATGGTATATTTCAGAAATCTCTTCTTTTGTCCAGTTGTTTCTTACTTCTGTCATTACGTGAAAATTTATAATTTAACAAATTAATGCTGCAGCAGCATATGTAAATGCTGTAACGAATCTATGTGTTTTTCTAATTGTAAATGCTTAAGTGCTTTTAAGTGTTTTTCTTCTACTATCCGGGGAAGCAATAGCTGGGTTGCAAACCACAACGGTAATAAAAACCCGGCACAATCGGTAAATGTGGTGATAATGATTGATGACGCAACAGCAGGATCAATCCCAACTCTTTTAAGCACTAATGGTATTGATGAACCTGTTAGTCCGGCAACTATTAAATTACCTGTCATCGCTAAAAATAACACTAAACCAAGCATTGGGTCTGCATCATAAAATAAAGCGATGAAAAATACTATTATACCGTTTGCCGCACCGTTCAGTAATCCAACCAAGAATTCTTTTAAAACAGCATTATAGGCTTGGCTATCGGTCAAATCAGTTAATGATATACGCCTAACGGTTACCGCCAGAGCCTGCGTAGCAGAGTTACCACCCATGCCAGCAATAATAGTCATATAAGCAGCAAGTATTGGCAATTGCGCTACGGTATCATCAAAATGACGAATAATTGAAGCGGCCAGATAAGCCGTACCCAAATTGATGATCAACCATGGCAAGCGGCTCTTAACAGCTTCCTTCCAATTACCGCTCAGTTCCTCGTCTTCAGATACACCGGATATTTTCAACATATCCTCGGTACTTTCCTGCTCCATTACGTCGATGATATCATCAACCGTAATTCGGCCTAACAACCTCATGTCGTCGCTAACAACCGGGATGGTTGTGAGGTTATATTGCGAGAACAGCTTAGCTACTTCTTCCTGGTCAAGCTCGGCTTTTACATAAACAAAATCTGTATTAACCAGCTCGCTTATTTTAGCATTGATGCGGGCCTTTATAACATCTTTTAACGATAAGATACCTCTTAAAATGTGTGAATCATCAATAACGTAAATGGTATAGAATTCTTCCATTTCCTCCGACTGGCGGATAATCTCATCAAGCGCCAGCTTTTTATCCATTGTCATTTTTACGCAGATTACCTGGGGGTTCATCAAACCACCCGCGGTATCTTCGTCATAATTCATTAAGGCGCGGATGCTATCGGCATCCTCCTGGTCAAGGTCTTCTAATATTTCCTGCTGTTCATCCTCGTCCAATTGCGAAATAATATCGGTCGCGTCATCATAATCGAGCTCTTCAACAATTTCAGATCGTTTGTCAGGATGCAGGTTGATCAATAACTCACCGGGGCGGTGTTCTTCATCCATTTCCGAAATAACCTCAGAGGCTATATCAGTTGGCAGGACGTTAATGATCTTTTCTTTTGCTTCCTGAGGAAGCTTTGTAAATAGCATGGCAATCTCCGACGGGTGGTATTCCGCCAGAACTTTCTGTAATTCAGCATCATCGCTTTCGAGTGCGGTTTTGATGCGCTGCAGATCGGTTTTATCTATTTCAAAAGATTGCATACTGCAACGAAAGTAATGAATTAAAGCCTAAAAACAGGCATTAAAAAACACTTTAGAATTCTTAAAAAGATTAATATTGAATCTATAAGGCTAACTTAATTTTAGTACCTTTTAAATTTTCAAACTTATCAATAGTCCTGTTCACCTGCATTTTTCGGATGGCGATTTTTACCATGCAATTATTATCAAACGATTGTTCTAAAACAATAAGATTATCTTCTTTGATAATCTTCATAACATCATTCATTTGCTGATAATCAAAATTGATGATATAAATATCGTCCAACGTTTTTTCAATTATAGTGGTGTTAGCCAACGCTTCTTCGGTAGTAACTTTATAGGCATTGATCAGGCCCGGAACACCTAATAAAGTTCCTCCGAAGTATCGTACCACAACTACAAGCGTGTTGGTGATGTTGCGGGATAACAGTGTATTTAAAATTGGCCGGCCGGCTGTTCCTGCAGGTTCGCCGTCGTCATTGATCCTGAACACCGAACGATCAATCCCCAAACGCACCGCCCAGCAATGGTGGTTTGCTTTTGGGTGCTCTGTTTTTAGCTTTGCAAGGATCGGTTTTATGTCTGCTTCAGCAATTATCGGGTAGGCGAAAGCTAAGAATTTACTCCCGCGATCCCGGAAAATAGCTTCGGACGGTTTTTCGATGGTGAGGTAAGTATCGTCGAACAACATTAAAAAATATTAGCGTATGAAATAATAATAATAGAAACTATGGCTAATGCGATGCCAATTTTATTTATAAGGCTAAGTTTTTCTTTAAAAATAACGAATCCAACAAGGGCTCCTACTACAATGACCCCGATGTTCATTGCTGAGAAAACCGTCGAGGGACTTTTAGCCAGCGCCTGGTGCGCTTTGATGTAAAACAGAATGTTGCCAAAATTAGCGATACCCAATATCCACCCAAAGAAAATATGCGGCCATGAAAATTTAGCTTTTTTGGCTCTAAAACGATATACCAAAACCAGTAATGAAAGCACGAACGCGATCAGGTAAACCATAAATAGCGAGGCTGTGTATGGGACGGCTTTGTATAGGGCAATTTGCTTAAATAAGATATCGATAAGCCCAAAGCCTATAAATACTACAAAAAGATATAGCCATGTATTGGGTACACTTTTTTTATTGGGCGAGATTTTGTTTTTCCATGGGATAGAACAAATAATAGCAACGAAACCGATAGCAATACCGATGATTTTTAAAGATGATAAATTTTCGTTAAACAATAAAAATGCGGCTATGATCGGAATAAACAACGATAGGCGCTGCGCTACCTCTGTACGCACAATACCATTAAAACGCACACATAAGGCTATCATCATAAAGAGCAAGGGCAATAAAACCCCTAATGCCGTATAGATGTAAATAGGCGATGCCTGCAGGTTATGTAATTGCGGTTTTAAAGATATCCAGGTAAGTACAATAGCAATGGAATAATTCCAGGTGATGGCCTGGAACACATCTATCTGGTAACGTTTGGCCAGTTTTAATAATATGGAAACAATTACACTGCAACAAATACTTAGGAAAACGTATAGCATCGAATGATTATTTATTATAAAAAATTGTTAGGCGGTCACTGCCCAATAAAGCGTCATCATCAATAGTACCGTTTATTTGTGGTGCTTTTATACCATCGTTTAAAATTACCTTCCCGGTAAACACCCGTCCTTCATCCCATAAACCTGCTTTAATAAAAGTGTTTAGTGTATGCGCCCCACCTTCAATAATTACCGACTGCACATCCTGCAAATACAGTTGATATAAAATATATTGCGGAACATAATTATCAAACTCCTCCAGTCCGATGTATTTATTCCTGCCGTCAACATCCGTTTTAATTTCATTGAAAATAAAGGTATCAACTGACTGATCGAACAAATGCAAGCTTGTATCTAACTGCAATTTCCGGTCGATCACCGCTCGCCTTGGTGATCTGCCTTCACCATAACGTACATTCAATTGTGGGTTATCAATAGCTGCAGTTTTATTTCCAATTAAAATAGCATCTTCCTCACTACGCCATTGGTGTACCAGTTTGCGTGATTCGTTGCCGGTTATCCAAAACTGGGTGCCATCTGCCGGTGCAAAATAACCATCCTGGGTTTGTGCCCATTTTAGGATTACGTATGGGCGGTGTTTTTGTACCCGGGTAAAAAACCGGCGGTTAAGCCAGCGGCACTCATCTTCTAAAACCCCTAATACCACCTCAACCCCGGCCGCTTGCAACTTTTCAATACCTTTGCCATTCACCTGGTCGAACGGGTCGCGGCAGCCTACTACTACTTTAGGTATTTGATGTTTTATAATCAAATCAGCACAAGGCGGTGTTTTACCGTAATGCGCACAGGGTTCTAACGATACATAAATAGTCGAATTTTTAAATAGTTCGGCATAATTATCATAATTAGCGATCAACTGGTTTACGGCATTAACCTCAGCATGTGCCCCGCCATATTTTTGATGATAGCCTTCGCCTATTATCTTGCCGTCGAGCACAATTACCGCACCTACCATTGGGTTCGGACTAACCAATCCCTTACCTAATTCGGCAAGTTCAAGGCAGCGACGCATATATATTTCATGACCAGGCATGGTACAAAAGTAGCTTTTATGTTACTTTGTTGTATGAAAACTATTAAGGAAGTATTTGCTGATTTCAAACAAAATCTCACAGCGATATATGATGCCAATGAAAGCGAGGCGCTTACCTTAATGGTCATTAGCGAAATAACCAGTCTTTCAAAAGCACAGGTCAAAGCTTTTCCTGAGAAAGAAATCACAGTTGAACAAGCTGAAAAACTTAACAACATCCTTTCCCGCCTGCAAACCGGTGAGCCGATCCAGTATATTTTAGGCTATACCGAATTTTATGGCATACCTTTTAAGGTGACACCATCAGTGCTCATCCCCCGGCCGGAAACTGAAGAGTTGGTTGAATGGGTGCTTAATTCGGTCGACAAGCATTCAGAACTTACTGTGCTTGACATCGGCACAGGCAGCGGATGCATCGCTATCAGTTTAAAAAAGAATCTGCCTGAAGCAAAAGTTTCGGCTCTCGACATTTCAGGCAATTCTTTGAAAATCGCGAAGCAAAATGCTGAATTAAATAATGCAGATGTTAAATTTATACGAGTGGACATTTTAAATATTAAGTCAGGAATTGAAATTCCGAAATCCGAAATCATAGTTAGTAATCCGCCCTATGTTACTTTGCATGATAAAACCCAAATGCATACCAATGTAACAGATTTTGAACCGCATACTGCCTTGTTTGTGCCAGAGGATGATCCGCTGATCTTTTATAAAGCGATTGCCGACTTCGCTATTGGACACCTAACGGCTGATGGATTTTTGTTTTTTGAGATCAATGAAAAGCTGGGTAATGGTACCGTAGACATGCTAAGGGATAAAGGATTTAAAAACATTGAATTAAGAAAGGATATGAGTGGCAGGGATAGGATGATAAAAGCGAACCGTTGATTAATAAACACGTCATTGCGGGGAACGAAGCAATGACGCTTCTGAAAAAGCATTTAGTTTCTGGGATGAAACTGGATGATCGTCCCCTTCAAAAACTCCCGGTCCAAATGGGTATAAATCTCAGTGGTAGTAATACTCTCATGACCGAGCATTTCCTGAACGGCTCTCAAGTCCGCCCCGCCCTCCACCAAATGCGTGGCAAATGAATGCCGGAACGTATGCGGACTGATCGTTTTTTTTAGCCCAATCTTCTCTGCCAATTGCTTTATCATCGTAAAAATATAAACCCGGCTTATTCTGCTGCCCCGCTGGTTTAAAAACACCATGTCATCCTCACCTTTTTTTATAGACATATGTATCCTCACCTGCTCAATCCAGATCTTTAATGCTTTTATGGCTGATCCACCTATCGGCACCAAACGTTCCTTGCTGCCTTTGCCGGTTACTTTTATAAATTCAATATCGAGGTATAAGCTTGATAATTTAAGTTCTGTAAGCTCAGATACCCGCAACCCGCAACCGTAAAGCACCTCTAATATGGCTTTGTTGCGCGCACCGTCCGCGCGGGATAAGTCGATGGCTGCGATGAGCTTGTTGATATCCTCATAACTTAAGGTATCCGGAAGCTTTCGCTGTATTTTGGGCGATTCTAATAACTCCGACGGATCATCTTTAATAATATCCTCCATCAGCATATATTTATAAAATGCTTTTATGCCTGACAGTATACGAGCCTGAGATGAGGGTATCATGCCCAACTCATTTACCCAATTAATAAACAGGCGCAAATCATTCAGCGTAACATTTTGCGGTTTTAATTTAAAAGGCAACGATTCACTAAACTGGTGTAGTTTATCAATATCCCGGCTATAGGCCTCAATGGAGTTGGGCGAAAGCGATTTTTCCAGTTTTAAATAGGCCTGGAAACCTTTTATTGCCGAACGCCAATCCAATTGATTTTAGTTTTAATGATTTTATGTAAGTTTGAACTAATGAAGATACAAATTATAAACGGCCCAAATTTAAACTTGTTAGGCGTTCGCGAGAAATCAATTTATGGCGATACCGGCTTTGAACCCTATTTAGAGGAATTGCACAAGCGCTATCCTGCTGTACGGATAGATTATTACCAAAGCAATGTTGAGGGTGAGTTGATCAACAAACTGCACGAAATTGGTTTTAACTATGATGGCGTTGTGCTGAATGCAGGCGCTTACACGCATACTTCAGTAGCCATTGCTGATGCTATCGCGGGAATAAATACGCCTGTAATTGAAGTACATATCTCAAACGTTTATAAACGCGAAGAATTCAGGCACCACTCTATGCTGGCGGCAAGCTGCAAGGGTGTTATCGCCGGGTTTGGGCTGGATTCATACAGGTTGGCTATCGAGCATATTTTAACCATTAATAACATATAAAAAAACATATTGCCATCTTATCGCTTTACACAATTCCATGAAAAAAATATTTACTTATAAGCTGTTATTCATATTTTTAATTGGGCTTGGTATTGCACAACAAATATCAGCACAGGAAAGTCGCCTTATTCCGAGAACATTGAGGGAAAAACAACGCCGGGCCATGCATTCCCGCGACTCCCTATTCAGGCTGATCAATAAATCCGATACTTCGATAAATGGCTTACTGCAACGGGTTGAGCAATATACTACATCGTTCAATCAGATAAAAAACACGTTGTCAGTAGGATTAGATACTGTTGATATCGGTACTCAGATACCCTTGCTGCAAAAGCGGTTAGTTAAAATTGACACCCTGATCAATACACACAAGTCAAGCACTTTACGCTACCTGTTTGTTCTGCGCGATATTTTGGACCGAAGCCAGGGTCAGCTTGTAGAATGGCAATCTGATTTGGAAGATATAAATTCTTCGTTAATACAAAATCAAAATGACCTTATAAAGTTTACGAAGGACTCCTTATTAAAAACCTCGCCAAAAGACAGTACCTTAAAAAAAACCTTCTTTGTTCAACGCAGATCGTTGTATGGCTTGTGGCAGAATACCGATGCTACTAATCGTAGCTATCTATCAAAAATCAACCTGCTGCAAGACAAAGTCGCGATTGCATACACTACCGTACTTGATGAATCGGATCACATCGACTCAAAAATAAGAGCCTTTACCGACAAGGCTATTGATGGCGAATTTGGCTATATATGGGAAGCAAGCCCAACATATGCTAATTTTAAAGACCCGCTTAACAGCACTATAAAACTTAACAAACTGCTTTTTAACTATTTCATAAAAAACGAAACTATCACTCATTTTGCAGGCCTGATATTTTTGATTGTTGTGCTTAGCTGGATATTATTTAACCGGGTAAAAATTAAAGAGGACAGCGAGCTTTTAAAAACACTGCCTGATAAAATAAAGTATATTTATAAAAGTCCGCTAACAGCTGCTTTGTTGGTAGCGACTGCAATAGTGCCGTATTTTTATAGTCATCCACCGGTAGTATTTTCTCAAACGTTATTTATATTCCCCATGATATTTGTAATGGTGTTTATAAGAAAAGAGTTCCCGGCAACTAAATTCAGGTTTTTAAATGTACTGTTTTGGATAACCATTATTTATGGTATCAGTAATTTGTTTATCGAAATAACAAATATCGACAGGTTCGTAATCCTGGCATTAAGTATTATCTCCATTACAGCCGGAGTAGTATTTCTTAAAAAGATCAAGCAGCAACCTGATGCCTATCTTCCTTATACCGAAACAATACTTAAGGTATTTATAGGCCTGCAAATTTTATCCTTACTGCTTAACATTACCGGTAGGTTTAGCCTCGCCAAAATAATTGGCGTAACCGCTGCATTTAATTTGTGGCTGCTGGTTATTCTCTATTTTGCTGTACAGGTAATTATAGAAGGAATATTTTTGCAGTTCCATACCAAAAAGGCCAGCAACAGTATACTGGATTGGGTAGACTACACTATAGTAGAAGAAAAATTCAAAAAGATATTACTGCTGCTTGCAAGCTTTGTCTGGTTATTCTTTTTGTTTCAAAATTTAAATATAGATGATGCTGTACGCGATTATGTAAGCGAGGTTTTAAGTCAATCTCACACGGTAGGCGGCGCATCGTTTACATTTGCGGGCTTTGTAATATTTATCGCGGTAATATGGTTATCGTCGATCGTATCCAAGATCATCAGTTATTTTTATGATGTATCATCATTGCGTGCTAATGATCTGTCGGTTATGAAAAAGAAAAACCGTACATCCACCCTTTTGATCAGGCTGGGCGTGTTTTCTGTAGGTTTTATATTAGCGGTCGCCGCGTCAAATTTCCCGTTGGATAAAATCACCATCATCATTAGTGCATTCGGTATTGGTATTGGTTTTGGCCTGCAAAATATCGTAAATAATTTAGTATCGGGTTTAATATTGGCATTTGAGAAGCCCGTACAAATAGGTGATATTATTGAGATCGACAGCCGCTCGGGCACAATCAGGGAAATTGGTGTACGATCAAGCAGGTTAACTACCAGCGATGGCGCCGAAGTAATCATCCCTAACGGCGATATGATATCGCACCATGTAATTAACTGGACGCTGAGTAACAATAACCGCCGGATTGAAATCATTGTAGGTGTTGCCTATGGGTCTGACATTGATAAAGTGAAGCAGTTGCTTAAAGATATGTTGTGTAACCGCGATGATATCATGACCGATCCGGCGCCATCAGTTTTCATGCATAATTAAATGAAAGTTCGGTGGATTTCAGGATGTTTTTTTGGGCAGCGGATATCAGTACCTGGCTTGAACTGAAGAGCAGGGTTTTGGCTGATATCTACAAAAAATTTGCCGAAGAGGGAATTGAGATACCCTTCCCTACAAGAGACATCAATTTACATTTGAAAGACGAGCATATCGCTATAAACAGGTTTGAACCTGAATCAGTAGAAGATAAAGGCGAAGAACCTATAAAACCTAACAAAGGCGAAAATGATAAAGCCGAGGATGTTGATCCGGATGCTAATAAAACTTCTTAGGATCAAGGGAAGTGAAGGTACTTTTCTTTTTAATAAAGAAATCGGCTATAATGCTTCCCCTGTACATTCCTCTTAAATGAGATTGATCTTTGGATATAATCGTTTTTTCAGATTTAAAAAGATGTCGCAGAAAATTGCGGTGGGCTTTGCTCACCGCAGCTGCATCCTTACGCTTACCTTCATTTACAAACCTGATGAGTGCCATCAGATCCATAAAATAACGCAAGGTAATCACAAATATAGATTGCCAAAACGGCAAGTTCTTTTTAAGCAGCAATAGGTTATTCCTGAAGTTTAAATAAGTCTTAAATGGGTTTTCCGTATTTAATGTACCTCCGCCTAAGTGGAAAACTTCGGATTGGGCACAATACATCACCTTATAACCCATGTTCTTTAACCGCCAGCACAGGTCAATCTCTTCCATATGCGCGAAGAAACGATCATCAAAGCCACCGGCTTCATCCCAATATTTCTTTTTGATGAACAAAGCTGCACCAGACGCCCAAAATACTTCGCCGGATTGTTCGTATTGCCCTCTATCCTCTTCTATCTCATAAAACATCCGGCCACGGCAAAAAGGGTAGCCATAACTATCAATAAAACCACCGGCAGCACCGGCATGCTCAAAATGATCCTTTTGCAGATAAGCCTTTATTTTAGGCGCGGCAGCAGCAATAAGCGGGTCACTTTCCATTAATTCAATAACCGGCGCTATCCAGCCGGGGTGAACTTCTACATCAGAGTTAAGCAGGATATAGTAATCAGCTTCAACCTGAGATAAAACCTTGTTATAGCCGCCGGTAAAGCCATAGTTAGCACCGGTTTCAATTATCCTGATCGATGGGTATATTCCCTTAACAAACGCAACCGACTCATCAGTTGAGCCGTTATCGCCCATCACAATGTCCAGGTTAGGCCAAACAGAACTTAACACCGAAGGCAGGAACGTGCGCAAATGTTCAACGCCGTTCCAGTTTAAAATAACAATAGCAACTTTGGGTGTATAATTCATCCTATGATTTATCCTCCGGCTTAAACTTCCATCGCCTGTGCGACCATAACCAATACGGCGGATCGCGGCGGATCATGTTTTCTAAAAGGGTTACGTATTTGGAGGTAATTTCGTACTCTCCTGTTTCCTTGGGGTTTTCGGTTAAAGGAACTGCAGTATATTCGTAATGCCCTCTTTTTATATATTTCAAATCACAAAATACAACAACGGGGTTAGTAAGTTTGGCTATTTTCTCAATTCCCAGGAAAAATGCCGTTGGCTGATTTAAAAAAGTGGTGAAGTAAAATGCCTCATGTTTTACCGGTGTTTGATCGGCTACAAAAACACTCATGGTAACTTCGTCTTTTGCTTTAACTATGGTGCGTAATACATTTTTCATTGACACCATTTCGGCACCAAACCTTGTGCGCATATTATCAAAAAAATCATTAAACGAGTTGTTGGTTAAAGGCTTATATACGATCAGTAATCTTTGTTTAACAATCAAACTTACCCATAATGCCGACATCTCCCAGTTGCCGTAATGGCCGGCCGCCAACATCACGCTTTTGCCACTATTTAAATAATCAGTAACTAGATAATCATTGGTGGCCTTCATTCTTTTATGAATACTTTTTTTTGATATGGTTACCATTTTTATAGTTTCAACCATCAGGTCAGCCAGGTATTTATAATATTTTCTTTCGATAGAATGGCGCTCTTCTACTGATTTTTCCGGGAACGCATTATGCAGATTTTCCTGTACTACCTTACGACGATAACCTACTACGTAATAGATCATCACAAATAAAAAATCAGAAATTAAGTATAAAAACCAAAAGGGCAACAGGGAGACCAGGTATAGAAAAAACACGCCTAATCTTGAAAGCCCTTTATTTATCATTATTTTCGCCCAATTTTTATCTGCAAACATAAAAAAATATATGATTGAAAGTGGCGCCGTTTTGCCGATGTGCTATCTCCCTCCGGTTGAATTTTTTGTTGAGCTTAATAAGCATAAGCCCAATATTTTAATTGAGCGCGAAGAGCATTTTCCTAAACAAACCTATCGTAACCGGGCAAATATCTGCTCGCCAGATGGTGTTTTGGCATTGACCGTCCCGGTTGTAAAAGGCTCAAAAAATCACACTTCAATAAAAGAAGTAAAGATCAGTTACGATTTTAGGTGGCAGCGTTTACACTGGATGGGCTTGCAGGCCTGTTATCGCCGTTCGGCTTATTTCGAGTATTATGAAGATGATTTTGCTCCGTTTTATGAGAAGAACTTTGAGTATTTGTTTGATTACAACCAAACTTTATTAGAATTGCTGGTTAAGCTCACCAAAATAAAGACTACGCTATCATATACTGAAACTTACGAAGGCGCCTACCCTGCGCTTACCGATCTAAGAAATAGGATCAATCCAAAATCTGATCATGTATTTGATCAAAAACCTTACTTCCAGGTTTTTGAAGAGAAAAACGGCTTTATCAAAAACCTAAGTATTGTCGACCTGCTATTTAACCAGGGGCCGCAGGCTTTAAATTACCTGTAAAACTTTTCCACATTTATTTGTATTTGCTAATATTTTTAGCAATTTTGTTTTGTGAATCAAAACTCCATCTAAGTAAAGGCCGAGCCACGTGTACTGTTTGTGGATATGAACAGTTTTTTTGCCCGCTGCGAGCAGCAGGTAAACTACTGGCTGCGTAACCGCCCGGTTGGTGTATGTGTTTATACCGGCAAGTATGGTTGTGTGATCTCCTTATCTACAGAAGCTAAAGAATTAGGCATCAAAGCTGGCACACGTTTGAACGAGGTAATGGCGGTCCATCCTGATTTTATCCCGATCGAGAGTAACCCGGCACGTTATCGACAGTTTCACACCAAAATAATTAATGTTTTACAGCAGCATTGCCAGGATGTAGTGCCTAAAAGTATTGATGAGGCCATTATCAACCTTACCAATTATGAGCACGCCGACCCGCTTACCATCGCGCGACAAATTAAACGGGATATTTTAACTAAAGTGGGCGATTTTTTGGAATGCTCGGTAGGTATAGCGCCAAATGCTTTTTTAGCCAAGCTGGCTTCGGTTCGCGGTAAAAAGAAAGGCGGTTTGATGATGATCACTCCGCAAAATATTGATGAAGTTTTGAAAGATTTAAAATTGGGGGATCTGCCGGGCATTGGGGCAAACATGTCTTATAGATTGGAGCGTGCCGGCATCAAAACCCCGCTCGAGATGCGTTATGCCAGTCCGCAACGGTTAAAAACTATTTTTAAAAGTATTGATGGTATTTACTGGCATTATCGCTTAAATTTCATCGAAACCAATATTGTAGCTCATGATTACAAGGGGATGCAGGCCATGCGCCAAATCTCCGCAGAAAAAAGACAACAACCGGAATACATTGAACAATTGTTCATGACACTCTGCCTCACGCTGGAAAAGCGAATGGGTCCATCACAAATTTTATTGTAAGTCGATTGGTTTTACGGCCCGCTATGAAGACGGTACCCGATGGGATGATGGCTTTGCTATAACATTACCTGTACAGGATGCCGTTAGCCTGATGCGCATGATAAAACTTAGGGTGGCTAAGTTTGAAAAATTAACCGGTACAGGGCCGGTTTTTAACAGCGATATCATCCAGATGCGCGTGGCTGTAACCAACTTTGTGAATACCGGCAATATGTTTTACAGCCTTTTTGATGATATGGAACGCAAGGACACCGCCTTGAAAACCATGCATGAGATCAAGGGCAAGTTTGGTGCTGATAAATTGATCCGCGCTATGGAAATGACCGATGGTAAAGTTATTAAGGATGTGATTGGGTTTGGGTCGGTAAAAGATTTGACGGACCTGGATTATAAAATGCCGGTACAATCTTCCGTCAAACGTGCTGCCAATAAAGAATTGTTCGATTAATTAAACTGATGCCTGAACTCAAGCGGTGAGGCATTGGTTTTATTCTTGAATAGTTTGCTGAATGATTGCGGGTACTCAAAGCCTAACCGATATGCTATTTCGCTGACAGATAATGATGTTGTAGTAAGTATCTCTTTGGCTTTTTCAATTAGTTTATCGTGTATATGCTGCTGCGTACTTTGGCCGGTAAGTGAACGTAACATATCGCTTAAGTAATTTGGAGAGATGTTTAATTCCTGTGAAATGTATTGTACCGTGGGTAAACCCATCGCCTGAACCTTATCACTGTTAAAATAATCTGTTAATAGTGTTTCCAGCTTTACTAACAGATCATTACTTGCATTTTTGCGGGTGATGAACTGCCTGTTGTAAAAACGATTGCAATAGTTGAGCAGTAATTCTATTTGAGATATGATCACATCCTGACTATAATTATCAATTACTGATTGATATTCCTGCGCGATATTTTGTACGATGGAAGTCGCCATGGTTTCCTCCTTTTCAGACAAATGCAGAGCCTCGTTAACCGCATAAGAAAAGAAGCCGTAATCTTTAATATTTTTAGCGATCTGGTAGTTCATTAAAAAATCGGGATGAACTACCAGCCACCACCCGTTGAGAGACATCCCTTCAATAATCTCGGTACTAATCACTTGTCCGGGAGAAAAGAATGTCATGATTCCTTCGTCAAAATCATAATAATTCTGACCGTATTTCATTTTTCCTTCAAATCCTTTTTTAATACAGATCGAGTAAAAATTATAGACCACGCTTTGTAAATCGTTACCTTCATAGCATGTTATTTCTGCTAAATTGATCACACTAATCAGCGGATGTTGCGGCTTAGGCAATTGTAGCACGCGATGCAATTCAGAAATTGAATTGAAAATGAATGGGGTGTTAACTGTCTTTTTCATGTAGAAAAATTTAAACCGGAAGAATTAAAATCTTCCGGTTATTTATATTTTACTGATCTATCATTTGCATATTAGCATCATCATACCTCGCTCCGGTAGAAACACCTAAAGGTACGATTTTTTCAAGCCTGTCTATTTCAGGAGCGTTTAAAATGACATTTGCCGCAGCAATGTTTTGCTCAAGATATTTAACGCGCTTAGTGCCGGGGATCGGTAAAAAACCTTTTTCAATGATCCATGCAATGGCCAGTTGCGAAGCTGTAACCTGTTTTTCCTCTGCAAGTTTATTGATTTCGTTTACCAACTCGATGTTTTTATAAAAGTTCTCACCCTGGAAACGTGGTATAGCCTTCCTGAAATCATTATCCGCAAAATCATCGGGAGTTTTAATTTCTCCATTGATGAATCCTCTGCCTAAAGGAGAATAAGCTACAAAACCAATTCCTAATTCTTTTAGTGTACCGGTAATGCCGGCTTCTTCAGGGCCGCGTTCGAAAAATGAATATTCGGTTTGCACAGCAGTTAATGGATGTACAGCATGTGCCTTTTTGATGGTAGCTGATGAAACCTCAGATAAACCAATATAACCTATCTTACCTTCCTTTACCAATTCAGCCATTGCTCCCACAGTTTCCTCAATAGGTGTATTCGGATCTAAACGATGAAGATAATACAGGTCGATATAATCGGTACCTAAATTTTTAAGAGAACGCTCAACAGCCTTTCTCACGTAATCTTTTTGACCGTTTATTCGCCAGGTTAAGTCGCCGTTATCATCAATCTCGTAACCAAACTTAGTGGCGATAATATATTTATCCCGGTTTCCATTAATAGCTTTGGCGACGAGCCTTTCGTTGAATAGTGGCCCATATAGATCAGCGGTATCTAAAAAATTGCCGCCTAATTCTAATGAGCGATGAATAGTTGCGATAGATTCCGCCTCATCAGCTTTGCCATAAATATCATTACCTGCAATTTGGGTCATGCCCATGCAGCCAAGTCCGACCGCCGGTACTATTAATCCCTGGCTGCCTAATTTAATTTTCTTAATGCTTTCCATAGTTTTGAATTGTTTTAACGATACAAAAGTCGGCAGGCGGGCAGCAGTAAAAGTATCCTAATCTCTTTAATTTGTATCCAAAGCAAGGTTAACCAGCATGTAAATAGGCTTTTATTATCCGCTTAAAAACCCTATTTTTGCGCTTCAATGGAGCACATTCGTAATTTTTGTATCATAGCGCATATCGACCACGGTAAGAGTACACTTGCCGACAGGTTATTAGAATATACCAACACCATTACCCAACGTGAATCTCAAGCACAATTACTTGACGATATGGACCTGGAGCGTGAGCGTGGCATTACCATAAAAAGCCATGCCATCCAAATGGATTATATAATGGATGGGCAAAAATATACGCTCAACCTGATTGATACGCCCGGACACGTAGATTTTTCATACGAAGTATCCCGTTCTATCGCTGCCTGCGAAGGTGCTTTATTGATCGTAGATGCAGCACAGGGCATCCAGGCGCAAACCATATCCAACTTATATTTAGCTTTAGAAAACGACCTGGAAATCATCCCGGTTCTAAATAAAATGGACCTTCCCGGCGCTATGCCTGAAGAAGTTAAAGACCAGATCGTAGAATTAATTGGCTGTAAACGTGAAGACATTTTAGCGGCATCGGGAAAAACCGGCATGGGCGTGCATGAAATATTGCGTGCCATTGTTGATCGTGTCCCAGCCCCGGTTGGTGATCCAGCCGCGCCTTTACAGGCTTTGATATTTGACTCTGTTTTTAACTCATTCCGTGGCATTATTGCTTACTTTAAAGTGGTAAATGGCGAGATCCGCAAGGGTGAACGTGTAAAATTCGTAGCTACCGAGAAGCAATATTTTGCTGACGAGATCGGCACGCTAAAACTGAAACCATTTGCAAAAGATGTTATTAAAACCGGGGATGTGGGTTACATTATATCCGGGATTAAAGAAGCACGCGAAGTTAAGGTTGGTGATACCATTACAAGTGTTGAACGCCCTTGCGAAGTTGGCATACAGGGGTTTGAAGAGGTTAAACCAATGGTTTTTGCGGGCATTTACCCTGTTGATACCGAAGACTTTGAAGAGTTGCGCGAATCAATGGGTAAGCTGCAATTAAATGATGCCTCGCTGGTTTTTGAACCGGAATCATCAGCAGCTTTAGGCTTTGGTTTCCGTTGTGGTTTCCTGGGGATGCTGCACATGGAGATCATCCAGGAGCGATTGGAGCGTGAATTTAACATGACGGTTATTACCACCGTTCCCAACGTGTCTTACGTTGCGCATACTACCAAAGGTGATCCTATTATTGTAAATAACCCATCTGATCTTCCCGACCCGAGCCGTATTGATTTTGTGGAAGAGCCTTATATTAAAGCTACCATCATTACTAAATCTGAATTTGTTGGCCCGGTAATGTCGCTTTGTATCCAGAAACGCGGATTTATTAAAAACCAATCATACCTGACATCTGATCGTGTTGAGCTGATATTCGAAATGCCAATGGGCGAGATCGTATTT
This sequence comes from Mucilaginibacter sp., assembly GCF_965225845.1. Lineage (GTDB taxonomy): Bacteria > Bacteroidota > Bacteroidia > Sphingobacteriales > Sphingobacteriaceae > Mucilaginibacter. The sequence continues at coordinate 1,797,408 of NZ_CBDDBL010000002.1, forward strand.
GATTTTTATGACAAGTTAAAAACCATTTCTAAAGGTTATGCTTCTTTTGATTACCACCAGATCGGTTACCGCCAGTCGGATTTAGTAAGGTTGGATATCCGTTTAAATGGTGAACCAGTGGATGCTTTGTCATCATTGATCTTCCGTGGTAACTCATACGATTTTGGTAAAAAAATCTGCGAAAAACTAAAAGAGCTTTTACCACGCCAGCAGTTTGAAATCGTTATACAGGCATCTATAGGTGCTAAAATTATTGCGCGTGAAACGGTAAAAGCAATGCGAAAAGACGTTACCGCCAAATGTTACGGTGGTGATATTTCGCGTAAACGTAAATTGTTAGAAAAACAAAAAGCAGGTAAAAAACGCATGCGCCAGGTTGGTAACGTAGAGATACCGCAATCGGCGTTTATGGCAGTTTTGAAGCTGGATTAATTTAGATATGAGATTTGAGACGTTAGACTTTCTCAAATCTCATGTCTCCTATCTATATTAAAATGCAATTACTCGACGGAAAATACGTATCAGAAAAACTAAAAGTTGAAATAGCTGAAGAAGCGGCTAATATATTAGCAGAAACAGGTCGTAAACCACACCTGGTAGCGGTATTGGTTGGCCATGACGGCGGCAGCGAAACTTATGTAGCCAGCAAGATAAAAAACTGCGAGGCTGTTGGTTTTAAGTCGACTTTGGTGCGATACGAAGGAGATGTTACCGAAGAAGAACTACTAAAAAAGGTTGAAGAATTAAATGCCGACGCAGATATCGACGGGATTATCGTTCAACTTCCCCTGCCTAAACACATCGATCCTGAAAAAGTAACCGAGCGTATTGACTACCGCAAGGATGTTGATGGTTTCCACCCGGTTAATTTGGGTCGTATGCAGCGTAATTCGCCATCTTTTATCCCGGCTACACCTTATGGTATTACGCTAATGTTGAAAGAATATGGTATCGAGACTGCTGGTAAACATTGCGTGGTGGTAGGCCGTAGTAATATCGTAGGTTCACCTATGAGTATTTTAATGGCGAGAAATTCAAATCCCGGCAATTGCACAGTTACACTTTGCCACAGCCGCACACCTTACATCAAAAATTTCACTTTAGAGGCAGATATTCTGATAGTTGCTATCGGTAAAAAGAATTTCATCACTTCGGACATGGTTAAAACCGGCGCGGTAATTATTGATGTTGGCATGAACCGCGAACTGTCAACGGTAACCAGATCCGGCTTTAAGCTTTATGGTGATGTTGACTTTGAGAATGTAGCGCCAAAAGCTTCATGGATAACTCCTGTTCCAGGCGGCGTTGGTTTGATGACCATCATCGGTTTATTAAAAAACACTTTAGCTTCAGCTAAAAAAGAGGTTTATAAATAATCAAATTCTACAATGACAAACATTGCTCTTGAGAATAATTACTTAACGTTGATCAATGTGTTTACTGTTGAACCTAAAAATCAACAGCAATTGGTTGATCTGTTGATCCTGGCAACCGACGGTACTATTACCAAAGTTGAAGGATTTATTTCCTCAAGTTTGCACAAAAGCCTCGACGGTACTAAAGTTACCATGTATTCTCAATGGAGAAGTATCGAGGATTATCAAAACATGCGAAATAATCCTGCCGCCTCTCCTTATTTAGAGCAGGCTTTAAAGATAGCAACCTTTGCGCCCGGCATGTACAACGTTGTTAAAACTTTTAATTCAGAGATTTAGGCCAACGTAACCCTCATTTAAAGGCCTGTTTTATTTTCTCCCAAAAGCCGGTTATGCCGATGTAAATATCATCGCCCCTAATTTCAACGGGATAGGTTTCTACATAATCATTCTGTCCTTCACTGCCACGCCCTGTATTTAAGTTGTAAGAGAACCGATGCACCGGGCAAACCAGTTTACCCTCTTTGCACCATCCTCTGCTCAAATCTTCGCCGGCATGCGGACAAGTGGCCGAAACTGCAAATAACTTGCCTTCATAACCTACCAAACAAATACTTTTATTGGCTGCGCTTACTTTTTTGATGAATGGCTGGTCTGTATTTTTAATCCCCGTTACCTTATACCAATTCATAAATCAAAAATCGATCTTCAGGTTCATTACCGATGGATTTTTAATTACTTCATCCATATTAGTTATAAGTGTCACATGCTTTTTGTCGGCGGAGACGATGGCTTTAGCGTTAGACACTTTTTTTACAGGCTTGGCAAAATTGAGCACAACTTTATAAGGCATATCAATCAGCATAGCTTTGGCCATTGCCAGTGTTGATCCGGTCTTTTTTAAAAAAGCATTAAATTTCACCTTATCAATTATGCGATAAAACTTATGCGGGGTAATGTCATAAGAGTAATAATCCTGCCCGGCAATTAATTCCTGCCCATCAAAGCCATTGGAAGCATTGCTCCCTTTTGTAACCGATTTAAGCTGTTTGCTGCTCATGGATATTTTGGAAATATGTTGCAGATAGTATTGCAGATCGGCGGTGTTTTTTGCAAGATGATTTATACTCACTTTCATGATGCTTTTCTGCAAATCCATTTTTACATTCAGTATACTGCTTTTAGCCATATTTATCTCATCAGGAGTCATCTTTAGTTGGGTACTATCCGGTAAAGCGCTGTAAAAATTAAGGGAAGTATCTTTTTTTAGGGAGAATTGTGGCGTTTCACGTACCGAATCCGACATCAGGTTCATTAACACCGATACGGCTTTGCTCATATCAAAAGTTGATACCACATTGCATGATCCATCAGCCTTGAAATCATAATTTTCTACAATATCCACACATGAGCTGAAGCATAGCATCACTAAAAAACCAATTAATATGCTGATTTTTTTCACGGGAGTAAATTTTAGTAATAATAACTATAATAATATATAAATAAAATATAAGCCACACTTAAACATATTAGATTATCATTAGAAAAACACGTTTGGTTTCAGCTTTATCATTCGGCTTAAAAAAAGTAACTTTGTAACTTATTATGGCGCACCAAATACCAGACGATGGCACATTGCTTCCTTTAATGGAAGAGTTTTACACGATACAGGGAGAAGGATATAATACCGGTAAAGCTGCTTATTTTATCCGCCTTGGCGGATGCGATGTAGGCTGCCATTGGTGCGACGTAAAGGAAAGCTGGGATGCAGAACTGCACGCGCTTACCGCTGCTGATGTAATTGTTAAAAACGCCATGCAACATCCGGCAAAAGCGGTGGTAATTACTGGTGGCGAGCCGTTGATCTATAATATGAATTACCTAACCGCCCGGTTACAGCAAAAAGGAATTAAAACTTTTATTGAAACTTCAGGTGCTTACCCGCTTTCTGGTACATGGGATTGGATCTGCCTTTCGCCTAAAAAATTTAAAGGCCCAACAATCAGCGTAGCCGAAAAAGCGCATGAGCTTAAGGTTATCATATTTAATAAATCGGATTTTGAATGGGCCGAGGAACATGCCAAACTGGTATCGCCGGATTGTAAGCTGTATCTGCAACCGGAATGGTCAAAATCTAAAGAAATGACCCCGCTTATAGTATCGTATGTGATGAATAACCCGCATTGGGAAATATCTTTACAAACACATAAATATTTAAATATCCCTTAATAAATGTAACTTAGAGTATAAAATATCGTATCAGCAGCGATGAAGGTTATACTTGTATCGTTAATACTAATTTTCCTATCAATTTTCTCTTTCGGACAGGGTCATTATACCACCACAAATGAACAGGCAATTAAGCACTACGCGCTTGCCGGCCAAAGTTTAGACTATCATGAGTTCGCAACAGCAGTAACAGAATTACAAAAAGCGATTGACGAGGATTCAAAATTTATAGAAGCGCACGAGCAATTGGCCGACGTTTATAACCTGTTGCACCAAAATCAATCAGCTGTTAAAGAATACCTTACTGTTATCAATTTAAGCCCCGATTTCATTCGCGGGGCATACTTAAAGGTAGGAACCATCGAGATTAGCTTAGCGCAGTATGAACAGGCGGAAATGCATTTGCAAAAGTATCTCACCTACCCTAATCTTACTGATCAAAATATTTATCTAACCAAAAAACTAATTAAAGATTGTGAGTTTAGTATTGATGCTATTAAACACCCGGTACCTTTCACTCCGGTTAATATGGGGCCGGAAATAAATACAGCCGATGATGAATACCTGCCTGAAGTTACTGCCGATGAAGGCACATTGATATTTACCCGCCAGATTAATCGTAATGAAGATTTTTACAAAAGCGTTAAGGTTGATGGCAAATGGCAAACTGCTACTTATTTAAGCAGAAATATTAACACACCAAATTATAATGAGGGCGCGCAATCCATATCGCAGGATGGAAAGTATTTGTTCTTTACAGGTTGTAACCGCCCGGATGGTTTGGGCAGATGCGACATCTATATCGCGAAACGAGTGGGTGATGACTGGGGGAAACCATATGATCTTAATCCGCCTGTAAATACACCGGGCTGGGAATCGCAACCGTCGATCAGTTCAGATGGCAGGACACTTTATTTTGTGAGTAACCGTAAAGGCGGCTATGGCGGTTATGATATTTGGAAATCAACCGTTAGCGATAAGGGATGGAGCGAACCGGAAAACCTTGGACCAAACATTAATACCTCATTTGATGAACAATCGCCATATATACATGCTGATGACAGCACATTATACTTTTGTTCTGATGGATGGCCAGGGCTTGGTGGCAAGGACCTATTCGTAAGCCGCTTAGGCAAAGATGGGAAATGGCAAAAACCAACTAACCTTGGTTACCCGATAAATTCCAGTGGTGATGAAAATGGCCTGAGTGTAAATGCAAACGGGCAATATGCTTACTTTGCATCTAATAAATTAAATGGCTACGGCGGATTTGATGTTTACACATTTGAATTACCGGCAACTGATCGCCCGCAGCATATAGTAACCTATGTTAAAGGTATTGTAACTGATATAAAAACAAAAGAACATTTAGAAGCAGCCGTTGAAATCATTGATCTTGAAAAGAACACATCAGTTTACCAGGATTACAGTTCTGCTGATGCCGGTGATTTTTTGGCTACACTAACCGCAGGTAAAAATTACGGATTAAATGTATCTAAAGATGGCTACCTGTTTTATTCGGCTAACTTCTCATTAATTGGCAGGGAAACTAAAGAACCTTTTATACTTAATATTGAACTTTCCCCTATCGAAATTGGTAATAAGGTAATTTTAAACAATATATTTTTTGATACCAATAAATACGATATTAAACCTGATTCAAAAGCTGAACTACAAAAGCTGATCGATTTTTTAACGCTTAACCCAACCATACATATCGAGATCTCGGGCCACACAGACAATGTGGGTAATACCCAATTAAACCAAGTGTTATCTGAAAACCGGGCAAAAGCAGTTTACCAATATTTGGTTACAAGCGGAATTAACCCTTCCAGGTTAGTATATAAAGGTTTTGGTGATACCCAACCTATTGTGCCTAATACAAGCGATGATAACCGCAGTAAAAACAGGCGGACTGAATTCAAAATCATCGCTAAATAACCGGATATATTGATTCAAATAGTTTAACCGCCTCTATATCTAACAGTTCGCATATCATTAGTAATCGACAGGCGGTCAATTTTATTTTGTTAGCTTCTATTTTGCTGTAAACATTTTGTGTAATACCTAATTTTTCTGCCATATAAAATTGCGAATAACCCATTGTTACTCGCTTATTTTTAATTACAGTTAAAATTCTATTGATCTCTTTTTCGTACATTGATTAATAATATTTAATCAATACCTACGAGAATGACGTTTAAAAGATTTTATAAATAATTATTTTATTTTCATATTAGTTAATTATTACTAATTTGTGACAAGTGATGATTCATGTGCCTAATATAATCACCAGCCAAAAACCTGACTGAATGCAGTTGTATATCCAGCTTCCCGGTATCACATGTCGCTTCAAGTCGGTCTTCGGGGTAATTAACCAATACCCTTATTATTTGGCGGTTCAATAATATCCACAAATCTAAAATTTCCTTAATATCGGTATGTTGGTAATGTGCTACTGAAACCCATTCATCCTGCGCATATATCAATTTAAAATTATCTTCATAAGTGCAGCGCACAAAACGCTGTAAATTCACCTGTGCGCTATCTATTAAATGACCAATGATCTCCTTTTTTGACCATTTGTTATCGCGGAGCTTAAAATCCCAGTCAATGATTTCCTGGTCTGTTTTCAAAAATTCGTCAATCGCTTCTGCCAGCTTTTGTATTACCTCTTCCATCGTATATTTCTTTAAAGTTTGATAATTTATATAAATTATCAAAAAACAATTATCTTCAAAGCTTTAATAGTGCATAAATGGCTCTGAACTACATCTGGGTATTCTTCTTTTTGATCGCATTTGGAATCGGGCTGGTTAAACTGATCTTTTTTGGCGATACCGAGATCTTTAAGCTGATGGCAGATGGAACTTTAGACTCAGCCAAATCCGCGGTAATGGATATTGCATTACCGCTGATAGGTATCATGTCATTATGGTTAGGGATCATGAAGATCGGCGAAAAAGCTGGCGCGGTTAATTTCTTATCAAGAATTGTAGGCCCATTTTTCAATAAACTATTTCCTGAAGTTCCTAAAGATCACCTCGCTGTTGGACAAATGATGCTCAACTTCTCTGCAAATTTATTAGGGCTTGATAATGCGGCAACCCCACTTGGCTTGAAAGCTATTAATAGCTTACAAGAATTAAATAAGGACGGCGATACGGCTTCTAATGCACAAATTATGTTCTTGGTTTTACATGCGTCGGGATTAACAATTTTACCTATAGCCATCATTGCACAACGCGCTATTTTTCATTCCAAAGACCCTACAGATATTTTTATACCTTGTATAATAGCAACCTATGCTGCAACTGTAGCAGGCTTGCTGGTAGTATCGTTCAAGCAAAAAATAAACCTTTTTGACAGGGTTATTATAAGCTGGCTTTTAGGCATAACAGCGTTTTTAGGCTTGTTGGTTTGGTATTTTAGCGAGTTTTTAAATAAAGCACAGATCAGTGCATTTTCAGGCGTATTTAGTAACCTGATTTATTTGGGTATACCGGTACTATTTATTTTAGGCGGGCTGAGGAAGAAAGTTAATATATTTGAAGCTTTTATTGAAGGCGCTAAAGAAGGCTTTGAAGTGTCAGTAAAAATAATGCCGTACCTGGTAGGTTTACTGGTAGCGGTAAGCCTGTTCAGGACAAGCGGTGCGTTAACTTATTTGGGCGAAGGCTTTGCGTGGATATTTAGTCATTTTAATATAGATACAAGATTTGTTACTGTATTGCCGATAGCAATTCTTCGTCCGCTTAGCGGATCTGGTGCAAGGGCATTAATGCTCGATAACTTAAAGGTATATGGCCCTGATAGTTTTATCGGTCACATGTCAAGCGTTTTATATGGCACAGCCGATACTACATTTTACATTGTAGCGCTTTATTTTGGCGCGGTAAACATTAAAAAAACACGTTATACTATACCTGCCATGCTTATTGCTGATTTTGCAGGAATTGTTACTGCAATTCTTATTTCCTACCTCTTTTTTGCTTAGTCCCCGGCGGAATTTTAATGATTATTTAACATAAAAAATTTAAGTATTCATTAAATTTTCGTAACAAGCGCTACAACTTTTACGTATAAAGGCATTGATAAATAAGCATATAATATTTTTTATGTGCTGTGCTGTTTTTATTCGGGGTGTTGGGTTTAACAAGCTATTGAAGCCGTGTAAGTGGATGAGTAAGATTATTGCAAAAAGTTTATTTTTCTTTATACCCCTGTTGTTTACGTTTTCATCCGTAATTGCTCAAACAATTACTATTGGAAGCGTTGATCCGGGACCATATGGTATTGGCTCTACAGTAGCTGTCCCTTTTTATGTAAACGATGCTTCAGGATGCGTTGCACAGGATAACATTTATAGTTTATACTTGTGCAATGCATCAGGCACGCCGCTTTCCGCAACTCCCGTTGATACCATTAAAAACTTTTATGGTACATTTTTTAACTATAGCGTACCAGCAAGCCTCGCTCCGGGGACTTATACTTTCCTGATCAAATCATCCGACCCTGGTGTTACCAGCAATTTATCCAACACGTTTACAGTTTCCGCTACTACCGGTGGAACTGCCGCGGCAAGTTGTATCTCATCCTTAATTGGTAACCCGAAATATCCAAATGTTTACGGCACCTGTAGCGGAGCGAATAATATTCAGTATACATTTACCAATGCTTCGTCCAACGGTTCAACAACCACTGCAACATTTTTTAATCAGGCAACTCAATCAGCCGAAGCATCTAATATAAATCTTGCACCTTCCTACAATTTTATAGCTAAAGCAGCAAATTATACGGTAAATGTAAGATCTGTAAATGCAAATAATATTGTTAGTACATTTGACTATCAATTAATTAATAATACCGTAAATGTTAATTTAGGTGCTACTGGTAATCCTTCCGTTTGTTTAGTAAATGGCCAGGCGCCGCTTACTTACAATGTTGATATTTCGTCAGCAACGGGTATACAAAATAACTATCCGGGTACATTATACACATTTTCCTGGGGCGATGGTACGCCAAATACCAGTTACACCTTATGCCAAATACTGGCACTTAACGGCCAAATAACACATAATTTTACAAAATCATCATGCGGAGTTACCGCAAATAACAAAGCCAACTCATTTGAGGTAGATTGTCAGGCCACAAATTTATATTGCGGCGATGTAGGCTCGGCGCCCAGTAATTATGCACGTGTATTTCAGGAACCCTTAAATAGCTTTACAGGCCCTGTAGTAGCATGTAGCGGCAGTCCTACAACGTTTACAAACAACTCGCAACCCGGCCCTAACCCTAATGCAACTACAAGCAGTTGTACTGAAAATCCGAATGCGTTATATACATGGTACGTTGATGGTGTTCAGGTTGCTGCAAATTATCATATTGGCGACAATTTTATAACTACGCTACCTGAAGGGTCGCACATGATCACTTTGCATCTGCAAAATCCGGGAACTGCATGTAATCCTACTGATTTCTCTCAGTCTATTTGTGTGCAGAATCCTCCACAGCCTAGTTTTACGCTGTCGCAAAAATCATTATGTATAGGGAACGGGCCAGTCAACCCTACCAATACTTCAATTATTGACTCTACATGCAATAAGCAGAACACATTTAAATGGACTGTTACTCCATCAACAGGTGTAACTTATAACGCTTCAGCTGCTCAACCCGCTATTACATTTACCAAACCGGGGATTTATACCGTTGGGATGTCTGTCACCTCGTTAAGCTGCGGAACTGTTGCTGCCCCTTCTGTTGATACAATTGTAGTTAATAGTAGCCCTGCTGCTACTTTATCTGCCGATTTTTCGGTATGTGGTAATGATCAGACCTTAAGCTTCGATTCTGTTACTACAAGGCCAACTTATACTATTTTAACAGGCACCCCGGTTACGCAACCCACAACCTATACCTGGACTGTTACCGGCGGAGGATTTAGTTATGCCCCGGGGTACACATTACATAGCAAGTATCCGCATATCACTTTTACCGATTACAGTGCCTATACCGTTTCAGTTACCGAGCAAAATAGTTGCGGATCTGTTACTTCAAACACACAAACCATAACATTTGAGCAATCGCCAACGGTTGTTGCAGGTAACGATACGACAATTTGTGCAAACACAACTGTGCCTTTACAAGGTAAAATAACCGGCCCGGGCGTAATGAGCTATAAATGGGTGGGCGGGAACGGAACTTTTTCTCCTAATGCAACCTCATTAAATGCCATTTACACACCTACTGCGGCCGAAATAAGCGCAGGCCACGTTACATTAACATTACAGGTAACAACAAGCATTGCCGCACCATGTAACATAGTTAACAGCAGCATAATAGTCACCATAACACCCACCGGCAATATTAATACCAGCCTGGCAAAAACAATTTGCAGCAACAGCAGGGTAAACTACCAAATAACTGCAAACAATCCTTCAAGTACTTTTACCTGGACCGCAAAGTTAATCTCGGGTTCAGCAACCGGGTTCACTGCGTCGGGTACTACAAGCCTTATAACAGATTCTTTAATCAACACAGACCCTGCGAATACAACTAACGCGGTTATTGCATATACCATTACACCTTACAGCAGCAATGGGTGCGTTGGCATAGCATCAACCTTAAATGTAACAGTGGTTCCACTTCCTTTAATTACCGCGGCACCAACCAGTCCTTTAATTTGTAGCAGCCAGCCGGCTAATATCAGTTTATCATCCAAACAAAGTAAAATAACTTACACCTGGAAGAGTGCGGCCGCTGCAAGTATCACGGGTAACAGCAATCAGGCTACCCCGGTTAATGTATCATCTATTAGTGATATCCTGATTAATAACTCACCATCACCTGCTAAAGTAACTTACACTATAGTACCTGTAAATGCAAATGGTTGTTATGGCCCGCCGATAACAGCAGTAATAAATGTGGAACCATTACCGGTTACAGCCTATGCCGGGCCTGACACCACTTTATGTAACACCGGTTCATTTACACTAAAAGGTAATTCAGCCGGTTTTGGCAGTGGAAAATGGACAGTAGTAACCGGTGCCGGTGTAACTTTTAATAATGATACCATCCCAAATGCTACCGTAAACGGACTTGTGGGAGGTAATACTTACCAGTTTGAATGGACTATTACAGCAGCACCGGGATGCCAATCGCAAAGTATTGTTACTGTAACCGTAAATAAAGCAACTAATGGTGGCATAACAAGTTCCACGGGGCCTGCAACACTTTGTGCAAACGGTAATAGCGGGCAAATTACTTTATCAGGCCAAATTGGTAAAATTTTGCATTGGCAACAATCTATTGATAATGGCGCTACCTGGCAAAACATATTGCCGCTTGATACTACAACTTCATTCTTATATAAAAATTTAACTCAAACTACGCAATACCAGGTAATTGTTCAAAATGGGAATTGCGGGATTTCCTCATCAACAGTTACTACAATTACTGTTAACCAGCCCGCACCTACAGCTAACGCCGGCAGAGATACTTCACTGTGCAATGCTACAAGTTACCAACTAAATGGAAATAACCCCGGCACATTTCCGGGTGTTTGGGAACAAAACTCGGGGCCTGCTGTAAACTTTGCTGATTCAACAAATTACCAAACCATTATAAGTAATTTACAAGGTGGCAATATTTATACTTTTACCTGGATAATAAAAGCAGCGTTGCCATGCTCAAACAGCCAGGCACAGGTTAATATCACTAATAATGCTGATGTTATTGCAAAATTTAAAGCAAGTACAACCAGTACCTGTGGCACACAAACAATTACATTTACTAACCTTTCTAACAACCAGTCAGGCGCGTCATTTTTATGGAATTTTGGGGATGGTTCTACCTCTACTGCTATTAACCCGCAGCACCAGTTTAAAGAAACCGCTAATGGCGATGATACAAGCTATGTAGTATCGCTAAGCGTAGTAAATAATTGTAACCCCCATCCACCAATTTACGACACTATCACAGTTAAGTCTGACCGTGTTATTGCTACTATCTTACCTCAACAAACTGTTGGTTGTGCGCCATTTACTATAACAGTGCAAAACACTTCTCCCGGGAATAATCTATCTTATAGATTTTATCTATACTTTAACACCACATTAATACAGGAAATTGATAAGACAGATAAAAGCGCTGTAACTTTTAATCCGATCACCACTAATTCGCCAACAAAATACACATTATATATGGTGGCCACGGGTGAGTGCGGGGCAACTGATACCAGTAATATCATTCCAATACAGGTTTCGCCGCCATCAGTTACACCGCAGATGTATGTGTTAAACGGCGTAGGTTCAGGTTGCGCACCTTTAAGTGTCGATTTGGTAAATAACTCAAGTGGTGGCAGCTCATTTCATTATAATATTTATGATAGTAATGGTAATTTAATAGCACAACCCGTAGCCGGCACAGCTAACTTGCCATATATTTTCACCACTGCGGGGTCTTACACAGTAAGCATTACCGCATCAAACAGTTGTTCGCCTCAAGGAATAGAATCGGCAAAAATACCAATCACTGTTTATCCTGTTCCTACGCCTTCATATACATTTAGTACAGATTGCAGCGGATTAACTTCTTTTGCAAATACTACAGTTCCAAATGGTTCCACTCCTGCAGGTTCATTATCCTATACCTGGAACTTTGGTGATGGGTCAAACCCGGAATATACCTTTAATCCGCAGCCCCATAAATACGATTATAAAAATTCACCATTCACAGTAACTTTAACGGCTACAAACACAGCGTCGGGCTGCGTGGATTCCACCACACAGGTTATAACGGTAAATGCTCCTGTTGTGGCTCAATTCACAGAAAAACCTGATAGCGTAACCAAAATACCTGATTATCATTTTTCATTTATCGATGAAACTACAGGTTCGCCTGTATCATGGAATTGGACATTGGGCGATGGTTCTTCGTCTACATCGCAAAACCCTGAACATTCCTATGCTGATACAGGTTACTACCTGGTTACACTTGTAACCACAAATAAAAATGGTTGTTCAAGCACAGTAAGCCATACAGTAAGGGTAACAGGTATCCCTGGACAATTATTTTTACCAAACGCGTTTATGCCAACCGGGCGGGTAGCTGACCTGCAAATATTTATGGCAAAAGGTTCGGGCATAAAAACATGGGTGCTACAAATATATAATCATTACGGGCAATTGCTTTGGGAAACAACCAAGCTGGATAGTAAAGGAGTGCCGGTTGAGGGCTGGGATGGCACCTTTAGAGGAGTATTAATGCCACAAGGCGCATATCTATGGCAGGCATCGGCAACGTTTATAAATGGTTCACAATGGACTGGAATGTCGTACAACGGCTCGCTTCCTAAACGAACCGGGACAGTAAATTTAATACGATAATGAAGTTCGGCAAAAGTATTATATTTTTCACTGTAATGATACTGGCAGTGTTAAACGGCTTTAGCCAGGATCATCTTTACTCGCAGTTTTTTAACGCTCCGGTTTATTTAAACCCCGCGCTAAACGGGCAATTTGAAGGTGATTTTAGGGCGAATTTTATTTACCGCACCCAATATACGACATCAGGCAGTCCATCAACCTACTTCACAGCTTCTATGGATTATAATATACCGCAATTTGGTGGTGGAATAGGTATTATATTTAACCGCAGCAGCGAAGGAAATGATTTTTTAAATACCAATAACATAGCGGGTATATATTCATACAGTGTTGGCAATGATGATTATATACTATCATTTGGTTTGCAGGCGGGTATCAGTAACCAAAGTATTGATTACAGTAAATTGGTATTCGATGATCAGATAAATCCGACAATTGGGATTATCCCCGGCACATCTTCATCGGCAGACGCGTTAGCATTTAACAACAAATATTATTTTGATACGGGCGCGGGAATTAACCTGGTAGTAGGAAATTTTATGGCTGGCGCGGCATTCCAACATCTTAACGGACCAAATGATTCCTTTACAGGTACCCCTGTAAAATTACCATTACGTAGTACTGCCTATGTAACTTATCGATTAGATTTAAATAGCAGTGACAATATGGATGAAGATGATAAGTCTTACGTTATTCCATCGGTGGTTTTTTATAAACAGGCACAATCCCAATCAACCTCTGCCGGGGTTGAATATAAACACCGCAGCGTAAGCGCGGGTTTATGGTATCGTTCCGGCGGGCAGAGCGGGCCAAGCGCTGTGGTAGTGTCGTTAATTTTTGATTTATTTGTTAATAAGGAAACACGGGAGAAGTTTAGATTAGGAGTTAGTCATGATGCACCTGTTTCGGGTATAAACTATGGCGGCACAAGCGGCAGTAGCGAAGGCAGTATAAATTATCAAACTATAAATCCAAACAGGGCAGATGCAGCGCCAAAATTTGAAGGTGCTACGCATTGTTATGAATTTTATTAAATTTGTTGACCGAAACTATTGACCGTTAAGTAAATGGAAGATAAAAATTACCTTGTACAAAAGAAAAAGAAAAAAAAATCGGCATTAAAAGCCGTTTGGGTGATCCTATTACTTGCAGTAATATTTATTGTTGTGGTTGCCAAGTTCGCATTATCAGGCGGTGATGATGTGACTGCTATATTTAGCGGCATGCCATCCAGCGATGATGTGTATGCGGTGTCTAAACAATTCGTTTTACCTACTTTAAAGGGAAGTGGAGCTAAATTTTCTGACGATGGATACCAGTTTGGCAAAAAACAAGATTCAGTTTTTGTGATACGCTCAGTTGTTGAAACAACACTTAACTCCGGAGATATGCAAAAAACAAATTATGAGATCATGCTGCGCTATAAAGGCGGTGCAGCAAATAATCAAAACAGTTACGAGTTGCTAAACCTTAACGAAGAATAATGATAAAAAAATAGACCGAAAGTTAAACTTCCGGTCTGCTATCAATCACTCTAAACAACCACCTCTAACCTAAAGTAGTACTTATAGTATCTTAAATAAGATTTGTAAACCTATTTGAAACCTCTGTATTAAGACGCTCAAAAATACCAAATTATTACAGGCCCATCCTGTTTCAACAGGTTTTTTACGTATAATTGACAGTTGTTAATTTCTTAGGCAAGTTCAAATAATTCTACACCAGCTCCAACAACCAATGCATCTTCAATACCACCTATGATCGGGTCGAATATCTTAGTTCTTTCTACCACAGTTTTCCTTGCGATAAAACTTAGATAGGTTGCCGCTGCAGCCGAAGCAGCGCCGAGTAATGTACCAACCAAAACATTATTTCCGGTAGATTTATAAATACTTGCACCTGCTAAAGCACCCGACAGGCATCTAAAAGCAAAACCAACTGGCTTTATACGGTTTGGTGTTGATGGCAACTTATCCATAATCACTTCGCTTACAGTTAAAAGCGTAAGCGTATTGGCTACAGCTTTTGATTGCATAAAACTAAGCGCCGTATGTTCAAGATTTTTTGACTGGTGATGGCTTAAAATCTGGCTGGTAATTGCCGGTGCTGATGATGTACGCATCCCGGCAAGCGCGCCTATTCCTAACACCTGCCAAAATGGGTGTGATATTTTTTTTATTTTCATTTAAGTTATATTTATAAATTTCTTTTTTTCATCAATATCATCTATGGCTTCTTGATTTCAGGTTTAGGTAATTGATCTAATAATAAATTAGGTGCAATAATCATTCCCCAATTATATGGTACATAAATTGTATAATCAATCGTCAAACTACCAAATAAGATGAAAATACACCAAAACAATGCCCTTGGCGAACTGGGCAGCGCAATAGGAAAAGGACTACTTGCCGGCTTAGCTGCAACAGCCGCGATAACCATATCGCAAATGATAGAAATGAAGATCACCAAGCGCCAGCCAAGTGATGCGCCGGTTAAAGTTGCCGAAGAAACTGTTGGCCTTGAACCTGCAAAAGGCGAAAAAGAAAAATTGTCGCAGGAATTACATTGGGCTTACGGTACAACCTGGGGTATTGCCAGGGGATTGATATCGCTTACCGGTTTAAAGGGATGGCAGGCAACTGCAGTGCATTTTGCAGCTATCTGGGGTTCATCAATGATTATATTGCCTGCATTTAATGCTGCGCCATCAGTAACCGAAGAAGAACCAAAAGCCATTGCAATTGATGCTTTGCATCATGCCGTTTACGCTACAACAGCAGGCTTGGCTTACGATGCGCTTGATGCCGGCAGCAGGCACGAAAAGCGTTTTAATAAGTTGGAAAAATTACTCGACCTTAAAAAGCTCATCGAAAAAATCAAAAAATAAGCGCATATAAAAAGAGCCACTTTGACAAATCAAAGTGGCTTTTAAATTATACAGTGTATATTAATTATACTGCTTTAAGCTCATTTGGTTCCTTGCCTTTTTCACGCCACTTTCTTAAATTTTCTTTCATATTATACCTGATCAAGTACATACAAGGAACTATAATTAATGTAATTAAAGTTGCGAAACCTAAACCAAATATCATGGTCCATGACAATGGGCCCCAGAATGCTACGTTATCACCACCAAAGTAAATATGTGGTTTACCAGCTGTAAATAAGCCGGCGAAATCAATATTAAAGCCTACCGCCAATGGTATTAAACCCAATATGGCTGCGCTGGCCGTAAGCAATACAGGTGTCATACGAGTCCTGGCTGCTTCAACTACCGCATCGTGGATAGTTGCACCCTGCTCCAACAACATATCAGAGAACTCAACCAGTAATATACCATTACGTACAACCACACCTGCTAAAGCAATAATACCTACACCCGACATTACAATAGAAAACGTCATATGGAAAAGGCTTAATCCTAAAAATACACCGATGATACTAAAAAATATCTCGCTCAAAATGATTAATGTTTTGCCTATAGAGTTAAATAAAGCCATTAAGATAACCAATATCAATCCAAAAGAGATCAACATCGCTGTGCCCAGGAAGCTGCCTGTTTCTGCCTGATCTTCCTGCGAACCGCCCATCCTGATAGATACATTTTCTGGTAATTTAAAGTTTTTGATCGCCTGTGCTATCTGCGCGTTTACATCTGCAGGCGTGTTAGGTTTAATAACGTTTGACCCCAATGTAACTACACGCCTTTGTTGCTTACGCTTAATGTTTGCATAAGTATTGGTATAGCGGACATCAGTAAATGCCGAGATCGGTACCTGGCGTATTGCTCCACCTGTCGCAAGATCACGATAGGTAATTTTTAAATTTTTCAAGGCGTCGATATCATTCCGCTGATCCTCAGCTGCACGTACATCTATCTCATAATTATCTTCCGTGGTATTACGGTAATCAGAAGCTTTTATGCCATAAATAGACGCGGCTAAGGCCTGGTTGATCTGACTTGTTGTGATACCTTCACGGTTTGCCCTCTCCCTGTCAACATCAAATACAATCTCTGGTTTATCGCTCTGTACATCGGGCACCAAATTCTCAATACCCGCAATGCCTTGCTGGTTAATAAACTTTTTAAGTCGATTAGCTGTGTTTACCAGTGTATCCAGGTTATCGCCCGCTATTTCCAAACTGATATCTTTTTGAACCGGCGGCCCACTCGCCTCCTGTGCTACAGCTATCTGTGCCCCCGGAACACCCTGCACCGATGAACGGATCTTATCTAATATTTTCTTGGTGTCCTTGCCGTTTCGTTTGCCATATTCAACAAAGGCTACGGTGATTTTACCTTTATTATAGTAAGTACCCTGATCTTCATCACTTGGGTCGGTTACCCCTACTGATACATTTGATATGATAGAAGATACAATATCTTTATCAGGTTCAACAACCTGCGCAACCTTCTTTTCCAATTGTCCTACTACCTGGTTGGTGTAGGATTGGGCCGTACCAATTGGCATGGTTACATATACATACACGAAGTTAGGATCCGATGATGGGAACAACTCCACATCAAGCTTACTGGCTATTGAAAAACCAATAGTAAAGAAGAATAATACCACCATACCACCTAAAACCCACCATGGGTTATGCACAGCCCGCTCCAGCCATTTGGCATACCAGGTTTGGAAACGCGGCCAAACATTCTTCTGGAAACTGTCTATCACCTTTAGTAAAACAAAGTGGTTGAAAAGGTATAATACAATAATCAACACAAGAAAATTTCCTATGCCTATACTAGCTTTACCAGCAGCTGCCAGCAGATAGAAAAAACCTGCAATACCAGCCATTATCAATGTTGTACGGGTAGTTTTACGGTCGAAACGTTGATTATCGTGTTCACCTTCATGGTGTGCCTTCATGAAATCAACCGCGAAAACCGGGTTCATGATATAGGCTACAACCAACGATGCCAGTAAGGTAATGATCAGCGTTATCGGAAGGAAGAACATGAAACTACCAATTAAGCTATGCCAGAATGCAAGCGGGATAAATGGTGCAAGTGTAGTCATGGTGCCAGAGAAAACCGGCATAAACACCTCGCCTGCGGCTATTTTTGCAGCTTTAGTGATCGGCACTTTACCATTAGCGAAAATACGATGCGTATTCTCGATTACCACAATAGCATCATCCACCACAATACCTAAAGCAAGCAGGAACGAGAACAATACGATCATATTCAGCGTAAAGCCTATCACCGGCATTACTAAAAAAGCAATGAAACACGATAGCGGAACCGAGAGCGCCACGAAGATGGCGTTGGTACTGCCCATGAAGAACATCAGGATGACGGTCACCAATATAAAACCAATAATAATTGTATTGATCAGGTCATTTAATGTTGTACGGGTTTTGTCCGATTGGTCACCGGTAACCGTAATATTTAATCCTCTTGGAAAAATAGTGCTTTCCTTTTGTTTGATCAGCGCATTGATTTGATCCGAAGCTTCGATCAGGTTTTCACCTGTTCTTTTACTTACGTTCAGCGTAATTACGTTTTTAAAATCAGGACTGTTCGGAGTTTTTAAACGAGCGTAACTTTCCTGGTCCTGGAAACCATCTTTCACCTGTGCAATATCGCTCAGGTAAACGGCCTTACCAGTCGGGTTCCTGATCACCATTGCCGCTACTTCTGCAGCATTCTTAAAGTCCTCTTTTATATCAACAGTTCTCTGCTCACCCGATGAAGTAATGGTACCAGCGGTTGAAAGAATATTCTCGTTGCCAATTGCCTGGATAATATCACCATAGCTTATCTGTGCAGCCGCCATTTTATTCATATCTACGTTGATCTGAATATTTGGCTTCAACGCACCGATCTCGTCCACCTTGGATATTTGCTTCATCCCCTCGATATCATCCTTCAGGTTATCCGCATATTCCTTTAGTTTTTTAAGATCATAATCGCCAGATATATTCACATATAAAATAGGCTGGTCTGCCACATCAATATCTGATATATCTGACTCCTTTAAGTTGGCGTCATTTTGTGGCAGATCCTGCTTTGCTTTATCTACCGCATCCTTAACATCAGTTTTGGCATCACGTATCTTAACATCGGTATTAAACTCGGTTGTAATTACCGAAACGTTTTGCTGTGTGTTTGACGTTACCTTCTTTAGTCCTTTAAGCGATTTTAACTGCTTCTCCAGCTGACGGGTAACCAGCATTTCGATATTTTGGGGTGACTGCCCTAAATAAGTCGTAGTGATATAAACTTTAGGGATGGTAATATCCGGAAAGTTTTCTTTAGGCAAACTATTATAGGTTGAAAAACCCAATACCGTAAGCAAAAATATCAGTACGTATACCGCCCGTTTATTATCGATGGCCCAGCTTGAGGGGCCGAATTCTTTTTCCTGGTCTTTCATTTTGTTGAAATCAGTGATTTAGATTATAATTATTTAACAGGTGCTAATATTTTTACTTTATCACCATCACCTAATTCGCTTGCGCCTTCAGTGATCACCTGGTCTCCGCTGGATAATCCTCCTGTAACTTCAGTCATACCACCTGACGTAGCACCTTCGGTAATGTTTTTGCGTTTAGCAAACCCGTTATTGTTGATGTAAACGTAATCGCCTTCATCAGATTTCTGGATCGCATTTACCGGGATTACGATAGCGTTACGTTTTGAGTAATCAGCAATTTTTAAAACCGCAGTCATGTTTGGACGATATTCGCTATTATGAGGAAGTTTAACTTCGATACCAAAACTGCGTGAAGTCGGATCGATAACTTTGGCTGCAAATGTTACTTTAGTTGTTAATGAATCGTTAACGTCCGGGAATAATATTTTGACGCTATCACCCTGATTCACTGTGCTTGAATAAGACTCAGGAACATCAGCCTTAACTTTTAAAACATCAGCATTAACAATACGGATACCTGCAGAACCTGGTGAAGCTACCTGGCCTAATTTAAGGTCCATTTGATCTACAGTACCATTTATTGGCGATACAATGCGATACATATCTGCCTGCTGACGTAGCGAGGCCACCTGTTTTTGAGCAGTTTGTAACTGGGTTTGTGCTTGTAAGAACTGAACTTCAGTACCAATTTTTTGGTCCCAAAGGTTTTTCTGGCGTTGATATAATGTGTTCGACAAGTTAGCTTGTGCCTGCGCCTGTGCAATGTTCTGTAACAACACGCTATTATCTAACTGGGCTAAAACCTGCCCTTTAGATACGTGATCTCCAACCTTAACATTTAAAGCTGTAATTACTGCGGTTGCCTGCGGATAAGCTGTAACGTTATCCTGCGCATCAATCCTGCCCTGGATTTGTACATAATTTGTAAACTGACCCGGTTTAATGGTAATGGCACTCACATCAGTTCCCTTCGTGGAATCTTGCGTGCCTAATTCAGTTTGCAAAGCAGCAATCTTTGAATTAAGTTCAGCTTGCTGCTTTTTAAGGTCAGCTAATTCAGTTTTTTTATCCTTCGGTTTGTTTGAGCATGCCGCCAGAAACAATATAACCGGTATGTATAATATTTTTTTCATGTGTCTTATTTTAATATCGTGATATATTTATTGAATGCGCCCGTATGCTTGGTCAAGGTCTACTTTGCTGACTAAAGCATCATATAAACTTTGTATGTAGGAATTATCTGCACTGTCAAGATCGGTTTGTGCCTGTGTGACCTCGATACTTGAACCCACACCTTGCGAATACTTAATTTTAGTTACTCTTAACACTTCTTGTGCAAGGGCCATATTTTCTTTTTGGCTTTTTAACGACTGTAAGCCATTAATGTAAGTAATACGTGCTTTGTTTGCCTGTAAACCAATCCCGTTACGAAGGTTGAATAAATCATTTTCAGATTTTATGATAGCAATTTTTGATTCCCTAACCTGGTTAAGATGTTGGAAGCCAGTAAAAATTGGCACATTTAAAGTTAAGCCAATATAACTTGATGGATAATTAGCCGTATATAAACTGCCAAAGTTGTTATTTTGAAAACTCGTACCATAATTAGCAAAACCTGAAAGGGTTGGTAAATATTGAGACTTTTTATTTTGCAAATCATACTCATTTAACTTCATTTGTGTCTCCAGCAAATTATATTCAATCCTGTTATGGTAAAAAGATGTATCGGAAGTATTAGCTAACGCATCGTTAAAATCAATAATCTCAAGCTTATCAGTTAATGTAAGCATATCAGTTATTGACATTCCCATCTGAAATTTCAACAACTCATTATTCAATTCTAAAAGCCTGATTGTATTATCTCTTGATGTAACCAGGTTATTATACTGTACTGTTAACCTTTGAACATCTATCAATTCCGCCAATCCTTGCTTATTTTCAGCAGTTGTTTGATCCAATTGTTGTTTTAACTGCTTAATATTTGCGTCGAGTAATTTAATTTGCTCGTTGCTCACCAAAACCTGGTAGTAAGCTTTGGTTACATTAACATTAGTTTCAATACGTGAACGAGTTAAACTGCGCTGATAAAGCTCTTTGTATGTTTTGCTCGCCTTTACCCCAACTAAATAGCTTCCGTCAAATATCTTTTGCGTAAGATTTAAAGCTGCGGTGGTTTGATAATTTAGCCCAAGCTTAAATGGCGCTAATGTACCTTTAGGTACATTTGGCTCAAATGAAGACACATCAACCAAAGTAACTGGTAATTTAAGATAGTCCTGAAATTGCGCGGTTCCGCTTATTTGGGGTAAACCCTGGCCAATGGTTTCCTTTACTTTGTATTCGGCACTCTTAACATCCAAACCCGCATTCACTACTGAATCTTGATGCTGGTAAGCGTAGCTAATACATTCAGCCAGACTAAAACTGTGCGTATGAACGGTGTCTGGCGGAGCCTGTTGCGCATAGCTTTTCGCCGCTATGGCACAAAAAAGGATTCCTGCAAAAAATAGTTTTCTCATTTGTTGTATATTATCTGGTAATAGGGTCTTTATTAATTGTTTTCAAATATTATTGCCTGTACTGACAGCAGTATGTCAGCAACTTTAAACTGTTGCGCTATTTTTATATTGATCTAATAACTTGAAGCCTTTAAGCGTACATACGCCATAATTAAAATGCTCCTGGAATTGCTGTTGCACGCTCCAGGTATTAAACTCAGCAATTGGAAAAACTGATGGGTTAAAGCCAAGCTCTAATTGGTGTACACGCATTAGCGACATCACCTTAACATCAATATCAGGCCTTATATAACCTTGCTTAATCCCTTTTTCAAGTAATTGTGCCATGGTACAAACCAAAACTTCTGATTTAAAATTCTGAAACTGTTTCCATGCGTCAGGATGATATTTTTGCATATCATGGATCACAACCGGGTTAATGCGTGAAAATATTTCTTCTGAGCATTTCATCATATTGATCATCTCCTCTATCACATTGGAGGATTTGCTGATGATCTCCGCCATTTGTTCTTCATCTTCCTTCAGCTTTTTGTTAACCAGCGCTATCACCAATTCATTCTTATCCTTAAAAAAGTGGTATATAGTTTTTTTAGATATACCCAGGTGTTTGGCAATATCATCCATCGTAACGCTTTTTATCCCGGCCGTTAAAAAAAGCTCTTCGCCACCGTCAATTATTCTTTCTATTGCAATCATTTGTAACTCCGTACCAAAACTATGGAAACATTTTTAGATTTCAAAGTTTCCATATTAAAATTACTGTTTACGCACAATCGGCATAATTGTTACCTTTGCAAAAAACTAATACTATGTCGCTTTCTCCTCTTTCAGCAATATCCCCAATTGACGGCCGCTATCACAATGCAACCGCACAATTAGCCGGATATTTCTCTGAATATGCACTTATCAAATACCGGGTATATGTTGAAATTGAATATTTCATCGCCTTGTACGAGCACCCGTTACCACAATTACAAGATTTTGATAAAAATCTATCAGAAAAATTACGCGGCATCTATAGAAATTTTACCGAAGCTAACGCTCAAAGCATTAAGGACATTGAAAAAGTAACCAACCACGATGTTAAGGCGGTTGAATATTTTATTAAACAGGAGTTTGATAAGCTTGATATATCCCAATATAAAGAATTTATCCATTTTGGGTTAACCTCGCAGGATATCAACAACACAGCTATCCCCTACAGCTTTAAATTGGCTTTGACTGAGGTTTATTATCCTTTACTGGATGAACTGATCGGCGTGTTAAAATCCTATGCCGGTGATTGGGAGAAGATCCCGATGCTCGCGCACACTCACGGGCAGCCAGCTTCCCCATCGCGTTTGGGTAAAGAGATCCAGGTTTTTGTAGAACGATTGGAAAACCAATTGCATTTATTAAAACAGGTGCCTTACTCTGCTAAATTTGGTGGTGCTACCGGTAATTTCAATGCGCATAATATCGCTTATGGTACTATAGACTGGAAAGCATTCGGGAACAACTTTGTAGATAACATTTTGGGCTTAAAACGCTCACAATTCACTACGCAAATTGAGCATTACGATAACTTCGCGGCGCAATGCGATGCGTTGAAAAGAATTAACAACATCCTGATCGATTTGGACCGGGACATGTGGGCCTACATTTCTATGAACTACTTCAAACAAAAAATAAAAGCAGGCGAAGTGGGTTCATCAGCTATGCCGCATAAAGTCAACCCGATAGATTTTGAAAATTCCGAGGGCAATTTAGGTTTGGCTAACGCGATATTTGAACATTTGTCGGCTAAACTGCCGGTATCAAGATTACAGCGCGATCTAACTGATTCAACTGTATTACGCAACATCGGCGTACCTGTTGGGCATACAGTTATCGCTATGAAATCAACAATTAAAGGTCTGAATAAATTGCTGTTAAATGAAAGCGCTATCAGCGCTGATTTGGAGGCAAACTGGGCTGTTGTTGCGGAAGCGATACAAACCATTTTACGTCGTGAGGGCTATCCAAATCCATACGAAGCACTAAAAGAGCTTACACGCACCAATTCGCAGATCAATGCTGATACGATTGCTGAGTTTGTAAATACCTTACAGGTAAGCGATAGTGTTAAAGAAGAAATAAAACAAGTGTCACCTTCGAATTACACAGGGATATAAGTCAAAATTAAAAAATCAAAAGTCAAAACTTTCGTTCGTCCGTTTTTTCAATTTTGAATTTTTATTTTTGATTTTTGCAACAAAGTCATGTATAGGTCATAACTACTTAACAGTGTTAAATAAATCAAAAAGCTGCCTAAATTTGTTCAAGAATATTAAAGCGTAATTAAGATGAATATTAACGTATATACCGAAGCTACACCGAACCCGGCAACAATGAAGTTTATTGTAAACAAGTTGCTGATCAATGGCAGTGCCGACTTCGCTACTAAAGAAAGTGCTGAAAAATCTCCTTTTGCTAAGGAACTATATAAATTCTCGTTCGTTAATGGTGTATTTTTCGCCAGCAACTTTGTTACGGTGACTAAGACTGAAGGCAGTGAGTGGGATGATCTTTTACCAATATTAAAAGAGTTTGTTAAAGGGGCTGTTGAGGCTGAATTAGCTGTTCAGTTAGAAGAGCAACCTGAACAGGGCGATTTTGAAGGTTCTGATATCGAAGTTAAAATACAACAGATCCTGCACGATTATGTACGCCCGGCTGTTGAATCAGACGGTGGTGCTATCACCTACAAATCATTTGATGATGCGGGTGTGGTTACAGTTGAGCTGAGAGGCTCATGCAGCGGTTGCCCGTCATCTACAGTTACGTTAAAAGCTGGTATTGAAAGTTTATTGAAACGTATGGTTCCTGAAGTTACCGAAGTGGTTTCTGAAGCGCTATAATTAGATTTCACGGATATTTTATGGATTTGCACCGATTACTTGAAAAAGTGATCGGTGTTTTTATTTACACGGAATTGTCGGAACCTTGATTCATAGGATTGAGGGATTTGCTGATTTGATTTTCAAGCAATCGTTAAATCAAGAAAATCATGGCTCAAGCCAGAAGATGTATAGTTACTTAAAATATTTCTGGATATAATCCAGCAATTCCTCAGTGATCTTGCCATTCGTAGCAACCAATTCGCGGGTATCGATCACTTCATCCCCACCTGTAAAATTGAACACGTCCCCTCCTGCTTGTTGTACTATTAGGATTCCTGCTGCTACATCCCAGGCATTTAAATTATACTCGTAAAAGGCATCAAACCGTCCGCAAGCGGTGTAAGCCAGGTCAACTGCTGCTGATCCCATTCGGCGCAGGCCGTGCGAATTTTTCATCAGTTCGGTAAAAAGGTTGATATAGGCGGGCTGTTTGGTAAAATCGTAGTATGGAAAACCTGTCGCCAATAAACTCGTGGCAACGGTTGTATTATTGCTTACTTTAATTTCTTTCCCATTTAAATAAGCAGGTGTACCTTTGCTCGCATAAAAACATTCATCCTGGTTAACTTCATAAACTACACCAACAACTAATTGGCCATATTCCTCAAGCGCGATACTGACCGAAAATACCGGCAAGCCGTGAATAAAATTGGTGGTGCCATCCAAAGGGTCAATGATCCAGTTGAATCTTTCAGCAACCTTGGTTTTTGTTTTTTCCTCGGTAATAAAGCCTGCTTCAGGAAGTATTTCTTCCAATCCAGCAACAATGATTTGCTCGGCTGTTTTATCTACATAGGATACAAGGTCATTGAGGCCTTTATATTCTATTTTGTCGGGATCAAATATTTTCCTTTGTTCACGGATAAATGAACCTGCGTTTTTTGCAACCTCAATAACCTTATTTACGATCTGCGTGTACTGCATGGTGCCTTAATGACAAGCTGAATGAAAAAACTTTATGTATAAAAAAACTCGCGAAAAATAAGCTTAATGCAGCTGATGGCCGTGCGATAAGCGGATTGACGTTCATATCCTTCACCATAAACTCGATTACTCCAAGATTGGCAAAATAACCCACGATGGCAACAGAAATAAAGCGAATAAATTGCTTAAACGGCGCTAGTTTCGATTGTGAAAAAACAACGTATTTGGTCATAAGGAAATTGACCATCACCCCTAAAAAAAATGAAACTGTGAATGATACCGCGTAATTGCTAATCTGCGCATTTAAGATCTTATAAGATTTTTGGGTAAGCAAAACATGGTAAAATAATGAAAATGTAGAGATATCAACCAAAAACCCCGCTCCTGCTGAAAGGATAAACCTGGCAACTTCATTTGTTTTTATCTTTTGCCAAACTTTACCCATGCTTTACTTGGTGTTTGTGATGCTGTTTGAATGCGGGAATAACTAAAACAATACCGGCAATAAAAAGCAACACAGCAATTAGTTGTGCCTGCGGGAATGAAAAACTGCCAATCTGGTAACGGGTATTTACCCTGATAAACTCTATTAAAAAACGCTCTATTGCATTTAATATTAAATAAATCCCAAAAAACACTCCCGGTATTTTTATTCTGTCGCGGATACTCCATAAAAACAGGAATAACAGGATGCAAACTGTACTTTCATAAAATGAAGTAGGATAAACCGGCGCGGGCAGTACATGGCAAAACTTACCTACGCAACCCGGTATCTGCAAACCTTCATCATTCACATTATGCGGGAAATTGAATGCCCACATCCAATCTGGTGCCCAGCTTAGCCAGCCTGGTTTTGGGTTGATATTAACCTTTCCCCAATCACCATCACCGCTCATCTGGCAACCAATACGGCCAATGCCGTAAGCTAACATCATGCCCGCACCTCCAATATCCAGCATGGTTAATGGTTTTATACCATGTTTATAAGCAATATAAAGTACAGCAGCGCCACCACATATTAATCCGCCATAAAAGGTAAATCCGCTGGTACCAATTAACATACCAACCGGGTCTTTCATAAAATCGTCCCAGTTCTCTAAACCATTAAATAGTTTGGCGCCTGCAAAACCACAAATAGCTGCCCAAAGCAAAATATTACCCATTAACTCATGCGGGTGAACTTTTACTTTTTTAGTTTGAGGCGCAGTTAAAACTGTTTTTTTATTTTCAGCATATGCCCAGTAAGCTAAAACTGCTGCCATAATTATGCCGCCAAGCCAGTTACCATCTGTCGAAAGTAAAAATGCCTGCGGATCATTGATTAAAGCGCTATAATTAAGTGCAGCATAAACTATTTTATAACCGAGAATAAAACCGAATATGGCATTACCGGCTAACTCCATCGGTGTTATTTTCTGCCCGAGAGTTATCGTTTTTTCAAACGAGTGAATTACACCTAACTTTTCCTTGCGCTTAAATTCTTCGGCAAAAGCCCAATAGGCTCCAACAAACGCTAGCGCCACGAAAAAACCGAAGGTTTGTATAGGTAGCTGTATGTTTATACCAAAAAGATAGTGTAAAAGCGAAGTGATATTTGGAAACATGGGTTGTAGTTTGCAGCGAATATAGCTTTTAATGCACTAATATCTCTTCTGATTCTGTTATTTCAACATCACCATCAGGTGATATTTTTGTTAATTGAACTGTTTTTAACTCGTTTACCAAAACCGGGTCGTACTTGGTTTTAACCTTTACATAGTTGCGTGTAAAACCATGCATAAAACCGTCCTTAATATCACCCTCAAACAATACTTCTTCCGTTCTGCCCAGCTGGCTTTCATAAAAAGCACGGCGTTTCTTTTCAGACAGGATATGAAGCATTTTACTGCGATCGGCACGGGTTGAACCCGGTACTGAACCCTTCATTTCACTAGCGAGTGTATTTTCCCTTTCAGAGTAAGTGAATACGTGCAGATATGAAACCTTCAGGTCGTTCAAAAAATTATAGGTGTCGATAAAATCTTCGCGGGTCTCGCCGGGAAAACCAACGATCACGTCAACCCCAATACAGCAATCAGGCATCAGTTGCTTGATCTTCGCTACGCGATCGGTGTATAATTCTCTTTTATAACGACGGCGCATCAAACCTAATATCTTATCCGAACCGGATTGAAGCGGAATATGAAAATGCGGGACAAAACGTTTTGATGTAGCTACAAACTGAATAATCTCGTCTGTTAACAGGTTTGGTTCTATAGATGAAATACGGATCCGGTCAATGCCTTCAACCCTATCCAATGCTTTAACCAAGTCGAAGAATTTATCTTCGCGCTTACCATCACGAATACCAAAATCGCCCAAGTTAACACCTGTTAATACAATTTCTTTTACACCTGATGCTGCAATCTCTTCAGCTTGTTTTACAGCATTCTCAATAGTGTCGCTGCGGCTTGCGCCACGGGCTAAAGGTATGGTACAAAACGTGCATGAGTAATCGCAGCCATCCTGAACCTTTAAAAAGGTGCGGGTGCGGTCGCCAATAGACCATGCAGAAACAAACTGGTTGGCCTCGGTCACAGGTTGATTATAAACTAAAGCCTTGGGATTTTTAGTAAGATCAGTAATGTAATCAACGATCTGGAACTTTTCAGCAGCGCCTAAAACCATATCAACACCCGGAATTTCGGCTATTTCCTTTGGCTTTAATTGTGCATAACACCCTACAATGGTTACGTAGGCATTGGGCGATATTTTTAATGCTTCCTTAACTACCTTTTTGCATTTTTTATCAGCGTTTTCGGTAACGGAGCAGGTATTAATAACAAATACATCTGGCGTATCGGTAAAATCAACAGTACAGTAACCGGCATTATTAAAAAGCCGGCCAATGGATGATGTTTCTGAATAATTCAGTTTACATCCTAAAGTATAAAACGCTACTTTCCTGTTCATTTCAGCAGGCAAAGATACGTAAATTTAATAAAGATATAAATCTGCTCCCGGCAGTGGATTAATTATCAAGCAAAAATCAGCAAAGCAATATGGTAAATTTTAAGCCAATACTCTTTGTTTTTGGGTATTGAATTCTTCTTCACTTAAAATTCCCTGTTCTTTTAATGCAGCCAATTTATTTAGTTCATCAGTAACGTTAATTTTGGTATTAACTCCGTTAGTCGGTACGTTAACTACAATATTATTGATATTATTAGGGCCAAACACTCTGCCAAATAAGGCATTATAAATATCAACCTGGTTACCCAAAGTAAACAAGTCAATGATCCAGCCTATACCAAAAATGCCAAAAGTAAAAAAGTATAATATGCCCATACCCACTTTATTCAGATAGAATTTATGCGCACCAAATGGCCCTAAAAAAAACCACAAAATGTAAGCTGTAGATTTTGATTTCATTGTATATAAGGTTTTAAACGTGATTGAGCAGCAATTTATTAAAATTTAATCCGTTTTCAAAACCTGTTGTTGAATTAGTAGAAATTGGCATTGAATTTTTACTAATTTAACAACATAGACGGTTCACTATCTATTCTGCATCTTCTCCCCATCTATAACTTTCATTTTCTAAACCTACCAGGTCAATAACGCGATTTACAACTGTCATGGCTAACTCCTCAATGGTTTGCGGCTTACTATAATAGGATGGAATTGCCGGGCAAATTATTCCGCCTGCTTCGGTTATGGTTTGCATGTTGCGGATGTGGATCAGGTTGAATGGTGTGTCCCTGGCAACCAGTATTAGCCTGCGGCGTTCCTTTAATATTACATCAGCAGCGCGACTAATCAAGTCGTCAGATATTCCGCTTGCTATTCGGCCTAAAGTTCCCATGGAGCATGGCACAATGATCATGGTATCAAATTTCGCTGACCCGGATGCGAAAGGCGCCATAAAATCATACTTATTGTAAATCCTGTAGGGATATTTGTTGTAATCTTTGTTATCCAGCTCTACCTGCCAAACTTGCTTAGCATTATCCGACATTACAATACCGACTTCTGCTATTTGCGTGTCCAGCTGCTGTAGCTTGTTGAGTAATAATTTAGCATAAATAGCGCCGCTGGCACCGGTTATGGCCACAATGATCTTTTTCTTCATGTTTATCGGATGGCAAGATAGGCAGATAAAATCAGGGCACAAAAAAAGGGTCGAATATAAATACCCGACCCTACATCTACCTATGAAAAACATGCCCTTAAAGGGCACTACAAATATAACAAACTGTTTTTTAATTTATTAATAATAAATTAAAAATAATTTAACCAGCCTTTGTAAAGTTTTTTTCTATTAAAGTTTGGATTATGCCGTCAACCATACCTACGCTGGGCACATATATATTCTTAATATTGGCCCACTTCATTACAGTAAGGTAAATTTCACACGCCGGGATGATCACATCTGCCCTGTCCTGGTTCAGTCCAAGTACATTTATGCGGTCTTTTAGCGAGAAGGAATTCAAATAATTATAAAGCGCTTTAAGCTTATTAAATGATAATGGCTGATCGCTTTTTTCTTCTGATAACTTAAACAGTTTGTTAATGTTGCCGCCGGTACCTATACCTAAAATTCCTTTAAAAGTTTTGGTATTCTCGCGTATAAAGTCGCGCAACTCATTCCAGGTTTCTTCTTTATCCTGGTTATCCAGCATACGGATTGTTCCTACATTGAAAGATTTTGAAGCGAACAGCTCCCCATTTGAGAATAATGACAATTCTGTACTGCCACCGCCAACGTCAACGTACAGGTAATTCTTGTTTTTATCGATATTCTGCTCGGCGTGGCTGGCGTAGATTATTTTCGCTTCTTTTTGCCCCTGGATAATTTCCAGATCGATATTTGCTTCATCCTTAACCAGCTTAACCACTTTAGCGCCATTTTTAGCCTCGCGCATTGCCGATGTAGCAAATGCCATGTAATCCTTCACTTTATAAACATCCATCAGGTTGCGGAATGCCTGCATAGATTTTACCAGGTCAAGTGATTTTTTATCTGATATATAATGATTCAAAAAAGCATCATCGCCCAAACGCAGCGGAACGCGAATCAATGTTGTTTTTTTGAACGAAACAGAACCCTGGTTTTCTATTATATCAGCAATCAGGAGTCGTACTGCGTTGGACCCTATATCAATGGCGGCGTATCTCAATGGTTTAAGTGTTTTTGGTTTTTAGGTAGTTGTATATATCAATTTGTGCCCTGCACGGTATTTCGCTGTTGGTTTTGTGGTATTTGTTTGTGTTATGGCTGTTTATTTCGCGTGCCTTGGTATTATCGCTCAATTGCAGATTGATGATATCCTTCACTTCTTTACGCAGGTTCTCGTCATAAACAGGGAAGCCAACTTCAACCCTGTTATCAATATTACGGGTCATAAAATCTGCCGATGTCAGGAACATCAATTCGTTACCACCATTGCAATAAATATGAACACGGGCATGCTCCAGGTATTTATCTACTATTGATATCACCTCAATATTCTCGCTGTAACCCTTTACGCCGGGTATCAGGCAGCACATACCGCGAACAATCATTTTTATCTTCACACCGGCATTATTAGCCTGGTATAGCTTGGCTATCATTTGCTCATCAGCCAAACTATTCATCTTCAATATCATATAGGCTTCCTTACCGGCCTTTGCATTTTTCATCTCATTATCGATGAGCCTGTAAATTGATGGCCTCGAATCGATAGGCGATACAATAAGATGTTTCAAACCTTCTGCTAAAACACCTTTTAAAAGCGCTTTAAACACCTTTACCAGGTCTTCAGTTATTCTTTTATCCGCTGTAAGCAGCGTATGATCGGCGTACATTGCTGCGCTTTTCTCATTAAAATTTCCGGTGGATAAACAGGCATAATAAGCTGTTTTGCCTTTTTCATTTCGTTTAACCAGGCATATTTTTGAGTGGACCTTATAACCTTCAATCCCGTAAACCACATTAACACCTTCGTCCTCCAACTGGCGGCTCCAGCCTATGTTATTTTGCTCATCAAAACGAGCCCTTAGCTCAACTAAGCAGTTTACTTTTTTACCATTTTTTGCAGCATTGATAAGCGCATGTACAACCCGTGAGTTTGATGCCAAACGATAAACCGCTATACTGATTTCTTCTACTTTAGGATCGATAGCTGCTTCCCGCAAAAAGTGGATCACATAATCGTACGACTGGTAAGGCGTACTGATGAGGTAATCTTTTTTAGCGATCATGCTCATTAAGCTTTTGCCAAATGATAAGCCGGGTACCGGCAACGGCAAATATTTTTGATATTCCAGCTCGGCGCGCCCAATGTTTGGGAATTTGATAAAATCTTTAAAATTATGATAACGGTTACCTGGTATCAGGCTTTCGCCGTGCAAACCCATTCTTGACACCAGGCTTTTAAGCATATCCAGCGGCATTTCGGTATCATAAAGTAAACGCATGGGCTTACCTTTCTGGCGCTTTTGCAGGCTTTTAGCTAACGAATCGATAAATTTTCCGCTTACTTCTTTATCCAGGTCCAATTCAGCATCACGGGTAAGCTGTATAGAGAAAGCCTCGATGCTGTCATGTTCAAAAATGAAGAAAATATCTTCAAGGCTATATCTTAAAACGTCATCCAGCAAGATGATGAATTTCAAATTATTGGTTTCCGGCAGAACAATAAAACGGGAAAGGTTATCAGGAATTTCTATGAGCGCATACTGCACCCCTTTTTTATTAGTGAGCTTAACATAAAAATATACTGCACGGTCGCGTAACTCAGGCAACGGCCTGCTTTCATCCAGCATAATCGGCACCAGCATGGGCAGTAGTTTTTCCCTGAAGTATTTTTTAGCAAATTCACCGCGCGATACGTTCAGCTGCGTATCATTCAATATAAATATCTTTTCCTCGGCAAGCTGCTTTACAATAATGTTCTCGTAAAGGTTATTGAACTTACGTTCCTGCCTTACTACGATTGTCTTTATCTGGTTGAGGATCTTTTTAGGATTATAACCCAGGATCTCTTTTGCCTTCTCGTTGAGGTTAGCCAAACGACTCAATGTAGCCACCCTTACACGGTAAAACTCATCAAGATTTGAAGAGAATATGGCTAAAAACTTGATCCGCTCAATTAGCGGGACTGTGGGATCGGCTGCTTCCTGTAAAACGCGGTCGTTAAAGTAGAGCCAACTTATTTCACGATTAATTAGAGGTATGTGCTTAATATCCATATAAAGTCCGGCTGCCACAGCCCTGATTTACAAAGCTGCTTATTTATTTGTTAACTTAATATTAACTCATCGCTATATTAAGAGTTTTTAGTGTGCTAATTTTTACTTACGTATTACGTTTTTTATCCGCCATGTGATTTAAGCGGGGCTGAGTAGAGAATCTTGCGGCGAAGCAAACTCGTAGCTATGCATTTTCTCCTTTATAGCTACGGGTATGCCGCGCTACGTTCGGAATAACATGGTGGATTAAATATACCAATTTATACAATTCTCCCGTTAACATACTTTTTGTTAATTTTGCCGCGACAATAAATAAACCATTATGCCAACCTTTGATATTGTAAGTAAAATTGACGGCCAGACGCTTGATAACGCCATTAACATAGCCAAAAAAGAAATATTGAACCGTTATGATTTTAACGATTCCAAAAGCACCATCGATCTTGATAAAAAAACCAATGTAATTACCGTGCTAACCGAAAATGATATGCGCCTGAAAGCTATCCAGGATGCTATCATCAGCCGCATGGTTAAGCAGCAACTTGACCCTAATGCACTTGATCTGGATGGTAACCAGCAGGCTGCGTCAGGCAATATGATCCGCAAGGAGATCAAGATCAAGGAAGGTATTGATAAGGAAGCCGCCAAAAAAGTCATTAAAAAGATAAAAGACAGCGGCTTAAAGGTGCAGGCGTCCATTATGGATGACCAGATACGCGTACAAGCTAAAAAGATCGATGACCTGCAGGCCGTTATTAGCCTTTGCCGGGGTGAGAATTTCGGGCAGCCTTTGCAGTATATTAATATGAGGAACTGATCCGATTTCGGATTTTATATTTACGATTTTATATTTCAAAACCCTATCAATCTAAAATCGTAATTCGTAATTCTAAATAAAAAAGACCGCCCCTTGCGGAGCGGCCTTCTCATCAAACTAAACCACTTATTATGAAAACAAAACTTATTATTTTACAGCTATTTCCCTGGTTTGGAATTTAGCTTCTTCTCTTTTTGCTATTGTTAACTTCAAAATACCATCAACATATTCAGCGTCGATTTTTGAGTGGTCAACCGTTTCAGGCAAGGTAAATGACCTTACAAATGCATGGTAACTGAATTCGCGCTTGCTGATCTTTTTACCTTCTTCTAATTTTTCATCCTTTTTTTCGGTAGAAATACTTAAAGTATTTTTGTCAAGATTGATCTTAAAGTCTTCCTTTTTTAAGCCGGGAGCGGCTAATTCTATCTGAAATCCGTTGTCAGTTTCGGCAATGTTAACTGCAGGTGTACGCGATACTAATTTATCGTTCAAAAAGCTATCGTTAATTATGCTACCGAAAACATCATTTAAAAATGGGTTTACTGAATAATTTTTTTGTCCGTTTCCTAATTTTACTAAAGTCATTTTTATATCCTCCTAAAGTTTTGTTTTTATTACTTTCGTAAACATATGTTCAACTGTTGTACCAATGCGCTAAAAGCCCATTTTACAGGACAGAATGACCGTTCAACCTCAATCCATACCGACTTTTTGACACTTATGGCTGAAAATCTTTCAAAATACAAGTATAAAACTCCAATAGCCATCCGCTTTTCAGATATGGATGCCTATGGACATGTAAATAACGCGGTTTATTTAACCTATTTTGAAATAGCCCGCTCGCACTATTGGAAAGATATAGCACAATGGGATTGGAATGAAAGCGGGATAATTTTAGGCCGGTCAGAGATTAATTACCTGAAACCGATTGTGATGCACGATGAAATAGCCTGCTATGTGCGTGTTACCCGCATAGGCAACAGTAGCTTTGATGTAATGCATGTGCTGGTTAAAATAACCCCTGAAGGCGAAGAAATTTGCACTACCGGTAAAACGGTGTGCATTAGCTATGATTATTCAGCCAATAAATCGGTGACAATCCCAATAGCCCAAAGGCAACGAATGATTGATTTTGATGAACCGGGATTAATATCAAACACCCACTAAAAAGATATAATGTGAGGGGTGATCAACAGCTCCTGGCTAAGCTTATTGATGTGCTTTTTATGCCCGGTAACCATTACTGCAGCATGTAATAAATCATTTTGTTTATTTACCCTTACTATCCTTACTTTAAGATTATGTGCCTTTGCCCTATCTTCCAGGCTGATCAAATGGTCATAATCCTTATCATCAAAAACTACAGAATATACCCTGTCGTGGTGTATTTTATCAAGGTAATTTTCTAACAGATGGAATGTGGTCAATACAACAATAGTTACCACCGATGAAACTATTCCCAGCAGGTAATCGCCTGCTCCTACTGCCATACCAATAGCCGCTGAGATCCAGATAACAGCAGCTGTCGTTAAACCTGTAACGGCAATATCATCCTTAAAAATAACACCTGCGCCAATAAAACCCACACCGGTTATTACGTTGATGTTTACACCTAAACCGGCGCGTTGCGCAATGAGCGTGAAGATAGCTGAGCCAAGGCAGATGAGGATAATTGTCCTGAAACCAGCAGTTTTGTTTTTGTACTGTCGCTCGAGGCCTAAAATACCGCCGCATAATATGGCGATGCCTATTTTGATGAGGTCCTGGTTATCGATATGAAATTCGGCTGGTGCCATTAAAATATTTTTTCAGGGTTTAAGATATTATTTTTATCGAACACTTGCTTAATTCCTTTCCATAAAGCAAAATGCACATCAGTATATTTTATCGGCATAAACTCCTTTTGAACAAGGCCGATGCCGTGCTCGCCGGATATGGTGCCGCCTAAAGATGCGGTTAATTCAAAAATTTTGTAAATGCCTTTGTGCAGCTCATTTTCCCAATGCTCATCGCTCATGCTGCCTTTTACAATATTGAGGTGCAAGTTGCCATCGCCGGCATGTCCGAAACAAACCGAATCAAAACCAAACTTGTTTCCGATTTCTTTAATGCCTTTTACCAAGGCTGGCAACTCCGCTCTCGGAACCACCATATCTTCTTTTTTGTACGCCGAATTGATCTTTACCGATTCACCAATGGTGCGCCTGATCTTCCAAAGGTTGGCCTTGTGCTCGGCAGTATCCGCAAACAAAACATCCTTGCAGCCGAATTTCTCCAGTACACGGTTTATCTTCTCACATTCAGAAAATATTACCTCTTTATCAGTGCCATCAACTTCGATCAAGAGGAATGCACTATCATCATATTTTAAATCGAATATAACGCCGCTATATCGAATAACCCATTCAATACATTTGCGTTCCATAAACTCTACAGCCGAAGGCACAACACCTGCGATAAATATTTCTGACACGGCAGCACAAGCACTCTCATTACTTGGGAACGGCGCCAGCATTAAAACATCCACAGTTGGATGGGGAATAAGCTTAGTGACTATTTTGGTGACGATACCTAAAGTACCTTCAGAGCCGATCATCAACTGCGTTAAATTGTAACCTGATGCGTACTTTAAAGTATTAGCGCCCGTCCAAATGATCTCGCCAGATGGCAAGACCACCTGTAAATTTAAAATATATTCGCGGATGGTGCCATATTTAACCACCCTCGGTCCGCCGGAGCCATGCGCCACATTACCACCAATAAAGCAACTGCCCTTACTTGCCGGATCGACCGGATAAAACAGGCCTTTTTCGGCAACGGCATCCATAAATACTTCAGTAATAACACCGGGTTCAACAGTAGCCTGCAGGTTGCGTTCATCAATATTGAGGATCTGGTTAAAACGTTCCATCGAAATGAGTAAACCACCTAAAACAGATAAAGCGCCGCCGCTCAATCCTGTCCCCGCGCCCCTTGGTGTAACAGGTATTAAATATTTGTTGCAGAGAATGAGTAGCTGCGATATTTCTTCGGCAGTTCGGGGCATTACAACAACTTCAGGAAAGTAACAGAGGTCTTCGGTTTCATCGTGGCTATATTTCTCCAGGTTATCACAGCCGTCGATAACATAGTCACTTCCGACTATGGCGGTTATTTGTTGAAGGATTTCTGAAGTTATTTTAGAATAAGCCATTGAATTTAAATCAAGCCAGTATAACCACGCTGGAATGCCCTACCTTACCCTTAAGTGGCGGATCCATTTTTTTGATGGCGACTTTAATACTTTTAACAAACGAAAATTTCTTTCTAATATCCCCAGCAATGGCCTGACCAACCGTTTCAATCAGTTTGCGGGTAATTTTCATTTCATCACAGGCAATGTTATAAAGTTGCTCATAGTTTACTGTATTATGAATCTCATCCTCAGCAAGATCGCCGGTTGGTATAAAACTTACTGAAATATCAACCAAAAACCTGCTGCCCAACAATTGCTCTTCAGGATAAAACCCATGATAAGCGAAAAATTCCGCGTCGTTTAAATTAATTTCAACCATAAACAAATGTAACAAATTGCCCAATCTAAATTGCTTTCATTAGCTTTACCAAACCAAATATAATGCTATGCCAAAGACTGACCTTTATGAATCGCCTGATTATTACCAGTTAGATGAACTATTAACCGACGAACATAAATTAATCCGCTCAACTGTAAGAGATTGGGTAAAAAAAGAACTCACTCCCATTATTGAAGACTATGCCCAAAGGGCTGAATTTCCTAAACAGCTAATTAAAGGTTTAGGCGAGATTGGCGCCTTTGGCCCAACTATCCCGGTTGAATATGGTGGTGCGGGATTGGATTATATGTCGTACGGCATTATTATGCAGGAGATCGAACGCGGGGATTCCGGTATAAGGTCTGCTTCATCAGTACAGGGATCATTGGTCATGTATCCTATTTATACCTATGGCTCAGAAGAACAGCGCAAAAAATACCTTCCCAAATTAGCTACCGGCGAATTAATGGGCTGCTTTGGATTGACAGAGCCTGACCACGGCTCTAACCCCGGCGGCATGACCACCAACATTAAGGATAAAGGCGACCATTACCTGCTTAACGGCGCCAAAATGTGGATCTCGAACGCGCCCTTTGCGGACATTGCCGTAGTATGGGCTAAGGATGAAACCAGCAAAATAAAAGGAATAATTGTTGAGCGTGGAATGGATGGTTTCACCACGCCCGCAACGCACGGTAAATGGTCATTACGCGCATCAGCCACTGGCGAATTAGTATTTGATAATGTTAAAGTCCCAAAAGAAAACCTGTTGCCGAATGCTTCAGGCTTAAAAGGTCCGCTCGGTTGTTTAAACCAGGCCCGTTACGGCATTGCCTGGGGCGCATTAGGCGCGGCCATGGATTGTTACGATACAGCCCTTCGCTATTCCAAACAACGCGTGCAATTCGGCAAGCCTATAGCAGCATTCCAGCTTCAGCAAAAAAAACTGGCAGAAATGATAACCGAAATAACCAAGGGGCAATTGCTGGTTTGGCGCTTGGCTACCTTGAAAAATGAAAATCGCGCAACTGCGGCACAAATATCTATGGCTAAGCGTAATAGCGTCGAGGTTGCCATCAATATAGCCCGTGAGGCAAGGCAAATGCTCGGTGGCATGGGCATTACCGGTGAATATCCAATAATGCGCCACATGATGAACCTTGAGTCGGTTATTACGTATGAAGGAACGCATGACATTCATTTATTAATAACAGGGATGGATATTACTGGTGAAGAGGCTTTTAAATAAATATACTATTTGCTTAATAGTTATATTTCTTACCAATTCATTGATTTTTACCACAATTAAGAATATATTTGCGCAACAATTGATTAATGTTCCCTAATAATTATTTACGCCGTAGGTTTAACTTAGCTTACCTAAGCCTTGTGTTTGGGCTTGTTGTAACCTTGGTGTCGATATTATTTTTTTCTTCCTGCAAAAAACAACAACCGGCCGATAATGGTGAAATGTCTGCGGAGTTTGCCCCTATTAATGATTCAGTTGCTAAACTGAATGCTACCAAGCGGCCTAAGCAAGGTATCAAATACCTGGATAGCGCTTACCATCAACTCAGTAACCATAATTTGGATGACATAGCTCATTATTACGGGTATCATTTTATGTACAGCAAAAGAGAGCTTCGCAATACCAAACTGGAATTAGCGTATGCCGACTCAATAATGTTAAACGCTGAAAAGTCTAATAATTTAAAATCATATGTTAGCGATATAGCTAACGCCAATTTTGCAAAGGGTGATGCCTATTTTGACCTAAACCAATACACAACTGCATACAGGTATTATTACCAGGGTTACATTTTAGGTAAAAATTACCTTGATAACGGTTTATTGGCCGAATATACTTATCGAATGGGCATGGTTTCATTCAGGCAATCGCATTTTGACCTGGCAGCTAAAAACTTTAAAGAAAGCTTTAAACTAAGTGCCGCTTACACCGATGACTTTAGAGGATTTTATCAAAAGCAAGAATTGCTTAATGACGTTGGCGAAAGTTATTTGAATTTAGGTAATACGGATAGCGCCGGCGTATATTTTAATAAAACTTTAGCATTTATAGATAAATATAGCGAACGGTTTAAGGATATAAGTTATAAACTTGATATAGCCCGTGCCGTAACCTGGGGCGATCAGGGCAAGCTAATGTATGAAATTGGCAACTACGCGGAGGCTGAGGGGCTTTTGAAAAAAAGTATAGATTTTAACCTTAAAAGATCTTATGATAACTATGATGCCGAATTGGTTGAAACCGACCTTGCTAATCTATATCTGAAAGAACACCAGCTTAAGCCATTATTTAGTTTATTGCAGAATTTACATAACCAATTGGATTCAGCAAAAAACGTGCAAGCGCTGAGTTCATGGAACAGGTTGATGAGCGCCTACTTTACAGAGAATAAGGATTATGCCAATGCTTTAGCTTATTATGAAAGCTACAGCCACCTCAAAGATTCATTAAGCCAGGTGGATGTATCAATCAAGGAGGCGGATATCACCCAGCAGCTGGCCAATTACGATAAGCAATACCAAATACAAGACCTTAAAAACAACAACAAATTACAAAGTATCTTTTTGGCACTTGCCGTTATAGGTGTGATAATGGCGTTAGTGATCATTGTGCTTGTTTTCAGGAACTGGCAGCGCTCAAAACGGGACATCAGGGAGATAAGCGAATTGAACCAACAGATCAATTCACAAAAAAGTGATTTGGAAACCACGTTAGAAGAGCTAAAGATCAACGGGCA
Source organism: Mucilaginibacter sp. (assembly GCF_965225845.1). Taxonomy (GTDB): domain Bacteria; phylum Bacteroidota; class Bacteroidia; order Sphingobacteriales; family Sphingobacteriaceae; genus Mucilaginibacter. The sequence continues at coordinate 1,837,500 of NZ_CBDDBL010000002.1, forward strand.
GGAGAAAGACCGTATACTGCGTACTGTTGCTCACGATTTACGAAATCCTATCGGCGGCATAGTTTCATTAACCAATGTGATGCTTCAAGATGAATATACTGAAGATCAAAAAGAGCTGATCACACTGGTAAACAGTACATCGCAAAACACATTAGAATTGATAAACGAGATTTTAGACGCTACCAATAACAAGATCGGCAAATCAAATAAGGAATTAGTTGATATTAATGAATTAGTAAATAACAGTGTTGAGATATTGAGTTTTAAAGCATCCGAAAAGGACCAAAAGATCATAACCCAACTAAGCGGCAAACCTGAAATGTTACTGGTAAGTCGTGAGCGTATCTGGCGGGTAATAAGTAACCTGATCAGCAATGCCATAAAATTCAGTTCAATTGGCGCTGCTATTTATGTAGATGTTATGGCTGATGGCCAGGAAGTTAAAATTTCAGTTAAGGATACTGGCATTGGCATACCAGATAACATTAAAAACGAGGTATTTAACATCTTTACTGATGCCAAACGGCCCGGCACAGCCGGCGAAAAATCATTCGGGCTTGGTTTATCTATTTGCCAGCAGATCATCGAAAATCATGATGGTAAGATCTGGTTTGACAGCGAAGCTGGTAAAGGCACTACTTTTTATGTAACCCTAAAAAGGCCCCAAATTTAATCCTTTATAAAATTAGCATACCATTGGCCGGATGCTTTTACAATACGTTTTTGCGTTTCAAAATCAACGTGGATCAATCCAAAACGCGGGTTGTAACCTTCGGCCCATTCAAAATTATCGGTTAAGGTCCAAACAAAATAGCCATCTACTTTTAAACCTTCTTGCTTAGCCTTTAAAACCTGCTGCAGGTATTGCTGAAGATATGCTTTTCGCCTGGGGTCATCAACTTTGCCATCTGTCACTACATCTGGGAAAGCGGCGCCGTTCTCGGTAACCAACAGCTTTTTGATGGATTTATATTGATTGAATTTCTTTAAGATCTCGTAAATAGCGGGCGGGTATACCTCCCACCCCATTTCTGTAATTTGTACATTCCGGTGTTTAGCCCCAACTATATTGGCGTGAATGTATGGCGTAAAAAAAGAATGATCTACGATCTCACGTGTATATAACTGAACGCCGATAAAGTCAAAATCAAATTCCATGCTTTCAATGTCACCCGGCTGAATATATTTATCCATTTTTTTCAGTACAGGCAAGCCGTCAACCGGGTATCCCATCCCTAAAGTAGGTTCAATATATAAACGGTTTAGCAAAGTATCAACGCGGCTTGCAGCGGCTACGTCACGTGGTTTATCGCTTTTCGGTTCAACATACGAGCATGAAAATGTAGTGCCGATTTCAACATCCGGTAAAATCTTTCTCAGTTCCCTGCCGCCGGCAGCCATACACATAATAGCATGGTGTACTGCCGGTAAAAAATTCCAGAGGCCGGCCCTCCCCGGTGCATGGATCCCGAAAAAATATCCTGCGCCGGTAAATACCGATGGTTCATTCATCACCATCCAATATTTAACCCTATCGCCAAAGCTATGGGCGCAAACCCGTACAAATTCGCTAAACCAGTTAACAACTTCGCGGTTTGTCCAGCCACCTTTAACTTCAAGCGCCTGTGGCAGGTCCCAGTGATATAACGTGATCCATGGCTCAATACCTTGTGAAATACAATAATCAATTACCTGGTTGTAATGATCAATTCCTAACTGATTAATTTCTCCGGTACCCTGCGGTAAAATGCGGGTCCATGAAATGGAAAAACGAAAATTAGGAATATTGAGTTGTTTGATGAGGTCGATGTCCTCCTTATAACGTTTGTAAAAGTCACAAGCCATGTGTGGCTTATCGCCATTCTTTATTTTGCCACGCTTAGCCGAAAAGACATCCCAAATTGATTCGCCTTTGCCGTCGCAATCACATGAGCCTTCAACCTGGAATGCGGCAGTCGCCACTCCCCATTTAAAATCGTCGCCAAAAAGCCTTTTGTTAAAATCCCCGTCCTGCTGTTTCAGTTCCATTAAGTTGAGCGTATACAATGCCCAAATTGTACATTATTATTGTATAAAAGAAAAGTTTTTGGAATTACGGCTTAGTGCATGAACGATGAGCGCATACTGTTAAGCATTATCCATTGAGGAAAACCACTAACAAGCCTTAAAAAATTTGCTATAAGTTTCATATCCTTTAATTTTTACTTAAAAGTACAACCTCAATGTATAACTATCGTGTTTATAGTGTTATGTTATTGTTAATATTAATTGCCTGAACCTTGATTTACAGTATTTAATATTGACATGATATTATAACTTTATCACCCCGGCTGCATATAAACAAATCACAAGCGAAACACCCAATATACCAAGTAATATTACATAGGAAACCGGGCGGTCAAAGTTTAACGTCCAGCCTAAGCCATCACCGCGCTCCAGAAAGATCGGCTCTTTTGCTGCTGGCTTTGATTGATTTTCTTCTTCAGGATTACTCATATACTTTTTAAATATAATTAATTTTACGTCATGAAATCCTATTTCCTCAAACTCTTCAACTACGACCAGTTTGCTAATAAAGCCATCTTAAAATCAATAATTCAAGTTGGCGAACCAGAACAGGCTGTAAAATTGATGGCGCATTTATTAGCGGCGCAACAAATTTGGCTTAACCGGTGTAAAGGATTACATGCAACAGGTATTGTTCTGTGGCCGGATCAGAAAGCGAATACTTTTGAAAAGATCATTGATGAAAACCATAAAGCATGGATGGATTTTTTAGATGGATTAAAAGTTGAAGATTTCAAGAAGATCATCGCCTATAAAAATTCCAAAGGTGACAGCTATGAAAACCTGACCGAGGATATTTTAGCGCACCTCATAAATCACGGCACACATCATCGCGCGCAGATCGGGCAGCAATTAAAACTCGCAGGAATTGAAAGTTTACCGAATACTGACTACATTTTTTATATGCGTTAACTAATTGATGCGGATGTAAGGCGTTTATTTTTGATATTTGCGACTGTTAAAGTTCTTACCCAATGACTAAGAAATTATTTATTCCGCTGCTTGCGTGCATTGCCCTATTGGGCTGTAATAACGACAAAGACCAGGAAAAAGCACTTTTAAATGATGTGATAAAGACCCATGATAAGCTAATGACCAATGATGGGGCTATCATGAAAAATAAAATGCAGTTAAAAAGCATCGCTGCTAAAGATGCTTCGGCTGCTGTTAAAGATTCGGTTGCTGCTTACAGTAAACTACTTAACGATGCTGATAATTCCATGATGATGTGGATGGATAAATTCAACCCGGATTTTACCGGTAAAACCCATCAGCAGATCATGAGTTATCTCAACACACAAAAGGCTGAGGTAGTTAAATTAGATACTACCATGGTTATAGCAATAGCGGTATCAAATAACTACATAAACAAAGCAAAAACCAAATGAAAAAACTGATCAGTGGGATATTATTAATAACCGTTTTTGCGGCATGCAAATCAAATACTGCTAAAGTATTGCCAATTTACGGCAACCGCTCGGCAGAGAAGAAAACGGTTAACGGGCAAACAGTAACCGATACAGTTTATCAAACCATACCTGCATTTAAATTTATTAATCAGTACGGCGATAGTGTTGGCAGCAAAAACCTGCAGGATAAAATTTATGTAGCCGATTTCTTTTTCACCTCCTGCCCTTCTATTTGTCCGGGCATGCAACGCAACATGCTAAGCGTTTATAATGCTTTTAAGGATATGCCGGATGTTAAGATCATTTCCTACACTATCGACCCAAAACATGATACCGTACCGGTACTTAAAAAATACGCAGATAAATTAGGCGTTAGCGGCAATATGTGGTGGTTTTTAAATGGCGATAAAGATAAAGTGTACAGCCTGGCAACAAAAAGTTACCTGGTTGCTGTAAGTCCGGACAGTACCGTTGCGGGCGGTTATGTTCACCAGGGTTATTTTGTGTTGATAGATAAACAGCAACGCATCCGCGGATCATACGATGGAACAAATCCACAGCAGGTAGACCAACTAATCGCTGACATCAAAACCTTAAAAGCCGAACCAGCGGACAAATAATTATGAAAGCAAAGATCATTGGTATTATTTGTTTGTTAGCCTTTTTTGCCATAATCTATTCCTGCCAAAACGATGCATCTATTGAATATGGCCGCTATTATTCAGGCGGTGCCGTAGTTTATGAAACCCATTGCTTAAATTGCCATGGTGATAAGGGGCAAGGTTTAAATGCATTGATACCACCGATAACTGATACTCTTTTATTAAAAGACCGTAATAAATTATCCTGCCGGCTTAAAAACGGCATTAGCGGAAAAATAACTGTTGCCGGTAAAGAGTTTGAAGGCGCCATGCCAGCAAGTGGGCTTTCGCCTATCGAGCTGGCGCAGGTGATCACTTACGTTACCAATTCGTTCGGCAATAAGCAGGGCCTGTTTACCGATGACCAAGTACAAACCGCGCTTAACAACTGTTCCAAATAGGTTCATTTTCTGGTCTAATACAGGTAAAAAGAGTTCAAAAAACATCATTTTTTGTTTATGTCAAGCGCTTTTCAGGCTAAAACAACACTTTTTTGGGCGATTTTGATACTTTTTTGGGCTTAAAATAAATCTAATAATGTCATTTTCAGGGTTATTTAGGGCATTTTCGGGCTTAAAAGTGTACTAAATGTACCATGTGTTTCATCTCTTCCGTGGTACGGTTCACCACTATTGGTGTAAATTCTTACCTTTGCTTGGCAAAACATTTTATCGCTTCGTTGAGTCGAAGAGGAAAGTCCGGGCAACACAGAGTATCCTGCTTCCTAACGGGAAGGCGCCGGCAGCCGGCGACAGCAAGTGCCACAGAGAATATACCGCCCCCAATTTGTTGAGGGTAAGGGTGAAAACGTGAGGTAAGAGCTCACGGCTTTCCCGGGCGACCGGGATCGCGGTAAACCTCAGGAGTTGAAAAACCAAATAGGTCACGGATCGGAAGTTACTCGCTTTTGGCCCGTTTAGGCGGGCCGCCGGGATGGGTAGGTTGCTCAAGCCTGTTAGCAATAACAGGATTAGATTAATGATAGAAACCGCTTTAGGGCGGCACAGAACCCGGCTTACAGGTTTGCTGCTGAAAAAAATGCCCCTTTCTGCAAAACAGAAGGGGGTTATTTTTTGTATATAGAAAAGTGTTTAATTTTCTATACAAATCATATATATTAGCGCGCTTAACATTTACCCGTTTTCGTTGAAAAACAATAGATAAACTATGGCTAAAATTTTAATTATTGATGATGAACGTGCTATACGCAGCACATTGAGAGAGATACTGGAATACGAAGACTACCAGGTTGAAGACGTAGATAATGGTATTGATGGCCTGGAAATGATCGCTAAAAACGACTACGACCTGGTACTGTGCGATATAAAAATGAACCGCATGGATGGCATGGAAGTGCTTACCGAAGGTTTAGCTTTGAAACCTGACCTGCCCTTTATTATGATATCCGGCCACGGAACCGTGGAAACCGCTGTGGAGGCAAGCCGTAAGGGCGCATTCGACTTTATATCCAAACCACCTGATCTGAACCGCCTGCTAATTACCGTACGTAACGCACTTGATCGTGGTAGTTTGGTTATTGAAACCAAGGTATTAAAACGCAAGGTATCCAAGGTTCGCCCAATATTAGGTGAGTCGCAGGGTATCGGCAAAATTAAGGAAACCATTGACCGTGTTGCCCCTACTGATGCCCGTGTATTGATCACCGGTGCTAATGGCAGCGGTAAAGAATTAGTTGCACGCTGGTTGCATGAGAAATCACACCGTTCAAATGCCCCGTTGATTGAGGTTAATTGCGCGGCTATACCATCAGAATTAATTGAAAGTGAACTATTCGGGCACGAGAAAGGTTCATTTACCTCTGCTGTAAAACAGCGTATTGGTAAGTTTGAATCAGCAAGCGGAGGCACTTTGTTTCTGGATGAGATCGGTGATATGAGCCAATCTGCACAAGCCAAAGTATTGCGTGCCTTACAAGAAAGCAAAATTACCCGTGTAGGCGGCGAAAAAGAGATAGATGTAGATGTACGCGTAGTAGCGGCCACCAACAAAGACTTATTAAAAGAGATCGAAGCCGGTAATTTCCGGATGGACCTTTACCACCGATTAAGTGTTATATTGATCCATGTACCTCCGTTGAATGAGCGCAAGGATGATATTCCGTTGCTTACGCAGAGTTTTATTGAAGAGATCTGTAACGATTACGGCATGCCGCCAAAAAGGATATCTGAATCAGCATTAGAAGCTTTAAAAGCATTACCGTGGACAGGTAACATCCGTGAGTTAAGGAACATGGTTGAACGTTTGATTATTCTGAGTGATAAAACCATCACGGATAATGATGTAAGAGCTTTTGCCAACCCATCTGCTCCGGTGCATGAAACAGGAGATTCGGCAAGTTCGTCGCAAACCGATTTTAACCAGTTCAAGAATTTCCAGGAGTATAAGGATTATGCAGAACGCGAGTATATCAAATTTAAGCTGGAAAAGAACAATTGGAATGTGTCAAAAACTGCCGATGACATTGATATCCAACGTAGTCACTTGTACAGTAAGATTGAAAAATACGGATTGAAACGAGGAGAGTAAACCTCCATACATAAAAAAGGCTCCCGATAATATCGTGAGCCTTTTTTATGATCTACATTTTTTGGTATTCCGGCTTTAACTGGCTTTTCTCCATAGCTCTCATCTTCTCAACCTTGGGCTTTGAAACCGCCTCAATGTAAGATTGATCAGGATGAAGTTTATAATAGTTCTGATGATACTCTTCAGCAGGATAAAAGACGGTAAAAGGAACTACCTGGGTTACTATAGGAGCATTATAATGCCTGGATGCATTTATAGTTTTGATCTCATTCATTATAATCGCTTTTTCTTCGGGTGTGCGGTAAAAAGCTATTGAACGGTAACTTGTGCCCTGATCAGGTCCCTGGTAATTTAACTCGGTTGGATTATGCGCATAAAAGAATGCCTCAACCAATTTTGCATAGCTAATCACCTTCGGATCATAATAAACCTGCGCTGTTTCTGCATGGCCGGTATTGTCGCTGCAAACTTCCTCGTATGTTGGATGGGCCGTTGTACCACCGGCATAACCGGCAATAACTTTATCAACACCCCTAAGCTCAGAAAAAGCTTCTGTTGATGCCCAAAAACATCCGCTGGCAAAATCTGCTACCTGTTCTCCCGGCTTTGGTTGGGGTAATTTCGCAAAACTGCTTGATTGCCCGTTAGCGCAACCAGCAAATAATAATATACATGCTGTATATAAGATGACTTTTTTCATTTTGTTTTTAATTATATTAACCATATTAAAATACGTTTTAGTACAAATTGTGGTTTGTCATTTCAGCGTATAATCAATAAACAGCTTAGTCGCGGAATGTTTCAATTCCTTACAAATCATATTATTTTATTTTACCTTCTTTAAGCGCATTTTTAACCATCGTGATAATGCTTTGCAATCCATTTGTTTTTATCTCGTAAACGCTTGATAACAACATCCCCATTTTGCCTGGCGGAAAGCCTTTACTGCTCATCCACTCTAAGTAATAAGACGGCAGGTCGCAAATTGGTGTGCCTTTATATTTGCCATAAGGCATTTTTGTTTGAATGATCTCTATCAGGATTTTTGAATCGGGACGAACAGGTTCCATGCAGTAAAGATAACTTATCACGGCTTATTTACATTCCTTTGGCAAACACTAAAATTTTAATGCTGTTATAAATACGTATTCATATAACATAATATCATGGAAAAAAGAGAATTGGGGAAATCAGGTATAAAAGTTAATCCGTTTGCTTTAGGCGGAAATGTGTTTGGCTGGACAATAGACGAGAAAACATCATTTGAAGTATTAGACGCTTACGTTGCCAGCGGTTTAGATTTTATTGATACAGCTGATGTGTATTCGGCCTGGGCACCGGGAAACAAAGGCGGCGAATCAGAAACAATCATAGGTAACTGGCTTCAAAAAAGCGGTAAACGTGATCAGGTAATTATAGCAACTAAAGTTGGGATGGAAATGGGCCCTGATAAAAAAGGCTTATCAAAAACTTATATTATTAAAGCTGTTGAAGATTCATTAAAACGATTAAAAACTGATTATATCGACCTCTACCAATCACACCGCGACGATAAAGATACGCCATTGGAGGAAACGCTTTCAACTTATACTGATTTAATTAAACAAGGTAAGGTTAGAGCAATCGGTGCGTCTAATTACGAAGCGTCACGACTTAAAAAAGCCTTTGAAGTAAGTGAAAAGAACGGTTTCGCAAAGTATCAGACGCTTCAACCAGAATATAATTTATATGACCGTGAAGGTTATGAAAAAGAACTTGAACCATTATGTGTTGAAAATAACATCGGCGTAATTACTTATTATTCTTTGGCAAGTGGATTTTTAACCGGTAAATACCGATCAGAAGATGACCTTGATAAGAGCAAACGTGGACAAGGTGTAAAGAAATATTTAAACGACCGTGGCTTTAGTATATTAAAAGCTTTAGATGAAGTAGCAGCAAGCTACAATAGCACGCCAGCCAGTGTTGCGATAGCCTGGGCAACTGCCCGCCCCGGAATAACTGCACCTATTGCCAGCGCTACCAGTACAAGGCAATTAAAAGATATCGTTGCGGCTACTCAACTTAACCTCGATCAAAGTGCAATTGAACTTTTAAATAATGCGAGTAAATATTGAAATTTAATTGCCAATAAAAGGAAAAGCCGCTTATAAGCGGCTTTTCCTTTATAACAAGATGTTATTTTTAACTTAAAACCTTTTCCAGGAACCGCCACCGTGACCTCCACGTTGCTGATTGTTTTGGGCAACACGTTGTTCGCCTCCATGGCTACCTTGGTTTTGGGCGAATTGTTGTTGATTTCCTCCATGGCTTTGATTGCCTTGGTTTTGTTGTTGTTGATTGCCATTATTATGATTATTTTTACCATTATTTAACATTCCCCTGCCTTGATCCTGGTTGCCTTGTTGCTGTTGATTACCGCGGTTATTATTCCAATTATTATTATTACCCCTATTACGGCCTTGATCCTGATAATTTTGATTTTGAACAGGTTGACGATTAGGATCCCAACCATTTTGAAAATGCGGGTTATTGTTTTGACCGTTATTCCTGTTATCATTAAAGTGCTGTCCATAACCATCATTGTCAAAGTGCTGAGGTTCACGGTAACCGTAATGATCAGCATGGTTATCAAAATTTCCATGGTAACTATCCTTCTTAAAGGCGTATTCGTTACCCTTGTAACGATTTACATAAAAATCGTTACGCAAATATGGATGAGGTTCGCGAACCTCATACCTTCGGGCGTTTCTCCAATCAAAATCGTGGTATTCCCCGGGTAAAAACGCTGCAGAGGTCCAATTATCGCCATCAAAATAATAATAACATTGCTGACTGATATTATAATAAGCATCTACATCAGGTAAATAATAATAGTCATCATTGTTATAAACTGCATCAGCGTAAACTGGCGCTTCAGCCCCCGGCGCTACAACAACCCTGTTTGGAACTAAATTTACACCTAAATGAACCCTAAATTGTGCATCAGCAGTATTGTAAAACAAACCGCTCATTGCAATTGCTGATAATAAAACTAACTTTTTCATTTTTTTAAATTTTATACAATTAGGACGGTATTAAATTCCAAAAGTTTAACCCTATTATCATTTTTATATAGACATATCACCATTTTAAAAAATAATATTTTACATAATAACTTATATACGGAATTTAATTTTTTTATATGATGTCCTAATCCCATTATCAATTTAATATCTATTGTAAAATTCCTGTCGCTTATTAAACATATATAGTCATTAAATTGTATTTAGTTAACTTTACTATACATCAACTCTCAAGTATGAAAAAGAATAGAATATTTATGGCCTTATTACCATTAATTGCTATACCTGCACTGGTAATATCACTGGCATCAAAAAATGCAACACCAGAAAGCGCCGGATTAACGTTGCCTGCAGGTTTTGAATCGAGCATAGTAGCTGATAATTTAGGTAGTGCAAGGCATATTGCAATTACTCATGAGGGAGATATTTATGTGAAGCTTAACCGTGCTAAGAATGGCAGAGGCATATTATACCTTCACCAGGCCGATGGCAAAGCGACAGTGGTTAGCGGCTTTGGCGATTATGCCGGTACAGGAATGTATATTAAAGATGGTTACCTGTACGCTTCATCAAACGAAGATGTTTACCGTTATAAATTAAACGTTAAAGGAGAAGTTATTAATCCTAATGCACCTGAACATATTGTTACGGGTTTGTTAAACCGTCGTGAACATGAATCAAAATCTATTGTATTAGATAATAACGGTAATCTTTACGTTAATATTGGCGCATACTCGAACTCATGCCAGGAGAAAGATCGTCAAAAAGGATCACCGGGCAGGCCGGGTTGCCCTATTTTGGACTCCGCAGGAGGAATATGGGAATTTAAGGCTGATAAATTAGACCAACATTATGGTGATGGAATTCATTATGCTAAAGGATTGAGAAATGTAGTTGGTTTAGATTGGAACCAACAGGACAATCAACTTTTTGTAATGCAACATGGCCGTGATCAGTTACATGATCTTTTCCCGGACCTGTATACTACCCAGCAATCTGCAATTGAACCTGCCGAATGTCTATATGCCTTAAAACAAGGCGATAACGCAGGCTGGCCTTATATTTATTACGACCAGGAAAAACACGAGAAAATATTAGCTCCGGAATATGGCGGTGACGGCAAAAAAACAGCCGGCGAAGGAACTATTGATCCCGCAGTTGCGTTTCCAGGCCATTTGGCACCGGATGGGTTATTATTTTATACAGGTAACCAATTCCCTGAAAGATATAAGAATGGCGCTTTCATTGCGTTCCATGGTTCATGGAACCGCGCACCGGAGCCGCAAGCAGGATATTTTGTAGTTTTCCAACCATTTAAAGATGGCAAGCCTGACGGGAAATGGGAAGTTTTCGCTGATGGCTTTGCAGGTACGCAGGCTCAAAAAGAAAGCGGTAATGCTGTTCACCGTCCATGCGGATTAGCGCAAGGACCTGATGGTTCGCTATACGTAACCGATGACAATAAAGGAACCATCTTTAAAATTACTTATAAAAAATAGTATGAGGTTTATAAAATCCGCAGTAGTTTTATTGGTTATCCTATTATCTTGCAATTATTTAAATGCGCAGGTAAAGCATTCTTCTAAATCCGCCAAAGCCAGATTGGCTATGTCGATCGCAAATGGCAAGGTTGTTTATACACAAAATTGTGCAACCTGCCACCAGGTTGATGGCCATGGCGTGCAAAACATGAACCCGCCATTAATACAAACCAGTTATGTTTTGGGTGATAAAACCAAACTGATAAAAATAATATTGAATGGGTTTAATGAGGATGTTGAAATAAACGGCAACACTTACTCAAACACCATGGCATCGCATGATTTTTTGAAAGACCAGGAAATTGCTGACGTGCTTACGTATATACGTAATAGCTTCACAAACAAAGCAAGTGCGGTTTCAGTAGCTATGGTTAAAAGCGTAAGAGCCGCTAACAAAAAGTAGAATCACAATGCGAGAGTCAAGAGTTAAGATGAAAAAGTATTTTGTCTTAATCCTTGACTCTTATTTCTTGACTCTTTACCTATACAGGCAATTCACAATTAAGCCAGTCCAGCCGGTTTGGTGCGATGCCCCTACTCCGCGACCATTGTCGCCATCAAAATATTCATAGAATAAAAGATGATCTTTGAACTCAGGATCAGATTGTATTTTATCATAGTTGCCAAATACCGCCCGTTTACCGGTATCATCACGTAAGAAGATAATTGATACACGACGATATAGCTCATTTGCAACTTCGCTCAACGTCATAAATACACCGGAATTGGTTGGGCATTCTATTTTGAAATCATCGCCATAATATTCATAAAAACGTTGCAAACTTTCAATTAACAAATAATTAATGGGCATCCAGATTGGCCCGCGCCAGTTGCTGTTACCTCCAAACAACCCGCTATCACTTTCGGCGGGAGTATATTTTACAGTAAACCCCATTCCGTTAACATTTACACTATAAGGATGATTTAAATGATATTTTGACACTGAGCGAATGCCGTATTCACTTAAAAATTCGTTTTCATCCAACATATACTTTAATAATGATTTCATGCGGTAACCACGCAGTAAGCTGATCATGTGCTTTCCATTATTCCGGCTTTCGTTCCATCTCGACACTAAAGAAGCGAGATCCGGGCGGTTATCAGCAAACCATTTCATCCTGTTGCTGAATATTGGGTTATTAACGATATCGTTATTGTCAAGCACTTCAGCTGCGAATAATGGTATTAAGCCCACTATGCTACGTACGCGCATCCTTTCCGTGGTATTATCAGGTAAACGCAATTGGTCATAAAAGAAACCGTCCTGATCATCCCACAAACCGGCATTATTTTCTCCCAGGTTAGCCATGGCGCCGGCTATGTAAATAAAGTGTTCAAAAAACTTCGAGGCAATATCTGAATAAGCCTTATTATAACTCGCCAGCTCAGTGGCAATTCTCAAAAGGTTTAACGAATACATGGCCATCCAGCTTGTACCATCAGCCTGCTCAAGATGTTCACCCATAGGTAAACGGGCATTCCTGTCAAATACACCGATATTATCCAATCCCAGGAATCCACCTTCAAATATGTTATTACCTACAGCGTCCTTTCGGTTTACCCACCACGTAAAATCAAGCATTAGCTTATGAAAAATGCGCTCTAAAAACATGGTATCACCTTTGCCATTATTGGCGGCCTTATCCTTTTGGTATATCTCCCAGGTTACGCGTGCATGTACGGGAGGGTTGGCATCGCCAAAATCCCATTCATATGCAGGTAATTCACCATTAGGATGCTGGTACCAAACCCTAACTAAAAGTGATAATTGATTCTTTGCCAGATCCATATCGATATTAGCCAAGGCCAGGCAATGAAAAGCCAGATCCCAGGATGCAAACCAGGGATATTCCCATTTATCAGGCATTGATATAATATCCCGTGCATTGAAGCTTGTCCATTTACTATTTCGCCCATTGATTCTTTCTGCAGGAGGCTTTGGTTCAGCGGGGTCGCCGCTTAGCCAGTGATTGATATCAAAATAATAGAATTGCTTCGTCCACAGCATACCTGCAAAAGCCTGGCGCTGCACCATTATACTATCCGGGTTAGGATTATTTTGCTGTATATCTTTATAAAATTCATCGGCTTCAGCGATACGGGCGTTGAAAATATTATCAAAATCATCAAACCCGTTTTTTGCATCACCAGATAAGCGCATGCGAATTGTTACACTATCCTTTGCCTTAACCGTAACATCGTAATTAATAGCTGCCTTGGTACCTGTTTTTTTAGGGTTGACGGTATCTTCACCGTTTACAATGTTATTATTAATTCCGTCTTTATAATAAGATTTACCATCCGCATAATTGTAAAGTTTAGGATTGTTAGTTTCGTTATCACAAAATAAGGTATCCGGTGAGCCTTCGCCATTTAACCAAAGCTGGCCAAATTTGGTATGATAAACCTCAATAACTCCATGTGAATCCGCTGTAAGTTCAGGTAAGTAATTATCATATCCCCAAGCCCAGGTATTCCGAAACCAAATAGTTGGCAGTACATTTAACTCACAATCATTCATACTACGATTGTGAACAGTGATCTTTATCAGGATATCGTCTTGTGAGTTTTTTGCATACTCAGTATACACATCAAAATAATCGTTGTTATTTAAAAGGCCGGTATCTATTAGTTCAAACTCAGGATCAAGACGGGTACGGCGTTTATTTTCATCAACTAGCCATTGATATGGATAAGCTTGCTGCGGATATTTATAAAGCGTTTTCATATAGGAGTGGGTTGGTGTATTATCCAGGTAATAATACAGTTCCTTCACATCCTCGCCGTGGTTACCTTCGGGGTTGCTTAACCCGAAATATCGTTCCTTTAAAATAGGATCTTTCTTATTCCACAATGCAACAGAAAAACAAAGCAACTGATCATCATCACAGATGCCTGCAATACCTTCCTCACCCCAGCGGTAAGCCTTGCTACGTGCCATGTCATGAGTGATATAGTTCCAGGCATCGCCATTGGCACTGTAATCCTCGCGAACTGTACCCCATTGGCGGTCGCTTACGTATGGCCCCCATTTTTTCCATTTAGGGTCTTTTAACCGTTGTTGCTCTGCTTTCATAATATCGTTGATAAGTTTGATTTAAGCCCAAGCTTTCCTTAAAAAGCGTAGCCAGTTACCGTGCATTATATTTTTGATATCGCCGTCAGTATATCCACGTCTTTTTAATAGACCGGGGATTTTTTTTTCATCTGCAATAGTGACCAAATCATAAGGACATTGTTCTGTACCAAATGCGCCATCCATATCTGAACCAATACCGATATGTAAAGAGTTTCCAGCTATTTGGCAGATATGATCCAAGTGATCTATCAGCACTTCCAAATTACAATTCATTTCTTTAGGGTTAGATTTGCCTCTTACCCACCCTGGCACCATCATCCAGGCATCCATCGCACAACCCATCACTGCGCCACGATTGATAAGCTCCTTAATTTGCTCATCACTAAATTGACGGTTATGGTTTACCAGTGCCCGGCAGTTATTGTGGCTTGCCCAAACATGGCCGTTAAAATTATCCAGTGCTTCCCAAAAACTGTCATCACATAAATGGGTAGCATCCAGTATAATATTAAGACGCTCCATTTCTTTTAACAACTCGTGCCCTTTTGACCCCATATAACCCGTCGCGTCAGTGCCCTGAGCATATCTACCAGGACCGTAATGCGCAGGGCCAACAGCACGCAAACCATAATTATAAGCACGTTGCAGATGATCAATAGTTACAATCGAATCTGCACCCTCTAAACTTAAAATATAACCGATGGGGTTATTAGCTGATGGCGTATTGTTTTCCCATAAAGCAATATGTTTTTCCAGGCTTGGCAAATCATTAACCTGCACCATTTGCCCATCCTCTTCCATGGTTTTGTACCAGCTAATTTGTGCCTGTGTTTGCGCCCATGCCTGTTCGGGTGAGTGCCAGCCGGGTAAAAGATTGTCGGGCGCAACATAACGTGCTATTTGTGTGGCAACGACTAAGCCAATATTTCCTTTTCTTAATTCCGGCAATGAAACGGTTGCGTTGCCCCGATCAGGTTTATCAGTTAGACCTTGCTCACGAGCGTTTATCGTTGCAACAGAATCCCGCAGATCGCGGTTCCATTCCATCGCATTCATACTCAGGTCTAAATGGGCATCAATAGTGAACATATTTAGATGGTTATTATACGGTCGCGAGCTATATTCAGCCATTCGCCGGTTATGATATTATTTTCAATAGTGATGGCGCGCTCATACAAAGCAACCGTAGGGCACACGTGCCAAGGCAAACCATATAACACATCGCCGATGTTGTATTGATGATCTTCACCAGCATCTGCCACCAAATGTTCTTCGCTATGGCCTTTCATTTTTAATTCTGGCGCGTTTAAAAAGAAAATGCGTTTGCTTAATTCACTTTCTGATGCGATGGATTTATGCCCGCAATCAATACAAATAGTAGTATCTGTTGGCAGCGAGATCACTCTCGCAACAATTAATGCCGCTGTAAGAAATGGCTCTTCAATAAAAGCAGATTGATAGCCTCTATCCCAATAAACAAACGTACCAGGACTGCATTCAATATCTGGCCTTGCAGCATTTATACTGTATGTTGGCGTACTACCTGAAACAACGATAGGTGTAAAAGCTTTTTGTTTTAGTTCAGCTTGCAGTTTAAGAACCGGTGCAAAGCTGCTATTACTTTTTTGTGTACGCTCGATCAGATCGGCATCATGGATGTGTCCATCGTATGCATGTAAACCAATTGGTGTAATTCCGGGTAATTCCGCACAATACTTATAGAGTTTTACGGCCTCATCATCAGGAATAATCCCGGTACGATGCATACCAACATCCAGATCAATAAAAACATTTAGGTTAATGTCGTTTTCAATAGCGGCATCCGAGATTGCTTTGGCTGATTGCTGATTATCAATCAAACAAGAATATTTTGTTGCAGGATAGGTTAATATTAACAGTATTAACCGTTTAATTTTAGGTCCGCCAGGTTGATAAGCCAACAGCACATCCGGCGCGTTGGCCATACCCAGCATTTCAGCCTCGGCAATGGTAGCGCATTTAAATTTAGTGATACCAGCATCGAGCATCAGTTGCGTTACATGGCTGTTTTTATGTGTTTTTACATGTGGACGTAACCGGTAAACATCATCGATCAGATTTTTAACTATATCGATATTTTGCTTTACGCGATGCGGGTAGATAACCAAGGCCGGTGTATCCAGTTGATCAACATCCTTAATGGTATACCAGCGCTGCTCGGTCATGCTAATTTATTATATAAGTTCAAACAACGCTTCTATTTCAACGGGGATATTATCCGGTAATGATCCCATACCTACCGCGCTTCGTACGCCAATTCCATTTTCTTCGCCCCAAACTTTAGCGAAAAGTTCGCTGCAGCCGTTGATGATGAAAGGATGCTTCTCAAAATTAGAAGTACAGTTAACCATACCAAGCACTTTTATTACACGCTTAACCTTATCCAAACTACCGATATTCGCTTTTATGGTTGCCAGCATTGCCAAGCCAACCTGGCGTGCTGCTAATTTTCCGTTTTCCTGCGAAATGGTATCACCTACACGCCCGATTATCAAACTACCATCATCCTGTACTGTACCATGCCCAGACAGGTATAAATATTTACCATCAATTAAACAGGGTTTGTAAACGCCCAGTGGCTTTGGTGCAGGTGGCAAATTGAGACCTAAAGCGGCGAAGTTTTGTTCGGGAGTATTCATTTCATAAGGTGTTGTGTAAGCAAACATAAAAATAAATCATAGTCTATCCTATGGGGATCAACAACACTTTTTAAATTTACTTTATTGAGACGAGATCTAAGTCACTTCAATATCGAAAACAATTGTAAATACAAGAAAATCTGCATTTTAGAATTATTCTATTTAATTCAATTGGGTTGATTATTCCAAATCTTACTAAACCTATAGGGTATATTTGTTGCAGTACTTATCATACATAACATATGAATGATTTTATAGCCGCACGTTCGCAAATGGCCCTTTCGCTGGGCTTTCACATCATCTACTCCTGCATCGGTATGGTTATGCCGGTTTTTATGGCAATATCAAACTATAAATATATTAAGACTAATAACCCGCTTTATATGCACATTACCAAGGCATGGAGCAAAGGTGTAGCTATATTTTTCGCAACAGGTGCGGTTTCCGGCACTATGCTTTCATTCGAATTAGGCTTATTGTGGCCTAAATTTATGGAACATGCAGGCCCTATCTTCGGCATG
Source organism: Mucilaginibacter sp. (assembly GCF_965225845.1). Taxonomy (GTDB): domain Bacteria; phylum Bacteroidota; class Bacteroidia; order Sphingobacteriales; family Sphingobacteriaceae; genus Mucilaginibacter. Next base: position 1,855,048 of record NZ_CBDDBL010000002.1, read on the forward strand.
CCGTTTTCTTTAGAGGGTATCGCATTTTTTATTGAAGCGATCGCACTTGGCTTTTTTCTGTATGGCTGGGACAAGTTTAATAAATGGTTTCATTGGTTTACCGGAATTATTGTTGGTGTGAGCGGAGTTATATCGGGCGTACTAGTAGTATCGGCAAACTCATGGATGAATAGCCCTGCCGGGTTTGATTATGTTAATGGTCAATACACTAATATCGACCCGATAAAAGCCATGTTTAATGCTGCCTGGTTTTCCGAAGCATTGCACATGACCATAGCTGCATTTGCGGCCACGGGCTTTGCGGTTGCAGGTATACATGCGTTAATGATCTTCAGGAAAAAGAACATAATTTTTCATACTAAGTCATTTAAAATTGCAGTTGCATTTGGTGCGGTGGCGGCAATATTACAACCGTTAAGTGGCGATCTATCGGCCAAAGGAGCTGCACAACGCCAGCCAGCAAAACTTGCTGCTATGGAAGCACATTTTCATACAGAACCGTACTCTGATTTGTTAATCGGCGGTTTCCCGGACACTGTCAGCAAAAAAGTTAATGACGGAATAGAAATACCCGGATTATTAAGTTTCCTGGTTTATGACAATTTAAAAACGCCCGTAAAAGGTTTAGACCAGATACCTAAAAAAGACCAACCTAATGTGCCTGTTACTCATTATGCTTTTCAGCTTATGGTAGCTATCGGCATGTTTTTGCTGTTGATAGGCCTGCTGTACTTTTTTGCTTTATGGAAGAAAAGAAGTTGGCTTATTAAAGGCTGGTTCCTTAAATTATTTATTGCAGCAACGCCACTCGGTTTTATAGCAGTTGAGGCTGGCTGGACTGTTACAGAGGTTGGGCGGCAGCCATGGATAATACAAGGTGTTATGCGTACAAGCGAGGCTGTAACTCCTATGCCTGGAATACATTATTCTTTTTACCTTTTTACAATTGTTTATTTTACGCTAAGCCTTGCTGTGGTATTTTTGCTTATCAGGCAGATAAAAATGGTTCCTAAGTTGTATGATGTTAATTGATATGATATGCTTACTGTAGTTATTCTTTACTTATTTTTTGCTATACTACTATATTTTTTGTTGGGTGGAGCTGATTTTGGCGCGGGTATAATTGAGCTTTTTACATCAAATAATAACAAAACACGAACACGCAGAACAATGTATGAAGCCATCGGCCCAATATGGGAGGCAAACCATATGTGGTTGATTATTGCCGTGGTGATATTATTTGTAGGGTTTCCTACAATTTACAGCAATATGTGCACCTATTTGCATATCCCTTTATTAATTATGCTACTTGGTATTATAGCTCGCGGCACAGCGTTTTCCTTTAGAAATTATGACGCTATAAAGGATGATAAATGGCAGGATTTATACAACCACATTTTCGTTTACTCTAGTTTTATTACACCACTTTTCCTTGGAATTATTGCCGGCAGCGTTATTTCAAGGCAAATAGACCCCAACGCGACCGATTATTTAAACACCTATATTTTTAGCTGGTTAAATTGGTTTTCCATTGCTGTAGGCTTTTTTACGGTAGCGCTATGTGGCTTTTTAGCAGCAATCTATCTTATCGGCGAAGCTAAAGAACAATTTGACGTTACACGCTTTATCAAAAAGGCGGTAATTATGAATGCAGCAGCAGTTGCCTTTGGTGGCCTTGTATTTTTAGCTGCTGAAGTTGAGAACGTGCACTTGGCTCATTGGATATTCGGTAACCCGGTGAGCTTGATAGCTGTTATAGCCGCATCGGTTTCATTGGTGTTATTATGGTATTTATTGAATAAGGGCAAAACAAAGGTCATCCGGATACTGGCCGCGTTCCAGGTGAGTATGATATTATTATCTGTTGGATACAGGCATTATCCGAACATAATCATGGTAAAAGGTGGAAATAATTTATCTGTACTTAAAGATCATGCACCAATGACAACCATAACAGATCTTGGTTGGGGATTGTTATTAGGCAGCTTAATGATATTGCCAGCATTAGGTTACCTATTTTATAGCTTTCAGCGAAAAAATAACATTGTGTAAATATTTGGATTGATATATTTACCGCACAACATTTATAACATGAAAAAAACTATTGCTATTGATATGGACGGCGTAATTGCTGATATAGATACCCATTTTATTAACTGGTACGAACGTGACTACGGTATTAAAGTGTTACCTGAAAATATACTTGGCCTTACTGCTGCCGAAGCATTCCCGGATGGTGCTGTAAGAAAATTTGTTTATACCCCTGGTTTCTTTTTAACAGCCCCGGTTATGCCCGGTGCCGTTGAAGCACTAAAAACATTATCCGAAAGCTTTGAAATATACATTGTATCAGCGGCAGTTGAGTTTCCGCAAAGCTTATCGGAAAAGTTAGAATGGTTAAATATCAACTTCCCATTCATTAGCTGGAGAAATATTGTTTTTTGCGGGAATAAAAGCATCATCAATACTGATTTTATGATTGATGATATGATCATGAATCTGGATACCTTTAAAGGAGAAACATTAATGTTTAACTCTATTTTTAATTACAATCACAATCATCACAGAAGAGTTCATACGTGGCGAGAGGTAGTTGAGCTAATGAAAGATAAAGCTTAAAAACAAAGGATGCAGACTGATCAGTCTGCATCCTTTGTTTATTACATTTTACGCTAATTATTCTTCAACCCAATTTGATGACCAGTGTAATTAGTTAAATACTCATTATTAATAAAAAACTCAAGACTGAATATTGTACGGATATCACCGGTAATACTTGGATTTTCTACTTCAGTAATATCGGTTGTTGAAGTTGTCGTGTAGCTATAAGTAAACCCTTCTGTGGTTTTTAATGTTATTGTAGTACTAGCAGGCAATATTCCGGTGCTTGCCGCTTTATTTTCAATAATTGATATTTCAGGAGTACCGGTATCAAATAAAAAATTAGCTGAGATCGTATTACCGTTGTAAGTTATTGTCCCCGGTACATCTGGTGAATATCCGTCTACGGAAGTATAAGTTTCATTATGCATAACAAAACCAGATGTTGATGCCAAGTCGGCCTTTGTTAAACCCAATGTAAGTATATTTTGCTCATAGACACCATTACTCGTAAAATCTGTACTTACCATCTTTGCTAATTTAAATCCATTGGTTAATCCGGTGCCTGGTTTATAATAACTTAATGGACTAAGTATTAAATTGCTTGCGTAGCTATATTCAGGGCTTACGCCAAATATATCCGCCGAGTGCGAAGGTAATTGTGTTTCATTAGCAGTATTACCATTTTTAACATCAAATATGGCATAGTATAAAAATATTGGCACCCGTTTAATAAGGAGGCCATTTGAATTATTACCGATAGTTATATTGGCATAAGCCACATTACCCTTAACTTGAGTTTCGTCGGTATTATCACCATAATCCATTTCGCTTTTGGTTGAAGTAATGGTTATTCCATCAACAACCAGTGAATCTCCGCTAAAAACAAATCCGTTTTTTGTAATTAATGAATCAGGGAGAATTCCTTGCGCATCAATTGCCAAACCTGCTGAACCTGTATCAAAAACCTCATCGTAATTAACAGTCTGGGTTCCGATTTGAGTTAACGGAATAAATATGCGATAATTTGTTCCGTCGCTATATTCAAATAATCCCAAGCTTACTGGTGCGGCGTCAACAACAGGCTTTGTCGTCGATGTTTTATCCTTTTTACACGAGTATATCACACTAATAAATAAAACTAAAGCTAAAACCTGAAGGTATTTTTGCATGTATTTGTTTTTCATATTATAATTGACATGATGATTGGCTTTGTTTAATTGGTATTGTTAGCAAATATCAACTACCAATTAAGTAATTATATTACATTATCGATTAACATTACTTTTCTCTCGATAAAATTAAGTTTCTTTTTATTCTTTTGACTGATTTTACGTTGAATATTTTAAGATGTTACTGTTAAAACAGCATCCACTAATAAATCTGTCTATAATTTACGGTCTATCAAAAAATTAACGATATTAGTCTTAGATATTTTAATGCTGTAATTTAATTATGACAATTAAATGTACATCCTTTATAATTTATCACTGTACATTTGCTTAACACTGTTAAATGATTTAATGGAGTAAACAAATGGGAAGCAAGGATAGAATATTACGATTAAAAGAAGAAACCAGGTGTAATATACTGGATGCTTCTTTACAAATTGTAAAAGAAGATGGATGGCAAGCTTTAAGTATGCGCAAAATTGCAGACAAAATTGAATATACTGCTCCCATTATCTATGAATATTTCTCAAATAAAGAAGCTATTCTACTTGAACTAACACGCAAGGGTTATTTGATTTTAGCAAAAGATTTGCAGGAAGCAAAGGATAAACACCGGTTGCCGGCCAAACAGCTGGAAGCTATGTGGGTTGCTTACTGGAATTTTGCTTTTGAAAATAAAGAACTTTATCAAAGTATGTTCGGCATAACTACAAATTGCTGCGAAATGGTAAATAATTTACCTGAAGCAGATATGCCATGGGATATCTTTACCGAAGTTATAGGTGAACTTATCGGGGAAACAGATATGGAATCTGAGATCATCTGTAAAAAATATTACACCTTTTGGTCTGTTGTACATGGCCTTATATCAATCAATCTGTTAAGCAGAGGATTCTCTGACGAAATGAACCGAGATGTTTTAAGAGATGCGATAACCGGTATTATCACAAGAATAAAAGAATAATTTTCTCAATGGCAGATATCGCCATCTGTTAAGAATATCAAAATTAAAAACACAATTACTATATATTAATTAATAAAATGAAAAATATAATACACAGTTTTTGCCATTTGGTTAACACTGTTAAAAAATCTAATGGCATTAAATCGTATTTATGGTATATCACTATGAGTGCCAGCTATTTTATAGGGAAATTAATGAGAATACTAAACTACTAACATCAATCCAATCTATCATATATTAACAGATCTACTAACTTAAAATTTAAACAACACATCATGAAACGAATTATTTTAGGGCTTATAGCTATCACAGCATTATATAGTTGCTCGCCGAAGCAGCAACAGGCAGGTGCCCCACCTGCTCCAACACTTCCTGTAGCTACTGTTGCAACCGGAACTGACACTACTTACCAGCAATATCCCGCATCAATAGAAGGAACGGTAAACATAGAAATCCGCCCGCAGGTAAGCGGCTCGTTAGATAAAGTATTTGTTGATGAAGGTGCTTATGTAAGTGCAGGTCAGCCAATATTTAAAATAAACGATTTACCTTATCGCGCCGCTTTAAACAATGCGCTTGCAAGCATGCACGCTGCCGAAGCATCGGTTGCCAATGCGCAATTAGAAATTGATAAATTAACGCCTTTAGTACAAAACAAAGTTGTATCTGATTATCAGCTTAAAACTGCTAAAGCAACTTACGATGTTGCAAAAGCTAACGTTGAACAGGCAAAAGCAAATGTAAACACAGCTCAAATTAACCTGGGTTATACCACTATAAAAGCGCCGGTAAGCGGTTATATCGGTCGCCTTGTAAAAAAACAAGGGAGCCTTGTTGCGCCAAGTGATGTTGACGCTTTAACATTGTTATCTGATGTGCATAACGTACACGTGTATTTTTCTTTGGGAGAAAAGGATTTCATTGATTTTAAAGAGCAATATCCGGGTGAAACCCTTAAAGAAAAATTAAAAAACCTGCCGCCGGTAACGCTCCTATTGGCTGATGCAAGTTCATACGGCCAACAAGGCAAGATCGACATGATTGACGGACAATTTGATAAAACTACCGGAGCAATCACACTGCGCGCAAACTTCCCGAATGCACAGGGTTTATTACGCTCCGGCAATACCGGTAAAGTTCAACTGAGCCTGGTGCATAAGGATGCTTTATTAGTGCCGGAATCGGCAACGGTTGATATGCAAGATAAAGTATTTGTATTTACCGTAGGTGATAGCAGCAAAGTAAAAAAACAAGCTATTACTATTGTTGGCAAGAGCGGCGATAATTACCTGGTTAAAGACGGTATAAAAGTTGGCGACCAGATTGTATTGAGCGGTGTTGACAAGTTACAAGAAGGAATGGTTATCCAACCCCAAAAAGTTACAGACAAAACTGTAGCGACTGTAACTAAATAATTATTCATACACATAATTTAAGAAATCATGTTTAACAGATTTATAGAAAGGCCTGTACTCGCAACTGTTATCTCCATTTTGTTGGTGATAGTTGGTGTGATCAGCTTAACGAAGCTACCCCTTGAGCGCTTCCCGAATATCGCTCCCCCGTCGGTATTGGTTTCCGCGGTATATCCGGGCGCTAATGCCGAAACCATCCTGCGTTCCGTTACCCCTTCATTAGAAGAAGCGATTAACGGTGTGGAAGATATGACCTATATGACCTCTACTGCCAGTAATGACGGTACACTTAGTATTACGGTTTACTTTAAACAGGGCACCAATCCCGATCAGGCAGCGGTTAATGTTCAAAACCGTGTTTCACAGGCAACAAGCCAGTTACCGGCTGAAGTTATACAATATGGTATAACCACTACCAAACAACAAAATAGCTTTATTGGCGCTATGGGTATTTACTCCGAAGACTCTAAAAAATACGATGCGACCTTTGTAAATAACTATGCACAAATCAATATTATCCCTGAACTTAAACGTATCCAGGGTGTAGGGTCTGCACAGGTATTTGGTGGCATAAAGGATTATTCCATGCGTGTTTGGTTAAATCCTGCTGAATTGGCAGCTTACAAAGTTACACCCGCCGAAGTTACGGCAGCTATACAGGACAAAAACCTTGAAGCAGCTCCCGGCAGATTTGGCGAGCAAAGTAATGAAGCATTTGAATATGTAATTAAATATAAAGGTAAGCTTACCACACCTGAGGAGTATCAGAATATTGTTATCCGTGCAAATGCTGATGGTTCAATATTACGTTTAAAAGATGTTGCGCGTGTTGAACTTGGGGCTTACAGTTATAGCAGTATAAACCGCTTAAACGGGCACGAAGGAATTACAATCGGTATTATACAATTATCCGGCTCAAATGCTAACCAAATACAAATTGATATTGATAAGCTGATGGCGAAATTATCAAAGGATTTCCCGGCAGGCATCAAATATAATCAGTTCTACCGTACCAAAACCGATCTTGACGAATCTATCGACCAGGTTGAACATACTTTAGTAGAAGCGTTTGTACTGGTATTTATTGTGGTATTTTTATTCCTACAGGATTTCAGATCTACATTGATACCGGCGATAGCTGTTCCCGTGGCTATTATTGGTACCTTCTTCTTCATGAACCTCCTTGGGTTCTCTGTTAACCTACTAACCTTGTTCGCGCTTGTGTTGGCCATCGGTATTGTGGTGGATGACGCGATTGTTGTAGTTGAGGCTGTGCATGCCAAAATGGAGCATGATCCAAAACTAACGCCTAAAGCGGCAACTACCAGCGCCATGAGCGAAATAAGTGGTGCCATTATATCCATTACACTGGTTATGGCGGCGGTATTTTTACCCGTTAGTTTTATGACAGGCTCAACAGGTATATTTTACAGGCAATTTGCATTAACAATGGCGATAGCTATTGTTATCTCAGCTGTTAACGCTTTAACTTTAAGTCCGGCACTTGCGGCATTATTTTTAAAGAATAAGCATGCTGTTGATGGTCATGATGCACCTAAAACAGGCTTTGTTGATAAATTTTATGCAGGCTTTAATGGTAGCTTTAATTATATAACCAACAGGTATATTAGTGGTATAAAAATCTTGATCGGTAATAAATGGATCAGTATGGCCGGGCTTGCCTTGGTGATTGCAATAACGGTTTTCCTGGTAGGCAGAACAAAAACAGGTTTTATTCCTACAGAAGACCAGGGTTTTGTGGCTATCGCAGTTTCAACTCCATCCGGAACTTCATTAGCCAATACCAATAAAATAATGAAACAAGCCGAGGCTCAATTAAACACCTTACCATCTGCAAGGTTTGTGATGTCATTGGCGGGCTTTAACTTTTTAACACTTTCAAACAGTCCGTCTGCAGGTCAGATCTTCCTGTTGTTAAAACCTAATAAAGATAGAGGTGCAGTTAAGAATATAGATGACATTCAAAATATTGTAAGGGGTAAAATGGCCGGAATACCTGGTGGTACATTTTTCGTATTTAGCTTTCCAACCGTCCCCGGCTTTAGTAACGTGGAAGCTCTTGATGTAATGTTGCAGGATAAAACAAATGGCAGGCTGGATAAATTTAGCGGAGTAGCTAATAACTTCATCGGGAAATTAATGGCGAAACCGGCAATCGCTTATGCTTTTACATCCTATAAAGCCGATTATCCGCAGTTAGAATTAGAAGTTGATGACCAGAAGGCTGCTCAACTTGGTGTAAGTGTTAAGGACATCCTGGCGACCATGGAATCTTACTTTGGTACATCCCAAGCATCAGATTTCAACCGCTTTGGTAAATACTACCGTGTAATAGTTCAGGCTGATGTTGCTGACAGGACCGATCCAACAGCTATTGACAAAGTTTTTGTTAAAAACGCTACGGGCGAAAGCGTACCTATCAATACTTTGGTTAAGTTAACCCGTGTTTATGGCTCAGAAACCGCGTCGCGTTATAACCTGTTTAACTCTATTGAGGTAAACGCTATTCCTAAACCAGGATATAGCTCTGGTGATGCAATTAAAGCCATACAGGAAACAGCGCAAGAACAACTGCCAAACGGTTATGCTTATGAATTCTCAGGCCAAACACGTGAAGAGATCTCATCAGGTGGTCAGTCAACTATAATATTTGTGCTTTGTTTAATATTTGTATATTTCTTATTAGCAGCACAATACGAAAGTTATATCCTGCCATTAGCTGTAATACTTTCAATACCTACTGGTATTCTTGGGGTGTTTGTGGTATTGGGCTTAACCGGAATCGAAAACAATATCTATGTACAGGTAGCACTTATCATGCTGATTGGATTACTAGCCAAAAACGCCATCCTGATTGTTGAGTTTGCTGTTCAACGCCGTAAAGCGGGGCACTCTTTAGTAACAGCTGCTGTTGAAGCAGCAAGATTACGCCTTCGCCCAATTATCATGACATCATTAGCCTTCGTATTCGGCCTATTCCCGATGAGTATTGCTACCGGTCCATCTGCACAAGGTAATCACTCTATCAGTATTGGCGCTGCGGGCGGTATGGTATCAGGAGTATTGCTTGGTCTATTCATTATACCTGTGCTGTTTGTCATCTTCCAGGGATTACAGGAAAAAGTAACTGGCGTACCACAAGCTATATTGCCACATGATATTAATGGACATTCGGTAGCCGAATTGCAAAATGAGTTTACTGCATAATTTAATCACGACAAGAAAATGAAAAAATATATAAACGGGTTGCTACTGCTGCTTTCCTTAAGCGCCTGTAAGGTGTCAAAAGATATTGCAACGCCCAAACCGGCATTGCCTGATAATTTCAGGAATGCTGCATTAACAGCTGATACCTTAAGTATCGGCGATATGCAATGGAAAAACTTTTTTAGTGATGCCACATTGCAAAATTTGATTGACAGCGCAATTAACCGTAATTACGATATGCAGCTGGCTGTTAAGAATATCGAAGCTTCCCGCTTGTTGTTCCGTCAAACCAAGTGGAACAACGTTCCACAGGTTGATGCTACTGTACAGGCAACTATTAACCGTCCATCAAACAACAGTTTAAATGGTCTTAGCTTAAGTTCATTTGGCGTAGGAAGTAGTGCTGCTGATGATTATACCTCTTACATATCACTCTCGTGGGAGGCAGACATTTGGGGTAAGATACGCAGCAAAAGCAAAGCTGCCTTAGCCGAATACTTATCAACCATCGAGGCTAAAAAAGCGGTACAAACTACTTTGGTAAATAATGTGGCGCAAGGTTATTACAACCTGCTGATGCTCGACGAGCAATTAAAGATTGCTCAAAGCAACGAAAGATTGAACGATAGTACACTGCGCATTATTAAACTGCAATACGATGCCGGTCAGGTTACTTTACTAGCTGTTCAGCAAGCCGAAGCGCAACTGCTAACTGCACAAAGCTTAGTGCCGCAATTCGAGCAAAATATCAAAATTCAGGAAGATGCGTTAAGTATACTGGCAGGCCGTTTACCGGGAGATATTAGCCGCAGCGCCACGCTGGATCAGTTCGAAGTGCCAGCAACCATTTCATCAGGGATACCATCATCTCTATTGGCTAATCGCCCTGATGTAAAAAGTGCTGAATATGCTATTCAGGAAGCCAACGCGAATGTTAACGTAAATAAAGCAGCAATGTACCCTGCCCTGCGCATCACAGCCAGCGGCGGTACAGATGCCTTCCGCGCGAGTGATTGGTTCAATATCCCATCGTCATTATTTGGGATAGTTGCCGGTAGCGTGATACAACCTTTGTTAGAGCATAAAGAACTACAAACCCAATACCGTGTAGCCGAGGTGAATCGTGATAAAAGCGTTATCCAATTTAAACAATCAGTTTTAAATGCCATAGGCGAGGTTAGCGATGCTTTAGTGAAAATAGATAAGCTAAAACAACAGCAAGTTATTGTGCAAAACCAGGTTAATACTTTAAACCGGGCTACTCAAAATGCAAATTTACTATTCCAAAACGGCTTGGCGACTTATTTAGAAGTAATAACTGCACAAAGCAATGTATTGCAAAGTCAATTACAATTAGCCAGTATTAAAAGAGATGAGTTAAGCGCTGTATCTGAACTTTACCAATCTTTAGGTGGTGGCTGGAGATAATTAGAAAGTTCATTTAAAACACAAAGGTCCTGCAGTAATTACTGCAGGACTTTTGTGTTTTAATCAGGATTTAAGATCATACAGCCTGAGTGATAAAATCTTTAAGTAAATACGAAGCCACTTTTTTTGCCTGGGTTCTCAGTTCAGGAACGGCGGTGCTTTCCCAAAGTATACCTTTTAACTGATTACCTATTACTGTTATATTAACTTTAATATCCCCGTTAATGGTTATTATATTTCCATTATCCGGGCAGGCATTAATTCCTAAATTGCAAGGACCCGGGCATATCCAGCCTTTTTTACTCAAGTTATTCAAAAGCAAATCATCAATTTTTCTAATGTCGGTTTCCGGGCCGGTGCAATTAACTACCCTGCTAAAAATAAATTCCTTTAGTTCCCCATCTATATTTAATGTTGTTAGCGCTTTATTACCTGACTCATTAATGGAAACGATTCTTCCTTTATGAGTAACCAATTTTCCGCTTTTAAGCAGATCTTCCATCCTGTTATATTGTTCAGTTGGGAGCCTGTGTCGCACTTTTTCCCAAAATGGCTTTATATGCCTGATAAATTGTTGCTTCTCAGTTAAATTAAATCCATGCCATAGCTTCTGTACACAGGGCCTCAAAGAATCAATAAGCGGATAAAAAGATTGATCAAGTTTTACAGCAATTTTTCGATGTTTATTAAACATTATCAACAATTGTAATAATGAATATTTATCATTATAGATATTATCTATAAATGGGTGTGAATATGCAATTTTGTTTTCTTTCCATGGTTTTAACCTATAACCATTAGGTGATATCGTATGAATTTTACCATTAAAACCATTATCTTCCAACCCGATTATTGTATCCACCGTTGTAAGCCCTGCGCCAATTATCAGTATATCTATTAAGTGATCCACGTTTGCCAAACATTTCTTGCTCCAGGGGTTGGCGTGGTATAAATTACTCTTTTCAAATAATTTACTTACTCCTTTGGGTAAACGCGGTTTGCCGTTTCCTGTTGCTAGAACAATTTTGTTAGCTATTACCTGAGTTCCGCCTTCCAATATTATTTTTAACAAGCCATTTACATCACAAATATCTTCAGCATAGTTATCGTGAAAACTGATGGATTTATTTATGTGCTTATTTTGAATAGCACTATCTAAAAGCGATGCCAAATATTCACCATACAATTTACGTGGTGAAAATTCATTGTGGATATTTTCGCTGAAGTTGAAATCAGGGTATTGCTTTTGCAACCATAATACATAATGATCCGGCATATCAGGAAATGCACTCATCCTGCCATTAGGAACGTTTAAAAGTAAGCTATCGGTATGTGGCTCATAAGCAACACCTTTCGCCAGTATATACCCCTTGTTTATAACATGAATATGTAAATTAGCAGATTTGCATTGTAATAAATGTATGGCAGTTAATACCCCGCAAAAACCACCGCCAATTACGGCAATAGATAAAGGCTGTTCATTTTTTTTAAAAGCCAATGATAGTTTTATTAGTTAAATATTATTTATAAAAGTATAATATAATAAGTTAGCCGCTCTAAGTTGAATATTATTGTTACAGTATATTAGTCAAAGGTCACAGCAGAAATAAATTCGAGTAGATTATTTTAATTATTAATAAAACTACCGTCCCCTCTGCGTTGCATTAGCTGTCCATGATGTTTGGGGGCTCCGCTCCATTTTTGCAGGTTGATACGGAAGCTGACCATGATGTACCTGCTCAATGCATTCGATTTGGTATCAGTATAACCGGTTGGAGTTGTTACCCGGGTAACAAAGTTGTTTTGATCAAGCAAATCGAATAATTGTACGCTTAAAATCCCATTTCTTTTTTTGAAAAGCTCCTTTTCAAAATAGGCATTAACTACAAAAGGATTTTTAGTTAAGTTAGAGCTAATACCGGTTACATAATTCTTACTTGCACTATAACCCACCAGCCAGGTTTCAAATAAATAAACCTTTCCATCAACGCTTAGTGCAGTAGTTTTTACATTATTATCTGGCGCATCAGGCAAGGTATTGGTCGATTTGGTTACATTATAAGATACATAAGGATTTATCTCGAACCAATCGTTAGGATTTATACGCGGGCCTAAACGTTCATTAAAAGTCCATGACGTAGAAAAATTCTCAACATTATTGGTCATGGCAACATTATATCCATAATTAACCGTCCCATTTAATTCCAGGTTATATTTACGGTCGTCGTATTGCTTGGCAATGTTATAATTACCGCTACAGCATATGCCCCGCTGAGGTTTAGGTAATGGGTATCAGTTATAAAACCCTGACTTGTTTTACCATTGTTAGTAATTTCAATAGGCACAAGTATATTATTAGTTACAACCTGATTATTTATAGTAGATGCGTTCACATTAGCCGACAAATTAAGCTGCGAATTAGCTATGTAATTATTGTATTGTGCTGTTAAAGCGTTTGTAAATGATGGCTTAAGATTAGGATTACCTATTACCGGATTTTGCGGGTTGGTTAAGTCAGTATAAGGTTGCAACTCATTAAAAGTAGGTTCGATTGGAGTACCTGTGTAGTAAATGGAAAACTTCTCCTGTCGAGACCAGGAATATTGGTAACGGAAAATAGGGATCAGGCTAAAATCAGAATGATCGACCTTACCAGCGTATCCATCACGCGCACCCTGTAATAGTGTAGGTATAGCGGCAATACCTAATGATAAATTATAATTTGGCTTATTCAACCGGTAATTCAGTGATACCTTTTCCTCGGTAAATGAATAATGATAGATGTTTGTTAAACTGTCAATAGGTGAGCTACGCCCTAAACTATCTACATTGTTGGTAAAAGCATTATTATCATATCCCCGGTAGATCAATTGCGAATTAATTTCAAATTGTGAAACCAAGCTAAGCGGTTCAACATAAGTTAAACTTGCACGAAAGCTATTTGATATATTTCCGCGTTGAACAACTCGATGCACTAATGAATCTAAAAATGGTGTATTAAGGCTGGTGCTGTCTGCATAATAAAGGATATGATTGTTCTGCTGATTGACCTGCTCCTGATTGGTGTGGGTATAACTTAATTGTAGTGAAATATTTCGTCGTTTTTTTTTAAACAAATGCTGATAAAACAGTACCGCGCCATAACTAGGCGCTGAGCTTTCCGCATCGGTATTGCCTAAGGAAGTTTGATTAATAACCCCGGTTTGATAGTATTGAGAAATGTTATCGCTATTAGAACCCGCGAAACTGTAGGTAGGCGTAAACCGCATATAGTTGGAACTATCAATGTTATACTCCATATCAAAATCAGCGGTATGCGACTTAGTAATGTTATTGGCTACGCTATTATTAATAAAATTGGTTTTTGCACTGGCTGAATAAGGCAATGCTGTTTGCTGATTAATAGTGCCGGGAGCATAAAGTTGTACCCCATCGCTTTGATTAATGGAGTTAACATTGGTATAGGTGTAACCATAATTCATGTTCACCTCTATCTTTTTACTCCAATCATCCCGATAGCTAAAAGTGGGCGTAATAGTCTTAGTAGTTCCTCCAGTACCTCCACTGCTGCTGGAACTACCATAATTGCCGCCTGCACCGCTGTTGATTCCTGTACTGGCGACGCCGTTTATAGTATTTTTAAAAACTCCAATAATACTAATTTGTTGATTAGCATTTATACGTTGTAAAAACAAGCGTTCGTCAAAACGGTCATCGCTTCCTGCGCCTGCGGTGGCACGGGCAATATTACCTACGGAGCGATCTGCACGGGTGGTTATGTTAAGTACTTTTTGTGGTGTACCATCTTTAACGCCCGTGCGGGCGGCTTCATCACCATAATCATCTACTATTTGTATTTTATCAACTATATCTGCAGGTAAATTTTGGATCGCTTGGGCTACATTGCCACCTGTATAATCTTTACCGTTTAATCTGGCCTTGGTTACTTGCTGCCCCTGGTGTGTTAAGGTACCATCTGATCCTACTTCCATCCCTTCCATTTTACGTAGCAAGTCATCAACTGTAGCATTTTCGCGAACTTTGTAATCGCTTGCCTTATATTCAACTGTATCTGTTTTATAAGTAATGCTTGGAGTTCCATTCACCTTTACTTCTTTAAGCATATAAGAAGATGATTTCAATATGATTGGATCCAACACAATTTTTTTAGATGCATCATTATTAAGGTATTTTCGGGTAGACGGGTCGTAGCCAATCTCGGTTATGGAAAGAAAAAAGGTTGCTGCTTTTACATTTTTAAACACAAATATACCATCAACATTTGTTGCCGTTCTTAGCGTGTCTGTTTTAGAAGTTAAGGTGATTACCGAACCAACTATTGGGCTATCTGTCGAGTCTTTTACAATACCGCTCACCTCCCTGAATGGTATAGGTGGCGGAAGCGGAGCGGAACTCATCCGTCTTGAACCACCGCCACGGCCCCCCTGCGCAAATAGCTGCAAAGTAATTAAGATCACTAATAATAAAAGGTATAGTTTTTTCATGTATACCGGTTATTGACTTGCAGCTTTAGAAGCTAAAATATACATACCCCAAAAATCTGTTGGGCTCATCAAATCAGATATTGATGAACTTCTGCCAAAGCCACCACTAAAACCGCCTCCGTTACCAAAACTACCACCATTATTGCCGCTAATTTTAACACCGCTACCAATATTAACGCTGGGTAATTGTAAGCCATTCAATTTTATATTATAAGCCAACTCATTTTTATTATCGGCTGCAATCTTCAATAATTCTATAGGAATAGCTATTTCTAAAGTAAATACATCTTTTGCATCAATACTTGCCGCTGCCTTAATTCCGTACTCGTTGTAAATAGAAACAAGGGTATCTGTGATCTCAGTAAAACCTATCGCACTTATCATTTTACTCGTAGCTAATAATTGCTTTTGCTGGGCCACAATAGCTGTTGTGTCGGGTGTATCATCCTGCCCAAACCCTCCTCTTTTACCACTGCGGCCGGATTTTATGCCGGTGCGACTGATGACAGGAAAGGTTATTGTGTAGGCATTTTTAGTTTTCTTTTTCCCTTCAGTATTTATAGTAAAGCTTACTCCACCTGCCAAAATTTTATTGTTGTTGTCCAGATCGGTAGATTTTATTGCCAAATAGATATTTTTATCATCATTAGCTATGTTATACCAAAGCAGTACATTTTTATTATATGCTTTTAAGCTTTCGCCCCATTCGTTTATTTTCCCATCAATTTTCACACCTTGCGGAGCCCATAAATTTCCATTTTGGACACCGGGGAGTTTTTGCGCCATAAGTGTACAACATACACTTATTAACATTAACGTAATCGTATTAATTTTAAACCAGTAAAATGCACTTTTCATACCTGCAAAATTGAAAATTCAATAAACGATAATTGGTACCGAGGTAATAGTATCCTTTTTCAGAATTGATATGAAATTACCACCAAAGTTTAAAGGAAAATAATTTGTCATGAAATTGTTGCATATCAAATTCATGACAATAAATAAAGTATTTCAAAATTAAACTATTGGAAAGACTTGAATCGCAGTCTATAAATAAAAGCTATTGGCCGGCCCGTGATTCTTATATTAAAAATTCAAGCTTGATATATTAACCTGTACTGCAATTGCAGCAAGCTTATCCCTGTAGATAGGTTTAGAAATAAACTCCCTCACGAAGTGATATTCCATTGATCTATTTCTATCGATTGGGTTTACTGATGTTGAAATTATGTATACAGAAATTGGCTTTATCAACCTGTAATATACATTATCTAAATAATCTAAAACATGCCAGCCGTCCATCACAGGCATTTCTAAATCAAGGAATATAACATCCGGCAAGTTTACCAGATCTGTTATGTTAGATTTAATAAAGTTAACCAATCGTTCGCCGTCTTTAAAAAACAGCACGTGCCCAAATCCATTTATTCTTGATAAATTTAATTTTATAATACGTTGATCAAGTTCATCATCTTCAACAACACAAAGAGTTTTCATAGGTTGAAACTTTTTTAACTACACTTTTACTCTTTAGACGTAAATATTTAAACAGGGTTGTATAAAGTTATTAAGATGTTAACATTTCGCTTGGCAACTATATTTTTTTGATTAAAAGAAGTATCATTCTAATTGATCCCCCAATAATTAATTCTTTTTATTCATTGTTTTGTTAAGCCGGTGTAAATCCTGAATAAAATTTATTTTTTGTGCATATGACCAAATAAATAACCGGCAATTAGTGCAATTAATATTAACGCCCACCAAACGTATTGTAGTGTCTTTAGTGTATTGATTGTTTTTTCAAGATTAAAAACCTGGGATTCGGTGGCCAGCTTCTCATTTTGCAACTTCATATTTTGTTGTTGTAATTTGGCAAGCGTCCCTCCCACTTCTACCGGCTTTTCCTGCTCTAACTGATAGCGGCGCATAAAGCCGCCTTCTTTAAGAAACTTATCGCCTTTAGGCTTTAAAATAAGTTTTTCAGGCAACTCATAATCACCATGTTTTCCCGATTCTGCAATAAAACCTTCCCTGGTTAATATTTGCACCATAGCAAAGGCAGTGGATTCATCCTGGCCAAAAAGTTCGAGTAGTTGGAGGCGTGTAAGACTATCAGGTATACCAAACGCTTCCAACATAGCATCAAGCATTTCGCATTCGTATTCGTTCAATTCTATCATCAAGCACAAAATTAGTAATTATTGCGCTGGCTGATCAATTTTCTTTTGATGAAAATCCCAACTTAAAGTAGTTAAAATGCGTCATCATGTAACTACACCAAATATTAAATCATACTATCTATAAATAATAAAAATTATAAAACAATAAAATTACTTACAAGTTAAATATTTAAACTAACTAAAATATATGGGAACTTCAACTATAGATATAACAGAAAAAATAGCAACAAAGGCCTATGGTGCCTCCGGCGCGCTGATAGGTGGCGAAACCTTAAAGCCAATGGACCTTGAGCGTGATGCCCCACAGGCAGACGAAGTATTAATAGAAACCCTTTATTGTGGTGTTTGCCATTCCGATGTACACCAGGTGGAGAACGACTGGCAAAATACGTTATATCCCTGCGTTCCAGGCCATGAAGTAATTGGACGTATAGCCTATGCGGGGCCGAATGTAACCAAATTTAAAGTCGGTGATATTGTAGGCGTTGGTTGTATGATCGATAGCTGCCAGCACTGTTCTGCTTGCAAAGAGGGTGAAGAACAATTTTGCGAACATCCACACGGACCAACAATGACATATAATGGTTATTTTGTTGCAGATGAAACGAAGTACAATACTTTTGGTGGTTACTCAAACAACCTGGTAGTTAAAGAAAAATTCGTGTTACGAATTCCTGATACATTAGATATCAGCAAAGTTGCCCCTATTCTATGTGCAGGTGTAACTACCTATTCACCCTTAAAACACTGGAATATAAAAGCAGGTGATAAAGTAGCTATTGTTGGTATAGGCGGATTAGGCCACATAGCGATTAAAATTGCCAAAGCATTAGGAGCCGAGGTTACTGCTATTACCACAAAAGAAGAAAAAAGGCAAGCAGCACTTGAATTGGGCGCCCATAATGTGATCGTTTCTGAAAATGAAGAAGAAATGACAAAGTATCAAAAATACTTCAATTTCATTTTGATTACTATTCCTGACCCTTTTGAAATAAACCCATATATCCTTTTGTTACGCCGCCGAAGTTCATTGGTAACAGTTGGTTTATTAGCTCCTTATAAAGCTCCTGTTAATAATATGATGGTAGCCAGCCAGGCTCGCAGTGTTGGTGGCTCCATGATCGGCGGTATTGCAGAAACACAGGAGGTCTTGGATTTCTGCGCCGAGCATAATATTCTGCCGGATGTTGAGATGATCAACATAGAAGACATCAATCATGCTTACCAAAAAATGAAAGATGAAGAGGTACGGTTCCGTTATGTAATCAATCTTGCAACCTTAAATAACAACGAACTAACCAATAAATAAAATCAATAAAATACTTATTATGAAAGCAGCAGTTTTTCACAAACCCGGAGAGATCACCTATGATACCATGCCTGATCCGCGCATCGAACTGGCAACCGACGTTATTTTAAAAGTTACCTCAACCGCGATTTGCGGATCAGATTTACATATTCTGAGCGGTGCAGTTCCTCAAAAAGAGCCAATGATCATGGGTCACGAGTTTATGGGAGTTGTTGAGGAAGTAGGCGCAGAGGTTAAAAATTTGAAGAAAGGCGACCGTGTTGTTGTACCATTTCCCATTGCCTGCGGACATTGTTTCTTTTGCCAGCACAATGCCTCACCAGCCTGTGAAAACTCAAACTATAAACATTACGGGCCTGATGGTGACCTGGCTGATCAAAAAGGCGCTGCTTTATTTGGGTATACCGATTTGTACGGTGGCTACTCCGGCGGCCAGGCGGAATATGTAAGAGTTCCTTATGCTGATATCAGCCCGCGCATAGTACCTGATAACATGACCGATGAGCAGGTATTATTTCTTACCGACATCTTTCCTACCGGCTGGTCTGCAATTGATTGGGCGCAATTAAAAGGCGGTGAAGTAGTTGCGATATTCGGCTCTGGTCCGGTTGGTTTAATGGCGCAAAAAGCAGCCTGGATAAATGGTGCAAGCCGTGTGATTGCTATAGATCCGTTGAACTACCGCCTGGAAAAAGCAAAAGCAGTTAATAAGGTTGATACATTAAATCCGCATGAAGTTGATGTGGTTGAAGCCATTCGCGAAATGACCGGTGGACGTGGTGCCGACGTTTGTGTTGATGCAGTAGGCTTCGAGCCTGAACGTAGTTGGTTAGATAAAGTAAAGGCTACAGTTAATTTTGAAGTTGGCAGCATGAAAGTGATCGATATGGCTTTGAAAGCCGTGAGGCGTATGGGTACGGTAAGTATCATGGGTGTTTATGGCTCGCCTTATGACAACTTCCCATTACATAGGGTATTTGACAAGGGGATTACATTAAAAATGGGCCAGGCGCCGGTATTAAATTATATTGATCATTTGATCAATCTGGTTAAGGAAGAAAAAGTGGTGTTAGACGATATTATAACACATACTCTGCCATTGAGCGAGGTTTCTCATGGATATGAAATTTTTAATAATAAAGAAGAAGATTGTGTAAAAGTGGTTTTAAAACCCGGTGAATAAATATCAGCGACAAAGTATAGTTTAAAAATAAAAATATAATCATGGCAAAATATTCCGAAAAAGCAGAGGACAAGGTTCACAAAGCTTTACACGAGGAAAAAGAAGGCACATTAAAAAGCGGTAACGGTACAAAAGTTACCTCAAGGAAACAGGCAATAGCTATTGGTTTATCCGAGGCGCGCAAGCAAGGTGCTAAAGTACCAAAGAAAAAATCATAACAAATCATCAACATCATACTACCTATGAACGAAGAAAACAAAATAAGCCGCCGGAAGGTTATCGCCGGCTTAGGCGCAACAATAGCTGCGGCAGCGGTATCGCCTGCGTTAGCTGCCACTAAAGGTTTTAAAGGTAAAGTGCCAGACGGCCCGGTGAAGATCATGGACCCGACAACCATGTATCCTAAACCTCCTTTTAAATTTCAACCACAACCGTGGCCGGGTCTACAAAGCAAAATGGACCCAATTCCTGACTGCGGAGAAACCAGTTATAAAGGTTCAGGCAGACTAACAGGCAGAAAAGCTCTGATCACGGGTGGTGATTCGGGTATGGGACGCGCGGCAGCCATAGCATATGCTCGTGAGGGTG
Organism: Mucilaginibacter sp.; assembly: GCF_965225845.1. GTDB lineage: Bacteria > Bacteroidota > Bacteroidia > Sphingobacteriales > Sphingobacteriaceae > Mucilaginibacter. Next base: position 1,875,621 of record NZ_CBDDBL010000002.1, read on the forward strand.
CCGACGTAGTTATTAATTATTACCCTACTGAAGAACAGGATGCACAGGAGGTTATTGCCTTGATAAAAAAAGAAGGAAGAAAAGGAATAGCCATCCCCGGTGACCTTCGCGATGAAGCATTTTGCGTGAGCCTGGTTCAAAAAGCCATAGATGCTTTGGGTGGCTTAGACATTGTAGTAAGCAATGCAGGCAGGCAACAAGCTGCAGCATCTATATTAGATGTAAGCACCGAAGAATTCGATTCGATTATGAAAACGAATATTTATGCTCCGTTTTATATTATCAAAACTGCATTGCCGCATTTGCCACCGGGATCGGCAATTATCGGAACAACGTCAGAGCAAGCTTATAATCCAGATCCATGGTTGTATGCTTATGGACAAACCAAAGCTGCTACAATGAACTATGTAAAATCTTTAGCTAAACAATTAGGACCTAAAGGGATCCGTGTTAACGGAGTTGCACCCGGCCCGGTTTGGACTGCGTTGCAAGTAAGCGGCGGTACCACCGCAGATAAACAACAAACTTTTGGTGGTTGGACAATGCTTGGCCGACCAGGGATGCCTGCAGAATTAGCATCGATTTATGTACAGCTTGCAGCGGCTGATGCCAGTTTCGCTACCGGACAAATTTATGGTTCATCAGGCGGCGTTGGTCAGCCATAATATTTTATATACTATGAGAAAAATATTTTTAATAATAATTGCCTGCGTACTGGCAATTAATACAAGCAAAGCCCAAGCACCTGATCCCGACACGACCGCCAAACATTTCCTAACCATGGCGAGTATTGGTAATTTACAGGAAATGAGTGCCGGAGAGTTAGCATCGCAAAAAGCTACAATTCAGGGTGTTAAATCTTTCGGACAGGAAATGGTCCAGGATCACGGTGACTCAGAAAAAAGGCTTTTACATTTGGCGAAACTAAAAGGATATAATCTTCCAGCGACGGCAACTGAAAATCCACCAATGGATTTAAATTTGCTTAAAGCTAATGGAAAAGACTTTGACCGTTTATATATCCATAATACTGTCCCGGGACATATCAACACAATATACATGTTTCAAAATTATGCAGTAACGGGTAAAGATCCTGATGTGCGTGCGTTTGCGCAACAATTGTTACCTATATTAAAGCATCATTTAGAAATGATTAAGATGCTTGATAATGAAAATAAATATTTGATTGCCAAATGAATTAAGAGCCCCGAAAGGGGCTTTTTTATTTATAGGCAGATTGTTGAACATGGCACAAATGATAACCTGCTAAAAAACTTAACTATATTTATCCAATCGGTTTTAAAACAACATTTCAATTTTTTCACTAATAAACATCCTATTTATAATATTTCTAAATTAATACTATTTTGATTCATAATATATTTTATAGTACATAATTGTACTAATTTTACAAAACTGCTATCGAATAATATATTTCGAAACTAAAATGAAAATACCTCTGTTAAATTATGTGAATGTTGACCATACCGAAAAAAAATCCGCATCTGTAATAGTTGCAGGTTTTGCCGGTTTAAGTGTAACCACTTATTTTTCGAAAGCCGGATATAGAGCTGATGTTTATGAAAAAAATATTGCAATAGCCGGGTGTACACAACAGTTAATTACCGAAGATTATACCATCAAATCCGGAAAAATTTCTGGCGAAATTGCTTAATAAATATTTCACAATATATGAAAGAAAGATTTGACACGCTATCAGCCACGTGCAGCAGGGAAACTACCCGACTTTACAGCACCAGCTTTTCGCTGGGTATACTCTTTTTTAGTCAGGAAGTCCGCCAGCCTATTTACGCCATCTATGGTTTTGTAAGGCTGGCAGACGAAATAGTTGATAGTTTTCATGATTATCCAAAATCGCAAATGCTTGCAGAATTAAAGAACGATTGCTTTACCGCCATAGAACGCGGTATTAGCATTAACCCGGTACTCAACTCATTTCAGCAAGTGGTAAACCGTTATGGCATTAATCACGATCTTATCAGCCAGTTTTTGAATAGTATGGAGATGGATCTTGGCGAACAGGTTTACACGCCTGAAAAATATGAACAATACGTTTTAGGCTCGGCGCAGGTGGTTGGGTTAATGTGCCTGCATGTGTTTACCAATGGAAATGACGAAGATTTTGAGCGTTTGAAACAACCTGCAATGAAGCTGGGTTCTGCTTTTCAGAAAGTAAATTTTCTACGCGATGTGAATGCCGATTACCAGCTTTTAAACAGGACCTATTTTCCTGATGTTAACCTGTCTTCATTTTCTGATGAAAATAAACGGGCTATTGAGGCCGATATTTTAAAGGAGCTAAACGAAGCGCTGCACGGCATAAAAGAGCTTCCACGTTCATGCAGGAAAGGTGTTTACCTTGCTTATGTTTATTACAAGCAGCTATTTCATAAAATTTCAAGAGTACCCGCTGAAAAGGTAATGTCTGAGCGGATACGGGTATCTAACGGGCACAAGTTTTGGTTGATGTTTGATTCACTTATCCGGTACAAATTAAACGTTTTATGAAGGTCTTATTGTGGCTTTGCCTGCTGCATGCAGATGTACAAAAATCTGCGGTGTTAAATTTGAGCGAGATAAGGAAATTATATGAAAGCGCTCCGCTAGTTAAACAAGATGCTAAAAAATTAGATCAGTTAATGCTGAATGTAAATGTGAATAACGCCAATCCGGTATTGATTTGCTACAAAGGCGCAAGCGAGCTGATTGATGCAAAATACACCATTAACCCGATAACAAAGTTTGATGATTTTAATAAAGGAAAAGCGTTAATAAACAAGGCAATTAGCCGCGATACGCTTAATCTTGAAATGCGTTTTATACGTTATTCTATACAAAGTAATTTACCCGGCTTTTTGGGTTATAGTGATAACCTGGAGAATGATAAAAACTTTCTGCTTATTAATATTTTGAATATTAAAGATCAGCAACTCAAAGAAATGATCTTAAATTATTTATCCGGTAAGGTTGCAACTAAAATTTAAATAAAAAGAATTGAAAGAAAGTGTAATGATCGTTAATGCCGGAGGCCAAACAATTGGTACAATGGATAAGATGGAGGCTCATGAATCTGGAACCCTGCATCGTGCCTTCTCTGTATTTATATTCAACAGTAAAGGGCAATTGTTGCTACAACAAAGAGCTATTGATAAATACCATTCGGGAGGATTGTGGACAAATACGTGCTGCAGCCATCCACGCGCGGACGAAACGACTGTTGGTGCCGCGCATCGTCGCTTACATGAAGAAATGGGCATAGATTGTGAACTAACGGAGTTATTCCAGTTCACTTATCGTCACGAATTTGAAAATGGGTTGATTGAACATGAATATGACCATGTATTCATGGGAACAAGTGATGAATTACCGATGGCTAATCCTGAAGAGGTAGCTAATTTTAAATATATTGATATTGATTTGCTGATTTATGAATTAGTAAACCAACCCGATCAATATACCGCATGGTTTAAAAAATGCTTTGAACAAGTACTGGAAAGATATTATCAAAATATTTAACAATGAATTTACTAATTAACATAGCTATTGTTTTAGCCGCTTTTACCGGTATGGAAGGTGTAGCCTGGTTAACACATAAATACATTATGCATGGTATTTTTTGGCCGCTCCATAAGGATCATCACCTTAAAGAGCATTATGGCTTTCTGGAGCGTAACGATCTTTTCTTCCTGATATTCGCCCTACCTGGCATTGCCTGCCTGGCAGCAGGTACGCTTTACCACTTATCAGTATGGAGTTGCATCGGTACAGGTATCACTCTTTATGGCGCATGCTATTTCTTTGTACATGACCTGTTTATTCATCAACGCATCAAAGTACTTCGCAATTCTGATAACCGATATTTAAAAGCCATCAGGCGGGCTCATAAAATGCATCATAAACATACTGGCAAGCATGACGGTGAAAGCTTCGGCATGCTATGGGTATCCTGGAAATATTTCCGCAATACACAAAGAAATAGCCCGTCATGAAATTTACCTATCTCCTGATCGATCTATTTTCGGTGCTTGTGCCATTTATCTTTTCGTTTCATCCGCGACTGAAATTTTATAAGCATTGGCCAGCACTTTTTCCGGCTATGATTATTTCTGCGATATTTTTTATAGTCTGGGATATATATTTTACCTACTTGAAAATATGGGGATTCAATCCCGATTATTTAACCGGTATTCATATTGGAAACTTGCCGATCGAGGAGATATTGTTTTTCTTGTGCATCCCCTACTCATGTGTATTCACTTACGCTTGCCTGGATGTGATCATAAAAACCAAAACATCAAAACAAAGTCAACTGATCATCAGCTCATTGCTGTTAGCAGTGTCGGTTTTTATGGTGATTAAATTTCATACCAATCATTATACTGCCTCCACATTTGCCTTGCTGATTGTGTTGTTAATTATAATCCAGTATATACTAAAGGCCGATTGGCTCTACAGGTTTTATATTACCTACCTTTTTTTATTGTTACCTTTTTTGATCGTTAATGGCTTACTAACAGGCACCGGCTTAAAAACGCCTGTAGTTTGGTATAATCATGCAGATATCATCAACCTGCGTATCCTAACGATACCGTTTGAGGACATTTTTTATGGTATGGATTTGATTCTGCTAAACGTTACGATCTACTCATTATTAAGTGCAAAATATAACAAAGAAACAGAAACCTCAGGCGGCCATATGTTTTTTCAAAACAATAACTTATTCTAAATCCAACATAATTTCATGATAAACAATAAATTAAATGAACTAACGAATTTACATGCTGTGATGGACACGGAGCAGGACCATTATAACTCCGCGTTTGACACGCCTCTTCGAGCTGATGCCTTTGAAATGGATGACGAGACAAAAATGGAACTGATATCCAAACATTTTACCAGTATAATGCAGGTGCTGGGCATGGATTTAAATGATGATAGTTTAAAGGATACGCCAAAAAGAGTAGCCAAAATGTATGTTAAGGAAATATTTAGCGGCCTTAATCCAGCAAATAAACCAATACCTACACTTTTTAAAAACCAATTCCATTACAAACAAATGCTGGTTGAAAGAAACATTGCGGTATTCAGCAACTGTGAGCATCATTTTGTACCCATTGTTGGGAAGGCACATGTAGCGTACATTAGCAATGGACAGGTTATTGGCCTGTCAAAACTCAATAGAATTGTACAATACTGCTCTCAAAGGCCTCAGGTACAGGAAAGGCTTACTGTACAAATAGCAACTATGCTGAAAGAAGCGTTGGGTACAGAGGATGTAGCCGTTATCATTGATGCGCACCACCACTGTGTATCAAGCCGAGGCATCAGGGATGCGGGTAGCACTACCCTTACAGCTGAATACAGCGGGCAGTTTTTGATTGCAGAAACAAAAAATGAATTTCTTAAACATATCGGGTTATGAGTTTTGAGGGGAAAAATATCCTGGTAGTTGGCGGCAGTTCAGGTATAGGCCTTTCGCTGGTTAAATTATTAAAAGACAAACAGGCTAATGTGTATGTTGTCTCCAGAAACCTCTCTAATGAGTTACCCGGGGATGTTTTACACCTGAATGCTGATATCACCGTAACTCTGGACGGGATAGACAGTTTTTTGCCACAGCAATTGCACGGCTTGGTTTATTCAGTAGGCAGCATCAATTTAAAACCTTTTACCAGATTAACCGAAAATGATTTTTTAAATGATTACCGCTTCAATGTTTTGGGTGCTGTTAATACTATTCAGCATTCACTTAAAAATTTAAAAAACGCCGGTGGTGCATCAGTCGTATTGATCAGCTCTGTTGCCGCAAGAACAGGAATGCCTTATCATGCCAGCATAGGGGCGGCAAAAGGTGCCGTTGAAAGTTTAGGATTATCGTTAGCTGCTGAACTGGCGGCTCAGCAAATACGGGTGAACATTGTTGCACCTTCACTTACAGATACGCCGCTGGCACAAAACCTGTTGAACTCTCCTGAAAAACGCGAAGCATCAGCCAAAAGGCATCCTTTAAACAAATATGGGCAGCCGGAAGATATAAGTCGATTGATCAGTTTTTTATTATCTGATGATAGTGGCTGGATAACCGGGCAGATTATTGGTGTAGATGGTGGCTTAGGCAGTTTAAAAACAAGCTAAAATGGAAAATATTACAAGCGATCAAATCGCTGATATGGAAAAGCATTACCGGATAAGCCTGATCAATAGTTTGGTTGGCTTCAGGTCCGTAAACCTTTTGGGTACCACCAGTAATGATGGGATCACTAACTTATGTATCATTAGTTCGGCTTTTCACTTAGGGGCCAACCCGCCACTAATCGGCCTCGTTATAAGACCCGAACGGGAGCATAATGATACCCTAAAAAATATCCGGTCAACCGGGCAATACACGTTAAATAATGTGGTGCCTGAATGGTACAAGCAAGCCCACCAAACAAGCGCCAGCTATCCTTCAGGCGTTTCCGAATTTCAGGCTTGTGGTTTCAAAAAGCAATATGTAAATGGCTTTAAAGCGCCTTTTGTTGCAGAATCAACTATTCGTATTGGCTTGGAGCTTCGCGAAACTGTAGATATTGAACTTAATGGTACAACTATAGTAATTGGAGAAATCATTCAAATATTGGCTGACGCTAACTTAATTGCCAATGATGGTACCGTTGATCATATACAAGCAGAAACCATGACTGTAGCTGGATTGGATGCGTATTTTCTTCCGCAGCCCGTTGGCCGCCTGGCTTATGCCAAACCTGGCGTTGAACCCCGTGAAATAATAAGCATCAACGAATAAGCCATGAAAAAAGATGCTGACGTAATTATTATTGGCGCAGGTTTGGCTGGCTTAACAGCTGCCAAAGTGTTAAAAGCAGCCGGAAAATCTGTTCTGATAGTTGAGGCGTCAGATGCCGTAGGTGGAAGGGTACGCACAGATGAGGTAGATGGTTATTTACTTGATCGGGGATTCCAGGTACTGCTTACTGATTACCCGGAAACGAAACGTTTTTTAGATTATGACCGCCTGCAACTTTGCCATTTTGATCCGGGCGCGCTCATTTTAAACGAAAAAGGCATTACTAAAATCGGCGACCCCATCAGGCAACCCTCCTCGCTCATAAGTACTTTGTTATCGCCTGCAGGCACGTTGACTGATAAATTACGGATGCTGCGGTTAAAAATTAAACTGGGGCGCAAAACTATTGATAATATTTTTTCGGAAAAGGAAATTACAACTATTGATTATCTGAAAAAAGAAGGATTCAGCGAAAAGATGATCAGTCAATTCTTTCGGCCTTTTATGACGGGCATTTACCTCGAAGATAAGTTGAGCACCTCGAGCCGGATGTTTGAATTTGTATTTAAAATGTTTAGTGAAGGCTATGCGGCAATCCCGGCGAAAGGAATGGGAATGATACCAAAACAGTTAGCCGAATGCCTTTCTTCCGAAGAGATCATCTTCAATCAAAAAGTAGAAGCGGTTGAGGGTAATAAAATCAAAACAAGCAGCAAAAAAACATATCAGGCTGATTTTATTTTGATAGCCACGGATCAATTGCAATCGTTTACCAGTGTTGAAAAATCAGTTAAAGGTTATCATTCAGTTACCAACATGTATTTTACCGCAAAAAAACAGCCTTTTGGAATACCCTTGATAGCCTTGAATACTTTACCGGGGAAACTGGTAAACAATATTGCTGTTATGAATCAAATTTCGCCGGTGTATCCTAAAAATAGTGATGCTTTAATTTCGCTTTCGTTGATCGGAGATCATTCCAAAGCTGACCAGGCAGAGTTACAGCAAAAAGTAACCGCCGAACTAAAATTTTGGTATCCCGATGCTGTTAACTGGGAACATTTGAAAACTTATCACATCAACTTCGCCCTCCCTAATGATGACCAGGTTACTAATGAGCCTGATTATAAAGCGATAAGATTAAACAGCCAGTGTTTTATTTGCGGGGATTATTTAATGAATGGCTCAATTAATTCAGCCATGAAAAGCGGAAGACTGGCTGCAGAGGCCATCATAAATAACATGAGTTAAATGATAGCCTATAACAAACAGTACAGCAGCGATTTCTTAGATGCCCAAAGGCTGTCGGGTGATACGCAGGCTGACGAATTTATACAGCAGGTTTTTACAAACCAGGCTCAAAAAATTCAACTTCAGCAATGGATGAGCGGCAAATCAGGTACAGCGCACTTGGCATTTTTAAAAGAGACGTATCCGGATGTCGCTTTTATTAACGCCTCCGATATCTTACCACGGTGGGTTCAACCCAAATTGATTAAGGCTGGATCATCTTTTTTTGCAAAGCACTCCACAATGATAATGAGCTTGTTAGGGCTTCTATCATTACCATATTGCTATACTGCCGCAAACGGAGCTATGGTTTTACATTTGTCGGAATTGATAAAAAAACAAACAACCAAACGCCTTTATGATACCGCTGCGTTTGTATGGGAAGTAATGGGGCCTGATGCTTTTGCCCAAGATGGAAACGCTTATGAAGAGATCCTGAAAATCCGGATCATGCATGCAGCTGTTAGATATTACATCAATCAAAGCGGCAAATGGGACAACTCATGGGGTGTGCCAATCAACCAGGAAGATATGGCAGGAACCAATCTTTCTTTTTCATTAATTGTAATAAGGGGACTTAGGATGCTTGGCTTCAATATAAGCCAGGCCGACCAAGAGGCTTTTATGCATATTTGGGCTGTAGTGGGTTATTTTACAGGCTTAGATGAACAACTTATCCCTGAAAATCCTAAAAGGGCGCAGCTGCTTGATGCAAGTATCAAACGGCGTCAATTCCAAACTTCTGCCCATGGACAGGAGCTTGCGCAATCCCTAACAGATCATATATTAAAGATTAATAAAAGTAAGGCAACTGCCAATGATATATTAGGCTTAATGCGTTACCTGTTAGGGAGCGAGATAGCCGACATGCTTTTAATAAATGCCCCCGAACTTCCAGCTTATAAACTCTTTGTGATCAGGACAATGAATCTATTAAAAAGTCTTAAGCCTCCCGGTGATACCATACAGAATTATCGAATGGCTTACAATGCATTCAAGATGCAGAACCCGGAACTGAGCTCAAGAAACTAAATTTGAACAATTTGCCGATACTTTTAATTTTACAAAAACATGAAATCATACCAACTCATTCATCAACTGATAAATCTTGTGGAACAACTTGAAGAAGAAAACCATGGGCAGGAAATTTCTATTCAGGACTTTACAGGTTTTCTTTTAAATAAGGTTGGCGATAACAACAAAAATCTGATTGGTAATGAGGCACAGCTTAGAAATGACAATTCGGAATTGAAAATCGCTCATCAACTCGAAAATAACATAGGGCGGTTATTTGTATTTATGAGCCGGTATGCAAAAATCTATATTAAAAAAGCTTTGGAAGGAACCCCTTTACAGTCTGGTGAAGAATTTACGGCTTTGGCTATCCTGAGAACCCATGATCATTTATCTAAAAGTGAACTCATCAACTATAATTTACAGGAAAAAACTTCAGGTACCGAAGTAATCAGGCGATTAATTGCTGCCGGGCTTGTAAACGAATGGGACGATATAAAAGATAAAAGGAGTAAGCATATTGCTATAACTGAAGCAGGTAAGAAACTACTTTACCAGGTATTTTTGGATATGACCCATGTAAGTAAAATGATCACCGGCGAACTCACAACCGCTGAAAAATTCAGCTTGCAATACCTTTTACAAAAGCTGGAGAATTTTCACCTGGAGCACTATGAAAAGAAAACCATTACAAGCAAGGCGGATCTTAAAAGTTTTGCAGAACAGATTGAAATTTCAAGATGAATAACCCGCCGGTTTTAAATAAAATTGATAAAGATCGCATCATTGAAATGGCCTGGGAAGATCGTACGCCGTTTGATGCAATTCAAATACAGTTCGGGTTTACTGAACAGCAAGTTATAGCACTTATGCGCAGGGAGATGAAATTATCCAGTTTTAAATTGTGGCGCAAGCGTGTTCAGGGAAGAATTACGAAACATGCAAAACTTGCTGAATTATCTTCCTTTAGATTTAAATGCAGCAGGCAAAGGCAAATAAACGGGAATAAGATTAGTAAAAGGGGCTAACCAGATGGGCATTGCACCACCAATAAAAACCGAATTTGGCTTTTAGTTATAAAATATCAATACGTTTTTGGCAGGAACCAAACAAAAAACCCGCAAATCATATTGATTTACGGGTTTTTGACTTCGATTGGTATCGCTAAAAGTCGGGATGGCAGGATTCGAACCTGCGGCCTCCACATCCCAAATGTGGCGCGATACCGGGCTACGCTACATCCCGAAAGGGAATGCAAAGGTAGAATTTTAAATTAGTGATGCAAATCTTTTTTTCAAGAAGTTTTCAATTAGTATGACTTGAAAAAACCGAATACAAAAACCAAATAACTAAATACCTCTGCAACAATAAAATGAGAAATTATCGTCATCATAACATGTCCAAAATTATTTTTCTATCGGAATAAAAATATTTGACAATTGATAATTTACTATCTAAATACAACACAAATACTCTAATCACTATTAACTATCTTTGTGTTCAAAGTTTAACTGAATGTCTAAAAAGAAAAGTAATTCTTCTGTAAAGCTGGTATTAACCCAAATGGTGCTTGATGTGTTTGAACAAAATGGCAATACACCACTCAATTATAAGCAGGTATCTGCAAAACTAAATGTACGAGACCCTGAATCGCGCGAGATAATTTTTGAAATATTAAAAGACGAAGCCTTTAATGGTATATTAAAAGAGCTCTCTCCCGGAAAATTTCAGCTACTGGAACTTAAAACCTTTATTGAAGGTAAAGTTGATCTTACAAACGATGGCTCTGCATTTATTGTAACTGACGATGAGTTTGAGAGTGATATTTTTGTTGCCCCCCGCAAATTGCGCAATGCTTTAAATGGCGACCGGGTTAAAGTATATGTTTATGCCAAAAGCAAAGGAAAGCATAAGGAAGGTGAAGTTATTGAGATCATCCAGCGTAATAAAACTGAATTTACGGGCATAGTTAAGCTTAGCGAGCGTTTTGCATTTTTCGTGCCGGACGACCGCAAAATGATGCATGATATTTTTATCCCGATGAATCAGTTGAACGGGGCTAAAAATGGCATTAAAGCGGTTGCTGAAATTACCGATTGGCCAAGCGATGCAAAAAACCCAATAGGCCGCATTAAGCATGTTTTAGGCAACCAGGGTGAGAACGATACTGAAATGAATGCGATACTGGCAGAATACGGGTTCCCCCTATCCTTCCCTGCCGAAGTTGAACATGAAGCCGAAGAGATATCTGAGTTCATCACCGAACAGGAAATAGCCAGAAGGCGCGATTTTAGAAACATATTAACATTTACCATTGACCCCTTTGATGCGAAGGATTTTGATGATGCCATCTCATTTAAACGCCTTGAAAATGGCAATTACGAAGTTGGTGTTCACATAGCTGATGTATCACATTATATCACTCCTGATTCCGCATTAGATAAAGAAGCGCTGGACAGGGCAACATCAGTTTATTTGGTCGACAGGGTTATTCCTATGCTTCCTGAGCGGCTTTCAAATGGATTGTGTTCTTTGAGGCCTAAAGAGGATAAATTGTGCTTCTCGGCTGTTTTTGAGATGGACGAGGAAGCGCATATCATTACGGAATGGTACGGTAAAACCATTATACACTCCGACAGGCGATTTACTTATGAAGAAGTTCAGGAGATAATTGAAGCTAAAGCTGGGGACCATGTTGATGAAATATTAAAACTGAATGAGCTGGCCTACATTTTACGGGGACGTAAATTTAAAGACGGCGCTATCAGCTTTGAAACTACCGAGGTTAAATTCATATTGGATGCATCCGGAAAACCGACTGGTGTTTACGTAAAAGAGCGCAAGGATGCCCATAAATTGATTGAAGACTTTATGCTGTTAGCTAACCGCAAGGTTGCCGAGTATGTAAGCAAATTAGGTAAAGGTAAGCATAAATACACCTTTGTTTACCGCGCTCATGATTCCCCAAAACCGGAGTCGTTAGCGAATTTTGCCAAGTTTGCTGAACGGTTCGGTTACAAGATCAATATGAAATCGGACAAGGAAACTGCTAAATCCCTTAACTTTTTGATGGAAGATGTGGAAGGTAAAAAAGAACAGAACGTACTCACCCATTTAGCTATCCGCTCAATGGCTAAGGCTATTTACACAACTAAAACATCCAGCCATTATGGCTTGGCATTTGATCATTATACGCACTTTACATCACCAATCCGCCGTTATCCTGATGTAATGGTACATCGATTACTGTTTCATTATTTAAATGGCGGGCAATCGGCTAACGCTGAGCATTATGAGGAATTATGCAAGCACAGCTCACAAATGGAAAAGAAAGCCGCGGATGCTGAACGCGCCTCGGTTAAATACAAACAGGCTGAATACCTGCGCGATCAGGTTGGCAATATTTTCAGCGGCGTTATCTCTGGTGTTACTGAATGGGGTATGTATGTAGAGATTATTGAAAACAAATGCGAAGGTATGATTCGCCTACGTGATATTTCGGATGACTTTTATACCTTAGACGAGAAAAATTACGCCATCATTGGTCAACGCAAAAAGAAAGTTTACCAGCTTGGCGATGAAGTAAGGATACGCGTTAAAAACGTCGACCTGACTAAAAAACAGATAGATTTTTCATTGGTTCAAGACTAAATTACAGCAAATATATACATGACCGAATTAAGTGATCTGCAGGTAATAATCAGTAATGCTGTCGACCAATTATCATATCCCGAATACCCGGGTGATCTTTATGAGCCCATTAGCTATATTCTTTCCATAGGGGGCAAGCGCATGCGCCCTGCCCTCCTGCTGATGGCATGTGAGCTTTTTGGCGGTGATATTAATAAAGCTATCTCTCCCGCCCTGGCTATAGAAGTGTTTCACAATTTCACTTTGATGCATGATGACATTATGGATAATGCCCCGCTTCGCCGTGGCAAAACTACCGTGCATGAGCGCTGGAATAAAAATGTAGCTATCCTGTCAGGCGATGTGATGCTGATAGAAGGATATAAGTTGATGATGAAGGTTGAAAATCATTTACTTCGCCAGATACTGGATATTTTTAATGATACTGCGGTGGGTGTTTGCGAAGGACAGCAGATCGACATGGAATTTGAAACCCGGAGCGTTGTAGATATCGAGGAATACATTAACATGATCCGCCTAAAAACCGCAGTAGTATTAGGTGGGGCTTTAAAAATAGGCGCACTGATCGGCGGAGCTTCACAAACCGATGCGGATTTGCTTAATGATTTTGGCGTACAGTTAGGTATCGCTTTTCAGCTTCAGGATGATATTTTAGATGTGTATGGTGATCCCGAAAAATTTGGCAAGCAAGTGGGCGGGGATATCATTTCCAACAAAAAAACCTACCTGCTTATTAAAGCATTGGAACTGGCCGAAGGCGAGCAGGCAATTGAATTGAATGCCTATTTAAGCGCCACTAACTTAGATAATACTACAAAGGTTGCCGGCATAACTAATATTTACAATTCGCTTGACATCCGCCATCAATCAGAAACTGCAATGCAGGAGTATGCTGATAAAGCCTTTGAGGCATTAGAGAAGATAAATCTTCCCGAAGCGCATAAACAATATTTGCAAAATTTTGCAGACGGCTTATTAGTAAGGGAAAATTAAATCACCATTTATGAAAAAAGGGTTACTGGTATTATTGTTTATCATTAGTATTATGGCTGGCAAGGCTCAGCAATCGTTAACCAATGGCGGTAAGTTACCTGCGGAACAAGCCATAATGGACATCAGGCATTATACGATTGCCCTGAATGTTGATTTCAGTCAAAGATCAATCGGTGGTTACACCACCATTGATGTGATCATGGCGCAACCTACTAAAGTACTCTTGTTTAATTTACTTGATTCATTAGGTGTGACTAAAGTGCTGGTAAACAACAAATCGGAATCTTTTGAATACAAAAACAACCTGATCTCCATCAATCTGAAAAAAACACTACCTGCGGGCAAAGCAAGCATACTGGTATTTTATAGCGGAAAACCGCATGTTGCTCGCCGCCCGCCATGGGATGACGGCTTTATCTGGTCACGAGATTCAACCGGACACCAATGGATGGCGATAACTGCTGAAGGTGCGGGTGGTAAACTTTATTTTCCTTGTAAGGATCACCCATCTGATGAACCAAACGAAGGGGTGGATATGATTATAACTGTTCCAAAAGGCCTCATTGTAGCCGGACCGGGTTTATTACAAAGTGTTAAAACCGACGGCGATAAGTCTACTTTCTATTGGAAAACCAATTATACCATTAACAATTACAGTATTATTTTCAATGTGGGTGATTTTGCAGTAGTAACACGCAATTACACTACCGTAGCCGGGCATACTGTGCCTATACAGTTTTATGTTTTAAAAGAGCATTTAAATAAGGCACAGCACCACCTGGATGTTTTTGTAAAGACCATACATGAGCAGGAAAAGTATTTTGGTGAATACCCTTGGGTAAAAGAAAAGATAGGCATTGTTGAAACACCGCATCTCGGTATGGAGCATCAAACCATGAATGCGTATGGCAACAAATTCCGTTACATTAAAGTTGGCGGCGAGGATTATGACGAATTAATGCACCACGAATTTGGGCACGAATGGTGGGGAAACAAAGTGACAGCCAAAGACTGGGCGGATTATTGGATCCATGAAGGGATATGTTCTTATGGCGATGCTTTATACATCAGGGAGTTTGATGGCGAGGAAGCTTACAATAAGCTGTTCCAAAACAGTGTTTTTCACATTGAGAATACGACAGCCATCGTTCAACATCCTGACCTGGATGAAGAATCAGCCTACATTGGCGACATCTATACAAAAGGCGCATTCTTTATGCACACGCTGCGTTATGTGATGGGCGATAGTTTGTTCTTCCCGGCGTTAAAAAAATTTGTTACCAGCCCAAAATACACCTATGATAACCTGGTAAGTACCGATGATGTAGAGCAGTTCTTCACCCAGCAAGAAGGCCGGGATTTAAAGCCATTGTTCGAAATGTACCTGCGGACGACCAATAAGCTTGAAGTGCACGTAAAACAAACAAGGCTTAATCAATACGCAATCAGTTTGCAAAATATCAGTATCTCATTGCCCGTTGATATAACTACTTCAGAAGGCACAAAGCGCGTTATACTTGATCAAAAAGAAACTTCCGTTGTAAGTAATACTCTTCCGGTTATTGATGCGAAGACATTTTATTTGAAGAAGGTTATTATTGAGTAGATAACGATTTAAGTTAGCAAAATTCGGGATCAGTCCGATGGAGTGTAAGTTTAAAACCTAAAAAAACAAATACATGATAGTGTGGTTTTACTAAGCTTTTATATTGATTGATTAAATCATTTACCATCACAAATGAAAAGAAACTTACTCATAGTTGTTATTTTAATAGTCTCTTTTTGTTCAAAAGCCCCAAAAATAGACTTAACAAATTTTCCCAACAAAAAAGCCCCGATCTTTTCAGATGAGGGCTTTAATATTTTTATACTAACTGCTAATTACTCAGCAGCTGGTGCTTCAGTTTCTTCGGCGGCATCAGCTTTTTTAGCTTTTGGTGCTGCTTTCTTTTTTGGAGCTGCTTCTTCTGCTGCAGGAGCTTCTTCAGCAACTGGTGCTGCTACTGCTTTAGGCTCAGCTTTTACTTTTGGTGCAGGCGCTGCTACTTCAGCAACAGGTGCAACTTCAAAAGGCAATACTGATACATATGAACGGTTATCAGCTTTCTTTTTGAAAGTTACAACACCTTCGGTTAAAGCGAATAAAGTATGGTCACGACCGATACCTACGTTTAATCCCGGGTTGTGTTTGGTACCACGCTGACGAACGATGATGTTACCCGCGATTGCTGGCTGACCACCGAAAATTTTGATACCTAAGCGTTTGCTATGCGACTCGCGGCCGTTTCTTGAACTACCGGCCCCTTTTTTGTGTGCCATTTCTTAATATCTTTATGGAATTGCCAGGCAACTCCTGTTAATTATAATGTTATACCTGTGATCTCTATCTTGGTGAATTGTTGGCGGTGACCGTTTTTCTTTTTATAACCTTTTCTTCTTTTCTTTTTGAAGATAATTACTTTATCACCTTTTAAATGAGACACGATCTTAGCTGATACTTTAGCGCTTTTCAAATCAGAACCTAATTTGAAGCTACCTTCGTTTTCTGCTAACAACACATTGTCAAATTCAATACTAGCGCCTTCATCACCCTGTAACCTGTGTACAAAGATCTGCTGGTCTTTTGCAACCTTAAATTGCTGTCCGGCTATACTTACTATTGCGTACATTGTTTGTTATTAATTTGTTTTAAAATTCGAGGTGCAAATATAGGAGATTATATTTTAAAATAAAAGCTATTTTAAACTTATTTCCCTATTCTCTTCATCAGCCAAAACCTTTTGTATTTCCCTGATCATTTGTTCGTTGGCATCTTTAAGTTTTGGGTCGCCGTCAAAGCCTTCATCAAACATTACCGTTTTGCTTTTACGCTTATAATTAAACTGGATCAGGTAATGAGTGGATTTAACTCCTTTCAGTTTCAAAGAATCGTTTATCTCCCTGTTCGGGAAGTTCCAAAAACCTAACTCAGCTGCTTTACGGTGCAGATACAAAAGATCATCATTACGAACGTGAATATGCTTTTTAATCAATGAATCATGCTCAGTTAAATAATCAAATTCTCCTGTTCTTGAATCCCAAACATTAACCAGGCTATCATCGGTACCGTATTCAAATTTAATGGATTGAAACTCGCTGAATTTGTAAGGCGCATTCCTGATCATCATGGAATAGTAATACACACAGTATATTAAAAATGGCAATGCTATACTTACGCCCAGGAACACCTTTTTAAAAGTCTTATTCATTATATATAGTACTATTTATAATTTAATTTTATGCCGCATTATTATTATTGATTAACAGATCATCTTCGCTCAGCTCATCCTCCCATTTGCTAACAACAGCGGTTGCTATGCCATTGCCCAAAACGTTGGTAGCAGAGCGGCCCATATCAAGTATAGGGTCAATACCCAATAATAACGCGATACCAGCTTCAGGGATATTAAAAACAGGTATGGTCACTGCCAATACCACTAACGATGCTCTTGGAACTCCCGCCACACCCTTGCTTGTCAGCATCAAAATAAGCAACATGCTAATCTGCTGTCCAAAACTTAAGTGTATGTTATAGGCTTGCGCCAAAAACATAGATGCAAAGGTCATATACATCATTGAGCCATCCAAATTAAAGGAGTAACCTAAGGGTAGCACAAAACTTACGATCTTATTATTGCAGCCAAATCGCTCAAGCTCTAAGAATAATTTCGGGTATGCTGCCTCGCTGCTAGATGTTGCAAGTGCTACCAGCATAGCATCTTTAACATAATTAACTAACGCAAGGATCCGCTTTTTCAATACAATAAAACCGGCAAATATGATAACCAGCCATAAAAGTACCAGTGAGAAATAAAACTCACCAATAAAAGCAGCATAAGTTGATACAATACCCAAGCCTTGTTTTGCCACTACAGCGGTTATAGAACCAAAAACCGCTAAAGGAGCAAGCACCATTATATAACTTGTTACTTTTAAAATCACGTGGGAAAAAGCATCCATTGCCTTAATAATAATTTCGCCTTTTTGGCCTATCGCGGCGGTTGCCACACCGAAGAATAAGGAGAATACTATAATTTGCAGCATTTCATTATTGGTCATGGCTTCAAAAAAACTTCGAGGGAAAACGTGTCCAACAAAATCTTTTAATGATAAGCCCGTGGGTTTAATATCAGTGCTTAAATGGCTGTCTGGTAAAGGCAAATGCATAATTTCGCCTGGCTTAAATAGGTTTACAAATAGCATTCCTATTAATAATGAGATTAACGATGCACTGATAAACCACAGCAATGTTTTACCACCAATGCGTCCCACAGATTTGATATCGCCTAGTTTAGCAACGCCAACTACCAGTGTTGAAAACACTAAAGGACCGATGATCATTTTTATCAGTCGTAAAAAAATATCGCTTAAAATAGTAAACCATTCAAGCTTGCTATCACGAGTTGCGTTATTGGTGTTGCTGATTGCAACCTGGGGTAATTTTTGATTCTTTAAAGTTTTGTATTCTGCAGTTGTGGTATCTTTTAAAACAATAATTTTTGCAGTAAGGCTTTTAACATTTGCATCTGCGGTACTAATTTTGCTATTGATGTCGCCTATTACATGTACATTATATATATAACCTATCGTCACCCCTAAAACAAGGGCGATGAAAATATATAACGTGATCTTGCTTTTTTGCATTTACCTTAATGAAGGGGCAAAACTACAAAATTTAGTTACTTTGCTAAAATATATAACATGAGCATAACCGCCTACGGATTACAGGACATCAAAAAAGAAATTCAACATTTGCGTACCGAGCAAATTGCTGAACTATGCCTGCGCCTGGCCCGTTATAAAAAAGAAAATAAAGAACTGATCGCTTATTTATTATTTGAGGCTGATAATGAAACCGCATTTTTAGATAAAGTAAAAGCTGAAGCAGGTTTCATGTTCAGTCAGCTACCAGTGCATAGTTATAATGCGGCTAAAAGCATGCGAAAAATATTACGATTACTAAGTAAGTACATCAAATTTATGGGTTCAAAAGAAGCAGAGATCGACCTGCTGATGAACTTTTGTAATAACTACATTAATTATACTGACAGAAAGGTTTCTTACAAGCCGCTTCGCTTGATATTGGTTAGGCAAGTGGTAAAAGTTAAAGCGATTATCGGCAAACTTCACGAAGATTTGCAATATGACCATACCCAGGAATTCAACGCAATGCTGGAAGAAGCCGAAAAAAAATTCTCGTGGTTTTATAAACATGACTACGTTTTGTAACATATATTGCGTTATAACATCTAAACATAAACAATAACTATTAAGTGGACGATAAAGAACTGGCATTTAAAAAGATATTTGAAGCTAATTCAAAAAAGATATTCCACTTATGCTATGGTTATACCGGGGATGATGATGCTGCGAATGACCTTTTACAAGAAACCTTTTTAAAAGTTTGGCAAAATTTAGACAAGTTCCGCAACCAAGCGTTGATCTCTACCTGGATCTACCGTATTGCGGTAAATACCTGTTTAACCTACCTTCGAACGGAAAAACGCCAGGGCAAAGAAGAGCTTACCCCGCAATTAGCAGAAACAAGGCCCGAACAATTTTCTGAAAAGAACGAACAAGTGGCATTGCTTTATAAATGTATTTCCAAACTGGAAGAATCGGAAAGAATTATAATAACACTGGTACTTGATGAAGTGCCATACCCTGAAATTGCAGAAGTATCGGGGATATCGGAAGGGAATTTGAGGGTGAAAATTCATCGTATTAAACAAAGGTTGACAGAATTATATAATCAATATGAAAGACTTTGATCATTTAATGTCGGTTTGGCAGGCGCAGCCAAAACAAGATCAGCTTTCGGTTGACGATGTGCTGAGACAAGTTAAAAAAGGGATACGCAATATCACCAGTCAGTTATACTGGGGAATAGTGTTTATGAGTGGAATACTGGCACTAACATTTTTAATATTATTCTTTTTTGTATTTCAATCGTGGTTGACATATGTAGGCATATCTATCATGTTGTTAACCATGCTGTTCTACGCTGTTATGATCATCCGTAATTACAGGATCTTGAATAAACGCGATGCAACCTTAAACCCTACGGAGTATTTACAGGACTTAAAGGAGTATCAAAAAAATCGTGCAAAAACTACCGGTTGGTTTTACTACCTGTTTGTATTGCTTATCAGTGTAGGTTTATCCCTCTATTTTGTTGAGGTTTTGCGCAACTCTTCCATCTTATATAAAACCTTAGTTTACGGTTTAACCTTTGTATGGATCATGTTCTTAACCTTTTATTATAAACAACGTATCTTTAAAAACGAAGAGGAAAAGCTAAACCTGATTATTGAAAAGCTGGAACGCTTGCAGGGACAGTTTGAATAGTTAATTTAGCGGCATGCTTTCTATTTCAAAAGTTGAAATTGCAGATCTTGATAAATTGATATCATTTAGCAGGAAAACATTCTTAGATTCTTTTTCTCATTTAAATAGTCCCGAAGATATAGCATTATATAGCAAAAAAGCTTTTGACAATAGTAAAATGCTGGCTGAACTGAATAATCCCAATTCAGCTTTTTATTGTGCTTTATGGGATGATGAACTAGCAGGCTATATTAAAATAAATTTTGCCGGGGCGCAAACAGATTTAAATGATGCGACCACTTTAGAGTTAGAACGCATTTATGTTTCGGTTGATCATCAAGGCAAACGAATAGGTAAAGAATTGTTAAATTTCGCCATCTCAATAGCTAGAAAGGATAATCTAAAACAGCTATGGCTTGGCGTTTGGGAACATAATCACAAAGCCATAACGTTTTATGAAAAAAACGGCTTAGAACCTTTTGGCAGCCATGATTTTATGTTAGGCAACGATAAACAAACCGACATTTTAATGCGAAAATCAATCCTTTAAAAATGGGTTAAAATTCCGTGTACCAATTTCCATCCCGGCTGCACGGCATACGGTTTTATCACCAAATTTAAAGTTGATCTTATCCATGGCCTGGTAAAGGCGGATGCGCTCTTCGTTATCCTCAAACAGGTTGATCTGGTAGCTGCCGGTACACAGCTGGCTTAACCTTACTCCGATTAGCCTTATTTCTCGCTGTTTATTCCAGGCATTTTTCAGCAGGTTTTTTATACCGGGTATCAGGATATGTTCTGCCGCGGTTAGTGGTATCTTTTGCTGCTGCGTATGTGTCTCAAAATTACCGTAACGGATCTTGATAGCCAGGCAGGATGCCAGTTTATTTTCCCGCCGAAGTTTACCTGCCAGTTCTTCTGTCATGGATGTAATAATTGTATTCAATGTACGCTCATCAGACACATTCGTATCAAAAGTATGCTCGGTTGATATGGATTTCCTGTCTGAATGCGGTACGATCTCGCTATAATCAATCCCCCTCGCCTTTTCCCAAATCCACCTGCCCGATTTACCGAACACGGTTTCTAAAAAACGAATTTCAACCCGTTGCAAATCACCGATTTTTTCAATCCCATATTGATACAATTTAGCCGCTGTACTTTCACCTAGTCCCGGGATCTTTGAAATGTTTAACGGCGCTAAAAATTCCATTTCAGATCCATGTGGCACAAATAGCTGCCCGTTTGGCTTGGCTTTATTGGTAGCCATTTTGGCAATGGTTTTACCGGATGCCATTCCGAATGAAATTGGCAGTTTAGTTTCCTTAATGATACGCTGGCGCAGATCTGTTGCCAATTGGTATGGATCAAAAAAACGGTCGGTGCCGGTTAAGTCGATATAAAACTCATCTACTGATGATTTCTGATAAAGCGGAACCATATCATCAATAATTTTGGTTACCTGCGCCGATGCCTCCGAATACCGGCCATGATTACCATGAATTACAATCGCATCCGGGCATAACTTCAACGCCTGCCGCGTAGGCATTGCCGAATGCACGCCGAACTTCCGGGTTTCGTAACTGCAGGACGCCACCACTCCGCGATCTGCAGAACCACCGATAATTACCGGCTTGCCAATCAGCGACGGGTCGAACAACCGCTCAACCGAAACAAAAAAGGAATCGAGATCGATATGGACGATATATCGCTTGGATGACATTATACAAATATAGGATTTTATTTCTTAAATTACTAATTATTTTAGCAATTTCGATTTGATAATTAAGAAAAAAATGACAGGCTATAAAGATTATTTGATCATCCTATCGCCACCCAAAAACATTGGCGATCAGGTAAAAAAGTTTAAACAGGCAAGCGCAAGGCTCATTGGCGATTTTGAAGGGATGCACGGTAAAGCGCATATCACCCTGAAAGCATTACGCCGCCAAAAACCATTTTGGACGGAGCCGCTGTTCGCGCAATTGGAAAAGGAATTATCGTTGATAGAGCCAATGATTTTACAGATCAATAACTTCGCTATTTTTCTACCAACTAACTTTACAACAATATACGCCGCCATCAAATCCACAACAGAAATGGAGGACTGGTTTAAGCGGATAAGAAAAAGCCTTAACGAGAAGAAAGCCGTGCCGCATATTACCATCGCCCGGCAGGTACCCAATGCACTTGCCAAAAAGCTTTGGCCCAAGTTTAAGGACAGGCATTGGGATGATGAATTTGAAATCGACCGTCTCACTATACTGCAACGTGAAACGTTTGCCGGCAGCAAACATTGGGAGCCTTTTAAAGAAATTAGATTTAGAGGCAATGCCGACTATAATTACATGATGCAGGTAAAAAAAACGAAGGAAAGCAAGGTAATTAAGGATGTTGATGACCAGCAGACCAGTCTATTTTGATGTATTAACCGTTAATATTTGATTTTACTTAAATGTAAATCAATAGCTTATCCCAATTTTAACAATTTATTAACTCCTAACAAACCCTTTTTCTATATTTGCGGCGGGATAAGTCTTTTACGGCCAGCTCCTCTTGAACTCCCCCAGGGTGGGAACGCAGCAAGGGTAGAGAGTTGAGCGGCGCGATAAAAGTAGCTTATCCCTTTTTTGTTTCCTCTTATTCTCGCCGTAATTTTACAGTATAAACATTAAGCAGTATCGGCTTTAGTGTCAAATAGGTTAATTTCGCCATTTAATATTTATTAATTTTGTTTTAGAAGATACAATGCTCGATATACTCATAATAGGCGGTGGCCCCATTGGATTAGCTTGCGGACTGGAAGCGCAAAGGGCAGGACTTAGTTTCTTTATCGTGGAAAAAGGGTGCCTAGTTAACTCATTGTATAACTACCCATCAACCATGACCTTTTTCTCAACTTCAGAGAAACTGGAGATTGGCGGGATACCCTTTGTCACCATCAACAATAAACCGGTACGTGCTGAAGCCCTGGAATATTATCGCAGGGTTGCTGTATCAAGGAATTTGCCTATCAATTTATTTGAGGAGATTACCGGGATTGTGAAGACTGAAGACGGTTATCACATCACTTCAACCAAAGCTACTTACGAGGCGAAAAATGTGATAATCTCAACTGGTTTTTATGATATATCAGTTAACCTGAACATCCCCGGCGAACATCTGCCAAAAGTAAAGCACTATTATCAGGATCCTCATTATTATGCCATGCAAAAAGTGGTAGTAGTTGGCTCGAGCAACTCCGCAATTGATGTCGCCCTGGAAACATACCGCAAAGGCGCGGATGTAACTTTGGTTGTACGCGGTGACGAGATCAGCAGCAGGGTTAAATATTGGGTAAGGCCGGATATCATTAATCGGATAAAAGAAGGCAGTATAAAGGCTTATTTCAACGCTAACTTAAAAGAAGTTCGGGAGTATGAGGTCGACATTGAAACGCCTGAAGGTACCGTCACCATCCCCAATGATTTTGTAATGGCAATGACCGGCTACAAGCCCAATTTTATTTTCCTTGAAAAGATGGGTATTGAATTATCCGAAGATAAATTTATCCCTAAATATAATCCCGATACCATGGAAAGCAATATGCCCGGCATGTATTTAGCCGGCGTAGTTGTAGGTGGGCTTGATACACACTTGTGGTTTATTGAAAACTCGCGTGTACATGCAGATATGATCATTGGTGATATTGTAAAAAAAAGGCTTAATGCTGAAAATAAAACTCATCTATAAATTCCCAGGGGCCGCCTTTATATTCCCAAAGCTTTAATCCAAGGGCTTCAATGATAAATGGCTGAAAATTTGTAGTTAGCGCTTTAATTAACTGATTCGCGGTATCCGCATTTGTTTTATTCTGGATAGTAATGTGAGGCCACAATTTTTGCTTATCCTGCGGTATTAGCCACTGAGCAAACTGTTGCTGCAAATGCTTGTGAATTAACTGTAATTCAGGACTGATAATTTTATAAGCAACGCCATTACCTATAGACACTATTTCGGTTGTATTTGTGACAAACTTGTTGGTATTGGCGCAGGTAAATTTAACATGGTTAATTATTTCAGGCTCATCTGGCAAATTATGGAATAGCGTTAAGTGCGCATCCAAATAATTACGCCCAGCAGGGAAATGTTGTTTCCTTAGTTTATTAAAGAATTCCTGTGAAGCTTTATCCATAATTAAGGTCAATATAGTTATGCGTTTATACATTTTATAAAGATAAATCAGGTTGATGTAATTAAAATGTGGCTAAATGATTTAAAAGCATTTTTTACTTGCATAAATAAAAATTAATGTAAACTTTTGCAGTAAATTAAAAAAGTATAAAAAATGATCCACCAAAGCATAAATAAGTTAGTAGCCCAGGCAAAATTTGCGCCGGTTACCGCTGCTTTGAGTACCACTTTCGTTTCTCCATCACGACGAAGGCTTTTTATGCCACGGGTTTAATTTATTCATCCAACCCCAAAAATGAAGTTTAAACTAAACTTCTTCCCCCAAAAACCATTTAATAATTACGGCCCTGCGGCCATTAATTTTAAGGTAATCTTTTTACTATAATGACTATACAAGATTTTGACATACTGGTTGCTACTGCACTTCACGTTGATTATGCCCAGCAGATCTGCGATGAAATGGCGGAATCGGCCAAAGCACGCGGTACCGGTATAGCACAACGCTCACCGGAGTATGTTGCTGATAAAATGCTGGAAGGCAAAGCCGTTATCGCCCTGCATAAAGACGGCACCTGGGCAGGTTTCTGTTATATTGAAACCTGGAGCCACGGCGATTTCGTAGCTAATTCGGGATTGATCGTTAATCCGCAATTCAGAAAAGTGGGCTTGGCAAAAGCCATCAAGCATAAAATATTCGAGTTATCGCGCACAAAATATCCTGAAGCTAAGCTGTTTGGTTTGACAACCGGGCTTGCGGTTATGAAGATAAACTCTGAATTAGGCTACGAACCTGTTACTTATTCAGAACTTACCCAGGACGAAGATTTTTGGAAAGGCTGCCGCAGCTGCGTTAACTACGATATTTTAACCAGCAAGGAGCGTAAAAATTGCATGTGTACGGCCATGCTTTTTGATCCTGCTGAAAAAATTAAGGAATACGAGGACAAGATGAAGAAGATCACGCATAAAGCTACCCTGCTTGAGCGTATAGAAAATGCAATCAAAAAAACCATCCATCACGAATAATAAGTTTCACAACATATACACTCATGAAGAAAAAAGTAGTATTAGCATATAGCGGCGGTTTAGATACCTCATTTTGCTGCATATATTTAACCCAGGACCTTGGTTACGAAGTACATTCGGTTATTGTAAACACCGGTGGTTTTAGTGATGAGGAATTGAAAGCCGTTGAAGAACGCGCCTACAAAATGGGTGTCACATCGCACCATGTGGTTGATGAAACTAAGAATTTTTACAATACCTGTGTTAAGTACCTGATATATGGTAATGTGTTAAAAAACAACACCTATCCGCTTTCGGTAAGCGCTGAGCGAGTTAGCCAGGCTACAGCTATCGCAAACTACGCTAAGGAAATAGGTGCTGAGGCAGTTGCACACGGTAGCACCGGTGCCGGTAACGACCAGGTGCGTTTTGATATGATATTTAACATCCTGGTACCGGATGTACAGATCATCACTCCCATCCGTGATTTGAAATTAAGCCGCGAAGCAGAGATCCAATACCTGAAAGATCATGGTGTTGAAATGAACTTCGAAAAAAATAAATATTCGATCAACAAAGGTATATGGGGTACTTCAGTTGGTGGCAAGGAAACGTTAACCTCGAACTTAGGTTTACCTGAAGATGCCTGGCCAACTCAAGTTAGCGAAACAGAAACCCGCAATATCGAACTTGAATTCAAGCAAGGTGCTTTAATCGCTATTGACGGCGAGAAATATGATCACCCGACAAAAGCAATACAGGCATTACAAGCTATTGCAGGGCCTTATGGTATCGGTCGCGATATACACGTCGGTGATACCATCATCGGTATTAAAGGCCGCGTTGGTTTTGAAGCCGCTGCGCCAATGGTAATCATCAAAGCACATCATACTTTAGAGAAACATGTGTTAACCAAATGGCAGTTATCATGGAAAGATCAGTTATCTTCTTTCTATGGCAACTGGCTGCATGAAGGCCAATTCCATGACCCGATCATGCGCAATATTGAAGCCTTTTTGAATGATACACAGCAAAATGTCAGCGGTAAAGTGTTTGTTCAATTAAATCCCTACCG
Source organism: Mucilaginibacter sp. (assembly GCF_965225845.1). Classification (GTDB taxonomy): domain Bacteria; phylum Bacteroidota; class Bacteroidia; order Sphingobacteriales; family Sphingobacteriaceae; genus Mucilaginibacter. The sequence continues at coordinate 1,901,993 of NZ_CBDDBL010000002.1, forward strand.
ATTCCAGGTTGTTGGTATTGAATCAGACCATGACTTGATGTCGAACAAATTTGGCACTTATGGCGAAATGAATAATTCGTGGAGTGGTGAGGATGTAAAAGGTTTCTCGAAAATATTCGGTAACCAGGTGATGATCTATCATAAAGTAAATAATCACGAATAATATGGACAACCCCGTTTTTTCAAAAAGCGAATGCTTGAGCCATTATAAATGGGGTGATGATTGCTATGGATGGAATTTTATTGACACTGATGCCCTATCAGTAAAACAAGAATTGATGCCGCCTGATACTGCTGAACAACTGCATTATCACGATAAAGCCTCACAGGTGTTTTTTATCCTGAAAGGTAAGGCAAACTTTACTATTGATGGCGTTGAAAGCATTTTGAAACCGGAGCAGGGAATAGAGATCAAGCCGGGTCAGAAGCATTTCATCAGTAACAAGGAAAACAGCGATTTAGAATTCATTTTATATTCAACACCTTCAGCAAAAAATGACAGGATCAACATTGAATAAAATCAAAGCCGGAATAATTGGAGGTGCAGGGTATACCGGCGGCGAAATGCTGCGGATACTGGTAAATCATCCAAATGTTGATGTTGCTTTTGTAAACAGCAAAAGCAATACCGGCAACTATATTTACGAGGTTCACACCGATTTGTTCGGCGATACGGATCTGCAATTCAGCGGTAAGATTTCGCACGATATTGATGTATTGTTCTTATGCGTTGGCCATGGTGACGCAAAGAAGTTTTTGGCTGAGAATGAGATACCTGATAAAATCAAAATCATTGATCTGAGCCAGGATTTTCGATTAAGTCAAAATTCAAAAGTAAAAAATAAAGATTTTATCTACGGGTTACCGGAGTTAAATCGCGAAGCCATAAAATCAGCTCAAAACGTTGCTAATCCTGGTTGCTTTGCTACTTGTTTGCAATTGGGGCTACTACCTTTAGCTGCAAGCAACAACTTGAACAGCGAGGTACACATCACCGCGACAACTGGTTCAACAGGTGCAGGGCAAAGCCCGTCAGCTACCACGCATTTCACCTGGAGAAACGATAATTTGTCGATCTACAAAGCATTCGATCACCAGCATTTGGGCGAGATCGGGCAATCGTTAAATCAACTGCAACCTGATTTTGGGCAGACATTGAACTTTGTCCCTTACCGTGGTGATTATACCCGTGGCATTATCGCATCAATTTATTTAGATATCGAATTAAGCGGCGATGAAGCATTTAAACTTTACGAAAATTATTACGCAGCCCACCCGTTTACACATGTGACCAAACGTAATATCGACCTTAAACAAGTTGTGAATACCAATAAGTGCTTTATACAGGTACAAAAATTGGGTAAAAAACTATTGATCACAAGCATAATTGACAATTTGACCAAAGGCGCTTCAGGCCAGGCAGTTCAGAACATGAACTTGCTGTTTGGACTGGAAGAAACTACCGGACTAAAACTAAAGGCTACAGCCTTTTAACTTTCAACTAATATGAAGCTATTTGACGTTTATCCAATCAATCCCATCAACATTGTAAAAGGTGTTGGCAGCCTTGTTTATGACGACAAGGGAACAGAGTATCTTGATCTTTATGGCGGCCACGCTGTAATTTCTATCGGGCATACCAACCCGCGATATGTTAAGCGATTGGAGGATCAGTTACATCAAATAGGTTTCTACTCTAACTCTATCGAGATCCCTTTGCAAAAGGAACTGGCTGAAAAATTAGGCAAAGTTTCCGGCAAAGAGGATTACCAGTTGTTCCTGTGTAATTCTGGTGCTGAAGCAAATGAAAATGCGCTTAAACTTGCATCGTTTTACAATGGAAAAAAGAAAGTTATTGCTTTCAGAAATGCTTTTCACGGCCGTACTTCATTAGCTGTTGCTGTTACTGATAACCCTAAGATTGTAGCACCTGTTAATGAAACGGACAATGTAATTTTTGTTCCCTGGCAGGATGAAGCTGCTTTGGAGCAAGCTTTCGCTAAAAATGAAATCTCATCGGTAATTATTGAAGGTATTCAAGGTGTTGGGGGTATACAAGTTGCCAGCGCAAGTTTCTTACAAAAGATCCGTTCGCTTTGCGACCAATATAACGCGGTATTTATTGCAGATTCTGTTCAATGCGGTTACGGCCGTACCGGCAAATTCTTTTCGCATGATTTTGCAGGCGTTAACGCCGATATCTACAGCATGGCTAAAGGTATGGGTAATGGTTTCCCTGTTGGCGGGATCATTATTTCGCCTAAAATTCAACCGGCTTATGGCATGTTGGGTACTACGTTTGGTGGTAACCATTTAGCTTGCGCCGCGGGATTAGCGGTGTTGGAAGAAATTGAGCAAAACAACCTGATGCAAAATGCTGCTGAAGTTGGTGAATACCTGATCACTGAATTAAGGAAATTTCCGCAGGTTAAAGAGGTTCGCGGCCGTGGTTTGATGATCGGCATTGAGTTACCTGCCGAGCTTTCAAATGTACGCAAGGATCTACTTTTCAAACACCATATTTTCACTGGTGAGGCCAAGCCAAACGTAATCAGGCTTTTACCGGCATTAAACTTAACCAAAGCCTACGCCGACAGGTTTTTAGAAGCATTTACAACTGTATTAAATCAACAATTAGTCCCTTCTTCCTAAACGGAGAAGGCCATTAGCCTATGAAACTTTTCACTTCTGTACATGATGTAACTGATATTAATGCACTTGCTGCCGAGGCTTTGCAGTTAAAGCAAAACCCGTATTCGCAGCAGCATTTGGGCAAAAACAAAACCTTAGGGCTTGTTTTTTTAAACCCAAGTTTGCGTACCCGCATGAGTACCCAAAAAGCCGCCTTGAATTTAGGCATGAATGTAATGGTGCTGAACATGGATAAAGAAGGCTGGGCATTGGAATTACAGGATGGTGTTGTGATGAATGGCACATCTGTAGAACACATTCGTGAAGCTGCGGCTGTATTAGGACAATATGTTGATATTATAGGGGTGCGCTCTTTTCCGGGATTAAAAAATCGTGACGAGGATTATAACGAAGAAATATTTAACAAATTTGTTAAATATTGTGGTGTGCCGGTTGTGAGTTTGGAATCAGCAACCCGTCACCCATTACAAAGTTTGGCTGACTTGGTGACGATCACCGAGTTAAAAACAAAACCCCGCCCTAAAGTGGTATTAATCTGGGCGCCGCATATAAAACCATTGCCTCAAGCCGTTCCAAATTCCTTTGCGGAATGGATGTGTAAAGCTGATGTTGATTTTACCATCACTCATCCAAAAGGTTACGAATTGAGTACCGATTTTACTCAAGGCGCTACAATTACCCATAACCAGGATGAAGCTTTGGCTGATGCTGACTTTATCTATGTAAAAAACTGGTCGGCTTTTGAGCCTTATGGTAAAGTATTGCCCGGTAACGAGGATTGGATGCTGACCAATGAAAAATTGAAGATCACCAATGATGCAAAAGTAATGCACTGTTTACCTGTTCGCCGTAATTTGGAATTGTCTGATGAAATATTGGACGGGCCATCATCTATTGTAGTGCCTGAAGCGGGTAACCGTGTATGGGCTGCCCAGGCTGTTTTGAAACAAATGCTGGAATCACTGTAAAATGTATATACCAAAATTCAATGCTTTCCCGGATAAGAATGAGGTTATCAGCTTTATGCGGAAGTATAGTTTTGGAACGGTCATAACTTCTGTCGATAATTTACCTGTCGCAACGCATTTGCCATTTTTAATAGAGGAAAAAGATAATCAGGTTATGATCTCATCACACTTTGCTAAAGCAAACCCACAAGCTTTGGATGTGGACGGCATTGCTAATCTTGTAATTTTCACCGAGCCACACGCTTACATATCTCCAAAGAATTATCCTAAGGAAGCTGAGGTGCCCACCTGGAATTATATTGCTGTACATGCCTATGGCAAAGCCCGCTTATTAGAAACGGAGGACGAAAATCTGAGCTTATTGAAGCATACGATTAATACCTACGAGCCCGAATACTTCAAACAATGGAAAAAACTACCCCAGGAGTTCAAATCTAAAATGATTAAAGGTATTGTTGGATTTGAAATTGTTGTGACCGACTTACAAGCCAAAAGTAAACTCAGCCAAAACCGTAGCGGGGTTGAGAAGGAAAATATCATCCACTCCTTAAGTAAAAGCCCGTTTGAAAGTGAGCGGGAGATTGCTAAATACATGGCTTCATTAAAAAAGCACTAAACTTCTTTATCCCTGAATGAAAAGTTAATTACCTTGTTTAAGGTGAGCCCCTGCACTACAATCGAAAAGATAACCACGAAGTAGCTACCAGCCAAAATAATTTCGCGGTATGCGGAGTGTGGCAACGAAAGTGCCAGGGCTATCGAAATGCCACCACGTAAACCAGCCCAGGTTAAAATATTTACGTTACTGTAGTTTATTTGTAACGTACGCCTCAAAAAGGTTGATGGTATGGTGATGCTTATCCACCTGGCAATCAGCATTAATATAATAGCAAGCGCGCCTGTCTCTAAATAACCCGTAATAAAGGAAAGATTGATCACTTGTAAACCGAGCATTACAAATAGCACTGTATTTAGCATTTCATCAATCAGCTTCCAGAAATTTTCGAGTGCCTCGTGGGTATGTTGCTTACTATTTGAATTAATGGAGCGATTTCCCATAAACAATCCGGCAGCAACAACAGCCAACGGCACCGATAAACCAGCGTAGATACAAATAATAGATATACTCATTACCAATGCCAGCGACACCAAAACGATTGTTTGAAAATCAGTTATTGAGCGCATTAAACGAAACGCCAGGAAACCCATCAGTACACCCAATGCGATACCGCCAAATACTTCTCTAACAAATAATAAAGCTGTTTTGCCAATGTCGATATTATCAGCACCTGTCCGGGTTATTTCGAGCAGGGTGATAAATAGTACCAGCCCTACCCCATCATTAAATAGAGATTCCCCGGTGATAATGGTTTCCAAATGCGTAGGTAACTTGGACCCCTTAATAACCGCGCCCACGGCAACCGGGTCTGTAGGCGAAATTAAGGCACCGAATAAAAAGCAGTAGATAAGGTTTACATGAATATTAAACAATAAACCAACATAATGAAACATCAACCCAAATACAGCGGTTGAAATTATAACGCCAATAGTGCTTAACACCATAACAGGGAACATTTCCCGGCGCAACTTCTTGGTATCTACATTTAGCGCCCCGGCAAATAACAGGAAAGCCAGCATAATATCCAACACCACTTTAGAAAAGTCGATATTTTTAGCCAGCAGTGTTAAATATCGTGCGACATACGGGTCGGCTTTATCTACTATAAGCGTGATCACAGATACAATTACCGCAATAGTGATTATGCCGATAGTCCCCGGCAGGCGAATAAACCGGGCATTGATATAAGAATAGATAGCGCTTACAATTACCAAAAGGGCTATAATTAAAAACAGATCCATAGGATTATCAATTATTGCCGCTTCGGCATTATACATGATCACTTCGCGTCCGGCTCAGTCATCATCGTTTCGGTGTTAAAATATCTTACCACTAACCTGTTGTCGCTGTTCCTGTTAAAATAGTTCAGGATCCAGGTTAAAAACACACTTAGCTTATTACTAAAGCCGGCCAATGTGAGTATATGCACAAATCCCCAAAGCAACCATGCAAAAAATCCCTGGAAATGAAACATCCCCAGATCGGCTACTGCCTTGTTGCGTCCGATAGTAGCTAATGATCCTTTATCAAAGTATTTAAAAGGCACTGTTGGTTCGCCTTTTATCAGGTGGACAATATTTTTCGCCAGGTGCTGCCCTTGCTGCATTGCGGCCGGAGCTACTCCCGGTAGCCCGTTAGGCATATCCTGTGTGATCATCGCAGCAACATCGCCAATGGCAAAAATATTCTCATAACCATTTACACGACTGATATTATCGGTTAAGATACGGCCCCCTTTCGCAATGTTTTCCTGCGGGATACCGTCGATCAGTTCGCCTTTAACGCCGGCAGCCCAAAACACATTTTTAGTATGGATAACTTTACCATCATCTATCTTCAGTTCATAGCCATCATAGCTTTGCACATGCACGCCATTATATATGGTTACTTCGCCTTTCTCTAAAAACTCCTTTGCCTTTTGTGATGCTTTTGGGGTCATGGCAGCAAGCAACCGATCCTTTCCTTCAACCAGGTACACTTTCATGTGCTGTTTTTTCAAGCCATGATAATCCTTCATTAATATCAGCTGCCGCATTTCGGCTAATGCGCCCGAAAGTTCAACACCGGTAGGTCCGCCGCCCACCACTACAAAGGTCATTAAGGCTTCACGCTCATTGTAAGTTTTAGTAACCAGTGCTTTTTCAAGATTCTGTAAAATTAAGCTTCTCAAGTTCAGCGCCTCCGGTATATTCTTCATCGGCATGGCGAAATGCTCAATCTCTTTATTACCGAAGAAATTGGTATTAGAGCCTGTGGCAATTACCAGATAATCATAGGTTATCTCCCCAATATCTGTACTTACCGTATTGCTTTCAGGATTAACCTTTTGTACATCAGCCAAAAAGAACCTGAAATTATCCTGTTTAGTAAATATTCTCCTGATTGGAAAACCTATGGAATCAGCCGGGATAGCGCCCATAGCAACCTGGTAAAGTAATGGTTGAAAAGTGTGGTAATTATGTTTATCAAGCATTAACACCTTTACAGGAGCATTTTTAAGGTTTTTAGCAAGTTGTATTCCGCCAAATCCCCCGCCTATTATTACAACGCGGGGTACCGTTTTATTTGGTGTGTCCATAATGTAGTATAAGCAATAAAATTACCGTTTGTGTTTTAAATAATATGATAAAGGAATCGCTTAGCAGTTAGAATGACGTATCGGTTACAAAAGCTAATTATTTCCAAATTTTAAATAAGCTAATTTTAAAGTATCATAAGATAATTTTCGATAAAAAATATGAAGTAATTAGATATAGATTTATCATTAAATATGATATTAATACTAAATTAACGGCTAACACTTCATTTTTAGGTAATATTATGTTAATATTTGCTATAAAGTGATTAAATTTTAATAATTATTGAGAACAAATCATTATTTTTAACCGCAACAGCGCTAATAAATGAAAAAAATAGCTCTTTTTATCTGTATAATATTAAATTTTTCAGCATCACAAGCCCAAGTAAAAAAGGTTGACAGCTGGACAGACGGCAAATTTGTAACCGTAAATGGCGCCAAACTTTGGGTAGTAGTTGTAGGCGAAGGCGATCCGATAATTTTCATTCCGGGAGGGCCGGGTGGAAACCATTTAGGCTACCGCGCCTTTGATCCATTGGCAGAAAATCATCACCAGTTAATTTACTTTGATGCCTTTGGCAGAGGTAAATCCGACACGGCAAAAAATGTAAGTGAATATACCCTAGCACGCGATATTGATGATATCGAGGCACTGCGTATAGCCTTAAAACTGGATAAGATCACCCTGCTGGGCCATTCATATGGCGGAGTTGTGGCACAAGGGTACGCCTTAAAATATCCATCGCATTTAAGTCATTTAATTTTGGCGGATACCTTCCACAGCTTTTTAATGTGGCAGGAAAATGATGATAACAGTAACCGCGAAATAAAAACAAATTATCCTGAAATCTGGGATCAGTTAATGAAAATACGCAATGCAGGAGCAATATCAAGTGACCCGGAGCACCAAAAGATTTATGGAGAGGTTCCATACGGTTTTCTATACGCCTGCAACCCTGAAAAGTTTGAATATCATGGAGATACTTCTAATCAAATAGTTAAAATGTATCGTAAGCATGGGCCTTATCCTAACCCAAACAATGCTAAGCTTTACTATCAAATGGTTGGTAAAGATGGAGATTTTATTGTAGGAAGCGATATTGGCACGTTTGATTACCGCAAACAGCTTAAAGACCTAAAAATGCCTGTTTTAATAGAAACAGGCCGATATGATCGTGTTGCAGTGCCGTGGATGGCTTTAAAATTTAAGGAATATTGCCCGCAGGCCGAGTTTGTAATGTTCGAGCATTCGGGGCATAACCCACAGGTTGAGGAACCTGAAAAGGATTTTAAAATAATTAACGATTTTTTAGCTAAACAGTAGCGAAAGTACTTATACATTCGTACAGGTATTTGGTGAGTTATGGATAAAAGTAAAAAGGAAAACGCTTTACATATCATTAAAATTGGCGGGAACGTTATCGACAATTCAGAGAACCTGCATAAATTCCTGAAAGATTTTACAGCACTGGATGGGTTTAAAATATTGGTACATGGTGGTGGTAAGGTAGCCACACAGCTGTCGGAGACATTAGGAATCGAAGCTAAAATGGTAGATGGCAGGCGTATAACTGATATTGAGACTTTACGAATAGTAACCATGGTTTACGGTGGCCTCATTAATAAAAATATAGTAGCACAGCTTCAAAAATTCGGCAATAATGCCATTGGGCTTACAGGTGCCGACGGGAATTTTATACGTACAAAAAAACGACCGGTAAAAACGATTGACTATGGTTTTGTAGGTGATATTGATGATAAATCGGTTGATGCCGAAGGTATAAAACGGTTGATGGAAGCTGGCTTCACCCCGGTTTTTTGTGCAGTGACACATGATGGTGACGGGCAATTATTAAACACCAATGCAGATACTATTGCATCGGCATTAGCGGTATCATTAGCAAAACTCTTTGATACCACACTGATATACTGTTTTGAAAAGCAGGGGGTGCTAAAGGATATTAATGATGAAACATCTTTAATAAAGGAAATTGACCCGGTTTATTACGAAGAATTAAAACAACAAAAAATAATCCACAGCGGGATGCTGCCAAAGCTGGATAACGCTTTTACTGCCATTAATTGCGGTGTAAGCTCGGTTATTATTGGCCATGCCGATAAACTTGGAAAATTAAAACACAATAGCTCATTTGGGACCCGTTTAAGTAAAAATGCATGAATTCACAACAAAATATTGCCATAATCGGCAGCGGAAACATTGGCTTATCATTAGCTAAGGGATTGGTAAAGGGAGGGATATGCAAACCGCATCAGATCATGCTTACCCGAAGAAATATAGCATCATTATCATTACTGGTTGATGAAGGCTATTATGTTACCGATAACAACATTAAAGCCGTTAAACGTGCCGATATAGTGGTATTGGCTGTATTGCCACAGCAACTAAATAAATTGCTTGATGAAATAAAACCCGCCATAAAATCGGAGAAACAATTGCTTGTTTCGGTGATATCTGGCGTTACCTGTGCCGATATCAGGAAACAACTGGATATCAATGTGCAGGTTATTCGCGCTATGCCTAATACGGCTATCGCCATAGGCCACTCCATGACATGTATTGCTACGGATAACGGCAGTAACAAAAATATTAACCTGGTAAAATCTTTATTCGATACGGTTGGTGTAAGCATCCAGATAAACGAAGAATTAATGACATCGGCAACCGCGCTTTGCGCCTGTGGTATCGCATTCTTTTTACGCTCTATACGTGCTGCGTCACAAGGCGGAACAGAGATTGGGTTTCACTCCGCAGATGCGCTTAAAATGGCTGCTCAAACTGCCAAGGGGGCTGCCGACCTGATCCTGCAATTGGCATCGCACCCGGAACAGGAAATAGATAAGGTTACTTCGCCAAGTGGCTGTACTATTGCCGGCTTGAATGAGATGGAACACAATGGTTTTAGTTCGGCAATGATAAAAGGAATTAAATTATCTGCGGATAAAGCCGGTGAGTTATATCATCACGAAAGTTAGTTCTTAATGGATTTTTTTCCTTTTGATACTGTAGGATTAACCGTAAGCCAGTTTGATGATTTTTATCAGACTTATACTAAACTCGATGCGCAATTCAGCATTCAATCCACAGGTAATATTGACTTCCATTTAGATGATTTTGAATCATTCAGATCTTATAGCGACATTAAAGTCAGAGGATCGTTTGTGATCAAGGGATGCAAAAATGATTGTTACATCCTGTTTGTTGAAAGTAACCACAACAGTTTAAGTGATAAAGCAAACAGTACTGACTACCAAATTTGGGCAGTTGCCTATCTAAAACAAGATTTTGGCCGGGTATTGATCCGCAGGGAAACATTAGCTGATAAAATTACAGAGCTGGTTCACCCTGTAGAAATTGATTTTGCGGAGGACAAGGCGTTTAGTGACACTTTTTATGTTTTGGCTAATAACCATCAAAAAGCAGTTGCAGGTATGAACCGCAATTTTAGGAACGCCGTTATGGATACCAGGTCGGATGATTTTATTATTGAGATCAATGAGCATTCATTGCTGATTGGACACCCGAATTCAATCTCAGCAGAAAAATCAGTTCACCTTGCCGAATTTATTAAGCGTATCGCAAATTTGTGTTAAACTTTGATCGTGCTCCTATCCACTTTGTGGATATCGGTATTTAAATAATCTTTTTCCACCAGGCCATCGCGCATGCGTACAATACGGTGTGCGTGCTGGGCAATATCCTCTTCGTGAGTTACCAAGATGATGGTGTTGCCTTTGTCGTGGATATCCTCTATCAATCCCATTATCTCAATGGAAGTTTTGGTATCCAGGTTACCCGTTGGCTCATCAGCCAATATAATAGATGGATTATTGATCAGCGCCCTTGCCACAGCAACACGTTGCCTTTGTCCGCCCGAAAGCTCATTAGGCTTATGCGTTATACGATTGCCAAGGCCTACATTTTCCAGGGATTTTTGCGCCCTGTCAAGCCTTGCATCCCGGCTTATTCCTGCGTATACCAATGGTAATGCTACATTTTCTAAGGCGGTATTACGAGGCAAAAGGTTAAATGTTTGAAAAACGAAACCAATCTCTGAATTACGCACTTCAGCCAGGTCATTTTCAGTCATATGACTTACGTTGATGCCGTTTAGGATATATTCGCCTTTGCTCGGGGTATCCAAACAGCCCAAAATGTTCATCAGGGTTGATTTTCCCGAACCGGAGGGCCCCATCAAAGCCACAAATTCTCCTTTATTAATCGTTAGCGAAACCGATTTAAGCGCGTGAATGGTTTCCGTGCCTATTACATATTTTCGTCCGATATCTTTAATGGTGATTAATGGCTCCATGCGTTTTTGTTTATTGGACTAAGGGTATGATGGTTTTGTTACAGGGGAGTTGAAAGTTTAAAGTGAAAAGTTTAAAGTAAATATCATGCTTAACTTTTCACTTTAAACTTTCAACTATTTCTCTATCACTTTAGGCACTAAAAAATACTCATTCGTATGCTTAGGTGAATTTTTCAAGCCATCTTCTGTAGTTATCTGTTGTTTTACAACATCATCACGTAAAACGTTAACCTCATCGGTCATGTAGATCAGCGGCTCTACGCCAGACGTATCTATCTCATTCAGCTTAGCCATAAAATCAAGTATCTTGTTCATATCCTTAATCATCCCTTCCTTTTCATCTGCTGCCAGTTCAAGGCGGGCAAGGTTAGCTACTTTTTCTACTGTTTCTTTATCGATTATCATGATACTGACTGTAATTTCTGATCCATTATTTCATAAACCCTATCGCGCAGCGCATCAGCGTCATCTACCGTCATACCTGCCGTTACAATAGGCTTATGCACAAATATATGACAAACACCCGGTTTACTGCCATATTTAAGTCCGTCGTCCCATAAAACCTTCCAGGTATCCAGGGCCGTAACCGGGATGATCGGTGCCTGCATTTCTATAGCCAAACGGAATGGGCCATTCTTAAACTCCACTAATCTCGGCGGATAATTGCCTGATATGGTTCCCTCGGGAAAGATAACCATACTCATGCCTTTTTCCATTCGCTCGGCTGCTTTTTTATATGCCCTGAATGAGGCTATTTTACTATTACGGTTTACCGGTATGTCAATGGTTCTAAAATATAAACCCGTAACAAAACCCTTCAGCAGTTCCTCCTTACCCATAAATGAAAAGTTATTTTTGGTGAGAATACTCACAGCAGAAATATCAAGATTAGAGGTGTGATTTGGACAGATCACATAAGTGCGCGACCAATCGACTGCCTCCTCAAATTCAAAATGATAGCGAATTCCTGCAAGTCCTGAGCTTACCAGTCCCCAAAAACGGCGCATTTTATTCATCGAATTATACCGCTCCGGCTTGCGCGAAAAGTAATACATCAACGGCCAAAGAATAATATAAAAAGTGCCCACACTATAACGGTAAAAATAAGTGTGTACTTTTTTTAGGAATAATTTCATTACGCCCAAATGTAATAAATAGTTGATGTTTGGCTGTGCATCAGGCTACCAATTTTTCATTAATTATGCCGTAAACCTTATCGCGTAATTTATCAGCATCTTCCGGTGCAAAGTCAGTTGTATCAATGGGCTTATGCACATAAAAATTACATATGCCGGGTTTAGTACCATGTTTAGTACCATCGTCCCAAAGCATTTCCCATGTATTTGCCGATGAAACCGGGATGATTGGCACTTTTAGTTCGATAGCTAACTTAAACGGCCCGTTTTTAAATGATTGTAAGGTTGGCGGATATTTGTCGCTAATTCCTCCTTCCGGGAAAATAACCACGCTGGTACCACCTTTTATTTTCTCACCAGCTGCCTTAAACGCACGGAATGATGACATTTTGCTCTCCCGATTTACCGGGATATCGACTGTTTTAAAAAACAAGCCTGTAACTATGCCATCCTTTAGCTCCTCTTTGCCCATAAAACAATAGTCGCCTTTTATCATCACGCACATTGCGGCTATGTCAAGATTAGAGGTATGGTTTGGGCATATGATATAAGTTTTACTCCAGTCTATTGCTTGCTCATACTCAAACTTAAAAAAGAATCCCGCCAGGCCCGAACTCACCGCTGCCCAGCCGCGGCGGAATTTATTCATGGTTTTATAACCCGACGGTTTAAGGGATAAAATTTTGATAAATGGCCATGTAGCATAATACGTAAGCACTACGGATACTACGTATAGATATATGTGTACCTTTTTTAATAGTTTCATCTTTACCAAAAATATAAAAATTACTTACTTTCGCCACATGGAAACAGTAGTTAGTGGTATCCGTTCAACAGGAAACCTGCACCTGGGTAATTATTATGGTGCTATTCAGAATTTTATAAAAATGCAGCATGAATATAACTGCTATTTTTTTATTGCCGACCTCCATTCGTTAACCACACACCCCACTCCTGCCGACCTGCACAAAAACGTGAAACAGGTTTTGATAGAGTATCTGGCGGCAGGTATTGATCCTGAAAAATCAACCATTTATGTACAATCACATGTTCCCGAGGTATCTGAATTGTACCTGTACTTGAATATGAATGCCTACCTGGGCGAATTAGAGCGCAGCACATCATTTAAAGATAAAGTTCGCGCACATCCCGATAACGTAAATGCCGGTTTGCTTACCTACCCGGTGCTTATGGCTGCGGATATTTTGATACACAGGGCTACTAAGGTACCTGTAGGTAAAGACCAGGAGCAACATTTGGAAATGGCCCGCACATTTGGCAACCGATTTAACAGGCTGTATAAGCACGAATATTTTCCGGAGCCTTATGCTTTTAACTTTACCGGCAACCTGGTAAAAATTCCGGGACTGGACGGCAAAGGAAAAATGGGTAAATCAGAAGGCGAAGGCAACGCGGTATTTTTATCGGATACGCCCGAAGCAATCCGCAAAAAAGTAATGCGTGCCGTTACTGACGGCGGACCGACTATCGAAAACCAGGAAAAACCTGTTGAAATACAAAATTTGTTTGATCTGATGACCGTGGTATCAACACCGGATACCTATGAGCATTTTGATAATCTTTACAATACTTGCCAAATCCGTTACGGTGATTTGAAAAAACAGTTAGCTGAGGATATGATCATTGCTACAGCGCCTATTCGCGACCGTATTAATGATATCGCCAATGATGAGGTATATTTACGCCAGGTTGCCCGCCACGGCGCTATAAAGGCTCGTGAAAGCGCGCAAAAAACCATTCGCGAGGTAAGAGAAATTATCGGGTTCAGGAGTTTTTAATCAGAACTATAAAATTCAAGAATTTATAGAATTAGTCTGCTAAAATTCGGTTAATTCTGTAAATTAGGAAAATTCTGATTCAGACAAAAGACAAAATCATAACATGCACATTGCTATTGTAGGCAACATTGGAGCCGGAAAAACTACCCTTGCTGAACTGCTGGCCAAAAGCTACGGATGGGACCCGTTATTTGAAGCCGTTGATAACAACCCTTATTTAGAGGATTTTTATAACGATATGAAACGCTGGAGTTTCAACCTGCAGATCTATTTTCTGAACAGCCGCTATCGCCAGTTGATCGACATACAGGAATCAGGCCGCAATGTAGTACAGGATAGGACTATTTATGAGGATGCCTTTATCTTTGCCGAGAATTTGCATGACATGGGCCTGATGACTACCCGTGATTTTGAGAATTACCGTGCGATATTCGATAATATGACGTCGTATATTAAACCACCGGATCTGTTGGTTTACCTAAAAGCATCGGTACCTACTTTAGTTAATAACATCCAGCGCCGCGGTCGCGAGTATGAAATCGGTATTCGTATTGATTACTTATCCAAGCTTAATGAAAAATATCAGAAATGGATAGGTGGTTATAATTTAGGCAAATTGCTGGTTATCGACAAAGATGTTATTGATTTTGCCAACAATACCGAAGATATGGCAACCGTTGTACAATTAATTGAAAGAGAAATAAACGGGTTGTTTTAATCCGTGTTCATTTGAAAAGGTACGGAGGAGATTTTCTGCACCGGGCAAATGACTAATGCATTTCAAAGAAGATTTCTCCCGCTTATCGAAATGACAAAATCTTAATAAGGTTTATGAAAATACTCGGCATCATTCCGGCACGCTACGCCTCTACCCGCTTTCCGGGTAAACCTTTTGTTGATATTGCCGGTAAAAGCATGATCCAGCGCGTTTATGAGCAGGCAAAAAAATGCGATTCATTAGCAGAAGTTATTGTTGCTACCGATGATGAGCGCATATACAAACATGTGCATGATTTTGGGGGCATTGCTTTAATGACATCGCCAGATCATCAAAGCGGAACTGATCGTTGTGCAGAAGTTGCCCTGCAACGCCCGCAATATGATGTGATCATCAACATCCAGGGTGATGAACCTTACATTGACCCGGAACAGATAACTAAGGTCGCTGCCTGCTTTACCAGCAAAGAAGTAGAACTATCAACCCTGATTAAAAAAATAACAACACCAGAGGAATTGAACAATCCCAATTCTCCAAAGGTTATCATTAACAAACATTCCGAAGCAATATACTTTTCACGTACACCGTTACCCTATTTGCGTGCCCATGAGCCGGAGGATTGGTTAAAACACTTTACTTATTTTAAACATATTGGCATTTACGGGTACCGCGCTGATATTTTGCAGGAGTTAACCAAATTGGCTATATCTCCTTTAGAAAAAGCGGAGAGTT
Organism: Mucilaginibacter sp.; assembly: GCF_965225845.1. Lineage (GTDB taxonomy): Bacteria > Bacteroidota > Bacteroidia > Sphingobacteriales > Sphingobacteriaceae > Mucilaginibacter. The sequence goes on from NZ_CBDDBL010000002.1 coordinate 1,917,526, forward strand.
TAGAGCAATTGCGCTGGGTAGAAAATGGTTATAAAATAAGAGTTGCTGAAACTGAACTGGAAACTCATGCTATTGATGTACCCGACGATCTGAAAAAACTTAACTTGGGTTAAACAATTAATCTGATAACCTGTTAAACCGATAGATAAGCATGAATATTTAATTCTGTTTGACATCTTTTGAATAAAGTATATATTTGCAGCAGCTTGTCATATAGTCATACTATAAAAATGGGACGTTTTAACTTACATCATCTTCATCTGCATCATCGCCACCACATGGCGACCAGATAATTGTATGTTTCAACTTGAAACTCGAACCTTCTTTTTATTTATAGTTAACACCACATCCATTTGAAAACATTAAAAATCGCGATCCAAAAATCGGGTCGTCTCAACGAAAAATCCGTTGAACTGCTAAAAAACTGCGGTCTGAACTTTGAAAACTACAAAAGCTCATTGATCTCACCGGTTTCCAACTTCCCTTTAGAAATTCTTTTTCTTCGTGATGACGATATCCCCGAGTATGTTCAGGATGGTATTGCCGACCTGGGTATAGTTGGCGAAAATGTTATTGAAGAAACTGAAGTGCAAGTTAATTACCTGCAACGTTTAGGTTTTGGCAAATGCTCATTAAAAATAGCAGTGCCTAATAATAATATAATTACCACCCTCGATCAACTAAATGGTAAATCTATTGCGACCACCTACCCTGTTATTTTAGGAAAATTCCTTAAAAAAGAAGGTATTGAGGCAGATATTCGCACTATCTCCGGTTCGGTAGAAATCTCTCCCGGTTTAGGTTTAAGCGATGCTATTTGCGATTTGGTATCAACAGGTGGTACGCTTAAAAGTAACGGACTGGTGCCTTTTTCTGATGTTATGTCGAGCGAAGCAGTATTGATCTGTAATGAAAACAATTCCGAATTAGATTTGATCAAAGAGTTGGTTCAACGGATACAATCTGTATTGCGTGCTAAAGAAACTAAATACGTGGTTTTAAATGTTCCAAAAGAAAACCTGCCGGCAATAATCGCGCTATTACCAGGCGTAAAAAGTCCATCGGTAGTACCTTTGGCCGAAGATAATTGGGTAGCAGTACACACTGTTATTCCTGAACGTGATTTTTGGGACAAAATAAGCCAGCTTAAACAAGCAGGCGCGCAGGGTATTGTAGTAATGCCAATTGAGAAGATAATATTATAAAAAAGTTATCAGTTCCCGGTGGACAGATCGCATTTGCTACTGTTTACTGTGAAATGACAACTGCAAACTGAAGATGAAAACATACAATTATTCAGACTTAAATTCAAAAGAGATCAAAAAGCTCGTTCAGCGCAATGTTGATCCGGCGCATGAGATCCGTGGTATTGTGGAAGAAATATTAGCCCGGGTTAAGCTGCATGGCGATGCTGCTTTGTATGATTATGCATTAAAGTTTGAGCATGTTTTATTAGACAAACTCTACCTAACTAAAAACGAACTTGCTGAAATTGCCCAGGGAGTTTCTCCTCAGCAAAAGGCTGCTTTAGATACTGCATATAAAAACATATATGCTTTTCACCAAACCCAACTAAAAACCGAGGATAAGGTAGAAACTATGCCCGGCGTAACCTGCTGGCGCGAATTACGGCCAATTGAAAAAGTTGGTTTGTACATCCCCGGCGGAACGGCAGTTTTGCCAAGTACTTTTTTAATGCTGGGTATTCCTGCCCGGATTGCCGGATGCCATGAGATTGTGGTTTGTACGCCGCCACAAAAAGATGGTAAAGTGAACCCTTTTATTGCATATGTGGCTTTACTATTAGACGTAGATAAAGTTTACCTATCCGGTGGTGCGCAGGCCATTGGAGCGATGGCTTACGGTACGGAAACTATTCCTAAAGCGGATAAGATCTTCGGTCCCGGCAATCAATTCGTCACTAAAGCTAAAACTATCATTCAGTCAACAACAACTACCGCTATTGATATGCCCGCAGGACCGTCAGAAGTTTTGGTAATTGCTGATGAAACCGCCAATCCTGTTTTCATTGCAGCTGACCTGTTAGCACAGGCTGAGCATGGTGCTGATAGTCAAGCCGTTTTGGTGACCAATTCGGCAATTATCACGCAGCAAACAATTAAAGAATTAACGCAACAATTATTAGTTTTACCAAGAGCTGAAATTGCGGCGAAAGCTATTGAAAATTCATATATTATTACAACTGCTAATTTGGATGAGGCTATGCAGTTCAGTAACCAGTATGCGCCTGAACACTTGATCTTAGCGACTGAGAACTGGCAGCAAATAGCACCAAAAATTATTAACGCTGGATCAGTATTTTTAGGAAATTTAACTCCTGAAAGCGTTGGCGATTATGCATCGGGTACAAACCATACTTTGCCTACCAGTTCATACGCGAAAGCTTATTCGGGTATATCGGTAGACTCTTTTGTTAAAAAGATCACATTCCAGCATATTACGCCTGATGGTATTAGGAACATCGGGCCAACAGTGGAAATTTTAGCAGAATTAGAAGGTTTACAGGCGCATAAAAATGCGGTCACCGTTAGAAGCCCCTCCCAACCCTCCCTGGAGGTAGGACTGTAGAAAAGTCTCCCCTGCCGGGGTAGATTTAGCGGGGGCTTTGCAATTAAAATAGAATTAAATGTATGTTCAGCATAAATAATATAATCAGGGAAAATATAAAAAACTTAACACCTTACTCTTCAGCACGTGACGAGTTTAAAGGCGAAGCCAGTGTTTATTTAGATGCCAATGAAAATGCTTACGGCTCTCCATTGGAACAACAATATAACCGTTATCCTGATCCGTTACAATACAAAGTTAAAAAGCGTTTAAGCGATATAAAGGGCGTTCCACCACGTAACATTTTTTTGGGAAATGGCAGCGACGAAGCTATTGATATTTTGTTCCGTAGTTTTTGCAATCCAGGAGTAGATAATGTGATATTGGTACCACCAACTTATGGCATGTACCAGGTTTCGGCAAACATTAATGATGTTCACGTCAAAAATGTATTGCTGACCGAAGACTACCAGCTTAACATGGAGGGCATTGCTGAGGCAATAGATAAGCATACTAAAATGATCTTTATCTGCTCACCGAATAACCCTACCGGTAATTCGATCAATCGCGACGATATTGAAACCCTCCTTGCCAACTTTAATGGTTTAGTTGTGGTGGATGAGGCTTATATCAACTTCAGCAGGCAAAAAACATTTATTCAGGAGCTTACTGAATATGCTAATTTAGTTGTATTGCAAACCCTATCGAAGGCCTGGGGCTTAGCAGGTTTACGTATCGGCATGGCTTTCGCCAGCGAAGAAATCATCGAAGTAATGAACAAGGTTAAGCCGCCTTATAACATTAACGAGGCCTCACAGGAGTTGGCTTTAAAAGCATTACAGAATATAGAACAGGTTAACACCTGGATAAAAGAAACATTAAATCAGCGCGACAGATTAGTGCTGAATCTTAAAAACTTAGATTTAGTGCTGGATATCTATCCATCAGACGCTAACTTTATTTTGGTTAAAACAACCGATCCGAAAGCTATTTATAACTTTTTAGTTGAGCGGGGCATTATTGTAAGAGACCGCTCTAAAGTTGACCTTTGCGAAGGGAGTTTACGTATAACGGTGGGAACGCCTGTAGAAAATGATATTTTACTGAATACTTTACAGGAATATAAATGAGCAATCCAAAGAAAATACTTTTCATTGACCGCGATGGTACGCTGATAAAAGAACCGGCTGATGAGCAAATAGATTCGTTTGCTAAACTGGAATTTTACCCCGGCGTTTTACAATACCTGCCTAAAATCGCCAAAGAACTGGATTACGAATTGGTAATGGTAAGCAATCAGGATGGTTTAGGAACTGCTTCTTTTCCTGAAGATACCTTTTGGCCTGTGCAGAATTTTATTCTTACTACGCTAAAAAATGAAGGTGTTGAATTTTCAAATATCTGTATAGATAGGACTTTTCCTGCTGACAACGCACCCACCCGGAAGCCGGGAACTGCGCTGCTTACTCAATATTTCGATACAGAAAAATACGATCTAAAAAATTCATTTACCATCGGCGACCGTAAGAACGATATCCTATTAGGATATAATCTTGGCGCTAAAGCTATCTGGTTAAATGATAACCCAGGCTTGGGCGACAAAGAATTTGGTCAGGATGAAGCTACTAAAATAAAAAGTACCGTGTCTTTACAAACCACGCACTGGGAAAAGATATACGAATTCTTAAAACTGGGTGAACGTGTGGTTGAACATCGACGTATTACCAAAGAAACCGACATCTATATAAAAATAAACCTTGACGGCAGTGGTGAGTCGAAAGTAAAAACGGGACTTCATTTTTTTGATCATATGCTGGATCAAATTGCGAGGCATGGCAGCATCGATCTGGAGGTTATTGCCAAAGGCGACCTGCATATTGATGAGCACCACACCATTGAAGACACAGGAATAGCTTTAGGTGAGGTTTTTGCTGCTGCGTTAGGAAATAAAAGAGGCATTGAGCGTTATGGTTTCTGCTTACCGATGGATGATTGCCTGGCACAGGTTGCCATTGATTTTGGTGGGCGCAACTGGATAGTTTGGGATGCGGAATTTAACCGCGAAAAAGTCGGCGATGTACCTACAGAAATGTTTTATCATTTTTTCAAGTCATTCTCCGATGCGGCTAAATGTAACTTGAATATTAAGGCTGAAGGTCAAAACGAACATCATAAAATTGAAGCTATTTTTAAAGCTTTTGCAAAAGCAATAAAAATGGCGGTAAGGCGTGATGTAAATAATATGGTTTTACCTTCAACAAAAGGTGTTTTATAATAGCATCAAGAGCCAAGATTCAAAAACCAGGAAGCTGCATTTTTCTTGACTATTGAATCTTGATTCCTGACTCTCAATTCAAAAAAAATGATAGGCATAATTAGCTACGGCGCCGGAAATATATTCTCTCTCACTGCTGCATTAGAACGGTTAGGAATTGCCTATGGCATGATCTATAAGGAAGAGGATTTTGAGCAATACGACCGCTATATTATACCGGGTGTTGGCCATGCTGGTGCGGCTATGCATAAGTTGGAACAAACCGGGCTTATACCTAAAATAAAATCGCTTACGAAACCTGTTTTGGGTATTTGTGTGGGTATGCAGTTATTGACTTCTTATTCTGAAGAAGGAGATTCCAGTCTTCTTAATTTATTCCCGATTAAAACGCTTCGATTTAAAGATAGTCCTGACTATAAAGTTCCGCATACAGGTTGGAATACCATCTTTCCTGAGAAGGAAAATCTTTTATTTAAAGATATTCCATCGGGTTCACACTTTTACTTTGTACATTCATACTTTATTGAGTATGACACTGCATATACTTTATCTTCAACTAATTACAACTCACAATTTTCGGCCTCTATTTGGCGGGATAATTTTTACGGGGTGCAATTCCATCCTGAAAAATCCGGCAAGTACGGTGAAACGCTATTAACTAACTTCTCAAATATATAAACAACATGTACATTATTCCTGCAATTGATATTTTAAATAAAAAAGTGGTAAGGCTACGCGAGGGTGATTATGAGCAGGTGACTGAATACGATGTTACTTTAGAAGAAATGATCGAGAGGTACCAGTCATACGGTACAAATTTCATCCACATCATAGATCTCAACGGTGCTAAAAATGATTTTAGCAACCAGCAATACCTGTTTGATGTAATTAAAAAAACATCTATGCAAGTGCAATATGGTGGTGGTATCCGTAGCATTGAAAAAGTTAAAGAACTTTTGGATGCCGGCGTACAGCGCGTAATTGTTGGTACACAAGCTATATCTAACCCGGATTTTTTGAAAAACTTAAGCAAATCCTTAGGCAGTGCTAAATATCTTGACCGTGTAGTGATTGCTATAGACGTGTTAGATGAAGTGATTAAATATTCCGGTTGGATGGAAAGTTCCCCAATTAAGTTGATGGATTATGTTGATAAGTGCCTTGCCCTAGGTTTCTTCCGCTTTTTGTGTACTGATATTAATAAAGATGGCAAATTAGGTGGTGCGGGTATTGACTTATATAAAAAACTACTTGACCATTCACCTTTTATAAAACTGATCGCATCAGGCGGAGTAAGCTCAATGGCTGATATTGACTCATTAAGTAAGATTAAAGTAGAATCATGCGTAGTTGGGAAAGCTATTTATGAAGGCCATATTACTATTGAAGAAATAAAAAACTGGAATTTGGAATCTTTGGTAACGATATAATTCCTCCCATGTTAGCTAAGCGAATTATCCCATGCCTCGACGTTAAAGACGGGCGCACTGTTAAAGGTGTGAATTTTGTCGATTTGCGTGATGCCGGCGACCCGGTTGAATTAGCCTGGAACTATTCACGGCAAGGTGCTGATGAACTGGTTTTCCTGGATATTACAGCAACACATGAGCGCCGTAAAACCATGGTTGAACTGGTTAAAGCTGTAGCAAGACAAATAAACATTCCTTTTACGATTGGCGGGGGTATTAACGAAATTGCAGATGCTGATGCTTTGCTTAATGCTGGCGCGGATAAGATTTCTATTAACTCCGCAGCAGTTCGCAACCCTGCTTTTATCGATGAACTGGCAAAAGCATTTGGTGTACAATTTGTTGTTGTAGCTGTAGATACTAAATTTATAGGCGATAAAAACATTGTGCATTTGAATGGCGGCAGGATCCCCACAAAAAAAGAAACATTAGACTGGATTATGGAAGCTGAAAGCCGTGGTGCGGGTGAAATATTATTGACTTCCATGAGCCATGATGGTACTAAAAATGGTTTTGATAACGGCTTATTGAAACAAGTTAATGACACGGTCCATATCCCGGTCATCGCTTCGGGCGGTGCGGGTTCGGTGCAACATTTTGTGGATGTGTTTGAGAAGACAAATGTGGATGCGGCATTGGCTGCTTCTGTATTTCATTATGGCGAAATACTGATTCCCGATCTAAAAGAGATATTAAGACAAAACAATATAGAAGTTCGTACTATTGCTTAATAAGCAGCATATATAATAATTAATGGAAATAGATTTTGATAAAACCAGCGGTTTAGTACCCGTAATTATACAGGATGAGCAAACTTTAGAGGTACTAATGCTTGGTTACATGAACCAGGAAGCCTATGATAAAACCGTTCAGGAAAATATAGTTACTTTCTTCTCTCGTACCAAAAACCGATTATGGACCAAAGGCGAAACCAGCAATAACTTTCTACATGTTAAAAGCATGGCGATTGATTGCGACAACGATACCATCCTGATAAAAGTAAAACCTGACGGCCCAACCTGCCATACCGGCGACCGCAGTTGCTTTAAAACAGAGTTTAATCAAAATTTTATTCTTGAACTTGAAAACATCATAGCTGATCGATATGAGAACCCGGTTGAAGGGTCATATGTTAATAAACTTCGCCAAAAAGGGCTTAATAAAATAGCGCAAAAAGTTGGTGAAGAAGGCGTGGAAACCGTTATCGCAGCTTTAGCTGAAACTGAGTTTGAAATGATCAATGAATCATCTGACTTAATTTTTCACCTGTTAGTTTTGCTGCGCGAAAAGGGATTAAGTTTGGAAACTATCGCTAAAAACCTGGAGCAAAGACATAAGTAATCTGAGTTAACAGTTGAAGGTTGAAAGTCTAAACTTTAGACTTTCAACCTTCAACTGTTAACTTTCAACTAAAAAAATGATCACCGTAGAAAAAACAGCCGAGCTTACAGGCCATAGCAACCCTATTTTTACATTAGAGCTTTCGCAAAAGCCGGGAATATTATTTACCGGTGGCAATGATAAAGGTGTTGTGGAATGGAGCTTAAAAACCAACAGCTTTATTAAGGTGATGTTTCCGGTTCCCGCGTCGGTTTATACTATACATTGCCCGGTAGGTTTACCTTTGATGTTTACCGGTTTGCGAACAGGTGATGTGCCAGTATTTGATTTCATCCAGCAGAAAGTCATTACTATCCTTAAACATCATACAAAACCCATCTTTGATATTAAGTCAGTTCCCTTTAAAAATGAGTTGCTTGCAGCCTCTGAAGACGGAACAGTATCCGTATGGGACCTGAACACGCTTAAACTATTACATGTAATCCAAGTATCCGCAGATACTATACGAAGCATAGCTATTGAACCTATACTTCAACAAGTCGCTTTCGGCTGCCGAGATAATAAGGTTAAAATTTACGACCTTGTTGATTATTCCTATATCACAACTTTGGAGGGGGAATTTGGTCACACAATGGCTGTATTCTCAACGCAATATTCACCTGCAGGTGATTACCTGGTAACTGGTAGCCGCGATGCACAGGTAAAAATTTGGAATACGGCAAATTATGAACTGATGCAAAATATTGCCGCGCACTTGTTCGCCGTAAACGCGATTGCCTTCCATCTTACCCAGCCTTATTTTGCTACCGCGAGTATGGATAAAAGCATCAAACTTTGGGGAGCAGATGATTTTAAATTATATAAAGTTATCAGTCGCGATAAAGGCCATCCCGGGCATGTGTTATCTATAAATAAATTGGTTTGGAACGGTGACGACCTGATTTCTGTAAGTGACGATAAAAGAATAATTATCTGGAAAATACAGTTTGATTAGCCACTAATTTATCGTGCCTTTTAATAGAATGAAGTGTATGGGTATAGCGTTTCAATTCTTCTGAATAGATGCCGTCATCATCAATACTATCGATCTTTACTTTTCCTGATGCGTGAATAATTTGCTTTTCGTTAAGCATAATCCCTACATGAACTACTTTCATTTCTGCATTCTTAAAAAAAGCCAGGTCTCCTAAACGCGCATCTGTTAAGCCAGCAACGGTAGTCCCTTGTTCAGCTTGTTGAGAAGCATCCCTTAACAACTTTATGCCATGTAATTTGAATACAGCCTGCACATACCCAGAGCAATCAATACCGAAATGCGTACGCCCGCCCCACAAATAAGGTGCATTTATAAATGATTTAGCTGTTGAAAAAAAATTTTCAATATCCCCTTTAGGGCCAATTATCTCAAATTTTTCGTTGCCTATTTTGCATCGGTTACCTTCTAAAAAAGAAAGCGAGCTACCTACCGGTAGATATAATACAGTGTTATCAGATTTTTTCCAGGCTTGGGTTACCGTACCATAAGTTAGCGGCGAAGATTTTTTAATTAGATCCTGATAGGCCAAATGGCCTAACATAACAAATTGTAAGCGGCTTACCCACCCAGTATAGCTATCAAAAGTTGTAGTAATTTTAGCCCACTTGTCTGTCCACTCAATAATTTCAAAAGTTTCGCCAAATAACACCTGCGATGTCATCTCACTCAACTCTTTCGGTTCAGCTCGCATGGGTATTACCGCTAAATTACAAATACCGTATTCCATATAAATAAGGTCCGCAATACAGTTTTAAATATTGTACGCTTCGTAAGGTTATTTTATTGTTTAAAAAAATAAACATAATAAAAAAAGGAAGACAAATTGCCTTCCTTTTAATAATAATTAAATTAATATTATTCGTTCATGTGCAGCCAATCTTTTTTGGCAAGCAATTCTTCTTGAGTTTCACGTACATTTTCGTCATCTACACAGCAATCAACCGGGCATACTGCAGCACATTGCGGTTCATCATGAAAACCTACACACTCGGTACATTTATCAGGCACAATGTAATAAATATCATCAGATAAAGCTGCCTGTGTTTCCTCTGCGTTTAAAGTTACACCATCGCCAAAATCAATAATTCCCTTTAAACCTGTACCGTCAGAGAAACGCCAAGCTGCTCCTGCATCATAAATTGCATTATTTGGGCACTCAGGTTCACAAGCTCCACAGTTTATGCATTCATCTGTGATTATAATCGCCATATTGTATAAAATATCTTATATTCTGAATTAACTTTGCCCCGCCGTTAAACGAGTACGCAAATATAACAAAAAAACGGTTTAAGGGTTTAGTATACTTACCATTTATATGTCAAAAATTAACATACCGGATTTAATTAATATATTTTCAACCTTAGGTGAACAACTTTCCAACCCCGATGAACAATTAATAGAGATCATTAACGATGAATTGCATTACAACGCCTGGTTTACCCCTGATAATGTAGCGAAAGCCGTTAAGGCTATTGGTAAATCACTTAATCGTGCCGACCTGCAAACTTGGCTGGGCAAATACAACTTCAATAGTTCAAACAAAAAAGTTGGATTGATCCTTGCCGGTAATATCCCAATGGTTGGATTTCATGATGTTTTATGCGTGTTGGCAAGTGGAAACTATGCATTAATAAAAACATCATCGCAAGATAATCACCTGATAAAGTATGTATTGCAGAAGTTGGTTGAAATTCAACCGGCCCTTGCTGATCAATTCAGTTATGTTGAGAGATTGGAGAAATTTGATGCAGTTATAGCTACTGGCAGCAATAATACCTCACGCTACTTTGACTACTATTTTGGTAAAGTTCCTAACATCATCCGTAAAAACAGAAACAGTACTGCTGTATTAACAGGTAATGAAACCGAACAACAATTGCATGAATTAGGCCATGATATTTTTGATTATTACGGCTTAGGCTGTAGAAATGTATCTAAATTGCTGGTGCCGGAAGGTTATAACTTCAATTTCTTTTTCGAGTCGATACAGAGTTATGAGGATATCATTCATCATCATAAATACAACAATAATTACGATTATAATAAATCTATTTATTTAGTGAATCGCGATGAACATTTAGATAATGGCTTTTTACTTGTAAAAAAAGATGAACGCTTAACCTCGCCGCTTGCTGTGTTGTTTTATAGTAATTACAAAATTTTGCATGATGCTGAGCAAATGATCAATGCAGAAAGCGAAAAGATACAATGCGTTGTAAGTGATGAAAAGTTAAATGTCAGTAACCAGGTTGTTGATTTCGGCCAAAGCCAGCAACCCAAACTATGGGATTATGCCGATGGCATTGATACGATGGATTTTTTGTCAAATCTTTAAAATAACAATACCTTTGGAATGTGTTAAAAGTGGAAAATTCAAAGTAAAAGTTAATCACAGCTTACACTTTCAACTTTATAACTTTACCTTCAACAACGAAATGTATATAATTAAAGTTAAAGGCGTAGCTAAAATACCTGATTACGTACAGTTAAGGGACGATAAGTTTACGCTGCTGGCTTATTTCAGGGTCGACAGGCCGGATAAATCGCTGGATAAAGTTGGGCTTGCCGAAAAAGCTGAATACATAATGAATATTGTTAAAGAATTGCCTTTTGGGCAGATATTGAAATTAGACCTGTAAGATGATAGGAAACTCTATAATAAGACTGAATAATGTTGATATTTTTCAACAAAAACACCTGGTATTATCAAATGTTAACCTACATATTGATAAAGGCGATTTCGTTTGGCTGATCGGTCAAACAGGATCAGGTAAAAGCAGTTTGTTAAAAGTACTTTATGGCGATCTGAACATAAATAATGGAACAGGCCATGCCTGTGGATATGAATTGGATAAATTAGAGAGTAAAAACATTCCATTCCTGCGCCGTAAATTGGGTATTGTTTTCCAGGATTTTCAATTATTGACAGATCGTTCGGTTGAAAAAAACCTGGAGTTCGTAATGCGCGCTACCGGCTGGACAGACAAAAAACTGATCTCCGATCGTGCATTGGACGTGCTTGAGAAAGTTGGTCTTCGCTCGAAACTTAAAAAAATGCCGCATGAGCTCTCAGGTGGTGAACAGCAACGTGTAGTAATTGCACGTGCTTTACTGAATGACCCTGAAATAATACTTGCTGATGAGCCAACCGGCAACCTTGACCCGGATACCTCTGAAGAAATTGTACTGTTACTCAAACAAATTGGACAGCAATTGGGCACCGCGGTTATAATCGCTACTCACGATTACCACATTATTCGTACTTTCCCGTCACGTATTATTAAATGCGAGAATGGTAAAGTGCTGGAGGATGTGCAAATATCTTAAAAAGCTTGCAGTATGCAGTTTGCTTACAGGCAATCAACTACATCTAAGCATTTCAAATAAAATACTGACAACTGTGTATTGTAACTGCAAATGTTATGACACCATGTCGCGTTTTTAAAAGTGGCAGGATACTTGATTTGCACCATTTAATCATAACAATGATATGTTAAAGAAGAAAAAAATGGATTCAACTGAAAATATAACAGGCGAAATGGACGAAACGACACAAGGTGCCGAAAACAGTGCTGTAGAAAATGAACTTTCAGCCGAAGAAAAATTAAAAACTGAATTAGTTACAGCTAATGATAAGTACTTGCGTTTGTTTGCCGAATTTGATAACTTTAGAAGGCGTACTTCAAAAGAACGTGTTGACCTGCTGCAAACGGCCGGTAAAGAGATCATCATATCACTTTTACCTATAATGGATGATTTTGAGCGTGCTATACGTTCAATGGATAATGCTACCGATGTTGAGGCTGTTAAGGCTGGTGTTGAATTGATTTATAATAAATTGAGCAATACATTAACTCAAAAAGGTTTAAAGCCAATGGCTGCACTTGGTGAAAATTTTGATGCAGATATACACGAGGCTATCACCAACGTACCCGCCCCTACCGATGATTTAAAAGGTAAGGTGATTGACGAAATGGAAAAAGGTTATTACCTGGGCGATAAAGTGGTAAGGTTTGCTAAGGTTATTGTAGGTGCATAATTAATACCGATTTCGATTGTTCGATTTGGCAGTTATCCTTATCGAAATCTAAATCTTTCCTGATAAACTATTGAAAAATCCGAAATCGAAAATTCGACTTTCGAAATAAAAAGAAACATGGCTAAAAGAGATTATTACGATGTACTTGGTGTTGCTAAAGGTGCTGATGCAGATGAAATAAAAAAAGCATATCGTAAAATGGCTATAAAATATCACCCGGATAAAAATGAAGGTGATAAAGCTGCCGAAGAAAAATTTAAAGAAGCGGCAGAGGCTTACGAAGTATTAAGCAACCCCGAAAAACGCCAGCGTTACAACCAGTTTGGCCATGCAGCCAATGCCTCATCACCAAATGGTAGCGGCGGTTATGGCGGTGCAGGCATGAATATGGACGACATATTCAGCCAGTTTGGCGATATTTTCGGCGGTGGTGGCGGCAGTCCGTTTGAAGGTTTCTTTGGCGGCGGCGGAAGGCAAGGTGGCGGTGGCCGTCGTGTGGCACGAGGTAGCAACTTGCGTATCAAAGTAAGGCTTACCGTTGAAGAAATTGCCAACGGCGCCGAAAAGAAAATAAAGGTTAATAAGCAAATACTTTGTAAAACCTGCGAGGGTACAGGCGCAAAGGACAAATCATCCTTCCAAACCTGTAAAACTTGTGGTGGACAAGGAGCTGTTCGCCGGGTGACCAACACTATTTTAGGCCAGATGCAGACTACCAGTACCTGCCCTACCTGTAACGGCGAAGGCTCGGTTATTACTTCGAAATGTACGGTTTGTCATGGCGATGGTTTAGTTCGCGGTGAAGAAACGATTACTATAAACATTCCTGCCGGTGTAAGCGAAGGCATGCAATTAAGCATGAGCGGTAAAGGTAACGCAGCACCACGCGGTGGCGTACCGGGAGACCTGATTATTTTGATTGAAGAGATCCCGCATGAAACTTTAAAACGTGATGGCAATAATATTATTTACGATCTGCACATCAACTTTGTGGATGCAGCTTTAGGCACTACAGTTGAGGTGCCTACCATTGATGGTAAAGCCAAAATAAAAATTGAACCGGGTACACAAGGAGGTAAAATACTTCGCTTAAAAAGCAAAGGAGTACCGGAAGTTAATTCATACCATCGTGGCGACCAATTAGTTCATATCAATATCTGGACTCCAAAAGCGTTAAGCAAAGAAGAGCGTGAATTATTAGAGAAACTACAATCATCACCTAACTTTAAACCGAATCCGGGTAAAAACGAAAAAAGCTTTTTCGAACGGATGAAAGAATATTTTGAATAGGTGTTAGACGAGAAATACAAAAATATAAAAGCTCGAAACTGTTGTGGTTTCAAGCTTTTTTTGTTTTATATTGATTCTAAGAGTATATTAATTAAACCATTAACGTAATATTTGGTTTAGCTTTTTACATGACCGACAGATCAGATAAAAATGGTACCGTTGCTGTAATGGACCTTGGTACCAATACTTTTCATTTGTTGATTGCCCGGGGAATCCCATCAAACCCAGAAGAACTTTACCACACTACCGTACCTGTACGCTTAGGAGAAGGCGGTATTAATAATGGTATAATCCAGCCCGCGGCATATAAGCGCGGGATTGATACCATGAATGAATTTAGCGAACGCATAAGAGAATATAACGCTTTAACAATAAAAGCTATTGCTACGTCAGCTTTGCGAAATGCATCCAATGGAAAAGATTTCATTGACGAAGTGAAAGCTAAAACAAGTATTCAAATTGAAGTAATCGATGGTGCCCGAGAAGCGGAGTATATTTATGAAGGTGTAAAAGCCGGCGGTTGCCTATCTAAACAAAACTCGCTGATATTGGATATTGGCGGAGGAAGTGTGGAGTTTATAATAGGTAATAAAGATAAGATCGTCTGGAAACAGAGCATTGAAATAGGCGCTGCGCGAATGTTGGATAGATTCCATCGGATAGACCCTATTCCTCAATTATTTATAGATGAAATGAATACTTATTTGGAAAATGCTTTAATTCCATTTTTTAAGGCCGTAAGTCATATTAAAATTGATAATATTATCGGTTCATCCGGATCATTTGAAACTTTTGCAGAATTGGTCGAATTGCAAAAAGGTAATGATTTCGAATTAAAACACAACCCACAATATACATTTAATCCTAGAGACTTCGTTAAAATAACCGACTGGCTTATCAAGTCTACTCATCAGGAGAGAGCGGATACAAAGGGCATTATCCCGGTTCGCGTGGATATGATCGTTTCTGCATCACTCATTACCCGCTACGTCATGCAAAAGCTTAATATAGATAAAGTGATCATGACGGTTAATTCATTAAAAGAGGGAATTTTGGCCGAAGCACTGGCATAAGGTTAGATTTTACGCTGATAATATAAATTTAGCATGATCCTTTGTATATTGCTTGCTCAATAACTGATCTTATGAAACTCAAAATTATCGGCCTTGGGGCTCTTGTGTTTTTAAACTTTGCATCGCAAGCACAACGCCATCGCAGGGCGCCAAATCCTAATGATACTATCTCCTCAAACTATGATCCTTCAGCGTTATTTACGCCCATGTTCTATACCGAGCACGGCAACGAATTTCATTCTGCTAATGGCGAACCCGGCCCTAAATACTGGCAGAATCGGGTCGATTATACCTTAAAGGCAAACATCGATACGATTACAAAAGTACTGAGCGATAACGAGGTGATCAGTTACACTAACAATAGCCCGGATGCGTTACAATACCTATGGCTGCAATTGGATCAGAATACTTATAAAAAAGATGCCCGGTCAAACTATTATACCCCATCTGCACCAAAACCGGCACAACACACTAAAGGCTATGAGTTTGAATCGGTAGAGATCAGCCAAAACGGTAAAACCCAGAAAGCGGATTATGTAATCAGCGATACCCGCATGCAGATCCGTTTAGCAAACGCGTTGATCCCAAATGGAGGCAAAATCACTATCCTGATCAAATATCATTATACCATGCCAGCTGATTTCGGCGGCAGAAATGATTATTTTGATACTAAACATGGCAAAATATACGAAGTAGCCCAATGGTTCCCACGGATGTGTGTTTATGATGATTCACATGGATGGGATACGTTACCTTTTCTGGGAAGTGGTGAGTTTTACTGCGAATATGGGGATATAGATTATACAGTAACCGCACCGGCAGATATGCTTTTGGCAGGATCAGGTGAATTATTAAATCCAACCGAAGTACTGACTCAAAAAGAAATCAGCAGGCTCGCTATCGCACGTAACAGTGACAAAACAGTGATGATACGCACGTTAAGTGATGTTACCATACCCTCAACCCGCAAGGGCAACTTAACCTGGCATTTTAAAATGTTTAATACGCGCGATGTTGCCTTCGGCGCATCAAAAGCCTATATATGGGATGCGGCGAGGATCAATTTACCGGAAGGTAAAAAGTCAATGGCCATGTCGGTTTACCCGGTTGAGAGCGTTGGCGATACAGCCTGGACACGTGCTACAGAATTCTTAAAGGGATCTATAGAGCATTTCTCATCCAAATGGTTTGTTTACCCCTACCCGGTTGCCATAAATGAGGCAGGTATAGCCGGTGGCATGGAATACCCGGGTATAACGTTTGATGATTACAGATCAAGCGGTAAAGATCTATTTGCTTTAATTGCACACGAAATAGGCCACAACTGGTTCCCAATGATCGTAGGATCAGATGAGCGTCGTTACGGCTGGATGGATGAAGGATTGAATACCTTTATCGACATTTATGCTTCAGATGCCTTTAACAAGGGTGAGTATGCACCAAAACGTGATGGAGAGTATGCGCCCAAAGGTGGCTATCCTGCGGATGAGATAGTGCCAACTCTTGCTGACCCAAATGCTATCACCATCATGACACCCGCGGATGCTGTGGCGGAAAAATATCGTCACCCAATCACCTATTTTAAAACCGCACTTGGTTTAGAATTGCTGCGCGAGCAAATTATTGGTAAAGAAAGATTTGATTATGCTTTCCGCAACTATATCCACAAATGGGCCTTTAAACATCCACAACCTGATGACTTTTTCAGATCGATGGATAATGGTGCCGGCGAAGATCTATCTTGGTTTTGGAAAGGCTGGTTTTATAACAATTACCAGCTGGATTTAGCTTTGATCGATGCCCGTTATGTTGACAAAGATCCATCAAAGGGCATACAGGTAACTGTTGCCAATAAAGAGCAAATGGCTATGCCTTTTACAATTGAAGTTAAATTGAAAGACGGTAGTAAATACCGCATGAAGTTACCGGTTGAAACCTGGTTGCAGGATAAAGCGATAACTTTTGTAATCCCAACTACAACAGAGGCTGAAAGTGTTACAATCGACCCGGATCATGCCATACCTGATATGAACAGGGCAAATAATAGCCTAAAGATTAAATAGATAAGATATACAATAAACAAAAAGAGCCGCTAACCAGTCGCTCTTTTTTGTTTATTGAATATTAGGTATCAAATTTTTCCAATAACTTTAACAATGTTTCAAAATCCTTCGGATATGGCGCATGTATAGTTACCGGTGTGCCATCAAGTAATTTAAAAGTAACCTCGTAAGCATGCAGCGCAAAACGTTTCATGATTGGTAATTCTTCCTGATCTTTACCTAAGTGATATTTGCGTTTGATAGCCGAAAGAAATACCGGTTTGCCCTTATACATTTCATCACCCGCAATCGATGCTCTTTGTGTGGCCAGATGTATACGAATCTGGTGCATACGACCTGTTACAGGACGGCATTCCACCAAAGTATAATGTTTGAAATATTTTAATGACTGAAACCAGGTTTCGGCACGTTTGCCATCTTGCTTACTAATTGTTACTGAGCCCTTACCAACATTTAGTATCGGCAGGTCAATAAAAAGTTCCTCAAAAATGTGTGTACCTTCAATAATAGCATGATACACCTTTTTTACCTGGCGTTTTTCAAATTGCATGCTTATATGGCGATAAGCTTCAGGGTTCTTGGCTATAATTAAAGCTCCTGAAGTTTCTTTGTCAAGGCGATGGCATATTTGTGCATCATCGCTGTATTGTTTAGCTAAACGCAGCATATTAATGTCGCCGCCCTCACGCTCGTCAAGCGAACTGATAAATGGTGGTTTATTTACCACAATAACATCATTGTTTTCAAATAAAATCAGGTCGGCAAGTTTGGGCATTTTCATATCGGCTCCAAAAATACGGTTAAATTAATAAAGTTTATAGGGCGGGTCCTGGTAGCGGTCTTTCTACTACTAATCATCAGATTTACTTTTAGCTTTCGTCCCAAAATCTTAATTTCGCCATACAGAAAAGAGGAAAAAGATTTGGATTATTTAGAGGGATTAAACCCGGAACAACGCGGCGCGGTAGAACAAATTAATGGCCCGGTAATGATTATTGCGGGTGCCGGTTCGGGCAAAACGCGTGTTATAACTTACCGTGTGGCACATTTGATTCGCAAGGGTGTCGATTCATTTAACATACTTGTATTAACCTTTACCAATAAAGCCGCCCGCGAAATGCGCGAGCGTATCTTAAGCCTGGTTGGCCCTGAAGCAAAAAACATTTGGATGGGCACCTTCCACTCGGTATTTGCCAAAATATTAAGGGTTGAGGCTGATAAATTAGGCTATCCAAGCAACTTTACCATATATGATACGGATGACAGCAAAAGTGTAATAAGAGCCATTTTGAAAGAAATGAGCCTTGACGATAAACTGTACAGCGCTAACTTAGTGCTTAACCGGATATCTGCAGCAAAAAACAACCTCGTGTCGTGGCAGGAATATCAAAAAAACGAACAGATACAGGCTGATGATTTTTCATCGGGCAGAGGTCAGTTAGG
Organism: Mucilaginibacter sp.; assembly: GCF_965225845.1. Taxonomy (GTDB): domain Bacteria; phylum Bacteroidota; class Bacteroidia; order Sphingobacteriales; family Sphingobacteriaceae; genus Mucilaginibacter. The sequence goes on from NZ_CBDDBL010000002.1 coordinate 1,936,123, forward strand.
TTTAATTTATAAAACTTATGCTACCCGTTGCTATCGTGCCGGTGCAATGGATTTTGATGATTTGCTTTTTAAAACCAACGAGTTGCTGAAGCTATATCCCGATGTACTTAACAAGTACCAGCATAAGTTTAAATATTTAATGGTTGATGAGTATCAGGATACTAACTTTTCACAATACTTAATTGTTAAAAAACTGGCAGCTGTTAACGAAAATATTTGTGTGGTTGGTGATGACGCGCAAAGTATCTACGCTTTTCGCGGTGCCAATATCCAGAACATATTAAACTTCGAAAAGGATTACCCTGATCTGAAGATATTTAAGCTGGAGCAGAACTATCGCTCAACCCAAAATATTGTAAATGTTGCCAATAGCATCATCGCCAATAATAAAGAACAGCTTAAAAAGAATGTATTTTCCGAAAAAGAGGCCGGCGATAAAATAAAAGTGATGCGCGCCTTCAGCGATAATGAAGAAGGCAAGCAAGTTGCTGAAGCGATCATGTTTCAACGTACAACACATGGACTAAAATGGCATGATTTTGCTATTTTATATCGCACCAACGCGCAATCGCGTTCAATGGAGGAGGCTTTGCGGAAACTGGGCATCCCATACAAAATATATGGTGGTTTGTCTTTCTATCAAAGGAAAGAAATAAAGGACCTGATTGCTTATTTCCGCCTCACATTTAATGCGAATGATGAGGAAGCATTAAAACGTGTTATCAATTATCCACGCCGTGGAATTGGAGATACCACCGTAGACCGTATCATTGTAAGTGCAGATCAAAATGAAATAACACCTTTTGAAGTTACCCTTAACCCTTCCAAGTATTTGGACGGGCGTACATCTGCAGCTGTTGGAACGTTTGCCACGATGATCCAGAGTTTTCAGGTGATAGCCAAAAACTTATCGGCCTATGAAGCTGCTTTACATATAGCGCAACATTCAGGCCTGTTAAAGGATTTGTATGAGGATAAGTCGGTTGAAGGGCTAAACCGTTACGAGAATATCCAGGAGTTACTAAATGGTATAAAGGAATTTTCGGAGCGTGAAGACCTGGAGGAAAAAGGGCTTGACATTTTTATGCAGGATATAGCCTTGCTTACCAATGATGATAACGATAAAAATAAAGATGCTGACACGGTGTCTTTAATGACAATCCACTCATCAAAGGGACTTGAATTTAAACAAGTGCATGTGGTTGGTTTGGAAGAAAACCTTTTTCCATCGCAAATGGCACTCAACTCACGCAGCGACCTTGAAGAAGAACGCCGGCTATTTTATGTAGCCATAACCCGTGCCGAAAATAAGCTTACCATAAGTTATGCTACGTCTCGTTTTAAGTTTGGGACCTTAATAAGCTGTGAACCAAGTAGGTTTTTAGATGAGATTGATGCCCGTTACCTTGAGCTTGATTTTACCGCTAAACCAGAACCTGTAAAAGGGTCATCCTATGACGATGACCGCGAAGCCTGGAGCAGGCGCGGCGATACATTCTCTAAGCCTAAAGCAGCCGTGGCCCAGCCTATTAAAACAACTTCTTTGCTGGCAAAGGCACATGTACCATCGCCGGGATTTAAACCATCGGATACATCAGATCTACAAGTGGGAATGGAAGTGGAGCATGAACGTTTCGGTTTTGGAAAAGTAATTAGCCTTGAAGGAAAAAAGCCAGATGTTAAAGCAACTATTTTCTTTAAAGAAATTGGCCAGAAACAATTATTACTAAAATTTGCTAAATTAAGTATACTTGGTCGCTGATAGGTATTGCATAAATTCTACATATATCGGGGAAAAAATTACCCAAAAATAAAATTAATTTTCCCCAAACATCGTATTTTATTCTAAATAGCATTAAATTAAACATGGCATAACTTTGGTAATATCTTAAATACCCTTTCCCTAATTAATTTAATTTACAATTAAAAATGAGCGACAACGCAAAAAAAAGAACCAATAAATCGGTTGGAATGAATATCAGGACTCTTCGCCACCAACACGGATGGAGCCAGGAAGATATAGCAGATCGTTTAGGTATTTCTATTCCTGCTTTTTCAAAAATCGAAACCGGAGTAACCGATATCAATCTATCCCGTCTTGAACAAATTGCAAATGTTTTTGAGGTTAGCGTAGTTTACTTATTAGCAATGGATATTAAGGAGGCTGAACATGAGCCATCACATCTTAGTATAGCTCAAAAGAAACTCATTGATAGAGAAAATGAAATAGCCACATTACAGCGTAAAGTTATATTACTGTACGAAGAACTAAGAAATAAAACGTATGTAGCGGTTTAAAGATTATTGTTTATTAAACCCGACACTTTTCACATAAAATATGCCTATAATTGTTTTAATATATTAATCTTCATATCAAAACATTAATTGAAGATTAATATATTTAATCGTTTTATTAAATATTCATATATAATTACCAATATCAATGGCTTTGGAGTAAAAGTTGCAATATAAGTGTACAAAACTTATGTTATGGCAAATTATCTAATATCCATTGCAAACGATGCATCTGTTAAAGATAGCACAATCCACGACCCAAGTACTAAACTAAAGGTTAAGGTTTATGATAGCATAAAGTCGAAATTTAAACCGAGCAAAGGTGAGGTAAGATTTTTTGTTACTGCAGGTAACGAAACTATAGCTTTTGAAACAAAAGGATATCAAAAACATCGTGAAATACTTATTCTGCACATGATATCCTGGTATTGTGTATATCTGGGCTTGCTAGAAGCTCAAATACATGCCAACTGGCCTATGGCTTCCTGATTACATTGTTAATTTACAGGTATGCTCACAAGGCACTTTTTGAATCGTGCATCATGTCACTCATTTCAATTATCTTCTCGTCAATTTCCAAAACACATTTATTCATCATCGTTATACATTCTTGCATATCCACTAATCCTTCTTTCTCAAGGTTCATCAAGCCTTTAAGTGTAGCTATAGGTCCGCGTATTTGATGCGACAAATAAGACGAATATTCTGATAATTTCTTATTTTTAATCTGAAGGTCTTTTGTCCTCTCATCAATAATTTCTTCCAAATGATGGTTTACGCGATCCAGATTGTCTTTCTGCCGTGATACTTCGGTATTTAAAGATGTAAGCTGAATATTGGTTTTGGTTTTGCGTTTTACATTGTTCACCAATAGGCCAATAACAATCAGACACAAGCCAGCTGCTGTAGTAGCACCCCAAAACCTTACATTTTCGTATTGTATCCGCTGTTCATTAAGTTGATTTATTCTTTGTTCAGCCTCTTGTTTATTTTTTATAAAATATAAGTTTAACTGTGATGTAAGATTGGTTTTTTCATCCACACTATCTCTATGATAAACTTCTTTTAAATACCCCAAGGCCTTTAGATAGTTTTTACGTTTATATTCTAACTCATAACCTGTATAAGTAAAATCAAGAACTAATTTCTCATCCTTAATAATATTTGAATATGTTAAGCCTTCTGCTATTACATTGTCGGCCTTATCTAATTTATTTGCTTTTATATAGAGATCAGCCAATGTAAGATCGATACTTGCAACAGACTCGTTCAAGTCTCTTTCTTTCGATCTCTTATTAGCATCGGTTAATAACTTTTCGGCTAAGTCTAATTGGTTTAATCTAAAATAAACCACGCCAATATTTCGTGATGATTGGATAATATTTACCGAATCTTTTAATTCGCTAAATAAAGATTTGCTTTGATTGTAGTATTTTAAAGCTTCATTAAAACCTTGTTTTCTGGAATAAAAGTTACCTAAATTTAAATATGCCGAAGCTATAATAGATTTATCGGAAAGTTTATTCCCTATTGCCAATGCCTTGTTGAAATAATTTAATGACCTGTCATAATCATTATCTTTATATAAGTTACCAATATTATTATCCACCCTGGCTTCACCACGTTCATCACCTATTTTTAAAAAATACGTTAATGCACTTAAGTAACTATTAATTGATTCTTCAGGCATATTTAAATAATATTGCCCTATGCCAATCGTACGATAAGCTTCTGCAATACCTTTATCGTAATTTAGTTTAATAGCTAACGCTAATGCTTTGTTACCTATTATAACAGTTTGTTCCGGATTGGTAAGCCTAGTATCATATGCCCCCTTATTCAAGCTACTTACATCGCTAGTATCTTGAGACATTAAATTTTTCACACTGTCTGACGCATGCACCGAAAGAGCCAAGAATAGAAAAAGTAAAGCTGAATAAAGTTTTTTCATTTACGTTGAATAGGCTCTAATTTCACCCTAAGATATGAAAAACAATACCGATAAAATCACGCGCGTACAACTATTTAGTTTATAATTATTAATAAAATAACTATATTTCGCTTAAAATACACATAAACTAAAGTATATGTTTATGCGCAATTTACTGATAATCAATTGTTTGTATATATTAATCTACCTTATGATGTCTTTTTTATGCTCACACCTTTACGATAAAAATGAGGTTTGGGTTTCATTTAAAATAAAATAAGGTGATTTTTTGTTAAAAACTTTAATAATTATTTATATAAAATTATAATAAAATAAACTGATAAAAACTTATCCCTAAACCATTAAAAATGCATAACTATCTTTTTAACAAAAACTTATAGGATTATAATTATGCTTAAAGCGTTGCTACATAATATTAGCTAATTGTTATCACAAGAATATAAAAATATTAAATCAAAACATTCAAAAATTAAGAAATGAAAAAAATCGTCATCGCAGCAGCATTGGTTATTACAACCGGTGTGCTTGCATCTCGCCCTATAATCAATAAAACATCAAAAATGGTTGAAAAACCAGCCATGCAAACCTCATTTTCTACTAACAGCAAAGAACTTGCTAGCGGAGACTAATTAACTATCAAATTAAAATATTAAAAATAAAAATCATGAAAAAAATCATCATCGCAGCAGCTTTAGTTATTACAACCGGCGCGCTGGCATCTCATTCCAAAACTAATAAAACATCAAAAGTGGTTGAAAAACCAGCCATGCAAACCTCATTTTCTACTGACAGCAAAGAACTTGCCAGCGGAGACTAATTAATTAGCAAATAAAAATATTAAAAATAAAATCATGAAAAAGATCATCATCGCAGCAGCTTTAGTTATTACAACCGGCGCACTTGCATCTCGCACTACAACTAATAAAACATCAAAAGTGGTTGAAAAACCGGCTATGCAAACCTCATTTTCTACTGACAGCAAAGAACTTGCCAGCGGAGACTAGTTAAACACAATAGATAATAAAAATACAATTAAAACATGAAAAAGATCATCATCGCAGCAATAGTAGTTTTCATAACAGGTGTAGCCTCTCTTCACACTAAATATAATAGCGCACATGTTAATCACGCTACAATTAAAATAACTGTATTTGGAAACGCTAAAGAATTGGGTAGTGCTGATTAATTAATTGTAAAAACATACACATTATAACTAATTAAATAACAAACAAATAAAAATAAAATTTTAAAAAAACAGATCATGAAAAAAGTATTTATAGCAACCGCATTATTTTTCACTACAGGTTTAGTTTCGTCTTTTACAACAGTCAGGAATTCAGAAAATAGTACAGTGCAATTAATAAGCGCTATTGATAAGAAAGATCAAGGCACTGCCGATGACAAAAAAGACCAGGGCACTGCTGACGCAAGATTAGCTGTTATTGATAAAAAAGACCAAGGCACTGCTGATGATAAAAAAGACCAGGGTACTGCTGACGCAAGATTAGCCGCTATCGATAAGAAAGACCAAGGCACTGCTGATGACAAAAAAGACCAGGGTACTGCTGACGCAAGATTAGCCGCTATCGATAAAAAAGACCAAGGAACTGCTGATGATAAAAAAGACCAGGGTACTGCTGACGCAAGATTAGCCGCTATTGATAAAAAAGACCAAGGCACTGCTGATGACAAAAAAGACCAGGGTACTGCTGACGCAAGATTAGCCGCTATTGATAAAAAAGACCAAGGCACTGCTGATGACAAAAAAGACCAGGGTACTGCTGACGCAAGATTAGCTGTTATCGATAAGAAAGACCAAGGCACTGCTGATGACAAAAAAGACCAGGGTACTGCTGACGCAAGATTAGCCGCTATTGATAAAAAAGACCAAGGCACTGCTGATGACAAAAAAGACCAGGGTACTGCTGACGCAAGATTAGCCGCTATCGATAAAAAAGACCAAGGAACTGCTGATGATAAAAAAGACCAGGGTACTGCTGACGCAAGATTAGCCGCTATCGATAAAAAAGACCAAGGCACTGCTGATGACAAAAAAGATCAGGGTACTGCTGACGCAAGATTAGCCGCTATCGATAAAAAAGACCAGGGTACTGCTGATGACAAAAAAGATCAGGGTACTGCTGACGCAAGATTAGCCGATATCGACAAAAAAGACCAGGGTACTGCTGACGCAAGATTAGCCGCTATCGATAAAAAAGACCAAGGTACTGCTGATGACAAAAAAGACCAAGGTACTGCTGATGACAAAAAAGACCAGGGTACTGCTGACGCAAGATTAGCATAATTATTTTTTAATTCTTAAAAATGAAAAAGATCATCATTATAGCAGCAATAATCACAACAGCAGGTTTAACAACTTATTGCGTAAATGCTAAGCAAAATAAGACCAATTCAGATACTACCTTGAAAGTAAATAAAGCAGATTTTGCTGTAAAAAGTGTAGACGTGGCAAAATCTGGTTTAGGCACTGCCGATTAATTAATCCAATACATTTTGCATGTTTTCCTAAAATCAACCTATACCTTAAAATATTTAACAGCTTACAAATGGTAAGCTGTAGCTTTTATAACTATTAGCAATTTGCTTCCGGTTTTGCCGCTTGGATTTGGTTTGCATTTTGGAATGATCAATCTATTTCAAAATATTTTCAGCATCCCAAGGCTTTAAGGGTGGGGCAATAGATTATATTTGCAGCAAAACCAATATTTATGCAGACTATAAAACAGTATGTAGAAGATAACAAACAACGTTTGTTAGATGAACTATTTGCCTTATTGCGCTTCCCATCTGTAAGTGCTGATCCCAAATACAAAACCGAAGTTTTAAAAACCGCCGACTACGTAGCCCAAAAACTTGTTGATGCCGGTGCTGAAAAAGTTGAGGTTTGCCAAACAGCGGGGTATCCCATTGTTTATGGAGAAAAGATAATTGATGCATCAAAGCCTACTGTTTTAGTATATGGCCATTATGATGTTCAACCTGCAGATCCTTTGGAATTATGGAAAACACCAGCTTTTGAACCAACAATTCGCGATGGTAAAATATATGCACGTGGCGCTTGCGATGATAAAGGCCAGTTTTATATGCACGTAAAGGCTTTTGAATTGATGGTGAGAACCGATACCCTACCTTGCAATATCAAATTTATGATTGAAGGTGAAGAGGAAGTTGGATCAAACAACCTGGGCATCTTTGTAAAAGAAAATAAAAATCGTTTAAAAGCTGATGTGGTACTGATCTCTGATACTTCGATGATCAGTATGGAGAACCCATCGTTAGAAACTGGATTACGCGGCTTGTCGTATTTAGAAGTTGAAGTAGTAGGCCCGAACCGCGATTTGCATTCAGGTGTGTATGGTGGCGCAGTTGCTAACCCTGCAACTATATTGGCTAAAATGATAGCGTCACTACATGATGAGAATAACAAGGTGAATATTCCTGGCTTTTATGATAAGGTAATCAATCTTACACAGGCAGAACGTGATGCATTAAATGCTGCCCCATATGATGAAGAAGAATATAAAAAAGACCTGGATATAGCCGAGGTTTGGGGTGAAAAAGGATACAGTACTTTAGAGCGCACCGGCACCCGCCCCACCCTTGAGGTAAATGGCATTTGGGGTGGTTACATTGGTGAAGGAGCTAAAACAGTATTACCGTCAAAAGCCAGTGCTAAAATTTCAATGCGTTTGGTCCCCAATCAAACATCCGAAGAGATTACTAAACTTTTCACCCAACATTTTGAAAGTATTGCTCCAAAATCAGTAAAGGTTACTGTAACCCCTCACCATGGCGGCGAACCGGTGGTTACTCCTACCGATAGTATAGCATATAAGGCAGCGCAAAAAGCAATTGCGGAATCGTTCGGTAAAGATCCAATTCCTACCCGTGGTGGTGGCAGTATACCTATCGTAGCTTTATTTGAAGCTGAATTAGGTATTAAAACTGTATTAATGGGTTTTGGTTTGGATAGCGATGCATTGCATTCACCTAATGAAAAATACGATATCTATAATTATTACAAGGGCATTGAAACTATCCCTTTATTTCATAAATACTTTGCTGAATTAAGCGAAAGCAAATAATTCATTGTAGACTTAAGGAGTTTTAAAGACTTCTTAAGTCTTACTTTATTGCTTATGAGATTGTGAGCTTTTCACATCCTCTCAAAAAAACTTCATCAGCATCCGCGCCAATTCCTATGTTTTCATCAATGTTCAAGAAATACCCATCATAAGTTACTCCGCCTCCACAAGGATCAACCTTATGTCCGAGCATGCAGGTATCCATGTCATAAAACTTAATATTAGGACTGGCATATACAAAATGCAGTTTTGCGCTTAACGCGATGCGGCTCTCCAGCATTCCGCCCATCATGCAAGTAATACCTTTTTCGGCAGCTACATCATGAATTTTTATGGCCTCAAATATACCACCTGATTTTGCCAGCTTAATGTTTATATAATCGCATGAGCGGCTATTAATTTGTCGCCGGGCATCATGATGATTATACACACTTTCATCAGCCATAATTTTAACCGGTGACAGCTGCATTAATTCAGGCAAACGATCATCCCTCCATGATCGCATGGGTTGTTCACAAAACTCGATATCATAATCATCCAAACTTTGCAAGGCGAAAACTGCCGCGTCAAAAGTCCAGCCTTGGTTGGCATCGATCCTGATCTTCATATCTTTGCCTACCGCTTTACGGATCTGTTTTATTCGTTCAACATCTTCCATAGCGCCTTTTCCAAGTTTCACTTTTAATATATGGGCTCCTGAGGCTTTAAATTTTTTTGCTTTTTCGGCCATTACTTCGGGGCTGGCAATTCCAATTGTTATATCACTTTCAACAATACGTTTTTCACCACCTAAAAATTTATATAACGGCAAACCAGCATTTTTAGCAGTAATATCGTAGAGTGCCATATCAAATGCGCTTTTAATAGTTGTATTCCAGGCAGCAAAATGATGCAGATCTTGTAATCGGCTCTCAATATCAAGCCCATCCTTACCAATCCACAATTTTGCAAACTCTTTAGCCATTACTAAACAGGTATCCTGTGTTTCACCAACGATCATTGGGAAAGCCGAGCACTCGCCAACCCCATAAAAGCCAGCATCAGTATGCACCCTGATAAACACATTTTGTGCATGATCCATAGTCCCGGTTGCAATGGTAAATGGAACCATAGGTATACTGAACCTATAAATATCAATGCTGGTAATAATCACTTGTTCAGCCATATTACTAAATTTTATAATGCTCTAACTTAATTATATTATACTTATTATCGCTATTAACACTAAATTTTGTTTGTTCAAAACATTAGATTACATTTGTGCTTCTTCGTTAATAAATAATTCAATTTTTAGCCGTCTGTACCGTTAAATCCGGGAAAGATTCCTGGCTAAATTTAAAACTTTCATAAAAATTTAAAATTATATGGCTCAAGACAACACGCCTATATTTGATTATAATTCTACCAGGAATAAACTTATACTGTCAGAATATGGCCGCAACGTCCAAAACATGGTTAAATACATTGTTGCGTTGCCCACAAAAGAGGAACGCAACCGTTACGCTCAGGTAGTTATTGACCTGATGGGCTTTTTAAACCCGCACTTGCGCGACGTTGCCGATTTTAAGCACAAGCTTTGGGATCACCTGCACATCATATCTGACTATAAGATAGATGTTGATGCGCCATACCCAAAACCAACCCCCGAGGCTGCGCATATCAAACCAAAACCTTTGCGTTACCCGCATCAGCGTATCAAATACAAGCACTATGGTAAAACCATTGAACTGATGATTGATAAAGCGAAGGCTATCGAAGAGCCTGAGCGCAAAAAGTACATGATCCAGTCCATAGCTAACTTTATGAAGATGGCTTATGTGCAATGGAATAAGGATTCAGTTACAGATGAAAGCATCCTATCTGACCTTTACGCTATGTCTGGCGGTGAATTGAAAGCTGAAGAAGGCATCAACCTTAACCGTGTAGAATATCGCCCTGCACCACAAAGCAATGCCAATAATAATAACCGCGGTCGTAATAACAATCAAAATAATCGTGGAGGCAGTGGCGGAGGCCGTACCAATAATAATAACAACCCGCGCAATAACAATCAAAATAACCGTAACCGGGGCGGCGGCAGCGGCGGTGCACGTAAATATTAATTTTTGTTTATAAGTTTTAATTCATGGTTTGTTGTTGATGGTTCATGGTAACAGATTTATTTTTAATCTTTGCATGAGTGTTGCTGATATAAATATCAGTAAAAATAAAGACCATGAATTATAAACCATCAACTGATATATACAACTATGAATAACGCCTTTGAAATAATTGGTGGCAAGCCTTTAAAAGGCGAAATAACTCCTCAGGGTGCAAAAAACGAAGCTCTACAAATACTTTCGGCAGTTTTATTAACCGAAGAAAAAGTTACGGTAAGCAACATTCCTGATATTAAGGATGTAAATAAACTGATTGAGCTTTTGGCTGACATGGGTGTTTTAGTGGAGCAATTGGCTCCGGATACTTATACTTTTGAAGCTAAAAATATTGATCAGGATTTTTTCGTTTCCGATGCTTTTAAAGCAAAGGGTGGTGGCTTACGTGGGTCAATCATGATCGTAGGACCACTGCTTGCACGTTTTGGAAAGGCATCGATCCCAAAACCCGGTGGCGATAAAATCGGCCGACGCCGGCTGGACACCCACTTCCTTGGCTTTGAAAAACTGGGAGCACAGTTCCACTATAACCCAGAAAATGGCTTTTTTAATGTAGACGCCTCTAACTTAAAAGGCACCTACATGCTTTTGGATGAAGCATCGGTTACCGGCACGGCCAACATTGTGATGGCCGCTGTTTTAGCTGAGGGTACAACTACTATTTATAATGCTGCGTGCGAACCTTATTTGCAGCAACTTTGTAAAATGCTTAACCGCATGGGCGCAAAAATTTCGGGAATTGGCTCAAACCTCCTAACCATTGAAGGTGTAAAAAAACTTGGTGGAACCGAACATACAATGCTGCCCGATATGATCGAGATCGGCTCATTTATTGGCTTGGCTGCCATGACAGGCTCCGAGATTACCATTAAAAATGTTCATTACAAGGAATTAGGAATGATCCCTGATGTGTTCCGTCGGTTAGGCATAAAACTGGAACTTAGGGGCGATGATATTTACATCCCTGCACAAGAGCATTACGAGATAGATACTTTTATCGATGGTTCCATCATGACCATCGCCGATTCGCCCTGGCCTGGCTTTACACCCGACTTGCTTAGCATTGTATTGGTAGTAGCCATACAAGCCAAAGGCTCTGTCCTGATCCATCAAAAAATGTTCGAGAGCCGTCTGTTCTTCGTGGATAAATTGTTGGATATGGGTGCCCAGATCATTCTTTGCGATCCGCATCGCGCGACAGTTATTGGGTTAGACCACCAGGTAAAATTGCGTGGAATATCCATGACCTCACCAGATATCCGTGCAGGGGTATCACTACTGATTGCAGCCTTATCGGCACAAGGAAAATCCACAATTTATAACATTGAGCAAATAGAACGCGGTTACCAACATATCGACGAACGTTTACGTGCATTAGGTGCTGATATTAAAAGAGTTTAAGTAAATAGGGCTAAGGATAAAGGTAAAGGGCTAAGGTATTATTATAATTTAGCCCTTTTTATTGATCATTTGCAAACCTTTATCCTTTTATCTTAAATCTTTTTCCTTTCACCGTAAAAACATATCTTTAGTCACCGAAGAAAATTCATGTATTTAAATAGAAGATCGACCTACACCGTTTTTATAATGGTGTTTGTTGCCATAAAAGTTTTATTAAACCTGTTGGCCATGTCGCATTTTGGCTTTCATCGGGATGAACTTTTACATCTGGCACTCGGCGATCATTTAGCCTGGGGGTATAAGGAAGTACCACCTGTAGTTGCGGTAATAGCGAAACTATCCTCAACCCTTTTTGGCAATTCCGTATTTTCGACACGCATATTTTGCACTATTTTTGCGGGATTGATAGTATGGTTCACAGGCTTAATAACTGTTGAATTAGGCGGAAAGAAATTTGCTGTCGCGCTTGCTTGTTTGGGAATAATTTTGGCGCCTGCGTTTGTAGCAAGTGAATACCTGCTTCAACCAGTAATTTTCGATCAGTTTTGGTGGGTATTAACAGTATATCTTATCGTTAAATATATCAATTCATCTTCGGTAAAATACATTTATTTTATTGGTATCGCGATAGGTTTGGGCTTGCTCACCAAATATACTATGGGCTTTTTTTCCTTCGCATTGTTGATTGGCTTACTATTTACCAAACAGCGCAGGTTATTAGCTAATAAGCATGTTATCGGTGCAGTATTGATTGCACTGTTGATATTTTTGCCGAACATGATATGGCAGTTCACCCATCATTTACCGGTGATCACGCATATGAGTAATCTGCAGAGAACCCAACTTAACTATATAAAACCATCAGATTTTATCACCCAGCAACTACTGGTTAACGGCAGTTTTATTTTGTTATGGCTCACAGGTTTCTTTTTTCTGATATTTTCATTCAAATTACGCAAATACCAGTTTTTGGCATTCGCTTATGTTGCCATCTTCCTGTTTTTAATGGAAATGAGCGGCAAGGTTTATTACATATTTGGTGCTTATCCCATGCTTTTTGCGGCGGGTGGTTTTGGTATTGAACGATGGATAAAAAACAATAAGTACCAATTACGCACATTGGCTTTTGTTATTTTAACTATACCATGCCTGCCAATTTTCCCAATGTTGCTACCTATTCTGCCCTTAAACCAAACGCTGTCATTCTTTCAGTTTAACAGAAAATATAATTCAGCCTTAGATTTTGTAGTAACTTGGGAAGATCAAAAAAAGCACCCTACAACGCAAGATTACGCGGATATGCTCGGCTGGGATGAATTGGCCAAAAAAGTAGCTGACACCTATCACTCGCTCACCCCCGATCAGCAGAAGCATACCATTATTTGGGCTGATAATTATGGCGAAGCCGGTGCAATACATTATTACAGAAAATTATACGGCCTGCCTGATGTTTATAGCCTTGACAGTAGTTTTACGCTATGGACACCGCCATCACTGCCAAATATAGATTATATTATTTATGTTGATAACGATGATAATGTTACCCGAAGACTGGCACCCTATCTACAGAGCTACAAAAAGATCGGCGAAGTAGCTAACCCACTCGCCCGAGAAAAGGGAACAGCAGTTTACCTGTTAATCAAACCAAACTCGATGTTCACCTATATCTATCAGCATGAGCGCGCTAAAAAGCTTTTAGAGTAACTATTGAAGCATCACCTCTATTACAGGTATTTCATAAGGCGGCTTTTTAGTTGGTAATGTCATCACGAGATCATCACTGCCGGAATCTTTGTATAATATCTCTGACGCATCATTCAGAAACTGTGCGTATTTAATTTTGTCTTTATATCCTTTTAATATAAGCTTCCCGTTTGGATAATCATACAAGTGAATGTATAGTCGTTTTGTTGCTTTGTTGTAGGTTATTTTTGTGCCTTCGGGAATTTTAAAACTATCTGGTGCATAAGTACAATTATAAATTGACCTGCTATTTGCATGCATCCAGTAAGCCAAACTGTCAAGTGCGTTTGTTGCTCTGTAATCAAACTCGCCACGGGCAGTTGGACCAACATTTAATATTAAATTACCTCCATTGCTTACCGACGTAATTAATAGATCAAGTAACTGCCTGTGCGTTTTCCATGTGTTCTCATCCCTGTAATATCCCCAAGAGCCCGAAAATGTTTGGCATGTTTCCCAGGTCCTCCCACGATACGGAATTAGTTCGGCAGAGCTTACCTGCTCAGGTGTTTCAAAATCAGCACCGTCTTTATAATCGGCAAGATCAAGCCTGTTATTGATGATAATACCGGGCTGTAATTTTCTTATCAATTTAACCAATTCTACCGATCCCCAATCGTTCGCACCTTTACCAACTCCTCTTATTTGCTCTTCCTTCGACCAAGACCAATCCAACCATATTATATCAATCTTGCCATAATTGGTCAATAGTTCGGTTATTTGGCTACGCATATATTGGCGATATTTTGCCATATCACGTCCTTTATTTAACCGTGCATAATTAGCTTTAGATGTATCGTTATGCACCAATGGATGTACATTATCCATTGTATAATCAGGGTGATGCCAATCCAATAAAGAGTAATAAAAGCCCACTTTTAAGCCTTGCGATCTGAAAGCATTCACATATTCTCTTACTAGGTCGCGTTTAGCAGGCGTATTCGTAGCTTTATAATCAGTGTATTTCGAGTCGAATAAACAGAAGCCTTCATGATGCTTGGTAGTTAAAACTGCATATTTCATTCCTGCCGACTTAGCTGCCTTGGCCCACTTTACCGGATCGAATAAATCAGGATTAAATTGATCAAAATATTTTTGGTACTGTTCATTGGTTATGCCTTCGTTGCTCTTAACCCACTCATGACGTGCCGCTTCTGAGTATAAACCGAAGTGAATAAACATTCCAAAACGTGCGTTTTTCCACCACTCTAAACGTTTCTCTTTTTGCGCGTCTGTTTCGTTACCAATCATTTTGGTTTGGGCGAACAAAAAAGGATATGTTATGAAAATCAACAATAGTATTAAAAGAAGTTTTTTCATTATAAAAAGGCTTTACCAAACTTAATAAATAAGCATTCTATTTCTTATAAAAACAGCTTAGCTTGAAACTAAAAAAGGTGCTGATTAACAAATCAACACCTTTATAATATCAACATTAGCTGTTAAGCTGATATCGCATTTATAATATCATACTGCGTAATAATTTCAATCTCACCCTCAGACTCCACCAGAACAGCTATATTATCCTTGTTGATCATCGACGAGATCCTGTCTATAGAAGTATTCAAATCAACAAACGGGAATGGTGCAGTTGTAATATTTTTTATAGGCTGAGATTTTAATGATGGATTCTCGAGTAAAGCGTCCAGAATATCACTTTCTGTAATCTTACCTATTACCATTCCTTGTTGTGTAACCGGAATTTGCGAGATATTTAAGGATTTGATGGTATTTATTGCTTCCAATACTGATTTGTCGCAGTCAATAGTAACAATTTCCTGGCTTTCTTTTTTGGAGATTATATCCCGTGCGGTTAGTTTTTCATCTTTCAGGAATCCGCGGTCACGCAGCCAATCTTCGTTGTACATTTTGCCTAAATAACGCGTACCATGGTCAGGGAAGATGACAACCACTATATCTCCCTCTTTAAACATATCCTTCATCTGCAACACACCTGCCACAGCTGAACCGGTTGAGTTACCAGCGAAAATACCTTCCTTGCGGGCTATCTCGCGCGTCATTAAGGCCGCATCTTTATCAGATACTTTTTCGAAGTGATCTATTAAGCTGAAATCAACATTGGCTGGTAAGAAATCCTCGCCGATCCCTTCGGTTATGTACGGATATATCTCGTTCTTATCAAAAATTCCGGTCTCTTTATATTTCTTAAAGACAGAACCATAGGTATCGATACCTAAAACTTTAATGGCCGGATTCTTTTCCTTTAAAAATCTTGCAATTCCTGATAATGTACCACCTGTACCAACCCCAGCAACGATGTGCGTAACCTTACCGTTAGTTTGCTCCCATATCTCAGGCCCTGTAGATTCATAGTGAGCCTGTGAATTAGATAAGTTATCATACTGGTTAGGCTTCCATGAATTTGGAACCTCACGTTCCAAACGTGATGAAACAGAATAATATGAACGCGGATCCTCAGGCTCAACATTCGTTGGACAAACAATAACCTCGGCACCAAAGGCACGTAAGGCATCGAATTTCTCTTTAGACTGTTTATCGGTACTGGTAAAAATACACTTGTATCCTTTAATAACCGCAGCTATCGCCAAACCCATCCCGGTATTGCCTGATGTACCTTCGATAATAGTGCCCCCTGGCTTCAGTTTACCGCTTTTCTCGGCATCTTCAATCATTTTAAGGGCCATACGATCCTTAATTGAGTTGCCGGGATTAGTAGTCTCGATTTTGGCTAAAACCGTTGCAGGAATATCCTTGGTGATCTTGTTAAGTCTTACTAAAGGAGTATCGCCAATGGTTTCCAGTATATTATTATACCACATAGTAATTGTTTAAGTATAGTAATCTCATAGAGATTAGCACAAAAGTAATATTATTACTTAATTAGATGCTAAAGAATAGAGATTAGTGGAATATCTTAACGCCTAATATCTAATTAACTAACCTCAAAACTTAAGGTGTTTAACAGTCAATCCATTATTTATCAATTGTTTTAATGATTCAATACCAATGTGCAAGTGTGTTTCTACATATTGTTCAGTTACTTTTGAATCACTTTCGCTTGTTTTAACACCTTCAGGTATCATGGGTTGATCGGACACTAACAGTAACGCACCTGTTGGTATTTTATTAGCAAAACCGGTCACGAATATGGTTGCTGTTTCCATGTCTACGGCCATCGCACGTAGTTCTTTTAAATATTTCTTGAACTCCTTATCATGCTCCCAAACACGGCGGTTAGTGGTATAGCAAGTGCCTGTCCAGTAATCGCGTGAGTAATCGCGAATAGTAGTTGATATTGCTTTCTGCATAGCAAATGCAGGTAATGCGGGCACGGCGGCAGGCATATAATCGTTAGATGTACCTTCCCCCCTTATAGCAGCAATTGGCAGTATTAAATCACCTACATTAACCCTCTTTTTTAAGCTACCGCATTTGCCCAAAAATATTACCGCCTTCGGACTGATAGCAGTAAGCAGATCCATTACCGTTGCCGCAACCGAGCTACCCATACCAAAGTTTACAATGGTAATACCGTTAGCGGTAACGCTTTGCATAGGTTTATCCAGCCCTAAAACCGGTGCATCATCATTCCACTGCGAAAATAGCTGTATGTATTTAGAGAAGTTGGTTAAGATGATATATTTACCGAAATCCTCCAAAGGCCTTCCGGTATAACGCGGCAACCAGTTGGCAACAATTTCTTCCTTGGTTTTTAGCCCTCCTTTTATAGGGGATTGTATTTCCTTTTGTTGTTTTGATTTATTAACCAATTCTTCGTCTTTTTTAATGCTGATTTCCTCGTTCATTGTGATAAAATTTATTTTGTAATAAACAATTCGCTTATTACGTTAGTGTTAATATCCTCTCAATAACCAATTATAAAATGCCGGAAAATCAGTATTCCATTGCTTTTCATTATGCTTGGCCCCTGGCATGATCACAGTAGGGATGTTATTTTCGTTGATGCCTTTGGCTTGAATTATCTCCACCATTTTTTGCATATCTGATACCATCGTCTTATCCTCGCTATCGCCGCAAACAAAGTAAATACGGGATTTAGAAGACAGTTTTGACTGCTGCGCATATTGGTAAATATCGGGCGCTATCCAAAATGCAGGTGAAAATACCCCGGCATTACCGAAAATATTCGGATATTTCAATATCGCATACATAGCGATCAAGCCTCCCATTGAGCTGCCAGCAATTGTTGTATGCTGTGCGTTCTTTTCAGTGCGGTAATTGGCATCAATGTAAGGCTTTAACGTTTTAACTATAAACTCTACATAATCATCACCTCTTCCTTTGCCATATTTAGAATTGTAAGGATCGTACTCCATGATCCTGTTCTCGCCGCCATGGTCTATTCCTACAATAATGCTTTCATCTTTTGCAGGTAACTTATCCATAATTTCATCAATTTCCCACTCACCATATCCTGATGTATATTCATCAAACAAATTCTGCCCATCATGCATATAGACCACCGGATATTTTTTGCGCGAGGTAACATAATCAGCAGGCAAATAGATCCATACCCTGCGCTTCCTGCCTAATTGTGGCATATCAAAATTTTCGCTGGTAATATGCACATTGGCACTTGCCGTATGTTTTTTCGGTTCCACCGGATGATTGTCTTTCCAGCCTTGAACATTCATAACTATAATGGTATCATGTGCAATAATTACATCCCGATTGGCAATATCCTTACCAGACGATTCACTCTCCACACTTTCCCAACTGCCTTTGGTAATTTTAAAACTGATGTTACCTTTTGGTAACATTTTAACCAATTGATATCGGCCTGCTAAATCAGGTTTCATTTTCCAGGCAGTATCGGCAGCATTCCAGTTGTTAAAATCCCCGGCTAAAAATAAGTTTTGAGTCGATGCTTTTACTAACGACACTTTATCTGTAATAAATGTAACTCTTGCCTGGGCAAATGCTATTGCCTGGCAGAGTAAAAGAACAAACACAAATAAAAATATTTTTATCATTTTGCTATTTACAAAAAAGGCCCCGAAATCGGGGCCTTTTAATAAAGAGAATATATTATCTATCCTTAATATCAGTATAATCCCGGTCGGTGGCACCAGTATAGATCTGTCGCGGACGGCCAATTGGTTCCTTGTGCTCCTTCATTTCTTTCCATTGCGCAATCCATCCCGGTAAACGGCCAAGAGCAAATAATACCGTGAACATATCCGTAGGAAAACCTAAAGCGCGGTAAATAATTCCAGAATAAAAATCAACGTTTGGATATAATTTACGCTCGATGAAATATGGGTCCTTCAAAGCAACTTCTTCCAGTTTCTTGGCTATTTCCAATACCTCATCATCAATACCTAATTTCTCTAAAATATCATCGCAAGCTTTTTTGATGATTTTAGCACGCGGATCAAAGTTTTTATAAACACGGTGACCAAATCCCATTAAACGGAACGGATCGTTTTTATCTTTCGCTTTGGCGATCCATTTATCGGTATCACCACCATCTTCCTGTATTTTTTGCAGCATTTCGATAACTTCCTGGTTAGCGCCACCGTGAAGCGGGCCCCACAAAGCAGATATACCGGCAGATACCGAAGCATAAATATTTGACGCCGATGAACCTACAATACGCACAGTTGATGTAGAGCAGTTTTGCTCGTGATCAGCATGTAGTATTAACAAAGTATTCATGGCACTTACTATAACCGGATCAATATCCACAACCTCTGTACGCTGGCCAAAAGTCATGTTCAGGAAGTTAGTTACATAATCGTATTTGTTTTGCGGATAAATGTAAGGATGACCTAATGATTTTTTATATATCCATGAAACTATCGTCGGCATTTTAGCTAATACCTTAATAATACTAAGGTTAAGCTCTTCAGGCGTTTGGTTTTGCTTTAACGATTCAGGGTAAAAAGCAGATAGTGAGCAAACTAATGAGCTTAATTGACCCATTGGATGTGATTTTGACGGAAACCCATCAAAAAACTTTTTCATATCCTCGTGAACAAGGGTATGGTGGCTCAAATCAAAGTTGAAAGCTTTTAATTGTTCTTCTGTTGGTAATTCACCGTAGATTAACAAATAAGCAACTTCAATAAAGCTTGATTTTGCAGCTAATTGTTCGATTGGGTAACCGCGGTATTTCAATATACCCAATTCACCATCTAGAAAAGTAATTGCACTTTGTGTAGCGCCGGTATTTTTGTAACCAATATCAAGCGTTACATAACCGGTTAAGTCTCTAAGTTTTGATATATCAATGGCTTTTTCACCTTCTGAACCCTCGATTATAGGTAGATCGTAGGTTTTATCGCCAATATTCAGTTGAGCTGTTTCTGACATAGATGTATTTGTATGACGCAAATGTAATAAAATATGCCTGTAAATATCTGCGTTCAAACATACTTATTGTAAAAATTTAACTGATTATTTTTTACAAATGACTTTTAAACTAGTTAGAACGGATAGCCTCAACAGGGTTAAGCCTTGACGCCGAATATGCCGGAATAATACCCGAAATAATACCAATACTTACCGACATGCCAATACCCCATACAATATTGCTCATATCCAGTACTATTTTTACATCAGCGATAGCTTTTAGAGCAAATGTGCCTAAAAATACTACACCAAGCCCTATCAATCCGCCTATAAAACATAAGGTGATCGATTCGATCAGGAATTGCAATAGTATAAAATAATTTTTCGCGCCCAATGATTTTTGTATACCTATTATGTTGGTACGTTCTTTAACAGATACAAACATGATGTTGGCTATACCAAAACCGCCAACCAATATTGAAAACCCGCCAATAATTGCACCCCCGATGTCAAGTACGCCAAATAATTGGTCTAATCCGTTTGTGAGTATAGTAGTTTGATTTAGTGCAAAACTATCATCCTGATTAGGATGTAATCTCCTGATTGACCGCATTAACTGGTGTAATTCACTCACCAATTGCTCGGATGTAATGCCTTTTTTACCACGTACCACAATAGTTGGCTGATAATTATCACTTTGTACATCAACAACATTTTTGGCGAAGTTTATCGGTACCAAAACGCTTTTATCGTCGCTATTGCCAAGCATATCGTCCCCTTCTTTGGTAAATACTCCTATAATAGTGATCTGCCGGCCCATCACTTTAATTTGTTTACCGGAGGCTGTACCTCCGGGAAAAAGATCCTGAGCAATATCATATCCAATTACCGCCACCGGCGCGCCGGTTCTTGATTCGATATCAGTAAAATATCGGCCTTCGGCTAAGTCAAAATTCCAAACCTTATTATGATCCTGTGACACAGCGTTTATGGTTGCACCGGATACCGTATTGCTTTTATATTTTATAATTCTGCTATCTATGTTGATCTCGTAAGAAATGCCGTCGGCATCTGTAACACGCTTTTGCAACTGATCAAATTCACGCAGGCTTGGTTCTGGTCGCTGCATATATTTCCACCAGGGGTAATCGCTGTCTCCAACAGCCCACGGCCATTTGCCAATGTATATACTGTTATTACCCAGCTTATTAACGCTTTCCTGCAAATTATTACGCAAAGTATCAACTGCGGAAAACACCGCTATAATGGTAAATATACCAATGGTAACACCCAATAGTGAAAGCATGGTACGCAGCTTATTTTGCCTTAATGCATCAAAAGCGAATAAGAAGCTTTCCCTAAAGAGTTTTAAAAATAGCATAGTGTTTTGGCTGATCTGGTTTTTAGACGTTTATACGACCGTTAAGTTACAGTAATTTTTATTTTATATTAGTGAATAAAACAATCATTAATGCTATTTGTACTTAAGGTTGCAATTGTATAAGATAATTAGTGAAATATCCAAAAGCAATCGATGCAAATCATTAAAAAATCACTACATTTGCACCCTGAAAATTCATATAGATAAGCATGAAATTATCTCAATTCAAATTTAATTTACCAGAATCATTAATTGCAAATACCCCTTCAGAAACCCGCGATGAAGCCCGTTTAATGGTTTTACACAAGGACTCGGGTAAAATTGAGCACAAAATATTTAAAGACATACTGGATTATTACGATGATCAGGATGTGATGATCTTAAACAATACAAAGGTATTCCCTGCCCGTATGTATGGCAATAAGGAAAAAACCGGCGCTACTATTGAAGTTTTTTTGTTGAGAGAGCTTAATAAAGAATTACGCCTTTGGGATGTTTTGGTTGATCCGGCACGTAAAATACGTGTTGGTAACAAGCTTTATTTTGGCGATGACGATTTGCTAATTGCCGAAGTTGTTGACAATACCACTTCTCGCGGCCGTACTATCCGTTTCTTATTTGATGGCACTGATGAAGAATTTCGCCGCAATGTGGAGATATTAGGTGAAACTCCGTTACCAAAATATATAAAACGTAAAGCTACTGCCGAAGATAAAGAGCGCTATCAAACCGTTTTCGCTAAACACGAAGGCGCAGTTGCCGCCCCTACTGCCGGGTTACACTTTAGCCGCGAGTTAATGAAACGACTTGAACTAAAAGGTATTGATTTTGCCGAGGTTACGCTTCACGTAGGTTTGGGCACCTTCCGCCCTGTAGAGGTTGAGGATTTGACCAAACACAAGATGGATTCAGAGCAATTCATTATTGAACAAAAACAAGCTGACATTGTAAACCGTGGTATAGAACGGAAAAAGCGAATTTGCGCAGTTGGTACAACATCTATGCGTGCTATTGAATCGTCAGTATCCGCAAACAAAACGCTTAAAGCAGCTAACGACTGGACCAGCAAATTCATTTTCCCGCCATATGATTTTAGCATTGCTAACTCAATGGTTACCAATTTCCACACACCTGAATCAACATTATTAATGATGATCAGCGCGTTTGGCGGTTATGAACATGTAATGAATGCCTATGAAGTTGCCGTTAAAGAAAAATACCGCTTTTATAGCTATGGCGATGCCATGCTAATTATCTAATTAGATTTGATATTAGATGAGAGATTTGAGATTATTCAAATCTCTCATTATTTAAAGCCAATCTCCATGAGTGCTTCTGATCTCAAATCTCAAATCTCAAATCCTGAATCTAATTTCGCAATAATTGTTGCCGGCGGTTCCGGCACCCGTATGCAAAGCGCGTTACCTAAGCAATTTTTATTGCTTAACGGATTGCCTGTTTTAATGCATACCTTACAGGCATTTCATTCGGCAGAATCAAAACCACAATTAATTTTAGTACTGCACCCGGATTATCATAATCATTGGCTGGAGTTGTGTAACAAGCATAATTTCACTATTCCGCATCAATTAATAAAAGGTGGCAAAACCCGCTTTCATTCTGTTAAAAACGGGCTAAATATTATTGACAATAAAAATACCGTAATAGCTATACAAGACGCTGTACGACCTTTAACTTCAGGAAGCATAATAGATAACTCCTTTAACTATGCAACGACTTATGGGAACGCTATAACGGCAGTTAAAAGTCGCGACTCGATCAGACAGATGCAGGGAAACCACACCGTAAATTTATTGCGTGAACATATTTACCTGATACAAACTCCACAAACCTTCCGGTTCGAGATACTTAAAAAAGCTTATGATCAACCTTTCGATCCAAAATTTACAGATGACGCCAGTGTGGTAGAAAGCTCCGGCGAAAAGATACACCTGATTGATGGGAATTATGAAAATATCAAACTAACATTCCCGGAAGATATCGCTATAGCCGAAGCTTTATTAAATAAAAAGCCATTTGCCTGAAGCAAATGGCCTAATAATTTTATTGAGTATACTCAAGCCCTTCTAATCAAACCTAAAAGTAATGCGATAATAGCTATTACTAATAATACGTGGATTAATCCGGTAGCCGAATAAAAGAATACTCCTAATGCCCATCCAATTATCAGGATAACAGCAATGATGTATAATAAACCTCTCATCTTTTAAGTTTTAGTTGATAAATATATAATCATCATTACTAAAATCATTCCAAAAAAAGTGAAAATAAAAAAACCCCGCGAAAGCAGGGTTATTTAGCTAAAAAAGTCTCAACTAATATTCGTCTTCGTTAAAAAAGAAGTCGTCTTTGGTCGGATAGTCCGGCCATATTTCTTCAATGTTTTCGTAAGGCTCACCATCGTCTTCAAGTGCCTGCAGGTTTTCAATAACCTCTACGGGCGCGCCTGAACGTATAGCATAGTCAATCAATTCGTCTTTTGTGGCAGGCCAGGGTGCATCTTCAAGGTGAGATGCTAGTTCAAGTGTCCAGTACATATTTTATTTTTATAATAATTACACTAAATTACTTTTTCGCAAAAGTAATTTATTTTTAAATTGAATATCAATATTTTTTTTCACATTTTCAAATGCGCGGAATCCAAATATTTTCAGGTACCGATTGTTCATTTCCTACCTTACGAGCTAAAGTGAACAGGTAATCGCTCAATCTGTTCAAATAAATGTTCACTTTTTCATCCACATGGCTGTCCTCGGCTAAATGAACAGTTATGCGTTCTGCCCTACGGCAAACACATCTTGCAATATGGCAAAACGAAATGGTATTATTACCACCCGGCAAAATAAAATGTTTTAAAGCTGGTAATATATTATTCATCGCATCCATTTCCTGCTCCAACAGCACAATATCTTCATTATGCAAATCAGGAATTACCATTTTTGATTTTTCAGGATCAGCAGCTAAAGAAGCACCAATGGTAAACAACCTGTCCTGTATTAATTTCAATATCTCCTTGTCGTGTTCTGTTATTTCCTGATCACGTATCAAACCAATATACGAATTTAGCTCATCTACAGTACCATAACTTTCAATACGCAGGTGGTGCTTAGGCACACGCGTGCCTCCTATCAATGAAGTTAAGCCTTTATCCCCGGTTTTAGTATATATTTTCATTAATTAAACACACATTTGTGTTGCTTTAAAATTTAAAAGTACGCTTTTAAACTATTTAAATTAAACCTGTTTAAATATAAAGTGTTATACCTTAATTCGCTATATAAATCATGAGATCTATCATACTAACAACCAGGTTAATACTTATTTTACTTTCGGCAACATTATTATTAAATGCCAAATGCCATAGCACGCCTATTAACTATGATGCTACCAACATGCCTGTTATTAAAAAAACACCTGTAAGCAGTTTTTTAAGTGAGGCCGAGTTTAACTCCTTATTTCCAATGCATGATAAATTTTATAGCTATGCATCATTTATAAAAGCTATTAACGAATTGGGGGACATCAAAGTAAAGGTTACTCGCAGATCAACCTCCATCTTTCAATTCATACGTACAGATGAAGTCACCGGTAAATCAACCATCGTACGCCAGGATGCTGATTGGACTGAGACATGGGCAAAGACAAAACCTGACACCTCTTACATCATTGATTATGGGGCTTTTTGTAGCGGAAGCAGCCTGCAGTTGGATAAAAAGGAATTGGCCGCATTTTTTGCTCAGATTGCTCACGAAACACGTCATGGCGAAGATGGTAAATATAACGATGGCTTAATGTTTACCCACGAATTAAATACAGCTTTAACTTACATTGCTGATAATGACGACTATCCTGCCGTTAAAGGCAAAAAATATTATGGTCGCGGACCTATGCAATTGAGTTATAATGGAAATTATGGCTATGCATCCACTTGTATTTTTGGAGATAAAAACGTGTTATTGAATGATCCGGATCTGGTGCAAAACGACCCAGTTATAGCGTTTAAAACCGCTATTTATTTTTGGATGACACCCCAATTGCCAAAACCATCTGCCCATGATGTAATGACAGGCATATGGCAGCCCAGCGCTGCCGACAAAGCCGCAGGACGCACACCTGGATTTGGTATGACTGTAAATATTGTTAACGGATTAATAGAGTGCAACAAAGGCGACAATATTCAAAGCATGAATGACCGAATAGGTTACTATCAGCACTTTTTAAAATTGATGGGCGTAAGCGATCCTAATTGCGCTTGTAGTTGCGGTAATATGAAACCATATACCCAGCAATAGATATATCAATTAATGTAAAGCATAGTGCCTAATGCGGTTTAGGCCTTCGTCCAGTTCATAAACTATGGGCACCCCAGTTGGGATCTCTAATTTGGTAACGTCTTCATCTGTAAGGTTATCGATATATTTGATGAGTGCCCTTAAACTATTACCATGAGCGCAAATGATTGTTTTTTGATTTTTACGCATCGCAGGCACAATTACCTCGTTCCAGTAAGGCAACACACGCTCCATGGTTTCGCTTAAGTTTTCAGTTAGTGGCAACTCACGTTCAGTAAGGTCTTTATAACGAATGTCTTTTCCGGGATAACGCTCATCATCCTTGGTGATTGGAGGCGGTAACGAGTTTGGGTCGCGTCGCCATAAATGCACCTGCTCTTCGCCGAATTGTTTAACCGTTTCGTCCTTATTCAACCCTTGCAAAGCACCGTAAAAACGCTCGTTCAATCTCCATGATTTTTGAACAGGAATCCACAAATGATCTAATTCCTCCAATAAGATATGTAATGTTTTTATTGATCTTTTTAATACCGAACAGAATCCTGCATCAAAATTATACCCATTCTTTTTGAGCAATTGCCCTGCAAGCTTTGCCTGTTCCATACCTGCGGGTGATAGGTCAACATCGGCCCAGCCTGTAAAACGGTTCTCTAAATTATAAACACTTTCTCCGTGGCGTATTAGGACAAGTTTTTGCATACCTATTTAACATTAAAGGTAAGTATCAGTTTGTGTTAAATTGAACGGAATGATTTAAATCATTTAATTAGATTTGCGCATTGAAAGATTTTAAAAAATACTATGTTCTTCCGGCCACGCCCGAAGAAATATATACGGCATTAACTAACCCGCTAACCATTGAATTATGGACAGGCGAGTCAGCTGTTATGTCAACTGAGATTGGTTCAGAATTTTCTATGTGGGACGGCAGCATTGTTGGTAAAAACCTGGAGTTTGAAGAAAACAAAAAGATCGTTCAGCAATGGTATTTTGACGGACAGGAAGCTGAATCGATCGTTACCATTAAACTTCACCCCGACAAAAACGGATGCTCTGCCGAATTAAGGCATACCAACATACCGGATAGCGATTATGAAGATATGACCGAAGGCTGGAGCGAAGCTTATTTTGGATCACTATTTGAGTTCTTTAGCTTATAAATCCATTTAACTCATCTCTACATTTCCACAAAAATGCACTTCAATGCCTAAACCATCCATTGCTGCTGCTTTAATTCGGCAAGCCTTGTGTGCTTGTTCCTTACTATCAGTATAAACCACATGAATATGGTTTGCCTGGTGCCTTGCCATCAATTGGTCTCTGGATACTCCATCTAACACCGCATGCATAATTGGCCATTGCGGTGTTGTTAGCTGCCAGCGACGCTCTGTTTCCTCGTCGCTCAATTTAACAGCCTCACCCACCCCAAGATCGCAGTGGAGCTTATCGTTCATCACATATACCCTGCTCCAAACTAAACTCCCCGGTTTACTTACACCTTTTAATGTTCCTCCGCCCATTTTAAAATACATCGGCGGTTGGCGATCGCTGCTCGCATCTTTATATCCATTGGCAAAATGCGCAGCAGGCACAGCCCCTGATATCAGGAAAACCCAAACAAAATCATCAATACCTTCACCTTTATAATGCTCACCCCACCTGATGTCGTGCAGCGTATTTTCGCCGGACATTCCAAGTTCATTCCAGAGACGATAAGTTAGCAGCGTATCAATTCCTGCGCATTCGTCAACTTCGTTAAAATGCGGCAATGCTTTACCCGGATATAACTCCCTACTGTTTTCTGAATATACCGGTGGGCGTTCTGCATTATTTAATAAGCCTTCGACTAAATCGCTGGCTGGTACTAAATCTTTTAAACCCTGCTGATATTGTATACCGATAGTATCGCAGCCAAAATCATCAGCTATCCGCATTGCTGCAATGTACATTTTACATTGTTCAAGCGTTTGTCGTCTGGTTAATTCGGTATCGCCGTTGTTGCCCCAATTAAAACTCATCCCTTCATTTAGCAACCACTTTAAAACATCTTCAGCTTCTTCATCTTTAACCTGAAGCATTCGTGCATACAATGTAGATTGACTCAATCGCTCCTTAAAAATACCCGTAGTATGTAATAAATTATCAGGCACTATAGCATTGTACATCCCCATGCACCCTTCATCAAACACCCCCATAATTGCCTTATCATTCTTGAATCGGGCAGCGAAGTCAGCACCAGTTTGATGTTCATCTGTAGGTATTTTAATTAAATTAAAATCCTTAACGTGCCCCTGATCATGTTTTAATTTACCAGTATTTAACCATTCGGTTAAACCTTCCTTAAAAAATGCATCTGCAAAATTTTCACTCCATAAAGTACTGTAAGCAACGCTGGCTTTTGTTAATGAGCCGTTCATATTTAACATCCCGACCAACCCTGGCCATTGGCCGCTCCAATTGGCTACCGTCATTATCGGGCCTTTGTGGGTTGTTAAGCCGGCCAAAACATGATGAGTATATTGCCAAACACTTTCAGCAACAATTAAAAGAGCATCAACCGGTATATTTTTAAACACCTCAATACCCATTCGCTGCGAGTCAATAAAACCGTGTTTCTTTTCTTCGTCGTATTTATGAGCACGGATTACAGTCCATCCTTCTTGTTCTATTGCTTTATTAAGCATAGCTTCCATTCCAGCCTGAGCAGCCCAGCAGTTTTGATTTGCCGACAAACGTAAGTCGCCGCTGCAAACCAGGTAAACTTGTTTTTCTGATTGTATCATGAGGTTATAATTGGTAATTTATGTATATTGTTAAAGAACGCCCTTTGCCAGATATTAAACAAAGATGTATTCCTTAACGCATGAAAACAGATAGGTTTTTTGCTATTTTATGCAATATTTTATCATAATTCCTTAGTTATTATTTTGACGTATTATATATAATTTAAGTATTTTAACGCAACGCTTCCATTTATCAGTTAAACAGAAACGTGCTTTATTCCGATCTCATCACATAATAGATTATACCTATCATGTAAAGCATCAATATCACTTTCAATTTTGGAATTAAAAACACTAATATCATTTCTACGGGTAAAAGTTGTTATATCCATACCCCTTTTTTTGAGGTAATATTTTGATACTGTTGGATAAGCATTATGCATCACATCCATATTATCAATGAAGAACTTCTGCACAATATTTACTTCATCTTTCAACTGTTCATTATCGTAATTATCACAAAGCCAAACAACCAGTTCCGGAAAGAAATTACCTTGTATGCAGGAAAGCCCTGCACAGCCAGCCTTTAACGATGTTACGGCATGGGCCATATAGGCATCGTACAATCCAAAATCATGTCCATTTGTGGCTTCAATTTTTGCTTTTATCTGGTTAATATCCAGGCAGGTGTCTTTATGGTAAGTTACCCTTCCGGTAGCAACTATGCGCCCCAATAATTCCGGGCTGATTAACCTTTTGTAAGGCACGGGACATTCATAAAAACCCATGGGTATATTTTCAGTAAGGTCCAGTAATTTAAATATGTTTGCTTCAAACACTTGGTTGTTTTCTTTCTCGGGGGCCAATAAGCCCGTAATGCCGATTACGGCTTTTACACCTGTAGCATAAACTTTTTTAATAAAATCAGCATGTTGCTGTAAATCTGTACCGAATGTACCTGTAGCTACTACGGGTATCTTGTCGCCGGATATTTTAATAACTTCTTCTATTACCTGAATACGTTCAGTCTCTGAAAGTTCAAACATCTCGCTCGACAAACAATTCGCAAATAAGCCTGCCGCTCCGGATTCTATGTATAGTTCAGTCAATTTTGCTAATCCATAAAAATCGATATCTCCATTATTCTTGAATGGGGTAAGCATTACCGGAATAAAACCCTTAGCTGATTTAGTTGTCATTTTTTAATATTTAAGTAATAATGTTTAAGCGTCTGTTTTTTAATCTTGAAAAGAATGTGCCGGACAAAAAGATGGCAAGCGTTCCTATTACAATTACCATATTGGCATTTAACGGATTCCGGAGATAATAATATTGATCTGGAATTAAGTAGGATAGCGACATCCATATAATAACCAATATACCGATTATCGTGGCTGCCAATGCCTCAATGTTTCCAGTTCGTTTGCTGATGATGCCTAATAAAAACAAACCCAACATCCCACCTGCAAACACACCTGATAACTGCCACCATATATCCAATATGCTCTTCACGCCTATCATAGTTATGCCGCATCCCATTCCCGCCAAGCCAAATATCACAGTAAGGATATGTAAGGATTTCAGCGTTTGTTTAGAACTTTCATTAGCTTTAAAATATCTTTTATAGATATCTTCTGAAAAAACAGTCGCCGATGAGTTCATCCCAGAGCTGATCGTACTCATTGCGGCAGAAAGGATCGCAGAAATAATTAACCCAACCAGGCCGGTTGGTATCATGGTAACCATAAAATGTGGCATTACCTTGTCGCCATAATCCGAAGGCAGCAACGTTGAAGCCAAGTGATGTATATTTAGCGATGACGCACCTGCTCCTAAACGTTCTGCGGCAACCTGCAGCTTAACAGGTTGTATCATAGCCGGATTTACCTGATAATAAGCATACAAACAAGCACCTATAACAAAAAAAAGAAAAGATGCGGGTACGTAGATCCAAACGCACAACCAAACTGATTTAGAGGCTTCTTTTACAGTTTTAGCCGTATGATAACGTTGTACATAATTTTGATCCATACCAAAATTATTCAGGTTAATAAAAAAACCATACAACAACACTACCCAAAAGCTGGCTTCTGTAAAATTAGGCACAAGGGTACCGAGACCAAATTTGTGATCTTTCTGTCCTATTTCAATAATTTTAGATATACCTCCCGGCATATTGCTTACTACTAAATAAATAATAAGTAAAGCACCAAGTGTTTTTAATATGCCCTGTACAACCTCGGTCCAAATTACGGCTTCAATTCCTCCAAGTACAGTGTAAATAATAATGCAGATACCAGTAACCGTCATTATCGCTTCCATGCTATAACCTGTAAGTGCCTGCAACGTTAATGAAATACCAAAGAATATAGAGCCTATTCTGGCTAATTGCGTAAGCAGGAAACAAACAACAGCATAGGTTCGCGCCCAAGACCCAAAGCGTTTTTCTAAGTTGGTATAAGCAGAAACCTGGCCTGTACTACGATAAAAAGGTACAAAATATTTGGCTGCAACCCACGCTGCAAACGGCATAGAAATACTAAATACAAAGGCATTCCAATTACTGCCAAATGCTTTGCCGGGTACACCAAGAAAGGTGTTGCTGCTTAAAAACGTGGCGTAAATTGACATTCCAATTGCCCAGCCAGGTATCTTACCAGATGCACTGGAATATTGCTCAGGGTTTTTATTTTTACGTGAGAAATATAGCCCCACGACTATCATACCTATAAGGTAAAGTGCAATAATAACCAGATCAAGTATTGGAAGGCTTTTCATAACAGGATTACTTATAATGCAATTCCATTACTGAAATCCCGTCATTATAAATTAAGATTGATAATTAGTAGAAGACAAATCTATTTTAAAAACATACCAACGCTGTTTAATATTTTCGCCATAATCTGTACGATATTATCACAATTGGAATTACTACCCTTTACGAAATGTAGTTACTGGTTAAAAGCAAAAAAGCCTGCTTTTTACAAAGCAGGCTTTAAATAAATGTTATATCTTATATTAATTATTGTACCCCCACATTGGTGGCACATCATCTGGTTTGCTTCCCCAGTTTTTATTAGGTTTTTCACCCATTATAAAATCTATTTTACCACCACTCATAATATCTTGTTGGGTGATGTAGGTTTTACGATAAGCTACACCATTTAACTTTACAGATTGTATATAGCAATTTACAGGCGAGCTGTTGCTTACTGTTACAGTAAAGGTTTTACCATTGCTTAATTGCATCACAGCGTTTTTTAGTATTGGCGACCCAATAGCGTAAATTCCATTAGCAGGATTTACCGGGTAAAAGCCCATTGAACTAAAAATATACCATGATGACATTTGCCCACAATCTTCATTACCCTGGTAACCTGATGAAGAGTTATTGTATAATTCATTCAAAACTTTAGCTACGTAAAATTGAGTTTTCCACGGTTGGCCTGCATAATCGTATAAGTATGCAATATGATGGCTTGGCTCATTTCCATGTGCATATTGGCCTATAAACCCTGATGCATTTCCGTTTACATCTCCTGGTTTGTTAGCAAGTGTAAAAAACGTATCCAATTTAGCTACAAAAGCCTGTTCGCCACCCATTAATTTAATTAGGTCAGGAACATTTTGTGGTACATACCAGGCATATTGCCAGGCATTAGCTTCTGTATATGGACTACCGCCATTGCCCCCGTAATCCAACGGATTAAATGGGGTAACCCAATTACCATCCTTATTTTTTGCCTGGAAGAAACCCGTTTGCGGATTGTACAAATTCTTATAAAAGGCCGATCTTTTCATAAAATGCTCGTAATCGGCTGTTTTTCCTAATTTTTTAGCCAATTGCGCAACACACCAATCATCATAAGCCATTTCGACCGTAATTGACACTGACTGCGATTCTATATCTTCAGGAATATAACCATATTTTTCCCATACAGTAAAAGGCGAACCGGGGTGGTCAGTAGTTGATGAAGCTTTTACTGCTTCATAAGCTTTATTAACATCTATACCTGGGATGCCTTTTAATATCGCATCGGTAATTACAGGAATAGCGTGGTTGCCAATCATGCAATAATTTTCATCGCCCCATAATTGCCAGATAGGTAAATAGCCATAAGTATCATATTGCCTGATCATGCTATTAATGAATGCGGCAGATTTCGCAGGCTGGATAAAAGTGTAAAGTGGATGTGCCGCCCTGTAAGTATCCCATAAAGAAAATGTAGAGTAATGGGTTTTATCCGGAGCATTACCAATAGTCAGATCAGATGTTTGATAGTCGCCGTTTACATCCGCAACATTGTTGGGCTGAGTAAAGGCATGGTATAAGCCGGTATAAAATATTTGTTTTTGTTGAAGAGTTCCTTCAATTTTTATCTTTTCCAGTTCTGTTTCCCATTGGGTTTCACTCTGCTTGCTTACCTGGTCAAAATTCCAGCCGGGTAGTTCAGCCTGCATGTTTAAGCGGGCATTCGCCACGCTAACCGGCGACAGTGCTACTTTTACTAAAATTTGCTCACCATCTGTTGTGTTAAAGTTCAACGACGCTCTTAAAGAAGTGCCATTAATTATTGGCATATTTTCCATCTTGCTGCGTCCATTAGCTAAAACAGTACTGGCAAATGGTTTAGAGAATTCAGCATGGAAATATACTTTACGCAATTTAGCCCAGCCTGTTATAATGCGGTAACCTTCAATAGTGGTATTATTAACTACTCTTATTTCGGCACCGATAATACGGCACTCCCAATAAGTTCGTTTTTTATCAAGTGAATGGTTCAAATCAATGATAATATGCGCGCTGTCGCTTTTTGGGAAAGTATAACGATGTAAACCAACATGCGAGGTTGATGTCAGCTCTGCATTGATACCATAATCCTGCAATTTCACCTGGTAATAACCGGGTTTTGCCGATTCATCTTTATGCGAAAAAGCAGAACGGTAACCGCTGCCTGGCACTGTCGCTTTGCCCGGATCTAATTTTACTTTACCCGTTGTAGGCATCAATAAAACATCAAACATGTCGGCTACTCCGGTACCGCTTAAATGGGTGTGGCTAAAGCCCACTATTGTTTTATCATTATAATCATATCCCGATGCCGGGTCATCCGGTGCATCACGCGTATCCGGGCTTAATTGTACAAAAGCAAACGGTGTAGTTGGGCCGGGAAAGTTGCTACCTGAAAGGCTATTAGTATCGACCGCTCCTGTACCTATAAAAGGATTTACATATTGAACTAAATCGACTGTTTTTTTTGTTTGTGCGAATAATAACTGCGTCGAAAGAATAAAAGCAGCTAATAGTGTTTTTCTCATTTATATAATATTAATTAGAAGTCAGTTGCAGTTGATTAATAATCCCGAAAACATTGTTTCTTTTTACGGATAGATGTAATATCTGCGAGGCCAAATATCTTATATTTATTAATATAAATGTTTGTTGCGCATAAAGAAATTTTGTTATAAATAATTTCTTTATGTGGCGCTGTAAGGAGTTATTCTTTTTACAATTGTAGTTAACACTAAACTGTAAAGAACAAAAGCTACAAACACAAAATAGCCAAATTGAAGAGAGGTACTGTTTTGGGTAGCTGTTGTAAGAAAACTATTATGAATATTAAGATTAGAAAGCTGGCTTTCCAATATACCGTTTAAACCTATATAGGTCATTAATATCCCTACTATCATCACGTCAGCCATTGTCCAGTGCCCCGACTCAAATGTAAAATATCTGACTATTTTATTTTCAGCAAATTTCTTTCTGCTCAATATGTGAATACCTGTAAATACCAATCTTAATACCGGGAAAACAATAACAAATACAAGTATAAGCACCCCAACTAACACTGCATCAGCTTTGGGTTGTTTGAGGAGCACTTCAACTATACCTAAAATACTTTTGCTTTGAAAAAACAATACCTGATTATCAAAAGAAACTTTTTGGTCCATCAGTATAAAATTAAGCGTACCGATCCTCGCGTCTACTTCAATTATAGATGTTGTTATGCCAACAGTAATTAATACAAAGGCAAATAAAAGCGACATCACATACAAAATGGCCTTTAAATGATACTGATTACGCAATAACCACCAAATCACCAGTACCGCTAAAAGAAAGCCAAGCATCCCAAATGAATATTTAAATGACGCAATACGGTTGGCAACTAATTGTGCCTTAAGTTGTTGGTCAAACTGTACATTATTGGAAACATGATACTTGTGGTACATAAAACTATCAACAGCCGCAGCTGCAGTTTTTGTACTATCATAGGTTTCTTTTTCCAGCTGGTTTATTTTACTTGTTGCTATATCTTTCAGCCTGCCGGTACTTGCCGGGCTGTTCACTTTGTTAATGATGGTTCGTGCAAATGATGGCACCAATTCTTGTATTTGATTAGTATCGATAAACTTATTAAACGCAAACTTTTTCAGCTTTCCGGCAAAACTGGTTTGCGGCTTATTAATAGTTGCAACAGCCTTGCTAACCAAACTGTGAAGTGCTTGTGATACTTCAGCCTGAAGCGCTTTTTTTTGTTCAGGAGTTATCTTAAAATCATGAACCTGGCTATGCACAACAGTTGCAATCTTATCACGCCACTGATCTACCGAAAATAAGCCAAAAGTTATATTATTGATAGTACTGTAATCTTCTTTGATCTGTTTCCGCTCAGTGGAAAGCGTATGCAATCTAAAACCACAGTAAGCCTCACCGCAAAGCAGGATACCTAACCCAAGTATGACCAAAATATTAGCTATTCCGAATTTCCCGGCTGCCGATTTATGTTGGTGAGTTGTCAATGTTGTTATTGTTAATTTAATTTGGGTTAATAATCTATTTTGAATCGTATGGCGTAATAAATTTCAATATGGTAGAAAGCACCAATCCATATAACACAAAGCTAATGAATATGATATAACCGGGTTGCAAGGCCGTATTATTTGTAGTAATGATAGTTAACTCATTACTTTTGATATTCAGGCTTTGTAATTGGCTCTCTAATAAACCATTCAAACCTATATAAGCCATCAATATTGCAATAACAATAACATCGGCCATACTCCATTTACCCGATTGGAAAGCAAAGTATTTTATAAACCTGTTTTCAGCTATTTTTCTTTTACTTAAAAGATGGATTCCGGTAGAGCTCAACTTCATAATCGGGAACAGGATACTGAACACCAATATTAACACACCAACCAATATGGAGTCGACCTGTGGTTGTTTTACCAATACTTCAACCACATCAAGGATACTTTTACTTTGAAAAAATAACACCTGGTTTTTAAAGATCACATGCTCCCCTAAAAGCACAAAGTCCAGTGATTTTATCCGGGCATCCACTTCTATCATTGAAGCTGTTAAGCCTACTGCAAGTAATATAAATGCAAATAAAAGCGACATTATAAAAAGCGTTGCATGCAGCTCAACCCGCTTTCTGAATACCCACCATAGCATCAAAACAGCTATAATACAACCAAGCATTGCAAATGAACAATCATACGTTATTGTCCTGATATTATCTAATGATGCTGTTAGTTTACTATCAAATTCCTCTGCAGAAGAAACATGATATTTAGCGTACATTTTATTCGTTACCGAATCATTCGCATTAATTGTACTATCTAAATAACCACTTTGTTGCGCCTTTTTGAATTTACCCAAAGCCAATGTACTTAGCTTATTTTTATTTGCGGGGTTATCTATTTTGGTAATTATACTTTTGGCAAAAGCAGGAACCTGCGCTTTAATTTTATCGGTATTTACAAATGTTTTTACTGCCAGCTTTTTAATTTTTCCACCTAATGATTTTTGTGGTTTGTTTACTAAAGCTTCGGCCTTGTTAATTAATGCCAGTATAATTTGTTCAACTTCAGTTTGTAATTCTTGTTTTTGTTTAGGTGTTAAGGTAAAGTGACGAACCTGGTGATTTACAATACCTGCAACTTTATCGCGCCATTGTTCAACCGAAAAAAGCCCAAAAGTAATATTGTTAATATTGGAATAATCCTCCTTTAATTGTTCCTGCTGATCTGAAAGTGTATGAAGCCTATAACCGAAATAAGCTTCACCACAAAGAAGTATGCCCAACCCGAGTATTAACAGAAGTTTTGATACTTTGAAGCGTTTATCAGTAATTGATTGTTGTTTTACGGCCAAATCCGGTTTGATTAAATGGTGGAATGGTCTAATAACTTTAAATTTTTATAAATGTTTGAATCTTTTTAAACACCAAAGATGTAAACTAATAATTCACCTAATTTTTCAAATTATATCAATACTACAAGTGCTGTTTGGTTGTCATAAACATATAGGTTATTTGCTTATCAAATAAAATGAGGCGGTTAATATAATTATTTCCGAAAATTAATCAGCTTATCCTCTGACAATAATCGACTTATTTAAACAGCTTTTACAATAACAATAAGCAAATGAACGATAAATCCCATCATTTCTGATGGGATTTAAATTCGACCTTAATTCATCAACTTAAAATCAGCCTCTTTAACATCTCTCGAATTCGTGCCCACAAATACTTTAAAATCGCCCGGCTCGTAAGTATACTTCATGTTAATATCATAAAAACGCAGATCATTAGCGCTAATGGTAAAGTTAACCACCTGGCTTTCCCCTGCTTTCAGGAATATCTTTTTAAAGTTTTTGAGTTCTTCCACAGGGCGTGTTACTGAACCAACCATTTGGCGGGTATATAATTGTACAACCTCGGTACCATCGTACTTACCTGTATTGGTAACTGTTGTACTAATATGCAATAATTCACCCGGATTAATGGTACTGTTATTGAGCTTAATATCGCTATATGCAAATGTGGTGTAACTTAAGCCATAACCAAACGGATACACCGGATCATTCGATATATCCAGGTAACGCGATTTGTATCGGTCAACAAAATCTCCCTGGTATGGGCGGCCTGTATTTTTGTGACTGTAGTACAAAGGTATCTGGCCTACATCCTGCGGGAAAGTAATGGTAATTTTGGCTGATGGATTATACTCACCAAATAAAACATCGGCGATGGCATTACCTGCTTCAGTACCTGCAAACCAGGTTTCCAGTATCGCATCGGCATTATCATTTTCCCATTTAAGCGTCAATGGGCGACCGTTCATCAGGATCACAACCATTGGTTTACCGGTAGCTTTTAAAGCCTTAAGCATATCTTCCTGAGCTTGCGGGATACCAATTTCGGAACGGCTTGCAGCCTCACCCGACATACCATAGGATTCGCCCACAACGGCTACAATAATATCGGACTTTTTAGCCACATTTACAGCCTCGTCAATCATTTCGTTCGCCGGGCGCGGATCGTTATTTAGCTGATCTGCACCTAAACGTTTGATCAGCCAATCATCATTAGTAATATTGGCTCCTTTAGCATAGTTGATCTGTACCTGGTTGCCGGTCAGTTTTTTGATGCCTTCCAATACACTAACCGATTTCTGCCAGTCGCCTGCCCCACTCCAAGGTCCTATCATATCGCGGTGATCATCGGCCAACGGACCAACTAAAGCAATTGAACCAACTGCCTTTAAAGGCAAAATTCCATTATTATTTTTTAACAAAACGATACTTCTTTTAGCGGCTTCGGTAGCAGCTTCTAAAAACTCGGGTTTCATGATGGTTTGTTGCGCGCGGTCATCATTGCAATAACGGTACGGATCGGCAAAAAGGCCCAATTTATATTTAGCTTCCAATATCCTGCGACAAGCTACGTCAATTTGTGAAGGTTGAATCTTACCATCTTTAACCAGCTTTCTCAAATTATTTAAAAATGCTTCGCCAACCATATCCATATCTATACCGGCATCCAAAGCTATTTTTGCCACGTCATAATCCGTTTCGCCCATACCATGGTGTATCATCTCGTTAATAGCTGTATAATCGGTTACTACAAAGCCTTTAAAACCCCATTTTTTGCGAAGCAGATCAGTCATTAACCATTTGTTACCTGTTGCAGGCACACCATTGATCTCGTTAAATGAAGACATGATACTACCGGCACCGGCATCTACCGCAGCTTTATAAGGTGGCAGATAATCCTGGAACATCCTGCGGTCGCTCATATCTACGGTATTATAATCCCGTCCTGCTTCAACAGCTCCATACAGCGCAAAGTGTTTTATGCATGCCATTACCTTATCGTTATTCAAATAGGTATCTCCCTGATAGCCCTGTACCATTGCTTTAGCGATCTGCGATCCCAACCAGGTATCTTCACCGGATCCTTCAGCAATACGGCCCCAGCGAGGGTCGCGGGCTATATCAACCATTGGGGAGAATACCCAGTTAAGCCCATCGGCACTGGCTTCCTTTGCAGCAATAACCGCGGTTTGCCTAATCATGTCCAGATCCCAGCTTGATGCCAGGCCTAACGGTATCGGGAATATGGTTTTATGGCCGTGGATCACATCATAGCCAAACATCAACGGAATTTTTAAACGTGTATGTTCAACGGCTATTTGCTGTAATTTGCGCACGGCATCTGGAGTGTAGGTATTTAACACAGCTCCTACATTTCCCTTCTCGATATTTTCGTTCACATTTTTACTTACTATCGGTCCGGTAACATCAAACCCAACTGATACCTGGTTCAGCTGCCCTATCTTTTCGTCTAACGTCATTTTTGACATCAGGTTATTGATAAAAACATCCATTTTTTTCTGTTGTGCAGGAGTTACTAACTGTGCAAAAGCACCGCTTCCTGATGCCATCAGCATAAAAAGTAAAATTGATTTACGTAACATATAAGTTTGTAATTGAGCGTTATAATTTAGTTTATTTTGGGCTTTCAAAGTCCATTTTCTTTAATCCTGCCTTTATCTCGGGGCAACTCATAAATAAATTCCAGATCAGGCCACTGCGGTAATTCTCTATCATTACCACAATTGGCCCCTGGTCTATAGCAAGGTATGAGTTCGCATACCAGTTATGCGATTCGCTAAAGGCATCGGTAAAGCCATACTCGCCCCATATCTTATCGCCCAGGTCATAATAAAAATGACGCAGCGCTTTCATCGAGTATTTTGGCGTGTACGGAAATGCCGATAAAGCCGCTGTTGGGGATATTACCCCCAAATCGTTAGTTGGCGAATGGGCGTTATAGCCTTCAAAATTATCACTGGCTGTTAGTCCCCAGCAATTCTCTCCATAACCTTTAAATTTTTTAGGGTTATCAAGGCAATAAGCCTTGTTAATTAAGGTGTGATCTTCATTTTGCTCCCAATAATCGGCGTATTCATCTTTCAAGCCATGCGGGTTAAGCCCCATAAATGAGTATTGCGAAAAGAATAACGGGCCACCATATGGAAAGCCTAAAGGCAATTTATAGCCATAATAGGTGTTCCCGTTTTTGAAGAAACTACCCTGCGCCCAGCCTTTATGATATACCGATGCCGGAACCGGATATCTGGTGCCTGATTCAGCCAATACGTAAGTTATTAGACATTCATTAAACCCATGGATAGGAAAATTCATTGCCCAACCGTTGTTTGGCGACCAGTGCCAATACAACACATCCTGTCCGTCGCGGGTAAACCAGCTCCATTCAACATCATTCCACAGGCTGTTTATCATATTCCTTATCTCGTGCTCTTTGTTATTGTCAGCATTGTAATATTGGCGGGCGCATAGCAATCCCTCAAACAAATAAGATGTCTCCACCAGATCGGCGCCATCATCTTTGCGGCCAAAGGGGATCACCTTGCCGGTTTCCCCATTTAACCAATGAGGGAACGCTCCGTGAAAAGAGTCAGCTCTTGACAGGAAGTGTAAAATTTTAAGCATGCGGTTATCCGCCTGCTCACGGCTTATCCATCTGCGTTCGGTAGCTACGATCATTGCCATAATACCAAAGCCGGAACCGCCTATGGTAACTACTTCATTTCCGTAATTAAAAGATCTGTTGCTACGCTCGCGGGCAAGCCCACTAACCGGGTGACCAAAATCCCAGAAGTACCGGAATGTTTGGCGCTGTACCACATCAAGCAAAGCACTATCAGATAGATTTTTAATGATGCCAACAGGTTTAATACCATCGACAACCGGTTTAATTTTAACCGACTGCGCTCGGCCCAAAAAAGCGAATAATATTAGTATAAAATATATTAGTATTTTTTTCATTTACTTGTTGTAATAGCTATAAGTTAGGGCTGCTAAAGCCTAAATTTTTCATACCGGTTTGTACTTCAGGACAGCTCATGAACAAATTCCAGAGCAAACCGGTGCGGTAATTTTCAATCATGTTGATGATCGGGCCTTCGTCAATCGCCAGGTCTGAAGTTGCAAACCAGGCGTCGTTCAAATCAAAGGAATCATAAAAACCATAAGGCCCCCAGGTTTTATCCCCCAGTTTATAATAAAAAAAGCGCAGGGCTTGTAAAGATTGTGTTGGCGTATATGGCAACGAAGATATAGCCGCGGTAGGCGCAATAACCCCAACATCGTTAGTCGGTGAACTGGCAGTATAGCCGTTATTTTCAATATCGCTTGCGGTAAGCCCCCAGCAATCGGGGCTGTAACCTGCGTTATTATTGGGGTTTGCTACACAATAGTTATAGTTGATGGTGGCGTGCGCCTGGTTTTGTACATCGTACGCAGCATAAGCATCGGTTAAACTGTTTGGGTTGATGCCCATAAATGAGTAATGCGCGAAGAATAACGGGCCACCGCCTGCAGGGCCCAATGGTAATTTAACGCCATAATAAGTACCACCATTCCTCATACTGCCATTGCCTGCCCAGCCATTGTCATAAACTATTTTAGGTACGGAGTGTGTAGTTGAAGATGCTGCCAGCACATAAGTGATCAGCGCTTCATTCCAGCCATTTACCTGCTGATTGGTAGACCATGCATAATCCGGGCTCCAATGCCAAAACAATGTATTCTGACTGTTTTGCCTGAACCAATCCCATTCCACGTTATTCCACAAGGTATTAATATCTGTTCTTAACTGGGTTTCAGCAGCAGATGCACCATTGAAGTATTGGCGGGCAGTAAGTAAGCCTTCCATTAAATAGGATGTTTCAACCAGGTCGGCACCATCATCCTGGGTACTGAAAGGTACTACAGCACCAGTTGCCCCATTTAACCAATGCGGAAACGCGCCATGAAATGTTTGCGCGTTATTTTTTAAAAATGCTACGATAGTTTGCATACGCGTTAAGCCATCGGCACGCGAAATAAACTGGCGGCTGATACCTACAACTATAGCCATAACACCAAAGCCTGAACCACCCGTAGTAACTACATCGCCGGATGTGTTACGTTCACGTGCTAATCCGCTTACCGGGTGGCCAAAATCCCAGAAGTATTTAAAGGTTTGCTGCTGCACCAATGTTAGCAATTGATCATCAGTAATAGTAGGGAACTTATTGGTGGAATCAATAGAAGTGGTTAGGTTAACATTTAATGCGGATTGCAAAGTTCCGCCTGCTGAAGATTTAAGGCTGGTTGAAACAGTAAGTGTATATTTTGTTAGATAAGACAATTTTGGAGGCGAAATTACCACAACGCTGTCGCCATTTTGATAGGCAACAGTATAATTTACCGCTATACCGCCTGATGTTTTAAAAGTAACGTTATTACTTACAGATGAGGGGTTAACAGCTGCGTTAAAAGATAATTTTAAAACCGGTGTGGCATTTACATTAGGATAATTGTAGCCATTGCTTACGCCATTAACCTTAACCCCGCTAAAACTAAATGAAGTGGGTGATGGCTGGGGAGTTGCATCAGCGCCCCTGGCGCTTTTTGAGCACGAGTTTAACCCGGCGAGCGTAATAAATAATAAACCAATATTGAAATATTTCATGCCTTATATGCTAATTATCTGAATGGCCACCAACCTAATGTAAGTGTAAAATGGCTGCCCGGCTTTCGCCGGGCAACCCATGAGAAACAATTATTACCTTCCAGTTTTTTCTAAACTGTATAAAGCGGAGGCTTGTGTTGATGACAGGGCAATATTATATATCCTCACCTGATCAATCACACCATTAACACTGGCTGCCCAGGGCTGTGAAGCAGAACCGGCAGTAAGTGAGGGATTAGTTTGAAATTGCAATGTGCCAAAAACCATCTGACCAACTTTCGACCAATCCAGCGGGCCAAATGTTTTAACAGTGTTAGAACCTGCTGAAGCACCGTCATAATAAACAGTTACAGTTTGTGAAGTTGCATCATAAGTTACGATGATCTGTGTCCAGGTATTCCATGGTTTGCTTACAGTATAACCGCCTTCCCAGGCATCAGTGCCCGCCGTTGAAGCACTTTTATCGTATACATGTACTTTAAGTACTCCTGTGGTGGCCGTGCCGCCATTATCAAAAAAGATGTCAAAATTTCCCCAGAAATTTTGCGTGTGTGCAACACTAACAATACCTGCTGCTCCTGTATTTAATGGCATATTTACCCAAACACTCACAGTAAAACTTTGAAGGCTTTTTACAGCCGGCGGTGTATTAGTAACCATATAGCCTGTTGATGATACTTGCAAACCCTGGCCCGATAAGCCGGCGCCAAATGTTGTAGCAGTAGATACACCAGTCGTAGCTGACAGGCTATCGGCTAGTGAACCGCTGAAGGGCCAAAAGGCAACCAAGTTTGAAGTAGCGATCTCTTTTGAGCTGCTGTAACCATTATAAGTAGGCAATGGCTTGGCAGGCGCGTAAGTTTTGGGATCAAACTTTTTTTGGCATGATGATAGCCCGGCAAATATTATCGTTGCTATCATAAGTATAAATATCTTTTTCATTACTGATCTGATTTAATAATTAATAACCCGGATTTTGAGTAAGTACACCTGCGCTCAGGTCGATCTCATTTTGAGGAATAGGCCATACTTCGCTTTTACCTGCTTTAAAACCGAGGAAGCCGAATACTGCCGCGCCGCGCCCCTGGCGTATTACATCTGCATGGCGATCAAACTCCATTCCTAACTCTACCCTCCGTTCGTGATATATTGCATTACGTAAAGTTGCCTGGTCAGTTGTAGTAACCGCTGGCAGAATAGCTGAGTTGCCCTCACGTGCCCTTGCCCGAACCATTTCCAGGGAGGCTAATGCGGTAGAGGTGCTACCCAACTCATTATTAGCCTCTGCATTCATTAATAATACATCGGCATAGCGCAAAACCATAAAATCCTGCTGGCAGCCCTGGTTGAATCCGGAAACATACTGAGAAAAGGGCACATAAGATTTGTAATTATAATAAGGATCGGGCGCTGATGCATCGATCATATCGCCTTCGGCTGTTACTTGTCCGGTATAAATAACTGTTGCTGCCAAACGCGGATCGCCGGCTTCAAATTCAGCTATCAGGTTTGGGCTTGGGTTATTGAAGCCCCATCCGCCTGCAGGCTCAGTAACACGCGGCATTTGCACTTGTGAATATTGTGAATTTGATTCCTCCGGATGATTGGGGATCAACTCGTTTTGAATTTCAAAAATAGATTCAGAGTTATTTTTATTTTGAGTCCGAAACATTTTCTCGTAGTTCGGGAATAGAGAATAAACACCTAAAGCCGTAACCTGGTTAGTGTAAGTTACCACATCGGTCCATTTTTTCTGATATAATGCTACTTTAGCGTGTAGGGCTAAGGCTGCGCCCTTTGTAACATGGCCAATATCAACAGAACTGTAAGTAGTAGGTAATACCGATGCTGCAGCAGTAAGATCAGCTTCTATTTGTGCATAAACCTGGGCAGCTGGTGTACGTGCCAGGTTATAATCTGAAGCTGTTACCGGCGGATGTAAACGTAGCGGCACAGCGCCGAAAGCGCGTACCAGCCTGAAATAATCATATGCCCTGATGAATTGCGCCTCTGCCAGATACCTTGCTTTTAAGGTAGCATCCATATTAATGGCAGGTACATTGGTGAGTATTTGATTAGCGAAGTTGATGTTATTATACACACCTGTCCAAAAACCTTCTAACTGGCCTTCTCCGGGTGTAACGCTAAAATTAATGTATTCCTGCAAAAATGTAGCA
Source organism: Mucilaginibacter sp. (assembly GCF_965225845.1). Classification (GTDB taxonomy): domain Bacteria; phylum Bacteroidota; class Bacteroidia; order Sphingobacteriales; family Sphingobacteriaceae; genus Mucilaginibacter. The sequence goes on from NZ_CBDDBL010000002.1 coordinate 1,980,498, forward strand.
TCTGTAGGTACCGATCCTTTTGTAACATCATCAGAACCCATGCTTTCTATGGCGATAGCAGGAAAAGCAAGTTCGGCATAGCTGTGCAAATCGGCATACATGGCAGCATTAGCTGCTGTAGCATCAGCAGAAGTTTTCCAGAACTGGGTAGCAACGGTGGTACCGGCAGCAGTTCTGTCTAAAAAGCTTTTTTTACATCCTGCGAAAAGAGATATCGCTGTAATAAGGCCCAGCCCCATTACGTTTTGTAAATTATATTTTTTGTTTTTCATCGTTATCCGATTTAAAATGAAACGTTAACACCAAAATTGTAAGTAGCGTATAAAGGATATACATTTGCGTCAATACCCTCATTGGTAGGGCCGCCGCCAACTTCAGGGCTAAAGCCTTTATATCCAAATACGTTAATAGCATTTTGGGCATTTGCGAAGAACCTTACACTTTGCATTTTCAATCTTCTTGCAACATCAGAAGGCAATGTATAGCCTAACTGCAGGTTACGAACGCGGAAATAAGCACCGCTGGTTACATAAAATGAGTTAGGGGCTGAATCATAGGTGGAACCCAAGTTTACAGACGGGTAAGTATTGGATGTACCCGGCCCATGCCAGCGATTGTCATAAAAATTCTGAGTAAAGTTTTCATTCCCATAACGGTAAGCAAGGTTAGCATTGTAGATACTAACATCGGCGCGTCCTTGCAGGTCAACAGTAAAGTCGAAGCTTTTGACCTTTAAAAACATGTTTACACCGTAACCATATTTCGCATTCGGATTACCCAGGTTAACCCTATCCGCGCTGGTGATCTGGCCATCGCCATTAACGTCCTGATAAATAAAATCACCTGGTTTAGCGGTTCCGGCTTCGTTAGAGGCTGCGACCTGTGCAGGTGTTTGAAATATTCCAGTAACTTTATAGCCGAAAAACTCGCCAATAGGCTCTCCTTTTACAGTACGTGTAGCCAGCGCACCATTCGTAATACCATTTCCACCGCCATAAATTGGGTTATTGCCGGAAATTACTTTGGTTACCATGTTGTTGTTTATACCCAGGTTCGGGCTTATAGAGTAAAATACACTGCTGTTAAGCTGTTGTTTCCAGGTTAAGGTAAATTCAAAACCATTGTTCCTGATATTGGCCTGGTTTGCTACTAAACCACCATTTGGACCATTTTCTCCGGTTGAACCCGGAATTGGAACCGCGAATATTGCGTTCTCGGTGAGCCTGTTATAATATTCAGCTTCAAATGATAAATGATTATTTAACAGCGATCCTTCTATACCAAAATCAATAGATTTTGCCTGTTCCCATTTAGTAGTTGGCGGTACTACTGTATTCACGCTCTCACCATTGATCGTGTATTGGGGATTTCCAAAAATGGCAGTATAATTAGTAGGGTCGTTTGTGATGGTTTGCACACTTACCTCGTGTGGTACACCTGCGTTACCAACAGTTCCATAGCTTCCACGAAGTTTTAATAAATTGAAAACATGCTGATCTTTCATAAACGCCTCATTGCTGATAACCCAACCGCCACCAACTGAGTAGAAATATCCGTATGGAGTAGGATAAAATTCAGAAGCACCGTCGTGCCTAACAGAAGCATTTACTAAATAGCGATCATCATATGAATAATTAACACGTGCGAATTCACCGATAAACGCTGTTAAAGCCTGTGATGCAGGTGGGTAAAGAATCGGCGCTCCATTTGGGAACGACGTGTGTAAATTGCCTTTATTAACATCAGCAACACTATCAGCAAAAGCTGAAGCATAACTGGTTCTGTCTACTTGGGCGCTGTAACCAGCAAGTGCCGTTAAGCTACTTTTGCCGAAGGTTTTGTTGTAAGTTAACGTATTTTCCCATATCCAGTTACGTGTTTCTGTATGATCCAAACCTAATGACGGAGTTTGATTTTGCTGTGCACCAGTAGCATCATATACCGGATCAAAAACCCTTACCTCGGCTTGGGCTAACTCCCCACCAAAATCTGATTTAAATGTTAAACCTTTGATAATAGTATACTGACCGTACACTTCACCTGACAATTCTTTGTTTTTTGAATGTTGATTAAAGAAGTCAATAGTAGCTTCAGGATTGTAATTTGCGCCACCACCAACATTGTAATCAGCAGGGTCCCCATATTTACCATCAGCGTAATAAACAGGCACAATTGGTGCTGCTGTATATAACTGGTGAAAAATAGAGCCGTTTACATCGCGGGAGTTACTTGATAAAACGTTTGCGCTGAAACCAAATTTTAAATTCTTTAATGGCGTGTAATCATTTGTAACGTGAAAGGTATATTTCTTATAATTATTAGTTTTAACAATACCGTCCTGATCAAGATAAGCGAACGATAAATTATACCTGTATTTTTCAGAACCGCCTGATATTCCTAACTGATTATTGCTTACCGGAGCATTATGCAAAATTTGATTATACCAGTTAGTTCCGGTGCCGTATTGCGATGGATTAGCGCTGAATGCAGGTGTGATACCATTATCAGCATATAGCTCGTTAATAGCTGTGGCATATTCGGTACCATTCGCCATTTTAACCTGGTTGGTAACAGCCTGCCAGCCGAAATAATCATTATAGGTAATAACCGGTTTTCCCTTTTTACCGTGTTTGGTTGTAATAATAACCACACCATTAGCAGCCTTTATCCCATAGATAGCGGTACTTGATGCATCTTTCAACACAGTAAGCGATTCAATATCGCTATTGCTTAAAAAGCTGATATCATCATACCATACATCGTCAACTATATATAATGGATTTGTACCGCCATTTACTGTACCAACACCGCGTATGTTGATAGTTGGTGAAGCACCTGGCTGACCGTTATTGATGATTTCGACACCAGCAACCTGGCCTTGTAAGGCGCTTAAAGGGTTCGTGGATGGTTGCTTTGCAAGATCTGCACCTTTTACTGTTGCAACAGCACCGGTATTGTCAATTTTACGCTGTGTACCGTAACCAATAACAACAACCTGGCTTAGGTCATTCGCTGCTGCTGCAAGTTTAATTGCATAATATTTATTGGTGGCAGTGATTGTTTGCGCTAAATAACCTATGTAGGAAATTTGCAGTATTGAATTTGGTGATACGTTAAGCGAAAATTCGCCGTTTGCATCTGTTTGGGTTCCTGTTGTTGTGCCCTTTACAACCACACTTACACCAACGAGCGACTCGTTTGTGCTTACATCTGTAATTTTACCCCTAACGGTAATATTTTGCGCAAATGCAGTGTTAACTAATAAAAAGAACAATAAGAAAACCCCTGAAATTGTAAAATTTCTCTTCATGTGGGTAATAATTAAGGTTACTAAAAAATAATTGGTTTTTGAATAACCCGAAATTGCTGAGATATAATATCCTTAACAAATAAATCACCTCTACATTAATACACCAATACACTAACCACTATCTCAACCAGTCAATAAATTATTATAAAAAATTAAAAGACAATACGTTAAAAAAAATAATATATAACATTTTTACTATATAAAAAACAATCAAGCGTAAATTATACACTATTGGTATGAGAGGTAATGATGTAGTGTTACAGCTCCATGAGAAACTCCACGAGGTTCTTGTCGTGGTCTAAATTGAGCTTTTTTCGCAGCCTGTAGCGCCTTATCTCAACACCGCGCAAAGAAATGTTTAATAACGATGCGATTTCCTTGCTGTTCATGTTCATTCTTAAGTATGCGCATAGTTTCAGATCGTTTGGCACAAGGTCAGGGTGATGGACCTTTAATTTTTTGAAAAAACTTTCATGGGCCTCGTTGAAGCTGCTTTCAAACAAATTCCAGTCGCGCTCATCAGTCATGCCCTCATTAATTACTTTCTGGATCTTTCTAAGCTGCTCATCAGATAGCTTTTTGCCGGCGCTATCTTTTAAGTTCAACATTTCATCGCTTATCTTTTGCAGTAATTCATTCTTATAAACAATATTCATTGCCGAATTAGCCAGTTCCCTGCTTTTCCCTGCAAGATCAGCCTGTAGTTGCTCGTTCTTAATTCTTACAATTTCCTGTTCGTTAGCAATTGTTTCCTGTTTCAGGAATTCTTCCTGTTCCTTTTGTAATTTTTCTTGAATATCCTGCTGATGGCGTATTAGCTTTAATGCATATAACCGCCTTAAAACATAATAAACTATTATTAACAAAAGCACATAAATAGCAATAGCTATTTTATTGCTGTACCATGGAGCTAGTATGGTAAAGGTAAAATTGGTAGCAGAAGTAATATTGCTATCATTTATTTTCGCTTTCACACTAAAAATATAGGTTCCCTGGCTAAGATTAGTGAACTCCTTTTGTGTTTGCGATGTCCAATCCGACCATTGCGATGAATATCCTTTTAAATAATACTGATATTTAATTTTTGCCTGCCTGTAATAAGGCAAAGCATATAAAATGCGGATGTTATTTTTGGTGAAAGGAATATCAACCGCGCTATCATTTCCATTATCACTGATAGCGGTTACTTTATCTGTTATATTCTCAACTCTACCAATCAATACCGACGGCAAGTTGACCCTGGCATTGGCATTAGCATCTGCATCATTATAAATTACAAACCCGTCATCTACGCTAATCAGGTACATCCGGTTATTTATACGGCTAATGTTTTCATAATGCTGTACCATTTGCCCATTGAGTACCGTGAAACTGTTTGAGTCTATAGATATCCTCCCGGCCTGTGAAAGATCGGCTAAGGCTACCCTGCCGTGATTTATGAACCAATATTTTTTTCCATCAGCCGAAATAACTTTGTTGGATGAAGCGAAAGAGCCCAGGTTACTGTTTAACTGCTGATATTTATAAAAGTGATCGGTAATATCATCATAAACATAAAACCCTGAATCAGATGAAAAAATTATCTTATTATCCAGGTTAAATACATTGATGTTATAGCTTCCAGGCAGGCCGTTCCGTTCATCATAGTATCTTTTTGAAGTTACTGTCGTTAAATTATTATTTAAACTAAGTTTATAAATACCCTTATAAGCATGACTAACCCATATCTGGCCTTTAACATCCTGCTCTACATATCGCGAAGGCTCACTAAAACCATTTATTTTACGGTTGAAGATCCAATTACCCGCGCCATCTTTGCGATAAGTAATTAAACCTGTATAGGTACCCTGTACCAGCATATCTTTGTTTAGCTTTCTTACCGTCCATCCGCCGTTAACTTCCGATATTTTTCTGATATCAGCATTACCAACCAAATAGGTACCGTCATTATGCCCACATAACAATTTACCATCCTGTGTGGAAAGATCCCATACCTGGCCCTGTGAGCCGGGTATTAATTGAAAATTTAATTTATTAAACAACTGGCTGGTGCTATTTGGCGACCACTGACTGTAAAATAAACCCTGGTTAGTACCCAGGTAAATCTTATTATTATAAATACTGCTGGAGTATACAGTCCCGAAATTTCCTGTCTTATCAAAATAAAAATAAAGCGGTGAGTTTAGTTCTATACGATCAATCCCGTTATCCAGCCCAGCCCATAAATTCTCTTCGTTATCAGTATATAAACTTAAAACGGTATTGTTTTGTAAGCCTGTTGATTTATTGATATGCTGTACAACATTCCCGGCCGTGTCAATAATAATCACACCATTTAGTATAGTACCATAAGCATAATATTTACCGGATACTACTGTACCATTATTAAGTTGATATGCCTTTAAAAAAGTGTTCGCCTGATTGGCCCAGGGCTGGATTTGCTTACCATTGTAAATAAACAAGCCATTTTTTGATGTGCCGATAACAAACTCATCTTTTTTATATGGTAAAATAGATAGCACCCCACTACTACCCAATATATTACTTCCCGGTACAATCTCCAAGTGATTCTTTTTTAGATCGAATAACCCAGCGTTCAGCTGTTCTATAAAATAACGGTTGCCGAGCTTATATAAAAACAAATATGGGTTAGGAGATTTGATTACATCAATCTTACCATCAGCATACATATAAACAGTGCTGAAGGACTCAAACAAAATCCGGTCACCGTCAACATATATTTTCCAGATCTCGTCATTAGGGATGTATTTTTTAGGCACTTTTACAATCAATGAATGATAAGTTAAAAAGCCTCTGCTGTTATTTTGCCAGTAGCCAAATTCACCAAAGCCACCTACATATATTTTACCTTTACCATCTGCTGCAACTGCCCTTACAATAAGCCTATTAGGCATGGCATGCAATTGCCAGTATTTGCCATCGTATGAAAGCAAACCATCGGCATTACCAAAGTACATAACACCGCGCTCGTCTTTAGTTATTGACCAGTTTTGGTTGCCTGACTGGTATAGTGATTTCGAGTAATTTTGCACATAAGGCACCCCGATATTTTTGATATCATTTGCCGCAGCTGTGCGAAATATCAATAAAAGAAACAATACAGTATAGATACGTTTATTAACGATACGATGCATTAGCGGTATAATTGGGGTTGAACTTAACTGTGTAAAGTTAAATATTATGAATGCAATGTAAATAATATGCTGCTAATAGAATAATATTCGGCAAAACTGATTAAACTAAATAGCATTGCAAATGCTTAATGTGTTAAATAAAAAACAATATATAATATTACATCTATACATTACTAAAAAATAGTTTACTAAATATATTGTAATACCAGATAAGAGGTTTGCCAAGTGGATCACCTTATTTTAGTTAATTTAAAATAACCTAAATGAATTTTATCTTCGGGCAGTTTGGTTCCATCTTCAAATAAAATCCTGTATTTTGCTTTTAAATCCGGGGAAATAAGATCCTCTATATGATGTACACTATCCACATCAATCCCATATTTCTCGTCAATATGTGCAGTTGCAATGCCTTTTAAAGAATTCGTTTTAAAAAACAAGTTATTTTTAGCCTCCTGTACGGCTTTTAAACGGCTCTCCCTAATCGTGAGCAAAGTATAATGCTGTTCCTCAAGTTTACCGGATGTGTAACCTCCAAGGTTTAAAAAGAAAAGTTTAAGTGTAGCGATGGGTGCCGAATCTTCAATTTTAACAACCCGTACCGCATGGCTATCCACTTTTGTTACTTCCCTCCAGCCATCAATGTGCAGGGTGGCACCAGCTTCCGGCCAGAATGATTTTACGGCTGGCACAAGCTCTGCTAGATTTTCAGCAATGCCAAAGAAATAATCATGTTGTTCTACAACCCTTCCCGGAACTTCGGCACCTAATAATAATAAATAAAGCTTCATCAAATTACACTTTGCAATTAATACAATAAGCCATTTGCTTATTAATACTGACACCGTTATCCATCTTGAAGATCGGGTCAATCAACACCTAAGGTAATCAAAACCTGTTAAGTTTTAATTATTTTAAATGCAACAATTAATACGGATGTGCTTGTTTATATATACTTAAACAGCTACTACCTGGCATGTAATTTATCTGCCTAAATAAGCTTTTCGATGATTCGGGCAGATGCCGCTTCGCCAAAATCCAGTCCTGAATAATCAGGATTAAATCCTCCAATAAAAGGCACAGCCATCATGTAAATTTTTTCATTGATCGCGCCAGAATTATCAACTACCCGAAAATGGTCATCGATGGTAATACCAGGTACTTTTAAATAAAAGTCACCGCTGTCATCACGATAAACGTTTTTAGCTCCTTTATCTAAATAGGTTTTTGCGATTTGTTTGTTCCTGAATTTTATCCTTGCCGCTGCTATAATTTGTTTCGAAATCAAACCAGGGAAAGGTATTTCATCAAAATTTAAATGGGGCTGGCCTATACAATCTATAAACGTATTATAATGTAAGGACACTTTTTGCCCGGTTTCATCAAAATACCTGTAGTTAACACCACCCTTTTCATCAGGCCTGACCTCGCTTTTTTCGCCTACCTTGATCAACTGTAAAATCCCGGCTTCATGTAGCGCAATCATCTCTTCTACGGAATCCTGCGGAGCAAAAGCGATCACAATAGATACCAACGGCATCAGTGTTTTTTGTAAACGCAACATATCCTCTGCTGAAAAATATTTTGCGGGGTAATTCATCGCAAAACTTAAAATAGCCAGCATCTCTTTCCAGTACACAGAACGCTTAAGTTTGATCGAACGTTGAGCTTCAGCATATTCTGCTTTTAGTAAATCAAAGGCTGGTGTTTCTTCGCGCCTGATCATCATCAATTCAACAAAGTCTTCCATGCTAAGGTCTTTGATTAGCTCATAAAAATCAGGCCTGTGAATCTTTAACCCGTCTAAAAAGTTTCGTTTGTAAACATAGTCAAGCGGCAAAAAACCATCATTTTGTGCGCGAACGGCTTCAACCTCTTTTTGATCAAGTACTGAATCTTTAGCCAAATGGGAATCCTCGAGGTGAAACCGTACTGCCGGCAACATGCCATTTCTCGAATGCAGGACAATCCTAAACTCGCTACAGTTTTCCTTCAAACGATAAACTTTCTTTCCCATTGAATCATAAGAAAAAGAACCATTGTTTAAGGCCAGTGTTCGCAAAGCGTCAATCGCGGTAAGCGAAGCTCCCCTAATTGCAATGGTATGATTGACAAGATTCGCTAATTTTATAGGCGGATATGGTGAATCGAAATATCCGGGTACTTTATCTTCATGATATTTAGGCCAATAATGACCGCTGCAAACGATAACCTTATCAAAAGTGAAGACTTCTTCATTCAATGTATAAAGTTTCACATTGCCACTTGCTGCTACGTAACTGATATCGTTAATCTGAGTTTGATAATGCACATTAACTTTCATACCGAGTTCACCTGCTTTAATCAACAGCAAATCGAACTGCTGAGACAGATATTCCCCGAACAGCAATCGCGGTAGAACTTTATATTCATTAAACTTTTTAACTGAAATATCATAATTGTTGGCCACCTTATAATTCATGCCCACCCAGTCTTCAACTGTTGTAACTAGGTCGGGGATTTCGTTACCGGAAACGTTTGTGATGTGTTCCCGGCAGGCACCTTCATCACTATAGGGCATGCCAACACCGAGTTTACTTTTTTTTTCGAAAATATCAATGCTAAAATCTGATCGTCCCGATTCAACCAATCTCTTCAGCATAAACATGGAGCTGGGGCCTCCCCCAATTATACCAATGTGCATCTTTAAGCTGCAATTAAGTTTTTACGGCGTTTACGGGTTCTTAGTTTTTTTAGGTCAGCTTTCAGGTCCATTAAAATTTTAAGGTCGAATAACTGTATTTGAAGTAATATATCTACAGGTTTCATAATAATATAACTTATAAAAGTTATTACATATATCATTCCGAACCTAAATAATAGCTATTTATTTGTAATTGTCTTAATAGTAAATAAATATTCTTTTAGGATATGCCTGTTTTTAAATGCACACCGTATAGAATAAGCGGCGACTATTTATAAATTGCTTTTCCGCCAAAATTGAAATTTGACTAGACTCAACATCCACTCTTAAAATAAATGAATATATTTTTTTGATAGCGTAAAGGCTGTATTCATACAAAAAACCGCAAAATAGACTTGAAATCTAATTTGCGGTCAAGGGTGACCTGGGAGAGGATCGAACTCTCGACCCACTGATTAAGAGTCAGTTGCTCTACCGGCTGAGCTACCAAGTCGTTGTAAACACGGGTGATTTAATTAGGGTGCAAAGAAAAGCTTTTTTAAGTATAAAAGAAGTCTTTTTTGCTAAAAATTAATTTAGATTAAGAAGTAACTAAAATAGAGTTTTTTATTGCGTCAGGTTTAAATGCGTCACTAAGTGCGTCAGTTAAGCCCATTTTATGTTCAAATCGTGCGTCAGTAACTATCTACATGGCTCTTAACCAAAAAAGTTCCAAACCTTTACCTTCAACTTCTGAAGTTAAACGTTTACAAGGTTTAAACAATTCATCTTTTTACCTTTCTATATCTATACCAATTCCATTGTCAACTATTTTAATAATAGTTTCATTTCCATATTGATCAATGGCAGGTTTGATTGTACTTGCAAATCAGTATGTATATGCATTAATTTTATTCAAAAATTACTGTTTTGTTATTGTAAACAAACACTCTATCTTCGAACACAAGCTTAAGTGCTTTGGCTAAAACTGCAGTTTCAATCTCTTTTCCTGCCTTTACCATATCGGCGGAGGTAAAAGAATGATTAACCGGAATTATTTGCTGCGTGATGATCGGTCCTTCATCTAACTCGTTCGATACAAAATGAGCCGTGGCCCCTATAAGCTTCACTCCTCTTTCAAACGCCTGCCGGTACGGGTTAGCACCAATAAAAGCAGGCAAAAAGGAATGGTGAATATTAATAATCCGCATCGGGAATTTAGCTACTACTGATGGTGATAGAATCCGCATAAATTTAGCGAGTACAATATAATCAGGATCATATTGATTTATAACTGAAGCTATTTCTCCTTCAAATTCAGCTTTACTTATTCCCTCGTGGGATACTGCGTAAAAAGGCATATCAAAGCGGTTGCATATTTCCTGTAACAAACTATGGTTACCAATAACACATTGCACAGTTGCCCCAAAAGTACCAAAGTAATTACGTATCAATATATCAGCCAGGCAATGATATTCTTTACTTACCATTACAATTACCTTTTTATTTGGCTTTGGATTTATAGATATAAATGCACCATCTGGTAATACACCTTTTATATAACTTTCAAGCTGCGCTTCATCATTTCCATCGTCAATGGTGAGGCGCATAAAAAACATATTCTCGTTTTTGTCCACATGCTCGCGCATGGAAATTATATTAAGCTGATACTTTGCTAAAATTGCCGTTATGTCGGCAACAAGGCCTACCCGATCGCGGCACTGAATTACAATGATCATTAATTTTGGATATAGATTTTTTTAAAGATATAAACCTGTTGGTTATTTTCGGCGAGGCGCTTACAATAAGGAGGTCATAAATGAAACCGCCTCGCTTTAAACAAGGCTATATACTTAACAAGGAGAATCAAAAATACTAATTATCGTATTTTTCGCGGGCGTTTTGCTTTTACACCTGGCTTTGGCACCTGGCGGTAAACAGGCTTCGGCGGTTCAGGCTCCGGTTTCGCATCAGCTATCCTAACTGATATTGTTCGGTCGTCAATTTGAGCCCCGTTCAGTGCCGCTATAGCCCTTTCAGCACCTGCCTGGTCATTCATGTGAATAAAACCATAACCCTGGCTTATGCCTGTATTTTTATCAGTAATTACGGTAACAAGATCAACCAAACCATGTAAGCTAAAAAGCTCAAGCAGTTCTGTTTTATCCATATCACGCGGAAACCCTACAACAAATAATTTGGTCATATTTTAAGTTTACATGCTGAGAATAGAAGCCCCTAATGTTGATTCCCGCTCAATAAGATCAGCAATCGTTGTTTCTGCAAGAATTTTTAAAGTGGAGTCCCTGATATCAATAAACATAGCCCTTATACCACAGGTAACCTCATCGCGACATTCATCACATTTGTGATAAAAGTTAAGGCTTGCGCAAGGCACCATTGCAATCGGCCCATCAGTAAGCCGCAAAATTTCAGACAGAAATATTTCTTTAGGGCTTTTATTTAATGCATATCCCCCACCCGATCCTTTTTTGCTGTACAAAAATCCATGGTTACGCATTTCAAGCAGTATTGATTCCAGGAATTTTTTGGGTATTCTTTCTAACTCAGCTATCTGTGCAATTTGCATGGGAGGCTTATCAGTATTTTTTCCCATTATAATAAGCGCTTTAATAGCGTATTTGGTTTTTTTGGACAGCATAAAACAAATTAACCCTCAAAAATAAGAATAATTTAACAAACTAAACATAAGTGCAGATTTTGAGCGTGCAAATTGAATATAATATCAGATTACTTTGCCTTTTTAATTGAACGATTGGCATTGTTGTTAAACGAAATATTACATATATTGCCATAGCAAATGAAATATGTATAATGTTAACTTATAATTATCAATAAAGAACATTTTTTCCTGATTTTTCGTAAAACAGGAAACTGATACTTAGTATTGACTGACTAAAAGATAGATAGGTTTACATTGAAATTTTTCTTAATTTTTATTTTTTCATTTTCTTGCCTGTCGTGTTTTGCTAACGTAAACGTTGGTGAAATAGATAGTGTAAAAACATTATTAGCAAATTCGGGCCCCACTCCCGACACTTCGGTAGTTAATAAACTGAACAAATTGGCGGAAGATTATTTTCGCACTAATCCGGATAGTACTTATTATTACGGAACAAAAAGCATACAATTAGCAAAAAAAATAAACTACAGCGCAGGCATAGCCGGTGGGTTATTACAATTAGGACATGTTACTTATTTTAAAGGTAGATCGGAACAAGCTAAAATTGATTTTGATGAGGCTATTGCTATTTATAAAAAATTAAACAACAGAAAAGGGCTTAGTGCCAGTTACGTTTTGTACGGCCGCATGTACAATTTGCTTGCAAATTATAGTATGGCCCTTTATTACTTAAATCTTGCGGAACAAATAAATCTTCAAATAAATAATCAATTAGGGCTAAGTGATACTTATAAAAATATAGGCATTGTTTATTATAGTGAGGGATTAATTCCACAAGCATTAGATTTTTATTACAAAGGGCTTTTTATAGCGCTTAAAAATCATTATAAAGCATTAGCTGCCGAGAGTTATAACGATATTGGTGTTATATTACAAAGTACCGAAGTATGGTCAGACGCACTTGATTATTTCAGCAAATCAATTAAAATTTCAAAAGAAATAAATGATCTTCAGGATGTTGGAACTGTAAATGAAAATATAGGTGAAATTTTACTTGCTCAAGGGCAATATGAAAGTGCAATCAGTCATTTAAAATCGGCTTTGGTAATTGCACGTAAACAGGATGATAAAGATGGTTTGGGATCTATATATACTGATTTAGGATTGTGTTACGGACATCTTAATAATATTAAAGCTGCTACAAAATATTTAGATACATCTTTACAAATTGCCTCAAACTATAAATTTGTTAATAATGAGGCCAATGCTGTTATTGGATATGCAACAGTTTATAACTTGCAAAAAGATTATAAAAACGCCTATAAATATGCATTTGCAGGGCGTGATTATGCCAATAAATTAGGTGATTTAGAGGTTAGGGCGAGGGCAGTGATGCAATTAAACATAACACTCGCGGGTTTAGGTAATTATACAGAAGCTTACAAATATTTAAAAGAATATGTAGACTTAAAAAATCAACTCAAGAGCAGTGAAAGCATGCAAAAGCAAGCTTCATATAACCTGGCGTTAGATTTTGCAGCTAAAGAGCGCCAACAACAACAGCAAGAACAGGAAAGGGAAATACTTTATGCACAAAGGCTGCACAATCAGCGTTTATTAAATACCATATTCCTGATAATTATTGCCGGTATGGTGGCTACTGTTGTTGTTTATTACAATCAAAAGCGCAAACAGCAAAAGATAAACCTGAAACTGGAAGAAAAGAACAACGAAGTGCTTATTCAAAAAGCTAATCTTGACGAACAAGCTCATAAACTAAATGACTTAAATGTTTTAAAAGACAGGCTGATATCGGTATTAGCACATGATCTTCGTGCGCCATTGAGCACATTGAGGGGATTATTTAGTTTGCTCCAGGATGACACAATATCACACCAGGAGTTGGTTGCCATGATACCTAACGTATTAAAGAAATTGGAGTATACATCTGATTTCCTGGATACATTGCTATTTTGGATCAACAGTCAAATGGAAAATTTTGAGAATTCAGTCAAAAGTTTTTCAATTAAGGAAATTGTTGAATATGAAATAGAAAACTACCAGGAACAAGCTGCTCAAAAAGGAATTACTTTGATTGACAGTGTGCCTTTGGATACTATAGCTTCGGCAGATCCAAATTCGATACGTATAGTAATAAGAAACCTAATAACGAATGCCATTAAGTTTTCTGGTGAGAAGGATACTATTGAAGTTATAGCTTCATCCGGAGTTGAATTCATCGAAATAAAAGTAAAAGACAGTGGTATGGGTATCCCCGCCGAAAAACTTAAAAAACTGTTTAAAAGCAAGGTTGATAGCAGTACTGGTACAAACCAGGAATCCGGTACAGGGATGGGTTTACTTTTTTGTAAGGACCTTGTTGAAAAATGCAACGGCAAAATATGGGTAACCAGTAAACAGGATGAGGGTACAGAATTCTCATTTACAGTACCTATATATGCATCTTAGTCTTCTATTAAATTCTCTTCATTTAAAATATGCTTTTCTATACGCCTATCAGGAATGAACCATATACAGGCTACTAGAAAATATAAAGCAAAGCTAATACACGGATTTACCCATGCCAAAAGTATAGCAACAGCATAAATCACTATTGATATTTTCCCTTTTTTATCAGTCCCTATTGCCTTTACAAAAAGCGAGTCCGGGCCTTCGTGTTTCTTTAAAATAAACACTAATATCGCATAGGCTACGGCACACATGATCAGTGAAACTCCGTACATTATCGTTGGCCATTTGGTAAAATTATTTTCTCCCATCCATTCTGTAACTAAAGGCACTATCGAAAGCCAAAAAAGCAGATGCAAATTCGCCCAAAGTGTACTTCCATTTACGCTGGTTACAGCCTGCATTAAGTGGTGATGATTATTCCAGTAAATCCCCACATAAATAAAGCTGATCACATAGCAAATAAATATCGGGTAAAATGGAATAAGCGATTGCAGGCTATCATGATGGGCGCCGGGCATTTTTATCTCCAGAACCATAATGGTGATGATAATCGCAATCACACCATCGCTAAATGCCTCTAAACGTCCTTTATCCATATTACCGAAAATAATAATTATTTGCGAATTTGAGATACGAGGGTAATCCTATTTGCTAAATACATCTTTTAAGACCCTTTTAGCTGTATTATATCCACACATGCCATGCACGCCCCCACCCGGTGGTGTTGATGATGAGCATAGATAAATACCCGTTGCAGATGTTTTATAAGGGGACCAGCGTAATGCAGGACGGGTGAACAACTGGCCAATATCATTTACCCCACCGTTAATATCACCGCCGATATAATTAGGATTATATTCCTCCATCTGTACCGGACTCATGGTATGCCTTGCCAGTATAGTATTTTTAAAACCGGGAGCAAAACGTTCAACCTGGTCTTCTATGGATTGAGTCATATCAACTGTTGACCCATTTGGAACATGACAATAGGCCCAGCCGGTATGTTTACCTTCTGGAGCGCGTGATGGGTCAAAAACGCTTTGTTGTGCTAATAAAACAAAAGGCTTATCCGGATGCCCGCCATCCCATGTTTGTTGTTCACCAGCAGTTATCTCCTGCATGGAATTTCCGATATGAAGTGTTCCGGCTTTGGTGCATACTTCGGCTTTGAACGGTATTTGCGCATCTAAAGCCCAATCTATCTTAAAAACACCCATCCCATAGCGGTAGCGTTCAAGCTGCCATTTATATATTGACGAAAATTTATGACCTGCTATCTGCAATAATTGTTTTGGCGATACGTCAAACAAAACCGCATGTGCCGACGGCAATTGACTGAGCGATTTTACATAAAAATCAGTTTCTATCTTTCCTCCTATAGATAGGAAATAAGAGGCTAACGCTTCGGCTATTTTATTTGATCCGCCTTTGGGGATCGGCCATCCTTTTAAATGTCCATTAGCCATCAAAACTAATGCTGCTGCGGATGTAGTTAAATTAGTTAATGGCTGCATGGAATGCGCAGCCATCCCGGCTAAAAGTGCTTTTGCTTTTTCGGTTTTAAAACGTTTGGAAAGATGCGTGGCAGATGTTAATGCTGATAAGCCAAACCTGGCCATCTGCAACGGATGTTTAGGAAAATGCAGCGGGCCTAAAACATCGGGCGCGATTGCAGGCCATGAATTTACGATTGGCTGCATCAGCTTTAAATAAGCATCTTTATCTTCACCTAACAATTCAGCGGTTTCTGTTAAGGATTGTTTTAAAACAACTGCACTCCCACCATCAAGCGGATGAGCCGCTGCGATTTCAGGGTATATATATTTCAGGCCATGTTCGGCTAATGGGAGTTGCTGAAAAAACGGTGAACCAACTGCTAAAGGATGTATGGCAGAACAAATATCGTGAATAAAACCAGGCAAGGTTAACTCAGCAGAACGAAGCCCTCCACCTATTTCGCTTTTACCTTCGAGTAGTAATACAGATAAGCCTTGTTGTTGCAGGTAAATAGCAGACGCCAATCCGTTAGGTCCGGAACCGACAATAATGGCGTCAAAATCGCGTTTTTCAAGCTTCATTTATCAATTTAATGAGATTATACCCGGTGATGATCGCTTCTCCAGTTTTTAATGGACTTCTTAATATCATTCGCCGATAAATTTTCGGCAACGGCACGATCAACCAAGGGAATCAGTTCATCATCAGGCGCAAAACGTAGCGCGGCAATTTGGGTTATGGTAATGCGGCTATCTATCGGTTTGCGGGTAAGTATAAAATAGCGCAGGCCCTCTTCAGCGCGAATTGCCCTGTCCTGCGCCTTTAGTGGAAAAGTACGTAAAAATGTCATCAAGAAAAATGAGCACACAAATAGCAGCACAATCAATACCGAGCTTAAAAACCCACCATGATAGGGTTTGTGCCTGAACACATTTACAACAGAAGTTATTAAACCAACTAACAGCAAAGCGCTTAACACACGATGATAGCCTGTTACATAACGGCGGTGATTACTATAATTCTGCTCTTCCATATTAAATTATTTGCTGCAATATACCATTATTTGGTTTAGCATAATTTATTCTAAAAATAACATATCTATTGTCTTTGTTACCGAACAAAATCATCGCAAAAAGGTTAGTATTTAAAAACAAAATATCATGTCAGATACAAAAATAGCATTTGAAAAGACTTTCAGCATTGGTGGCGATCTTACAGTTAACCGATTGGGTTATGGCGCTATGCGCATTACCGGCAAAGGCATCTGGGGCCCGCCTAAAGATCATGATGAATCCATCCGTGTATTAAAACGCGCTGTTGAGTTAGGAGTAAATTTTATTGATACAGCTGATAGCTACGGCCCTAATGTTTCTGAAGAATTGATTGCCGAGGCATTACATCCTTACAAATCAGGTTTGGTTATTGGAACTAAAGGTGGCTTATTGCGTACAGGCCCGGATCAATGGCCGGTAGACTCAAGCCCTGAGCACCTGAAAGAAGCTTTGGACGGCAGTTTAAAACGCCTTAAGCTGGATCAGATCGACCTATACCAATTACACCGTATCGATCCAAAGGTGCCAGCGGAGAAAACCTTTGAGTTTTTAAAACAAGCACAACAGGATGGTAAGATCAAACACATTGGCTTATCAGAAGTAAGTGTGGATGATATTAAAAAAGCGCAGGAGTTTTTTGAAGTGGTTTCTGTACAAAACATGTACAGCGTAGATAACCGCAAATGGGAATCTGTATTGGATTACACCAAAGAAAACAACATTGCTTTCATCCCTTGGTTCCCATTGAATGCAGCCAACGTTGCCAGCCAGGAAAAACTACAAAAAGTGGCAGATAAGTATAGTGCATCTGTTTACCAAGTTGCTTTAAGCTGGTTGCTGCACCACGCAGATAACATATTGCTTATCCCGGGCACATCAAGTGTAAAACACCTTGAAGAAAACATGAAAACAATAGACGTACCGCTTACTGAAGAAGATATGCAGGTATTAGAAGGAATAAGCTCATAACATTATTTTGTGTTAATCTATAGCAATGATTAAACCTTTAGGATATTGTTTTATCTAACCAACAAACAATATCTTAAAATTTAATCATTGCTATATGAAAACACTTAGATCAATTGCCTTTATAGGATTAATGGCAGGTGCATTATTTTCCTGCAACAAAAACAATTATAATACGCAGCCAAATACAAACGCTACTGATGAAGCTGCAGATTTAGTTACAGCGTCCATCTCAGCAAACTCGCAAGGTTCGTTAAATGGCTTTTCTGATATGACCCTATCATCTGAAACCAAGATCAAAATTGATTCAGTATGTGGCACCGTATGGACCGATAGTGTTAATAGAAGCATTCCATTTACTACTACAGGCTCTTATGGTTATTCTTACAAAGCCAATTACACCTACGCGTTAAACTGTACTAACGGTGTATTTAATCACAGTTCAACTTCTACATCAACTTACAGTGGTTCTGTTCGTAATGCCATACTTTCATCCACCTTTACAGGCAGCTCTAATATTACCATCAGTGGTTTAGGTGTTTCCTACCCCGCTTACATTATTAATGGAAATTATACTCGCAGCGGTTCCTTTCAATCACAAACCGATACCAGTTATCATGGCACGCATACTATTAGCCTGACACTTACCAACGTAACTCTTACGAAACCTTTAGAAGTTTTGCAGAGCGGCGGTAGTGCATCTTTCACAATTACAGGTAATATGCCATCAAAGGGTGGCGCTTTCAGTTCTACCGGCTCTATTGTGTTTAATGGCGGTTATAATGCAACGTTAACCGTGAACGGAATTGTTTATTCAATTAACTTGCAAACAGGAACAAAAATCAAAAAGTAAAGAACTTATATACCCTAATTAAAAAGCCCGTACTTTTTGGAGTTCGGGCTTTTGTATTTGTAAGCGTGTTGTTAAATCTGCGCAATACGGTAAGGTTTAATATCAACAGTTTCCCATATTTTTTCGGTGATGTAGATCTCACCTTGTTTCCAGGCTTCTAAACCTTCTTCAGTCTCAAATTGCATAATCATAACTGACCCTATCATTTTACCCTCATCGTTTAAAATGGCGCCGCCTAAAATATAATTATTGTTTTCTTTTAAATGTTTCAGGTTATCTAAATGATGCTGGCGAACAGCCATACGGCGGTCAAGCGCGCCATCGTCTGTATAATCGTAACCGGTGATAATATATTGATTCATGGTGAAATAATTTATATTATCAACAAGTATAAATGTATTCTGTTTGGGTTAATGGGCCGATTGTATAATCAAAAAGTAATTGTAATAACTGTAAATAAAACATTTAAATAAGCTAAATATTTACAATATTTGTGGTTATTACCTCCCCTTAATTATGAAGGACCAATTAGAACAACAATTTAGTAAACTATACAATAAAACTGCAACAAATGCCTGGTTTTCACCCGGCAGAGTAAACCTTATCGGTGAACATATTGATTATAATGGCGGCCTGGTAATGCCATGCGCTATCACCTTTGGCACATACCTGTTAACAGCACCTAATGATGATCATGTTTTCCGCTTCAGGAGCACAAATTTTGAGGAAACATTAGAAATACCCCTACAGGCTCACTATAAAAAAGACGGCAAAGGGTGGTTTAATTATCCTTTAGGTGTTATTCAACATTTAGTAAAAGCCGGGCACGTGTTAGGCGGCCTTGATATGTTTTTTTATGGCGATATCCCGATAGGTTCAGGGTTATCTTCTTCTGCATCTATTGAGGTGGTTACCGCTTTCGCACTCAATAAATTATTTAACGCTGGATTATCAAAGCTTGACATCGTGAAGCTTGCGAAATCTGTAGAAAATAACTTTATCGGCTTAAATAGCGGTATAATGGATCAGTTTGCCGTTACCTTTGGTGAGAAGAATAAAGCATTAATGCTGAATTGTGATACGCTGGAATACGAAGCCGTTAATAGTAATTTAGGCGATCATGTACTGGCGATCATCAACACCAACAAACCCCGAAAACTGGCGGAGTCGAAATACAATGAGCGTGTTGAGGAATGTGCCATGGCCTTAACAGAATTGCAGCAACTGCTGGATATTACCAATCTATGTGATATTGATACCGATACCTTTAACCAATACAAGCATTTAATTACTAACGAGACCGTCAAAAACCGCGCAACACACGTAATTGAGGAAAATGACCGGGTAAAATTAGCTGCAAAAGCGCTTGCTTCAAATAATCTTGCTGAATTTGGTAAGCTAATGTACGCTTCTCATGATTCCCTGCGCGATCTGTACGAGGTGAGCGGCAAGGAATTAGATACCGTTGTTGAATATGCCAAAACTGATAAAGACGTTGCCGGTGCAAGAATGACCGGTGCCGGTTTCGGTGGCTGCGCGATAGCTTTGGTTAAGGCAAGTGCCTTTGATGATTTTAGTGCGGCTGTAACCAAATATTATACCGATAAAATCGGATATTCACCTTCAGTTTATAACTCGCTGATTGGCGATGGTGTTGGGCCTTTGCTGTAATTAGTATCGGAAGCAAATTCAAGATGTATATTTGCACCGATGACTGAAAACACTGACTACCGCAAATTAAAGTTAAATGAGCTGAACCGTGCCTCGATAGATGAATTCAAGGCACAGGATAAATTGCCGGTTGCCGTAGTGCTGGACAATGTGCGTAGCATGCACAACATCGGTTCCATATTTCGTACTTCGGATGGGTTTGCAGTTGAACAGGTTTGCCTTTGCGGGATAACCGCCCAACCTCCGCATCGTGAGATTGAGAAGACCGCTTTGGGTGCTACGCAATCCATAGCGTGGACTTATTATGAAACACCTGTTGACGCTATTAACCAGTTGCGCAAGGATGGGTATAAGATCATCGCCATTGAACAGGCCGAAAACAGCATTATGCTGAATACCTTTACCCCGCATAAATCACAAAAATACGCGCTAATATTTGGCAATGAAGTTAATGGCGTAAGTGACGAAGTGATGCAACTGATAGATGCGTGTATAGAGATCCCTCAATTTGGCACCAAGCATTCCTTTAATATCGTTGTATCGGCAGGTATTGTGCTGTGGGACTTTTTTGTGAAGATGATCGGGTAATTTATTACGCAGTCATTTCGCTGTTGATCATCATAACTTCACGTAAACGCTTTATATGCAATTCCAGTTGCTTTATGTGATGGTGCAAACTTGTTGAAGTCGTTATTGATGGCCATCTTCCTGCCCACATCTTCACTTTCTCTTAATTTTTCTATGGCTTTCATAATTGTATTATCTTGTTAATAAGTAGTATATAAATTTCAATCCACTAATTATTTAACTTAGACTTATACAAATCATGAGCGATCTAAGCAAAAAACTCCAAATTAAACCATGCAGCAAATGGGTGTTTTATAATGCTCCTCTGAATTATTTACCCTTAATAGAACCATTGCCGCATGACGTCGACATCAGCTATGATTTATCTAATATGTTTGATGGTATACAAGTATTTGTAAAGAATACAAATGGTCTGGCTTCATCATTAAAGACCATCCTTCCCTTATTGAAACCTGAAACCATATTCTGGATCAGCTATCCGAAGAAAAATTCCGGCGTTAAAAGCGATGTAGATAAGATGTCGATTTGGGATGAGCTTTATTCAATTGGGTTTAAGATTGTCACCTCTATTTCTATTGATGATACCTGGACAGCTTTCCGTTTTAAACCTGTTAAGACGGTGAAATTTTCGGATAGCCGCAATGCTAACATCGGGCAAAATGAATACGGCAATTATATCGATATAGATAACAAATTGATCATGCTTCCACATGATATTTCGAATAAGCTGCGTGAAAATACGGCGGCAATGTCGTTCTACCAGCAACTCTCCTACTCCAACAAAAAGGAATATGTGGTTTGGATACTATCAGCCAAACAGGAAAAAACAAAGCAAAACCGTTTGGATAAAATGATTGAAAAACTTTCAGACGGAAAGAAAAATCCAACGGAAAAATAAAAAAGCCGGGATACTGATGTATCCCGGCAGGCTATAATTGATTAATAAAGGTTCTGTTTAAAATACCTGCTCAAACTCGTTAACCGCATCTTTGCTCTCTAAAGTTGAATGCCCCATCAAAAACTGGTCAACCTTACGAGCGCATTCGCGGCCTTCGGATATCGCCCAAACAACCAGTGATTGTCCGCGGCGCATATCACCTGCTGCAAATACTTTGCTTACGTTGGTACGGTATGATTTATCATCGGCATTAACATTTTTACGAACATCAAGCTCAACGCCTAATTTTTTAAGCATTCCCTCGTGTTGCGGATTAACAAAACCCATCGCCAAAAACACACGCTGACAAGCGATCTCGCGCTCTGAACCTTCAACCTCGGTAAATTTAATTGGTCGACCTAAAACGTCAACCTCCCAGCTTACATCAGTTACTTTAATGGCCCTTAGCTCGCCGTTATCGTCGCCTAAAAATTCTTTGGTGTTAATCCCCCAAAAACGCTCAGCGCCTTCCTCGTGCGAACTGGTCACTTTCAGCACCATCGGGTAAGTTGGCCAAGGCATATGGGCGGTACGTGCCTCAGGCGGGCGGAACATCACCTCGAACTGTTTAACTGATGCAGCACCCTGGCGGTTTGATGTACCTACACAATCCGAGCCGGTATCACCACCACCAATCACTACCACATCCTTACCTGTCGCGAAAATATCTTCAGCATCAAATTTGGTATCACTAACGCGCTTATTTTGTTGTTTCAAAAAGTTCATCGCGAAGTGGATGCCTTTCAACTCCCTGCCGGGGATAGGCAAGTCGCGCGGGATGGTTGAACCACCGCTTAATATTACTGCATCATGGTTACGCACCACTTCGTCGGCAGAAAGGTCTTTTCCAACTTCAACATTGTATTTAAACTCAACGCCGTCTTCTTCCATTACTTTAATACGACGATCGATCACCCATTTTTCCAGTTTAAAATCAGGGATACCGTAACGTAATAAACCACCTGCCCTGTCGTCACGCTCAAAAACAGTAACCGAGTGACCGGCTTTGCTCAATTGCGCGGCAGCAGCCAATCCCGCAGGGCCAGAGCCTATTACCGCAACTTTTTTACCTGTTTTTATTACAGGTGCTACAGGTTTAACTAAATTGTTAGCATAAGCTATTTCGATAATATGCTTTTCGATCTCCTCAATGGCTACAGCAGGTTTGTTGATACCCAGCACACATGCTGATTCGCATGGTGCCGGGCAAATTCTACCTGTAAACTCCGGGAAATTATTGGTTGATGATAGAATGTTGTATGCTTCTTCCCAGTTTTTACGATATACAGCATCGTTAAACTCAGGTATTATATTACCCAGCGGGCAACCTGAATGACAAAACGGTATACCGCAATTCATACATCGTGCAGATTGCTGGTTTAGCTTTTCATCGGAGTATAAGCCAACAAATTCATTATAGTTCTTCACACGGTCAGCTACCGGTGTTTTTTGAGGGAGTTCCCTGTCAAATTCCTGAAATCCTGTTACTTTTCCCATATTGTGATTAGCTTACAGCCTGATATTCTAACTTTTCTAATACTTTTTTATACTCTCTTGGATACACCTTAACAAACTTGCCTGATGCATCCTTCCAGTTGTTCAATAAACTTTGGGCAACTTGGCTGCCTGTTAACTGGATATGCTTGCGTAGCAGTGTAAGGATCTCTTCTTCATCTTTTATCGACAGCGGATCAAGATCAACCATTTCCATGTTGCAATTCCCGGCAAATGTGCCATCCGGGTTATAGACCCAGGCAATACCGCCACTCATACCAGCCGCGAAATTTCTGCCTGTTTTACCCAGGATCAATGCACGGCCGCCTGTCATATATTCGCAACCGTGGTCGCCAATACCCTCAACAACTGTTGTAGCACCTGAGTTACGCACCGCGAAACGCTCGCCTGCCATACCATGGATAAATACCTCGCCTGATGTAGCGCCATAAAGGGCCACGTTACCTACGATTATGTTTTCAGCGGCAGTAAATTTTGCTTTTTCTGATGGATAGATAGCCAGCTGCGCACCGGATAAGCCTTTACCAACGTAATCATTCGCTTCTCCCTCTAACTCAAAAGAAATGCCTTTTGTAGTGAAAGCGCCAAAACTTTGACCGGCCGAACCCTTAAATTTTATATTGATGGTGTTATCAGGCAATGCTGCTGAACCGTAGATCTTAGAGATCTCATTCGATAGTAATGTACCTATTGTACGGTCTGTATTTTTTACATCAAAACTTGCAAATACCGGGGTTTTGTCTTCCAATGCAGGTTTGGCAGTTTCCAATAGTTTCCAGTCCAGTATCTCGTCCATGCCGTGGTCTTGCTTCTCGCTGTTATAAAGCGTTAAGCCCTTAGCATTGGTTACAGGGTGTAATAAGCCTGCAAGATCAACTTTCTTAGCTTTCCAGTTAGTCAGATTATCTTTTACCTTCAGGAATTGTACACGGCCAACCATTTCATTTATGGTACGGAAACCTAATTCCGCCATAATCTCGCGCAACTCTTCAGCCATAAACCTGAACAGGTTTACCACATGCTCCGGTTTACCGCTAAATAATTTCCTTAATTCAGGATCTTGGGTAGCAACACCTACCGGGCAGGTATTTAAATGGCATTTACGCATCATGATACAACCGCCTGCAACTAAAGCTGCAGTAGCAACGCCCCATTCTTCAGCGCCCAATAAAGCGGCAATTGCTAAGTCACGACCTGTTTTTAACTGGCCATCAGTTTGCAGTACTACCCTGCTACGCAGTTTGTTGCGAACCAAAGTTTGGTGAGCTTCTGATAGACCAAGCTCCCACGGTAAGCCCGCATGTTTAACAGAGCTTATTGGCGATGCACCAGTACCGCCATCGTAACCTGCGATCAGGATCACGTCGGCATGTGCTTTGGCAACGCCAGCGGCAATGGTACCGACGCCTGCTTTTGATACCAATTTAACATTGATACGTGCAGCGCGGTTAGCATTTTTCAAGTCGAAGATCAGTTGGGCCAGATCCTCGATAGAATATATATCGTGGTGCGGCGGCGGCGATATTAAGCCAACCCCGGGTGTTGAGTGACGTGTTTTAGCTATCCATTCATCAACCTTATGGCCCGGTAGTTGCCCACCTTCGCCTGGTTTTGCACCTTGCGCCATTTTAATTTGGAGCTCATCAGCATTAGTCAGGTAATTTGAGGTCACTCCGAAACGTGCAGAAGCTATTTGTTTAATAGCAGAACGCATCGAATCACCATTCTCCATGATCTCGTAGCGCATTTCGTCCTCACCACCCTCACCGGTATTGCTTTTGCCACCGATACGATTCATAGCAATAGCCATGGTGCTATGCGCTTCATGCGAGATAGAACCGAAAGACATGGCGCCTGTTGCAAAGCGTTTCATAATATTTTCAGCTGGTTCAACCTCATCTATGCTGATAGATTCGCGGTGATGGGTAAAATCAAGTAAACCACGTATGGTGAAGTGCTTTTCGCCCTGCTCATTAATTACTTTAGCGTAGTTCTTGTAAACGTTATAATCATTGCTGCGGGTAGCATGCTGCAATAAGTGAACGGTAGTCGGGTTAAATAAGTGTGCTTCGCCGCGGCGTTTCCACTGGTAAATACCGCCTTCGGTCAGCAACTGATTATCGGCATTTTTAGATGCGCCAAAACCAATCTTATGTTTACAAAGTGCTTCGCGGGCTATTTCATCAAGGCCCAAACCTTCAATACGGGTAACTGCACCGCAGAAGTATTTGCCTACAACATCTTTATTTAAACCTAATATTTCGAAGATCTGTGAACCATGATAAGACTGTAAAGTCGAGATCCCCATTTTTGAGAAGATCTTCAGCAAGCCATCATTAATGGATTTCACATAGTTCTTTAACAGATATTTTTCATCAAGGCTGGTTTCCAGGCTACCATCGCGTTTAATGGTTTCAATGGTCGACATTGCCAGGTACGGATTGATGGCAGTCGCACCAAATGCCAGTAAACAAGCAAAGTGGTGTACTTCCCAAACATCCCCTGCTTCAACAACTAAGCCCACCGAACCCCGGCGGCCTTTTTTGATCAGGTGGTGATGGACTGCAGATACTGCCAACAATGATGGTATAGGCGCGTGCTCAGAATCAATAGCGCGGTCGGACAAAATTAACACCTCGAAACCGTCTTCAACTGCATCCTCAGCATAACGGCAAACACGCTCGATTCCTTTTTGTAAGGATCCAGGTAAACCGTCAGCTTTAAAATAAGTCTGCAATGTTTTAGCATGGAACATGCCGGTATCAATACTGCGCAGCTTTTCAAGCTGGTTGTTTTTTAATATCGGGTGTTTAAGCATTACGCAATGGCAATGCATTTTGTCTTCATCCAATAAATTGCCATTATTACCTATAAAAGTAGCCAAACTCATTACCAAACGCTCACGGATCGGGTCGATCGGAGGATTGGTAACCTGCGCAAAGAACTGTTTAAAATAACTTGATAAATGTTGTGGCCTGTCGGACAGGATCGCCAAAGGCACATCTGTTCCCATTGAACCGATAGGTTCTTTTCCATCAACCGCCATTGGTTTAATGATGGTATCGATATCCTCACGGCTGTAACCGAATACCTGCTGGTAACGGAAAACCGAATCCGGGGATAAACTCGCGAAAGCCAAACGTGGCTCTGCCAGGTCTTCCAAACGGATCTTATAATTTTCCAGCCAACGGTCATAAGGCTGGCGCGACGCGATCTGGTGCTTAATTTCATCATCAGTAATGATCTTACCTTTCTCGGTATCGATCAACAACATTTTACCCGGCTGTAAGCGGCCTTTTTTGATAACGGATGATTCGTCAATAGTCAATACACCGGCTTCTGATGCGGCGATGACACGACCATCATTGGTGATTACATAACGTAAAGGGCGCAGGCCATTTCTATCTAACAAAGCACCTACCAGTTTACCATCGGTAAATGTGATAGCAGCCGGACCATCCCAAGGCTCCATTAATGTAGCGTGGTATTCGTAAAATGCCTTTTTGATCGGATCCATTTGCTCGTTGCCATCCCATGCTTCAGGAATCAGCATCATCATTACGTGCGGTAACGACCTGCCTGAGTGCAACAAGATCTCGATAATATTATCCAAACAAGCAGAGTCAGATTGGTTATTATCAATAACCGGTAAAAGCATATCCATTTCCTCAGCAGTAAAATAAGAGGATGCGTATGATTTTAAACCTGAATAGAACCAGTTTAAGTTACCAGTCAAGGTGTTGATCTCGCCATTGTGAGCGATCAACCTGAATGGTTGTGCCAATTTCCATGACGGGAAAGTATTGGTTGAGAAACGCGAGTGGATCATGGCAAAGCCGGATGCAATACGCGGATCAGCCAAATCAGCAAAATATTTACGCAGCTGGTAAGTAGTAACCTGGCCTTTGTAAATAATTGTTTTGCAGGAGAAAGAAGTAAAATAAAAATGCTCACCCGCACCAGGAATAGTTTCGGTGATGGTTTTATTGATGTACCTTCTTAATATATATAGCTTGCGCTCAAAATCATCAACATTAGTAATGTTATGCGGCCTTGAAACAAAGATCTGTTCGCAATCAGGTTCGGCCTGGCGCGCTGTTTCGCCAATAACTGATGAATCAACCACCAATTTACGGTAACCTAAGCTGTGTAAACCTAATTTTTCTATCGCATTGGCTATCACCGTACGACAAGCTTTTTTAAGTGTTGGCTCCTTCGGGAAGAATATCATGCCCACACCGTACTCGCCGGGTTGCGGCAGGCTCATTTCTAAATTTGAGCATTCTTCCATTAAAAGCTCATGGGGCAGTTGAATTAAAATACCCGCGCCGTCGCCGCTATCCGGGTCACATCCGCACGCACCTCTATGCTCCATGTTTTCCAACATGGTTAAAGCGTTATCAATAATCTGGTTGGACTTGTGTCCGTTTATATTGGTTATAAATCCTGTTCCGCAGGAGTCGTGTTCAAATTCCGGCCTGTAGAGACCCTGGTGGCTATCATCTTGGTTCATCGTAAAATCGCCCTTATTAATTCAGGTGTAACCACGAAGATACAAAAACAGAAAAAAAATTTACGATATTTTCTTGATTTTTGGCATATTATTAAAAAAACGACTGTAAAAATTCGCTGAATTTAGGATTTCATAAATTTAAATTCAATCCTGTTAAAATTATCATAATTAAATATCAATATGATAGACAAAATTTAATTTCAACAAGTGCCTATTTAACCAAATTTGAAGGCTTTTAAAGGCTAAAACAGAGATATAACGTTATTTTATTTGTTTGTTCATTTCTATAACGGCTGCATCTAATACGTTATCAGTACCATTAATTACATCATTAACATTACGCGGAATTTCAATATCGGGTATTACGCCTATTCCCACAAAATCACGTCCGTCCGGGTAAGTATCACGCTTGGTACAAATTCTTCCATCTATTGACATCCCCGGTAGGCTGATTGGAAGCGGTTGGCCTGTGCTGCCATAGGTACGCTGGCCCATAGTAGTGGCGCGCGGTTTTAATCCATCTAAAATCACTAAAAAATCTTCGGCTGCGGACGCGGTATTGTTACCGGTAAGCACGATAAGCGGGCAGGATAGTTTTTTAACATGCACATCGTTATCAAAGGTCATGGTATCGCCTTTAAACCAATAATCGCCTTTGGCGGATAGTATTACTTTTTTATCCCAATCGCTCCTTTTTTCAAATTTGGTAGTATCCTGCAAAGCATAATGCCCCCATGCCTTGTAAGCAGCTACATTATCGCGGGTGCGCCAGGTAGAACCTATCAACCTTTTATCAGTGAAATATTTCAATATCTCGGCCCCTATCTCCGTGCTGCCGCCGCCGTTACTTCTAATATCCAGTATAATACCCTTACAAGCATACAATTGTGGCAAAATAGCTTTGAATTTACCAATGATGGCGGTATCGCTAAAAGTATTCAGACTAACATAACCAACATCGCCAATCTTTTTAAATTCTAAAATTTGGTAGGGCTTATTTACGCTTCGTCGTTCCCATTTAGGGCTCACGGTATGGAATTGATAGTTATAAACTATCATTTTACCTTTTGGCGTACGCAGGGTAAGATGCCATACTTGTGCCGAATCTGTGCCGTAAAACATCATGGCGGCAGCAGTATTCCATAATATATGTTCGGTTGATGAACTGATATATGGTATGATCTCTTTTTCGGCATATTCTTTTGCAGGGATGCCGTTAACGGTAATCAATTCTGAACCTAATGGCACCATATCCTTAAACTGAACCGGCATATCGGTCACGAAAAAGTGCTTGTCGAAATTCTCAATATACATCCATTTATTTCTGGAATGATTATGAGTGAGTAACTGCGCCGGAAAACCGACATCGGTGTGCCCATCCTTTAATAAGGCACAAAATTTCGACATTACCAGGTAATATTCCCAGGTATTTTTTGTGGCGAGGATCTTGGGTATATATGCCCGGTAAGTACTATCCCAATTGATATGCGTATGATCAAAATAAGCGAAGTTATAACTGGTTTCTTCCCAAAATTTACTTAGTCCGTATAGCTTATCAGCATCAGATATATTGGCAATGGTATCAACTTGCGCAAAGCATGATGAAGAATAAAATAAGGCAGCGAATAATGTGATAGTAATGAGTTTTTTCATGGTTGACAGGTTTGCCTAATTATGAGCAAACCTCATACTAAATTTATAAATAGCTAAAAATAAGACAATTATAACAAGTACAGGGCTTTAAAACTGTACGATATCGTACAGTTGGTGTACGGATAAGAACGTATTTAAAATAAATACTAATTTTGCCCGAATAGAATAAAAGCAGATGCCAGAGAAAAATAAAGCAGTTTTTTTAGACCGTGACGGGGTGTTAAACCAGGAAATAGGTGATTATATAAGGTACATGAAGGATTTTCATGTGCTTGATAATTTTGAGGCGCTTAAAACTTTACAGGATAAAGGTTATAAGCTGATCATCGCGACCAACCAGGGTGGCTTAGCCAAGGGCTGGTATACCGAAGAAGGCCTGGCCGAAATGCACAACGAGCTAAAAAAACAATATCGCGAACACGGCGTTGAATTTACGGATGTTTATTATTGCCCACACCACCCCGACTTTACCGGCCCCTGTGAATGCCGTAAGCCGAAACCGGGCTTATTGCTGAGAGGGATAGCAGAACACAACATTGACCCAACCCAATCTTATTTTATTGGTGATAGGGAACGTGATGTAGAAGCCGGAACAGCAGCAGGGATTAAAGGGATTTTAATTGACAGCGACCAACCATTGAGCACTATTTTAGATCAGATAGCTTAATTGATGAAGCAAAACACGTATTTAAAAAATCTTAATTCTCTAGTTGCTGCGATAATTGGCTTTATCGCGATACATATTTATACTAAATACAGCGGTGTAGGTATCTCACCCGATTCTATTATGTATGCAAGTACCGCGAAGAGCATCTGCACACATGGCTCACTGATTACTTTTAATGGTACGCCGCTGGTTTTTTTCCCGGTATTTTATCCTTTCTTTTTGAGCGTTATCCTGTTTGTTACAAGGATTGGTACAATTGCTGCAGCGCCTGTAATAAACGGGTTGTTGTTTGCCGGGGTAATATTTACCAGCGGGGTGATTATCTCGAAATTCAAATCCTTCTCTCCTATTTATAAATGGCTGATGTTGATCGGTATTATATTAAGTCCGGGTTTATTAGAGATCTACACCTATTTGTGGTCAGAAACACTGTTTATATTGGAGATCATGCTATTTGTGTTGGCCTATCAAAATTATATGCAAAAGCATACCATGGGTAGCTTGATATTGGTTAGCGTATTAGTTGCAATTAGTTGCATTACCCGCTATGCAGGTGTTACGCTGATTGGTGCCGGTGGATTGATGATGTTGCTGGACAATCAATTGGTGATCTGTAAAAAAATCGGTCATATTTTAACATTCGGATTTATCTCTATATCGTTATTGGTTTGCAACCTGATATTGAATAGGCTATCTACCGGTTTAAGCACCGGTACCCGTGAGCCGGCTATTACCCCGCTAAGTAAAAACCTTTATTATTCGGGTAATGTAATGTGCGATTGGCTTGGCTTGCCGCATTCGGCTTATCCTTATTCTATATTGATAATTTGCTTTTTATTACTGTTTTTAGTGGCGATCATTGTTTGGCGGGCATTTACCCGTAAAATTAATTCTATAGAAAATATCGTAATTATGTTCGCAGCGTTTTATGGGATATTTATACCTGTATTAGCCAGTGTATCGCGATTTGAGATGCTTAATAGCAGGCTATTATCGCCAATGTACATTTGCTTATTAATAGGGTTAACTTGCTGGGTTCCGGATCTGTTAAAAGGGATTAAACTTAGTAGACAAATTGCTTTCGCTATTCCTTTTGTGGTGTTGATGTTATTTTCAGAGTATTCGTTAGCGATGACCGATTACCAGCGCTATGATGATGAAAACGACTACGGTGTACCGGGCTACAGTGATGATGACTGGAATAAATCGCAGTTCGTGCCGTTTTTAAAGTCGCATAAAGATATTTACAAAGCCGGTGTGCCTATTTATACCGATGCTGATGAGGCGGTTTACTTTTTTACGGGAGCTACATCTAAATTACTTCCGCACCGTTATTTTAAAAATACAGTCGACCAGTTTTTTGGGGTAAAGCATTATTATTTGATCTGGTTTAATAACTTGAATAACCCGGAGCTGATTGGGTTGCAGGATATTGTAAAGCGGGAAAACCTGACTAAATTATATCAATTTCCGGAGGGTTCGGTTTATGAATACACCGGACAAAGTAAATAATATTTCTTAATTCTTTAATTAATTACAATACGTGATTCTAATCCACAGCCACTTCTATTTTCTCAACAAATGTGGCGAAACCTGAAAATTTTGTTACTTTTGTATCCCGTACA
Source organism: Mucilaginibacter sp. (assembly GCF_965225845.1). GTDB lineage: Bacteria > Bacteroidota > Bacteroidia > Sphingobacteriales > Sphingobacteriaceae > Mucilaginibacter. The sequence goes on from NZ_CBDDBL010000002.1 coordinate 2,012,275, forward strand.
CAAACAATTTGTTCCGGCATAAAACCGGGGCCGATTTCACTCAGAATCATGACTAAATACATATTTGTTACGGGCGGCGTTACTTCGTCGTTAGGGAAAGGTATTATTTCAGCTTCACTGGCTAAGCTTCTCCAATCTCGCGGTTACCGTGTAACCATTCAAAAATTCGACCCTTATATTAACATCGATCCGGGAACACTTAACCCTTACGAACACGGCGAATGCTATGTTACCGAGGATGGCGCCGAAACCGACCTGGACCTTGGCCACTACGAGCGTTTCCTGAATACCCCTACTTCAAAAGCCAACAACATTACCACGGGCCGCATCTACCAAAATGTGATCAACAAAGAACGTGAAGGTGCATTTTTAGGTAAAACCGTTCAGGTAGTCCCGCATATTACCGATGAGATCAAAAGGAATTTCAGAATTTTAGGCGAAAGCGGGGAGTATGATATCGTGATTACTGAATTAGGTGGCACTGTAGGTGATATTGAGTCGTTACCATACATCGAAGCTGTACGCCAGTTTAAGTGGGAAGTTGGTTCAGGTAATTCAATTGTAATTCACTTAACCTTAATTCCATTCCTTGCTGCTGCAGGCGAATTAAAAACCAAACCTACCCAGCATTCGGTTAAAATGTTACTGGAGTATGGTATTCAGCCGGATATCCTGGTTTGCCGTACCGAGCATCACATCAATATGGATATCCGTAAAAAGATAGCCCAGTTCTGTAATGTGAATATCAATGCGGTTATAGAGTCAATAGATGCACAGACGATTTACGATGTGCCTTTGCTGATGCTGAAAGAGCAGTTGGACAAAACGGTATTGACCAAATTAAAATTATCGCACAAACATGAGCCAAACCTGGACAACTGGAAAGAATTTTTAGGCAGGTTGAAAAACCCTACTTCAGAGATCAGGATTGGTTTGGTAGGTAAATATGTAGAGCTGCCGGATGCTTATAAATCGATCACCGAGGCTTTCATCCACGCGGGATCTAAAAACGAGTGTAAGGTTAAGGTAGATTTTATCCACTCCGAGCAATTAACACCTGAAAACGCGGTTGAGCGCTTAAAAGGGTTGCATGGTGTATTGGTTGCGCCAGGCTTCGGTCAGCGTGGTTTTGAAGGTAAAATTGAGGCGATCCGGTATGTTCGCGAAAATAATATTCCATTTTTCGGCATCTGTTTAGGGATGCAATGCGCGGTTGTTGAATATGGCCGTAATGTTTTGGGCTTGAAAGATGCCAACAGCACCGAAATGAATCCTGACACCCCTAACCCGGTGATCAACATGATGGAGGAGCAGAAAAAGATAGTTAATAAAGGCGGCACTATGCGCTTAGGCTCATACCCTTGCGACCTTAAAAAAGGCAGCAAGGCTTCTGCAATATATGGTAAGCAGCATATCACCGAACGCCACAGGCATCGTTTTGAGTTTAACAACTCTTATCTAAAAGATTACGAAACTGCCGGTTTAACCCCATCAGGCATCAACCCGGAAAACAATCTGGTAGAGATAGTTGAGTTGAAAAACCACCCGTTTTTTGTAGGTGCACAATTTCACCCAGAATTAAAATCAACAGTTGCTAATCCGCATCCACTTTTTATTAACTTTGTCGCCGCTTCGCTGGCTTACGCCCGCAAGAACTAATTACGTTTAATACATAATGGATAGAAATACATTTACAGGATTATTCCTGATCATGCTGATCATTTTCGGATCGTTTTATTTAATTAAACCTTCTAAGGAAGATATTAAAAAAGCGGAGATCGCAGCGCACCAGGACTCCATCAAAAGGCACCTGATCAAAGGTGCTGAACCTGCTGTTGCAGTTAAAAAAGCCGATACTTCCAAGATTATTACCCAGGCTGATACCTCTCACTTAAAAGGTTTTGATGCAACTACGGTTGGAACACAAAGTTTTGTAACAATTGAGAACGAAGAATTACTTATTAAATTGAGTAATCACGGTGGCAGGATCTATTCGGTCCAGCTTAAAAAGTTTAAAACTTTTGATGGCAAGCCGTTAGTTTTGTTCACTGGTGATCAAAACCAGTTTGGCCTAAGCTTTATTGCCGATAACAAAAATATAAACACCAATAACCTGTTTTTTAAACCAAGCGCGCAGCAGCTAACCGTTGCAGCTAAAGATTCAGGTTCGGTTACTATGCGGTTAAGCTACAGCCCTACTCAATATGTCGATTACATTTATACCTTGAATGGAACCGGTTTTAAAGTTGGGTTCACGGTAAAGGAAACCGGTTTAGACAATGTAATTCCTAACAGTAATACCATAAATATCGATTGGTCGGCAAGCTTACCTAAACAGGAAAAAGATATTGACCAGGAACGCCGTTATACTGCTGCTTACTATAAAACAGATGATAACACTGTTGATGATTTGAGTACTACTAAAGATGACAGCTTAACCATCGCCGATAAAAAAACACAATGGGTATCATTTAAAGCGCACTTTTTTTCGAGCGTGATCTTAGCAAAGGATGCCTTATTCAGCAAAGCAAGTGTTGCTTCAATAACAGACACCAGCGAACATAACATCATTAAGGAAATGAAAACCAACCTTGTGCTGGCACGCAGCAATGACGGTACATTTCCGATGAATTTTTATTTTGAGCCGAATGAATTCCACATGCTAAAGGACGAAGGATTTAGCCTGGAAAAACAAATTGATTTAGGCCCGGGACCATTGAAATACATCAATAGGTTTGCTACACTGCCTGTATTCGACTTTTTGAAACAGTTTAACTGGAATTACGGCCTGATAATTTTGGCCTTAACACTAATTCTGAAATTGGTTTTATCGCCATTAACTTACAAATCGTACTTATCGATGGCCAAAATGAGGGTATTAAAACCTGAAATGGATGAGATCAAAGCAAAAGTTGGAGAGGATAACCCTACCCTATTACAGCAGGAATATTTAAAACTTTACAAAAAAGCAGGCGTAAACCCATTGGGCGGCTGTTTACCGCTACTGATCCAAATGCCTATCGTGTTCGCGTTCTTCCGCTTTTTCCCAAGTTTGTTTGAGCTGCGCGGACAAAGTTTTTTATGGATGCATGATTTATCGACTTATGATTCGGTGATCTCATTTGCGCCGGTACACATTTTATTCTTTAGTTGCGACCACATCAGTTTAATGTGTTTGTTGATGACCATATCGACGTTGATATACACTTACTTCAACAACCAGATCTCGGGTGCAACCGGGCAAATGAAATATATAGGTTATGTAACGCCTATCATTTTTCTTGCAACCCTGAATAGCTATCCATCAGGGTTGAACTATTATTATTTTTTGGCGAACATGCTAACCTTCCTGCAACAATACCTGATCAGGTTTATGGTTGATGACAAGAAGATACATGCCCAGATCCAGGAAAACAAAAAGAAACCCGAAGATACCAAAAAGAAAAAATCAGGTTTCCAGGCCCGTATGGATGAGATGATGAAACAAAAACAATTGGCAACAGCGCCGAATAAAAAGAAATAGAAATTAGAAATTAGCTCTATAAATTATTAAAAGTCACAACAAAAGTTGTGGCTTTTTTAGTTTTTAGTCCATGTCATTTTCAGGAGTTAGTTCGCGCAAATTGACTCGTGAAAATAAAAATAATTTAATGCGAAAAACGTACTTTAGTAATACTAAATCTTAACAACTGAATGAAGAGAAAATTATTGATATTGTTGTTACTCCGGGTGGTAACGATACAATCATCTTTTGCAAGTGAAAGACAAAATACGTATAGAGCAAATCTGTTCGGACATGTCATTTCAGAGTTTAATCTTACAGTTCCGTTAAATTATAATCATGATAAGTCAATTGACGAGTTTACTAATAAAACAAAAGGGCTTAAGGTTACAGAGTTATATGGCGATACTTTAAATAGTAAAACGTTTTCAAATACCTTATATAAGCTTATACCCGGGCATACCTATCGTGTAAGATTAGTTCTATTAACATTGGATACCACGCTCGCTGGTTGTGAAGAACTTTTAAAAAAACAACACGCTTATTTAGCAGGAACACAAGGATTATTGCTTGCGCGAGAAATATACCCTAATCAGTTCCCAATTGAAACGCCTGTAACCTCGCTCGGTGACGAGCCAACTTTAAATGCTAAAAGGGGAATCTGGGGATACACTGAGGTAACCAGACAAAAAAAAGGTCTTTGGCGATATGAATTATCCTTCAATTTTGGCAGTTTAAATAAAGGTACTTGCATCTTAACATTTTTCGATAAATCAACTAAACCGGAGATTCATTATGATAAATATTTTGTAGATCTTAATGAAAGTCCATCTGTACCATATGGCTGGAAAATTGTTAGTCATAAAAAGGAAGGTTTGTTTTCCTGGGATCCTGCGAAAGTAAAATTAATGCGATTTGATCAAAAAATCCATCGTTTAGTTCCTTTAAATACTTTCACTAAACAGCTTGAGGCAAGCAGAGCTTTTAATGCAAATCTGCTGGATTTTTTGCTTGAAAATCCAGAATATATACCAAAGAGTTGGCAAGAAGTGCCTAATACTGACTTTGGTGAAGGTAATGATATCCGTGAAATTTACTTTTACGGAACAATTTATAAAGATAAAGTAGGGCACCTTCTTGTTCGTTGTTTAGACTATCAGAATGGCGAGTGGGAAGAACATCCTATGTGGCTGGTAGATACAATTACCGGAAATCAGTTTGCTGCAGTACGAGTAAAATAAATTTGAAACCAGTAAAACTGCATTTAAAATTCCACTAAATAACTACCTCAAATAGTGATATATCTTTATACTTTTTTATTTTTAACTAAATATATTAGCAAACATTTTCTACATTTACATCCATGTATGCAATTGTGGATATTGAGACGACAGGGGGGCATGCCAGCGCGAATGGCATAACTGAAATTGCTATTTGCATTCACAATGGCAAAAAGGTAATTGAACGATACGAAACCCTGGTCAATCCGCAACGCGATATTCCTATCTATATCCGTGCTTTGACCGGTATTAGTAACGAAATGGTGAGTGAAGCGCCACTGTTTAAAGATGTGGCGCATGATATTTATCACCTGCTGCATGGCAAGATCTTCGTTGCGCATAATGTTAATTTCGATCATTCTTTTGTGCGTCATCACTTGGCTTCGGTTGGGTATGACCTGCAATGCAATAAGTTATGTACGGTAAGGCTTGGGCGCAAGATATTGCCGGGATTGCCGTCTTACAGTTTGGGTAAGCTTTGTCACCATTTAGGTATTGGCAATAATAGCCGCCACCGTGCAGGCGGGGATGCGGACGCGACTGCAGAGCTATTCACATTGTTGCTGCAAAAAGATAAGGATAACCACATTACCAAAGCTTTAAAGCAAAACTCTAAAGAGCAGGTTTTGCCGCCTAACCTTCCCAAGGCTGATATTGAAAAGCTACCAATGATGCCCGGCGTTTATTATTTTCATGATGAAAAGGGCAAGGCAATTTATGTGGGTAAGGCGAAGAATATTAAGAAGCGTGTCTGCAGTCATTTTACAGGTAACAATACCGGCCAGCAGCGACAGGAATTTATGCGGAACATTCACCATATTACTTTCCAGGAATGTGGGACGGAATTAATTGCATTTGTGCTGGAGGCTGTAGAGATTAAAAGGTTATGGCCTAAATATAACCGTTCATTAAAACGATTTGAGCAAGCTTATGCACTATATGATTATATAGACCAACGCGGCTACATACGCTTAGCGGTTGATAAGCATCATAAATTTCAGATGCCGGTTTACACCTGCAATACGCTGTTTGAAGGTTATAGCTTGCTGAATAAGCTGATAGATACCTTTGAGCTTTGCCCTAAGCTATGTTTCATCCAAAAGAACAATGCAGAATGTATTGGCATACATAAGGATGGCTGCGCCTGTACTGGTAGCATGTCGCCCGATGAATATAATCAAAAGGTGACCATAGCTATTGAATCACTAAATGAAGCATTGCCAACTTTTGCTATCCGCGATGAAGGCCGCAGCGCCGACGAACATAGCTGCATATTGATCGAAAAAGGCCGTTTTTATGGGATGGGTTATGTATCGCACCATTTTAAGGTTGATGATATGCAACAGCTAAAGCAACACCTTACACCCTACCCGGGCAATGACTACATCAGGAATATCGTAACAGGCTACGCCACTAAGTTCCCGGAGCGGAAGGTGATGTTTGCATAGTACAACCTATTTCACTAAAGTTATTATTCTATCAAAAAAATTAATTAATGTAACACAATAGCATTATTTGTTGGTTAGTATTTAACATCTACCAATTAAAATAACGTTATGGACAGTATTAATAAAGAACAGCCAGAAGATAATTTCAAGAATTTAGAAGGCGCTGAAGCATGGGCCAAAGCCAAAGAAATAGCCGAAGATGCTAAAACCTGCTTTTTTTGCAGCGATATTAAAACCGGCTTGCCATTTTCAGCAAGGCCAATGTCGTTTCAAAAATTTGACGATAACGGCGATATCTGGTTTCTGAGCGCGGTTGACAGCCACAAAAACGAAGAAGTTAAGGAAGACCCAATGGTTCAACTATTATTCCAGGCATCGGCGCATGCGGGCTTTTTAAGTTTGTACGGTACTACCACCATTACTGCCGACAAGCAAAAAATAGAAGAATTATGGAACCCATTAGTTAAAACATGGTTTACCGAAGGTAAAGATGATCCTCGAATCCGTGTGATTCAGTTTTCGCCTACACAAGGCTATTACTGGGATAACAAGCATGGGGCAGCCGTTGCTTTTGTTAAAATGGCTGCGGGAGCGGTGTTAGGTAAAACGTTTGATGATTCTATTGAAGGGAAGTTGGAACCGTCAGAGGATGACGCGATAAAAAATTAAAAACCATGTCATTGGAAGGAACGAAGCAATCGCACGAAGTAAAACGAATATGTACATTTCGCGATTGCTTCGTTTCTCGCAATGACATTTTTTATATAATTCTAACCTTTTTTAATTCCACCTGCATTTCCTGCTGAATCTTTAAAGCCTCGGCACGGGCTGCGTCAGCAAAATCTTCGCCATTGCTTGCGTAAATTATAGAACGTGATGCATTTACGATTAAACCGCAATCTTTGGTCATTCCGTATTGGCAAACCTCTTGCAGGTTTCCGCCCTGTGCACCAACTCCGGGAACAAGTAAGAAATTGTCAGGTGCATATTTGCGAATATTCGTAAATTCAACGCTTTTGGTTGCCCCCACCACATACATTATCCTATCCGAACCGGCCCAGGTATTGGCTTTTTGGATCACTGACTCATATAGCGTACCGTTCTCCGTTTGTAAATATTGAAAATCCTTACTTCCCACCGATGAAGTTAGTGCTAAAATGATCACCCATTTTCCTTCGAAAGCTAAAAATGGGGTTACACTATCGTTACCCATATATGGCGCTACGGTTATGGCGTCAAAGCTCATCCCGGTAGCTTCCTTGTCAAAAAAAGCTTTGGCGTACATACCTGATGTATTGCCTATATCTCCCCTTTTGGCATCAATAATATTTAAAGTGTCAGCAGGTAAATAGTTTTCAGTAGCTATGAGGCTTTGCAGGCCTTTTAAACCACGGCTTTCATAAAAAGCAGCATTGGGTTTGTAGGATATGCATAAATCTTTTGTAGCATCTATGATCCGCTTGTTAAATTCAAAAATTGGGTCAGGATAGCTTTTCAGGAACGTAGGTATCTTATCGATATCGGTATCGAGGCCTACACATAAAAATGATTTTTTTAGTTTTATCTGCTCTATTAGCTGTTGGCGGGAGATCATGAACTGGGGAGATTATTTAATCATCAAAAAAACTAAAAAATAGCTTAACAGTTATAGGTATAAGCGATATTTATTTAAATAATTTGAAATCTGAAATAAAATGTCTACAATTGCATCGTTTTCCTTTGAATTTTTCTTGCGCTAAAGAAACAATTTAAAAATCCACGTCAAATATTAGTAGTACAGGTTTTTAGATATTCACAGCAAATTGCAGGATAAATTTCTCTCAGATAAATACTTCCGGGTTAATCTTAAAAACAGCGGGAATATTTATTGTTGCAAAACAAATAAACAATAACAATCTTTTTTGAACTATAATCCATCTCATGTCTGATACAATTGAATTGAACGACAAACTCGTTTCGGAGTTGCGCGAAATTGCAAAAAGTTTAGGTATTGCTGAAGCTGATGACCTTAGAAAGGCACAGTTGATCACAGCCATAGTTGAACAGCAAAATTTAATAGAGGCCGCCCGGGCCCAGCAAAGCACAGTTGAAAATAACTACTCTCCTAAACAAGATGATACCGAAAAACCAGCCCCTGAAGCAGCAGACAAAGGCCGCAAAAGGCTACGCACTATAAAAAGCTCTACCGAACCTCGCATTGAGGTTCCTTTGGATGACACCAACCTGTTTGATGAACAGGATGATGAGCCCCAACAGGAAGAAGAACAGGAAATTGTTGCTGCTGATCCCGTTGCTGAAACAGAACAACCGGGCCAAAGTGATGAAACACCAGTAAAAACTGAAGAACAGGCGGCTCCTGCTGAAGCTCGCCCGCAAAAATTCGAGCGCCGCATTAACCAGAATAACGTCCAGGCTAAAAACCAGGAGCCTGCTATTAACCTTGATTTTGATAATGTTATTATAAACGAAGGTGTACTGGAAATAATGCCCGATGGTTACGGTTTCCTGCGTTCATCTGACTATAACTATTTAACTTCGCCTGATGATATTTACGTATCACAGTCGCAAATAAAACTATTTGGCTTAAAAACCGGTGATACCGTTCGCGGTAGCATCAGGCCGCCAAAAGAAGGCGAAAAATATTTCCCTTTGGTGCGTGTAGAAGCGATTAACAACCGTTTACCTGCCGAAGTACGCGACCGTGTACCATTTGACCACTTAGTACCGCTTTTCCCATCAGAAAAACTGAGCTTATTTACAGATCCGGGTAATTATTCAACCCGTATTATGGATTTGTTCTCGCCTATAGGTAAAGGACAACGTGGTTTGATCGTAGCGCAACCTAAAACAGGTAAAACCATGTTATTGAAGGATGTGGCTAACGCGATTGCTAAAAATCACCCTGAAGTTTATTTGATCATCTTATTGATCGACGAACGTCCGGAAGAGGTTACCGATATGGCCCGCAGTGTACGCGCCGAGGTTGTTTCATCAACATTTGATGAGCCTGCTGAGCGCCACGTTAAAATAGCCAATATTGTACTGGAGAAAGCAAAACGCATGGTTGAGTGCGGCCATGATGTAGTTATTTTATTAGACTCTATTACCCGCCTTGCGCGTGCTTATAATACAGTTGCGCCAGCATCAGGTAAAATATTATCAGGTGGTGTTGATGCTAACGCGTTGCATAAGCCAAAACGCTTCTTCGGTGCTGCGCGTAATATTGAGGATGGCGGTTCATTAACTATCATTGCTACTGCTTTAACTGAAACCGGATCTAAAATGGATGAGGTTATTTTTGAAGAATTTAAAGGTACGGGAAATATGGAGTTACAGTTGGATCGTAAATTATCTAACAAACGAATCTTCCCGGCTATCGATATTACAGCATCGAGCACCCGCCGTGACGATTTATTGCTTGACCGTGATACCTTACAGCGAATTTGGATTTTACGTAACCACCTGGCTGACATGAATTCACAGGAATCAATGGAGTTTTTACAAGGCCAGATCAGGGGTACGAAAACTAATGAAGAGTTCCTGATCTCTATGAATTCATAATATTTTTATATTTATGAAGTTATATTTTTAATGAAAAGTTAATCTGTAACTTCATAAATATTTAAAATAATCCTGATACCTTCATCCGATAATGAAGAAGCGAGTGAAAAAACATCTTCCAAACGCAATAACTTGTTGTAACCTCTTCAGTGGTTGTATTGGTATTGTTTTTACTTTTCAGGAAAATTTAATCTACGCAGCTTACGCTATATTCCTGGCTGCTATATTTGATTTTTTTGATGGACTTGCCTCGCGCGTACTTCAATCCTATTCGGGTATAGGCAAGGACCTGGACTCATTGGCTGATATGGTAAGCTTTGGCGTATTGCCCTCAGCCATTATGTATGAACTGTTTTTACAAGCGCCGCAGGTACACAAACTTAGCCCATATTTAAACTTTATGGCATTTTTGATCCCGGTATTTTCAGCGTTAAGGCTGGCTAAGTTTAATGTTGATACCCGCCAGGCCGAAAGCTTTATTGGATTACCAACCCCTGCCAACGCTATCCTGATCGCGTCCTTTCCATTAATCATGGAACAGCACAGTGAATTATCCAAATATATCCTTAATCCTTTTGGCTTATCTATTTTTACTTTAGTAATGTGCGGATTGTTGGTGGCAGAATTGCCGCTGATGTCGCTCAAATTTAAGAACCGCGATTTCCAGGAGAATATTTATCGCTATTTACTGCTGTTATTTTCGGCTATATTGATACTATTTTTTAAATTCGCGGCGGTTCCGGTCGTGATACTTTTTTACATCGGCCTATCCATAATTCAATTCAAAAAACTAACACATGAGCAAATTCCAGGCTGAAATAGATGTAATGCCAAAAAAAGAAATTCTTGACCCACAAGGTAAGGCTGTAACAGGAAGCATGAAAAACCTTGGCTTATCTGAAATTCAAAATATCCGTATAGGTAAACATATTTCCCTTGAAATTGAAGCCGATAGTGCAGAAACCGCTCATGCTAAGGTTGAAGAAGCGTGTAAAAACTTGTTGGCTAACCTGATTATGGAAAGCTATTCTTTCAAAATAGAACAGATCTAAAGATTTGCTTCCTTTTCTGCCTTTATTTTCGCAAGCTCAGTTAGGTTGGCATTTATCATGCTGTTTACCTCGTTAAATTTCGAGGTTAAAGCTGCAAAATCAGGTGCTCCTGTTTTACAATCGTGCTCAATTTCCTGAATTAGAGCTTGTGAATTAAGCATCCCGAAGAAACCCAGGTTAGCTTTTATTTTATGCGCAGCCGATGATGCAGTCGCCCAATCCCGGGCTGTAATAGCAGTGCTGATCTCCTGCATTATTTGCGGAGATTGATCTAAAAACATGGCAATTGATTCCACAATAAATTCATCGCTGCCATCAGCAATGTCATGTAGAAAGGTTAGGTCAATATCGTTATTGTTCTCTGTCATAATGGTTTATGCTTCAAAATTATAAATTTTTACAACTAAATCATCCCTTAATTCATTATTCAATTCAAAAATAGTCTTTTTACAACCAGGGTGTTTAAATTTTGATGCAATTTCATTTAAGGGTGACAATGTGAAGCGCCTTTTATGAAGTTCAGGATGCGGAATTTGTAGATCAGGTTCATTTATTATCTCATCGCCATAAAATAAAATATCGATATCTATCGTCCGCGATCCCCATTTCTCCTCCCGTTTCCGGCCCAGCACAATTTCAATTGCCAGTATTTTTTCCAATATCAAACGCGCAGGCATATCAGTTTGTAATAATATTACCTGATTAAGGTAATCAGGCGCATCGCTTTTTCCCCAGGATTGCGTCTCATATATTGATGATTTTTCAATAATCAGCGCAATTTGTCCACTAATACGTTCTATTGCCTGTTGCAAAAACAATTGCCGGTTACCGAGGTTACTGCCTAATAATAAATAAACCTTATTCATGTTGTAACAAATATTATAGAACGCGCTCTTAATATTATACCATATTGAATTAGTAAATTTGCATAGATACTTATATTTATAACATTTAATGAAACAATTTTTCAAATTTGTACTGGCCACTATCGTAGGGCTTATCTTCACATTCCTTATTATAGTTTTTATCTGTTTCTTGATCGTAGTAGGCGCAAGCAGCGATAAAGGAGTACATGTTGATTCCAATTCGGTACTGCATATTTCCTTCAATGGTACCATTCCTGAGCGTACACCGAATAATCCATTAGCTGATATTCCATTTTTAGGTTTAGATGATAATAAAAGTGTAGGCCTTAACGATATTTTAGCCGACATTAAAAAGGCTAAAACCGACGATAATATTAAAGGTATTTACCTGGACGAAAGCTATATTGAATCGCAACAGGCAACAGTTGAAGAGATCCGCAACGCGCTTATTGACTTTAAAAAATCCGGCAAATTTATTATTGCTTATGCCGAGGTTTACACCCAAAGCTTTTATTATTTAGCTTCAGTAGCCGACAAGGTGTACATCAATCCAAAAGGAATATTTGAATTTAAAGGATTCAGTTCACAGATCACCTTCCTGAAAGGTGCTTTGGATAAATTAGGTATCGAAGCGCAGATCATCAAAGTAGGCACTTACAAAAGTGCGGTTGAACCGCTGATCTTAACCAAAATGAGCGATGCAAACCGCATGCAGGTTACCTCCTACTTAGGTTCTCTTTACGATCATTTTTTAACTAACATCGGCAAAAGCCGTAACATCAGTAAAGATTCATTATTTAATTATGCCAACAATTTAACTATACAATACCCGGAAGACGCTTTAAAATATCGACTGGTTGATGGTTTGAAATACAAGGACGAGATTTTAGATGAATTAAAGGCCCGCACCGGTACCAATAAAAAATCAAACGTAGCAAGCGTTGATTTGAACGAATATGCTAAAAGTGATGCCGAAAACGATTATAAAGATGAGAAAACAAGTTCATCGGGTGGTCGCATCGCTATAATTTATGCATCGGGCGAAATTACCGGTGGTGAGGGTGATGATAACACCATAGGTTCTGAAAGGATCTCGAAAGCTTTGCGTAAAGCACGTTTGGATAATAAAATTAAGGCAGTAGTGCTGCGTGTAAATTCACCGGGTGGCAGTTCTTTAGCATCAGATGTAATGTGGCGCGAGGTAATGCTTACTAAAAAAGCGAAACCTATCATCGTTTCAATGGGCGACTTGGCAGCATCAGGCGGTTACTATATTTCATGTGCAGCGGACTCGATATTTGCTGAACCGAACACCATTACCGGTTCTATAGGTATTTTTGCTATCCTGCCCAATATGCAAAAGCTGTTTAATGACAAGCTGGGGATTACTTTTGACGGCGTAAATACCGGCAAATATGCCGATTTGGGCGATATCAGTAAACCGCTTACACCTGATGAACGTTTAATTTTACAAAACCAGGTAAACCACGGTTATGATGATTTTACCAAAGCAGTAGCTGCGGGGCGCCATAAAACACAGGCATATATCAATAGCATAGGCCAGGGCCGGGTTTGGACCGGTGAGCAAGCCATAAAAATTGGTTTGGTTGACAAGTTAGGCAATATAGACGACGCCATACACAGCGCGGCAAAAATGGCTGGCTTACATGAATATAACCTGATTACTTATCCTGAACAAAAAAGCTTTTTTGATAAAGTCGGGTCGAACTTTAATGTAGAAATGAAAACCCGCGCGCTTAAATCGGAGCTGGGCATCAATTATAAATATTACGAGCAAATTAAAGGTATGACCGAAATGATGCGCACACCGCAAACCAGGTTACCTTACGATATTGTTGTGAACTAAATCAATAGTAAAATGTTTGGTGTAAAGCCGCTTTTACAAGCGGCTTTTTTTATTTTTACCGTTATAAATCTGCCATGGAAAATAAACCAATAGCCCGTACACTTCGCCTGTTATCACAACTGATGGAACTGCATGAGGTTAACCCGTTTAAAATAAAATCGGTTGCCAACGCAGCTTTTAAGGTTGATAAACTCCCTTTCCCTGTTGCAGGTAAAACTTTGGCGGAACTTGAAAAAATTGAGGGTATTGGCAAAAGTACCGCGGCTAAAATTATCGAGCTGATGGAAACCGGCACCATGGTCGATCTGCAGGATTTATTGAAAACTACCCCTGAAGGTGTTGTTGAAATGATGGGCATCAAAGGTATCGGCCCAAAAAAAGTGGCTATCATCTGGAAAGACCTGGGTATTGAAAACACCGGCGAGCTATATTATGCCTGTAATGAGAATAGGTTGATCGAGGCTAAAGGTTTTGGTTTAAAAACGCAAGAGGAAATTCGCAAGGCTATTGAGTTTAGAATGGCGAGCAACGGCAAGTTCCTGTATGCGCAGATCACACAGGAAGCTAATGATCTGCTTGAGCAAATAAAAACTGTATTTGTTGGCGGGCTGGTTGAATTCGCCGGGGAATATCGCCGCCTGTGCGAAATTATCAGTGAACTGGTTATCGTTTTAGGCAGCCGCGATCAACAACTGGCATTTAATACGTTTTGCAATTCGGGCATCCTGCAAAACATCACACAAAACGACAATCATATTAATGGTGAGCTCCCAAACGGCCTTTTGGTAGATATTGTTTGTGTAGAAAAGCGTTATTTTTATGAAGAACTATTCAGGCAAACAGGCAGCGATGGGCATGTGAAAGCTGTTTTAGACCGCGTAAATGATGAGTTAGACCAACCTACAAGTGAGGAACTTGTTTACATGAAGGCAGGCCTTGAATTTATGAATCCGGAGCTGCGTGAGGGTGATATTTTTATTGAAAAAGCTGCCAATAACAACCTGCCAACACTCATCAGCTATAATGATTTGAAGGGAACGCTGCATAATCACAGTACATGGAGCGACGGTATACATACCGTTGAGCAAATGGCTTTATATTGTCGTGACACACTAAAATTGGAGTATTTGGGCATGTGCGACCATAGCAAAAGTGCGTTTTATGCTAAAGGATTAAGTATTGAACGCGTTTTACAACAGCAGGAAGAAATAGATCACCTGAATAAAAAATTAGAAGGCTTTAAGATATTCAAGGGTATTGAATCTGATATTTTAAACGATGGTTCGCTGGATTACCCGGATGAGATCCTGAAAAAGTTTGATTTTATCGTGGCATCTGTACACTCCAACTTAAAAATGGATGAAGAAAAAGCAACCGCTCGTATAATAAAAGCGATTGAAAATCCTTACACAACCATTTTAGGCCACCCAACCGGTCGCTTGTTATTAAGCCGGAAGGGCTACCCTATCAACTACAAAAAAGTGATAGATGCGTGTGCCACGAATAATGTAGTTATCGAGATCAATGCAAATCCTTTCCGCCTTGACCTTGACTGGCGCTGGCACCAGTACGCGTTAGAGAAAGGCGTTATGCTATCTATCAATCCGGATGCGCACCGAAATGAAGGTTTTTTGGATATGCACTTCGGTATACTGGTTGCCCGTAAAGGCGGCTTAGCTAAGGAGCAGTGTTTAAACGCATTATCATTACCGGAGATCACAACTTTTTTTGAAAAGAAAAGAGGCTAAACCCACAATGAGCAGAATAAAATAATCTATTACCTTTGCAGAATGATAAGTGCGCAATGCAACCGTATTTTTGAACAGGTAGTTTCTGACTATCATCAGTTTAATGATATTTTCAAGGTGATTGTCAGTCCGTTTGCTGTTGGTAGTATTGACCATATACTATATACCAAATGCTGGATAGATACCGCGCAATGGCACATGGAAGATGAGATCCGTAACCCGAATATCGATCCACTCGAGGTTATCAAATGGAAACGTGCTATCGATAAATCAAACCAGGACCGTACGGACATTGTGGAAGTGATCGACTCTTACTTCTACGAAAAATATAAGGATATTATAGCCTTACCAACGGCGAAGATCAATACAGAAAGCCCTGCCTGGGCAATAGACAGGCTGTCGATATTAGCGTTAAAGGTTTACCACATGCAGGAAGAAAGCACCCGTACCGATGCCAGCGAATACCATTTATTGCAGTGCAGCGAGAAGCTATCGGTATTGTTGCAGCAACAGGTTGATCTTTCTTTAGCGATAGACGAGCTATTAGAAGACATTGAAAATGGCGATAAATACATGAAGGTGTACCGCCAAATGAAAATGTACAATGACCCCAACCTGAACCCGGTACTGTATAATAACAAAAAATAATGCCGGAACTGAAGCATATACTGGTGTTGCGCTTTACGTCCATGGGCGATGTGGCAATGACGGTACCGGTTTTAAAAGCATTGCTGGATCAAAATTCCGGGCTGCAAATTACCTACATTTCGAGGCCGCAGTTTGCGGATTTCTTTCAGGATATCCCCCGCTTAACCTACTTTCCTGCTAATCTTGATAAAGACTACAAAGGTTTTTTAGGAATGATTAAGCTATTCAATCAGCTTAAAAAACAACATAAATTTGATGCCTTTGCCGATCTGCATGGTAGTTTACGGACTAAAATTTTACGCAGGCTATTCAGGTTTTCAGGTGTAAAATATGCTTATATTAATAAAGGCCGAGAGGAAAAAAAGCTGCTTACCCGTTTTCCGAACAAAGTGCTTAAACCGTTAAAACGCACTACAGAGCGTTATGCTGATGTATTCCGTGCGCTTGGCTTTTCGCTGGATCTCGATTATAAATTAGTTAGATCGCCAAAACTTTTAACTGAAGATGTCACCAAAATAACAGGCGAGAAAACTAAAACATGGATCGGCATTAGTCCTTTTGCCAAACACGATGGTAAGATTTTCCCGTTGGAAAAGATGGAAGATGTGATTAGCGAGATAAGTAAACAGAATAATACTGTTTTTCTTTTTGGAGGGTCGGATAATGAAATGGCAACCAGTAATACCTGGGCATTGAAATATGAAAATGTTGTTTCGGTTGTACGAAAACTAACTATTAAACAGGAGTTGGTATTGATCAGTCGACTTGATGTGATGCTGAGCATGGATTCTGCTGGTATGCACATGGCATCGCTGGTTGGAACGCCGGCAGTATCCATTTGGGGAGCAACCCACCATTATGCGGGTTTTTTAGGCTATGGACAATCAGAAAGTGATATTGTAGCGGATAATATTGAATGCAGGCCATGTTCGGTTTATGGTGATAAACCTTGTTTCAGGGGTGATTATGCTTGTTTGCATCGCATCGAAACAAAAACGGTAATTGCACATTTAAATAAGTATACGACTAAGAAACCATGAAAAGATTATTGCTGATACGCCACGCAAAAGCCGAACAAGGATCTAATTCTGCTGATTTTGACCGCCCGCTTACACAATCAGGCATGCAGGATGCAGCCGTAATGGCGCAAAGACTGGTTGCAAAAGGCTATAAACCTGAACTTATCATTTCCAGTCCGGCCCTGCGCACGCATACCACCGCTAATATTTTTTCGGAGCATTTGTTATCACACGAAGTTGAAACAGACATTAAAATATATGATGCAAGCGAGAATACCTTACTGCATATCATCAATAACTTACCAGATGATCGGGATTTTATTGCGATAGTTGGTCATAATCCGGGCATCAGCCAAATACTGTATTATCTAACCGGTAAAATTAAAGATGTTCCAACCTGCGCCATTGCTGTAATTGAATTCGACGAGGACGATTGGAAAACCTTAAGCATGGAAATGGGCGATTTGATTTATTATGATGAGGTGAAATAAAACCTGGATGACTTGTTTTTCGTTAGTACGTTAAACTGATCATCTATGGTGAATATTAACTCAACTTGTAATTGAATAAACTTAAATTTTCACTATTAATACTAATAGTACCTTTTACACTAAAAGGATATAGCCAAACCGACTCTTCGAAAACGTCTTCTACGAAATTAAAAAATCAAGAAATAACACCTGTTGATTCATCAAAACAAAGGGATATTGCAGATGAGATCTATAAGTTTTTAGGCAAAACCGCCAAGCTTGAACAAGCTGCGCACCCAAAAAAAATAAACTTTTCTGTAGTGCCTGCAATTGGCTATAGTTTAACAACAGGTTTCGCTGCCGATTTAACATCTAATGCAGCATTTTATACCAGCAAAACTCATGATGAGAATCTATCCGAAATTGTAAGCAGCCTCGCTTTTGATACAAAAAGTCAGAAATTTTTTACTTCTAAAGGTGAAGTATGGGCAGATCACAACAATTATAAATTTGTGTCTGATATTCGGGCTGAAGAATACCCTATTGATACTTATGGCTTGGGCACCAACAGCACGTTAGCTGAAACCAATCCGTTAAAATATGATTACATAAGATTTTATGGTACTTTATACAAAAAATTCTTACCTAACTTTTATTTAGGAGCAGGTTATAATCTTGATTATCATTATGATATTATGCAACAAGGTAACCTGGATAAATCTGCTTCTGATTTTACAAAATATGGGTTTAGTACCTATTCGACCTCATCAGGCATAAACCTCGACGTTTTGTATGACAGCCGCAAAAACCCAATAAATCCATTAAACGGTGCTTATGCCAGCCTTATTTATCGCCAAAACATGGACTTTCTTGGCAGCACTTCTTCATGGCATTCGTGGTTACTTGATCTTAGGAAATATTATAAACTATCTCCCGCATCAAATAATATACTTGCTTTTTGGGCAATGGCAAACTTAGCTTCAGCCGGTACACCTTACCTGGATTTACCTGCAACAGGTATGGATATGTACAATAACAGCGGCCGGGGATATGCGCAAGGCCGCTTCAGGGGCCGGGATATGCTTTATTTAGAAAGCGAATACCGCTTTGGGATAACTCAAAACGGTTTATTGGGCGGTGTACTATTTATTAACGGAGAAACTCTGACCAACTATCCGGATAACCAGTTTCAAAAAGTGGCTCCCGCTGTGGGAACAGGAATAAGGATAAAGGCAAATAAGCACTCCGACAGCAATATCTGTATTGATTATGGCTACGGGATAGACCATTCGCACGGCTTTTTTGTAAACCTTGGGGAGGTATTTTAATTGATCAGGTACGTTTTGCCTGGTAGCGAACGGATATAACCCTGCATTTCCATATTTAGTAAAGTCATGGCTAACTGGCTCATGGGAATGTTAGCCTTTATGGTTAGATCATCAATAGCTAAAGGTGATTTATGCTGACGGATCAGTTCAAAAATCAGCATTTCTTCAGCCGAGAGATCAATCGGCAAAGTCAATTGCTGTTCGAAAGCAGAGCCATTTTCTACCTTTTCCCACCCCAAACTATTAGCCAGGTCGGCCGGGTTAGTCAACAAGCCTGCCTTATTATGCCTGATCAGGAAGTTGCATCCTTCAGAAAACTCATCACCTACTCTACCCGGGAAAGTAAATACATCCCGGTTATAAGAATTGGCTATTTCGGCAGTGATCAGCGCGCCGCCTTTTACACTGGCTTCAACCACTACGGTTGCATCGGCAATACCGGCAACAATGCGGTTCCGTTGCGGAAAGTTTTCCCTGTCGGGGATGGTGCCTGATGGATATTCGGTGAGCAAACCACCGTTCGCGATCATCTTTTCGGCAATGGCTTTATTCTGACTTGGGTAGAGTTTATCTAATCCATGTGCCAATACACCAACCGTGGGTACATCTTGCTTAACACATTCCTTATGGGCGCAAACATCTATCCCATAAGCTAATCCGCTTACAATTAATGCGTTGTAGGGCTTTAATTCTTCTACCAATTGCTGGCAGAGTTGCTTACCATATTCCGTAGCGTTACGTGTACCTACTACGCTTATAATACGCTGGGTATTCAGATCTGCATTACCTTTACTATATAACAAGATAGGTGAATCATTACAGATCTTTAAGCGCTTCGGATAGCGCGGATCGGTATAAAAAAGTACGTCTATATGATTCTTTTCTATAAATTTAAGTTCCTCTTGGGCTTTCCGCAGCGCTTCGTTTAGGTTCAGTTGCTCATAGGTTTTTGGGCCGATACCCGGCACACCCATCAATTTGCCCGGCGGTACGGTGAACACACGCTCGGCACTGCCGAAATAGCTGATCATGGATTTGGCTATTGTTGGGCCAATGTTTTTTAAATATGTAAGGGCAACCTGGTGAAGTGTAGACATAAAGGAATAAGTGTTCTAAAATAAAAAATTTCAAGCTAAAAATCGCTTTTTTAAATAAAAACTATAAAAATAGTTTGCAAACTAAAAATATAGTTTATACATTTACTCAACTATAAAGATAGTTTATTATGCAGATCAAAGAACTTACAAAGGCAGAAGAGCAGATAATGCAAATACTATGGCAATTGAACGAGGCTATTGTAAAAGATATCATTGAGCAAATACCTGAGCCCAAACCAGCCTATAATACGGTATCAACTGTTGTTAGGGTTTTAGAGGGTAAGGGTTTTGTGTATCATAAGGCCTACGGCAACTCGCATGTATATTTCCCGGTCATCAGTGAAGCGGCTTATAAAAAATTCACTTTTGATAAAATGATGAGCAGCTATTTCAATAACTCCTACAAAAGCCTGGTATCCTTCATCGCTGATGAAAAAAAATTGGGTATAAAAGAGCTGGACGAACTAACCAAACTAATTGAAAACCTAAAAACCAACAATAAATGAACTGGCTGTATTATCTTGCAGAAGCAAATTTGTACCTCGCTGTATTTTATTTAGCCTACTGCCTTTTTTTAAACCGCGATACGCATTACAGGTTAAAGCGTATTTACCTGATAGCTACCTGTATAGTTTCGTTTATACTGCCGGTTACACAAATAAGTGTGTTAAAGCCTGCCATACCAACCGAACCTGCAAGTGCTGTTACTTATGCAATCACCCCGCAACAAGCGATTTTAGGTACAGTTACTCAAGAAGTAGCTGTAACAGCACCCGTTATTGCTGCACCTGTGATAATTGAACATTATCCTTTAACTGAACACCATTTTACTTTAGGAGATTATTTATGGTATGGGTACCTGGCCGGCGCTGTGGCATTCTTAATCCTATTTTTTGTGAAATTATATGCATTATTTAAGTTGATGCGTAACAAAAACAGCGTTAAGCAAGGCGATTATAAAGTGATCTATCTATCAGACACAAATAGCGCATTTTCATTTTTCAACTATTTATTTATTGGCACTAACGCTAATGGTGCCGATACGATTATGAGGCATGAACTGGTTCACATCAGGCAAAAACACTCCGCGGATATTTTATTTGTGGAGATATTAAAGATCATCAATTGGTTTAATCCATTTATATATTTACTGCAAAACAGCTTAAAAACTGTACATGAATACATTGCCGACGAACAAACCGCGGCTAATGAAACCGACACCTTAACCTACTCTTCCTTTTTGGTAATGAACGCCTATGGTACAGGCGGTTCATCTATCACTCACTCCTTCTTCAATTATAACCTTTTAAAAAAGAGAATTATTATGCTAAATCAACAACGCTCCGGTAATTTGGCAAGGCTGAAGTACCTGGTAATTATCCCAATTTGTGCAGCATTATTATGCACATCAACACTCGCATTTAGTAAGAGCTATGTTTTGGTAGATCTTACACCCGCAAACCTAAAATCCGCAAACCGGTTCGCTACGGCAGGTCACGCAGCAAAACGAAAGCTTTTAAAAATCACTAAAAACGGCGTAGTAACAATAAGTGACCGGCTTGCTATCGACCAAAAAAACAAAAAAGTGGTATACACAGCAGCAAACATTACCGCTACAGACAAATCGTTACTGCTAAAAAATCAGCATATTAAGGTTGAGGTGGTTGACAGTACTGAATATACAACCACCGATGGAAAACCAATGCTACCCATTGTAAATGCTGACGGGTATTATATGATGGATCATTTTTTACACAAGAATATACATTATACCACTACCAAAGGCGAAAAAGGCGGAATGGTTGAAGTTGGATTTACGCTTGATAACGACAGGCATATAACAAATGCCAGGGTAGTTAAAAGTGGTGGAGCTAAATTGGATGCTTTGGCACTAAATGGTTTCAACAGTTATAAGGGAATTGTTAATGATGATGCCGGGAAAACTTTAAAAATAGATGTATTCTTTTTCACCAATGATTATTCCATATTCCCGCCTGATACAGGTAAAAATGATCCTGAATTTGGTGGAGCATTGATCATTACCAACTATAAATACCCTGAGAAAGTAACCAGTAAAGGTTATGAGTATGATGAAAGTGGTTTAGGCATGCCCGGTGCACATGGTGCGGAGTATGCAAAAGTTTTAATATATGGCAAAAACGGCGAGACAAACTGGTTTTATAAAAACAAATGCACCGATGCTGATTTACAAATGCTTAAAGACAAGTATGGCTATATATTCCCTTCGGGGTCATCTACCATTATACAATTTATGCACCCAAAAGATGTTAATAATAAGCACTTGGCATATATTTATGACGTTACCTCATATTTAAATGCCCCATATTCCGATCAGTTTTATGATTATATGATTAATAATGTTCAATACCCTGCCGGGGAGCAAAAAGCACTTAAAGGCGGAACGGTAGTGCTAAATTTTAACCTGGGTAATAACGGAACAATAAGCGATATACATGTAGCCCAAAGCGCAGGTAATGATTTTGACGAAGCCGCAGTAAATGCTTTACAATCATGTAAATTAACTATTAAAGATAATGCCGGTAAGCATAGTATAGCAATAGTATTTTGTGTGGCCGAAAAGAAATTCCGCCCTGCTGTTAGTGATAAGGTAAAGCAAAACGGCTATATAGGCGAATTAGCGGTATCGGATTTAAAATCACCGTTTGGAGAATTTAAACTTACACCACTATCTGCACCCGCATCACCCAAAACTGATGGCGCTATTACCGTACCGGAATATACAAAACCATTGAAAGAAATATACATCACAAGCCCATTTCCAAATAAAATACAGCTTAACCAAATAACACTTACAAGGGAAAAACCCAGTAATTATATACCCGGTGAACATCCATTGTTAATAGTTAACGGCATAATGTATTTTGTAAGCGGTAAATTGCCTACCGACGAAAAATTTCAATTTAATGCAACAGATTCAATGGTTGTAGCTAAAAAAAACAATGCTCAAATGATTAAACAACATGGTGACCGCTATAAAGAAGATCAGTTTTTCTTATATGGCAACGTTTCGGTAAGCATTTTAAAGATGGATGCGGGTTTAAAACCGACATCCAAAACTTATGCTTTAGCAAACCCATTAGACAAATTCAGCGACTCATTTAAGCATACCCAACCTATGGTAACGGGGTAGTTATTTACGACAAATAATTGATAATTAGAACTAAGCCTTTACGTAGATAACCTGCTTGGTTTCAAAAAACTGCTCCTCAAAATAATTTTTGAGGTGATATTGCTGAACGGCTAAACCCGATTCGGCAATTTCTTCGTTAAGGTCGCCGCCCTTTAAATACAGGATCCCGTTAGCCAACGTATTTTTTGATTGCTTGCTGAACTTACCTTTCACCCAGGGGTAAAATTCTTTCAATCGTGTAACCGCACGCGACACCACAAAATCAAACTTTTCATTCACCTGCTCGGCACGTAAATGCCCGGCTTTCAGGTTTTGCAAGCCCAAAGCCGAAGCTACTTCCTTAACAACCTTTATTTTTTTGCCGATAGAGTCAACCAAAAAAAACTGTGTTTCAGGGAATAAGATAGCTAATGGGATGCCGGGAAAACCGCCGCCGGTACCTACATCAAGCACATTTTCGCCGGGCAAAAAGGTTATTACTTTAGCTATGCCTAAAGAGTGCAGCACGTGGCGCTCATAAAGCTGGTCAATATCCTTACGCGATATTACGTTGATCTGGTTATTCCAAAAATTGTACAACTCCGGCAATTGTTCAAATTGTTGTTGTTGTTTTGGGGTGATATCAGGAAAATATTTGAGTAGAATGTTAGATGTCATCCCTGTTTACACGGTTAAGGATGTTGCCTAACAAAAAACGCGCCCTGAATAATTGGGCCTTTACTGTACCCAAGGGCAGATCAAGCTGCTGGGCAATTTCTTCGTAGGATAGCTCATCAAAATACCTCAGGGTGATCAGGTTACGGTAGCGCATCGGCAGGGTCTCTATCAAAAGCTTCAACTCCTCGGTTTGTTGTTTTTTGATGGATGATTCTTCGGGGTTTAACACATCGGCCTTGATCTGTAAGGTTTTATCCTCACCATCATCATCCATCATCCCGTGTATGGAGGTTGTATTAAGTTTTTTCTTGCGGATAAAATCGATACAGTTATTAGTTGCCACTCTAAAAAGCCAGGTACTAAAGGCGTAATCAGGCTGGTATTTTTCAAGTTTTTCAAAGGCTTTGGCAAAGGTTTCAACAGTAAGGTCCATCGCGTCCTCTTTGTTGTTAACCATTTTAAGCACCATAAAATAAATGGAATCCTTGTAGCGGTGCATCAGGTCGGCATAAGCCTTTTGGTTGCCTTCACGGGCTTTAACTACCAGGTGAAAATCGTTCTTCGCGTTCTCGGTAAAGTTTGCGTTTATTTCCATTGGGTGGTTTTAATAAAAGTAGCCATTAATCCAAACGTGTTAATATAAATGTAATAGCAAAAATCAAGCCCGGGTAAAAACCAAAGTAAATCCCTGGCATCCAGCTTCTTAAAAGTCTTGCTGTAAATAACTATCTGCAATATCAGCCTGAATATAAATATGCCTATTACCAGCATCGGTTCAAAGCTAAATATAAGGCATATCAGCAATAAAACATAGAATAAATATCCACTGATTGCATCGGCGCTCAGCATTCTTCTATGCTCGCTTTTATAATATTTTCCTACACCAAAATGGCGCTTTTTCTGCCTGTACCAACTGGCTAAAGTGCTCTTGCCATCGGTATAAACAAAGGTATCCGGGTGCAGCTCAACTGTTGTATTATCCTCGGTAGCATGCTGGTTTACAAACAAATCATCGTCACCAGCCATCAGGTGCATATGCGATGCAAATCCTTTAGCGCTGAAGAACAAGGTTTTAGTATAAGCCAGATTACGCCCTACGCCCATGTACGGCTCGCCATTCAGCGCGGCCGAAAAGTAGTTGATAGCCGCTTTCACCGCCTCGAACCTGATAAAGGGGCTCAAAAAGTTTTTGCTCCTGTTATAAGGCGCGTAGCCTAAAACAATTTGTGCGGGTGTAGTAAAGTTTGCGGCCATCCTGGCTATCCAATTTGCTGAGGCCGGCATACAATCCGCATCCGTAAATAACAAATGCTCGTTTTTAGCCGCCTTTATACCCAATGTTAAGGCAAATTTCTTACCAGTTTTAAAGCGGTCGTGCTCGGTTATGGTTACAACCTTTAGGTGTTTGTATTTTTTCTCAAATTCCTCCAATACCAGGTCCGATGTATCGTACGAACAATCATTAATAACAACTACTTCAAAATCAGGATAGTTTTGTTCGAGGATATGGGACAGGAAATGTTGTAGATTTTTAGCCTCATTGCGGGCACTGATGATGACAGAAATGGGGATGTTTACGGGCAATAATTCCTCCATCGGTTTATACCCGGCAAGCCTGCTATAATTATTAACCAGGTAATACAACTGAATAATAAAACAGAATTGAAACAGCAGAACTAACGCTTCCTTAATATACGTTTCCAAGCAATTATATAATAAGGGGCAAATTTGTTAAAAATCAGCGGATTTACAGTGTTTATAAGTGGGTTAAGTTTCCACAAATGGTGTTTTTTGATGGATAAGCGGATGTGTGTTGTTGAGCCGGTCGAAGTGTTGTGCGGTGGGTTAACAACGGCTTTTCGGTTGCCACTCATTGCCGCGGCAGGGGGCTAGTCCTTTTGTCTTGAAACAAAAGGACCAAAAATTCAAGTCAGTCCGAAGGCTTCTTTGCCGCACCGGCCTTTGCCCTGCAAAACGGGCAGAACCGGGGCTGGAATCTTTTTACTCCTTCGCTTCGCCGCTCTTGGCCTATGCTTCAGTAAAAATTTCCTATGCCCTGCAGCCACACTGGGCCGGCATTGTTCTGCCAGTTTTCAGCCGAAGCTGTCGGACTGACGGGGGTTGAGGTTCATAAATTAGCACGTCTTTGCGAGGTACGAAGCAATCTATATGCTATACAGAGCTACCCCGCAAGTTAGACGATACTACTTCTCAACCGTAATTTTAAGCGTTTCGGGCAAACAAGGCTTGCTTTGCAAAAACGCAACACGTTGTGTTCCGCTGTAATTTTGGTTAAGCCAGGTTTTGATGTCGCCGCGTTCTAAAATGGCGGGCATTCGGTCGTGGATCTCTGCCATTGCGCGGTTTGGGGGCATGGTGATCATTGCGAATGTGGGCAGCAGCACATTGGTTTTAATATCGATCCAAATATCCCAAAGCCCTGCAATGTAGAATGGTTTGCCATCTGCCCGCTCGATGCGGTAGGTTTTTTCGTGTTCCTTGTTATACTCAAAAAAAGCCTGGATGCGGATAACACAATGTTTTTTTCCGGTTAGCTCTCTCCACATACCTACTTTGAATAAACTTTCGATACGGGCATGTTTATTTTTACTGTGGATATTATCGTCTTCCATAGTTAACAATCCCCAACGGAATTGTTGAACTTTATCCGGCATGGCATCGGTCACTACCGGCAACATGGAACCGGGATTTCCTAAAGCATTTGCTTTAGGTGTGAACTGCCTGCCATCACGACCTGTTATGACGAGGTCTTTATTTTCTCCAATTAATACTCTTCCGCACATAGTATAAAAATAACGTACAAAAATACTAATTATTTTAGTAATTAAAATATATCTTTTAAATTAACGGGTTACAATAATATCCTTCCAACAAGTAGTGTATTGCTTACTCAGGTAATCTTGCTTCATTTTCCATGTTTTTTCATAGCCTTCGGCTGCCACTCGTAACGCCCCCCTGCCATAGCGGGCATTAATATCATCCATCACGCCGCTTAACACTTGCTGTTTGCTGTTGTCGTAATTGCTGAAAATATTGTATTGCACTTCGCCGGCGGGGATGATGCCCGTTGCGCGGATACCTGTTTTAAGATAATTGTAACCCGGCTGCCAAATTGCCTTTAGCGCTTGTACGCATATTTTGGTGATTTCCTGTGTACTATTGGTAGCGAAAGGGACTTTTACGGTTATGGACGGATAATGCTGATCGTGCTTTACATTGTGCTTGTTTGTCCTTATATATACAGTAAGCAGCATAGCCATACTTTTTTGCTGCCTTAGTTTTAGCGCGATAGTGGCTGAGTGCATGGCGGTGGCTTCTTCAATTTTTTCCAGTTCGGTTTGGTAATTGTTGAAGCTTTGGCTTGATTCGATACCTTTTGAGCGTTCCGCCACATCTTTTATCACGTTACAGGGTTTGCCCCAAAGTTCCTGGTGCAGGCGCCAGCCCTGTACGGTCATGTGTTGGCGAACCAACTCCGGTTTGAGCTGACGGAAGTCTTCGGCAGTTTTGATATTTAATTCCTGTAATTTGTTGTAATAAGCACGGCCAATGCCCCAAACATCTTCAATCGGGAAATTTTTTACGGTTTTAGCTATTTTGTCTTCAGTGTCAAGTACTAAGTAATCACGGCCCAATTTCTTGGCTGATTTATTGGCCAGTTTAGCCAGTGCCAGTGTTGGGCCTATGCCAAGCGTGATGGATAAACCGGTATCGCGCATTACATTGTGGCTCACCATTGCCGCATGCTTTTCAATGTCGAGTCCGCTGATGTTACCCAAAGCCATAAAGGCTTCATCAATACTGTAAACCATCAGCATGTAGGTATAACGGGCAAGGTTATTCATCATGCGGGCGCTCATATCGGCATATAATGCATAGTTACTGCTGAAGATGACCGCGTTATGTTCTTCCAATACCTTTCGCACCACAAATTCAGCATCAGCCATTTTAATGCCGATGGCTTTTGCCTCGTTACTGCGGGCTATGACACAACCATCGTTATTGGACAATACCACCACCACCCTGCCTTTTAACTGCGGCTGAAAAAGCGTTTCACAACTTACGTAGCAGTTATTGATATCAACATGCGCAAACAAAGCTGTACCTCCCTACACGATGCTGCGGCTGGATAACCGGGTTTAAAGTTAAGGTGACCACGCCAAAGCAAGTCCAGCTTTGGATATCTTCAATTATAATGGACTCGGCAGGTGTGTTAGCTTTGAGTACCAGTTTATTTTTTTCGGGGCGATATTCCCGGGTGTAGAAATAGCCTTCGTGGAAGAATACCACGATACTACCTGTTACGGGTGTTAGGGTGCGGTCGATAACCAATACATGATCCTCGCCGATCTGGTAGCCGGTCATCGCTTCGCTGCCCATGCGCATAAAAAAGGTGTTATCCGCATCGATAATGGTAATATCCGTGATATCCAGGGTTGGCTCTTCATGCGTAAGCATCGGCAGGCGAAAACCCAGTACATCTCTTTTTGTTGCCTGTTTTTTTATGCGCAGCATTGGCTTTCTTCCCTCCCGTCTTCCGCCGTAACGATCTCGTTTAAACCAACTCTTAAGTCCTTACCGAGCGCCTCATGCTGCTGGATACGCTTTTTTAATTTACCGTAATACTGCGTTTGGAACATACTCATGTGGTGCTTTAAGCTTTCCAACATTTCCATTGCTTCGCGCAGCATGGTTTCGGTGTAAGTAATATCGGCGGGTGCTTTCATGCTAGTTAAAATTGAAATCAAAAATATTAAACAATTATTTTAATTGCTAATATTTTTAGTATTTAATTATTAACATAAGTCGGAGGAATAGCAGTAAGTTGCCACAGGATGTACTCGATTGTTGCGCGGTGGGGTAACGATATTTTCGTTTTGATGAAATGTTTTCGCCTGCTCATTGCCGCAGGGGCTAGTCCTTTTGTCTTGAAACAAAAGGACCAAAACCTAAGCGAAGCGACCTCATGAACACCTTTAAAAAAAGCAAACAACAAGTGAATAATTCAAGACAGCAGGAAGGCTTCTTGCGCGCCTGGCCTGCTTCGTTTTCCCTGATTTCGGCTGAAGCTTTTCTGCTGACGGGGAGTACACATTTTTGCCATTGCGAGGAGGAATGACGTGGCGATCTTGTAGTTGGGAAGAGCGAATTATAAAAGGGATGCTTGTGCCTGTATCACTATTGCCAACAACATAATTATATTTAACTTCCAATAAAATTTTGGGAAATGGCTACGACAAAAAAATATGGTATCACCGAAAATAAAAAAGTTGAACTGGTTGCTTTAATGGCTAAAGTTAACCATGCTCAATTGGATGTGGACCGGTTACAGAATATTGTTGATGCGCTTTCTATAAGTAAATCTTCTGTTGCCACCTATCAGCAACTGGATGAGGCCACAACAAATCTTACAAAGGCACAAATAACACTAAAATCTTTTCAGTCTGCGTTAACAGCTGCAAATGCCGCAGCTTTAACCTCATAAATTTGAATGCTTGATTGGACACATGATTACGCGTACACCAGTAGAGGCTTCTTTTCTTTTTGTGATTGCTGTAAGGAAGAATGACGTTGCAAATTCATAGCAGAGCGGACTCACAAGCGGGACGCTTGCGATAGCGTGGGGGTAAGTTGTCGCAAGAAGTACTCGATTTGTGCGTAGTTTAACGAAAGCTTTTCGGTTGCCGCTCATTGCCGCTGCAAGGGCTATTCCTTTTGTCTTGAAACAAAATGACCAAAACCTAAGCGAAGCGACCTCATGAACACCTTTAAAAAAGCAAACAACAAGTGAATAATTCAAGACAGCAGGAAGGCTTCTTGCGCTCCTGGCTTTTCTGCAAATCAGGGAAAACCTGGGCTGGAAAGTTTGCGCCTTGCTTCGCCGCGCTTTGGCCGGCGCTCCGGCAAAAATTCCTATGCCCTGCATTTGCGCTCCGGGCCTGCTTCGTTTTCCCGGATTTCAGCTGAAGCTTTTCTGCTGTCGGGGATTGTGGGTATCACAAATTGTCATTGCGAGGAGGAACGACGTGGCAATCTCGTAGCTGTGCAGAGCGGTCTCACAAGCGGGACGCTTGCGGTAGCAGGGCAAAATTATTGTGGGAGTAGGAAATTATCTTAATTAAAATTATTACTACATTTAATAACTAAACTTTTACAATGCAAGCAACAGAAAGTTATTACAAACTAAGAGAATTGAATATTGACAGTGTTATTCATCCGGAATGGGGAATAAACGATTTTAGCAAGTTGAAACCAATTATTGAATCACTTTTGAAAATGATGCTAAGAATGGGTAATAATATCGCGAAGGTTCAAGAAATTCCGATACCACTTGCAGAGAAAGGAAATGAAATTATTGATAGATTTTATGCATCATTAAATGGCTTGTCCAAATTTGATATCGTTGCATCTCGTAATTTAGGTTTTAAGGATCAAGATGCAATGATTAAATCAGCTGATAAGATATTTTTTTCTTTTTTAACAGGTTCTACCAGTTTAGATAGCAATTCTGAAATCTTTTTAAACATTTACAATTCTATAATTAGTTTTGAGGATAACAGGATAGAGGATTTAAGCAGTCAGTTTTCTTTATTAGGTGCAGAGTTTGAAATTAATAAAAATTCTTATTTACAAAAAAATGAGGAGTTAGAAAAAGCTCAAAAACAATATCAAGATTTGATTGAATTGTTGACTAACAAAGCTAAGGAAATAACTACTGAAGATTATGCAGAAATTTTTAAATCTGAAGCTGACCATAATAAAGTTAACTCCTATATTTGGTTAAGTATAGCAATTATTTCATTTATTTTATTTCTACTGTTCCTGAAAAATGAAGATTATTTATTAGCTATAGATCCAAATAAAAGTTCTACTGTTATAACTATTGAATATTTGAAGCGCTTATTAGTTGTAAGCTTTTTAATATATGTAATCACATTTATTATAAAACAATATAGTATAAAAAAGCACTTACAAACAATAAACACTCATAGGCAAAACACGCTTAATTCTTATAATTTGTTCTTGAAGAGTATGGGTACTGCAGATCAGGATATTAGAAACTCATTAATGGTAGAAGTTGCGAGGGCAATTTATGAATCTGGACAAACTGGGTATATTAATTCAAAAGATGATAATACTAATAGTTCATCAATCTTAGAGGTAACGAAATTTATAAAGCCCAATTCTTAGTTACATGGTGTACCTTTTGAGTAAATAACGCATGGAACAATTCGATTGGAGAAGATATAGGATTTGAGGAAGTAGGAATTAAAGCGAATTTGCGATTAGCTCAGAAAGTAACAAATCAAAATCATTTCTAAAATCAACTTGCGTATCATTTGGTAACGGGTCTTTTTTTCGAGTGACTGAATGAGTAAAATTATCAGCTATGGACCTTAAAGACTCATTTAAAATACTCATACTTTTTTTAAAAGATTTTGAGCCATAACCACCCACAACTTGCTCGAAAGTTTTAAATCCAAATATTGGAGGAATATGATTTATTACTGTTCTAATTAATAACCCTACAGAGTAATAATTACTACTCCTCCAATTTGAATTAATTTCCTCACATAAACGTATTAACTTTGATAGGTCATAATTCGGATGGTCAATTGCTTTTAATTCATTTAATCTTTCCAAGTTCACAAACACACTTTCCTTCAAATTTACCAGTTTAGTTTTTTCATAGCCATAACTTAAATTTCCAATTTGTTGCTCTGTAACTTCTACGCCAAAAGTTGTTAGTTTTTCTGGCTTAACGTAAGCACCACCAAAGCTTTTGCTAAAAAGCATCCTTGACACACTCACCTCATTTATTTTATTAGTGTCCCAACCGCTTTCATTCATAAAAATTCTAAATTCAGTGACATCATTAAATCCATATTCTATTCCCGCTAATGTGACTGATGGTAATCCTTGTTTATAAGCAGTAATTAAAATATTAAGTTTTTCTTCTGATATGTCGAAAAGGCTTGTTACCGGGAAACTACCTTTAAAATATACATTGTAATTCATTTGTTGTTAAATATTATATCAAATCTATCATTAAAAGCCAATATTTTTCAGCCGCACATGTAAGTACTTAACTCACCTAATCGTTTATAAAGATATATTGTTCATCTTATCCGAAAATGTCCGTATCACAAGCAGGCAGACAGGTGTCAGTCATACTTATAATGTCATTGAAAAGTGGTGACAGGCATTTATGCTTCGAGTGCCTCGGCATGACAGTCAGATTTTGTAACCTGTTAGAGTTCTTACTAAATTTTCCCCGCATTAGCGATAGAAGTGGATACCGGCATTCGCGCTTAATGCCTGCGGCGTATGAACGTATAGCGCGGCCCGCTTCTACCTGCGGGAATGCCCTAATTAGCGAATGGAAAATGGCTGTTTCGTGACTGGTGAGTGGTTGCATTGGCGGGATTATGTTTCAAGTGTTGAAACAGGGAATTTGCAACTCACTTAATAACAATTACTTACTTGCAATTCTTGTTTCAGTGGTGAAACAAGTTGATATGATTAACTTTATGACTGACAATACTTTAGGTGTTCGGGCTTGTTTCAGTTATTTTGAGATGTTCGGGTAGTATCCGGTTGTGTTTCAGTGTGTTTCGGGGTATTTAGGTGTTATTTCTATACTGTTCGATCTTATTTGTTTATAGTGAAACATCTCCACATCTACCTATTTGCACATCTGCACATCCCCTATCTGCACATCCGCATAAATTTGCTAATTTTGCGCACTTAGATGAAATTTAAATTAACAGCCCAGGATCCGCATTCAAAAGCCCGCGCGGGCGAGGTCGAAACCGATCACGGAACCATACAAACGCCTATTTTTATGCCTGTTGGTACGGCAGGTACCGTAAAGGCCGTGCACCAGCATGAGCTAAAAAACGATATTAAGGCACAAGTTATACTCGGCAATACCTACCATTTATACTTAAGGCCGGGCCTGAATACTATTGAGCAAGCCGGCGGCCTGCATAAATTCAACGGCTGGGAAGGCCCTATTTTAACGGATAGCGGTGGTTACCAGGTATATTCACTTACCGAGGTTCGTAAGATCAAGGAAGAAGGTGTTACCTTCCGCTCGCATATCGATGGATCCAAACACCTGTTCACGCCTGAGAATGTGATGGATATACAACGCACCATCGGCGCGGATATCATCATGGCATTCGACGAGTGCACACCCTACCCTTGCGATTATAACTACGCCAAGCGCTCGATAGAAATGACCCACCGCTGGCTAAAACGTTGTTGCGACAGGTTTGACAGCACAGGCCCTAAGTATGGCTATAGTCAGACGCTTTTCCCTATTGTACAGGGCTCTGTTTATAAAGATCTGAGGGTGAGGTCGGCAGAGGTTATTGCGTCTTTCGAGCGTGAGGGCAATGCCATAGGCGGGCTCTCGGTAGGTGAACCCGCCGAAGAGATGTACGCCATGACAGAAGTTGTATGCAATATATTACCGGAGCAAAAACCACGTTATTTGATGGGAGTTGGCACACCGGTAAATATTTTAGAGAATATTGCGTTAGGTATTGATATGTTTGATTGTGTAATGCCTACCCGGAATGCCCGCAACGGTATGTTATTTACCAAAAACGGCATCATCAACATCAAAAACGAGAAGTGGAAAAATGATTTTTCGCCAATTGAAACTGATAGTGACCTGTTTGCGGATAAAGCATACACCAAAGCCTATTTAAGGCACCTGATACATAGCGGCGAAATGCTTGGCGCCCAGATAGCTACTTTGCATAACCTGCATTTTTATCTTTGGTTAGTGCAGGAAGCTCGGGAAAAGATCATCAGCGGGGAGTTTTATAACTGGAAACAGGTGATGGTGAAAAGACTGGCTGAAAGATTATAGTATACAAATAACTATAAATGAAGGAATTATATAACAGATACGTTAAAGTTATTGATAGATACATTATCAATAAATACCTGGGTACATTCGTGTTTACACTGGGTATTTTTATAGTGATATCTGTTGTGTTTGATATATCTGAACATTTGGATAATTTCCTTTCTAAACATGCTACGCTGTACCAAATCGCCTTTCAGTATTACGCGGGATTTATACCGTTTTATATCAATTTGCTGTCGCCGCTGATCAACTTTTTGGCGGTGATTTTCTTTACCGCTAAGATGGCAAATCAAACGGAAATCGTGCCGATTTTGAGTGGGAAAGCCAGCTTTAACCGCTTTCTGCGCCCCTATTTTTTGGCGGCTACCGTAATCTTTATTGTGTCATTTTTCGCCAATGTATACCTGATTCCTTATACCAACAGGTTAAAGATAGACTTCGAAAACACGCATGGTTTTAATGGAGACCAAAGCTCTACTAATAGCCAGGTGCACTTGAAACTCGACTTGCACACTTACGTTTACCTGGAGTCATTTCAACAGGAAAGCCACACCGGTTATAACTTTATTTTAGAGAAATTTAATGGTGATGACCTGAAGGAAAAGCTGTACGCGCCTACCATACAGTATGATTCTGTTAAGCGTGATTGGAAGCTTAACAACTGTACTATACGTTATGTAAATGGCCTCCACGAACGCCAGTTGATGGGGGTAAATAAAGATACAACACTGGATATGGTACCTTCCGACTTTGATGTTTTGCACGATGACAGTTATGATGCCATGAGTTTAAAGGTGCTGAATGTAGCTATTGCCAAGGAAAGAATTCGCGGATCCGGGGTTTTAAATAACATGCTTTATCAGAAATACAGGCGCTTTATTTACCCATTTTCCACCTTTGTTTTGATGCTTATTGGGGTTGCATTGTCATCACAAAAGGTACGCGGCGGAATTGGTTTACCCTTGGGGATAGGCATAATTTTGTGTTTTGCTTTCATCATAGCGGACAAATTCGCCTTTGTTTTTGCCGAAAAAGGAACCATGTCATCGTTGATGGCAGCCTTTATACCCAACATTTTATTTGGCTCATTAAGCGTATATTTGCTGTACAAAGCACCTAAATAATGCCCGAAAACAATGCGCCGCAAGGCATTAATAAGAGTCTTATAATACTTCATTTTACCGTATTCATCTGGGGATTTACCAGTATTTTGGGTAAATTAATCACTATTGAGGCCGTACAATTGGTATGGTACCGGGTTTTAATTGCCGCAATCTCGCTGTTTTTATATTTTAAATTCAATAAAAACAGCGTTAAAGTTGATAAAAAAACATTGCTAAAACTGGTATTAACCGGTGCCCTGGTGGGTGGTCACTGGATACTTTTCTTTGCCGCCATCAAGGCTTCAACAGTTTCTGTTACGCTGGTTTGCCTTGCGTCAATTACATTTTTTACGGCAATTTTTGAACCGATAATCAATAAAAAAAGCATCTCTAAATTGGAGATCGTTGCCGGTATATTTATTATTATTGGTATCCTGCTCATATTTGAATTTGAAACACAATACACTAAGGGTATCATTTTAGGCCTGATCAGCGCCATTTATGCAAGCCTTTTTTCCATTATAAATGCCCGGCAGGTAAAGAAAATTGAAGCCCCTGTAATTGCCTTTTATGAGCTTTCAGGTGCTTTTGCCTGGATAAGCATCTACCTTTTTTTAACTAATGGATTCGGCCAGGGCATGGTTTTACAACCATCAGATATCGGTTATTTACTCATCCTTGGCACCATCTGCACATCGCTCGCTTATGTCGCCGGCGTATCCGTAATGCGTGAATTCTCAGCGTTCAAAGTTGCGCTTGTTACTAACCTCGAACCCGTATACGGCATCATATTAGCATTCATTTTTTTTGGCGAACTACATAAACTAAAGCCTGGTTTTTGGTTAGGCGCGTTGGTTATTCTCTCAACAATCTTTCTTTATCCGGTAGCACAGAAGCAGATAGCAAGGCGTAAAAGCAAGTAATTATTACTTTTATTCAATCGATATATTCTCTACTAATCTTCAAATTTCTTGAAAATAACATACCTACACTTAAATAGGGGATAAGAAATCAGTATACACCAGGCACATTTTAAGCCATTCTAAGCGCTTATTTTTCTTTATGTAATTATCAAGGCTCAATCAAAAAACAATCATTCCTAAGCAAAATTCAATTATTAAATAGTGTATTGAAGCTTAACTTTAGGTCACCTTAAATTTCAAGCTATTTACCTCCATTTATTAAAACAAATAAGGGTAAAAAAATACAAATACAACAAAAAGTAAATTATATAAACATCATATAATCAGTATAATTATATA
Organism: Mucilaginibacter sp.; assembly: GCF_965225845.1. GTDB lineage: Bacteria > Bacteroidota > Bacteroidia > Sphingobacteriales > Sphingobacteriaceae > Mucilaginibacter. The sequence goes on from NZ_CBDDBL010000002.1 coordinate 2,048,259, forward strand.
GATCAATAAAAAATTAAATTTAGCATAAACGCCTTATTGCAAACTCTAAATTACTATTATTTTTAGCAATTAGATAATTCAAGCTTAAAAATAGTATTTTATACATTAATAATCAGTTATTTAAACCATCAAATATAAAGTTTTTATATACATTTAGATTTACCAATTGCAATTGCAAACAAAGTGTATTGAAATCTAAAGCCACAGATTTTAAAAATTCCGATCAGAGAGCAAAAAATTCGAACAGATACAAGTAATGTTAAAAAACTTAATTTTTTAACGAAATCCATTTTCAAAAAAACAGGACGATTAAGAGTTTGTTATCTCAACAAGATCGCTTGTACCAATCATTAACAAAATCAAATAGGATAATTAATCATTTGCAACAATGGTGCCACATTAATTAAAAAGAAAATTATGTTATAATTCTATTTTTCAAAAAGTATTTAAAGCGATTAAAGCGGATTTAAAAAACCTCGCTAAAAAATCGGATATTGTAGAATGATCATCCATTATTAAAAATCATTATGAGAATAAAAACCATTCTAATAATCCTTATCACGGTAATGCTTACCGTAGTGCTGATGCAAAATACCGAATCGGTTACTTTTTCATTTTTGTGGGCGACTTTCAGAATGTCGAAATTAGTGATGATGACTGCCGTGGCAATTGTTGCTTTTATTTTAGGCGTGCTGGTCGGCAGGCCATCGCGGGTAAAAAAATTAGGGGGCACATTCATTGAAGGAGAACACCAACGTGAAGACCCCGATACACTAAGTGACGAAGACAAAGAATACATCAACTAATTATATGGAGAAGAAAATAGGATTTATAGGACTTGGCAACATGGGAATGGCCATGGCAAAAAATTTGATCGAAGCGGGTTATCACCTGCAGGTTTACAATCGCACAACATCCAAAGCCGAAGAGTTGGATGCCGCCTCTGTCACCATTTGCAAAACGCCGGCAGAAGCTGCCAACTGCGTAGAGGCATTAATCAGCATCGTGTCGGAAGACGATGTACTGTATGAAACCACCACAGGTGAAAATGGCATCCTGAAAACCTTTCCGAAAGGCGCTGTGCATATTTCGATGAGCACCATCGCCCCTGATACATCTGAGAAGCTTTATAAGCTTCATAAAAACTCGGGCAGCAACTATGTCACCTCGCCTGTATTTGGCCGCCCTGAGGCAGCCGCTGCAAGAAAGCTATTCATCTGCATCTCCGGGGATGCGGAGGCTAAAGAGATTGCCAAACCAATTTTGGAATGCCTTGGGCAACGGACTACAGATTTTGGTGAAAAAGTCGGCGGTGCCAATGTGGTTAAAGTAAGTGGTAATTTCATGATCATGGCATCAATGGAAATGATGGCAGAGGCTTTTACTCTCGCAGAAAAAAATGGGCTTGACCGAGCACAGGTGGCCGAGTTTTTTGGCTCAAGCCTTTTCGCCGCTCCCATCTATCAAAACTATGGGAAGCTTATCGCCAATAAGCAATTTGAGCCAGTTGGCTTCAAAGCCAGGCTAGGGCTTAAAGACGCCCGCCTTGCCCTTAAATTATCGCAGACAAGCGTTACCCCTATGCCGACTGTTTCATTAGTCCACAACAGGCTGCAGTCGGCTGTAGCTAAAGGCTGGGGCGACCGTGATTGGGTAGAGGGCGTATCGCGCGGTGTTAGCGAGGATGCAGGAGTTTAATTGATTTCTTAATTGAGATTTTCGATTTCGGATTTAGTCAAGCACTAAATCCGAAATCGAAAATTTGAAAAATTCTATATGTCATAAAACACCTGATTATCATCTTCCAGGTGCGACAGATCCGGCGTTGTCTCAAAGATCCCGAAAACAGACGCCCCGCTCCCGCTCATGCTGGCGAACAATGCGCCGGCTTCGTACAAGGCTGCTTTCACGCCACGGATCATGATGTGGTTTTTAAATATAGATTCTTCAAAATCGTTTTTGATATATTTTTTCCACTGGGAAACCGGCAGATCGATCAACTCATACAAGGTTGTTTTGATCGGCGCCGGCTTTACGCCTCGATAAGCTTCGGCAGTTGATACGTGCGCCGGCGGCATCACCAGCACAATTTTATATTTCGACAGATCAAGTCTGATGATTTCAAATTCATCACCAAGCTCAAAAGCAAATACTGGTTTACTTTCAATAAAAAAAGCACAATCGGCACCAAGTTTACGCGCGTAATTCTGCATTTGGTCAATGCTTAATTTCAGGCCGAATTGCTGATCCATCAATTTAATAAAAAAAGCCGCATCGCTTGATCCACCACCCAGGCCTGCCCCTATCGGAATATTTTTATGCAGATGAATTTTCACCGGCGGCAAGTCATGATCCTTTTTCATCAGGTGATAAGCCTTAATGCAAAGGTTGTCTTCCAGCCTGCCGGGAATTTCTAAACCCGAGGATTCAAAACTTAATTCATCAGCCGGGGTGATCTCCAGCACATCATTTATTTTTACGGGATAAAAAACAGTTTCAAGGTTATGATAGCCATCGGCGCGGCGCTCGATGATATTTAGGCCGATGTTTATTTTAGCGTTCGGAAAAATTACCATTATAAAAGATTAACAACGGTATGTATTTTTGCACATCCGTAGGATGGTAAAATTAGAATATTTTTATTTGTGTTTGTTAGTGGGTGTTGATTGTGTTTAAGTGGTGAATTAAGTTTAACCGAATCAACTCAATCAACATAACGGACCAATCAACTAAAACAACATGAAACAATACCTGGATTTAATGCGCCATGTGATGGAAACCGGAACGCAAAAGCACGACCGCACCGGGACGGGAACGATTAGTGTATTTGGCTACCAGATGCGTTTCAACCTGCAGGATGGATTCCCGCTGGTGACTACCAAAAAACTACATCTTAAATCTATCATCCATGAGCTGATCTGGTTTTTAAGTGGTGATACCAATATCGCTTACCTGAAAGAAAACGGCGTACGTATATGGGATGAATGGGCAGATGCCGATGGCAACCTTGGCCCAGTGTATGGTTATCAATGGCGATCTTGGCCTACGCCTGATGGTGGTCACATCGACCAGATAAGCCAGGTGGTGAACCAGATCAAAAACAATCCTGATTCCCGCCGCATGATCGTATCGGCATGGAACGTGGCTGATGTTAATCAAATGGCTTTGCCGCCGTGCCATAGCTTGTTCCAGTTTTATGTATTGGATGGAAAATTGAGTTGCCAGCTTTACCAACGCAGCGCGGATATATTTTTAGGTGTACCTTTTAACATCGCATCCTATGCCCTGCTCACTATGATGATGGCACAGGTTTGCGGTTTGGAGTATGGCAATTTCATCCACACCTTTGGCGATGCCCACATTTACAACAACCACTTGGAGCAAGCCAAACTGCAATTAAGCCGCGACCCAAGGCCATTGCCGACAATGAAGATCAACCCGGATGTGAAAGATATATTTGCATTTAAATACGAAGATTTCACGCTGGAGAATTATGACCCGCACCCGCACATTAAAGGGGTTGTTGCGGTTTAAAATTTTATTAAATTTGTATATGACCACAGTGCAGTTAAAATCAAAGATACAAAAAGCAATAGATAACGTGGCTGAAAATGTATTGCCTGAAATTCTTGATTTTATAAATTCAATTCAAAATCAACCTTCGAACAAGCCCGACGTAGATAAATTTATCGATAAGTTTTTTAAGGAAGATGACAATCTGTTAATATGCCTTGCTGAATGATTAATTTAGCATTCGCACTTAAAATTCATGATAGGTCTATGGCGGAAGTGAGGAAATGAGAGATAAAGGTTTGTTACTTTCAGCTCTTGCAAGGCCTTACGCAACTTTTGATCATCAAGAGCTATATCACACTACAGCAGACAAAGCTGATGCTATATTTGAAAGTCTAAATATCAATCACCCGTTTATCGATGGTAATAAACGCACAGCTTATATTTTTTGTTATATCCACTTTGTATTATTTCGGATTTGACATTATGGCTTTCGACAATAAAAAATATGAAATGACCATTGCAGCAAGCAGCGGTGATATTCGCTTTAATGAAATCAAATCATAGATCGAAGAACATTTAATACAAATTAATTCATGATAGTCTCCATTATAGTCGCTATAGGCGAAAACCACGCCATCGGCAAAAACAACCAATTGTTATGGCATATGCCTAACGACCTTAAACATTTTAAGGATATTACGTCAGGCAGTACCATCATTATGGGTCGCAAAACTTTCGATTCAGTTGGTAAGCCATTGCCACGCCGAAGAAACATCATAGTTACCCGCCAGAATATTACCATTTCCGGTTGCGAAGTAGTTAAATCTATTGAGGATGGATTGGCTTTATGCAAAAATGAAGACCAAGTATTCATTGGTGGTGGTGCCGAGATCTACAAACAGGCGATGCATTTAACTGATCGTATCTATCTGACCATTATTCACAAAAGTTTTGATGCGGATACTTTTTTTCCGGAAATAGATAAGTCGGAATGGAAAGAAGTTAAACGTGAAGATTTCGAGCCAGATGAGAAAAACCCACTTCCATATTCATTCATCACACTGGAACGGCTTTAACAATTTTTGTCATTTTTTTGTTTTAATTTAAAATTTCTTGATAGCGAAATTTTATTAGATTTGCCGTCTATTTTAAAAAAGCTATAAACTAATAATTTACATATATAATTAAAGATGCAAGGTAAAGGGGTTGTTAAATTTTTCGCCATATTGCTGGCGGTGGTGTGTTTGTACCAGCTTTCATTTACATGGGTAGCACGCAGAGTTCAAAATGATGCAAAGGCATATGCAAAAGGCGATCAGCTTAAATATAACGCTTATCTGGACTCTATGTCCACAATCCCGGTATATCCTATATTAGGTCATGATTACCAATACTGCGCAAATAACGAGCTTGCTTTAGGGTTGGACCTTGAAGGCGGTATGAGTGTTACCATGCAGATCTCGTTAAAGGAACTGGTAAAAAAATTATCAGACAATAATCCTGATATTGCATTTAACACTGCATTGAATAATGCGGAGGCTGATACCAAAACCAGCCAGAAGGATTTCATCACGCTTTTTGTAAGCGAATATGAAAAATTGAACCCTAACGGAAAGTTAGCCGCCATTTTCTCAACAAGAGATAACCAATCACACATCAAGTTTGATGCGTCAAACTCTGAAGTTGAAAGCTGGTTAAAAGATCAGGGTACTGCTGCGGTTAAACAATCGTACACTGTATTGAATACCCGTATCGACCAGTTTGGTGTAACTTCACCTAACATTCAGTTACAGGAAGGTACAAACCGTATCTTGATTGAGTTACCGGGTGTAAAAGATGAAGACCGCGTACGCAAACTGTTATCAGGTACTGCTAAGCTGGAGTTCTTCGAAACTTTTGAAAATGAGCAAGCTTACCAGGTACTGTCAAACGTTAATAAGGTTTTGGCTGCTACTAAAGCAAGCGCTGCTACCGATACTGCTAAAATTGCTGCTAATTCAACCGCAAAAGCAGATACTGCTACCGCTCCTGCTAAAGGTGGCTTATCATTATTAAATAAAGTTAATAAAACCGCTGCTACTGCTAAGGATACCTCAAGCGTGTCAGGTAAAAGCAAATTGGCCCAGCAAAATCCACTGTTCGCTATTTTGGCACCGGTTACTTACCAGGATCAAACAGGCCAGCAAAAATTACGCCCGGGACCAACTGTTGGCTGGTGCGCTATGAAAGATACTGCTACTGTTGATGCTTATTTAAGTAGCCCTACAGTAAAATCGGCTATCCCAAGCAACATGAAATTTTTATGGAGCGTTAAACCGATAGAAAAAACAAAAATATTTGAATTATATGCCATTAAATTAGTTGGTGCCGACGGTGCTGTGCTTGCAGGCGATGTAATTAATGATGCCCGTTCTGACGTTGACCAAAAAGGGAGCCCTGATGTAGTTATGGACATGAACTCACAAGGCGCTCAAAAATGGGCTACTATAACCCGTGAGGCATCTGCTGATCCAAACAACTTACAATCAATCGCCATTGTATTAGATAACAATGTTTACTCTGCTCCAAGGGTTGATGGTGAAATTTCAGGTGGTACATCTTCTATTTCAGGTAGCTTTACTACTGACGACACTAAAGATTTAGCCAACATATTAAAAGCGGGCCGTTTACCTGCTCCTGCTCAAATTGTTGACGAAAGCGTTGTAGGCCCGTCATTAGGCCAGGAAGCAATTAACGCCGGTTTATTATCAGAAGGCTTGGGATTGCTGGTAGTATTGGTATTTATCGTTTCTTATTACAATCGTGCGGGTACTGTGGCCGTTGTTGCTGTAATTGTAAACATGTTCTTCCTGATGGGTGTATTAACAGGATTACATGCGGTGTTAACCATGCCGGGTGTTGCGGGTATCGTATTAACCCTGGGTATAGCGGTGGATGCAAACGTATTGATCTATGAACGTGTACGTGAAGAAATGGCCTTAGGTAAATCAGTTCGTATTGCTATCAATGATGGTTTTAAACATGCTTTATCCTCCATCCTCGATTCAAACATCAGTACATTCTTAACTGGTTTAATCCTGTTCGTATTCGGTTCAGGTCCGATACAAGGTTTCGCAACTACTTTGATGATCGGTATAGTAACTTCATTATTCTGTTCATTGCTGATTTCAAGATTGATCTTTGAGTGGATGCTGTCTAAGGGATGGGATATCAAATTCTCAAACCCATGGAGTTCACATACCTTTAAAAATGCGAATTACGCATTTGTAAAAAACCGTTTCAAATTCTACGCCTTCTCCGGTATTTTCATCATTGCAGGTTTAATATCAATTGCAACCCGTGGTTTTAATTACGGCGTCGATTTTGAAGGCGGCCGTACATATGTAGTTCGTTTCGAGAACAAAAATGTAACTACCGAAGATGTTCACAACGCAGTTGATAAAACATTGGGCCGTGGTACTGAAGTAAAAACTTTCGGTACTGACATTAGTGTAACAACTAATTATCTGATTGATGATACCTCAGCAAATGCTGAGAATAAAGTAAAAAGCGCCTTAATATCTTCACTAAACGCGGGGGCATCTACGCACGTAGCAAAAGATGGCATCTTAAGTTCGCACAAAGTAAGCGCGACGATTGCTGATGAGTTGAAAAAATCAGCAGTTTGGACAGTGATCTTCGCCATCTTAATTATCTCAGCCTACATCCTGATCCGTTTCCGTAAATGGCAGTTCAGCTTGGGCGCGATGGTTGCAACAGCGCATGATGCCTTAATGGTGTTATCGTTCTTCTCTTTATTTAAAGATGTGCTACCGTTCTCCTTAGATATTGATCAGGCGTTCATCGCGGCGATATTGACCGTTATCGGTTACTCAATCAATGATACCGTGGTAGTATTTGACAGGATCCGTGAGTTCCTTGACTTGCACCATGCTAAAACTGATGATCCTAAAGTAGTAATCAATAACGCGATCAACAATACATTGAGCCGTACCATTATTACAGCTTTAACTGTATTCTTTGTATTGATCGTATTGTTCATATTCGGTGGTGATGTTATTAAAGGGTTCTCGTTTGCATTATTGATCGGGGTATGTTTTGGTACATACTCGTCTATATGTATCGCAACCCCGGTAATTGTAGACTTTGGAAAGAAAGATCTGAACTAATAATAAACTCAATATTTTAAAAGGCTCCAAAGAACATTTGGAGCCTTTTTTGTTTATACAATAGTCTGATTTAACAGCGTGTATTATGAACACTACCGATCAATCAAAATTTCCATTAGTTGTAATTGTTGGCGGCGGCTTTGGCGGCCTCGAGGTTGCCACAAGGCTTGCAGACGCACCTGTTGAAGTTTTAATGCTGGACAAACATAATTACCATACATTTCAACCTTTATTATACCAGGTGGCTTTAGGAAGCCTGGAATCGGAGTCTATCGCTTTTTCTTTGCGCAAAAACTTCGGCGGACAAAAGAATTTCCGCTTCAGGCTGGCAGAGGTAAATAGTGTAAATGCCGACAAAAATACCATTGATACCAATATTGGCGAGATAGCTTATGATTATCTGGTGATCGCTACCGGGTCAACCACAAATTTCTTTGGCAATAAAGAAGTGGAGCATTTTGCCATGCCGATGAAATCAATACCCGAGGCATTAAACCTGCGTTACCAGATCTTTCAAAATTTAGAAGATGCTGTATTAAAAAAAGTAAAAGAAGAACGAGAGCCTTATTTAACATTTGTATTGGTTGGGGCCGGCCCTACCGGTGTTGAGCTGGCAGGAGCAATCGCGGAATTCCGTAACCATGTGATGGAAAAAGATTATCCGGAACTCAAAAAAGAGGATGTTAAAATCTACTTGGCTGATTTTCTGCCTAAGGCTTTAGCACCTTTTTCTGACCAGGCATCAAACGCGGCGCATGATTACCTGCAAAACCTGGGCGTTGAATTGTTATTAAATGCCAAGGTTAGCAATTATGATGGTAACCAGATAACTTTTGAAGACGGCAAAGTCATCAAAACAAAAAGCGTGATTTGGTCGGCGGGTGTAATGGGTGTTGTGCCTGAAGGCTTTGCTAAAGATAAGATAGAGCGCGGTAACAAGATCCGTGTAGATAATATTTGTCGTGTTGATGGCCTAAGCAACATATTTGCCATTGGTGACGTGGCGGCGATGATCACGCCTGAAACGCCAAAAGGACATCCGGGTGTAGCACAGGTAGCTATTCAAATGGGCGATAATGTAGGTAAAAATATTCTTCACCTGGTTAACGGCGAAACTACCGAACCCTTTAAATATAATGATAAAGGCTCTTTAGCTACTATTGGGCGAAATAAAGCAGTTGCTGATTTGGGCAAGATCAAGTTTCAGGGATTTTTTGCCTGGTTAATTTGGATTTTTGTGCATTTATTCTCGCTTTTGGGTACGCGTAATAAATTGATCGTTTTTTTAAACTGGATGGCTAATTATGTAAATTACAATGGTGGCAGCAGGTTGATTATACGTAGATTTGTGCACGGCGAAGTAAAAGAAAACGCCGAAGAAGTAACCAAAGGTGAATAATATAACTGACCAAAGCATTAAAATTACCGAATGCCCGCGTGATGCTATGCAGGGTATACATGATTTTATACCAACCGAAGTAAAAGCTAATTACATTAATTTGTTATTGCAAGTCGGCTTTGACACCATTGATTTCGGCAGCTTTGTATCTCCCAAAGCTATTCCGCAAATGCAGGATACAGCTGAGGTTTTAAAAAAGCTTGATCTAAGCACTACAAGTTCCAAGCTTTTAGCCATTATCGCCAATTATCGCGGCGCAGAAGATGTGGTACAGCATAATGAAATAACTTACCTGGGCTATCCTTTTTCTATTTCGGAAACATTCCAGCAGCGTAATGCCAACACTTCGATACACGATGCCTTTGATACCGTAAAACGCATTAATGAGCTTTGTGCGGTTAAGAATAAAGAATTATTGGTATACCTTTCGATGGGCTTTGGTAATCCTTACGGCGATGAATGGAATGTGGAAATTGTACAAAAATGGACAGAGAAATTAGTTATCGAAGATATTAATTTCATTGCCTTATCAGATACTGTTGGTGTAGCAACACCTGCGCAAATCAGCGAAATTTACCCCGCACTGTGTAACACATTCCCTGATACTGAATTTGGGCTGCACCTGCATGCCACCCCGGATAACTGGCAACCCAAAATTGAAGCGGCCTATAATAGCGGCTGCAAACGTTTTGATGCTGCCCTTAAAGGTTATGGTGGTTGCCCAATGGCTAAAGACGAGCTTACAGGCAACATCGCTACAGAAAACCTAATAGGCTATCTACAAACACAAAACGAGTACCTTGGGCTTAATTTAGATAAGTTTGGCAAAGCTTTAGAATATGCCAATACTGTATTTAACATACATTAACAATTATTCCGAATTTTCATTCTTAGCTTTATAAATTAATTTCGAAATCATGAAAAAGGGCTTGTTCACTTTACTAATTCTTTGTTTTTTTGGTAAATGCTTTGCGCAAGGAACGGGTACCGGCTATTCTTTACCATTACCGGAAAAATGGAAATCAGAAACTATCCCCTTCCCTATCGACTTTGCACCTGGTATACCTTACCAGGGTATCGAAGAACTCCGCTTTACACCGGGCTGGGGTGATGCAAACAGCAATGAATATTGGGCTTATACTTTTCTATGGTTTATTGATGGCGCACCACAAGTAAACACCAGCCTGTTAAACACTTACCTTACAAGCTATTTTAATGGTCTGTACCATAGCAACAATAAAACATCCGCAGATAGTACCGGTTTCACAAAAACAACTATAAACACAACCACAACAACCTCTGGCGACCAGGAAACCTATAGCGGAAAAATATCTACACTAAATTTTCTAACCAAAAAACCAATTGAGTTTTATGCTACCGTCCACGTTCAACGTTATGCGGATGCAAACGAGACAGCTATATTTTTTGAAATTTCACCAAAACCTTACAGCAACCGGGTATGGAGCCAGCTAGATAATATTGTAAGCGGCTTTCAAATACAAAAATAGTATTGATTAAGCTTTCACCATTTTATAATGTCTTATACCCGCCTCGGTAAACTCGAGACCGTCTTTTACAAAGCCAAACTTCTCATATAAACCCACCGCATCCAGCTGCGAATTCAGATAGATATATTCAGCATCCTCAGGCAAATCATCTAAAACAGTCTTAACCATTTGTTGCCCTACTCCCATTCCCCTAAAATCATTTAATACAGCAAAACGTTCCAATTTATAACCGTTCCCGGTTTTACGCCAGCGACATGCACCGGCAGGTACGCCATTAACCTGAGCTAAAAAATGTGTTGATTCATCCTCATCAGCTTTTTCCAAATCGGTGGGACAATTTTGCCCTAAAACAAAAACTTCGTAGCGTATAGCATGCGCTATTTTTAACGTTTCAGCGTCATTGATCTTGTTTACTTCTACTTTCCTGTTCATCGTATTCTTAAAAGAAAAAAGCGCCAATGTTTATAACATAAGCGCTTTCAAATATACTTATCAGCAATTATAATTTGCTGGTAGCATCAATACAATTTAAGTCAGCAAACGCTTCAGTAAGCCTCTTTACAAAGTTCTCTTCACCTTTACGTAACCATACGCGTGGGTCATAGTATTTTTTGTTTGGAGAATCCTCACCTGTCGGGTTACCTATCTGGGTTTGCAGGTAGCCTTCGTTAGCCTTGTAAAAATCTTTAATACCTTCCCAGTAAGCCCATTGCATGTCGGTATCAATATTCATTTTGATAGCGCCGTATGATATCGCCTCACGAATTTCCTCCTGAGTTGAACCTGATCCACCATGAAATACAAAGTTGATGGGCTTTTCAGCAGTAAGATTAAATTTCTTTTTCACATACTCCTGTGAGTTATGCAAAATAACCGGTTGTAACTTCACATTCCCCGGTTTATAAACGCCATGTACGTTACCAAATGCAGCGGCTACGGTAAAGCGAGGGCTAATCTTTGATAATTCTTCATATGAGTATGCAACATCTTCTGGCTGAGTATATAAACGTGAGCTGTCAACATCAGAGTTGTCAACACCATCTTCTTCACCACCGGTAACACCTAATTCAATTTCAAGTGTCATACCTAATTTAGCCATGCGTGCTAAGTATTTTGATGAGATTTCGATATTCTCTTCAATCGGCTCTTCAGAAAGATCCAACATATGTGAGGAGAACAATGGTTTACCTGTTTCAGCAAAGAACTTTTCACCGGCATCTAATAAACCGTCTATCCATGGTAATAATTTTTTAGCGCAATGGTCGGTATGTAAAATAACCGCGATACCATAGTGCTCAGCCAATAAATGTACATGTTGAGCTGCTGATGTAGCGCCCAAAATACAAGCTTGTAACTTTGAGTTATCTAATGATTTACCGGCGTAAAATTGAGCCCCACCGTGCGACAATTGAATAATGACCGGGGATTTTACTGCAGCAGCAGTTTCCATCACAGCGTTAATAGTGTTTGTACCTATAACGTTAACAGCAGGCAACGCGAACTGATGCTTTTTAGCTGCTTCAAATAGCTCCTGCACCTGGTCTCCGTGCAATACGCCTTTATAATTTTTTAAGTCCATTTACTTTGATTTGGGCCTCGAAGTTATAAAAATTTTGAATATACGGTATCGATTTTTTAGATATAGCAGCTTCGATATTAGATTTTTGGATTGAAAATAAGAAGATTAGTGAGCAATAGTCAAATTATTTATATATTTAATCAGCCTATAAGCTTTTATTTACATAATGAAATGGACATTGATAATTACAGCAATAATTATTGGAGTTATAATAACCTTTTTAAGTGGAATATTACTTTTAATCGGTTTACTTAGTTTCTTTGTTGTTTGGAAACGTAATCCTGACTTAAATCCTATAGGTAGGTTTGTCTTTTTTATAACTATTCCCTTTTTCAGTTTAGGAATTTATATCTTAAAAAAGAATATCCAATATCTAACAGGTAAAAAATCATGGTATAAAGAAATTTCAAATTAAGCCTGTAATTCAAAAATCCCATATCTAAATAAAAATTCGTTTCTTTGTACCATATTGAAAGAGCTTGATATTGATATGGCCTGGTTTAAACGCGAGATAAAAGGAATAATTACGACCACTGAAGAAAAGAAGGAAGCACCGGACGGTATATGGAACAAATGTCCGGAATGTAAGAAACCGCTTCACTACTCAGAACAAGTCGAAAATCAATACGTTTGTCACTATTGCGGTTTTCATTTAAGAATAGGATCAAAAGAATATTTCTCCATCCTGTTCGATAATAACGAGTTTACCGAACTATTTGGCAACCTGCAATCGGGTGATCCGCTGCATTTTGAGGACACCAAAAAATATACAGACAGAATAAAAGATACCCAAAAGAAAACTGGGTTAAAAGATGCTATCCGTTCAGGAGTTGGTAAAATGAACGGCGAAGAGTTGGTGATTGCCTGTATGGATTTTAATTTCATTGGCGGGTCAATGGGATCTGTTGTTGGAGAAAAGATCGCACGCTCAATTGATTATAGCATTGCACATAAGATCCCTTTCCTGATGATCTCTAAATCAGGCGGAGCGCGTATGATGGAGGCTGCTTATTCATTGATGCAAATGGCTAAAACTTCAGCTAAACTGGCATTGCTTTCACAAGCTAAAATACCTTACATATCCTTATTAACAGATCCTACTACAGGCGGTGTAACTGCATCATATGCTATGCTGGGCGATATTAATATTGCTGAGCCAGGGTCATTGATCGGCTTTGCCGGGCCGCGTGTTATTAAGGAGACTATTAAAAAAGACCTGCCGAAAGGTTTCCAAACTGCAGAATTTGTCCAGGAACATGGTTTCCTTGATTTTATAGTTGACAGAAGAGAAATGAAAGAGAAACTATCATCATTTTTGAAAATGATATCAGCTTAAAAAATATACTATTTAATAAAGGGCTGTTCTTACAAAAGAGCAGCCTTTTTCATTTATAACTGTTATATAAATACTTACAAAAACAGCACACTGAAAATAACAACAATCAACTATTTATAATTCCCATAACTAATCTATCTTTGGGGTTCAAAAAAATACAATCATATTCTCATGGCAAAAGCGTCTGAAGTTAAAGTAGGAAACATATTACGTTTTAACGGTGAACTGGTAACCGTTATAGAAGTTTTACACCGCACACCAGGTAAAGGCGGTGCATTTTATTTAGATAAATTCCGTAATATAAAAACAGGCAGAATTGTTGAAGCACGTTTGGCTACTGACGAACAGGTTGAAATTTGCCGTGTTGAAACGAATGATTACCAATATTTATATGAAGAAGGTGATTATTTTGTGATCATGGATAATACAACTTATGATCAATTTAATATCCCGAAAACATTATTTGGCCCGGCAGCAAAATTTTTGAAAGAAGGAATGAGCGTAATCGTTTCGTTCGAGAGCGAAGAGCCTATAATGGCCCAGGCGCCTAACTTTGTTGAGTTAGAGGTTACTTATACCGAGCCTGCTGTTAAAGGTGATACCTCATCAGGTGCGTTAAAAAATGCTACTACCGAAAATGGTATTGAAATTAAAGTTCCTCTTTTTGTAAACCAAGGCGACAAAGTTAAAGTTGATACCAGGACAGGCGATTATGTTGAGCGTGTTAAATAAGTTATAAAACGCTTATACAACAAAATGCCCTGATTTCTCAGGGCATTTTTCATTACCGGTGTGTTTATAAAAATGGGATACTTACTCCCTCATTAGTCCGGCAATTATAACATTGGGCGCCTAGTGCTTTTCGTTCTTTCGGAGTTCTTTTTCTTTAATGCTCTTAAAGTACTTGCACCATTATCGTTTCCTCCTTCAGCACCTATAGTTCCCGAGTTTTGCTCGTTATTATAATTATTGCTGTGGATTGGTGATTTGCTGTCGCGAGAATCTCCCGACATGTTGTTTTCGGTTTTCATAATGTATTATAAGTTGTTTTCTGTACCTGGTTCGTGACCTACCATGCGGCCAGTTGTACGTCCGTTAGGGCGGCTAACAAAATCCGTTTCTGCGGGCCCTACTGATGGAAATTCTCTTCTTTCAGGTGGGGTTACATCATTTTTTTCACTGTATGATGTATCGCTTCCTTCAGACGGTTCAGCGAACTCATTTTCATGTGGGTACTCAACTTTTTCAGGCTCCGGTTGGTTTTTTTCAGGAAACTTGTTCGGATCTTTATCTTTATAATCTTCCATGACTGATATTTTGTTGTGCAGATGTTTTGGTACATCCACGGCTACATAATTTAACTATTAATTGATATATAGTTAAAAGCCAATATCATGCCAATAAGTTTATAAAGGTGAGCAAAACAAAACTCAATACACTAAGCTAGCTATATTACAACCTGTTACAATTTAAAAAAGTATAGATTTTTATTAAATACTATCAGGCATTAACCATACACAATTCGCGTATTTTAGCCAGTGTATAGTCAATCTCTTCTTTTGTAGTGTTTTTTGAAAAGGAAAATCTAACTGATGGACGTGATGGGCTTGCGCCAATAGCGGTAAGCACATGCGAACCGATATCGCTACCTGAGCTACACGCGCTGCCACCGGATGCGGAGATCCCCGCTATATCAAGATTAAATAATAGCATATCGGCCATCTCCATTTCTGGAAATGAAACATTCAAAACGGTATACAAACTATTCTCGGGGTCAATATTACCATTGAACTCAACACCTGGAATGCTTTCCTTTAGTTGCGCTATCATGTAGGATTTTAAATCCTGCATATGTTGCTGGTGTTGCTCCATATCACCATAAGCCATTTCCAGCGCTTTGGCAAGGCCAACAATACCATAAATATTTTCGGTACCACCGCGCATGTTACGCTCCTGTGCGCCGCCGTAAATAAGCGGTTTAATTTTTATACGGTGATTGATGTGCAAAAAACCTACACCTTTAGGCCCATGCAGCTTATGTGCTGAGCATACTACAAAGTGGGCTTTAAGCTTACTCAGGTCGTGTTTATAATGACCCATAGTTTGTACAGTATCACAATGATAAATGGCGTTGTAAGTCTCGCACAAGTCGCCAATGCGCTCCATATCCGATAGTGTACCTATCTCATTATTGGCGTGCATAATAGATACAAAACTGCGCTCATTACCCTTTAATAATTGCTCCAGGTGATCGTAGTCAATATTGCCCTTACTATCTAAATTAACAAAGCTCAATTTAATAGTTCCTACTTTTTCAAGTGCTTCAAAGGTGTGTATAACCGCATGGTGCTCAATGCGGCTGGTGATGGCATGTTTAATATTATGATCATTAATGCCGCAACGGATGGCCATGTTATCAGCCTCGGTGCCACTTGAGGTAAAGAATATTTCTGAAGGAGAAGTACCTAATAAATTGGCAATCGTTTTACGTGAACGCTCGATTAGCGTACGGGCCTCGCGGCCATGTGAATGGATTGATGATGGATTACCGTAAGTGGATTCCATCACTTTACACATTTCCTGTATTATTGCAGGATCAAGCGGAGTTGTAGCAGCATTGTCTAGATAAACGCGCATTTAGCAGTTATTAAAGGTCATTCAATTAAAGATTAGTTGAATAATCCGGACTAAAATTTTCGGAATTTCCGCCTTCGAGTCTTACGGACTTTTTAACCAATCAATGCAAATTCAAAATTTCTTTTATATCGGCAATAATCTTATTAGCCAGATTATTTGCGATCGTTTCCGAGTTTGCTTCCGAATAGATACGGATGATAGGCTCAGTGTTCGATCTGCGCAAATGTACCCATTCTTTGTCAAATTCTATTTTCAAACCGTCAATTGTGCTGTGCGGTTGTTTTTTGTATTTCTCCTCTACCTTTAAAAGCAAGGCATCAATGTCCATTTCAGGCGTTAACGTGATCTTATTTTTCGAGATAAAGTAGTCAGGGTAAGATGCTCTTAAAGCTGAGACTGTTTTGCCCGACTTTGCTAAATGTGTTAAAAACAAGGCTATCCCCACCAAAGCATCACGGCCGTAATGCAATTCAGGGTAGATAACCCCGCCATTACCCTCACCACCGATAACCGCATTGGTTTCCTTCATTTTGTTAACTACGTTAACCTCTCCTACTGCAGCCGCATTGTAAACCCCGCCAGCTTTCTCGGTAACATCGCGCAAAGCACGTGTTGATGACAGGTTTGATACCGTATTACCTTTATTATGTTTTAATACATAATCAGCTACCGCAACCAATGTATACTCCTCGCCGAACATGCTGCCATCTTCACAAACAAAGCAAAGGCGGTCAACATCCGGATCTACAGCTATGCCGATATTTGCCTTTTTGCTCAATACCTCTCGCGATAAAGCCTGCAGGTTTTCCGGTAAAGGCTCCGGATTGTGCGGAAACTTTCCATCAGGCTCGCAGTACAATTCGTGGATGGATTTAACACCCAAAGCTTTAAGCAAAGCCGGTACAAATATGCCACCTGTTGAGTTAACACAATCAATCACAACCTTAAAATCGGCAGCAGCAATTGCTTTAGTATCAACCAAAGGCAAAGCCAAAATTACGTCGATGTGTTTTTGCAGATAGCTGTCGTCTACAGTTACCTTGCCTAAATCATCAACTACAGCATAACTAAACTCACTTTTTTCGGCTATTTCCAGTACGGCTTGCCCGTCGGCATCGCTGATGAACTCGCCATTTTGGTTTAGTAGTTTGAGCGCGTTCCATTGTTTAGGGTTATGGCTCGCTGTGATGATGATACCACCCGCAGCCTGCTCGGCAGGAACAGCGATTTCCACCGTTGGTGTGGTAGATAAACCCAAGTCAACCACATCAATACCCAGACCCTGCAAAGTACCGATCACCAGGTTATTGACCATGCTACCTGAGATACGTGCATCGCGCCCTATAACTATCTTTTTTATACCTGATTGCTGCATAGCCCAGGTGCCAAATGCCGAAGTAAACTTTACAATATCTACAGGTGTTAAACCATCGCCCGCCGCACCGCCTATGGTGCCCCTAATGCCCGAAATTGATTTTATAAGTGTCAAAGTGTTCTTGTATTATTTGTAAGCAAAATTAAAATAATTAACGGATAGCCGCTTCATTTATTGGTTATATTTGGCGATATAATTATGCTTCAGCAGCTTCTACAATTCGACCGGCACTTATTCTACGCCATTAATTACGGGATGAGTAATCCTTTTTTTGATTGGCTGATGCCGCTGTTGCGAACGCCTAAGTTTTGGATACCGCTGTATATTTTTATTGCGGGCTTTTGTTTATGGAGATACGGCAAAAAAGGAATCATTATTATTGTACTGATGTCTTGTGCGGTTGGTTTTGCTGATTTTACCGGCTCAGGTATTGTTAAACCACTGATACAGCGGCAGCGCCCCTGCCACGACCCGATAGCCTCAATTAATGATGTAGAACGTGTTGGTTGCGGCGGTTATAGCTTCCCTTCATCGCATGCAACTAATCATTTTACCATGGCCATTTTTATGATTTTGCTTTGGTATAAACGCTGGCGCTGGATATGGTTTTGGGGAATATTTTGGGCAGGTAGCATTTGCTTTGCACAGGTTTACGTAGGCCTGCACTTCCCTATTGATGTTTTTTGTGGTGCCTTGTATGGTGGTTTTGTAGGATGGTTGTTTTATCAGTTATTTAAAAAGCTTCAGCCAAAATTTCCTGAATGGGTGCCAGCTATTTAACCCCTTAATTTATCTAAAAGATCGCTTAATTTACCTGCTTCTTCTTCGGTAAGGTTTTTTCCGATCATGTCTTTCGTTTTAAATTCAACTTCTATTTTCGACAGAATTTCAAGTCCTTTATCGCTTATACGGATATCAACTGCTCTGCGGTCGCAGGTGTTGGTACATCGTGAAACCAGTTCCTTTTGAACCAAGCGATCAACAATGCGCGATGCATCCGACATTTTATCCAGCATACGTTCCTTCAGCAAATTTACAGTAGCAGGTTTTGGATATTGCCCCCTTAATATACGCAGGATATTAAACTGCTGCATTGTAAGGTTATATTTTTCAAACTCTCCACGCAAGTGATTACTAAGCCAACTTTGGGTGTAGTTAATATTAATTACCGCCTTTTGGTAATTATCTTCAAACTTGGTGCTTTGTATTTCGTCTTCTATTCGCATTGCCTTATTAAATATAAATATCCTTATTATTTTTCAATTTGAGGGTCATCTTTAGGTTTTCCATAACTCCATGGGCAATGCAGGCACATGTTTTTGCAGCAATAACCCCGTTTTAAATGGTACACTTCTGTAAAAACGAAATTACCCTCCTCGTTAATATAATAGTCGATATTCTCTTCGAGCATTAATCCAATATTTTTACAAAAACATCATTTCCAAAATGTTCTTTTAAATGCCTGCCATTGCCATGCAGCGTCCAGATCTGCTCAGGGTCAACCTGTTTTACCGCCTCCAGGATATCATTCCAATCCACATGATCCGATATATACAGCGTATCATTTAAATTTACCTGCAAATTTTTCCATCCTGAAGCAAACAGTCGCTTTACACCTTTGGCATTGATATAACTATCGAACGTAAAAGGCGGCACGATATATACATACTCCTGTTGCTCCTTCATTAATTTGCGACCGTAAATTTGATACTTACCCGGTGAATAACCTAATTTTTCATAAATTGTGTTAATTGGCATAATACGGTGGTGTACCAGAATTTTTTTCTGAGGAGCATACTCATTAATCATTTGTATCAGGCGCTGACTTTTACCCAGGCCATAGGCACCCAATAAAACATTGATCTTGATGTCATTGAGTTTTTTGATCTCTTCAACCGGATCCGGGTGTAAAACCTCCGGATCAGCGAAAGTACTCTCGGTGATCAGCACGTCGGCCTTAACCCATTCAATCGGCTCACAGGTAGCATCGGATTGTACTTTGTAATCGCCGGTATAAAGATATCTGACACCCTCATAAACCATCAATACCTGCGCGGAACCCAGCATATGCCCGGCTGAGACAAAAGTAACCTCAACGCCTTTAATGGTAAACGACTGATGATATCCAACTATATTAAATACATTTGCCGCGTTTTTACCATACCGCAACTGCATAAAAGCTGCCGTAGCATCGGTACAAAAAACTTCGGTATTGCCGCTAATGGCATGATCGGCATGGGCATGGGATATTACGGCTTTGGCAACCGGCTGCTTAGGGTCGAGGTAAAAATCGCCATATTTACAGTAGATGCCGTTTGTATTGATAGAAAGAAAATCGTCTTTGATAGTCATTATAAATAACAAGCCAATTCAAGCGTCCACGCTTGAATTTTGTTGATTGTAAGCGTGGACGCTTAAATTGTCATAATGAGTTAAGCCCTCATGTTTAGAAATTGCTCATGCAAGGCCAAAACCTGCGGTATAACCAATTCGGTATTATCGTTCTTAATGGAATAATCAGCTAAATCCAGTTTTTTATCTTCGCTGAACTGCCGGGATTCTCGTTTTGATATTTCATCCTTGCTAAACCCATCACGAAGCATCACCCTTTCTATTCGCATGTCCAAAGGCGCTGTAACCATAATGGTTTTATCGCACAATTTATACGAATCACTTTCAAATAAAAGGGCCGCCTCTTTTAACAGGTAAGGCACATCAGTATAACGCTTTTGCCAGTCATCAAAAGCCCTAAACGTTGCCGGGTGAACTATGCTGTTCAGTTTTTTCAATTCAGCTTCATTATTAAAAACTATACCGGCTATGTATTTACGATTAAGCGTCCCATCTTCAAAGTACGATTGCTTCCCAAATGTTTCTCTGATCTCGTTGATTAAGATAACATCTTCGGTCATTACCTTTTTAGCCTCATCATCGGCATAAAAAACAGGGATACCCAATACCCCGAATATTTTGCTTACCGTAGTTTTGCCGCTGCCAATATTACCGGTTATTCCTATTTTAAGCATCTCTATTTTTTAACAATGAAGTCAATATTTTGCGGATTAACACTTATTATTTTACAAAATGGCGGCATCCGGGTAAGTTTTACAGGCAGGGTACTGTATCCGTTATTCTTCCATAAATTTAAGTCGGCCTCAGCCTCAAAATAATCCTCGTCGGTTTCGGCATAACGCCTTAACGAGGTTACAAAAGTAACAGTAACCTTTTGCGGAAACATATTTACGTTATAAAACTCATTGTTATTAATCAATTTTACAGGTATCTGTAATGTCTTCTCAGTAAACTCATCTATGGGATAAACGACATCAACAGATTTAGGGTAGATCGTAATATTACCCTCGTTAACAGGTTGCAGGTTTACACGGGTTCGGATAGTTTCACTCGCCTTTTTTACGATCAGCGAATCTGTATCCCATTCGGTTATTTTATTAAGCCGTTCGGTTGGGCCAACTATATTGATATAAGATGGCCTTAAAATAGGATTATTTGCCTGCGCGAATTGCTGCTGATAGCTGATACGGCTCAATAATTTTATAGGTACGCGCTTTTCCATTCGATTTAAAAAATCGAAGTAGAGTGTATCAGGGTTAAAGTTTACCACTTCGTGGTTTGCATCGCCATCTACAATTTGAGTTTGCTGCAAGCCGAGTACCACATAATTGCCGTTACTAAGCGGACTAAGATCAGCATACAGAACATTGCTGCTACCATGCATCATAGTATACAACATTTGCCAGCCGGTACCTTTAATGGTAACATCAACTGTATCTGACTGTAAAGAGTGGAAAGAGCGCTTCTGCGGGATGTTTTTATAACTCAGCACCCTTTTTACGGTGTAATTATACGGGTTTGACAATGTAATACATAACCACGCCAAAGCAGCCAGCACCAGGCATGTAAAAAATGCCGATAGTCGCCTTTGTTCATTAGCGGATAGTTTTATTATTGCCATTTATTAAAAAAGTTAAAAGGTAAAAGTTGAAAGTTAAAAGCCAATAAATGCCTTAATCTCCATCTTTTACCTTTTTATTTAATTTGAATGTTACTTTTAACACTGAACATTCAACTTTCAACTCAACTAAGCTTTAACCGGCGTGTTCAATGCTTTTGAGGCATCTAAAGATATTGCCGATTTATCATAACGGGTTTTGTGTCCGCTTTCGTGCTCAATTAAAAAAGTCGTCTCACCAACTTCGGCAATTTTACCGTGAGCTCCTGCGGTAGTAACTACCTTATCGCCTTTTTTCAAGTCGTTTACAAAGTTTTTCTGGTCTTTTTGTTTTTTAACCTGCGGACGGATCATGAAGAAGTAAAATACTACTACGATCAGTACCAGCATTACAATTTGCTGTGTAGCCATGATTTATTTTATGTGTTATTTTATTAAATTTATTGTTTCTGCAAAACCTCGCCAACCAAATGCACAACATTTTGTGCAGGATTTGTATTGGCAGTAATGGTAACCATTTTATCCTGTAGACCGTGTTTACCCAAGCTGTTAAATACAACTTTTATTGAATCGCTTTGACCCGGGTTTATAGGCGTTTTAGGCCAGTTTGGCGTTGTGCAGCCGCAACTTGCTACCGCGTTAGTTATAATTAACGGCAGTTTGCCTGTATTGGTAAATTTAAAGCTGTAGGATACCTTATCGCCGGTTTTTATCTTGCCAAAATCAAACGAGTCTTTGTCAAAATTCATTACCGGGCCTTTGCTTGTTGTAGCTGATACCGTACTTCCGGCAGGTGTAGCTGATGCGCCTGCCGCTGCAGGTTGAGCCGCAGATGAGTCGGCTGTGGTTGCGGTTTTTGCAGCCTGGTTACAAGCTGATAATAATATGCCTGTTGCTAATATGCTTAAAACAAGTTTTTTCATGACATTATTCTATTAAACCCCGTCCTATTTTATTTATTTTTTTCTGAGCCTTCAGCTCGATCAAAATCTTGTCCAAGATACCGTTTAAAAATGAATTACTTTTAGGTGTACTAAATTCCTTTGAGATTTCCAGGTACTCATTAATAGTAACCTTAACCGGTACTGAAGTAAAGTTAAGGAACTCGGTAATTGCCATCTTCATCAGCAAAGTGTCCATCATCGCAATACGATCAGGTTCCCAGTTTTGCGTTTTTTCAGCAATCATTTCTTGGTATTCTTTATCGTGCTTTATATTTTGTTCAAACAAATTCACAATAAACTCGCGGTCTTCTTCCCAGTTACCGGTAACCTCGGCCAATTTATTTTGCTTAGCATCTTCAGATGCAAAATTCTTAAATGTTTTGGCTATTAAAGCTTGCAATACATCCTTATCAACCGGCCAAAAAATAAACATGTCTTCAAAAACCTGTTCAGCTAATGATGATTTTAGAATTACTTTTTTGAAAATGAATTTGATAATGTCCTTATCAGTTTGGATGGTATCACCGGTATGTTTCAGGTATTCCGCATACTCAGTTGAGTTTTTCAGAACGATAAAAAGCGTTTTGGCAAGTTCAGGCTCAAAGCTCCATTCAACTTTATACTTTTTTAAAGCGACAAGATATTCCTTATTATCATTTAACGTGGTGATAAAACGGTTGCTCAGGATCTTCAGATTTGGGTTTCTGTCCTCTTCACTTTTAATGTGTTTGTTTGAGCGCTCAATGGCATCAATTTCGGCATAATTAGCTACTTCTGAAATTAACGATAACATCCAGATATACATTTCATATACCTTATCAATGCTCTGCAGCAAATTTTTCTCCTGGACTTTAATGTCGCTGTCTGTTTGATGAAAAGCATACAATGCCTGTAATACTTTTACCCTTAGGTGCCTTCTGTTTAACATAATTGTAAGAACGATTTTTTGCCGGCTACATCCCGGCGGTTGTTATTTATTTATTATTAGTATGACGATTTTACTTTTTTAATGTCCGCTATTCGTTTTTCTGCAATTTTATTTGCCGCTTCTATTGATGAAATACTTTCGGCTTTAGAAAGTTTTAAAACATTTCGTGTTGCATCATAAATATTTTCGGTAAGCTGCATGGTACGCTTTTTTGTAAAGCCCATCAACTCTGAATAACAATTAATTAGCCCACCCGCGTTAATTACGTAATCAGGTGCGAACAGAATGCCTTTTTTAAGCAGCATTTCTCCATGAACCTGCTCATCCTCCAGCTGGTTATTGGCAGATCCGGCTATAATTGCGCAATTCATTTTATTAATGGTTTGCGTGTTTACGGTTGCCCCCATTGCGCAAGGTGAATAAATATCCGCGTCAATGTCAAAAATATTATTGTGCGCTATGGCTTCCGCGCCGTATTTTTTGGCTACCTGCCTTAACAGATCCTCGTTAATATCACTGATATATACTTTGGCTTTTTCATCGCGTAGTATCTTCACCAAATTCTCGCCCACATGGCCTATACCCTGTACAATAACCGATTTGCCTGCTAAGCTATCATTGCCATAAAGCTCTTTTACAGCAGCTTTCATCCCCATAAAAACACCTTGTGCTGCTACAGGTGCCGGGTCGCCGCTACCGCCAACGCTTTCGGGCATGCCGGTAACATATTGCGTTTCCATGCGGATGTATTCCATATCGCGCGGGTTCGTACCTACATCCTCGGCCGTAATAAACTCACCGTTCTGGTTTTTAATAAAGCGACCAAATTTGCGCAGCAATGCTTCGTTTTTATCCCTGCGTGAATCACCAATGATCACAGCTTTACCCCCACCCAGGTTTAAACCGTTAATAGATGCCTTGTAGGTCATGGCTTTTGAAAGCCTTAACACGTCGCTTAAAGCATCTTCTTCGGTTTTATAGGCCCACATGCGGGTACCGCCCAAAGCAGGGCCTAATGTAGTATCATGAATAGCGATGATAGCTTTCAACCCCGTCTCAGGGTCGCTGCAAAACACAATTTTTTTATGCCCCAGCGCCTCAAGCTGGCTAAATATTGATTCGGTTGATTTTTGGAGCGGCATTTTATTAAGCGTAAGGCTTGCTGCAAAAGTAGATGTTTTTTTCGGTGTGACAAAATGTATTGGCCGATAGACTATAGTCGATGGTCAATAGATATAATCATAGCGTCATGCTATGATCTTTAAATTGAAAAATCAAATCGATTAATGTAATTTTGAACTTTGGGGCCATGAACTATCGACCATGGACTTTAGACTTACTATGAACGATCTCGCTTACCTCAATAAATTTCTTTATAAATACCGCTGGCGATTAATACCGGGAATATTGTTTGTAGTTATCTCGAATATATTTAGCGTTTTGCTTGCCCCAGTTGTGCGCATGGCATTTGATATGGTAGCCGATAACATCAGCATTTATGAGCTTTTCAGCGGATTTAACAGGCAGGAGGTTATCTACAAAATATTCGGATCTGGCTTATTACTATTTGGGCTGGTGGTGTTGGGTTTATCGCTGGTGCGGGGTTTATTTTTGTTTTTTATGCGGCAAACTATCATCCTCATGTCGCGGCATATTGAGTATGATCTTAAAAACGAGATCTATGCACATTACCAGGTACTATCACTGGCTTTCTATCGCCGGCATAACACCGGCGATCTAATGAACCGCGTAACCGAAGATGTATCCCGTGTACGCATGTACCTGGGGCCGGGGATTATGTACAGCATGAATACGATCATCCTGTTTGCCATGGTGATTTATTTAATGCTCACCGTAAACACCCGTTTAGCTATATTTTCAATATTACCATTGCCTGTTTTGGTAGTGATCATATTTTACATCAACAACGTCATCAATTTCCGCAGCGAAAAGATCCAGGAACGCTTATCCATACTTTCCAGCTTTGTGCAGGAGAATTTTTCGGGTATCCGGGTAATCAAATCATATGTTCGTGAAAACTTCGTCCGCAAAAACTTTGCTGATGAAAGCGAGCATTATAAAACGCACTCTATGGCATTGGTAAAGGTGCAGGCACTGTTCTACCCTACCATGTTGTTGTTAGTGGGTATCAGCAACGTGGTCATTATTTATGTTGGCGGCGTGGAGGTGATGAAAGGCAACATCAGCGCAGGTAACATAGCTGAATTTATTGTGTACCTCAATATGCTTACCTTCCCGGTAATGTCGTTAGGATGGGTAACTTCGCTTATCCAGCGTGCGGCCGCTTCACAAAAACGGATCAACGAGTTTCTGCATGAGCAACCCGAGATCATATCGCCCAAAGTGCCCAAACAAAACATCAGCGGACAGATCACATTTAATGATGTTTCTTTCAAATATCCGGATACCGGCATTCAAGCCTTGAAAGATGTATCTTTCAAAGTAAACCCCGGCGAAATGGTGGCTATTATCGGGCGTACCGGCTCGGGTAAATCAACTATAGCTAATTTACTGATGCGCATGTACGATACCACAGGTGGCGAAGTATTGATTGATGGGCAAGCGTTAACACAGTATAATTTGGAAGGTTATCGCTCCCAGATTGGTTTTGTGCCGCAGGAAGTATTTTTATTTTCGGACACGATTGCCAATAATATTGCTTTCAGTGCCGATGTATTAGACATGCCTGTTGTTGAGCAGGCTGCAAAGGACGCTGCCGTTTATAAAAACATAATGGAGTTGGAAAAAGGCTTTGAAACGTTAATTGGTGAGCGTGGCGTAACCTTGTCAGGCGGACAAAAACAGCGTGTTTCCATAGCCCGTGCCATTGTTAAACAACCGCAGATATTGGTGTTTGATGATTGCCTTTCTGCCGTAGATACCCGTACTGAAGAGGAAATCCTGAATAACCTTGGCCACGTAATGAAAGGCAAAACCAGCATCATTATTGCTCACCGTATATCAACCATAAAAAATGCCGACAAGATATTAGTGATGGATAACGGTCAGATTATTGAACAAGGTAACCACAAATTTCTGATGGAGCAAAAAGGTACCTACTTTGAGCTTTACGAGAAGCAATTGCTGGAAGAGGAAGAAAATGCATAAATGCTGGATAACGTAAAAACGACTGAATTATTTTACACTAAAGCAACTATTTATTACAATAATATTGAATTAAATACTTGCAAATTGAAAATTTATTTATATTTATGCCAATCAAACTAATTACAATTGATTTTATATGGGAGATTTTGACAACAGAGAGCGTGAAGAGGTATTCTCAAAGAAGGTAAGAGCAGGGAAAAGGACTTATTTTTTTGATGTAAAAGCAACACGATCAAACGACTATTATGTTACGATTACAGAAAGTAAAAAACGTTTAGAGGACGGCGTTTTCATCAAACACAAGATTTTTTTATACAAAGAGGACTTTGAGAAATTTGCTGAGGGATTAAAAGAAACTGTTGAATATATAAAAGATCACCAGGAAGTAATTGAGAAACGTTACGAATTCAGCGAAACCCCGGAAGTAGCCAAAACATCGGCTGACGAAGATTTCTCTTTCGAAATATAAGCCCAAACTAAACTTATTATAATTTATGTAGCCTCCTGTTTTTTGAACAGGAGGTTTTTTTTGATATTTTTATCAGTGATGCATTACGGGACCAAAAACTATCATCGCTATATTAAAATATATAACTAATCCGGTTACATCAACTAATGTAGCTACAAATGGCGCTGATGAAGTAGCCGGGTCAAACCCGATTTTCTTTAAAATAATAGGCAGCATTGAACCTGCAAGCGATCCCCATAACACTACACCTATCAAAGCAAAACATACAGTTAAGGCCATCAGCAACCAGTGCACACCGTAAATGCTGCTAAAAGTAGTCCATAACGCCACCCGAGAAAAGCCAATTATACCTAAGATAACGCCCAGCATTAAACCGGAGAGTATTTCGCGCCGCATAACACGCCACCAATCTGCAAGTGTAACTTCGCCCAATGCCATAGCCTGTATAATTAATGTTGATGCCTGCGACCCGCTGTTACCACCGCTGGAAATGATTAGCGGAACAAAGAATGCCAGCATGGTTACGGCTTGCAATTCGCCGCCGTAGGATTGCATGGCTGTTGTGGTAAGCATCTCACTTAAAAACAAGATGATGAGCCAGCCAACACGTTTTTTAACCAATTTAAACAGGTTGATATCTAAATAGGGTTCATCTAAAGCTTCGGTACCGCCAATTTTTTGTATGTCTTCCGTGTACTCTTCGTTTGCTATCCACAAAATATCGTCGACAGTAACAATACCTAACAGTACATTTTCCTTATCAACTACCGGTAATGCAGTGCGGTTATTCATCCTGAAGGTATTAATAGCTTCTTCCTGCGGATCGCCGGCGTTTAAGGCGATCATACGGCCATCCATCAAATCGCTGATTTTTGTTTCCGGGTCAGCCAGCAATACTTCGCGTATGCGGATATCGTCCAATAAAACACCTTTATCGCCAATTACATAAATTACATCAATTGTTTCTGAATTTTTACCATACTGCCTGATGTGCTTTAACACACGGTCTACATCCCAGGTTCTCTTAACACTGATGTAATCCGGGGTCATCAACCTGCCAACGCTATTTTCTTCGTAGCCCAATAATGCTAAAGCTTGCTTCCTGTCGGCTGCTGAAAGGTGCGTAATAAGTATGGAGACGGTATCACCATGCAAATCGCTAAATAGAGAAGTACGGTCATCGGGTGGTAATTCGTTAATGATCTCAGCAATTTTTTTCCCGGATATCTTTTTTAGGATGCGTTCCTGGGCATGAAAATCCAAAATACGAAATACGTTTACGGCACGCTTAACAGAGAGTGTTTCTATAAATTTAGGCCCATGTTCCGGCAGCTCACTAATTAGTTCTTCTACGTCAGATATATTAAGGTTGTCCAGATAATTTTTTAATTCTGCATCATTCTTCTGTTGCAGCAATAATTCTACTTTTTCAACCATATCTTCCATAAATTCAATTTTACATGTTTTTAAATTTTGCTTAGCTATAAACGTCGACAAAAGTGGGTTTAATTTTTCGAATAACAAGGCCGTTTTTTCTGTTATCTTTGCGCCCGAAAAGAATAAAACAATATAAAGTTGGTATGTCTTTATACTAACTGCTTGATACTAAAATAATATATGGGATTACAATGTGGTATAGTAGGTTTGCCGAATGTGGGTAAATCAACACTTTTTAACAGCTTATCTAACGCTAAGGCACAGGCGGCAAACTTTCCGTTTTGTACTATTGAGCCAAATGTTGGCGTAATTACCGTGCCGGATGAGCGTTTGACAAAATTAACCGAGATCGTAAATCCGAAAAGCATTGTTCCTAATGTTATTGAGATAGTTGATATCGCGGGCCTTGTAAAGGGCGCCAGCAAAGGCGAAGGCTTGGGTAACCAGTTTTTGGCTAATATACGTTCAACCAATGCCATCATCCACGTTTTACGTTGCTTTGATAATGACAATGTGATCCATGTTGATGGTTCGGTTAATCCTATCCGTGACAAGGAGATCATCGATACTGAATTGCAGTTGAAAGATCTTGATTCAATAGAAAAAAAGATCCAGAAGGTTGAAAAAGCTGCCAAAGTAGGTAACGATAAAGAAGCTAAAAAAACTTATGATGTTTTAACGGTTTATAAAAACCACCTGCTTTCAGGCAAATCAGCGCGTACAGCGCCTGTTGCGGAAGAAGACCAGGAATATATTGCTGATATATGGCTGCTTACCGCAAAACCTGTAATGTACGTTTGTAATGTTAGCGAAGGTGATGTTAACACCGGCAACACTTATGTAGAGCAGGTAAAGGAAGCTGTAAAGGATGAAAATGCACAGGTATTGATCATATCTGCACAAATAGAATCGGAAATTGCTGAATTAGAATCATACGAAGAGCGCCAGATGTTTTTGGATGATCTGGGTTTAACTGAATCAGGTGTAAACAAACTGATCAAGTCTGCTTACAGCTTGTTAAACCTAGCTACCTACTTTACCGCAGGTGTGCAGGAAGTACGTGCCTGGACTATTACCAAAGGCTTTACAGCCCCACAAGCTGCCGGTGTTATCCATACCGATTTTGAAAAAGGATTTATTCGTGCCGAGGTTATTAAATACGAAGACTTTGTGAAATTCAACGGATCTGAAACCGCTATCAAAGAGAACGGTAAGCTGGCTGTTGAAGGCAAAACTTACATAGTTGAGGATGGCGACATCATGCACTTCAGGTTTAACGTATAACCATAAAAAAATAAAACTGAGCAGGCCGGTCGCATAAACTACCGGCCTTCTCTATGTATGAATTTATCTTTATTTATTTGAACTGCCTGACACCTGCATAGGATTAATAGCACCTGTAGATTGCCCGCGTGCAGCAGCGTTGCCCAATTTCTGTTTAAAGATCTCGAACTTTGACGGTGACGGTAGTTTACCCCAATAGTTATTGGTTTCGTCAATATCGGCAGTTTCGCGCATTGGATCCAGTTTGATCGACGCTACTTCTTTATCCTGAACATAGAATTTTGAACAATGCTTTTCATTCAGGCGCCAGATCTGGGCAGGAATACGGTCGATTTGCTTGGTTCCGTCAACAAAAGTAAACTCCACAATAATTGGCATAACCATACCTCCTTTATTGCTAAAGTTTAGCTCGTAAAAATATTTACCTGCATATTTTTGGCGTTCCTCATCGGTTAGTTCTTCTGCGGGGGCATGCTGCGGAGGCGTCTGCGATTTGATCATCCCGTTAAATTTCGCGGTATCAACATTTGATAAGCCACGATCATATTTGTAATAAAAATCGTGTACAGCAGTGTCCTGATCAACATAAAACTTAATGTTCTTGTCTTCCCTGTTTCTAACCTTAGAAATATCATCAAAACTGTTAACAGCAGGAGCGGCAAGTTTGGCGGCAGCAACGGATTGCCTTCTTTCCTCACGGTCCGCACGCCTGTCGTTTAGGTCAGCCTTGGCGACTTTAACCGAGTCGAGCGAGATATCAACCGGGTCGGTTCCGTAAAACCAGCCTCTCCAAAACCAATCCAGGTTTTCGCCGCTGGCATCTTCCATCGTTCTGAAGAAATCAGCCGGGGTTGGGTGTTTAAATTCCCAACGGCGCGCATATTCTTTAAAGGCAAAGTCAAATAACTTACGGCCCATAATGGTTTCACGCAAAATATTAAGCCCGGTGGCCGGTTTGGTATAAGCGTTAGGCCCGAAACGAACAATATTTTCAGAGTTGGTCATGATAGGCTCTAACTCATTTTTAGGCAGTTTCATGTAGTCGACTATGGTATATGCCGCGCCTTTTTTACTTGGGTATTTGTTATCCCAAAGCTCTTCGGTCAGGTATTCAACAAAAGAGTTTAAGCCCTCATCCATCCAGGTCCACTGGCGCTCGTCGCTGTTTACGATCATCGGGAAAAAGTTGTGCCCAACCTCGTGAATGATCACACCTATCATACCATTTTTGGTGCTTTCGCTGTATGTACCATCCTTTTCGGTACGGCCGTAATTAAAGCAGATCATCGGGTACTCCATACCGTTTGATGCTTCAACACTTTGCGCCACCGGGTATGGGAAAGGGAATGTAATGCTTGAATAGGTTTTTACCGTATGTGCAACCAAACGGGTGGAGAACTTGCTGTATAAGCCGTATGCTTCTTTGCCGTAATAGCTCATGCACATAACCGTATTTGGGCTGCCTTCAACCTTTTGTCCCATACCATCCCAAATGAATTTACGTGATGATGTCCATGCGAAATCCCGGACATTATTTGCCTGGAAAACCCAGGTTTTTTTGGCTGTAGATGGATGTAATTCCGCATATTTAGCCTCATCAAGCGTCACCATTTGTACAGGCACATTTGATGTTTTGGCCCTGTTATAACGCGCCAATTGTTTTGGTGATAATACAGCGCTGTAATTTATACATTGCCCTGTACCACCCACGATATGATCTGCAGGAACAGTCATTTGCACATGGAAGTTACCGAAGGTTAAAGCAAACTCGCCCCTGCCTGTAAACTGGTGGTTTTGCCATCCCTGGAAATCGCTATATACGCACAGGCGCGGGTACCATTGCGTCATGGTGAACAGGTAGTTTCCATCACCCGGAAAATACTCATAACCACCACGGCCGCCAAGGCTTAACCTGTCGGATATTTTATATGTCCACTTAAGATTAAAAATGTATTGCTGGCCGGGCTTTAACGTCGCAGGCAGATCAATACGCATCATGGTTTTATTGATAGTGTAGGACAGCGTTTTACCTAAAGCATCGGTAATGCTTAAAATTTTATCTCCATAACCATTGTCCTCGTTTGACTGTTCAAGCCTGTCCAAAGCCAATGTTCCGGCACCGCCCGGCATTATAGAGCTGTTTTGATAGTTAGCGTTGTTAAAGTTATTATGCTGATTTTCATCCAACTGCATCCAGATATAATCCAACGGATCGGGTGAATTATTGTAATAGGTGATAGTCTCCGTACCGGACAGCTCCAGGTTCTTTTCGTCCAGGTCGCATTTAATGTTGTAATCCGCACGTTGCTGCCAGTATTTTGTTCCGGGCGCACCGCTGGCGGTACGTTGCTCATTTGGGGTTGTCAGGATAGTACCTAACTGCTCAAACTTGTTCCCGTGGTTGCTGCCGGGATTGTTTTGAATATCCTGAGCGGATACAGCACCCGCGATACTCAATACAGCAATAGATAAAGTACAAAACTTTCTCATGTTCAATAATATAATAAGATCAGTTAATAGTTAAAACGGTAACCTTTCCAATGCCATCTTCAAAGCGAGCGCGAACACACCCGAAGAAAGGAAAAAAACCCAGTTGCGCCTGTTTACCTTCATATAATTCAAAAAGAAAACAGACAGCAATAATATAATAGCCACTACAAATATTTGCCCGGCCTCAAGACCTATATTAAAGCCAAATAAGCCCCAGCCTATGGTTTGATCCTGTGCCAGCATAATGCGGATAGCGTTTGCAAAGCCCATGCCGTGTATCAAACCAAAAAACAATGCAAAATAATAATTTATCCGTTCACTTTTAACTTTTGAATCAACTTGATACAAGTTGATTGCTGCTGTAATGAAAATAGTGCACGGAATTAAGAATTCAACCCATTTTGAGGAGAAACGGATAACATCCAAAACCGAAAGGGCCAGGGTAAGCGAATGCCCGATAGTAAAGGCAGTAACCAGGATCAGTACGCGTTTAATATCCTTTACAGTGTATACACAGGCAAGGGCCAATATAAACAACTGGTGGTCGAGCGCATCTTTGCTGATGATGTGCTCCCAGCCCATCTTAAAATAAAAACCAATATCAGACATTGCAACGAGGGGTTAAAAGTTCTAAATTTAACGCCTTTAGCTTATTTATACAACAAGCATCCATTCATGAGCTTATTTAAATTTCAAACGGCATTATATTGTTACATTTTGGTCGCGAATTTTGCAATGGCAAATAGCATAATCAAGCCTCTACCGCACCCTATCCATGTAAGCACTACCAGTATTGAACACAGCAAAAAGGATGGTAAATTACAGGTGATCTGCACTATGTTTACTGATGACCTTGAAGCCGGACTGGCTAAACAGTATGGCGGCAAAATTGACCTTACCCGTGCAGATATGCACGCAGCAATGGATGTGCTGGTGAAAAAATATATTGCTGCCAACCTCGACATAAAAACACCTGCGGGTACTGCAACGCTGCATTACCTCGGCTTTGAAATTAACCGCGAGGCCACCGATGTATACCTGGAATCAGATGCAATACCTGCACCGCAAAAAGTTACCGTGCAGGTAAGTTTATTACAGAATTTATTTGATGATGAAATAAATATCGTACATATTATTGTAAACGGCCTTAGAAAAAGCGAGAAGCTCGATTACCCCGATAAATTAGTTACGCAAGTCTTTTAATTATTCAGCGGTTTAACCGGGCTGCCTGTCCAATCTGTTCCGGGAGCAAGGCGTTCGCCCTTCATTACCAATGAAAGTGCTTCAATGCGGGTGTCATCGCCAATCTCGCTATCATACAAAATGATAGTTCCGGGGCCAATACTACTACGGCAGCCAATTTTTATCGGGCCAACCTTCATCACCCTGTCTTCAAACAAGTGGGTTTGCGGTCCGCAGTCTTCGTTTAAGGCGCTATCATCACCAATACTTACCATATCAAACTCGGTAACATCGGTAGTATTCATAAACACGCGTTTGCCGGTTTTTAAACCTAATAAACGCATTAGTACCGGCAACCAAGGTGTACCACGCAAGAAATCAAGCATAAAAGGAACAGACAATGCTTCGTAGGTAGAGGTGATCGCTTCGCTGCGCCACACATGCCATGTCCACATCGGTTTTTGCCTGGCTTTGTATTTGCCGACAAACAACCATTTCAACAGCACCGTTAACAGGAATGCCGGTAAGCCCATGTAAAAAAGATAATAGAACGGGAAATATAGAATGATCTTCCATAATGGCTCTTGTGTCACCAAATCGTGTCCATAGGCTATGAATAGTATAGACGAACAAATGATAGCGCTCTCCGGCAAAATCACACGGATAAACTCCACTATGGCACGAGCGGTATAGCGCAGCTTCGTTGGTTTCGTGGTCAATTTATCCGAAAATAAATTACTCTCCTGCCGGCGCGGAAGCGGGATAGCCGGCGAACCGAACCAATCTTTAGCAGTATTATCTGTCATTTGCTGCTCATCAGGCGGTGTGGAGAGCACACCGATCAACATATTGCCTTGCAGATGATAGCCTTGCGGTATAAGCGCGCTGTTGCCTACAAAGCTGTAGTTATCTATGGTAGTTTTGCTTAACACCAATTGCTGTCCGCGGATATCAGCCTCGCCCAAAGTAACTGCATCGGCAACAAAAGCGCCGTCGCCTATTTCGAGTAATGGATGGGTAACGCTGCTTGCGGTTGAGATTTCAGTACCCTTACCAATTCTTGCACCAAGCGAACGGAAGAATCCCGATACAAATACAGTAGCGTATATGGGGTGCATTACGATGAGGTTTAATGACAATAACTGATCTGCAAACCATTTTCGCACATAAAATGGGCTATAGATAGGATATTTGCCTGGTTTAACATCCCGTTGTAAGATGCGGGTTATGATCACGGTTTCAGCTGTAAATAAGATAATGTATAGCAATGCCAGTAAAGGTGCACCAATCATATAAGTAAAATCGTAGTCGGATGCCGCATTATCCAGCTTATTGATCTCGATAATGGTTGGTAATAAAGGGATCAGGATGATAAATGGAAAAACCAGTATCGACAACAAAAACGTAAGCTTATATTTTCTCCTAACAGCATCAGAAACAAAAAGCGGCTGCGGCAGATCTTCAATGTTTTTTTTGTCTTTAAGTATTGCAGGGCTTCCTTGCCAAACCTCGCCCTCAGCAATTGTTTTACCGGACTGCAGGTGACTCAGATCCTGTAATTCGCCCCAGTCTTTAATCACAGTACCACCTGAGATAATGGCGTTACTGCCAATGTAAGCATGCTCGCCAATAGTTATTGAGCGTAGCTTGAGCAGGCCATCCTCAACGTAAGCATTATTGAGTGTTACCTTTGAGCTGAGGCTTGCATCGCTGCCAATAGTTATCAAATCCTCGGCACCAAAATAAAAATCGCTGAGCTGAGCGTCGGGCGCAATCTTCATTCCCAACAAACTTAAATAAACCGGGTAGAGCGGCGTACCGTTCAAAAACTGTGCAGGCAATAAACGCTGCATGGTTTTTACAAACCACCACCTGAAATAATATGTGCCCCATAAGGGATAATCACCCTCCCTCATTTTACCGATAACCAGCCATTTGGTACTGATACAAAGCACGGTGAATAATGGCGGGATAGCAGCAAATAACACTAAAGAAGTTATTATGGAGTACAACACGCTATCCGTTTCCTGGTTTACATAGTAATAGCCTAAATAAGGGATGAATATCTGGAAAGCGAATAAGCCGTAGATCACTAAAACAGCAACACTTTGCGCAAGCCAGCAGCTGATATGGCGTAAAAAAGGCACATTTTGATGTGTTTTTGTACGGATATTCTGCGTGGTTCGCTCTTTGTCCCATTCGATAATTAATTTACTTAATGGGCGGTGCATGTAAATATCTTTTAACGATGCGTGCGGCAAACCGGCATCCCTGCGTAATTGCGAAACAAAACCCGCTGCCAGTAAAGAGTGGCCTCCCAGGTCATCGAAAAAGTCCATTGATGGCGCGATGGTTTTGTTCGGGAAAACGCGATGTAAAACCACCATGATCCTGTCATGCACAGGAGCGTTCAGGTCAAGCGCCTCTTGCGCGCCAGTTTCTGCAAACACATTCGGTATAGGCAATCCCTTGCGGTTTATCTTGCCGCTTGGCATGCGCGGCATATCCTTTAGTGTGACGATCGTATCCGGCACCATGTATGATGGCAATGACCTCGCCAGGTCAACCCTGAACAGGTTTTCCTCAATGCAAACCTCATCTTCCATCACCACATAACCAACCAAATGCTCCTGCCCTATGCTATCCTTTTTTACAGCAACGGCAGCAGACCTTACACCGGTTATGGTATTTAGCACAGTTTCTATTTCACCCAATTCAATACGGTAGCCGCGCAGCTTGATCTGGTCATCCAAACGGCCGTGCAGATCTATATTACCATCAGCATCCATTACAGCGGCATCACCGGTGCGGTAGATCCTATCGCCCGGCAATTGAGCAAGACTTGCGGGTTTGGGTATAAATTTTTCGATAGTTAAGGCCGGTAATTTCACATAGCCTGATGAAAGCCCCGGACCGGAGATCACCAATTCGCCCTGCTCGCCGAAAGGGACCGGGTTTAGGTTTTCGTCAACAACGGCCATATTATAATTTGGCAATGGCTGCCCGATCACGATATCATCGCCCGGCGTTAAATTAGCTATGCTGGCTGTTACCGTAGTTTCTGTAGGGCCGTAACTGTTGTAAAATTTGATCCCCTGCTTTGCCCATTTGGCTAAAACCTGTTGGGTACAAGCCTCGCCACCGGCATTTACTAATCGCAGTGATGGTATACTGTTTTCCATAATCGCCAATAAACTTGGCACAGCATGCAAAATGGTTATGTTTTCCTTTTTTAGCGTATCACCTAATTCGTCAATGGCTTTCGAGGTGGTATTGTCTGCAATCCACATAGTGGCACCGGCAAAATAGCTCATCCAGGTTTCCTCGCACCACATATCGAACGATACCGAGAAACCCTGGTAAACCTTATCCTCTGGCTTAATATTAAATACACTTTGCTCGGCCCTTACCAGGTGGCAAATTTGTTTATTACTGATGGGAATACCCTTCGGCTTGCCTGTACTGCCTGAAGTGTAAAGCACATAAGCGCAATCGTTGGGTTGTGGTCCTTCGGGTAATTCGAGTGGGTTAGCAGCGTCATTTTTTATTTTTCCGAACTGTTTAGGGATCTGAAATATCGGGCAATTAGCGTTTAACTGATCCATACTGAAACAGGCCGAAGCGCCAACTTCTTCTAAAATCACTTCAACCCTTTCGGCAGGCATTTCCCTGTCGATAGGTACATAGGCAGCGCCTGCCTTTATAATACCCAATATAGCAATATGTAGCTCTAAACCACGTTTCCACCAGATGGCTACGGATTTGCCGCGGCCGATGCCTTTTTTCATCAGGAACGATGCAATTCTATCGCTCCAGGCATCTAATTCCGAATAAGTTAATTGCTCATTATGAAAAATCAGGGCGGTTTTATCGGGGTATTGTTTTGCTGAGGCTTTAAAAATGTCCGAAAGCGTTTCTTCCCTGATCAGATCGGGGCGGTCATCGCCTAAGGCAATACTTAATGAGTTCATAACTGGAATTTGTGTCTGTATGACAAAATAAATAGGCTAAGGTTTATAGGTTTATTTAATAAACACGTAACTCTTCTATTACATTTGCTGCTGTTATATTTGGTTATGATGATTTGCCTCTATAGTGAAATAAATGACC
This sequence comes from Mucilaginibacter sp., assembly GCF_965225845.1. GTDB lineage: Bacteria > Bacteroidota > Bacteroidia > Sphingobacteriales > Sphingobacteriaceae > Mucilaginibacter. Next base: position 2,085,721 of record NZ_CBDDBL010000002.1, read on the forward strand.
TATGGGACGACCAAAAACTTGGTGCGAAACTACAGCTATTGCCTGAAAATTTGCAACCGGATGTGTTAAATAAAAAATATCTTTCCGACAGGGAATTATCTATTACGGGTAAGTTGCTCTTACAAAATCTCTTAAACAAATTCGACATAAACACCCGGTTAGATAATCTATTGTACAACCAATACCACAAGCCCTATTTTAACGCCGGATTTGATTTTAATATATCCCACTCCGGAAATTTAGTGATTTGCTGCGGTACGGATAAAGGCAAGATTGGCATCGATATAGAACTTTTTAAACCGATAGACCTCGCTAACTACACCAACTATTTCACTCAAAATGAATGGGAACACATCAACAGCAGTTCAGACCCGATCAGCGAGTTTTATTACTATTGGACGCGTAAGGAAGCTGTGTTAAAAGCAATAGGTACCGGTTTTCATATTGCGTTGGATTCCATTGATGTATCGGGCGAGAGTTTGATAGATGATAACATCCTGTATCATTTAAAAGCCTTAAATATTGATAAGCGTTATCAATGCCATATAGCGACAACCGAGCCTCATCAACAGATCGATATTTTTAAGATCGAATAGTTAATTCGTTATTTTGTATTTTTAACGCATCTACCAACTGATCTCAACATGCCTATACATTTCAACACCTTTATACATCTTATTTTTATTGGGTTTGTGGCACTTTTTCCAGTGGTTAATCCCCTGGGGACGGCATTTATTTTGAGCCCTTATTTCTCGGATCTGACCCGTAAGGAAAGATTAAGCGCGGTAAAGCGGATCACCTTTTACTCCTTTATTATTTGCGCCGTAACGCTGTTTGTAGGTCATTGGATTCTGGAATTGTTTGGTTTGTCAATACCCATCATCCAGCTTGCAGGCGGGATCATGATCTGCAAAATAGGATGGGAGTTTCTCTCGTCCAACAATACTGATGCTCAAAAAGATAAAGCCAGCAGCAGTAAAGAACTGGAAAAGATAAAGGAGCTGGAGAATAAGCTTTTTTATCCGATAACTTTCCCCATCACAGCCGGCGCAGGAACCATTGCCGTACTTTTTACCCTGAGCGCGCAAAGCGCGGATAAAGACATTTCGATCTATCTGGTCAATATGGGTGCATTATTTATTTCGGTGATCGGGATTTGCTTACTCATATTCATATTTTACCTGAATACCAACCGTTTGATCAGCTATATCGGCACCCATAATGAGGAGATCATCAACCGGGTAATGGCATTCTTGATCTTTTGTGTAGGGTTGCAGATCGCATCCGGCGGTATCATTCATTTGGTGAAGGCCGGGTTTAATTGGGGCAATTAATACATAGCTTTAAGCACACGCATAACGCTTGCACCAGCAAAATAAACACAGGGCTTTATATATGAATCTGCAAGAACTTAAAGCATTTGGTAAAATTTTGAAAACAAATTTCAAGTATTGTGAATTATTAATTTCATATTTTTACGGCAAATGAACCATTTCACAGAAACCAATAAGCTTCTCAAAAACAGTAGTTTTTTCTATACCATCGCGATAGGCATGGATAGTAACTATATGTATGTAAGTGATAATTATGATAAGAATTTTGATTTTGTAAAGGATTCCTTGCTGGGCAAACAGTTTTCTGTTACGCTTCATCCCGATGACATACGTATTTGCGCCGAAGTTGGTATGAAATGTTTTCAAAACCCGGGAAGGCTTTTTCCGGCTACTTTGCGTAAACACGACGGTAAAGGTGGCTTTGTGATTACCCAATGGGAAATGCAAGCTATGTTTGACGACCAAAACCAACCTTTAGGCATTTATTGTATTGGTTATAATATTACAGATTACGTGCAGTCTCGGTTTGAACTTGCTAATGCACAAACAGAAATAGAAACGCAAAATAATAAGCTGACAGAGATCGGCCTTTTACAATCACATGTTATACGTAAGCCCTTAGCAAATATTATGGGCCTTGCCAATATATTAAGCACTATGGAAATGGACGCCAACGTACAAAGTATCATCCAAATGCTGATGGATAGCGCCAAAGGGCTGGACAGCGTTATACAGGATATTTCTAATATGATATAGCAAAGGATTCTTGCGGGAACTGTAAATATAAATTACACTGCTATTCCTGCCTTCTCAGGTTCCTCTCCGAGAGAACCTGAGAAGGCTAACCAGGGAAGCTATTATAGCTATTACCTCTGAAGTTTAATAATCTTAAAAAATAATAATGTGGTTATAATTAGCAAGCCACTAAATCCCACAGGAGCAAGTATCATCTTCCATTCGATGTGGCTTTTAAAGGAATTTATTACAACAACAAAAGCCCACACAGTTAGCATAAGGTTAGGTATGAAAATAACCTTTGCTTGTTTCAACTTATCACTTTTTTGATCCATGTTGTAAAAATAGAGAATAATATTACTTTAAAAACATTAAAGATCTTATAGTTTTAGTCTTCGCAGGGTACTCTCCGAGATACCCGTCGGACACTGCTTAGAGACTTTGCGGGAATTCACAAAAAAAGCTTTTCTAAATATAGAAAAGCTTTTTGAATTTTGACTTGATTAGGCGTGTTCCCGACGAGATTCGAACTCATATCAGCTGAACCGGAATCAGCAATTCTATCCATTGAACTACGGGAACAATAGTTGTGCAAATATAGAATTTTGTTAGCTATATCGCCATTCCAATTCAAATTACATTGCAGGCGTTTTTCCGTTCAATATATTTATACCGATGCGTTCTCTGTGCTGTGTTCAACAACAGGTTGTTTATTCTCTAAGAATAAAAAGCTTACAATACACACCAGCACCACTAACGGTATCCAGAATTGGCTATGCGGATTGAAACCGTCTTGCCGCATGTTCACAAAAAAGACGGCGCCAAGTATTACAGGTAAGTTAAACAGCGAAAACATGCGCGCGTAAATATTCAGCGCTATGCAGATGCCGCCAAAAATATTCAGGATCACAATAAGCTGTGCCAGGAAGTTTATAGAAATAGATAAGCCTAAAATATCATCAACCCCGGTTTGTTTCAGGTAGAGGTCGAGCAGGTCAAGGTTCATCAGGAATGATACACCGCGCCAGATCAGTATCAGTCCAAGAATTATTCTTAAATAATCAACCCATTTAGGATGGTTTTCACCCCAAATCTTAATTTGCATCAACGATTTCATGGTGTTATATATTGGTTATATAAATATAACGGAAATGTTACACAATTGTGCAAATTATTTTTCAACTAAATAACTCATGTACAACTATTTAAACTCAATGCAAATTACCTCATCACTTTAACAAAAAACAACCCGACGGAAACGAAGGATCATTATAAACGTGCTTTAAATTGTTGATATAAGGCGATTTGTCCAATACAAATACAGGCCGTGTTTCGGTATTATAATTCGGCCAAAGCTGGTCGCCTATTTTAATGTTATCCTCCCCCTTTATAAAGCTCACCCATGCGCTGTGTACCTGCAACGCCAAAAGTGAATCTACCTGTTTAGCATGTTCGGGCATATACCATACATAAGATAATTCGCCGCCATGGGTAGCGCTGCCGCCATTCTTATTGTAGTCAAATCGGTATTTCCAAACCGGGTTGCCATCCTGCGCCAGTTCAGCTGCGAAGCGGTAGCTGTGCATTTGATACATGTATTGCGTTAACACCTTTATAGCGGCGGAATCCGGCGTGTTGTGTGTTAAAGCCATTTGATAAGCAGCTAAAATCTGCTTAAAGTTATCGCCGAACCATCCTTTTAAAACAATACTATCTGGGCGATAGAGCCGTTTATCGCCCCACATAAATAACAGGCTTTCATATTTTGTGGTACCGATAAGTACCCTGACCTTGGGGCTACCATGCTCATTGATATATTGATAAGGGTCTCCGGTAATAATTAAGCCGTCATTAACCGGCCCGAAGTAATTGGTGCCTTGCCTGCTTATAACTTTGCCCTCAGCTTCTATTATTTTTTCGGTGGATAACCCAAACAGATTAGACGCGTTATTGACCGATAAGCTATCCAACATCCTTTTCCTGATCGATTTAGCTGTACTGCTGTCCCGTATGCACTGTACTCCCCCGCTTTCAATAATCAGCTGGCTGTAATATCCCTTAGCCGCCGGACTAACATAAATTGCACTCACCAATTTAGCCCCGGCGGATTGGCCCATTACAGTTACTTTGGATGGATCGCCGTCAAATGCAATGATGTTTTGTTTGATCCATTTAAGTGCCATAATACAATCCAGCAAGCCGTTGTTGCCTGATGTTGCGTAGGCTTTATTCACATCACCCAAATAAGTAAAACCGAAAGCGCCCAAACGGTAATTTATAGTGATAGTGATGATGCCGTCGTTATCCGAAAATGCATGCCCGTTATTACCTTTGCCTGCACCGTTGGTCATACCGCCGCCGTGGATCCAAACCAGCACAGGCATTTTTCCTGCTGGATGATTTGCGGGTTGATAGATATTCAGGCTCAGGCAATCTTCGCTGCCGATAACTTTTTTCTGCGCGCCGACATATTGCGCAGAGATACTACCGAATTTATCACACAAAAGTGTATCAGTCCACGGTGCATGATTTTGCGGGGCTTTAAAACGCAGGTTGCCAACCGGCGGCTGAGCGTATGGAACACCCTTAAAAACGATCGATTGATTTTCTGCAACGCCCTTTATGTATCCGTCTGAAGTTTTAACTACTGTGTTCTGAGCGTTTAAACTGTGACTAAATATTAACGATATTCCTAATAAGGCAAACTTTGTAAGTCCACATTTTTTTTCTGAACGCATAATTAGGTAGTTGGTTATCAAAGTTAAACTATCTTTAATAAATATGTGCAACCTATTCAAAGCAAGTAATTATCTTAGCAATTCACAAAACATCTATTATGAGCAATCCATCAAACGACGGCGCGGCAATGTCGCACATTAAAGCATTAACTGAACGCGAGCAGGAATTATACGGCAAAGAAAACTTAAGCGATAACGACGTAAAGGAACTGCACAAGATCAAGTTAGAGCTTGACCAATACTGGGACTTACTGCACCAGCGCCAAGGTTTACGCGATGCCGGTAAAAATCCTGATCAAGCCGAAATGCGCAGCTCGGATATGATTGAAAATTACGAAGAGTAGTATCGCATTTGCCTGATTGTTAACCTTATATTAAAAACAAGTGTAGCTTTTGGATTAAAAAGGGTGGTTTATCCTGCAATCCTTATTTTTAATTATACCTTTACACCCTACATGGAAGAAAGAACTTACCTACAAACCTGGAAAAAATATCTCCCGGTTATTCGCCTGCATTTAAAAAGAAGTTTGACCGAAGATCAGAGCTTCAAGTTGAACATTACAGATTTTGAATCAGCCGGAGATCGCGGTAAATCAGGTTATACTTTCAGCATCACTATTGAAAACGGTAAAGCTACTACCAGCTTAAGCGGCGCTCCCGTAGCCCGCGACCTTTACGAAGCGTTAAGATCAGACGAAGCGATCAAGGCTATCCTGCAGGATAAAAGCGTAAAAATAGCTGTTGGCAAAACATTCTTATTAAGCATAAAAACTTCTACTATATCAGCTTATAAATAGCATTATTCCTCTTTTATAATTATCAAAATGTATTTGGCCTGACAAACATTTTGCTCCTGTGTTGTTATTTTAATTACAAATAAAATCACCTATGAGCAAAGTATGGTTTATAACAGGCTGTTCCACCGGGTTTGGGCGCGAACTTGCCAAACACGTATTGGAATCGGGCCACAAAGCAGTGGTCGCATCGCGCAAAACTGAGGATGTTGAAGACATCACCAAAGATTACCCGGATACAGCCATCGCGGTAAAACTGGATGTAACTAAGGAAGACGAGATCAAATCATCAGTTGATGAAGCAATTAAAAATTTCGGGCAGATAGATGTATTGGTTAACAATGCCGGTATAGGCTATTTTGGCGCGATAGAAGAAAGCGAAGACGATGAAGTCCGTCGCATGTTCGAGATCAATTTCTGGGGCTTAGCCAACATGACCAAAGCTGTATTACCGCTAATGCGTAAACAACGTAGCGGCAATATCGTTAACATCGCTTCTATTGGCGGTTTAGTAGGTTTTCCTGCGGTGGGTTACTACAACGCGACTAAATTCGCGGTTGACGGTTTCTCGGATGCATTGTCTAAAGAAACTGCGCCATTGGGCATCAAAGTTACCGTGGTTTGTCCAAGTGGTTTCCGTACGGATTGGGCTGGAAGATCAGCCAATAACAGCAAAATTGTAATTAATGATTACAAAGATACCGCTGAGACCAACAAAAACAACATCCGCAATGTGAGTGGCAAACAAGCCGGTGATCCGGTTCGCGCCGCAAAAGCAATTGTTGTAGCAGTTGAATCAGCAAATCCGCCGTTGCACTTGTTGTTAGGCGTTGCTGCCCTAAAGGGTGCACGCAATAAACTGGAAGTTTTGAAAAAAGATTTTGATGCGTGGGAAGATACTACCACAGGTGCGGATTTCCCGGCTGGAGAATAAATAAACAATGTCATTGCGAGAACGAAGCAATCGCGAACTGTGCATTTTGACCTGTATAGCATCCGGTTGCTTCGTTTTTCGCAATGACATTTTAATAGTATGCTAATTAATCCTCGTTAATAAACGAGCGCAGCATCCAGGTATTTTTCTCTTTAAACTGCATAAAACGGTTCACCATATCGTTGGTACCGTCATCGCCGGCATCAGCAGTGATCTCTAATATTTCGCGTTCTATCTCAATTAGTTCAGCCATGTCATCAACCAAAGCTTTAACCATCGCAGTATCTTTCATGCCGATGGTATCAATCTCCTTTAACCTGGCCGTTTTAATATAATCAGCAAAAGTACTGTATGGCGATTTGCCCAGGGTTAAAATACGCTCCGCAAGCTCATCAATGGTAACCAAAGCTTCGGTATATAATTCTTCAAATTTAACGTGCAGCGTAAAAAAGCTTTCGCCTCTAACATTCCAGTGGCAACCACGCAGCTTTTGGTAATGGATGTGATAATTGGCCAGCAGATCATTCAAATGATCTACAACAGGTTTTACTTCTTTTTCTTTTAAACTAATTTTTTCAGCTTTCATAATATGATAATTGTGCCATAAAAAAACCCGTATACATCGGGCTTTGTTTCACAAATTTAAGCTGAAATATGATTAATAAACCTACTTTTACCTTTTATGACAGTGCATCAACCTTACATAGCTCAGCAATTTAACGGGGACATCTGGCGGATGGAAATTGATGAAATTACCGACACAATTTTCATCGAGATCCGTAACGAAGCCGAAAAACAGGTGAGTTTTTCATCGATAGATCTGAATACAGGCAATTTAAATTTCAAGGATCTTGTCACCTCCGAACGCTGGCTTACCGGGATAGAAACCGCTTTTGATGGTGTGTTGCTTTTACATAATTACCAGTCGGCAAGCGGGCCAACACATCGCGGGATTACCGCCATTGATACTGATGCAACTGTATTATGGACCAATTACAACCAGGCGTTCGATCACCTAACCATTAAAGGGCCAATACTTTACGATACCCAGATCCAGCCAAAAAAAATCTATTTAGCAGATGTTAAAACAGGAGCCGTAACACGCTTATATGAACCAACTGTTTTGCCCGGTATAAAAAGCAATATTACTGTCCCAGGCATGGTTTTACCTGAAACTTTGCCGCACGATTTGCTTACCTTTTCGGTTTTTGGAAATAGTGTGCATTATCTGGAGTACAATAATTTCAGAATTGTATCTTTGCACACTTTGCAGGCGGGGGTGTTAAAACAATATCTGTACGTAATGGATGGATCGGTTAAAGTATACGAAGATTTATTGAATACTGATATACAAAAGTTACAACCGGAGGCGTTTATATTACATAAAAACCGCTTGATCTATATTAAAAACAAGACCGAATTAAAAGTTTTAAGCTTATAAATTAAGGATTATAATTTATTATGAAATTTAGGATTTTACTGCTCGTTACGCTTCTGTTATTATCAACAACCGCTGTTTTTGCTAACTCCCTGCGCGACTCTATCGGCGTGGAAAACAAGGATGGCAAAAAAGTTATCCTGCACAAGGTAGACCCAAAAGATAACTATTACTCTTTAGGCCGTAAATATAAAGTGAGCCCGAAAGAGATTATGGCCTTTAATAATAACGCAACCATGCAAATTGGTGTCATCATCAAAGTACCAACCGACAGGCCTTTTTTAGAGTCATCATACAATACACCGCAAAAACCGCAGGTAGTAGTGGTTAAGCCTCAGCAGCGCTCAAATCCGCCGATACCGGTACAGCAGCCTGTTCAACAACAACCTGCGGCCCAGCCGCAACAAACTGTTGCTACCACAAGCAATGTGCCTACTCAGAATTATAAGGTATCAGCTGGTGAAACCCTATATTCAATAGCCAAACGTTTTGGTACTACCGTAGAAGATATTACCCAAATAAACGGTTTAACATCAACAACATTATCGCCGGGCCAGGTAATTAAAGTACGTGCCGGCCAGGGAGCAGCTCCAGTTCCTCCTGCAGCAACCCCGGTTGCGCAACAAAACACCACAAGTGTGGTAGCTGCCGATAGCGCCAACGCCACAAAATTTAACGCCAACCACTATGGTTTGTATGAAAAAGACGAAAAAGGCGTAGCCAGCTGGATAGATGATGCCGACCTTGACCCTAATAAAAAATTAGTATTGCACCGCACTGCGCCAATTGGCACAGTTATTAAAATAACCAATCCAATGACTAACCTGACCACTTATGCTAAAGTGGTTGGCCGTTTTACCGATAACCAGGCAAACAAGGATGTGATCATCGTGGTAACCAAAAATGTGGCCGATTCTTTAGGCGCCTTGGATAAACGCTTTCATGTAAACATAAGCTACGGTAGCCCTAATGAATAAACCTTTTATAATTGGTATTGCAGGAGGCAGCGGCTCAGGCAAAACCTTTTTTTTAAAGTGTTTCTTAAAGCATTTCAGCCACAGCGAAGTAAGTTTGGTATCGCAGGATGATTACTATTTTCCTGTTCCGCCCGACATGACCGCGGAAGAAAACAAGCATTTCAACTTCGATTTACCAGACACGATAGACCATCAGCATTTTGAGGATGATATACAAAGCCTGTTAGATGGCCGGTCAATTACTAAAAAGGAATACACGTTTAACAACCCAAGCGCAATTCCTAAAATTCTCGAGATCAAATCAGCGCCGATCATCATTGTTGAGGGTTTGTTTATCCTGCATTTCAGAAAGATTGCGGACCAACTCGACCTTAAAATTTTTATTGATGCCGATGACGATGTTGCGCTGCAACGCCGCATAAAACGCGATTTGGTTGAACGCGGCTATTCGCACGACGATGTGATGTACAAATGGATAAACCACGTTGTACCCGCCTATAAAGAGTTCCTGCTACCCTATAAAAATGAATGCGACCAGGTGATCGTAAACAACTCCCACGTTGCCGAAGACATTATTTGCGTAACAGAGAATATTTCTGAAGATTTAAGGAAAAAGGTTTTAGAGGATAAATAATTGGTCGTTCCCGCTGTTTATACACCCCATCAGAAGAAGTGAATCGCGCTATCCCGCTGGCGGTTTCACATTTTTGCTAAAGCGGAAATTTATTTTTTTATGTCACTTCGATCGGAGGAAGAAATCTTATAAACCATGCATAATTGGACTATCAAGTCGGAGAGAATTTCGTCCTCTGGTCGAAATGACAATCTAAAATATTATTAAAAAAAAGCCATCCGTTAAAAAACAGATGGCTTTCTCATAAACTTATTAAACTTAAATCAAATTAACACTTCTGTTAACAAACTCAGTAAGCTCTGCTCCTTTTAACAGGCCTTGGGATAGCAGCGCCAAATCAAATGCTTGTTTGGCTAAAGTTGCCTGGGCATCTTCGTTATTATCCTGCAAAATGCGGCTGATCAGTTTGTGGTTGCCGTTTACAACTACTTTGTAGTTGTCGGGCATGCTGCCGTAAAAGCTCATTCCGCCGCCCATAGCTGCCATATCTTTCATGCGGCGCATAAACTCATCCATGGTCACGGTTACCGGTAGCTCGTCAGGGTTAAGGCTTTCCAGCTCAACTTTGTAGGCCGGTTTGTTGATGGCTTTGTCGAATATCGATTTCACCTTGGTGATCTGCTCTTCAGTTAAAACTGATTCAGGGTTTTCATCCTTCGCGATCAGCTTGTCGGCTACATCGGCATCAACACGTTTAAGTGATGTTTTCTCTAATTTTTGCTCTAACTGGCTGATAAAGTGCGTATCGATAGGAGAATCCATCAATAACACATCATAACCCTTTTTATTGGCTGATTGGATAAACGCATCCTGTTTTGACGGATCGTTGGTGTAGATGTATACCAACCTGCCGTCTTTGTCAGTTTGTACCGGTTCTACCTTTTCTTTGTATTCCTCTAAAGTGAAATTTTGTTTAGTGGTGTTGGTCAGCAAAACAAAATCTTTGGCTTTGTCATAAAATTTATCTTCGCTGATCATCCCGTATTTTACAAATACGCCGATGTCGCTCCATTTCTCTTCAAAGCCAGGACGGTCGTTTTTAAACAGTTCTGCTAATTTATCAGCCACTTTTTTAGTAATATAGCTGTTAATTTTTTTAACGTTGCTATCAGCCTGTAAGAAGCTACGGGATACGTTCAACGGGATATCCGGTGAATCGATAACGCCATGCAATAACATTAAAAATTCAGGCACGATATCCTTTACCTCGTCAGTAATAAATACCTGGCGCGAGAATAATTTGATCTTATTTTTTTGTACCTCGAAATCGTTTTTCAGCTTAGGGAAGTAAAGTACACCTGTTAAATTGAAAGGATAATCCACATTAAGGTGGATCCAGAATAAAGGATCTTCGCTGAAAGGATAAAGTTCTTTATAGAATTTTAAGTAATCCTCATCCTTTAATTCAGATGGCGCTTTTGTCCAGATCGGGTTGGTATCATTGATGATATTATCAACCTCAACAGAAATGTATTTTGGTTTGCCTTCTTCGTCAACACCATCTTCTTCCTCTTCGGTTTTTGTGCCGAATTTGATTGGTACTGGTAAGAATTTGCAATATTTATCCAGGATCTCCTGTAATTTGTATTTGCTTAAAAACTCTTCAGATTCGCTGTTGATGTACAAAGTAATCTCTGTACCACGTTCTGCTAAAGTGCCTTCGCCAATTTCAAATTCAGTACTGCCATCGCATACCCAGTAAGCAGGTTCAGCGCCATCCTGGTAGCTCAGGGTTTGTATCTCAACCTTATCGGCAACCATGAATGCAGAGTAAAAACCTAAACCAAAGCGGCCGATGATCTCATTGGCATCTTTAGCTTCTTTAAACTTCTCCATAAACTCGGTAGCACCCGAGAAAGCGATCTGATTGATATATTTTTTTATTTCATCGGCTGTCATACCCAGGCCGTTGTCGCTGATGGTTATTGTCTTTTTGTCTGCATCAAAAGCAACTTCAACGCGCAGGTCGCCCAGCTCGCCATTGTACTGGCCTAATGATGCCAGGCGTTTGATCTTTTGGGTAGCATCAACCGCGTTTGATACCAGTTCGCGCAAAAATATCTCATTATCTGAGTATAAGAACTTCTTAATTATCGGGAAAATATTCTCGGTATGTATCGAGATCGTTCCTTTTTCTGACATAGTATTTTCTGTAAATTGTTTATTAATGATTATGATTTAAGTCATAACAAGGGTTGTTCCAAAAGGATTAAGCTTGTCAAATTGGCAGTAGAGAGAAGAGTTTTCTTTATTTAGATATTAAGGAAAATTGTGTATTGCATTGTAAACTTATCACATGCAAAAGCACGAGATACTTACAATTATCATTTATATTATATTGCCTTTTATTGGGCTTGTAATTTTTCTTCGGCTTAGAAAAAAAATGGAGAATGAGAAAATCATGAGCCCGCCAATATTAGCCTACTTTATAATTTTTTTTAATTATGGAGGTTTATTGACGGTGGTTTTAACAAATTATTTTTTGCAATGGTCAGGAATAGCTTCGTTAGGCGTGTTTTATTTATAGCCTCAATACTAATGATTACAATAGCCTTTTATCTTTACAAAGACAGGAAAGTATCATCTATCACAAATCTGGCTACATAGCAAGCGCAATGTATGTTATATTACTTCCCTTAATCTTTGCAATTATATGTATGTTTGAATAATCAAATCTTCTTAAACACAACAATTCCATTATGCCCACCGAAGCCAAAAGTATTGCTCATAGCCACGTTTACTTTATGCTCGATAGCGTGATTTGGCACCAGGTTCAAATTTGCCGGGAATGCAGGATCAAGTATTTCGGTATTAATGGTTGGTGGTAGTATTTGTTTATCAATAGCTAACAAACACAGTATGGCTTCAATAGCTCCTGCCGCACCTAACAAGTGACCGGTCATTGATTTTGTTGCACCTATTTGCATAGCAGTTGGGCCTGTGCCGGTTAACGAGGTTACGGCCTTCAATTCAGACAGATCTCCTATCGGGGTAGACGTAGCATGCATGTTTAGATAATCCACATCAGCCATGCTAATACCTGCTTCATTTAATGCTAACTGCATTGCTTTTGCTGCACCCAAACCTTCGGGATGGGTAGAGGTCATGTGGTAAGCATCCGCTGTCATAGCCGCGCCGGTTAACTCGGCATATATCTTAGCACCGCGCGCAACAGCGTGCTCGTATTCTTCTAAAACTAAGGCACCTGCACCTTCGCCCATAACAAAACCATCACGATCTATGTCAAACGGCCTTGAGGCATGCTGAGGATCATCATTACGGTTCGACATCGCTTTCATCGCACTGAAACCGCCGATAGATGCTTCAACAATCGGCGCTTCTGATCCGCCAGTGATCACAATCTTAGCCTTACCTAAACGGATGTAGTTGAATGCATCCATTATAGCTGTATTTGATGTCGCGCAAGCTGAAACCGCAGTATAATTGATTCCCATATAGCCATGACGAAGCGAGATCATCCCTGATGCCATGTTGGTTAAAAACTTAGGCACAAAAAACGGACTATAACGGGGGCTACCGTTGCCTTTTGCATATTCAGTAACCTGTTGCTCAAAGGTTTCCATACCACCCTGGCCCGATCCCCATATAACACCCACATCAAACGGATCCATTTTCGAAAAATCAAACCCTGAATCTTTTATTGCCTCATCTGATGATACAATAGCATATTGGGTAAAGGTATCTGTACGTTTAATATCCGCACGATCCATGTGATCCGCGGCGTTAAAATCTTTTAATTCACAGGCAAATTGTGTACGAAATAATGTAGGGTCAAAGCGTGTAATACGGTTTGCGCCGCTTTTGCCGGCTAATGCGTTTTCCCAAAATGTTTTGATATCGTTTCCCAGCGGAGTTAAGGCGCCGATGCCTGTTACAACAACTCTATTAAGCATTATAGTTCTGTATAAATGATCACAAAATTAATAAAATATACCACTTGGTATTATTCTACTGACTTGCAAAGGTAAAATTTATATTAATATTTAGGCTTCTCCCCAGGCAGTAATTACCAGGCTTCGGCTACCGCCGTAATTGCGATGCTCGCACAGGTAAATGCCCTGCCAGGTGCCCAAAGCCAACCGGCCATTGCGGATAGGGATAGTAACCGAACTACCCAGTATGGCCGCTTTTAAGTGAGCAGGCATATCATCGGGACCTTCATCATCATGCTGATAATCTGGGTCGTTCTCAGGCGCTACTTTGTTAAAATACATTTCGAAATCCTTACGCACGGTAGGGTCTGCATTCTCATTAATGGTAAGTGATGCCGAAGTATGCTGAATGAACACCTGCATAATGCCTGTTTTAAACTCGCTGACCTGCGGCAGCGCTTGTATCACTTCAGAAGTTATCAAATGGAAACCGCGCTTGCGTTGGGTAAGTGATATATGTTGCTGGTGGATTTTCATAAACAATTAACATTTATGTTGATGAAAAGTTCAAGCCACATGCTTACCTGACAACCATTTGTGCAGTATTCCTGCTGATCTGTTCCAATAATGTAACCTTACCTTCAGTTAATTTTTTCAACGATCCAAGGGTGTAGTGGCGGGTGGTGAACAGTGTAAGGTTATTGTTATATTTAACTTTAAAGTTACTGCTAACCAATTGCAATAGCCTTTTTAAACGTTCATCATCCTCATCAAAGCAAACGGTGAAGCTTAAAGCCGATGTTTGCATCATGTTAATCTTGATATGGCATTTAGCGAACAGGCTAAATATCTCGCTTAAATGTGTTTCTGAAATAAAAGCGTAGTCCTTCGCCGATAGCGATAATAATACCTGGTTTTGTTTCAGGATGATAACCGGCTTCACATAATGATCGTGGCCATTTTCCTTAATAACGGTCCCCGAAGCAGTTGGATCATTAAATGGTTTTACCAGCAAAGGTATCTTAGCGTTTTGCAGTGGCTTTATTGTCTTGGGGTGGATGACAGATGCACCATAGTAAGTCATTTCAATGGCCTCTGAATAGGGAAGCTCATCAAATTTGATGGTATCCTTAAATAGTTTAGGATCAGCATTTAATATGCCGGGGACGTCCTTCCACGTAGTAACGGATTCCGCACCCAAGCAGGAAGCCAGGATAGACGCTGTATAATCCGAACCTTCGCGACCTAAAGTAGTGGTGAAGTTTTCCGATGTTCCACCTAAAAAGCCTTGTGTAACTATTATGCTTTTTTCAAGCATGGCAGGAATATCTTTTACAGTGGTTTCCCTGGTTTTATCCCATTGTACTACACCTTCGCGGTAAGTATTATCGGTATGAATATATCCGCGTACATCCAGCCATTGACTTTTTAAGCCGATCTTATTGAGATAGGCATTAACTATTCGTGTAGAAACCAATTCACCCACAGAAACGATCTGATCATATATAAAGTCATAATCATCATGCGGCTCGTCCTCCAGCATCCAGTCTATCTCAACAAAAGTATTGGCTACCTCATCAAAAACAGGATCGTTAGCATCAAATATCACGGAAAGAATGTGATAATGGTATTTTTTTATTTCTTCGTAAACCTCGTGTACATCTTCGGTTTGGTTAAAATATTCCTTTGTTAGTTTTTCGAGCGCATTAGTTGTTTTACCCATCGCCGAAACCACGATCAGCAATTGATCGTCTGTATAATTGTTAACTACTTTACCAAGATTTACTATACCGGCAGCATCCTTTACCGACGCGCCTCCGAATTTAAAAACAAGCATTATTTAAGATATTGAGATTACCATACCACGGCAATATTAACGAATTTATTTTAGCGCGACAGATCAATATTTAGCAGCCTGTTCTTGTGACAGCGATGCATTTAGCCAGCCACCCTCAATGTTCGCTTCGTATTTTTTATAAAAACCAATAGCAGGCTCGTTCCAATCCAGCACCTGCCAAACCATTCCGCTGTAACCTAATTCATTTGTTTCTTTAATTATTTGCTCAAATAGCAGCTTACCTATGCCTTTACCCCGGTATTCTTTGGTCACTATAAAATCTTCTAAATATACCCGGCGGCCTTTCCATGTTGAAAAACGGACATAATATAAAGCAAAGCCGATTATTACATCATGATTCACCGCCACAAACGCTTTCCATACAGGGTTGTTTCCAAAACCGGCATCTTCAAATTCCTGTAATGCTACAGTTACTTCTTCGGGTGCCTTTTCAAATATAGCCAACTCATTTACCAGCTCTAACAAACGCGGGCAATCTTCTTTTTTAGCAACTCTTAGGGTAATGTCCATTAGTTTAATTCCGGATTGATAGTTTTAAAATGCTTAATTACTCTGGTGCCAAAAATGGTACTGCCTAATCGCACCATTGTGCTACCTTTTTCAATTGCGATCTTGTAATCGGAAGACATGCCCATTGACAAGGTATCGAAACTCTTTTCTTTACGGAAAAAACTTTGTTTAATGCCTTTAAAAAATGTATCTAATTCATAATATTCATCGGCTATTTGTTTTTCGCTTTCGGTGTTGGTAGCAATACCCATTAACCCTCGGATCCTGATATTTTTCAATTCTGCAAATTCGTCAGACCGAAGTAACTCTATCGCCTCGTCAAAACCTAAACCGAATTTTGTTTCTTCATCCGCTATATATATTTGCATCAGGCAATCAATAACACGGTTGGCTTTTAGCGCATGTTTATTGATCTCCTGCAAAAGCTTCATACTATCAACCGACTGGATCATGCTCACGAATGGCGCTATGTATTTTACCTTATTGGTTTGCAGGTGTCCTATTAAATGCCATTCTATGTCCTTTGGCAGTTGCTCCTGTTTTTCAACCAATTCCTGCACCTGGTTTTCACCAAATATTCGTTGACCGGCTTCATAGGCCTGCAATATATCTTCGTTGGGTTTCGTTTTTGATACGGCTACCAGGGTAACTTTTAGTGCACCGGTTTCTTTTTTTAGGCTGATGATATTATCTGCAATGCTCATTTATACGTATTTTTGCTGAATTAAAGCGCTAAATTACAGAATGCACAAATATATAATCTTGTTTTTTTCAGTATTGACCTTATTATGTTCCTGCAAGGGCGGCGATACACCACCTGATGGCATTCTGGACACGGAAGAGATGATCAATGTACTTATCGATGTACATACGGTTGATGGGAGTATGGTGATGTATAGCCAAATGCAGGATACTTTATATAAATATGGTCTATTGCGCTATAGCATGATATTTCAAAAGGATCATACAGATTCGTCGCAATTCAGAAAAAGTTTTAAATACTACACATTGAGGCCCGCAGTATTTAGCAATATGTATACAACAGTTTTAAAGCGTTTACAGAAAAAGACAGATTCGCTTACAAAACTCTTAACTATACAAAATAAAAATAAGAGCCCCGTTCCCCCGTCAACAGGTGGCAGGGTACCTGTACAGCCTGTGTCCCCGGGCCAGCCAATACCGGCAAAGCCGGGAATGATGATGAATCCTAACCAGGCAGCGATCACGAAGTTTTCTGCCAAAAGAGATTCAATTCTAAAACAACGTTTAAAAGAACAAAATGCTTTACCCAAAAAGTAGTGTTGATAAGCTTGGATTTACCGAGATAAAAGAACTTATAAAGAAGCATTGCCTGAGTATTATGGGCCAGCAAATGGTAGATAAGATACAGGTAATGAATAATTATGACCTTATCCGCAAATTTTTAAGCCAGGCCAATGAGTTTATGAATATCCTGATGAATGATGCTGTTTTACCAATTCAGCATTTTTTCGATATTAAAACGCTGGCTAATAAAGCCCGAATTGAGGGCGTTTTTTTAAGCGAGGAGGAATTTTACCAGGTACAGGCGTCGTTAACTACGGTGTTTGCTGTTATTGCCTATTTTAATGAGCGTGAGGGTCAATATCCTAATTTGGAAGCCTTGTTTGAGTATTTGCCGATAGAAAAGTCCATCCTCAAAAAGATAGACCAGGTTATCGATCCCAAAGGAAAGATCAGGCCGAATGCATCACGCGAATTGATGGATATTACATCAGGTATTGCCAAAGCTGAGCAGGAAGCCCGCAAGAAAATAGATCAGGTATTTAAAGCCGCATCCGGTAATGGCTGGACGGCCGATGGCTCACTAACGGTGCGCGACGGGCGCTTATGTATTCCTTTATTGGCGGAGAACAAGCGTAAACTGAAAGGTTTTATTCATGATGAGTCAGCTTCAGGCCAAACGGTTTATATGGAACCTGAAGAGGTTTTTACACTTAACAATAAAATCCGCGATCTTGAATTTGACCGCAGTCGTGAGATCATCAAAATACTCACCGCTTTAACAGATGAATTAAGGCCTTATGTGCCATTGTTATTAAGCTATCACGGTTTATTAACCAAACTGGATTTTGTTAGGGCTAAAGCCTTATTTGCGATTGACATTGAGGCCGAAATGCCGGTTGTGGTTAACGAGCCGGGATTAAAACTGGTAAATGCACGCCATCCGCTGCTGTTTTTGAACTTTAAGAAAGAGCAGAAAACGGTTGTACCGCTAAATGTCCGGATAGATAATACCGACCGAATTGTTGTGGTATCCGGTCCAAATGCCGGGGGGAAATCCGTTTGCATGAAAACGGTTGGCCTATTGCAGATGATGGTGCAGGCTGGTTTGCTGATTCCTGCTGATGAAGCCAGCGAAATGGGTGTGTTCAGGGAGTTTTTTGTTGATATTGGTGATGACCAGTCGATTGAAAGTGACTTGAGTACGTATAGCGCCCACCTGTCCAAAATGAAAACGTTTGTGGAGCAGGCTAATGGTAAAGCCCTAATCCTGATTGATGAGTTTGGTACTGGTACCGACCCGCAATTTGGTGGCCCGATAGCAGAAGCGGTATTGGAATCACTCAACAATAAAAAGGTGCGTGGCATGGTAACCACCCACTATTCAAACCTGAAGATCTTTGCCAGCAATACCGAGGGATTGGAGAACGCATCGATGTTGTTTAACAATACCGAGATGAAGCCGCTTTATATTTTAGAGGTAGGCAAGCCAGGTAGTTCCTATGCATTTGAAATTGCGCAAAAGATCGGCCTGCCGCAAAATGTGCTCAATTTAGCCAAAAGTAAGATCAGCGCAGGACAAAAAAAGGTGGATACTTTATTGGTTGATCTTGAGCGTGAAAAGAAAGAGATATACGATACCAAAACAAAACTCGACAGGCAGCAAAGGCAGGTAAATATATTGTTAGCGGAGAACGAAAAGCTTAAAAGCTATCTGGAGGAAAACCAGAAAGCACTCATCCGTGATGCAAAGCAGGAGGCTAAGAACATCATCCTGAATGCTAACAAGCTGGTTGAGAATACGATATCCGAAATCAAAAGCAGCAATGCCGATAAGGAACGTACCCGTGAATTACGCGAGAACCTGACCCGCGAAGTACAAAAGAATACTGTTAAAGTTGAGGTTAAAAAGCCGGTTGCTGATCCGGATGAATTAAAGGTTGGCGATTGGGTTAAGCTAAACGACTCCGAAACTACAGGGCAAGTGATGGAGTTTGCCCGGGATAATGTGATCATCGCCATTGGCGACCTGCGTACAGTGGCTAAGAAGAATAAAATACATAAGGTATCTAAGAAAGAAGTGCCTAAAGAGATCAGGAAGAATTTTAGTGCCAATACAGGAGATATAGCCAGCTTTAGCCCGGAGATCGACGTTCGTGGAATGCGCACAGAGGACGCTTTAGCAGCCATTGAACGTTTATTCGACAGAGCGGTTATGATGAGTTTCGGCAGTTTGAAGATCATCCATGGCAAGGGTGACGGCATCCTGCGTAAGATGATCAGGCAGTACCTTAAAAAGTACGACCAGGTTGACCGCATGGAAGATGAACATGCCGATCGTGGTGGTGATGGAATCACTTACGTCTACCTTAAGTAACAGGATTTCGTATTAGTGTATCACGAAATGAGTGAAACAACTGGTACATTTGGAACTATTAAAGCTCTAAAAACGACCTTAAACAGGGCAAAAAAGGCATTGTTATGTTGATTTTATGCCCAAAAACAAGCACTTTTAGCCTAAAACCACCTGTTTTTGCACATAAAAATACATAAAGAGCACCAAAAATAACATCTTTTACCGGTATTATTCGGTTTTTTGAAACAGTTTTATTCGCCAACTTTTAGCTGGGCCGGCAGTTCATTTGGGCCGGGGATGTTGGTTTCGCGTTCCTCTTTTTCTATTTCATCACCATCGGTTCCGTCGTTATCATCTGTGCCTTCGGTGTAGGGTTGCTGCGGATGCGGGCGGTCGTTTTCGCCGTCACCTCTTTTAACTTCTTCGGGTTTTGGATCTGTATTTTCCATGGTTTTATTGAATTCTGCTTTGCTGTAATTGGGTGCGCCGTCCTGATTTTTGACGGTGAAGTTACTATCCTCAGGATGTTCTTCCGACGGTTCTTTCCTGTCAAAATACGCATTCGTGCTGCCTGCCAATTGCGATGGGTTATTTTTGTCATTCCCGGCAGGTGTTAAGTTCTCCTGTCCGAATTTTTCACCGCCCGTACCTTGCCCTTCTGTTGGGTGCGGCTCAAAATCGCCCTTACCGAATAGGTAGGTCTTCTCCAGGTCCTTTTCATCCAAACCCGCGCCGTCATCGGTACGGTAAGCGTTGGGTTCGGTATTATTATTTGTTTGCTGACGATTATCATCTTCAGCAAATTCTTCATCTTTATAAATCATTGGTTTACTATTTATCGTATTAATATAATAAACCTAAACCAATAATTGTTTTAACTAATCATCATCAAAAAAGCCTAATTTTACAGTACCAATTATATAAAAATTCATGAATAAAGTTGTTAGCGGCGCCGATGAGGCCATTCGCGATATTGAGGATGGCATGACCCTGATGTTAGGCGGGTTTGGATTGTGCGGCTTGCCCGAAAAATGTATCGCCGCACTGGTTAAAAAAGGCATAAAGGAACTTACCTGTATCTCCAATAATGCGGGTGTTGATGACTTCGGGATAGGCTTGATGCTGAAGCAGCGCCAAGTTAAAAAAATGATCGCATCCTATGTTGGGGAGAATGCCGAGTTTGAACGCCAGCTATTGAGCGGTGAGCTTGATGTTGAGCTCATCCCGCAAGGTACTTTGGCTACCCGCTGTATGGCTGCAGGTTATGGGATGCCTGCTATATTTACCCCCGCAGGTATCGGCACCGAGATCGCCGAAGGCAAGGAAATACGTAATTTTAACGGCAAGGATTATTTGATGGAAATGGCTTTTGATGCCGATTTCGCCATTGTAAAAGCCTGGAAAGGTGATACCATGGGCAACCTGGTTTATCGCAGTACCGCACGTAATTTTAACCCGGTTATGGCGATGGCGGGTAAGGTTACCATTGCCGAGGTGGAGTATTTGGTTGAACCGGGCGAACTCGATCCGGATCATATACATACGCCCGGAATCTATGTACACCGGATTTTTCAGGGCGAAGATTATGAGAAGCGAATTGAAAATCGGACAGTGAAGCCCCAAACAAACCCTCCCCGATAGGGAGGGCTTTAAATATTTATTAATTATTTATACAAAGTCTCCCCTGCCGCGGGAGATTTACAGGAAGCAAGATGTTAGACAAAGAAGGTATAGCAAAACGTATTGCTAAAGAAATAAAAGACGGTTATTACGTAAACCTGGGAATCGGGATTCCAACGCTTGTAGCCAATTATATCCCCGATACCATGGATGTAGTGCTTCAGTCCGAAAACGGGTTGCTGGGCATGGGGCCGTTCCCTTTTGAGGGTGAGGAGGATGCGGATACCATTAACGCCGGTAAGCAAACTATTACCAAATTGCCCGGCTCTGCTATTTTCGACTCGGCGATGAGCTTTGGGATGATTCGCGCTAAAAAAGTTAACCTGACCATCTTAGGCGCGATGGAGGTTTCAGAAAATGGCGATATCGCCAACTGGAAGATCCCCGGAAAAATGGTGAAAGGCATGGGTGGCGCAATGGATCTGGTAGCATCGGCAGATAATATCATCGTGGCTATGCAGCACGTAAATAAAGCTGGAGAATCAAAACTATTGCCACAATGCAGCTTGCCTTTAACCGGGGTAAATTGCGTTAAAAAAATAGTGACCGAATTAGCTGTATTAGATGTGTTGCCGGGTGGTGGGTTTAAATTGCTTGAACGTGCGCCGGGTGTTAGTGTGGATGATATTATTAAGGCAACTGCAGGCAAACTGGTTATTGAGGGAGACATCCCGGAAATGCAACCATAATATTATGTAATGAACTAGCTGATAAACAATTGTTCCCGATCAATGTATTGATAACATATTTTCTTCGTTAATCTATTTTAATCGATGTTTTATGAAAACATTTATCAAACTATCAATAACTATCCTGGTGTTCTCGTTTGCAACTGCCAGTGCCCAGCAAACCGCAAAACAGGCCAGGCAGCAGGAAAAAGCTAAAGCTATAACTGATAAAATAAATTCCCTTAAATACACTTTTGTTGCAGAATATGTGCAGCCATTAGGCGGTAGGCAAAGATACCTTACCAGTGAGTACGACCTGCGGGTCACTCCGGATTCGGTAATTGCTTATTTGCCCTATTTTGGCCGCGTATACATGGATGTTCCGTATAATCCTTCCGACGATGGTATAAAATTCACCTCTACAAAGTTTGATTATAAAATAGATCCTAAGAAAAAGGGCGGCTGGACCATTATTATTGATTTGCATGATGTTAAGCGTACCAGTCAAATATATTTACAGGTATTTACAAATGGATCAGCCACATTACAAGCTACCAGTAATACACGCGACGCGATTACTTTCCTTGGGCACATTAAAGACAATGAGAAATAAGGAATTATTTTCCTGAAAGCAAACCCTGGTTATCCTTTAACCCTACGCCGGATAATTTAATGCGGAAAGCTTCCTGTATCAGGTAAAATATCTTTTCAGCGGCAGGCTTAAACTTCAAACCCAGTGGGCGGATATTGGAAATACAATTACGTGATTCATCTGTCAGTCCTGGCTTTGGTTCATAAGTAAGATAGGCGCCAATACTATCTGCCGAACTTAACCCGGGCCGCTCACCAATAAGGATAACAGAAAGCTTCGCGTTTAAATGATGAGCGATTTTATCGCTCACCGCCACCCTCCCCTGTTCTACAAAGCATAATGGCGCGATACTAAATTTTGCATCGGTTAAAAGTGGTATCAAGAAAGCCAATAACCCGGTGATATTTTCATTAATGGCAGAGGCAGAAAGTCCGTCGGCTATAATTAAACAAACATCATAGTTTCCGGCTTGCGACTTTAGTTGGTTGGCGGATGATTTCTTTAGCTTTCTTCCCAAATCAGGCCTTTGTAAATATTGGGCGCGGTTTTCCGCTTTGCTATGCAGCAGCATCACGGGCAGATTGAATTGTTTCAGATCATTCGTAAGGGTGTCGACATCCAATACCGAATAAACGGCATCGCGCGCATGCGCATGTGCCAGTTTAAATCCCAGCATTTGTTTGGTGGGGATGCTCGCCCCAACGCGGCCTAACCCTATCCGCGCAGCGGTAAATTGCTTCAAGTGATCGATTGGATCATCCGGAATATCTGAACCTTTAACTACTTTATCCATAACGCCCCGAAATGATTTAATAACCTGCTTTGATTATTATCTGCAAGCTCGCCTTTTGTATCCACAATCCCTTGCTTCATCAGCCAGGCTCCAAACTCGGGAGCGGGTTTTAAGCCCAGCACCTTTCTTAAATACAAAGCGTCATGAAACGAGGTCGACTGGTAATTCAACATAATATCATCCGAACCGGGTATGCCCATAATGAAATTGCAGCCTGCAACACCTAATAAGGTAAGCAGGTTATCCATATCATCCTGATCGGCTCCGGCATGGTTGGTGTAGCAAACGTCCACACCCATCGGCAGGCCCAAAAGCTTACCGCAAAAGTGGTCTTCCAGCGCCGCGCGGATGATCTGCTTGCCATCATACAAATACTCAGGCCCAATAAAACCAACTACGGTATTTACCAGCAAAGGCTTAAACTTTCGGGCAATTGCATAGGCCCGCGCCTCGCAGGTTTGCTGATCAACACCATGATGCGCGTTGGCCGAAAGTGAACTACCCTGCCCTGTTTCAAAGTACATTACATTATTGCCAACCGTACCGCGATTTAACGATAGGGTAGCTTCATAAGCTTCCTGTATCAAGCCAAGGCTCACACCGAAACTTGTATTAGTAAGCTCGGTACCGCCAATGGATTGAAAACAAAGGTCAACCGGTGCATCCTGATTTTTATTAATGAGTTCGAGCGTTGTGGTAATATGGCTCAATATGCAGGATTGCATAGGGATGTCGAACTGCTGCCGGAGCGTGTCAATCATCCGCAGCAAATTCATTACATGGGCGGGACTGTCTGTAGCGGGATTAATACCGATACAGGCATCGCCGATGCCATACAGCAAACCGTCGATCATACTGGCGGCTATTCCTTTTGGGTCATCTGTTGGGTGATTAGGTTGTAAACGGGTTGAGAAATGTCCTTTCAAACCAATCGTATTTCTGAATTTGGTAACCACCTCGCATTTTTTTGCCACTGCGATCAGGTCCTGGTTGCGCATGATTTTGGATACCGCCGCAACCATTTCAGGCGTTAAACCGGCTTCAATGCTTTTTAGGTTTGATGTTGAAGTTTCGTCCAGCAACAGCCAATCCCTGAACTCGCCAACGGTCAAATAGCTTATCGGGCCAAAGGATATTTCATCATGACTGTCGACGATCAGCCGGGTAACTTCATCCTCTTCATAAGGTATAACCTGTTCGCTCAAAAAATTCTTTAATGGCACATCCGCCAATACGATCTGCGCAGCAATACGCTCCTCGTAACTTTCGGCACACAAGCCTGCCAGCGCATCCCCTGTACGGAATGGTGATGCTTTTGCAATCAAGGTTTTCAGGTCTTTAAAGCCGTAAACTTGTCCGCGTATAGTGGTTTTGTAACTCATAATTCAGACGATAGCTGGTGCCACCATATTTTCCTCCACCAATAGTTCCTTATGTTTTCCCATCAACACAAAAACAATGGTAATTACAGCTAATAACGCGAAAAACACCAAACTCACCATAAAATGATAATAAATGATCGCGAATAAAGATACCGCCGAAATGATCAAAGCCACCGCCGGAAATATTGGGTAAAATGGTGATGAAAACGGCCGCTCCAGGCCAGGTTCTTTTTTGCGCAGGATAAATAAGCTGATCATGCTCATCATGTACATAAACACCGCGCCCATTGCGGATAATATCACAATATTTTCTGCCGTATTATCAAAATACAAAGCAATCATGCTGACAACTCCTCCTGCTATCAGCGCCCAATAAGGCGTTTGAAAATGTTGGTTTAGTTTGGATAGAAACCGGGGTAAGTATCCACTGCGTGCCATGGCATAAACCTGCCGCGATGAAGCCAGTATGGTACCATGAAATGAGGCGATCAATCCAAACAAACCAATACTGGCGAATATCTTGGTTAAGCCGTTGGCTTTGCCTAAAGCAATGGCAATCGATTCAGGCAATGGATCGAGCACATTACTTAGCCGGTGCCAGTCGGTTATGCCTCCGGTGAGTATCATTACCCCAAAAGTTAGAAAGATCAATGTAGCCAAGCCTGATATATACCCTATCGGTATGTTTTTTTTAGGTTCTTTTACTTCTTCGGCAACCATGGCCACGCCTTCAATCGCCAAATAAAACCAAACCGCGAAGGGCAAAGCCGCGAATACCCCACCCCAGCCAAATGGCATCGGGTGACTTAAATAATTACTCATTTTAAAATGCGGACCAACCACGCCCATGAATAACAATAATTCTGCTACTGCGAGGATTGTTATGACGACTGAGAATGTAGCGGATTCCTTCATGCCGGAAATATTGATCCCGATGAACAGGACGTTAAAAAACAATGCCGACGGAATAATGGGAACAGCTGGATATAAAAAATGCAAATAACTGCCCAAGGCGGCAGCGATTGCGGGCGTGGCAAACAAAAAATCGATCAGCGTGGCATAACCGGCAATTAATCCGCCGAACGGCCCCATCGCCCGGTACGCATAAGCAAAAGCGCCGCCTGCATGCGGGATGGCTGTGGTTAATTCGGTATAGCTGAAAATGAACGTGATGTACATTACCGTAATGATGACGGTGGCTATTAAAAAGCCGATAGTGCCTGATATGCCCCAGCCATAATTCCAGCCGAAATATTCGCCGGAAATGACCAGCCCCACGGCAATTGCCCACAGGTGGATGGGTTTTAAAACTCGTTTTAACTGTGCGGTTGCGGTATCAGCCATAAGCAAAATTTGTTCTGCTTAAATTACTGAAATAGTTTGATTTTCAAATCGTTATTTCCGCTTTTTTAATCTGATAGAGATTTGGTTACAACGCTCATAACTTTGTGATAAAAAAGTTACAAAAAATATAATTCCACCTCAAACACTTTTATTGGGGTATTGTTTATTAGTTATCAGAATAAACCAAAAATTTATTTTATCATGTTAAGAATTAGTATCCCGTCTAACGGGCCATCAAAGATCAATTTTTCGTCGTTTATGAACTACCTGTTGCCTGTGCCGCCAAAAGGCATTGATAGTGAGGTAAATAACGATGCAGTTTTGTTGTTTGATAATGAACAGGAAGCCATAAAATATGCAGATAGCCTGAAACAATTGCCGGGTTCACAAAAGAAGGTAGGTAACGAAATTGTAAATACTATTATGCGTTTAGCACGCAGATAATTTTAAAAATCAGGTTAAATATAAAATTATATAAAAAGAGCGTCAAAAAAAACTGGCGCTCTTTTTATATTTAAGCGATAAAGCTTTTCGCTTTTTCAAGTGCCCTGTCCAACCCGCTTAGATCTTTGCCGCCGGCTGTAGCAAAAAACGGCTGACCGCCGCCGCCGCCCTGGATCTCCTTAGCCAGTTCACGAACGATGTTACCCGCATTCAAACCTTTATCTTTCACTAAGTTTTCGCTTAGCATTACGGTCAGGTTTGGTTTGCCGTCGATATCAGCAGCAAGCACCAGGAACAGGTCGCTTACAATATCCTTTATTTGGTAAGCAAGGTTTTTAACCGCATCGGCATTAGGCAATTCAACCTTTTGGGCGATGAAGTTGATGCCATTGATATGCTCAGTCTTCTCAGCCAGTTCAGTTTTCAGGCCGGATGATTTTTCAAGGATAGATTTTTCTATTTCTTTTTTAAGCTTGGCATTTTCTTCTATCAGGCTTTCAACGCTTTTGGATATATCCTTCGGGTTTTTTAGTAATTCCTTTAATTGCTGGACCAGTTTACTTTGCTCGTTAATAAAGTTTTCAGCAGCAATACCGGTAATAGCCTCAATACGGCGTACACCCGCAGCAACTGCGCTTTCTGAAACTATTTTAAAGTAACCGATAAAACCGGTAGCCTTTACATGCGTACCACCGCAAAGCTCCTTACTAAATTTATCATCGAAGGTAATTACACGTACCTTATCGCCATACTTCTCACCAAATAAGGCAGTTACGCCGCTTTGGATGGCAATGTCATAAGGCACGTCGCGCTCCTCTTTTAAAGTAATATTTTCGCGGATCTTTTCATTAACAATGGCTTCTATCTTGCTGATCTCTTCCTCAGTTACTTTAGCAAAGTGCGAAAAGTCAAAACGCAAATACTCCGCATTCACCAATGAACCTTTTTGGTTTACGTGCGCTCCCAAAACCTGTTTCATGGCAGCATGCAGCAGATGCGTTGCCGAGTGGTTATTGTTGGTACTGTTACGTTTTTGAACATCAACAATGGCGGTTAGTGCGTCGTCAATATCTTCCGGCAGCTTATCCACAAAATGAACGATCAGCCCGTTCTCTTTTTTGGTATCGGTTACGTTGATTACCTCACCATCCGGGAAGACCAGCTCCCCGGTATCACCTACCTGGCCGCCGCTTTCGGCGTAGAAAGGTGTTTTATCCAGCACAACCTGGTATTGTTCTTTCCCTTTTGCGGTTACCTTGCGGTATTTTACCACGTGGGCAACGCTTTCCGTTTCATCATAACCGGTAAACTCAACGGTATCATCATCTTTTAAAATAATCCAGTCACTGGTATCAATAGATGTGGCAGCACGGGAACGAGATTTTTGGGCTTGGAGGGCTTCTTCGAAACCCTTAACATCAACTGTAAGCCCTTTTTCCCGAGCCATTAATTCGGTTAAATCTAATGGAAAACCGTAAGTATCTGATAGTTCAAAAGCAAAGTCGCCAAAAATAATTTTGCCTGCTAACAGGTTAGCAATATCTGCCGAAAACTCGAAACCCTTTTGCATAGATTCTTCTACTGATTTCGGTTCTTCATTCAATAAATCATGTTTTTGGATAAGATTAGCCTTCTCTTCACGATTAATTAATCTCGTTAAATAAACTGTAAATCTTTGCAATCCATTTTCTAAAGTCCTCAAAAAGCTATTTTCCTCCTCTAAAATCACCTTCTGCACAAAATCCTTCTGACTGTACAACTCGTCAAAAACACCCTTAAACTGCTCCGCCAACAAAGGCACCAAAGTATTTAGAAATGGCTCTTTAAAACCTAAATATTGGTACTGATACCTAACCGCCCGGCGTAATATCCTGCGGATAACATAACCCGCTTTATTATTTGATGGCAACTGCCCGTCGCTTATCGCAAAACTGATCGCACGAATATGGTCAGCCATTACACGCATGGCAACGGCTTCGCTCCAATCTGCATCGCCGGGTTTAGCGGCGCTATCGTATTTCTTGCCTGATTTTTCCGCAATGAATTGGATCATCGGCTGAAAAACATCCGTATCATAGTTCGAAGTCTTACCTTGCAGCACCCTTACCAAACGCTCAAAGCCCATCCCCGTATCCACATGTTGCGCGGGCAGAGTTTGCAATGAGCCGTCCTTTAAACGGTTAAACTGCATGAACACGTTATTCCAGATTTCAATCACCTGGTCATGGTCGGCGTTTACTAGTACTGCGCCGCTTTCAGTGTCGCGCACAGCTTGCGGGCGGCTATCGAAATGGATCTCCGAACATGGCCCGCAGGGACCGGTTTCGCCCATTTCCCAAAAATTGTCCTTCTTGTTTCCGGGTAGTATGTGGGCTTCATCTACATACTGTTTCCATAGGTCGTAGGTTTCGGTATCTTTCGCCAGGCCTTCCTTTTCGTCACCCTCAAAATAGGTAACGTAAAGGCGGTCTTTATCTAATTTATAAACTTCGGTCAATAATTCCCAGCTCCAGGCAATTGCTTCTTTTTTAAAGTAGTTGCCAAAGCTCCAATTACCCAGCATTTCAAACATGGTATGGTGATAGGTATCGATACCCACTTCCTCCAGGTCGTTATGCTTGCCCGAAACACGCAGACAACGCTGGGTATCCGCAACGCGTGGATATTTGGCTGGTTCCTCGCCCAAAAAAATGGCCTTAAATTGGTTCATACCGGCATTGGTGAACATCAATGTCGGGTCGTTTTTAACAACTATAGGTGCCGAAGGAACAATAGTATGTCCTTTAGCAGCAAAAAAATCTAAAAAAGCCTGGCGTATCTCGGTAGCGGTCATAGGATGCAAATATAGGTTTTTGAATGATTTCGGATGTCGGATTTTCAATTTCGGATTGATAGAAAATAATCAATCTTTTAAATCGGAAATCGAACATCCAAATTCCGAAATTCATAATTACATTTGCAAATGCCTTACAAAGAACGCGAGATCAGCAAAATGTACTACACCATGGGTGAAGTATCGGCTATGTTTGATGTTAATCAATCATTGATAAGGTTTTACGAAAAAGAATTTGACGTTCTTCAACCCAAAAAGAATAAAAAAGGCAACCGCTATTTTACCCCAGAAGACCTTGAAAACCTGAAGATCATCTTCCACTTGATCCGCGATAAAGGCTATACGTTGAATGGTGCCAAAGAGCACCTGAAAACCAATTCCGGCGAAACCAGGGAAACCCAGCGTGTGATCGATTCGCTCGAGAACATAAAAAAATTCCTGTTAGAGGTTAAAGACCAGTTGTAATTATTGGGGGAAGGAGTATCTTTATTGATTAATGCTCTAAACCCTGTCATTTCGACCGACAGGAAGAAATCTTCTTCTCCCTGCATAGTTCGCTTTACAGATCAAAGAAGATTTCTTCCCGTACCTCGTTCGAAATGACAATTGGAAAGTCACAATGATAGCAAATCACAAAGGCGAAGTCCCTTTTGTAATTTTAATAATTCCGTTTTTGTTAGGCCTAACTTTAAGCCTAAACTATGCGGGTTTTATTGTTCCATCTATTCTAATCATCCTGCTTATTGCTTTTTCCATTACATTCATAACCTTAAACATCGGTTATAAACGGTTTAATATTTATAAGATAAGATGGATAGGCGGAGCGCTCATTAGCCTGATATTAATTTTAGTGGGTTGGATAAGCGTAGCCAACCACAGCGAACTTAACCGCAACAACCATTTCTCTAAAACACCATCGCAGTTTTTGGTCATGCGGATCAATAACGAACCTGTTATAAAAAAAAGTTTGTTGAGATTTACCGGTACAGTTGAAGAAACAATTAATAAAGGCACTAAAATAGCCAGCAGCGGAACGTTATTAGTTACCTTAAAAGATAGTTTAGCGCAAAGCCTATCTTATGGCGATGAAATATTGCTGCCATCAAACTACTCCCCTGTAGACCCTCCCTTTAACCCTGCTGAGTTTAATTACAAGAATTACTTAGCTGACCAAAACATTTATTACCAGTCGTTTTTTTTTGGGCACCATTTTGTTCTGCTGGCGCACGATTCAGGCAATCCCGTTGTTGCCTATGCTTTAAAATTAAGGCAACAATTAATCAGAAAATTAAGAGCTAACATCCATGATCCCAATGCCTTTGCCGTAGCATCAACCATGCTATTAGGTTATCGGGCAGATTTAAGCAATGACATATTACAAGCCTATTCCCAAACCGGGACGGTTTATGTGTTGACTGTTTCAGGTTCGCAGGTGGCGATTATTTATTTGCTGCTGACTTACTTGTTAAGTTTTTTGAGGCACCACAAATATGGAAAAGTATTTAGAGCACTATTGATCATCGGCATATTAGGTTACTATGCCTTGCTAACCGGATTTTCGCCCGCAGTATGCCGCGCGGTTTTAGTAGTAAGCATGATCGTGATCGGCAGAACGTATAATCAATACATTAATACCTTGAATATCCTGGCATTCTCCGCATTTGTTTTGCTGTTATACAACCCGCTGTTTATTACCGAGGTTGGATTCCAATTGGCATACATTGCTGTTGCAGGATTGATCATTTTCAGGCCGATAGCGTATGGTTGGTTCAACTTCAAAAACAAATTTGCCGACAGGCTTTGGTCGATATCAGCGGTGTCGATATCAGCGCAACTCGTTACATTTCCGTTGAGCGCGTTTTATTTTCATCAGTTCCCGGTTTATTTTTTGGTGAGCAATGTGCTGGTTATTATTCCCGCGGCAATTATTATGTATACCGGGATACTTTATTTACTGCTGCCGCAGATAACTTTTGTATCGCAATATTTAGGCTGGATTTTGGAGAAAACGATCTTAATCATGAACCGGGCACTGACCGCTATTCAGCATTTCCCTATAGCAATTATCAATAAGATATGGCTAAATACCGCAGAATATCTTTTGCTCTATGCCATCATCATCAGCCTGTTTTATTTTCTGTATGATAGAAAAGTTTGGCTGCTTCGATTGAGTTTAATTTGTTTTTTATTATTGAGTTTAAATTTAAGTTATGATAGAATTAGCTCCCTGCAAACTAATAGCATCGCCTTTTTAAACCTGCGCAGCCATACCGGAATTGTTATGAGGCGTGGCAACAATGCGATAGTATTGTCGGATTTGGGTGATACGGATAAAAACTACCGCTATTCCGTTCAGCCTTATTTGGATAGCTGCAAGATTAATATCGTAAGCGTTTGTAATTTAAAGCAGGATATCAACACTCCATTCGTGCTAAAAAAATCAAACCTTATTCAGTTTGAAAATAAGCGGGTTGTACTTTTCGACAGATCAATTAAAAATTACCGGTTTGATGATAAACTAAGAACAGATTATTTATATATAACGGGTAATCCTTACATCGATTTTAGCAACATCAACAAGAATTACACGTATCAAAAATTGCTCATCAGCGCAAGCAACAGCGATCGGTTTTTAAGTGAAATTCGGCAGATAAAATGGCCTGCTGCAAATTTTATGGTGTTAAAACGTAACAAAGCGCTGGTTGCCGTATCTAATTAAAATAAAAAGAATTTGGTTTACATAAACAAATCCCTAAATTGGTTTAAAATCTAAAGAAATTATGAACATTAAAGTATTAGCAGCTGCACTGGGCCTTACCCTTACAGCAGGTGCAATTAAAGCAAACGCTCAAAAAGCCTATACAAACGGATATTTCTCCTTTGATACCGAGCTACGCGGCAACCCTGCAACTGTAAACAACTATTTTTCGCCGGATTCATCTGCATCTGTTATCACTTTTGGTGCCGGTAATGTTAAAATATTGGGCGATGCTAAACATGATTATTTAGCCATTGTGTTGGATATACCCGTTGCGGGTATTAAAAAAGCCGGTATTGCAACTCCTGCAGAAATAGAGCAGTTTGCTACCAATGTACCAACTTTTACCTACACACCTTCTACTGAAACTAAAACCATATCCGGTTTTAATTGCAAAAAGATCGTAGCGAAAGATAACAAAAGCGGCAAAACCTACGATGTTTGGGTAACCAACGATGTTACTGTTCCATCAACGGCAATACCT
Organism: Mucilaginibacter sp.; assembly: GCF_965225845.1. GTDB lineage: Bacteria > Bacteroidota > Bacteroidia > Sphingobacteriales > Sphingobacteriaceae > Mucilaginibacter. The sequence goes on from NZ_CBDDBL010000002.1 coordinate 2,118,163, forward strand.
TTTTACTACAGCGCTATTGGTGCATTTCCTGTTCAATATACAGCTTTTCAACAAGGCCAGGAAATTAGCATAACTGTTAAAAGCATAACTGAGGGTAAAGCACCTGCAGGAACATTTGTTATCGCAAAAGATATTGATAAAGTAGGTATGGACGATCTGAATGCCCAATAAGTAAAAAAGCCTTCAACGTAAAAAAGCCATCCGTTAATTAACGGATGGCTTTTTTACGTTGAATTTATATTTCTTAATTTTTTAGAATAGCTCCCAGTTCATTTACCCAGCTATTAAATAAACGGGTTTCCATATCTACAGCCTTTTGGGCGTGCAGTTGCCAGTCAGGCGAAAAATGCTGCAGCTGGTTAATCATTTCTTCTAAATGCCCCTCCTCTTCTAATATAATCGATTTTACGTTCACCTTGCTTCCTGTGCTATCCAAAGCACCCTGATAAACCGGGTAAAGCTCATCGGCACGAACTTCAATAGCGTAGGTAACTAAAAGGTATGCGGCAAACCTAAGCTCACGGCCTGACAGTTTTAGCTCGTTTTTAAGATAGCGACAAACGTCAACATCCAGTTGGTTCAAATAATATTTGCTGTAAGCAGGTGCCAGCAGGTATTCGCCGGAATATGTTGGGCATAAACCTTCAGCCACTTTTTCTATTTGCTTTTTGAGGTAGAAAGCATGGCGATGCTCTTCAGCAGCATGTTTAAGTATAATGTATGTTACAGTAACCGGGTCTTCGCTTGCGGAGATTTTTCGCGCGCCGGTATTTTCCATCAACGAAAGGGTGTTTAGCCAGCGGGCATGTAATTGATTATCGGCTATTATTGTAGGTAGTATGTTTGATAGTTCCATTTTTAGATCTCTTCGAGCGCCTGCTCAATTTTGGCGTAAATATAGTTTAGCTCGTCATCGGTAATGCAATACGGAGGTAAAATATACAGGATGTTGCCCAAAGGCCGCAAAATTATACCGGCATCAATAAAATACTGGTAAAGCCTGTCACGAAGCGAGCTAAAATAAGAGGTGTTGTCGCCTATCTCCCATTCAAATGCTACAATTGTACCTGTTTGGCGAATAGTTCTCACCTTTGGATGAGCCTTTATTTTATCAGCGAAAGCACTGTGCCTGGCCTCAATCCGCCTGATGTTTTGCATAGTGGCATGCTGCAAAGTAATATCCAAGCTCGCTAATGCGGCTGAACAGGCAACCGGGTTCGCGGTATAAGAATGCCCGTGAAAGAGTGTTTTTAACTTATCATCAGATAAAAAAGCATCGTAAATTTGTTGCGTGCAAGTAGTTAAACCTAAAGCCATGGTACCGCCTGTTAAGCCCTTTGAAAAGCACATGATATCCGGTTGCTGAGTTAAATAATCACAGGCAAATAACTTACCGGTACGCCCAAAACCGGTGAATACTTCGTCGGCAATGGTTAGCACACCCTCTGTAATACAATGTTCAAGTAGCTCATCCAAGTACTCCGCCCCGTACATGATCATTCCAGCCGTTCCCTGGATCAGCGGCTCGAATATGAAGCAAGCTAATTCAGATTTGAGATCTGAGATCTGAGATTTGAGATCTTCAATATTTGACGCATCTGGCAGGTCAATAAATTCTACCTCAAATAATAAAGAATCAAACGCCGCTGTAAAAGCGCTGCGCCCACTTACGGCCATAGCGCCAAAAGTATCGCCGTGATAAGCGTTTTTAAATGCCAGCATTTTGGTACGTGGCTTGCCCTGGTTGTTCCAGTATTGCAGGCACATTTTAATGGCAACTTCAATAGCGGTTGAGCCATTATCAGAATAAAAACTTTTTCGTTGGTTTGATGGTAATACCGCGAGCAATCGTTCTGCCAATTTAACTGCAGTTGGATGTGTAAAACCGGCAAATATCACGTGTTCTAAAGTTAATAGCTGCTCCGCTACTTTTTGGCCGATATATTTATTGGCATGCCCGTGAATATTAACCCACCATGATGATACCGCGTCGATATATTTTTTTCCATCCTCACTATATAAACAAGCACCTTCACCCCTAACTATTGGGATTGGCCGGGCGGCGGTTTTCATTTGGGTATATGGGTGCCAAATTACGGCAAGGTCCCTATCTGCTAAACTCATAAATTCTTTATTAAAAGCCCTGCAACATATTTATCAATTGGGAAAGTGAAATCAGCTTCTGTTAATTCGCTCAACTTAATCCAGCGGAACGATTGCAATGGCTCAACATCTCCGTCAAAATCAAAAACTTTGGTTTTAAACTTTAATTGCAGAGTATCGGTATTCTTAATTAAATAATAAACGCTGATGATCTGTGAATCGTTAAAAGCCGACTTCACGAAAAAGTCTGTCGTATAAAAATGATTTAAAATCTCAACTTCGGCATTGCATTCTTCCACAAACTCACGTTTCAGGCCGTCAGTCATTCCCTCACCATACTCCAAACCACCGCCGGGGAATTTAGTGAATTGCATGCCGTATTCCTGCTCATCGCTCACCAGAATCTCCTGGTATTCATTTATAAGTAAGCCATATACTCGTACATTAAAATAGCTCATTAATCTTCAAAGTGTTTTTTGTTCCTGATAACCTTTTCCATTGTCCATGGGATGCGAATGGTTTGCGCCTCTGATCGTATCGGGCAATTCGGCATGCTGCAATAGTGGCAGCAATCCGGCAAACATGGGTCGGCGTGTATAAATAACTCTGTTTTGGTAATATTACTATTCACCAGCTTATCTACCAGCGATACCTCGGAATGAACACGGTTCAAATCAAGGTAATTAGGCAGCGTTATGTGGCAATCGATGTGCAGCTCATTACCATACTTCTGTGCACGGAAGTTGTGCAGGTCTATCCACTCATCCCGACGTTGTTCATCCAACATCTGAACAATTTCAGTAACTACGCCAAAATCGGCTTCATCCATTAATCCTGCAACCGAGCGTCGAACCAGTTTATAACCTGTAAACAATATGTATAAACCAACAAATATGGATAGCAGGCTATCAAGCAATAAAATCTTGGTAAAATAAATCAGTAACAAGCCAACAACTAAACCTAAACTGGTCACCATATCAGTTATCAGGTGGCGGCCATCGGCCTCAATAGTTATAGATGGGATCTTTTTACCTTGGCCAATCATATAATATCCCAGGCCGCCATTTACAGCGCCGGTTATACCTATAATAATAGCACCGACTAACAGGTCATGAATAGCATTAGGATAAAAGATGCCATAAACTGATTTTGCGATAATGATAACTCCCGCAATGCCAATCAATGAGCCCTCAATAAATACGGAGAAATATTCTACTTTTCCGTGGCCGTAAGGATGGTTCTCGTCCCGGGGTTGCGACGCCAGGTAAATGCTAAAGAATGCGAACGAACTTGCCAATACGTTTACAATACTTTCAGCAGCATCAGTTAATACAAAGTTTGATGATGTTAAAAAATAAGCTCCAAATTTAGCCCCCATGAGTATTATACCCGTGATAAGCGAAATAAGAATGATCCGTTTTTGTTCGCGCAAAGCAGTTAAATTTATTGCCAAATTTATAAATAACCCTTGTATTATTTCAGCTTAAACTCGAAACTTACAAGTATTAAGTTTACCACATTTAATTATCTGCAAAAATTCACGTTCGCTTAACACAACAGGCCAAACACTTACGAGTTTTTATATATTTGCCGCAATTAATAAATAATTTATTTAACATGAGTGCACTAAGTAACAGGATCAACAACCTGTCTGAGTCGGCAACTATAAAAATGGCTAAAATGGGCCGTGAGCTTGCCGCCAAGGGCGTAGACGTAATTAGCCTAAGTTTTGGCGAACCGGATTTTCATACACCTGAACACATTAAGGATGCTGCCAAGAAGGCGATGGATGAAAATTACACCTATTATACACCAGTAGCGGGTTACCCTGAACTACGAAAGGCCATTGTTAAAAAGTTAAAGGACGAAAATGGTTTGGATTATGATTTTAGCCAGATTGTGGTTTCAACAGGTGCAAAGCAATCAATCGCCAACGCCGTATTGTGTTTGGTTAACCCGGGCGATGAAGTGATCATCCCAACCCCATACTGGGTATCATATAGCGAAGTTGTAAAATTGGCTGAAGGCGAAAGCGTATTTATTGATACTGACGTCAGCACCGATTTTAAAATATCTCCTGAGCAATTAGAAGCGGCAATTACGCCGAAATCAAAATTGTTTATGTTCTCTTCGCCAAGCAACCCAACCGGCAGTGTTTACAGCAAAGCTGAGTTAGAGGGTTTAGCGAAAGTATTTGAAAAATACCCAAATATCTGGATCATGTCCGACGAGATCTATGAGCACATCAACTACGGCGAAAAACATGAGTCTATTGCGCAGTTTGACAGCATTAAAGACCGTGTAATCATCATCAATGGTTTCTCAAAATCTTACGCTATGACCGGCTGGAGGATTGGCTACTCCGCATCAAACAAAGAAACCGCCGCTGCTTTTGATAAATTACAAGGCCAGATCACATCGGGTACCTGCTCTATTACACAACGTGCTGGCATTGCTGCTTATGAGGGTGGTTTAGAAACTGTTTTGGCAATGCGTGAGCAATTCAAAAAACGCCGCGACTTAGTTTATGGCTTACTAAGCGAGATAGAAGGTTTAAAAGTTAACCTGCCTGATGGCGCATTTTATTTCTTCCCGAACGTAACTTCATTTTTCGGTAAAAGCTACAATGGCAGAACGATCAATGATTCTGACGAGTTAGCAATCTATTTATTAGAAGAAGGACATGTTGCAACTGTAGGCGGCGATTCATTCGGTGACCCTAAATCATTACGTTTATCATACGCTGCATCGGAAGAGCAATTGACCGAAGCCGTTAAACGCATAAAAGCTGCTTTAGCAAAATTGCAATAAACTAAATATAAATGCAAAGAGAAGCCCTTGCCAATTATTGGGAAGGGCTTCTCTTTTAACTAAAAAATTACAGTTTAAAGCCGTAAGCTATTCTTAAGCCAATTATACCATAGCTGTAATCCTGGCCCGATAAGTTTTCGTAACGTAAGCCCAAATCAATCCCTGCAGAAGTTGCATAACCAATGCCCGGAGATAATATTAGTTTGACGTCCTTTTTGTCGGTCGAAATATCTTCTTTGGTTTCGAAACCGGCACCTCCTTCAGCACTAAAATACCATTTTGGCGCGAAGAAAATTTTTGCGCCAATTTTTACCGGCACAATGCCAATATCTTTACCACTATAGTTTTTAGAGAACAGGTTATAATAACCCGATGTAAGCATTAATGCAACAGGGTTACCAACATTGTATTGTAAACGTGCTGTACCACCCAATTCAAATTTATTATAGCTGGCTGTTGCATCAGTTAAACCCGTTTCAAGGCCAATACCTAACCTCCATGGGCTTGGAGCTGGAGTAGTTGTTTGTGCTTTTGCACTCGATCCGAAAAATAGAGCCGCTGCTGTAATCGCGGCAACTATTAAGTTTGTAGATTTTTTCATAATTGTAGTTGTTTTTCTATTCTTGGTCACAATTACGTTGCCAGCCCTGCTCAATATAGCTTTAGGGAATGACAACTATCTACAACCTCAGTGACTACTCAAAATAGTATGAACATAAAAAGCCCACTGAATAATTCTCAATGGGCTTTCCTTCTTGTTGTGAGTTATTATTTCTTATAATCCAAAACCGTAAGCTAAACGTAGGCCAACTACACCGTAGTTAAAGTCCTGACCTGAATAGTTTTCATAACGTACACCAAGATCCCAGTGTTTGCTCGCATAACCAACTCCCGGAGATAATAATAATTTAGTACTGGTTTCTGATGCTCTGTCATCAACTACTCCCTGGTGTTCAAAAGCTTTGGTTTCAATACCAATACCTGCTTCACCACTTAGGTAAAAACTTGGAGCAAAGAAATATTTAACACCTACCTTAACCGGTACCATACCTAATGACTGATATTTTTCACCTGTTAAAGGATCGTTTTTACCAAAGAAGTTGTAATAACCAGATGTTAAAGTAAGGGCTACATTTTTTGATACCCCGTATTGTAATCTTGCTGTTCCACCTAAATAAAGGTTTGAATAATCATGAGCATCACCTGTTACTACACCACTTTCAACGCCTAATCCGAAACGAAATTGGTTTGGTGTAATTGTTTGTGCTTTTGCACTTGATCCGAAAAATATAGCTACTGCTACTGCTGCTGCGGCTACTAAGTTTGTTACTTTTTTCATTGTTGTGTAATTATAAGTTGTATAAATAAATTGTTCTTTATTTAACACCGACTTTACAAATACTTTGCCAACGTGCCAGTTTTTACGTAAAAGTTAATCAAACGAATAACTTTTTTTTATACTCTTCAATAAGTTATAAATCAATTTCAAAAGCTTATTAACTGATAATCAAATGTTTTTAGCTAAATCTGTTTAAGATATATAAACGGGCATTTTTATTAAAAAAATCAGCATATAAATTATGCATGCAAGTTTTAAGGTGAGGATAAATATGTATGCTATTTTATATTTTTAATGGTCAACAAAGCTAAATTTCTTCAAATTTGAGCACTGTTTTCATTTGTTTTTCATGCCAAACACATTGTTTAAGTTTTTTTTTGGCAAAAATTTACAATAGGATTTTATAGTCAAATTGTCTATATAAAAGCCTTACCTTGTTATTAATTAAACTATATGATATAAATCTAGTCAATAACTTTAATTATTTACGTATATGTACATATCTTATATCATTACAAAAAATAAGTTTACGTAAACAAAATGTTAAATTAATTATTGAGACAGATAGATTATTTACTTATATTAGAAGTATAATTGTAAATTATTAACCTAAAATAATTATAAATCATTTGTTTTTTTTATAATTTCCAAGAGCTCAAGTCAGTATTTTATTTTTGTTTTAAATATGTAAACGTTAAGTAAAAATGAGATTATTGAGTTATAAAAGGCAGAGCTATTTATAGCTGATTTAGATGTTTTTACAACAAATTTTAAAATATTGGTACCGTTTTTATAAAAAATTTAATTAATTTGCAGAACATGAATAAGACTGCGATTACTTAGTGTTTAAAAAAATTACACGCTAAACATAGGTTATATAATTATTCATGGTATTTTTACAAAAAATTTAAGCAGGGTTAATACATGGTTAAAAAACTACATGGGAAGATTGCTCAGTTCCAAGTTGCAAATTTACTTAGGGAGCGAGGATTGTACCCTTATTTCAGGCCAATTGAGTCGGCACAGGATACCGAGGTAATGATAGACAATAAGCGGGTGCTAATGTTTGGCTCAAATTCATATTTGGGTTTAACAAATCATCCGAGAATTAAAGAAGCTTCAAAAAAAGCTATTGATAAATATGGTACAGGTTGTGCAGGATCAAGATTTTTAAATGGCACACTTGATATACACATAGAGTTAGAGAATAGGTTAGCCAACTATGTTGGTAAAGAGGCTACTGTTTTATTCAGTACTGGTTACCAGGTTAACCTTGGTGTACTTTCATGCGTAACCGGGCGTAATGATTATATTATACTTGATGAATATGACCATGCTTGTATAATTGATGGCAGCAGGCTTTCCTTTTCAAAAGTAATAAAGTATGCCCACAATGACATGGCCGATTTGCAGCGCAAATTGAGTATACTTCCTGAAGAGGCCGTAAAAGTTATTGCCGTTGACGGTATTTTCAGTATGGAAGGAGATATTGTCAAATTGCCACAAATAGTAGAACTTGCCGATCAATATGGTGCTAATATTATGATTGATGACGCTCATAGTTTGGGTGTAATAGGTGACAAAGGTGCAGGTACAGCTTCCCATTTCGGCCTAACTAAAGATGTTGATTTAATTATGGGAACCTTTAGTAAATCATTAGCTTCATTAGGCGGATTTATAGCCAGCGATAGAGACACTATTGATTACCTTAAACATCGTGCCCGTTCATTAATGTTTAGTGCAAGTATGACACCAGGCTCTGTAGCAAGCGTTATTGCGGCATTAGATATAATTGAATCTGAACCGGAACGCATCAAAAAACTTTGGGACAATACCAATTACGCTATGAAACTCCTTTTAGATGAAGGATTTGACCTTGGACCAACAGAAAGCCCGATATTACCTATATACGTACGCGATAACGACAAAACATTTTTGGTAACTAAACATTTACAGGCGGCAGGTGTATTTGTTAATCCTGTTGTTTCGCCGGCCGTTCCATCTGATTCATCTTTACTGCGTTTCTCATTAATGGCTACTCATACGTTTGAGCAAATTGATGAAGCTATAGAAAAAATAGTTAAAGCATTTAAAGAGATTGGCGTAACTGCTGTTAAAGAAAAAATATGATTGAAGTAATTCCTGTCAGCTCTAAAAAAGAGCTGACAGATTTTATAGATTTCCCACACGATCTATACAAAAACGATCCCTGCTACGTTCCCGAACTATTCATCGCTCAAAGAGACTTGCTGACCAAGCATCCTTTTCACAAACACAACTCGTTACAAACATTTATTGCTTACAAGGATGGTAAAATTGCTGGCCGTATTGCCGCAATTTTAAACAATTCGCATAACGAGTTTAATAAGCGTAACGACGGTTTCTTCGGCTTTTTTGATTGCATTAATGACGATGCTGTTGCAGCTGAATTATTCAATACTGTTAAAAACTGGTTAAAGGAAAAAGGTGTTACTCAAAAAATTATCGGCCCGGTTAATTTCTCAACCAATGAACCTTGTGGTTTATTAGTACAAGGATTTGACAGCTCGCCGGTTTTAATGGACACCTACAACGCGCCTTATTATATAGACCTGTTAGAAAAATTAGGCTATGAAAAACAGATCGACCTGATATCATGGAACTGGGAAGGACAAAATTATGATGATAAATCAGTACGCTTATTAAACACTTTGCAGGAGCGTTTAAAACGGAATAATATAATTATTCGCAGTATAAACCTTAAGGATTTTAAGAATGAGGCTATCAAACTTCGCGAAGTATATAATAAAGCATGGGATCAAAATACAGGATTTGTGCCGATGAGTGACGAGGAGTTTGATTATCTCGCTAAAGATCTTAAACTAATCCTTGACCCGGAATTTTGCCTTATAGCCGAGCAGCAAGGAAAAATCGTGGGTTTTGGTTTGGCTTTGCCGGATTATAACCAGATTTTCAAAACCATAAAACGCGGCCGCTTATTGCCCACCGGGATCTTTAAGTTATTACTTAATAAAAAGAAAATATCGCGCATTCGTATTTATGCTTTAGGGGTGATAGAGGGTTATCGTAAAATGGGTATCGAGGCCTGCCTTTACGGAACCATTATTAAACGGTATAAGGAACGTGGCTTTAAATGTGCCGAAGCCGGCTGGACGTTGGAAAACAATGTACTTATCAACAACGCCATCATCGCCATAAAAGGCGATCCCTACAAAAAGTACAGGCTTTACGAAAAAGATATATGAAAAAGCGGGTTTTAATAACCGGCGCAAGCGGCTTCGTTGGTTATCACTTAATTGAAGAAGCGCTGCAACATAACCTGGAAGTTTTTGTGGCTGTGCGCAAAACCAGCAAGGTAGATCATCTGAAGCATTTAAATATTATTTTTACTTATCCTGAGTTAGGGAACATAATCGAACTCAAAAAGGAACTAAAAGAAAAGCAATATGATTATATCGTCCATGCCGCTGGTGTTACTACGGCACGATCTGCCGATGAGTATAATATCATAAATGCCGAATACACTTTTAACCTTGCCGCTGCCGCCAAAGCAACCGACATTAATTTAAAAGCTTTTGTATTAATAAGCAGCCTTGCAGCGGTTGGCCCGCTTAACACTTTAGAAGGCATAATTACAGAAGAAACACTACCCCACCCAATTACTGCTTACGGTAATAGCAAACTTTTGGCCGAAGAAAAGCTAAAAAGTATATCATCACTAAATTATACCATTTTAAGACCAACAGCCATTTACGGCCCAAGGGATAAAGACATATTTATTTTTTTTAAACAACTGAAAGCTGGTATTGAACCGTATATAGGCTATAAGGATCAGAAATTGAGTTTTATTTATGTAAAAGACCTTGCACGCGTGGCAATTAAAGCATTGTTTACCAGCGATCAGCGTACTTATAACTTAAGCGACGGTAATTTTTATAACCGTTATGAATTAGCTGCGATTGCTAAAAATGTGCTAAATTTGAAAACCGTTAAATTTCATCTGCCTGTAAATTTTGTGCGACTTATTGCATTACTATCAGAAAAAGTCGGTTCTTTGAACAATAAAGCGGCTGTACTTAATTCTGAAAAATTGCTGGAATTAATGGCCGTCAACTGGTTTTGCGAAATTGAAAAAGCAAAATACGATCTTGGTTACTACCCCCTTTACAACCTTGATTCAGGCCTGGCTGAAACTCTTAACTGGTACAAAACAAATAAATGGCTTTAGCCATAACACGATTAATTAAAATAAAGTAAATGAAAAGTAACATTCAACCTGCCGAAGGAAAACTGGGAATTTTAATACCGGGATTAGGCGCAGTAGCTACTACACTGATTGCCGGTGTTGAAGCTGTAAAGAAAGGTGTATCACAACCAATAGGTTCTCTAACGCAAATGGGAACAATTCGTTTAGGTAAAAGAACGGAAAACCGTAACCCTAAAATTAAAGAGTTTGTACCAATTGCTGATTTGAACGATATTGTTTTTGGTGGATGGGATGTTTACTCAGATAACGTTTACGAAGCTGCCATGCACGCTAAAGTGCTTGAAGAAAGCTTGTTAAACAAAGTAAAAGATGGTTTGGAAGCAATTGTACCCATGAAGGCTGCTTTTGATAAAAACTATGCTAAAAACCTGATAGGCACACACGTTAAAACCGGTACCCGATATGAGCTTGCTCAAGAGGTGATGCAGGACATTAAAAATTTTAAAGAAAAAAATGGTTGCGACCGTATAGTTTTGATCTGGTGCGGATCAACTGAGATTTATTACGAAACTTCAGCAATTCACGAAACTGTTGAGGCTTTTGAGCAAGCTTTGTTAGATGATGATAAGCTGATTTCTCCAAGCATGATCTATGCTTACGCTGCTTTAAAAATGGGCATCCCGTATGTTAACGGTGCACCAAATTTAACAGTTGATACCCCTGCTTTGGTTGAGCTTGCAAAACGGACCAATACGCCGATTGCTGGTAAAGATTTTAAAACAGGCCAAACTTTAATGAAAACTATACTTGCACCGGGCCTGGCTGCACGTTCATTGGGCGTATCTGGCTGGTTCTCTACAAACATATTAGGTAACCGCGATGGTTTGGTTTTGGATGATCCGGATAACTTTAAAACCAAGGAAGTTTCAAAATTAGGTGTACTGGAAGATATTCTTCAACCTGAAAGAAACCCTGAGTTATATGGCGATCTGTATCATAAAATACGGATTAACTATTATCCGCCTCACGGTGACAACAAAGAAAGCTGGGACAACATCGACATATTTGGCTGGTTAGGCTACAAAATGCAGATCAAGATCAACTTCCTGTGCCGCGACTCTATTTTAGCAGCGCCAATTGCACTCGACTTAGCTTTGTTTATTGATTTGGCTAAACGTGCAAACATGAGCGGCGTTCAGGAGTGGTTATCATTCTATTTAAAATCGCCTCAAACCGCACCGGGTTTGCCTGCAGAGAACGATATATTTAAACAACTAATGAAACTGCAAAATACTCTACGACACATTATGGGCGAAGATTTGATCACACACCTGGGCTTAGATTACTACCAGGACCTGGTTGACGTTTTATAGGAATGTTATTTTTTAAACTGAGTGCCACCAGCCTGGGCATTGGGTATATTGGCAAAGGCGCCGGAACAGTTGCTGCTGTTGCGTGTTGCATTTGCTGGTACCTATGTTGGGCTGGTGGTTATCCACCCTTATTATTATCAGTTATAATTACCCTGCTCATTACTGCTTTAGGAGTATGGGCAGGTAATGTGGTTGAACCCCTATGGGGAAAAGACCATCAGCGTGTGGTGATTGATGAAGTAGCCGGAATGTGTATCGGCTTGCTTTTTTTACCGGTTAATGTAAAATATGTGTTATGCGCATTAATATTATTCCGGTTCTTTGATATAACAAAACCGCTTTATATACGTAAAATGGAGCATTTCCGCGGCGGATGGGGTGTTATGGCCGATGATGTGCTTGCCGGTGTATATACTAACGTGCTAATGCAGGCCGTTGTAGCGTTTAAACTATTTTAATGTCAACTTTTATTAAAGCCCAGGCTTCCTCCATTATTTCAACAGGAGCCGATTTGCTTACAACTGTAATTTGCAAAGAGTTCCTGGGCATTTGGTATGTTGCGGCCAGTTTTATAGGCACATTTGTGGGTGGTGCAACAAATTTTGGTTTAGGCAGGCGTTGGGTTTTTGATGGCAGGCATAAAAAAGTGCCCGTTCAGCTGGTGAAGTATCTGATAACCTGGAGCGGTAATTTATTATTAACAACTTCCGGAGTGTTTATCATAACCCATTACTGTGGTATCAGTTATTTTATATCAAAAATCATAGTGGCTGTTACAGTAGGTATATTCTATAACTACATGTTACAAAAACGGTTCGTATTCGCATAGTCAAATATCGAGAGCGTTAAGAAATATCACTCTAAAGATTTTTTGACCTTTTAACTACACTTTACAATAAGTTAATTTACAAATTAATCAAGCGATTAATTAACTTTGCATCCAGAAATAATACAGAATTGATTTGATAGTATTATTTAAAACTGATAGTTAGTTAAAATCGTAACTCAATTCATTTCTAAATATCAATATCAATTTATAAAACGTTAATCATTAGAAATTTCTTAAACAAATAGCTAATTTTTAAAACAAAAATTGTATTGCTGAATTGCATTAAATACATGGAATATAAACACTTACTTAAGAAATTTTCTTTTTTAACATTCCTTCTGATGTTTGCCAACACCTTGTTTGGGCAAACTACTACAGTAGTAAACGGAACCGTAAACGATGCCAGTACTAAAAGGCCATTGTCCTATGTTACAGTTACATTTGCCGGTACTTCTATCGGTGCCAATACCGACGATCACGGAAAATTCAGCATAAGTACTACCCAAAGTGTTGATCATATCAGGATATCATTTGTGGGTTATAAAGATGCGGTTTTACCAGTGGTTGCCGGCCAAACACAAACCGTGAACGCCAGGATATTCCCCCAAGCACAAACTTTAAGTACAGTTACAATTCGCGCAGGTAAAAAACCTAAGTACCGTAATAAGGACAACCCGGCGGTGGAATTGATAAGGCAGGTAATAGCCCATAAAGAAGCAAATCGTCCTTCTTCCTATAACTATGTTCAATATAAGGAATACGATAAAATGGTATTCTCTTTCGCTAACGTTTCAGATAAGTTTTCAGATAGAAAATTTTTTCAAAAATATAAGTTCATTATTGATAATCGCGATAGCACATCTGTTCCCGGTAAATCATTGCTTCCCGTGTATCTCGATGAGAAATTAGCCCAGGTATATTACCGCAAATCGCCATCGAAAACAAAAACTGATATCATAGCACAAAAAAAGGTTGACTTTGGCGCCGCTGTAGACGCGGATGGTGTTAGCCAATATTTTAAGCACATGTATGCCGATATTGATATTTATCAAAACAGCATATTTTTAATGACGAACAACTTCCTTAGCCCAATTGCTGTAAGTGGCCCAACATTTTACAAGTATTTTATTACAGATACGATTCAAGTTGACGGCAAAAAAGTGGTTGAGCTAAGTTTTACCCCTCGTAATACTACAGACTTACTGTTTATGGGTAAAATTTACGTAACGCTTGATGGTAATTACGCGGTTCAAAAAGCAAGGCTGTATGCCAATAAAAACATTAATCTAAACTTTGTAAAAGATTTGCATGTCGACCTTACTTTTGAAAAAAATCCGGACGGACGTTATCATTTGAGTAAAAACAGCATGATAGCTGACTTTGGATTTAATAAAAACAAAGATGGTGGTTTGTATGGCACCAGGACGGTTACATTTAACGATTATAAAATAAATGTGCAGCAACCTGATAGCGTTTACGCTGGTAATGAGGTTACTGAATTAGAAAATTCATCAAGTAGAAGCGATCAGTATTGGAGCCAAAACCGATTAGATACCTTAACTACTGCTGAATCCAAAGTTTATAAAAATACCGATAGTTTAAGAAACATGCCGTCGTTTAAACGGCTTACAGATATCGCGACTATACTATTAGCCGGTTATAAAGGTTTTGGCTGGTTTGAAGTTGGGCCTGCTAACACATTTTACAGCTTTAATCCTGTTGAAGGCTTACGATTGCGTGTAGGTGGCAGAACTACACCGCAGCTTAGCACAAGGTACTATTTTGAGACTTACGCGGCCTATGGATTTAAAGATGAAAAGTGGAAGTACTTTTTAAGCGCTACTTACTCATTAAACGATAAATCTATTTACAAATTTCCGCAGGATTACATCCGGGCAAGTTATCAAAAGGATGTAACTATACCGGGCGAAGATTTACAATTTGTACAGGAGGACAACTTTTTGCTGTCATTTAAACGTGGTAATAATGACAAATACCTGTATAATGATTTTTACCGGTTGAACTATGTTCACGAGTTTGATAGCCACTTTTCGTATAATTTAACATTTACAAATCGCACACAATCCCCTGCCGGTTCATTATCGTTCTTAACTGAACAGAATAACAATCTGACAAATATACAGGACCTGACCACATCTGAAGCTAATTTACAATTACGCTATGCGCCGGGTGAGCAATTTTACCAGGGTAAAATATATCGTATACCAATCCCTAACGCGTTCCCTGTTTTTGAGCTTGATTATACGCAGGGTTTTAAGAATGTATTTAGCAGCAGCTACTCTTACCAAAAACTACATGCCCAAATTGATAAACGGTTTTACAATTCACAGTTTGGTTTTGCAGACGTAAGGGTTGAAGCCGGGCATATATTCGGGCAAGTGCCTTACCCTTTGTTAAATATCTTTCGTGCGAATCAGACGTATGCTTATGATCTTTACTCATACAACTTGATGAACTTTTTAGAGTTTGTGGGCGACCATTATGAAAGTATAAATATCGACCAGCATTTCCAGGGGTTCTTTTTTAACAAGATCCCGTTGCTGAAAAAATTAAAATGGCGCGAAGTGGCATCATTTAAAGGTATATGGGGCGGCGTTAGTCCGGAAAATAATCCATATTTACACGCTAATTTATACCAGTATCCAGTTTATCCTGACGGAAGGCCAATCACTTATTCTTTAGGAAGTACACCGTATATTGAAGCCAGTGTTGGTATAGAAAATATATTTAAATTTGTTCGCGTAGACTTTGTTAGGCGCTTTACTTATTTAGATAACCCGGACGTTGCTAAATTTGGTGTACGTGTATTAGTTCAATTTGATTTTTAAATAAAACAACCTAACATTATATTATAAATAATGGCACAAGAAACCTCAGCTCGCAAAAACATTCAATTAGGTATTTACAAGGTTATTGATCCTTTTGTTAAGGTATTGATAAAATTGGGCCTGACACCTAATGCAGTAACCACTATTGGTTTCGTGTTGAATGTTGGTGTAGCCATAATATTTATTATTGGTGGCGAAAAAGGTAACCGCGGCGATCTTACTTATGTAGGCTGGGCTGGTGCTTTGATCTTATTTGCAGGTTTATTTGATATGCTTGACGGACAGGTTGCACGTTTAGGCAACATGAAATCAACCTTTGGCGCCTTATATGATTCTGTTTTAGATAGATACAGCGAACAGATCATGTTTTTGGGAATATGTTATTACCTTGTTGCACACCACTATTTCCTTAGCTCAATTTTCGCCTTTATTGCCCTTATGGGATCAATGATGGTGAGTTATGTACGTGCCCGTGCCGAAGGACTGGGTGTTGAATGTAGCGGCGGGTTAATGCAACGCCCCGAACGTGTTATTACGACAGGGGTGTTCGCTATTATTTGTGGTGTTGCTTCTTTATATATTGGCGGTGATTATAAACTATATGTACCCGGCATCAAATTCCATGTTTTTGAAACCATGTCTATATTCACCATACCAATTACAGTGATGGCCATATTAACCAATATTACAGCTTACAACAGGTTAATGGGATCAAAAAAGTCCATTGAAGAGATGGAAAAAAACAACAAATAAGTTATGCGATAAATTCATTTATCACGTTGATAAATAAGAGCATTGTAAAATATCATATCTTAGCAATAATTAACCAAAGCGTTTATACTTCAAAAAAACTTTAGTAGAATTGTAACCGGTTAATTTTTTAAGGTTAACTTAACATTGATTAATAAGTTTTATAAACAGGCAGAGAAATTTTACCATTTTAAACCCTGATGCACTATGGCAAAAAAATTTGTATCCAATTCAGAGGAATCAGTAAGGATGTTTAAAAGCGACCTGTTGGAGGGCTTGTCAAAAGTCCACTTCACTGTGCCCCTATTTATTTTTATCCCTGTTATTGGCTTTTGCATTTACAAGTGCTTTGAACTTTCAATCGGCATAATTTCTTTTTTTGAAATGTTTGCACTTGGCTTATTCATCTGGACCTTTGTTGAATATGTAATGCACCGTTTTGTATTTCATTACATGCCACCGGATAAACCGTGGGCCATGCGTTTGCACTTTATCTTTCATGGCGTTCACCATGATTACCCGAGTGATGCCAAAAGGCTTGTATTACCACCTTCGGTTAGTATTCCATTAGCTACAGGATTTTTCTTTTTATTTAAGGCGATATTACCTGTTAATACCATTTTCGCTTTTTTCCCGGGCTTTATTTTAGGTTACCTTTTTTATGACATATCGCATTATGCTATACATCATTTTAATTTTAAAGGAATTATCTGGAAAAAGATCAAACAACACCACATGCTTCACCATTACCAGGACCCCGCAAAAGGTTATGGTGTAAGTTCACCCCTATGGGATAAAATATTCCGTTCAGATTTTATAAAAAAATAGCACAATGGGGGCTATTGACAATAGCATTAGAGTAAATTTCAAGTCAATAGTAATTGTTTCGCTGCTTTCTGTCGCGTATCTTTTGCTATCATCTTACATGGTAGGGTATAAATCCGATCAGCTTACGCTGGTATTCATATTTAATATCATGTTTTACTTGTCGGCTATTACCCGCAAGTTTATACTGGGTTTTTCAATCTTTATTTTTTACTGGGTGATCTTCGATTATATGAAGGCCTTCCCCAATTATAATTATTCTACAGTTCATATCGCCGACCTTTACAACTTCGAAAAGCATATTTTCGGTATTAATGTAAACGGAAAAACCCTAACCCCAAATGAATACCTGCGCATAAAAGGCACTAACTTTTTAACCATTGTTACCGGCTTGTTTTATTTATGCTGGATACCTGTGCCGCTTTCATTCGCCGCATATTTGTTTTTCAGGAACAGAAGACAATTTTTATATTTTGCATTCACTTTTTTGTTGGTCAACCTATTAGGGTTTGTTGTATATTACTTGTATCCCGCGGCACCGCCATGGTATGTGCAAATACATGGCTTTACCTTCCATCCCCTAACAATGGGTAACACTGGCGGACTTGCTAAATTCGATACCTATTTTCATATCAATCTTTTCAAATCTATCTACGCAAAAGGTTCAAATGTTTTTGCGGCTATGCCGTCGCTGCATTCTGCATATCCTGTTATCGTGGTATATTATGGTTTCAAGAATCGTTTAAAATGGGTTAACGCTATATTTATCCTGGTAATGATGGGCATATGGTTCACGGCAGTATATGCAAGTCATCACTATGTAGTTGATGTTATTGCCGGAATAATCACCGCTACAATAGGTATTAATCTATTTAATCTTATTATCCGCAGTAAGTTTATTGATCGACTTTTGAACAGATACGAGGCTGTGATTAGTTAGTTTTTATATTTTACAAATACTGTACTAATTTTAGTACTATCTTATTTCCACTCTCATACTCGCATGTGGGAAAACAAAATAGTTATCAACATTTTCGTCTCACTACCAGCCATTTAACTCATAATATTTGCCATATATAAAGCAGAGTTAATTATATTATAAACGGGCATGTTATTTGAATATAGTAAATATATTTAGGTTCCGTTTTATGAAGATACTACTTACAATATCAGCTTTCATACTCTTAGGCATAGCGAAATTATCAGCAACACCGGTAAACATCGATAGCCTTAAACAACAAGTTGCTTTAACCAGCGACTCATTAAAAGCACCTTTATATACACAGATTGCCGGTACTTATCTTAATTACGATACTATAATCAGCAAAAGGAAAAGATATATATACCAGGAAAACGCAATTGCTTATACCTTACAAGCTATCCATTATTATTCCAGGTATAATGATACTACGGGCTTGCGTACAAGCTTTGATAATTTAGCAAAGGTATACCGTTCAGAAAAGAAGTTTAGCCAGGCAAAATGGTTTATTTTACAATCTAATACGCTGGCACGTGCTAAAAATGATGTTCCGAATATCATATCGTCGTTATTAGAATTAGCGCTTATAAAAACCGATATAAAAGATTACACTCTTGCTATGCGTGATTTGAATGAGGCATTAAAACTTTCATCAGCAAATCACCTGTCAAAAACCGAATCAGATGTGCAGATGGGTTACGTTACGCTTTATAATAATATGAAGCTATATACCAAAGCAGACATTGCCCTAAAAAGGCACGATGCCATAATTGACAGCATCACTCGTGGTAATGATATGAAAATAGTCGCCGCAACCGACTCTATCCAACGCAAAAAAAAATTATACTTAACCAGCAACAGGCGCGTTTACAAAGCAAACTCAGCAAAGAGAATAGCCTTATTATAGTACTGGTCATAGCAATCGTACTCATATCAATGTTTATAATCTTTCTTTATAAACAACGCAAAAGCAAATAAGATCAAATTAAACTTCTGCGGTTTTTTACAGTCATACTACGATATGAGAAGATTGATTTTAAGCTGTTTGTTTATGGTATTGTTCCTGTCAAGCAAAGTTTATAGCCAGCAAACAGGTACACCGGAATTTAAGCACGAATTTTTAAAGCAGATAAACCACGTAAGAGAAACAGGTTGCACATGCGGCACAATTTATATGCCTCCTGCTCCGCCATTGACCTGGAATGATAATTTGGAAAAAGCAGCGCAAGGACACGCCTGGGACATGTCGAACAATAATTATTTCAGCCATACCAGCAGGGATGGCCGAAGCATGGAAGATCGGATTGTTTTTGCAGGATACATTTTTAAAGGGTTCAAGAGTTTCGCGATCGGCGAAAATATTGCTTTTGGGCAAAATGATATTAACGAGGTAATGAACGGCTGGATAAAAAGCCCGGGGCATTGTAAAAATTTACTGAATCCCCAATTTAAAGAGGTTGGCGTTGCCGAAAATCATAAGTATTGGGTGCAGGATTTCGGCGGCAGGCAATCATTCACATTAGAGCAGCAACGCGAAATAAAAAGCGGCCAGTTAAAATTGGTTTCAACCAGCAGCCCAGAGCATTAATCTGTTTTGGGCCCGCGTTTGTAAATAATCAATCCATTTAAAAAATTACGCAGAATCTGGTCGCCGCATGGCTTAAAATTTGGATGGTCTTCTTTACGGAAAATCGCTCCTAATTCAGTTTTTGTTATTCTGAAATCAGCGAGTTGTAAAACTTCAATAATGTCATCATCAGTAAACTTCAGGGCTACCCTAAGTTTTTTCATAATATCATTGTTGCTCATATGTTATTTATCTTGAGATTTCAATTTTAACCTTTTTATTTTTTATTTTCTCGTTTTTTATCAAGTTAACCGCCTTTACTATCTTATTACTTTTCACGGCTACATAGGATGTATGGTCTAAAACTTCTATTAAGCCAACATCGTTTTTTTCCAGTTCACCTTTTTTCAGTAACAGGCCTACAATGTCTATCTTGTTTACCTTATCCTTTTTACCTGCGGCGATATATAGGGTTTCCCACGGAGTTGACCTTGGCAGGGTATTATTAGCGGGCAGTTCCTCTATCTCCGGCAACGTTTTTAAATACGAAGGCAGCTCATCAGGCGCAAGTATTAAATAAGATGTCCCTTTGGCGTGCATACGAGCTGTACGCCCGTTACGATGCGTAAAAGCCTCCTCACTATGCGGCAATTGATAATGGATGATATGTTCGATTTCCGGAATATCTAAGCCGCGTGATGCCAGATCAGTGGTGATCAATAAGCGATGGCTGCCGTTCCTGAATTTTAATAATGCGCGTTCCCTGTCTTCCTGCTCCATTCCGCCATGAAAAATATCATGTACCAAGCCCTGATGCCACAACAATTCGCTTATTCGTTCCACTGCATCGCGGTGATTACAGAAGATTAGGGTAGCCTCGTTACCTATCTTGCAAACTAAAGAAAATAACACATCAAGCTTATCAGCCGCATCTGCTATAACCGCTTTTAGCTTAAGATCGGGCACATTTGATTTATTGCGAAGAAAATTCAGTTCGATAGGATGCTTTATGCCAGTAAACGCCGGGATATCCTGCATCTGTGTAGCAGAAGTAAGCACGCGTTTCTTTAATGATCTTAGTTGTTTAATAATGTACGACATGTCATCCTGAAAGCCAAATTCAAGCGCTTTATCAAACTCATCCAATATCAGCGTATGAATTTTATCGGCACTAAAAGTTTCGCGCCTTAAATGGTGGGCTATTCGCCCCGGAGTACCAATAAGCAAAGCCGGCGGTTGGGATAAATTATCTCTTTCAATTTTGGTAGAGTGGCCACCATAGCAGCAATTCACCTTGATGCCATTGCCCATGGCTTTAAAAACCTGTTCTATCTGTAAAGCAAGCTCGCGCGAGGGTACTAATATCAGCGCCTGTACAAATGGGATATTAGCATCCAAACTATCCAACAAAGGTACAAGGAAGGCAAGCGTTTTACCGGAACCGGTTGGAGCAAGCAGAATAATGTCGCTACGTTTATCAGCATTCAACGCGGCATGCTGCATTTCGTTTAGCGCGCTTATCTTTAAATTCTCCAGTACCTGTTTTATCATTTGCCTTGCTTATAATGCAAAGGTAACAATTACAAGCTGCGCGAAATAAACTTAATTAGTAATGCAAAAAGAAAAGCTCCTGCAACAGGAAGAATAAACCGATAGCCGCAAAGCTTAGGCTTACGAGCCACAAAGGCTTTCGCCGGGTGATGATTGATATAGCGCCGATAGCTATAGATGCCTGGAAAAGCGTTACCCCACGGGCCAGCACATCATGCCGTTCAACGTGCGTATCCGATTCCCTTTGGTACTCGGTAGCTTTTTGCATGATCTCCTTTAGCTGTTGCTTGTATTGGGCGATCTTTTTATTATCGACAGTATCAGATTGTTTCCCCAAAATTACAAGCATATGATCAGTCGAACTTAACAATTCAGCCTTAATGCCTTTCGACTGGTAAAAAGCCCATTGATCTGATGCATGGATCTGGGTTAACATAGCATCATCGGCATGGTTGCCGGCCAAAAGGCTTGTTATAGCGGCTAAAACAGCAATCACAGCTGTAGATAGGGCAACGTACATTACCCACTTTTCCTTATCCTCGCCATAGTGTAATATTTCATGCGCGTGTTCATCACTTTGCTCATGAATTTTTTCTGAAAAGTCCTCTATCTCGTCCATGTAATTATATATTTCGCGGTATGATTACGGGATAAATATAACAGGATTTTTTGCGAACCTAAAGATCAATTATTGCTATGGGGCAGGTAACTTTCCTGGTTAACCTTTATAAAATCAGCTATGGCAATCAACTCGTCGCGGGTAAACTCACATAAGCCATTGTATATCCAGTAATCCTGTTCAAACTTCATATCACCCAGTAAAAGTTCGCCTTTACTTAAAACAAATTCGTCTGATTGTATTTTGGTGTCGTTTGTAATAGTGACATTTTGCTCGCTACCGTTTAAATTAAAAGCGTATTGTAAAGTAGTATTCATTTATAAATAACGTAGTATAAATTCTTTTGTTTAGGCTGAGGCCTTTACCAGCCCACCAATTGCATAACCCGCTTAAATTCAGGTTGTAATTCTGCCGTAATGTTTACAACATTGCCGGTAACAGGGTGTATGAATGATAGTTTTGACGCATGGAGCAACATAGTTGTCATTTCCCAGTTGGCTTTAAAAAAACGGTTCTGCTTATTGCATCCATGGGTACGGTCTGCAATTATTGGGTGAGAGATATGTGCCATATGCTTCCTGATCTGGTGCATTCTGCCTGTCGAAGGTGTAACCTCTATCATGGAATATCTCGATGTTGGATGCGAACCTAATGGCACATCAATTTCGGCACGTTGTAAAGTGTTATAACTGGTGAAAGCATCCTGTAAAGTGCCATTTTCCTTTCGTAACGGATAATCAATATCGTCGCTATCAGGCGTATGACCGCGTACGATAGCTAAATATTTCTTCTGCACTTTATTTTCGGCAAATTGCTGATGCATCGCTATTTCAGCATCTTTATTAAAGGCAAATAATAAAACGCCGGCAGTTTTTCTGTCCAGCCGATGAACCGGGTTTACCCATTGCCCTACTTGGTCGCGCAGCATTTGCAGGGCGAACTCATCTACATCAGCTGCAATTGACGAACGATGAACTAAAAGGTCGT
Source organism: Mucilaginibacter sp. (assembly GCF_965225845.1). Classification (GTDB taxonomy): domain Bacteria; phylum Bacteroidota; class Bacteroidia; order Sphingobacteriales; family Sphingobacteriaceae; genus Mucilaginibacter. The sequence continues at coordinate 2,140,952 of NZ_CBDDBL010000002.1, forward strand.
GCGGTTTATTGATAGCGATTAGATGTTCATCCCTGAATAAGATTTCTAACATGCGGTGTATTGTGTTTTTTCCGCAAAGATAGTTTATTATAGCTGATGCCTAATCCGGGCGATATTATAAAATCGTATGTTTTATAACGTAGACTAATAAAAACAACTTTGGATTCATTCTGTGCTTTTTGTTCATGTTAAGCCCTATCTGCATACTTAACATAAATATAATATTAACTTCACATTATATTCCTATACATTTGTTGCACAAAAATTTATGAAACAGCCAAAACAACAATCACCCGTTAAGTCGGCCCGCAAATCCGCGAAACTGGATATACAACAACGCATTATTGCAACAGTAAAAGCAATAGCCACAAATTTTGGACAGGACGAAAGTAAACTGGCCAAAAAGTTCCAGAAAAAGTCAAAAAAACTGGCAAAAAAAATATCTGAAGAATTAAAAATAGCTAAACCTGCAGCAGCAGAAAAAGTTAAAGAAGCTAAAACTGCTAAAGCAACTTTAGCAGTAAAACCTTCAGAAAAACCCACCAAACCAGTTGCCGCTATAAAAGAAGAAACAAAAGCCACTGAGGCTAAAGCTACTGTAAAAAAAACTGTAGAAGCTAAACCGGCTGCAGAAACAAAAGCTGCACCTAAAGCTAAAGCTGCAAAAACAGCTGCACCTAAAGCAAAAGAAGAAGTTGCAAAATAAGTAACTAAAAGTTCTTAAAAAGAAAAGGCTGCTCTTTTATAAAAGAGCGGCCTTTTCTTTTTTCTAAGAAACTAATTAAGCCGTTTGGCTAACAATGTCTCTTGAAATGGAGATCAGGTTATCGCTGGTAAAGGGTTTGGAAATAAAGTTTTTAACAAAATAATAATCCTTAGCACGATTAATATCTTTATTAAATATTGATGCCGATACAATGTACACATTGATCTTTTTTGACAACATTGGATAAATTGAAGCCAATGCATCTAAAACTTCCCATCCATCATACTCGGGCATACTTAAATCCAGAAATATCGCGTCAGGTAAGTGTTCAGTGTTATTCTGATGTTTGACCAAATAATCAATTAATGGAAGGCCGCTATTATAATAAGATACCTTGTTAAAAACAGGATGTTTTACAAGGTTAAACTTTATTATAAATTGATCCATCTCGTTATCATCCACTACAAACAAAGTACTCATAACTTTTTTAGTCATCTAAAAACAATTATCAAGCCAATAATCTAATTACATTAATTATAGATTAACCTTTTTTAATTAAAAACATAAAAAAGTTTTTTTCAATAAAGTAACTTTTTATTTAATCAACAAATAATTAGCTATGCTGTTAGTTGTATATGAAAAACGAAACGATTAAAACCGGTGCCAGAATATTGTTAGGAGGTGCTTTGATATTTGCCGGAATTAGCCATTTAACCTTTGCCAGAAAGGAGTTTCGTGCCCAGGTGCCGGATTGGGTACCTTTGGAAAAAGATGAAATTGTAATCTATTCAGGAATTGCAGAGATTGCGCTGGGAACCGCCCTTGTGGTAACTCCGAAGAAATATAAAAAAACTATAGGAGTGGTAGCTGCCGGATTTTTCACCGCGGTATTTCCAGGTAATATTTCGCAATTCATGTATCACCGTTCTGCATTTGGGCTTAATACTAATGAGAAACGCTTTGCAAGGTTACTATTCCAACCGGTTTTGGTATATTGGGCATGGAAAAGCACTCATAAATAATATTATTAATGCGCATCCGGGAGTGTTACTTTTCCCGCTTTTACCGCTTTTCGTTTTTTTATGGTCATTAAAACTAAAGGTATACAACCTGCATTTAAAATAGCCAGCAGCAGGAATGCATCCATATAACTCATTAAAAAAGTTTGCCTTACTACAGTATTTTCCAGCGCACCAAGGGATTGTTGCACCGCGCGCAGATAAGTGGAACCATGAGCCATAAAATTGCGAATAAAGGATTGCTGCCGCATTATGGTTTGCGTGTCAGATGCAGTAACATGGCTGATAAGCGATGTGCGGTTAGCTGCAGCACGTTGCGCAATATAAGTATTGATCAGCGCGATACCAAATGACCCTCCCATTTGCCGCATCATGTTATTAAGGGCTGCGCCTTGCGGTATTTCTGCAGGCTTAAGCTCAGATACAGCCAATGCGGTTAACGGTACAATAAGTAATGCCGCACCTAATCCCCGGCAAACAAGCGGGATAAAAAAGTAAGCGCTGCCGGTTTCTAAATTCGAACCCGACATCATAAAACCAAACATGGCCGATAAACCGAATCCGCAAATGATTAAATATTGCGGGCGGATACCGCTTTGCAGCATCTTGCCTAAAAATGGTGAAATCATGGCTGCCATTAGTGTCCCCGGCAATAGCATAGTGCCCGTTTGGAATGCGGAATAGCCAATGATTCGCTGCGAATACAATGGGAACACAAATACTGCGCTGAACAAACCAAAGCCCAAAACAAAGGTCATGATGGCGGAAATGGATAACGTGGTGCTTTTCAACACCCGAAGGTTTATTACAGGGAATGGGATCTTCAATTCCCACCAAATTAATGTGCTCAGGCAAATGACAGAAATAATAGTCAGTACAACAATATACGCTGCCGAGAACCAGTCGTCAGTTTCCCCGCGTTCCAAAACTACCTGCAACGCCCCCACACCAACTGCGAGCAGAAAGATACCAAGCCAGTCAATCTTTCGCCCGTCTACCGATCTTTTTGTAGGTTTAAGATAGATGAAAGATAACAGCGCTGCCATTAAACCGATAGGAATATTTACATAAAAGATCCATTGCCATGATAAATTATCAACAATATAACCACCCATAACAGGTCCTATGGATGGACCAATAATGATACCCAAGCTGAATATTCCACTTGCTGTACCGCGATCTTTTGGAGCGAATGTCTCAAATAGAATGGATTGTGAGGTGGATAACAAAGCACCACCACCAATACCCTGGAAGAACCGAAACGCAACAAGCTCCCATAAATTATGCGAGAAGCCGCACAGAGCAGATGCCAAGGTGAATAATAAGATTGAACCTATGTAATATTGTTTCCTGCCAATTTTTTCAGCTAAAAAGCTGGTCATTGGTATTACAATAACATTGGCTATGGCGTATGATGTGATCACCCAGGCTGTATCCTCTAACGAAGCGCCTAAATTACCGCTCATGGTATTGATGGATACGTTGACAATGGTCGTATCTATCAGCTCAATAATTGTAGAGGTGATGATGGTGACAACGATGATCCACTTTCTGAAACCGGTTTCCATTAGTATAAATTTTGATGGCGCAAATAAACCGGCTTTTTAAAGCTGATGAAATAGCTGCTTCCGCTTAATGATAGGACTATTTGCGGTATTGCTCACGAAAAGCTATAGCAGATATACCTGTCACTTTGCGAAAGATACGGGAAAAGTAAGAGTGATCATTATAACCCAGGGCGTGAGCTATCTCTTTTACGGTAAGATGACTGTAGTATAGCAGGCGCTTGGCTTCCATAATTATTTCCTGGTGTATCCAATAACTTACAGGGAAGCCTGTCATTTTTTTGAGTGATTCGTTTAGATAGGACTCTGATACATTTAGTTTGGCCGCATATTCAGCGGGACTTTTGACGCATCGCAATTCAGCAACAAGCAGGTTTTTAAATTGACGTGTGAGTTGTGCCGGTCGTGATACTTTCAAATCCATACCAGAATAACCACTGTAACAACCTGCAGCAATGGCTAAGAAAGAGCGTAACAAGGCGTGAACTACCGGTACATAAAAAGGATCGGAACTATCCTCGTTATATTTCTCATAGAGTAAAGCCAACAAATTATGACATTGGTTGAGCTGAATTTCGCTCATTAAATAAGGTTGCTGTAAAAGCAAATTGCTTTCAAACACATTCCTGCATTCAGGTGGAATCAACGCGGTATCAATAGCAAGGAACCAGCCATCAACCTCTTTATTTTGAATACGATTGTGCACCTGCGTTGGTAACACATAATACAAATTGCTAGCCTTTATGCAAACCCGGTTAAAATCGATCAGCAGAGATCCGGAACCGCTTTTAAGTACAAAAAATATATAGTGGTCATCCCGGTGGGCTTCTAATGCCTTTTGATCTTCGCGGGGAAGATCGCCATTTTCAAAGCGTTTAAGCTCTAAACCAATACTGGATTTATCCTTTAATGCATGTACCGGGATGCCTTTCATCGCTCAAAAGTAAACATTTTACTTATTGATAGTTAAAGCAGCCTAAGCGTATAATTATTTCATTATAAATTAAACATTTGCTTTATAAGAAGTGTTCTTAAAGTAATCAATAGCACAATGGAGAATATGGACAACTCATCCAAAGATAAAGATAGCCCCAAAGGTGGCACAACCCGGCGACAGTTTTTGGGCCAGGTTGGATTTGTAAGCGCTGGTTTGCAATTGGCACCGTTGCTTTCGAAAGCGACAGGCGTATTACCTGATAATGAGGCTTTGCCTGCAGAGCCAATAAACGTTACAATGATGGTTAATGGCAGCCAAAAAACATTAACGCTTGACACACGTGTAACTTTACTTGACGCCCTGCGTGAAAAAATGCATTTGCCTGGCACTAAAAAAGGATGTGACCATGGCCAATGCGGCGCCTGTACCGTTTTGCTTGATGGCAGGCGGATTAACTCATGCCTGCACCTTGCTGCAATGTGCGAAGGAGCGCAAGTAACCACTATTGAAGGCCTTGCCAATGGCGACCAGTTGCACCCTATGCAGGAAGCCTTCTTAAAACATGATGGTTTTCAGTGTGGATATTGCACTCCGGGGCAAATCTGTTCAGCAGTAGGATTAGTTAAAGAAGGCCATGCCAAAACAGATGCTGAGATAAAAGAGCTGATGAGCGGCAATATTTGCAGATGCGGCGCTTATCAAAATATTGTGGCAGCCATAAAAGAAGTTCAAAACGCTTAAACCCTGAACTATGCAACCATTCAGATACATTAGGGCACACGATAACCAGGCAGCAATTCGCGCTGCGGGCACAAACGAAGCCAAATTTATAGCAGGCGGCACCAATATGCTCGATCTGATGAAACTAAATATCGAAAACCCTAAACAGGTAATAGATATCAACAAACTTTCACTTTATAAAATTGAGGAGCTTGAAAACGGCGGTATCCGAATTGGCGCGCTGGTTAAAAACAGCGATCTGGCTTATCATCCAACAATCATTAAAAAATACCCGGTACTCTCAGAAGCTATATTAGCGGGCGCATCCCCGCAATTAAGAAACATGGCCACAACCGGCGGCAACTTAATGCAACGCACACGCTGCCCTTATTTTTATGATACCGATTTTGCCTGTAATAAACGAATGCCGGGTTCGGGATGTGCTGCCATTTCCGGATTTAATCGCATGAATGCGGTTTTGGGTACAAGCGACAAATGTATTGCTACACACCCATCAGATATGTGCGTTGCTATGGCAGCCTTAGGTGCAATTATCCATATACAAGGGATTAAGGGTACACGTGCTATATCATTCGCAGATTTTCATTTATTGCCGGGACAAACGCCGAATATTGAGCACAATTTGCACCAGGATGAACTCATTACGCACGTGGAGATCCCTGCATTATCGTTCGCTAATAAATCACATTATTTAAAAGTGCGCGACCGGGCATCATATGAATTCGCTTTGACTTCGGCTGCGGTAGCGCTGGATGTTGAGGGCGGAAAAATTAAAGGGGCGAGAATTGCATTAGGAGGCGTTGGTACCAAACCCTGGCGCACTATAGCTGCGGAACAAGCTTTGATCGGAGCGCCTGCAAACGCGCAAACTTATCGTAAAGCCGCTGATATTGCTTTGGCAGGTGCCAAACCATTTAAAGATAACGCATTTAAAATTGAACTGGCTAAACGTACTCTGGTACGTGCTTTAAAAACAGCGGAGGGCATGTCATGAACGAATCACTTGGAAAACCGATAGACCGCGTTGACGGCAGGTTAAAAGTTACCGGCGCTGCAACTTACGCTGCCGAGTATCAAATTAAAAACCTGGCTTATGGTGCGCCGGTTTTAAGTACTGTCACTAAAGGCCGTATTAAAGATATAGACATACAACAGGCAGAAAAAATGCCCGGAGTAATTGGTGTAATGACAAGCGAAAACTGCATGATGTTGCACTCGCCATCGGGTTCAGACCCCGGCAGCGGAAAATTCGCTGAAAAAGATTTGCTACCATTGCAAAATGATCGTGTGCTTTACGGCGGGCAATATGTTGCCGTAGTAGTTGCCGAAACCGCGGAACAAGCAGAACAAGCTGCGGCAGTAATAAAAATAACTTACGAAGAACAAAAACCTGTTGTAGGATTCGAAGCTAATTTTGCTACTGCTTATCAACCGGGTTCGGGATTGGGTGGCGCAAAAACCCAGGAAAAACGTGGAGATGCTGATGCTGCAATGAAATCCGCCGCAATTACCACCAATGAAACTTATACTACCCCTGTTTACAGCCATAATGCTATGGAGCCACATGCTACGATTGCTGAGTGGAATGGTGATAAGCTAACTGTTTACGACGCTACGCAATCTGTGATGGGTGTACAGGGATTGTTATCAACAATATTGGGTGTCCCTAAGGAAAATACGCAGGTATATGCTTTATATATTGGCGGTGGTTTCGGGTCGAAAGGATTTACATGGGCGAACACCTTATTGGCGCCAATGGCCGCCAAGCAATTTAACCGCCCGGTAAAGATCGAGTTGAAAAGGCAGCAGGTGTTTTCTGCCGCAGGCAGGCGTACGCAAACACAGCAAAAAATTGGCTTAGGCGCAGGCGTTGATGGTAAATTGACATCTATTAAGCATGATACCATTTCGGAAACATCATTTGTAGATGAATTTGTTGAAACAGCCGGCGTTGCCACCAGCATGATTTACAGCAGCCCTAACGTTGAAGTTAAACATAGCCTGGTACGACTTAACCGTGGAACTCCATGCCCTATGCGCGCGCCCGGGGAATCAGTTGGGATGTATGCGCTTGAAGTTGCTATGGATGAATTAGCCAGCAAATTAAAAATGGATCCCGTTCAACTCAGGATATTAAACCATTCTGATATGGATGAGCAAAAGAAAAAGCAATTCTCATCAAAATATTTAAAAGAATGCTATCAGCGTGGCGCTGAAGCTATTGGCTGGAGTAATCGCAACGTTGAGCCTGGCACAACCAAACAAGGCAATTTATTAGTTGGCTATGGCGTAGCTACCGCTACTTATCCGGCTAACAGGAGCGCTTCATCAGCCAAAGCAACCCTATTTGCTGACGGGCACGCTGAAATACTTTGTGGTACGCAGGATATTGGCACAGGCACCTATACAGTTATGACCCAAGTGGCTGCTGATGCTTTTGGGCTGCCCGTTGATAAAGTAAATGTTAAATTAGGTAGTAGTTCTTATCCTAAAGGAGCGCAATCAGGCGGCTCACAGGTGTCAGCAAGTGTCGGGCCTCCAATTAGAGCTGCCGCTTTGGGTGCTGTAAGTAAAGTAGTTAAAATTGCTATCGCTGATCCAAAGTCACCCCTGTTTGGTAAAAAAGAAGAAGATATTATTGCTAATAATGGCCACATCCAACTGAAGGATAACGCCAATAAAGGTGAATCTTTTATGGCTATACTAAGCCGTAAAGGCATGGATAAAATTGAAGCAAGTGCTAAAACTGATGTCTCAACGCGCCAGCAGCAGCAGTCCTCGCCTGCGCCTGATGGAAGCCCCGAAGCGAAAATAGAAGCGGAAAGTAAAACCAATGCGGCTGTACAAGCCGATGAAAAAACAGACCGAAAGGATTATGTTTTCCATTCATTCGGCGCTCAGTTTGCTAAGGTTTTAGTTGATCCTGACTTGGGGACTATTCGAGTGGAAAAAATCTCCAGTGTTATGGACATCGGAACTGTAATGAATTTAAAAACCGCAACTAATCAAATAATGGGGGGTATTTTATTCGGCATGGGTATGGCTTTGATGGAAGAAACAAAATACGATCCAAATAATGGCCGTTTAGTGACACGCGACTTAGCGCAATATCTTGTTCCGGTACATGCAGATATTCCGGAAATTGATGTGCAATTTATTGAAAAACCGGACCCGTTCATTTCTCCCATCGGCGCAAGAGGCATTGGAGAAATTGGTGTTACAGGTATGGCAGCAGCGATTGCAAATGCGATTTATAATGCCACTGGAAAACGTGTTAGGGATTTACCTATCACGCCGGATAAGCTAATCGTTTAATAATTTTAATCTTTCATAATCCTCGGGAGTGTCAATATCGATACTCCCCTTTTCAAATGGGATGTAATCAACAAATTGGGTATTCTTTTGAATAATTTTTTTTGCGCCCTCATGCCCTTGCAGCTTTAATAAATCGTTAAATATTGCCCTTTCAAATAATGCCGGCACCCCTGCTATGCCATTATACTCACTGGCAATTATCAATTTATTCGTTTCCGCTTGTTTTGATACCAGGTTACTCAGTAATTTTTCATCTGCAAAAGGCTGATCGCATAACAGGATAATGGTTTTGTCAACCATTTCATCTTTCATAATTTCATTAATACCCGACCTTATGGAAGATGCCATCCCCTCTTTCCAATGTTTGTTATAAATGGTTTTAACATTTGCTGGTGATGAGATATTATCAGCGTTAGCGCCGAGCACAACAACAATAGGTTCGCATGCTGATTTAATCCCCGTCTCCACAGCGAGCTGCAAAAGCGTTAGGCCATTAAATATTAAATTTTGTTTGGGCTGCCCCATCCTGCTTGATTCGCCTGCTGCAAGTATGATTAAAGCTGTCATTTAAGCGCTGTGAATAACAGTTGTTTTATATTTTAACGGATGTCCGTTTCTTTCAGAAAATACTGCTTTTATTTCAGCAACAATTGATAAGGCTATTTCTTCAGATGTTTCAGAACCTATATCCAAACCAACAGGACCGTGAATAGCTTCCAGGTTTTTGTCTGTTATAACAGCACCGTCTTCCTCCAACTCATCTAACATTCGTTCCAGCTTCTTTTTAGGCCCTAAAATACCAATGTAAGCGGGTTGTAAAGGCAAAAGTTCTTTCAGAAATGCAATTTCATAATTATAATTATGTGTCATCAGCACAAAAGCTGTCCATTTATTCAACACCAGGTTATTCAGTACTTTTTCCGGCCTGGCCAGTACTATTTTTTGGGCAGACGGAAAGCGTTCGACAGTAGCATAATTAGGCCTTCCGTCAACAACCGTTATATTCCAGCCAATTATTCCTGCCATTCTGGTTAACGGTATGGCGTCGTTACCCGCACCTAAAATAACCACGGATATCAACGGTTTAATGCATTCGATAAATACGGTATGATTATTATAAGTAGTGATAGATGAGTTACGGCTGCATAATGCATTTTCTGCAACATTATACAATTCATTTTTATAATCCAGCAAATCTAATCCTTTCGAAATTTCCTGCCCGTCGGTCAAACATAAACATGAACCGGGCTGTGGTGCTTTCCTGTCCTTTAATGAAAATATAGTAACCAAAACTGAGTAACCTTTTGAGGCAATTACAGCCCTTAATAAACTGATCGGGTTTATTTCCTCATCATTAATTGGTTCTATTAAAATATGTATAATACCATTACAACCTAAACCTACGCCTAATTTAGCATCATCATCATCCATTGTATCATAGGTAACTAAAAGAGGTTCTTGTTGCAGGATAACCATTCGCGCTTTACGCAGTGCGTCACCTTCAAGGCAACCTCCGCTGATCGCTCCGGTTAGTTGGCCGTCTTCGGTGATCAACATTCTTGCGCCGGCCCGCCTATATGCGGATCCTTCGACCAAAACAACTGTGGCAAGCGCTGTCTTCTTACCGGCCTTAAGGGCCTGATCATGGGCGGCAACAATGTCAATCATCTCTTTCATGCTAAACTAATAACATTTACTACCGTTATTGGTTTTAAAAGTATGTTGACGTATGGATACCTGGCTTTTTATCAATGGTTATTATAAAACATGCAACCATGTGTTCGCGATATATTTAAAGATAGAGTTTCACCATCTTTCTCCAGCTACGCGCTGTATGGGCAAAACCATCCCAGGTGTAAAAGCGGTGATCAATGCCCTTGTTCCAAAGCAAATTATCAAATTCAAGGTTATCGTACTTAAAAGGATCTGTATCACCTATAACCAGCATGATATCAAGTTTGCGTATAGCATCTAATAATATCCCTTCGCTTATATTGGCCATAAACTGCAGCGGCATATTAAAATAAATGTTTTCATTATGATAACCATCAAACAAGTCCCTAAAATATTGAACTGAACGGGTAAGATCGTACCTGCCGCTCATGCAAACCAATTTATTAAATAATTGAGGGTATTTGAAAACAATATTGGCCGCGTGATAAGCCCCCATGCTACAACCGGCAACTTCAAAATCGTTTTCAGGTTTTCTTATGCGCATAAAGGGCAAAACTTCGTTTAGGATATACTGTTCATATTGCAAATGGCGGTTTATCCTATCGGCCGGGTGAGAGCACTGGCGATAAAAACTCTCGTTATCAATACTATCTACACAAAAAAGCTGTAACTCACCGTTATTTATACGGTCGGCAAGGGCGGCAATTATACCCCAGTTCTCATAATCGTAAAAGCGACCCATTCTTGGCGGAAAAAAAAGTACAGCTTTACCGGCATTACCAAATGTCAGCAGCTCCATGTCTCTTCCAAGCTTGTCACTGTACCAACGATGATACTCCCTGTTCATAACATGCCTAATTTTTGCCGAATATCCCGGTTGTATATTAACTACTGATTAAAAAACGATTAAATATATTCGTTAAAAGCACTTTTAACAGCATTTTTCCAAATCTGATAGCCTTTTTCACTCATATGCAGGCCATCGCTTAAATAATATTCCGCGTTAGGATAACCGTCAGCGTTAAGCATTGCCGCGGAAATGTCTATCCAATGCCAATTCGGATGGTTCTTATTTATTTCAGCTGCTATTAATTCATTGGTATATTTAAACTGACCGGCCAAGCTCCAGCGGTTAATACTTGGTTTTAATGAGATGAAAAAACAGGGTAATGCGTTAAACCTCTCTGTTACCCGCTGGGTAAACTCCTGGAAAAAAATAAAAACTTCTTCCGGATTTCTCCCATCTCCGAGATCATTATCTCCTGCATAAAAAACCAATCTTTTAGGTTGATAACCGGCCATTACGCGATCAAAAAACCAGGTACAGGCGGCAAGCGTAGAGCCACCAAACCCAAGATTTATTGGTTTATATTCTTTAAAGTGATCAAAAAGCGAACCCCATAACCTAATGGAAGAACTACCATAAAATAATGTTTCTGGCTCAATAGTTATTTCTGCACGTACTTTTTCTAATCTTTTTATTTCATCTTCATACCAAACCATTATTTCTTTCATTATCTGTCGCCAAACCTAAATAAATGATTTGAAAAAGAGCGTTCGTTATTTTGATGAAAATTACAGCCCATTAAAATATGATGGAATAAAGTACAGACAAAAAATCTTAATAATTGACGTATTGCTCGTTAAAACTGCCATCTGCAAAAAGATCGATAACGCCATAGCCAGGGGCTGTTTCACGCCTGTTACCCTCCCACCAGGCGCCACTTACCGCACCATCGCAAATGTAGGTCACATTGTTATAAACTACCTTATCACGCAGGTGGATATGCCCGGCAAGGCATAACTTTACATTGGGGTGTTTGTAAAACAGGCTTATAATTTTTGCATTATCGGTATGCATATCGCCGCCGAGCATTGTCCAGCGGTTAACCGTATCATCTTCAATCAGATTTGTAGCTGTTAGAATAGGTATATGCGACATAATCATAATTGGCATATTAGCGTCAGTAGCTTCAATTTCGTTTTGCAGCCAGGCAAATTGCTCATCTCCAAGTTTACCTATATACCATGTATTGTCAATATCAAGGTGCACGCTATCCAATATTATAAATTTCCAGCCAGCCTGTATAAAACTATAGTAAGGTTTAACCAATTGCAGCTGCCCCATACTATACTTTTTACCATAAAATGTTTGGCCCTTGTCGTTCTCACTCCACCAAATGTCGTGGTTTCCCAGGCAGTAGTGTACAGGTAAACCGCATTCAGATTTCATAATATCATGCGTTAGTTTCCATTGCGCATTGATCGTGCTTATGTTTTCTTTATTTATATCGAAAACAATATCACCTCCATTCATGATAAGATCAGCCTTGGGTGACAAATTCTGCACGTGATGTAAGCATCGTGTAAATCTTGCAGGTGCATCAAATTTATCCTTCAAATGAATATCGGTAAGGTGGGCAACGCGCAATACGGGCTTATTGTTACCTGCCAGGGTGGTACTTTTGATAATAGATGGCGCCAATAACAGGCCGCCAATATTTTTTATGGCTGAACGTCTTTGCATATATTGCAAAGTTGATGTTTTGATTTTAATTTAACATTAAATTTCGAGCCCTAAACTGGAAAAATGTACACCCAATCGTATTTGAATGTGATCAACAAAGTTTTGTTTATAAAAAAGTTAACTGCTTTGAACTTTATTTCGAAGGAATGGCAATGCTTAATCATTGCCATTCCTTATTCTTTTATTCTGAAGCGGCTGATTTGTTGATGTTACTACTAAAAGGGAAGATTAGTTTGAAACTGATGTTCCGTCCCATGTTATAAATACCCTGGCTTTGGCGGATTACTGTTGCCGGAGTGCCATTATACGCCAAAAAATATTGCGCCAAATTCAAATGATCGGCATAAGCCACATTGGTTAGATTAGTGCAATTAACATATAAAGCGCATATCGTCCTTCCTGATTTAGGATTGACTATATTGGTACCTACACCGGCATTAAATATGGTGTACTGCACAGAGGGTAATTCGGTATAAAACGCACTGTAGACATTCTTTTGCGCCCAGTCGTGTTGTAAGCCAAATTTCATATAGCATCCTCTTAAAACAGCGTTATGCCCGTCAGCCAGCCTTAATTTAATTTCGGAATTTAAGTGCGGGGCCGGGATATAAGGCAGGTGCTTTGTTGAATCTGTTTGATTAGGGATACGCGAATGAATATAGGTGAACCCGTTATCTAACTCAAACCATTTAGCCTCAGCCGGATGCATATTTAAGAAGCCGGAAACACCTTCAATTATAGCGGTGTTGGCAGATAAGTATTGATATATAGGAAATCCGTCTGATAACTGGTCTGTACGGTCGGCAAAGATAAAATTACTGATATGGTTGTAAAAGCCATCTGCCTCCACACTTACGTCCTTACCATCATAACCATAAGCCAGGTCCACTTGATAACCCTGCTCTGCTTTCAAATTAATATTACCGATATCCACCAAATTGGAGCCGATATTCAACCCATTGCTGGTCAGTTCGTTGATCGCCGGAGCCCGATAACTTTTGGAAATGTTCAGTTTAATATATTTATTATCAGGCAATTGGTAAGAAGCGCCAAGGCTTCCGGAGAACCCACTATAGGTATTATTAAACCCATTAAACTGCACAGTAGATCCTGGGGTTCCTGCCGAGACAATATTTCCACTGTCATCAAGTGACATCGGATCGCCAACGAAGTCCGTGCGATCAAATCTTAAACCTCCACTCAATGTTAGGTTTTTAAAGTTTTTTTCCACAATAGCGTATCCGCCTAATTCAAAATTGGTGTAATTAGGAATTTCGTAATCCGGCACGTAAGGTGCCTGTGGCGCAGCTCCATTATGCTGAAATTCATACAAACCATTAACTCCAGCGGTCAGTTTCCATCCCGAGCTATCGCCGGCTAACTGGTATTTGAACGAAAAAGGCACATCGTTTACTAACAAATTTCCGGAACCCATGATGCCTGTATCAATATCATGGTGCACACTCCTGGTGAAACCAACATCCAGCCCGAAACGACCTTTACCCGCATTAATACTGTTTTGCCACCAGGCCTGGTATTCACCCAAACTTTTATCACTTGCGATGTTCGCGCTGTAGGATAAAAAATCGGCCCTTGTTGGGTAAATCTTTCCGTTCTGTGGGAAATCAAACATAAAACGTCCTGTACTATCGCGGTTCCCATCAGGCAATTCTATCCTCCGGTGTAAAGCACTTAAAGTAAGACGCGAATACCCCCATGACCTGTTGATGCAAAGTATCAACCTCGCGTTTACCTGGTTCCAGGCAGTTCCCCAAACATAACCATCTTTAGGATCAGAATAGCTATGTGCTTCTTCGCCGCTTGCCTGTAAACTCCAAACAAAACCATTATGATTACCTGCTACATTTAATGATGTTCCCAGGTAGCCGTTGTTAGTATGATATTCTGTAAGCACGCTACCTAAAATGGTACCATTTTCAGGTAAAGGAGCGGATTTGAAACTAATTACCCCTGCTTCAGCGCTGGCACCATATTGCAGCGAAGCCGGCCCCCTGATAATTTCAGCATCATGAACCGCGTAAGGGTCAATCAGTATGCCATGATCATCTCCCCATTGGAAGTCTTCCTGCGGAACACCATCCATTAAGGTGAGCACACGGTCAAAACCAAGCCCGTTAATTTGAGGTTTGGTTGTACCCGAACCCTCCGTAGTCTCGTTAACACCTGGCTGCGAGGCTATCTCATCAATGGCTGTATTATAAACGCCCTCAAGGATCATTTTATTAGTAACAACTGCTATTGGTATGGTGGCACGCTTGCGGGTAGTTGTATTACCCAAGGCTGTAACTACAATATCCGAAAGTTCATAGTTTGATGTTGACAATTTAAAATCAACAGAATAGGTATCACCCAGATTAATTACCTTGGTTTCACTGGCATATCCTATTGCGCTCACTTGGATAAGATACTCACCTTTCGGCAATCGTTTAAGGATGTAAAAACCGTTTGCGTCAGTACTGGTACCTAACTTCAGATCGGGTATGGTAATACTTACGCCTGGTACGGGCTGACCTGTAACTTTGTCGGTTACTCTGCCTGTGATCTTACCATCAACCGGAGTTGTTTTACAAAAAGCGGTTTGAGCTGATGAGATGATCAATAAAATAAAAAATAAAATAAAATATCGTAATTGAGTTTTCATATCATTATATCGTTCAAGTGCAGCCATCCATATGTTTAATATTTAACGGTTACACTTATTAATTCTTAAAAAATAGGCTTCAACCTTTCGCAGGTTTAACTTGAATAGAATGTACTAACTCAATGACTTGGGAGGTCTAAAAACAGTGTCCAAATAATGACTGGTGTAGGCATAGGCTAAAGTATGAATGCTTACAGACACCTGATCAATTATAGCCGGCTCTTGGAATAAAAAGCTGAAAGGTTCCTTTAAAAATGATACTTCAACACGATTTGAGCCACTTCTAGAAGTTTGTTTTTTCTCGTTTTCTTCAGCTTGTTTTATCTTTCGCATAAAATAGCATCTGCCATTACAATGAAGGCTGGGCTTAAAACGATTAATGCAAAGGTTTTGAGAGATATATTGCCGGTTCAATTTAAATCCGGCATATTCTAACACCATCGAGAAGTTCGCGATGAAAACCGCAAAAATCAGGGACCATATGATCAGGCGTTTGAGCATATCTACTTTATACTTGTTTAATTATTAACTGGATTCTTCAATTAGTTGATATATTTCTTCTTTATTTAAGCCTTCACATACGCAAACATATCCCTATGCTGATCAATCTGCATCAAGACACCGCGATGTAAATAATACCCTGACTAAAAGTAATGGTAGTAAGATATCTACATACCTTACATCTTCATTTTGCTGTCCATATGCACTGAAGTATCCGGCTTAATTTTCAGTTGCTTTAAATAATTTCCCGATGCTTTCAGCACGTCCTTATATAAACTATCAATCTTCAGCACTTCGATCTTTTCAGCGGTGAAATATTCCAGTGTTTCCTGGCTTGTTTTTCCTTTAAAGTCGTTGTTATAAGCGTGCATCCAACTTTCCATCTGGTCATCGGCATACCCGAGTTTTTTATTTAGGGCATTAATCTGTATCCGTGTTAAGGAGGTATCTAAACCAGCTTGCCGAAGTTTTAATTGTTTTAATCCGGATTTCAGCAGGGCATTAAATCTAATTTCGTCGTTTTCAGCCATGCCGTCTTCATTCATGATTTTATCATGGATATCAAGTACTTGTTTCCTCGCAGCCAGGTAATCTGCATCATGCTTACACGAGCTGATGACGATCGGTGCACACAGGATTATTAAGGATATCAGGTAGTACCTGATAGATATGGTAAACATAGTTTCGCTTTAAAAATGAATTTATCCTTTGAATAATTAGGCTGTTTTTTAAACCAAACCGATTTAAGATAAACTAAAATTGAATTATATAATGCAGGCGGTTATACGGGGTATCGACCTGTAAATTAAATTAAACGACTTTTGGCGGGAGTAAAATTGAATAGGAAAGGTGGATCAAACCTGGGATAATGGCTTTGGGGTAGATTGGCTTTGGCATATCTTCTTTAAATGCTGAAAGCGCAACAGGAATTATTGCCGGAAGTGCTTCCTGGTAATGATTTTGCTGGTTAGCGCGGTCCTGTTTTTTTTCATTTTCCTGCGCTTCTTTGATTTTTCGCATAAAATAACAATGCCCGTTGCAATGCAACCATGGACGAGATTTGTTTACGCAAAGGTTTTCGGCAATATATTTATGGTTGAGCTCAAAACCAGCATAAATGAAGAAACGCGAAAAGTTGGAGCTGATCAGCGCTACAAGCAAACATATAGCAATTGTTTTTTTGAGCATTTGCGCAAAGGTAACAGATAATGCAAGCGATATTTAAAATTTCTACTTGTTTAGAACCGTTCTTAACAAGCTTAATAAAGAATTTATTAAGCGATGTATTTGTATATAGACCTATATAAATTTTATAATTAAACTTAGGGGGTATCATAATCTTAAATATTTGAATATATCAATATTAATTACGTGCCTACAAACAAAATGTAGATTATGCCGTAGTATACTTATGTTTTATTCGCCGCGACAAAACGATAAGGTTATGATTTACAAGCGGTCTTTTTGGGTTACTTTTGCCAAAAACGCAGGCAGTGCATTGATACTTCTTTTAGTAATAAATACCGGGTGTAAAAAGAATGATACATCTCCGGCACGATCGAACATATCATTCGATATTACGCTCGGCTCAGAGGAAAACGTCATTCCACCTTCTTCCCCAGGCCTTTCATATAGCCCTGACGAACATTTATCATACTTAGCCAATACGGGTGGTGGTTTCAGTATTTGGTTTGCTGCCGATGGTGGTACCGTGGGCTTTTCTACGCCGGATCTATTGCATTTGACATCCTTAAAATCGGACAATGGAGTTCCATCACCGCTCCTTGCTCCCAGTGGCCCAGGTACTGCCACATTTGATGCGGATTACGCTGGTTCAGGAAGTGTAATCAAAGCGGCAAACGGATCAGCTTTACTGATGATCTATCATGCAGAAAATCACCTGTTTGGGACAGTTCATAGCAATGGAAATCCTTTTTATGCAGGAATAGGATTGGCTCGGTCAACCAATGGCGGGATCACATGGGCGCGCACAGGTGAGATTCTTTCAGCCCATGATCCCCAGATGTCTACACAAACTTCAGGCGGAGCAGGGATTGGGACACCGTCGGCCATAGAAGCGAATGGATATATTTATGTATTTTTTCGTGAGATAGATCCTCAAAGCAATTTGGAAGGTATTGGCATTGCCCGTGCGCCAATTGCTGAAGATGCAGCAATTGGGAGCTGGCAAAAATATCTTAATGGGGTTTACACTTCGCCGGGGCTTGGTGGTGCCTTCACTCCGCTTAAAATTACTTTAGATGTTAATGCCAAGTCCGACCACCGGCAACCTTTCGTCACTTTTAATACTTACCTTAATGTTTATGTTCTTACCATAGTTGGGAACGGCGGAATATATATGTGTACCTCGACAGATCTGGTTAACTGGACAGCAGGGAAAGTGATATTACCTGCACCCGTGCCCGATGCAACTGTAACTGCATCAACAGCCCCTTATAATTGGTACCCTACGCTTATATCACCCGATCAGCCATCAGAAACAATAACCGATAAGGCAGGATATCTGTATTATGCAAAGGGCGCTAATAACGGAACTTCCTATCATACCATGTATAGACGCACCTTTGAGTTATCACTTACAAAGTAAATAGTGTCCCCATTACTTCCCGATACAGAACTTACTAAATATATTCTCCAACAGATCATCAGTAGTAACAGTCCCTGTAATCTCGCCTAAATAATGCAGGGCTTGTTTAATATCGGTCGCCAAAAAATCAGAAGTTATGTTGGAATCAATTCCGTTCAGTACTTTTAATAACGATTCTTCAGTTTTTTGAAGTGCCTCGAGGTGACGGATGTTGGTCACCAGCGTTTCATTACCGGTTAACTTATCTTTTATGGCTGTGTGATAGATCTTATTTTTAAGTTCATCGATATAAAATTTCTCTTTAGCTGAAATTATCACAGACTGCTGGCTGTGCGGTAAATTATTAATCTCTTCCTGCAATAATAAATCGATCTTGTTAGCTACAATCAGCATTACTACACCTGGCTTTTGCAGGCTTTCTAAATCCTGATTAAGCTCTGCTAAAGTAATCTGCTCAGCATCATAAACATAAATCAATAGCGCTGACTGCCTGATCTTTTCCATTGTACGCTCTACTCCTATGCGCTCAATAGCATCCGTTGCTTCGCGGATGCCAGCAGTGTCTATCAGCCTGAAATTGATGCCATGAATATTTAAAACTTCTTCAATAGTGTCGCGTGTGGTGCCGGGGATATGACTTACAATGGCTCTTTCTTCGTTTAACAGGGCATTTAACAAAGTTGATTTCCCTGCATTTGGCCGACCAGCTATCACCGTATTTACACCCATTTTAATGGCGTTACCCAATTCAAATGATTGTATTAAAGAGCCAATTATACGTGTAATATCGTGCGTTAATTTTTTAAGCTGATCGCGGTTTGCAAACTCCACATCTTCTTCAGCAAAATCCAGTTCTAATTCCACTAACGAAGCAAAATTTACTAATTGCTCCCGTAAGCCCTTTAATTGATTGCTAAAACCACCACGTAACTGGTTTAAAGCCACTTGTTGTGAAGCTTTTGAGTTTGACGCGATCAGATCGGCAACGGCTTCGGCCTGGGAGAGGTCCATTTGCCCGTTTAAGAAAGCGCGCAAGGTAAATTCACCAGCTTTTGCAGACCTTGCCCCTTTTTTAATCAGCAGCTTAATGATAGACTCAATAATATAAGCGGAACCATGACAGGATACCTCTACCACGTTTTCGCGTGTATATGATCTCGGAGCGATAAATAATGAGACTAAAACTTCATCTAAAATTAGGTCGCCATCAGCAATACTTCCGAAATGGATAGTGTGTGATTCCTGTTTGGTTAAGTCCTTTCCTTTGAAAACGCTTTGGGCAATATTAATTGCTTCCGGACCGGAAAGGCGTATAACGCCAATAGCTCCGCTTCCGGAGGGTGTGGCAAGGGCAACAATGGTTTCTTCTGTATTGGTCATTTGGGTCGTTTCGCTTCGCTGTAATTGAGTCATTGATCCGACTAAATAATAGCATCAATTCTGTAAATTCTATAATCCCTTAAATTCTGATCAAAAGTCGTTATTTAAGCGCAATGTTCCTGCCATAATTTTGTAAGTATAAAATCGGCAGGCATCATACAAAAAACCTAAATTCGCAAGTAATATGGTAACTTTTTTTGAAGCTTCGCTCGATACTATTTCTGTTCACCACGTTGGTAATCCAACTAATAATGAATTCTATGCCTTATCAGATAAGCCGCTTGAGCTTAAAGACGAGGTGATCCCTACCCTTTTGATGCAGTATTTTTTAAAGCCGTTTGAAAAAGCGAACGAGGTTTACCACCTGATGCACAGCAGCGGCGACTTGAATCTGAACGAAATTCATCATTTTGCCACACAGGTTTTTGAGGATAAGAGCAAATTTCATGAAGTATCGGAACAGATCACCAAATACCTTCACGGCGTATCTAATCATCCTAATATTAAAACCGGGGAGTTGTATATAGTTTACTTTAATAAAGTACAGATTGAGGGTAACCCGCTGGATGCAATAGGCATTTTCAAATCAGAAAATAAAGAAACTTACCTGAAGGTGTACCCGGAAGAAGGTGGCTTTGGTGTTGATTACGAGGAGAATGCCATCAACATCAACAAGCTGGATAAAGGTGTTTTGATCTTCAACATTGAAAAAGAAAATGGCTTCAAGGTTGTAGTAATTGACAAAACCAACACCAACCAGGAAGCTGCAGTTTACTGGAAGGATAATTTTCTGCAATTAAAAATCCGTAACGACAGTTTTAACCAGACCAGCAATACCTTAGGCATCTACAAAAACTTTGTGACCCAGAAACTGGATGATGAGTTTGAAATGAGCAAGGCTGATAAGATCGACCTGTTAAACCGCTCAATGAAGTATTTTAAGGAGAAGGACACCTTTGATATAGATGAATTTGCGGATGAAGTTATCGGTAACGAAAAAGCAATTGAATCATTCAAAAACTTTAAAAGCCAGTACGAACAGGAGTTTGATTCGCCTATTTCGGATACATTCGAAATTTCAGATAATGCGGTTAAGAAGCAAGCCCGCGTTTATAAAAGCGTACTAAAGTTGGATAAGAATTTCCACATTTACATTCATGGCGATAAGGAGTTGATAGAGAAAGGTTTTGACGATGGCAGGGCCATGAATTATTATAAGGTTTATTTCAAGGAAGAAAATTAGGATTTCACTCAATAGTCATACGCTATCTGCATAAACTTTAATACCTCTTCATTCACATCTTCCACATTATAGATCCTTAAATGATGGTTAAACTGGTGAGCATCGCCGGGTACTTGTGCTATTTTTTGGAAACATAAGTTGTCGGGATATTCCTGTTTAAATGGGAATACTACGTGGATAAAGTTTTTGCCTAACTGAGTTACCCAGGCAATTCTGCGGTGTGAGTTGGCAATGCCAATCATGGTTTTGGCTGGATGGATGGTGACAGGAGCAAGTTTTTGGTATTCGTTAATGAAGTGATTAAAGAGCGATAAGGTTTGTTCGGATTTACCGGTAAGGAAAGCAGAAAATTCGTTATCTGATTGCATAATTTAAATATACTAATCAGACTTTAAAGTTGAAGAAGATTTTTCGCTGCGCTCAAGAGATAGTTTCTCCTATCGTCGAAATGACAATTAATTAAAATTTCTCCTCTATCCCCAAACCAAACAAAGCGAAATCATATTTAACAGGATCAGCCGGATCAAACTCCCTCAAGCGTTCCGTTAGCTCAACGGCGGTTTGCCAGTCTGTTTGTTTGCGGGCGATGAGGTTGAGCTTGCGCGCTACCCGGTCTACATGCAGATCGCAGGGCATAATCAGGTCGGCGGGTTTGAGCTGATTCCAGATGCCGAAATCTACACCGTAATCGTCTTTACGCACCATCCAGCGCAGGAACATATTCAGCCTTTTGCAGGTTGATTTTTGCGAGGGTGAGGAAACATGTTTTTTGGTGCGATGCGGGAAATCAGGAAGTGAAAAGAAATACTTTCGGAAGTGATTTAATGCCGATTCAACCGGCGTTTGGAGGTTTACAGATTCTTTGCTACCGCTCAGAATAGCAGTTTTTGCTGGAATAAACGCATCTTCTAACGACTCATGGTTTTCATAATGATAGCGAAAGAAAGCTATAAAATACAGTGTATCAATATCATTAAATGTGCGGTGCTTAAAATGGAGCAGCTTTTTAAGATCGGTTTCGTGGTGGTTGATGATAAAATCGTAGGGTGCGCCATCCATCAGGTCGATCAGCTCTTTGCATTTGTTTATGATGGTAACACGTTGACCCCAAGCTAAAGTCGCCGCCCAAAATCCCATGATCTCGATATCCTGCTTTTTGGTGAACAGGTGCGGGATGGAAACCGGGTCGTTTTTAATGAAATCCGGCTGGTTATATTGCGCGACTTTGGAATCAAGAAAGGCTTTGAGATTTTCTATCATTTATTTAGTATCAAGTAACTAGTATCAAGTAGTAAGACAAGGTTTACTTGATACTAGCTACTTGATACTATGTACTATGCTAACGCTTGTTTCAAATCTTCTAACAAATCTTCCACATCTTCTACTCCTACGCTTAGGCGTAACAGGTTATCGACTACGCCGGCTTTGTCGCGCTCGGGTTTGGGGATGGAGCCGTGGGTCATGCTTACGGGGTGGTTGATGAGTGATTCAACGCCGCCTAATGATTCCGCCAAAGTAAAAACTTTGAAAGATGAAGCTACGCGGAAAGTTTCTTTCAGATCAGCATCCTTCAATACAATGGAGATCATGCCACCAAAATCTTTCATTTGCTTTTTGGCAATATGGTGATTTGGATGATCGGTAAAGCCCGGCCAGTATATCTTTTCAACTTTCGGATGTGTTTTCAGGAATTCGGCGATGATCCTGCCATTCTCGCAATGGGCTTTCATGCGCAGGTGCAGCGTTTTGATACCGCGCAGTACCAGGAAGCTATCCATAGGCCCTGGAGTGGCTCCGCAGGCGTTATAGATGAACCATAGTTTCTTGTAAGTGTCCTCATCATTCAGCATTAAAGCGCCCATCACCACATCAGAGTGGCCGCCGATATATTTGGTTACTGAATGCATCACAATATCTGCACCCAGATCGATCGGGTTCTGCAGGTATGGCGAAGCAAAGGTATTGTCAACCACCAGCTTCAGGTTTTTTGCTTTGGATATTCTGGCAACCGCTTCAATATCCACAATACGCATGGTTGGGTTAGTTGGCGTTTCAATCCATATCAGTTTAGTATTTTCATTTACATATTGGTTGATCAATTCCGGATCAGCCAGGTCGATAAAATGGAATTTGATGCCATAGTTGGCATATATTTTAGTGAAGATCCGGTAGGAGCCACCGTATAGGTCATTGCCTGTAATTACTTCATCACCCGGCGCTAATAGTTTCATTACCGCATCGGTAGCGCCCATTCCGCTTGAAAAAGCCAAACCATATTTGGCATTTTCCAAAGCTGCCAAACAATTTTCCAGGGCATGGCGGGTTGGGTTGGTACCACGGGAATATTCATAACCCTGGTTATCGCCCGGCGATTTTTGCCAGTAGGTAGATGTTTGGTATATCGGCGTCATTACCGCCCCTGTTGACGGATCGGGCTCCTGCCCTGCGTGTATAGCTTTAGTTGCGAATTTCATTTAACTGGTTAATTAAGTGAATGGTTGATTGGGTGAGTGGTTAAACTTCAACTAATCAACCATCAATCAATATTAATAGGCACGGGCAAACAATACTCTTTGGGTTGATGGCTTACCGGTTAAGATACATTTGCCTTCTTCCTGTTTATTGTTCAAAGGTATGCAACGGATTGTTGCCTTAGTTTCATCTTTTATCTTTTGCTCGGTTTCAGGCGTACCATCCCAGTGCGCTGAAAGAAACCCCGGTTTTTCATCTAACAAGCGTTTGAAGTCCTCGTAATTGTCAACCTCGGTGGTATTTTCAGCACGGAAAGTTGATGCCTTTTGGTAAATATTGGTTTGGATATCTTCTAACAACGCTTCAATGTGTGCTGCCAGACCTTCCTGGTTAACGGTTTCTTTGGTTTTAGTATCACGACGGGCAAGCTCAACTGTTCCGTTTTGCATATCGCGGCTACCAATAGCAACGCGTACCGGTACGCCTTTCAATTCGTATTCAGCGAATTTTGCGCCGGGGCGGTGGGTATCGCGTTTATCGAATTTAACAGAGATATCTTTTGCTTTCAATTCTTTAGTAAGCGATGCTACAAAGGCTGAAATATTCTCCAATTCTTCATCATGCTTATAGATCGGCACAATTACAACCTGGATTGGCGCTAATTTTGGTGGCAATACCAAACCTGCGTCATCAGAGTGGGCCATGATCAAAGCACCTATCAAACGGGTTGATACGCCCCATGAAGTAGCCCAAACATAATCCAGTTTGTTATCCTTGCCTGTGAATTTCACATCAAAAGCCTTAGCGAAATTTTGCCCTAAAAAGTGCGAAGTACCTGCTTGTAAGGCTTTGCCATCCTGCATTAATGCCTCGATGCAATAAGTATCCAAAGCACCTGCAAAACGCTCGTTTGGTGTTTTGCGGCCTTTTACAACCGGTAACGCCATCCAGTTTTCAGCAAATTCTGAATATACTTCCAGCATTTGTTCAGTTTCGGCAATGGCTTCGTCAGCTGTAGCATGGGCGGTATGTCCTTCCTGCCATAAAAACTCGCTGGTGCGTAAAAACAAACGCGTACGCATTTCCCAACGCATTACATTAGCCCATTGGTTAACCAAAATAGGCAGGTCCCGGTAAGATTGGATCCAGCCGCGGTAAGTGTTCCAGATAATGGTTTCAGATGTTGGGCGGATGATCAGTTCTTCTTCCAGTTTGGCGTCTTCATCCACAATGATATTGCCGTCGCCATCGTTTTTTAAGCGATAGTGGGTTACCACGGCACATTCCTTAGCGAAACCTTCTACGTGGCTCGCTTCTTTTGAGAAAAAAGACTTGGGGATTAGCAGCGGAAAATAAGCGTTACTGTGGCCGGTGTCTTTAAACATCTTGTCCAAAACAGCCTGCATTTTTTCCCAGATAGAATAGCCGTATGGCTTAATGATCATACAACCCCGAACCGGCGAATATTCGGCCATGTCGGCTTTTATAACCAGGTCATTATACCATTGCGAGTAATCTTCTTCTTTACTTATAACCCCTTTGCTCATTATCTTAAAATAGAATTGTGAAAACGTATGAACGCCAAATTTAGAAATTAAAACTTATTTAAGCGGATGTTTTCAGATTGATTTGAAAAGCATGGCGGCACCAACCCAACCCCACTTCGCTTGTCGGCCATCTTTTCGCATTCGGCGGAAAGATGGTGAAAAATGATCTTATTTCACGTCAAACTCGTAACTACCTGCTACAACTTTGTATTGTTGAGTCTGATTGATCGAACTACCTTTAAAATAAACCTTTTCTCCAACAGGGAAATTAATGGTCGCGGTTGAATTTGCAGGAATAGTTACCTTATACTTTACCATTTTCCCCTCACGTTTCCATGAAGAAACTATCTGGCCATAAGGACCAACGTGCGTGGCTTCGAAATGATCAAGACCATCTACAAAGTTTGGCGACAGGATGACGTTTTTAAAGCCGGGTTGATTTTCATCTATTTTGATTCCCGCCAATCCTTTATACATCCAGGCACCTATCTCGCCGAACATGATGTGGTTTAATGACAGGTCTCTTTTCGCGCTGATGTTCCAATTCTCATATAACGTGGTCGCACCATTCACAATCCACCAACCCCAAGATGGAGCGGTATCCTGCGAGGCTAAACGATAGGCGGTTTGTGCTTGTCCGTTATCACTTAATGCGCCTAAAATTGCTTTGGCGCCTAAGATTCCAACATCCAAATGAAAGTTGTTGGCGGCTACTGAATCGGCAAGGTTGGCGGCTACTTTAGTTTTCAGGCTGTCGGGTACAATACCCCAGTAAAGCGGTACGGCTTGCTCGGTTTGATGACCTTTGGCGTAAACACCGCTTTTGGGGTCAAGGTATTTAGCGTTTATAGCATCCTTAACTTTTTTAGCTAAAGCTGAATAAGTTAAATAATCACCATTTCTGCCTAATAATTTAGCTGCCCTAGCCAGGATATTTACATCGGTATAATAATAAACTGACGAAGTCAGTTCAACTGGTGTGGTCGATTTTACCGGCGCCCAATCGCCCAATCCCCAGGTTGTTAATCCTGTTGGGTACATGTAATTGATGTGATCTACATAACGTTTAATGTTATCATAATTGTCGCTCAAGATCTTAGTATCGCCATAAAATAAATAAACATTCCAGGGGATGATGGCGATGGTACTCGTCCAATCCGGACCATTACCCCACTCATAACCCCAGCCATCTGTCGGCACTATGGACGGCAACACCCCATTAGGTTGCTGCTCATCGCGGTGGTCGGCCATCCACTTTTCGTAAATGGTGATGCCATCAAAATTATACATCCCGGTTTCGCTGGCTATCTGGGCATCGCCTGTCCAGCCGTTCTTTTCACGTTGCGGGCAATCTGTTGGGTATCCCTGTAAGTTCGATAAATAAGATGCATTTGTTGCGGCCCAGATTTTATTGATCAGATCACTTGATGAATTGATGGTACCAACCGGGGTTACATCGCTGTGCATGAAATAACCAACCAGACTTTCTTTGTTTAATTTGATGGCTTTATTGCTTTTTACCTCAACGTACTCAAAGCCCTTGTAGTTAAAGTGCGGCATAAAGGATTCTTCACCTTTACCGTTTAGTTTGTAAATGTCGGTAGCATAAGGATCATAGGTTTTGCTTGCAGAATCAAGGAAGTAATCAACATTGGATTGGTCAGGGTAACCATCTTTATACAACCGTTCAGCGTGGATCAACTTTACTACCGTATTTGAATCGCCATTTAATGTGATCTGGCTCACGCCAGCGATGTTTCTGCCCAGATCGAATATGTAGGTTGAATCATTGATCTTGTTCATGCTTTTGGCAGGGATCCGTTCCACATTGCGGATAGGCTGCATAGCCTCCGATACAATATTTGCAGATGGTGCCTGGCGAAGTGTTATGCCATTCCATTTTTTATCATCAAAATCAGGCAGATCCCAACCTGACTTTTCTAAACGGGCATCGTAATGTTCGCCGGTGTAAATACTATTAAAGACTATCGGCCCGGTTGATGTTTTCCAACTTCTGTCTGAAGTGATCGTTTCAACCGAACCATCAGTGTAAGTCACTCGTATATCCAAGCAGAAAGTTGGCCTTGCACGCCAAGGGGGCACGCTCATAATCCCAAACACCAAGGGATTGAAAATTATACCAGCCATTCCCTAAAATTACACCGATAGCGTTTTTACCATCTTGTAATTGATTGGTAACATCATAGCTCACATACAGGTTGCGGCGGTCGAAACGTGTGAACATCGGGTCAAGGCGGTGGTTTCCGATCTTTTTACCGTTGATATACAATTCGTACAAACCAGCGGCAGCTATATACGCCTTTGCCGATCTGATGTGCTTAGCAGCCTTAAAAGTTTTACGGAAGTACCCGGCAGGTTTTGTTTTGATGTCGTTATCATCACTTATCCAGTAGCCCTTCCAATTATGCATGCCCATTAAACCGGTTTCAAAGCTGGCTACCGATGCTGATTTAGTTACTTTGCCGGTTTTATCCCACAAACAAACTGTCCAGTAATATTTGGTGAAGGGTTGTAATGCTTTGCCCTGGTAGCTTACCAGGTTTTTAGCGGATGTAACTTTAGCGGTTTGCCATACATTGCCTTTACCATTTTTTACTGCAAGTGAATCAGTGCTAACAAACAGTTGATAGCCAGACTGGAATGCTCCTGCCCTGTCATCCTTTAATTGCCAAATAAACCGCGGATGTGTCGCATCCATCCCGATAGGATTGATCAAATATTCGCATTTTAAATTTGTTGGTTTGGGCGATTGGGCAAATGTATTTAAAGATAATAACACAAAAACAGACAGGCAGAATAACGGTAATTTCATAGTGTAAATGGTAGTTTGCTAAATGCTTGACCTTATTGAGCATCAAAGTATAAGGATACCTCCAAATATCAGAAATAAAATTATAAAAAGTGCTGACACTGTTTTGTCAGTAATCTTGCGCTCGTTTGCAACGAGTGCTTAATAAGGGTTTGCGATTGTATTGCGATACGCATTGCAAATGCGAAAAACTATTACTTAGTATTCCACTTAAAGTTTTTTATGCCGATCACAGCAAATACGATAGTGTAGCCAAGGGTTACTAAAAGCGCATTTGTGGCATCAATAGTCCATGAACCAGGTGTCATGCCAGCAGCAAGGATAGTTTTTACCGTGCCGTACGGCGACCACTGTGTCATTTGCCCAATCTGCTTTCCCAGTAGTCCCATCCCACCAAATAAACCTATGATGACAAATGAGAAGTAAACCAGCCTTGAAGTGGAGTTTACTGTTTCAGGATTTTTGATCAGCCCAACAATAACCTGACCCAAAGCTAAATAAACTGCACCGCCAATTATTGCTGTAATATATGTTACCAAATATCCTATTGGGCTTAGCGTAATTTTATCATAATCATAGCCTACAATAAATATGGCTGTGGTTATTAACGCGATCATAGTCAGTTGCACAAGTATGCGGCTCATCATAATCGTCCAGTTTGGTGCCGGGGCGACACGCAAGCGTTGAAAAATGCCTTTATCCCTATCGCGGGCAATAGAATTGGTATAACCCATTAAACCGATTGCAATTAAACCATAAGTAAGGCTGTTAGATAAAGCAAACGGACCGCCCATTTTAGCAACCAAGTCTTTCCATGAAACCAATATAACTATCGGCACTAAAAAAACCATTACAACGGCCCGACGGTTGCGCCATAACGTGGTGAAATCAGCTTTCAGTAAAGCGCCAAGTACGGTAGATGTTTTTGGTATGATTGTTTCCATAATATTTTTTGATTTTATGCGCGAACGGCTTTACCGGTTAGCGCGATGAATACGTCTTCGAGTGTTACCCGGCCTTTGCGGGATACTGCAATTACTTCAGGGTCGTTTTTATGTTTTTCTATCAGCGCCTGTGGCGTATCAATTGTAATTACCTTACCATGATCTATAATACCGATACGGTCGCAAACGGATTCCGCCTCTTCCATGGAGTGCGTGGTCAAAACAACCGCATGCCCGCGTTCGCGGATAGCTTCGATGCGTTCCCAAAGCTGTCGGCGTGATTGCGGGTCTAGGCCGGTGGTGGGCTCATCCAGCAAAACTAATCTGGGGTTATGAATGGTTGAGATCACCAGCGATACCCGTTGCTGCTGTCCTCCGGAAAGTTGCCCAAACCGTTTGCCCGCAGAATCTTCCAAACTAATATCCTTTAAAATTGCTGATAAACGTTCCCTGGTTAATTTAACGCCATATATACCTGCAAAGAGTTGTAATATTTCGCTAACCTTTAATTCCGGCTGAAAGCTGGTTGACTGTAACTGTACCCCCATCGATGCCCTTGCATTTAAGGGCTTTTCTCTGGCATCATGGCCATCAACCAAAACTGTTCCTGATGCGTATTTGATCAAACCTTCTATAGCGCTTAACGTACTGGTTTTGCCTGCACCATTCGGGCCGAGCAAACCGAAGATTTCGCCCTGACGGACATCAAACGAAACTTCTTTAACTGCCTTAAATGTGCCGTACTGCACA
The DNA here is from genome assembly GCF_965225845.1 of Mucilaginibacter sp. Classification (GTDB taxonomy): domain Bacteria; phylum Bacteroidota; class Bacteroidia; order Sphingobacteriales; family Sphingobacteriaceae; genus Mucilaginibacter. The sequence continues at coordinate 2,170,373 of NZ_CBDDBL010000002.1, forward strand.
CACAGGTCGGTCACTTTTAAAATACTTTCCGGTAGTATATTATCCATTGATGATCGGTTTTATTAGTTAGATACAGCACTTACAAGAATATTACACCTCAATATTAATTAATTTAAATTAGTTTATCCCACCTGTTAATCTTCATTAATTGTCTATTTTGGCACCCACAAATTTTTTATATTCAGTAATGACGTATTGTTTAGGCATAAAGGTTAAAGAAGGTTTATTGGCGTTGGCCGATACCCGCATTACCTCCGGAACGGATACCACCGTAAAAAAGAAAATAACGATAGAACAAAAAGACGGCTTTTCGCTTTTTATCATGACCAGCGGGTTAAGGTCAACAAGAGACAAGGCGATAGTTTATTTCCAGGAATTGCTTGAAACCAAAGATTACAATAAGCTTTATAAAGCCGTAAATGCTTTTGGCGAACAGGTAAAACGTGTTGCATCTGAAGACAAAGCATCGCTGGAGAAAGCAGGATTTAACTTCGACCTGAACACCATAATTGGCGGACAATTGAAGGATGATGATGAACATAAGCTTTTCCTGCTGTATCCTGAAGGTAACTGGGTTGAGCTGGGACAAGGTGCCCCATATGTTATAATCGGGAACTCCGGGCATGGTAAGGCGATACTGAACCGTACGCTAAACGAAGATTCGAGCCTGAAACTGGCTTTAAAAACCGGTTTCCTGTCGTTTGATTCAACAAGGGTAAGCTCCAATAATGTTGATTTCCCGATTGACGTCGCGCTCTACAAAAAAGACAGTTTTCATATTGTGGAGCAACGTTATGAGAAACGTGACCTGGAGAATATATCCATACAATGGGCCGAGGAATTGAAGGCCGCGCTGGAGCATATATCCGAAGATTGGATGGATGTGGCGTTTAATAAATTAGCTAAAGAGACTACTTAAAATAGAAAAAGAATGAAATTTGATGTGTTCACCGAAATGCAGTATACCGCCAATTCCCCGGGCACATTAATTTTAAATATACATGCTTTACGCACCCCAAACCAAACGGTAATAAAGGAAGCTTTTACCATTGAGCCCTATATTAAAGTTGAAGAGTTGGTTTTAGGAAATACCGAGAACCGGTTGATCCGTTTTGAGATCACTGAGCCGGGAAACATCAAACTATCCTACAACGCAACAGTTGATAACTGCTATACCATCAGCGATCATTCACAAAAGGAGGAGCCATTCATCGCGCATATGGATGCTTCTGTCCTGCCTTACTTGTATCCAAGCAGGTATTGCCAGTCAGATAAATTGTATCGCTTAGCAAATAACCTCTTTGGTCATATCCCCCACCAGTTCGACCAAGTTATAGCTTTGACAGGCTGGATCAATAAAAACGTGCAATACATGAGCGGTTTTTCCAACGCGCAAACCTCGGCCTATGATACTGTCACCCAACAGGCTGGTGTTTGCAGGGATTTCGCGCACTTGGGCATCGCGCTTTGCCGCGCATTAACTATACCCGCCCGTTACTTTACAGGCTATGCCTACCATTTAAAACCGGCAGATTTTCATGCCTGTTTCGAAGCCTATTTAGGCGGTGAATGGGTTTTGTTTGATGCCACGCACCTGGTACCGCTAAATGGCCTGGTTAAAATAGCAACAGGGAGGGATGCCGCCGATACCGCCATCGCTAATATTTTTGGTGACATTATTTTTACTACCATGCAGGTAACCTGCGAGCTGGCCGAGGGTGAAACCTTTGAGCCTTTCTTTTATGCTGATGGGGTTTACCAGGGGCTGTCGTATTTATAGTTATTATCACTCATGGCGAAGAATAACATGGTTCACATAAAGACGTTCAAAACCAAACTTAAATCTATATATTTGGTTGATAGCAACATATGCGACCAAAATCTTTAAACACAAAATTCCAGTTTGTTCCATTTGTCATTAGCCTGGCTATTACGCTTGCTATTGGTTTTGTTGCGTCTATATTCACCCGGCCACAGATAGCAACCTGGTATTTAACTTTAAAAAAGCCTTCGTTTAATCCGCCTGATTTCGCTTTCCCAATTGCGTGGACCATCTTGTATATTTTGATAGCGATAGCTGCTTACATTGTCTGGAAAAAAAGAAACCGGGCTATTACGTATAAAGCCACAGCCACAATTTACTTTATACAATTGCTACTCAATTTTTCATGGTCGATTATATTTTTTGGGATGCATCAAATTTTTGGCGGGCTCGCAATTATTACGTTTTTATGGATAAGCATAATATTTAACATAGGCTGGTTTGGTAAATTCAGCAAAACGGCGGCATGGCTGCTGGTGCCTTATTTACTTTGGGTGAGTTTTGCATGGCTGTTAAATTTGAATATTTACTTGCTTAACCGATAACAAAAACTGTACTTTTATTTTACAATCACAAACCATACTACATGAGGAAGCCGTTTTTAATTTTCTGCCTGATGATGATCACAAGCGTTTTTGCTTTAGCCGATACATCGCCCATACAACATTTTAAGATAGCAGAAAACCCTTATGAGCAAAACCAGGTATCATTAGTAATAACCGATTCACTTAATAATACGTTGGATAATGTTAACGGTGATTACGTATTTACGCTAAATGGCTTTGAGGATACTTTGAAATTTACAAGCGGCGTTGCGTTTTACAAGCACAAAATTGATAAATCAACTTTTTTATACGCCCGCCATGTGGATGAGAACGGCGGCGCAACCTTATCATCATTATACTACGTTTATAAAAGCGAAAGTAAGCTAGTGCCAATACACATCAGCTGGATGTGGTTGCTCATCATCCCTTTAGCACTTATTTTATTAGCTTATTTATTTAAACGGTTTATTATTATAGCGGTAATCATTTTTATTATTTTCGCCTATTTTAACTTCCATAATAACTTGAGCATACCAATATTTTTCCAGAGTATATTCGATGGTTTGAAACACATTTTTAACTAATCTATAGCCCTAATCTTCAGCTTAAAAAGGCATCCCTATACCAAAGTTCAACTGCAAAAAGTTGTATGTATTGGGGTAATTGGTAAATGCATAGTTAGATTTAAATGACCCCGAATGAAACAGTTCGTTGAAATGTTCAATCAACACCCATTGATCGGATCCGTTAAATTCCGGGTCTTTAAATTTAAGTGCAGCATCAAGTCTGAATACAAAAAATCCGAGATCGAAACGTAACCCGGTTCCTATATCCATAGCTATCGATTGTGGTAATTTTACAAGATTAAACAGGCCATTGGGGTTTTCGATAGCACTGAACGGATTTGCCGGATCCTCTTTAACATTACTTAAACGCCAAATGTTACCCGCATCCATAAATAATGCACCCCTTAAAATCGATCCAAAAAAATTATCGGATAATTTATACCTGAACTCTGTATTAGTAACCAATTTTATCTCTCCAAACTGGTCTAAATACTGAAATTTTGCCCTATCGTTACTCGCCGCACTACTGTCCCCTCCAGGCCCATAACTTGCCCTGTTAAACTGACCGGGGCCCAAGGTACGGGGCAACCAGGCACGCATATCGTTTGATCCCCCTGCGTAAAACTCCTTTTCAAATATCATAGCAGTACTATTGCCATAAGGCACGCCCAATCCGGCATCTACTCTAAAAATTAATTGTTTTTCGCCGCCTAAGCTTTTATATAGCCTAAGGTCAACCTCGGTTTTTGAATACTGCGCAAAGGGATAACCAAACAAGGTGTGCTCCCCTAAAGAATCTTTGGCAGAATGTATTAAATGGCTTAACGCCCACAACGTATTGCCGCCAATATCAAGGTTTCCCCTAAAATAAATAAAATCTCGGTAAGTGTTTAGCTTATTGGCATTTAGTATATAACTATACTGGCTACCTGTTGTAAAAACTGTACGGCCAATAAGGTCTATGTACGCATATCTGTCCTGGCTTCTTAATGTTGCTGCGGCGGCCGGATCAATAACGCCTTTTGTAAACTCAACATCAATTGGAGTGATGAGGTGTTCTTTATCCGGCGTTTCAAAAAAGTCGTAAGTGATTGAATTTATAAAACTCTGGCGTTTAACTAACTGGCTTTGATAAAACAGTGTATAATTTGTTGAGAACGTAGTATGGGGAACACCATACTTACCTGGCTTTGCAAAATTAAACGGAGAAATGATACCCGGGAAGATCAAGCTTACACCCGCGCTAAAATCCTGGTTTTCTATTGAGCCTTCAGTAGCGGCATTTGCACCTGTATTAAATAAAATACTCTCGTTAAGCTTTATCTGTAATATCGCCGCATCTTTAAAAAGATCTCTTTCGGTAAAGGTGTTTCCGATATTGTAACCATACTGGCCTGCTGCAAACAAAAACTCACCTTCCACCCTGTCTGACATCTTTTTTAATGGTACAATATCAATTTTCGTATCTAACCGGTTGCTGCTGTCAGCCAATTTAACATAGGTTGGATTGGGCACATTCTTAAATACATTTAACTCGGATAGCCTGTTTGTAGTTAAATTTTGATTATCGATATTATAAACCTGGCCTTTCTTCTGGAAAATATAATCGGTTACCACATGCGGCTTAAACTTGTGCGAAAAATCAACAAACCGAAACTGTGAATCAACCTGTATGGTATCAGCTTTGCCGGGTGTTTTGCCATTACTTTGGGCTATTGTTATCAGCGTATTATTTATTTTATAAATAGGATGTGCCGATTTACCATCGGGGTTGTTGATGATCATTTTTACATCAACAATCCCTTTATTAAAGGTGGTATCACTATTGAAACTGATATACTGGCGATAAAAATCATAATAACCATTGCGCTTCATTTGCAAATAAAAAGCGTCCCTGTCTGCCGAGAGGCTGTCGGTATCAAAACGTTTGCCCCTTACCACATTTGAAAAAATCCCGGGTGATGTTTTATATAATGCTTCCACCTTTTTATCGGCAATGCTGTCTGTAAAGTTCCTGACCCTGAACATCGGGCCCTCGACCGTGGTAAAGATAAGTTCCGCTTTTTTCTTTTTTATGCTGATAGAATCAGTAACCCGGGCCTTCAGGTAACCTTTATTCTGAATATACTTCTCAATTTGAAAACGCGAAAATTCGACAAGTCCGCTATCTAATATCGCAGGTGGTTCACCAATATCTTTTTTACCATTCTTACTGAACAGGTAATAGATCTCCAGGTTGATCACATTGTTAGGCTGCTGCTCCTTATCTACATAGTTTACCGCGTTAAGGGCAAACTCCTTATCCATACCTTTTATGGTTATTTTGCGCACCAGGGCCTGGTCAGGCTTTAATCTGCGGGTAAGGCTACAGTTTGAAAGTGTAAAAACCAGGAATATGCTTAATATTGTAAGGCGAAAATTATACCTGGCTAAAAATGCTTTCAAAATCACAAATCAGTTTTTTAAAATCTTTACAACAAAAAAAGTTTCGTATTGAGCACGGCGCGTTCATAGTTGAAGGTTACAAATCAATTGTTGATTTTGCAAATTCCGCCTACTCAATTGTAACAATTTACTATACAAATGCAATCGACCCAAAATTGCTGAAATTATCGGGAAAAATAAACTTTAATGAAATTTCGTTAACCGATTTGGAAAAGATCAGCTCATTAAAGTCACCACAAGATATTATAGCGCTGGTAAAAATACCCGATTGGCCTGTTTTAAATGCTTCTTCATTAAAAAATAAATTTGCCATAGTACTTGATGGTATCCAGGATCCCGGAAATATAGGTACCATCATCCGTACGGCCGACTGGTTTGGCATTAATCATATTATTTGTTCCGCCGATACGGTTGATGTTTATAACCCAAAGGTTGTACAAGCAACCATGGGTTCATTGGCGCGAGTTAACATTTATTATGTTGAGCTTACTCATTTTTTAAAGGACATCAAACTGCCGATTTTTGGCGCGGCCCTGGATGGGTCAAATATTTACAAAACCGATTTCGGTAATGAAGGACTGGTAGTTATGGGTAACGAAGGCAATGGCCTGAGGCCCGAAATTATTGACCTTGTGCAACATGCAGTTACCATACCGCGAACAGGTAGGGCAGAATCCTTAAATGTCGGGATCGCTACGGCTATATTTTGTTCAGAAATAAAGCGGAATTCGTACAAATAAAACTTGGCAGCCAAATAATTATTGCTATTTTTGCAGCCTTGAAAAAAAGGTCGGGTGGCCGAGTGGCTAGGCAGAGGTCTGCAAAACCTTTTACAGCGGTTCGAATCCGCTCCCGACCTCAAGATAAAAAACATTAAAAATACAAAGTCATGGGTGTTACACGTTTAAAAAGAAAAGATAGAAAAAACAAAACTACTTCACGTTTAGAAGTACAGTTTTTAAAGAACGCTACTAACCTTGAGCCGGGAAGCCGCTCAGCAGAGCCAAAAAATAGCCAGATTGCTAAAAACAATGCTGCATTATTAATTGCTGCAGGTAAATAATTCAGCGCTTTATATATGAATTAAATCCTGCTGGTTAATAACCGGCAGGATTTTTTGCGTTTTATAGTTTGGTTATTCTCTCTCTCTTACACCTTTCATTCCCCACCCCGTTCAGAAAGACAAAACTATAAATTGAATTATATGGATTTCAATATCGCCTTATTAATCCTGCCGATCAACCCGGGTCCTTCGTAAATAAAACCGGTATAAAGCTGTACCAACGACGCGCCGGCAGCTAATTTGTCCAAAGCATCCTGCGGAGAGTGAATCCCGCCCACGCCGATTATCGGGAACGAGCCATTAGATTTTTCAGATAGATATTTAATAACCTCGGTTGAGCGTTTGGTTACCGGCTTGCCGCTTAATCCGCCTGTTTCATTTTTGATGTTATCAGGCGAAATTAAATTCTCCCGTCTAATGGTAGTATTTGTAGCAATTACACCTGCAATGCCGCTTTGCTGAACGATCTCCACAATATCATCCAATTGTGTATCTGTCAAATCCGGCGCAATTTTTAACAGGATCGGCCTGCTGATACCATTTTTTGAATTACGCTGCTGTAAGGTGCTTAGCAAATTCATTAGCGGTTCTTTTTCCTGTAATTCGCGCAAGCCGGGCGTGTTAGGTGAGCTTACGTTTACCACAAAATAATCTACAAGATCAAATAATCTGACAAAGCATTTGATGTAATCGTTAACTGCTTCTTCGTTTGGGGTAACCTTATTTTTACCGATGTTGCCACCAATTATAATTCCTTTTTGTGATGACGGTGTATTTTTGCGGTATGCTTCAATATGCTTGGCTACTACCTCCATCCCCATATTATTAAACCCCATACGGTTTATCAAGCCACCATCGGCAGGCAGCCTGAACATGCGTGGTTTGGGGTTGCCATCCTGAGGTAAAGGTGTTACTGTACCTACCTCAATAAAGCCAAAGCCAAGATTAGCCATTTCGCTGATGACGTCGGCATTTTTATCAAAACCTGCAGCTAAGCCAACAGGGTTTTTAAATTTCAGCCCAAAAACTTCTTTTTCTAACCGGGAATCATTCATAGCCCAAACCGACCTGATAAAAGCGCTGCCGCCGGGAATGCGGTTAAAACGTTTTAAATTACGGGTTACAAAATAATGCACCTTTTCAGGATCGAACTTAAAAAGTATGGGCTTAAGTAAAGAATACATACCGCGAAGTTAAGGGTTTTTTGGTTAGTTGATAGTTCATGGTTGATAGTGAAACCAGTGATACTATTTTAACTTTTATTTTTGATATTTTGCAAATAGCAATCGTCAACAAAAACATTAATTATATTAGCAATACCAATTCGAAGCAACATTTGCGTAACCGATTAACTATACACATCTGCCATGATCCTAAAAAACAACCGCCGTAACTTTATTAAAAATGCCGCCATTGGCACTCTGGCCGCTATAGCTATACCCGATATTATTTCATCTGCATACGCTGAAGAAAGAGGCAAAAAAACTGTACTCGATCAAAACGATATTATACTTTTCCAGGGGGATTCTATCACCGAATGGGGGCGCGATAAAAACAAAACCATTGCAAATGATTTTGGCTCATTAGGTTCAGGTTATGTTTTATTGACCGCTACCGAGATTTTAAGGGCTTACGCGCCCAAAAATCTGAAAATTTACAATAAAGGCGTAAGCGGCAATAAAGTATTTCAATTGGCTGACAGGTGGGATACAGACACTATAGCACTAAAACCTAATGTATTAAGTATTATGGTTGGTGTTAATGACTATTGGCACACAATTACTTCAGGGTATAAAGGTACATTAGAAACCTATCATATTGATTATAAGAAATTATTAGGACGTACTCAACAAGCTTTGCCGGGCGTAAAACTGATTATTGGTGAAGCTTTCGCCATGAAAGGTGTAAAAGCAGTAGATGATTCATGGTACCCGGCATTTGATGGTTACCGCCAGGTAGCCCGTGAAATAGCCGATGAATTTGGTGCGACTTTTATACCCTATCAAAATGTTATGGATGAGGCTTTGAAATTGGCCCCGGCTGAATACTGGTCTATTGATGGCGTACACCCTACACCGGCAGGTGCAAGTTTAATGGCACAGGCCTGGTTAAAAGCGGTGAAGTAACCCTTTAAATCTTCCTCAAGGAGAGAATTTTGATATGTGCTACTCCTCCCCTTTTTGCAGGGTGGGAGTGGGTTTACCGTCATTCACAATTCATCATTACAAGCTCATTATGACTTTTTGCTGGTTACGCTTACCTTTGCAGCATAACAGCATCGCCCCCATGACAAAACAATTGCTCAAAACGCTCTTTACAACCTTTATCATATCGGTAATTTTAGATATTGCTACAACTTGTATTTATTTCGCCATTACACAACGACACAGCAATTTTGACTATATGACCATCCTCAAAATGGTCTCGTCAGGTGCATTTTTACTGAATATCATTTTATTGCTAATGGTATTGCCAGTGTTATTTTTCTCACTACCGCATATTCGCGCTAATATTTCAATGCGTTTCTTACTATATTTTGCCGGGCCTATCGTTTTTTTGATCACAGCATCGGTAATGCAGTTGGGGCCGGTAAATAAATTGTTCTATTTATCAAGCGGCATTATATTTACAATCGTTCATGCCATTATGTATTTCAGGTTGGTAAGAAAGATGGTTTAGGCTTTTTGAAAGATTTAGGGTAAACTTGCAGCATAAATGAAAACATTTTACGGAGACTTAAAACTCGGCATTTTGGGCGGCGGACAATTAGGACGTATGCTGATACAACAAGCTATTAATTATAATGTTACCGTTAAGGTACTTGATCCTGATCGTGAGGCGCCCTGCAAAAAGTTGTGCGATGAATTTGTAGTCGGCTCCCTGGGTGATTACGAAACCGTTTATAATTTCGGTAAAAAAGTGGATATGCTTACCATCGAGATAGAGAAGGTAAATGTGGAAGCAATGGAACAGCTGGAAAAAGAAGGCGTTTTGGTTTATCCGCAACCGCGCATCATCCGCTTGATACAGGACAAAGGCTTACAAAAACAGTTTTTTAAAGAAAATGGTATCCCGACTGCTGATTTCAAGATCATATCATCACCTGAAGAATTAGAAGAAAGCCATATCCCGTTCCCATATATTCAAAAACTACGAAGGGATGGTTATGATGGCAAGGGCGTTTATAAAGTTATTGACGAGTCGTACCTTGATAAAGCTTTTACCGAGCCAAGCCTGATTGAGCGTTTGATTGATTTTGAAAAAGAAATTGCCGTAATAGTTGCCCGTAACGAGAACGGCGAAATAAAAACATTCCCGATGGTGGAAATGGAATTTAATCCCGAAGCTAATTTGGTGGAGTTCCTGATCCAACCTTCTACTTTACCATTTGAAGTGCACCAGGAAGCAGAGAACATTGCTAAGAATATTGCTGAGACACTTAAAATAGTAGGCATATTAGCGGTAGAAATGTTTTTAGATAAACATGGCAAAATATTAGTAAATGAGTTGGCTCCGCGTCCGCATAATAGCGGGCACCAAAGCATTGAGGGTAATGTAGTGTCGCAATTTGAACAACATTTAAGGGCGATATTTAACCAGCCTTTGGGCGATACCGCCTGCCTGAACAATGCCATTATGGTAAACGTTTTAGGCGAAGGTGGTTATGAAGGCCCGGCAGTTTATAAAGGCATCGAAAAGATATTAAAATGCGCCGGGGTGTATGTACATTTATACGGCAAGGCGCTTACTAAACCTTTCCGCAAAATGGGGCATGTGACTATTGTGGATGCGGACAGGGAAAAGGCGGTTGAGAAAGCCAGGTACGTGCAAGAGACATTAAAAGTGGTTAGTTAATTGCCACCCTTCATTGCGAGGAACGAAGCAATCTATATGCTCTACAGGGCAGAAAGCAAAGTTTTAACTCGCAATTAGGATAAGCTTATATATAGATTGCTTCGACGCTCGCAATGACGCACTTAAATAATAAAACTATGAGTCACTCTCCCAAAGTAGGAATTATAATGGGCAGCAAGTCCGACTTGCATATTATGCAGGATGCTGCCGATGTTTTAAAGGAATTAGGTGTCGATTACGAAATTACCGTAGTATCGGCTCACCGAACGCCTGATCGCATGTTCAGCTATGCCCGTGCTGCTGCTGACCGTGGTATAAAGGTGATCATTGCCGGTGCTGGCGGCGCCGCTCATTTGCCGGGTATGGTGGCTTCTTTAACTCATTTACCTGTAATTGGTGTGCCGGTTAAATCAAGCAATTCTATTGATGGCTGGGATTCAATTTTATCTATCCTGCAAATGCCAAATGGTATTCCTGTAGCAACAGTGGCGCTAAATGCTGCAAAGAATGCAGGTATTTTAGCTGCGCAGATCCTTTCAACCGGTGATGAGTTCCTGGTCAAAAACCTGATCGCTTATAAAGAAGAATTGAAGAGAAAAGTTGAAGAATCGGCAAAGGAGTTAGAGAATAGAGATTAAAAGTAGAGATTAGTTAAGTTTCAATCACTTCAAAATCACTCATCATCCCATCACTAAATCGCTCATTAATTTAAAGCCGGATTTTCCGGAAAATTGGCGATGTGCGCATAACGCGTACCAAGGCTGATCACTACATCACGCCATAAGGTACCTTCGTCATGACTGAATAAGGTATCCTGATTAAATTTATCGGCAACCATCCATACATTTTCATGTAGTTCAGCATCTAACTGGCCAATTGTCCAGCCAGAGTAACCGGTAAAAAATTTGATCTCACTTTCTTTTAGCTGGTAGTTGGATACCAGGTCTTTCACCACCTCAAAATTTCCACCCCAAAACATGCCTTCTCCAATTTCTATTCCATTAGGGATCATGTCCGGGCGGCTATGGATAAAATGTAAAGTATTTTTACCAACTGGGCCGCCAACGTATACAGGCATTTCTGAGTAGGAGGTATCAGGCAAAATATCACCCAGCAAATATTCACTTTGGTGGTTCAATACAAAACCCACCGCACCTGATTCAGCATATTCTGTCAGGATAATAACAGATCGTTTAAAATTAGGATCCATCATAAATGGTTCCGAAATTAACAAGCGCCCAACAGCGGCGGAGATTGAGCTAAGCATATGCGTATATTTAAATATATAACAACGATAATAAAAATATGTTCATTTTCTGAAAAATGAGACATATATCATATATACGGTTCATTTAATTAGTAAGTTTGTATTAATGGACCAAAACGAGTTACAAAATATGCGGCAGGACTATAGCGCTGCCGAATTATCAGAAGACGCAACAAAAGGCGACCCGATTAAACAATTTGAAAAATGGTTTAACGAGGCCGTGGAAGCACAAGAACATGAGCCCAACGCCATGACTTTAGCTACCGCGACTTATGACGGCCGCCCATCAGCCAGGATAGTATTATTAAAGGGTTTCGATGCTTCTGGATTTGTGTTTTATACCAACTATTTGAGCCGTAAGGGGAAAGAGATCACCAAAAACCCATTGGGCGCATTGACTTTTTTTTGGGGAACGCTGGAAAGACAGATTCGCATTGAAGGTACTATCGAGAAGTTGAGCAAAGAGGAATCAGATAAATATTTTAAAGTACGCCCGCGTAAAAGCCAGTTGGGCGCTGTTGCTTCGCCGCAGAGCCAGGAAATACCGAGCCGTGATGTTTTGGAAAAGAAATGGGAAGAACTGGTTGAAGAATATGGTGAGGATAAGGATATCCCAAAACCATCTTACTGGGGTGGTTATGTGCTGAAACCACGTTATGTTGAGTTTTGGCAGGGTCGCCGCAGCCGTTTGCACGACCGCATCGTTTACAAAAAGATTGACAACAAAAACTGGAAAAAAGTCCGTTTGGCACCATGAGTTTTGAGGGTATTAAAGCATTACTGGTCGCTAAATTTGGCGATGACATAATTGTTGGTGAGGAAACTAATGGCTTACAAGAAGCATTGCTTATTGATCCTGATCGCATTGCCGATGTTTGTTTGGAGCTTCGCAATAACCCGGACACTTACTTTGATTTTTTAAGTTCGTTATCAGGCATTGATTATGGCGTTGAACCGGGTAAGTTTGGTGTGGTTTATCATTTGGCATCTATCCCATATAAAACACAATTGACTTTAAAGATTAGTAAAGAGAATAGTCGCGAAGAAAACAATTTGCCATCTTTTCCAAGTATTGTTTCGGTTTATCGGTCGGCAGATTGGCACGAGCGTGAGGCATATGATATGCTGGGGATACTTTTTGAAGGCCACCCGGATTTAAGGCGAATTTTAATGCCGGATGATTGGGAAGGATTTCCGTTGAGGAAAGATTATAAGAATGCCGAGTATTATAAGGGAATTAAGATTGATTGATTTGGGATTTCGGATTATAACATTTCAATTACCTATATATCGATTATCCTCGTTTTTTTTGAATCTATCCGGTACTACCAAACTCTTGTTACGTCTTATATTAATATATTTAATATAAAGTAATTGTTGAATCTCGGAGATTTTTATTAGTTGGTCATTATCTGTTAATGTAAAGTTTTTCAATAAAGTACTATTTGTAATATCAATGTTTTCCAATTTAGGTAATGACCTAATTTCTATTACTTGTAAATTATTATTTTTTACAAAGTTTATCGTTTTCAAAGAATCTAACCCCATCAAATCAATTTCTTTTATCGATCTGCAGTTTAATATTCCATCAATATTTTTTACAGGCGTATAACTCAGGCTTACAATATTTAAGTTCATTTTGCTCATGTCAAAATCCCATTTTTTCAAAGATGGTAAATTCCCAATATATAGCTTCTTCAAGGATTTAGACTCAGATATTTTGGATATATCATTCAAGTTTTGAATATATTCAAGCGACAATTCTTCTAAATTCATCGAACCTAAATCAAAATCCAGTTTTTTCTTTGAATTATTACTATCCTCGATGTAAAGACTTTTTAATGACCTACACTTATCCAAGCCTCTAAGGCTTTTTAAATTTCGGTCCTCATCTAAAGATAAAGTAACCAGATCAAGTTTTGATAGTTTTTGAAAATCTATTATTTCCAATTTGAGACCTTGTAGTTCAAGTGTTTTGATTGATTTACACGTGGAGAGAGAATTTAGATCTTTTAATTGATCAGCTCCCCGTATAACAAGCGATTTTAGTTTTCGTAAATTATTAAATTCAGGTAATTCAAAACCTGTGTAATATTCTAAATTAACAGATCTTAAGTTTTTCAATTTATTGAGTACAGAAACGTCAAATAAGTTTGTGGGGATAATATCACCTCTCATTTCACCATTCCTCATATCGTCACGTCTTACAGTAATATCTTGCAGAGAATCAGACAAAAGACTAATTTCTTTAGGTAATACCTTAACACAGACAATAAGTGTAAGCTTATGAAAGAATTTTATTTTCTCAAAATTTGCGAGGTCTGTCGTAGAGTCAATAATAATCTCATAATGAGACGAACTATGACTTGTTTTAACCCATGCAATATCTCTTGCAGTCAAATTGTTCAAATTTAGCCTAATCGTTCCTGGCTGCGCGTATAAAAAACATGAATTAAAAAGCAAAAAAAGTAATAAAAGCTTTCCCATAAGTTATTAGTGCCAATATTAAACAAAACTATGTAAATTATTCTTGCCGCTATATATTATCATTTTGCAGACATAACCACCTTTTAAAGTAGCCAGCTATAAAAACTTACTATTATATTTACCCAATTAAAAAAGGTTAAACATTCATACTGAAATTGAACCAGGCATTACAACGATATACTGAAAAAATAGCCAACGCTGCTGTTGAGGATATGGTGCTGAACATGGGGCCGCAGCATCCGTCGACGCATGGAGTTTTGCGGTTGGAGTTGATCACCGACGGTGAGATTGTTAAAGAGGTTATCCCCCATCTGGGTTATTTGCACCGTTGTTTTGAGAAGCATGCAGAATCGCTCACCTATCAGCAGACCATTCCGTTTACCGACAGGATGGACTACCTGGCATCGATGAATAATAGCCACGCCTTTGTAATGGGCGTTGAACGGATGTTAGGCATTGATAAAGATATCCCGAAACGTATTGAATATATCCGTGTATTGGTTTGCGAGCTGAATAGGATCGCTTCGCACTTGATAGCGATTGGTACTTATGGTATTGATATCGGCGCATTTACACCTTTCCTGTGGTGTTTTAGGGATCGAGAGCATATAATGGGTATGCTGGAGTGGGCTTCGGGCTCTCGAATGTTGTACAATTATATTTGGGTTGGCGGTTTATTTTATGATTTACCCGTTGGCTTTGAAGAACGCTGCCGCGAGTTTGTGGATTACTTTAAACCCAAAATGGTTGAGCTGAACCAACTTTTAACCGATAATCAGGTATTTATTAGTCGCACCGCTAATGTGGGCGTATTGCCGCTGGATGTGGCTATTAACTATGGTTGCTCGGGGCCAATGCTGCGGGGATCGGGATTGAAGTGGGATTTGCGGAGGATTGACGGGTATTCCATCTATCCTGAACTGGAATTTGACATCCCGGTTGGTACAGGCCTGATGGGTAGTGTGGGTGATTGTTGGGACAGGTATAAAGTCAGGATCGATGAAATCGAGCAATCGCTGAAGATGATCGAACAATGCCTTGATCGTTTACAAAAAGAATTGAAACGCACCCCGGAGTTTGACCCGCGTGCTAAAATGCCTCGTAAGATTGTTCCCAAAGCACAGGATTATTATGTGCGTTGCGAAGGTGCTAAAGGCGAACTGGGTTTTTATTTTATGTGCGACGGAAAATCAGAGATTCCTACACGGGTAAAATCCCGCGGACCGAGCTTCAGTAACCTGTCTGTACTGCCAGAAATATCCAAAGGCGTAATGATTGCCGACCTGATAGCGATCGTCGGTTCTATAGATTTTGTATTGGGCGAGGTTGACCGCTAAGCAATAAAAAGGCCTCCGTTTGGAAGCCTTCTGTTATTGTGAGTTGATGATTGCTTATTGATAAACCTTAACAATGAACACATAATTGTTCAATTTTTTAACTTGCTGCACCAGGCTTAATCCGGCTAAAGTATTTTTTGTATTCAGGCTGATCTTTTTAGATAAAGAATCAGAAGGTATATTGTGGATCGCATCTAACAGGTAGCTGGTTTTCACCGCGAAATGTACACCTTCTAACTGTGTTTGTTTCGCCTGCACAATACCTACTATATTTCCATGATTATCAATTAATGGACTGCCGCTATCACCAGCGTTTATTGGGATCGAGATCTGGTAATCCAAACTATCGCCGTTTAAACCTACTGCTGATGTTACCTTTCCTTCTTCAAAATGAGCTGCATCCTGTGGATACCCATAAGTATAAACGCTTTCAGCCAGGTCGCTTTCAGCCTTTTTAAAGGTATACGGTACAGCACCCAGGTTTCTGAATGAGGTATCAACAATCTTTAAAATAGCGATGTCGTTTGCAGGTTCTGTATATAAAACTTTCGCTTTAAATGATTTTCCGGCACCGTTCTGTACATAAACAGAATCGGCACCATTGATTACATGGTAATTGGTAACGATTAAACCATTAGAGGTAATGGCAAAACCTGTGCCCCTAAACCTTTCTGTATTGGCAAACCTTTCAGCCCTGCCGTTTTGCGAAAGCTTTTGGTTAATCTTATCCGTCTTATTTTTAAGGTTACCTACTTCACGGCGCAATGCAATGTATTGCGAATCCTGGTTGGTCATTTTACCTGTTAAGAACATGATACTTAACACAGCAAAAATAGTAACAGAAGCCGCTACCGATATTTTTGAATGATGGTTACGCCATAACCTCACCACCCATGACGGATGAACCATCAATTCTTCGGTTAAGGTATGCACATCTATCTCGTCATGAATCGCATTCAGGCGGCCTTCAAGCGCCAAACGGTCACTGTACTGTTTTAACAGCCTGGTAAAACCTTTATGCTCGTTAACCTTAGCATCAACAGCAGTATTTTCCTTACGGAGCAATTCAAACTGGTTTACTTCTTCCTGGCTCATATCGCCATTAAGATAACGTTCAATTTCTTCCTGTAATTTGTACTCGTTCATTTTTCGCCTATTATTTCTGCTGAAAAAAAAATTTCTTCAGCCGTTGCAAACATTTATATTTCTGCGTTTTAGCATTATCGGCATTGGTATATCCAAACTTTTCGCATATATCCTGCATGCTCAGGTTGTGGATATAAAAATCCTCCATTATTGTCTTGCACGGTTCGCCTAATAACTGGAGCGCACTCTCCATTTTACTAAACTGTATATCCATGTCGCTCTGTTTTTCAACCTCATCCTCAACATGCATATGATCCTGAAAATCCCTTATATCTCCACCAAACCTGCTCATGTGGCTCAGTCTTTTTAACCAAAGCCGCCTGCAAACCGAGTAAATAAAGGTTTTAAGCTTACTGCTTAATTCAAAATCGCCCGCTTTTATTTTGTTATATAATATAATAACGGCCTCCTGGTAAATATCCTTGGCATCATCCGCGGTACCGTTATTATTAATTATCAGCTGTAAGATCATCGGGAAGTAAGCCACATACATGCGCTTTAATACACTTTCCGAATTGTTTAAAATCCCTAAAATAACCTCACTATCTGTTGGTATTGAATCTTTTAATTCTTTATTCACCTGATAATATCACTATTAATACAAATTATATGAAATTGTAACCCTGTTATTTATAAAAAACTTTTTTAAAAAATATCGGTTACCTTTTTGCGAAATGCGCATTAATGCAAAGTAAACACTTAAATAAATATAAACATTATGAAAAACATTCTTAAAACATCATTAGTAGCTTTAACAGTATTAACATTTGCTGCTTGTGGTTCAAAAAAAGCAACTTCAGGTGTTGACTCAACCACTGTAAAAGTTGACTCAACTACAAAAACAACAGTTGACAGCACTAAAAAAGATACTGTTAAAGTTGATACCACTAAAAAAGATACAACCAAAAAAATGTAATTTGATAAGCAGGCCGGCAGACCAAATCAGCCAGCCTGTTTATTTAAAAATTGCTGGCCATATTAATTATTTGACAGGCAATGGGTTACTTTTTATAAATAATTGTATTAAACAGATATCACTAAAAAATATAACCATGAAAAACACATTTAAAGTTACTGCATTAGCATTAGTAGTTTCACTTTCAGTTGCTGCTTGCAGCGGAAACAAAAAAGGCGGTTCAGGCGATAGCACTGCTGACAGTTCAAAAAAAGTAGATTCAACAAAAGTTGTTAAGGACACCCTTAAAAACGATACTACAATTAAAAACGACAGCACTCACAAAGACACTACAGTTAAAGTTGTAACCAAAACAACTGAAACTAAAAAGAAATAATAAACCCCTGATTATTAGTTTTTTTTCAATTTAAAAAGGTAATCCGTGATTTTTTTTTCAAATTCATGGGTTACCTTTTGTTATTTTAGGTATTAATCAGCAAAACTATTAATCACTTAAAAAAATTAACATGAAAAATTCAATCAAAGTTAGCGTATTAGCTTTAGCTATCGCTTGTTCTTTCGCAGCTTGCAAAAGCAAATCTTCTTCAGCTTCTGCAGATTCAGCTAAAATGGCTGATTCAGCTAAAGCAGCAGATTCAGCTAAAATGGCTGATTCATCAAAAATGAAAGCTGATACCGGCAAAATGAAAGCTGATTCAGGTAAAATGGCTAAAGACACTGCTAAAAAAATGTAATTCTTTTTTTAGAAAAACAAAAAGCCCTGTTCGCAGGGCTTTTTGTTTTGTAGATTTTTGTAAGTTATATTTATGACTTACCACCTGTGAAAAGCGATATTACCCAAATAATAATTGCTATAACAACAATTACTGCTATAATACCTACAACAGCGCCTGCTTTAAAAATACCGCCGATAACGGCACAACTGCTCATCGTCATCACAACAAGAGCCACTAATAGTAAACTTAAATTTTTCATGATAAATAGTTTTTTGATTGAATTTTGAAAATTAACACAATAACTATACCTGTTTGTAAAACAGATAAGTATTTTTACCGCCTTACTATCTGCTATGAACAATCTCCTACTATCCATACAGCACGCAGGCGTTCGCAATTTAAATAATCATATATTCAAAAGCCTGTCATTCAGCATAAAAAAGGGTGAAAACTGGGCACTAATAGGCAAAAGCGGTTCAGGTAAAAGTGCCTTGTTGCAAACTATTGCAGGCAGGTTTAATGTTACCGGAGGTGAAGTAAAATATGTTTTTTTTGACGAGTTTTTAGCACACCACCCAAATCATAATCCTACCCTAACTCATCATAAGCTGATCGCATTGGTGGAGTCGAAACATCATTTCAGGAACCTGTCAAACACCACCGAGTTTTATTATCAACAGCGCTATAATTCATCTGATTCGGAAGATGCGCAAACTGTTGCGGAATATTTAAGTGACATTAAACCAGTTGAAGGCAGCAATAACTATTGGAACTTTAATAAGGTTATTGAAACATTACGTTTAGAAGCTTTACGAAGCAAACAACTTATAAAACTATCCAACGGGGAAACCAAGCGGTTACTGATCGCGGCGGCACTGATCAAAAACCCTGTTTTGTTATTGCTGGATACACCTTTAACAGGGTTGGATGTGCAAACACGTGCGCTGTTTAATACCATATTAAGTGAGATTACAGATTCGGGTATTTCGGTAGTGATCGCTACCTCTCCACGGGAGATACCAGACGCGATAACTGACATTGCTGTTTTTGAGGATGGCGAAATTGTACAGACCATCAAAAAGGCAGATTTCAATCCTGATCATTTTAAAGATGAAATTCAGCCAAACGTCGATACTGACAAATTAATAGCCCTACTCACCAACGTTGAAAAGCCTACCTATACCTACATGGTGAATATGAATAACGTCCATATTAAATATGGCGAGAAAGTCATTCTAAATAAGGTTAACTGGCAAGTATTGCCCGGTGAGCGCTGGGCATTGCTTGGACCAAATGGTGCGGGAAAATCGACCTTATTAAGTTTGGTTAATGGCGATAACCCGCAGGCTTATGCCAATGATATTGTTTTGTTTGATAAAAAGCGTGGCAGTGGCGAGAGTATCTGGGATATTAAAAAAAAGATAGGCTTTGTATCGCCGGAGCTGCATCAATACTTCCCGACTGATAATAGTTGTTTACAGGTGATCGAATCTGGGTATTATGATACGCTAGGTTTATTCAGGCCAAGTCAAAGAGCTAAGGCTGATACCGCTTTGAGCTGGATGCAGGCGTTAGAGATTGATAAATATTCCCGCACGCTATTAAAAAACATCCCTGCCAGCGCCCAGCGTTTGTGTTTGCTGGCAAGGGCATTAATCAAAAACCCCGACCTCCTGATATTTGACGAGCCATGCCAGGGAATGGATGAATATCAGCAAATGAATTTTAAGCAGATTGTGAATACCATTTGCGATATGAGCGATGTAACACTGATCTATGTTACCCATTATCAGCATGAGATACCGGATAGTGTGACGAAGGTTTTGCGGTTGGATAAGGGAATGTCAGTAGAATAGTTGCCAGATTTAAACTTCATAATCTAAATGTCAGCCTATTGTTACTAATCGCTAAAAACTATTCGCTAATCAGTTTTTAGCTATATTTGTGTATGAATACAGCCGATCTGTTACAGCGCGCTTTACAGTTTGATTTCCTGAGCCAGGAAGAGGGTGTTTTTTTGTATAACAATGCCTCTACACCCGATTTGATGTACGTAGCTAACGAGCTGCGTAAAAAGCAGGTTCCGCATGGTAAAGTTACGTGGCAAATTGATAGGAATGTAAATACCACTAACGTTTGTATAGCTAACTGTAAGTTTTGTAACTTCTTCCGTCGTCCGGGGCACGAAGATAGTTATATAACGGATATCGAAACCTACAAAAAGAAGATTGAAGAAACCTTCCGTTATGGTGGCGACCAATTGCTTTTACAGGGCGGCCACCACCCTGATCTGGGTTTATCTTTTTATACTGACCTGTTTAAACAATTAAAAGAATTATATCCAACCCTGAAACTACACTCTTTAGGCCCGCCGGAAATTGCCCACGTAGCGAAACTTGAGAATATGAGCCATATTGATGTATTGCGTGCGATGAAGGAATCAGGTTTGGATTCTTTACCAGGTGCAGGCGCCGAAATATTGAACGACCGTGTACGCAGGCTGATCTCCAAAGGAAAATGCGGCGGCAAGGAATGGCTTGATGTGATGCGCGCGGCCCATCAGCTTAATTTGCCGAGCTCGGCTACGATGATGTTTGGTCACGTGGAAACAATTGAAGAGCGTTTTGAGCATTTAGTGTGGATCCGCGAGGTACAATCCGAAAGACCGGAAGGCCATTATGGCTTTGTAGCATTTATTCCATGGCCTTTCCAGGATGATGGTACTTTGTTGCGTAAAGTTAGAGGTATCACCAATAACGTCACCGGCGATGAATACATCCGCATGATCGCTTTAAGCCGAATAATGCTACCAAATATTAAAAATATTCAAGCGTCATGGTTAACCGTGGGTAAACAAATAGCTCAAATATGTTTACAAGCCGGTGCTAATGATTTTGGCTCCATCATGATCGAAGAAAATGTAGTATCTGCCGCAGGCGCACCGCACAGGTTTACTGCAAAAGGCATCCAGGATTCCATTTCCGAAGCAGGATTTGAACCACAACTTCGGAACCAAAAATATGAATGGCGTGATATACCGGTTCAAATTGAAGAGCAGGTGATCAATTATTAAAAATAACATTTACAAAAAAAAGCACCGCATAAAATTTATGCGATGCTTTTTATACAGTAAACTATTTTAATTAGTCATAGCAAAAGCCGGCACTAAAATAGCCAATACTTCTGCCATTGTTAAAGGCTCATCAAATGCAGCTGTTGCAGTTGCTTCTGATGTTGTAGTACCTTCCGGACTTGGCAAATTCAGGATATTTACACCACCCTGAACAGTAGTATTTTCAGGAGTTGCACCGGCATAGTTAGCATTAACCTGAGCAATTCCGGTATCGTTACCTAAAGCAACACTGCTTGTGATCCAAGGAGTGATAGCCACCCCTTTAGTTGAAAGTAAATATCGGATTGCAGATGCGTGTCTTGCTTCAACCGCGTGGATATCCAATGCTGCAGTTAAATAAGTTTGGTTACCTAATAAATTAGGAGCCTGGCCTTTGTAGGCACGTACACCTGTATCTTCAAAAGCTAAAGCAACTTCTAAAAACGTAGTGTAGTTGCTGAATACGTTTGCAAACGGACCATTACCTGAGCCACTGCCACCAGTATAGTCAACATATTTAAATGAAGCTTTAGTAACCGGGGTACCACCAGCTGCGCTGATAGCGTTTGTTAAAAAAGTAACGTGGTTGTTTTCATCAGCCTGTATGTGCGCAACGTATGATGCATCACCAACTAAACCTGATGTTCCCATACCTGTGTTGTAAAAACCTGCTTCTAACAACTCTAAAGTTAAAGCGAAGTTAAGAGTTGCCAATACAGTAGCAGATGCGGTTTGGCCATATGCTTTTTTAAACAATGTACCTAAAGCAAATGGTACGGCAGCTACAGCTACTTTAGAACCAAAGCTGGTAATATTTTTTATCGCGTCGCGACGTGGGCTGATCCTGTCATTAAATTCCGGGTCAACTTTTTCTATTTCTTCTATTATACTAAATAAGTTCATGATCTTGTGGGATTAAAGGGTGATTAACTAAAGCTGGTTGCTGAAACCTTTGTTTTTAAATAAACATTTGCACCAGCTAATACAGCACTTGGGGCGTTGCTGATATTTAACCCGGTACTAGTACTAACCTGATCGCTTGAGGTAAAATTACCAGCTGTTATTAAATTACCGATTAAAGATGCATGCCTTGCCTCAACAGAAACAATGCTGCCTGCAATCCCTAAATAAGCAGGGTTTTGAATGTAGTAAGCAATACCATCATAAGCAGTTACGCCTAAATCTTCAAAAGCTTTAGCAGCTCCTAAAACTGATGCCCTGCTTGAAAAGTTAATAGCACTAAAATCAGGAGTTAAACCCATGATAGCACTTGTTCCCAATGCAGCCTTAAAAAACTCACGGTGACATACTTCGTGGTCGCGTATTTCAGTTAATAACGTTAATTCAGTTGATGGCATGCTTGCATATGGAGTAGCAATTACCTGTAAGTAAAATGCTGCTTCTAATTGTTCCAAAGCGTAAGCGAAGTTTAATACACCAACGTCGCCACTGCCAACATCAGTAACACCAGCTGTTGGTGTAACGTTATGGTCTTTATGGCAGGCTGCAGCGGATAATAATCCAATTCCCGCTACTCCTGCACCGGCATAACGTAAAAATGACCTGCGGGCCATATTTACATTACCATTGTTTAAATCTGTTTCTGTTTTCATAATAGATTGTTAATTTTATAAGTTTATAGTTTATATACGCTTGAATTGAACAAACAGTTTTTACAATAGGTTTACTTTGCTACAACCACACAGAATACGCTCCACATTTACAGCTAAAATGTTAAATAAAGAACTACATATTGAGGCATTAATATTTTCATCAGAGCAAAGTTTGCGTGTTGAGGAAATAGCCTATTGCCTGCAGGCCTCCTTAGAAACCGATGTTAGTATTGAAGACATTAACCAATGCATTTTAAATATACAGCATAAATACAGTGCTAAGCATTTGGCTATAGAACTGGTTAAAGTGAACAACGGATACCAGTTTTTAACAAAAAAGGAATTTCACCCGGTTATTAATTTATTGCAGGCCCAACGATCAAAAAAGAAGCTGAGCCAGGCGGCTTTGGAAACACTTGCGGTCATCGCTTATCGCCAGCCAGCAACCAAAACCGATGTTGAACAAATACGCGGCGTAAATTGCGATTACTCGATACAAAAGCTGCTTGAAAAAGAGCTGATTGCCATTGTGGGGAAATCTGAAGCGGTTGGGAAACCAATTCTTTATGGCACAAGCGGCCTTTTTATGGAGTATTTTGGGATAAACAGCATGAATGATTTGCCTCATATAAAAGAACTTACTACTGAAGAAAGCTCGATTGGAGATGTTACAGAATAATTTAAATCATTTTTTTAATAAAAATGGATTTTAATTATTTTTACTAATAAATAACTTCACTATTTGTGAAAACACAATTTGTATTTTATTTGACTTAAATTTACATTGAATTAAGTTTTAAACTAAAAATTCGACAATGGGAACTCCGAAAAAACCTGCAAAGAAACAGCCAGATTCAAAAAGTACCGGCGCAAAAAAACCGGCACCGGCACCGACGGATCCTAAGGCTAAGAAAAAGATTATTGATGATGAGGACGATGAGGAGTTTGACATGCCGCTTGATGAAATAGGTGGCGGGTACGACAGCTTTGAGTTTGACGAAGAAGACGATTTTTAAAATATTACATCATATAAGTGATAAAGCATTCAGGACATGCCTCTGGATGCTTTTTTTATATTTGGCAAACGCATCAACATAAAATGGTTATAAAAGAGGTTAAGGATAAGATCACAAAAAAAAAATTTCTGGATGTAGCGCGCAAGATCTACCAAAATGATGAGATTTGGGTTTGCCCGTTGGATAACGACATTGAAGCTATATTCGATCCGCAGAAAAATAGTTTTTATAACCACGGCAAATGCACCCGCTGGATATTAACCGATGACAACGGTGGACTAATTGGCCGTATAGCTGCATTTATCAATAACGAAAAGGCCTTTAATTACGAACAACCTACCGGCGGAATGGGCTTTTTCGAATGTATCAATAATGAAAAAGCCGCCTTTTTATTATTCGATACAGCAAAAGAATGGTTAAAGCAAAATGGTATGCAAGCCATGGATGGCCCGATCAATTTTGGCGAAAATGACACCTTTTGGGGATTGCTAAGTGAAGGCTTTACCTCGCCGCCATCCTACGGAATGAATTATAACCCGGAATATTATAAAGATTTTTTTGAGCATTATGGGTTTAAAACGCAATACGAACAGATCACTAATTATTTAAATGTTTTAAAGCCCTTCCCTGAACGATTCAGGCGGATTGCTAACTGGGTGATACAAAAGCCGGGATATAGCTTTAAAACACTTAAGGCAAACAAAATTGAGGAATTTGCCGCCGACTTTATTGAAATTTATAATGACGCCTGGAACGGTTTTGAAAATTTTGTACCGATAACCCATGCTACTATTTTAGAAAGCTTTAGAAAGATGAAACCGCTGATGGATGAAAACCTCATCCTGTTTGCCTATGTAAACGGCGAGCCTGCATCCTTCAATATCGTTTTGCCGGATGCTAACCCTATGATAAAACCATTAAAGGGTAAGCTTGACCTTAAAGGAAAACTAACCTTTTTATACCAAAAATGGAAGGGCGTTAAACGCATGCGCGCCATTGTTATGGGTACCAAGCAAAAATTCCAAAACCATGGCCTGGAGTCCGCTTTATTCATAAAACTGGGTGAATATGTATTACCATTAAGCCAATACGAAGAAATGGAACTTTCCTGGGTTGGCGATTTTAATGAAAAGATGATCGCCCTGCATGCGGCAATGGGCAGCACATTCGGCAAAAAACATTTAACTATGCGCTATATTTTCGCATAAAAAAAGAGCTTAGTTTTCACTAAGCTCTTTTTTAAAATCTCTATCTTGTTAAGCTATTTCGCGTTTGTGCCTTAATTCTTCAAAAAGCTCAATTACTTTCTTTTGAAGTTCTATAACTTCATTTTCACGGTCGTTAAGGCGTTTATGAACGTTTTCAAGTTCAGTAATAAACTTTTGATCGTTCTCGGTTTCATTAAAAGTAAGTAACTGTACAACACCCATTTCAAACAGTGTTGCTATTTGCTCTAGTCTCGACAAATTGATATCCGTAATACCGGTTTCTATTTTTGAAAACGCCGGTATCGAAATATCAAGACGTTTTGCAACATCTTCCTGGCTCCAGCCCTTTTGATGACGTAGTAACCTTATTTTTTTTCCCAGTGTCTTCATATAAAAAATTAAAAATCGTGAGTATTGCGCAATAGTTAATAAAGTTATGATTATTTTTTAATAAACTAATAAATTATTAAAAAATAATTTTACTAATTTATTTATTTCCAGTTCATTATCAATTTATTAAACCCTTATACGTAAAATAAAGTAAAAAAGTTATTTAACAAACTTTGCAGCTACCCAGTCTTTATCTTTTTTATGAATAATATATTTTAATCCATATTTACGGGCCTCATCCATAATAATATCAAGGTCGGGCTGTTCATAAAATCCGCTTAAATATAGCTCACCGTCAGTTTTTAATATTTCGCTGTAGCTCAATATTTGGTCCAGTAAAATATTACGGTTAATATTAGCCAATATGGTATCATATTGATCATTAGGTATCACTTCTTTTGATCCGCACAACGCTTCAATATTATCAATATTATTAAGCTGTGCGTTCTCTATCGTGCTGTCAAAACACACGGGATCATAATCAATCGCGGTAACCTTTTCAGCGCCTAATTTTGAGGCCATTATAGCGAGTATACCTGTCCCGCAGCCCATATCCAATACATTTTTACCGGCGAATTCATTCTCCAGCATCAACTGCAGCATCATAGATGTGGTTTGATGGTGGCCCGTCCCAAATGCCATTTTGGGATCGATCACGATCTCATATTCGAACTCGGGCCTGGGTTCATGAAAAGTAGCGCGTACATAAATTTTGTCGCCAATCAGGATCGGTTCGAAATTACTTTCCCAAACCTCGTTCCAGTTTTTTTGAGGGATGAGCGTGATCTCATAACTGAAAGTAAACATTTCGCGGTAAGGCTCTATGGCGTCTATCAGTTTTGCCTCATCAAAATCATTAACCCGGATGTAGGCTTTAAAGCCAAATTCCAGTTCCTCAAAAGTATCAAAACCCACTTCGCCCAGGGTGTTGATCAGCATATCCTGCTGGTAATCCTCCGTAGCGATCACGATAAAAAGTAGTTCGTAATAATTCATTCCGGATAGAAATTATTCAGTAGCGGGCTTGGCTTTGTGTTTCAGTTTTATTTTGCCGCCAACAATCAAACCCAGCATAAAAAAGTTAATGATCCAGTAAGCCAGTTGAATTAGTAGCATTTGTACCGCCATATCAGCAAGATGTAGCCAGCCGGTTTGTTCATCCCAAATGATGTAAGCGATGGCTCCTGCAAATCCTGTACAAATTAAGCCCAAAACAGTTACGGCGGCATCTTTGCCCACCATTGACCAGGAGTGCGCTATTTCCCAAACAGGTAGTACGATCACATATTGGGTTAACAAAGCGGTTATAAAATACAAAGGCCAGAAATAGTAAAAGCAAGCCATAAAAGCATGTAAACTCCCCTGCCCCATATCGCCCAAATGAATTGGGAAAATGATAGATTGCAGCAACACGATTACCGCGAAAACTACAAAACCTGCAAATGGGGGAAGGAATGTTTTCATGTTAGATATAAAATTTGAGACGTGAGATGGGAGTAAAAGATCTTGTCTCAATACTCATATCTCACATCTAGTACCTAAATTAATTGAACACCTTTACAATATCAACAAAATCTCTCGATTTTAATGATGCGCCACCTATCAAACCGCCATCAATATCCGGCTGAGCGAATAGTTCAGGAGCATTTTTAGGATTACAGCTGCCACCGTATAAAATGGTTGTGTCATCAGCAACCTGCTGGCTATATTTTGTAGCGATTTCCTTACGGATAAAAGCGTGGATCTCCTGTGCCTGATCGCTACTTGCGGTTACACCTGTGCCAATAGCCCAAACCGGTTCGTACGCGATAACTAATTTAGCGAAGTTAGTTTCATCTAAATGAAAAACACCGTCAGCCAATTGGTCTTTAATTACCTGGAAATGCACTTCCGATTCACGTTCTTCCAAGGTTTCGCCGATGCAAAAAATTGGTTTTAAGCCATTTGCTAAAGCTGTATCAGTTTTTTTTGCTAACAATTCATTAGATTCATGGAAATACTGGCGACGCTCAGAGTGGCCTAAGATCACATACTCTACACCTACTGATTTTAGCATTTTGGCTGATATTTCGCCTGTATAAGCGCCGGCTTCAGCCTGATGAGCGTTTTGCGCACCAACCGAAACTTTATCATAACCTTTTGCCATTTGCACCAAACTGTGCAGGTGTATAAACGGACTGCAAACAACGGCTTCCTGTTTACCGGTAATTTCGTCCTTAACCATATTGGTTATTTCTGAAAATAAGGCCAAGCCCTCGTTATAATCAAGGTTCATTTTCCAGTTTCCGGCAACTATTTTTTTTCTCATTTTAATTGTGTTGTGTAAAAATTCTAAATGTAAGTTTCTCTATATGTTTTGGTCAGTTCAAATACTTCTTTCAGGATATTCTGCTCGTTCTCATCAAAATCACGATGCTCACGGCGCTCAAACACCTTGGCTGTGGTTTCCAGCATTTTATTCAGGGCATACTCTTCAAAACCAAACTGTGCTCCGCCCCAGGCAAAATCGGGTATATTGTTGGGTGGATACCCGGCGCCAAAAACATTGGAGCCAACACCTACAACCGTGCCCGTATTAAACATGGTGTTAATGCCGCATTTCACATGATCGGCCATGATCAAACCACAAAATTGCAGGCCCGTTTTACGATAGGCTTGAATAGTATAATCCCAAAGTTTTACTTCGGCGTAATTATTTTTCAGGTTGGAGTTATTGCTGTCTGCACCAATATTGCACCATTCGCCAAGTACAGAGTTACCTAAATAACCTTCGTGCCCCTTGTTGGAATATCCCCAGATAACGGCATTATTAATTTCGCCGCCTACCCGGCAATACGGACCAACAGTAGTTGCCCCATAAATTTTAGTCCCCATTTTCACCTGCGAATCGCCGCAAATAGCAAATGCACCACGGATGTTGGTTCCCTCCCATATCTCGGTATTTTTACCAAGATAAATTGGACCGTTGATGGTACTGAAGGTATTGCACTCAGTTTGTACATCATCCTCAGCAAAAAAATCATTGCCGATGATAGTGTTTGTATTACTGATGGCAGCGCTTGTACGGCCGCTGGTTACCAGCTTAAAATCTTTTCTTAGTTCGATATCATTCTTGCGGAAAATATCTTCGGGATATTTGATGGTTACTGCAAGGTTTTCGTAATTGATCGCCTGCCCATAGTTGAAATTCGTGGTAAAGTGTTTGGCATCCGATTCATTTAATCGAACCGCGATCAATTGATCCTTATATTTCAAGGCATCGCCAACGCGAAGTTTATCAATAACTTCCACCAAATCAGCATCCGGACAAAAAGCGCCGTTGATGAAAATGTTATCAGCCGTGATGTTTATTGGGAACTTACCCTGCAAATAAGCGTGGGTATGAAACGAAAAATCAGTTTTCAGATGCTTGGCCCACTTTTCGGCAATGGTAAAAATGCCAATGCGTAGGTCGGCAACAGGGCGCGTATAGGTTAGCGGGAGTAGGGATTGGTGCGCGTTATCTTCAAAAAGAATAATTGCCATGGCGCAAAAATAAAAAAGTCTCCCGATGTATCGGGAGACTCTCCATATTATTTATGAACAAATAATTATTTCTTGTTATAACGGGTACGGAATTTATCGATACGACCAGCGGTATCAACCAATTTCATTTTACCAGTGTAGAACGGGTGTGACATGTGTGAAATCTCTAATTTCACCAATGGATACTCGTTACCATCTTCCCATTTTACAGTTTCACGGGTATCGATGCATGATTTAGTGATGAAAGAATAGTCGTTAGACATATCTTTGAATACAACTAATCTATAATTTGATGGGTGCAGATCTTTTTTCATTATATTTACTTCTTATAAAAGAGGTGCAAATGTAGTAATAAAAGTTAAAAGTCAAAAGTGAAAAGTAAAAAAAAATGCTAAACCTTGATTTATTAAATTTAAGGGTTTTCGTGACATTACACGCTTCATTCAATATTCATACTATTAAGCAAACCCTCATTAATTATATATACGTGCTTAACGTTTCCATCAAATAAAATATTTCCTTCCAGATCTTTTACCAGTTGATAAACTTCAACTTCAATCTCTCCGTTTGGGCGTTCAGTAATTGATAGCGGCTCAACTTTTGGGTTTAACTCGTTCCATTGCCTTGTCCAATATTCCCTGACGGCATCCTGACCTACCACGTAACCATCCTCAAATGCTTTGGGCCAATGGATATCGGGGTGTATTACGGTGAATACGGAATCAATATCCCTGCTGTTAAAGCCTGCATAAGCTTTTTGAATTATAGCTGTGTAGTTTGAATTCATTGTATTTAATGCTTTTTGAACAAATTAGCGATGCGCTGCACAAAGCCGCGATGCTGTGGATTGGTTGTTAAAATATTTTGTACGGCGATGATCTCATCCTTTATCCTTTTTCGGCCATATTGCCCCATAATTGTATAGGTGCTTTTTTGATACTTTACATCGTTCTCCAAATCCTCACTCAATATCACATTCGCTTCAAACAAAAGTTTGTCGCCGGGGTGCATGCTGCCCAACAAATAATCGTCGATAGCCCTGATTTTATTCAATGAAGTCCGCATAGCTTAATGATTTTTGTCTAACCGTTTCCCTTACTTTCTCCAGGCATTTATATTTTGCTACCGTTGCCGAATGAGTGCTTGTATAGCCAAATAGTGTAGCCACATCCCCTACCGGCAAATGATCGTAGTAATAAGCTTTAAGCAACTCCATGCATTTTTTACCTGCGGTACTTAGGTAGTGCATTAATTTGTTGGTGGAGTGCTGTTCATCTGCAATCTCCACAGCGTCAAAATCATTTAAAGGCTCGTTTTTATTGGTCGCTTTAGAATGTTGCAGCCATAACCTTTTGGCTATCCCTACGAGGTAAGCTTTCTCATTTACAATAGTTTCAGTTTGCGCTGATACAACTTTTTCGTAATAGATGACCAGCGTATCCTGGAAAATATCCTGTGCTTCTTCTAGGCTGCCACCCATCCGGGCCACATATCGCGCAAATTGGGGAAACGCTTTTTTATAAAGCGCCAGGAAGAAAGCTTCACGCAATTCGACTGTTGATAATCTGTTATTTTCCATCGCTGTAAGGAGTGTTTATTTATCAGGTGTAATATATGCAGGAAATATCACCCATGAAATTACATTTTTGATTTGTATGATTAATGATCACTTGATATCAGCCATGAAATACGGCATCAAATAAATTATTTGTTATTTTTGCGACATATAAAAGTTTAAAAATGTCTATAACTACCGAGGCTGAAAGAATTGGGATACAGCAGGCAAGTGATGCTGTTGCCATTACGCTTAAAAGGATGCGCGAGTTTGCCAAACCGGGTATTTCCACCAGGCAACTTGATGAGTACGGCGGCGAATTACTGGCACAGATGGGCGCGAAATCTGCACCATTGTTAACCTACGATTTCCCCGGATACACCTGCATCAGCATAAATGAAGAGACAGCGCATGGTATCCCCTCGGCAGATAAAATTCTTAAAGAAGGCGACCTGGTTAATATTGATGTATCAGCAGAATTAAATGGTTTTTGGGCTGATAACGGTGGCTCGTTTGTTTTGGGCGAAGATATCCATGGGCATGGTAAACTGGTGGAGGCATCTAAAGATATCCTGAGAAAGGCGATCAGTAACATCAAAGGCGGTGTCAGAATTTCGGAGATCGGCAGGTTGATCGAAACCGAGGCTAAAAAAGCAGGTTATACAGTCATTAAAAACTTAACAGGCCACGGCGTTGGCCGCAGTCTGCACGAAGAACCGCACGAAATAGCTAACTACTGCGACAGGTATAATACTGATCGTTTCAAAAAGAATTCGGTGGTTGCGATAGAGACCTTCATTTCAACAAAATCAACCATTGCGGAAACACAAGCCGATGGCTGGACACTACACGGTAATAAAGGCGGTTTTGTAGCCCAGCACGAGCATACCATTATGGTTACAGGCGGCGAACCTGTGATATTTACGGCACAAAACGGTATTTGGGATTAGTGACTGACTTAACTTATTTTAACACCAACGCCGGACTTTCAAACGAAACACCTTCCCAGCCGTGGATCATAAATTGCCTGATGTTTTGATGATCGGTTGCATCCGGGTGAGCCAGTACGGATTGGTAATGCTCTGCAAACAGGTAAAGCGTATCTTCCTTGCTTAGGTTGTTTTGCTGAGCAAAAGAGAAAACTTTGGCGCTACCCTGGTTTTGTGTTGCTTCATTATAAACATCACCATTTTTAAACGCGGCGGGCTGATGCTGATAATAGGTTTCTATAAAAGCCAAAACCTGGCTAAAAGATATTGAATTTTGCTTTAGATCTTTAATTAGCGTTGATAGTTGCTCAGTCATTGTGATTGTGTTTTCGGGTTCGAAAATACGATAAAAAGAAGAACAGACGGGATATTGCCAACTATTGAAAGCGATCAAATCTCCTCAGGGTTTAAATTCAGCAAGGTTTCTGGAAGATCGGAAATTATATTTCTTCTGCCTCCTGTTAGAAAGAACTTAATTGATTTGTCTATAACCATCTATTAAAGAACCTCTTATCTGATGCAGGCAACGCTATAACTCACCTTCTAATGCCTTCTTCAACTGACTCAAAAATTCGGCTACACTTTTCGCACTTCCCGATGTCGGTTCCTTCGCAGCACACCCCATTATAACGAAATTTTTCACATCATCCATCTGCCATATCGCCGCACCGCTCATTTCGGGATAATTCTTCTTAAAATCTTTTAACTGGGTTTTTATCTCCTCAACTGATTTGCTTCCCTTATAAGTATCACATGTGCTAAACGAACCACGTACCATAAATATCGGATATATCGGTTGCTTAGGTTTAAGCGCCAATACCCAATCTTTTATTTCGTTCTTTATGCCACCGTCGTAACACTGCAAATACAAGGCATCAACCACATTTGCATCTGATGACTTTAAAATATCGCCCCAATAAGTGTAGCCTGTAAAAGGGCATAACGTCATGTGCATGTTTAGTTTTGCCGCAATCTTACCCATCGCATTAATAGAAGGGCTGTCATAAACAGACTCGTCATCAATACAAAATGCATCGGCACCCAGCACTTCTTTTAACACCTTACAGATATTATATAATGTACTTTGCTCGCCAATGCCGGTCACAATACCAGGCACCGTCTTAGCTGGATCGTACCAGTCGCGGATAAAATCATAGGTGTTTGGCGGCTGCCCATACCAACGCCCTTCCAGTAAAATTTCAATCCGGGATATAGAAGATTTCTTTTTGAGATCAACAACCCTTCTCACATAAGAAGAATCTCCCACCCATTTGCCGTTATGGATAACGGGTTGATGAGAATCACCTGAATACAAGTCTCCATTTGCATGAATATAAAAACTGGATAACAGCAGCGTATTAAAGCCGCTGTTTTTTAATAATCTATATGTTGTATCATTGCCAGGATATAAACCTCTGCCAAACATGGCCAAATTCCTGGCAGGCAACGGAGCGGCGGGAGCATATATTTGTTGTGTGAAACCTAAATGAGAAAAAGCAAATAAAAAGATAACTAAAAATAATGCCTTCATAATTAACGATAAATAATAAAGCCTAATTTAAGCACAAATTTGCTGATAATTCCAGCACTGCGCCCAAGCATTGTTTAAACTTGTTGGCAGAGCCTTTTGGTATCAGGCTCAAATAGCCTACTAAAATTTAATTATTATTTACCGGTAATCACTCGTCGGTGCTCCATTCCCCACACAGCAAGATTGTTTATGATGGTCTGCAAGGTCATGCCGTATTCGGTCAGCTTATACTGGACGCTTATAGGTTGTGTATCTAAAACTGTTCGTTTTAATAGCTTATTCATCTCCAGCTCCTTTAATTCTTTGCTCAGCATTTTGTTGGATATGCCGGTTACATCATTCAATATATCAGAAAACCTTCTTTCGTTATAATAACAAATAGACGAGAGGATCGAGATCTTCCATTTGCCGTTCAGCACATCCATCGCATCATGAACGGCCATTATTTCTTTTTTGTGCCCCGGCACACATACATAGTCAGCCATAAGTTACCTTGTTACCCAAAAGTTGCCGTTACTTTTGGTTACAAAGTAACTAAAATAAATTTAAGTACCCTATGTTTGCATCGCAATAAATAAAAATCAAATCATGAATTTTACAAGTAAAAATGTAGTTATAACCGGCGGAACAACCGGAATTGGATTGGCAACCGCAAAAGCATTTATAAACGCAGGCGCCAATGTTTGGATAACAGGCAGGAGTGCCTGCAATTTGCAAAGGGCTGCCGAAGAGATCAACAGTGCGAAACTAAAAACAATTGTTTCAGACACCTCGAAGCTGGCAGATATTTCGATCCTTGAAAAAACGGTGATTGAAAACGGTGAGAAATTAGACGTACTTTTCCTTAATGCAGGAATAGCCACATTTACCCCAATTGTACAAACAACAGAAGCCGATTTCGATGCGCAATTTAATACCAATGTAAAGGGCCATTTCTTCACCCTGCAAAAAATGATTCCGCATTTGGCAGATGGGGCATCGGTAGTGTTTACATCCTCAGTAGTATCAACAGCAGCCAATTTAGGGACCAGTGTTTACTCCGCAACAAAAGGCGCGTTAAATAAAATAGCCCAAATTGCGGCGAACGAACTGGCGGAAAGAAAGATCCGCGTAAACATTGTTAGCCCCGGACCAATTTTAACGCCGGGCTTAGAGTCTGTAGTGCCTGAAGAAGCAAAAGCATACTTAGCCGGAGCTACCGCATTGCAGCGATTAGGCCATGCTGATGAAATTGCCAAAACGGTATTGTTCCTTTCTTCAGCTGATGCAAGCTTTATTACCGGCACGGAAATAGTAGCCGATGGTGGTTACCTTACTTATGTGTCGAAATAAATTCCCCCTCCCATCTTTATTCAACACAAAAAGCGGCGTAATGCCGCTTTTTGTGTTTGAGGATAACCAAACCTTGATCTGTGGGCTAAATAATTTATTTTTAATTAAGCTATTTAATTGTGAAACAGCTATTTTAGTATTATGAAAACTAAACTAACCTTATTATTAGTGGCATGTTGTGGGCTGATGGCTTTTGTACAAATAAATTTAACCGGTAAATGGGTTGGCCACATCCCGCGCCCTCACAGTACAGATACAGCCACGTTTGTTTACGAGTTGCAGCAAACCAACAATACCCTTACCGGTGATATTATTGGCCCTGATGGTGGCAGCGTTCCTATTGATAGCGGCAAGGTTGCAGGCAACAATTTTTCTTTCGGCATTACGGAGGGCAATGGGTATGTGAAAATAACCGGCATTTATTACACCGATTCGCTAAGCTCAAATGTGGCATTGCCTAATGGCCGCGTATTGCATATGAAGATGCTGCGATCAAAATAGCTTATCAGTCGGTAATATATATGAACAAACTTTCGAGGATCATCATCATTGGTTTTGGTACCGTTATTGGTTGCCTGGGTTTTGCCGATCGTGTTCATGCACAGGCTGCCTATCCTTATTCGGCGCAGGCTTATATTGCATACAAACAGGATACGATAGCCTTTACCCATTGCTACCTTGCTGATGTGATCCATAAAACGGTTTTGAACGATGAAACGATTGTCATCGCCCACGGCATTATCATTAAAACAGGTAAAACCAAAGCGGTGCAAATTCCTCATAGCGCAACCATAATTGATTGCACCGGGAAAACCATATTACCCGGTTTTGTACTGCTGCATGAGCATATGTTTTATCCGGCAGCCAGCGTATCGCCCTACTATGTACATTACAAGCAGTTGCCGGTAAGTTTCCCAAGTCTTTACCTTGCCTGCGGCGTTACTACCGCACGCACTGCGGGCAGTGTGGAGCCATATTCTGATCTGTCATTAAAAAAAGAAATAGACACCCATCAAATCATTGGGCCTTCACTTTATGTAACGGCGCCTTATATGGAGGGCGAAGGTGGTTTTGCGCCGCAGATGCATGAGATCACCACAATAGATGAGGCTAAAAGATTTGTGAATTTTTGGGCTGATGAGGGTTTTACTTCCTTTAAAGCGTATATGAACCTCAACCGTTCTGTATTGAAAGCTGCGATTGATGCAGCCCATGCAAGGGGATTAAAAATAACCGGGCATTTATGCGCGGTAACCTATCGCGAAGCGGCTGAAATGGGGATAGACCAGTTAGAGCATGGTTTTTTTGCCGCTACGGATTTTATACCCGGCAAGCAGGAGGATGCCTGCGTATCGGAACTTAATCCGTTTAAACACATTGATCCGCGTGGCAAACAGGCGAAAGATTTGATAGATGTGCTGATTAAACATAAGGTGATCCTTACCTCCACCCTGGCGGTTTTTGAAGGATTGTGCAAGCAGGATACGATAACACAAAATGTTCTTGATGCGATGTCGCCGGATACACGAGATATGTACCTGAAGTACTACAGCCACGAAAGGAGTGCTGATATGGATAGCGCTATGGTCAAGGAATTTGTAATGGAAAAAGAGTTTGCCGATGCAGGTGGTTTGCTGTGTGCCGGGACTGACCCAACGGGTAATGGCGATGTACTTGCGGGCTACGGAAGTCTGCGCGCTATTGAACTGCTGACCAAAGAAGGATTTACGCCTATTGAAGCTATCCGCATAGCTACCTATAATGGAGCACTTGCTTTACAGGCACAGCAAAACATTGGTTCTATTGAGGTGGGCAAGCATGCCGACCTGGTAGTGATCGATGGAAACATTACAGACAACATTAACAACATTGAAAAGACCGAATGGGTTTTTAAAGATGGCGTTGGCTTTAATTCGCAGAAGATATTGCAGGGGTTGAAGGGGCAGGTTGGAAAGTATTGATTAACTTATCAGCAGTTAAATTTACACCATGCACAACCACAAGCTGCAAGCTAGCGGTGGGCAAGGATCTGGATTATTACTTAGTCAATAAACTGCTAATTAATGGTATTATTTTAGATTCGAAATCATCGTTGTAACCGGAGGTCGCATTGGCTATTTTCCCTTCTTTATCGATACAATAAAAAAGAGGCGCACCAGATAAATGATATGATCTGGCCACATTATTCCCATCGCCACATACGGTATTTTTTATATGGTATTTTTGTTTAAATTCTGTTACAGCCTTTCTGCTATCTCTGTTGCTAATACTTACTAATACGAAATTTTGGTCTTTATATTTGTCACAAATCCTATCCAGTGGTTGAAGGGATTCCATACAGGTACCGCAACCAATAAAAAAGAAGTCCATAAGTACAACTTTGCCTTTCAATTGTGACAATGATATACGTTTACCTTCCGAGGTATATAAAGTCCAATCAGGTGCAACTATTCCCGGCGCTAACAGCGGCAATTTGGTTTCATTCTTTTGCGGATGAAAACCTGTTGGTATGTTCATCATATTTAGGTGAACATTATGCTGATTAAATTTAAAATTTGAATATTGGAAAGATGTAGTATAGTTAATAACTTCGGTCGATAACAGCACTCTCCCCTTTACAGTTGTTAATTTCGGCAGACCTGATACTTTATCAACAAATACATCTATATCGGTATGAAGATGCTCGTTATTTATTATGGTATCATAAATATGAAAAATTGAATGATTGCAAAGGGTACTATTTATCAATGTATCGCCAGCCATTTCCGATGGTTTCTTTTCAGGTCTTTCCTTTAGCCATCTAAAAAACAGAGCAGTGCCGATGTATTATTTCTCATCCAATACCTTTTGATATCATCATAGGTATATGTGCGATCATCTGGAGATAGGATCATGAAGTTTTTACCATTGTACAGGTCTATGATATGTTGATCTTTTCCCTGCGTTTCACGACTAAACAAATAACCTGTATTTACATCACCGGGGGTTTTTTGAAATGTATCTTTATGCTGCCTTATGGTAGTTTCATCGGTATGATCAAGTACTTTTTCAATCGCCTGATAGCTAAAATTTTTATATCCCTCCAGTTTATTTATTGCATTTTCAATTAACGATATCTGTGCATCTGCATTAACGGCAAAAAGAATGACTGAAAAGCAAACTAAGAATTGAATAAATCCCTTTTTAAGATAATTCATAATTTTGTGATAATGTGATGATTTCAGCTAAGTTTTAATTGAAATACAGGTTATAAACTTTTTCAAATTAAGGTGTGTGTTTACACATCTCTCAAATAATGTTAAATCAATATTTCTAACTTATTTCGGTATCCATTTATTATCAGGAATAAGTTCACTTAACACATTTTAACAAATTAATTCGTTTCCTCCACACTTTCACACAACTCCACCAAAACCCCATTCGTCCCTTTCGGGTGCACAAAGCAAACCAGTTTATTATCTGCACCCATCTTGGGTTTCTCGCTCAATAAAACAAAGCCTTCATTTTTGAGGCGCTGCATTTCGGCGTGGATATCATTTACCTGGAAGGCAATGTGGTGGATGCCCTCGCCTTTTTTGGCTATGAATTTGGCTATGGGGCTATCGTCGGAAGTGGCTTCCAGTAGCTCTATTTTGTTGGGGCCGCATTGCAGGAAAGCGGTGAGTACATTTTCGGATGCCACCTTCTCGGTCTTATAAACCGTCGTATTCAGAAGCTTTTCATAGATACTACCCGCTGATTGTATGCTGTTTACGGCTATGCCGATGTGCTCGATTTTTTCCATTCCCAAATATTGCAAATTAATGACTGCCTGCATTTATTTGTCCTTGTTTTGAATGATTTTAAATAAAAACTTTGTATATCTTTGTACTGTTTAATTGAAAGATATGAATATCCCCGTTTATTTGGATAATAATGCTACCACTCCCATGGATCCAAGGGTACTGGAAGCGATGCTGCCTTATTTTGTTGAGAAATTTGGAAACGCGGCAAGCCGTAACCACCCTTTTGGCTGGGTAGCTGAAGAAGCTGTTGACTACGCCCGCGAGCAAGTGGCTAAATTAATAGGTGCAAGCGAGAAAGAGATCATCTTTACCTCTGGCGCTACTGAATCGGACAACCTGGCTATTAAAGGCGTGTTCGAGATGTATAAAGAAAAAGGTAACCACATTATTACTACCGTTACAGAGCATAAAGCTGTGCTTGATGCTTGTAAACACGTAGAAAAAATGGGCGGTAAGGTAACTTATCTTCCTGTTAAAGAAGATGGTTTGGTTGACCTGGAATTATTAGAAGCCAGCATGACCCCTGAAACTATTTTAGTTTCGATCATGTATGGTAACAACGAGATCGGCGTTATTCAGCCAATAAGGGCTATAGCGGATATTGCACACAAGCATGGCGCTTTAATGATGACAGACGCTGTACAGGCTGTTGGTAAAATACCGGTTGATGTTAATCGTGATGGTATTGACTTGTTAGCGTTATCTGCCCATAAATTTTACGGCCCTAAAGGTGTTGGCGCATTATACGTTCGCCGTAAAGGACCACGTGTTAAAGTTACTGCCCAAATGGACGGTGGCGGCCACGAACGCGGTATGCGCAGTGGTACTTTAAACGTACCCGGCATTGTTGGTTTAGGTAAAGCCTGCGAGCTTTGCATTGCCGAAATGGAAAGCGAAGCAAAACGTTTATCAGCTTTACGCGATAAATTACAGGCTGGTTTAACTGTGCTGGAGGAAAGCTATGTAAATGGCAACCAGGAGCACCGCTTACCACATGTAGCTAACATCAGCTTCAAATATGTTGAGGGTGAAGGTTTAATGATGGCGATGAAAGACCTGGCTGTATCATCAGGTTCGGCTTGTACATCAGCTTCGTTAGAACCATCTTATGTGTTGAAAAGTTTAGGCCTGTCGGATGATTTGGCACACTCTTCAATCCGTTTTGGTTTAGGCCGTTTCACTACCGAAGAGGAAGTTGATTACGCTGTTGAAGTAACTAAAAAAGCGGTTACCCACCTGCGCGAACTTTCACCACTTTGGGAAATGTTTAAAGAAGGTATCGACCTTGACTCGATTGAGTGGGCGGAACATTAATTGATTTGTAAATAAGAGATGGGCAGATATGCAAATGCCTGCGCTCTTCATTAATAAAATATATAAGATAAAAAGCTTTTGACTTTTTACTTTTGACTTAAAAACTTAATAAAATGGCTTATTCAGAAAAAGTAATTGATCACTATACTAACCCCCGCAATGTTGGCACTTTAGATAAAGCCAGCCACAAAGTAGGTACAGGTTTAGTTGGTGCCCCTGAGTGCGGTGACGTTATGCGCCTGCAGATACAGGTTGATGATAACAACGTGATCACAGACGCTAAATTTAAAACTTTCGGCTGCGGATCAGCAATCGCGTCATCATCATTAGCTACCGAATGGCTTAAGGGCAAAAGCATCGATGATGCCATGAAAATTGACAACATGGATATTGTTGAAGAACTTGCGCTTCCGCCGGTTAAAATTCACTGCTCAGTTTTGGCAGAGGATGCTATTAAAGCAGCAATTAATGACTATCGCGTTAAAAACGGCATGGCGCCGATTGAAAGCGAAAAAGTACATCACTAAGATTAGTAGCTGGTATTTAGTATCAAGTAGTTAGATTTTTACTTGTTACTAAATCAAATATTCAAGTGTCAGGCGATTTTGTCTTGATACTTGCTACTAACTACTTGATACTAAATTAAGATGGTAACAGTAACAGATAAAGCGAAAGATAAAATAGATCACCTGGTGAAGGATTCCGGCTTGGATGAGTCG
This sequence comes from Mucilaginibacter sp., assembly GCF_965225845.1. Classification (GTDB taxonomy): domain Bacteria; phylum Bacteroidota; class Bacteroidia; order Sphingobacteriales; family Sphingobacteriaceae; genus Mucilaginibacter. The sequence goes on from NZ_CBDDBL010000002.1 coordinate 2,210,627, forward strand.
TATTTCCTGCGGGTATCTGTTCAGGGTGGTGGTTGCTCAGGCCTGTCCTATAATCTCGACTTTGATAACGAAATAAAAAAAGGCGACCAATTCTTCGAAGATAAAGGCGTACGCCTTGCTTTGGATATGAAGTCGTTCCTGTACCTTGCCGGTACCGAGCTTGATTTTAGCGATGGCTTAAATGGTAAAGGCTTCAACTTCCATAACCCTAACGCAACACGTACTTGCGGTTGCGGGGAGAGTTTCTCGGTTTAGTTTTAGATTACACGATTTTAAATATTATTGCACCGATTTTACGAAAGTAGAATCGGTGTTTTTTGTTTAATCGATTGTCATTTCGACTGGAAAGACAGCGATATAAATCTTTCATAAAAATAATTTAGATTTGTTTTCTGATTAATACCGATTATCCCTGATGAACATATCAACTGACATTAATACAGTCCCTAAATTTATACGTAATACTGTTGCAAACATTCATCCCGTAACCGCTACCTTTTTAAAGCACAAGGTTGGCGATACCTGGGTTGAGATCACTTACGAGCAGGCTTTAGAGAAGATCGACGCGATATCGGCGTGGTTCCTGAACATTGGGGTACAAAAAGGCGACCGCCTTGCCCTGATCATTGAGAACGGTCCGGATTATGTGTATTACGACCAGGCGCTGCAACAGATCGGCGCGGTAAATACGTCCATCTACCCTACCCTGAGCGAGGCAGAGATTGAATATATCCTAAATGATTCAGGCGCTAAGACCATCCTTGTCGGCAACCCATTCCTGCTGCGTAAGGTGGCTAAGATCGCCAATAATTGTCCCGAGCTGATCCGAATTATCCCGGCATTTGAGGATTATGAAAAGAATTTGGGTAAAGGACCATTAAACGCGGGGGTTATCGGTTTTAAAAAACTAATAGAAGAAGGTTTGGCTTTGGTTGTACAACATACGTCTGCGATCGAGATTGCACGTGAAGCCATTTTGCCGTCTGATCTTTCTTGCTTGATCTACACTTCGGGTACTACAGGTACGCCCAAAGGTGTAATGCTTACGCACCATAACCTTTGCGAAAATGTGCGTGTTTGCCTGATACAGATCCCTGTTATTGAGTCGAGTGATTTATTTTTGTCGTTTTTGCCGCTGTCGCACGTATTTGAACGTACGGCTACTTATCATATTTGTTTGGCTGCTGGTTGCCAGATCGCCTTCGCGCAGAGTTTGGAGCTATTGGCCAAAAACATGGGTGAGGTTAAGCCTACGGTAATGAACTGCGTACCGCGTCTGCTGGAGCGCATCCACGATAAAGCGATTAAAGGCGGCACCGAAGCCGGCGGAATGAAAGCCAATATATTTTTATGGGCGCTGAAGACCGGCAAGCAATACCGTGAGGTAAATGAAAGCGGCAGGAAACCGGGGGCGATACTGAGCTATGAATTTAAATTAGCTGATAAACTGGTTTTCAGCAAGATAAAAGAGAAAACCGGCGGCAGGTTAAAGTTCATGATCTCAGGTGGTGGCGCGTTACCTAAAAATATCGGTGAGTTTTTTGGTGACCTGGGTATTAAGGTGTTGGAGGGGTTCGGTTTGACGGAGACTTCGCCGGTGATGTCGGTTACGGAGAATGACAGGCAGGTTTATGGTACGGTTGGCCGCATTATCCCGGGCATTGAGGTTGCGATACAGAACTATGAAACCCGCCAGATCCATACCATACAAACTTATGAAAGCTTTAACCCGGAGTATGAATCGCCGGAGGGTGAGATCATTGTGCGCGGTCATTGCGTGATGAAGGGCTATTGGAATAAACCGGAAGAGACTGCCGCGGCTATTGACAGCGATGGCTGGTTCCATACCGGGGATATTGGCCGTTACTACAAGGGCAACCTGCAAATTACAGACAGGTTGAAGAATATGCTGGTGAATGCTTATGGAAAGAACATTTACCCCACCCCGGTGGAGAATACATATTTGAAGAGTCCGCGCATTGAGGGGGTGTTTTTAGTGGGTGATAAACGGGAGTATGTTACGGCTATCATCATCCCGGCAAAGGAAACCTTGCAGGAAACCTTTCATTTAAAGGATGAGTTTTTCGCGGACCAGGACTTGTTTATTAATAATAAAGAGATTGTGGATTGGATAGGCCAGGATGTGCGCAGGCTGTCGAACGAATTGGCGAAGTTTGAGCGGATCAAGAATTTTAAGATCAAGCGGAACCCGTTTAGTATGGATGAGGGTGAGATAACGCCTACGATGAAGGCTAAGCGGAAGGTGATTGAGAAGAAATACGCTGATTATATTGATGAGATGTATTTGACGGAAGTAGATGCGGAGTAAATGACATATAATGGCAAAAGGAGAACTTACAACTACACCAATAAGAATAAATAGTCTAAGAAATAAGATTATTGAAGGAGATATTAAAATTCCGCCTTTTCAAAGAAATTTCGTTTGGAAGCAAGAACAAGTAATTGAATTATTAGATAGCATAATCAATGACTATCCAATAGGAAGCGTATTATTATGGGAAACTAACGAAGATTTACCTTCAAAGCGAAATATTGGTGGCTACAACTTACCAGAAAGCAAAGCCGAATATCCAATTAATTATGTACTTGATGGTCAACAACGAATAACCTCAATATTTGGAGTTTTTAGTGTTGGATTAGAATACAATGATCCAGATAATGCTATCAATGTTTTTGAAATTTACTACGATTTAACAATTGAAAAATTTATAAGTAAGAAAGATTTAAATCTTACAAATAAGTATTTACCGTTAAAATTGATATTTGACAATTACAACTTTAATACACATATCCAAGAGCATAGTTTCTCCCAAGAAGAAACGAAAGAAGCAGTTAGATTACAATCTCTTTTTCAAGACTACGATGTGCCCACTGTTACTATTAAGAAAAGAACCAAGGTGAAGTAGGAATAATATTTGAAAGAATAAATAATACGGGCACACCACTATCAACTTTGGATTTAATGATCGCTTGGACATGGATGGAGGACTTTCATTTAAAGGAAAAATTTTTAGAAATCTACGAATCCCTTGAAAATAAAAATTTTGGAAATACTAAGGACAAGATTTTGCTTCAATGTTTGTCAGCAATTTTAAAAAGAACTACTAAAACGAGCGAAATTTTGACGCTAAATCCAGATTCTGTAAGAGAAAATATGGAGTTGTTAAAAAGAAGTTTAGAGCATGCCATTGATTATGTTTCAACACAATTCAATGCAAAATCAGAGGATTTTTTACCCAAAGCTCAACAATTAGTTGCCCTTACTTACCTATTTTCAAAAAAGAATTCATTAACCTCGCAACAGACCAAAACGGTACAAAATTGGTTTTGGCGTACCTCTTTTTCTGACAGATATTCTTTTTCGACTGATGCGAAGATGGATGAAGATCTATTATTTATAGATGATTTATTAGCAGACAATTTTGAATCAATATATAAATATACAAGTGAAATTAATACACAGACGTTGATGAAGCAAACGTTTTCAAAATCAAATCCATCAGTTAGAGCGACCCTCCTTCTGCTTTCAAAATCTAATCCATTGGATTTGACAAATGGCCACATTATTGACACAGGACAAGCATTATCAAATTACAATAGAAAAGAATACCATCACATTTTTCCAAATGCCTACCTAAAGAAAATTGGTAGAAGAACCACTGAGATTAATTCAATTTGTAATTTTTGCTTTCTACCCGCAAATTCCAACAAGATCATTTCTAACAAAAAACCATCAGACTATTTTTTTAACATTATCCCCAACGATAATATTGACCATATTTTGGACAGCAATATAATTCCCAAAAGAATGGCCTTATATGAAAAAGATAGCTATGATGATTTTCTCTATGAACGAGCAAATTTGATTATACAAAAGATAAAAATTGCTACTAACGAATAATTAAATACCACCAAGACTGTAAAGTTTTTTTTAACCCCCACTGGTTTAAGAGTTAGCGCAGCGCTCTTAAATTCATCATGAAACCAAGACTTTGTCTGGCTTATAAAAATAAAAAGTTTTCGTTGCCCAAATATTCCGATACATAACCCGGACGGAGTCCTACTTTTTATCATTTAATTTAAGAGCGCTGCGCTAACTCTTAAACCAGTATAGGAGACCCTGCGGAAACTAGAAAATCGCACTCTTTTGTAAATATCAATGATTATCGCTTATCTTGGTTCGAGAATTAATCGTACCCCGCAGGGTCCTCTGCGAGAGACCCTGCGGAGACTATAATCAGTAACATAAATAAGCAAAGTAAATAATTTTAATATTTCAAAGAACGTTCGTAGCTCTTTCACAAGAGCGGGTGACCGGTACATACAAATTTCGGCAAATGGTTTGGGATAAGTACTGACACCGTTTTGTCAGTACCGTGAAATTTCAGCTAAATCGCCGTAAATAAGCGCATTAATAAATAAGACTTTTAATTATATTTGGTCATATCTAAATTCAAATAGTCACAATGAAAAAGCTTTGTATTGTATTGATCCTGTTCCTGGGTTTTGGTTTATCAGCTCTTAAGGCGCAGGATGACCCCTATGTTTATCGCCCGGGCAGGGTTACTTTTAAAGATGGGTCCGTTGTAAGCGGCATGGTGCGCTTACACGATGATGCTCCGTGGTATAACCAGCGCTACATCTGGTTTATCGATTCGGCTTCATATGCCGCCAACCCCAATGTTAAGGGTAAAAAATACAGGGCCGACGATATGCAAATGTATGAGGTTGGAACCCGCATATTCGATAAAGTGCATTACGTGAACATCGAAAACCTACAATTGAAAAGCCTTGGCTCCAATGATCATATGATGGAGCGTTTAACTATGGGGAGCATCACTTCACATCGTTTTTATGACTACCCGGCCGATGCGTCTATAGATTATGGCACCGAGGAAAAATTAGCAGAAGATGAAGCACAGCGAAAACATGACCTGTTGGCAGGTTACAAGATTCTGTGTACAAAGAATGATGAAACCAAACCACATAATGCCTTTGATATGGACCTTGTAAAATATTTGGCAGAAGTGCCTGCGGTACAGGAAAAATATCAAACAGGTGGCTACGGAAACCAGCCCATGGTTGCACACAAAGGCCTGATGGCTAAAATGATTGCAAATGCAAAAAAAACAGCATTTAAGCAGGAAGAAGCTGACGCCATTATAGCAGCATTTAACGATTATAATGCACAGATTGCTTCGAAGTAAGTTGTAAATAGCAAATATTTTTAATTATTGATTAAACGATAAAAAACATTAACCATGAAATACCTGTTTGCCTTAACCTTTTGTCTGTTCGCGTTCGGTGCGTTTGCACAGCAAGCACAAAACCAGTATATTCTGATCATCAGGTCGAAAGTTCCGGTAAAAGCTTCGCAGGAGGCTATTACTACTAATATTCAGCATTGGACAGCCTGGATGACAGATCTTGGTAAAAATGGTAAAATTGCCGGCGGCTACAGGCCTGTTAACGACGGCGTAACCTTAAAGTCGGCAGATAAACCGGCTATCGAAAGTTCCTATGTTGCTAACGGCGAACTGGTAAGTTCATTTTTGATCATTAACGCAGCTGACATGGCCGAAGCCAAACTGATCGCCGCGAAATGCCCGGTATTTGAATTGGATGGTAATGTGGAAATAAGGCTGTTGCGGAACACAGCGAATTAATATACAATTGTCATTTCGGCCAGAGGGAGAGATCTTCTATAATTTGCAAAGCGAATATATACTTGGTAAAAAAAGATTGCTCCCTCTGATCGAAATGACAATTAAATAAATCCAAGTTCATTACCAGGGGCTAACCCCTGTCTCCGGGTTATTATCATCACTAAAGAAGCCGCCGGTTGGGCCTTCTTGACCGATGGTAGCGTACTTTACTATACGTGCAGCAGCATCCTCAACCGTACCGGGACCATTGTGATGGTTAAAATCAGTCGCGGTATAGCCGGGGTCTACGGCATTTACTTTAAAGGCAGTATCCTGCAACTCATAAGCCAATACAATGGTATAGGCGTTCAAGGCAGATTTTGACGGACCGTAAGCGGCGCTCTTAACTTTGTAATACTTCCAGTTCGGATCGCTATGTAGGGTAAGCGAACCTAAGCCGGAGGTTACGTTTACGATCCTTGGCTCTGATGATTTCTTCAGCGTTGAGATAAATGCCTGCGTTACGTTAATTACACCAAAAAAATTGGTATCGAACACTTCGCGGATGGTATCGGTTTTAGCTTCAAGCGCGGTCTGCGGGAAGCTGCCGCTGATACCTGCATTATTGATCAATACATCTAATGAGTCGATCTGCCTTGCGGCGGCTTCTATAGATGTAAGGTTAGTTACATCAATCTGGATGGCTTCTAAATTCGTTAAGCCTTCTTCCTTTAATTTAGCAACGGCTTCTTCGCCTTTGGCCTTATCGCGGGCGCCTAAGTAAATAAAATATCCTTGTTTTAATAATTGTCGGGCGGTTTCAAAACCAATGCTTTTATTGGCTCCTGTAATCAGTACTTTTTTCATGTGAGGTATATTGTTTTATTATAACACAAAAGTAGCCAGTATGTTAGCAATGAAAGTGTACTCCCGCAGGTATTACTGGTACATTTCACGGATGGTGGTACGGTATTCCACCGGGGTGTGCTTTACCAGCCGTTTAAAGAAACGGTTAAAGTACGATGCATCCTCGAAACCCAGCTGAAAAGCGATCTCCTTAATAGAATGCTCGGTATGAAAAAGTAATCTTTTGGCTTCAAGGATCAAACGCTCATGAATATGGGCGATGGCAGGCTTGCCGCTTTGCTCCTTCACCACCTCGCTTAAATGCCCGGCGGAGATATTGAGCATATCGGCATAGGCTGTAACCTCGTGTGTTTGAGTGTATGATTCTTCTATTTTTGATAGATAGCGCTTCAGCATCAGCCTTTCAGGCGATTGGGTTGCGCTGCTATACTGCTCGTTATACAGCCTGCTCAGGTAGATCATCAGCACTTGGATATAACCCATCATCATACCATGCTGCCAGTTATTCCTGATGAGGTATTCGGCATACATCTTCTGCAGGATGTCATCGATAAAAACCACATCATCAGGACTTAAGCTCAAATCATGCCCATTGTGTTTATTTTGTATGATAGGCAGTTGCTTTAATGAACTTGCACCCTCCAACGCCAAAAACTCCTGTGTAAAAGCAACCAGCATGCCGGTTAATGGTTCGGCCTCTTCCTTCAGCTGTACCTGGTTGGGTACGGTAAAGTAGAAGGTATCGGGTTTTAAGGTGTAAGGCATCATGTCTATCCAATGGCGGCTGCTCCCCTGCCTTACCAACACGAAAAAATAGTAATCCTTACGGTGTGGCCGCAAAAAATCCGACCGCATCATACTCATGCTGCAATCTGATTTCTCCATCCGCAGCATTTTATTGTTGGTGCGGATATCAGGCTCCAGCTGAAATTTGGGAATGACGGTTTCGGTATCGGAATAATACATGGTACAAATAACGGGAAAAAGATGCTAAAAAGTGTTTCGTTTGTATTTCTAACCGGCATAAAAACGGTCATTTTTATGGATCTTTCGGGTAATTTTCAAGCAAAAGAGGGCTATTGCAGGTCACTTTTGGACGAAATAATGGCAAAATCATGCTTTTTGAATCGATTTCAACACCTAAAAACCCACTTTTTGAGTCATTTTAGCCAAATAAAATGCCTAAAAAGTGTACTAAATGTTCCACTTGTTTAACCTGTATTTTTTGAAACAATATTAGTTGGCTGTGCCTTCGTTGGTCTCCGTTAATACCTGGTCTTTACCAGCTGCTACTATAGGCGTATAACCAAACAACTGGCGCTCCTTGATCATGGCGGCTACCTCAACCGGTACATATTGCTCCCAGCCTTCAACACCCTGTTTAATCAGTTGCAGTACGATATCAGTTTGAACATGCAGGTTGTTCTCGTTATAATGGTGAATATCCTCTATCTTATTATTAGCGATTAAGTATCGATATAAGTCAATCAAATGCGCAGGCGGATTGAACCTCAGGCAGTTCCAGATAATACCATCGCGTAAGGTTGGATAAATGAACAGCTTTACCTTACGGCTAAAAAGGGTGGCAAAGGACTCCAAAATCCCGCCGGGAAGGTCTTTATAATGCTCTTCAGAAAAAATATATTCTAAGTTAGGAAAGCCTAAAACTACGCCCAGTTTTAAGATAGTGATCTTAGACAGGTAGGAAACCAGTTTATAATACTCATGAAAGTTAGAAATCAACACCGTTTGCCCAAGCGAACAAAGGATATCTACCCGATCCAGAAAATCCTTTTCGTCTATTTCTGCTGTTTCATCGGCATTACGTTCTTTAAGGGACTGTAGCGTTAACTCGGTGATCACTACCACGTTATTGGCATCAACATCCGGTTCAGCCATAAACTGCTTTACCCCGGTATTCAGCATATCCAGATGCACATTGATGATTGGGCGGAAACGACCGCGGATCACCACAATATGTTTCTTATACAATACTTCAGATGGTTGCTGATTCTTACCATCCGGGCCAAATACCGCAGCATCAGAGAAACCATATTTTACCAGGTGCAGGCTCATTAGTCTGTTATCAACCTTTTTAAAGTTCGGCCCTTCAAAACGGATCATATCTATCTGCAAACGATCTTTTGACAGCTCGTCCATCAGCGATAATAAAAATAGCTGCGGGTTATCATGATAATAATAACAAGCGTAAATCAGGTTCACACCTAAAACACCTATAGCCTGCTGCTGCAAATTATTATCATTATCAAGCATTTTAACGTGCAGTACAACATCATTAAACTCCCCGTTTGGTTCTAACTGGAACCGAACGCCCATCCACCCATGACTATCATTTGTTTTATGATAGTTAAGAGCAGACATGGTATCCGAGAAAGCAAAAAAGGTAGTTGTATTTCCTCGCTGCTCAGCAAGGCGTTCAATCAACAGGCCATATTCGCGCTCCAGCATGGCAATTAAACGTGGTTCGCTTACATATCTGCGGGTTTTTTGTACCCCATAAATGGCGTCAGAAAAAGTCATGTCATAAGCCGACATGGTTTTAGCTATAGTCCCGGCAGCTGCTCCCGCTTTAAAAAAATTGGCTGCAACATCCTGTCCTGCACCTATTTCAGCAAATGAACCGTAAATTTGTGGGTCGAGATTGATAGCTAAAGCTTTTTGTTTTGTGCCGATATCCGTATTTTGAGTGGGAACCATACGTTTAATATTTAGTATTACGGGAGCAGTTTCCCTGGGTTAACAGGTTGCGCAAAAATACGCTTTTTTAATTAATCGTTATATAAAATTTAGCCTTAAGTGTATGCTTTACACCACCGGATTTGCCCATTTGTTAATAAATGGCTTGTTTACAAACACATCGCTGCATATCTAAAAAAACGCTATTTTTGCAGCTTTAATAATAATATGAGTATTGCATTATCCGAACAGGAAATTTTACGCCGCGAATCATTAAAACAACTTCGCGAATTAGGCATCAACCCTTACCCTGCCGAAGCTTTTGATGTTACCGCGTGGGCACAAGATATTACAGAAAACTTTGAAGCTAACCCCGATACCTACCAGCATGTAACCCTGGCGGGCCGCATCATGACGCGCCGTATTATGGGCAGCGCTTCGTTTGCTGAATTGCAGGATTCTACCGGCCGCATCCAGATCTATTTAAAACGCGACGATATTTGTCCGGACGAAGATAAGACCCTTTACAATACTGTATTTAAGAAACTATTAGACATAGGCGACTACATTGGCGTTAAAGGCTATGTATTCCTGACCCAAACCGGCGAAATTTCTGTTCATGTGCAGGAATTGTTCGTATTGTCTAAATCACTAAAACCACTCCCCGTTGTAAAACGTGACGAAGAAGGTAATATACATGACGGATTCACCGATCCTGAGCAACGTTACCGCCAACGCTATGTGGACCTGACCGTTAACCCGGATTTTAAACAGATCTTCATTAGCCGCTCCAAAGTGATCAGCAGCATGCGCGAGTACTTTAACAGCCAGGGCTGGATGGAAGTGGAAACTCCGATACTGCAACCTGTTCATGGTGGGGCGGCTGCAAGGCCATTCGCCACGCACCATAATACACTGGATATGCCGCTGTTTTTGCGCATAGCCAACGAGCTTTATTTAAAACGACTGATTGTTGCCGGGTTTGACGGTGTATATGAGTTTGGCAAAATGTTCCGTAACGAGGGCATGGACCGTACGCATAACCCTGAATTTACCTCGGTAGAAATATATGTAGCCTACAAAGACTATATATGGATGATGGAAATGGTGGAGAAATGCCTGGAGCATGTTGCCCTCGCGGTGCATGGCATCCCTGTAGTGCAATACGGCGCTAACGAGATCAATTTCGCAGGGCCGTATGAAAAGCTTTCCATGTATGATTCTATCCTGAAATATACAGGTACCGATGTATCTGCAATGGATGAGGACGGTTTGCGCAAAACTTGTGCTAATCTCGGTATCGAGACTAATGAGAGCATGGGTAAAGGCAAATTAGTCGATGAGATCTTCGGCGCCAAAGTGGAAGCTAACCTGATACAGCCAACTTACATTACCGACTACCCAATTGAAATGACGCCGCTTGCTAAAAAGCACCGCAGTAAGGAAGGTTTGGTAGAACGCTTTGAGTTATTTGTAAACGGTAAAGAAATAGCTAACGCATACTCCGAACTAAACGACCCTATCGATCAGCGCGAGCGTTTCGAAGACCAGTTATTGTTAGCGGGCCGTGGTGATGATGAGGCGATGGCTATGGATGACGACTTTTTGCGCGCATTAGAGTATGGCATGCCACCAACTTCAGGATTAGGTATCGGTATCGACCGTTTGGTGATGATGATGACCAACCAAAGCACTATCCAGGAAGTACTATTCTTCCCACAGATGCGCCCTGAAAAGAAATCAAAAATAGCAACGCTTGATGATTTTGTAAACATTGGTGTGCCGCCTGAATGGGTACCCGTACTGAATAAAATGGGCTTTAACACCGTTGAAGAACTGAAAGCCGCAAACCCCAATAAAGTATTTAACGACCTTGGCGGGATGCGCAAAAAATTAAAATTAAATATTGATATGCCTGTAAAAGAGGCAGTCATGGCGTGGTTTAAGGATAAAGATTAGTGATTTGAGGTAAGAGATTTGAGGTAAAAATCCTAATCTTTAAAGATCATTGAACATTTTGACTTTTGACTTTTGACTTTTAATTTTTTATCGCTACATTTGCGCTCTTGTTTTTTAAAACAACGATAGAATAAATAATCATGAAAAGAACTTTCCAGCCTTCTCAAAGAAAAAGAAGAAATAAACACGGTTTCCGTGAGCGTATGGCATCAGCTAACGGCAGAAGAATATTAGCAAACAGAAGAGCTAAAGGCAGAAAAAGATTAACAGTATCTGACGAAGGTAAGCACAAAGCTTAGGCTGGTAGTTTTCTCCTTTTTAGGGGATTGAGCCGTAATATGCTTAATTTTCGGTTCAGCATCAGCACATATGTATACTTTTAAGAAAGAAGAACGGTTATGTAATAAAAAGCTTATTGATCAGCTTTTTCATAGCGGTTCTTCTTTTTTATGTTACCCATTCAAGGCATCCTGGCTAGTAGTCGAAGATGCTGTCCAGTCAGTTCCTGCCCAGCTTTTAATCTCTGTTTCTAAACGGCGCTACAAACATGCGGTAGACCGTAACCTGGTAAAACGCCGCCTTCGCGAAGTCTACCGTTTAAATAAGCAGCAGCATCTGTACGATTTACTTATTGGCTCAAACAAAAAAATTATTATTTCTATTGGATATGTGGGAAAGCAGATCGAGTCATTTGAACTTTTTGATAAAAAGATGCTCAAGCTTTTTAAACAGTTAAGCGAGGAACTGGCTAAATGATGCTGATCTATAATCTTATCAAGTCTATCATTGGCGGCATATTTTTGGTGCTAATCAAAATCTATCAATATTTTATTTCTCCATTAACAGGCGCCTCCTGCCGCTACACCCCTACCTGTTCGCAATATGGTGTAGAAGCCATAAAGAAACATGGCGCATTTAAAGGCGGATGGTTAACTTTGAAACGCATTGCCAGCTGCCACCCCTGGGGAGGCCATGGGCATGATCCGGTACCGGATTAAATTCAAAAGTCAAAATTCAAAATAGCCAGTTTTGTCTTGCTACTTGATACTAAATACTCAATACTGAAAATGATTTTACAAATAGAAACTGCTACCACCGTTTGTTCCGTTGCTTTGGCAAAGGATGGCGAAGTATTGGCTTTTAAGCAGATAGATCAGCGCAATGTACACGCGGAGGTGATCACTTTATATATTAACGAAATATTGAATTCAACCGGCACTAAATATAGCGAGCTTGATGCAATAGCGGTAAGCTGTGGACCTGGTTCATATACCGGTTTACGCATAGGTATATCTACCGCCAAAGGTTTATGTTATGCTTTAGAGAAACCTTTAATTGCCATTGAAACGCTGGAATCCATGGCTTATGGTGCTATTACAGAAAGCAAGTTAGCAAAAGGAAACATATTGCTTTGCCCGATGATAGATGCGCGCCGTATGGAAGTTTATACGGCTATATTTAATTCGAAAGGCGGGCGAATAGCGGCAACATCGGCAGAGATCATTGACGAGAACAGCTTTACCGATATTTTGCAGGATAACAAGATATTGTTTTTTGGCGATGGTGCCAATAAGTGCGAAACAACCTTACTTCATCCAAATGCGTTATTTTTGCCGGGGTTTATCAATTCAGCTACACATCTTACACTTAAAGCAAAAGAAAAATTTGAATCAAAGGATTTTGAAGATGTGGCATACTTTGAGCCATACTATTTAAAGGATTTTATCGCAGGGAAAAGAAAGGCTGATTAATCTGATAAGGCTTTATCATCGTTTGGTTTAAACAATTTGTCCCACATCCTTCCTAAAAATCCTTTTTCGCCCATTGGTATGTGGCTTGCATTCATTGGATGTTCTATTACCGGGCCGAATTTTATGGAGAAACCAAAAGATATGTCGGTTCCTAAAAATTCACCGCTTTTCATCGCCTGGCTTTTATCTTTTAAACCTGTTTGCAACAAACCTATGCTTTGCGATAGTGCATCGCTACCAATAAAAAACTCGCCGTTTTGTGATTTGATCATAAATTGACCGCCAATTTTAAACAGGTTTTGATTACTATAGCTTGTAACCAGGCTTACAGAATAATTATTATATTGTATAGGGTTTACCATAGCCACTATGAATCCGTTATAAAAAAGCTCTTTTGATGCGATTAACGAAGGCGCATAACGCACATTTGTAAACTCATCACTAACCAGGAAAGATTTCGAGATACTCGCCTCAAATGTACCGTCTAAAGGTGTGTTATACGATTTTTTTATACCCTTGCCTTGCTGTGTAACGCCATCATTTGCAGCATCTAACACATAAGTTTCTCGGTCTGGCGAGGAAAGATTGTATATTCCTGTTTCGCTGTTAAAATCATATTCTTCAGCTTCCTTGTTCCAGTGGATAAAGCCCAGGTTTTTTAGATTAGTTTGTATAATAAATGCATCCGTAGTACGGTAAGTGGTTCCTATACTAACATCTAAACCCGGGTTACTAAACGGTAATTTACTAAAACCCGCCTTTCTGTCCGTTCCTTGTAATCGTAACGCAGCCGTATCTGCTGCTTTATTAAAAGTAATGCTCGATTGATCTATCTTAACGTTTTCAGTACTCATGCCCGATACTGAGGCAATCCTGAAACCAAATGCCAATTGTTTGGTTACCTGCTCACGATAAGTAATACCGAATTCATTATATAATTGATAATTATACCGCGAATTAAAAACATTATTGTATGAATTGAGCGGAAAATTTTCGGAACCATTTAACAACGCGATACTCTCATCGGTAAAGGCTCCCCGCCCATCTAATTTGGTATCTGTAAAAAAACCAAGTTCGGTATTACCATCAAAGCTGCCGAAAACTTTGAACATAATGGAATAAGCGTTAGCATTTACCGTGGCATAATTATATTTATTGCCTGCGCCAATTTGCAAAGCGGAGTTGGTGTAATAATTATTGATATACCTGTTTTTTAAAGTTTGCTGCGCATCACCGGTTACAGATACATTCACATTAAAGTTAGGCACCAAAAAGTTGAACGCGTAATAACGACTGGTATCCGGAGTAAAGGATTTTTGAGATGGGTTCTCGAACGAGTCGAACAACGTACCCGTGTTATATTGCCCGTACTCCTGGGCAAACAGTTTTGAAGCAAATAATAGCAGAGTAAGAACTAATAAAATTTTCTTCATAAACTAACAATAATCAATTGCACACTAAAATAAACCATTTTGACCACAACCCATGTACGTGCGATCACTTTTAATACTAATAAGCTGTTATCTTTATGTTAACAACAGTATTATCGAAATTGGTTGTTTACGGCTGCGGTGTCAACATTGTTCAGCCTCATGCAAAAGTTAGTGTAAAAATTATTTTCGGCAGATGACAATTGAAAGGATGCGCCGTAGAAGTTTTTCCATCCGGGGTTATTTCTTTGGTAAGAATCATACATATCCGGCAACATATCTTTTTTCAAAATAGATTGCGAATTTTTGAAGTTAATAAAGAAAGCCACATTGCTCCTTTCCGACAGCAGATCATAGAATTGGTTGTATTGATCAATCTTACTCAAAAACTTGCGGTTTAAGTAAGTATCTGAATAGCTGGTGAGCTCCTTTTGGCTGGTAGCCAGGATCAGGTAGTTATCCAGGATCATAAAGTAAGGCTTTTTCAGCACACCAAAAGCATCACCCAATAAAAAGAATGGCAGTTTATTGTATTTAAACTGGCCGATATGATCTGTAACCATATTGCTGATGTTCAGCATAAATGGCAGTAGCTTTGAGCCATCTTTAACGGAAATTATTGCATATTTCTCTTCATAACGGGTGGTTATTATAGCAAATTCATTACCAAGCAAGTTATTAAATTCGGTTCTCAGGTTGATTCCCGCTTCAGACTTTATCTTGTCAAAAAGCTGATCCTGTTCCTGCTTAATGCCTGCCTTTATATGATATTGATAAAGATCTGAACTAAACTTACTGGGATCAGATACAGAAAAATTGGTGCTGTAAGCCGTTGTAGACGGGAAAATATCCTTCAGGTGGTTAAAAACAGGCTGCTGCCCGGTAAACAGGTTTAAATAAGTGATGTTATTTTTTTCCAATGTTGATACACCGGTAAACATGAACGCGTCATCTTTATAGTTCAGGCTTAAAACAGCCTTTGCGGATAACATCTTAAAACTCCGGAATATATCCGTGTTGTTCGCAAATAACTTATCGAACAGCGGTGTTAGCTGCCCATAATTCAAATACAAATTCGCCAATGAGTTGTGGTTTTGCTGTTCGGATAATAGCACAAACCCATGCTTATCGCCCATAAATTTAAACTGTGCGCTTCGTTGTGCTAATTCCTGAGAAAAACTCGCAGAATAAACACCTTCGCCTTTATCAATCACATAAAAACGCTTTTTAATGGAGTTAAAATAAATACCATACCCTTTTACACCATTAATATGTAATGGAGTAATGATCAACCCGCTGTTTTTTTGTGAGGCGATCTGGTCTACCAAAGCAGCATCAAAACCTTTTGCGGCTGATAGTGTAAGCAACAGGTCAACACCTTTATCTTTCAGCGGATGCAGGGACACAAACAAACTTTGCCCGCTTAAATACTTAGCGATCAATGGGTTGTTAATTAGCTGGCTTCTTACCGTATCCAGATCGGTGACATTATCTACACCAACGGCAGACTGCAGCAGTGTATTACCATTAAAAATATCGTAAAAGCTTTTCTCATTCGTAAACTGGAATATCAGCGCGGCATCATCAGGTATGGCTGCCATAACGCGACTGGTATTTGATCCCGGTAGATTCAGATTTTTGAAATACACCACCGTAATAGCTGCCGTGGCTATCAATAAAAATATGGTGGCAATAATCTGTCTCTTCATAATAGTTTACTGCTGCAATTTATGATTTTTACCAACGGTCAATAAACAAATACTTTCCTTTGGTTAACTTAGCGTTTTATCCCTATAATGAATAAACGAATAGTTGTTACCGCTTCGATATTTGGTTTGCTGGCCGTAGTAGCAGGAGCATTTGGCGCCCATGGTTTAAAACCTTACCTGGATGCCGACAAACTCGAGGTTTGGCACACTGCAGTACAATACCAGTTTTACCATGTTTTCGCGCTGTTGTTCCTTTCAACAATTGCACGTACCAAAAATAACTTAATTACCACCACTTATTACCTGTTTACTGTAGGTATCGTGTTTTTTTCGGGATCGTTGTATCTTTTGGCTTGCCGCGACCTGTTAGGCTATAGCTGGCTTATTTATTTCGGCCCGGTTACCCCATTAGGTGGTTTGCTATTTATCATTGGGTGGATAACCCTTGCTATGGCTGCATTTAAAACAAAGGCTGCCTGATGTTAGAGTTTACCGATGCCGCATATACCGACCGCCAAACGCTTTTTGTTGAAGTGATACTACCCTTAGCTATAGCTAAAAACTATACCTACCGCGTACCGTTTGAACTGAATGACAGCGTAGCTATAGGCAAGCGGGCCGTGGTGCAATTTGGTAAAAGCAAATTGTACACCGCCATCATCGCCGGGATCGGCACAAAGCCTCCTGAAAAATATGAAGCCAAATATTTGGTGGAATTATTGGACGACAAGCCCGTTGTAACCCACGAGCAACTCCACTTTTGGCACTGGATAGCTGATTATTACATGTGCAACCTGGGCGAGGTAATGAACGCCGCCCTCCCATCTGCCTTAAAATTAGCCAGCGAAACCAAGATCGTTTTAAATAAAGATTTTGAGATTGATAAATCAGCCCTGCATGATAAGGAATATTTAATTATTGAAGCGCTGGAAATCCAACCTGAACTAACCGTTAGCGATATTGTAAAACTACTCGGGCAAAAAACGGTAATGCCGATTTTGAAGGGTTTGTTTGAGAAGAACATCATCCATATTTCTGAAGAAGTTAGCGAGCGTTACAAACCTCGGCGGCGGACCTTCATCACACTCAACCCTATTTATAATAACCCCGACCAGCGCCAGGAACTATTTGCTATCCTTGAAAAGAGAGCGCCTAAACAGGCAGATGCGGTATTGGCCTATTTGAAACTATCGCGTACGCAAAAAAGCATTTCTAAAAGCGAATTAATTGAAGAAAGCGGAGCGGGTGATGCCAGCATTAAAAGTTTGATTGAAAAAGAAATCTTCATCCCGGAATATAAAAATATTAGTCGCTTATATTACGAAGAGGAAGAAGTTATAAACGGATTCCAGCTTAGCGAGCAACAGCAAGGTGCTTTGCAAAGCATAAGCGACCAGTTTGCTGAGAAAGATGTGGTTTTACTCCATGGTGTAACCTCATCAGGCAAAACACAGGTTTATATCCGGTTGATCGAAGAAATGATCAACTCTGGCAGGCAGGTACTTTACTTATTGCCTGAAATTGCACTTACTACACATATTATTGAGCGTTTACGCATGTATTTTGGCGCGGATATCGGCGTATACCACTCCCGTTTTAATGATGCCGAACGTGTGGAAGTTTGGCAAAAGGTATTGAACCATGAATACAAAGTGGTGCTTGGCGCGCGTTCATCCGTATTCCTGCCTTTTAATGATCTGGGGCTGATTATCGTTGATGAAGAACACGAAACCTCCTACAAACAATATGACCCTGCTCCACGCTACAACGCGCGCGATGCGTCGATTTTTTTAGCCAACATGCATGCCGGTAAGGTTTTGCTTGGATCGGCTACACCATCTTTTGAAAGTTATTACAATGCCCGCACCCATAAATATGGTTTTGCTGAATTGATGGAACGTTTTGGTGGTGTGGAAATGCCGCAGGTCGAGATAGTCAGCATCGCCGAAGAAACAAAAAAGAAAACGATACAATCACATTTTACAAGTGTATTGATTGCCGATATACAACAGGCTTTGGCTAATAAGGAACAGGTGATCCTCTTCCAAAATCGCCGTGGTTATGCGCCTGTTTTAATGTGCAAGGTTTGTGCCTATGCCCCAAAATGCATTAATTGCGATGTAAGCCTTACCTATCATAAAAGCAGTGGTAAATTGCATTGCCATTATTGCGGTTATCGCGAGGATTCGCCATCAATTTGCCCGGCATGCGGATCAACACATTTGGAATATAAGGGTTTCGGTACCGAAAAGATCGAGGATGAATTAAGCATGATCCTTCCGGAAGCGCGTATCGCGAGGATGGATTTGGATACTACCCGTTCTAAAAATTCGCTGCAAGTGATACTCAACGATCTCGAAGAAAAAAAGATCGATATATTAGTCGGTACCCAAATGGTGGCTAAAGGTTTAGACTTTGCAGATGTAACCGTCATTGGTATCATCAATGCGGATAGCCTGCTTAAATTTCCGGACTACCGTGCTAACGAACGCAGTTTTCAAATGCTGGCACAGGTAAGCGGACGCGCAGGCAGGCGGGGTAAGCAGGGTAAGGTTGTGATCCAAACCTATGATCCCGGCCACCGGGTTATAAAACAGGTTATTGAAAATGATTACGCAGATTTGTATTTCACGGAGATGAGCGAGCGTAAGAATTTTAGTTATCCGCCTTTTTCCCGTTTGATCAATTTAGATATTAAGCACAAAGAGCCTGAAGTGTTGTACAATCAGGCCCAATATTTAGGAAACGAACTCCGCAAGCATTTCGGCGAGCGGGTTATCGGTCCGCAGCCGCCATTGGTTAGCCGCATACGAAATTATTATATTCAATCTATCTTACTTAAGTTTGAGAAAGATAACGTTTCCATTAATAAAGCAAAAGCCATTATCAGGGAAACGATCACACAATTTCAAACAACCAAACTGAGTAAAGGCAGCATTGTACAACCTGATGTAGATCCTTATTGACTATTTAAATCATTCGACATGAACCACTTTTATAAAGCTACTATTAACTGGACGGGCAATTTGGGTAAAGGTACAAGTCAGTACAAAGCATATAGCCGTAATCACGAAATAAGCAGTGAGGATAAACCAACCATTTATGCTTCGTCTGATCCAAGCTTCCGTGGTGAAGGCACAAGGTATAATCCCGAGGAATTGTTTGTGGCATCCCTTTCATCATGCCATATGTTGTGGTATTTGCATTTATGTTCTGAAGCTGGTGTTGTAGTTATTGATTATATAGATAACGCGACAGGCACCATGACCGAAACTGAAGATGGCAGCGGACACTTTACAGAAGTTACCCTGCACCCTGTTGTTATTGTAACGGAAGCGAGTATGGTTGATAAGGCTAACGAGCTGCATTACGAGGCACATAAGTTTTGCTTTGTGGCAAATTCATGTAACTTCCCGGTGCATCACAATCCAACCTGCCAGGTGATTTAAAACGTGGATAAATATCCCGTCTGTATATCAGCTACATGAAATTATACAGTGGGGCATTACGCTTAGCATCATTAATAATCTTTAAAAACGTGGTATATTAGCCTTACAATGGCACACAAATACATCGATAATTACCGAGAGCAAGGGGCAAGAAAAAAGCTGGTTGAGGTTTTAAGGAAGAAAGGTATCGAGGATGAAAATGTGTTAGCCGCCATCGGCTCCATGCAACGCCATTACTTTTTTGATGAGACATTCTGGAACCAGGCTTATAAAGATATTGCCTTTCCAATAGGTGCGGGACAAACCATATCACAGCCTTATACTGTTGCTTATCAAACTGAATTATTACACATCCGCAAAGGCGACAAAGTATTGGAAATTGGTACCGGCTGCGGCTATCAAACCTGCATCTTAATGAAGCTTGGCGCTAAAGTTTATACCATCGAAAGACAGGAAACTTTATACGAACGTACCAAACAGGTATTACCTTATATTGGCTATAAGCCTCATTTCTTTTTAGGCGATGGATCAAGAGGAATAGCTGAACACGCAACTTACAATAAAATCATCGTTACCGCCGGCGCACCAACTGTACCCGAAGAATTATTAAAGCAATTAGCCATTGGTGGTATTTTAGTTATCCCTGTAGGTGATGCAGAACAGCAAAAAATGGTTACAATACTAAAGACCGGTGAACATGACTATGAGAAGCACGTGCTGGATACTTTCAGGTTTGTGCCTTTAAAGGGTGAGAATGCATGGTAATTCATTTTTTATAAACTTTTTCATTCTGATTTCTATGAAATTGAAAATCCGAAGTCCCAAATCGAATTACCTTTTCATCGCCCTATCTATCTCCACTTTAATATCACGCTCTTTCATGGTTTCGCGTTTATCAAAAGTCTTTTTACCCTGGGCTAAGCCTATTTCCAGCTTGGCAAAACCGCGTTCGCTGATGAATAGCGCTAATGGCACTATGGTCAATCCTTTTTCTTCACCACGGGTTAGCAGTTTTTTTAACTCCTTTTTATTCAATAACAAAACGCGGTCGCGTTTGGCTTCATGGTTGTAGAATGAACCGAACGAGTACTCCGAAATATGCAAATTGCGCACATAAAGCTGACCGTTAATAAACGTACAAAAAGCATCATTTATATTGGCCTTACCCTCGCGTATTGATTTTATTTCTGTACCTAATAGTTTTATACCGGCAATATATTTATCCAGTATGGTATACTCAAAATAGGCTTTTTTATTCTTTATATAGATCTTATCGTCACTCATTACACTGCAAATATAGCCGTTTTATTTAGTTTGAGGTTTTACTATCAGTACGGGCACCTTAACCATGTGCCGTACTTTGTTAACAGTAGTACCAAAAAGCAGATCCTTAATGGCCTTATGCCCATGTGAACCCATCACAATAAAATCGACACCCTCCCTTCTAACTATCTCTGCTATGGATGTAGCCGGTGAGCCATATCCAATTTGGGCATTCGCTTCGTAATGCAGTTTACGCATGGCATCTACATAACGCTGTAAATTATCCACATCACTTTGGGTTTCCTGGTCTAACACCTCATTACCGTTATACCGGGCACCGGCAGTTTCAACCACATGTATTAACGTATAAACCGCATGTTTACCACCCTGCATAATTGCATGCCTGATGGATTCTGTGTCGTTCTTTGAAAAATCAATACTCACCGCAATGTGGTGATATTTGATAGCGTCTAATTCATCAATTACAGTTGCCAAGCCATGAGGCACATAAGTTGGCTGATCCTTGTGCTTAAACAATAACGGACGCAAAAATACATACAGCATCAACAAGGCTATGGCCAACACAAAAGGCTCAACCAAAAAGTGCATCCAAATAGCCGATGAATGTGACGCATGGATCCATTCACCCAACTGCTGGATAACCAATTGCGCATTCAAACCAATAATCAATACCGCGCAGCCCCAGGCCATAATTTTTGTTTTCAGGTCGATGGCAAACTTGCCCATCTTCTTTTTGTCGGACACAAAGTGGATCAGCGGCACTACCGCAAACCCCAATTGCAAACTCAGCACAACCTGGCTTAATATGATCAGGTTTCCTAATCCTGTTTCACCCGAATAAAGTATGGTAAAAACTGCAGGCACAATAGCCATTAATCGCGTAAGCAAACGGCGTAGCCAGGGTTCAATGCGCAGGTTGATGTGCCCCTCCATAATGATCTGCCCGGCAAGAGTACCTGTTATGGTGGAGCTTTGTCCGGAGGCGATCAGCGCTATGGCAAACAGTATAGGTGCTATTGAGCCAAAAATATGTTCCAGCAATTTGTAAGCATCCTGAATTTCAGCAACCTTAAAAAAACCATTCGTAAAAAATGCACTGGCTGCTAATATTAAAATAGCCGCGTTAACTATAAAAGCCACGTTAAGCGCGATTACCGTATCGAAAATATTGAACTTGATAGCTGACTTTATACCGGCATCTGTCCGGTTTATTTTTCGGGTTTGCACCAGTGACGAGTGTAAATACAAATTATGCGGCATTACCGTTGCGCCAATGATTCCTATTGCTAAGTATAAAGCGTTTCCACTTAACATATTAGGTATAAATCCTTTGGCAATAGCTACAACATCCGGTTTAACAATAAACATTTCTACCAAAAAGGCCACGCCGATGATAAATATCATCGATACGATAAAACCTTCTAGTTTGCGCATCCCCTTATTCATCAAAAAGAGCATCAAGACGGTATCGGTTATCGTAAGCGAAACTCCCCAGATCAATGGCAAATGAAAAAGGAGGTTTAAGCCTATCGCCATACCGATGATCTCTGCCAGGTCACAAGCGATAATTGCTACCTGGGCCAAAATATACAGGCAAAAATTAATGAAACGATTATAGGTGTGTTTTGATGCCTGGGCCAGATCCAAACCACGTACGATGCCTAATCTCGCGCTCATCGATTGTAGTAAGAGCGCTATTAAGTTTGATACGAACAGGATCCATATCAAGCGGTAGCCAAAGGCGCTGCCACCGGCTATATCAGTTGCCCAGTTTCCGGGATCCATATACCCAACGCTGATCAGGTAAGCCGGGCCAATAAATGCCATAAATTTGCGCCATCCGGTTTTATTTTCGGTTGACACGGAGCTATGGACATTGGCTAAGGATTCGTTGCTGTTATCGCTCATATTACAATTAATAAATTATTAGCTACTTCGCGGCTGATGTGTACTTTGTTATTATCTATTTGTAATACGATAGAATGATCATAGTCAATTATTTCTGTCACTGTTATTTTTCTCCCAATTGTAAGTTGTTGTTTTTCCAGGTACTGCAAAAACGAAGGGGAATGATCCCGTACACCTGAAATTATCCCGTTTTCATCAACACCAATCGTAGCTATTGGTTTAAGCTCATGCGATTTAAAATTACCGTTACTGTCAGGTATCGGGTCGCCATGCGGATCATATTTAGGGAAATTCATAAACTCATCTAATCGGTCAACTAATTCTTTGGATGATATAT
The DNA here is from genome assembly GCF_965225845.1 of Mucilaginibacter sp. Taxonomy (GTDB): domain Bacteria; phylum Bacteroidota; class Bacteroidia; order Sphingobacteriales; family Sphingobacteriaceae; genus Mucilaginibacter. The sequence continues at coordinate 2,233,684 of NZ_CBDDBL010000002.1, forward strand.
GTTCCATTTCCTCCGCCATTTCATGCACCTCATCCCATTTAAAATTCAGCTTCTTCACCAAAAAGTGTTCCCAAAGCCGGTGCTTACGAACAATTTGCAGCGCTATCTTTTCCCCCGTGGCAGATAAGCTAACACCCTGGTATCGGGTATAGTTTATCAATTGTTTATCAGCCAGTTTTTTAAGCATATCGGTAACCGAGGCCGCTTTGGTGTTTAGCAGTGCGGCTATCTGATTTGTGCTCACATTTTCAGTATTGAGCGATAGGTGGTAGATAGACTTTAAATAATTTTCTTCGGCTAAAGTATTCATTTTAAACAAATCTAATAATAAATTTAGACAAGTCTAAATTTGTATATTAAAGAAATTTATTTTTGCGAAAGCCTTTTTTCAAAAAATTTTATTTTGTGAGATTAGGAAAATATATCTTTGTACCCATTATGGCAGCTGAACTCGATAAAATAGATTTGCAAATCCTTAAGATTTTGCAGGAGAATGGACGTATTACAAATCTTCAACTTTCCAATGAAATAGGGCTATCACCCGCTCCCACTTTGGAACGCGTGCGCAAACTGGAAAATGCCGAATATATCAAAAGTTACCACGCTTTGGTTGATGAGGAAAAGCTTGGTTTAGGAATCAAAACCTTTATACAGATCTCGCTGGATTTTCACCAGAAAAATACGATACAAACCTTTGTTGATGAGATACAGAACATACCCGAGGTAACCGAGTGTCACCACGTAACCGGACAATGTGATTTTTTACTTAAAGTATATGTTCGCGATATTAAATCGTACGAACAATTGATCATGGAAAAGATAAGCCGCATCAGCGTGGTAAAAACCTTCCAAACCATGATGATCATGTCAACCAGCAAAAAGGAACCGATAGTTCCGTTGGAATACTAAATTGATGTGCAGATTATAAATGTGCAGATATGCAGATGAAATAATTTGCACATCTGCATATGCGCACATTTAATTTATTTGCCAATCAATCTCTTTCTTCCCTTCTTTTTTCAGAATCTCGTTAGTTTTTGAAAACGGCTTTGAGCCGAAGAAACCACGATCGGCAGAGAACGGCGATGGGTGGGCGGATTTGATAATAAAATGTTTTTTCTGATCGATCAATTCAGCCTTGGCCTGCGCGAATGCTCCCCAAAGTATAAATACGACACCTTGCTTTTGGTCGGATATGGTTTTGATCACCATATCGGTAAAAGTTTCCCAGCCTTGTTTTTGGTGTGAGCCTGGTGTTGCTGCGCGTACCGTTAAGCTTGCATTCAATAATAACACACCTTGCTCGGCCCATTCAGATAGATTACCATGCGATGGGGTTTTGAAGCCGGGAATATCGGTTGCTAACTCTTTATAAATATTGGATAGTGACCTCGGGACAGGAATACCTTTCTGAACAGAAAAAGAGAGTCCGTGCGCCTGGTTCGGGCCGTGGTATGGATCTTGTCCTAAGATCACCACCTCTACCTTATCAAAAGGGGTTTTATTAAAAGCAGCAAAAATATCTGCGTTTCTTGGGTAAACAACCTGGCCCGATTCCTTTTCATTTTTAAGGAAATCCCGTAGCTTAACCATGTAACCCTTGTCAAATTCAGCCCCTAAAACTTTAAGCCATGATGGCTCCAAATCTACTGCCATAAATATTTATTCTATTGTTGATTTAACGTGCAAATAAACGGATATTTGCACTCAATTTATTGAATTACAAATTATGTCAAATATTTTTAGGTTAATAATATCCTGTGTGTTTTTTGGCGGAGCCGTAGCGCTTTGTGCAACAGGCTCATGGTGGTGGGGTATATTGGTATTACTTTTAGGCGGCATCGTTTTGCTTAGCTTTTTCTTTAATGAAAACATGATTATATCGCAATGGTTTTTACGTAAAGAACAAAGCGACAAAGCTGAGCAATGGCTATTAAAAATTAAGGATTACGAAAAGGAATTAAACAAAAGCCAATGGGGTTATTATAACTTGCTGATCGGTTTGGTTGAATCGCGCAAAGCGCCTTTAAAATCTGAGAAATATTTCAAAAAATCATTGCAGTTAGGCATGAAAATGTCCCATAACGTAGCATTGGCTAAAATAAGCCTTGCCGGTATAGCCATGGCTAAACGCAACAAGCGCGAAGCACAAATGTACTTGTCAGAGGCAACGAAAGATGATAAAAACAAATTGCTAAGCGAGCAAATAAAAATGATGAAGGCCCAAATGGCCCAAATGGATAAGCAACAAGTGGTAAGAGGCGGGTTTAGGCAATTCTAAATAGCAAAACAATCCAAAAAACATATCGAGGCGCAAATAGTATTTGCGTCTCTTTTTTTTGATATATACCGGAGCGCATATTAATAAGCGACCGGTAGATTATTTTTCTTCCAGTGAACTGAAATAGTCTGGCTCTGATGAAAAATTTTGATTTGCAGCTAAATGACGCTCATGAATTATAAAATTCTCTTCAGCAGGATTAGCAACCTCAACCATTTTGAGCAGGCTCCTGATAAACGACAGGTTAAAATTGCTCCTGTTAAGTTTTATCAAATATTCGTTTTCTGTTATTTCTAAGATTGAATTAGTCATATCTTTATTTTTTTAGGATATCAGTTCGTAAAAGTAAGCAACCTTATTTCTACGAAAGTTTTATTCCTTTTAACATTTCATTACCAAATTGTTATCAAATTTAATTTAAGAGTACATTCACTGCCACTTATGAAATTCACAACCCTGCTGATCCTTGTTTTTTCTCCTCTATTCTGCTTTTCCCAGGATAGCCTTTCAACTCATTACAAAATTTTCAATACCAAAACTCAAAAGGCAGCATCTGTCAATGATATTGTTGCCGATATGAAGCATGCTGATGTTCTTTTTTTCGGCGAAGAGCATAATGATTCCATAGGGCATCAGTTGGAATATATCTTATTAAAGAAGCTTTCATTGCAATATTCAGGCAAGACTGCCTTATCCATGGAAATGTTTGAAACCGATTGCCAAACCGTATTGAATGAATATTTAAACAGATTGATCCGAGATAAGAATTTTGAAACTGATGCCCGCGTTTGGCCTAATTATGACGACTATCGCCCACTGATTGAATTTGCAAAGGACAATAAACTACCTGTTATTGCGGCAAATGCACCCGCCAGATATACCAACATGGTTAACCGGTTAGGGCTAAATAGCTTGCAGCAATTGGACGCAACAGGCAAATCATACCTTCCACCCTTGCCTGTTGATACCGCTACCGGTGCTTATCTAAAAAAATTCGACGATATTATGGGCGGTCACAGTGCTATGCCGGGCATGCAGATGTACCAGGCACAAAACTTATGGGATGCAACCATGGGCTGGTCAATAGCCAAATTCATTAAAAATCATCCGGACTATAAAGTGCTGCAAATAAATGGTGGCTTTCACAGCGAAGAGAAGTTGGGCGTACCGGCACAACTACTTCATTATTATCCAAAAGCGAAGATTATGAACATCGCTGTTTACTCTGATGACAATTTTATAAATCCGGATTGGAGCAAACTCAGCAAAATGGGCGATTATATTATTTTGACAGACCCTAAGTTGCCGAGAACCTTTTAGGAAAGAATCAAGTACCAAGAGTCAAGAATAAGATAAAACCTTAATATCATCTTGATTATTGGCTCCTGATTCTTGACTCTTAAAAAACTATTTTTTAGCTAACAGATCGCGTATTTCAGTTAATAAGGTTTCTTCCTTAGTTGGCGCTGGGTCAGGTGCTGGTGCTGCGGCTTCTTCTTTTCTTAAAGAATTTACACCTTTAACAATTAAAAATATACAGAAAGCAACGATAACAAAATCGATAATATTATTAATAAATAAACCGTAGTTAATGGCTGTTTCAGGAGTTTTGCCTACAGCAGGTTTTAGCACATATTTCAGGTCTTTAAAATCAATGCCGCTCAATAACATTCCTAATGGCGGCATTATAATGTCATTTACCAATGAGGTGACAATTTTACCAAAGGCAGCGCCAATGATAACACCCACAGCAAGATCAACAACGTTTCCCCTGCTGGCAAAATCTTTAAACTCTTTTACTATCGACATACTAAAAAATTAATTTTCACTAATTTATTAAATAAAAACTTGCTTATGCAAACAAATAACAGGTTTTTACCTTTTAAAACATTAACTGATTACCATAATTAATGTTTAAAGTTATAGGTAATTTGATGTATTTTTGCGCTATTCATATATATGTTAAAACAGAATCTTCAACAAAAACTTTTACAAAAACTCTCTCCTCAGCAAATACAATTTATAAAGTTGTTGCAGGTGCCCACTGTTTCGTTAGATACCCGTATTAAAGAAGAGTTAGAGGAAAACCCCGCCCTTGAAGATCTTAGCTTAACTAATCTTAACGAACCCGAAGAACAATACCCTGACCGTGACCCTGACGAAGACACTTACAATGGTGATGAAGAAAAAGGGGAAATGGATGAATTTAACATTGATGATTATTTACAGGAAGATACGGTAAACGACTATGGCTCGCGTTACGATCAGAATGGCGACGATGAGGATGAACGTAAAGAAATACCTATTGCCGTTCAAAGCTCTTTTTTTGAAAGTTTACAGGCGCAATTAGACCTGCTTCCTTTATCAGATAAAGATTTCCAAATTGGTAAACAGATCATCGGCAGTTTAGATGATGATGGTTATTTGCGCAGGCCGATCATGTCATTAACTGACGATCTTGCCTTCTCGCAAAATGTAATAGCCGAGGATGAAGAGGTTGAAGAGATGCTGGCGGTTATTCAAAGCTTCGACCCCCCGGGCGTAGGCGCACGTAGCTTGCAGGAATGCCTGTTGATCCAGTTGCGTAAAAAAGACCCCAATGATCCTATCATAAAAAAAGCAATTAATGTTGTTGAACATTATTTAGATGAATTTACCCGCAAGCATTACGACAAGCTGGAAAAATCGTTAAATATGACTTCAATGGAATTGCGTGGTGTAGTGAACGAGATATTAAAGCTAAACCCAAAGCCAGGCGATAGTAACGAGGTAAACACCAAGCAAATGCAGGTAATACCCGACTTTCACATCGTTAACAGCGATGGTGTACTAATACTCACCCTTAATTCAAAAAATGCGCCTGAACTCAGGGTAAGCCGTTCTTACCAGGAGATGTTTCAGCATTATGATAAGGCATCTCAAAAAGATAAAAAACTAAAGGAAGCGGTACAATTTGTAAAGCAAAAACTTGATTCGGCAAAATGGTTTATTGATGCGATTAAGCAGCGGCAGCAAACATTGTTGAAGACTATGAATGCTATTATGCAATATCAATATGATTTCTTTTTAACCGGTAATGATAAAAATCTGAAACCGATGATATTAAAGGATATTGCCGATAAGATCGGGATGGATATATCTACCGTATCGCGTGTTGCCAACTCAAAATATGTACAAACCGAGCATGGTACTTTCCTGTTAAAATCTTTCTTCTCTGAAGCGATTCAAACTGAAAGCGGCGAAGAAGTATCAAACAAAGAGGTTAAAAAAATACTGGAAGAGCATATTGGTAAAGAAGATAAACGCCATCCTTTGGCTGATGAAAAACTGACTGACATACTAAAAGAAAGCGGATACAACATTGCCCGCCGTACTGTAGCCAAATATCGTGAGCAAATGAACATCCCGGTTGCAAGGTTGAGAAAAGAATTGTAGTTAAAGATTAGAGATTAGTTAGTTAAGATTAATCCAATCTCCAATTAATCAAAACTCCCGTTGCGGGCAAGTTACCTTATAACGGTTGTTCAATAAAATACTTAATACGATTTCGTGAGTACCATTGCTAACTGTATTTAGGGCAGAGGTTGTAATGTCATAAGAATAGCCCACGTTGATCAGCGAGTTAACGTTGAATCCGGCTAATACGCCGTATGAGTCACCATGCCGGTATGAACCGCCGATCCAGAAAATATCGCGGAAAGATATTTTTGCATTTACATCATAAGTAATCGGCACCGGGTTGATCACTTTTACCATTACCGATGGCATCAATGTCAAATCATCCGACATGTAGATCTTATAACCTGCTGTAAAAAAATATTGAGGCACAGTTTTACTTTGGTCTGCTGCATCCTTAGCATCAAAATAAAGCTTTTCAGGCAAAACCTGTTGTACTGATGCACCCAGGTAATAATTTGATGCATAGGCCCAAACGCCTACACTTAAATCAGGGCTCCATATACCACCGTTAGCGCCATCAACAGCCGGGTCATCAGGGGTTGTAGTTGTTAAAAGTGAGGTATTTAAACTTGTACGGGCAACACCTGCAGCAACACCCAAAGATAGGTTAAGTTCACTTGTCAAACCGATATGATAAGCGTAAGTAGCATCAATATTAGTGGCTGTTACTGGCCCGGCTTTATCCGATACAACCATAAAACCAATGCCATGGTGATTTGGGGCTGCCTCATAATTTTGCAGATAAGAACGGCTTGCGGGGTCGGCAGTACCTGCGGCCGGCATTTCGCTGGCATCGCCATTTAAAAAATCATCACCCAATGGGGCGCTTACTGTTAAGTAACTGGTTGTAGGCGCGCCCTGCAAGCCGGTCCACTGGCTGCGATACCCCAACTTAACATCGGTGTAGTTCTCAATACCACTAAGCGCCGGGTTCAATAAAAAATTATTAAAAACATATTGCGTGTACTGTGGCTTTTGCTGCGCCTGCAAAACTGCTGCAATTGAGATCAATAAAAATAAAACGAGTAAAAGTCTCTTCATTTATAAAATAAATATCCACCCTTTAATAACATCATGAGTTATTAAAAGAATCAAATAACAAAACAAGAATGCTTGCAGGGTAGACAGGTTTATATAGCCCTGATTAATAGAACCATATTTCGGTAACGAATATAGCTTTTATACATAATCATTGCATATATTAACCTCATAAATTTAATATTTTAGCAAAATTTAACATTTTAATCGTTTATCGTAACACTAAAATTACATATCAAATTATTAAAAATATGGAAGATGCAACTATTTGAGGATAGTTAATGAACCTGAAACTGTCTTACGGCCATTTTTTGGATCTATAATATAATAATATACCCCCGCCGGCAAACTGCTGCCTTTATATTTTCCATCCCACGGGTTAGGATATCCTACAGAATAAAACAACCGTTCACCATATCGGTTAAAAACCTGGACCACACAATTTGGATAACTATCCAGGTGTTGTATCTCCCAATAATCATTTATGCCATCGCCGTTAGGCGTAAAAGCATTCGGTACAACTATGTTTGGTAATACCTGCACAAAAACAGGTGCTATTGCCGAGCAACTATCTGCCCCTGTAACAGTTAAAGAGTATTGCGTATCTGTTGCCGGACTCGCGATAGGGCTTAAAATATCGGGATCACTTAAACCTGTTGAAGGCGACCACTTATAAGTTAAATTGCTTCCCGCTACTTTAGCATCCAATGTAACACTTCCACCTTGTAATATGATATATACAGAGTCAACTTTGATCACAGGTGTTTGCTCTACATTAACCTGTTGCGATGTTGCGTAGGTACAGCCATTAACAGCCGTGAAATTATAATTTATAGTGTAAGTACCAACAGCCAAATTAGCAGGGTTAAAAGCACCTGATGAAGTTATCCCGGGCCCGCTAAATATTCCTTTACCAGCGTAATTCCCGGTGTTATATACCGGAATATTTACCAGGCCCGCCCCCTGGCACACGTTTCCGATCGGTGATACGGTAATCGATGGATTACCGTTAATCGTAATCGTAGAATCTACCAGGCTTTCGCAGGATTGGCTTGAGCCTGAATAAACAACCATGCGCACATCATAATTTTGTGTGCCCGAAGAATTGAAAAGCGGATACTGGTGTTGGTGCTTCCTATTAGCAGGCATGGTACTTTGCGTGTATACTACAGTATCCGATGGGTTATTGTTATAATCAAAATACCATACTATTTTGGTGATCTTACCAAAATTAACGGATGATTTGTCGTCAAACACAACCAAATTACTGCTGCAAAGGTCATTTCCATTTTCAACAGAGAATGCAGCCACCGGATTAGAGCCGTTAACTGTAAATTGTTGGGTTAACGTTGAAGAACAACCATATTTTGAGGTGACAGTTAAGGTAACATTATAATATGCCGCTGCAGAATAAACATGTACAGGATTTTTTTGTGTAGATGTATTAGGATTAGAAGCTGTAGCATTTTGATCGCCAAAATTCCATAAATAGGTAAATGATGAAGCCGTAGTATCGGCTATCGCGCTATTGTCCGTAAACCGGGCCGAACCTTCGGCCAGGCAAACATCGGGCATTGTAAAATTAACCACAGGCAAAGGGTGTATTGTAATTGGTTGTGCATAAGTTAAACTAACGCAACCATCACTGTTTATTACTCTTAACTTAACAGTGTCGGTACCGGTATTAGCATAACTATGTGTAACTGCCGCACCTTTAGTGGTAACCGTATCTTTAATCCCATCACCAAAATCCCATAGCCATTGCTTAATAGCACCGTCAGCTGTTGTAGATTGATCAGTAAACGAAATAATTTCATTAATACAATCAGGAGTTGACGCTGTAAAATTGGCCACAGGTTTAGCATCAATATGAAGATTAGGAATATTATAGATGGAAGTGCAACTATCAACATCTGTAACGGTAAGGCTTACATTGTAATTGCCGGGATTTAGATACTTATGTATCGGGTTTTGAAGTCGTGATGTTTGGTTGTCACCAAAATTCCATAACCAGCTTTTCAACGCGCTAACACCAGTGGTTTCATCTGTAAATTGAGTAGAATCGCCCAGGCAGGTTTTGCCGACGGCGAATTTCGCTACCGGGGGATCGGTTATTATAAAATCCAGCTCAATATTTTCTGTCGATCCGCATATATCGGCATTAGGGTTAAAAACTGTGGCAACGGCAGAGTAAGTCCCGCTGGTGTAAACTACAGGATCTTTTGGATAGGTATACACATACAATGTTTGTATTCCTTTCACAACAGAATCTTTAACAATAGGGTTATTTTCAATATAAGGCGCTGTACCGTTTTCAAAATTCCATTGTATACTATTTGTTTTATAGGGTAAGGTTAGCTGTAGGTTATAATTAACGCCACTACAGCCGTTACTTTGCGTACTATCAGTTTGAGGATTTTCCAAAGCGATAAACTCATTGAGATTTTGCAAATTAGCCCCGGCCGCATACCCGTAGGATTCATGTTGGCCAAAACCATACGCTATCGCATTAAATCCTGTATTAGCGGCTATAGTATGCGGCCCGTTGACAACCGGGATTTGCGCATATGAATACAAACTATTAGTAGGTACACCTGTAAATGAAGTGTAAGGCTGCCCATCCAATACAAACGACGATACAGCGTTTGACGGAATCAGCACATTGATGTAACTGTTAAGTATCTTATAATTACTGGTAGAATATAATGTTACATGGCTCAAGGTTTGTTCGAGTGGAGTAAGAAAAATCATTTCTGGGTCACCTACATCATTTGTAATATTGCCACAGGTAGGTGTGTTGCCTTGTGATACCGCATATTGCGCTACTTGTATCGGTTGATCTGCAGTAATAATATTAGGAACAGATGAGTTGAACGTATAATAAAACCCATTGGTAAACTGATTTTGGCTTAATACCTGGCCATTTAAAGTAACATTGGTGTTGGGGTTACTTAAAATGATCCTGAAAATATCAAAATCGCGGTTTGAAAGCGGGACTGTGATATAGTTCTTTCCCCATGATGCCGTTGGATATACCTGTTGAAAAAGATTATCGGATGAATTATCTTTATAGTTACATCCGATCGCAATGCGTGTACTGCCGGAAAAAACCGCTATTTTTTTACATGTATTTGTACCCGAACTCACTGATTGTATAATTGTCCCGGTAAGATCATTACTGGCAAGGCCCTGGTAAACATCGCCGGTGTTTAGCGTAACTGAGAATGATTTATTAGCAGCAGTTCCATCAATTAATTGTGCTGTTGGTGTTATTTCAATAGTTGTGCTATCCTCGGTGGCAATAACCATAAATGTTGAGTAAGCTGTTTCGTTTGCAGTTTGTATATAGTTAATGGAATAATAATCTTTACCCAGTGTAGTTACAGGAAGCAACAAAGTGGCACCCGATGATTCATCGGCGAAAATATGCGCGTATATGGCAACTGGTTTTAAGGACGTTATATGGATCCCGTAATGGTATGTACCCAAGCCGGCCATATAATTAGATGTGGGCATCGTTAAAATAGTTACCTCGTTAGCTGTAACTGTATAGGGCATGGATGCTGCGCCATTCTCAAACGTTACTGTACCCGATGTGTTAACATCTGATGTTATGTACAGGTCCATCTGGCTTGGCGATTGAGAACTTGTTGGCGGGTTAGTATTAGCCATGTAAGCCGTCCAAAACTCGGTGCCTTTACTCGTACTACCCTGCGAATAAACATGCAGGGAGATACTCAAAAAAATCACAGCAATAGCTATTGAACGTAAAAATTTCACTTATATTAATTCGGGTTTATAACTGTTAAAGTTAATGAATACCAATAGTTTAAAAGCATGTAAAGCTATTAAAGAAAGCTTTACAACGCAATTATTTATATTGATTTACCATTAACAGTATATTACTTTAATTAGAAAAACTTATCCGGATTTGGTACCAGGTTCAGGAATGATTCAAAATTTTCCTGATAGTGTGATTGATCGAGCTTATAGTAAAACGCGCCTTTTTTTGATGATTGCTTATCCTTTTCGGGTTGTTTTAATAATAAACCTGTCGATAATAATTTACGACTGAAATTCCGGTCGTCAAATTTAGTTTGATATACACCTTCATACAGTGCCTGCAATTGCGGTATGGTAAACCGCTCAGGCAATAGCTGAAATAAAATTGGGTGAAGCGCCGCTTTATACATCAGCTGCCTTTTTGCCAGTTTAACCATTTCGTTATGGTCAAATATTAAATCAGGCATTTCGCTTAGTAAAAACCACTCAGCATGGTATTCGTCATTTAATTGCTGCTCATATTGATGAATATCTATCAGTGCAAAATAAGCTATGGATAAAACCCGCTCTACAGGATCCCTGTCAGGGCTACCAAAAATGTGAAATTGCTCCAGGTAAACATTGTTTAAACCTGTCCTTTGTTCCAAAACACGGTTGGCAGCATCGTCAGGGCTTTCCGAGGGCTTAACAAATCCACCCATCAGGCTCCAGCTTCCTTTTTCAGGATCAATACTACGCTGTACAAGTAATAATTTTAGGTTAAAACCATCAAAACCAAACACAATACAATCTGTGGCAACTAAAATTCCTTTTTCACCGGAATACTTTAACATAATGAGCTTTAAGTTTTATACAAGTGTAAATATAATTCAGGACAATTAAGCTGCAAAGCGCCGTATGTAATCTTTTTATTTATTGCTGGCTATTAACTGGTCCGTTTACCTTTTAAAAGCATTTTCATAGCATCATCTAATGATCCTGCACGTGTCACTTCACCGGAGTTAACAAAAAAGATCTCATCGGCATTGCGGATAGTATTTAACCGGTGCGCAATGATCACCCGCGTTGTGGTTTCGGGTAATTTATTCAAAATATCCTCTAACAATTTCTCTGTTATAGTATCAATATTGGCGGTCGCCTCATCCAATATCAGCAATGCCGGGTTGCGTAATACCGCACGCATAAAGGCAATTAATTGCTTTTGGCCTAAGCTTACGCTATCCCCGCCTGATACCACTTTGGTATCCAGTCCCTGCTCAAACAGTACAAGCAATGTTTCCAGGTTGGCATCAGTTATTACCTTTTCTAATTGCTCATTAGTATAATCTTTATATAAATCATTACCATACAAAATATTTTCTCTTACAGTACCTGTAAACAAGAATGGTTCCTGCAATATAAAACCTATCCTTTTTGTTTTTTCTGTTGGATCATACGAACGCAAATCCCTGCCATCTAACAAAACCATGCCGGCTGTAGGGTCATATAAACGGGCAATTAATGATGCCGTAGTAGTTTTACCACCTCCAGTTGGCCCAACCAATGCATAAGTTTTGCCCTGCTCAAGCTTAAAGCTAATGTTATGTAATATCTCCTGACCTTCTGCATAACCAAAATGCACATTCCTAAATTCCAACAATGGTGCCGCTGGCTCGGCAACTATACTTTCAACTTTAACCAGGTTGGTTTCTAATGATAATATTTGCGAAATCCTGTCCCATCCTGCCATTGCTAATTGAAAGTTGGCCCATAAAGCCGCCAGCTGCCTCAACGGATTATAAAATAAAGTAGCGTAAGAAAGGTAAGAGATCAATCGCCCGATACCAATATTGCCTATACTTACCAGGTAAATACCATATGCCAGCACCATTAATTGCGCTATACTGGAGAAGAAGCTATAAACCGGCAATAGCACGTTATTTGCCAGGCCCGCACCTATCGCAGTTCGGTAATTTTCGCGATTGGCCTCATCAAAGCGTTTACGGAAATAATCGCGGCGATTAAAGGCAATGATCACCCGGAAATTATTAAGGCTTTCCTGGATCTCGGCACTCATACCGCCCACGCTTTTAAGGTTAACCGCATTTTTACGCTTGACCCAGGCAGATGTGGCAAAGGTAAATATCAATATAAATATGCCCGGCGATAATGCCGCCGCGCCCAGGTTGGTATTTATCACCAGTAAAAACACACCCGCGCCAATCATGGTAGCAATATTGCCGATAAACTGCATAAGTGATTGCGAAAAGAATTGGTTGAGCTTATCAGTATCATTATTTACGCGTGATATTAAGTCACCTGCTTTATTTTGATTGAAGAAATCAACAGGCAACTGTTGCAGTTTATTAAATATGGCATTACGCAAGGTAAACAACATGCGCTGTCCAACACTGCCCATTAATTTAGTTTGAAAATAACTGGTTACCAATGCACCCAAATACATACAAAGCAAAACGCCTGAATAAAAAAGCACACCGTTATAATCCTTATGCGATACATATTTATCAATGGTATAACCAATTATAAATGGCCCCAATAAGTTTAATGTAGAGTTGGTAAGGATAGCACCTAAAGCAATAAATAAATTCTTTCGTTCGTGCTCAATCAATTGCAATAACTTCTTTAAACCTGTTAAGGTTGATGTTTTTTGCTGTTTGCCCGAAAGACTGTTAAGATTGTAGTTCATAGTATACTTCTTTCGGGTTATTTAGTGCTGGTTTCGTAAGTATTGGTACTTTGCTGCGAATTGAAGATTTGTACATATTCGGGGCTGTTGCGCATCAGTTCTTCGTGTGTGCCCGACGCTACAATTTCGCCCTGTGTTAAAACGATGATCTTATCATAATGCTCAACCGCGCCAATTTTTTGTGTAACCGATATTAGTGTTAAGCCGGGATAATTCTTTTGCACGTTTGCCAATATTTTCTTTTCGGTATTGTTATCAACCCGGGCAGTAAAATCATCCAGCAATAAAACTTTGGGATTGACCGCCAGCGCCCTTGCCAGCATAATACGTTGTTTTTGTCCGCCTGATAAGCTTGAGCCCCGTTCTGAAACTACTGTGCTTAATCCTTCAGGCAAACCGTCAATAAAACCACGCAGCTCCGCGGTATCAATCGCTTTTTCTAATGATTCATCGGTAACCGTATCGCTGAAAGCGATATTTTCCCTAATGCTCATATTAAAAATAATACTATCCTGGAAAACAAACCCCACCTGGCTATGGAACGATTCATTATCGTATTGATCTATCGTTCTGCTATCATATTCAACCTCGCCGCTGGTCGCATTTATCAGCCCGGTAAGTAAATAAAGCAATTGGGTTTTACCCGCAGCCGTCGGTCCAATTATTGCGATCTTTGCCCCTCCTTTAACCGAAAAAGAGATATTTTTCAACGCCGGCTTTTGTCCGTACAGAACAGATACATCCTTTAGCTCAACATCACCTTTTAAAGTTTCTTTAAGCGTACCTTTTCGTTGGGTATCCACGCTTTCCAAAACCACGGTTATGCGATCAAATGATGCGGTAGCCTGCGCTATGATGTTACTCATAAAGCCAATAACCAATATCGGGAAGATCAATAAAGAAAGGTAACTGTTAAAAGCCGCGAAGTTACCCAGGCTCATGCTGCCTGCTATTACATAATGGCCTCCAAGCACTAGTATAGTTAATGCGGCTATGTTAGCTGTAAAGGTGATCACCGGCACCAAACTGGCAAACAATCTCAAAATGCTTAAACCATAATCCTTTGCCTTAGTGTTTGCCTGCAGAAACTTATCATACTCCAATTGCTGCGAGTTGATAACCCTGATAAGCGCGGAACCCATTATACTTTCGTTAATGATCTTGTTCAACCAGTCAATAACCGCGCGGCTTTCTTTAAACAAAGCCCTCACTTTTTTAAGCACATAATAAAACGTACCGCCAATAATGGGAATAATAGCGATAACACACAATGCCAATTTCCAGTTGATGGTGAGCAATAAAATACTGGCGCCTATAATGGTGAATATCGATGATACGATAGAGACAATAGCCTGAGACACAAACATTTTGATCGAATCTACATCGGCAGTTAAATTGGTAAGCAGTTTGGATGGATTTACTGCCTCTACAAAGGCATAACTTTGCTGTGAGATCTTTTCGGATAGGCGGCTGCGCAAATCGCGGGCTACCTTTTCTGATGCATAGGTTTGTATTATACTTTGAAGGTATGTGAATACAAACACGCCGATAACAGCAAGTGTAAACTCAATAATTATAGGTCGGTAAGCAAAATGCTTATGTGTAAAAGCATCAATACCCGAAGCAATAATTTTAGGCAGTAACAGTGTTATCCCATTACTAAAAAGTGCAAACATCACCAGGAAAATAATTAATCCACGATACGGTTTAAGCAAACTGAAAATGCCCGGTTTTTTTGGGGTTAACTTTTTAGACTGATCGGTTTGTTTATCCATTCTTGTTTATATAAGTGCCAGGCACATGTTCATAATTTGAGGTAAAAATAGCAAAGCTTTATTACCGCTGCGATAAATATTATGTTTTATGATTGAAAGCATTAGCCTAAAGTGTTATTTATATGCGCTTAGCAGTAAAGACGATTTGGGAATGAAAATATTTTAAAATACTTTTACAAAAATCATAAAGCAAACATCTACCTAAATGGCTACCACCTTTGATCCGCATGAACAGTATGTATTAGAGGATGAACGTGTACTTTTACGCCCGCTAAATATTACTGATGATGAACATTTGCTTTATTATGCTTTAAATGAACACAGTACCTGGCGATACTCGAGCCTTGGAGCGTATGGTAGCGAAGGCTTGAGTGAATACATAACCAATGCCTTAAATGCAAGAGCAGCAGGCAAGGAATATCCATTTATTGTATTTGATAAACAAGCCGGCAAATATGCGGGCAGCACGCGGTTTTATGATATTCAGCCGCAAAATCAAAGCCTGCAATTAGGTTACACCTGGTATGGCGAACAATACCGGGGGACAGGATTAAATAAGCATTGCAAATTTTTACTGCTACAATTTGCCTTTGAAGAATTGTGCATGGAACGCGTAGAGTTTAGGGCAGACGCCCGCAACGAACGCAGCATAGCCGCCATGAAAAGTATTGGCTGTACCATAGAGGGTATTTTACGAAGTAATGTACCATTACGCGAAGGAGGTCGTCGTGACTCAATAGTGTTGAGCATTTTAAAAAACGATTGGGAGAACGGAATTAAACAAAGCCTAAAAAAACGTTTATAAACCAAATTTTCGAAGCGCTCAAAAAACTTATTAATAAGTTTTAGAGGTATATATTATTTTACCGCTGCTAACTTCTTAGCTTTCACTTGCGAAGACCCCCTAACAATAAGCTCAGTTTGTAATGTTATTTTTTTGATCTCGATATCCTCATTTTGGGAATTCATTTTACTCAATAACAGGTTGATCGTTTTTTCTGCTATTTCTTCAATAGGTTGCGCAATGGCTGTAATTGAAGGTGAATACAATTCAAATACATCATGATCATCAAATGAAATTACAGCCAGATCATCAGGTATTTTTATGCCCAGGTTGTTTATAACCTTTAAGCCACCGGTACCAATACGGTTATTACCAAAAAGTATAGCATCCAGATCGCTGTTACTTTTAATAAATTCAGTTAGTGGCGCTGTGAATGATTTAATATCCTGGCTAAATACAAACTCCTTTACCCGCGGTTCAAGGTCATTTTCCGCCAGCGCTTTTTTATATCCATTAAGGCGGGCCTCCATCTGCTCCTGGTCTGATTTAAAAGTGATGAAAGCGATATTTTTATATCCCTGCTCAATTAAATATTCGGTAGCCTCGTATGTGCCTTTTAAATTATCGACCATCACATAGCTCGAATCTACATTGGCCAGATGCCTGTCGAACAATACGACCGGGATGCCGTCTTTTATCAATTCAGCCACGTCTTCTTCAATACCAACAGGGGGAGCAATAATATACCCGTCAACATGCCTGTCGCGAAACATTGTGATCAGTTCGCTTGTCTTCTCAGCATCGTTATCGGTACTGCAATAAATTATACGGTAACCGCTTTTGTAAGCACTATCTTCAATATAGCGGGCAATGTTCGCAAAAAACGGATCCGCGATATTCTCAACCATTAAACCAATAATATGCGATTTACCCGTGCGTAAACTTTTAGCAAGTGAATTAGGTTTATAGCCAACTTCCTTAACAAACTTCAGCACGCGCTCCACCAGTTCCTCGCTTATTCTTTTTTCACGCGCACGTCCGTTTAAAATAAACGAAACAGTTGTTTTTGATATATTAAGCTCATTGGCAATATCAACTATCGACAGCTTCTTTTTGATCATCAGGAATGGTTATACAGGTTTTCTTAAAACAATAATAAGCTAATATAATATCAATTTATCGATTTACCAATAAAACAGGCAATAACATAAGCCATGTATATAAATTGTATAATAAAAAGTTAAGATACTATCAGTACTTTATTTTTTATCAGCAAAATCAACCTGTAAAAGTTTCATAAAATAACCACCAACCACGCTCCTTGCCTGGAAACCTACCTGCTTACCATCGGTGGTTTCGTGCCAGTCGCTAAGCGGTACATGGGTTGGCGATTCCGTGGCATATTTATAAATCGGCGCTACCAGCGCTTTAAAATCTGATTTATCTTTTGCCAATGTTGCTGTCCACATAATCCAGTCTGATTTGGTGTAGGTTTTGCGGCTATCCAAAGGCAAACCGAAAGCATTTTGTTTAGTCAGGTAATATTTAATTTCTTTATCATAAACCGCTTGCGGGAATAAATTCAGGCCTAAAACCTTATCCCAAACCATATTATATTTTTGGCTCCAAGTATCTGGTTTTTCAAATGCTAAAGAATAATGGTCGCCGGCATCGGCCAGTTTCATCCATCTTGGCACCATATCTTCAGCAATTTTCCTGTATTTTTTTTGGATATCAGTATACCCTAATTGCCCGGCCAAATTCGCATAACAAGCAATGCCGACTATTGCTTTTATTGATAAGTTTGCGTTACGTGCCAGGTGGCCTGCAAAATCATCGGTACACAATTGATTAGTCGGATCAAAGCCCTCGTTCACCAAAAAGTTAACCCAGCGACTTAAAGTTTTCCAGTGTTTGCGGGCAAAATTGGCATTGCCTTCAGCTTTGGTGATGGCCGTGGTAAGGATGATCATATTACCTGACTCTTCAACCGGCATACCTTCGCCATAAGTTTGGCCGTTTGCATGCGGGTAACTGCCTAAATCATGCGCGGCAAAATCTTTATTAAATTTCCCGCTTTCGCTAAAATAGAATATACCGTTAAGCATCCCCTCCAATAATTTCGGATTATAAATTAAGTATAAAGGAGCCGATGGATAAGTTACATCCACCGTATTGATGAATCCGCCGCTATAGTTTTCTTTTGATAAGAAAAGTATCTCGCCCTGCGGACTTTTAGTAATAGAATGCGCGGCTATACTTTGGCGATAGGCCAACACACATAATTTAGCGTAATCTTTACCACCGGCTTTTTTAGCAGAATTATAAAGGCTTGCATTAAAAGCCGCGCATTTTTGCATCAGGTTAACGTATTGTACGCATGCGGTATTCAATTCTCTTTCTATTGTTTGTTTTGGATAATCCTTCCACCATGGTTTAAGGTTTTGATGGAAGTATTGCACAGCGTACAAATCATCATAACCCAACTCAACAAACTTTTCAACCGGGATCTTTTGTACCCAACCAAACGGGATAACCGTGTTCAGCATTAACTTGGTGCCTGATGTTTCGGTTGATTTGGTACTATCGCTAATGAACGACTTAATGGCATCGTTACCCGCGGTAATGTATTGCTGAGAATGCTCAGCCTTAGGCAGCGCAACGTAGAAATAACCCCAGTCTATCCGCAAATCATCACCTGTTTTTTGTAATACCGGCTGCTCAATACTTCCTGTTTTTAAAATATCAAGATTGGTAGTTTGGTACTTTTTAGAATTTACAGCTTGCGACGGCTTGTTAACCGCGATATTGGTTGAAGCACCGAAATAAAGTTTTACCCTATGCGGATGGCGGTCGTTAGGAAATACTTTGTAAGATATATAGGATACAGGCCTCGAAAGTGTAACCATATCATTCAGCAGCAGCGGCGAGGTAAAAGTAACCTGCAGATCAACCTTGCCGCATTTGAATTTATATATAGTTTGCGTAGCGGTTACTTCAACGCTTTTTTGCTCTGCAACCAAAATATTCATAGAGGTACTGTCGTTTCCTAAAAAACGATAAACACTGTCATCAACTTTAATTAAACCTAAAAGTGATTGATCCCTGCCTGTCCAGTGTTTGGTGGGTTGGGCGGTCAGTGTATCGCTAAACGACCAGATACTGAAATAGGTGCTGTGTGTGATTAAGGGATATGCCGGGGCTTTGGTAATTTGTGCACGGGCACTAAAAAAGCTCAATGCAAAAAATATTGCCGGTATTAACTTCTTCATAAGTAGGATTTAAAGAAGCAATTTATAATTTATTTTAATAGATGTGTAAATAACATCAAAAAAGCATTTTAGCGCATTTAGAATTAATCCTGATTGCATTTTAATATTTGAGTGTGTTGCAAGTTGATTATCTTCGGCAAAAAAGAAAAAACTAACACATGGCAACAACAAAACTTACCATAAACAACAACGGATCGGTTAAAATAGACGGCGATTTTGAGATAGTAGATATGCAAGGCAACAATTACGGCTTACAAGGCAGAACCGTGGTAAGCATTTGCCGCTGCGGCCTGTCAGCCAACAAACCTTTTTGCGATGGCGCGCACAAAGGGCATTTTGAGCACAACGCTATCGCGTTTGATCTTCCTCCAAAGAAAGTTTAATTCTTAAATGAGTTGAGGTACTTTTTTCATATTGGTTACCACGGCACAAATTACTGCGGCTGGCAAAAACACCCGGACTCCATTAGCGTGCAGCAGGTTTTAGAAACCAGTTTAACCAAGTTGTTAAAAGTACCTGTTTTTATTTCCGGGTGCGGGCGCACTGACGCCCAGGTGCATGCCAGTCAGTTCTTTTTTCATGCTGATATAATTGAATGGGATTTCGACCTTTTCTTCAGACTGAATAAACTATTACCTGATGATATTGCCATTTTTGATATCATCCCGATGGAAGGACTCCCCCACGCCCGTTTCGATACCATCCAGCGCAGTTATGATTATTATATCCACACTTATAAAGACCCTTTTTTAAGTGGTTTCAGTTCATTTTATGCCGAGAGGAATCTCGACTTCAATAACATGAAGTCAGCCGTAGCGATATTGCCAAAGTACAGCGACTATCGCGCTTTCTGCAAAATGCCCGACCGCATTGACCATACCATTTGCCACGTAAACTCAGCCCGTTTGTTTATCGACAAAAATGGTGACAGGATTCGTTTCAATATTTCCGCTAATAGATTTTTAAGCAAGATGATCCGCATTATTGTGGGAAGATTATTAGAGATTGGCAAAGGTGACATGACTGTTGATGGATTTGAACATTACCTGGCCGATAAGGTCACACCGGCAATAATTATTCCTGCTTATCCGCAGGGATTGTATCTTTCAAAAGTTACTTATCCTTATTTAGATATGCCGGTGCGGAGTACGTTTTCGGGAATGATGAATGGCGGGACGGATTGGGTTGAATTATAGAAAATACATTTTCAAACCCTCTTTCTTCCGCAGGCGAAGAGAGGATTAACAAGCGAAGCAAAGTTGGGTTGAGTCCACTCTTCGATTGCTGCCAATAGCCTATAACCGCAAAACTATACTTATCTTCGCGGCTTAATATTTTTTTGATGGTGTGGTTAGATAAATTTAAACTAAACAAGGGCTTAACGCGTACAATAACAGAAGCTGGATATTTAAATCCGAAAGAAATTCAGCAAAAAACACTTACCCGTATTATTGGCGGGCAGGATGTTATTGCCATTGCCCCTGAAGGTGCAGGTAAAACCAGCACTTATGTTATTGCCGTTTTAAACCGCATCCGCCAGGGATTTGACGACGCACCGAGAGTATTGATCTTAGTGCCTGATAAAGAAAAAGTATTCAGTGTTATTGAGCAGTTTGAATCGCTTAACAAAAACTCATCTGTAAAAATTGTTGGCTTATACGTTGCACCGGGTATCGAAGCGCAAATGGATGCCTTGGCTGATGGCGCCGATATTGTTATCGCTACACCTGACCGTGCCCGTGCCATCTACCTGAAATTAGGACTCAACCTGAATAAAATAGACTTGCTTATTGTAGACGATGCTGAATTGATTGTAAAGCAAGGCCTGCAATTACCTGTAACTGAATTAGCCAATAGCATTACCAAATGCCAGCATTTGGTATTTACCGAGGTGCTGCACGAGAAGCTTCATAAAATGATCAACCCGTTTATGAAACTGCCTGCCATTGTGGAGGTTGAGGAGCTGAACGAAACGCCTTTAGATACTTACCAGCAAGTATTATATAACCTGCCTAACTTCCGCACTAAGTTAAACCTGCTAAACTTGTTTATACTGGATGCAGAATTGTTTAATAAGGTGGTGGTTTTTGTAAATACCCGCCTTACTGCTGATACCGTTTATAAAAATCTGAAACCGCATTTAAGGGAATCAGTAGTGATCTTAAACCCGATGTTTAGCGAGGATAAAGGCATATCTGATATTAACATTTTCAAAAGCGACGACAAGCTGCGGGTATTAGTGGTAGCCAATGAAATTATCGGAGAGGTTGACCTGAGCGGCATCCCATTCTTTATCCATTTAGATCTGCCTGAAGAAAAAGAGTTGTATATAAACCGCGTGCTTAAAAAAGGCGATGAAGATTCTTTGGCAATAACTTTCGCTACCGATATTGAGTTAGTTCAGGTTAAAAAGATAGAGCAGGTTTTGGGTCAAAAAATGCCATTATCTGATCTTCCTGATGATCTGGTTATCGATAAGGAACGAAAGGAAAAAGAATCACCAGCCGAAAAGAAACCGACCAAAGCCGATAAGGATGCTCCGGTAAAAGGTGAAGCATTCCACGAGAAAAAAGCAGCTAATGCTAAGACCTATAATTTCAGTTCAGGTACCAAAGCTAAGATGAACAATAAGCGTAAACATTCATAATTATTTATCTTTTCCGGCGAAAGTCTCAATATAAAGATCTTCAACCTTTTTACGGGCCCATGGCGTTTTGCGCAAAAATTTGAGGCTTGATTTAATGCTTGGATCATCCAAAAAACAATTGATGCGGATGCGATAGCCTAACTCGGGCCAGCCGTGCTTTGCAACTAATTCATTCAGCACCATCTCTAATGTTTTGCCATGTAAAATGTTATTAGGTTGTTCCATCAGTTCCAGTTATGAAATGGCTGGGTGAAAAACTCATCCACCTTTTTGTTAAATTCATCGGCATGAGCCTGCAAAGTCCCGTGTGGTGAGTTAGGGACTATCCACAAATAAGCATGCGGAATATGCTGATAAATAAGCACCGTATGTTGTATAACGATCAGGTCATGGTCGCCGCCAATGATCAACGACGGGCATTTGATCCGCTTAAGTGCCGAAAGAGGCACATTAGGCTGTAGCCAATCCAGCATGAATATTTTCCAGTCGTTTTTTTCTTTAGCTGTCGCGAATTCTTTATCCTTATTGGCATTATAATAATCGCGTTCGTCTTTCCATTCCGATGGGATCAGCGCTGTTGAATCAGGCCAAAGGTTTGCACCTGTTGATGCCAGTTTGATCACTTTATCAGGGTGGCGCATTGCCAGCAATAAGGCATTTATCCCGCCATCGCTCCAACCTATCACATAGCTTGAGTCAATATGCATGGCATCCAGCAAACCCGCAAAATCATCCGCCATCATTTCAAAACTCAACGAATCCCTGCTATCGGTTGATTTACCTTGCGCGCGGCTATCCGGCACGATAACCATATATCTTTTTGAGAAATAAGGTATATTTTTGGTGAATGCCGAAATATCTCCGCCATTACCGTGGATCATTAATAATGGCTTGCCTTTACCATAAACTTCGCAGTACATTTTTAAGCCGCGAATATTGTAGTACCTGCTGGCGGCCGGGTTATTTCCATATGGTATCGCTTTTCCCTGGCTAAGTGCGCAGCAAGTAATCAATAACAAAAGGCAAAAGGTAAGTATATATTTTTTCAATGCTTTTATAAAAAAACTAAATTAAGGTTTATCAATTAAGTATATAGAATAATCCTTTATTTTTACATATCCAATTAAGCTAACATACACCTATGTTCAAACTAAAACTGATCACGGCACTGCTATTAGCCTGTATATTTGCCGTGGATACTTATGCTCAACAAGACCCGTTTGCTGCCTCAGTAAATGTAATTCTGCAAAATATTCATTCGCCGCAATTTAAAAACGCGGTTTTTAATATTACCAGTTATGGTGCCATCGCGGATGGTAAAACAGATAGTAAAACAGCATTCGACAAGGCAATAGACCTGTGCAGCGTTAGCGGTGGCGGCGAAGTTTTAGTACCCAAAGGAATATTTTATATAGCTGGCCCGGTTGTGCTTAAAAGCCATGTTAACCTGCATTTTGAGGATGGCGCTGAACTTATTTTCTCAGGCAATCCGAAAGAGTATCTGCCACCTGTACTTAGCCTTTGGGAAGGAACCGAAGTTTTTAATTATTGCCCGTTGTTGTATGCTTACCAATGTTCGGATATCGCTATAACCGGTCATGGTATTATCAATGGTTCAGCCGGCAAGGCATTTGCAACCTGGCGCCCGCAACGTTCTACGGAACAATTGAAACTTAGGCAAATGGGCGGGCATAATGTACCGGTTTACCAGCGTGTATTTGGCGACGGGTATCATTTACCGCCGGATATGATCCAGTTTTTTGGGTGTAAAAACATATTGATAGATAGCATTATTATCCAGGATTCGCCTTACTGGGTAATACACCCGGTTTTATGTAATAATGTAACCGTACAAAATGTAACCATAAATAGCCACAATTTAAATAATGATGGCTGCGACCCTGAGTCTACAACCAATGTATTAGTGCAAAATTGCAAGTTTGATACTGGCGACGACGGCATTGCCATTAAAGCAGGCCGCGACCAGGATGCCTGGCGCATTGGCCAGCCGACAGAAAACGTGATTGTTAGGAACTCCGTTTTTACCTCAAAAGCAAACGGACTTTGTATCGGCAGCGAAATGTCGGCCGGGGTGAGGAATGTATATATGTATAATGTTTACATACATCATTGTTTAAGCGCCATCTACTTTAAATCAAACCTTGATCGTGGCGGCTTTATAGAAAATATACATGTGGCTAATGTACAATGCGATACCGCTTTTTCCGCATTTATCCGTTTTGAAAACAATTATTCCGGCGCGCGTGGCGGTCACTATCCTACCACTTTTAATAATTTCGAAATAGAAAAGGTTAATTGTAATTATGCAGGTGAAACGGGCATTTACGCTGTGGGCGTAGATGGTCAACCGCTTAAAAATATTACTTTAAGCAAAGTAAATATCATTAAAACACCTAGAGACGAGGTGATCACCAATACCGAAAACTTAATTTATAATGGGGTTACGGTTAATGGCCGTGTTTTGGCAAAACCTACGGATAGCCCGGTAATTCAATTACACACTGATTAGTATCTAATTGAATTGGGATAGTTTTTTAGCGCTGCTCATCATAAACGCCAAATTCCGCTATGGACACCTGGTGATCCGCTTTGGAAATTGAGATGCGTACCTTATTTCCCCATACCCTGTTGAAACGGTGGAGCTTTACTTTTTTGCCATTTTCGCCATCGAAGATGGTTTTCCAAACGCCGTTCTCACAATATTCAAGCTTGTAATTGGTGATGTTTGGTTTTTCTTCAGCTATCGCGATGGCATTAAATTCCTTTACTCGGTCAAAGTCGATCTCATACCAGGGATTTTTTACCGTTGGGTTCGAGATCCACGAAGTGGTAAAATCATCATCGTTAGCAAAATCCATAATATTCATGTCATCGCTCCAGCTTGAATTTGCCGGCTGATTTTTGGCAATGTTAGAGGAAATAATGGGTGCATCAATCGGTGCCAGCTCAGGTGCGGGGCCATCGTTTTTCCATTGTTGGCCGATGCTTTTTAAAGCTACAAGCGTATTGTCATCAATTAAGCCATCGCGATTTGGCGATACATTCAGAATAAAATTACAGTCGACTTTATTAAACGGAATGATATAATCATTCACCAGTTTCGCAGGATCTTTTACCGGAGTGGTCGGAAAATCGGTCTTCCAAAACCATGCACTGTTAATAGGCAGGCAAGCTAAAGAAGGCAAAGTGTTATTATCCTTCGAAATTCGTTGCCCTGCGCCCATTTCATAGGTTTTAATATCGGTGTAATACATGCCCTGGGCCGGGTATTTCGCGCCATTCAGGTCCATCATCACACAATTGGGCTGCAATGTTTTTACCAAATGATAGATCTCTTCAAAAGGCACATCATCATACCCAATTCGTGACCATGGTGCATCCCAGCCGTCTATTATTAGTGCAGAGATCTGCCCATAATTGGTGAGCAGCTCGGTTATTTGCGCCTTAATCATTTCGATATCCTTTTGCGTAATTTCATGCGGGCGTATCTTGTGGTGTGTATCCAAAATAGAATAATACAACATCACTTTTAGGCCATTGGCACGGAATGCATTGGTAAACTCCTTAACCACATCGCGCTTTAACGGGCTGTTCATCACGTCATAATCAGTGGTTTTAGTATTCCAGATGCAGAAACCGCTATGGTGTTTGGTGGTAAGGCATCCGTAACTCATATTTGCAGACTTCGCAGCCCTGGCCCACTGGTCGCAGTTTAATTTTGTTGGATTGAATATAGCTGGCGAAGCTTCAGGATCAGGCCAATCCTGGTTCATGTATGTTGGAATATTGAAGTGAATGAACATGCCAAACTTTAGGTCAACAAATTGCTGTTGCAGTTGCTGAAGAGTTTGCTTTTGTTGCGCTGATACGCTACCTGATAAAAATAGTATGCAAAAAGAGATACGGATTAACTTTTTCATGAATAATGAGGCAATGAAAGGCTAAGATATAAAATGTATTGATAAGATGCTCAACAGATTTAGCCATAATACACAAAGGCCTTTTGCAATGCAAAAGGCCTTTGTTATTGTTTTGAGTATTTAATTCTTACATATAACCGCGTTGGTTCTTGCCTTCCATCCAATTGGCAAAGGCTCTGTTAACTACCTTGTTACCACCCGGCGTTGGGAAATCACCACTAAAATACCAGTCCCCAGTATGATCCGGGCAGGCTATATGCAGATTATCCAATGTTTGGTAGATCACTTTTACTTCTGCCTTTATTTCTTTAGGGGTGATGATCTTAGCAATCCGGTCGGATATTTCCTGATCGCTAAAAGGCGCGTAAATCGCTTTTACATGGTTTACTGCTTGTTCTTTAGGCAGCGTTGCGCTATCCTTACATTGCTGGTAAACTTTTAGGATCACATCATCCATTCCCGCATCTTTTAACAGGCTGATCGCTGCTTCAAAAGCAACAAACTCGCCCATACGCGACATATCGATACCATAACAATCAGGATACCTGATCTGCGGGGCAGATGAAACCACCACGATCTTTTTAGGGCCCAATCGATCAAGAATCTTCAGGATACTTTGTTTAAGCGTAGTACCACGAACAATAGAATCGTCCAACACAACCAAAGTATCGGTGCCATTTTTAATCAAACCGTAAGTGGTATCATAAACGTGGGCAACCATTTCGCTGCGGTCAGCATCCTGCGTAATGAATGTACGAAGCTTAACGTCCTTTATAGCGATCTTCTCTACACGTGGTGCCATTGCCAAAACTTCCGTTAATTCCTCATCGGTAATTTTCTCAGCACGGTTAAGTAAAGTATCGCGCTGGTATTTTTTGATGTATTTGTGCACACCCTCAACCATACCGTAAAATGCTACCTCGGCAGTATTTGGTATATACGAGAATACGGTATTTTTTACATCGTGATTGATCTCTTCTAATATCTGCGGACAAAGCAGTCGACCTAATTGTTTACGTTCACGGTAAATTGAGGCATCACTACCGCGTGAAAAATAGATCCGTTCAAAAGAACAGGCTTTTTTCTCGCGTGGTTCGCTGATCATATCTTCGGTTATCTTACCGTTCTTTTTAACAATAAGCGCATGGCCGGGTTGTATTTCCTTAACATCTTCAATCGGAATATTAAAAGCAGTTTGCAAGGCCGGGCGTTCAGAAGCAGCTACCACGATCTCATCATTAGCATAGTAATAAGCCGGGCGGATACCAGCCGGGTCGCGCATCACAAATGCATCGCCGTGGCCCAATATACCCGCAATGGTATAACCACCATCCCAGTTTTTGGCTGATTTACGTAGGATTTTGGCAACATCCATATCATTGGCTATCAGCTTGCTGATCTCCATGTTATCGTCATGCCCCTCTCGTTTGTACTGGTCAAATAAGCCCTGGTTTTCGGTATCCAGAAAGTGCCCTATCTTTTCCAAAACAGTTACTGTATCGGCTTTTTCCTTTGGATGCTGGCCCAGGTCATACAATTGTTGCAGCAATTCATCAACATTCGTCATG
Source organism: Mucilaginibacter sp. (assembly GCF_965225845.1). Taxonomy (GTDB): domain Bacteria; phylum Bacteroidota; class Bacteroidia; order Sphingobacteriales; family Sphingobacteriaceae; genus Mucilaginibacter. Next base: position 2,260,918 of record NZ_CBDDBL010000002.1, read on the forward strand.
TTGAAGTTTCCTGCAATAACCAGGTTACGGGTCATCCAGTTGTTTTGACGCAGAAAGGGGTGACAGTTTTCTATACTATTTTTGCCATGTGTACCATAACGCAAATGGCCCAATAACACTTCGCCGGTAAAGCTTACGTGTTCCTTGAGCCATTCAGCATCCTGCATCCGTTCAGGTGTCTCCTTTTGGATGTCGGCGAACTTCTTCTGAATATACTCGAAGATATCAGCGACAGCATTAGAGGCCATTGAACGATGCCGGCTGATATAACGTTTACCAGGCTCAATATCCAGTTTAATGGTTGCAACGCCTGCGCCATCCTGGCCACGGTTATGTTGTTTTTCCATTAAAAGATAAAGCTTGTTAAGGCCGTACAGCGCGGTGCCGTACTTTTTTTGATAGAAAGAAAGTGGCTTTAAGAGGCGGATAAATGCCACACCGCATTCATGTTTAATCTGATCGCTCATGATTGGGAATGAGGTGGCAAAGGTAGCAGTTTAAGTCAAAAAACTGCTATACCATTTGTCATTAATTCGTACTAATATAAAGTAATTATGAACAATTTGTTAACTAGTTGGAGCGGGTGTTTTGGAGCTAAGAGCGAGGACCTAATATAGGGTGAAAGAATATTTATAAATACTGGTAAATAAAATTCGGAAAAATGCCTAACAGCAATACAACCGCGCAAATCGTGATTGCCAGCCACAGCAGGTTATAGGAACTTTTAACCGGGTCGGATTTAATGTCGGTATGCCTGATGAACAGGTTAAGCGGGATCCTGATGTAATAAAACAGCGATACTACGGTAGTTAACGCGCCCGTGATCATCAATGCCAATAACCATATATCATGATTTTGCTGGTAGATGCTGTATACAGCCGAAAACATGAACACCTTGCCTGTAAAACCGGCAGTTACCGGCAAGCCTGTTAGCGATATGAGGATAATAACAAAACAGATGGATGCTGTTGGATATTTAACACCCAAGCCTTTGTAGCCTTTCATATCTTCGGCGCCGCTCAGATTGGCGAAATAGCTGGCTAATATCATCGCGCCGATATTGGCAATACCGTAAACCAGCAGGTAATATGTTAAGGCGGTAATACCTTGTTGATTAAAAGTAACTATGCCCATCAGCACAAAACCTGTGTGGCCAATACTTGAATAGGCCAGCATCCTTTTTACATTGGTTTGCAGGATGGCTGCAAAGTTCCCGGCTATCATGGTGGCGATACCTACTATTGAAATGAACAGTTTAAAATCAAAGGCCGTCCATTTAGCGAAGAAAATAAACGGCGTAAGGAAATTAATAAGTAAGGCAAAACCCGCGATCTTGGGTAAGGTCGACAGGTAGGCAGTAACCGGCGTTGACGCACCTTCATAAACATCGGGCACCCAAAAATGCATCGGGATAAAGGATAATTTAAAGCCTATGCCCAAAAGTACTAACACCAACGCAAAGGAAACCGCCATACCATTTGCATGCGACAGGCCCTGTATGAAACTGTTATCCAATAAAGAAAGTGAACCGGTAAAACCGTAAAGTAAAGAGATACCATAAAGCATTATTGCAGATGCTGCCGCGCCAAACAACACATATTTTAACCCGGCTTCGGTACTTACCGCGTTTTCGGAGCGATAGGCTACTAACAGGTACGATGCCAGTGAAACCATTTCGATAGACAAATAAATGGATAGCAGGTTAAAAGCCATCGTCATTAAATGCAAACCGAATACGGATGCAATGATGATGGAATACATATCTGACAAGCCTTTTTTATGGGCACGCAGCTTATGATCCCAATCGGTATACAGCAGCAACACAAAAGCCAGTAAATCTATAATAAATTTAAAGTTTACGGCTGTACGGGTAAGCACACACATTTCATTAAAAATGAAATGTGTGGTTGCTTCGCCGTTTATAATTACAAAAGAGAGCTGCTCCAAATCCTTTACAACAACTACCAGCATGCCAATACATGCCACTGCTTTACATAACCCCTGCGAGTTTTTACCGGTAATAAGATCGGTTAAAAACACTATGATAAACAATGCGCTGAGGTAGACCTCGGGCATAAAATAGTATAAGCTATTAAAAATGCCTGACAGGTAATTAGGGATATATGGAAGCAGTTCGTGCATTAATTATTCAACTGTTATAGATTGATCTTTAGGATATTTAACCTGGTATTTTAATTCTAACTTTTTATCATTTTGGGCGCTAAGCTTCAGCTTCCAGGTAACCTTGCCTGTACCTGTATCCAAATTACCGCCGGACAGCTGCTGATTTTCAACTTCGATGGCCGTGTTTTGCGATACCGGAACCTGGTCCTCAACCAGCAAATTTACGGGTTGTTTCTTTCGGTTTCTTATTTCTAACAACCAGTCACGCGTATCTTTTTTATTTGAGCCGATAGATTGCCGTTGTGTTAATTCTTTTTGTAAGGTACGGGTTACCTGTATATTTTTATCGGTACCTAAAGAAATGTTTAAAGTATCCGCGGTTGAGTTGGCATCAAGCGTGGTTTTTCCAACATAAGTTCCTTCAAAAAATATGTTTGCCTCGCCGGATAGTAAATTGTATTTATTCCAGTCTGATAAGTTGGCAGTTAAAAACACATTCGTACTTAATTTGGGTGCAACTGTATATTGATAATCGGCTTTTAGTTCCAACTGATTTATTTCAACTGCATATTGTTTGCCATCACTCGGGATCGAATAAGGATTATCAATGTTAAACTCAACATTGGTTTGATTTTCAACAGTGTTTACGGCTACAGGATCAGATTCGGTAACCTTTGCATCGCTATTACCTAACGCCCTGGTTACTACAACTTCAGCTAATTCGTTAGATGATGCACTCATATTTACATTTAACACCCTTCCCCGTGCCCTTAACTGTTTTTGTTGATATCCTATATAGCTAAATACCAAAGTTTGATTGCTGCCGGGTACGCTTATTGAATAATGACCGTTGTTATTTGTTTGTGTACCGATAGAAGTACCCCGTACCATTACAGTTACACCTGGAATTGGCAGCCCGTCATCACTCGCAGTTACAACACCCGATACTATATTTCCATTTTCTGTTTCACTATCATTTCCATCAAGGTTTAAGTAATATGGCGAAAGTTCGGGCTTGTTGCCGCTAACTATTGGGTTTCCTGTAGAAAGTGTCAGTTTAATATTTTTCCAATCTTCACCGGTACGTTGACTTACATTTGCCTTGTAGGCTATATTTATCGGGCTGTTTACATTTTTAGCCCTGATATCATAACTCGGGTACCAGTTGGCGTTATGTACTACATAATTTAATGTAAATTCAGTTTGTGTAGCGGCTTTGGCTGATACAGTTACCAAAATATTCCGGGTTACCTGTCCTGCAGGCCTTCGCAGTTCATAAATCTGGCTATCGTATTTCTGCAGTTCAATATTGATCGAATTGATGGTGTTATTGATATCCAACTCTTTCTTTTTTATCCCGGTTAATCTTTCAGTTTGAAAATCAAGCGCCTGCTTTAACTTTACAGCGTCGAATGTACTGTTTTGCCCGATTACCATCTGGTTTTTAAATAGCATTTGCTCTTCCTGCTGATTGATGGTGAGCAGGTTTTCTTGAAGCTGCAATTTATCCCTTAATATTTTTTGCTGAGCTTTCAAATCGTCAATGTCCTTCTGTTTGCTTTCCCCGTTTAAAAAGTTCAGTTCATTTTTTACTGAAAGGATAGTAAAATCGCCGCCTGCATGCACCTGGATGCTTTGTTCATCAATCCCGGATGAGATCCCGCCGAATACCAGGGTTGATTCACCTGCAGCAATATCCACATTGGCAGTGCGTGTAACCTGAGCACCATTAAGAAATACGATAACTTTTTGAACTTTTGATGTTACCTTTTGTACACCATCAGCTCTCGAGTTAATGGTGACGAAAATAAGGCCGATGGTTAATAATTTTTTAAACATGATTTTTTTGAATTAAGTAAACGCCTGCTGTTATGTTGACCCTGAACCTTTTTAGGAGCTTGATCATAAACAGGATGCTACCGTTTACACTTTTCCATAAATCATTATTTAAAAAAATCATTTTTTATCTCGACTGTAAAAAATGCACTAACCCTAAAACTGAATCATTGATCTTATCAAACACCAATGACGGCATAATGCCCAGTGCCAAAGCTGCGACTGCAAGCGGTGCAAGCGCAATGATCTCACGTGGTTTTAGGTCGACCAATGCCTTACGCCATATTTCGCCTCCTTTAAGAGAGGTCGACCCAAAGAATACGCGCTGCAAGGTCCACAGGAAATAGCAGGCGCTGAATAAGATACCAACCGCACCGCAGACAGCCAGCCAGTTTGGCAACAAGGTTGATTTAAAAGCACCGGTCAGCGAAAATGCTTCGGCTATAAAAGTTGAAAAACCGGGTAATCCCAATGATGCGAAGAATGCGATCATGATAAATACCATATATTTCGGCATCAATATACCCAAGCCGCGGAAGTTGTAAATATCCCTATCATGCACGCGGTTATATACCACCCCTACCAGGAAGAACAGCATTGCCGATAAAAAGCCATGACTCACCATCTGGAAAACCGCGCCGCTGATACCTTCGGGTGTTTGTGAAGCGATACCCAACAGCACAAAGCCCATTTGCGATACCGAGGAGTAAGCGATAATGCGTTTTAAATCGCGCTGGGCCAAAGCGTTCAATGCACCGTATAAAATGGAGATCACACCCAATAAGCCGATCCAAAAAGCACCGGACAAGGCAACCTCCGGGAAAATGCCAACACAAATACGGATGATCCCGTAGCCGCCTATTTTCAGCAGGATACCCGCCAAAATAATAGATACCGGGGTTGGCGCTTCAACGTGGGCATCGGGCAACCAGGTATGCAATGGGACTACCGGAACCTTAATAGCAAACGCGATAAATAATACCACAAAGCCAACTGTTCGCGCCGAGATACCAAATATGGTTTGATGGCTTAATATATTGAAGATAGAACCGGGCGTATAATTTGCCGGGTTCATCATTTGGATCATATTGAAAGTGTGATTGCCGGTAGCGGGATCTTTTACAGATAAATAAAGACCGATTATCACCAATAGCATAAACACCGAACCGAACAGCGTGTATAAGAAGAATTTGATCGCCGCATACTCACGCCTTGCGCCGCCCCACATCCCGATCAGGAAATACAATGGCAACAACATCAGCTCGTAAAATATGTAGAATAGGAAGAAATCGAGCGAGCAAAATACGCCCATCAGCGCCATATCCAGCAATAAAAACAAAGCGAAAAAGCCTTTGAGATTACTGGTGATCTCCCATGATGAAATGGCCGCGACAACCATAACCAGCGAAGTCATGACCAACAGCGTTACTGAAATACCATCGATACCTACAAAATAATCAACCTGCATGGTGCCGAGGTTACCTAAATTAAGGTGGATCCAGGGTAGTTTTTGCAGGAACTGGTACTGCGCTTCATGATCGATACCACCAAAAGCTGCTCCTGTTTTGAAATTAAGGTAGATATATACGCTGATCGCCAGCTGCACCAATGTAGCCAATAGCGTAATATACTTAAAACTTGCGCGCATACTTGATGGCAGCAACACAATGATAAATCCAAACAGGATGGGTAAAAATATGAGCAGGGTTAGCATTGTGAGATTTGAGATTTGAGATTTGAGATTTGAGATTTTTTCTGAACATAGAAACACACCCCTGCGCACGCACAAGCCACGGCGCCCCCTCTTGAAAGAGTAACTAATCTGATAAATGGATTAACGTTTGTCTCAAATCTCATATCTGAAATCTCATGTCTTAATTAAAAATAAAATAAACAGCGCCAGTATTACAGCCAGCATGCTGAACAAATAATATTGAATTTTACCGCTTTGAAAATTACGCGCAAAGTTGCCAATTTGATGCACTATTGCAGTTAATAAATGTAAGAAACCATCAATGATATATTTATCTATCCAGGCGGTAATTTTTGAAAGTGTTAGTACGATGCTTTTTAAAAGGTTGATAAAGCCGTCAATAATGTATATATCAAACCAGGATGCTGCATTGCTTAAGGCTAATACCGGCTTTACAATAGCCAGGTGATAAAAGCGGTCAATGTACCATTCGTTGTAAGAGAAGCGGAACAGAAACCCGGTTTGATCAAACGTAAACGTATTTTGCTTTACGTAAATGCTGTAAGCAGCATAGATCACCAGAATATTTGCCAATAAGGCAAATGCCGGAATGATAGTATGGTAAATATTCTCGCGCTCGAAGAATCCCGGACCGGAAAACGCATTGAAGATCCACGCATGCTCATAAACCAATGGGTTAATAGAGAATATGGGAAACAAACAGAATATCGTTAAAAACAGCAAGGGTAATTTATACTGCCAGCCGCCATCGTTACAATGGGTCTGGATATGCGGGTTAATTTTTTGCAGCCTGAACTCACCAAAGAATACTTTAACGATCAATCGTGCTATATAAAATGCGGTCAACAAACTGCTGATCATAGCGCCAACAGGTATCAGCCTGTAATACCAGCTTTTACCGTCCGACCATTCAAAAGCCTGGATCAGGATGCCATCCTTGGACAAATAGCCTGAGGTTAGCGGCAAACCGATCAGCGCCAGTGAAGCAACAACTGCAGTAATAAAAGTAAACGGCAGTTTTTTACGCAAGCCGCCCATGTACAGGATATTTTGGGGATCGATATCGAGGTCGTTTTCTACTTTGATGTGCTGCATCTGGTGAATAACGATACCGGCAACCAAAAACAGCAGGCATTTAAAAAAAGCATGTGTAACCAGATGAAACAACGACGAAGCATAAGCGCCTATACCCATCGCCATGATCATAAATCCTAACTGGGATATGGTAGAATAGGCTAAGATCCGTTTCAGATCGTTTTGGGTCAGTGCGATGGTCGCGGCCATAAAAGCCGTAAAACAGCCAATAATAGCAAGCACATTTAATTCGGCGGTATTAAACATCGGGTAAACCCTACCCAATAAAAACACACCGGCTGCAACCATGGTAGCTGCGTGGATCAACGCGGAAACTGAAGTCGGCCCCTCCATGGCATCCGGCAGCCAAGTATGCAACGGAAATTGTGCAGATTTCGCGGCGACTGCCAGCATGATACCCGTGCAAGCAATATATTGATAGATAACAGGCAACTGCGCTGCCGGGGCTATCCATATCCCGTTTTTAATGAATGATTGAGCAACCAAACCATTATCACCAAAAAGCTGCATAATATCGGCCGTATGGAATTGGGTAAAGAGGATGATAATGGCGATCAATAAACCAATGTCGCCAATACGGTTCATGATAAACGCTTTTTGATTAGCATATACTGCCTTATCCCTTGTAAACCAAAAGCCAATAAGCAGGTATGACGAAAAACCTACCAGTTCCCAAAATGCGTAGAACAAGAACATATTATCAACCACAACCAGCGCCAGCATACTAAAACAGAACAAGCTGAGGTAAGTAAAATAACGTTTGTAAGTTGCATCATGCGCCATGTATACTGTAGAGTAGATGTGTACCGGCAATGCGATCAAACTAACCAACAGCAATAGCAATACCGACAGGTCATTCAATAAAACACCCGCGTATATTTTACTTGCACCTATAGTGAACCATAGTTGCTGCAGGTGCAAAGGCTGTTGTCCCCATATTTTGGAGAACAAAAATACTGATAATATGGCACTGATCAATATTGCAAAACCCGACACCCAACCACTTGCCTTATTGGTTTTACCCGGCAGGCAAATATTTACCAAAAAAGCAATAAGCGGCATGGCTACTGCTGCAAGTGCAAAGTAGGCAATGGATATGTCCTGGTATGGCGTGGTGATGTTCAAGTTATTTCTTAATGGCTTGTTTTGATGTATCTGTTTTGGCTTGTTTGGTTGTTATTATAATAACTCCATTGTCACCCGCAGAACCGTATTTGGCTGTAGTGGAATCGCCTTTTAATACACTGATGCTTAATATATCATTTGGATTAAGTTTGTTAATGTTCACTTTCACAATTTTACCGTCAATTATATATAATGGCGGTTTTTTAGTTGTATCAGGCGGAGCACATATGCATATGCTTTTGTTTGATGATTTATTAACCGAATCTTTGGTTTGTGCTAAAGCACTAACGGACAAGAACAAGAAAAATATAAGTATTAATTTCTTCATTGGTCATCGTTGTTAGTGGTAATTACTACGGTAGCGTCGGTTTTAAATTGGCGGACGGTCTTAAATTCCACTTTTTTAATATTGGCCGGATCTAGTTCAGATAACTCTTCAACGGAATGTTTCGTGCGTGCTATCAGCATTGTATTGTTGATAACGTATGAAAGGTTATCATCGTTCCCCTTTTTATCCAGGTAGTTTTTATATTTTTCGGAGAATGGGATCAGTTTTTTTTCATAGATGACAGCCTGGCCTTTCATAGTAGTAACTACCATAGCCCCATTTGCACCCTGTTTACCATAAATATTCATCGCTGTTGAATCCGACAGTAGCGCCGTTTCATAAATATCGTGTGGCTTTAAATCTTTGATAGATGGTACAATTTTACCGTCAACAACATACAAAGGTTCGTTACCGGTTTGCGCTAATGCATTTACTGATAAAAACAAGCAAAATATTACGGCTAAAACTCTCATTATTCATCCCTCAGTTTATCGACCTTATTAGGATCGATGGTTTTATAGCGGCGGTAGACATTTAATATAATGGCTAAAGCCACTGCGGTTGTGGCTGCGGCTAATACTATGGCAAATAACGCGAATATCTGCCCGCCATTGTTAAAGCGGTCGTATTTGCCGATAGCTACCAGATTTAATATAGCAGCGTTCAACATCAGTTCAATTCCGATCAGGATCTGAATAGCATTGCTCTTGGAAACCACCATAAAAAGCCCGATACAAAACAAGGCAGCACTAACCACCAAAAAATCAGTCAGGGTGATCATAGCGTTTGCTCCTTTCTGGAAAGATGCGCAGCACCGATCAGCGCCATCATCAATAAAATCGATATCGCCTCGAAAGGTAGCAAATAACGGGTCATTAAATTAATGCCGATGTTATCTGTATTGATATTGATTGGCGTAATTACATTGCTGGTTTTAATAGCGCTGCTTATCCATGGCAGATGATCCGCATCAACTTTAAGTACCATGTTTAACAATACCACAAAAAATATCCCTGATAAAAAGAATGCTGCTATTTTATTAGCGCTGATGAATTGCTTTTTCTGCTTTTCTAAAGCCTCCAGTGTTTCGCGGCCGGAGAGCATAAACGCGAATAAGATCAGCACTAAAATACCGCCGACGTAAATCACTACCTGTGTTATCGCCACAAAATCTGCCAAAGCTAAAACATACAGCCCTGCCAAAGCAAATAAAGTGATAAAGAACATAAAAATCGACCTCACCAAACTTTTACTCGCCGCCACAAAAATAGCCGAAGCTAAAGTAATGAACGCCATTACGTAGAAAAGCACCTGTATTAAATTCATGCACTACCCTCCTTTTGTTTCATCGCGGCTAATTTCGCTGCTTGCTTTTCGGCTAATTGCTTATCCAGCAGAGCTTGCTTTTCGGCAGCTTCTTCCGAAGTCATGTCCGAAAATTTGTAAGTCAGGTCGCTTAACTCAAAAACTGTACGATCATATTGATTGGTCATGACAATGCATTCAGTTGGGCAAACAATGGTACATAACCCGCAGTACATGCATTTGGCCATATCGATATCAAACTTGGCGGCATATAGCATTTTCTTGGAGCCGTCAGAAGTTTGACCGATCACCTCAGTCGCTTTTATCGATTCAATATCGATACAGCTTACCGGGCATATCTTGGCACAAAGGTCGCACACAATGCAATCGTCCATTTCCACATCCAGTTGGTAACGGCCAACCTCGGGTATGGGAAGCGATTGTTTTGGATATTGAATGGTATTTGTCCCCTCAAGCTTTTTAAAGTAATTATCGTCACTGGCGGATATAACAGTCCGCTTCGCGTTTGAGGCAAAGAGGTGACTGAAGGTAAGGCTAAGGCCTTTCCAAGCAGTTGTAAATCCGTTGATTACTTTGTTATTCATTTTTGTCTGAACCTTGATTTTCGGGATTCAAGGATTCCCATGATTTTTACTTTATTGCGTTTATTATCGCTTTGTTTCTTTTGTACAGATTCTTCGCTACACTCAGAATGACAATGCTACATTAAAAATATTCGCCATATACCTGATACCAGCATGCAGGCAAACGCTGTTGGTGTTAGCACCTTCCAGCACAGGTTCATCAGCTGATCCACGCGCAGGCGGGGTAATGTCCACCTGATCCACATTTGTACGCCGACAAGGCTTAAACTTTTAATCAGCACCCAAAATATGCCCCAGGCTGTTCCTGTAGTCCATCTTGCTAATTGTACCGCGCCTATATTAGGCAGTGGCGTGTTCCAGGCGCCCAAAAATAGCACAACCGCTATCATCGATACCAAAAACATCATCGAATATTCCGAGAAAAACACCAGCGCGAAACGCATCCCGGTATATTCCGTATGAAAACCGGCAACCAGTTCCGATTCCGCTTCGGGTATATCAAAAGGCGCGCGGTTACTTTCAGCCAGTGAAGCAATAAAATAGATCACGAACGCCACCAGTAAATGCGGCGCACGGAAAACGTTCCAGGCAAATATGCCGCCTATTTTAGATACATCCCAAAAACCAAAAAACTTTACGCCTTCGGCGGACAGGATTCCTTGTTGTGTTGATATGGTTTGCATGTTGAGCGATTGCGCAATCATCACTACCGAAATAATGGCAAAGCCTGCCGGAATCTCGTAGGATATGATCTGTGCTACAGAGCGCATCGACCCTAAAATTGAATATTTATTATTTGATCCCCAGCCTGCCATCAGGATGCCTAATGTTTCGATAGAGATAATCGCGAAGATATAGTACAACCCTAAATTTAATCTTGCCGGCACTAAACCCGGCCCCCATGGCAGGGCGGCGAAGCCCATGTATACGGCTATAAAAATAATAGCGGGTGCAAGCATAAATAGCAGCTTATCAGCAGCGGCCGGTACAATCAGTTCCTTTTGGATGAGTTTTAGGCCATCTGCCAGCGTTTGCAGCATACCGAATTTACCTGTTTCGGTTGGGCCAAGCCTATCCTGTATAAACGCGGAAATCTTACGCTCGGCATAAACACCAATCAAAGCAAATACTGCCGAAAAAGCAAACAGCCCGATAGCAACAGCGATATATGTAAGGTAAAAACTCAATGTATTTTTATGGTAGCTGCAAACTTAATAAATTATGTTGAAGCCGTGTTTAAATCTCTTGTGAAAGGGTAGACTTTTTTACTCACGGCAATGCTACGCAGGCCGGACTCTCTATTGCTTCTACAAAGAGGTTAAAAGTTTACGTTCAAATCTCGGGAATAATTTTGGGATTAATACTGACACTGTTTTGTCAGTAAATAGGTATAGCTAACCTTTACAGCAATGACATAAAATAAAGATGTTATTTCACCGGTTTACCTGCAAGCGCAATAGCCTGTTTAAACGTCTCAAAGGGTTTTTCCTTGCTCACCTCAACTATCATGATGGATTGGTACCATGTGTAAGCGTTACCGCCGGGAAGTTTTTGATAATTATCGTCCAAGTATTTTTCTTTGGCAAAACCGGCAGGTACCGGGCTCGGAACATGATCAACCACACCCTGGAATACGCTCAACATAAATTGATAAAATTTCAGGTCACGATCATTCCAGTAAGCAGTGGCAATGCGGTTAGCACCTTTTTCGGTTTCGTAGGGGTCAGATTTATAATTCTGGCAGGCTTGCCACCAATGGCTTAATTCATGTATAAAAATCCATTGGTAAACGGCCAACTGAAAAAACTTTTCACCGTTCATTCCATGGCCCATTTGTTTGGCAAAATTATCAAATACTGCCTTGCCTTCAGGTTCCAAAGTTGGCCAGTAACAGGTATGTACAACATTTAATGAATCATCATAATTTCCAAATGAACGTGGATTATCCAATACAATTGGCGGTAGCGCTAATCGGGGTGTATAGCCCATTGCTTTTATCTTACCTACATAATCATCTCTTAAAGATGTTAACCGGGCCATTACAGAATCCTTGGATTGTTGCGCTTGAATAACTGAATTAGCACATATTAAAATACTAAACAAGATAAATATTTTTTTCATAAGGCTGTTTTAAGGTAATAGACTTAGGCTAAGATAATTATAACTTATAGAAATGTCAATTTTCATTCAATAAGAAATTTATCATAAGTATATTACATTCATGCTGAGAGGCGAAGGAATCTCATAGAAAAAAGCGGTTATGCAAAGTTCGCGATTGCTTCGTTCCTCTAAATGACATGTTGAAGAAATTAGTTGAAGTAATTTTCTTCAACCTTTCATGATAACTGATTGCGATTTTACCGGTGCGCCAAAGAAACTGGTGGCATGCAGATCAAAGTCGGCAGTATCATCAGTAGTGGTGAAGAATCTTTGTGTTCCGTTTTTGGTGATGGACTGCTCCATTTCGGGATGACGTTTCAGGTAATCGATCAGGCTTGCGGCTACAATATCGCCCTGGGCAATGGTTTGAATATGTTTGGGCAGGTAAGCCTGTATTTTATCCTGCATTAACGGGTAATGGGTGCAAGCTAACAGGATTGTGTCAATGTCGGCAGATTGCGCCAGGATCTGATCTAAATATTCTTTTACAAAATAATCGGCGCCGGGTTTGTCGTGCTCGCCATTCTCAATAAGCGGTACCCAAAGCGGGCAGGCTTGCTGATGAACCTGCAGATCGGGAAAAAATTTATCGATCTCTAATAGGTATGAGCCTGATTGCACCGTACCTTTTGTACCGAGAACACCAATCTGGTTAGTTTTAGTATAATTACCGATCACTTCGGCAGTTGGGCGAATAACACCTAAAACACGTTTTGCGGGATCTTCGTTTTTAAGATCCTGCTGCTGAATTGTACGTAATGCTTTAGCTGATGCCGTATTGCAGGCTAATATAACTAATGGGCAGCCCATTTTAAACAATTGCTGAACGCACTCCCAGGTGTATTGATGTATAGCACTGAATGAGCGGTTACCATAAGGCGCACGGGCCGTATCGCCTAAATAGGCGTAATCATACTGCGGCAATTGTTTGATAATAGAACGGAATACGGTCAAACCTCCGTAGCCCGAATCAAAAATACCTATGGGTTTATTATTAAGCACTGTTACAAAAATAAAAAAAGCGTTCCGGATTAAGGGAACGCTTTTTATAAAATGATTTTATAATGTTGATTATTTTAAGCCCAATTTTGCTTTTACTTCAGGGGCCAAGTCATCACCCGGAGGCGATACGATCAATTCAACTTGTGATGAATCCAATACATAAGTATAACCTTTAGCTGCAGCAACTGCTTGTATAGCGGCACGCAATTTATCAGTTAACGGTTTTAATAACTCGTTGCTTTTAGCTTCGATTTGTTTTTGCGCGTTATCACGGAAAGTTGTGATACGTGTTTGCATATCTTGTAATTCAGATTCAGCAGCAGTACGTGAAGCGTCAGTCATCGTAGCTCTTTTCGCTTCGTAAGCTTGTCCTTTAGTTTGGTATTCGGTACTCATTGTTGCTAATTGATCAGAAAAAGTTTTCTGATAGTCTTGCATTTGAGTTTGTAAGGTTTTCATTTCTGGAAGCATCTCCATCATTTGGTTAGTATTGATGTAACCAATTTTAGTTTGCGCCTTGGCAAAGCTGCTTACCACTACCATGCATACTGCGACTAAAGCAACTTTTAATAATTTTTTCATTGTTTTTGTTCTGTGTTTAATTAAGTGCGATTATATGTATAAATAATTTATTTAGCAATAGTTGCGGGTTTTAAACCCAATTTTGTTATCACCTCGGCGCTTTTATCATAACGGGGGTTGGCGTAAAGCATAATAACCTCGCTGTTTTTATCAAAAATCATATCAAGGTCATCACCTTCGGCAACGGCCTCTACTGCTTTGGCTATCCTGTCTTGTATTGGTTTTATCAATGCATTGCTGCGTTGAACCAGGTCGCCATCGGGACCAAACTTTTGGCGCTGAAACTCCTTCGCGGCCTTTTCTTTATCATCAATTTCCTGCTCGCGCTTCTTCTTCATATCAGGGGTCATTAAAACCTGGTCGGCCTGGTAGGCTTTGTAAAGACGGTCAACCTCCTGAAATTTATTATCAACATCCCGTTGCCACTGATCGGATAAGGCATTCAATTGTTTTTGCACCGAGATATAATCCGGCATGTGTTTTAATATGTAATCAGAGTCAACAAAGGCAAAACGCTGCGCGAATGCCCCGGAGCAAGCTGATAACGTAAAAACCAATACTAAAATTATCCTCTTCATAAATTACTATACAAATCTATTGAAATCCACCACTTAAGCTCTGTGAAATCGAGAAACTAAACTGGCCCTTGTTAGCGTCAGGTATACCCGGTATCTTATCAAAGCCGTAACCATAGTCAAGACCCAATAAACCAAATATAGGTAAAAATACACGTGCACCAATACCAACCGATCTCCTGATGTCAAACGGATTATAATCACTAAAGTGATCCCAAACATTACCGCCTTCAGCAAATGCCAGCATAAATATAGTTGCCGATTCGCTGGTGATAACCGGGTGACGAAGCTCTAATGTATACTTGGTATATATCGGGCTACCTACATTATTGTCAACGGTGTAGTTATCGCCAGCCGGTATAATAGAGAAGTTTTGGTAACCGCGTAAGCCTATGATATCGCTACCCTGTAAGTACTGGTAGCTCTGCATACCGTCACCGCCTAACTTAAACCTTTCAAACGGCGATTGAGGAACATTAGAGTTATACTCGCCCAACCAGCCAAAACGTACCTGCGACATCAACACAAACTTGCCCGTAATCTTAGTAAACCATTGTGCATCAAATTTTATCTTGTAATACTCCACAAAGTGGTATATCTGCTCAGGAGTTGCAATAGCATAGTCAATATTGTTAAACAATGAGTATGGCGGTGTGCCTTGCGCCGTTAACTTGATATTTGAACCTGTAGTTGGATAAATAGGCGCGTCCAACGAGTTACGGCTAAGCTCCTGGGTTAATTTAATGTTGTATGAAGTACCGTTCTGGAATATATAACCCGTATAGTTATCCAGGTTATAGTGGTCAAGATTTAAGGAGTAATTTAACTGAAAGTAGTTATCAGGCCAGTTTAAGCGTTTACCTAAAGTAATACCCACACCGTTGATACGCAATTTATTGTACCCCGGATCGGTATTGGCTACCAAACCTTCGGTAGAACTTAGCTGCGTGTAAGCCGATACCGCAAAGTAAATTGGCTTTTTACCACCTAACCATGGTTCAGAGAAAGTAAGCGAGTAATTCTGATATGATTTACCGCTTGACTGGCCTCTTAAACTTAATTTTTCACCATCTCCCTTTGGCAAAGGTTTGTAATCTTTTAAATGGAAGATATTTTTGATTGAGAAGTTATTGAATGTTAAACCTAATGTTCCCACCAGCTGACCACCGCCAAAACCACCCGACAATTCGATCTGGTCCGAAGGTTTTTCAACCACATTAAAGATGATATCAACTGTACCATCCTGCGGATTGATGTTGGTTGGCTTTGGTTCAGTCTTCTGCTCATCAAAGTTACCCAATTGCGATATTTCACGTGTACTGCGGATCAGGAGGTCTTTATTGAATTTTTGACCCGGTTTAGTACGGATCTCGCGCATAACCACTTTATCGTTGGTTACATCATTACCTTTTAAAATAACACGGTTAATTGTGTATTGCGGGCCTTCGTATACACGCAGGTCAAGATCTACGGTGTCATTGTATATCCTGGTTTGAACAGGATCAGGACTGAAGGTTAAATAACCATCATTTAAATATAATGATGATACGTCATCACTGTTAGGTGTTGGGCCAGATAACCTTTTGGTTAGTTCGTCCTCACTAAATACATCACCTTTTTTAATACGCAATATCCTGTTTAAAATATCACTTGAATATTTCGCGTTGCCAGACCATTTGATATTACCGAAATAATACTTAGGCCCTTCGTGTACTTTTATTTTAATGTTTACTGTTTGGTAATCATTTTTCCATACCGAATCACTGATAATTGCAGCATCACGATAACCTTTGTCCTGCATTTGTTGTACCAGGTTATCTTTATCCTCCTGGTATTGGTCCGATTTGAATTTTTTTGAACCAAAAAGATTATACCATCTCCTCTCGCGTGTTTTGGTTAAATATTTTCTTAATTTTTTTGCAGAAAACGCTTTATTGCCTTCAAAGGTGACACTATTGATCATCACTTTCGTTTTCTTATCAATAACTACATCAACAATTATACTGTTCGCATCACCCGGGTCGGTACGCTGGGTCATCACTACTGTTGTATTTAAAAAACCTTTCTCATTAAAATGTTTCTTAATTATGGCAGTACTGGTGCTTATTAAATTCTGGTTTACAATTTTACCAGTTTTATCACTTAAACTTTTCTGTATGTCTTCAATTTCGCCTTTACGTATACCGGTAATATGAAATTTTGATAAGCGGGGTAATTCGTGTACCGCTATTTCTAAAAATATGGTATCACCAAGCATTTTTGTAATGTTTAGCTTAACATCATCAAAAAGGCCCTGGTTGTACAAGTTTTTAATAACTGTGGCATTTGCTTCGCCGGGTAAGTTGATACGATCTCCTTTAGAAAGTTTTGATATGGTTATCAATACATCCTTATCCAGGTTTTTAGTACCGGTTACAGTAATACCACCAATAATATAATCTTTAGGATTAAGATAACTTAAACTATCAGCCGGTACCGAATTTTTGAACAACGACTGCCTGGCTTGGGGAACCTGCGCCATAGCAGCAGTACTCACAACAGAGAAAAGAATAGCAAATAGGTATTTATTCATTCGAATATTTAAGTGGCTAAAAATAATTTATACAGTTGTTAAAAAGTGTTAAAAGCAAAAATTTAATTAACCTGTTCACTGATCAGGCCGAAACGGCGCTCCCGTTTCTGATAATCAAGAATAGCTTCGAATAAATCTTCCTTGCGGAAATCGGGCCATAATTTAGTTGTAAAATACAATTCAGCATAAGCTATTTGCCAAAGCAAGTAATTACTTATGCGGTTTTCTCCGCTGGTTCTAATCAATAGCTCAGGGTCGGGCATACCACTTGTAAAAAGGTTATTATCAAAAACTTCTTCGTTAATATCCTCAATACTTAATTCACCTGCCTGCACCTTACCCACAATTTTTTTAACCGCGTTTAAAATTTCTCTTCTCGAACTGTAACTTAACGCTAACGTAAGTACAAGCCCGGTATTGCCGGCAGTTTTAGCAATGGCATTATTTAGTTCCTTAAAAGCTCTTTCAGGCAGCATGGCCAAATCACCAATGGCATTAAGGCGTACATTCTTTTTCATAAAGTTGTCAATCTCTTTATGAATAGTACTTACCATTAGTTCCATAATGGCCATAACCTCCAGTTTTGGGCGGTTCCAGTTCTCGGATGAGAAGGTATATAATGTAAGGTACTTTAAACCCACATCGCAGCTCCCCTCAACAACATCCCTAACTGATAACACACCGTTATGATGGCCGAATATTCTTAATTTGCCCTTTTCTTTAGCCCAACGGCCATTGCCATCCATAATGATAGCGATATGCTGCGGCAATTTTGACAAATCAATCTGATCCTGATATCCCATTTTTATGTGTCAATTATTAAAAGCCGCAGTTAAGGGTACAAATACTTGCTATTAGTAAAAACTTGCTCAAAAGTATGATAATTAATAAATGCCGTTAGTTAATATATGTTAAAATGATTGGCATAACTTAGTTTTTTAACGCAGTTTGCCCATTTTTTCAGGGTACAAAGGTAAAACTTAATTACGTTTTTTTTAGTATGAGGGGGAAAAGATTTTGTTACCGAAAGATATTGACCGATTGAGTGAGTGGTGATTGAGTAATTGAGCAAATGGCTATAGCGTAAACACTGTCAGTTTTTCGGTTGAATCATCAAACCTCTTATTCTTCAAAATAGCACTTCTGAGTAACGAAGGTGTAAGATATGGTAAACTGTGCAAACATATAAGTGTCGCGGCTACGCATATCTCCGCGCTGAGTGCCAGGCGTACCTATATATATACCCGTTTTTTCGCCGGAACGATCTGATAAAGCCCGGGCGGTAGCCCCTGATAGTTTACCCGGGTTAGGATATGTACCTGCAACATCGTCAAGGTAATCAGTATTGGGTTGACGATACCCAATATCGGCTATTAAATTCCATTTGCCGGTTATATTATACTTAATACCCACTCCATAAGGAAATGCGATGGCACTGCCCGGATATGGGTTAGCCTGGCCCTCAGTTTCAAGCGGCCTCAGATCATACTTTTTCCCGTTGTAGATAGTGGTTGGGTTGTAATGTACCGAAGCAATACCCAGGTAAAAAAATGGCGTGTACCTGTTATGACTCACATCAGGAATGTAATTCATAAAATTAAATTCACCAATCACGCTTAATTCGCTTAAATGATCGGTAAAACTCAAATTACGATCACGAAACTGCTGATTGGTTGAATTGCTATCGGCTGCGCTGATGGAACCGTAAGTATAAGTTAAACGCGCCGACAAATAGGCATTAAAGTTTCGTTTTAAAAACACACTGCCTGCACCGCCGCTAAATTTTAAAGGATTATTCGGATTAAGATCGCCCATGTAGGCCGCACCTCCCCCGGCCAGGCCAACTTCCCAGGTTTGAGCCTGCAAATTAAACGAGATGAAGATTAAAAGTATAACTGCGGCAAATTTGAACATCAAGCAAATTTAATAATTGCGGGCATCAAGTCCCCACAATAATTTGTTTCTTAACGTAGTTAAATAGCTTTCATTATTCAACCTAACCAAATTTAATACAAACCCGGCCTTATGAATTTTAAACCGAACCACTTTCTCCACCGTTTCAGTACGTGAATCGCAGGTTACCAGGTAATTATTGCTGCGCGATTCCACCTCTAATGAAAGTTCACAGGTATCAGGTAAAATAACCGGCCTTACATTTAAATTATGAGGAGCAACAGGTGTTATTACAATACAATTCGACTGCGGAAAAATAATAGGGCCACCACAACTTAACGAATAGGCTGTTGAACCTGTAGCGGTTGAAATAATAATACCATCACCCCAATAGGCATTTAAAAATTCTCCATCAAGGTACACACGGGTAATGATCATTGCCGCATCATCGCGTTTGTGGATAGTAATATCGTTTAGCGCGAAGTTATCATCACCGAAGATCTCCTGGTCGGAATCGATGCCGATAAGTTCGCGGCTGTCTAACGTATAATCGCCGTGAACCACTGCATGTATAGCAGCAGCGATATCGCTTTTGTTGATACTAGCCAAAAAACCAAGCCTGCCGAAGTTGATACCGATAACAGGAACACCTGTATCACGGATCACGTTTACCATATCCAGTAAGGTACCATCCCCGCCAAGTGTTAAAAAAATATCAATGAAGCCTTTTATGGTATCGCCGGCATTCAGAACATGGTATTGCGGTGTATTTATTTTATCGGTGATGTACTCATTAAGCTGATGGTGTACGTAGATCTCAACTTCGTGATGGGCAAGATTATCAAAAACCTGCTGTACCAGTGGTAAAGCATCGTTATTAAATTGCCTGCCGTATATTGCTATTCTCATTTTCTTTTGGGTTCGATAGACAATAGTCCATGGTCTATAGTAATGGTATGTTAACCATGTAATAAAGTGATAGTTTTTTTAATTATATCTTTTCAAACATTATGGTCTATAGTCTATCGAAAATGGGCTTTATAAGTTTAAATAATTCATCAATGAATCGTAGCGATCCCTTGAATTATCATTATCACCGGTATGATTAAAGGTGGCCTTTATATCATATTCGTAGCGTAAAAAGGTAGCTATAATGGCCGATATATCTTGTTTGTTAACTTTTAGCGTAACTTCCATCCGGGTTGAATGTGGATGCTGGTAAACGTAGGAGCTTAAGATCTGCGCGTTATCCGATTCCACAATCTGCGCCATGTGGGCCAAAGAATTATTCTTGTTATTGATCTCCAGTACAATGATGCCACCGGGCTGCGAAACCGAAGTTAAACGGGCAAAATATTCATTCATGGCATTGATGGATATCATGCCTAAATAATTTTTCTTAATATCAAGCACGGGAACCACGGTTAACTGCTGCTCATAAAACAGGCGGATCACATCATAAATATGCTGATCCTCCAATACATAAGGATTAACCAGCGATAAACCTAGTGCACCCACTTCTGTCTGGTTGTCAGTAATATTTACCAGGTCATTTTCGGCTAACAGCCCCAGGAATTGTTCTTCGTTTACAATTGGCAAGTGCCTTACACGAAATTCCATCATGCGCTCAACTACCTTTTGAACGGTGTCAGAGGTATGTACATGTGGTATCGTATCGGCAATTAACTCAGCTGCAAGCATATTATATTCCTTTTCTTTGTAAAAACCCTTTTAATGCCTTGTTAAACTCTTCGGGTTGCTCCATCATTGGCGCATGCCCGCATTTATCTATCCAGATCAACTCCGACTGCGGTATGTACTGATGAAACTCTTCAGCTACCTCAGGCGGTGTTACTTTATCGTTTTTACCCCATATTAAACCTACCGGGATGTGGATCTTCTCCAGTTCCTTTTGCATGTTATGGCGCATAGCCGAACGGGCCATTGCCAATATTCTAACCACGCGGTGGCGGTCATTTACAGTTGCGAACACTTCATCAACCAATTCCTTTGTAGCTGTTTTCGGGTCGTAAAAAGTAAATTCAACTTTTTCCTTTATAAAATCATAACTCTCGCGCCGCGGGAATGATCCGCCAAAAGAGTTCTCGTATAAACCCGAGCTCCCTGTTAATACCAATGCTTTGGCAAACGTGGGATGCGATAAAACATATATTAAACCCGCATGGCCACCCAGTGAGTTACCTATAATGGTAAAATTCCTGAGCTTTTTATATTTAACAAACTTGTGTATGTACTTGGCTATGGTTTTTACACCGGTAGTAAGCAAAGGCAGGTCATAAATCGGCAGCATCGGGATGATGACACGGTATTGCGTTTTAAACTCGCTTACCACCTCTTCCCAGTTGCTTAACGCCCCCATTAAACCGTGCAACAACAACAACACTTCGCCCTCACCCTCATCAATAAAACTAAAACCGTTTTGCTCTTTAAGTACGAAACTCATATAAATGTATACGTTAAAATAAAATAAGCGTTAACTAAAAAATCAAGTTTAACCCTTCGCTTATTTATTATGCTATAAAAATAGCTTATTGAAGTTGAGTTACAAGCTTTTTTGGTTGATTAAGTTAAATTAGTCGATTGAGTTTTTATTTAACTACTCACCAATCACAAAATCAACCAGTCAACTAATTCAGCAATTGCTTCACCACTTCCGATATTGTTCTGCCGTCGGCTTTGCCGGCAAGCTCTTTATTGGCAGCACCCATTACTTTACCCATATCTTTAACCGATGTTGCACCTACGCGCGTTACCAGGTCCTTTAAATAAGCTTCAACCTCTTCGTGGCTCATTTGTTTTGGCAAATAAGCCTCTATTACCTGCAACTCTTCCATCTCAACCTGGTAAAGGTCTTCACGGTTTTGTGTTTTATAGATCTCGGCCGATTCCCTGCGCTGCTTTACCAGTTTTTGTAAAACTTTAATTTCAGCATCGGGGGTAATTTCTTCGGAAGCACCTTTTTCGGTACGGGCCAGCAATAAAGCCGATTTAATTGCGCGTAAGCCGCGCAGTTTATCAGCATCCTTAGCCAACATGGCTTGTTTTATATCCTGGTCTATTTGTGTGATTAATGACATTTATGATTTGGGATTTTAGATTTACGATTTCGGATTTTATCATCTGCACATACTTTTTGATCTGCACATTAATATTTATTTCCTAAAAATAGTTCCGGCATTTGCCTGCGCGGTTGGCATTACGATCAGTTCGTTAATGTTCACATGCGCCGGGCGCGATACCGCGAACCAGATGGTTTCTGCAATATCAACAGCAGCCAAAGCATCAAAGCCTTCATAAACCTTTTTGGCACGTTTTTCATCACCCTTGAAACGAACTACAGAAAACTCAGTTTCCACAGCTCCCGGATGAATAGCTGTAACTTTAATACCGTGTGGCAACAGATCTATCCGCATGCCTTTGCTTAAAGCATCAACCGCGTGCTTGGACGCGCAGTAAACATTTCCGTTTGCATAAACTTCTTTACCGGCAATCGAACCTATGTTAACAATGTGACCATGCCCGTTGGTGATCATCCAGTTGGAAACGATCTTGGTTACATACAAAAGGCCTTTAACATTGGTATCAATCATTCGGTCCCAGTCGTCCATATCGCCTTTGTCAATCGGGTCAAGGCCCTGGCTTAGTCCGGCATTGTTTACCAGTACATTTACTTTTTTCCATTTGGCCGGCAGGCCTTCCAGGTTTTCGACTACCTCGGCACGGTTGCTTACATCAAATGATGAAGTAGCCACCTCAACGTTATATTTTTTGTTAAGATGAGCAGCCAGTTTATCTAACCTGTCGGCCCGGCGGCCTGTCAGTATCAAATTATATCCTTCGCGGGCAAACAACTCCGCGGTCGCCTCGCCTATTCCAGCAGTGGCGCCGGTTATTAATGCAATTTTAGCCATAGGTAATGATAACTATCAGCCACGAAATTAGTTTTTTTTAAGCAACTATTCGAAGTAAAGGTTGATCATCAGCGTATGCAGGAATAATTTACTGATAGGTGACGAATAAGGCTGCGCCTCGGGAAGCAACACGTTACCAAAAGAGTTTGAGATCTTTAACTCGGGCGAGAGCTTGAAATATTCAAAGTAAATATCACAACCAACACCGGCTTCGTACGAGGTATAATTAGCTACGTTTTTAACTGTGCGGTCAACCAGCGCCTCGTTATCATCACTATTGGCTTTGGCACCAATGGAATAGGAATATTTTAATCCGCCTATCAAATAGCCCCTGAAATCGCCATGCCTGTCCGACTTAATTTTTATCGCCAGCGGAACATCAACCGTGGTGGTTTGCACCGTTTTGGTAACATCATCCGACGGATTTACATACATATAAGTTAAACTACGGTCCGCAAAGATTAATGAGGGTGTTAGTCGAACCTCAAAATGCTCGGTAAAATCATACCGGGTTAAAAAACCAACCGCAAAACCTGGTGTATTTTTTGAGCTAATGCTGGTGGCATTGCTGGTTACAGGTTTATTATCGTTTTCAGGATCGAGAAATGGTAATTGCCAGTTTGGCTTTTTAAGGATCTTGTAGTAATTGTCAACGTATGAAAATGAGAACCCAAAACTAAGGTCGCGCTGATCGGCACCGCCTGCCCAGGCGGGCGGGTTATCCTGTGCGTGTAATAAATTACAGCAAAACAATAAGGCAACAATAGCTAAGTAGCATTTAATCATTTAACGCCTGTATAAATTGAACAGATACCAAACGTTAAAGGCCTATGTTTGGTATTTTTAAAGCCTGCTTTCTGCATCAGGTTCACAAATCTTTCACCATCCGGAAATGCGGCAACCGACTCCGGCAAATAACTGTATGCCCTTGCATCTTTAGAAAATAGCTTACCAATACCCGGCGTAACATAGCTGAAATAAAAATTATATAGTTGCTTTATCGGGAATCGTCTTGGTTTAGAGAACTCCAAAATAACTGCTTTACCGCCCGGTTTTAGTACGCGGTGGATATCAGCCAAACCAACTTCCAAATTCTCAAAATTACGCACGCCGTAAGCAACAGTTACCGCGTCGAACTCATCAGCTTCGAAAGGCAATTTTTCGGAGTCGCCTAATTTAATGGAGAATTTATCGCCTAACACGCGTTTTGTTATTTTTTGCTGCGCGATATCGAGCATACCCTGCGAAATATCAACACCTACTATTTTTTCAGGGTTGAGGATCTTTAAAGCCTCAAAAGCGAAATCGCCGGTACCGGTGGCAACATCCAGTATCAGTTGCGGGTTATCCTTTTTAAGTTCGTTAATGGCTTTTTTACGCCAGATGATATCGATGCCTAATGATAAAAAGTGATTCAGGAAATCATAGGTTTTTGATATGTTATTGAACATATCCGCCACCTGTGTTTTTTTTGCAACCTGATCGTCCTGGTAGGGTGTTATAATTTCGCTCATTGAGGGCAAAGATAATGAATTGGTTCATTGGTTCACTGGTTCATTAGTTCATTGGTTTGTATAATTTACATCGCAAGTGCAAGTACCAATAAACTAATGAACTACTGAACTATTTCGCCAAAGCCAATAAGCCCTGCGCATCCAACGCCCGTGTATACATGGTTAATTTTCCATCAGCATCCAATGGCCAGAATTCTTTAGGCCGATCCCAGTACAGTTCGACGCCATTTTTGTCGGGATCATCCAAATAAATGGCTTCGGATACACCGTGATCGGATGCGCCGTTGATTGGGTATCTGGCATCAATAAGCCGTTGCAGGATTACTGCCAGGTCTTTTCTTTCAGGATATAAAATCGCGGTGTGGAATAAACCGGGCGCATACTCAGGTGCCGGCGGCGCGCCTTTGCTTTGCCAGGTATTTAAACCGATATGGTGATGGTAACCTCCTGCTGATATGAACGCGGCTTGGTCGCCATACATGGTCATCACTTCGAAGCCTAACAATCCGCAATAAAAATCCAATGATATTTGGATGTCGCTTACTTTTAAATGCACGTGCCCTATGCGGGTTTGTGCCGGTATGGTGTAATTGTCCATTATGTTATGTTTAATATCCGGCTTAGCCGGATGTTTGTTTTTGTAATCCGTCACTTAAAAATGACGGCAATGATTAGCTAAAATCTTATATACAAATATACATGTTTAAACATGTATATTTGTAATCGTTTGGTAAGATGTATCAAGATGATTGAACAGGCGAAGTTCAACTAATCTCTAACCGCTAATTAACTAATCTCTAATTGCTATCTTTGCACAATGATTGTAAAAACCGCCGAGTTTATTTGCAGTAATACCCAAATATCAAAGCTACCGCCACCGGTTAAAGCCGAATATGCCTTTATCGGCCGATCAAACGTTGGTAAATCCAGCCTGATCAACATGCTGGTACAGAAAAAGGGTTTGGCTAAAACCTCGCAAACGCCGGGTAAAACTCAGCTGATCAACCATTTTTTGATCAATGATAGCTGGTATATTGTGGATCTACCGGGATACGGTTATGCACGCGCCTCCAAAAGTAAAAAAGCGGATTGGGATAAGTTCATCCACTCCTACCTGGATAAACGTGAGAGCCTGCAATGCGTAATGGTACTGATCGACAGCCGCCTTGAGCCGCAAAAGATCGACCTGGAGTTTTGCAACTGGCTGGGCGAAAAAGGCTTATCATTTGTTTTGGTGTTTACTAAAGCCGACAAGCAATCCAGCTTAAAAACAGACCAGAATGTGGCCAAGTTTAAAAAAGCCTTGCTGGCAACTTTTGAAGAAGCACCGGGTTACTATATAACCTCATCCGAAACGATGATGGGCCGGGACGAGATTTTAGGGTTTATCGGCGAGATCAATCATCATTTTGAGGTACCGAAAACGTTCGGTTCCCCGCTTGAGAGGGGAACTTTTTAGAATATTACATACATGAAAAAATATCTATCATTAGTTACATTTACGCATACCATTTTTGCTATGCCGTTTGCATTTATCGGCTTTTTTTTGGCAGTGACTACTACCCAATACCACTTTGACTGGCTAAAGCTGGTGATGATGGTTTTGTGCATGGTTTTCGCTCGTAATTCAGCGATGGCATTTAACCGTTACCTGGACCGTGACATCGATGCAAAAAACCCGCGGACCAAACAACGTGATATTCCATCCGGCAGGATCAGCCCTAAATCAGCTTTGACCTTTACCATTGTAAATTGCCTGCTGTTTATTACTACAACTTATTTTATCAATACCCTTTGTTTTTTCCTGTCGCCTATAGCGTTGGTCGTGGTACTTGGGTATAGTGCTACCAAGCGTTTTACTGCGCTTTGTCACCTGGTTTTGGGATTGGGATTGGCACTTGCCCCTATTGGCGCTTATCTGGTGGTGACCGGGCATTTCGCGGCTACGCCGGTGTTCTTCTCGCTATCAGTATTATGCTGGGTTAGTGGTTTTGATATTATTTATGCTTTGCAGGATATCGACTTTGATGTACATGAACATCTGCACTCTATACCCGCTTATTTGGGTAAAGTGAAAGCTTTGCGCCTGTCAACATTTTTACATGTGCTGTCGGCTTTGTTTGTAATTATGCCGGTGTTTTATACGCCCGTTGGGATCCCTTATTTTATTGGGATCGTTTTCTTTTGCTCGATGCTGATCTATCAGCATTTGTTGGTTAAACCTAATGACTTAAGCCGTGTTAACTTTGCCTTTATGACTACTAACGGAATTGCCAGTGTTGTTTTCGCTGTGTTTTTTATGCTGGATAGGCTTTGGATTCGCTAAGTCGCAGAGATTAGAGACTGGGGTTTAGAGATTAATTGCATTTTTTACTTTACATTAACTCTTTGTCCTTTTTCTCATGATAAGTTTTGAAGCATAGGTAAAGGAACAGGATGACCGGGCCTATATCCAGCGCCCATCTACCGGCAGACATTTTGGCCGGCGTAATATTTAACAGGTCGAAAATAAAGACGCCTATGGCGATGAGGCCACCTACCAGGTATAGATAAACGAATTGTTTGCTCATTTTATTTGCTTTGATATAATTGGGTAATTGGGCAGTGGTAATTAAGCTTGTCATTCTGAGGATAAGAGCGCTCAGAATGACATTGCAGGGTTGCTTTTATTTAACCCTTTTAAATATGCCTGCGGCTAATGGTGGTATCGTGATATTGATAGAATTTTCACGCCCATGCCAGTTAACTTTTTCACTATTTATTGAGCTCGAGTTAATGATCCCGGTACCCCAGAACTCTTCTGCATCGGAGTTAAATATTTCTTTCCACTCACCCGCTTCAGGCACTCCAACCCTAAAATCGTAACGTACAACCGGGGTCATATTTAAAACAACTACCAGGTCATCATCGCTGTTTAGGCCTTTACGCGCATAAACTAATATAGAATCATTTGCATTACCGCCGTCGATCCATTCAAAACCGGTTGAATCAAATCCTTTTTCATACAATGCCGGTTGCGACTTGTATAGTTTATTAAGCGTTTTAACAGTTTCTTTTATACCGATATGGCTAGGGTATTGCAGCACATACCACTGCAACGACTGCTGGAAGTTCCACTCATCGCCCTGGCCAAATTCGGCGCCCATAAATAATAGCTTAGTTCCCGGGTGGGTAAACATAAAACTGTACAATAACCTTAAATTAGCAAATTGCTGCCATTCATCACCCGGCATTTTGCGCAGCATGGAACCTTTGCCATAAACCACCTCATCATGCGAGAAAGGCAGCATAAAATTTTCGGTAAAAGCATAGATCAGGCTGAATGTGATCTCGTTGTGATGATATTTGCGGTTGATCGGGTCTTCTTTAAAGTAATTAATAGAATCGTGCATCCAGCCCATCATCCATTTCATACCGAAGCCTAAACCACCTAAATAAACCGGGCGGCTTACACCAGAAAACGAAGTTGATTCTTCGGCAATGGTTTGCGTATCCGGAAAATGACTGTAAACAGCTTCATTAAATTCTTTTAGGAATGATATGGCTTCCAGATTCTCATTACCGCCAAAAATGTTGGCCTCCCATTCACCATGCTTGCGGGAATAATCGAGGTATAGCATAGATGCCACCGCATCCACACGTAAGCCATCTACGTGGTAACGATCAAGCCAGAACAATGCGTTACTGATTAAAAATGCCCTAACCTCGTTACGGCCATAGTTAAAAATATATGATTTCCAGTCGGGGTGAAACCCTTTGCGAACGTCGGCATGCTCATATAAATGCGTACCATCAAAATTGTATAAGGCATGTGCGTCACCAGGGAAATGCGAAGGAACCCAATCCAAAATAACACCAATACCGCCTTTATGCAGTTCCTCTATCAAAAACATGAGGTCCTGCGGAGAGCCGTACCTGCAGGATGCCGCATAAAAACCGCTGATCTGGTAGCCCCAGCTCGGATAATACGGATGCTCCATTATCGGCATAAACTCCACATGCGTAAAGCCCATTTCCTGTATGTAAGGCACTAATTTAGCTGCCAGTTCGCGGTAAGTTAAAAACTCATCCGGGCTTTCAGGGTTTCTTGCCCATGAGCCAAGGTGCATTTCATAAACCGAGTATGGCTTATCTAATGCGTTGTGCTCATAACGGGTAGCCATCCATTCTTTATCGGTCCACTCATAATAAGTATCTACTACGATAGATGCTGTGCTTGGCGGCAATTCCCAGCGAAGCGCAAAAGGATCGCTTTTTTCAAGCTCTTGCCCGCCTGCTGATTTAATGAAATATTTATAGACCTCGCCAACGCCAATATGCGGGATGAAACCTTCCCAAATGCCTGAAGAATCCCAGCGCGCGTTGAGCTTATGTGTACCCCTGTCCCAATAGTTAAAGTTACCGGTAACAGAAACATATTGCGCATTTGGCGCCCAAACAGCAAAGTAGGTACCAACAACGCCTTTGTATTCAATTACGTGCGAACCAAATTTTTCATAAAGCTTATAGTGCTTGCCCGATTGAAAAAGATGCACATCAAAATCGGTAAAACGGCTGTATGGTTCAACACGCTGTAAAATTACAGGTTCAGTAATTTCGGACTCAACCGCTTTTTTTGCAGGCGCCTTTTTTACGGGCTTTTCGGTTATTGTTGAGGTTTTAGCTGGCGCAGTTTTTTTAATTGTTAATTTTTTTACTGCTTCTTCGTTTGATGGTTCAACTTTTTTTTTGGCCATTTTAGTTATAATTTCGGTACCGAATCCTGAATACCGGGTTTTTGCAATCTAAATATTAATCAGGCAAACTTCAGCATGATTTTTTAACTTATGCAAAGCAATTTTTTTAACTGTATTGTTTTCGGTTGGTACTATAACAAAAATAATTAAGGGGTGTGTTATTTAATTTTAAAAAACACACCCCTTTTTCACTAAATCATTTATTAATAAGGCAATAAAACACCCGCGCTAATACACTTCTTTATCGACTCCCGTTTTCATTGGATGAACCTTATTTACCTCTTCAAAATTTCGATATGCTTAAAGTTCTTGCTGAACATAAACTCGATATTTTTATTTTTATCAATACTAAAATCAGTTATTTCTTTACCATCCGCTACAATTTTGTAAGGTTTAAATGGTAAACCCATCAGGTTAAAATGATAGCCTTCATAACGCGGGGTGTACAAACCTTCCATGCTTTGCTCAATGGTCATGCCCTGAGTGTTACTGTTTACCACAAATTTTTTCTCCAGGTATATATCCTGCTCATAGGCAAATGTTTCGCCATAATCCTCAAACAGGAAAGAGTTTACTTCATATTCGCTATAATAAATATTCAGTTTTACTTCAGTAATTTCTTTTTCACCAACATACTGCATTACCGGGTATTCAGGTATAACAGAACCTGCTTTTATAAAAATCGGAATAATTTCAAGCGGTGTTTGTACATTTACTTCTTTACCTCCATCTACACTTTCATTAGTCCAAAAGTCGAACCATTTACCTTTAGGCAGATACACCTTGCGGCTGGTTTGTCCGGGTTCTAAAACAGGGCAGATCAATATTTTATCGCCATAAGTAAACTCATCCTGGCGGAAATGGTTCAGCAGCACATCCTGCTCCTGCATTACCACCGGCCTTAGGATCGGGAAGCCGTAACGGTGATGCTCCCAGAAAGTAGAGTATAAATATGGGATCAGTTTATATCTTAACTCAATAAATTTACGATTGATAGCAGTAAACGGCTCGCCAAAGCTCCATGGCTCACGCTCCTTGGTATCACCAGCGGAGTGAGCGCGCATAAATGGCGAGAAAGTACCCATCTGGATCCAGCGGGTGAATAGTTCGCCATCGGGCTCGCCGCTAAAACCGCCGATATCTGTACCACAAAACGGGATACCTGATACCGATAAACGCTGGCACTGGATATTACCCAACTTTAAATGCTCCCAGCTGGCTACGTTATCACCGGTCCATACCGACGAAAAGCGCTGTACACCTGAATATCCAGCCCTTGTAATGGTAAATGGACGCTTGTTTTTCATCAGTGCTCGTAAGCCCTCGTAAGTTGAGCGTACCATTTGCATACCATAAATATTGTGTGCCTTACGGTGCGAACCGCGGTAACCGTCATATTGATGCCGCACATCATCCGGGAAAGTGCCCGCACCGAAAACTGCCGGCTCGTTCATATCGTTCCAAACACCGGCAACGCCCATTTCAACCAGCTCATCAAATAAACCGCCCCACCAGGTACGTACCTCGGGGTTGGTAAAATCAGGGAACTGGCAACGGCCCGGCCAAACATGGCCCTCCATAAAATAGTCATCGCTCCGGCGACAAAAATACCTGTTCTCCTTGCCCTGTTTAAATACTTCGTAGTTATCATCCACACGAATGCCCGGATCAATAATTACGACTGTTTTAAAACCATCAGCCGCTAATTCGGCTATCATTTTTTTAGGATCGGGGAAGTATTTGTGGTTCCAGGTAAAGCAGCGGTAGCCATCCATGTAATCTATATCTAAATAGATACCATCACACGGGATCTTATTTTCGCGGAAACCCCTGGTTATTTTTTTAACCTTGGTTTCCGGGTAATAACTCCAGCGGCATTGGTGGTAGCCCAAAGCCCAAAGCGGTGGCATTGGATGGGTACCAGTTAACAGGTGGTAATTTTTTACCACATCCATCATATGCGGGCCGTGGATATAATAGTATTGCAATTCGCCGCCATCTGCCCAAAAACTGGTTTTGGTTTTATCCTCTGCGCCGAAATCAAATTGTGCTTTAAAAGTGTTATCAAAGAAGATACCGTGCGCTATATCATCGTTCAGGCTGATGTAAAAAGGGATACTCCTGTATAGTGGATCCTGGTTCCAGTTGAAAGAATAGGCATCGGTGTTCCAGTTCTTTAAGCGTTTACCACGAAGGTTAAACTCGGTCGGCTTGTCGCCCAAACCAAAAAAGCTTTCCTCTGACTGGCAGGTTTTGGTGCAGAATACATAATAACCGCCAAATTTCACATTCTCCTCCCAGTGCATAGGCACGGCATCGGCGCTGGTAACGTGATTGGTTTTATCGGAGAAGGAAATAAAGAAATCTTTTTTGCGGATGTGGCAGTTTACCACCTTGGTAGATACTAAAAACTCTGTTTCGGTTTCGAGCAGCTCAAACTTAACGCCCTTGTTTGATAGTGCCGGTACTGCATATGAAAACTCCTCCAAAAACACACCATGCGGCGCCAGGCGCACACGGATGATCTCTTCGGTAACAACAGTAACCTCTACTTTGGCGTCACCGTCACTAAAGTAGATTTTATTCCCCGTTTTTTCAGCTTTGTTGGGGACACCCAAATATTTTTTTATAACGGGTTTTATATCGGCAGCAGGGTTGTTAACGTGTTGAAATGGTATATCTTCTTCAACTATCTTACTGACTAACAAATCTGTATTAAGTATATTCTCTTCCATTTAAATTAATTAGCAAATAAAAAAAAGCGCATTAGCATATATTCTTATACGCAAGATACGATTATCTGATTATATATAAATCTATAATTGTGCCAAATACGGTTGTCATTGTCATTGGTTCATTCGCTACGCTTTCATTGGGTCATTTGGGTTAGCGATGTTTGGGCGTTTCCCGCTGGCAGAAGGGGGCCGTGCAATGCGCTCCTATCACTAACGCAGGAAAGTGTTGTCTGAACCGGAATTTGTTGAATTAATGAATTTGTCGAATAGCATTATTATTCTGCTCATTCTTAAATTTAATAAATTCAGGTTCAGACAATTACGCTATCGTCTTCACTTCCGGCTCAAAGCCAGTCTCAATAATATTGATGCTATTGCTGTCCTCCACAAATAGCACCGACACCGCTGCCAAAAACATAAACACGCCAGCCATTACCAAACCATAAATAGCCTGACTATTAAACACATATTTAACGATCAAACTGCCGGTTAAGCTGTTAACGATCTGCGGGAAGGTGATAAAGAAATTGAACAGGCCCATGTATATACCGATCTTTTTGGCAGGTATAGAGCTTGATAATATCGCGTAAGGCATTGCCAATATACTGCCCCAGGCCAGGCCTACGCCTACCATCGGCAGCAGTAATAAATAGTGGTTATGAATAAAGAATATGGAGATCAGCCCAATACCGCCCATTGCCAACGAGAACGCGTGGGTACGTTTACGGTTGGTATGCTTCACGATCCACGGTAATGAAAGCGCATAAATGGCTGAAACCGCATTATATACGCTAAACATAGTCCCTACCCAGTTACCGGCTTCGTTGAAACCTTTGGATGAGGTATCACCTGCCGATATATTATACACGTGCGCGGCAATAGCCGGGGTGGTGAATACCCACATAGAAAACAGCGCAAACCATGAGAAAAACTGTACCACACCCAATTGTTTCATGGTTTTCGGCATGTTTTTCAGATCGTATATAAATTCGGAGATGCCACTTTTTTTAACAGTTTCCTCGGGTTCATCCGCGTGGAAGGTGGCGTAAACTTCGGGCGGATACTCTTTTGTTTTTACTACCGTCCAAACAATACAGGCTACGAGAACGATCCCGCCGAAGTAGAAGGAGTATAATAAGTTATCCGGTACGATGCCTTTTGCAGCCACCGAAGGCACATGGAACCACTCCACCAGAACAGATGGCAAAGCTGATCCTACAATGGCGCCAACGCCAATTAAGCAGGTTTGTAAAGAGAAACCAATATTATGCTGGCTATCCGGTAAATTATCGGCAACCAAAGCTCTGAACGGTTCCATTGCTACATTGAATGAGGCGTCCATCACCATTAACATACCTGCCCCCACAATAATCGGCGGAATTAAGAATGCCAAACCTGATGAGTTAGGCAAAAAGCATAAAGCAACACCTGAAAGCAATGCCCCGGTTAAGAAATACGGTCGACGGCGACCCAAACGATTCCAGGTACGATCGCTGTAATGGCCGATGATCGGCTGGATGATCATGCCGGTAAGCGGCGCGGCAAGCCAGAAAAGCGAGATATTGCCCACATCGGCGCCAAAGGTTTCGAGTATACGGCTGGCATAACCGGTTTGCAGGGCAAAGCCAAATTGTATACCTAAAAAGCCGAAACTCATGTTCCAGATCTGCCAAAAGGATAGCCTTGGTTTGGGAACGATCACGCGATTTGCCATAATTATGGGTTCAATAGTAATTGGTTAGTTGTCTGAACCTGAATTTCTGGAATTAACGAACTTACAAAAATGTTAGGATGTACTTGATTCTTCTCTATCAAATATATTCTGTTCATTTTTAAATTCTGAAAATTCAGGTTCAGACAATTTCCAGCAGCAATCCGCTTGTTGCCGGAAGCGTTAAGTTTATGCCGTCTAATATATTATTTACTTTATAATTTGTTGCACTCAATAAGTCATTAAATTTTGCAGCGCCGCTAAGGTTCATTCGCTTTAGCAAATCATCGGGCAATTTAACCGTAATATTTTGCTGGCTCCTGTTAAAATTGACTATCACCAAAACACGTTGTTTATCGGTATAACGCGCATAAATGTATAAACGGGTATTAAAACCGGACTGGCCTTCGTTAGCCATCATCAGCTCATAAAACTTACCTTCGCGCAAAGCTTCATTGTTTAAAACAACGTTTAACAATTTGCCATAAAATGCCCGGAGATTTTTTTGATCTTCAGATAACAGTCCGCCATCATAATTGCCTTTATTCAGCCATTTTTGATGCTCGGGCAACCCGCAATAATCAAAAATACTGGTGCGGGTATCGCTGCTGAAACCCATGGAATGCCCGGCGGGTTCGCCCACCTCCTGCCCGGAATAGATCATCACCGGGCCAACATTTAGGGTTGCCGTAACGATCATGCCCGGCACAGCTAGCCAGGGATTTCCCGCGAAAATATTATTGGCAATCCGTTCCTCGTCATGGTTCTCTAAAAAGCGCAGCATATGTGCGTCAATTCCGCGGGTTTCATTGTTCCAAACATTGTTAATGTCCCAGCTGGTGGCATCGCCCTGGTTTCGGATGAGTTTTTTTAGCGCATCGTACAATCCTGTTTTATCGTACAGGTAATCAAACTTGCCATCAAAAATATATTTGTTGTACAAGCTGTAATGATAGGCCTCGCCAATAAATATCAGGTCGGGATGATCGGCTTTGAGTTTAGGTATCACCCAGCCCCAAAATTCAACGGGCTCCATCTCGATCATATCGCAACGGAAACCATCCACACCCTTTTGTGCCCAATAAGACAGGATATCAAACAGCTTGTTCCAAAGCGGCGGTACCGGGTCGAAATAAGTTTTCCGGTTATCTAAATAGTCGACACCGTAATTCAATTTTACCGTCTCGAACCAGTCATCAATAGATGGCGACGCGCTGAATACATCATTACCAGTTGCTTTAGCGGGATTCTCATCGAAATGCCCATCCTTCAGCGGACTTTGAAATTCATTGCCGCCGGGATTATAACCCTGTGGCACGTTAAATGCCTGTCCGCCGATGTAGTAAAAGTCGTTTTTCGGGTCGAAGTTTTTGCTTTTATCATCATCCTGGCCTATATCCTTAACACCTGCTGGTTTTACATCAGAAGCATAAGTGCGCGATACGTGGTTGGGAATAAAATCGATGAGCACTTTAAGCCCGGAATCGTGCGTACGTTTTACCATCGCCTCGAATTCAGCCATGCGGTTATTTACATCAACCGCCAGGTCAGGGTCTACATCATAATAATCCTTCACCGCGTAAGGCGATCCTGCCCTGCCCTTTACCACATCCGGATCATCAATTTTGATCCCGAATTGGGAATGATCCGTCATGGTTGCATGCTCGATGATCCCGGTATAAAAGATATGGGTGATGCCGAGGGCTTTGATCTCGCTTAAAGCCTTTTCATTAATATCGTTAAACTTTCCGCAGCCATTTTCTTCGATAGAACCGTAGTATTTATTGTTAGTATTTGTATTGCCGAATAAACGGGGCAATAGCTGGTAAATGATGAGTTTGTGATTTGTTGAGGAGGATGATCCCATGAAGTTATAGCTTATTTTAAGTGTTTGATTCGGATCGTTCCTTTATTATTTTCAGTATATTTTTCTGAATGTCGCGCATAATCCACTCTGCCCAAATATGGGCGTAAAAATTAAATGTGGTGTGTAATTTAAAATTGCTGTATAAACGCAATTTATATTCCCCGTTTCCTGCTGGTTCAAGAATATAAGTACCGTTTAAAACGTCGAAAAATTCTCCGCCAATAACAATATGCTTATCCATTGTTGTTGATGGTATG
The DNA here is from genome assembly GCF_965225845.1 of Mucilaginibacter sp. Classification (GTDB taxonomy): domain Bacteria; phylum Bacteroidota; class Bacteroidia; order Sphingobacteriales; family Sphingobacteriaceae; genus Mucilaginibacter. Next base: position 2,296,586 of record NZ_CBDDBL010000002.1, read on the forward strand.
GTGTACGGATTGGCATGAATTGTAAAGCTCATCAGCTTAAAGGGCTCGTATGCCGTTACCTGTTCGTCAAATATCAATCCCTTATCAAATATCGCTTTACGCTTTCCACCTACGGCTTCTGTATCTAAAACTGCTTGTATGGGCCTTGGGAAACCAAGAAAACGTGTAAAATAAGCGCTGTCTTGTTTTTGCTTGATGGCTCTTACCCGGGTAACATTGCCCCAAATCTGTTCTTTACTGGCGTGGATCTCAATTTCGGTGTAAGCTTTATAAGTAGTTAACGACCTACCCGCCAGATTTTCCAGCGGAACGATCATAAAAGGTATTAAAACGATCAGTGAAAGTTTAATTCCGTTATTACGTTTATTTGTCCATTCACGGTATTTGCGGGCAAAATATCCGCCAAAACTTGCCGAAATTAAAAAAACAGGCAAAGCCATGATCCAACAGGCCCACCCTTCGGTATTAAACAATATTGTTACAATGAGCAATGCGAAAATTGATACCCATGGCGTGAACATCGACGTAGTAACATTTTCTAAGTCTCTCTTCTCTGCGAAGAATACAGTAATAAAACCCATAATAAAGGGCACACCAAATAAAAAGCCAATGCTCATGGATGAAGTAAAGGAGCGCAGAAATGATATCTCAAATAATAACCGGAACAGAAATCCCACTAATACCGCAGTGCTTACGCCGATCAGCAACCATTTTTGTTCCTTCATTTTAAATATATACCTCGCTATTAGCCTTTACCGGCGATTGCTTGTCGTCCACCAAAATAGTGGCCTCAATATCCGAAAGATTTTTAACCAGTACGCCATCCTTGCCTACTTTAATGTTGAGCAAAGCTCCGCGAAAACCGATATTGAACGAAAATGATTGCCATTTACCGGGTAAAAACGGCCTGAAAGATAATTTTCCATCTCTTACACGCATCCCGGCGAAGCCTTCCACAACCGTCATCCAGGTGCCCGCCATCGAAGTAATGTGGCAGCCGTCTTCGGTATCATTATTGTAATCATCCAGGTCTAAACGGGCGGTACGTAAATAAAACTCGTACGCCCTTGCCTCATCGCCTAATTTGGCGGCTATAATGGCATGCAGGCAAGGCGATAACGACGACTCATGTACCGTGCGCGGCTCATAAAAATCATAATTCCTGCGTATGGTTTCGATATCGTATTGATCCTCGAAGAAATAGATACCTTGTAAAACGTCCGCTTGTTTAATAAAGCACGACCTTAATATCCTGTCCCAGCTCCATTTCTGGTTCAGCGGGCGGTCAGATGCAGGCAGGTCCTTAACCAGGATCTGCTCCTTATCCAGGTAACCGTCCTGCTGCATAAATACCTTGTGCTGCTCATCATACGGAAAATACATATTCTCGATGATGTGGATAAACTTGTCTATTTCGTCCCGCTCGTTAAAGTTAAGCTTGGTAACCAGCGCCTTATATTTGGCTTCATCCATACCCTTAACTTTTTCAATAACCTTGGTGGTATATTGCATGCACCAGCAGGCTAAAGTATTGGTATACCAGTTGTTGTTGACGTTGTTCTCGTACTCGTTTGGCCCGGTAATGCCCAGCATTACATATTGCTGCTTAGCCGCCGACCAGCTAACCCGCTGCGCCCAAAACCTCGCGATCCCGATCAGTACTTCCAGGCCATAATCAACCAAATAGCTTTCATCGGCGGTGTAGCGCACATAATTAAATATTGCGTAAGCCATAGCGCCGTTGCGGTGCAGTTCCTCAAAGGTGATTTCCCACTCGTTATGGCATTCCAAACCGTTGATGCTCACCATAGGGAACAATGCGGCGCCATCTTTAAAACCCAGCATCGCCGCGTTTTCGTAAGCCTGCGGCAGTTGTTTATAGCGATACAATAACAGGTTTTTAGTCACCTGCTGCTCTGCGGTCGATAGATAGAAAGGTACGCAATAAGCCTCGGTATCCCAATAGGTAACGCCGCCGTATTTCTCGCCGGTAAAGCCTTTGGGGCCGATGTTCAACCGATCATCCTGACCGGTGTAGGTTTGGTTTAACTGGAATATATTGAAACGGATGCCTTGTTGTGCCGATGCATCACCCTCTATGATGATATCATTATGTTTCCACTTAGCTGCCCAGGAATTGGCTTGCTCGCTAAGCATAGTATCGAAACCTTTTTTGCTTACGCGATCTAAAGTTTCCTTTAGTTTAGCCTCCAATTGCTCAACCGGGTGGTTTTGCGACGACAGGTTGGCGGCATATTTATATACCGTGATCGCCTGGCCTTGCTGTGCCTGCAGCTCAACCTTGGCGCCTACATATTTTTCTCTTTCTATAGCTTCCGCTGATGGGTTTACCGATGCTCCGTTTTGGGTAATGTAATACAGAATACCCGTAACCACATCAAAACCGGTTTTTTTAGTTTTAAGATGTACCAGGCCACCGTTGGTAAAACTTACTTTGCTGACCTCGTCCCAAAACTTTTCATCATAGTTGGCATCCTGATTTACAACATCACCATCAATAAATGGGGTTACGGTAATATTTCCGCTGAAGTTTTTGGGGGTGATGGTATATTTTATCGCGCCGGCCTCGTCGTCAACCATGCTGCAAAAGCGGGTTGATTCTACCTCAACCTCTTTTCCCGCACTATTTTTTGCGGTGAAGTTGCGTTTCAGGTGACCTTCCTGCATGTTCAATTCCCTGCGGAAACTGCTGATCTCGCATTTAGCCAGATCAAGCTGGATGCCATCGATCACCACATCAATACCGATCCAATTAGCAGCGTTAATTACCTTGCTGAAATATTCCGGGTAGCCGTTTTTCCACCAGCCCACGCGGGTTTTATCGTTATAATAAACGCCGGCTACGTAGTTGCCCTGCAGGGTTTCGCCGCTGTAAGTTTCTTCAAAGTTAGCGCGCTGACCCATCCGGCCATTGCCCAGGCTAAAGATACTTTCGGATACTTTATTGTGCTGAGGATCAAATCCCTCCTCAATGATCTTCCACTCGTCTACTTTTATGTAATCCTTCATTTTAATATCGTGATAAAAAACATCTCATGCGAGAAATCAGCAATTGCGAACATGCTTAGCCGCTCTGTATAGTATGAGATTGCTTCGTTCCTCGCAATGACATACAGAATAATTTTATAAACTTTTCAATTTCTCCAAACTCATCTTATCCAAACCGCTTATCACCAAATTAGCTTCATGCAATACCTCCGGCGACCCTACGCCCACGGCCTTCATGCCGCCTGCTACCGCTGCTTCCACGCCTGCTATGGCATCCTCGAAAACTACACACGCTGCCGGTGCAATGCCCACCGCTTCGGCGCCCTTCAGGAATACTTCCGGATCGGGTTTGGCTTTGGTAACCTTGTTGCCATCTATAACGGCATCAAACAGGTTTACAATATCCACCTTTTCCAGTATCATCATCGAATTTTTGCTGGCTGAACCTAATGCCGTCTTCAATCCTGCTGCGCGACAAGCGATTAAAAACTCCTTGGCACCTGGCAGAATTTCAGCCGGTGTCATATGGCTGATCATATCTACATACCAGGCATTCTTCAGCGTGGCCAGTTCCTCTTGTTCCGCAGGGGTTTTAGTGATGCCGCCCCATTGCAGGATCAGTTCCAGGCTGCGGGTGCGGCTTACGCCCTTTAATTTTTCGTTTTGCTCCTCGGTAAAATCAAAACCAAGCTGGTTGGCCAGGCGTTTCCAGGCTTTATAGTGGTATACGGCGGTATCAACAATTACCCCGTCCAGGTCGAATATGCAGGCTTTTATAGTAGTCATTTATCAATATGTACAGTTGACACTAAGGTAGGGTTTTTTAATAAGGTGGCAGGTTATTTTATCATTTTTTTGGAGTGGATGATCGCAAGTTCATTGCTGCAAAATGAAGCAGCTATCTTTATTAACCGTCATAGCGAGCGGAGCGTGGCAATCTTCTGCTTACAGAAGCCCCAACTGGTTTAAGAGTTAGCGCAGCGCTCTTAAATCAAATTAGGATATGCAGGACTCCGTCCGGATAATAACGAAATTCGTTTATAAGACGGGCTTTTCGTTTTAGATACCAGACGGAGTCTTTATTTTTTATGAATGGATTTAAGAGCGCTGCTCCCAACTGGTTTAAGAGTTAGCGCAGCGCTCTTAAATCTAAAATAGAAAATGCAGGATTCCGTCCGGATAAAGCACCCACGCTCCTTTGTTTATCAGATCTTCTCAATTGTTAGCAATCCGCTTTCTGCCGAGTAATAATCTACAGCACTACTATATTTATAATGTTGCGGCTCCCAAACTAAACCAGCCTTTACCGGGTTGGTATGCAGGTAATCCATCCGCTGGTCTACCATTTGGTTTGTGCTTAACTCTATCGGATGATTGTCTTGCTGCCAAAACTGGTAGGTGTCGTTATTCTTGTTTTTCGCTCCTGCCCTTTTAAACATCCATAGCATCCAATCTTTACGGCTTTCCTGTTCATTTTGTTCTATTGACGCAATTATTTGCCGACTGGTAAACTTTTTCATATCGCGCATAATATCAGCCAGTTTTATCCCTTCTTTTGCAGATGCTATTAAATGCACATGGTTACTCATTATTACCCAGGCATGCAGCTTCAGTCCTTTCTTTTCAATGCAAAATTTCAAGCTGTCAAGCAGGACCTGAACATTTGCCGCTCTTGTAAAAACGTCTATCCAATTAACTACTGCAAATGTTATAAAATGTGGTTTCTCGTTGTCGCCAAAATGATAGCGGCTGGCCATAGATTTAGATTTGTAAGGCTAAGATATAAAAATACTTGGTTTAAGCGTTTGTTATTGGAGAGCTTTTCGTTTCATACGCCAGACGGAGTCTTTATTTTTTACAATGGATTAAGAGCGCTGCGCTAACTCTTAACCAGTGGAAGCTTTTCGTTTCATACGCCAGACAGAGTCTTTGTTTTCTTAATGGATTTAAGAGCGCTGCGCTAACTCTTAAACCAGGGGTTTTTTTTATCGGAGAGTTTTTCGTTTCAGATGCCAGACGGAGTCTTTGTTTTTCATGGTGGATTTAAGATCGCTGCGCTAACTCTTAAACCAGTGGAGGATTCCATAAATTCATTAATTCTAAAAATTCCGGTTCAGACAATATCACCCCACCCCAAACAAAAAAAGCTGCATAAAGCAGCTTCTTCTGTTATAAGGGAAAGGAAAGGTATTATTCGTGCAGTACCAGTACGGCCTTTACGGTTTTGTTCATGATCTGGTTTACGGTGCTGCGGTTAAACAGGCGGTATACGATGCCGTGGTGGTGTTTTACCAGGCACAGGATGTCGGTTTCGTGCTCTTCCACAAACTTCATAATGCCATTCAACGGGCGGCTGTCGGTTATGTAGTTAAACTCCAGGTTCACATTTTTAATCAGTTCCTGTAGTTTGGCCTCGCCGGCTTCCAGGTTTTTAGCACCACTTTTTTCGGCTACATAAAGCACCTGCATTTTTGGCGCGCCAAAGGCTTCCACCATTTCATTCAGGGCGTTTACGTCATCGGCTGAGAGGCGGGTTTCGTAATCAGTCGCCAGTGTAATGATCGGCACACCCGAAAACTTGCTTTCCAAAGGCACAATCAGCGTCGGGATCTTCACTACCGATACCACGGTGCTTACGTTGCTGCCCACAATGCCGGCAATACCGGTAGCACCGGTCATACCCATCACCAGCAGTTCTACGTGGTTTTCCTCAATGTACTTGCCTATTACGTTCTTTAAAAAACCTACACCGCAAACAGAGGTTACTTCTATCTCCTTAAACTCGTCGCGTTCGGTGTATTTGGCGCTCCAGTCTTTTAGTGCCTGGCGCTTGTTATTGTAATAATCGTCAATAAAAATGGCGTTGTAGGTATTGTTGTTAATGCCTTCGGTTGGGCCAATGGCATGTATAGCGCATACTTCCATGTTCAATATCTTAGCCAAGTTCATGGCATATTCCATGGCATTGCCCGCGCTGGTTGAAAAATCTATAGCAACAAGTATCTGTTTCATTTTTTCAATGTTTTAATGTGAATAATGCTGGTTATATAAATAAATGGAAGGCTATAAATAACCCGAATGCTAATATAATAGAAACCGGCAAGGTTAATATCCAGGCTAAGGCTATATTTTTTAACGTGTTACCGTTCAGGTTTTTGGTACCGCCCGATGCCATCATGGATCCTGCTATACCGCTGGATAGTACGTGCGTGGTACTTACCGGCAAACCAAACCAGGTGCTTAAACCAATGGTTGACGCGGCAACAATTTCGGATGTGGCGCCCTGCGCATAGTTCAGGTGCTGGTTACCAATTTTTTCGCCAATGGTTACCACAATACGTTTCCAGCCCACCATGGTACCGATACCCAGCGAGATAGAGATCATGGCGATAACCCATATTGGCGCCCAGTCGGTCATATCGGTCAGGTCTTTGGTGCCTGCTGTAAGCGTTTTCTTATCGGCAGCAGCCAACTGGATATCCTTAGCCGTTAATATCGAAGCGACGTCCTTCTGGATGCTTTTGATCTTTTTACGCAGCTTGTATGTTTTATCGGTATCAGCCTTGCTGGCGAAATAGCCTTTGGCTTTATCAATGGCGGAGTCGCTGGCAAGCACCAGGCCATGGCCTTTATCGCCTGTTACTTTAGCGTGATTGATAGATACTTCGATCTTATTTAAGGAAGCCAGCATCTGCGCGTCGGATTTATTATGGTTAACCGCGAAACGTGCAGGCACAAACGCGATCAGGATCAGCATCAGTAAGCCAACACCTTTTTGCCCGTCATTACTGCCGTGGAAAAAGCTTACCAGTGTACAGGTAAGGATCAGCAAACCGCGGATGAGTAATGGCGGGGTATCGTTATCGCCTTGCGGGATGTGGAAAAGCCCGGAATCTTTTAAAGTTTTGCGTAAAAGCAGCATCAGCAACGCAGCCGCCCCAAATCCGATGAGTGGCGAAAGGATAAGCGACAAGCCGATCTCCTTTGCTTTGTCCCAGTTAACACCTGCACCGTGATAGTACAAGGTAAACGCGATGCTACCGCCGATCATGGCGCCAATAAGCGTATGCGAGCTGGAGCATGGGATGCCTAAGTACCAGGTACCCAGGTTCCATAAAATAGAAGCCAGCAATACCGCGAGTACGAAGCACGCGCCTACGGCAACGGGCAGTTTCATGAGGTCATCAAGCGGGAGCAGCTTCAGGATTCCCATGGCAACACCTACCCCACCCAGGAACACGCCCAGGAAGTTAAAAGTACCCGACCACGGAATCGCATAAACCGGTTTCAGCGCTTTGGTGTAGATAACCGTAGCAACAGCGTTGGCGGTATCATGAAAACCATTAACAAACTCAAAGCCGACTACCGCTATAAGGCAAATTGCAAATACAACCAGCAGTGACGTGCTTAAAGTAACCTCGCCAATAAAGGGCAGGGTGATTGCACTTAGTACGTTGAGCATAATTTTACAGCATTAATAATTAGGTGAGAAAATTTTTTGATTAACCCAAAGAAATGGTTTTAGCCGCTTTAGTGTGAAAAATGCAGATTATCAAATTGTTATGTTATCCTGTAAATTATGTTATGTTGATATTAGCTTGATAGGGAATGTTGTTTCCCGAATGCCGGCAAACGACATGCTTATGTTTAATTTTTGTTTTAAAATTAGCGTTTTACAGCGAAATTTGTTTCAGCGATGAAACAACCCCGTATATTCAAGCCACTCATTTACAATATTTTGCATGTTTCGGCTCGTTCGGGTGTTCGGCGGCTTGTTCGGGTTTGTTCGAGTTTGTTCGGGAATGTTCAGGTGTGTTTGGGCCATACTACAAGTCCATTTCACACCGGTGATAGTGACACTTTGGGAACTAACCCAAAAACTGAAACAAAACAAAAAACCCCACTTTAGGCGGGGCTTTTTGTGGATTTAAAATTTAAAACTAACATGCCTACAAGTGGCTGATAGCTTCTTTTAGGCCAACAACACCTTCCGTAGTGCTCGTACCAGTTTCAAATATCTCGCGTGAGTTTAAGTCCATACCGTAAAAGGCATGGTCAGCATGCTTGTCAATAGACAGGTTTGAACCGTGTAAGGTTATACCTGCAAACAAACCACGGCTGCGTGAGTATGAGTATACTTCGGCTTCCAGTTTGTAATCTGTACTGGCAGATGAGCTACGGCCAACCGGGCCAGCTGCAACTGATACGTCGCCACCCAGGGTGAAGTCGCCATTTTTAACCTTAGCCAAAGCACCACGATGACGGAAAACCAACACTAAATCAGTTGATTGTACACCGATCTGCAAGCCGATACTGCCACCAGTAAGCGTTACGAATACCGGGTCGCTCCATTTGCCGTTAGGCAACTTCACCATGGCTACGCCTTTACCGCGTAAACCGCCAATTCCTAAACCTGCGTTAATCAGGTGCGGAATGATCACAATACCACTGTATTGCTCGATCAAATCATGCGGGATACTCTCGCGCATCTTACCAAAATCGCGGATCACGTTAGCGGCGGCATGTATGCGCTCGGTCTCTTTACTCGCGTCAGTTGCTGATGCCATTACTATTACTAAGCTAAGTAACAAGGGCATGCATAATAATTTTAATGTTTTCATGGTTCTTGTATCTAATTGTTGTTGTTTATAGATGTAATGTTTAAACCCCTAAATATGCAGGTTGTTTGCATAAATCTGTATAAAATTGAAACCACACATTATATTTGTAGCGATATGACGATCAGTAAGCAGCAAGTATTCGGGATTAAGAGTAGAGAGCAATTTACTGATGTAACACTGCATATATTCCGGCACCAAGCACAAAACTGCACGGTTTACCGGGAATTTATTCAAGGCTTGCGTGTTGATGTTGATAGTATTAAGACTATTGAACAGATCCCTTTTCTGCCTATTGAGTTTTTTAAATCCCACAAGGTAGTCAGTAACACTAATGAAGTGGAGATTACCTTCACCAGCTCCGGCACTACAGGGCTGATCACCAGCCGCCACCCGGTTACGGATGTGAGTTGGTATGTAGATAGTTTTCAAACAGCTTTTGAATTGTTTTATGGTGATATCAAGGATTATACGGTATTGGCATTGCTCCCCGCGTACCTGGAGCGCGAAGGATCGTCACTGATATACATGGCGGAGGATTTGATAAAACAATCTAACAATCCCGATAGTGACTTTTATTTGTATAACCACGAAGAGTTATATCACCAGCTTAATAAGCAGCAGGAGGCAAATAAACCTACCTTGTTATTAGGGGTAACATTCGCCTTGTTAGATTTTGTGGAGGGTTATCAAATCGATTTCCCCGAGCTGATTGTGATGGAAACCGGCGGAATGAAGGGCAGGCGCAAGGAGATGATCCGTGAGGAACTACATGATATCCTCACCAAAGGTTTTGGGGTAGATGCAATCCATTCGGAGTATGGGATGACAGAGCTATTATCGCAAGCATACTCCAAAGGCAATGGAATATTCAATTGCCCACCGTGGATGCGCATTATTACACGTGATACCAACGACCCGGTAACTTTGATGCAAGGCGACAGAGCGGGTGGTATAAATATCATCGACCTGGCGAATATCAACTCGTGCTCGTTTTTAGCAACGCAAGATTTAGGGAAAGTATATGCTGATGACAGTTTTGAAGTGCTCGGTAGATTCGACAATGCCGACATTCGCGGCTGTAATTTGCTGATAGCATAAAACTTAACCTGTAAATAATATATAATTATTAAATTTACCACCAATAAACAACCATACATATGATTGAGAAATTTTTGAACGACGAGCAGGATCCGAAAACCGTAGAGAAAGTATACTCGCGCCTAAACGACCTGCTTAACTCCGGCGAAGAAATATTGTATATCGCCGTTCAAAAAAAACCACTGGTAAATATTTTGCCTGATTGCATTGCGATCACTAACAAGCGCATCTTATTTTTCACCCCGGCAAACCTGGGCTTGTCTATTAAATTTGTTGATTTTGTTTGGAAAGATATTCTTGATGTATTCACTAAAGAAGAAATAATTGGTGCCATCTTTAGCGTAAGGACAACTAACGGCGCAGAAATGGGCGTTGACTACTTACCTAAAGTACAGGCCCGCAAACTATACCAATACGCGCAAGAACGTAAGGAAGAAGAGCGGGAGGCTCGTCGCCTGCGTGATTTGGAAGAAAAGCGCGCAGAATCAGGTGCTATGCAGTTTGAAACTCCCGCAGCGTTTAATCAGCCGTTTCAACAACAACCGTTAGTACAACCTACTCCTGTTGTTGAAGCACCTCCGGCTCCAGTAATTCATGAAGAGCCCGTTGTAGCTGCAGCTCCGAAGCCTGATGAACTAACTGAAAAATTGAAAAAATTAAGGATGCTTTTTGATAACGGTTTAATATCTCAGGAAGAATACAACGCCAAGAAATTGGATTTGTTAAGCGATTTGTAATAAAATGACTAAACCAACCGTTGGTCGAAATTGAAAGGCAACTGTTTGACCAGCTTAACTTTTGACATGGCCGGGTGCAGAGGGTTCAACAAATAATTAAACTCCTCGGCTACTATAGCCGAGGGGACTTTCAACAACAAACCTTCTTGTTGTTTTAAAAAATCATCCCCTATTTTTTTTAGTTCGATGGATGGCAAAATATCTTGCCAGTTGGCCGGTATATTGTTAATAGCTAATTCCTTGATACTATCGTCGGGAACTTTGATCTCAGCGATACAAAAACTATCCGGGAACATTGTAGGCGATAAATGTACCAATACTTCTAATACTGCTAATGACCTGGTTGATGCCAAATAAACCATAGGCTTACCTACACTACTCCAACGTCCTCCATATAATCTCGCCCCTGCTCCGCTTAAATCATTTATGTAAGCACATTTAGCAATACGATAAAGTATCATGGATTAAGCAAAAATACCATGCTCAATACGGCCTAACTCCGTAAAAACCATATTAAAGCCGGCAGATGTATCTAAAAGATATAATGGGGCCTCACCATTGAATATTACACTTGGGGTTCTAACCCATAGTTTGAATTTATCAATAGAACCAAATACCTCGTTACCACGTGTATAAAGGCGGGCAAGCTCTATAGCTTTTTCTGAATACTCAGAACTTACAACAGCCTCATCATCATAACGCTGTAAGGTACGCTCAGAAATGTGCATAATATTAGCTAACTCCTGGATAGTTAAGGAAATTTTTTTAGCCAATGATAGCAATACCCTTTTAGGCAAACCCTTGCGGGTTAGCTGAACGATATTAAAATCATTCGAAAGATCAATAGGTTTTATACCACATAATAAACCATAAAAAAAATTACTTGAACCCTGAGTAATATAAATGCTCATAGGTTCATTAACTACAGAAGGTTCAATATGTTTCTTTTTGTACGACATTTATCCAAAAATACAGGACATTTGTCATTTACCCAAATTATTCTGCGATAATTAAAAAATAATTTTTCTTTCCTTTTTGAGCTACCAGGAATTTCCCATTGATCAGGCTATCAGCTTGATAGACATCTTCGGCAGTTCCTATCTTTTGCTTATTGATGGCTACCCCACCACCCTGTATCATCTTCTTCGCTTCGCCTTTTGAAGCAAATACAGCTGTTTTACCCGCTAATAATTCAGTGGCGTTTATTCCTTCAGCAAATTCGCTAGCATTTATAGTAAAATTAGGTACTCCTTCAAAAATGCCGATTACCTCATCATTACTCAATTCGCTTAAAAACTCTATTCCAGTGTTACCGAAAAGAAAATCAGATGATTTGATCGCTTTTTCGTATTCGGCCTCGCCATGTACACGTATGGTAATATCTTTAGCTAAAGCTTTTTGTAACGTACGTAAATGCGGCGCTGCATCCTGCTCAACTTCTAAATTTTTGATAGTTCCCTCATCAAACAAAGTAAATATCCGGATGTAAGTCTTTGCATCAGCATCGCTTGTATTCAACCAAAACTGGTAAAATTTGTAAGGAGATGTTTTAGTCGGATCCAACCAGATATTTCCGCCCTCTGTTTTACCGAATTTAGTACCATCTGATTTTTTGATTAATTGAGTAGTTAAAGCATACGCTTCACCAGCATCTTTACGGCGAATCAGCTCCGTACCGGTAACAATATTCCCCCATTGATCGCTTCCGCCCATTTGCAGCACACAGTTTTTGTTCTTCCACAAATAGTAAAAATCATAACCCTGCACTAACTGGTAAGTAAATTCAGTGAACGACATGCCTGTATCGCCGTTGATCCGGTTCTTCACCGAATCTTTAGCCATCATATAGTTTACGGTGATATGTTTACCCACATCACGTATAAAATTCAGGAAAGAAAATTCTTTGAACCAATCATAATTATTAACCATCTCGGCGCTATTGGCACCGCTGTTAAAGTCAAGAAATTTTTCTAATTGTTTTTGTATGCCGGCTAAGTTGATCTGTAATACATCTTCGGATAGCAAGTTACGCTCAGCTGATTTCCCTGAAGGATCGCCTACCATGCCGGTAGCGCCGCCGACCAAAGCAAATGGCTTATGACCAGCACGTTGAAAGTGTATCATGGTCATGATTTGCGCCAGGCTGCCCACGTGCAACGAATCCGCTGTTGGGTCAAAACCTATATAGCCGGCAACCATACCTTTATTTAATAAATCTTCAGTTCCTGGCATAATATCGTGCAGCATGCCTCTCCAGCGTAATTCTTCAACAAAGTTCATCGTGTATTTCCTATCCTTTAAAACGGTTGCAAATATAACAGAATAGTGTAAAATCTATTTTTTTGACGGTCTTAACTCTCAGGTAATCTAATTTTCCGTATATTGAGCTACCAGTATATATGAATTTTTTATCCCATTTTTACTTCGACCGCAACGTTACCGACTGCTACCACATCCTTGGGACAGTAATGCCCGACTTGCTTAAAAATGCCGATAAAACAATTGTGCTACATCCTGAAAAACTACATCATACGGATGAACGCATCAATTGTATCATCAAAGGCTGGAACAAACACCTGGAAGTTGACCGCTATTTTCACTCATCCGACTTTTTCCTTACGCATTCTCATGAGCTCAAAAAACAACTTGTTCCGGCTATTATAGGTTCGCCTGTAAAGCCATTTTTTTTAGGGCATATTGCCTTGGAACTAATATTGGATAACCTGCTTATCACAACCAATACCGTTTCGGCGGATGACTTTTATGAACACCTGTCAGGTTGCGATCATGTTATAATACAAGAGTTTTTAACCTTTGCAAGCTTGAAAGACAGTTCCAAATTCTTTCGTTTTTTTGATGGATTTAAAAGGGATGGCTATCTGCATACCTATTCCGAAACACCCAAGATAGCTTACGCCTTAAAAAGAATATGTATGCGTGTTTGGAAAGACCCGTTTACCGAAGAACATGAAGCCGCTATCAATGATGTGGTAGTACATTATCGTGAATATATTTATGACAGCTATATGCGGATTTTTGATGAGATTGACAGCCAGTTAAGCTCCAACTGATCAGGCGATTAATATATCTATATTAAAATATTATTCTAAAAGCTTGTTTTTTCAATAAAAACCCCTTAAAATCAGCAATTAACACTTAATTTATTTTTTTGTAATTAAATTATATCCGTACCTTTGCAGTCCCAATTAGAAAATTGGGAAAAGGAGAAAAATTAATTAATGGCAAAAAAACAAGAAGCAGAAAAAGAATTAAAAGCAAAAGAGGCTGAACTGGGTACAGTTACCGCTACTGCAGAAAAAGAGACTATTGAATCAGAGGCTGATTCAATCTCTATCGAAGACATCAAGTCACAAATTGCATCTACACCCGACGCGGATTTCGATTGGGATGCAGATGAGAAGAAATTTGGCAATTACAGCGACAGCGACCGTGAAAAAATGGAAAAACTTTATGATGGAACTTTCAGCTCTATCACTAAAGGTGAAATTATTACAGGTACAGTTGTAAATGTTAACAGTAAAGATGTGGTATTAAACGTAGGATTTAAATCTGACGGTTTAGTATCAGTTTCTGAATTCCGTGATACACCTGATCTTAAAGTAGGTGACACAGTTGAAGTTTTCGTTGAATCGCAGGAAGATGCTAACGGTCAGTTAGTCCTTTCACGCAAACGCGCAAAAACTCAAAAATCATGGGAGCGCATTAATTCAGCTTTAGATAACGATGAGATCATCACAGGTTTTGTTAAGAGCAGAACTAAAGGTGGTTTAATTGTAGATATTATGGGCGTTGAAGCCTTCTTACCAGGCTCACAAATCGACATTAAACCTATCAGGGATTACGATGTGTACGTTGGTAAAACAATGGAATTCAAAGTTGTTAAGATCAACCACGAGTTTAAAAACGTAGTGGTATCGCACAAAGTGCTGATCGAAGACGATTTGGAAAACCAAAAAACCGAAATTGTTGCCCGCCTTGAAAAAGGACAGGTATTGGAAGGAACTGTTAAAAACATTACTGATTTTGGTGTATTCATCGACTTAGGTGGTGTTGACGGTTTATTACACATTACCGATATCTCTTGGGGTCGCATAGAGCATCCACGCGAAATCTTAGCATTAGATCAAAAAATCAACGTTGTTGTTCTTGATTTTGATGACGAGAAAAAACGTATCGCTTTAGGCTTAAAACAATTAACTCCTCACCCTTGGCAGTCATTAACTGAAGATATTCAGGTTGGCTCTAAAGTAAAAGGTAAAATTGTTACTGTTGCTGATTACGGCGCGTTCTTGGAAATTATTCCGGGTGTTGAAGGTTTGATCCACGTGTCAGAAATGTCATGGTCTCAAAACTTACGCAATCCACAGGAGTTCCTTAAAGTTGGTGACGAAATCGAAGCACAAGTATTAACACTTGACCGCGACGAGCGCAAAATGTCATTAGGCATTAAACAATTAACTCCTGATCCTTGGCAAAATGCTGCTGAACGTTATGCTGTTGGTACACAACACATAGCTACAGTTAAAAACATGACCAACTTTGGTGTGTTTGTTGAGCTTGAAGACGGAATTGACGGTTTGATCCACATCAGCGATCTTTCATGGAGCAAAAAAGTTAATCACCCTAACGAATTCACTAAAGTTGGTGAAAAACTAGACGTGGTTGTTTTAGAACTTGATGTTGAGAACCGCAAATTAAGCTTAGGCCACAAACAGCTTGAAGAAAACCCTTGGGATACTTTTGAAACCATCTTCACTATTGATTCAATACATGAAGGTACAGTGTTAAAAGTAACTGATAAAGGTGCTATTGTTGCTTTACCTTACGGTGTTGAAGGCTTCTGCCCTACCAAACATCTGGTTAAAGAAGATGGCAAAAGCTTAAAAGGTGAAGAAACTGCTGAATTCAAGATCATTGAATTTAACAAAGAAAACAAACGTATCGTTATTTCACACTCACGTATTTGGGAAGAAGCTCGCGCTGATGCTCGTGTACAGGAATTTGAAAACCGTAAAAAAGAAGCAAAATCTGCTACTAACGCGGTGAAAAAAGTGAAAGACTCAGTTGAAAAATCAACTTTAGGCGATCTTAGCGTATTAGCTCAGTTAAAAGAGCAAATGGAAGGTGCTGAAAGCCAAGCCCGCAAAGCTGCGCCAGCCCCTGCTCCTAAGAAAGCAGAATCTGCTGAAGAAGAAGAAGCTAAATAAGCTTTAACTTAATAGTTTTAAGCCCTGCTGATCATATTAGCAGGGCTTTTTTATAGAATGATATTTCATAACACATTGCGATCGAAACGTAATGATGACCCTTTTCTTATAACTTTACTCGTCAAATCTCTATTCTTTATTTAACTAATCACAAAAATTCCTACCTTTGCCCAAATCCACCCAAACGATGCAAAATCTTACGCTGCTCGACGGTCAAAAATTTCAGATTACAATTCAGCGTTTATGTCGTCAGTTAATTGAAAATCATAACGATTTCTCAGGCTCGGTACTTATTGGCATTCAACCGCGCGGCATTTATTTAGCTAAGCGCGTTGCCGAGGAACTACGCAAAATATTACCCGCAAGCACCATACAACAAGGCGACCTGGATATTACTTTTTACCGCGATGACTTCCGTCGCCGGGGAGAACAACTGGTACCTAATCAAACTAAAATAGATTTTATTATTGAAGGCAAAAAGGTCATCATGATGGATGATGTATTGTGGACTGGCCGCACCATACGTGCAGCCATGGACGCGATGCTGGCTTTCGGTCGCCCTGAGAAAATAGAACTGCTTACACTGGTTGATCGCCGTTACTCAAGGCATATACCGGTAGCAGCAGATTACGTGGGCATTGAGGTTGATTCCATCGCATCGCAAAAAGTAGTGGTAAGCTGGAAAGAAACAGATGGCGAAGACAGAATAGTTTTACTGTCGGAAGCAAAAGAGGGTTAATATCAGATTTCGAAATTTTCGAATTCGGAATTTGAGCAACAGTATAAGAAAACAAAGAATAAATTTCGAAATCGAACATCCGACATCCGAAATCAAAATAGAAAATGGCAGGACTGAGCACAAGGCACTTATTAGGAATAAAAGATCTGAACCCGGCAGATATTCAATTGATATTTGAAACCGCTGATACTTTTAAATCGGTATTGAACCGTCCCATTAAAAAAGTCCCTTCGTTGCGCGATGTTACTATTGCCAATATTTTCTTCGAAAACTCTACCCGCACACGTTTATCTTTTGAACTAGCTGAGAAACGCCTATCTGCAGATGTAGTAAACTTTGCGGCCTCCTCTTCATCAGTAAGCAAAGGAGAAACATTAATCGACACGGTAAACAATATTTTAGCTATGAAGGTGGATATGGTGGTTATGCGCCACCCATACGCAGGTGCCGGTATATTCCTGTCAAAACATGTAAATGCCCAGATCGTTAACGCTGGTGATGGTGCGCACGAGCATCCTACGCAAGCTTTACTCGACGCATTTTCTATTCGTGAGCGTTATGGCGATGTGGCAGGTAAAAAGGTAGTTATTGTGGGCGATATTTTGCATTCGCGTGTTGCCTTGTCAAACATTCTTTGCCTTAAACATTTAGGTGCCGAAGTTATGGTTTGCGGGCCTACTACACTAATCCCAAAATACATTGGCTCATTAGGTGTAAAGGTTGAACATAACTTGTTAAAAGCCCTTAACTGGTGCGATGTAGCCAATATGCTGCGTATTCAATTAGAGCGCCAGGATATCAAATATTTCCCTTCACTGCGCGAGTATACCATGCTTTACGGGTTAAATAAACAAATATTGGATTCTTTGGATAAAGAAATCACCGTGATGCACCCCGGCCCGATTAATCGCGGCGTAGAGATCACGAGCGATGTTGCCGATAGCAAGCAATCTATCATCCTTGATCAGGTGGAAAATGGCGTGGCAATACGTATGGCGGTGCTATATTTATTGGCCGGGCAAACCCCATAAGCCAATATTTTGGTCGTATATTCGTTTCAATAACCAATGTATATGCGATCAAAATTTCTTTTCTTCCCGGTATTTGTTATCTTGTTAAACCTTCTCACAAGAAATACTATGGCCCAAAGTATTGAACAGCGTAAAACCGATTCTGTATTTCAATTGGTTAAAACACAATTTAACGCCAAAAATGCCGATCAACTTTATGAGCTTACCGGCTCACGATTAAAAAAAGATCTTATAATTGAGGCTTTTCGCAATATTTGTAATTACCAGCTTTTTGTTTTGGGCGAGATCAAAGAATCATCACTTATTAGTTTCGAGAATAATAAGGACGCCATTTACAAGCTTAATTTTAGTACAGGTAAAACATTGCAGTTACTCATGAGCCTGGACAAGAATGATAAGCTTGCAGTATTTTTATTTCAACCGTACAAAAAAGCCGAAGGCGAAAAGAAATCATTAGCATCATCATCAAACCTATTAAAAACTATTGATGACCGGCATGTTGATACCGCCGCGCGTGTATATATTCAAAAAGCTAATACTGTTGGTTTAAGCATTGGTGTATTGAAAGATGGCAAAATAAATTATTACGAATACGGAGAAACTGCGCGCGGCAACGGAAAATTGCCTGCAGGCGGCACTTTGTTCGAGATCGGCTCTATTACCAAAACATTTACTTCCACATTACTGGCCTATTATGTGAACGAAGGTAAATTGAAATTAAGCGATCCAATCACTAAATATTTACCCGACTCTGTCACTTTAAATAAAGCCTTGCACGGCATTACTTTACAAAATCTAAGCAATCATACATCCGGCTTGCCTAGCCTCCCACCCGACTTTTTTGCACATGTTACAGACACATTGAACCCGTATAAGGACTATACTAAAAGGTTATTATTCTCCTACCTTAAAACTTGCACTTTAAATAGCCAACCCGGCGAAAAATATGCGTATTCAAACATGGCGGCGGGCTTATTGGGCATCTTATTGGAACACATCAGCGGAAAAACCTATGAGCAAATGGTAACGGAAATCATCACCCAACCCTTGCAAATGAATAGCACCGTACAGAATATAACACCATTATTAAAACCAAGGCTTGCATCTGTTTATAATGAAGATGGTAAACAAACCGAAGTATGGGATTTTAGCGCACTCGCTCCTTGCGGATCATTAAAATCAACAGTAAATAATCTTTTAATTTACGCCAAGGCAAATATGGCTTACGGGAGTACCAAATTATCCGAAGCCATAGAGCTAACGCACAACGTTACTTTTGATAAAGATATAAAGGTTTGCCTGGCCTGGCATATTATAAAGGTTGATGGGGTTGAATATTACTTTCATAACGGTGGCACTTATGGTAGCAGCAGCTTCTTAGCTTTTAATAAAGAAAAAAATATCGCAATAGTGATACTATCCAATTGCGGTGAAAGCGTTGATGGGGTTGGCGTAAATATTTTAAAGAAGATACAATAGTAGTCGAAAAAAAAAGACCGGCTGAAACAAACAGAACCGGTCTTTCAAAAACAATAAAACTAACCTGTGATATTATTTTTATTTGTGCTATCCTATTTAGCAGCAGGTTTTTTAGCTGTTGATTTAGTGCTGTCGCCTTGCGGGCCGCTTTCCACTTTACCATTAGCTTCATTTGCATCTTCAACTTTGGCTTTACCTATTTTTACAGGCGAACCATCTCTTATCTCTTCGGATGCATTAACCACGATCTCGTCTCCCGGATTAATTTTACCATATACTTCTATGTTTGGGCCTGATTCTAATCCTTTTTGAACGCTAAGCCATTGGGCTTTACCATCTTTTACCAAAATAATGAAAACCTTTTCTGTAGATGTAACTACGGCTGTTTTGGGTACTATGTATGAGCTGTCTCTTGCAGGCAGCGGCACATTAACATCGGCATACATGTTAGGCAATAACTTTTTATCAGTATTATAAACATCCATTTCCAAACGTTCCGATCTTAACGTATTATCTAATGCGCCGGCTAAACGTACTACCCTCGCGGTAAATTTCTCACCTTGTAACTCTCTTATAGTGAAACTAACTTCATCCTTATCATTTAAACCACCGGTAAAATTTTCCGGAACCGATATTACCAAACGCAAGCGGTTATGATCCTCTAACCTGAATATAGATTGGCTTGTAGCTGCGCTGCCCGGGCCCACATAGGCTCCTAAATTTACACCACGTAAAGTTATAACCCCATCAAACGGTGCCCTGATCTGTAAATAGTTAAGGTTTGCCGCAACTGCTTTATAAGCTGATTTTGCAGCCTCAACATTGGCAGAATCTGATGATTTCTTTGCCTGAGCCTGCTCCAAATCATTTTGTGATATGGTACCTGGTGTTTTGCTGGTATTGTATAACCTGTCGTAAGTTGCTTTATCAGCAAAATATACAGCTTTAGCTTGCAGGATATGCGATTTTGCCTCTTCTAATTGTGAATTTATTTCCGGCGCTTCCAATACAGCCAGCAGCTGCCCCTGGTGAACTTGTGAACCGATATCAACCAATAAGGTTTTAACATACCCGCTAACCTTTGCATAAAGGTCGGTTTGTTGGTATGCCTGCAATTCGCCTGGTACAGTTATGTTTGATGTTAACTTACCTTTTCGCGCCTTAACAAGAGTTACTGTAGGCGTATCAAGCGCGTCTTCCTGTTGTACAGTTTGTTCCTGTGCCTCTTTGTCCTTTTTACTTTCGCCGCATGAGCTAAAAAAGGCCGTGGCTATAACTAAAGCGGTTATAACAATAATTAATTTATTTTTTTGAGTGTTCATGTGTGTGGTGCAATGGGACATAAAATTTACTTTCCTTATCTTCAGGGTCTAATGAAACAGAATCCGTGGTTGCATTGCCTTGTACCCAGGCAAATACCAATGGTAAAACAAATAGTGCTGCAAATGTTGAGGCAAATAAACCGCCAATAACTGCGCGGCCCAATGGCGATGTTTGGTCACCACCCTCACCTAATCCTGATGCCATTGGAATCATACCTACAATCATTGCCAAACTGGTCATTAATATAGGGCGTATACGTAGTGCAACTGCTTCACGGGCTGATTTCAATGCATCGCCGTTAACCTTCCTGATCTCCTCTGCATTGGTTACCAGCAGTACCGCGTTGGAGATGGACACCCCGACGGACATGATCATACCCATGTATGACTGCAGGTTAAGCGTTGCCCCCGTTATCTTCACTAAAAACAGCGATCCAAATAACACCGCAGGTACCGTTGAGAGTACTACCAGCGAAACTTTAAACGACTGGAAGTTAGCCGACAACATAAGGTAGATAACCAATATGGCTACTATCAAACCTGTTTGTAAACTACTAAGCGTATCGGTTAATGTTTGCGTCATACCGCGTAGTTCAACTGTTAAACCATGTGGTAATTTACCTAGTGATTTTATCGCTTTTTGTACATCGTCGCCTGCTGTACCTAAATCCTTTTTATTAATGTTAGCTGTTACCGATAATGTTGGCACGGCGCCAATATCATCATCTTCACCATTCGCGGTATCAACTTTAATATCAGCAACGTCGCTTAATACAGGCCTGGGCTGGTTAGCCAATACAGGTATCTCACGCACATCGTTAAGGCTCGACATTTGATATTCAGGAACCTCAACCTGAACCTGGTAACTCAAACCTACTTTATTATCAATCCAAACGTTTTTTTCTGTTAAACGTGATGATGAAGTTGATGCAGTAAGCGTACGGGTTATATCATTTACACTTACACCAAGTTCAGCCGCACGTACGCGATCAATATTAATATCGATAGATGGGTAGCGATATGATTGCGCGATTTGCACGTCACGCAAATATTTGATGCTATCGAGTTTCTGCACCATTTTAAGCGCATAATTAACATTTATCTTTTTGTTTTTACCAGTGAAGGCAACATCTATAGGCGTTGGTGACCCTTGGCTTAAAATTTTATCAGTAAGTTCTATTGGCTCAAATGACATTTTTACATCAGGTAATACCTTTCTCATGGTATCCCGGAAACGCTCTTTCAAATCATCCAGGTTCACTTTATAATTTTCTGCCAGTTCAACCTGCATTACCGCCTCTTGGGGGCCAGCCATAAACAGATAAATTGGGTTAGTGGAGAATGATGACGGGTGAGTACCCACCATAGTAGAAGTTATTTCAATATTCTTTTTACCAACCAAACCTTCCAAAACGTGCAACGCTGTTATTGCAGTTGTTTCCGTGCGTTCAAGCCTGGTGCCATCAGCACCGCGTAAGCGCACCTGGAATGTACCGGAGTTAACTTTAGGCAATACATCGCGCCCGATGATGGCAAATAATAAGAATGCTAAACCAAAGGCAACTACCAGGTATACCGTAACAATCAGTTTTCGCCTTGGAAGCATCTTATCAAAAACGTCAAGAAACCACAGCCTGAATTTATCAAACTTACTCTCATCCTTGCCATGATGCTCACTAATCTTTTTAACAGCTTCCTCTTTTTGAGCAGATTGGTTGCCTTCATCATCCATAGCGTAATCTTTTTTCTCATGCTCATTTTTCATTAACCAGTTAGCCATAATTGGCACAAAGGTTTGTGCAAGCAGGTAAGATATGATCATGGCGAAACCAATTGCCAATGATAATGGAAGGAACAATGCACCCGGGATACCCGACATGGTGAAGGCCGGAGCAAATACTGCCAGGATACAAAACAGGATCAACAATTTAGGGAACGCTATTTCCTTACAGGCATCCCATATAGCTAAAGCCTTGGGTTTGCCCATATCAAAATGCTGGTGAATATTCTCGATGGTTACCGTCGACTCATCCACAAGAATACCAATTGCCAGCGACAAGCCGCTCAGCGTCATGATATTTATAGTTTGATGGAAAAGGTACAGGAAGAATACGCTGGAAATAACGCAGGTTGGTATAGTCATGATTACAATTAACGCACCGCGCCTGTCTCCTAAAAATAACAGTACCATCAAACCGGTTAATATCGCGCCAATAGCACCCTCTTCTGCTAAACTCTTTACCGCGTTAATCACATATACCGATTGGTCAAATACGAAAGATAACTTAACATCTTCAGGAACCAGGCCCTGGAATCGTGGAAGTGCTTTTTTCAAATTCTGTACCACATCCCAGGTTGATGCCGATGCCGACTTGGTAATAGGCAGGTAAACAGACCTTTTGCCGTTAATAAGCGCGTAACCTTGCGTAATATCTGCGCCATCTTCTATAGTGGCCACATCGCGCATAAAAACAGTTTGCACGCCATTTTTATACAATGGGATATCGCCAAACTGAGCAATCTTATCAATGGTTGCGTTAGCAGGTGTAAGGTAATTGTAATCACCTATACGCACGTTACCCGCTGGTGAGTTTTGGTTATTATCCCGTAAGGCAAGTACTAACTGATCAGGCGTTAAATTATGTTGACGAAGCAACTCGGGATCCGCCTTAATAACAACTGTACGTGTGTTACCGCCAAACGGCGCCGGTGCAACCAGGCCAGGCACAGTGGTAAATGCCGAACGTATGTATACTAATGCAAAGTCAAGCAACTCATTGTTGGTACGTGTAGGGCTGCTTAATACAAGCTGGCCCACCGGAAGCGTTGAGGCATCAAAACGCAAAATAAACGGCGGTTGTGACCCTTGCGGGAAACCGGCCTGCGCCCTGTTGGTGTACGCCGTGACCTCCGCCGCGGCCTGTGCCATATTTGTGCCTTCATAAAATGTTATTTTGATTAGTGTTAAGCCCTGAACGTTTTGCGATTCGATGCTTTTTACACCTGATACGAATAACAATAAGTTAACGTATGACTTGGCGAAGTAAGCTTCCATTTGGTCGGGTGTAAAACCACCGTAAGGGTGAGATACATAAATTACCGGCAGGTTAAGGTCGGGAAAAATATCTATCTTAATACTGCGTACAGCATTAATACCAAATAAGAATAATGTTGCTACTATAACCAGTATGGTGATTGGCCTTTGAAGGGCCCCTTTAATCATTCCCATTAGTTTGTATTCTGTATGTTAAAAGTTATTTATAAAGACCCCAAAATCTCCGGTTGCCGCTGCCTTATATAATAAGGCCTGCCAAACATTATTCGCTGTAATATCCTGGTCTACTTCGGCACGGTTCAGCGTGTACAGCGCATCGGTAAAATCAACAATGTTTGCCAAACCATTTTTGTACAAGGCAAACTTTTGATTATATGCATCGCTTGCAGCCTTTACTTCAATAGGTGCTTCGGCATTGTTTTTTAGAGCGTTGTTTATTTTGGTAATCGCCAGTAATGCCTGATCATGTATTTGCTGATCTTCAAGGTCATATTCATTACGATATTGGTCTGATGTAAATTTTTGCGCCTTTACCTGGTAATGCACCCGGAATGGATTGGTTATATCCCATATAAAACCAACACCTATTAAATAGTTGTAGCGTGTTGGATCGGCCCCTGCACCATAGCTGCTACTGTAATCATTTTCATTCGTTGCAATATCGGATTTAATACCCGAACCTCTACCCTGATAAGCGCCAAATAAGCTAAAAGTTGGGTAGCTGAAAGTGCTTAAATACCTAGCCTGCTCATCACTTACACCAATGCGGTTACGATAGTACTTTAACAGCGGATGCTCTTCAATAGCTGTAGCCGGATCTATTAAAATATTGTTAGGTGTTTTTTTAACAAAGGTGCTATCCAATAAAAAATCTGCCGGCGGGATACCAAGGTAAACTGCCAGCGCGTTGGCCTGGTCGGCAACTACCTGCTGTGCATTAGTTAATGCAATTTTAGCATTCGATACTTCCGCATTAGCTAATGATGAATCCACACCGGGGTTTAGCCCATTTTTTACACGGGCGATAACCACTCTTTGCAAATCAAGGCTACGATTAAGGTTATCCTGTTCGGCCTTACTAAGCTGCTGATCAACTAATAATGTAAGATAAGAAGCGGCAACTTTTACTTCATCTTCAAATTGCTCCTGTGCTAAATCGCTTTCATCAAGAGTAACTACATTACGCTGCACCGCAACCTTTTCGCGGGCGCGGCCAAAGGCAAAGAAATTCCAGTTAATGTTGGTTACATATAAAGAACCGAAAGAAGCAGCCCAATTTTGATTAGGCAGTGCAGGGCCGGAAGACGCAACAGCCAAGCCGCCATAGGCGCTTATTGGGCCATCAATACCCGACGCGGTACCGTACACCTGCTGTGCTGATAAATTTAAATCTGGTAAATATTCTGTTTTAGTTTCAGTTAACGAGGCTTTTGATGAATTAAGCTGATTTGCTTTAGCTTTTATCTCACCATAATTATTGAGTGCAAGTTGTACCGCTTCTTTCATCCCAAGTACTTTTTGCTGGGCCTGTACGTTTACTAAAATAAAAATACCAGTTAAACTTAAGAATAGACGTTTAGACATTGTTACTAACATATGCGGTATTTGTTGCTGCAAAATTAAAACTATATTTTATATGAAAAAAATGAATTAATTTTGTGAAAATCATTAATAAAAGTAATAATGAATATCGCGATACATCATTTCAGATTAATAGATACCATATCAAAAGAGGGAACTCTTACTAAAGCCGCAACAACTTTACATCTTACACAATCAGCTTTAAGTCACCAGCTTAAAGAATTAGAACGGGAATTAGGTATAGATGTTTTTAACAGAAACGGTAAAAAATTACATTTATCTGAACAAGGCTACCGTTTTTTGAGGAGTGCCGAGAAGATTTTGGCCGAAATTAAAGCCCTTGAGGAAGATATTTCGAACTATAAGAACGGGCAAACCAGCAAATTATCTATCAGTATGCAGTGTTATACTGCTTATCACTGGCTTCCCGGCATCATCAAATATTATAAATCACGCTGGCCTGATATAAATATTCAAATCCTATCAGAAGCGACCAGCCGGCCATTAGAATATTTAATGAATGGCGATTTGGACATCGGTATCATCCGCACCCAAATGGTTAATACCAAAATACGTTACGAGCCTATTTTTAACGACAGGCTAACGGCTATCATTAGCAAAGACCATCCGCTTGCGAAAAAAGATATTATTGAAATATCCGATTTTCAGGATCAAGAACTCATATTACCATTGTATGATCCATCGTACCAGGATACGCCCATGATCGAAGCTTTGATACAAGCACAACAAGTTAGGCCTAAAACATTACATCGCATACATTATACCGATGCAACTATTGAAATGGTGAACGCCAATTTAGGAATCAGCGTAATGGCTGACTGGATTGTGGAGCCTTATTTAAAAAACAAAAATATCGTATCAAAACCAATGCATCATAGCGTAGCTAGCCGGTCATGGTTTGCAGCCACCTGCAAACAGACCCCTGCTATACAAAACTTTTTGGAATGCCTTAAATTGTATTTCTCCGGAGCAGATATGAGCATCAATCCTACTGAAAAAGAACAGTTGATCAAACAACATGCTGGTAAAATACATTTTCCCGAAAAATTAGCAGCCTCCACAGCTGTATTTACACGCCCATCTGTTGCAGCAGCATCATCGCAGGAATTTAAAAATTATCAATATTAATTTGAAGCTCTGGTGTTTGATAAGCCTCTTGATTCTTTTCTGTTATTCAGCAAAAGCTCAAAAGGCTTACAAACCGTTTCCTCAGCATGTAATCTATGCCAAAGGCAGTATATTACCTGATAAAATCACGCAACATAAATTAAATCTAACTACAGCATTATTTTACGACCAATGGAAGGCCCATTACATAAAAACGGTACCGGGAAAGGCTGAAAGTTACATTTGGTTTGAAGACAAAGACGGTAAACAATCTGTATCCGAGGGACAAGGTTATGGGATGGTCATCGTAACGTTAATGGCGGGATATGATCATTCAGCTAAAATTAAATTTGATAATTTATACAAGTATTATCACTCACACCCGAGCAACCGGGGTAGCCATTTAATGGCCTGGGCGCAAAATATTCATGATAAAGATCTGGACAAAACATCAGCCAGTGACGGTGACATTGACATAGCATATTCACTATTATTAGCCGATAAACAATGGGGCAGCAAAGGTAATATTGATTACCTGCAGGAAGCTAAAATCATGATCGACGAAATAATGCAGTACGAGATCAATCATCAAACATGGTCGGTATTGTTAAGCAATGCCATAGAGCATGATAGTAAAGATTATTTTGATACCCGTTCATCTGATTTTATGCCCGCTAATTTTAAGGCATTTCAACACGCCACAGGTGATTCCCGCTGGACAAAAGTAATTGACAATGGTTACAAATTATTTAGCTACATGCAAAGTGAATACAGTCCGGATGCTGGTTTAGTGTCTGATTTTATAATTCATATCAACAAAAAAGCTAAACCTGCCTATCCTAATTACCTTGAATCGAAATATGACGGAGCATACAACTATAATGCATGCCGTGTACCCTGGCGTACCGGGGTTGATTACCTTTTATCGGGAGATGAACGCTCTGAAAAATTTGTTCAGAAGATTAACCATTGGGTAAGAGTAACCACGAATAATGATACTTACAACCTATCAGCCGGATATACTTTAGCTGGAGATGATATTAAAGGCAGATATTTTGAAGCTTTGAGTTTTATCACCCCATTCGCGGTTTCGGCAATGGTTGATAAAGGCAACCAGCAATGGTTAAACAAGGTTTGGAATTATTCTGTACAATTTAAGATGAAGGATTTTGATTATTACGACAATACTATCAAGCTATTGAATATGATCATTATATCAGGTAATTATTGGAAACCGTAATTCTAATTGTGATTTCATACGTTCAACAAGAGAGAAATCTTCTTTACCTTACAATCGGCGATGCAAATCGAAGAAGAGTTCTCCTTACAGTCGAATTGACAAGTATTAAAGGTTTAAAAGTTTCTGCGCCACATTTTGCCCGCTTGTTAAAGCAGCTTCAACAGTACCCATAGCAGGGCCATCGTACAAATATTCTCCTGCAAAGAATATGGTATCATCTACGCCGGCATCTAACAGTTTCCGTGCTTCTGCAGAAGCTACAGTATCATAACTATATGAGCCACGTGTAAATGGTTCAGTGGTCCAGTTTATGATATTTGAAGCTATCAGGTTGGCCTTCAGCTCTTCCACATCTATCTTAAAAATATTACTTAATGATTGTAATGCCTGTTGCAAAAGCTCTTCGGTAGTATTATCCTTTTTAGCTTCAGCAGGCGGGCCACCTAACCAACCTGTAAGTAAGGCGGAATTCTTAGGCTGTTGGGTCCACCAGGTAGGGATTTTTTCATCGGATATTAAAAAAGCCATATCCGTTAATCTTTTGCCAGCCAGCTTTTTAGTGTCACCGCTTTCCCAAAAGGCATACTTAAACTCCAATAAAAATTTAATTATCGCTCCAAAACCCATATTGTTTATGGCTTGCAGCTGCTGCTTTATAGGTGGGTGAAATTCAACAGCGCCCTTATCTTTTTTATCAGCCTGCAAAACCCCTAATGGAATAGCTATGATCACTTTTTTAGCTTGATAAACCTCCCCTGCTGTTGTGGTTACTTTTACTTCAGCGTGTTTCCAGTCTACCCGGTTAACAACAGAACTCAGGTATATGACATTACCAAGTCCCTTGCATTTATCGGCAAGGTAATTGATCATACTGCAATAACCATCATCTATCCTGCGCTGGGCATCATCATCCTCGTTATTCCACTCGTTACGAAGTGCAAATGAGCTTGCCTTTTTAGGATCGGCAGTATCATAGCCCGACACATATTTGATTACTCCATCCCGAATTACGGTAAATTCATCACCGCCAAAATGGGTTTGCAAAAATTCGTCAATACTGACGTCCCGCTCAAGGTCGTCCAATTTTTTAAGTAATATATCCCAGTTTGGGATGAGGGCTTCGTCTTCTACGAATTGCCCTTTGGCATAGCGCACCATTTCGCCGCCCGCGGGGCTATAAGCTATATTAGCTTCCTTTAATAAGTTTAGCGTTACCGGCAAATCACCGTGTATGAACTCAGCGCCTAATTCGGCATGCTTAAAAAACGACTCATGGCTTATGGTATGAATCCGCCCGCCGGTACGGTTGCGCGCCTCCAGCACGATCACCTTTTTACCTGCTTCAGAAAGTTTGTAAGCGGCCATTAAGCCTGCAGCACCAGCACCAATTATAATCGTATCGCTTGTCTCCATATATTACCCGGTAATTGCAAAACCCACCTGCCACAAATTACCAGCCAGCTTTTCAATGCCAACATAATTTTTAAAAAAAAACTATTAAATTCAGCTTAAAATAGCCTTTTATGAACTCATAAAGCCCATTTTAACTATCGAAAAGGCGGTTTTATGCCCATCTAACGCCCTAAACCGACTAAATCATTCCGCTTTTTGGTGCTTTTTTGACGGAAAACACCTGTTTTAACCGCTTATTAATGGCTTAATTTTTGCCTCATCAGCATAAACCAATTTTATGCCCGAAGGCCCGATCATCGTTATCCTGAAAGAAGAGTTAAAGCCATTCAAACACCAGCGGGTGATTGCAGCCAAAGGTTACACCCCAAAAATGGATCCGCACCTGATCATTGGGCAAACCCTTAAGAACATCAAAAGCTGGGGCAAGCACCTGTTATTGTGTTTTGACGATTTTACCGTTCGGGTACACCTTGGCCTGTTTGGCTCGTATCGTATTAACAGCCGGGGGAAGAAAAATGCGTCATTAAATATAACATTCGAAACTGGCGAAGTAAA
Source organism: Mucilaginibacter sp. (assembly GCF_965225845.1). Taxonomy (GTDB): domain Bacteria; phylum Bacteroidota; class Bacteroidia; order Sphingobacteriales; family Sphingobacteriaceae; genus Mucilaginibacter. Next base: position 2,325,822 of record NZ_CBDDBL010000002.1, read on the forward strand.
CTTTTACATCAGCTCAATTGAGTTGATTGATAAACCCTTGAACCAGGTTTACGACTGGTCAGCAGATGTGATGAGCAAGAAATGGGATACGGAAAAAGCTATCGCCAGGTTGAAAATGAAACCGAAAGCCTTAGCAGGTGATGTTTTATTGGATCAAAAAATATTCTCAGGTGTAGGTAATATCATCCGGAATGAAGCATTGTTTAGGGCGAGGATACATCCGGATAGCATAATAGCTAACATCCCCGACGAAAAACTGCACGAGCTGATCGACGAAACCATCAAATACACCTTCGACTTTTTAAAATGGAAGAAAAAAGGGGTATTAACCAAGCACTTCGAAGCCTATGAACAGGAGATGTGCCCGCGGGATCATATCCCATTTCACAAAGCTGATCTGGGCAAAACCAAAAGGCATACTTTTTACTGCGATGTTTGTGAGAAATTGTACGTCAGTTAAAATTGAGCGGCTATTCTTCGCTTAATGCTTCGGCAATTTCCATAAAGCCTTTTTCACGGGCAAGGTCGGCTGGTAGTTTGCCGCCTTCCATGCGGATATTGATATCAGCATTGTTCTCCAAAAGTAATATCAACAGGTCAAGGTTGCCGTGCTGGGCTGCTGAGTGTATAGGAGTAACACCTGCCTGTTGTCTCACATTAATATTGGCGCCGGCTTCAATTAGCAAAGCGGCAATATCGGTATGGTTACCGGCAGCCGCAGAGTGGATCGGATACACATTAAATCCGTTGTTCGATGGCATATTGACGTCTGCTCCTTTTACAATCAGCAGGCGGGCTATTTCATACTGCCCAAAATAACAAGCCAGCCCAAGCGGTGTAAAACCGTCCTCGGCATAATAATTTACAGCTTCGGGATAAGTTTCAACTAAACGTGTTACTACATCAAATTTACCTGCGGCAACCGCTTCAAATAAATTTACGTCATCAATATACTTCATTAAAAACTCGGTAACCTCGGGTTTTTTATAGTAGCACGATAACATTAATGGCGATACATGGTGCCTTGTTGTGGTTTTTGCAAGTGTGGGATATTCTGCCAGCAAAGTATCAAGCCCCGTTAAATCGCCTGCCGTGATGTATTGTTCAAGTCGATCTTGTATCATATGCGTTCTAATCAATTTGTTATCAAAACAATAAACTACAAAGTAATTTTATTGCATTTAAGTAGTTTTACCCTCTTGTACGAAGAATCAGCATGTTAGTTCCAAATTAGTAAAAATTAAAAAATTACCTCCAAATAAGTTTAATCTATTAACTTTATATTTGTAAGCTAAACGCTGTAAACAGGGATGCCGGTAAAAGGAAATCAGTTCAAATCAAATAGTTTTAAGGAAGATAACGAGCCTCGCCAAAGCACTAAAAGTGAGAAGGAAAAGTATGCGAAGCCTAAAGTGCCCAAAATGCCAACCTTCGACCTTAACAACGGGCGTTTGGTAAAAGTTATAGGCCTGTTCTTCCTGATACTCACTATATTTTTTTTAGTAGCCTTCACCTCCTACCTGTTCACCTGGCAGCAGGATCAAAGCTATGTATCACCTGCCAATGGCGGCTGGCATAACCTGCTAAAAACCACGCAGGAACTGCAGGACAACGGCCTTAAAAACCCGGTAGTTGAAAACTGGCTGGGTAAATTCGGCGCATTGCTTTCAAACCAATTTATTTACGAGTGGTTTGGTGTCGCATCGTTCATTTTCATCTTCGTATTTTTTGTGATCGGTTACCGCCTGCTGTTTAAGGTGAAGTTGTTTTCGATACCAAAAACACTGGCCTACTCATTCTTTTGTATTGTGTTTTTGTCGGTTGCAATTGGATTTATCCATGCCTTTATCGGCGATTACCCGCATATGCTGGAAGGTGGGTTCGGCTACTGGACAAACTTGCTTCTTGATGCGCAGATAGGCCAGGCAGGCACCGGCGGTATATTAGTATTTGCCGCGCTAACAGTATTGATCATCGCTTACAACATTGATTTTAAATTCCCGGAAAGGAAAATAAAAGTCTCCGCTACCGGGGAAGATTTAGTGGGGGCTCAAGATAACGTAGATGTTTTACCTGCCGACCCGATAGAATTATTGGAAGAAGAGCCATCCTTACCGGTTGAATGGCCGCGTAATACTAACCGCGGCACAAACGTAGCCAAAGCAGCGGTTGAGCCATTGGTACAAACCCCTGTTTTTCATGAGCCTGTAGTTTTAACGCCCGACCCTACAGCAGGACATGAGCCTGAATTTGAAAGCGAGATCCCTTTAACGCTTGAGGTTGAAAGGCCGACACCAATATTAAACATCGAGAAATCTGATGATGATAAGGCGAAGGACCTGGTAGCCCAATTTGGCGCCTATGATCCTAAGCTTGATCTGCCAAAATACAAATATCCGACACTCGACTTGTTAGAGAACTACGGTTCCAACAAAATATCGGTAAACTCCGAGGAGCTGGAAGCCAACAAAAATAAAATTGTTGAAACGCTGAACCATTATAACATCGAGATCGATAAGATCAAGGCGACCATTGGCCCAACAGTTACTTTATATGAGATCATCCCCGCTCCTGGTGTGCGGATCTCTAAAATTAAGAACCTGGAAGATGATATTGCGCTAAGCCTGGCTGCTTTGGGTATCCGTATCATCGCGCCTATGCCGGGTAAGGGAACTATCGGTATCGAAGTACCTAACCAAAACCCCGAAATGGTATCCATGCGCTCTGTACTATCTACTGAAAAATGGCAGAATAACACCATGGACCTGCCGATCGCTTTGGGTAAAACCATCTCCAACGAAGTATTTATTGCCGATCTGGCCAAAATGCCCCATCTACTGGTTGCGGGTGCTACCGGCCAGGGCAAATCGGTTGGTATCAATGCGATTCTGGTGTCGCTGCTGTACAAAAAGCACCCTGCGGAGTTAAAGTTTGTTTTGGTTGATCCTAAAAAGGTGGAGTTAACCTTATTCCGTAAGATAGAAAGGCACTTTTTAGCGAAACTGCCTGATGAGGCAGATGCCATTATCACGGATACCAAGAAAGTGGTAAATACACTTAATTCACTGTGCATCGAGATGGATCAGCGTTATGATCTGCTGAAGGATGCACAAGTACGTAACCTGAAGGAATACAACGCCAAATACGTAAGCCGTAAGATAAGCGACCCGGAAAAGCATCGTTATCTGCCATTTATCGTGCTGATCATCGACGAGTTTGCCGATTTGATGATGACTGCCGGTAAAGAGGTTGAAATGCCGATAGCCCGTATAGCGCAGCTGGCCCGTGCGGTGGGTATCCACTTGGTTATTGCTACGCAAAGGCCATCGGTTAACGTAATTACGGGTACTATCAAGGCTAACTTCCCGGCTCGTTTGGCGTTCAGGGTACTGTCTAAGATAGATTCGCGTACCATATTAGATGCCGGTGGTGCAGATCAACTGATCGGCCGTGGTGATATGCTGATGTCTACCGGTAGCGACCTGATCCGCCTGCAATGCGCGTTTGTGGATACGCCGGAAGTAGAAAGGATCTCTGATTTTATCGGCAGCCAGCAAGGCTACCCAAGCGCCATGCACCTGCCGGAATATGTCGGTGAGGGCGAAGCCAGCAGCAGCTCCAAAGAATATGACCCGGATAATCGCGACCCGATGTTTGAGGATGCCGCACGTTTGATCGTTATGCACCAGCAGGGCTCAACATCGCTCATCCAACGTAAAATGAAACTGGGCTACAACCGTGCCGGCCGCATCATCGATCAGCTGGAAGCCGCAGGCATAGTAGGCCCGTTTGAAGGCAGCAAGGCACGCGAGGTTTTGTACCCGGATGAATACAGTTTGGAAAGGTATTTGGAAACCCTGGACAAGCCAAAGGCGTAGTAACATTCCTTCATTGTCATTCTAACCGAGCGAAGATAAGCCACATTTCAATGACATTACTTTAATACCTTGTCATTAAACCATCCAAACATCTATCCCTCTAAACTGTATATTAGCAGATACATTCTACCAATAAAATGAAAAAAATAACCTTATACGCATTTTTACTTTTAGGAATTACTACCACAGCTTTCGCGCAAAAGGATGCTGAGGCAAAAGCTATATTAAACCAGGTAAGCGCCAAATACAAAGCATTTAACATTGTAAAAAGCGATTTCACTTTTGTGATAGATAACCAGCAGGATCAATCCACCATAACACAACAGGGTACCATCGTAGTCCAGTCCAAAACAAATAAATACAGGCTGAGCCTTTATAGCCAGGACCCTACTGCTAAAACCCAGGTTGTGCAAGAGATCATCACCGATGGCAGAACGCAGTGGACTTATAATAAAAAAGACAAGGAAGTACAGGTAAACAAGGTTGATAAAGCCGACCAAAACTTTAACCCGGCACAGATCTTCACCATGTATGAAAAGGGTTATAAATACATTTATACCGGCAGCGAAACTCTAAAAGGCCGTGTTTACCAGGTAATTGATCTTACTCCTGAAGATATCGACAAATCGTATTTTAAGATCAGGCTGATGATCGACAAAACCAAAAAACAGATTTATAGCGCCTTGATATTTGATAAAAGCGGCAATAAGTATAATTACACCATCAATACTTTTACGCCAAATGTACAAGTGCCTGAAAATACGTTTACTTTTGATGCTAAGGCCCATCCCGGCGTTGAGGTGGTGGATTTGAGGTAATATATTTTAACTATGTCATTACGAGGAACGAAATCGCGAACTATGCAAGACCGCTTTTCTCCGTGCGATTGCTTCGTTTCTAAGCAATGACATGATGGATATAAAGCGCGAAACACCATCCGTGCAAACTTCCCAAAATGACATTACCTTCAATTAACCTAAAAATTTATTTACTAAATTTGGCTAATGCTCACCCTCACCAACCACACCCTTGAAAAACTGGAAATGCTGCTAAAAACAGCAGGCTACAAGGTGCGGTATGAGAAAGGTAACTTTAAAACCAATGCCTGCCTGCTGCAAAACAGCAAAATCATCGTTATTAATAAATTCTCTAACCTCGAAAGCCGCATCCAGTCTATTGCCGAGCTTGCGCGCGAACTGGAGATTGACTACAAACTTTTAGACGAAAAACAGGTTGCTTTTTTACAACAATTAAAACAAACCAACCTGCAACTGTGATCATTACTTTTTTAGGAACCGGCACATCACAGGGCGTACCTGTTATCGCATGCGATTGCGAGGTTTGCACCTCAACCGATCCGCATGATAAGCGCCTGCGTTCATCCATCATGATCGAGACGGGGGATAAAACAGTGGTTATCGATTCAGGTCCGGATTTTCGTTACCAGATGCTGCGTGAAAAAGTCAAAAAGCTGGATGCCATTGTATTTACCCATGAGCATAAGGACCACGTGGCCGGTATGGATGATATCCGCGCTTTTAACTACCGCCAAAATACTGCGATAGATGTTTATGCTACTACTCGTGTGCAGGAAGCCCTAAAGCGTGAATTTGCCTACATTTTCGCGGAATTTAAATATCCCGGCATACCCCAAGTGAATATGCACACCATTAACCTGACACCTTTCGATATCGGCTCATTGCATTTGATCCCTGTTGAGGTTATGCACTATAAATTACCTGTACTGGGTTTTCGTATGGGCGATTTTACTTACATCACCGATGCCAAAACCGTCACCGAAAGCGAAATAGAGAAAATAAAGGGAACCAAAACACTGGTGATAAACGCTTTGCAAACACAAAGCCATATCTCACATTTTACTTTGGATGAAGCGGTTGCCTTCGCCCAAATGATCGGTGCGGAAAAAACTTATCTCACCCATATCAGCCATCGCCTTGGCTTGCATAGTGTAATGTCGGCGGATCTGCCACAGGGTATTGAGTTCGCTTATGACGGGTTGAAATTGCATATCTAAATCGTTACAAATCTATTTTAATATATTATTGTTGAATATTACAGTGTTTATTACGCTTTATATATTAATATTCTTCATTTAATTTATTATCATGTACTACCTTATTTATATCAGCACAGCTGTAAACTTGATGTCGCAACAGGAGCTTGCTGATATACTGGTAAAAAGCCGTGCAAATAACACGGCTAATAACGTAACAGGCATATTATTGTACGCTCAGGGTACTTTTATACAAGCATTAGAGGGTGATGAAGAAATTGTTACCAAAACCTACAATAAGATTGAAAAAGATGACAGGCATAAAAACCAGATAACAATTATCACCGGCACTTCGAAGGAACGTGTATTTGCTGATTGGTCCATGGCTTTTATATCCCTCGACCCGAAAAAAATGAATGAATTGGAAGGCTACATTAACCCGCTGAAAAAGGAATTATTTAAGGGAACCGACACCAACCCGGCAATAACTGTTATGAAAACCTTTGCTGAAAATAACAACCTTACCTATAATCAATAATTATAGGCTTACATAACTAATGTGCTCAATAGTGCCTTTGTAAGTCTTTAACTTACCCTGGTTATTGCTATTGATTCGGCCGCGTATGGTGATCGACTTGTTATTTACGGGAGTTAGCTGTCCGTTATTGTTATCGTAATCAAAAAAACCAGTTCGTGTACCGGTTAAATATAACGGGCAATCCTGGCTAAAGTCTACCAATATCACTCTTTTATTACCGCGGCTAAACAGGCTGTCATCAACTAAAACAGCCAGGTCCTTATCCTGTTCATATTTACCTTTTACTTCAACATACTGGTTATTGTAATAAGCAAAGCTATCAACCAGGTTTTTAAAAGTGATGTGCTTAAAGGTTTTATCGTCGTCGCAACTACTCTCATACACTTTTTTATGCTGGCTACAGGCTTGCAATAGCAGCATTGCCGCAAGGAAAGTGAAGATTCTTAAATTAAAAAAGTGATTTAGGGGTATCATCATGTGAAGGTAATTATATTTATAAACGCATAAGTCATTTGGATGTGTAATTAATGCAATAGTTTAATTATCATTTTTTTATTTACCTTAATACTTTAACGCGGTAATTGTTCTGCCAAATTTTATCAACCATGAAAAAAATATTATTAGCACTTGCTTTATTGATTGCTATAACTGGAAATGCACAGCAAAAAGTCATTCAATTATATAACGGCACCGTGCCCGGTTCTGAAAACTGGGACTGGAACCAAAATGAAAGCGCCGACAATGTATATCATAGCAACGTTGTTTACAATGTTAGCCACCCTACCCTTACCGTTTATTTACCTGATAGCACTGTTGCAAACACTGGTGTGGCATTGGTTATTTGTCCGGGTGGTGGCCTGCAAACACTGTCTATTAACCATGAAGGCTACGACGTTGGCAAATGGTGCCAAAAACATGGTATTACCGCTTTTTTATTGGAGTATAGGCTAATGCACACCCTCGGCCCGGATCCTTACAAAGAGATGCTGGCGAAAATGAAGGCAAATACTGTCTTGAAAGAACAAGCACCGGTTGCCCCCCTGGCAAATGCCGACGGAAGAGCTGCGATTGCTTATGTACGCGCCCATGCTGCTGAATATGGTGTATCGCCAAATAAGATAGGCATTGTGGGTTTCTCAGCTGGCGGTACCATTGCTGCAACAACCGCTTATAATTACACCCCGCAAAACCGCCCTGATTTTGTAGCTCCAATATACGCTTACTTCCCGCCGGAAATGCAGGTTAATGTGCCTGCCGATGCGCCGCCTATGTTTTTGGCTGCCGCAAGTGATGACAAATCATCGGTTTACAGTGTTGAGCTTTATACTACCTGGATAAATTCAAATCATTTGGCAGAGTTACATTTGTTTTTAAATGGCGCGCATGGGTTTGGTATGAAAACACAACATCTGTCAAGTGATGCCTGGGCCGATCTATTTTATAACTGGATCAAGCAAGCAGGGTTTATCAAGCCTTAAATACAAAGTTTACGCGCTTTAACAATTCCATAATGTTAGTTTCGTAAATTTGGACATACTGAATACGCATGAAATATTACTTATCTATCCTCTTTTGCCTGTTAATCAGCACTACTGCTTTTTGCCAGCTTGATACTACTCAAAAAATAATTTCGGGCCGTTTTAATAGCACGGAACAAGAGCAAAAACCTTACGTAATCTTAATTTCTGCCGATGGTTTCCGTTGGGATTACGCGCAGAAATATCACGCAGAACATCTGCTGGCTTTAGCTAAATCAGGCGTTCAAGCTGAATCGATGCTGCCTTCTTATCCATCGGTGACTTTCCCAAATCACTATTCGATAGTTACCGGTTTATATCCTTCGCATGAAGGTTTGGTGAATAACTCTTTTTACGATGCCGATACCAGATCATTCTTTTCATATAAAGGAAAAACCGGTACCGATGCCATCTGGTACAATGGTGGCACGCCAATCTGGGTTTTGGCAGAGCAGCAAAAAATGCTGTCGGCCAGTTTTTACTGGGTTGGATCAGAAGCCGCGGTGCATGATGTGCGCCCGACTTATTACTACAAATACAACGAGAAAATAGACATGCATAACCGTATTCAAACCGTAGTTAACTGGTTAAGCATGCCTGCCGATAAACGCCCGCACATTATCACATTCTATTTCCCGCAGGTTGATCACCAGGGACATAAATACGGGCCGGATTCGCGCGAAGTGGATGATGCAGTACATCTGATCGATTCATCGGTATACGAGTTAACCAAAGCGGTTAAAACCACCGGGCTTAATGTTAATTACGTTTTTGTATCCGACCACGGCATGACCAAACCTGATATAGACCACCCTATTGAAGCTCCGGCAGGGATTGATACATCAAAATTTATTGTATCCGGCGATGGTTTGTTGGTTGAGCTGTACGCAAAAGATCCTAAATATATTCAAAGTACTTACGAAGAGTTGTTAAAGAATAAGACCGCCGATTATGCCGTCTACCTAAAAACAAATGTTCCCGAAAAATTGCATTATGGTATAAAGGATGACTGGCACAACCGTATTGGTGATATTTTACTGATCCCTAACTGGCCAAAGGTATTTGACTTGTATCATAGAAAGATGGATCCCGGCTGGCATGGTTATGACCCCACGGTTGTAAAAGATATGCACGCCACTTTTTATGCATGGGGACCGGCATTCAAAAGCAACTTAACCGTTGCGCCCTTTACTAACGTAGATATTTTCCCGCTAATCAACCAAATATTAGGTTTAACCTACACCAACAAGGTTGACGGAACTAAAGAGTTGGCTGATAAAGTCCTGAAATAGATTAGTCCCGATCTGTTCGTCGCGCAGCGATAAATAGGTTGGCGAGCGAAGCAAAGGCGGGTGAGTTAACTATTTATTTTTCTTTAAAAGTTCGTTATCATAAACAGCTTTCGCAATTTTAGCGATAACCATATCACGGGTGGCATCATCAGCGGTGGAGTTGGTTATAAATATGGCGATGGCAATATGTTTACCATTTGGCAATGTGATTACCCCAACATCATTGGTTGCAGCTGACAGGCCGGCCTCATTCTTTCCGGATGTACCGGTTTTATGTGCTACAACTGTCCCTACCGGTAAAAGCGCTTTGATTCGGGTCGGGATATGCGTTGTTTCCGTCATTAATTTATTTAAGAAATCCCTGCTCGCTGGTTTTAACACATTGCCAGTATAAAGGGTGTCTAACAACTTTACCATGGCAACAGGCTTGCACCAGTTGGTATATTGCACCTCCCATGATTTTCGCATATCTTCTTCAGTCGCATCTATATTGATCCCCCTCATTTTGATCATGTGCAGATAATTTTGAACTTGATTTGGTCCGCCAAGCTTTTTAAATAAAATGTCGCAGGCATCATTATCGCTTTCTGAAACTGCATAGTATAGCAGGTCCCTTATAGAAACATCTACATCGCCTTTAGGGTATTTGTCGCGCAGCGGGCTGTAGGTTTCCGGCAGGTCTTTTTTGCTGACATGAATGGTTTTATCCAATGTTAACACACCAGAATCAACCAAATGCATTACCGCCATTCCAAGTGGCAATTTAAGCACGCTTTGCAAAACCAGTCGGGCATTTTTATTGTAATTTACGGTATCCCTGTCCTCCAAACCTAAAACAGAAACACCAACAATGCCATGGGCAGCTTTAGCGATCTCTGCAATTTGCGGCCTTAAAACTGATGATTGCGCGAACGAAAAATGTGTGGTTAAAGCCAGTATCGCGGCAAATGATGCCCTATATATTTTGTTCATGATTTTGTAAGTAGACGATTTAATTATAAACGCTGCGAAAATTAAGAAATTACCGACATATGCGTTTATTTAATTAATACATTCTCATTAAAAATTTGTTTCTTGTAGGTGATTAATCCTTAAATATCATGCACAGAAGAAGTTTCCTTAAAACCGGTACAATCGCCGGTGTATCCTTATCAGCTATTAGCTTAAACGCGGTTGGCGCTCCTAATCAAATCAAGCCAGAAAACGAATTGAGCTTAATTGATTTTGAGCTGGATGAAGCTACGGTGACCAGCTTGCAGCAGGATATGAAAAGCGGAAAATATACGTCACGCACGATTACTCAACTGTATCTTAAACGCATTGCCGCAATTGATAAAAGCGGCCCAAAACTCAACGCGATAATATCGCTTAATCCGGACGCGCTGCACACAGCCGAACAAATGGACAAGGAACGGGCAGAAGGCAAAGTACGAGGCCCATTACACGGCATACCGGTACTGATAAAGGACAATATCAACACCAAAGATAAAACCCCAACTACGGCAGGCTCATTAGCGTTGGCTGATAATTATGTGGATAAGGATGCATTCATTATTAACCGTTTGCGCGAATCAGGGGCTATATTATTAGGAAAAACCAACTTGAGCGAGTGGGCAAACTTCCGTTCAACCCGTGCGTGTAGTGGCTGGAGCAGCCAGGGCGGGCAAACCAAATCCCCTTATATTTTAGATCGAAACCCAAGCGGTTCAAGCGCGGGGACGGGATCGGCCGTGTCGGCAAATTTGTGCGCTATAGGGATCGGTACCGAAACTGATGGCTCTGTGGTATCGCCTTCATCTGTTAATGGCATTGTTGGTATAAAACCAACGGTAGGGTTATTGAGCCGTACGGGCATCATACCCATATCAAAAACGCAGGACACTGCCGGGCCAATGGCACGCACGGTTACCGATGCAGCCATTTTATTAAGTATATTGGCAGGAATGGATAAAGATGATGTTTATACCATTAAAGAACCGGGAGCAGATACGGAAGGTGATTATCGTTTAAACATAAAACCTGTAAAAGATTATACTCAATTTTTAAACAAAGACGGTTTACAAGGCAAGCGCCTGGGTGTTGAAAAATCAGCTTATTCCGGCAACCCGGATATGGAAGTGATTTTTAAGCACGCCATTGATGTTTTAAAAAGCAAAGGAGCCATTATTATTGATATTGAGCTTGTTGATCAGTTAAAACCCATTGGTGGTGACGAATTTACCGTATTGCTGTATGAGTTTAAGGATGGACTGAACAAGTACTTGTCAACAGCTAATTCCAAAATGAAATCATTAGCCGACGTAATGGCTTTTAATATTGCTAACGAAATCAGGACAATGCCCTTCTTTAAACAGGAAATAATGGACCAGGCGCAGGCAAAAGGCGATCTGAATAGTAAAGAATACCTGGATGCTGTAGCAAAAACGTCAGATGGAACCCGCGGAATAATTAATAAAATCATGCTACAAAATAACCTCGATGCTATTATTGCCCCAACAAATGGTTTTGCCTGTACAATTGATTTGGTAAACGGCGATTATGATAACGGTTTCGGATTTTCAACACCGGCGGCAATGGCAGGTTATCCGCATATTACGGTACCTATGGGCGCCACGCATGAGCTGCCAATTGGTTTGTCTTTCATCAGCACCGCATATAAAGAGGCCGATATTATTAAGCTGGCTTATGCTTATGAACAGGCATCGCAAAAAAGGGCAAAACCAATATTTAAGGTTGATCTGTTAGGTTAAACGTAAAATAAGTATTACCAAAAGCCTTATTTATAATTAAATAGTAAAATATAGTCCATAAATAATAGCTTTATATTTTAAAGCTGTAGAATGAGGAATTTAGTACCTGTTTTTATTATTGGTATAGTGATGCTGTTGTTACTGAATGCTTGTAATAAAGAGAGCGTAACTACCACTTCAACCGGTGGCTCATATTCCATGAAATTTATTTATAATGATACCACAGCTAGTTTTAACACTTGTACAGTATCAACTGTGATCGAAGGTAATGTTCCGTCAGAAGTGCTTATTTCCGGCTTTACCACAACCAATAATAAAATCACCGGTAAAAGTTTTGAGCTCGACCTTGTTGCCGATATCGATAGCTTAAAAGCCGGCCAAGTATTTCCCGCAGCTACTACCATTAACCAATTACATAGCTCAACATTATACTTCTTCCCTGATTCTTTAAGAACCTATACAACTCAGGTTGCAAAACCGATAGGTTCCGTAACCATTACAAGTGTTACCTCGTCCGAGATCAAAGGCACTTTCAACGGTGGTTTATATGGCTGGCAAGACGAATATGCTGAAATTTTAGATTACAACATCAGCGGCGGAACTTTTGTTGCCAGACGATAATATGAATTGCCCCTAACCCCAATAAGTATTATCTTGCCAAAAAAATAAACCATGGAATTTGGCAGAGTAACACCCGGGGAATTAGAGGAAGCAGATTTCACCTTACCGCCCGACCAGGAACTAACCATACAAACACTTCAGGCTGCAAAAAACGACAAACCCTTCCGGGTGCATGTTGGCTGTGCCAAATGGGGCCGAAAAGAATGGGTGGGCAAAATATATCCGCTTAAAACAAAAGATGCCAATTTTTTGGATGAATATGTAAAGCATTTTGATTGTATTGAACTGAATGCGACCTTTTACAATGTTTACCCGCCGGCTACCATTAGCAAATGGAGAGAAAAAGCTGATAGCAACCCTGATTTTAAATTTTGTCCTAAGTTTTCGCAGAGCATAAGTCACATCCGCAGGTTAAAAAATGCGGATGATGTAACCACGGTTTACTACGAAGGTATTATGGCATTCGGCGATAAACTGGGACCACTTTTTTTGCAACTGAGCGATAATTATACACCGAAAAGTTTCCCGGAACTGAAAGCTTATTTGGAAAGCCTGCCTACCGATATCCCCGTATTTGTAGAGTTAAGGCATAAGGAATGGTTTGCTGATGTGCAAGTGCGTACGCAGGTATTTAACTTGTTTAAGCAATTGAATATTGGCGCGGTAATTACAGATGCCACCGGCCGACGCGATGTGGTACATATGGAATTACCAACCCCGCATGCTTTTATCCGTTTTGTAGGAAATAGCTTGCATCCATCTGATTACGCACGTTGCGATGAATGGGTAGCGCGTATTAAGCAATGGCGCGACATGGGCCTGCAATCAGCCTGGTTTTTTATGCACCAGCATGATGAACGGTATTCACCTGAATTAGCGGATTATGTGGTGGAAAAGTTAAATGCAGAGTTAGGTATGCAATTGCTACGCCCCAAATTTATCGACAGGGATAAACCAGCGCCGGGATTATTCGGGTAATCTGAACTATGATTTAAGGATTAAACGATTTTTATGATGATGTGCCCTTGCATCTTGAAAATCAAATAAATCCGTTTAATCCAGGTTCAGGCTTATTGCGTTACCAACCCTGATATCACATTAATGCTCAAAGCCACAATAGCCGTATTAAACGCGAAAGAGATCAGCCCGTGCAACAGGCATAAACGGCGGATATTCCTATCGGTGATCTGAACATCCGATACCTGGAATGTCATTCCAACTACAAATCCGAAGTAAATAAAATCAAGAAAATCGGGGTCTTTCGTATCCGGAAAGTCAAGTCCGCCACCTTTTTTAGTGCCCCCATCGTCTGTATCTGTGTCGTAGAAAATGTGAGCATATCGTAACGAAAACACGGTATGTACCAGCCACCATGACACAGCAACGGCACCCATAGCCAATAAAATATGCTCATTTTTGCTAGTCTCTGAAATCCCTTTAGGTGATTTTAACAGGAAAACAATTGCAACCAAACTAACAATTGACGCGATTATAATAAATACAAAAAGAAATGTACGACTGGAATCCTGCAATTTAGCGATCTTTTTAACCTCCCGCGGGTGAGAAGTAAAAATGATGATCCAGTTTAAAATAATGATGGTTAGTGCACAGCCGATCCAGATTACGAGGGCAAGTTCAGGGGCACTAAGCCTGTTCCAAAAACAAAAGCAAACTATAATGCCAACCACTATGGCCATCATCAGGCGGTAATGTGCATCTATCTTATAAAAAAAACGTTTGTCGGTTGGTATTGCATTTGCCATATACTTTATTAATTTTCTTCGATGATCTCAATAACACGGCCCACCTGCCCGTCTTCCAACCTTACCTTTATCCCACGCGAATGATGCGACGCACTCGTCAGCAAGTCTTTCACAAACCCGCGCGTACGCTTGCCCGACCGCTGATCCTTTTTCAGGATGATGTCGACTTCCAATCCGGGATAAATATCTGCTCTGTTTTGGCCGTTCATTAGCTTACTAATTCTTTAATTGCTTGCTTCACTTTGTTAAAATCGAAACTGCCTGCTAATTTATAAAAAGCTTCCTGAATATGGTCATTACCTAAATTTCCGATACTTCCTTCGTGGGTATGGTTAACTTTTTTGTCAGGGTTAAACTCGCCTTTCTCAATAGCCAAACCAACTTGCTTGTATGCATCACGGAATGGCGTGCCGCTTAAAGTTAATCGGTTTACCTCTTCAACACTAAACAGGTAGGCATATTTTGGATCATTCAGTATATCAGTTTTAACTGTAATATTTTGCAGCATGAAGGTTGCCATATGAAGGCAGCTTTTTAGCTCCGTAAATGCGGGGAATAACAACTCTTTCAACAACTGCAACTCACGGTGATAACCTGAGGGCAGGTTGGTGGTCATCATGGCTACATCATTTGGCAAAGCCTGAATACGGTTGCATTTACCGCGCATAATTTCCCAAACATCCGGGTTCTTTTTATGCGGCATAATGCTGCTTCCGGTAGTTAAATTATCCGGGTAGCTTACAAAGGCAAAGTTTTGACTCAAATATAAAGCCTGATCCATAGCCATCTTAGCTAAAGTAGCCGCGATAGAAGATAATGCCTGCGCGATAATGCGTTCTGTTTTACCCCTGCCCATTTGGGCGTATACCACGTTATAATTCAAACTATCGAAACCTAATAATTTGGTGGTCAAAGTACGGTTTAACGGGAATGATGAACCATAACCAGCAGCCGAGCCCAAAGGGTTTTTATTAGTGATCTTATAAGCGGCTAAAACAAGTTCCAGGTCGTCGCTTAGGCTCTCTGCGTAAGCGCCAAACCATAAGCCAAATGACGATGGCATGGCTACCTGCAAATGCGTATAGCCTGGTAAAAGCACGTGTTTATATTTTTCGCTCAGCTCAATCAACTGGCGGAAGAGTAATTCAGTTTCCTCAACCACCTGTTGCAGTTCATGGCGGAAGAAAAGTTTCAGATCAACCAAAACCTGGTCGTTACGCGAGCGGCCGCTGTGGATCTTTTTACCGGCATCGCCAATGCGCTGGGTCAGCAGCATTTCAACCTGCGAGTGAACGTCTTCAACGCCCGGCTCAATTGTAAATTCACCTTGCTCTATATCTTTATAAATAGCTTTCAGTTCGCGCTGTACTAACGAAAGGTCCTCGCTGCTCATCAATCCAATGCTCTCCAGCATTTGGGTATGTGCCAGCGAACCCAATACATCAAAAGCCGCCATCTGGTGATCAAATTCCGTATCGCGCCCAACGGTAAAGCTTTCTACCAGTTCATTAACATTTGTAGTTTTTTGCCAAAGCTTAGTCATAACGCAAAGATGCTATAAATATTTTTATTGATACTTAGGAAAGATGTAATAGTCGAGACTATTGATTTTTAAGGCTTAACTTTATGAATTAAAACTAAAAAGTATTATTTCAATACCGATATGGTTGGGGTTGTTGAACCAATATTCGTAAAAATAAATTTGTTGTGTTGGACTTCTAAAATAAATGAGTTTGTTTTTAACCATTTTATAAATTTTAAACCAGAAATTTCACCGGTTAATTTAAACGATTGCCAAAAACCATCTATATCAATTTGTCTACGGCTAATTATTTTAACATTACCACCCTCCCCACCTACAGTTAAAGTCTCAATTATTACATTATCATATATTTCAGATGTACATATCAAAACTCTATATACCTTGCCATTGTCATCAACCTCACCTTCATTAAGATATGAGATAGCCGAATAATAATTTTTATGAGAAACATCCGAAGTTTTGATATTTAAACTTTTATTTTGAGCATACATGTTTAATACCCAAAATATCAAAAAAATAAGCAAAAAATTCTTTTTCATTATGATTGAATAGTAAGAACTAAATTTAACTAAATATTAAGAATTAAGTAGTTATAATAGACTATATCAAACGTTCTAGCATCTTCACATACAACTCAATACCTTCCCTGATCTCATCTACATAAACAAATTCGTCAGCAGTATGTGACCTTGCAGAATCCCCCGGGCCAACTTTGATGGACTGTATATCCAGCAATGATTGATCTGAGGTGGTTGGCGAGCCATATGTTGTTCTGCCTAAAGCAATACCCGCCTGTACAATCGGATGATTTTTATCAATGGATGACGGTTTTAACCTAATCGATCTCGGTTTAACATCACATTTCACATGCTGGCGGATGATTTCCAGTACCTCTTCATTTTTATAAGCATCAGTTACCCTTACATCAACGGTAAATACACAGCTTGCAGGTACCACATTATGCTGCGAACCTGCGTTAATTATAGTAACCGACATCTTGATCGGCCCGAAAACTTCAGATTCTTTTGGGAACCTGAATGTCCTGAACCACTCAATATCCGGCAAGGCATTGTAAATGGCATTTTCGCCTTCTTCACGCGCGGCGTGTCCGGCTTTGCCATGTGCGGTACAATCCAATACCATTAAACCGCGCTCGGCAATGGCTAACTGCATCAGGGTTGGCTCACCAACTATACCAAAATCAAGCTGACCCAGTTCAGGGATGATCAATTCCAGACCGTTAACTCCCGAAATTTCCTCTTCAGCAGTGGTAGCCAGGCAAAAGTTATATTTAAGATTTTGCTTGTCATAAAAATAAAGAAAAACCGAGATCAGCGATACCAGACAGCCACCGGCATCATTGCTGCCCAGGCCGTAAAGCTTGCCGTCTTCTATTTTTGGCTCATATGGGTCACGGGTATAGCCGGAGTTTGGCTTTACTGTATCATGGTGCGAATTAAGCAGTATGGTAGGCTTTGAATCGTCGAAATATTTGTTCCAGGCCCAAAGGTTGTTTAGTTTGCGGTGCATGGTAATACCGCGTTCCTGCATAAATTCATGTATAGCATCGGCAGTTTTATCTTCTTCCTTACTAAAAGATGGTATCGAGATGAGTTGTTGCAGCAGCGCGACTGCATCTTCAAAAAGTTTTTCTGTTTCGGTCATAAGAATGTGTGCGCAAAAATAATGTTTTTATGAGCATCGCCACAAAATCCAGTGTGATTATAATATTACAAATCCGGAAAAACGATTTAGGTAAGATTTATTAAATTGCGTGCATGAAAACTACCTCAATTATTGCCCTACTGTTTTTATGCTTTGCGATGAGCTCAAAAGCGCAAAAAACAACTACCTACAACAACCACGGTTATAAACTGATCTTCGTAAATTACGATGCCACGCTTGACAGTAACGAGCAGGCCCGCATGGTAAATACATTTTATATTGTATATCCCCGGCTTGCTAAAACTTATAACCCAAAAACACTTAAAACGGTAACAATAGTTATTGATACCACCTACAAAGGTGTTGCCGAAACTGCAAATGGCAAAGTGACCGTTAATTATCTGTGGATGCACAAGCACCCGGAAGATATTGACGTAATAACCCACGAGGTAATGCACATTGTGCAAGACTATGGCGATAGCAGCGGCCCGGGCTGGTTAACCGAAGGCATTGCGGATTATGCCCGTTACAAATTCGGTATTAACAATGCTGCTGCAAACTGGAAACTGCCTGAATATAAATCCACCCAAAATTATACCGATGCTTACCGCGTAACTGCCCGTTTTTTGGTTTGGATAGAGAAAAACTACAATCCTAATACCGTAAAAACATTTGATGCGCAAATGCGCAAGCATACTTTTACCGATGCATCGTGGCAGCAGGTAACCGGCAAATCGCTGGATGATCTTTGGAAAACTTATATCGCTAACCCGGTGATATAACCGAATTAAGTAATAATTGTCATTTCGAACGAGGAACGAGAGAGAAATCTCCTGCTTAAGCATAGCAGCAATGCGTGTCGGAGAAGATTTCTCCCTCTGGTCGAAATCACAATTAGAGTTTATGGATTTTTTCTATTTTAGTGCATGCTTTTCACCGAAGACTTTTTGCACTATGTATGGAAATTCAGGCTGTTTGATAATAATGATCTGAAAACGGTCGACGGCGAAGCGATACACATTTATTCTGCCGGCATCCATAACACCCATTCCGGTCCGGATTTTACCAATGCCCGTATTAAAATTGGCGATACGACCTGGGCGGGCAATGTAGAGATACACGTACCATCGTCCGACTGGCGCAAGCACAATCATATAACTGACGAGGCATATAAAAATGTGATCCTGCACGTGGTTTACCGTGATGATGAACCGGTAATTACGCCCGACGGGCACAAGCTGCCCACGCTGGAACTGGAAAACCGTATTTCGCCCGACTTGTACAATCGTTTTCATTCGCTGGTTTATGGAAACCAGAGCATCATTCCTTGCGAAGGTTCAATAGGCCATGTTGATGAAATGACCATCCGCACCTGGCTTACACGTGTTTTAATTGAACGTTTGGAAAAACGCTCTGAAACGGTGATCAGCGCACTCAATAATAACCGCGGCGATTGGGAAGAGACCTTTTACCAGTTCCTTGCGGCTAACTTCGGCTTTAAAACCAATGCGTTGCCGTTTGAAATGCTGGCAAAATCACTACCTCAAAACATCCTCGCAAAGCACAAAAATAACCCAATGCAAATTGAGGCCCTGGTATTTGGACAAGCCGGATTTTTGGAGGGAAATATTTTGGATGATTATCCGCAGAAATTAAAAAACGAATACAACTTTTTGCGCAAAAAGTATAGTCTCACCCCTATCGAAAACCATTTATGGAAATTTTTGAGGATGCGGCCGCAGAACTTCCCCACCATCAGGCTGGCACAATTTGCAGCACTGATCGTTAAATCAAACCATTTATTTTCAAAGATCCTGGACATTCGCGAGGTTAAAGGCTTGCGCGACTTATTCACCGAGATAAAAGTAAATTCATATTGGGAAGATCATTACCGTTTCGATGTAGCATCTAAGCCGTCATCAAAAAATTTAGGGCAATCATCGGTTGATGTACTGTTACTGAACACTTTGGCTGTATTTTTGTTCAGTTATGGCAAGCACCTGAAATTGGAATATTACATTAACCGCAGCATGAAGCTTTTAGATAATCTGCCCAAAGAAGAAAACAATATTATAGCAGATTTTGACGTTTTGGGTGTGAAAATTAAAACTGCGTTTGAATCGCAGGCACTATTGGAGTTAAGGAATAATTATTGTAATTTTAAAAAATGCCTGCAATGCGGCATTGGTAACAAAATACTGAAACTGGCCTGATATGTTACAGCGGATATTAACTTTTTTTGAACGGTATTCTTTTGGTGTTTGTACCTATTTAGGCGAGCGCTTTAATATATCTATCAACAAGATCAGGTTGTTTTTTATTTACTCATCCTTTTTAGCTGTTGGCTTCCCGCTGATATTCTATTTCTTCGCCGGTATTGTGCTTGATATCAGGAACTATGTAAAACGGGTACACACACGTGTTAGCGACCTATAATAGGGATACGCTGCGAACCTATAAATTGCAGAACGTTGAAAGCTGCCTGCTTCTTTATAAATTCGCTTTGTATCCCAATCTCATTTTATAAGACCCTCTTTTTACAATTTAGTTGCACTAATTTTAAAGCTATGTACTAACTTTAATTAAAAACGATTTAATAACATCTAATTAAAACTAAGCCGCCGCATTAACGGTTTATACTATCTATTATACATACACAGCTAACATGGCTTTTATTGACTATTATAAAATTTTAGGGCTCGATAAAAAAGCATCAGACAAAGACATTAAAAGTGCCTACCGCAAACTGGCCCGCAAATATCACCCCGACCTTAACCCTAACGATGCCGAAGCAAACAAGAAGTTTCAACAACTGAATGAAGCCAATGAAGTTTTAAGCGATCCGGAAAAACGTAAAAAATACGACCAGTATGGCGAAAACTGGCAGCACGGCGAAGCTTACGAGCAACAGGCTCGGCAACAGCAACAAAGCCGCCAGCAAAGTTATGGCGGCGCGCAGGGATTTGATTTTGAAGGATTTGGCGGCGCAGGTGCAGGTGGTGAGGATTTTTCTGATTTCTTCCAGTCGATGTTTGGCGGAGCTGGTGGTGGTTCACGTTCAGGCGGAGGCCGGAGCCGAGCCGGGTACCGCGGGCAGGATTATAATGCCGAACTGAAACTAAACTTGCGCGATGTTATAGAAACCCAAAAGCAAACCATTACCGTAAACGGTAAAAACCTGCGGATAACCATACCAGCAGGTGTTGAGAACGGCCAAACCATAAAAATTTCCGGCCATGGCGGACCAGGTGTTAACGGTGGCCCGGCAGGCGATCTATTTATAGCATTTTCAGTGGCAAACGATCCAAAATTTAAACGAAACGGCAATGATCTGCAGTCGACTGTAAAGATCGATCTATATACAGCGGTTTTAGGCGGCGAAATTACTGCTGATACTTTAACCGGCAAGGTAAAACTAAAAGTACCTGCAGAAACACAGAATGGCACCAAAGTGAAATTGAAAGGTAAAGGCATGCCTGTTTACAAAAAAGAAGGCCAGTTTGGCGACCTGTACTTAACGTACGAAGTGGAAATCCCAACCAACCTAACCGACAAGCAAAAAGCTCTATTTGAAGAATTGGCTAAATCCTGATATTAAATAAAAGAAAATGGCAACAGATAGTTTAATAGCGGCAAATGATTTTTGTGTGTATTACAATGTTGAATACACTTTTATTAATTCCCTACAGGAAGCAGGATTGGTACAGATCACCACGGTAAATGAAACCACTTACATACCCGAAACCGAACTGCAAAAATTGGAAAGGATGATTCACCTGCACCACGACCTGGAGATAAACATTGCAGGTATCGAGGCTATAACCCATTTGCTTGGCCGCATGGAGGAGATGCAGGAAAACATGCGCATCTTAAAAAATCAACTCCGAATATATGAACAGGATTAATAAGACATATTTACCGTTTTCCGCCCAAAAAGCTAAGCAAGGCTTGCTGGGTAAATTCGGATAGTACCAGTTCGCCGCTGATGGCAGCGCGCTCAGTTAAAAGTTGATCCCAGTTTTCGGTACCTTCCCATAATATTTGTTTCAGGCCCGATAAGGCTTCCGGGTGGTAGGATGCGAGTTTGCCTGCAAGCTCATTTAAAGCTTGGTCTAAGGCAGGTATATCAGCATAAACCTCGTTATACAGACCATGTTCCCTGGCCCATAGCGCTGTTTGAAAATCAGTAGCACGGATTGTAAGCTGTGAAAATGCAGGCAATCCTATTTTACGGGTTACTGCGGGTGATATTACGAACGGCCCTATGCCAATTGCCAGCTCACTTAATTTAATGGAAGCGGCCTCGGTTGCCAGGCAATAATCAGCGCCGGCAGCAAGCCCTACCCCACCACCTACAGCTTTGCCCTGTACCCTTACGATTACTATTTTAGGTGATTTTCTACAGGCGTTGATCACATTAGCGAAACCTAAAAAGAATATGGCACCTGCTTCTTTATCTTTTATCTGCAGCAACTCATCAAAGCTGGCACCGGCGCAAAAAGTACGGTCGCCTTCACTTTTAAGCACGATAACGCGGATTTGCGGGTTACTACCGGCTTCATCAATTTTAGTTGTCAGCTTCTGCAAAATAGCAGCCGGCAAGGAGTTTTGTGCCGGATGGAAAAAGCTAATAGTGGCCACACCGTTAGTGCTGATAGTTAATGATACATTTCCATTATCTGCTGACATAATCAAGGATTGATTTGCAATATTAGCAATATTTATCTCTTAAAAATTATCGCCGTAATCAGGCTTTAATCAATGGCAGATCAAAATAAAAGGTCGAGCCTTTGCCAGGTTCACTTTGAACGGCAATTTTGCCATGATGTGCTTTGATGATCTCAGTAGAAATATACAAACCCATGCCTAAGCCACTGGTCATAAATTTTTTATCTTCAACCCTGTAAAAACGTTCAAAAATGCGTTCTATCTGTTCAGCTGAAAGCCCGATACCAAAGTCAGTTACCGAAACCCTAACCATATTTTTATGCAACGAAGATGTAATGATCACCCTCTTTCCTTCCGGAGAATATTTTACCGCATTATTGATCAAATTCATCAAAACCTGCTCCAAACGCTCAGGATTAGCGTTAACTGTATAGCTTGTATGTGCTTCATTTTCAAATGAAAATTGCGGGTATATGTGCGCGGCATTTTCAATGGAAGCGCTGATCAACGCGGCAATATCAATTTTATCAAGTCTGTATTCCAACCGGCCGGCCTGTATTTTGCTTACATCCAACAAATCATTAACCAAATGCTGCAATTTGTTGATGGCTATATTGGCTTTGTCAATATAGGTTTTAACCACGGCTGGTAATTCCTCTCGCTTGTAGGATGCAATAAGTTGTAAGTATCCCTTTAAACTGGTTAACGGCGTTCTCAATTCATGACTGGCGATACCAATAAACTCATCCTTGCGCTCCATCTCCCTTTTTTGGTCTTCAATATCAGTCGCGGTGCCCACCCATAAAACTATTTCACCGGTATCATTTTTCAATGGAATTGCCCGGTTCAAATGCCAGCGGTAAATGCCCTCGCCATTTTTGTATCGGTTTTCAACTTCAAATATTTGTCCATTCTTTAAGGCATGGGTATATTTTTCAATGGTGATTTCCAAATCATCTGGATGAATAACCGTTTGCCAGCCAAAATCCTTGGTTTGTTCAAAATCGAGCCCGGTATAATCAAACCATTGTTTGTTGTAAAAATTTATTTTACCACTTGGCAAATTTGTCCAGGCCATTTGCGGGATGTTATCTGCCAGCAACCTAAAGTGCTCCCTACTGATCAATAACTCATTGGTACGTTCCTTAACAGTATCCTCCAAATCATCATTCAATTTTTTGGTCGCATTTTGAGCAATCTCCAATTGTTCATTTTTTTGCTGGAGTTGTTTTTCGGTATCCTTTTGAATGGTCAGGTCGGTCAAAATCAAACTTAAAGCTATGCCCTCATCAAGATCAAGTGTATTACATGATAAAAGGCATGGTATATTTTTTCCGCTTTTGCTTTTAAGTGTTATTTCTTCTTTAGAATCCTCTTCCCAGCCATTATCAATAAGTTCTTTATATTTTAGTTTAGATTCCTGCGGGATAAAATCGTCAAAAGGCAATCCAAGTACTTTTTCTAATGGGATATCTACCATTGTTGCAAATCTTGAATTGCTATATAAAATCAACCCGTCGCGGTTAAGGGTTACAGCACCCTCAATCATTTTTTCAATAAAAACACGATACGTTTGATCTGCTGTTTTTAATGTATATAACTGGTGCCCGTTATCTCCCTCTACAACAAAAGCATCAACCTGGCCGGTACGTATAGCATGAATAGTATCTGTTGATTCTTCCAGTTGTATTTTAAGCTCATTAAATTCGCTTAAAAGTTGTTCGTATGTTGGTGTAACTTTGTCCATTAATTAGCATTCTTTAACCCAAGTCCTACCAGCACCTTATCCATGTCCGACATATCGCCTATCAACCTCCGCACCGGGTTAGGCTTTACTTTAATCAGCATCGGTAAAGCTATTACCTGCTCTTTTTCAGCAACAAGGGGTTGCTGGTAAATATCTATAATTTCCAGTTCGTACCTATCTTTTAAGTAAGTTTCGCATATACTTTTTATATTTTCTATTGCGCGTGTAGAATTTGGCGAGGCTCCTGTTACAAATAATCGCAACATGTAAACCTGCTCCTCATCAATTTCATCATAACCGGAATATTGCTCTGTCATGTTTATAGGTTATGCCGGCCTAATATTTAAGCCAACCAATACTTTTTCTTCGTTTGACAGATCACCAATAATTTTTCTTATTGGCTCCGGTACTTTTCTTACGAGCGTTGGAATAGCGAATATCTGGTCGCCCTCGGCAAGCTGCGGCTGTACCAAAAGATCGATCACTTCAATTTTGTATTGTCCTTTTAAATGCTCCTCGCAATATTTTTTCAGGTTTTGCAGCGCTGCAACAGATTTTGCTGTTTTACCTGCAATGTAAAGCCTTAATTCATATTTTTTATCTGCAGTCATGTTTCTACGATATTCTTTTAATTACCCCTTTCCACCTCGTTTGTGTGTTATTTCATTGCGGGTTTTGTCGGTTACTTGTTTTATTAATTCTTCTTCCTGTGATATCTTGTTCAATTCTTCTTCTACAGATTCAAACTCCGTTTGCAGGCTTGATATTTTAGCCTCAAGAACTTTACGCTTACGCGATATTTCCCTGTCTTTGCGTCCAAATGCATAATCACGCAATACTTCGCCGGTTTGTTCGTGCAGTATCTGTGCCTCTCTTGCCGACCCTGTCAACACCCCGTCTGGCCCAAGGTAAACGTCAACCAGGTCAAGTCCTTTGTCAGTAATTACAAATTCCCGTACCTGGTTTGAATGCTTCATACCGCGAGATTTCATGATGTACATGCCGCGGTTACGTTCGCCATTATACTCAATATCACGTACCATAAGCCAGGCATCTACTAACGATGACACACCCTCGTCAGTTTGATCGCTGATGATCGTATTTAAGGTAAGCGCGGTAAACATTACGGTAACCTGTTCCTCTTGCAGGAAATCAATTAAACGAATCAGCATCGATTTAACCTCGCTAACCGAGCCAACAGTGATCAAATTGGTAATAGGATCCAAAATAACCGACTCCGGCTTAAAGCGTGTAATCTTTTTATACATGGCAACAAGGTGCATCTCTAAACCATACAAGGTCGGCCTGGATGCAAAAAATTCCAGTAAACCGCTATCTATGTACTGTTGCAGATCAACACCTATAGATTTCATATTCCGTATGATCTGGCTTGGTGATTCTTCAAAAGCAAAATAGATACACTTTTTTCCTTGCTTACAGGTCTCACTGGCAAAATAGGCCGCAATACTTGTTTTACCGGTACCTGCCGTGCCGGATACTAAAATACTGCTTCCTTTAAAAAAACCTTTGCCATCCAACATTTTATCCAGCGAAGGTATGCCCGAGGTTATCCTGTCTGATGATACCGGTTTTTCTAATTTTAGCGATGTTACGGGTAACACAGATATTCCTTCTTCGTCAATCAAAAAAGGATACTCGTTAGTGCCATGTACCGATCCGCGATATTTAACTATTCGTAAACGACGGGTTGATATTTGATTGATAACGCGATGATCTAACAAGATCACACAATCCGAAACATATTCTTCTAATCCCTGGCGGGTTAATTTACCCTCACCACGTTCACCGGTAATTATGGCGGTAACGCCTTTCTCTTTTAACCAGTGAAACAGGCGACGCAATTCTGCACGTAAAACAGTTTGGTTTGTTAAACCCGAAAATAGATTTTCTAAAGTATCTAATACAACACGTTTAGCGCCAATACTGTCAATGGCATAATTCAATCTTATAAATAAACCATCCAGGTCATACTCCCCGGTTTCTTCTATTTCACTGCGGTCAATATGTACGTGATCTATTTTTATTTTCTTCTCTGCCTGCAATTTATCTAAATCAAACCCTAAAGAGGCTACGTTCATAGCCAGTTCTTCAGCTTTTTCTTCAAAAGCCATAAATATGCCGGGCTCATCAAACTCAAGCGCTCCGCGGATTATAAACTCAAGCGACATTAAAGTTTTGCCGCAACCAGCATCACCACAAACCAATGTTGGCCTGCCTTTAGGTAATCCTCCCTCTGTAATTTCGTCTAGCCCGACAATACCTGTTGGAGTTTTAGGTAATGTTGGATGATTTTGCGATGCTTGTTTTTTGGCCTTACTCATTTTGGAATAAACTTTAATAAACGATAGTAGCTGATGACAATAAATTTAAAGCCGTAAATACTAAGTGCATATAATTTAAATAAGTGTTAAATTGTTTTTACTGTGAATAATTATTATAATATTTTTACAGTACTTATTTAAACAGTTTAGCAAAGCTTGATTTATATTTACAGGATGATTTTACTACCATATTTTCATTGGCAATATAGCGCATTATTATATTTATAAATGAAGTATCTTACAACTACAAATTGTGTAAATTAAATCAGTCTTATTATCCTTTTGAACTAATTATCGTAATCACTCTATTTTATTCAAACGTTTACAGCTCTAATATGATTATTTTGTTTAAACCAATATCGCTTTTCAACCTGTAAAATGAGTACCAATCCACAGTTATCTTTTCTGGAAAACGAAAATATTTTCAGGACGGTGATAGAGGAATCACCGACGCCTGTGGGTTTATATGTAGGGCGGGAGATGATTGTGCAATTGGCTAATAATTCGATGCTGAGAACATGGGGCAAAGACGCTTCTGTGATCGGCAAAACTTATTATGAGGCTTTGCCCGAACTTGAGGGGCAACCCATTTTTAAAATTCTGGATGATGTATTCACATCGGGCATAGCGTACGAAGCAACCGAAGACCGTGTTGACCTGGTTGTTAACGGTGAATTGCAAACCTTTTACTTTAATTTTACATTAAAACCGCTTAAAAATCCTGACGGAACAGTTTGGGGCGTTATAAATACCGCCGCGAATGTTACCGAGTTGGTTGTAACACGGCAAAAACTGGCAGCATCAGAACAACGCATACAATTCTCTATAGACTCTGCCGAAATAGGTACCTGGGATATTGACCGGCTTAAAGGAACTATTGAATGGAATAACCGCTGCCGCGAACTTTATGGTTTTTTGCCAGGCGAGCATCCAACTATACGAAATGTACGCGATCACGTTCATCCTGATGATGCAGAACGGATAACCCAATCTGTAGTTGAGGCTGTAGATCCGAAATCGGGCGGAGATTATGATGATATATTCAGGATCATCAATATTGATAAAAAAACCACCTGGGTTAAGTGCAAAGGCAAGGCATATTTTAATGAAGATGGTGTTTGCTATCGTTTTGCGGGTACAACGCTTGATATAACTAAAGAAATAAAATTACGTGAGGAGCAGGAAAAGTTAATAGCAATAGTTGAGAATAGCACGGATGTTATAGGAATTGCCGATATGAATGCGAACTTAACGTACCTGAACAAGGCTGGTTATGATCTATTTGGATTTGAAAGCTATGACGAGGCTTTCAGATCGTCGGCTGATTACTATATGCCAAAGGATGCTAAAAAGCTATATGAAGAAGCTGTTCCGGTAGTGATGGAGAAAGGTCAATGGTCTGGTGAAGTAAACTATCGGCATTTTAAAACAGGCGAACCTATACCTGTTTATCTTAATATTTTCAGAATAAATGATCCGGAAACAGGTGAGCCAATCGGCCGTGCATCTACAGCCCGAGATTTACGACCTGAAAAATTTGCCCGTAACGAACAATCTAAATTACTTTCTCTTATCGACCACAGTTCTGATTTTGTTAGTTTATCAGATCTTGACGGTAATGTAAGTTATGTTAATGCTGCCGGAATGAAGATGTTGGGAATTGACTCTTCAGCCATTTTCAGGCATAATAGCGAATATATTATGCCCGGTGAACTGGATAGGCTGCGTAACAAGGTTAACAAAGCATTATTCGAAAAAGGGCGTTGGGCCGGAAATATCACATACCGGCATTTTCAAACCGGCGAACCAATACCAGTGCATGGTACAAGTATGCTCGTTTATGATGCAGCAACAGGTAAACCACAGGGACGGGCAAGCATAGCACGAGACTTAAGGCGTGAAATTGCCGACCAAAAAGCGCTTGCTGATAGCGAACATTTGCTTAAAAACATCACCAATGCAAGTCCTACCGCGCTTTGGATGTCAGACGATAAAGGTAGTATCACCTATACCAATCAGACCTGGGAAGACTGGACCGGGCAAACTTTTAAAGAAACGCTTGGCGACGGATGGACAAAATGTATTGTAAATGAAGACCGGCAGCGTGCAGGCGAACAGTTTATAAGAGACCTTACAGCGCGCAAGGAATATACTGTTGATTTCAGGATACGCCGTAAAGATGGCGGCATACGCTGGTGCATTGCTACAGGTAACCCTCAATATGACCAGGACGGAAACTTTAAAGGTTACATTGGCTCCTGCACCGATATAACAGAGAAAATACAGTTTGATCTGCAAATCAAAAAAACCAATGAGGAACTAAACGACCAGATACAGCAATTTCAATTTGTTACCGGTTTTATGCCAGTACAATTATGGACAGCAAATACCAAAGGCGAAATTGATTATGTAAACGAGCGCACATTAGAATACTTTGGTGTACCCGCAGAAAACATATTTGGGCCGGCATCGCAAAACTTTATCCACCCTGATGATTATGAAGCATGTATGGACGTTTGGGCCAAATCATTAGCAACCGGCAAGCCCTACCAGGTGGAGTTTCGTTTAAAGGATAAACACAATGTTTATAAATGGCACCTTGCGCGGGCTTTGCCTTTTTATAGCGATGGTGAAATTGTAAAATGGTTTGGAACCAATACTGATATTGACGATCAAAAACAACTGCAACGTCAAAAGGATGATTTTTTAGGCATTGCCAGTCACGAATTAAAGACACCTGTAACCAGTATAAAAGCCTACGCGCAAGTATTAGGGGCCATGTTAACCAAAGAGGGCGAAACAAAAAAAGCCGACATGGTTTTACGGATGGATGCCCAGGTAAACCGCCTTACCAATTTAATCGGCGATTTGCTGGATGTCACCAAAATAAACTCGGGCAGGTTACAGTTTAATAAAACCTGGTTCAACTTTAACCAGGCAATAAGTGAGACCATTAAAGATCTTCAGCATACAACCACTAAGCATGAACTAATTGAAGATTTTAGCGAGACCGGGCAGGTATATTCTGATAAAGATCGGATTGGCCAGGTGATCACTAACCTGATAACCAATGCCATTAAGTATTCGCCGCATTCCGACAAAATAATCATCAGTACTAAATTAGAGAACGAAGAGTTAATAGTTTGTGTGCAAGACTTTGGTATAGGTATACCAATGGATAAAGCCGACAAGGTATTTGAACAATTTTACCGCGTAAGCGGCAATAAACAGCATACTTTCCCCGGCTTGGGGTTAGGATTATATATATCATCAGAAATTATTAAGCGTGAGGGTGGCAGAATGTGGGTAAATAGCATAGAAGGAAAAGGGTCTACTTTTTGCTTCGCATTACCCGCATATGATTCATCGAATAAATATGAATCCAGCCTGATTACTTAATAATGATTTGATTTTTATTAGCCGAAACAAATGAGCTTAAAGCATAAGAAAATAATGATTGCGGATGATGATCCGGGAATTGTTGACGCTGTTGAAATGATACTGGAATTTGAGGGCTATCAAGTTACCTCGACGGTTGATGGCAGTACAGTTTTGGATATGAGGGATGAACTACCTGATTTGTTATTGCTAGATATCTGGATGTCGGGCGAGGATGGCAGGGATATCTGTAAAAAGCTCAAACAGGATCCGCTTACTAAAAAAATCCCTATTATTATGATCTCAGCAAGCCGCGACATCAGGCAATCAGCGATGGATGCGGGCGCGAATGATTTTTTGGCGAAGCCATTTGAGATGAATGAGCTTTTACAGAAAATTGAAGAACTCACCAATTAGCCTATTATACAATTCATTAGCTGTTTAATTACAGTATTACTAAAAACAATTAATTGCAGTGCCCGTTATAATTTATAACAAACATTTACTGCCATGGGAATTTTACAACATATAGAGCACCAGATATCAGCGCTTAACGACCTGATAAAAATAAATAATGATCGCATTACCGGCTACGAAAAAGCTATTGAAGGCACAGAAGATCCGACCTTAAAAAAACTTTTTGAGGATTATGCTGATGACAGCAAAAAATACAATTCCGAATTAAAAGATCATATACACGTTTTGGGTGGTGACCCTGCCAGCGGAACTACTATTGCAGGTAAATTTTACCATACATGGATTGATGTTAAAGCCAGGTTTACAAAAAAAGATGCGGTTTCAATTTTATCCGATTGCGAATATGGCGAGGATGTCGCTAACGCAGCTTACAGAAACGCGGCCGACGATAAAGAGTTAATTTGGAAAGACGAAACAGTGGTGAGTTTATTAAGCCACCATTTAAAAGAGCTTAAGGCCTCGCATGATAACATTAAAGCCTTGCGTGATGATGCCATTGCAAAAGCAGCGATAGCAAAATCCATTGAAAAAGAAACTTCAAAAATTGAAGGCTAACATAATTAAAGCAATTAGCTGTAGCCAATAAAAAAGCCGCTCCCAAAATTGGGAGCGGCTTTTTTATTGGAATTTTATTATTGTTGCCTACTTAAAATGCTGGCAAATTTACTTGTATAATCTTTATACTGTGCAGCTAATTTATTTGATGATGGTTGATGAGCGTCCTTAGTAAATTCAGCTAAGGCACCAATAATTTGTACGCCTATATTAATATCCCGCGGACTAATTTGATCGCTGTTATTTTGCAACAGGTAATAATTATAATCTAACTGATCAGTTAGGAAATCATCAATATCATTGGTGATCTTATTACCTAATACTATATCATTCAGTTTATAAGCAGCCTGGGCAAGGTAAAGCTTCCTGCCTTCCACATCAATGTACGGGTTTAGATCAGGCATTTCCTGATCGTATTTCTTTAATACATTTAAAGCAAGGTCAGGGCGGTTCTGCGCTATTAATCCCTGGGTCAAATCAAGGAAGGTAGTTAGCATTACCGGGTAAAACATATATACTGATTCATGATCAAGGTATTTGGCAGTTTTAAAATTACCCCATTTAAACTTGTTAATCACATTATCATACATCACCATTGGGTTAGTTTTTTCCGCACCGCCTTTTTCGGCTGTATCCGGTGTAAACGGTATCAAGTGATAAACAAAACCTTCTTTGTACAGGTAAGGCTGTAAACCTATCAGATTTTCAGGGCCAACTGTTACGGTAAAACAAATAGGGCGTTTCCAATGATTATGTGATAATATATCAAACATAGCCAGGTTATCCTTCATTACATAGTTTGATGTATATTTAAACTTCAGCGTATCTGTCAGTTTGCTACGCTGGCTATCAGGCACAACGCCATTTTTGATGACCTCGTCTTTATTAATAGTGATCTTGAAATTCTTGGTAGGTAAGTAATTGGCACTTTCGCCACTTTGATACTGTACCATTGTAGCCGGGTTATCTGATGATATAAAATCAAATACATCACTCAATTCTGTATATCCCGGCACTTTTCGGTCATCAAAATAAATTACGTCGCGCACACCATCTTCATACTTTTCAAAAGGCATGGTTATAGGCAATGGCGCCGACTCATTCATTTTATGTGTCATCTGTTTAATATACCAGTCGCCGGTGAACAAACTCAGGTTCACTATGCGTACATCCGGCCTTATGCCTTCAACTTCCTGGTCATACCATAACGAGTAAGTATCATTATCGCCGTAGGTAAATAATATCGCATTTTTAGGGCATGATATCAGGTAATTATAGGCCATATCATGCGGGGTCATTTTAGTTGAACGGTCATGGTCTTTCCATTCTTCTTTAGCTAACACAACCGGGCCCGCCAATAAACAAACAGCAGTTGCAGCAAAAGCCGCTGTTTTCGCGCTGATCTTTTTTCGGAGCAGATCAGCAATAGCAATTACGCCCATACCTATCCAGATAGAGAATGCATAAAATGATCCGACATAGCTATAATCACGCTCACGTGGCTGTACCGATGGCTGGTTTACATACATAATGATCGCTAAACCTGTAAAGAACCATAAAAGGGTTACCACCAGGGCATCTTCCCTGCGGCGGTTAAAATGGAATATTAAACCGAATAAGCCAATTATTAAAGGCAATGCAAATAATGGCGTATAAGTTACTCCTTCTAAAGGCCTTGAGGGATCGCCACCAACAATTGATTTTGGTAAATGCTTACCACCATCAAATATGCCCGATGTCCAATTACCATCAACACCTGCCATATTACTTTGTCCGTCGGCATCGCTGTAACGGCCTACAAAGTTCCAAAAGAAATAACGCCAATACATCTGGTAAATTTGCCAGCTGAACAGGAATTTTAAGTTATCTGAAAAATTCGGAGCTTGCCCGTCAGGTATCCTCAGCCATTCTTTATAAAATTCAGGGTCTTGCCCTTCAGAACTATAAATACGTGGTAATATAGTTGTATGGTCGTAAACCAGGTTTTGCTTTTTACCAGATACCTCATATTTGGTTTTTCCCTTGCGGTAAATGGTAGCACCTTCGGTTTGATCTATTGGTTTCGCATCAAAATATGGGCCGTATAACAATGGTGTTTCGCCATATTGCTCACGGTTCAAGTAGCTGTTTAAGGTAAATGCATTATCAGGGTGGGTGTTATCCAGGTCAGGATTAGCAGTAGCCCTGATCGGGATATAAGCAAATGAACTATAACCAAAATAAATAAAGGTACAACATAAAAATGCCAGGTTAAGTATTGGCTTTTTGTATTTAACACTATAATATATACCACCTACAAGTACGGCGATCAAAAGTATGAAGAATACAAGCGCTCCGCTACCAAAACCAAATCCCAATGTATTAACGAAGAACAGGTCGAAGTGAGCCGCACCCACAACAGTGTAGTTTCTGATGCCATATTGAACAAATACTAATATTACTATACCAACTAATATGGCTAAAAGTGCATTCTTTAAAGTGATTTGCCTTGTTCTGCGCAGGTAATAAACCAAAGCCAGTGCAGGTATGGTTAATAAGTTTAATAAGTGGATACCAATAGATAAACCAATTACATAAGCTATAAATATGATCCATTTATCGGCACCCGGCTCATCTGCGTGAGCATCCCATTTCAATATCGCCCAAAATACCAGCGCGGTACAGAATGATGACCAGGCGAAAACGATGGTTTCAACAGCCGAGAACCAAAAGGTATCGGTATAAGCAAATGCCAAGGCACCTACTAAGCCAGCACCCATGATCATGTATAATTTTGACTGATCTGCATCTTCGCTTTCCTTATAGGCAAGTAATTTTTTAGATAGCGCGGTTATCGACCAAAACAACAGCATAATTGTACCGCCACTTGCCAATGCCGAACCCATGTTGGTAAAAAATGGCACTTTGGTGGTATCGCCCAATGATAATAGAGAGAAAGCTTTACCGAGCATAGCAAATACCGGGTAACCAGGCTGGTGAGCTACTTGTAAGCGATAGGCGCAGGAGATGAACTCGCCGCAATCCCAAAAGCTCACTGAGGGTTCCAGCGTCATGATATAAGTAATTGAGGCTATAGCAAAACATAACCAGCCTAATAAATTATTAATTTTCTTGTATTGCATGTATAAGGAATTTAAAAGCAGGGGTAAATATCAGCATTTTTATAGCTTATTTTTAAAAAATTGCTCGTGTAAAAACTGTATTTAACAGTAATTAACTTTTTAGTTTTAATAAAGTGCGAATATCATAATTTTTTTGAGGCTTACTTAATTAAATATTTCATTTATTAAACACTGATTTGTATGCTATTAAACAGATAAAAAAAGAGGGATAGACATACACTTGCCTAATAGGGAACAATTTTTTACCTATACCAAGATTAAGCAACCATGGCATAGGTATTTATTTTAAAATTTGAACGCCAGGCCGGCATCAAAGTATACAACATCGTTATTGTTAGACAAACCAACTGCCTTTGCAACAGCAGCGGATTTGAACCCGTTTTGCACTACGGCATACGTCGGGGTAAATTGGATAATAAGCACCCCAATTTTGTATTCAAGCGGGGCAGAAAATTCGTAATCAAGTGTTTTAAACTGGCTTAAAGTTGTTTCAAATTTGGTAACTGCCGCACTAACTTTCTTATTTTTAAAAACCTTTTTCTGGATATATGCATTATAAAAGTTTTGTGTGCCTACATTAGTAGCGATAGTAGGTGAAATAATAAAAGCATCATTACTTGCAAACGGACGTTCAATAATAAAATCATGCGATACACTAATGTTCAGAAAAAAATCTCCGGCTGCCCCACTGTTTAAATTATAGTCGGCCGTAACGCTGGGTGTAATAATATTAGCAATGTTGTAATCGAGGTTAGCGTCAAAAGTATTTGTTATAGATGATCCGATGAGTGTGCTGTTTGCATTGTAAAATAACTTACTATAAGATATTCCACCTGATAAATTATCAGTAATATCAAAATCATATCCGGCAGTTAGGTTACCACCATCTAACTTATTTTTTTTGTTATCCGGCAAAAAGTCCGCATCGCTTGATACATACAGGCCAAAACCAAAGGTATATTTAGCAGTTGGGCTAATAATTGGAGTGGTTATTAACCCTGTTCGGCCCATAAATACATTATTGCTCATGTAATCAGCTCCAATTTTGATGGTCGATTTCTCTTTTGCAGGATTTAAAATAGTTGCTGCCGAAGTAGTATCAGCAGTTTTCTGACAGTAAGCATTTACAACAATACTTAAAAATAAAAGAATTAGCAGGGATTTGTAACTAGCATGCATAGGGGTATTTTAAGTTAATAATGATATTAGACGGCAATAATATGTAATAGTTTAATATAAAAATATATTTAATAATATTAAACTATCTATTTAATATATAGTCTGTAAGTGTAAATTAATTATCAATCATTATAAAAAAACTAAAACAATGAAAAAGATCGTATTACTTGCCGTAGCTGCAATGTTTTCAGCTGCCGCTTTTGCGCAAACAACACCGGCAACAATCACATCAACAACCCCTCCTGTAAAAACACAGATGAAAGACCTGCGTCAGGATGTTCGTGCGTATGACAACAAAAAAGCTGAGGCTAAAGCTGAAATTAACAAAGGCAATTTAGCTGCTGCAAAAACTGACCTGGCTGCTGCAAAGGTTGATAAAGCAGACATAAAAGCTGACAAAGCCACTTTAAAAAGTGAAGGCATTGCCCATCCTGTTAAATTAGCTACCAAAGAAGTAAAGATTGCTGATGTTAAAAAAGTGGTAACCGCTAAAGCTGACCTAAAAGCTGACAGGGCTACCGAACAGGCAGACGTTAAAGCCGGTAATATTACAGGCGCACAAGCTGCACAAGCTGCCGCTGCAACTGAAAAGAAAGATCTGAAAAGAGACATCCGCGAAGCACATCGCGATGGTGTTAAACGCCATTTACACAAAGCGTAATTTATTGAATAAAAAGAGGATGTTTAACTGGCATCCTCTTTTTTATGTTATTGCATTTTGACATCACTCTGTAAAGTATTTGTTATAGGCAAAAACGTTCACACTTTACCTTTAAAAATTTCGTTTGTACCTTAAACCGCAACATTTAATTTATGCAGAAGCGAATTTTGTTGATAGATGATAATCAGGATATTCTTGACGTTATGCAGGAAGCATTGGTTTACCAGGAATATGAAGTTAAAGTTGCGCTCGACAGCAAAGAGATCATCAGTGATACTCAAAACTTTGAGCCTGATCTGATCATTTTAGATTATCATTTGACGGGTAAAAACGGCTACGAAATCTGCAGGCAATTAAAAACAGATCCTAAACTTGGTCATATTCCGGTAATCATCTGCTCTGCTTA
This sequence comes from Mucilaginibacter sp., assembly GCF_965225845.1. Lineage (GTDB taxonomy): Bacteria > Bacteroidota > Bacteroidia > Sphingobacteriales > Sphingobacteriaceae > Mucilaginibacter. Next base: position 2,361,938 of record NZ_CBDDBL010000002.1, read on the forward strand.
TGTAAATAAAGATGAGAACTTATCTGCCTGGGGTTGTGATGATGTAATTGCCAAACCTTTCGGGTTGGAAGAGCTTACTGAAAAGGTGAATAATTTGATATTGGATTAATTATATTATTTAGTTCTTTTTTGTCTTTTAAGGCCTCATATTTAAACAAGAAAGTGAACAAACAATAACAAACTAAAAACATGATGTATCCAGTTGAATCAGGTTTAAATTTCTGATTTGATGTAAATATAATAATTGATCCTGTCGACAGGATTAATATCCACAATAAAAACAAGATCGCTACAGGATGTATGTACATCACTATGCTAACCTTAGATTCTTTACCGTCGGAATTTACTTTGCATTTTATTATTGGACGAAAAGAATTTTGCCCTTGCTTTAAAGCTTGAATTAGACTAAAGCGCTTACCATCATAACTTCCGTCAAAATATTTTTCACGATCAGGCCTTTTAAAAATATTTTTAAGGCTGAATTTTATTGGCGGATTAATATTTTCTTCAATCTGCTTAATAACAGTTTCTCTATCAGAGTCACTTCTAATAATAAAACTTTCGACGGGAAGAAACCACATATTAATATACTAGTATTTGATCTTAAACCGCTTCACTACCAAATGCACTAAAAACAAGGGTGCTATCAAAATATTTTTGCACTGATACTCAAACGAAAGCTTTTTACTTTCCTTTTTATAACCACCATATAGCGCGGCACAACTTACAAAAAATATCAACCCGCATAAAGCACCCATTGGCGGCCCTCCTGCTTTTTGCCATTGCAGTAACAAGATGACGAGATAACTATACGCGAGCATTATAAACAGCATAAAATAGCTTAACAAAGGTGAAAGCCTGTAGTAATAATATACGCTTATCGCCAATAAAAATGATGACCAGTTAAAATCGGCATTGTACCGGCCCAAAAATTTGATGTAGGGAAATGGTATCGCCCACAATAAGCCGAATAAACTAAAAAATAACAGCGGGATAAATATAATATGAAGCAGGATATTTGTTGGATCCTGGTGCGCGGCGGCAAATTTATCAAAGTAAAATGCGATACTGCCAGGCTTGGCAGCAGGTACTGGCTGGGCTTTGGTTGTTTTCTTTTTAGACACGGTTATTGAATAATGAACGCCGAAGTGTTGTACTTCGGCGTCCGGTATTTTGGTGTTCGTTATGCTTTATTACTTAGCAAAAGCAACCGACCTGGTTTCCCTGATCACCGTAACCTTGATCTGGCCCGGATAGGTCATTTCAGTTTGGATACGGTTGGAGATATCAGCAGCTAAAACTTCTGATTCAGCATCGCTGATCTTTTCGCTTTCAACCACAACACGCAACTCGCGTCCTGCCTGTATAGCGAATGTTTTTTCAACACCTGGATAAGATAAAGCAAGCTCCTCAAGCTCTTTTAAACGCTTAATGTAACTTTCTACTACCTCGCGCCTTGCACCCGGCCTTGCGCCTGAAATGGCATCACAAACCTGGATTATCGGCGACAACATCGAGGTCATTTCCACCTCATCGTGGTGGGCGCCAATCGCGTTGCAAACTTCAGGGTGTTCCTTGTATTTCTCGGCCAATTGCATACCTAAAATCGCGTGCGGCAATTCCGGGTTATCATCAGGCACCTTACCAATATCATGTAACAGACCAGCACGTTTAGCCAGCTTAACGTTTAAGCCTAACTCAGCTGCCATGGTAGCGCAAAAGTTAGCCACCTCGCGCGAGTGCTGTAAAAGATTTTGACCGTAAGACGAACGGTAGCGCATACGTCCAACCATCCGGATCAACTCCGGATGTAAGCCTGTAATACCTAAATCTATCACGGTACGTTCGCCTATCTCAACAATTTCTTCTTCAATTTGCTTTTTGGTTTTGGCAACCACCTCTTCAATACGGGCCGGGTGGATACGGCCGTCGGTTACCAAACGGTGCATTGCCAAACGGGCAATCTCGCGCCTAACCGGATCAAATCCTGATAGGATAATAGCTTCCGGGGTATCATCCACAATGATCTCGATACCGGTAGCGGCTTCCAGGGCACGGATGTTACGGCCTTCACGACCAATAATTCTACCCTTGATCTCGTCATTTTCGATATTAAAGATCGAAACGGTATTCTCAATAGCAGCCTCGGTAGCCGTACGCTGTATTGTTTGGATAACTATCTTTTTAGCTTCCTTAGTGGCTGTCAATTTAGCTTCGTCAACAATATCCTTAATCTGCGCCATTGCTTTGCTGCGGGCTTCTTCGCGCAGGTTATCAACTAACTGGTTACGCGCTTCTTCGGCAGAAAGGCCAGCAATAGTTTCCAGTTGCTGCACGTGCTGATTTTTCAGGATCTCAACTTCTTCCTGCTTTTTAATAGCGATCTCAGTTTGTCTTTCTAAATTTTTACGCACATTATCCAACTCGTTTTCCTTGCGTGTCGCATTCTCCAAACGAGAGTTTAAGGATTGTTCTTTTTGTTTAAAGCTGTTCTCGCGTTGATTGTAAGCGTTGTTTTTAGCGTTAATTTCCTGCTCATGCTCGGCTTTTAATTGTAAAAAGCGCTCTTTTGCTTCCAGCAATTTGTTCTTTTTAAGGATCTCTGCATTATTTTCTGCATCCTTTAATATTAATTTCGCTTTGTTCTGGGCCTGGTTTTCCTGCGACTTGAAAAGTTTCCGTAACAGGAAACGGCCGATAATAATGCCTATCCCGGCACCGATCAGGAGCCCGATAATAGCATATAATGATGAATCCATTCTTTTTTTAGGTTATATAAATAAAAAAACCGCAACTAATTTTTAAGTGTTCATGTATTGAAAAACTTCGTTACAGATATAGGGACCATGGGTTACCGTTAATGTATGACGAATAACGCATGCCTCTTTGATCCGCTGAATATTGAAGCGTTAAGTTTTTAATAGTGAAACTCAAAATTTAACTGCGGTTAAATCTTAAATGCTCTGTTTTTATGTAAAGAACGTTTATTGCTTTGAAAAAAAATCGTTCAGTAAGTGATCTAAATGGTAAACCCTATCGGCTACATCCGTGTCCTCCACAGTAACCTTCTTCTCCGCTTTTAATGATGATGTTGCAAAATGCAGCACACTCATTGCAAGCAAATCCTGTTTATCCCTAACCGCGTAATTCTCCTGGTATTCCTTTATGCGGTCGTTGATCAGCTTAGCTGCCCTACGTATTATTTCTTCCTCTTCCATGTTCACCTTTAAGGGGTAAACTCTGTCAGCAATATTTATTTTTATAGAGATTTCTCCCATTGAGCTTTTTCACTATTTATGTTACTTTTTCAATAACACAATGCACTTATCTATTTCCTGCACAAATTCGTTAATTTTTTGCTTAATATCAACACTTTTTTCATTTGTTTCTGAAAAAGATTTTGCCAACTTCAATACACGAAGCTTTTCCTCCAAATCCTTAGTCTTATTTTTGCTGGCATTAAGCGCTGCTGTTAAGCTGTTATTCTCCAGTTTCAGCAGGTCGTTCTCCTCCTGCAAAGCAGCACAAAGCTCAATTAACCTCTCGGTTTTATCAATAACTTTATTTAATTGTTCTGCTACCTGGCTCATGGTTGGTTGATTGGGAGAGTGGTTGATTAAGTGAGTGGTTCTTTTTAATTGGAAACAGTTACTGCTCGCCAATCAACTATTCACCATTCACTACTATTTCCTAATCTCAGCTCCTGCTTCTTTTTCTAAATTATAAATTAATTTCTGCATTATCGCATCAATATTTTTATCGGTGAGGGTTTTCTCTATATCCTCGATGATAAAGCTTAACGCATATGATTTTTTGCCTGCCGGTAATTTATCGCCTTCGTAAACATCAAACACATTCACCTCTTTCAATAGCTTACGCTCTGTTTTTTGGGCGATCTGCTTTAATGCGCCGAATGTTACATTTTTATCGATCAGCATCGAAAGATCGCGCCTTACAGCCGGAAATTTTGATATATCCTGGTAAACGATCTTATTTTTGCGGGCAACGGTTATGATCAGGTCGAAATTAAAGTCGGCATAAAAAACCTCCTTGCTTACATCAGCCTTTTTCAATGCCGATGCCGCTACCGAACCAAATTTAACCAGTTGCTTATTGCCACGCATGTATTGTAAACCATAAGCAAGCTTTTCGCAGGTTGAATCCTCAATTGTAAAATCTTTCACATTCAGTTTTTCGATGATACCATCAACAATCGACTTCAGGTTATAAAAAGAAACCGTCTTTGACTTTTGTGCCCACGATTCTTCAGTATTGGCACCGGTAATAAATATACTGAAACGCTGGGTTTCGTTATATTTTTCTTCCTGAACGCTATACACCTTGCCAAACTCATAAAGTTTCAAATCGGCAGCGCGCCTGTTTTGGTTGTACGCAACAGCTTCCAAGCCAGAGTACAACATGCTTTGGCGCATTACGTCCAGATCGCTGCTTAGCGGGTTTAAGATCTTAACAGCGGTATCTAAATTATCTGAATAAGCCGACCTGGTCAGCGAGTTCGACATGATCTCGTTAAAACCATTAGCGGTTAAAATATCCGATAATTGGTTTTGCACCGAATCCTTATCAGGCCTGATAGATGTATTTAATGATGCCCTGATCTGAGTTGGGATATGGATATTGTTGTATCCATAAATGCGCAGGATCTCCTCAATCACATCCACATCGCGGGTTACATCCACCCGGTAAGGCGGCACTTTTAATGATAATCCTTCGGCAGTTTCATTAACGATCCGGATGTCCAAACCGTTGATGATCGCTTTGATCTCATCATGCGTAATAGACTGCCCAATCAGCCTGTCTATATTGCGGTAAGTTACCTCAACCTCGAACGGTGCAACCGGTGCCGGGTAATTATCAAAAATATCTGATGAAACAGTTCCCCCAGCAATTTCCTGGATCAATAAAGCCGCGCGTTTTAAAGCAAACACCGTCATATCCGGATCTGTACCACGCTCAAAACGGAACGAGGCATCGGTTTTTAGACCATGGCGCTTGGAAGTTTTACGAACAGAAACCGAATTGAAATAAGCGCTCTCTAAGAAAATATTTTTGGTTGATGGTTTAACACCTGAATCTGCGCCGCCGAATACACCGGCAATACACATCGGCTTTTCAGCGTCGTAGATGATCAAATCATCGACAGAAAGCTTACGCTCTACCTCATCCAGCGTTTTAAAAGTAGTTCCCTCAGTGCTATTTTTAACAACCACTTTTTTACCTGCAATAGCATCTGCATCAAACGCATGCAAAGGCTGACCTAACTCATGCAGCACATAGTTAGTTACATCCACAATATTATTGATGGAACGCACGCCGATAACGGCCAAACGCTCCCTCAACCATTTCGGTGATTCTTTTACTTCGATGCCTGAGATACTAATACCTGAATATCTTGGCGCTGCCTGGGTATTCTCTACCACAACATCAATTTTCAGGTTATTATTATCCACCTTGAATGCCGAAACATCAGGTTTTTTAACATTGATCTTTAAGAAAGCGGCAATATCACGCGCTGTACCTAAATGCGAGGCCGCATCAGCACGGTTAGGTGTTAAACCAATTTCGAACAGGTAATCATCGCTAACTTTAAAAAAGTGCTTAGCCAAAGTACCCGGAACGGCATCATCAGCCAAAACCATAATACCCTCGTGCGATGTACCCAGGCTGATCTCGTCTTCGGCACAGATCATGCCTTCAGAAACTTCGCCGCGTATTTTTGATTTATTGATCTTGAATTTTTCGCCCTCTAACGGATGAACATAGGCGCCCACTACGGCAACCACCACTTTTTGTCCGGCTGCCACATTAGCCGCACCACAAACAATCTGCAGGTCCTCGCCGGTGCCAACGTCAACTTTAGTAATGTGCAGATGATCGGAATTGGGGTGATCCGAGCACTCTTTCACATGCCCGATAACCAAACCCTCCAAACCGCCGGGGATAGCCTGTACCTTCTCCAAACTTTCAACTTCTAAGCCGGTGCCGGTTAATATGGTTGAAATTTCTTCGGGAGATTTGTCCGTATCAATAAATTCTTTGAGCCAATTATAAGATATCTTCATTATAACAGAATGATAATCGGCAAAGATAGGATTTAAGGCGAAAGGTTGAAAGGATAAAGCTTATTTAGGAATTCGGATGTTCTATTTCGGATTTAATGAAAATACTTGCTTCTAACTAGTTAATAGAAGCAAGTATTAATAAGTTTAGTCATCCAAATCATCTTCATCATCAAAATCAAGCGTGTACGATGGCTCTGAAGCATCATAAGCTTGTTTCAATTCAGCCGGATCAACATCATCATCTAAACTGGCGTAATCGGGTTCATCCTCTTCATCAAAACCGTTGGAATGGATATCTTCCTGGCTCTGTTGATCTTCCGGGTCATTTTCGTATGAATCGTCTAATGGTATTTCGTCTCCTGGAGTTATCATCGTAGTTTGTTTTAGTTTTATAAAGTTAACGATATATTTTTATGGATGTTTTAATATTTTAAGGATTTACTGATGATAAAATGATAAGTACTAAAAGTACAAATGCAGGAAAAAATGCAAGGACTAATTTAAGAGGTCGTTTCAAAATAATAATATTATTGGAACTATTATAAGTAATAATACGCTTTAGTGAATAAGATAGCCCTATTACAAATAATACTGTAGCTAACAATACTATTTGATTCTGGGCTCCTTGTATAATTGGACCTTCCACTGTGCATCTATACATAAGCCATCGTATTCCAAAAGGAAAAACTCCTGCCAAAGCAATAAGCCCTGTAATTAAGCCAATTCTCGGATAATATATCAAGAGCCCCGTAACAACGACAAATAATAGCATTGATGACAATAATGACATATATGTAATTACCGCGTTTCCATCATTGAATCCTCTGAAATACCAAATAAAATAGCTTTGAAAAAGCATGTAAAATCCGAAGATGAAATAAAAAAAGTATAGCTTTATCATGATGTTAGGTTTTACTTTAATACTTAAAATGCATTAAAGTAACCCTATCCACAACTATCGAATTTATATTACCCCTTCATCCGCAAAGCTATAATAACTGCTATCAGTTATAATCAAATGATCTAATACTTTAATATCCAGCAACCTGCCAGCAGAAGCTATCTTTTTAGTGAGTTCGATATCCTGCTGACTTGGTTTTAAACTTCCTGACGGGTGGTTATGGGTTAGCATAATATTTACCGCCGAATACCTTAACGCAGCCGAGAAAATAATCTTCGGATCGGCAATGGTGGCGTTTATTCCTCCTTTGCTGATCAGTTCCTTCCCTAATATTTTGCAATTCTGGCTCAGCATCAGCACCCAAAACTCTTCGTGAGGCAAATCAACCAGGAAACGTTTCAAGAAATTATAGGCTTCCCTGCTGCCGGTAACAAATTCCGGTAGCTTTTCTTCGGTATCATTCCGGCGTCGGCCGATCTCAAGGGCGGCTATAATGGAAATTGCCTTGGCTTCGCCGATGCCTTTAAATTTGGAGAGTTCTTCTATTGAAGCACGGCCCAGTATATTCAGGTCGTTCTCATAATGCGCCAGGATACGCTTGCTCAGCTCAACTGCCGACTCATCCCGGTTACCCGAACCGATCAGTATGGCGATCAATTCAGCATCGGTTAGGGCGCGGCGGCCTTGTCCGCTCAATTTTTCGCGCGGGCGGTCCTCTTCGGCCCAGGCTTTTATACTGATCTTGTTTTCGTAAGGATTGGTGACAGGCATGGCTTTTAAAATTCAATCTAATCAGTGAATATAGCTGAATAAAATAAATTTTAAAATCTAACAATTAATTATCAGCAGAAATCGAGGAACCGACGTTTCCGCCACGCTCAAACACCTTGGTATTGCGGGCCATTATACGCTTAAAAAGAATGTTTGAAAGATCACGGGCTTCTTTAAAAGTTTGAAACCTAAACAACCAGCTCAATACATCAAGCACATATACTACAGGCCATAAAATAACAGCAGTAAATTTCGACATGATAGAGCCCGGTTGATATTATTAATAAAATTGGAATGTAAATATACAAAATATTTCATATCCAACTGTATATCAGGCGAAAATAAATAAACGCAAAAAGGCGATGAACTTATCATTCATCGCCTTTTGCAATATTATATGAGTAGATTACTTTAAGTTGTTTACAAACTTAGTAAGCTTTGATTTATTGTTTGAAGCCTTATTCTTGTGAATAACATTCTTTTTGGCCAAACGGTCAAGCATAGAGATCACTTTTGACAAAAGTTCACTTGCTTCAACTTTAGTAGTTGAGGTTCTTAATTTTTTGATGGCGTTCCTGGTGGTTTTTGCCTGATACCTGTTGCGTAAGCGCTTCGCAGCGTTAGAGCGGATCCTTTTTAATGATGATTTATGATTTGCCATTGTATAGCCTTATTATTCTACTTTTATTTAAGGACTGCAAATATAGGATGATTTATTAAATTATCAAATGCCTTTTTAAAAATAGTTTTAAACATCGAAAATAACGTTTTAAACTATAGTTTTACCTAAACAATATTTGCTTATACAGCATTTACACTATAAATTTACTATCTGCAAATATAATACATCCTATCCTATGAAACAGCAATTTCATTATGCAACCGTTACCGAAGCTATTGAAGCACTAAGAAAACAAGGTTTTACCCTCGACTTCAACCTTAAAGAAAACCAGCTGATTGTTGGCGACCAGGCCTATACCGCAAACGAATTTGAAATTGTTGATGTGTACCGTTATGAAGGCCCATCCGACCCGGGAGATGAAGCTACAGTTTATGCATTGGCAAATAAATCGGGCTTAAAAGGGGTATTGGTATCAGGTTACGGCGCATCATCAGATGAAGCCTCTGAAGAAACTTTAAAACAATTGCATTACAAATACCAGCAATCCCAATCGTAATTAAATGAAGCAGGCCGGCAGGTTGATCAGCGGGTTATTATTGGTTTTACTCTGTTCCTCGTGGGGATTCTTCGCGCATTACCGAATTAACCGGCTGGCAGTTTTCACTTTACCTAAAGCCATGAGCGGCTTTTATAAGGCCAACATAGAATATATTACCGAACATGCCGTAAGTGCTGACAAGCGTCGCTATGTTGACTCCACCGAAGCGCCGCACCACTTTTTAGATGCGGACCATTATGGTAAAAATCCGTTCAGTAAGATCCCTCAAAACTGGGGCGACGCCGTACATAAATACACTGCTGATACGCTGGATAAATATGGAACTGTGCCCTGGGCAATCCAGTACAATTACTATAAACTGGTAAAGGCCTTTAAGGCACACGATACTACCGAGATATTAAATACATCGGCCAATTTAGGGCATTACGTGGCAGATGCGCATGTACCGCTGCATCTCACGATGAATTATAACGGGCAACTCACCAACCAAACCGGCATACATGCTTTATGGGAAAGCCGCCTGCCCGAGCTTTTCGGCAACCATTATAATTACTTTGCCGGCAAGGCAAGATATATTGATGATCCGTTGAAAGAAGCCTTCAGAATCTGCAAGAGCTCTTTTGTTGAGGTTGATTCGGTATTACGATTTGAGCGGATGCTGAGCAAAACATTCCCTGCAGATAAAAAGTATACGACGATTAAGCATGGGCGCAAACAAGTGCAGGATTACTCCGAGGAATATAGCCTCGCCTACCAAAAAATGCTGAATGGCATGGTACAACGCAGGTTTAGGGCATCCATATTATCGGTGGGTAGTTTTTGGTATTCTGCCTGGGTTGATGCCGGGCAACCGGATTTGAATAAGCTGATAGGCGTACCATTAAACATCGACCAAAAGAAAGAAATACAACAAGAAGAAACTTTTTACAGGGCCGGAAAAGTGTTAGATGTTAAGAAGAATTAACGTTCTGATAAATTTCCTAAAATAATTAATGGTTTTTCTTCTTTTTTAGCGAAGCCAAAATAGGTGGTATTAACGAAAGGACGATAATAATGAGGCCCATTAAAGAAATATGTGCCTTTAAAAATGGAATGTTGCCCAATTCGTAACCTGCAAACAGGAAAACGATGATCCATAAGGCACCGCCAATAATATTATATAAGCTGTAACGTAAAAATGGCATGCCGCCTACGCCGGCAACAAATGGTGCTATAGTTCGGATAATAGGCATAAACCTGCTGAATATAACGGCCTTGCCCCCATTCTCATCAAAAAAGGCTTTGGTACGCAGGTAGTAATCTAGCTTTAATATTTTATTATCTGCCTTAAATACTTTAGGGCCAAAATATCCGCCTAATAAATAATTTAAGGTATTGCCCGCAAATGCAGCTACTATCAATATTAATCCCATTAAATATATATCCAAGCCCGAGTTCCCGCTGGCTATTAATGCACCTGCAGCAAACAGCAAGGAATCACCAGGTAAAAATGGGGTAACAACAAAGCCGGTTTCAGCAAATATAATGGCAAACAGTACAAGATAGGTCCAGCCCTTATACATGCTGCTGATATGTTCCAGGTGCTTATCAATATGCAATATAAAATCGATAGCGCTTTTTATTAGTTCCAAATGCTTTTAAATTTTCAGTAAAAATATAAATATATATTACAATAAGCCTACCTGTTTATAATGATACCTGCGCCAAACGCAGCAGAATCGGTGCGTGAAGGTATTCCGTAGGCATAAAGCGTATACAAGCGACCATCCTGAATGGTAGTGGTACCTAATGCTGTGCTTAAAATTGTTGTTGGTGTACCTGTAGCATTCATTTGAAAAACGTAATTTCCTGCAGGTAATAAAACATATGGCGAAACCTGCGCAAATTTAATACCCGAAAATGCAAGGGTACCATTAGCGGTAACATCAATACCTGTACTTTGTATAGATGCATCAACAAAGCGCACTTTTCCGTAGCCCACTTTCGGTATTGCGGTTGAATCATCTTCGGTAAATATTGGCACAAGGGTACTTAATGCAGTATCAACATTATAAACACCTGTTATAAACAAAGAATATTTATGATTAGCCTGAAAATTCAGGTTATGTATAGTAAAAAAGTTTTGAGTTGCTGATGTGGTAGCTGAAGATTTGATCTGTAAAGGCGTATCGATAGTGTTCAAATAAAAATAACCGTTAGCAAGCGGATAACTATATGAAACAGTATTTTGCTTTAAGAAATTCAGGTACAAATTGACCGGGTTTAAGTTAGGGCTCAGGTTTAAAACCTCGAATTGAACGTTTAGCCCTACACTACTGGCATTACCTGATTTACCGCATGATGATATATAAGGTGTTAGAAATACTGTTGTAAAAATTAACACCAAAAGCCCGTTGGCAGTATGTTTTTTTATATTGATCATTGATTTGGCGGAATATAAGGATCTGTAGCTAAACTAATGGAAAATGCTTGATTACCCGTTCCGGTTAACGATCCGCGGGTATATAAGGTATAAATAATACCTGTTTGAAATGTGAAGACACTATCAATTTTTGGTGTCGTGCTGTTAGCTAAAAATACTTGTACATGTTCGGGCACTGATGCATTAAAGGGAACAAAAGGGGTTGAACCAGCATAATTAATATTACTAAACGTAGCCGTAGCGGTATTAACATTAACACTTAAGGCTCCGGAATTTGCCGATGCGTTTACAAACCTAACCATAGCAACGTTATAGTTGTTATGAGCTGCAGAATCCGAAATAACACTTTCGGCCGTATCAATGGCGTCAATCGTTTTAAACATATCACCGGATGAGGTGCCTGTTACAAAAAATGAGTAAAATTGCCTGCTGCTGATGATAAATTGTTCACTAAATAAAACAGGCGCTGTACCTGATTTTTTTATGGAGAAATTTTGTGTACCGTTTGTAAAAGCTATGTATGCCGTTGCCCCACCGGGATAAATACTCGAAGTATAATTTTGACGCACGCCATTCTGGTAAATATTAATGGTATCGGCAGTGGCGTTAATCGTGTTCACTTCCGGCGGATTTATATCCAATGGGGTTACCAGGTCAAAATTTTTGTTGGTACATGAAATAAACCCTGTTGCAGCTGCAAAAAATAATATCGTAAATATCCTGAAATTCATATAGTGATGCTATATAACTGCAAATAGCGGGTGTTTGTTATCTTGATGAACAAAAAAGTCCGGTTTTTACACCGGACTCATTCTTGGATTTATAATTTAAGTTTACAACTTAAGCATAACTATTAAGCATTACCGGCATTACTAACATCAACACATCCTCGTTCTCGTCTCCTCCTTGTGGTAACAATAAGCCGGCACGGTTAGGTGTCGACATTTCCAGCGATACTTCTTCACAGGCAAGGTTCTTTAACATTTCTATCAAAAACCGTGCGTTAAAACCAATTTCCATATCATCACCTTCATACTGGCAGCTTAAACGCTCGTGCGCTTCGTTTGCAAAGTCAATATCTTCTGATGATATATTCAACTCGCTGCCATTGATCTTTAATCTTACCTGGTGTGTGGTTTTATTGGCGTATATAGCAACCCGGCTTAGCGATCCTAAAAAAGACTGGCGGTCGATGCTTAATTTATTGGGGTTATTCAATGGTATAACAGCTTCGTAGTCAGGGTAACGCTCATCAATTAAACGGCAAACCATATTGATGTTGCCAAATTTAAAAAAAGCGCTGGTGCTGTTATATTCAACAGATACATTTACATCATCACTTGGTAAAGCCGACTTTAAAAGCGTTAAAGCTTTTTTAGGCAGAATGAATGATGTTGTGCTTGCTGCTTTAGCGTCTTTACGGCGATAACGCACTAATTTATGTGCGTCGGTAGCTACAAATGTTAATGAATCTGATGTCAACTGGCAAAAAACACCTGTCATAGCCGGGCGTAACTCATCATTACTTACAGCGAAGATGGTTTTATTGATCGCTTCGCCTAATACTGATGCCGGAAGATTTACCGATGATGCATTTTCAACCGTTGGAATTTTAGGGAAATCCTCGCCATTCTCACCACTCAGCTTGTATTTACCATCGCCTGCGCTTATTTCAATAGCGAAAGTAGCATCATCAACCGAAAAAGTAACCGGCTGCTCCGGTAACGACTTTAAAGTTTCTAATAATATGCGCGATGGTATAGCAATACGCCCATTCTCCTTAGCTTCAACGCTTAACGAGGTGGTCATACTGGTTTGAAGGTCAGTTGCCGAAATGGTTAAGTTTCCATCCTTTATCTCAAACAAAAAGTTTTCCAATATAGGCAATACGGTACTGTTGCTTAAAGCGCCACTAACCGATTGCAGTTGCTTGAGTAATGTTGATGTAGAAACAATGAATCTCATATATAAAATTATAATTAATCAATCAAAAGTATAAAATTTAATGAGCATACTTTCGCTTGCGAATATAATGTTGAAAAATAGCAAATATTAACACCAAACACAAAGGTAAAATTGTATTTATTAATTGCCATTTTAATTTTTCGGCGCGGACACGGGCACGATCCAATAAACGGATCTGGATCTCCTTTGTACGTAGCGCAATAAGGCCCGAATCATCGGTCATGTAATCGGCAATATTAAGCAATAAGTTCTTGTTACCAAAGGTTTGCTGGCTATAATGATCATACCCCAATGGATACGGAGAACCATCGGTACTTACCTGGTTTTTAAACACATCACCATCGCTTATCACAATCATTTTGGTGGCTCTACTTACCGGCAATTGCGGTATAGGCTCACCAATGCCATCAGGTACCGGCCTGTTTAGGAAATCCGAAGGGAACACACCCTCTAATAATACACCTACGGTTTTTGGCGTGCTCTGGAATTCCTTTGGATCGGGTTCCTGCTCTAATGCCTGCAACGATAGCAGTTTAGGCGTACTTAATTTTTTATTGTAGGGTGATGATGTTAGCAATACTGTTTCCTTAACGCCCTTTACCGCCAGCGTATCAATTGTACTCACAAACTCACCGCGAATACCATCCAGGTTTTTAACGATCGGATTTTTTGACTGCGGTATAAATACCGGATAAAACAACCACGGCACCATTTGTATCTGCGCCTGTCCGCCAACGCTGCCTGTACTTACCGGGATCTGCGCGCAATCAATATCAGCTATCAGGTCGTAATTGATACGAACACCATAAGTAAACAGCTGGTCGTCCAGGTTTAGTTGTTTCGGGAAGGCCATTTCCTCGCCACCATGGCCCTTCATGCTGTCAAGTTCGGCATTTATCTGGTCTATCGTCCATAAAACTTTACCGCCACGCATAATGTATTGGTCAAGCTTATATTTTTCCTGTTCGGTAAAAGGCTTATCAGGTTTTGGGATAACCAACAGCTTAATCCCTGTTAACCCGGCAAACGGGATAGTTTTCAGGTCAACCCTGCCCACATCAAAACCATCCGACAGCGATTTCATGGCATCCTCTATCTGCAGATCGCTTAGCTCGTTATGGCCTTCGGTAAAACCAATTTCGGGCTTGCCCCCACTGGTTACTTTTTTTATGGCTGATGAAAAAGCATACTCTAAATTTTGAATAGAGTTGTTAACGACTTCGTCATCAGACAAACCAATGCGCGATTGCATTAAATTAACCACGATCTGTTTACCCTGGTACTGCACCAAAGCCTCGGGGAACAGCAACAATTGCGAGATGCCGTTATCATTTTTCACACTGTAGCCCTGCCCAACTATGCCCTTAGCTTCTAAAGAATCATAAACCGCTTTTTGAGCGGTGTCCGGCAAGTTTTTGATATCAGCAATCGGGTCGACGATATCATAGGTCAGATTACCATGTGTATAGGCTTGCAGATCGCTCAACATATCGCGTGTTGAGTGTTGCAGCCGTTTGGCCCAAGATGGGAAATTATCGCCCTTTAAATAAACAGTAACTTTTATGGGTTGAGATAATCCGCCCATAATTTCACGACTGATTGGGGAAATGGTATAGCGTTTCTCTTTGGTAAAATCAAAACGGGTAAATGTTAGGGTTGAAATAATTGCCAATACTACCAGCACGCCTATCCATCCAAAAGTGAATTGATTGAATACTGTTTTTTGACGTTGCCTAAGCAATACGAACAGGGTTAACCAAAGGAAAATTCCGGCTAGAACGATAAAATAAACCAGGTCGCGGGTATCTAAAACACCCCGGCTTACGGATTGGTAATGTTCGGTAATGCCAAAGTTTTCTAACGTCAGGTTTTGAAGCGATAGTATCTGGCTTAAAGAATCAAAACCACTGTAGAAGAAAAAGCACAGGAACACCGCGATTGTAAAAGCGATGATCTGGTTTTTGCTGATAGATGATGCAAACAGACCAATAGCGGCAAATGATGCGCCTAATAAAAAAAGACCGATGTATGAACCGATAACGGCACCTGTATCAATATTGCCAACCGGGTTGCCCAAGCTGTAAACTGAATAGTAATAAACCAAGGTTGGTACCAGTGCGAACAAGATCAGTATTAAACTAGCCAGATATTTACCGATTACTATTTGCCAGTCGGTTAGCGGGCGGGTAAGTAACAGCTCGAAAGTACCTTCACGGCGTTCCTCGGCCAATGATCGCATGGTAATGGCCGGTACCAGGAACATGAACAAATAAGGCGCAGTACTGAATAAGCTATCCAAACCCGCATAGCCATAATCCAGGATGCTTGAATCGGGGAATACCCATAAAAAAAGGCCAAGTACAATTAAGAATACGCCAATGGTTACATAAGCCACCAGCGAGCTGAGATACGAGGTTATTTCTTTTTTTAGGATACTGTACATTTTATAAAATTAGCGCTTAAAAATTATATTTATAGGCGAGCCTTATTCCAATTGCACTCATGCTATAATCGTCGGTTGGAGTTTTAAAACCGCGTTCATATTTCACTCCAAAATCAATCAGGTTATGCTTATCAAAAGGAGCAGTTATACCGGCACCAGCCGACCAAATAAATGAGCTATACTCGTTATTACCATTGCTAATCACTTTTCCGTTTTCGTCGGTTACAATATTTCCGTTATTATCACCAAATCTTATGGCATCGCCTAATGTACCTGCAACGTAAACATATTTTACCAGGTAATATTGTAAACCGGCGGTTACAGGAATAAACCGGAAAGGTAATTGTTTATAGGTATTATTCGATTCAACAGTATTTGACTGGTTTACATTATAAAACATTACACCGGGTGTGGCCAAAACCTGTTTATCTCCAAAGCTTACAAAGCCAGCAGATAGCGTAACTTTAAGGTTTTTATATATCGGCTGTTCAAATTTAATATCAGCGCCTACGCCATCTTTATAAATATCGCGGGCATAATTGTTACTTGTATTTAATGGTAATAACAAATCGGGGCCTATACTGATAGCCGGCTTGTTATCCTGAGCTGCAACAAACAAACTTGCAAAACTTAGCAAGCATGCCAATAATAATTTAACATAAATTGATCTCATAATTATTAGATTTATGTTATCTATTCGTTAACTCGATAAAAATATTTTCTAACGATTTACCGTCGTTTTGATCGCGCAGGCCTTGCAAGCTGTCGTTTGCCACTATTTTGCCTTTATTAATGATGATCACATTATCGCACACAGCCTCAACCTCCTGCATAATGTGGGTACTTAACACAATGGTTTTGGTTTTACCCAATTCGGTTATCAGGTTTCGGATGCCGATCAATTGGTTTGGGTCGAGACCGGAAGTTGGTTCATCCAAAATCAGCACTTCGGGATTATGCAGGATGGCTTGTGCCAACCCTACTCTTTGGCGATAACCTTTAGATAGCTGACCAACTTTTTTATGCTGCTCAGGTCCTAAACCGGTTTGCTCAATAACTTCCGCAATATGTTTTTCAGGTGATGAAATTTTGTGGACACCCGCGATAAAGCCCAATGATTCTTTTACATACATGTCCAGGTAAAGCGAATTACTTTCGGGCAGGTAACCAATGTGTTTACGAACATCGAGTGATTGTTTTTCAACATCAAAACCGCAAACGGTAGCTGTGCCCGATGTTTGCGGGATGAAGCAGGTAAGTATCTTCATGGTGGTTGACTTGCCTGCGCCATTCGGTCCTAAAAAGCCAAGCACACCCGGCTCAGCCGAAAAAGAAATGCCATCAACTGCTTTTTGCTTACCGTAAATTTTGGTTAAGGATTCAACACGGATACTCATGGGGTAAAAATAGATTTTAGATTTGAGATATGAGACACGAGATTGAAGATTTTATCTTCGGTCTCCAATCACCTCAATTCACCTCCAAATTTACGCACAGGAATTTAAAAAAGTACTGACACTGTTTTGTCAGTACAGGGACAGCGGTTATTAAAATTGATACCTATAAGCCAAATTAACACCTAACTGAGATTCGGGGCTACTGTAATAAATGGTTTTATAGCCTGATTCAAAATTCAAACCGAAGTCTAGCGAATTATGCGCATCGAAAGGCAACAAAACACCAAAACCAAAGCCATAAATAAAGGATGTGTTTGCTACATAATTAGCCTTAAATGCGGCTCCGGCATCACCATCTACATAAAAATACCTGGAGTAATAATAACGCAGGCCTGCCTTTACAGGAATAAAATGATAAGACGGGTCAGATCCAGTATTACTGATCGTGCAAGCATCACATACAGGTGATGTAACAGGCTCTACAGTATATACCCTATTATCAGGAATTAATGCGGAATAACCTGCACTAAATTTCAGTTTTAAACTCTGCAATAGTGGCAATTCAACCTTGGCATCAAAGCCAACATTAGCCTTATAGTTTTTGAGTGGAAAACCCACATCTGTGCCTAAGCTCAATGCCGGTTGTGAAGACTGCGCTTTAACCAGCGTAAAGGCGGCTAAGTTGATAACTAAGAAACAAAAGAAAATCCTTTTCATGCTTATTGGATTAGGTTTATTTATCCAAATATGCACAGAAAATTTCAAATAAGTGCTGACATTATGTTGCCTGTATGGCTAATTACTTCTCAAAAACCACCAAATCTGCACTATCACCTAATTTCTCCAATGTTTCGGAGATTTCTTTAACCATCGGATTGATAGAGAGATATATTGCCTGTCCGGGAATAAAGGTAAATCCCATGGGTTTTTCAACCCGGTAATGGTTAACATCGTGCGTAACGGGATATATGGCTATAATTTTTACGGTATGCGGCATAATACAATGTTTTATAGTTAATTATTTTTCTGGGATTTTGTTTGAGGGGATAGCTATTTTGACTTTCTTGCAGTTTGACTCACACAGTTTTCATTCAGCCGCTCAACCTGCATCATTATTTTCACACTCTTTCCGCCACAGGCGAATAGAGTGTCGACAAGCGTAGCGGTGTCGGGGTGAGTATAAACGTTTATCAATTCTTACTTCCGCACTTCCCCGTTAAAAACTATATTTGCCCCTATTATGAGCAAAGCACCCGACGAACTTTTTAAAAATGTAATAGCACATGCTAAGGAATATGGTTTCGTATTCCCATCCAGCGAGATATATGATGGTTTAAGCGCGGTTTACGACTACGGGCAAATGGGCGCTGAGTTGAAAAACAACATTAAAACCTACTGGTGGAAAGCCATGGTGCAAATGAAGGATAACATTGTAGGGATTGACAGCGCCATATTTATGCACCCGAAGATCTGGAAAGCAAGCGGCCACGTGGATGGTTTCAGCGATCCGATGATAGATAATAAAGACTCTAACAAACGTTATCGCGCCGATCAGTTATTGGAAGATAAGATAGCAAAATATGATACGGATGGCCAGACTGATAAAGCTGAAACTTTACAGCATGACATGGACGAGGCGCTTAAAAATGAAGACCTGCCCCGTTTAAAAGAGCTGATCATCGAACATAAAATTGCCTGCCCTATCAGCGGAACAGTTAACTGGACAGATGTTCGCCAGTTTAACCTGATGTTCAGTACCCAGATGGGGGCCGTGGCTGATGATGCTGATGTGGTTTACCTTCGCCCGGAAACCGCGCAGGGTATATTTGTGAATTATTTGAACGTGCAAAAATCAGGCAGGATGAAAATCCCGTTTGGTATAGCGCAAATTGGTAAAGCTTTCCGTAATGAGGTTATTGCAAGACAGTTCATTATCCGGATGCGCGAGTTTGAACAAATGGAGATGCAATTTTTTGTTCGCCCCGGCACACAGGCTCAATGGTTTGATAAATGGAAACAAGCCCGCCTCGACTGGCATTTGGCTTTGGGTACCGATGTAAATAAATATCGTTTCCACGAGCACGTAAAACTGGCGCACTATGCCGATGCCGCTTTTGATATTGAATTTGAATTCCCATTCGGTTTTAAGGAGGTTGAAGGTATCCACAGCCGTACCGACTTTGATTTGAGCCAGCACCAGAAATTCTCGGGTAAAAAAATGCAATATTTTGATCCGGAACTGGATGAAAGCGGCAAGCCTTACGGTAACTATATCCCTTACGTTATTGAAACCTCGATCGGGTTAGACCGTATGTTTTTACTAACGATGATCAATGCTTTTGAGGAAGAAGACCTGAGCACCGAAGAAAAACAGGATAGCCGCAGTGTATTACGCTTACACCCTTGCCTTGCGCCGGTAAAAGCTGCCATATTCCCGCTGACTAAAAAAGACGGTTTGCCTGAAAAGGCCCGTGAGATAATGGATAGCCTGAAGACAGACTTCAACTTGCAATATGAGGAAAAGGATGCTATCGGCAAGCGTTACCGTCGCCAGGATGCAATTGGTACACCTTTCTGCATCACGGTGGATCATCAGACTTTAGAAGATAATACCGTAACCATCCGCTACCGCGATAAAATGGACCAGGAGCGCATTGCCGCCGATGACCTGCGCAAAATTATTGGCGATATGGTGAGCTGGAGAAACCTGCTGGGATAGTTCAATGGTTCATTAGTTAATGATATCTGTTGAACACCACAACAAAAAATCCCCCGAAGTAACTTCGGGGGATTTTTTGTTGATGCAGGTAAGGGTGAAATCTCCACCAATAACTAATGAACTATTGAATAAACTAATTATTCACCGGATTATCACCTGTATGCAGTGTACCATTTTTATATAGTGTTGGGTCAACCTTTTTGGTATCACCCTGGTAAACCCATACAATGTTGCCTATATATTTATTAAAAGCATTATTTATATCGGCAAGCGTTACTTTTTTCACATTGTCAATCAGTGTTAATGATTTTCTCCAGTCATTAAATAACACCTCGTTTGCCACAATTGATCCGGCCTGCGCGCCGTTGGTTTCGTTTTTATAATAAAACCCGGTAAGGTAAGCTACTTTTTTATCAGCCAGTTCAGCCGCCGTAAAACCATGGTGCTTGGTGCTGTCAACAAGTTTATCAAACACGGCTATGTATTTATTAGGCATGGTTGTAGACACAGAGAATTTAGCCACTGATACCGAACCCGGGCTAAACCATGCTTGCGGAGCATAAGAAAGCCCGTTATTGGTACGGATATCCAAAAAATGCCTGTCGGCGAATATGCGCATCGCTATCTGGAAAGCATAATAATCCGGCGCGCTTACTTCCGGGCCGCTGGTTACACCCTCAACATAATTAGTTGCCAGTTCTTTTGATTCCTCGTTAAATGAATTATTGTATACCCTAAAGAAAGAATCTTTCATAACATAAGGCGCGCCTTTTTTAATTGGAGATATCAAAGATCTAACCTTGCTTTCGATCTCGGCCTGGCTTATATCTCCAACAACAACAATAAACATGCGCGATTTTGTTAATACAGAATTGTAATAAGCTTTAGCTTCAGCCGCAGTTAGTCCATTTATAATTTCAGGTGTGCCTTGCGGCTCTTTGGCATAATCACGCCCGGCAAATGCTATCTTGTTAGCCATTTTATCTATCGATGCATCCGGTTGAGATTCTTCTGAACGAAGATCATTTATGGCATCTTGTTTAATACGTGAAAACTCTGTAGTATCAAATTTTGGCTCATCGATCGCTTCAGTATATAAACCCCAAACGGTATCAAAATCAGATTTTACGCAACTCATATTGATTGTTGCATAATCCTTACCCGCATGCCCATCTATAGATGCGCTAACCTTATCCAAAGCATTTTTAAAGCTGTTTTTATCATGCTTTAATGTACCACACTCGGTTAAAGCGCGCATAGCCATGGTTTCAATGCCCATTTTACTAGCTGGATAAGTATCAACGCCACCCCTTATTACCGTTTGTATCTCTATAATGTTATTGCCGCTGGGCTGTACAACCACCTTTACACCATCAACCATGGTTTCGTAAGCCTTATTTTGTGCCATTGCCGGCTTTATGCTTCCTGTTGCCGCTATAATCAGCAGGCTATATATATATTTCTTCATGTGTGATAAAATTTAGATTATTGCGCCGCAAAAAACGAAGCTGCATTAACTGTTTTATTTAGTTCAGGATTAATTACTATACCACCAACAAATGGTTTACCAACTATATAAGTGTCAAGGTACCTTTTAATGTCCTCGCGGGTTACTTTCTGATAATTATCAGTATTGTCGGTATAATAATTTAATGAGGTACTCGCCCAATCAAAACTTAACTGACTTGGCAGGCTTGATGGTTTTTCTTTGGCATATTCATCGCTGCGGAGTAAAATAGCTTTGGCATCTTTTAATTGTTCATCTGTATAATAGTCAGCCTGGCTCCACATGTTTATTTGTTTGTTCAGCTCGTAATAGCATTCCTTAACTTTATTAGGGTTCGGAATTACACTTACACTTATTGGGCCTGTATACCTGCTGGTATTGTATTCAAGGCTCACGCTACTTGCCAAACCTTTATCAACTAAGGCCTGCTGTAATTTTGAAGCATTTAAGCCAACTATGGTTGAAAATACATCCGCAGCAATAGTTGATGCTGAATCAGTTTCATATGATGGGCCCTGCCATTCATACATAATGTATGGCACGCGTGAAATGCTAGATTCCTGTACAAACAGGTCGGTTTTGGCAATCGGTTTAAATTTAGGTATCGGATACTTGGTTATGGGATCAAAACCACTGCTTTCCCAGCTGCCAAATATTTTTTCGGCCATGGCAAAAGCTTCTTCATGTTTTACATCGCCGCAGATAGTAAGCAAGCTATTGTTAGGAAAGTAATATTTATTTTTGATCACCATCATCTTTTCGGGTGTGGCTGTATTGATAATGTCGTGGATACCTATCGGGTTTTTACGGGTGAACAGATCGCCCCAAACCTTTTTATTTACAGAAATGTATAATTGCGCAAACGGGTTACTCTCCATACGTTGAAACTCGCCATCAACCACTACACGCTCCTTTTTCATATCCTCAACACGATATATCGGGAAACGGATTGCTGCATTTAAGAATTTCAAACCCTGATATAAGCTATCTGTATCAAACGTGAAAAAGTAATTTACACGTTCGTTACCGGTTGTACCGTTCCATATAGCGCCAAGTTCCTGGGTACGTTTTAAGAATTGTGCCTGGGTTGGGTAATCCTTATTGGCTTTAAAGAACATGTGTTCGAAAAGGTGGGATAAACCGTTGTAAACAGAATCTTCGGTGAAGGAACCGTTTTTTACAGCTATCTCGATGGTAGCCAATGGCACCTTGCTGTTTTCAATTACCACAACCTGTAATCCGTTGGGTAACTGTTTCCAGTAATAGCCTGCCGGGAGCCGAAGCTGGGCAAAAGATCCTGCCGCGATCAACAGCAAAGCTGTACATAAGGTAACGCTTTTAATAATTTTTGAGATCATATTGAAGGGTTTAGTTAAGAGTTATAAATATAGCAGTATTTAATAAATAGCGTATATTTTTTAACATAAGACGAATAATATATACCTGTGTTACAACTCAACAAAACAAAAAAGGCAACCGTTATAAAACGGTTGCCTTAACTTATGAGTTACATTCGATTAGCTGTATTGAATATCCAAAGTAATTGGCGCATTCAAAACTTTTGAAATGATACAATTAGTTTTTGCACCTTCGGCAACCTCTTTAAATTTATCTTCAGACACACCGTCAATTGCTGAACCAACTAATGATAAGTGAATGCCGGTGATTTGTAATGCCTGCATATCCAATTCTAAAACTGCTTCAGTATTCAAATCGCCCGGGGTAAAGCCAGCTTGGGTTAAAGCTGCACCAACTGCCATGGTAAAGCAACCTGCATGCGCTGCTGCGATCAATTCTTCGGGGTTAGTACCAATACCATCCTGGAAACGGGTTTTAAATGAATACTGGGTGTTGTTTAATATTGTGCTTTGGGTTGTTATTTCGCCTTTACCATCGGTTAAGGTACCGTTCCAATGAGCTTTTGCTGTACGTTTCATAATTATTGTTTTTTATTAGTTTTTGTTGAGTAAAATTAAGCTTTTGTTTGATAGTTGTATATTGATAATATCTATAGCTTATAGACTATTTATGCCATTTGGCTCGCTCATATTGAACCGGCCATTTAACTTCATGATTAAGTACATGTGCCGCGCGCAATGGAAAATACGGGTCGCGTAATAACTCGCGTGCAAAGAATACCATATCTGCATGGCCATTTTGAATAATGCTATCGGCTTGCAATGGCTCGGTTATCATACCCACTGCGCCGGTTAATATATCAGCCTCTTTACGAACCTGCTCTGAAAATTGAACCTGGTAACCCGGGCCAACCGGAATTTTAGCTGCCGCGACATTACCTCCGGTTGAACAATCAACCAAATCAACGCCTTTTTCTTTTAATATTTTAGCCAAAGCAGCAGAGTCGTCGCCTGTCCAGCCGCCTTCGGTCCAGTCTGTGGCAGAAATTCGTACAAATATCGGCAGGTCTTCAGGCCAAATTTCCTGTACAGATGCTAACACCTCCAGCAAAAACCTGATCCGGTTTTCAAATGAACCGCCGTATTTATCTGTGCGCTTGTTACTGATCGGAGATAAAAACTCATGGATCAAATACCCGTGCGCACCATGCAGTTCAACTACTTTAAAACCCGCTTTTAACGCCCTTGATGATGCTGCCTTGAAATCGGCTTTAATTTTCTCTATCCCTGCCTTATCTAATTCAGTCGGTGCAATTTCGCCTTCGGTAAATGGAACGGCACTTGGACCAAAGGTTTCCCAGCCACCTGGTTGATCTGATTTTAATTGCTCATTTCCTTTCCAGGGTATTTCATGGCTTGCCTTTCTGCCCGCATGAGCCAATTGAATACCTGCAACAGCGCCGTGTTCGTTTAAAAAACCCGTGATCTGTTTTAGCTTTTCGATGTGCTCATCTTTGTAGATACCCAGGTCATGTGCTGTGATACGGCCCTCGGGCGATACCGCTGTTGCTTCCGTTATGATTAACGCCGCCCCGCCTACTGCCCTGCTGCCCAAATGCACCAGGTGCCAGTCGTTAGCAAAACCGTCCTCGCTGGAGTATTCGCACATAGGCGATACTACGATGCGGTTTTTAAATTCGATACTTTTTATTTTTAAAGGAGAAAACAAATGTGCCATGATGTTCTTTTTGTACAAATATGGAATTAACAACGGGGTAAAAATTCATGCCTTTGTAAAATACAATTTACAAAGGCCGCCCGATCTTAAATGTTTAAACCAATATATTTGTTTTACAAACACTACATTATGACAAACGAGAAAAACTATGTTGACCTTGCTATTAGTGATGGCTCGGAAATGGCAGCCTACATCGCTTTACCAGAAAACCTTCAGCCAAATACCCCTGCAATTATTTTAATACAGGAAGCCTTTGGTGTAAACCACCACATGCGTAATGTTGCAGATCATTTTGCAAAAGTCGGTTACGTGGTTATAACTCCTGAAATCTTCCACCGTACCGCGCCAAAATATTTTGAAGGCCCTTATGATAACTTTCAAGCCGTAATGCCGCATTACCAGGCCATAACTAACGAAGGCTTAGAGGCTGACCTGAAAGCAAGCTTCGATTGGCTTACCAAACAAGTTGATGTTGATACCGGCAAAGTATTCAGCATTGGTTATTGCTTAGGCGGCAGGGTATCATTTTTAGCCAATGCCGTGCTACCGTTAAAAGCTGCAGTATCCTACTATGGCGGAGGTATTGATCAAATTGCTGATAGAGCGAAAGATCTGCATAGCAGGCATTTATTCTTTTGGGGTGGAAAGGATACCCATATATCTGACGAAGCGATCAATAAAACCTTAAAAAGTTTAGATGAGGCAGGTAAAGATTATATCAACGTAAAAATTTCATTTGCTGAACACGGGTTTAGCTGCAATGAAAGGCCATCTTACAATAAACAAGCTTCGGATGATGCTTTGGCTTTAACATTGGCTTTCCTGCAAAACAGTTAGGGAGAATAGAGATAAGATATAAGAGTCGAGAGTCAAGACAGGTTGAGTAATACCATCAATTTTTTGTCTTGTTTCTTGACTCTTGGTTCTTGCCTCTATATAAACTATCTTTACTAAAAACAATACTGCTAAGTATGACATCGTACACCACCCTAATCATATTAAGCGGACTGGTAATATTTTCCTATTTGTTTGAACTTATTAGTGGGAAGACAAAAATACCATCAGTAATCCTGCTGATGTGCCTTGGCATCGGCATAAAACAGGTGCTGGACTATTTTAATTTTACTGCACTCAACTTCGGTAATATTTTACCAACACTTGGTACGCTTGGCCTTGTGCTGATCGTATTTGAGGGAGCACTTGAGTTGCGTTACAGCAAGGATAAAAATGCTGTAATTACAAAATCATTCTTTTCAGCATTGATAATTTTACTGGTTACATCTGTTGTAATCACCTTTATTATTCAATATATCAGCGGGCAGGATTTTTACCATTGTTTTATCAATTCCATCCCTTTTTGCGTGATCAGTTCGGCAGTGGCCATACCGGCTGCAGCCAATATGAGTAAGGAGAAAAGGGAATTTATTGTTTATGAATCTTCTTTCTCCGATATACTCACCGTAGTGTTGTTTAACTTTATGGTGAATAACAGGCGGATCAGTTTCATATCCTTCACCAAGTTAGGCGCGGAGTTAGGTATTATCACCGTAGTGGTAATCGGGTCATGTTTATTACTGTTGTATTTGATTGGCCGGCTGAGCCATCATGTAAAATCGTTCCTGGTTATCTCTATTTTGATCCTGGTGTATTCAATCGGGCAGATGTTCCATTTGTCATCCCTTATCATTGTTTTAGCCTTAGGCTTATTCCTGAATAATGCCAGCCAGATCAAATTTCCGCCATTTAGAAAATACTTCCTTTACCCTAAACTACGCTATGATATAAAGCAGCTTTTCCAGCTATCTGCAGAAAGCGCGTTTTTAATGCGGACCTTCTTTTTCATTATGTTCGGCTATACGATGGATATTTACCAGTTGCAAAACTGGTCGGTATTGCTTTGCGGAGGTGCCATGTTAATAGGTATTTATTTGGTGAGGTTCATCTATATTAAGCTGGTATCAAAAACCGATCTGATGCCTGAGCTGGTGCTGATACCAAGAGGATTGATCAGCGTACTTTTGTTTTACAGTTTGCCACCTGACCTGAAAATCAAAGGCGTGGAAACAGGGTTACTGTTCGTGGTGATATTAGGGACAAGTATAATTTTAAGTTTAGGTTTGCTGGTTACCAAAAGGCAAGCAATAACTACCAGGCAAGGCAATAACAATTTTGAAAGCTAATCATTGCTTTTATCTCCTCTTTTCACTAATAACAATTCATCACCATCCAAAAGAAGACATCCATATTCATAGCAAAAATGATAACGCTTATCGTTTTTCGTTTGGTAGATACTGGTAAAATAGTCGAAATCAAACCCTTTAACCAACATTTTTTCCCGCGTGGTTTTTGTTTTCCCTGATGGATTCAACTCTTCCATAATCCGGCGGTTGCGGCGCAGGATATTATTGATATTCCTGATCAGGTTGTAACTACTGCTGTTTAGCTGGTTATTATAATTATTGCGGCACATATCATTACAAAACTTTTTATCTGCACGGCCGTGGATCACTTCGCCACAATCCAAACAATATTTTTCGGTATTCATAAAGCTAATCTAAACAATTAATTATCCGTTTGCAAACGCTTACAAACGGGAACTGTCGACTATAAGCACTTAGTAACCGACTAAACTTTGCCGCTATCCACACCTTTGTATCAAGCAATAACGAAAAGATAAAATTTAGTAAGCAACATGAATACATTAAAAAACAGCGTGCGTCTGGTAGGAAACCTGGGCATGGATCCGGAAGTAAGAAATTTTGATGGTAATAAAAAACTAACCCGTTTGTCAATAGCTACTAATGAAAGTTATAAGAATGATAAAGGCGAAAAGATAACCGATACACAATGGCATTATTTAGTTTTTTGGGGCGCGCAGGCAAAGCTTGCCGAAGATTATTTAAAGAAAGGCGATGAAGTAGCTGTTGAAGGTAAATTAGCAAGCCGTAGCTACACTGATAAAGATGGAAATAAACGCTTTGTAACTGAAGTTGTAGTAAATGAATTTTTAAAAATGAATAAGCAAGCTTAAAATATTTGTACCTATCCTTATCACCAGCCGTGAGAGATTTTATAATCTCTTTCGGCTTTAAACAAAATAAGAATACCCTTACGAGGCCGTAAGGGTATTATGCAACTCTATATATGAATTGTACTGTTAAACTATGGTAACAAATGTATTAGTCAAGTAATTTCTTACCGCGCAATACAAGCGTTCTAACGATCATGAATACCGGAAGTGCTACTACCAGTCCTTCAATAAGAAATGTGCTATTCATTTTGTTAGGTATTAATATTAGGTTAATTTTGATTTGCTGAAACAATGCAAATACTATTCCCGTTTAAGCAATATACGATTGTATTGACTGCTAGGGTACTTCAATAGTTTAAATGGATAAAATGAATATTTAACCGGGTATTTATTACCTCAAAACACGTACTTTTTTACCCGAAGCGAGTACAAAATTCCACTATATTCTTTATAGCTCTAATGTTATAATTAAAAAATCAACGCTATATTAAAATTAAAACTAAGGTGTTGATAAAGCTACAGGCAAAACTTTACCGTTAAAAAACTGGTGCCCGGTTAATGCAAAGTCAGCAACATATTTTCCCATTTCAAAGGCCATTACCGGAGATTGATAACCTGGGAAAGCTTTCTCCAACATTTCAGTTTGCGCTGAACCTAAAGCCAGGCAATTTACTTTAATGCATAGTTCTGTTAACTCCTGTGCTAAGCACTCTGTTAATGTATGTAATGCGGACTTACTTGCCGAATACGCAGATAGTCCTAAAAATTTTGAACTTCCCTGGAAACCGCCCATACTACCAATATTTACAATATGCGAACCAGAAGGCATAAACTTTAACACATGCTGTATCATACGCACATGACCAATAAAATTACTCTGCAACATTTCCACAAAATCAGTTTCCAATAACTCAACAAATGGTTTATTGATCAATACACCAGCATTATTTATTAGTGCATCAACCTGGCCATCAAAATTTGTAGTGATAAATTGTTGCAGGCTATCGTAATCATCGTGTACGATATCAAAAGCAATAGCATAAAGGCTACACTCGGGATTAAGGTTATTGGCAATCTCCAGCAAGCGCTCCAATTTATCCTGCGAACGGGCCAGCGCGATAACTTTATGCTTACCTGATAGTATTAATTCAATTACTGTTTCAAACCCAACGCCGCTGCTGGCACCTGTTATAATGATGTTCATAAACCCGATCCTGAATTACAAATGCTAAAATATTAAATTTTGCTCAATCGGGTGCTTTATTAAATATAACCCATCATTGATCAGCTTCATTAATTCCGGTTCGGTTGCTGCCTTATTTTCCAGGAAAGCCCTGATCTCAGCCGCTAATACTTGTTCCGCATCTTCATGGTCAAGTAACTCTAAAATTTCCAAAGCGCAAAGCCAGTCATCATGATGATTAGTTTGCAATACATGCCATACATTACCTAAAAAGCCAAGATCGCCACCGATATACCTGCGGTTGCGCACCTGCTGGTATAATTGATGCAATTCAATAGTTCGCACATCATATTGCACATGGTGCGTGCCTGTTGCTGATTTATGTGCCACTTCAATAAATTCGTCCTTATCCGCAGCACCACAAAAAACAGAAATTATTTTGTAGCCAACTGCCATATCATAAACACCCCAGGCAGGATCAAACAGCACCTCTCCTTTTTTATTCTTCACAAAACAATCAATAAAAGTGATCAGTTGAATTTTATCTTCATTTATAGTAATTGTTTTTATAACACCGCTTACGGTTATGCCGCTCTCAAAATCCAATATAGTACTTTCGCCATTTATTATGCCTGCAACATCTAACTCGCCTGTCGAGAAATCCTCTAATGGTTTTTCATGACCCTTTAATTTTCCAACCGGTGAACTGAACCCGTCTTTATGATAATCTTTACCGTGCCCGTAAAGCTGTCTGTTATTAAATGCTAAAGCACTTGGCCCTGTTGTATTTATAAAATAAGGCTCGTTGCTTTTATCTACCTTAAACTCCGAAATTGTACCGCTAACTTGTAAGCCCGAGCTATAAACCACAGTACAAGTATTTTTGCTATCGACTGCTTTTTTTAACCCTGCAGCCCCGCCTATTCTAAATGCCATGGTATCAGCATATTGTTCCAGCACATGAATCAGGTTTTGAAAGCTTGGGGTTACAAATAATTGCGGCTGCGGCTTAGTAATATCATATGGGTATTTTATTGCCCCAATATCATACCAAAGCTTTTTAACATGCTTTGTCATACAGCTAACACTTTCACCAATGGATGAAAGCAGCCCTGCGCCATATATTTTAGGCTCTTCCAAAGTTCCTATTAAGCCATATTCAACAGTCCACCAATGCAGGCGGCTTAGCAGTGCCATTTCGGATGGCTCGCCCATATTTTCCTGTTGCCAGGCAACTAAATCTTCTGCCTTTTTAAGCTCGTCCTCATTTGCATCGGGCATTTCTTTTAGGATCGATAGCGCGCGGATAGCTTCGTAAAGATCAAAATCCTGGGCAGAGAACATAGCCTTAGCCCCTATCGATCCGAAATAACTTAAATATTGATGATAGTCATAATCGGCAATAATTGGCGCATGGCCTGCAGATTCATGGATAATGTCTGGTGCAGGCGTATACTCAATATGATTCAGCTGACGGATATCCGCCGCAATAACCAGTACTTTATAAGCCTGGTACTCCATAAACGCGGCAGGCGGAATAAAGCCATCAACAGTTACCGCGCCCCAACCTATTTTGGCAAGGGCTTCATTCATGTCCTGAAGGTTTGGAATTTTCTCTATTGAAAGTCCGGCTTTTGTTAGTCCGGGAATATAAGGGTAATACGCGATATCTTTCAAATAGCTGTAATTCTGTCGCATAACATACCGCCAAACGGCATGGTCTACTGGGGTGTAATGCTCGTAGTTTTGCTCAACAATAAACTGTTTTAAATGTGCAGGCAATGCTGCAACCTGCGGGTTGCCGAAATCATTAAAAGAAGCCATTGGTCAATCGGTTTATAAAAAGTGCAAATTAAGAAAATAGCTTTACTATTCCTTAATTTCCTCTGCTTTTGGCAGGCCTTTTTGTAAACTATCCGGGCGCAGCAGGTAATAAATACCGGTTAACGCTACTAACAATGATATTAGATAAAATGAGATGCTTAAAAATATACCCAGGCTGGCATCAACATGAAAAAAGCCTGCCGATTTAGTAAACACAAATTCGCGGGCACCTGCACCACCAATAGTAATTGGCACTACTGCCGCTAACGCCGACACGAGGAATGCCAGTAAATAAGGGGCGAATTTGCCGGAAAAATCCTGGCTTAACAAGATCATGATAATTGTTAAAACCTGGCAACCTTGTACTACGATAGCTTTGGCGTGGCCTTTAAAAAAGTGTTTGCCAAACTCGCTGAAGAACACTTTTACAACAATGTAATAAGCAATACTCCCCACCACAAAAATACTTGCAGGTATGGCTATGTTGATAGGTATTTGAGGAATAAATATTTTAAGGCAAACGATGATCAATCCTATTGCCCACAAACCGCTCAACCTGTCAAATAAGATAGCCCAAAATACTTTTTTGGCTGATAAATTATAAGTTTTATTAAGTAGCCAGATCTTATAACCATCGCCGCCGATACCGCCCGGTAAAAGGAAATTGTAAAATATTCCTAACAGGTATAACCTAAAATTGAATCTTGGATCGAGCCTTAGGTTAATTGATTTGAAAAAACTTAGTAAACGCCACGACGAGGCAACCATCGATGCGAAATAAAACACCACACCGGCAAGTATCCACCAGTAATTGGCATGTACCATTCGCGCAGTAACTTTGTTAAAATCAACCTTACTGAACACATAATAAAGGAGCGCCCCGGTGATAACAAATTTTAATACGGTTTTTATAACGTTCCAAAGCTTATCCTTAAGGGTTTTAGGTTTAACTTCTTCGCTAACTTCCTCAACTATGGATTCTTCAATATTTGCCATGCGCATGCAAAGCTAAGTATTTTTTAATTGGGCAATTCATCCAATTTTCATGTTGAAAGGAAGTGTTAAGTATAAAAAACGTCCATGTTATCAACATGAACGTTTTTTATACTGTCTTATTTAAACTTATGACATTACCAATTCGCCTAAGGCTGCTGGTGAAAATCCTTTTAACTCATCTGTACGGCCTTCATGTATTTTTTTAGGCCAGAAAGGATCTGCCAATATTGGGCGACCAACGCCTACCAGGTCAAAATCACCGCGATCAAAACGCTTGATCAATTCCTCAAGCGAGCTTGCCTGTGAGCTTTCGCCTGCAAACGCGCTGAAGAAATCACCTGATAAACCTACCGAACCAACAGTTATAGTTGCTTTACCGCTAACCTTCTTAGCCCAGCCCGCAAAGTTCAGGTCAGAACCTTCAAATTCCGGCTCCCAAAAACGGCGTTGTGAGCAATGGAAAATATCTACACCAGCTTCGGCCAATGGATTGATCCAGGCTTCAAGCTCTTGTGGTGTTTTGGCCAACTGATTAGTGTAAGCAGCAGGTTTAAATTGCGATAAACGAATGATTACCGCGAAATCTTCACCTACGCGTTTACGCACTTCTTTAATAACTTCTATCGCGAAACGGCTGCGTTCTGCTAATGTTTTACCGCCAAAAATATCGGTACGTTCATTCGTGCCTTCCCAAAAGAATTGATCTATCAAATAACCGTGTGCGCCGTGAATCTCCACACAATCAAAACCTAATTCCTTGGCATCCGCAGCTGCCTGTCCAAATGCTTTTATAGTATCGGCAATATCACTTTCGGTCATCGTGTTACCATTGTTAAAACCAGGCCTGTTCAAACCAGACGGGCCTTCAAATGGCTGAGATGGCAACCAGCCAGAAGCATGGTTATCCATAATCCCCATGTGCCATATCTGTGGCCCCATTGCGCCACCTTCTGCATGTACACCATCGATCACATTTTTCCAGCCGGCTAAAGCATCGGCACCATAAAAATGCGGGATATTGGCATCGTTTGATGAAGACACCCTATTGATAACGGTTCCTTCTGAAAGTATCAATCCAGCCTCGCCCTCTGCACGCTTGCGGTAGTAAGCCGCAACATCAGCGGTAGGTACACCATTTGGAGAGAATGAACGTGTCATAGGCGCCATTACAATACGATTTTTTATATTTAATGATTTGAGGCTAAACGGCCTGAATAAGCTGTCGGTATTCATATATAATATTAATTAAATTTCTGATTGAATAATTTGGTTCAGTTGCGCAAAGCCATCCTCGTTGCGTTGATAATAAGTCCACTGCCCTACGCGGTTTGATTTTACCAACCCTGCACGTTGCAGCGTTGACAGATACTCGGATACTGTTGATTGGGTAAGCCCGGTTTTTATCTGTATCTGACCAACGCAAACACCATTGGCATACCCATTTACTGCTTGCTCCGGAAAATACGTTTCCGGGTCCTTAAGCCAGCTAAGTATCTGCAAACGCGACTTGTTAGAAAGCGCCTTGAATATTTCTACCTGATCCATAATACAAAGATATATCGGAATATTCCGATATATCAATAAAGATTTTGGATATGACATTAGGTTGATATTTAATAAGAAAGCCCTTAGAAACTATCTAAGGGCTTTAAAAATTATAAAAGCGAATTGGTATTTTTATTACTTTCCTTTATACTCATCAATGGCTACTTCAGGCTTCAATACGTTATGGTCTTTTTCAACCATAATAGTTTTTGAAACGCTAAAGTTGGCTGTTTGCCTGATATCACGTGATGAAGCGCCAGCTTTCAATATGTAATTGCCGGCATCAGTGATCCATTCAGATTTATCGGTGTGGAACGAAGCCAGGTCAGCCGCATTGATTTTGAAAGTTAGGTTTTGGGATTCGCCGGGTTGCAGCAAACGGGTTTTACCAAATGCTTTTAACTCCTGCGCTGGTTTATCAATGGTTTTAGTTGGCGCGCTGATGTATACCTGTACCACTTCTTTACCGGCAACACTTCCGGTATTCTTCACGGTAATTGTAGCTGTTAAGGCACCGATAAATACTGGCGAACTTAACTTTAAATTGCTGATAATAAAATGAGTGTATGACAAGCCATAGCCAAACTCGTACATCGGTTTAACTTTATAGGTATCGTAGTAACGGTAGCCTACGTAAATCCCTTCCTGGTAAACTACGTGCTCTGGTTTATTAGCTGGTTCGCCGGGGAAATTTTTGGCAGATGGCACATCCTCATATTTCGCCGGAAACGTAGTTGCCAATTTGCCTGATGGGTCGACTTTACCACTTAAGATATCGGCAATAGCGTTACCAGCCTCTTCGCCTGGTTGCCATGCTAATAATATCGCATCGGCATTATCTTTCCAGCCGTTCATGTCAATAACACCACCGATATTCAATACGATAACTACCTTTTTGCCTTTTGCATGGAAGCTATCCGCTATCTTTTTGATCTGTTGTTGCTCGTTTGGTGTAAGTGTATAGTTGGTTGCCAAATCACGGTCTGATCCTTCGCCCGCATTTCTACCTATGGTGATCAGTGCCAGGTCAGCATGTTCAGCCTCATCTGCTATTTTATCTTCGTTAACCATCATTTCAGGCACTGGTCCCGGCCAATGATGCTCTTTTCTTGCTGTTACCCATAGTTTGGCGGTTGTATCTTTTACAAAAGAGGTATAAGTAGCCTCTAAAACAGGATCGGTTATGTAACTTGCTTTTGATAACCCCTGAGCAACAGAAATTACATACGCCTTGTTCACATCGCCGCTACCAGTACCGCCTGCAATGGTAAAGTACGATGCATTACCAAATGCCGCGATTGATTTTACATTTTTGGCGATAGGCAGAGTTTGTGCATCATTCTTCAACAAGATCATACCCTCGGTTGCCGCTTTACGGGATACTTCGGCATGTGCTTTTAAATCAGGCTTATTTGAGTAAGCATATTTTTTAAATGATGGTGATTTCAAGATGATGTTAAGAATATGGGCAACATTCTCATCCAAAATATTCATACTTAGTGAATCATGCTGAACAGCATTCATCAAATCCTCAATCTGGTCTGGCCGGCCCGGCATGATCAGATCATTACCGGCATTTTCTTCAGCAACATCACTATAACCCCCACCCCAATCGGTCATTACAAAACCTTTAAATTTCCATTCATCACGTAAAACTGTAGTGATCAGGTCATGCCTTTCAGCGGTGTAGGCGCCATTCAACCTGTTATATGATGACATAACCGTCCATGGGTTTGATTCTGTGATTGCTATGCGGAAATTCTTTAAATACAACTCACGTAATGCCCGTTGGCTGATCTGTGAATTAACAAAATTCCGGTCAGTTTCCTGGTTATTAGCAGCGAAGTGCTTAATGGATGTACCAACGCCATTGGACTGCACACCATTAATTAAGGCCGCAGCCATTTTCCCGGCGATCAGAGGATCTTCAGAATAATATTCAAAATTACGGCCATTCAATGGGTTGCGGTGGATATTTACGCCGGGCGCTAATAAAATATCAATACCATATTCCTTTACCTCGTTACCAAAAGCGCGGCCAACACTTTCTACTACTTTAGGATCCCAGGTCGAGGCTAATAAAGTACCAACAGGGAAAGCAGTTGCATAATAAGTGTGCGTACTATCACCTTTACGATGCGGACTGATCCTTACCCCTGCAGGGCCATCGCTCAAAACCATTGCGGGGATGCCTAAACGTGGGATGGCATTGGTATTACCAGCTGCGCCATCAACCTTAACTTCGGTTTTACCTATCATAGGTGGCGGGGCAACATAACCATTGCTCATACCCGCCTTTAAACCCGCTGCCTGCTTTGGTCTCGGTGCTTTACCTGCGCCAACAAGCAATGTGCATTTCTCTTGCAGGGTCATGGCGGCAATAACTTCTTTTATTGAATTTTTGCCTAACTGAGGCACTGGTTTGGTTTGTGCATTTACGGCGAGCGTCGTAGCACTAAGCATAGCCAGCGCGAAACCGGCAGCAAGTTTTTCATGAAGTCTCATAATGTAGGAATTGTTGTGGCTGTAAATATATTATAATCATTGCTTCATAACAAAGCATTAGGTTTAAATATTATTTTTTAACCAGAACAATCAAAACACATTAAAGTCGACGGCCATTTTTATTTATTGCCAGCGCATTAATACTGGCGAAACGCTTTTTCATTAAGCCATTCTCATCAAATTCCCAGTTTTCATTTCCATAAGCACGAAACCACTGACCTGAATGATCGTGATATTCATATTCAAAGCGTACAGCAATTCTGTTTTCTGTAAA
The DNA here is from genome assembly GCF_965225845.1 of Mucilaginibacter sp. Taxonomy (GTDB): domain Bacteria; phylum Bacteroidota; class Bacteroidia; order Sphingobacteriales; family Sphingobacteriaceae; genus Mucilaginibacter. The sequence continues at coordinate 2,397,781 of NZ_CBDDBL010000002.1, forward strand.
TGCCCAAAGTTCTTTTTTGAGTTTGTAATCGAGTTCAAACTGCCATTTTCGGGTTAAAAATTCAATTACTTCATCCCGGCCATTAATAAAACTTGAGCGGTTTCGCCATTCTGTATCAATGGTATAAGCAAGCGCTATTCGTTGGGGATCCTGGCTATTCCAGGCATCTTCAGCCAGTTGTACTTTTTGAGTAGCCGTTTCAAAATTGAAAGGAGGCAAAGGCAGTTTCTGTTCCATAATGCAAATTACCATTAAACTAATTGAGGCTAATGGTAATAATTATGGTTTTTGTGGTATTAACTTTACAAATTACAAGCATCAGCATAAATTTAAAACAACTATTTTAGGCGTGTAATTTATTTTGATGGCGGCATACTTATTAGGTATTGATATTGGCACCGGGAGCACCAAAGCTGTAGCGGTTGACCTTGATGCAAAATCAATAGCAAACTCACAACATTATTATCCTGCGCATAATCCACAACCCGGTTACAGTGAGCAGGATCCTGAAATTATCTTTAAAGCATTTGTAAATTGCATTACCGATGTAGTTCAAATAACCGGCAATTCTCCTATGGCTGTTAGTTTAAGCAGTGCAATGCATAGTGTTATTCCTGTTGATGCAAATTGCAAACCACTTGCACCAATGATCACCTGGGCAGATTCGCGCAGCGAAGATGTGGCCGAGCGGGTAAGAAATTCCGCACAAGGCGCAGAGATCTACAAAGTATCCGGCACACCAATACATGCCATGACACCGCTTTGCAAGATCATCTGGATAAAAGAAAATCAATCTGATTTATTTGCAGCTACCTACAAATTTATATCTATAAAGGAATATATATGGTATCAGTTATTTAATGTTTTTGAAGTTGATTATGCTATTGCATCGGCTACCGGATTGTTTGACATTATAAAATTGGATTGGAATCCTGAAGCTTATGAGCTTGCAGGCATATCATTAAATCAGCTTTCAAAACCTGTTAATACCACTTATAAAAAATCAGCTCTTACTGTATCAAGTGCACAACTTTTAACACTTAATGCCGATACCCAATTTGTAATTGGCGCAAGCGATGGCTGCTGTGCAAACCTTGGCAGTTATGTTACCGAACCGGGAGTAGCCTCGTTAACTATAGGAACAAGCGGTGCAGTCCGTATCACCAGTAAACGGCCTGTTTATGATTATCACAGTATGATATTTAATTACCTGCTAAACAAAGACACTTTTATTTGTGGCGGAGCGATTAATAACGGGGGTATTGTGCTGGATTGGCTGTTAAAAACATTCTCAGGTAAAAACTCATTTGCCAAAACTGATTATGAGTTATTTTTTGAGGATATAGCCGGTATACCTGCAGGCAGTAATGGATTACTTTTCCTACCCTATTTATATGGCGAACGTGCACCCCTGTGGGATACCAAAAGCTGCGGGGTGTTTTTTAATATAAAGCCAATTCATACCCAAGCGCATTTTTTACGTGCAGGTTTAGAAGGAATATGTTTCGCGTTGAATGATGTGATCCAATCGGTCGAACGATCATCATCAACTATTGAACGCCTGCACATCAGCGGTGGTTTTATTAATTCGACGGTTTGGGTGCAGATGCTGGCGGATATTACCCAAAAAAAACTAATTACCGTACAGCAGGAAGACGCGTCAGCTTTAGGAGCTATATTTTTGGCTGATGATGCGCTTGGACTAAATAAGTTAGGTAAAAATCTATCAGACAAAAATAAAATAAGCTTACTGCCAGATAAAAGCAACACGAACATTTATAACAATCATTTTTTAATTTTCAAAAAGCTATACCAGGATTTGAAAGAAACTATGCATTTGATGCATAATTCTCAATGATTACAATTTCGATAATACGCCTAAACCAGAGCAAGCATCCCAACCCGGCCCGGCGGTATATCCTGTGCCTGCTGATGTTGTTTTGTTATCCCCACTAACAATATCCCTGCATAAACCGGGTGTACTGTAAATTTTCGGATTAATAAACCCTGATGGTTTGCCATTTTGCTGATTGAGCAATGCGATTAAACCTGCCATTAGTGGTGCCACGGCACTGGTACCGCCAATTACCATTTGCTGGCCATCAACCAAAACCTTATAGCCGGTATCGGGGTCAGCATCGGCTGCAACATCTGGTAAACCACGGCCTTTAAACTGGGTATCTAATTCTAAAGGAACATTTGCATTGGCTTGATAATCCGGCAAAGGGAAATAACTGCTTACACCGCCACCTGATGCTGAAGTATCGGAATCATGCCATACAACTTCAGAAACGATGGTATTACCATCAACTCTTAATGAGGTACCACCACACGATAACGCATAAGGACTCGCGGCCGGGAAATCAACATGAACCTTACCATCCGTTTCACTATCGCTTGACCCACTATCGCCTGCGGCAATACAAATACTAATACCTAACGAAGCCGCTGTTTTAAAGGCCTCGTTAAAGTTATCCATCGCCTGTTGCGTCCAGTTAACCTCGGCTGATCCCCAACTGATGGATATCACCGAGGGTTTATTGGTAGTATCGTGTATGGCTGTAGTTATAGCATCCAAAAAACCCTGGTCAGTATTGGGCGTAAAATAAACTGCTATTTTTGCGCCCGGTGCAAGAGCGCCCGCAACTTCAATATCAAGCATTACTTCGCCATCAGCACCATCTGAAGTGGTTGGCGCATTTTTACCGCCATCAACTGCGATAGCTTTAACGCCAGGCTTAGGGATATTCAGGCTTTTAAAATAATTAGTAATATCCGCAGTTCTGAAACCTCCGCCTAACTCAATTATCCCTATGCATTCACCAGCACCGGTAACTCCTTGTGGAAAGCCATATATTTTAGCCAACTGATCGGGTGTAAAAGCAGCAGAAGCTTCGGCATGTGAAATAAATTTACCATTTTTTTTTGCTACCTGGAACATTGGGCGGGCAATTGGCTTGTTATCCAAACCAAAAACACCTACAACAATATTCGTCAATTCATCAGGCACCTGAACTTCAGGGCTAAAGCTACGGTAATTGGTATGGCTTTTAAATTTTATGCCGAATGCCGTTTCAAAATCAGCAAGCTTACCGGTTAGCATTACGCTTCGCCTTGCAAGGTTAACATCTACCGTACTCAATAAATGCTCGTGAGCAAATGCCTCAACTTTGTCTGCATCCTCCTGAGATGATGCATAATTGTTAAGATATTCTTCCCTGCTAAGTAAATTACCGGGTGCCGGCAATTCCTTTTTCCTGCGCAAGCGCACGGTTACTGTAATGGTATCTTCCTGTAAATGCATATAATTACAAGAGCTAATAACAGGAAAGGTTTGTAAAATTTTTAAATTTAATATCGATAATACTGCCACATGTATAAAAAAAAACCCCGCCGAAGCGGGGATTTGATAAACTAAATTAACTGTATAAATAACCCAATTATTAAAAGTTTTTAGGAACAGCTTGTCCTTTATTAGTATCCCACCAAACTGGTGTTCCACCATTATCAGGTCCACCAAGCATAGATACAGCAGCCGCAATAGCAGTTGCGTTATTTGTATACTCAGTTGAAGGGTAAGCTATCCTGCGGATTTGTAATGCTGTACTGATTGTACCACCACTGTTATTTACAACAACAGGGAACAACCTTGGATAACCTGTACGACGATATTCAGTCCAGGCTTCCCAACCACCGCAAGGGAACATCGCGATCCATTTTTGAGTGATAATACGCTCTAAATTTTGCTCATTAGTAGCAGCGCTATTCCAGGCAATAGTAATTGTTGAGATTGCATTGATACTGGCATTTGGAGCAGATGTAGATGGTGTCTGAGGGTCTACATAATTAGCCTGTGTACTGGTTTTATCAGTAAGATAACTACCTGCAGAAACACCCCATTGTGCCATTGATGTGGTGATACCTGTTTCATAATCTGTTTGGGCACTTTCTGTAGTCCAGCCTCTTAATGCTGCTTCAGATCTTAAAAACCAAACTTCAGCTGCAGTCATTAAAGTCATTGGCGAATATTCGCTGATAGTGGAGAAGTTAGGCAATGAATAACCGGTATAACCAGGTTTTGAACTTACAGGTGTTCCGGCGCGTATACCTACATACTGACCAGCGATACTTGCCGGTGAACTTGCAGGAGAAATCATTTTTGATTCACGCGGATCATTATATCCGTTTAAATAGGAAGTTAGCGACGCGCCTACGGCCAAATCTGTCCAGCTTGTACCGATCCACCATATTGGGCTATGATAACCATAACCTGTAAGGCCGGCATTATCTGTATTTAAGGTTAACACACCGGTTGGATCATTTAATGCTTTTAGGGCTTGTGCTTTAGCTGTTACAGGATCCACATTTACAATATGCATAGCTAACCTTAAACGTAATGAGTTAGCATATTTTATCCATTCAGTGTAATTTCCTGCATAAACCATATCAAACTTAGCAAAAGGAGTAAGTTTTGGATTAGCTGCTACATATTTTTCCAAATTAGTTACAGCTGTATCAAGATCAGCAAAAAGCTCATTATAAACAGCTTGTTGCGAATCATAAGGTGTTGTGGCACCCTGCCCAACCTTGCTATAAGGTACAGGACCATAATAATCGGTTACCCTACCCATAGCCGTAACTTGTAATATCTTCGCTATACCCCAAAAATCAGGTGATGCAGTTCTTGTTCCCTTTTTTTCGATGGTTTGCACAACACCCATTACACGGGTATAACCCAATGTATAAACATCTGAATTCCAACCATCAACCAACGAATAGCTTTGGTTATTAATATTACCCCTAAACGGATCTGGCGACATATAGTAGCCTGAATAACAATCCGAGTTTAAGTTTTGGCAAAGCTGATAATCATTTTCTTCACCAAATATATTTTGCTGAATACCAGGGTAATACAATCCGATGATATTATTGTCCGGTACTAATTCGGCATTAGTAATACCGGAATTATCGGTATTTATTTTTTCAAAGTTTTTTGTACACCCGCTAAAAGCGATGACGCACATAGCAACCAGGGTAGACTTGCTAAAAGTACTAATCCCGATTGATGTATATTTTAAAAAATTTATCTTTTTCATAACTAATATTTTAAGAATAACTGTTATTAAAATGAAGCTGTAAATGATGCTCCAACATTCCTGGTTGTAGGTGCGTTAAATACGTCTACACCTGCTAATCCATTTGAAGTCGACATAGTGATCTCCGGATCATACGGCGCTTTCTTGTAGAAATAAATCAAGTTACCACCAATAATCGAAAACTTAACACTTTTTATTACACTTTTCGAAATAGGCACACTATAACTTAAAGACGCTGAACGAAGACGTACTACTGTTGCGCTATACATATAAGCTTCGCCAATACCAGAACGGCCGCCTACTGCAGAATAATAAGTTTGAGCATCAACTTTAGTTACAGCCTGACCAGTTGGGTTAACACCATTAATAGTAACACCACCTGCATCACGCGCTGCACCACTTGCTGCTGAAACGCCATAGCTGTCTAATAACATTTGTGTCATTGACAATACCTGGCCACCAAACTTACCATCAACTAAGAAATCAAGGCTAAATCTTTTATAATTAAAAGTGTTTCCCCAACCTAACTGGAATTTTGGATTTGGATTTCCAAGCAATTGCGGAGTAGTATTTGCTATCGGGGCGCCAGTTGTGCCTACTTCAATTTGCCCTGTTGCACTTCTTTGGAATTTGTAACCATAGATATCGCCGTATTGGCCTCCTGTAACTAACACAGACTCATAAGCATTATTACCAAAACCTGTTAACACAACCGGGGTGGTTGGTGCCGATGGGTTAAGTTCAATAATTTTATTTTTATTGAATGAATAGTTCAGGTTAGTATTCCAGCTGAAATCGCTGCTTTTTACTATATCATATCCTAAACGCATTTCAATACCAGAGTTTTGGATATTTCCTGCATTTAAATAACCTGTTGAATAACCAGTGGATGCCTCAGGAGTGTATTGAATAAATTGGTTATAACTATTTGATTTATACCAAGTAAAGTTATAGCTCAATCTGTTATTAAATAACCTTAAATCAAGACCTGCCTCTTTTGATTTGGTATTAGTAGGTTTTAAAGTTGGATTAGGGTATACACTATTAAAGTTTATAGAACCACCGCTGCCTAAATAGTTGATAGGATTGGTAATATATTGAGTTACTGGAGTTGCTACTTCCGCATATGAACCTCGTATTTTAGCATAGCTAATAACATCAGGTAATTTTAATGCTTCATTCAATATGACTGATAAACCAACTGAAGGGTATGAATAAGATTCATTTGGAGTAAATGCCAGTGTAGAAGACCAGTCGTTTCTTTCTGTAACTGTTAAATATGCCCAGTTTTTGAAAGAAAGGTTTACGCTACCAAAAATTGATTGAACCTGATTGTGATTATTAGGCAAAGTTAAAACATTACTGTTTGCAGAACTTGTGCCGCTTGACGTAACAACGTTTTGCTCAATAAACACGTTAGGAATAGAAAGGCCTAACCCTGAACCAAAAGAATTACCAACAGTGTTATCATCTGTAATACTTGCACCTACTAAACCGTCTAATTTAAATGCTCCTTTGATAGGCACTTTAAAGTTAGCAATGAAGTCACTGTACATTTGGGTAAGCGTTTGCTGGCTTCTGGTAAATGAACCATTAACCCCAGGAGTTAATACTGCGTTAGTTCCGGCATATAAATCTTGTTCAAAAGTATCTGCAACACGGTCTACGTTACCACGAACCTGGAAGTTTAACCAGTTATTTACTTCGTATCTTACAGTTGAGTTAACAATTAAACGATCGCGGTTAGCATAGTTTGGATTATTGTTCGTTATCCACCAAGGATTCTGCTGAACATCTTCATTTGCATCCCAGTTTTGTGTTAATAAACCGTTTCTTCCTGGTTCAGGTACCGCATAATTTTCTTTGTAGGGTAATATACTTTCGCCTCTTGGAAACAGGTATAAGCCTGTAAGTGCGTTATAGTAAAAACCTTCGCCCGGTGCATCTACAATTTTTTGATTAACGTAGTTTGTATTAACATCAACTGTTAATTTATTATTCAAGAAGTGGCCTGTCTCTCTGAATGTAAAGTTATTACGTTGCAGGTTATCACCAGGCTCTACGCCATTTGCAGTAGTATTTGCATATGAAAAATACGTTTGAGCTAATTCTGAACCTGATGAAAAGTTAATGGAATTAGTCAGATTATCTCCATGCCTGAAGAAATCTGATAAGTTATTCTCAGTTACTGGGCTTGCCAACTTTGCTCCCCAGCTTTCATCACTACCTGCTGCAGGACCATATTCGTTTTGAAATTTTGGCTCGTATGACACCGCATCATTAGTATATGATGATGACAAATTAATGGATGTTTGACCCGCTTTACCTTTTTTGGTAGTAACCAAAACAACACCATTTGCTGCCTGGCTACCATAAAGTGCCGCTGCCGAAGCCCCTTCAAGCACTGTAATGCTTTCGATATCTTCCGGATTTAAGTTTGATATACCATCACCACCATCCGGTGAACCACCATAAGTTCCGGTTGGCTGGCCATTTGCATTAGAGGTATTGGTCATCGGCACACCATCAATTACATATAGTGGCTGGTTGGTACCTGTAGCGCTTTTACTACCACGTAAAATCACCTTAACCGAACCGCCTACACCCGATGAGCTTGGTGAAATATCCACACCGGCGACTTTTCCGTTTAGTGAATTCATCAAGTTATCGGTTTTAACATTGGTAAGCTCATCGCCACTTACAACCTGGTTGGCATAAACTAATGATTTTTCTGATTTTTTAACACCCAATGCCGTTACAACAACCTCGTTAAGGCTGTTTGGGTTTGGCACTAAGCTTATAACATATTCTGTTTGGCTACCTACGGTTACTTCTTGCTTTACATAACCTACGTAGCTAAATACTAAAACATCGCCGGGAGCTACATTCAGTGAGAACGCTCCATTTGCATCTGTCCTGGTTCCTTTTGTTGTTCCTTTGATGGTTACAGATACCCCCGGCAATGCCTGGCCTGTTTCATCTTTTACAACTCCGCTTACGGGAGCCTGGTTTATCACGTTACGGCTTACGCTTGTAACTGTAAACTTAGCCTTGCTATATGCGTTTGGGTGGCTGCTGGCCCCCATCGCGATGCATGGCATCATTAAAATAAGTGGTAATATTTTTTTCATTTTGTTTGAATTAGTTTAGTGTTAAAGTGTTTTTTTAAGTTAGTTCTTTGCTGTTTTCTCCATGCTTTGTGGTTTTGTGGTGATTGATTGATTTTTATTCTCTTTATCGAAGTTCTCCATGACCAGTACCGCCGTGCCGATCAATTCCGCACTAAAGCCCAGGTCCGAGATCATCAGTTCCGTGCTGCTTACCAGACGCGGTATACAATATTTATTCAGTGCCTGCTGCACCGGGGCCAGCAATATCTTCCCTACTATTGCCCCCCTGCCGCTCAGCACAATGCTCTCCGGGTTCATGATGTGGATCAGGATAGCCAGCGCCTTGCCGATCTTATACCCCGCATCCGACAGCAGCTCGATCGCGAACTGGTCGCCGTTGTTGGCTGCTTCCATGATCGCGTTGCCCACCAGTTTTGATTGGTCCTTCTCCGTATGCTGCAAGCTCGAGATATGCCCCTTCTTGATCCCCTTGACCGCCTTCTCGGCTACCACCAGCATCGAGGCTTCCGCCTCCAGGCAGCCGCGTTTGCCGCAGGTGCACAATGCCCCGTCTTCTGAAAGCGGGATATGGCTGAACTCGCCTGCGAAGCCGTTATGCCCGCGGTAGATCTCACCATTGATGATCATACCCAACCCTATGCCCCAGCCCAGGTTGATCACCATTACATCTTTATGATTTTTAGCGATGCCGAACTTTTGTTCTGCCAGGGCGATCAGACTCGAGTCGTTTTCAATATAGGCCGGTACACCGGTTTCTGTCGTGATCAATTGAGTAAGGCTTTGCCCGCCGGAATCCAAATAGGTGTAGTTGATCCCTTCGGTAGCATTGATAAAGCCCGGCATCCCGATACCGATCCCCGCTATCTTTTCTTTGGGAATACCGGTAGCGGCGATGTAGTTATTGATATAGTTTATCAGGGAGGAAAGGGCGTTGGGGTTATTGAACAGCTTCAGCTCCGTCATGGCGATATCTGCCACCGGGTTATTCAGCAAATCCAGCATCTGGATCCGGGTGGATAGCTGGTCCATCGCTACCGTTACAATATACATTGCCGTTGGCTGCAGCGAATACATCAGCGGCCTTCGCCCGCCGCTCGAGGGCGCGTAGCCCTGCTCTATCACAAAGCCTTCTTCGATCAGCTCATTCACCGATTTCGATACCGATGGGATACTCTTGTCTAAAATCTCGCTCAGCTCTGCACACGACAAAGCTTTGTCAAAATAAAGGCGCTTAATAATAACATTCTTTAATTCGGCGCTTTTAACAATTTTAGTTCTAAGTTCCACTCAATAGTTAGTATTTTATTTGCTTAACAAACTAATTGAAAAAAAACAAGAAAAACAAATACTTTATATTTTTTTTTAAAAAGTTAATTTATGTTTTAAAAAAAATAGAAAATGTATTCTAAAAAAGAATAAATGCATATAAGAGTTAAAATTCTTTACGATTAAGCAATATTCTGATCAAAAAACATCAAAATATTTTTTTAAAAAAAATTAATATTTTAAAAAAAAGAAGAATATTTATCCTTAAAAAGTATTATTTCACTAAAGTTGAAATTGAGCATTTAAAAATTATTTTATTACAGAAAAAAATATCTAAATAATACTTCACGTGTAATATCTGTATTTTTTTAAATAATAAAGTATATATAGACAAGATTATGGACTTGGTGTTGATGGCTCTCATGGCTTTTTTGTAAATCTGAGCGAGGCATTTTACATAATCTAATTATGAGTTATTTTTGCAGATTATTTGAAATTCGCAAAAAGCAGATTGATTTATTCAAACAGCCAATACTACATACTTGCCACCTTTGTATACTAAAAACATACAAAATGGAAAACAAAAGTAAAATTGCCCTGGTAACCGGCGGTAGCCGCGGATTAGGTAAAGACATGGCTCTACAGCTTGCTAAAAAAGGTATTAATGTGGTACTTACCTATAACAGCCAAGCAGATGACGCTAAAAACGTAGTATCACAAATTGAACAAATTGGTCAAAAAGCAGCAACGCTTCAACTAAACACCGGTGACATCAAGAGCTTTGATGCTTTTGTAAACACCTTAAGCGAAACATTGACTAATACTTTCAATACTACCCATATCGATTTCCTGATAAATAATGCAGGTGTTGGCGGGTATTCACTTTTAAGCGATGTTACCGAGGAACTATTTGATGAGCTATTAAATATTCATTACAAAGGAGTTTATTTTTTAACGCAAAAGCTATTACCGATGATGAATAATGGCGGCGGTATAATAAACGTATCAAGTGGTTTAACACGCGTAACTGTACCCCGATCATCAGCCTATGCATCAATGAAAGGTGCGATAGAAGTGTTTACCCGGTACTTGGCTAAAGAGCTTGGCGAACACGGTATAAGGGCCAACACAATAGCGCCAGGAGCAGTATTAACTGATTTTGGAGGCGGGCATCTTAGAGAAAGCAAAGAGCTGCAACAATTTATAAGCAACGTAACTGCATTAGGCAGGCCGGGTGAAGCTGATGACATTGGCGGCGTAGTTGCATTTTTATGTACCGAAGATGCAAAATGGGTTAACGGCCAACGTATAGAAATTTCCGGCGGCATGGCATTGTAAATAAGTTATCTGCTGGAGGAATTAAATTACTAAATTTAAATTATACAAAAATATGATCACTCACTCTTCACTGGATAACTTTTATCAAAGGAACGGGGCGCAACTTCCGGAGGGTTCCATTAAAGAGATCGGTCATTTTAATGTTTTTGAAGCTGAGAAACTGTTTGACAAGAAAACCGGAACCCGGATAATGCCTTACAGCCGCAGGGAATATTATAAGATAAGCTGGTTAAAAGGAAAAAGCAGGGCAGAATACGCGGATAAAGTGATCGATATACCTGAAAGTGCCCTGCTTTTTGCAACCCCTAAGATCCCATATAACTGGGTTCCTGATGATGGTAACCAAACAGGCATGTTCTGCATTTTCACTGCCGATTTTATTTCTCCGTATAAAGCCGGTAGTACAATTGATGATCTTCCAATATTTCAACCGGGACAGTTGCCTGTTTTTCAACTTGATGAACTGGAGGCAAAAGAAATTGAATACATCTTCAGAAAAATGAACAAGGAGTTTTCTACAGATTATAAATATAAGTATGACTTGATGAGGACCATGGTGCTTGAGTTAATTCACTATGGTCAAAAATTGCAACCGATGTCCGCCCTGAGTGCTACCCAAAATGCTACAGAGCGGATCTCTTCGCTGTTTATTGAACTGCTCGAACGCCAGTTTCCGTTAGACTCCTTAAATCAACGATTAAATATGCGTGCTGCAAAAGATTATGCAGACCGTTTAGCTGTACATGTGAATCATTTAAATAAGGTATTAAAAGACACAACAGGATATACTACTACGCAATTAATAAGCAAAAGGGTTGTACAGGAGGCTAAAATTTTACTCAAGCAAACCAATTGGACCATTGCCGAAATAGCTTACATCTTGGGCTTTGATGACTTGGCCCATTTTTCAAATTTCTTCAAAAAACAAACCTCATTTCCCCCACTGGCATTTAGAGTTTAAAGTATCTGCAATAAATTTAAACCTCAACCATTGCTTTTATAACCCCGTTTTCAGGGTTTAACCAGGATTCAAACTGATCACGCACTTCATCAAACTTTACCCGGTGTGTTATATAGTTTGTCGGATCGACATCTCCGTTTTTAATTGAAAAGATAACGTGGTCAAAATCTTCTCGTGTTGCGTTACGACTGCTCATTAATGTGGCTTCCCGTTTATGAAATTCCGGGTGGCTAACGCTGATCTCACCTTTTTGCAAGCCCACCAAGACATATCTTGCTCCGTGAGCCATATATTGAAAAGCGCCATTAATAGCTTTTTGGCTGCCTGTGGCATCTATTACCACTGTTGGCATATCCTTGTTGGTAATAGCTTTTAACTGTTCCATAACATCTTCTGTGGCTGCATTTATGGTGTGATGTACTTTTAGTTTGTCTTTGCAAAAAGCTAATCGTTGCGTATTAATATCAATAGCTATTACTTTGCCGCCTGCTATCCGGGCAAATTCCATAATTCCCAATCCGATAGGGCCCGCACCTATCACTAGTACAAACTCACCCGATTGAACGCCTGCTCTTCGCACACCATGTGCGCCGATAGCTAATGGCTCAGTTAAAGCAAGCTCGTCGAAACTCAATCCCTGGCTTTTCACTAATAAACGCGAAGGGACTTGTAAATATTCAGCCATACCGCCATCCACATGTACACCGGATACTTGCATATTTACGCAACAATTTGGCTTACCCGACCGGCATGCAATGCAATGGCCGCAATTATAATAAGGGATAAAAGTTACAGCCTCTCCAATTTCAAATTCTGTAGCACCATCTGCTTCAATCAATTCGCCTGCTAATTCGTGTCCGAGTACCCGAGGGTAAGTAAAAAAGGGTTGCGTGCCTTCAAATGCATGTAAGTCTGTTCCGCAAATGCCTATTCTTTTTATTTTGATTATCGCATGTCCTGATTGTAATTGCGGTTTTTCTCTTTGTTCGTAAACCAGCTCACCTGGTTTTGCACATACCAATGTTTCCATATATCATTATTTGCCGAAGCTTTTTATTCTTTTTATAATTTGTAAAACTTGGTGGCATTATCGCCCCAAAACATAGTTTGCTCGTTCATTGAAAGTTTACCTGCATAATGTTCTGCTATGTTAATCACTTTTTGATAATTGCCTGCAATGTTGCAAACCGGCCAATCGGAACCGAACATCAATTTGTCAATACCAAAAGCATTAAATACAATATCCAGGTATGGTACAAAATCCATGTATTGCCAATTCTGCCAATCCGCTTCTGTAACCATTCCCGAAACTTTGCAGTAAGCATTGCTTAACGCTCCTATCTTGCGCATACCATATTCCCATTGGCCGATGTATTTGTCTTTGATATATGGTTTAGCCATATGGTCTATAACAAATTTTTGATTGGGAAACTCACTGATCAACTGCGCTGCATATTGCAGCTGGTCAGGAAGAATTAAAAGATCATAGGTAAGATCATATTTATTCAGTGCCGAAATCCCCTTTTTAAATGCTGGCTTTAACATTAACGCCCTGTCAGTTTCACCCTGTAATACATGGCGAAATCCTTTGAGCTTTTTATGCTGAGTCATTTTTTCTAAACGGATTTCAATATCTTCGGATTGCAGATCTAGCCAACCCACAACGCCTTTAATAAAATCAAATTTGGATGCGTTGTCTAACTGAAAATAGGTTTCCTGTTCAGATTGATTGGATTGCACAACAACGCAACCGCTAAATCCATTCTTTTTTAATAATGGCTCAAGATCAACAGGCATAAAGTCTTTTTGTATGGCCGACATGCTTTCATCTATCCAATTATCTCTAACCGGATCAAAAATCCAAAAATGCTGATGCGCGTCTATCCGTTCCATTATGCGTTAATTAAATAACGATAAGCCTGCTTCACTAATTAAATTCGCTTTATATAAATCAACCCAAAAAGCATTGGGCAACTTGTCATTTGCCATGTTTATATTATCCGCAACCCGGTTAGGATTAGTTGTATTTAGCGCAATCGACTGTACTCCCGGCGCATGTAAACCAAATTGCACGCACGCAAGTGCAGGATTAATTTGATGGAGTTTACAAATAGAAAAGAATCTTTCGCGCCATTGAATCAGGGCCTGATCTTTAGCATTTTTATGATCAACTTCACGATAGTTATAAAAATTACCGCCCGTTAAAAATCCAGCGTTAAAAACAGCTGAATTTATAATTGCTGTTCCGTTAGATTGAAGCCTCGACATAAATTCTAACAGATCAGCCGGATGGCTGTGCACCGTCATGCTATTAGCAATCATCACCCAATCAAACTTTATATACCTGTCAATCTGCAATATTATTTCCCAGTTTTTTGCACCTATACCAATGGCCTTAACTTTACCCTGCTGTTTTAAATCAGTAAGCGCACGGTATGCGTCTATGATATCATGAAAACGTTTGGTCTTTTCATTTAAAGAACCGGCAGCGGCCATATATTCATCCGGATCGTGTACAGAAACAAGCTGTGCCTGATAACCATCCAGTAATTCGTTTCCCTGGTGATAGCATTCCAAAATCCCGTCATAACTGATGCTTTGTTTGGCATCATATTTCAAATCCTTCCACACACCGGGTTCAAAAGTAGGCTCAGGGTTTTTTAATTCTGTACGCAACCAGCCTAATTTGTTACTGATCAACACCTGACCAGATTGCACACCTAATAACTTCAAACTTTTACCAAGCGACTCCAATGCTAAGCCTGCACCGTATTTACCGGCAGAATCGAATACCGCTGGGATGGGAGAATTTAGAATACAACGGGATACGATCTCAGTTTTCACATCAGGATCAAGTGCCGTGTATAAATTGCCCAAACCGCTGGTACCGAATATGACTTTAGGAAGTTGAAGGCTTTCCATTTTGATCTCTTGTTTATTAATTTAAAATACCGGTGAAACAGGTAACTCGCTAACATTAACTTTGGCTTTATGCCCTGTCATCCCGAATAGAGCAATAATTATAAAGCAAATTAAAGGTATTATATACCCGTATTGAATGTTTCCGGTAGCATCACTTATATAGCCAAAAAACCGTGGTACAATTGCCCCGCCAACTATGGACATGATAATTAAACTGCTGCCGAATTCAGTATCACCTTTCAAATCCTTTATTCCCAAAGCGAATATAGTAGGGAACATGATCGACATAAAAAAACAGATCGCTATCACGGTGTAAACGGTTATCATACCATGCCCGGTAATTGCAATCACACATAAAAGCACATTGGCTGCTGCGTAAACCGCAATTAAATTTTCCGATTTAAAAAATCGCATTAAGACAGTACCTATAAACCTGCCTATTAAAAATGCCAGTCCGCAAATTCCTAAATAATCTGCTGCATCAATTTCTGTAATGTTTGCCGATTTTGTTGCGTAAAGTATAAACAAGCTAAATACACAAACCTGCGCTCCTACGTAAAAGAACTGTGCAGCTATTCCCCAGGAAAGATGCCGGTGTTTTAGCGCATGGAGAATATTTTTACTGGTTGCTGCTTCTTCCTTACCTTTAAACTGGGGCAATTTTGTTAATGAAAACACAATAGCTATGGTTACCAGGATGCAGCCAAGAATAAAATAAGGTAATTTTACGGTAGATGCTTCTGCAGCTAATGAAAGCTTTCGCGCTGATGCAGACATTAAACTTAATTCCTGTAAACTGCGGCCTTTTGTCAGAATCATGCGTGCACCAATAATTGGCGCTAAAAACGCAGCAAGGCCGTTAAACGATTGTGCAAAATTAAGCCTTAAAGTAGAGGTTTTAGGATCACCCAAAACGGTGATGTAAGGGTTTGCGGCTGTTTCCAGCGTGGCAAGTCCGCAGGCAATAATAAAAAGCGACACCAAGAAAAAAATATATTGCTGGGTATTTGCTGCAGGTATAAATAAAAAACAACCGGATGCAAAAATTAACAAGCCGGCAATAATTCCCGTTTTGTATCCAAACTTTTTTATAATAATCCCTGCGGGGATAGCCATAATAAAATAGGCTATAAACACTGCAGAATCAACCAGTGTTGCCTGAACGGTAGTGAGCGTAAATGATCTTTTTAAATGCGGAATAAGGATGGGATCAAGATTATGGGCAAATCCCCATAAAAAAAACAGGCTTGTAAGCAGCGCCACTGCAAAAATACTATTTTTTGAATTCATGAATTTTGGTTCAACCGGCTTGCAGCCGTACAATTGGATAATTCAAAAAAACATTATTTACAGCCACAGGCAATCATCAATTTATCCATCTATTAAGTTATTTTAACATAAGAGTAATTGATATTGTATATTTGAGAATATAATGAAGCCCCAACTTGTTAAAATACCTTATGAATTAGAGCATTCCTTTAGTGTTAGAAAAGATATTGCGCCGAATATTAATAACCGCTGGCATTATCATCCCGAGGTTGAGCTGATTTATTTTCATAAAGGTGCAGGCACCCAATTTGTCGGCGATCATATTTCGCAATTTACCCCAGGAGACGTTGTTATTGTAGGCAAAAACCTTCCGCACTTTTGGAAGTATGATGATTGCTATTTAAAAGAGGTGATTACATCAGAACCATTTTCAACTGTTATTCATTTCCACGAAAATTTCATAGGCGAACGTTTTTTACATTTACCCGAAACCAAGCCCATAAAATTATTGCTCGAAAAAGCAAAAAGGGGTATCCTGTTTAAAGGATCTGAATCAACGGATGGAGGGGAGTTCATAGAACGCGTATTTCAATCCAAAGGGATCAATAAGATCACAACCCTCATCGAATGCCTTTCCGCACTTGCAGAGAAAGATAGAACTTTACCACTTTCATCCATCGGTTTTAAATATGATTTTCCAGACTCTGAAAACAAAAGGATTACATCCATATATAGCCATACATTAAGCAATTTCCATAAAAAACTCTCGCTTGACGAGGTTTCTCAAATAGCCGGGATGACCATCAACTCATTTTGCAGGTATTTTAAATATCATACCGGAAAAACCTATATCGAGTTTTTGAATGGAATTAGGATTGGGTATGCCTGTAAATTATTAATAGCTAACCAAACAAGTGTGAAGCAAATTTGCTACGAATGTGGGTTTAATAATTTTAGCTGCTTTCATCGCGTGTTTAAACGCTTAACAGGCAAAACGCCCCAGGCATACCAGGATGATTATTTATCCTGATTTGTTGCTTCAATGTTGATATAAACAGTTCCGGGTAAATATAGTAGGGTGTTTTTTTAAATAAAAAGCCAACCCTGGTTATTTTAGTGGCGATACTAATTTTATCCTGGCTATTTTATTTAGCTGGGTTAATGCCTGTAAATTGAATTACGATGGTCATGAATTGCTGATAAAGATTCAAGGTAAGATATAAACCTACGAGTATTTTAAATTATGTATTTAAATTTCAACAAAAACGGCCTTTGAACAATTCAAAGGCCGCTACTGTAATAAGTGGTTTAGTAAGTTACTTATCAATTATCGGATCCGGGGCTGCCGGATGCATAGGATCATAAACCGCTACAGCTACCCTTGAATCGGCGCAGCCATAGTATAAAAACCATTTTTGTTTAAAATAAACCATGCCTTCAATAAAAACTGTCCCGTTAATATATTGCCCGCTCTTTTCAAATGGTTTCATCGGCCTTAAAAAAGGCAGGTCTAACCGGGTTATTGGTTTTGATGGATCATTTTTATCAAACAAAGCCTCGCCTGCACAATAAGAGTTGGCGTTAAACCGGGTATCTCTCCCATCCCCTGCTTTATTCTTACCATTATAAAAAAGGATAATTCCATTTTTAGTTTTTATAGCCGGAGGACCACACTCAGTAAGATCGCTATCGAAATAACCTATCCTTGGTGATATTAGTTCCCTAAGTTCGCCTTTTGCAGTTACTACAGGCGCCCAGTCGATCAAGTTCGTTGAAGTAGCTGCGTAAACATGCTGCTCGCCCCAGTACATCCAATACTTACCTTTACTTTTTATAATCACCTGTTTACCGTTCACTACCTCAGTTAAAATGGAAGCCGATTTGCTGGCTATATTAAAAAATTTACCGCTATAAGCTTTTTTAAATATCGGCCCGAATTTTTTCCAGTGAATAAGATCGATGGAGGTGGCTACGCCTAATCGCGGAATATCGCGATTCCATTCAGTGTAAAATACTACATAGGTACCTGTGGGAGTAATAGCAACACGAGGATCTTCACAACCGCCCGGCCATTCATATTTCTTTCCTACGTCATTAGCGGGATAAAGTACCGGTTCCGGTTTTCTTTTGTAATGGATCCCATCAGCACTTTCTGCATAGCCGAGACGTGACGTACGAAACCCGATACCTATTCCATATTTATCTTCAGCACGATAAAGCACCACTATTTTACCATTTTTAAGCGCAGCAGCGGGGTTAAATGTGTCATTTGCCTCCCAGGCAACCTGCTTGTTGCTCATAGGGTCTAAAAAGGTTTTGTTAGTATCAGGCGAAATTATGGGGTCGATATTTTCCGACCTTACGAAACCGCCAAAAGCCCAGTAAGGTAATTTATTTACCGTAGATTGGGCAAAGCTGTTGATAGCTGATAATACCAGTATAAATACCAGACCTATATTTAATTTATTTTTCATTTTTGATTGATGTTTTAAGGATTAAACACTGGCGTAAAGCTCTTCGATCTTCTCAAGTGGCACCCCTTTGGTTTCAAACACATAACGGCTTACAAACATCACCATACTGATATTAATGATCCCATATATACCGAATGTTGCAACGGCTCCCAATTGCGCTAACATAACGGGGAACGTTAATGATACAATGGTATTGGCAACCCAATTACCAAATACAGCTATAGATGTAGCTGTACCCCGTATTTTGTCAGGGAATATTTCGGCAACGTATACCCATAGCACCACGCCCCATGTGCAGGCAAAACCACCTATGTATATGAATATAGTAATCAATACAAAATAGTTATGCAACATGTTAAAATAAAACAGCGCCGCCAAGGTAAACATACACAAACCCATTACCCATGAGCCTACAAGCAACAACTTTTTACGCCCAAGCCTGTCTATAAGCGGAAAAGCAAGTAAGGTAAAAATTAAATTTACTACCCCGGTTAAAACTGTTTGAAACAGCACACTACCGCCTACATGTGTTTTGGCAAATATCAGCGGAGCATAATAAAATATGATGTTTATACCGGTAAGCTGGGCTATGGCCGCGAAAATCAGTCCTATTATCACCACTTTTTTAAAGCGGGGCGATAATACATCTCTCAGGGCAGGCTTCTCTTCTGCAGCAATACTGTCACTTACTATATTTACCTGTGCCTGGCTTTGTTTATCGGAATAAATTTTCGCGAAAATCTTTTTAGCATCGCTTACGTTATTTTTAGATATCAGCCATCTGGGGCTTTCAGGAACTAAAAGCAACAGGAAAAAGAAAATACCGGATGGGATTACAGCCGCGGCAAGCATATAGCGCCAGTAATCATCACCCGGAGTAAGCAATGAGCTGTTGACAATTAAATAATTAGATATAAATGATAGCAATATACCCGTTACTATGGCCAATTGCTGCAACATCCCCAACCTACCCCTGAATGTTGGCGGAGCAACCTCTGAAATATAAATAGGCGCAAGCGTTGAAGCCATACCTATTGCAACGCCACCAACAAGGCGGTAAATAATCAACTGCAGGAAACTACCTGCAATGCCGCTGCCTATGGCGGCAATTACATAAAGCA
The DNA here is from genome assembly GCF_965225845.1 of Mucilaginibacter sp. Taxonomy (GTDB): domain Bacteria; phylum Bacteroidota; class Bacteroidia; order Sphingobacteriales; family Sphingobacteriaceae; genus Mucilaginibacter. The sequence goes on from NZ_CBDDBL010000002.1 coordinate 2,417,359, forward strand.
TAGCGGTTACAATCATCAGGTTTTTGCGCCCGAAACGATCCGCAAGATAACCGGCAAATAACGCGCCCGGGATGCAACCTATAGAAGCTGCGGCTACTACTAACCCAAGCTGTGCATCATTAAGATGGAAGAAAGGTTTTAAATATTGCAACGCGCCTGCAATTACGGCTGTATCAAAGCCAAATAGTAGCCCCCCTAAGGCGGCTACTATTGATATAAGGACTGTGTAACTTTTCATTATTAGTTAGGGCTTTCCATGGTATATAATGAGTTTACTTCGGTAGCGCTTAATACTTTGTTGTATAGCCTAACATCATCTATAGAGCCCTGGAAATAACTGGCGCCATAAAAGTAATTTGGGTTTGTTGTATCTGTAAAGTTATAAGCCGATTTAGGCAACTCGTTACCTATACAAACATTTACAATTGTTTTAGGCGGGATGAGGTTACCGGCTAAAGCTATCGTTTTAATCAATTTACCATTGATGTAAAAAGTTATAGCTCCATTTGTAAATGATGCGATGATCTGGCTCCACGCGCCCAGTTGAACGCTGCCCGGATTATCATCCTCATCATGAATTCCGGTATCGGTTGATACGGTAAGGAATGGGAAGTTATTTGACTGCAACTGAAACTTATATCCAAAGTAGTGATCTACTGAAAAAATATAATTGCCATTACTTGCTACCGCGGGCTTAACCCAGCAGCTAATAGTAAAGTTACTTGGATACAGTGTTGCGTCATACGGGATTTCAATGTAGCCACCATTATTAAAGTAATAAGCGTTATTAGCGGCGCCATATCTGTCGGTTGTTAAAGCCGGCAATGTACCGCCATCAGTTGCTGTTGCTGCCGAACTGCCTACATAATTGGTTCGCAGGGTACCGTTGTGACCGTTGCCTGTTGCATCCGTCGCGTCGCCGCTAAACTTCCAGTAAGCTACAAGGTTTTCGGGTGAGATTTCCTGTATCAGATTGGTTTTAAACGCAGCTATAGCCCTTATCAGGTTGGCTAACGTATTATTAACCTGGTATTGGGTGTAGTTGCCCGTTTTAACGTTCGTTGCAAGCGTAATTGCTGTTTGTAGTGTTGCTTTTGAGCCTACTGAATAATCACCAGCCTGTTTTCCCTCTACTGCGGCACTATATAATGTTGTTGCTGAATCAATCTGTAAGTCGAGCTTTGTTTTATCTGAATTATAATCAGCCGTGGCTCCGTTTTTTTTGCACGATTGAAATAAAGCTATAACAGCGACCATTATTACGGCCATTGTCACAATTCTTTTTAAATGTTTCATGTTCTAATTTTAAAAATTGTTATAAGCCTAAATTTGGATTTGATTGTCTTTCGCTTTCGGGTATCGGGAAAAACTTATCAGCATTGTAATTGAACAATGGTTTGTAGGATAACACACCATTTGCATAAGTAGCACCATACCTGATGATATCAAAAAAGCGATGAAATTCCAACGCAAGCTCTGAGCGCCTCTCCTTACGGATAAGATCACGTAACTGGCTTTGATCAGTAACGGTAATATCAGGTAATAAACCGGCAGGTACCGTACCGTTGTAACCAGGCAACGTAGTATCATACAAATAACTTTCCCTTGCACGCTTACGAACTCTGTTTAGCGGAGCTAAAGCTGCTGAGCTATTACCTGATTCATTTAGTGCTTCAGCTTCTATTAACAACACATCTGCAAATCTTATGGCCTGATAATTCAGGTTTCCATCGCCTTTAACACTAACCGGTATTTCAGATAATGGCTGGCAATCTTTTTTACTTAGGTAACCCGTTGTAGTCCAGGTTGGGTCGAACGTGCTGTCAAAATAAGGATGCCCTGCGCGGGCTATCGAATAATCTAATCGCGGATCAACTACACCTGTAGAAGATACTTCGTAGTTGTTAACAAGGCTTTGCGTTGGATAGAAAAACCCATATCCTCCAATTGAGCGCGGGGCAAACCAAACATTTAAATTGTTACCCTGAAAAGGAACCAAACCTGTTTGGTGCTGAATTGAAAATATTCCCTCAGCATTATTTTTTGTTGCAGCCCTAAAATTATCTGCATAAACAGGTAATAAGCTGTAAATGCCCAGTGCATCTACTGCTTGCGCGGTTGATGCTGCAAGTGCCCATTTTTGCTCAAAAAGATAGGTTTTTGCTAACAAGGCCAAAGCCGCTCCTTTAGTAACACGGCCTAAATCACCGCCGGTCCAGCTGGTTGGCAATGCTGCAGCCGCAACCGTGCAATCCGCTTCTATCTGCGCAAAAATCTGCGCCTGTGTAGATACCGGCTTTTGAGCTTCAGCAGGTGTTTCTACCTTCAAATGCAAAGGTATCGCACCGTAAGCCACTGTTAGGTTAAAATAATAATAAGCGCGTAAAAATTCCGCCTGGCCTAATGCTTGGGTTTTAACAGTTGCCGATATAGCGGAGTTATTTGCCAGGCCATCAGTAACAACGTTACAGGTAAAAACGCCCTGGTAAAATCTTTTCCACAAGCCTTCTACGGCTGAATTCGTCGGGTTGATGTTAAAATCACTAACGGATTGAAAATCAGCCTGGTCGCCTGCGCTGCCGCCTTTTATAGCATCATCCGAAGCTACATCGCCCAATACCCAAATCGTATTAGAGGATGCATCGGTAAACGTAAGTGAGGTGTAGGCGGCATTTACCGCAAGTATGGCGTTAGCATCATTTGTAAAAAAATTCGAAGTTGAATATTGTCCTTCTATCGGCTGATTTAGTACCTTTTTGCATCCCGCTGTGGTAATAAGCAGGATGGCTGATAAGTATATTGAAATATTTTTTGCTTTCATCTTTCTATCAATTAAAAATTAGAAATTAGCACTAACACCAGCTGTTAACACGCGCGACGACGGGTACGTGCCCCAATCAATCCCCACTGCTTGTGGTGTACTACCATTGTTGCTATTGTTGTATTGCTCAGGATCCAAACCAGTGTATTTGGTAAAGGTTAACAGGTTTTGCGCGCTGACGAAAATTCTTCCGGAAGACATACCCACCGCCTTTAAAGTGTTTTTACCCAACTTATAACCCAGCTGAACGTTTTTAAGCCTCAGGTAAGATCCGCTTTCTAAAAACCGTGTTGATGGTTGCTTATTATTTGTGGCATCAGACCATGACAATATCGGCAATGTATTGCTTGTACCCGGGCCTGTCCAGCTTTGCGTAGCAGCACGCTCAGTAATATTGAACGGGCGGTAAAATCCTTCTATATCGGTAAGCACCTGGTCGTAAATTTTATTTCCGTGCACTCCCTGGAAGAACAGGCTTAGATCGAAGTTTTTATAGGTAACATTGCCTGTAAAGCCGTAAGTAAAATTAGGTATCGGACTACCTACAAATGTCCTGTCGTTTTGATCGATAACGCCATCGCCATTTACGTCTTTATACATTACATCACCCGGTCTTATGCCTGGCCCCTGGTAAGCATGTGTAAATATTTGTTGTTGGTTTTGAAATATCCCCTCCTGCTGTAATAAGTAAAATGAACCGATGGGGTGACCTACAGCTGTAAGTGTTGCATTGTAGTTATTATCGATACGTCCGTTAGAAATTGGCGGAGCTCCGTCAAGTGAAACAACGTCATCTTTTAGCGTGGCAAAGTTGCCGCTTACAGTAAAGCCCCAATCGTTATTGATCGTGTGACTGTAGCTTAGCTCCAGTTCAAAACCCTGGTCGCGAACTTTACCGGCATTAACAAATGGCGCAGATGCCTGACCGGCGCTTGATGGCAGCGATAATGGCAATAACACGTTGTTTGTGTTTTTGATATAGTAATCAACTGTTGCTGTTAAAGCATTATTAAAAAATCCTAAATCTAAACCAACGTCTTCCTGGGTGCTAACTTCCCAGCGTATGGTTGGGTTACCTATAGCGTTTATAGTATAACCCTGGTTTGTTGTACCATTAAACGGATAATAAGTGTTACCCAGGAAAGTAGATAAGTAATTATAATCTCCCAATTGATTTGAGTTACCCACCTGCCCAACATCAACCCTTAATTTTAAATTCGATATTGATTTAATATCCTTCATAAAATCTTCCTCATTAATACGCCAGCCTAATGACCCAGAGTAAACAGATTGTGATTGCGCATCAGGATCTAACTTTGAAGAAGCATCATACCTGTAATTAAAGCTCGCCAGGTACCTGTTGTTGTACTGGTAATTGATACGGCCAAATAATGAAGAATAACCATAATGCGATTCCCCGCCACCATTTTGCTCGCCAACGGCGCTTCCGTTATCTAAATATTGAAAGGTTACCCCCTGGTTAACATAATTGGTACGTGAGGCCCCGAGGCCTTGCTGATCCTGCTTTATAATTTCAGTACCCACTAAAAAAGTAAATGCATTTTTATTAAAGTTTAGGTCATAAGTAGCAGTGTTTGTCCAATTGTAGTTTAAATCGTTATTATATGACTGGGCAAGCGAGTTTGGTGAATTAGTTGTTTGGATAGGTTGCGATCCCAGGTTACCTGTATATCCGGCTCCCTGATAAGGGTCATTTGCAGGCGTACCATAAGTGGCGAAAAACTGCTTATAGGTAGACATGTTCATATCCAAGCCTACATCTGTCCTTATCTTTAAACCTTTTATAGGCGCTAACTCTGCGAAAAAGTTACCTAGAATAACGTAGTTATAGTTATTATCATTCGCGTTTGCAGCTTCCTGTACGGGATTTAAACCATCCCCTAAAAAGTTGCCTATACCGCCTGAAGTTCTGTTATCCTGGATGGGAATAGAGACGAATTGCCCGGTAGGGTCATAAACAGGAGTACCCGGTGTACGGAATAAAGCATAGCGGACAACACTGGCCGCGGCACCCGAGTAACCATCACCCGATGTTCCTACTATTCTTGTTTTTGAGTAAGCTAAATTAACGTTAGTACCTATTTTCAAATATTTACCGATGTCGCTGTTTATAGCTGTTCTTAAATTATACCTGTCGAAAGAAGAGTTTTGGATTAAGCCGTTCTGGCTAAAAATATTGCCTGAAACGATGTAATTTGAATGATCGGTACCACCGCTAACTGACAGGTTAATGTTTGTGATAGGTGCCGGTTTAAGTACTGCCTTTAGCCAATTGGTATTGGTTAATGTACTGGCTAAGCTATCAGATATACCCGGGCGGCCATCATTTGCAGCGGCCGTATTATAGGCTTTTACATATTGGGCATTATCAGCCATTTTGATCAAATGATCGGCAGACTGGACACCTGTGTAAAAATTGAAACTAAGTTTTTGTTTACCCGCGGCCCCATGTTTTGTAGTGATAATTACTACGCCACCAGCCGCACGCGCACCATAAATAGCAGCTGATGAGGCGTCTTTAAGTATATTGATACTTTCAATATCATCCGGCGCTATTTCGTTAATACCATCTACAGTAGGCACGCCATCAACTATATACAAAGGGTTAACCCCATTAATAGTTCCGATACCGCGTATATGAACTGATATTGCGTCACCAGGTGCACCTGTATTTTGTGTTACAGATACACCAGCCGCTTTACCTTGCATAATTTGCTCAACGCCACCAACAGGCAGCGCATTTATATCTTTACTGCTAATTAATGAAACGGCTCCAGTAAGGTCTTTCTTTCGTTGCGTACCGTAACCTACAACCACAACTTCATTAAGGTTACTGTCATCATCTTTAAGTGTTACCGTAATTTCCGTTTTACCGGCAACGGCAATTTCCTGGCTTCGGTAGCCGATAAATGATACTACGAGGATGGCATTATCAGGTACGGTAACCTTGAAGTTACCACCCGCGTCCGTTACTGTTAGCGCCTTTCCATTTTTTATACTGATGGTTGCTCCCGGTAACGTAGCCCCGGTTGCATCAGTAACTTTACCGTTCACAGTTATATCAGCTACACCCGCGTCAGACGCCTGTGTGATAACAATTAACTTTTGCGATAATATTCTAAAAGATAATCCGGTATTTGCTAAAGCATTATTTAGTATTTGCGGAACGGTAAAATCCTTTACGTCCACATTTACGGTTTGAGTTGGGATGGCCTGGTTATTGTATAAAAAAGTGTAATTGCTTTTTTTCTCCAGGAGTTCGAATAATTTGTCAAAACTAACGTTTTTAACGTTGACATTAATTTTGTCCTGCGAGTGTACTGCTGCAGAAACGTGCAGCAACGTAAGCAAGAGCAATGCATAGGTTAATTTCATGCACAACAGAATTTTTTTGACAATAGGTTGCTTAATGAAAGAACTAAAAGTTTTTTTCATACTTTTGAAAGTTGAGGTTAATAAAATCTAATAAAGCCTGATATCCAGCCAGATAATTGGTTGCATTGGATTAACCTTAATAAGAGGAAGTGTTCCCGCACTTCCTTATTTTTTTTTAAGGCTAATAAAATTTTGCAGAGAGTATGATTAGGTCATATCGAATTCCTTTCTTTTCATAATTTAGTTGGTTTATGATCGTTGGTTACCATATGTGTATTTGGTTATTGGTTATTGCGTAATGAAAAGGTTGGGTAAATTGGAGCGCCCGCATTACCTCATTAATATCCTGATCTTTAAATGTGCCTGTAAATTGTTTTGACCTATAGTTATCGTTATCAAAAACTATTTTAACGTTATACCAGCGTTCAAGCTGAATGGCCAAATCTGTAAAATTTTCTTTTTTGAATGTAAGGTTATCAGATACCCACCCTGTTTCCGTTATATCATTATCAGGCACAACAGGCTGTGTAACATCTCCGTTACTTATTACAAGCGAATCAACAATTGGTTTTTTAACCGAGATACGATTTTTCCTGATTGTATTCGTTTTTGTATTTATGGCAACTGTTTCATCAGGATAAAGCACAACTTTTGAACCGGGACTGGTGCTGTTTAACACTTCAACCTTTCCACGTATTAACGTTGTCTCAATAAATTTATCACCTGAGTAAGCCTTAACATCAAATGCTGTGCCTAACACAACTATGTTTAATTTACCCGCATGCACAACAAACGGATGCTTTGCATCGTGCTTAATATCAAAATAGGCTTCACCAACAAGGGTTACTTCCCGCCTGCCGTTAGCAATTAATTTATCAGCATATCTTACCGAAGAACCCGAGTTGAGCCATATAGTTGAACCATCAGGCAAAGTAGAACGAACACGTTTGCCATATTGCGCAACCAATTCCTGTTGCTGCAAATTCACGGATTTTTTAAAGTGCCCGGCAAAGTAAGCACCAATTAACAAAAGCGAAACAACAGATGCAGCGAGCATCCATGCTTTATTGTTTTTTTGTTTTAAAGGTTTAAGCTGATAGGACTTGAAAAGACCTGCTTCAATGCCATTACCCTCGCTTAAATAGTTATTGAATTTGTTAATCCCCTTCTCTAACAACCGGCGCTCCTCAAATGAAGTAACTTTCGGAGGGCTTAACTTTAACATTTTTAGATTTTCATAATCTGAACGCAATTCTGGCTTATCCTGAAAAATACCTTCAAGCTCATCAAACTCTTCAGGCGAAATTCCGCCTGATACAGCCCTCGATATTAAAAGCCAAATACGTTCTTCTGATGCCATATGACTGAAAGACACAAAAACTATTAAATACCCCCAAAGCAAATGAAAATATTTTAGATAAATTGTTTTAGTAAAATGATTTAGTAAAACAATTTATTTTTAATAAACATGGTAATTTTTTCAATTAAAATGTTCTATCTTTATTTTACAATTATAAATTATTGCGCTTCGCGATATGCAAATAGTCCTTCACGAAAATTTTGAGCAAGCTACGCTTGTTGATGAACAGGTTTTTACAGACCTGTACAGGCAATATTTTGTGAAATTATACCGCTTTGCAATATCTGTTACCCATTGTAAGGAAGCATCAGAAGAAATAGTGCATGATGTGCTGATGAACCTGTGGAAAAAACGGCATTCTTTTAAGGAAATAGAGAATTTAAATACTTACTTATACGTGTCAGTAAAAAACTTATCTCTTAACTACCTAAGGAACCAGGGAAAACACATATATGTAGATGTAGAGATACTGTCAGCCGAAACCACTTATATATCCGTTGATCCGGAAAGTGTAATGATAAGTAAGGAACAGGTGAATGATCTTAATCTGTTAATAAATAACCTGCCCGTGAAATGCAGGATTATATTTAAGCTGATAAAAGAAGACGGTTTAAAATATAAAGATGCAGCCGCTTTGCTAAATATTTCTGTTAAAACGGTTGAAAATCAAATGGCTATAGCGCTAAAAAAAATATCTTCAGCTTTCCGCGTGCAGAAATAATATTAACACTTATTTTGCGGGGCCGTTTGCAACTCATTACCGGTTTTTTGAATCTGGTAAACAGGCTCAGGTGGGGGTCGGGTTTAGTATCGGCAATTCTCACGCTTATTTTACGATCGTCTATTTCGGCGCCATCAACTGCTGCTATAGCCTTTTCAGCCCCGGCCTCGTCATTCATATGGATAACACATCTGCTCTACAATAGGATCTTAGCCAACTTTGCACCATGTCAAGGTTTAATTAGTAACAGATTAGCTGAGTTATTGAAAACTGGAAAGATAAGCAGTTTAATACGTAGCTGGCCGAGCTTCTCAAGGTGAATACATTATATGTTTAGAGGATGTGCCCGAACTTGAAGAAACCAATCAGCTCCTAAGATGGGCATCTTCTTTAAAGCACAGTTACTCTGATTGGCTACCTGGATTATCGCCTCCTGCTGACAAATCAGATCTTATAATAATAGTCAACGCTTTTTTCTGTGGTGCCGTCCAATTCATCATGTATCACGAGGTGGCGCACCTTGCAGGAAACCATAAAGAATACCTTGAACTACGCAAGTTAGTAGCCAAGAGTGAGCATGTAACTGTTGATGAAGCAACAATTCTAAAGCAACTCGAAACCGAGGCAGACAATTATGCATTTGAATGTATGGTATCAAACACCAATGAGGAGGTCAGCGTATCTATTGGTATGGCCATATTAATTGGACAATCAGCCCAACTGTACCTGATCAGAGAAGCTTTTCAATTGACACCACAAACTTATCCAGATATCGACACGCGACTATTCAACATTAAGCAGAAGATCAAGTCCGAGAATCAGGAAGAGCAAAGTGTCTTCGATCTTATCCACAACGTTGGTCTTACGCTCTTTCTTAATCACTTACACCTTAAATATCATCCTGTAGCGGAAGACGCTTCTTCGGGAGAAAACTTGTTAGATGCACAATACAAAGCTTTCGATTTATTTAAAGCTGATCTAGCTAGAGGTCTTAAAATCTGAAGGATGGATATAGAAGACAACAATATTGGCATGTCTAAATCTCTATACAAGTTAGCCGAGTCATCAGCATACAACCACTTCGTTTCGAGGTATTAGCACACAATGGGTTTCCCTCAACCTCAATGCCAGTTGCTCGTCCAGATACTATGCAGTCGCGTTGCACGCTACTTCTGCATAGACCTTTTGCTTAGCTCACAACCACCTGCGTTGCTATGTGGTGGTTTGTGATGCTCGTAGAGTTGAACTTTTTGCTACCCATAGTTACTATATGTTTGCTATCTTATGAGAATGATGAAATATTGTAAGCCCAATACGAGTGCGAGATTACGGAAGCATCAAGTGGTTCAAGTCTTGGTTTAAAGGCAGTTACAAGTTATCACGTAACTTGTACTGGACTAGCTTTGGATAAGTCTTTTAGCTGGTGTGCATTGGATCACAAATTAGAGGATGTGTTAAAGCCGTACGTGCATAAGTTCATGTCGGTATTAGCTAACGGCGCTCGGTTAAGCAACACTATAGTATATACCGCTGATAAGCTGATAGAATTCATCGAGAGTAACTACCTACACTTAACACCTGATGCAAAACTCAATAGTATACTAGAATACATTAGTGATAGAACCAGCTATGAGGGTCAGGACATTAGATTACCTATTGTCGAGCCACTTGAAGCTGTAAAAATGTGGTTCGCCACCCCTGATGAATGGTGGTTCTATCTCGAAAGTGCCTTAGACCAAGGTCTGATCAGGAAAGTTGACACTGAAGAGGTTGTACATTGGCAGTACGATTCAACCCCCTTATATAATCATGGTCTAACTGTAGCTGGCCTAAGCAGATTAATCAAGACAAACGAAAAGGAGAACTTAAATCTGTCTTTTATTGCCATGGCTTTTTCATCCGACATGTTCTTGGTATTGGAAGCTGCGATAAAACCAGCACTACAAGAATGCGGCTTTGGTCATTATATAGTTAGTGAGGATCATGTTGACTCTGACAAGACTATAAATGATGCAATTTTAGCTGGCATTAAGAAAGCCAGGTTTACTATAGCAGACTTCACACACCACAGAGGAGGTGTATATTTCGAGGCAGTGTATGCATTAGGAAGAGGTCAAAAGGTGATATACACATGTCATCATGAACACATGGACAAAGCTCACTTTGATATCCGGAATTATCAGCACATTGTTTGGTCTGATGCGACCGATTTCAAAAGGCAACTCATCAACAAGATAGAAGCTTTCATAAAAGAGTAATATGAAAGAGTTAACAGCACAGGATAGAATAAATACAGTATATGGCGGCGGCGGTCATGTTGTATTGCTCGGTGCAGGAGCAAGTATAGCGTTTACAATCAGAAATCCAGAACTCCACAATAAAACTCTGCCGTCTATGGACAATTTTATTAATGTTGTGGGGATTCAGGACATAGTGGACTCGCTACCAAAAAAGTTACAAGTTGCTAACTTTGAAGACCTCTACAGTAAGCTCTATGACGAAAACCCTAACTCAAATGGAATACGTTCCATTGAAGCAAGAGTAAGAGCTTACTTTAGTGATATGCAACTTCCTGATGAAGCAACTCTATACGATTACCTTGTACTTTCTCTTCGTCCTAGGAATTTAATCGCTACTTTCAATTGGGATCCATTCTTATATCAGGCATGGTGCAGGAACAAACATATTGGAGACTTACCATATGTAGCTTTTTTACATGGCAATGTTGCCATAGGTTATGATGACGTAGATAAAAGGTGTGGACCGTCTGGAATGATCTCTAAGATAACATACTTGATATTCCGGGGATGTTGACCACCTGATTCCGTGGCAAAGTGACCAGGCGATTAGCTGGCGAACGATAGCAGCGAGAGCTGTAAAAGCGTTTTCAAAGTTAGTTATTAAAAGTGGTTATTGATAACTGACCTCTTTATCATCAGTTCTTCGTTTCTTTCTCATTGATTCCCCCTTCAGTTCGATACGGTGTGCACTATGTACAATCCGGTCCAGTATAGCATCAGCAATTGTCTTTTCACCGATCACATCGTACCATTTACTTACAGGTAGCTGAGAGGTAATGATCAGCGAGGTCTTTCCATGCCGGTCTTCAATGATCTCCATTAGCGCAGCCCTGCTTTGCGCATCAAAAGGCTGTATACCGAAGTCATCCAATATCAGTAGTTCTTGCCGCTCGATCTTCGCAACCTCTTTGAGATACGAACCATCGGCCTTCGCCATTTTGAGTTTAGAGAACAGTTTGGGCGTACTGGCATAAAAGACCCTGTAGCCCAGTGTGCAGGCCTGGTACCCAATAGCAGAAGCGATATAGCTTTTACCGATACCTGTGCTGCCGGTGATCAGCAGATTCTCATTGCGCTCGATGAATGTACAGTCCGCCAGGCGCATGATCTGGTTACGGTCGATACTTCGGTCGGCATGATAGTGAACGTCCTCTACAGAGGCTTTGTAGCGGAACTTGGCATAATATATCTGCCGCTCGATACGCCTGTTATGGCGGTCATCCCATTCTGCATCTACCAGGTGCGCCAGTAGCTCATCTGCTGTGTAATCCTCTGTTTTACCTGTTTCCAGGGTGCTTTGAAAAGCATGGTACATGCCGAAGAACTTGAGCTTCCGCATTTTGTCTAACGTGTTTGTGTTCATTCCATTGGTTGTTTAAAAGGTTATTTGTAATAGTCTTCGCCTCTGATATTATCATGGCTGGGCATAGGAAGTTCATCTGCGAACAGGCTTTCTTCGTATTGATCCATCTTCTTTTCCAGGATCATATGAATGGTCTTATAGTTATAAACGCCATAGTGAAGACCTCTTCGGCAAGCCATGATCAGGCGTTCATTACCTACTTTGCGGGAGAAGCCAAGGATACCCAGGCAGGACTTATAAGCCTGTTCAGGATGTTGTTTACGGTCGAATATATTATGGATATAAAGCCTGACATCCTCGTGTATGGATGAGGCCCAGCCCAGGAACTTATCTTTTGACCAGTCGGCCACGAACTGATGAGTGGAAGCCAGATGGTCTTTCTCGGTTGTATAAAGATATAGTCCCCTTGTGCGTTTATGCATGGCAATACGCTCATAATGGTAAAAGGCTTCTACCGAAGAACTGGAATATAGCAGCTTGATCTTTCTGCCGATAAACCGATAAGGGACGCTGTAATAATGTTTATCCGGTCCAAGGCATACATAGCCGTTCTTCATCACGGTAGCATGGAACTGCTTTTTAAGCTCGTAACGCAGAACAGGTAAAGGGTTGAGCACTTCGCGCTCTATCTCATCGAACTGCTGCCTTCGGCTGTAGTTCCTCCCTTGCAGGAACCGGTTGTTGTGCTCTTCGAGCACCACTCTTATGGCTTCGTTCAGATCCTTTAACGAATGGTAAACTACTTTTCTTAAGGGGGCATAGATCCGGGTATACATGATCTTAACCGCACCTTCTACCAATGCTTTATCACGAGGGCGGAACGCCCGAGCTGGTAGTATGGTAGTACCGTAATGATCAGCAAAGTCAGCGAATGTTTCGTTTAACGTGGGCTCAAAACGGCTGCTTTTGGTCACGGCAGCTTTCAGGTTATCCGGTACAATGGCATCAGGAACGCCACCGATATAATGCAGCGTATTCTCACAGGCCGTAATAAAGTCCTCCTTTTGCTGACTACTCACAGCTTCTACATAAGTAAGCTGGCTGGCTCCGAGTATCGCTACAAATACCTCAACGGTAATGATCTCGCCGGTCTCCTTATCGGTAATGCTCAGCTTTTGCCCTGCAAAGTCCACATACAGCTTATCACCTGCTTTGTGATCCATATGCATGGTCGGGTTGACCCTCGCTTTCCACTGGGTATAATAGAAGCAGAACTGGCTGTACTGATAGCCTTCCGGGAACTCTTTATAATACTCTGCCCATAATATATGACGGTTAACGCCGGTGCGTTTAAGCTCCTTATCTACATGCGGAAAGCACCGCAGCATAGATTGCATACGGCCTGTAGGAGGCATCTCCCTGCTTTTTCCAAAGAAGTCCTCTAGTTCCTTATCGTTCAGCGCATCAACCTCCTCGAACGTAAAGCCACTATCCTTAAACGAGGCCAGGTACTTCTTAACGGTATTCCGGGACGTATCAGCCTGGGCAGCTATCGACATGATACTGCGCCCATTGGTGTACATCCTTATTATCTTTCTGATCTTACTCATGCTAATCGTAGTGTTGGCCATGCTTTTGGAGGTTATATTAAACCTCGTAAAGATGGGTGCTTCTACAGCATTAGCTGCTCGTTCGGGGTGGTCAATTTGGCCCGGAATGCCTGGTCAGTTTGCCCCGGAATGGGGTGGTCAATTTGACGCGGAATCAATGGTCACATTCCGCCGGAATCAGGTGGTCAATATCAGCGGTATATCCAAACATACAACGAATTTAAGCCCACGCAATTGCTTTACCCCGTAACAAGCAAGAACTATAACTCGGATGGGTTTATTAAGAGTCAATGGGATATGACAGAGAGTTTTCTAACCGATAAGTCGGTAGCTCAATTCACTGTCTTCGGATACGGTGCGCCTCAATCTGATGTAGAAGCAATGAAGTTACTGAATAAGTTCTGGGGGACAGGTGAGGAGAGAGTTATGGAACAGTTTGAAATGATTGATGTACGTAGTGAAGGTGAAGTAAAAGAGAGCTGGGACAACTTTATTAACTCTCATCACTACGACTTCCGAACAAGTTACTTTGACTCATCGCTGGCTAAAAATCCTCGGAGAACATTTGAGAGCTATCATCAGCACATTCAACCCTTTACAATTGAAGAGTCTCTAAGCAAGTCAAATCCTATCCCGGAAGACATCAAGTCATTGGAAGAGCTATGGGAATGGCACAAGCCACTCATTGAAGCCGAAGAAACATGGAAGGAGCAATCAAAGAAAGGCAAGAGTTAATTCCTATAGCAACGTTACAAGTAGCGAACAACGCTAGGCTTAGTCAGCCTGGCGTTGCATCATTTAAAATTCCTACCCTTGTGAAATATGTTCCTTGCATCAGGTATTGGTGACGTTGTTTCATCACTCTTGGAGAGTGTGAGTAGTGGCAGATCTTCCTTACCTGATGCTGTTAGTTCGCCTAATAACTTAGTAAGGTTAAAGCACCGCTTTACGACTACGTGGATAACCTCACCCTCTATCTGCAACCTACCCTCCACCATCAATAAGCGTGATTGGACTATCTCTTTGCGGTAACGGTCAAATAGGTTTTCCCACACTACGAGGTTAGCAAACCCTGTCTCATCTTCAATCGTTATAAACACCACACCTTTAGCAGTTCCTGGTCTTTGCCTTACAGTAACTAATCCTGCTACTCTCACAGAGTCGCCATCTTTTAATGTATTCAGATCATTAGTTGCTGTAACGTGTAGCAGTGTAAGCTTTTCACGTGTAAAACTAACCGGATGTGCCTTTAAGGATAATCCTATGGCAGCGTAATCTTGTACAACGTTTTCCGCTGGCGACATAAACGGTAACGACATCTGCGTTTCTTTTACACTCTCCGATTGTTGGCCTGTAAACAAGCCAATTGGTTTATCACTTAACGCCGGTACTTCCCATAATGCCTCACGCCTGTTGAGGTTGATAGAGTTGAAGGCATCCGCATCGCTCAACCGCTCAATCGCGCTCTGCGATACTCCTGCATCACTCAACTGGCTGATAGTGATATAGCCCTGCTGCCTGCCAGCGATTAGCAATTGCATATCATCTTCACGCAAACCTTTTACCTGCCTGAAACCTAACCGTAAGGAGTGATACTGTCCTTCTTTCGCTTCTAAAATATTATCCCAATAGGAATAGTTTATATCTATAGGCAGCACATTAACCCCATGCTTCCTCGCATCAATAACTATCTGCGCTGGTTGATAAAAACCCATAGGTTGACTATTTAAAAGTGCAGCTGCGAACACATCCGGATAATGGCACTTCAACCAGGACGAAATATAAACCAGGTGTGCAAATGAAGCTGCGTGGCTTTCAGGGAACCCATAGCTGCCAAAGCCTTCTAACTGTTTAAATACACGTGCCGCAAATTCTTCCTCGTAACCTCTCCCCACCATACCGTCAATAAGTTTTTTACGGTGTTGGCTAACCAGGCCTTTAGCTTTGAATGTGGCCATACTTCTTCTTAACTGGTCAGCCTCGGCAGGTGTGAATCCTGCTGCAACTATGGCTATCTCCATCGCTTGCTCCTGGAATAACGGTACACCTCTGGTACGGCTGAGTATCTCCCTTAATTCTTCTTTAGGGTATTCTTCGGGTTCTTCACCATTCCGCCTGCGCAGGTAAGGGTGTACCATGTCACCTTGAATAGGTCCGGGTCTAACGATAGCAACCTCGATAACCAGGTCGTAAAACTTACGTGGCCTCAACCGTGGCAGCATCGACATTTGCGCACGGCTCTCTATCTGGAATACGCCAAGCGTATCGGCGTGACAGATCATATCATATACCTTTGGATCATCTTGTGGTACATTTTCCAGTGTCAGGTCAAGACCATAGTGTTGCTTAGCCAATTTGAAACCTTTGCGGATGCAGGTTAGCATACCCAACGCCAACACATCTACTTTTAAAATACCAAGAGCCTCTAAGTCGTCTTTGTTCCACTCCAATTGGGTACGGTCAGCCATGCGCGCATTGAGTACAGGGCATATATCCGACAGCTTGCATTGCGTTATTACAAAGCCCCCGGTATGTTGCCCTAACTGTCTCGGGAAGCCTAAAAGTTGTCCTGTTAGTTCAAGCACCTTAAACAGCATTGGTTCATCAGGGTTCAAACCTTGCGAAATGATGCGCTCCCTGTCGAAAGCTTCTTCTTCAAAACTCCATATCGCGCCTGATAACCTGTTTATGGTATCAACCGATAAGCCCATCGCTTTTCCCACATCGCGTATAGCACCTTTATGTCGCTCTTGAGTAACAGTTGCAACAATAGCAGCATGTTCCCGTCCGTAAGTATCG
The DNA here is from genome assembly GCF_965225845.1 of Mucilaginibacter sp. Taxonomy (GTDB): domain Bacteria; phylum Bacteroidota; class Bacteroidia; order Sphingobacteriales; family Sphingobacteriaceae; genus Mucilaginibacter. The sequence continues at coordinate 2,433,669 of NZ_CBDDBL010000002.1, forward strand.
TATATCCATTGTATGATCTCCTCACGCCGTTCATGTTCAAAGTCCACATCCACATCGGGCCATTCATCCCTTGCTTCCGACATAAATCGCGAAAACAGCAACCTTGACTTTTCAGGATTGACAGCAGTTATACCCAGGCAAAAGCAGACAGCAGAGTTAGCAGCAGAGCCACGGCCCTGATGTAATATTTGTAACTCCTCTGCTTTTTGGGTGTACTCAAATATGCGCAGGAAGTAAGGAGCAAGCTTTCGCTTTTGGAAGAACGCAAGCTCAAAGTTAAGCTGCTCTGTAGTTTTAGAAGGTATGTTGTTATCGAACCTTTTGTTAGCCCCTGTAAAAGTATGCTCGCGCAGGTGCTCATCGGCAGTCCTGCCGTCAGGGCTTACCCATTCAGGTTCAAGGTATTTTAAAGTATCTAATGAAAATGTACAGGCATCCGCGATCTCTTTGGTACGCTCCAGTGCTTCGGGGTACTGCATAAACAGCCTTTCGAGTTCCTCAACAGGCTTCAGGTATCTTTCAGCATTACTAAGCAACTTAAAACCACCTGATTGTATGGTACACTTCTCACGTACACAGGTAACTACATCCTGTAATTCACGCCTGCCTGCTTCGTGGTAGTGTACATCACCTGTAGCAACTAATGGCACACCTAACTTTGAGAGCCTGTACATGCGTTTGGCATCATCACCATTATATATTTTATTGGCCGCGAGGTAAAGTGATGAGCCAAGTACAGCTTTATATTCCTGTACATCTTGCTTAAAAGCTTCGTCAAAGTCAAACCGTTCATTAAGTGATGATGGCGGTACGATCACAAACTTTATTCCCTCAGCATATTCGAATACATCTTGCTTATAAATGATACACTGCCCTTTTTCCGTACGCAGGTTACCTCTGGTCAGTATAGCACACATTCTGCCCCATGCGGTAATATCAGTAGGATAAGCAAGCAAACTTGTACCGTCAGCCAGGTCGAGGCGACAGGCAGGTATCAAAGTGATACCCGTTTGTTGTGCAGCTAAATGAGCACGTACTACACCTGCCACACTGTTACGGTCGGTAATGGCTATTTTCTCGTAACCTAACTTAGCGGCGTGCTCAACCAGTTCGTCGGGATGCGAACCACCACGCAAAAACGTGAAGTTACTGGTAACTTGTAACTCACTGTACCTCATGCGAAGAAACCATGAATAAACCATTGTGACCGTTCAGCATCGTAATGACCTGAACGAAATAACCAATAGCGACACCCCTCGGCATCTTCTACATAATAGTAGTCCCGGTGTTCGCCTGTTTCAAGCCACCATTCCCGTTCGATACGTTCCGGCCCATCTGCTTTCTTGATGTAATGTACGTTGCCTTTATAACGAAACAGGATAGGTGGGTAATCAGGTATGGGTGCTGTCACTTCTATTCTTTCAGGACGTGGCAATAGTAATGAAGGTCGAGGTCTGTCTGTACGCCATACGGTTAACCTCTTTTCTTGAAAGGACTGAGCCAGCCTGATAGAACGTTCAGGAAAATAACGTTCTTGTGGTAGGTAGCGATGAATGTTCGCTGCACCTATCTTGTTTCCAAGCCTGTCTAATAACTCTGCCAACGAATTATCCTCTAAACTACAACCTTCTTGCGACCATAGTACTTCTTGTCCCGGTTCCACATCATCAACCTTTGGCGCTTCTAAAACAAAAAGGTCAATACCAAGTGCAGGCTCTATCTTTTGTATATTGAGTTCAAACAGCTTAAACAGGTGTTCTATGTGATTAGTTGCACGGTTAGTGCCTATACTAACCTCACCACTGATACCATCTATACGGTAGTATTTAAGTACACCGGTACGTAAGCCTTTCCCTTCACCCTCCAACCGTTTGCATAAAGTTTCGAGTAAGGTTTTGATAGCAATTTCAATCCCGCCAACTGTCCTGATTGGTTCAAGGCAGGGCAAGCGTTCATGGTAGGGTTCAATAGGTTGTAGAGGTTGCAGGTATTCGTTCTCATTACCTAACGCCTGATTTAAACGTAGCAGGAAGTCTTCACCAAATCTTCTGCGTAAAGCTGAACGGCTTAACCCAATGAAACTTTTAATAGTATACAACCCAAGCTTTTGAAGCCGCTCTTCAATTACCGGGTCGATACGCAGTGCAACAGGTGGCATTGACAACAGTGCTTCCACATGCTCACCCTCACCAATTATCGCCTTGACCTTTCCATATCTTGCATTAGCCCAGGCAGCACCTACAGTATCTGCCATTGCAGCCCTGACATCATAACCCTTACTTCTTAGCACTTTGACGATATTGCCTAGGTAAGCACGTTCGCCACCCCATAAATGCGTACAGCCTGAAACATCCAGTATCAGACCATCGGGTAAGTCAGCAGCTATAATAGGCGTATAACGGATACACCATTCACCTAATGCTATCAGCAGTTTACCTGCTTTGCCCGGAATGTCATCTATAACTTTAAGTTCAGGGACTATGGCTTTCGCATCCGCAGCGGTCATACCAACTTTGATATTTTGTTGCTGTGCAGGCAGGTTAGTTGCGGTTATGATCATTCGGCCGCGCGTAGGTGCAGCGAAAACAAAAGGTATAGCTTTTAATTCTGGTTGGCGGAGGGCGTACCAGTCAGTCAGTAAATGACGAAACCATAATGAAACATAGCGTTTAGACATAGCTTATCCAACTTTTCTTTTCTCTTGTTTAAACGTTACTTCATTTACCTGCTGGAACCCATCCGCTGACCATTCTATCTTCCATGAGCCCGGGTTACCATTGCGCACTTTTAAAAGTTCAACATGCCAACGCGGGAAACCTACGCCTGGCATATCTTTCTCAACTTCACTTGGCAATGGCTTGATCTGCCACCTCGCTACACAAGTGCTTGCGCTTACTTTGCTTGCATCACTTCTTAGTATGAAACCGGTTACTTTACTTTTCTCTACAGCTAATTGCAGTCGCCTTGACTGCATGAAAGTTATGTCTTTCAGCTCCGCTATCACCGCTGCTAATCCATCACATTTAAGGGCTTCTTCGGTTGCCCATAACACATCCTTGTCTCTCTTGAGGTCAACGAATATGATGCGGTCAGGTTCGACATTGAAAAGTTTTAGTGAGGGTGGAAAGATCAATCTTGCGGTACTTATCCAAAGGCAAGCCCCATCATGTACCATTAAGGCTTTTAGTAAGCCTGCTATAAATCCACCTGAAGCAGCAGCATTTTCACGTTCAGCCGTAATAAACTCATGCAATGCGCCTTTAGGAAACACGCCATTTGGAAAAGCTGTATTTACAAAACTCAGACCGGTGTCATCAACCTCACCCGATGAGTGAGGTTTGAAACCCTGCATCAAAAGTATCTCTTTTTGCAGCTTGCCTATGATGTCCCTCTTTGTTTCCATATTGACTGTACAGCTTCATAGAAGCCTTGCATTTGAACACAAAGCTAATGCTAATATTATTAGCAATTCATGGTTGTTTAAAAATAGTTTGTAACTGTTGTCTTGTTGAAAGTAATGACAAGGAGATATTCTTTATACTTTAAGAAGTTGGTGGGTGAGAGTGAGTGCATAATAGCAAGCAAAGGTAGGTGTGTAGCTGCTGAAGCGAACGAAAGACTACAGCATAAACACAACCTTACCCTCTACCCTACATTTATTCCGTTTCCTTTCTTTCTTGATTGCTACAAACCTAAGTTGATGGCTTTAATTATTCAACCACTTAACTTAGATTTGAACAAATGAATTAAACACTTCATGAAGTCTTTGAACAACAAAAGTCATTAACAAACGTGCCAGCAATGCGCCAAAGTCCAATTAAAACCAACGAAAACAACACAGAAAGTAAACTTCAACACCACAGCAACCTTAACCCGAGTAATTAATTAACAGATTTATTAAACTGCGTTTAGAGCGTGGACGACACATTAGAGTATAAAAAGACCCCTTAAGATGACTTAAGAGGTCTACAGTATTTGTGGTATCAGCTGGGATCGAACCAGCGACACAAGGATTTTCAGTCCTTTGCTCTACCGACTGAGCTATGATACCGCCGTTTGAGGAGTGCAAATGTAGTTTGTTTTTTTATTTATAGAAACTTTTTTATAAAAAAGCTTTTAATTAGCTGATTTTCATTGCAGAATAATTTAATTCATACAAATATTTGCCAAATCATCCAATTAACTATATTTGAAAAATACTATGCAAGCATAATATGATTGGCCAATTAATCTTTATTATCATACTCGCAGCCGCTATTTACCTTTTCAGTAAAAACGTAGCTAAAATAAGGCGCAATATTTTATTGGGTAAAGATACTGACCGATCCGATCAGCCCGCCAAACGCTGGCGCATAATGGCCAGTGTAGCTTTGGGCCAAAGCAAAATGGTTAAACGTCCAGTGGCTGCCGTGATGCATTTTTTTATTTACGTGGGATTTGTTATCATCAACCTGGAAGTGATGGAGATCATGATCGATGGGATATTTGGTTCGCACCGCATATTTTCAAAACCATTGGGTAGTTTATATGGCTTGCTGATCGGTAGTTTTGAAGTACTGGCAGTTTTAGTACTTATCTCCTGCGTAGTTTTCCTGATCCGCAGAAACATCATACAATTAAAAAGGTTCAGCGGTGTAGAAATGACCGATTGGCCAAAGTCTGATGCGAATTATATTCTTTGCATCGAAATACTGCTGATGACAGCTTTCCTGACCATGAATGCCGCCGACTTTAAATTACAGGCATTGCATTTTGGCGAGTATATTAAAGCCGGTAATTTTCCGGTTAGTAGTTTAATAACGCCACTTTTGCCAAACAGCGCTCATGCTTTAGTTATTTTGGAACGCAGTTGCTGGTGGTTCCATATTTGCGGGATACTGGCATTTTTAAATTATTTGCCATACTCAAAGCACTTTCACATTTTGCTGGCGTTCCCGAATGTTTATTATTCTAACCTGAATCTTAAAGGCAAATTTACTAATATGCCATCAGTTACTAACGAGGTTAAGGCTATGCTCGATCCATCATTCACACATCCTGCTCCTGAAGAAGGTGAAATAAGCCGCTTTGGCGCCAGGGATGTTACCGATCTCACCTGGAAAAACCTGATGGAGGCTTATACCTGTACCGAGTGCGGCCGCTGTACATCAGTTTGCCCGGCAAATATTACCGGCAAACTACTATCGCCGCGAAAGATCATGATGGATACGCGTGACCGGGTTACCGAAGTTGGCAAAAACATCGATTTGAATGGTAAAGACCATGATGATGGCAAAACTTTATTAGATACCTACATCACTCGCGAAGAAATTTGGGCTTGCACTACCTGTAATGCCTGCGTTGAGGCTTGCCCGGTAAATATCAACCCATTGGAGATTATTACTGAGCTGCGCCGATATGCAGTGATGGAAGAAGCACAGTCGCCTGCAAGTTTAAACAACATGTTCGGTAATATGGAGAACAATGGTGCCCCATGGAAATACTCGCAGGCAGACAGGTTTAATTGGGCGGAGAACAATAAATAATGTGCAAATATGCTGATGAGCAAATATGCAGATGATAAGAACTTACAAAATGGATAATACAATAACCGAACTTAAGGTACCTACCATGGCCGAATTGCTTGCTGAAGGCAAGGAACCTGAGATTTTATTTTGGGTTGGATGCGCGGGCAGTTTTGATGAACGGGCACAGAAAATAACCCGCGATATTTGCAAGATCTTGCAGCATATGGGTATGAGCTTTGCCGTTTTGGGTACCGAGGAAAGCTGTACCGGTGACCCGGCAAAACGCGCAGGCAACGAATTCCTGTTCCAAATGCAGGCCATGACCAATATTGAAGTGCTTAACGGTTATAACATAAAAAAAATAGTAACCGGCTGTCCACATTGTTTTAATACGATTAAGAACGAATACCCGGGCCTGGGTGGCACCTATGAAGTGATCCACCATACCCAACTTATCCAGCAATTAATTGACGAAGGCAAATTAAAGGCCGAAGGCGGTGAAAGCTTTAAAGGCAGGCGCATTACTTATCATGACCCATGCTATTTAGGCCGCGGAAATGGCGTATATGAAGCCCCGCGTGCGGCATTAGAGATTTTAGATACCGAGCTTGTTGAAATGAAGCGCTGCAAATCCAACGGTTTATGCTGTGGTGCCGGCGGCGCGCAAATGTTTAAAGAGGCTGAGAAGGGTAACAAAGAAATCAACGATGAACGTATTGATGAGGTGATCTCCATTAACGCTACGGTTGTGGCAGCTGCCTGTCCGTTTTGTATGACGATGCTGACCGACGGCGTAAAACACCGTGATAAAGAAGAAGAAATTAAAGTGCTGGATATTGCCGAAATTACTGCAAGGGCTAATGGATTGTAAACAATTTAGTTATTAAAACGCTGTAAAATCTATCGCTCAAACCCTGTTAAATCGCAACAAAGTTTGTTGTCCCAATTACCGGTTTTAGCTACAGCATTGTATGTCGATCTTAAAAATTGCAGTAACACCTTTTCCGGGTTTTCGGAGCGTTGTACCACCTCATACAATAAAAAATATTCGCCCATCTCATTACTGTAGAAGGCTTCGCTCGGTTCAATAAACTGGCTGCCGAAATCTGCCGGGGTTGGGTAACAATAACTGTAAAAAGCAGGGTGCGGAAAAGCTTCGCTCCCACCCCAAAAACCTGCACTGCTTACCTCATGCGAATAAGCTTCCTGCATTACCTTAACAGGCATATTAGGCGCGCCGCCCGTATGCAATGGCGCTTCGCGGCCTGAGAAGCGGGTAACAGCCAGGTCAAACGCGCCCCAAAACAAATGAACCGGGCTGCATTTACCGGTGAATTCCGCCCTAAACCGCAGGAAAACCGCATTGATCCTTACCAAAGCCTGCCAGTATAAATTCATTTGCGTTGCATCGTAAGTTTTATGCTGTTCATCTTTTGCAAAGGGTATGGCTACTTCCAGTTCATTGGGTTTAGCATATATTTCCACTTCAACACCCATTGCGTTCAACATTAAGAATATTTCTCTATAAAAACCGGCTACCGAAAGGCCTTGCAGGGCGAAACTTTCCTTAAGCCCGTTGCTTGCAATAATTTGCAGCTCATGGTCAACAAAGTCAAAATCGATCTGAAAACTACCGCCCCCATAAGGAATATTTCCGGTAGTCAGCCCACGCGGCGAAATATAAAGCGTAACGTGCCAGCTATGGTTTATCCAGGGTGTTTTCTTCAGGCGGATCTTACCCACAATTTGCGCCCAAAGCTGCACGGTTTCTAAAGTATCCTTTAAATCTTCAAAAGCCAGCTCGGGCCATTGGGTCGGGGTTGTAATTTGTGATGCCATTATTGGAGATTTTATCTTAACAAAGATTTTTAATGGCAAAATGTTTAGTTGAAAAGGATACTACCTATATAAAAACTATTTTTGAGTAAAACTAAAACCTAATGAAACTCATAATTATCTTATTGGTAATAATTATACCGAACTTTTCATTTGCTCAAAAAAACAATAACAATTATTCAATTAAAATTGAAGCCTCAGCTCCGCTGATCGGACAGGGACATTGGTTTAATATAGTAAAGACAGAAGATTCAGTTAGGATTATTTATTCAGTTTTGGATAGTATTCGATTTCAATTATTAATAAAAGATCCTGAATACATCAAATTACAAGATTCAATAAACAAAGTTCATAATAATCCGGATTACAGGATTATAGAAAAGGTGTCTCTGGCAAAATACAAACTCACCGAAAAATATTATGTGTATGACAGTGATACGGTATGCATATCATTGAACGACTATCCTGATTACAGTAAATTGCTGGATAGTATTTATACCGGAACTAATTTTAATGATACAAAAGGCCGAACTGTACTTGATGGGGTGTATTTTTCAGTTAATGTTATATCAGCTACGGTAAATCGGGAATTCCATGCAGATAATCCGGATGAAAGTTCTAATCCAACTATTTTTCATTTAACAAACGACACTTTTAACATTTACGTTAGATTACGAAAACGTATACTTATTCATCACCGGACAAGATAGAAATTCTCAAAATATTCAACTGGCTAACCCTCATGGCATTTTCCTATCTTTACCACAAAATATGAAGTACCTGCGCTTGCTCCTGTTTCCCTTTTCACTTATTTACGGGCTGGTAGTCATTATCCGTAACTGGTTGTATGATACGGGTTTGTTTAAAAGCCGCAAGTTTTATATCCCGGTGATATCTGTTGGCAACCTTGACGTTGGCGGTGCAGGGAAAAGCCCTATGACGGAGTACCTGGTCAGTTTACTTAAAAATAAATACCGCATGGCAACTTTAAGCCGCGGTTATGGCCGTAACACTAAAGGATATTTGGTTGCAAACGAGAAATCGCCCGGTACCATAGCCGACCTTGTAGGTGATGAGCCTGCCCAGTTTCATCAAAAATTTCCCGAGATCACCGTAGCTGTGTGTGAAGACAGGGTTGTTGGCATCAAGCAATTAAAGGTTGATCATCAGTTAGTAATTATGGATGATGCTTACCAGCATCGCGCGGTAAAACCGGGGTTAAGCCTTTTACTGTTCGACTATAATCGCATTGATGAACCACTCCTGTTGTTGCCCGCGGGTAACCTGCGCGAGCCGTTTAATGGGCGTAAACGCGCAAACGTGATCATCATATCCAAATGTCCTGAAGAAATATCATCGCGCGAGCAATCAGCTGCTTTAGAAAAGATTCAGCCGTTTCAAAATCAGCAGGTTTTTTTTACGTCGATAGCGTATAAGCAATTGCAATCTTTTAAGGGCGAAGCTGTTCCGGTTAAATTAACCGAAAAAACTATCGTATTTTTAATAACTGGTATTGCCAGCGCTGATCCATTGGTGCAACACATTCAAAAACATACACAGCACATCATTCACCATAAATATCCGGATCATCATCGCTTTAGCTTAAAAAATATCATTAAACTTGCTGATGGATTTTCAGAGTGCAGATCAGCTGATAAAGTGATCATCACTACAGAAAAAGATGCCCAAAGATTGGCAGAACACAGGTTGCTGCCGGTAACAAAGGAATTACCCATTTTAGTAATGCCTATCGGTATTAATTTTTTAAACAACGAACAGGAAAAGTTCGATGGATTAGTTATTGACTATGTTAGAACGCATACAGAACACCACAAAATACATTAAAAGCCGCATTGGCGATTTTGAACCCGAAGTGGGTATAATTTTAGGCACCGGCCTTGGCGCACTTGTACAGGAAATTGAGGTTGAAAAACAACTGATGTATGGCAATATCCCTGATTTTCCGATCTCAACATTGGAATTTCATTCGGGTAAACTGATATTTGGTACGCTTGCAGGTATAAAAGTTGTTGCCATGCAGGGGCGCCTCCATTATTACGAAGGTTATAATATGCAGCAGATCACCTTCCCGGTTAGGGTGATGAAAATGCTGGGCATAAAAAAGCTACTGGTATCAAACGCCAGCGGATCATTAAACCCTGACTTTAAAAAAGGCGACCTAATGGTTATTGATGACCATATAAACCTGCAACCTCCAAACCCGCTCATCGGGCGTAATGAGGACGAACTTGGCCCGCGTTTCCCGGATATGAGCAGGCCTTACAACCCCGACTTTATAAATAAAGCATTGGATATTGCAAAGGCAAACAATATTACCTGCCATAAGGGAGTTTATGTTGCTGTAACCGGCCCAAACCTTGAAACCAGGGCCGAGTACAAATATTTAAGAATAATTGGAGGAGATGCAGTTGGGATGAGCACCGTGCCCGAAGTAATAGTGGCTAACCACATGGGGTTGCCGGTATTTGCCATATCGGTGTTGACTGATGAGGGTTTTCCGGAAGTGCTTAACCCGGTTTCGATAGAAGAAATACTGGCCATTGCGCAGCAAGCGGAGCCAAAAATGACCTTGATACTTAAAGAATTAATAGCCGGTTTTTAATGCCTCACAAATTTAAATACTTATTAATATTACTGATAGCATTATTTGCGCAGGCAGCTTTTGCCCAGGTACCTAATCAGCCAGGTTATACCGGCCCGGGATATGGTGGCCAGCCCGGTTATAACGGTCAACAAACTTCTCCGTTTGCCGATACTGCGCATCGGCAGGTAAAGCAATTATCAGCCGACCAGGAAATAGATACCTTACGTAAAAAAGAGGAATTAAGGCGTGACAGCGTTATTTTCACTTCAAAATTCATCAGGGTAACTACCGAACGTTTACTGCGGGATAGCACACAGCTTTTTCCGCTGGATACGACCATAAATAACTTCGAAAATTATAGTCCGCTTTACCAGCCGGGCGATCCTAAAATAAGTCTCGGCCACCTGGGCCTCGATGCCCGCGACCTGATGTTTGTGCCATCAAAAACCATTGGCTTTGACCCCGGCTTGCACACGCTTGATATTTACATGCTGCACCCCGAGGATATTAACTATTATAATGCCCGTGCACCTTATAGCTTACTTAGTTTAGTTACCGGGGGCACCGCAGAACAGATTTTTAAAGTAGTGCACACCCAAAATATTAAACCAAACTGGAACGTAGGTTTTAACCTTAATTTCCTGGGTTCGCGTGGGTTTTACTCTACTAATGATGTGCTCGAGCAAAATGTAAGCAACCTGAATGCAGCCTTATTTACCTGGTACCAATCAAAAAGCAGGCGCTATAACTTGTTAGCCAATGTAATTTTAAATAATGTTAAAGCACCGGAAACGGGTTCACTGTCAAGCAGCTACAATAATGTGTTCGACCAAACGCTGGTTGATAAAACCACCATCCCGGTAAAGCTCCCCAATACTTATGAAAACTGGAAAGACAACGGCATTTACATTAAACAGTTTTACTATATAGGCCATGTGGATACCGTAGCGTACGGCGGCGATACCACCAAAGTTATCCCAACGCAGCGCGTAGCATATACTTTCCACTACAATGTGCAGAAATTCGAGTTTATTCAGAACGACCAGGATACTGCACACGTGTTCCCCGATTATTATTTCAGTTCGAACAGATCGCGCGACTCATTAGTTATTCATCACCTTCAAAATGATTTTGCCTATAGTTTTGCGTTAAGAAGCAAAGCCGCTAAAAACGAGATCAAGCTGGATGTAGGGTTAACGCAGGACTTTTATCAATATTCGCAATACGTAAGCGACTCCGTAGTTAACGTTTACGGCCAGCAGGTTACACAGCAGGCACAGGTGCAAAAAACTTCGTTCGAGGATCTGACCCTGAAAGGTCGGCTCGGCTACCGGTTTAGTAACAAAGCCGCTTTTGAGGCCAATGTGAATCAGATTGTACAGGGACGGGATTTTGGCGACTTTTTATATGATTTTAAGCTGATGTTATCCGGCGGTAACAAAGCCGGTAAAATTATACTGGATGCTTATACACAAAACAGTTCGCCTCCGTTGGTTTATACCGATTGGATCTCGAATCACTACATTTTTCAGAATAGTTTTAGTAAGCAAAAAACCAACAGTGCTTCGTTCAATTATATAAACGCCCCACTGCAGCTTGATTTGAAGGCGGAATATTTCCTGCTGACCGACTACCTGTATTTTGCTTCGGATGCCGGTGGCAGCGACGCCCATCCTACACAATTGAGCACCCCTATAAACCTGATAAAAATAACGCTGAGTAAAAACTTAGCATGGAAGAGATGGCATTTTAACAATACCATCATCTACCAAAAAACAGATAACGAGGATGTATTGCGCACGCCATCATTGTACACTTACACCAGCTTATATTACACCAAATTGCTATTTAATGTATTGAATACCAGCATTGGTACCGATATCCGTTATAACACCACTTACCTGGCACCATCCTACGCGGTAGGTTTAGGCCAGTTTTACAACGGGCCCGATGTTACCTTTTCATCATACCCAAAAGCAACTGTATTTATAAAAGCAACGCTGATGCGCACCAACCTGTTTGTAATGTATGATTACGCCAACCAGGGCCTGTTCAGCAAAGGATCATACAGCGTGAACCGTTACCCGAATGAAGATGCGCAGCTTAAGTTCGGCGTTTCATGGACGTTTTATAATTAAGAGAATTTGTTTATATATTTAAGCCACCTGAACGGTGGCTTTTTTATTAACCGACATGATTATTTTTATACCTATAGTAATTCTATTTTTTTCATTAATTATAGCTTTGCAATTTCTTATTTATCGCATTATAATTAAAAATGCATTGACAAAGTATATTGAACCTAAGCTAAAAGAAAAAGGCTTTATTTTCATTGATTACAAATGGCCTGGACTTTTATCAAATGGTGAATTTAAGCCCGATGATATTGCATTATCTGTTATGAATAAAAATGGAAATGCTTCCATTTCAAATTATGCTTATATTTTTTATAAAGATGTTAATGATACGAAAAAAGTCACAGCAAAAATAGACACAACACTTTTAAGTATCACTAGCGTGTCTTTTAGTTCTGATTTTTAAATAAAATAAACCTGAATACTATCCAAATCTACAAAATCCCTTTCCCAATAAAAAAGCGTACCTTTGCGGCATAATACCCGTTCGCTTACGGTTTTGATCACTGGCAACTCTTCAGATCCGCTTATGCAATCGCGTTAGCACATATATTAAAAACATTACATGTCATTCGAAAATTTAAAATTGATTGAGCCCATCCTCAGGGCCTTAAAAACTGAGGGATATACAACACCTACGCCCATACAGGAGCAATCCATCCCCATTATATTACAACAACGCGATTTGCTTGGCTGCGCGCAAACCGGTACCGGTAAAACCGCGGCTTTCGCAATACCCATCCTGCAATTATTGTATAACGACAGGTTGCAGCATAAAGAGCAAAAAACGATAAAGGCACTTATACTAACCCCAACCCGCGAGCTGGCTATTCAGATTGACGAAAGCTTTGCCAATTATGGCAAGCACACCGGCTTAAAGCACCTGGTGATCTTTGGTGGGGTGTCACAAAACCCGCAGGCGGATGCGATCCGTCGTGGAGTTGATATTTTAGTGGCAACACCCGGCCGTTTATTGGATCTGATGCAGCAGCGCATCGTTCATCTTGACCATATTAAAATGCTGGTTCTGGATGAAGCCGACCGTATGCTGGATATGGGTTTTGTAAACGATGTTAAAAAGATCATTGCAAAAGTTCCTGTAAAAAGGCAAACATTGTTCTTTTCAGCTACCATGCCTAAAGAGATCCAAACCTTGGCTGATACCATCCTGACCCGCCCCGAAAAGGTGGAAGTTACCCCGGTATCATCAACAGCAGATACCATTCAGCAGGAGCTTTTTTATGTGGAGAAGAACGACAAGCGTGCCCTGCTTAACCACATCCTGAAAGATAAAGAAATTAAAACCGCGCTGGTATTTACCCGTACCAAACACGGCGCCGATAAGGTAGTTAAGGACCTGGTAAAGGCAGGCATTACTGCCGAAGCTATCCATGGTAATAAATCACAAAACGCGCGTCAGCGGGCTTTAACCAACTTTAAAAACCGTACTACCCGTGTATTAATTGCTACCGACATCGCCGCCCGTGGTATTGATATTGATGAATTGACACACGTTATAAATTACGAGTTACCTAACGTACCCGAAACTTACGTACACCGTATTGGCCGTACAGGCAGGGCCGGTGCAAGTGGTATAGCATTATCATTTTGTGATTCGGAGGAATTACCATTTTTAAAGGACATTCATAAACTTATTGCTAAACAAATACCCGTCAACGAAGCTCATCCCTACCCCATGAGCCCGCAAAGCATGGTAGCCAAAGCCGAAGCTGCAAAAACAGCAGGCGGTGGCCCTAAACGTGGTCGCGGATTTGGTAATAAGGACCGTGGCCGTGCAGGCAGCGGCAATAGTGGCGGCAGCGGCATGAGCGGTGCCAAAAAAAGCGGCAGCTGGGGCAACAGGGGCGGCAGAAGGGATTAAATATTTCTAAATGTCATTGCGAGGAACGAAGCAATCGCACGGAAGCAAGGTGAATATGCAAAGTTTGCGATTGCTTCGTCCCTTTCAATGGCATGATTTTACCGCCACTGTTAATAAGTTAATAATCCCTATTGCAGCAATCAAAACTTTGCCTTAATTTTAATTAATTTAATTGCCTTATTATATGCAACGCCTTGTACTACTTTTCAGGAATAAGTTTTTTTGGGTTACTGCAGCCTTTTTGGTGTGGATGTTGTTTTTTGATAAAAACGACCTGCTATCGCAATACCAATACCACCAGCAATTAAGCAAGCTAAAAACAGAGCGTGATTTTTACACTAAAGAAACCGCAAAGGTTAGCAAAGACCTGAGCGAACTAACATCCAACCCGGCACAACTTGAGAAATTCGCGCGCGAAAAGTACCTGATGAAAAAGGACAATGAGGATGTTTTTGTAATTGTAAAAGACAAATCAGATAATTGATCTCCCGGATCAATTTGTTTTAAGAAAGCTTTATTGTAAACTTAGTGCCTACATCAACGGTACTTTCAACCTTAATGGTTCCGCCTAATGATTCTACCTGGCTACGGGTAATAAATAGCCCGATACCTTTTGCATCATCATTGTTATGGAAGGTTTTATACATACCGAATACCTTGTCGCCGTGCTTATCCAAATCAATCCCAATTCCGTTATCTTCAAATATCAGGTAAATATGGCCATTCATCTGGAAGGTGTAACACTTCACCAGTAACCTGCGGTTTTTTTTACGGTATTTTATTGCATTGGTCAGCAGGTTTTGGAAAATGCTTTCCATATAAGCCGGGATGTAATTTATTTCTGTACACTTGCTAAAGTCGTATTCAATATGCGCGTCAACATCAGTAATGTTACTTTGCAGTGCGCATTTCACCTGTTCAAATATTGTTTCAAAAGAGATAATCGTTTTATCATCCTTTATTTCAGCCTGTATCTTTACTATCTCTTCCAAGTGCTTAACGGTAGTGTTCAGGCTCGAGCTGATCGATTTGATATGCTCAAAAACCTCTGTCCGTTCGTCTGCCGACTCAGTTTCGGTAAAAAGCTTTACCATAAAATCAAGGTTGCCTGTATGTGAGCGAAGGTTATGCGATACCATATAGGCAAAATTCTGCAAACGTTTGTTTTGATCGTGTGAAAGCGACAGTGAGCTTTTAGTTTCCAGCTCCTTCTTTTTACTTTCGCTGATATCTTGTAGTATTCCCCGAATGCTCACGCATCTGCCTAAATTATCTATAATCGGCATAGCTTTAAACCTCACCCAAATAAGCCTGTTCCTTGCGGTTCGGAAAGGAAGCTCCAAATCAAATGAATGGCAGGAACGTACAATGCTTTCCAATGCCCTGCTTACATCCGGGCGATATTTCGGTTCAAAAAAACTAATAACTTCATCAACCGTAAGCGTTATGTTATTATTGATCTCGAATATCTCGTAACCTTCTCCTGATAAGGTTAAATTCATCGAGTTCACCTCTATCTCCCATAGTGCAACCTTAGCCAGCTTACCTGCCTCGTTAAACCAAAGTTCCTTTTGTGATGATTGGTACTCTAATATTTTGTAGGCGTTGATATTAATTATCGACCCATAAATTTTAGGGTTCGCCAGATCATCTCCCCTTCGGCTTGAGCTTTCAAACCATTGATAACCATGTTTGGTTAAAAGGCGGATCTGTAAGGTACTGTTATCGGGATTGCGATCGGCAATAGCTTTGGAGAATATGCCTTTATCGCCGTGATAAAGCAGGTGATCATAAAAGAAGTTATAAGAAGCTTCTATCTCACCCGGCTCATAACCTAAAACACGGTAAAAGCCATCATACCACTTAACTTCGTTGGTATTGATGTTAAACTCCCATATTCCCGCATTTATATTATTTACTACATGAGTAAATTGGGATGCACTATTTTTTGAATCGTGATCTTCAGTAAAACTCATATATCAGTCAGTTCCATTCCATATAACGCTGTTGCACCTGTAAAATATGTGCCACAAGTAGCTAATACGCTTAATTAAAACCCCAGGTTGTTATTTTAGTAAAATTGATCAATATTAGGAGTCCAAATATAATAAAGGCTAAGCATAAATAGCTATAAACGTGCCATTTACAGCAATATTTTTACTCACATTTTATAGCAAAACGTAACTATTAGTTAATTATAGTTATTCAGGTTTTAACAACGGATAAGCAACCCGCCCCAAAAAAATAAAAAAGTTGGTTTACTTAATATGCAGACCATATTTTGTGGACTCAATACAGAAGCTAAATTTAATTTTTAGGCAATATTTCGATAGTATTAATTTTTATTCTTTTTTATTCGTCCTGAAAATCGGACGCAAATATTTATTTTTTTTCGCGATAAATAAAGTTTAGGCAAAAAACAAACCCCATCACTAATCAGAGCAATGGGGTTAATCCGGTATTAAAATATTATTATTCTGCTCTTCTTGGCTTGGCAGTAGCTTTAGGCTTAGCCGTGGCTTTAGGCGCAGGTTGCTTAGTAACAGCTTTTGGTGCAGTAGTAGCCACAGTTTTTTTAACAGCAACCGCAGGTTTAGTGCCATCTGCAGCTGGAGCAGCTTCTTCAGCAGCAGGTGCTTCGGTAGCAGGCTCTTCGTTAAAGAAAGGCAGGTCTTTCAAAATATGAAACCAGCTCACAATCTTCTTCATATCTGAAGCGTAAACTTTTTCCTCATCATGATCAGGTGCTACTTCCTTAAAAAAATCACGCAGCTTTTTACCGTCAGCTTTAGCATCAGGCACATTTGCGGCAGTTTTCATTTTCGCGAAAACATCAGTCAGCTTAATATCATCATCGTAACCAAAAACGGTTATCTCGTCCAAAGCAGCCAATTTAGCTGTTGACAGGTTAGCCACCAATTTAGTTTTATGTGCATCAAGGCTCTCCAATATAAAGCCAGTTTTGTTTTGCGAAAGTGCTTTCCACAATCCCGGTTTGCCGGATACGGCTACTATTCCCTGTAGGTTCATGTTATTTTGTTGAAAGTTGAAGGTTAAAAGTTAAAAGAAGCCGCAGTTAACTTTCGACTTTTTACTTTTAACTTTCAACTCTAAAATTAGTCTTCTATTACTTCTATGCTTAAAATTTTATCGTTTTGGCGGATGTCATCAACCACGTCAACATTCTCAATCACTTTACCAAAGCAAGTGTGGTTGCGGTCAAGGTGAGCGGTGTTTGCACGGCTGTGGCAAATGAAAAACTGTGATCCACCGGTGTTACGGCCTGCATGCGCCATTGAAAGCACACCACGGTCATGGTATTGATTTTCACCTGTTAATTCACAGTCGATATGGTAACCCGGGCCACCGCTGCCTGCGCGATAAGCAGTTGCTGGATCTTTAGAGAACGGGCAACCGCCCTGAACCATAAAATTAGGTATAACACGGTGAAAGGCAATGCCGTTGTAGAAACCTTCTTTAGCCAGTTTTTTAAAATTAGCAACAGTATTTGGTGCATCCTTATCATAAAACTCGACAGTCATGTCGCCTTTTTCGGTTTTAATAATCGCTTTACTCATTTGTATTTTTTTGGACTGCAAATGTAATGAAAAGAGGTGAAAGGCGAAAGTTTAAAGGTAATAGGTAATATTTTCTAAAAGCGTCATTGCGAGGAACGAAGCAATCTCTAAACCATACAGAGAAATTTGCAAAAGCTTCTGCCTATGTAAAGATTACTTCGTTCTTCAATGACGATTCTGGAGAATTTCCGTAAATTAAGTAATAATACCTTCCCTAAATATTCGTTAGCTTTGAATATGCTTCGCCCCAAAATACTTTTAACTTTTTGCTTTTTACTTTTTACTATCCTAACCAGGGCAGCTTCCATCCTTATACCGATGGATGAAGATCAAAAGGATCATTTAAAATCATATGGCATTGCTTTTTGGGTACTGAAGAATAACCAGGAAGTGGAATGGCTGCTCAATTACCGTGGTGGCAGCTTTATGATGAAATATGATAAAAAGATTGAAGACGAATGCAATATACGTGGGGTGAGTTACGAGGTTTTGGCCGATGCCAAGGCCAGCGACATCATTACTGAAGTAAGCGATCCATCCGTAAATATGGATGTGGTAAAATTGGAAAAAGCGCCAAAAATGGCTGTGTATTCACCCAAAGATAAACTACCCTGGGACGATGCCGTGACCCTGGTTTTAAAATATGCCGAGATTCCTTATGATGTGGTTTATGATGAGGAAGTGATCCGCGGCGACCTGCCTAAATACGATTGGCTGCACCTGCACCACGAAGATTTTACAGGCCAATACAGCAAGTTTTATGGCGGTTTCCGCTTTGCACAATGGTATAATGACGATGTGCGCAACCAGGAAGCTATGGCGCATAAACTGGGCTTTAAAAAGGTATCGCAAATGAAGCTGGCAGTTGCCCAAAAGATCCGTGATTTTTGCGCAGGTGGTGGCTTCCTGTTTGCCATGTGTTCCGGTACGGATACTTTTGATATTGCCCTGGCTGCTCATAATACCGACATCTGCGAAAGTATGTTCGACGGTGATGCCGCCGACCCGAATGCGCAATCCAAACTCGATTTTAGCGAGACGTTCGCCTTTCAGAATTTCACCATTGATATGAATCCGCTATCGCACAGCTTTAGCAATATTGATGTTACCCCAAGCAGGCACGTGGAGCAAAGCAATGACTTTTTTACGCTGTTTGATTTTTCGGCCAAATGGGATGTTGTTCCCAGCATGCTAACCCAGGACCATGACAAGGTAATCAAAGGCTTTATGGGATTGACCACTGCTTTTGATGAGCGAAAAATCAAGCCGGGTGTGATCATTATGGGCGAAATGAAAACCGGCAACGAAGCCCGTTACATTCACGGTGATTACGGCAAAGGCCAGTGGACATTCTACGGCGGCCACGACCCAGAAGATTACCAGCACATGGTAGGCGACCCGCCAACGGATCTGCATTTGCATCCGAATTCGCCGGGTTATAGGTTGATATTGAATAATGTATTGTTCCCGGCAGCACATAAGAAGAAGCAGAAAACTTAGGAGGTTTTAAACCCTTACAGCGAGAAACGCAGCAATCTCTGGTTCTACAGAAAATCATTACTGTCTTTTGGTATCGCTGCGCTAAGCATTACTTTCTTTTTGGCCGTCAAAAAGAAAGTAATCAAAGAAAAACTCTCGGCTACGTTCTGATCCTATGAAAGGTAGTGCTTTATCAGGGCATGTGCCACCCGGATCAGCCCTGATGCCGATTTAAAAAATTTAAGACATGGTCAGTACTATTTTCATTTTTGAATTTTCTTGTTACCCTTCCGGAACAACCTCGCTCTTGGCTTTTTCTTTCTTAAGATAGGAATCGATCAGAATAATGAACATCCCCGCCATGATCGACATATCTGCGACATTAAACACCCCGGTTTGAAATATGACGAAATCAATATGCATAAAATCGGTTACCGAGCCGTGGATGATGCGGTCATATAAATTACCGATACCGCCGCCGATGATGAAAATAATGCCTAGCAGCGTACTGCGGGTTAAATTGGTTTTGATGATAATATAAACTAATGCACCGATAAGCGCAGCCAACGGTAATATCATTAGTAAGATATACTTCACAGGGCCACCGAGGTTATCGCCAAGACTCAAGAAAGCGCCGGTATTTTCAGTTTTTTCGAGTGTGACATGGTTAGCTAAATAACCGATCACTTTGTTATCGGGCAGGTCTTTACGAACGATTGACTTCGATAGCTGGTCGCAGCCAATGTTTAGGGCGAGGATAAATAATATGATGGCAGCTCTAACGAACTTGTTTGATTTCATGGGGCAAAGATAACCGCTGATTTGGTATGATGTAATGATTTCGTTGATTTTTGTCTGAACCGGAATTTATGGAATTAATGAATTACATAATTCGATCAATTCCAAAAATTCAACT
Source organism: Mucilaginibacter sp. (assembly GCF_965225845.1). Taxonomy (GTDB): domain Bacteria; phylum Bacteroidota; class Bacteroidia; order Sphingobacteriales; family Sphingobacteriaceae; genus Mucilaginibacter. Next base: position 2,453,607 of record NZ_CBDDBL010000002.1, read on the forward strand.
AATTCGACTTCAGACAAAAAAAGGCGGCATCAAGCCGGCTTTTCTATTCATTCAACTCAATCAACCACTCATGCAGTCAACCCAATCAACTATTTTTTATAGAATTTAAAATCCTTACCAATGAAACGGGCGTTAGCGCCTAATTCTTCTTCGATGCGAAGCAATTGGTTGTATTTAGCGATCCTGTCTGAACGTGAAGCAGAACCGGTTTTGATCTGGCCGCAATTTAAGGCTACTGCCAAATCAGCAATGGTGCTGTCTTCAGTCTCTCCTGAACGATGGCTCATTACCGAGGTGTAACCATTGGTTTGAGCAAGCGTTACCGCATTGATAGTTTCGGTTAATGAACCGATCTGGTTCACTTTAACCAGGATTGAGTTAGCAGTATCTTCGTCGATACCTCTTTGTAAGCGTTTGGTGTTGGTTACAAACAAATCGTCACCTACTAACTGAATTTTATCACCCAGTTTCTCGGTTAATAATTTCCAGCCTGCCCAATCATCCTCGTGCATACCATCTTCAATAGAGATAACGGGATATTTAGCCACTAATTCAGCAAGGTATTCAACCTGCTCAGCGCTGGTACGGATAGCACCTTTATTGCCTTCAAATTTAGTGTAGTCGTATTTGCCATCTTTGTAAAACTCAGAAGCAGCACAATCAAAAGCGATGAAAATATCAACACCTGGTTTGTAACCTGCTTTTTCAATCGCCTGCAAAATGGTTTCAACACCATCTTCAGTACCATCGAAAGCTGGTGCGAAACCACCTTCGTCACCTACTGCGGTTGATAAACCACGGTCGTGTAAGATCTTTTTCAGGTTGTGGAATACTTCAGTTCCCCAACGCAATGCTTCAGAGAATGATGGCGCGCCAACCGGCATGATCATAAACTCCTGGAACGCGATAGGCGCATCAGAGTGTGAACCACCGTTAACGATGTTCATCATCGGGATTGGCAATGTATTAGCATTTACACCACCAATGTAGCGGTATAAAGGCTGGCGGCTTTCCTGCGCGGCAGCTTTAGCGGCAGCAAGTGATACACCTAAAATAGCGTTAGCACCTAAGTTGCCTTTATTTTCAGTACCGTCTAAGTCGATCATTATTTTGTCGATGGTACCCTGGTCGAATACATCAACACCTTGTAATTCTTTAGCTATAATATCGTTTACATTGGCAACGGCTTTTAACACACCTTTACCCATGTAAACAGCTTTATCGTTATCGCGAAGTTCAACCGCTTCGTGCACACCCGTTGATGCACCTGATGGTACAGCAGCACGGCCAAAGGCGCCATTTTCAGTTAATACATCTACCTCGATGGTAGGATTGCCGCGCGAATCTAAAATCTGGCGGGCATGGACATCAATTATTAAGCTCATTTTCAATAAATTAATTTGATAGATACATAGTGTAAATAATACACCAGGTTTATATACTTTTCAAATATACACTTTCAAACAAAACTCAGGGAAAATAAATAAAGATTAACGGTAAATTAATATGTCTGAACCAGGATTAAACGGATTTTTGGGATTTAGAGGATGTAAGGTCTCTCAAAGCCTTGCAGACATTAAAGATTGGCAAATGCGTTGAAATAAATCATAAACTCTTTGGTTCTCGCAGGATCTCTCGGAGAGGACCCTGCGATGGATTGTTCAATATCATTGCGAATCAACCTTGCTCAGGTTCCTCTCCGAGAGACCCTGCGGAGACTAAAATTTTTGTACCGCAGGGTCCTTTTCAAGAGACCGTGCGAAAACTTAATCTTTAGATGTCTTCTTTATTTTTTGATAAGAGTAATTTATGTAACTGAATTCTCCATCGTCAAAACTTTCTGAATAAAATTCGCCATAATAAATAGTCAAACTATTTTCTGATGTTACATCAATACATATGTATTCGTCAATATAAGTTTTAATGATTGATAATGCTCTCGTTGATTCTATATGAATTTCATAATAATAGTTTTCATCGTAGTCTTGTTGAGGGTACCCATTTAAAACATAGTATTTTTCGTTAATCTCTGTAATAGATTCTAAGTAGAATGTTTTGTAATCTGCATTTTTCATAAGCTCAGGTTTAACTAAAAATACCTTGTAGTATAAATAATATTAACATCCTGCAAATCCCGAAAATCCGTTTAATCTTAGTTCAAACCTACTCCCACTTAAACGCCTTAACCGCCACCGCGTAAATACCAATGCCCCAAAGCAGCAGGTAAAACAATTGGTGGCTAACATCCCACAGGTTGGCGCCTTCAAAGGCTACCTGGCGCATGGCGTCGTTGAGGAACGTTAGCGGTAATATCTTACAAATAGGCTGCAGCCACGTTGGGAAAACGGTAATGGAGAAAAATGTGCCCGACAATAAGAATTGCGGCAACGTAACCAAATTGGCAATTGGCGGTACGGTACTTTCGTTTTTGGCGATGCCTGATACCGTGAACCCGAAACCCATAAATACGATCACCCCGAAAAACGACAGGATCAGCATATTGATAAAGGTGACAAAGCCATGTATCAGCGTAAATCCAAAGGCGAACCGCCCGACCAATAGTATAAAGGATGCGCCAATCAGCGCGAAAGTTATGCGAGCCAAAGCTTCACCCACAACAATACTATATCGCTTAACTGGGGTAGCGAAAAAGCGTTTAATCACCAGCGTTTGGCGCAGGCTTAAAAACACGAATGCCGTACCAAATACGCCAGTACTTAACAGCGAGAAGCCTAATTGTCCCGGTAAAATAAAGTCGATGGTTTTGTATTCGCGTACGGTAACGGTGGTTTCTTTCAGTTCAGCCAATGTCGGAACCGCGTTTCCGGCCATTGCAGCATTCATCTTAAATAACATCCCACTGATGAGCGAATTCAGGATTTTTCCCTTTTCCTGCGAAGCACTGGTATATTGTACGTTGACTGTGTATGGCGGATGATCCGGTTTACCCTGTACCGGCCATGCAGCAACATTTTTAGTGATATCCAATATCGCATCCAAATGACCTTTCGCCAAATCCTTTTTCATTTGATCGGACGACTCATCAGTAACCAAATGTATCACGCTTGTGGTTTGCAGTGCTTTGTATACCGGGTTGTTTACATCGCTTCCCTTAGCCACACCCAGGTCGACAGTTATACCCCCGCCGCCAATAAAGCCGAACACCAAAATAAATATCAGCGGAAACAAAAGCGTAAATATCACCGCCGAAGGGCTGCGCAATATGGATCGGAAACTGGCTTTGGCAATAGCCAGGGTCGCGTTGAAATTACTGTATGGTTTGTTCATAAGAGCCTCATCCTAAATCCGCCTCCGGTAGAGAGGAATTTGAAAAATTAAAGTCTATAAAAAGTCTCCCCTACCGGGGGAGATTTAGAGAGGGCCGGAACCTACCCTTCTCTCCACTCCTTGCCTGTCAGATTGATAAACACATCTTCCAGGTTGGCCAGCTTTACTTCTTTCTTGCGTTCGAAGCCGGAAGCTACCAGTTTATCAATAAAATTATCAGGTGTACCAATATCTATGATGTGGCCGCCGTCTACAAAAGCCACACGGTCGCATAGTATTTCGGCTTCGTCCATGTAGTGGGTGGTGATCACCACGGTAGTCCCGCTATCGCGGATCTCCTTGATCAGGTCCCACAAGTTACGGCGCGCCTGCGGATCGAGGCCTGTTGTCGGCTCATCCAAAAATATGATGCGCGGATCATTTATTAAAGTAGTAGCGATAGAGAACCGCTGTTTTTGGCCGCCGGAAAGTTCTTTGTATTTGGCTTTGGCTTTATCTGTCAGCGCAACTTTTTCCAGCATTTCGGTAGGCGTTTTATTTACGCCATATAAGCCGGAAAACAGCTCGATCAATTCAGAAAGGTTTAAATTCGGATAATAGCCCGCTGCCTGCAATTGCACACCGATACGCTTTTTAATGCTGGCGGCATCCTTCTCAATATCAAAACCATCAACAGTAATAGTACCGGAGGTCTTATCGCGCAGGGTTTCAATAATTTCTAAAGTAGTGGTTTTACCGGCGCCATTGGGGCCAAGCAGCCCGAAGATCTCGCCCTCGTAAACCTCAAAACTAATATCCTTTACGGCATTAAAATCGCCGTAGTTTTTTACCAGGTTATTTACGGTAATAATAGGTTGTTTAGCCATGCCGCAAAAATGCGATAGATTAATGATATAACCAAACCAGCCCCCTCTAATCTCCCCTGGCAGGGGAGACTTTGACTCTAGAGTTATAAAGCCCTCCCTCCCGGGGAGGTTGAGTGGGCTATTTCTTCAACTCGCTCCCGCTCTTCAACACCTTATTGCCGTTTTCTTGTTTAATTTCGTAGGCAGGTTCGTCCTTACTGGCATTGCGTTTTACTTTGGTGCCTTTAATGGTTTTGGTAACGGGTTTATCGTATTCCTTTACAATTTCGCCTTCGGCTTTTGATTTGCCCCAGCTCCATTCAACTTTATCTCCCTTTTTCATAATGGTATGTTTAATACCAGTTAAGCAAAACTGCTGCCAATATCCTGAACAGGTTTATTTGCAGGTAATTGTAGATGGTGATAAGCCTTGCCATAAACAGCTATTTTACCAGGTGCCCCATGTTAATCAATAACGAATGCAGGTGTTCAGCAGCCTGCAAAGCGAAGTTTATTAAGTGGATGGTGAGTAACTTTTCCATAATGTGTGATTGTTTATGGCTCAAAAATGCACACATTATGCGCTCGCCGTTAGGGCTAATTGGGGAGTCTTGAAAAATCGTCGGTGAATGGGGGGATTTTGGCGATGAATTTTTTTAGTATCGGGTAGTTAGTATCCAGTAGCAAGATTTTAGTATGGTTTTTTAAGCGCCTAAAGGCCCGACGGAAAACCGGGCCGGGAGCTCGCCTTGCGGGCTGAAGGTTTTTTCCGTCTTGATATTATTCACCAATTGTATGTTTCCAAAGGTGTTCATGAGATCGCTTCGCTTAGTTTTGCTACCTTTTGGATCAGGCCAAAAGTAGTAGCCCCCGCGGCAATGAGCGGGACAGAACAACTTATTCAGATGAAAATTTTTCTTTTAAGCGATAGCGAAGAATGCCCTGCTGTTATGTAAGCCGAATGCTTTGCCTGACGTTTACCTTTTACTGGTATCGCTGCGCTAAGCGTCACTTTTCTTTTGACCGCCAAAAGAAAAGTAACCAAAAGAAAACTCCCGGCTGCGTTCTGATCCTATGAAAGGTTGTGCTTTAGCAAGGCTTGTGCTACCCGGATCAGCCCTGATGCCGATTTAAAAAAGGTTAACGAAGGGTTCGTGTTTTTAGCTCTTATCTAATCAAATAAACAAAAAACGTTCCTAAACAAAAAAGGCCAGGATTTAATTCTGACCTTTTCAATATAACGTTGAACTAATTAATCCATCAACTTAATAAAATCATCAAACAAATACCTGCTATCGTGCGGGCCGGGCGATGATTCGGGGTGGTATTGTACCGAGAATGCTTTTTTGTCTTTTACACGGATCCCTTCAATCGACTGATCGTTCAGGTTTACGTGGGTGATCTCTACTTTTTCTGATGCTCTTACAGCCTCAGGCACTACACCAAAACCGTGGTTTTGTGAGGTTACCTCGCAATGGTTGATGATGATATTTTTAACCGGGTGGTTCAATCCGCGGTGACCATTGAACATTTTTTTGGTTGGGATATCGTTAGCCAAAGCCAACAACTGGTGGCCTAAACAAATGCCGAACATCGGTTTGTCAGCAGCTAAGATCTCTTTTACGGTATCAATCGCGTAAGGCATGGCCGATGGATCGCCGGGGCCGTTGGAAATAAAATATCCTGATGGCGAAAAATCCTTTTCCATTTCTTCGAAGGATGTTTTTGCAGGGTAAACCTTGGCAAATACGTCACGGTCGTCAAAATTGCGCAGGATGTTTTTCTTCACCCCTAAATCGAGCACCGCGACACGGTATTTAGCGTTTTCATCGCCAAAAGTATAGCTTTCGGTAGTTGATACTTGAGATGATAGCTCCAAACCATCCATTGATGGTACCTGGTCTAACTTCGCTTTTAACTCCTCAATATCCGTAATTTCTGAAGAGATGATCGCGTTCATCGCACCTTTATCGCGGATGTGGCGAACCAGCTGGCGGGTATCAATATCGCTGATACCAACAATATTTTGCTGCTGGAAATAATCCTGGATGCTTTCGTTAGCCTGTTTGCGGCTGTAATTAATATTGTAGTTTTTACAAACCAAACCGGCAATCTGGATATTGCCCGATTCAACTTCCTCATCAGCAATACCATAGTTACCGATATGCGCGTTGGTAGCCACCATGATCTGCCCGAAATACGACGGGTCAGTAAAAATTTCCTGGTAGCCGGTCATGCCGGTATTAAAGCATATTTCGCCGGTAGTAGTACCAATTTTTCCGGCAGCTTTGCCATAAAACACAGTTCCGTCAGCCAGTAATAATACCGCCGGTAGTTGGGTGAAGTAAGTCATTTGTTAAAAAAATAGAATGATTAATGGGTTGGTTAGTCCTTCGACCAAGCTCAGGATGACAAGCGGCGCCCTCAAAACAGGATGCAGAAATGAAGTAAGAAACTTCTTTTTTCACGCTGCAAAAGTAGAATTTTATTTCGGATTTCGGAAGAGTGATTGTGAATTTTATTGTAATGGGAATATCAGGTTTGTGGGGATTTGGACATTCCCGTTAGCCAACGGGCCGGTCCGTTAGCCAACGGATTATACTGCACGTAGCCTTAGTCACAGGCCGGTATCCGCGTTAATCCCTAATGCAGAATTACTCACCCGACAACGCTGCGCTGGTCGACCTCTCTATTGCTGCGCAACAAAGAGGTAAGCTGGAGATAAGTATATTTAAGATTGATATCCCCTCTTTGCCGCCTGCAGTAGAGGGTGGTCAAGCAAAGCAAAGACCGGGTGAGTAGACTCTGCGAGCGGCATTAGCGCGAATGCTCGACAAAGAGTTGACTCACCCCGAATGCGCTTCGCTGTTCGGCCCTCTCTCCGGCAAGCCGGAAAGAGGGCGAAGACATTTTAATGATTATATATATTTAATGAGTATTAAGTGTTTCACGGTGAAACAAACTACGTCTATTTCTTTGTCTATATTAGTTAACTTTATGGTAAAAACCGCACAAAAACACGCGATTTCCCATCAAAAAACAATAAAAAATCATCAAAAACAAGCGTTTTTTCATCGTTTTTCGGCCTAAAACAGGTCTTTTTTTGCTCAAAACGACCAAAAAATCGATCTAATAACCGCCTTTTGCCACTATTTTGGCCGTTTTTGTGGTGTAAAAGTGTTCCAACTGTTCCAATTGTTTCACCTGTTTCATGAAACAGTTTCATGGCCCAAATCGAAATTCCGAAATCCGAAATAAATTCGAAATAATTCCCACCTTTGTTCTCCATAAAATAAACACCATGTCGGTACACAAAGAAGTAAAGCGTATTACTACCCATACTTTGCAGGAAATGAGGAACAGCGGCGAAAAAATCGCCATGCTTACCGCTTATGATTATTCGATGGCCTCCATTGTTGATGATGCAGGCATGGATATTATATTAGTTGGTGACTCCGCCTCCAACGTAATGGCCGGGCATGAAACTACGCTGCCCATCACGCTGGATCAGATGATCTATCACGCGTCATCAGTTGTACGTGCTGTAAAACGCGCTTTGGTGGTGGTTGATTTGCCATTTGGAACTTACCAGGGTAACTCAAAAGAAGCATTGAACTCGTCTATCCGCATTATGAAAGAATCCGGCGCCCACGCCGTAAAGTTAGAAGGCGGTGTGGAGATAGCGGAATCTGTAAGCCGCATACTAACTGCGGGTATCCCGGTAATGGGGCACTTAGGCTTAACACCGCAATCTATCTATAAATTTGGCACTTACACTGTACGTGCCAAGCACGAGGCGGAAGCGCAAAAGCTAAAAGAGGACTCACTTAAACTACAGGAATTAGGCTGCTTTGGTGTAGTGCTGGAAAAAATCCCCGCTAAACTCGCCGCTGAAGTTACTAATGCATTAAGCATCCCTACCATCGGCATTGGCGCAGGCCAAAGCTGTAGCGGGCAGGTACTGGTTATTCACGACATGCTGGGTATTAACAAAGGTTTCAAACCAAGATTCTTACGCCAGTATGCGGATTTATATGATGTAATGAACGGCGCCATCAAAAACTATGTAAGTGATGTGAAAGCCAAGAGCTTTCCAAACGAAAAAGAGCAGTATTAACCAATGGCGCGAACCGAATTTAAATATACCAACTACGATATAACCGACGACGATGTGTTGTATGAAGATAACCACCTCATTGCCATCAACAAGCGCGCGGGCGATATTGTACAGGTTGATGATACCGGCGATGAGTCGTTAGATGATAAGGTTAAGAAGTACATCGCCAAAAAATACAATAAACCCAATGGCGCATTTTTAGGCGTGGTACACAGGCTCGACAGGCCCGTGAGCGGCGTGATCCTCTTTGCTAAAACCAGTAAGGCCTTGGAGCGCATTAACCAGATGTTCAAAAGCCGGGAGATGCATAAAACCTATTATGCCGTGGTACGTAACCGGCCAAACCCTGTTGAAGGAAACCTGGTGCATTACCTGATCAAAAATCCGCAGAAAAACATAACCAAAGCCCACGACCGCGAAGTTACCGGCAGCCAACGCTCTGAACTGAACTACAAATTGGTTGGCGAGTTAAACGGTTACTATTTAATAGAGGTAGACCCAATTACCGGTCGTCCGCACCAGATCAGGGTGCAGCTATCCACGCTCGGTTGCCCCATAGTAGGCGATAATAAATACGGTTATCCCCGCGGCAGCCTGCGCAAAAGCATTTGCCTGCATGCGCGTCGTTTGCAATTTATCCATCCAATAAAAAAAGAGCCTATACTAATTACTGCTCCTGTACCTAAAGATGGCTTCTGGGAGAAGTTTGAAGGGATGATGGATTAATTATAAGGCTTGCACCTTTTGCCAAATCCTATCATCCACCAAAACACCTTTTGCTAAACTTTTCTCGCGTGTTTTTAAGGTATTCTCGCCGGGATAAGAAATACTGCCACCCTCATATTCAGGCCTGCTACTCTTGGTATAATTAAGTATCTCCTCTATAATATTAGCGGTATAATCATTATCCTGCGGCTTAATGCAAATGAATACCTGTGATACCCCACTCTCCTTTTCACTTTGTGTAATTTTGCCCGTAGAGTTGCCCTGACTCAAAATACTTGCCAGCAGATCAAGCATCAACGACAATCCCGAACCCTTCCAAAATCCGATTGGCAATGCCCGTTTAGCCTCTAAAACAACTGTTGGATCTGTGCTTAACTTACCATCCTTGTCATAGCCACCCGGCAAAGGCAATTGCTCATTGTTCATTTTATATTGTTGCAGTTTACCCACCGAGTATTGCGATATCGCCATATCCAATACCACATTCCCTTCAGCCCTCGGCACAGCAATAACCAAAGGGTTATTTCCCAGGCGTGGGTCTATTCCACCCCAGGGCGGTATATTGGCAATGGTATTGGTAAAACAGATACCAATCATCCCGGCATCCGCTGCCTGCCATCCATATGTCCCCGCGCGCATCCAGTGGTTGGTATTTTTTATGGCAATGCAGCCAATTCCATTTGTTTTAGCCAGTTCAATAGCACGGTTCATGCAAAAGGTGGCATTTAAAATGCCCGGGGCCAAATTGCCATCCCATTGCTCTATCGCACCAAAACCACCAACTTTTGTCGGCTCCGCATCCGGCTTAATCAAACCTTGCTTTATCATATCAATAAATACCGGGAAACGGTTTAATCCGTGGGTATAAACGCCATCCCGGCTATTCTCAGCAAATGTTGTAGCACATTTTTCAGCTTTTTCATCAGTAAAATCAAGGCTTAGTAATACTCTTTTAAATTCAGATTTTAGCTTGGCGAACGGAATACGCATATAAATAGTTTATTGATATAAACGCAAATCTATTCATCCGGTTCGTGCTTTATTCATTCATCCTGTAATATTTACACCATAAATCAGTTATAATTACCTGCATGCATTTACAATAGCCGCAAATTTTTACTTTTGCTGATATATCGGGATGAAAAACAAAAAATTAGTCTTCTTTTTATTAACGGCTTTCACAGCAACCAGCTTATTCATCAACTCTTGTAAAAAAGATAATTCGGGCGCTGTGAATGTTTTTTTAACGCATGCACCATGGCAATTAGCATCTGTGCAGGTCTTTCATTATTTGGGCAGTAGTTTGATCAGCACAGATACCTTGAACCTTAATTGTAATAATTCGCAGATCTTCACCTTTAACATTAACAACACCTGTACCTATACTAATTTTGAATGTATACCGCAGACAACTTCAGGCACATGGGCTTTAACACCGGATCAGCTTGTGTTAAATTCCACTATGCTTTGTGCTGATACACTTGTAGGCGGGGCGCCTGACCCGGACAAGGCGATGCCCTTTAAATACACTAAAATATATAATCTTGGGCAGTATTCGCTGATATTGCAAACAGGCGACGTAAACATTTTTGTTACTTCAACCACAAGATCGAGGATTATACAATACGGCTTTGTACATCCTTCCGGAAACAACCAATAGTAAAATTTAACCATTTGCTGATAATGAGTTAAAAACAAACTCACATTAACACCGTAATTTAACAGCGAAGTTTTATATTTGGATGAATATAAATACTGATCTGTAGTTTTGAAAAAAAGAATAGCCATTTTTGCTTCAGGTTCCGGATCAAATGCCCAAAAGATCATGGAACACTTTAAGCGCAGTTCCGAAGCGGAAGTTGTGCTTATCCTCACCAATAACCCGCAGGCTTACGTTTTGCAGCGTGCCGATAATTTCGAGGTACCATCGCATATCTTTACCCGCGATGAGTTTTACAAATCCGACGATGTGATCAAATTGCTTAAAAACTTACAGGTCGATCTAATTGTATTGGCCGGTTTCTTATGGCTGGTTCCGGTATCTTTATTAAAAGCATTCCCAAATAAAATAATTAATCTTCACCCCGCCCTGTTACCCAAATACGGCGGTGCCGGCATGTACGGCGATCATGTGCATAAAGCCGTTTTAGCCAACAACGAAGAAGAATCCGGCATTACTATCCATTTTGTTGATGAGAATTTTGATGAAGGCGAGATCATTCACCAATCCCGTTTCCGGATTGAACCCGGTGATAATTTGGAAATGATAAAATTCAAAGGCCAGCAATTAGAGCACCAGCATTTCCCGAGAGTGGTGGAGAATTTATTGAAGAAGATGAAGAGTTAATTTGCGTTAAACATTAATTAGCTATCGTTTGCTATTATATCGTAGGGGTCAAATTGTTTAAAAATCAGGCCTCCATATTATTGTCAGCTAAAATTACAATAGATATTCAAATATAACATACACATCTTTTTAGTTATTTTCAATCTAAATATTTAGCAAATGCACTTTTAAGGCTTATTGAGGAAATATCATTATTCTTAAATAAATAATTCAAGCAATTCCTCATCGGTAACTTTTCTACCAATTACTTTAATCATGTCTGCTAAACATAATTCTCTTTTTTCAGGATCTTTGGTACGATTTATATCTGTCATAAACCCAAGTTAACTATAATTCTCAGTATCATTATAATTAATGAAAAAAACTACACACTAATCTCTAATCTCTAATCACAAATCCCTACCTTTGCGGCTCAAAAATTTATTGCAAATGAGCCAATCCGTTCAAATAAAAAACGCCTTAATTTCCGTTTATTACAAAGACAATCTTGAGCCGCTTATTTATGAGTTAAACCGCCTGGGGGTAAAGATCTATTCTACCGGCGGAACTGAGACTTTTATCCGTAGCCTGGGTGTTGATGTAATTGCGGTTGAGGACCTTACCTCATACCCATCTATATTGGGTGGGCGTGTAAAAACGCTGCATCCAAAGGTGTTTGGTGGTATTTTGGCCCGCAGAAATTTTGAAAGCGACGAACAGCAAATAGCACAATACGAAATCCCGGAAATTGATTTGGTTATTGTTGACCTTTATCCCTTTGAAGAAACTCTAAAATCAGGCGCAAGTGCAGAAGACATTATCGAAAAGATAGACATTGGTGGTATCTCGCTTATCCGCGCAGCGGCAAAGAATTTTAAAGATGTGGTGATTCTGGCTTCTAAAAACGATTACACCGAGTTAGAAGGCATGTTAAAAACCCAGGAAGGCACTACCACTTTTGATCAGCGTCGTACATTTGCTCAAAAGGCATTTAACATATCATCAAACTATGATACCGCCATCTTCCAGTACTTTAACCAGGAAGAACCAATGCCGGTGTTTAAACAAAGTATACAAATCAGCCAAACTTTACGCTATGGAGAAAACCCGCATCAAAAAGGCACTTTTTATGGCGACCTGGATGCGATGTTCACCAAATTGCATGGCAAGGAATTATCATACAACAATTTAGTTGATGTTGATGCTGCTGTTGCCTTAATTGATGAGTTTACCGAGCCCACCATCGCGATATTAAAACATACCAATGCTTGCGGCATAGCTTCGCGCCATTCGATTAAACAAGCCTGGTTAGATGCTTTGGCTTGTGACCCGGTGTCAGCTTTCGGCGGGGTGATCATCGCTAATGATGAGATCGATGCGGATACCGCTACCGAGATCAGCAAATTATTTTACGAAGTTTTAATAGCGCCTGCATACACAGACGAGGCGGTGCAAATTCTTCAATCAAAAAAGAACCGCATTATATTAGTTCGCCAACCGGTTGAACTACCAACCAAGCAATTTAAAACTCTGTTGAACGGTGTTATTGAGCAGGACAAGGATTCAACTGTTGAAGGACCGGCAGAAATGAAAACTGTTACCACCAAACAGGTAACGGAGCATGAATTGCATGATTTGTACTTTGCTAATAAAGTGGTTAAACATACCAAATCAAATACCATCGTTTTCGCTAAAAACAACCAGTTAATGGCAAGCGGCGTGGGTCAAACTTCAAGGGTTGATTCATTAAGGCAGGCGGTTATTAAGGCTGAAAGTTTTGGGTTTGACCTTAAAGGCGCTGTAATGGCATCTGACGCATTTTTCCCATTCCCTGATTGTGTTGAATTAGCTGCAGAAGCAGGAATTACAGCGGTTTTACAGCCGGGAGGATCAATAAAAGACCAGGATTCTATCGACATGTGCAACCAAAAAGGCATCGCTATGGTAACTACCGGCGTACGCCATTTTAAACATTAATAAAACATTACTTAATTGCATGATTTAATACGAATTATTAAAAATCAGAGTTATATTTAACAATTCGCTTTTAACCGGATCGTGCTTTAATTCAAAAAATACAAATGGGTTTATTTAATTTTTTTACGCAAGAAATTGCCATTGACTTAGGTACCGCAAATACCCTCATCATACATAATGATAAAGTTGTTGTTGACGAACCGTCAATAGTAGCTTTTGACCGTACAACCAATAAAGTGATCGCTATCGGCAGGCAGGCCATGCAAATGGAAGGCAAGACCCACGATAATATCCGCACCGTACGCCCGCTTAAAGACGGTGTAATTGCCGACTTTAACGCTGCTGAGCACATGATCCGCGGGATGATCAAAATGATCAACCCGGGCAAGGGATGGTTTTTTCCATCATTGCGTATGGTGATCTGTATCCCTTCAGGTATTACCGAGGTTGAGAAACGTGCCGTACGTGACAGCGCCGAAATTGCAGGTGCCAAAGAAGTTTACCTGATACATGAGCCAATGGCCGCTGCCGTAGGTATTGGTATCGACGTGGAAGAGCCTATGGGTAACATGATCATAGATATTGGTGGTGGTACTACCGAGATCGCGGTTATCGCGTTATCAGGTATTGTTTGCGATCAGTCTATCCGTGTTGCGGGTGATAACTTTGATTCAGATATCGTTCAGTACATCCGTCGCCAGCATAACATCATGATTGGTGACCGTACTGCGGAAAAGATCAAAATTGAGGTTGGTGCAGCTTTGCCAGAACTGGCAGATCCACCGGCTGATTTTGCCGTACAAGGCCGCGACTTAATGACCGGCGTACCAAAACAGATCATGGTATCTTATACCGAGATAGCGCATTGTTTAGATAAATCTATCTCTAAAATAGAGGAAGCGATATTGAAAGCGTTAGAGATCACTCCACCTGAATTATCAGCAGATATTTACCAGACAGGTATTTACCTTACAGGTGGTGGCGCGTTATTGCGCGGTTTAGATAAACGTGTGGCATCAAAAACCAAACTACCTGTACACGTTGCCGAAGACCCGCTTCGCGCCGTAGTACGTGGTACAGGTACAGCGTTAAAAAATATTGGTAATTTTAAATTCTTAATGCAATAATTTAGAAGTGAGATGTGAGATATGGGATTTGAGATAAACTAATTTTTCAAGTCTCATATCTTATATCTCACATCTCATATCTATCCAGGAACGATGCGTAATTTGTTGATTTTCATTACTAAGTACAACGCATTCTTTTTGTTTCTTATATTCGAGGTCAGCTCGATCATCATCTACGTTAAATACAATGCTTTTCAAAAAGCATCGGTCATCAATAGCTCCAACGAGGTTACCGGAAGGATGTACAGCCAAATAAATGGCTTGTACGATTACCTATCGCTTAAAGAAGTTAATGACAGCCTGGCCCGTGAAAACGCTCGTTTACGCAATCAGCAGAAGTCGTCTTTTTATATCGATACTATTGCCAAACATAAAATAACCGACACTATTTACAAAACTCAATACGAGTACATAGATGCCAAGGTGATCAACAACTCAACTAACCACAGTTATAACTACATCACTATAAATCGCGGCCGTAAAGACGGCATTGCGGTAGGAATGGGCGTTATTTGCAGTTCGGGCATTGTGGGTAAGGTAGTCAATGTAACCGATCATTTGGCAAATGTGCAATCCCTGTTGAATAAAGATACCCGCTTCAGCGTGATGCTGTCAAAGAACCGGGAAATCGGCTATATTCGCTGGGGCGATGACCTCGACCCTACCAAAGGATTGCTAATGGATGTGCCTAATAGTGCCCAACCTAAATTGGGCGAATTGGTAGTAACATCCGGGTATTCATTATTCCCGGTGGGGATACCTGTTGGTAAGGTATCAAACCTGCACCCAAAAGGAGGTGGCATATCATTAAATATGGAAGTAACTTTTTCTGTTGATTTTAGTAAGCTGCAATATGTTGATGTTGTAGACTATAAATTCGCTCAGGAACAAGCGGGTCTGGAGGCGCTACAGAAAAAGGATGATTAGGACAATTATAGTTAACGTGTTACGATTTATTGTACTGGTATTTATACAGGTTTTTTTGTTGAAAAACATTGCCCTTTACAATCTGTCAACACCATACCTGTATATTTTATTTATTCTGCTGCTTCCATTCGAAACGCCAAATTTATTGCTGTTTCCGCTGGCATTTTTATTAGGGTTAACCATAGACGCATTTTATGATACGCCTGGGCTGCATGCAGCCGCCTGTGTGTTGCTCGCATTGGTTCGAGTGTTCTTCATTAATATAACCGTGCAAAAAGAAGGCTTTGATAACGAGCCCGAACCCACGTTAAGCATTATGGGCTTTCGCTGGTTTATAGCTTATGTTTTGATATTGACTTTATTTCATCATTTCTTCCTTTTCAACCTTGAAGTATTTAATTTATCTGATATTCAGTTTACCTTAACCAGGGTAGTATTGAGTACGTTATTTACTGTATTTTTGATATTGATTTCGGGGTTGTTATTTTACAGGAGAAAAGAACGTAAATGAATAGTTTCTTTGTACGGCGGTACGTCATCGCGGGAATTTTTATCACCATTATTTTATTGCTTGTCGCCAAATTATTCTACATCCAGATAATTGACGATCACTATCGATTATACGCCACCAAAAACGTACTTCGCCCGATAAAACAATATCCGGCGCGCGGGCCTATCCTGGATCGCAACGGGAAAATATTAGTTCAAAACGAAGCATTTTATGACATTATGGTTACCCCCAAAGAGGTTAAGCCATTTGATACCCTTGAGTTTTGCAAGTTATTAGGAATAACCAAAGACGAATTTGATGACCGCTTAAAAAAAGCGATCAAATATTCACCAAGCCTGCCTTCTATATTTGAGAAGCAGTTGTCTGCCGAAACCTTTGCTTCCCTGCAGGAACGTTTATCCGAGTTCCAGGGATTTTTCCCAACTACACGTTATTTGCGTACCTACCCTGATTCCACTGCAGCCCAATTTTTAGGTTATATCGGCGAGGTTACCGATAGGGACATCAAACGTTCAGGCGGCCGTTATCAACCGGGAGACTACATTGGTGTAAGTGGTGTTGAAAAAGCTTATGAAGATGTTTTACGCGGGCAGGTAGGTGTAAAATATACGGTAGTAAACTCTCATGGTAAAATGATGGGCAGCTATGAAAATGGTATGTATGATACCGTTGCCCGTCCGGGTGCACGTTTAAAATCATCTTTAGATCTTCGTATCCAGAAGCTTGGCGAAGAATTGATGAACGGCAAAGTAGGTAGTATTGTGGCTATTGAACCATCGACCGGCGAAATATTGGCTTTCGTGAGCAGCCCTACTTATGATCCTAACTTACTAGTAGGCCGTGAGCGTGGTAACAACGCGGCCAAAATGTATAAAGACCCATACGACCCTTTGTTGATACGGCCGATACAGGCATATTATCCGCCGGGATCATCCTTTAAACCATTAAGTGCTTTAATAGCTTTGCAACAGGGTATCATCACCCCGCAATGGACCTATGACTGTCCAGGTGTTTATTGGGCAGGTAACCACCCGGTAAAATGCCTGGAAGTTCACGGAATTGTAAACCTGAGCGGCGCGGTTGCAGGATCATGCAATGGTTACTTTACTTTAGTATTTCAAAAGATTATTGATCTGAACGGATCCAAAAAGGTAGATACGACATTTTCTACATGGCGAAATAACGTTGCCCGATTTGGCTTAGGGTCTCGCTTAGGGATTGATATGCCAAATGAAGGCAAAGGTTTTTTGCCTACTGCCAAAACTTACGATAAAATTTACCATTATGGTACATGGCGGTCAAGCACTGTAGCTTCATTGGCAATTGGTCAGGGCGAATTATCGGCTACTCCACTGCAACTGGCCAATATTGAGTGTACTATCGCAAATCATGGTTACTATTTTACGCCACATTTAATAAAAGCAATTGGCGACAAGGAAGTAACCACACCGGAATTTAAGGCAAAACATTACGTAGGTATAGATTCTAACTATTTTGAACCTTTGATTGATGGGATGCAAGCCGTGGTTGATCATGGTACCGCTGCCGCCTCAAAAATACCCGGTATTGTAATGTGCGGTAAAACCGGAACAGCACAAGTGCACGGCGAAGATAACTCAGTATTCGTTGCCTTCGCCCCGCGTGATCATCCAAGAATTGCCATTGCCGTTGTAGTTGAAAATGCAGGTCAGGGTGCGCACTGGGCCGCTCCTATCGCAAGCTATATGGTTGAGAAATATTTGACAGATACCATTCGCAGGCCAATAGACGAGTTTAACCGCGTTAAAAACGCCAACCTGATGCCTGACCTGGCTACCTATTATTCTGCAAGCAGACGAGCTATGATGCGCGACAGCATCCGGAAAGCCAAAGCAGATAGCCTGCGCAAAAAACCGGCTATGAAAAGCGTATCAACCAAAAAAGCAAAAAATAATAATATAGCTTATGTAATGCCACAAAACAGCAGGAGGAAATATGCCGAATAATCCGCAGCGCAGTTTCTTTTTTAATGTTGACTGGATAACCGTATTTATTTATTTATGCCTGTGCACCATTGGGTGGTTTAATATACATTCGGCTGCTTTTGATGCTAAATATCCAAGCGCCTTCGATATGCATACTGATTATGGTAAGCAATTGGTGTTTATAATAGTAGCGATATTATTAGGCATTGTAATATTACTGCTGGAAAGTCGTTTTTTGGTGGCGCTCGCCCCTGCTATTTATGTTATAACAACATTATTGCTCATGGCGGTATTGGTTGTTGGGCGAAATGTTGGCGGTAACCAGGCCTGGATCTCGCTCGGCGGCGGTTTTAGGCTGCAGCCATCAGAACTGGCCAAGTTTAGTACCTGTTTGTTGCTTGCTCGATATTTAAACGGCACCAACGTTAAAATAACGGAACTTAAATCATTTTTAATATCTGCAGGAATTATATTATTCCCGATGGCGTTAATTATGCTTCAACCGGATGCGGGTTCAACACTGGTATTTAGCGCATTAATACTGGTACTGTATCGCGAGGGGCTTTCACCGTATTTTTTGATCTTGGAGGGCCTGTTTATCGCCTTGTTTGTACTGACCTTAAAGGTTGAGAATCATTTATATGTTGTAGGCGCACTTGTGGTACTGGGCGGAATTATAATGTTTTTGATCAAACGTAATAAAAAGGCCTTATCGGCTGTATTTTTAAGTATGTGCCTTTGCATAGCTTTTGTATTCAGTGTAAACTTTTTGTATAACCATGTTTTAAAGCCGCACCAAAAAGTACGTATTGATATTGTATTAGGCCTCACAACCGATTTAAAAGGCAAGGGATACAACGTAAATCAATCAAAAATCGCTATAGGCTCGGGTAAATTGTGGGGCCAGGGCTATATGCATGGTACGCAAACCAAATACTCCTTTGTGCCTGAACAAAGTACCGACTTTATTTTTTGTACCGTTGGCGAGGAATGGGGATTTGCAGGTGCTGTTACGGTGCTTGGTTTGTACCTGTTTCTAGTACTGCGTATTATTCGGATTGCGGAACGGCAGCGCGCTACCTTTACGCGCGTTTATGCCTATGGTGTAGCGGCCGTAATCTTCTTCCATGTGGTAATTAATGTGGGGATGACGATTGGTATTGTACCATCAATTGGGATACCCCTGCCATTTATTAGTTATGGAGGTTCGTCACTGGTAAGTTTTACCTTGCTATTATTCGTGTTGATAAAACTCGACTCGAACCGGATGGGTATTATTTATGCGTAACGGCGTTTTAATAATGCATAAAATTTAGCGGTAGTTTCAGGTTTGGCTTCCCATTGATTTTTTACCACGTAATTCTTTTTCAAAAATTGGTCTGCTTCTTCCAATCCGGCAAAGCGGTTTAGTATTTCAATAGCTTCGCTATATGCCAGGCTATAGCCATTAAACAGGTCTTTTATAAAAAGCAGTTTATCATTTAAATTAATGGCTTGTTTCAGGTCACTTATAGCCTGCGGCTGCAATTGCTCAGTTATCCCTTGCTTAGCCGCCATTTGTGCTGATATACGCTCATTAATGGTTAGCACCTCAGGTTTCTCAGGTTCTTTTTCAGTTGTCAGTTCACTTTTAACCGCGTATTGTGGCTCAGCTATGTAAACTTCGGTTGGTTCTTTGTACTCAGTCTCAAAAACCGGTTCACTTTCTGCTAACGCTTCAGTGTCTCTTAAGGGTTCTTGTTCAGGAAAAAACACATGCCTTGCCGGTTCGGGCGGCATATCTATTTTATCTTCTTCAAGGTCTGTCTCCTGTTGTACAATAGCCGGCGAATCCTGCTCTTCTTCCCAGTCCGCTTCGTCCAAAATTAACTCATGCCTTATAGTTTCAGTTTCATCTTCATGCGTTAAAGCGTAAGTGTCTTCTATGCTACCTGCTTCAAGGTCAATAGTTGGTACAGGTGTATCATTTATTGGTTGTTTAGGAGCTTCAATAATATTTTTTTCTTTTATCGAATGCGGCTCCGGCGTTGAAATTCGCACCAAAGGTTCAAAATAAGTTTGCTCATAAGGTGCTTCAACTTTTTGGGAAGGATCAATTTTTAAAGTTGAAGTATTTTGCGCATTTAACTTGGTCAATATTAGTAAGTGATCTGTCAGAAAGTTAGAGTTTGCCAAAAAAAGTTCTAACTCCAGTTCATTTAATGGCTCATCCGTTGTTTTCAGGTATTCATACTGATCGCTAAGCTCTTTAATAATACCGCCTATCTTTTTAAAAACTTCCTGTTGCTTCATGGCCTTTTATATTGAAAATGCTACCCAAAAATAAGATTAAATTCTGATATTAGGCACCTCAAAAAAAGTCAGGAATGCAAGCATACGACGATATATTTAAAAGAAGAAGTGAAAGCGGCGGAAGTATTGAAGTGATCTGCGGGTCAATGTTTTCGGGCAAAACCGAGGAACTGATGCGCCGACTTAAACGCGCGCGTATTGCCCGCCTGAGTGTTGGTATATTTAGCCCAAAGGCCGATACAAGATACAGCGACAGTGAATTAGTATCGCACAATGCCAACTCTATCCCTGCTATGCCGGTTTCCAAAGCGTCGGCCATATTAGCGCCCGGCAGCCAGGTACAGGTTGTGGGTATTGATGAGGCCCAGTTTTTTGATGATGAATTACCTGACATCTGTAATGCTTTAGCCAACAGTGGCGTACGTGTAATAGTTGCCGGGCTTGATATGGATTTTAAGGGGCAACCTTTTGGCCCCATGCCCGCGCTAATGGCCATGGCCGAATCGGTTACTAAACTGCATGCGGTATGTGTTATTTGCGGAAATCCCGCACTTTATTCCTATCGGCTTATAAATAATGACGGACAGATATTACTGGGAGAAAAAGAAAGCTACGAGCCCCGGTGCAGGATATGTTATCATTTGCCACAGCAAGAGCATCAGCATTAACACATAAAAAAGTTTAGCCCCTAAAACAAAAGGTATGGTTTAAGTTGTTAATAGTAGCATAAATTATATTTTCGCTATATTTATAGCTAATGGTAATTCAGGTTACAATTGAACTAAAACGAGCATCTGGTTTTTATGAAAGGTATAGCTAAAAAAATATTAGTAATTGAGGACGACAAAGACATAAGGGATACCATTGTTTACATTTTGCAGGAAGAGAATTATGAGGTAATTGCTTCAGAAGATTCTAAGATACTGAAGTCATTAAATGAACATAACCCCGACCTTATATTGCTAGATAATTGGCTAACCGACTGGAAAAGCGATGCTAACGGGCAACAGCTCAGTAAAGAATTAAAATCAAACCCGGCTACCAGCCATATCCCTGTGATTATTATTTCGGCTGTGAGTAATATCAAAGAAATAGCCGAGGCAGGCCTGGCCGATGACTTTCTGCGTAAACCTTTCGATTTAACTGAATTGATTGGTATTGTTAAAAAACACTTAAAATAAGCTTGTATATAAATTGCTAAAAATTAGTAACTTATAATTTTACTATATAAGTTTAAATTAATATTTTTACACCCATAAACTTAAAGTTGCATATTTTCATGGATAAGTAAATCACTTTATTTAGAGTGTTTTATATTATTTTGCTTAAACATGCGTTTTAAAAAGAACCAATTATTTTACCATTAATATATTTTTTATGATCAAGAACGTATACCTATTACTGGCGGGATTTTTTCTTATCAGTTTTACGGCATGTAAAAAATCGCCCAGTTCCGGGAACGATACCGGCACTACAACTACTACAACAACCAGCATTCCATCAGGCGCGGGTGACGGTGTTACACTAACCAATTCAGGTACAACAGCTACGTTTAATTTATATGCGCCGGGGAAAGGCACCGTATCTGTGATTGGCGATTTTAACAACTGGACACCAACGGTAATGAACAAAACCACCGATGGCACCCGCTTTTGGGTGACGATAAACAATCTGAATCCAAATACTGAATATAGCTATCAATATGTAATTGACGGAACTATAAAAGTTGCTGATCCGTACTCGCATAAAGTTCTTGATCCGGTAAATGACCCTGGCATTCCAACGACCGTTTACCCTAACTTGAAAGCGTATCCAACCGGTAAAACCACTGGTGAGGTAAGTGATTTTTTCGCCAACGATCCTGCTTATAGCTGGAAAGTAACAAACTTTACCCGCCCTGCCCAAAAAAATCTTGTAGTTTATGAGTTGCTGGTTCGTGATTTTGTTGCCACACATAGCTATCAAACACTTACAGACACCCTTAATTATATCGCCAGCCTGGGTGTAAATGCTATTGAACTATTGCCTGTAAATGAATTTGAAGGAAATGATTCATGGGGCTATAACTCAAACTTTATGTTTGCGCTTGATAAATATTACGGCACACCAAATGCCTACAAAGCGTTTATTGATGCCTGCCATCAGCGCGGTATTGCAGTGATACAGGATATTGTGCTGGAAGATCAGTTCGGATCATCGCCAATGGTTGAAATGTATGCCAATTCAGACGGAACGCCGGCTGCGAATAATCCATGGTTCGATCAGCAGAACATGCACCCTGACGCTGTAGGTTACCAATTAAATCATTCCGTAGCAGCCACACAATATTTTACGGAAAACGTAATGAAATACTGGATGCAAGAATACCATATTGATGGGTACCGTTTTGATGAGGCTAAAGGTTATACCCAGGTTAACTCAACCACCGAAGACGCCTGGGCCGCGTATGATGCAAGCCGCGTAGCTTTATGGACGAAATACAATAATTATATGAAAAGCCTTGATCCAACATTTTATACCATATTAGAAATGTTTTCGGCCAACAGTGAAGAACAGCAATACGTTAGCCAGGGTATGATGTGCTGGACTAATTTAAGTACTCCGGGCGAGCAAGCTACCATGGGTTATGCCACAAACCCAAGCTGGGATATTTCGGGTTTATTTTATGATCAGTATGGCTTTCCGGCAACAGGTACATCACCGTACGGCCTGGTCGCCTATTTTGAAAGCCATGACCAGGAACGCCTGCAATTTAAAAACGGAGCTTACGGAAATTCATCAGGTAGTTATAATGTACAAAATCTTGCAACGGGTTTAAAGCGAGATGAGTTAGGTGCCGTATTTATGTTCGCATCACCAGGGCCTAAAATGTTATGGCAATTTGGCGAGCTTGGTTATGATATTTCAATTGATCAAAATGGCCGCACCGGCGATAAGCCAATTTTATGGAACTATAATACCGATCCTAATCGCAGGCATTTGTATGGCGTTTATCAAAAAATGATCAACATGAAGGTTAAAAACCCGGTATTTACTACAACCACTTTTAAATATGACCTCCAAACTGACCCGGTTAAATACATTCAATTAACTGACCCAACAGCTGCTGCTAATGTTGTAGTTGTAGGCAACTTTGATGTTGTTACAAATACGGCAACAATACCATTTACCGGAACAGGAACGTGGACCGATAACATTACTGGTACTACTATTAATGTCACATCAGCAAACATGAGTATGACACTTGCTCCGGGCGAATATCACGTTTATAGTAGTTCGCCGTTAAAGCAATAATAAAATATAATATTTAATATAAGGGCACTTTTATTTTATATAAAGGTGCCTTTTTTGTTAGGTAAATAAGTAATTATTTAATTTTTATATTACTTAAAAGGTAATATAATATTATATAAATTGCCTATCTTAGCGTAACCTTATTTAATTAAACACTAATGAAGATCTACTTTTTTAGCAGCCCTAATATAAGCGGCAGATCAGCATTTCGTTCTAATTATATCAGGCAAAATTTACGGGTTGTTAAATCAACAAGCCTTATATTTTTTATTCTCACTTTAGTTATCCGGTTCCTGTTTTCTTTTTATGGTATCGCCAATCAATCTTTCCATCATATAGATAATTATAACAACGCCAACTGGATAGCATTGGTTATTACGCCGTTATTTTATTTGGCAGCTACATTCACTTATAAATATTTTGCAGCTACAAATACTAAATATTTAAGCTTATCCCAATTTTTGGTATTTGCATTTGCTATGTTCGTTATAACTGCTGCCATGCGCGCTACATTCTTCAGTATGTACAACCCGCGTAATACCATGCTAATGTATATGGTTGGCTTAGTAATAGTTGGAACCTTTTTTACTTTCGAATATTTTGAAACATTAATAATTATAACTGCCACCGGTATAATATTTAGCACAATACTTCCCGCCTATCAAAGTTCGATAAATGAACTTATCCTAAACAATTTGGCATCAGCAATATTACTAACTGTATTCTTTTGCATATCAAGGTACTTTTTTTCCTATCGCGCCGAAAGCTTTTTTAAGATACTGGATATTGAAGAAAAAAATATTGAAATAGAAAATGCCAGCATTGCGAAAAACGAAATATTAGGCATTGTGGCACATGACCTCAGAAATCCGCTGGCTATAATTAAATCGGTAACCATGTTGATGGAGGATGAAGATTGCAGTGCCGAAGATTACAAGGAAAATATTGATATGATTAAAGGTGCTGTTGATAAAGCCACATCCATTATTCATGATCTGCTGGAAACCGCGCAAAACGAGGTTCATAACCACTTTGACTTGGAGAAAACAAAACTTGATGATTTTCTTTCCGGGATAGTTAACGAATGGCATAAAAATAAGAAAGGGCAGGTAAATATAATTTTTCAAAATCCGGATAAACCTATCTTTGCCAATATTCATAAAGAGAAAATGCAGCGTGTGATGGACAACCTCATTATTAATGCTATCAAATTCTCGAACCCAAATGGGAATATTGATGTATCCCTCTCGTACAGCAATGATGATATTTTCATTAAAGTCCGCGATTATGGAATAGGCATCCCTGATGATATGCTACCTTACATATTTGACCGCTTTTCAAAAGCCAGGCGTAATGGTATTCGGGGCGAGGCTTCGATAGGGCTTGGCCTCAGCATTGTACATCAAATTATTAAAAAACATTCTGGGGATATTGAAGTAAGCAGCGCGCCAAACGTAGGTACTACATTTACAATTAAATTACCGCCGTTGCAATCAGCCTAAATACTATTGCGTTATCAACTTGTAATTTATGCCTTTGTTATTTTTTAGGCTATCCGTTTTTACTGTATTAGCTTGTTCAACATTCTGCAAAGCCGTATAAGATTTTTTCCAGTCAGGGTCTTCTTTTGCAAGTGTAGTGGTATCTGGCTTACTGTAAAAATCCGCAATGTTAGTTTTTAATTTTTGTGTCAGATCATCAAACTTATTATGCTGTAGTTTAATCAATAGCTGATCGTATGTTACATCAGCCAAAGAATAATCGCCAAATTTTGTCGGCTCGCCAGTATCGTAATTAATATTAGGCAGTACAAGCGTTCCGTTATTTAATTGTTGTATTGCATTGGAGTAGTTAATTAATACCGCATTAAAGCTTTGTATAAAAAGCTTCTCTCCTTCCGGCCCCGGATATTTAAACTTAAATATCTTTAAAGGGCCTACTTTAGGTAATATGCTGATAAAAAAGGCCAATGCTCTATCACTAAAGCTTATTTTTTGTCGCTTTTTACCAAACTCCAGTTCGTAATCTCTGCGGCGAATTTTATAATGAAAACTTTTCGCCGTTGCGCTGGGAGTCATCTTTTTAATGTCATCGCGTTTTAATACCCAGGCCGCTCGTGTTACCGAAGGCATCAGGCTTTTTACTGCCCATCTGAAAGTACCCACCGCAAGGTCAAAATCGCCGAACACATCGTTCAGGTCCTGTCCGTAAACTTTAATAAAAGCTCGTTCCAAAACCGGTGTGGCAATATTAAATCCAATAAAGTCATGGTAGGATTGGGTTACATAGTTACCCCTCGCAACCTGCAAAACGTCAAAAGAAAGCTCGGTACGACTATGGGCAAGTTCATTTTCATCATATGTAACCACTTTACCATATTTTTTTTCTAACCTATGGTAAACCAACGGCACAACACGGTTAGTTGCTATGGAATGTCCGTATTTATCAGCCATGTAATGGCTTAATGCACCAATGGCATAAGCATATTCATTCAAGTTTTGTGCTTCATTTAATAATGCGCTTACAAAATCACCTGTACAAACGTAATGCGCCAGGTTAGTGAAATATTTGCTCCCGAACGGGCAATAACCCATATCTGCTGTTAAACAACCTCCGTAGGCATATGAATGGGCCACACGCAATTCACTATCGGTGGCCATTGGATAGCGCATTTTAAGCGCCGGTTTTATACTGCTTTCCCAGCTTGCATCTATAATTGCTTCGTGCGATAAAATAGAATATGCCTTTGACTGCGAAGGCCTCAGAGTAAATATAATAACCAATACCAAAAGGCATTTATTTAGGTTGAGCTGCTGCATTTAAATAGGAATTGTAACAAGCATATAATATCAAAAAACTCAAAATGTTTTCAGTTTCTATCGTATCACTTTTATTACAATTTTTATTAATTTCCGATCCTAAATAATCAGTTATAAATTATTTATTACTCAAACAATCTACGGTTGTAAGCATTTATTTCTATTAAAACACAATTTTTGTATTTTTCACGGTTCAAAATATTTAATAATTTCTAATGAGTTCATACCAGGTTGATCTAACCAATTGCGATAAAGAGCCAATCCACATACCCGGCAAAATTCAGTCACATGGCTTCTTAGTTGCCGTAAACAGTAAAACGCACGTAATCAATTATATAAGCGATAACATTTCGCAATTTATAAAGGATAAACCCAAAGATTTTCTGGGTAAAAAAATAGATGAACTTGAAAAAAGCTTGCCTATATCTTTTCTCCAACTAAAGTTGAGCCAGATTTTGCAATTGGGGCATACTAATCAATACTTTGAAAGTATCAATCCCTTCAATCTTGAACTTAATAGCAAACCTTATAACCTGATCATTTCAATCTCCGGCGACAACAAGATATTGGAATTTGAAACAGTTGAATCTGACCTGGATTTTGATATTCAAAAAACGATTGGGCGGTCGGTATCCGAGATCTTATCTGGTAAAAATCTGAACTCATTATTGGTAAATGCGGCACACGAGATCAAAAAGATCATTAATTATGATCGTGTAATGGTGTACCGATTCGGCGAGGACGGCCATGGCGAAGTTGTTGCTGAAGTAAAAAATGATGAACTGGAACCATTTTTCGGATTACATTATCCGGCATCCGACATCCCGAAACAAGCCCGTGAACTTTATAAAATAAACCTTACCCGAATTATAGCTGATGTTAACAGCGAAAGCTCAGGCATTATTACCCTTGAATCAGAAACTGCACCGCTTGATCTTACTCATTCCTCTCTGCGGGCTGTATCACCCATTCATATTCAGTATTTAAAGAATATGGGGGTTTATTCAAGTTTTAGTATATCACTAATTGCGCATGGCGAGCTTTGGGGTTTGATTGCCTGCCATAATTATTCGCCCCGATTCATCAATTTTAAAGCACGTGATGCTTCAAAACTAATCGGGCAAATATTATCTTCAGCACTTGAATTTCGCCAGGATGAGGAGAACGTTGAAAAGGCAGCAAAATTAAATGCTGCTGCCACCGAGCTTGCAGAATACATTGAAAAAGACAACTATATAACCGATGCATTAACCCGGCATTCAACAACTGTGCAGGATATAACAACTGCCAAAGGTGCGGTAATTGTTTTTGATAATAATATTACCACAATTGGGACTACGCCCTCTCTCTCTCAAATAAACGATATTGTAAAGTGGCTCAAGACCAATATGCATGATACAGTTTATTATACCCACCGTTTTCCTGAGATATTTTTCCCGGCAAAAGAGTATAGCGACGTTGCAAGCGGTATTTTAGCCTGCATCCTTTCAAAAGAATTATCAGAGCTCATCATTTGGTTTAAACCCGAGCAATTAGAAACTATAAACTGGGCAGGCAACCCTGAAAAGTCTGTTGAAGACAATGGTAATGGATTGTTACAGCTATCACCAAGAAAATCATTTGAAAGCTGGACACAGATAGTTAAAAACACATCTGAAAAATGGGGTAGCGAAGAAATTGGTGCAGTAATAAAAGTACGCGAACAGGTTATTTACGCTATTAACCGTAAGGCAAACGATATACGCGTTCTTAATGAAAAGTTGAGCCTGGCCTATGAAGAATTGGATACTTTTAGCTTCACCATATCGCATGATCTGCGTACCCCGTTATCGTCTATAAAAAGCTATGCTGAACTTTTAGTGACCAGCAACAAAAGCCTGGATGATAGCGCTAAAAAAATATTAGATCGCATAATTGCAGGTACCGATAAAATGAATTTCCTGATTAGGGAGATCCTGAATTACTCAAGAGTTGGCAGAGCTGACATGGAGTTTACCCCTGTTAAAATGGACAGGCTGCTTAACGAGATTAAGCGTGAAGTAATAGCAGCGCTGAACCCGCAGAATTTAGAATTTGAAATTGGCGCTACACCTGATATTTTGGGTGATATGGTGATGATAACCCAGGTTTTTACTAATTTAATTAATAATGCCGTTAAATATTCATCGCGCTCAAAACCGTCAAAAGTAAGAATTGAGGGTTTGGAAAATAATGATGAGGTTGTATATTCGATCAGCGATAACGGTGTTGGTATCGACGTAAATTATTACAGCCGTGTTTTTGAGTTATTTAAGCGCATGGATAATGTAAAGGATTTTGAAGGCACCGGTGTTGGCCTTGCCATTGTAAAACGAATTGTTGAAAAGCATGAAGCGCGGATATGGTTTGAGAGTACATTAGGAACTGGCACAATATTTTATATATCTTTTAAAAAAAATAGATAAGTGAGCACCCCGGATATATTTTACGTAGAAGACGATACTGATTTTGCATTCATTATGGAAAATGCCGTGCAGGAAGTTAGCAATGGCCTATCTATGAAAATCATTGAAAATGGTAAGGATGCTTTAATTGCCCTAAATGAACTAACTGAGGCTAAAATAAAACCAAGGCTTATTTTGTTAGACCTTAACCTGCCCGGTTTATCAGGCCTTGATTTGGTTAAAAAAATAAGAGAGATACCTTTTTTAAGATACGTACCCGTAATTTTCTTTTCCACATCTGATAACCCTAAAGATGTTAAGGCATCGCTTGAATTTGGCGCAAATGCCTATTTAACAAAGCCATCTGGTTATTTAAATCTTGTTTCTTGTCTGCAATCAATGCATGATTTTTGGTTTACCAAAAACCTGAATTTAAACTAATACTTGTGAAGAAAATTTTGGTTATAGAAGACGATCAGGATATTGCTGATATTGTTGAAATGGCGCTGAACGAAAAATACATAGTAAAAACTCAAACAGACAACGATTATATA
The DNA here is from genome assembly GCF_965225845.1 of Mucilaginibacter sp. Classification (GTDB taxonomy): domain Bacteria; phylum Bacteroidota; class Bacteroidia; order Sphingobacteriales; family Sphingobacteriaceae; genus Mucilaginibacter. Next base: position 2,482,797 of record NZ_CBDDBL010000002.1, read on the forward strand.
TTAGACGCTTTTGAGAATTTCATGCCTGATTTGATTATGATTGATAATCAATTGGGGCAAAAAAATGCGCCTGAAATTTTAATAGAGATTAAAAGTGTTGATGCCTATAAAAATATACCATTTGTTCTATTTTCAGGTCATCATGATATAAAGACCCTGGCTACTGAAATAGAAGCTGACGCTTATTTGGCAAAACCTTTTTCTTTGGTCGATCTTTATTCTTGTATCGATCTTACACTTACTAATTGTGCATAACGCACACAGCTCTTAATAAATGCTGCACGAAACGCTAAAATCAGCCACCAAACAAAACCATGACGAGCTTGAACGATTAATGTTTGTAAATGACATTATGAGTGGAACGCTAACTTTACAGCAATATAAACAAATACTTACCACCAACTACCTGGTGCATAAAGCTTACGAAGCCTTCCTGCTTGATAATTTAAGCCCCGAGGTAGCACAACAGCTTAATATTGGAAAGCGTCAAAAACTACCTGCTTTAATTGCTGATATGCAAGCGGTAAATATTGAACTACCCACTGTTCAAAATGAGGAAGAAACAGCTTTCGAAAAAAGTAATGCTTCAATTTTAGGGGCAATGTATGTTTTAGAGGGCGCTACACTTGGCGGTAGTGTAATTGTTAAAAGGCTTAAAACCAATCCCGAATTAAGCACTTTAAACCTTGATTTTAACTATTACCAGGTTTATGGCAGCGAGCTTATCCCCTATTGGAAAACATTTTGCGCGTTACTTGATCAACAAGGTGAAGACAGTTACGATGACGCTGTAAACAGCGCTAAAAAAATGTTCGACTGTATTGCTTCGGTACAACTTCAAAACAATAACCTGGTTGGATAGTTATTACAACCTGTAATGTTTAAACGACCTGTAAACATGAAACTTCACAATTTTAACTGCTTAAAACTTCTGTTTATTGTGCCTGTTATCGGCCTGATATTTTCCTGCAATCATGGGCAAAAACAATTATCTGATGATCAGATTCTGTCTGTAAAAAACAATGTATCAAATTTTGCTGTCGATATTTCTAACAATATTTCTGTTAAAGGCCCTATAGCATGGCTTAGCTATTTTGAAAATTCCCAGGATTTTTTCATGGCTTCTGACGGGCAGATCGTTTTTCATAATTACCTGTCTGCAAAAAAGTTCATACAGGATACATTGCTAAAAAATATAAGTAAGATAAAGTTGCATTGGAATAATATGCGTATTAACGTATTGTCAGCACGTGCAGCATCCATAGGTTGCGATTTTCATGAAGATATAACCATGGCTGCAGCTAACAATGTTGTCCCTATTGATGGTTATTTTACAGGTACCGCTGTATTAGATGGCAATAACTGGAAACTACGCAACCTGCACTGGTCAATCAAAAAGCATTAAAGTCAGTACAAAAACATATAAATAATACCGATTGGTATTATTTATAAAAACCATTATCTTTAACAATCGTTGTATTACATTAATTATAATATTTTTGCCGAATATTTAATCTGCCATACAGCTTATATTAAACATGACAAAGAAAAAGATACTGATAACCGGGGCAAGCAGGGGTTTAGGGCTGGCCATATCAAAAAAGTTATCGGCTGATTACTCTTTAATTCTGCATGCATCAAACAAAGATAGTTTTACTGATGTTGAACCCGGCAGTGAGCTGTTATGTGCTGATTTTAGCAACAGTGATGAACTGGCTGAATTTTGTAAGCAATTGAAAAAACAGCATGGCGATTCGCTGTACGGTGTGATCAATAATGCTGGTGTTACGTTTGATAAACCATTAAACTATCAGCCTGATAGAGAAATAGATGCGATGTTAAATGTAAATTTGCGCGCGCCTATTATGATTTGTAAAATAGCCATGAAAATTTTTGGTTTAAACCAAAGCGGTGTAATCATCAACATAAGCTCCGTAGTTGGCGAAACAGGCAATGCGTTTCAATCGGTTTATGCGGCAACAAAAGCGGGTTTGGCTTCATTGTCAAGATCATTAGCACAAGAGGCAGCGGCTTTGAACCAGGAGCATAGTATCAGGGTATTAAGCATCTCGCCGGGATTTATCCAAACGGATATGACAGATAATATTCCTGAAGCGATAAAAGATAAATACCTGGGCATGATACCCGCCAAAAGGTTTGGTAAGGTGGAGGATGTGGCCGATGCCGTTGCATTTTTAATATCAGACAAGGCATCATATATAAATGGTACAAATATTCACATTAACGGTGGATTGATTTAAATGGGGATAACTGATACTTCACAAATTAAGGATAGCCTGGTTGGCGAATTGCCTGAGGACTGGCTGATACATGGGCCGAAAAAGCGCTTGGTTAGTGCATTTCACTGGCATAAGCCTAACGTTGGTGTGGTAGCCAGCTATACACCTAACGCACACGACGTGGAGGACCATTTTGATATATTCCGCGGTGTGGATATGATCGAATCATTTGCGCAGGCTACTGTTGTCGCGGCAGCTACATTTCTGGAGTCGAAGAAACAGAATCTGGTTCCGGAGGTATTGTCAAAAATGCTGATCCCTACATTCATAAGTTTAGGAAATGTGTTTTTCCACTCGTATTTGGAAAAAGGGCAGACATTTGTTAACATTGGATTTATCAAGTTTTACAAATGGCGCCAAATGGTTTGCGAAGGAAGAATTTACCGTGCGCCTGTTGACCTTGATCTGGACGAATACTTTAAGGATTTTGATGAAGAGCGTTTAAGAAATTACGATATAGGAGAAGGATTTGTGCTGATTGCCGAGCTATTTGACATCACCGGCAGAGGAATAAAAAAAGAGATGTTTGAAAAATTACAATAACATAATAATGGAAAGACAAGAAATAATTGATGGATTGGTTGAAGTATTAAGAACAGTAAGAACGGTTGACCCGGCTAAATTAGAGCATGTAACCGAAGAAACTGATTTTTTAACAGATATGAATACGCCATCAACAGAGTTAATAAATATAGCTGCTAAGGTTGAACAAAAATTTAATGTGGAGTTTGAAGACGAAGACATTGATGAGTTAGGCTCAAAAGTAAAGGACATTGTTAACCTGATCATCAAAGCGAAAGAACGCGAAAACTCTTAATAACCATGTCGATAGCGGGTAGAAAAGTTGCGATAGTAGGTATGGGCGGGGCATTTCCCAACTGTGCCAACCTGGACGAGTTTAATGAAAAAATGTTCGCGGGTAAAAGTTTGATCAGGGAGTGGGAAAAAGCAACAGCTTACGGTAAACAGATCCGCTCAGTAGTTTCCGGTTATATTACCGAAGCTGAAATGGGTTTGGAAGTAGCTTACCCACCCGGAAGTGAATATCCGGAAGCATATATCGATACTTTGAACCGCATACCCGATCTTAACCTCTCTACTGCTGATGTAGGCAGCATTTGGGCAATGCTTGGTGCAATAGATGCTATCAAACAAGCAGGCTGGTCTGGCGAGGAAACTCAATCCGAAAAAACAGGTGTAATCATAGGTTCAGGCGGTGGCGGGCACGAAGTATTACGACATGCATGGCATGGTTTCTACGAATTAAAAAAGAAATCCCGCACAGCTGGTTCACATACGGTAGACCGTACCATGGCCTATCGTGAAGCAGCAAATGTTTCCTGCCTGATCAAAAATCGTGGTGTTTGCGAATCTATCATATCCGCGTGCGCTACAGGCCTGGGTAATATTGGCTATGCTTATCGTTTAATAAAATTCGGCATTCAGGACCGTGCAATTGCCGGTGGTGTGGAAGGCACAGCTTTGGAAACCTTTATCGGCTTTGATGGCATGCAGGTATTAAGCAAAGGTTTCAGCCCGGAACAAAGCTCACGCCCATTTGATTTGAATCGTAATGGTTTTGTATGTTCTTTCGGTGCAGGTATTGTTGCTTTAGAGGAATATGAAATGGCAAAAGCCCGAGGAGCAAATATATTAGCAGTGATTGATGGTTATTTTAATAATTCCGATGGTGACGGCAATATGTTCTATCCATCTTTCAATGGCCAGCAAAGGCTTTGGAAAGGCTTAATGAATGATACCACCATTAAACCTGATGTTGTTAAAATGCATGGTACAGCAACACCGGTAGGCGACATTATTGAGCTACTTAGCGTTGTTGATGCTTTAGGCGAAGATGGCTATCATGTATCGGCACCAAAATCACAATTTGGGCATATGCTGGGGGCAGCAGGATCTGTTGAGTTAATTACAGCGGTAATGATGTTGCAAAACCAAAAAGTATTAGGCTGCTTAAATTCAGATACCTTAAACCCGGAACTGGAAAATTTCCAAAAAGCAGATAGCTGGACAGGCCCAACCAAGCCGGTAGAAGCTTACAGGCACCTGATACCCAAGGAAACTTTTGCCAAAGAAATCAACCAGGTAGTTTGTCTAAATTATGGCTTCGGCGGAACGAACAGCGCCATGGCAATTTCAAGAGATAATTGATGTAACAAATAGACTTACGAAATTTTAAAAACTTCGTAAGTCTTATACAGATAATGTCATTGCTTTGTTCCTCACAATGACATAGGATTTTAAATATGATCGATAATAAAAACAAAGTTGCTGTAGTATTCGGTGTCCGTAATGACAGCTCAATTGCCTATGATGTGGCGTTAAAGCTAAGTCAATCGGGTTGTAAGGTAGCCCTAAGCTATGTTGCCGATACTAAGGACAATGTTTTATACCTGATGGAAAAAATGGGTATGGAACCGCGATACGCTGCCGAAGTTGATGTACGTAATGAGGAGCAGATTGCCGGTTTCCTGCAAACAGTTTACGACGGCTTAGGCCCTATCGATTACTTATTACACGGGGTTGCATTCGGTAACCAGGCGGTAATGTGTTACAGTATCCCCGGCAGTAAAGAACCTGCCTCATCTTACATAGATATTCCTTTCGAGGATTTCATGGATTCCTTTAATATCAGCGCCTACTCCCTGCTTCGTGTAGCCCGGGTTGCTGAACCTGTATTGGCGCCTAATGCATCTATATTAACGCTTACTTACAATGCCTCGCAAAGGGTATTCCCGCAATATGCAGGTATGGCTATCAATAAAGCGGCTTTGGAAAACATCATGATGTACCTGGCAAGCTATTTCCGTGATAAGCAAGTTCGCGTTAATGCTATTTCTGCAGGGTTGGTGATGACAACCTCATCAGGAGTGATCTTCGGTGTGCGCAAGCTGCGCAAGATGGGTAAATTCACTGCCCCCTTAGGTAACATAGAGGCTGGTGATGTGGGTGATACCGCATTATATTACTTCTCCGATCTTTCCAAAAAAGTTACAGGTAACATCCATTATGTTGATGGCGGCTTTAATATCATGGGTTTGGCAGTAGATGAACAGTAAGCTGTCACAATCGATCAAAGACCTGTCACTCGACCAAAAATTCGCTGTAGGTAATGACCTTGTCTTTTTGCCCGATTTTACCGCATCATTCAACGAACTATTTAAAAAGAAAATTTATACAGAAAACGAAGTGGCATATTGCAATCAGTTTGATGATGCCATGCTTCGATATGCATCAACCTGGGCAGCAAAGGAAGCAGTATATAAAGCTATCAAGCAGGTAGATCTTGGTACGTTTCCATTCAAAAAAATAGAGATCCTGCGCGAAAAACCACAGGGCCGTCCGCATGTTATCTTACACAAAAACCCAAACAAGTTTAATATCAGCTTAACCATATCACACGATGGTGATTATATTTGGGCTGTTGCATTTATTGAGATCAAGCCAAAAACAAATTGACCGACCATTATTTTGAAAACGACCTGGTTAAACTCCATTACTACAAATTTGGTAAAGGCGAACAGATCATGCTTTGTTTTCACGGTTATGGGATGCACGGTAAACAGTTTTTAAAACTGGAGCCCGCTTTGGGTGATAAATATACATTTATAGGCTTCGATCTTTTTTTCCATAAAGAAACAATACTTCATCAGCAAAGCCTTGATGACATCAAAAGCCCAATTACTAAACAAGCTTTCGGTAAGTTGATAGCTGATTTTTGTACACATGAGCATATCGATCGCTTTTCCATTTTGGGTTATTCTATGGGCTCACATTATGCAACGGCTGTAGTGGAAGAGTTAGGCAATAAGGTTGATGAGTACATTATTGCAGCGCCATCCAGTATCGAGCCCGGCAAGCTGGTTCGCTTTTTTGTGAAGAATAAATTAGGTAACCGACTATTGGAAAAACTCACCCAAAGCCAGAAAGCATTGATCAATATGCTTAACTTTAGTAAATGGCTGGGCCTGGTTGATGATGTAGGGCGTAATATCTTATACAAAGAAATCGACACACCCGAATTGCGCTTTAATTTCTATGCTTGTTTTACCTATTTGCGCCTGTTGGAAACTGACGAGGATAAATTAATCCAAACTTTAATCAAGCAAAACATCCGCAGCATTTTTATATTTGGAAAACGCGATATCATGTATCCGCCAAAAATTGGCAGGTCATTCTTCGCGAAGCTAAAAAAGGCTGAAGTGATTATTCTCGACCAGGATCATGAAATGATCGGCGAGGAACTTATTTCGGCATTATCGGGTTTACTACTATGATCATTAAAGCGAAACCATTACCACATTTTTTCTTCAGGATACTGGGATTTATCGCTGCCTCCGTATTTCGCACACGTACCAGGCGATTGGAAATTAATACCGTAAAACTAAAACCCGGTCATTCTTACATCCTGATGTGCAACCACTTTAGCTTTTGGGATGGCTTTTGGGCGTTTTATGTTTGCAACCGTTTCTTTCTAAAAAAAGGCATGAATAAACTCTATATCATGTCGGTTAAAAAACAAATGGAGAAAAATAAATGGCTCCGATATATGGGGAGTTTTTCAATCGACCCGGGTAAACGGTCTATTAAAGAAAGTTTTGGTTATGCTGCTGAAATATTATCTGAACCCGGCAACCTGCTGTTGTTTTACCCACAAGGAAATTTAGAGACCTGTTATATCCGCTATATTCAGTTTGATGAAGGTCTTTATGAGATCGTACCACAAATAAAAGGCGATTGCCAGTTGATCTGGAGTACTACGATGGTAGAGTATTTTGAAAGCTTAAATCCAACCATTACCACTACGATGTTGGATTGCGGCACCAATCACGATTTTAATTTTAATGAGCTGAAACTAAAAGTAAACCAGTTTCACATCCAAACAATCGAAAAAAACATCCGCTTTACCAACGAACCGATTACATACGATCTTTAATGGTTGATACGCTCTAAACCCTCTTTTGCCTGCGTATCAATGCTATTTTGGTATTCATGATGATGCATGCATAAAGCTTGGTTATAGTAGTTGGCAGCGAGGTTGTAATCCTTAATACTTTCATAAATATTCCCAATACACAAAGCTGCATTGGCCGCGAAATAATAGTTTGATGTTTTGCCGATAGCAATAGCGCGGTTATAACAAGTAATAGCTTCATTGTATTTATTCAATAATTGATAAACCCGGCCTAAACGATAGTTCAATTCGATCTTATCCCGTTGAAGTTTCAGGTCTGCTTCCTTTTTGCCTTGTAGTTGAGCTAACGCTTTTGCATAATATCCGCCATCAAAATAAAACCGTGCTTTTAGCAGATCATTATCCGGACGGGCATCATTTGCCTCTTTTAAAGCCTGCTGATCTTTTTCATCAGCTATATAACCCTTGCTCCTTACTAACTTTAAGTATGAATTGTATTTGTCCTCATCATTATTTAACAGGTAGTAGTAAGCTATCTTTAAATATGAGTCCTTAATGTAATTCTCGCCTTTATACTCATTGATGTAACGTAAAAAATATAAGTAAGAGTCAGTATCCATCCGGCAAAGCTTTGCGCATGCCAGCAAATAATCCGCAACTGGCAACTGAATATACTGGTTTGCTTTCGGCAGCGCTTGTAAATTAGCAATAGCGTCATCATTATGCCCTGTTTTGGCCGCCACGTAACCCTGTAGGTACATTCGTAACAGGCTTTTGCTATCCATATCATTCAGGTAAGCCGTAAGCTTACCGTAGCTATCTTTTTTATGCAATACGTCAATATTCATATAACATAAAAAGAAAACGATTTCCTCTTTATAAAAAGCATATTTGGTGCCTACAACCTGCGTACGTAATTTTTCAAGTTGGCTTACCCCACCTTCAATATTCCCCGCCATACCTAAAAAACGGGCAACACTTTTTAGGTTAGATGGCAACGCGCCAAATACAACGTTAATAAGGGCAAGGCATTTTTGATCGGGTAAAAAATCAGGGTATTTTTTGGCATTGTCCTCCAACAAGTTTCGGGCTTTTTTCAGATCTGATGCTGACGACATATAATCGCCAAACTTTCCTTTAAGCAAACCCCATTGCATGTACACTTCAGCTTGCGAATACAAGTAATAAGGTGATTCCTCCTCATTAGCCTCCAAAGCATCCAAACGGTTCGACCTTTGACCAAGCAAACGTTTATAATCGGCCTTATTGTCTGATGTTAACAGCGTGATGTAATCAACGTAGTTGTCCAACAAAACAGGGATACCATTTTGCGGGCTCAGCTGTTTTTCTTGTTGAATAAGCGATCTGGCCTCATTCAGTCGCAGGTCGAATATGGCCCGGTAAGCTTGCATGCAACGTGCATCAAAAGCGTAATTCGCGCTTGCAGTGAATGCACAGCTTACAAATGCTATTGTTAAAACTAAAATATACTTGTATCTCATCAAAATTAAAATCTGGATAAAGATGGGTTATTATCTAACCTTTCCAAAACGGTAAGCAAAGTTTAGCGCAGCCCATTGGTCACCCAGCGCCGTACTTTTAACTTCGCGTGTTTTAATAAACGCATCATAACTGAGCGACCAGCGAGATGAGGTATATTCAATTCCCAGTTGCTGAATAAAAACTTCATGATAAATACCAAACGTAGGGCCTGTTTCATGTGTAAACAAGCCACCTTGTATAGTCGCATTATAGGCCACATAACTAAATTGGGGTTCGGCAAAAAAGTAAAGTTCCTGTTTTTGTGATCCCTGGTCTGTGCTGCTTACCCGGCTATTTGTAGCAGCCGAATTAAAAAATTTGCCTAATTCACCAATCCTGATTTGTGCGCCTGCATCAACATACGTAAATGTATTACCTAATTCGGCATCAGGGTCAAAAGCAATATCAAACCAACCGGCATCATTACGGTATAAAAGCTGTTTGTAATCTAAATTTAAGTTCAAGCCGATGTCGTTTTTCTGGATGCCATACTTATACCAAGGGCCAACCGGGTAAAGCTTAAATAATTTATGAAAACCGGTCTGCACTTCTTCTCCTAACGACCATGGGCCTATGGTACCTAACTGAGCAGTGAATTTTAGTGCATCTTCGTTAGCATAGAGCCAATTAAGCGCCACGCTACCGAATAGATACCCGGTAAATGGCCTGTCGAATAAACTTGGTTTATAAATATGCGCCGTGCTTGGTGTGTAAATCTGCTGGCCAAGCTGATATTCTATGATCTTTTTTAGCAGCTTACCGGTATCCGCATGATGCATTGCATGTGTAAGTGTAAAAAAAGTACCGGCTGTATAATACCTGTCGTGGTAAGGATCAATGTATTGATCGTTATCTAATTCTAAGGTAAACTGATCCCTGTAGCTTTGGGCGTAGAGTGTGTGCAACCCTAAAAAACTAAATAACACTATAAAAAGAACACGTAAAAGTAGGGGTTTCATCATTAACAATAATTTGCAATTATAATCAATCTATAATATCAAATTACACCGATTTGTTTTACCAAATCGGCATATTGCAAAGCGATGATTAATTTTATGTTATAACGTTTTAACTATTAAATTTAACGGAGTACCATTCCATGTAAAATCAACCTCTTTATTGCCATTTGCATCAACTACAATCTTGTACGTTGTATTTTTTGAGAACGATATCGATTGCAATTGTTTATCTTCAACTATCAATCTAAAATTTTTTGTTTTATCTGCTAAATGTTTGGGCAATATAGTTATAGTATGTGTTTTACCCTTCCCTTCTGTTACAAAATTAACCAGATCATATTTTCCATCAGTTAATGATTTCGGATCTTTACCATCATCATAAAACCACTGGGATGTTACTGAAGCTGATAAATTACCCACAAAATATTTAAGGATAAGCGATTTGCCATCATATTGATCGGTATAAGTATATGGCGCTGCCATCGGGATAATGCTCCCTGCTTTTACAAACAATGGCAAACTATCAACCGGAGCATACACATCGGCAGAATCTTTATAAGACTTGTGGTCATTAAACCCGACCCACTCACCTTTCGGAAACAAAACCTTTTTCGTAGTTTGCCCTTTTACAATAACAGGCGCAACCAACATTTCATCGCCCCACAAATATTCATCGTTAACATTTGACAGGTTTTGATTTCCCGGTTCAAAATAATTCACACCTAATACGAGTGGCCTGCCTGTGGTTGTATTTTTATAAGCGAGTGAATAATTGTAAGGCAACATGGCGTATCGAAGTTTAATAAACTTAGTTACCCTTAACCGGGTAGTATCATCCCAGAAGATAGGTTCCGGAGAATAATGCCTGGCACCTGCGTGTGTGCGCATTACAGGTGCAAATGAAGCAAATTCTAACCAGCGCGAATATAATTCAGAATCTTTATTCACCTCATCTTCACCCGACCCGGTAAAACCACCAGCATCCGAGTGCATATAGCCAACGCCATTTAATCCCATACTGATGATGATCGGTATCTGCGCTTTCAACCCAGCAAACGAACGGTCAATATCTCCAGACCATGGGAAGGTCGAATAACGCTGCATCCCCGCAAAGCCTGAACGTGGCAAAAGCAAGAGCCTGCTCTCCGGAAAATCTTTGCGATATCCATCAAAAGCAAATTTGGCCCAGGTTAAAGCATAGGCATTGTGTACCTGTTTGTTAGTTCCATCAATATATTGCAGACTGTCATTATTCACTTCCGGTTCGCCCAGATCAAACCACCAACCGGCTGTACCATCTTTTATTCGTGCTTTATAAAAGTTCCAGTAAAATTGCTGTGCCGATGGTTTAAAAACATCAAGCAAGCCTGATGGCCCTGCCCAGAATTTATCGAATAGGTAAGGCTCACCTTTTTTGTTAATGTCTGTCGCAAATAAATGCTGATCGATGGCAGACTTATAATTTTCTGATTTTTTGGTGATGTAGGTTTCGCTGATCGTAACTACTTTGATGTGATTCTTCGCCAGGTTGCTTAACATTCGTTTAGGATCAGGAAAGCTGTCGGGTGCCCAATTGTAGTTCCCCATAAATTCAGCAGCCTTGTACCAATATAAATCGAATACAACCGCATCTATCGGGATTCCTGCTGCGCGTGTCCTATCTACTACATTAGTAACTTCGCGTTCTGATTTATAGCCGTATCTTGATGAAATATAACCCATTGTCCAGCGTGGTGGCAAAGGCTGCCGGCCAGTCAGATAAGTATAGTTCTTCAACACCCCATCCATTTTTTCACCACCAACAAAATAAAAGCTAACCAAACCCGACGTTGTTTTATAGCCTAAAACTTTAGCGTCAGTCTTACAAACATCAAAACTTCCTTCGGAAGCATTATCCAGGTACAAACCATAGCCACGGCTTGATACCATGAAAGGGATGGTAATATTGATGTCTGTTTGTCCGAAATGATAATCATAATGTGCCTGGTTGTTGTTCTGAAGTACTGTTCCCCGCCTGTTTATATAAATCGCTTTTGAACCTCCGCCATAAAAAGCCTCTTTGCCATCTGATTTAAAATTCACAGCAGAACTATCACCTGTTTTGGCATAATTAAATGCTTTTGATAATAAATGATTTTGATTATCCATAAAGCTGATTGAAAGATCACTTTTATCAACCAATACTTTTAATGCTGATGTTTTAATACCTGCAAAGCTTATATCATTAATATAGATAGCTTTTACAAGTGTTGGCTGCCCGACAGTTGAATAACTTTTTACAGCTTCATCTAACTTATGTTTGTAAGTAACATTGATCACATCCGCAGTATAGGGTGTTATTTCTATATAGCCAATTTTTGTGCTGATGATCAGTTTTTTTCCATTAAAAGCACTACCGCCGAAATCGTTCCCGGATTGAGCGAAAGAAAAAGCCGGCACGAAAACTGATAGCGCAATCATCATTAATAATTTGCCTGTATTGTTTTTGATAGAGTGATAAACTGACATCATGGGTAGCATTTTTGTATTTAAACTGGATTATATCTTACAAATAAGAAAACAAATGTATTATAAGATTTTTGAAGGACAATAACTCATTGCCGCTAATTTTAATTCAATGTCACCGGTATGTGAAATCAAAAAACTAATACGGCGTAATCCATTCAATAATATTAATTTTGCGGCATGAGTAATGTTAAAGTAGGATTGGTGCAAATGAGCTGCACTGCCAACAAGGAGCAGAATTTACAAAAAGCAATAAGCAAAGTACGTGAAGCCGCCCAACAAGGCGCGCAGATTGTTTGCTTACAGGAATTATTTACATCGCTATATTTTTGTGATGAAGAGAATTACGACAATTTTGCTTTAGCTGAAGCCATTCCCGGCCCCTCTACCGATACACTTTCATCTTTAGCTGCCGAATTAAATGTGGTGATTATCGCTTCATTATTCGAAAAACGCGCTGCGGGCGTTTACCATAATACTACCGCGGTTTTAGATGCCGACGGCGCCTATTTAGGAAAATACCGCAAAATGCATATACCGGATGATCCCGGATTTTACGAAAAATTCTACTTTACTCCCGGCGATTTAGGTTACAAGGTATTCAAAACAAAATATGCCACAATTGGCGTACTAATTTGCTGGGACCAATGGTACCCCGAAGCCGCCCGCATTACGGCGTTGATGGGTGCTGAAATATTATTCTATCCAACAGCTATCGGATGGGCAACCACGCAGGACAACGAAACCAATGTTGACCAATACAATGCATGGCAAACCATCCAGCGTTCGCACGCGGTTGCCAACGGCGTACACGTGGTTAGCGTAAACCGTGTAGGCCACGAAGCCGGTGTTGATTTTTGGGGCGGATCATTTGTAGCCAATCCTTTTGGTAAACTGCTTTACCAGGCATCGCATAATGAAGAAGAAATTATTATTCAAGACCTTGACCTGAATAAATCTGATTACTACCGCAGTCACTGGCCATTTTTACGCGACCGCCGTATAGATTCTTATCAGCCAATTACAAAAAGACTGATTGATGAAGATTAACACCACCGAATACGCTGCTGCGCAGGGTTTCCATTTTCCTGCTGAGTGGGAAAAACATACTGCCACATGGTTAAGCTGGCCGCATAAAGAAGAATCGTGGCCGGGTAAGATAGCATCGATCTATAAGCCATATTCAGAGTTCATCAAGATAGTATCTGAAGGTGAGATAGTACGTATTAACGTGAAGGATGAACAAATGGAGGCTTTTGCTAAAGAGCAATTAATTGCTGTTGGCGCTGACCTAAGTAAAATTGAATTTTACCAATTCCCGACTAATGATGCCTGGTGCCGCGACCACGGGCCCGCGTTTTTGATCAACCCTGATACTAAAGAAAAAGTGATCATCGACTGGGGCTATAATGCATGGGGCGGCAAATACCCTCCCTTTGACCTGGATGATGTAATCCCAACTAAAATTGGCGAACATTTCGGCCTGCCGGTATTTAACCCGGGTATTGTGATGGAGGGCGGTTCTGTTGAGTTCAACGGCAAAGGAACTATCCTTACCACAACTGCTTGTTTACTCAATGAAAACCGCAACCCGCATCTAACCAAAGAACAAATAGAGGGTTACCTGAAAAACTATTACGGTGCTGTGCAGATCCTTTGGCTGGGCGATGGTATTGTAGGCGATGATACCGACGGCCATATTGACGATATTACCCGTTTTGTAAACGAAGATACGGTTGTTACCGTAGTGGAGGACAATCCTAAAGATGATAATTACCACATCCTGCGGGAAAACCTCGACAAGCTAAAACTAATGCGCCTGCATAACGGTGAACCATTAAATATTGTGGAACTACCCATGCCAATGCCTGTTATTTATGATGGCCAGCGCTTACCGGCATCATACGCTAATTTTTACATCGCGAATGCGGCTGTAGTATTACCAACCTTCCGTTGCGACAATGATACAAAGGCGCTCGAGATCCTGCAAAAATGCTTCCCTGATAGAAAAGTGGTAGGCATCGATTCCACTGATATCATTTGGGGATTAGGCAGTTTCCATTGTTTAAGTCAGCAGGAACCGGCGGTTTAGTTTTTAACAACCACAAACCAGGGAATATGCAATAACCCTTGCTTAAAGTTTACCTTTACAGTATCTCCTATTTTGGTATGATTATATAACAGGCCATCAATCTCCTGCTGTTTCACCCGGGTCATTGGTCCCCATGGTGTCAAAGTAAAATAGTATGAATTGCTCTTGCCCTTATGTTCTGTTTTATTTAACACTACAGCATGATAAATTTGCGGAGCTGATTTATCGAACGTACAATTAATCTCCCTGGCCGCACCGTAGCCATATGCTATGGCCAGTATGTACATAAATATTGAGCTTGTGCCGTCCTGTTTTATCCCCGGTTTAATTCCGGTTTTAAATATCATTACTGATACAACTAAACTTGTAACTATAACAGGAAGCCAAAGGTTATTTGTTTGAAACAAAGTATACACATCAACAGAATTTAGACAAAGGAATACGATTGAAACCATGAAACCTGCGTTGATAGATTCTACAAGCCATTTTTTGCCATTATCAATCAGCTTAATATTCCCCCCACTAAACAAAGCTATAATTATACCCAAAAGTGGATATATCAAAACGATTATAACCCCACTCAGTTTATCACCAAAAAGCATATAGAAACCCGCCAAAAATCCTACAACGTTGTATATTACGATAATAGATTTGGCTGCATTTCCTGTTTCCTTTATATTATTATCCGGAAGTTTTAAATCTGTTTCTCGTGACATTGTATGTGGTTTATAATTGGCTTTAAATATAGAAAAAACTATTATTCTCTCATCCCTTATCATCTACCCAACTTTTTCACCGACTACTCTCCCCCATTCACCGACTTCTTAAACCACGCCACCTATATAATATAGGCTCGGGTATGTCCTCGCTATATATTTGATCTATTATTTAAAATACAATAGATCATGGAAAATCAAATCAACAATACTCAACATAAATATAATAAAAACACAACCTTAGGCTTCGGCTTGCTGTTATTTGGCCTGGCAATTTTGCTGCACCGCGCCAGCTTCTTCCTATTCCCGCATTGGGTTTTCAGCTGGCCGGTTATCATGATCGTGATTGGCTTATACATCGGTTCCAAGCATAATTTCACAAAATCCAGCTGGATTTTTATTACAGGCCTTGGCGTTCTGTTTTTATTACCTAATATTATACCTTCGTTAGGCATAGCCTCGCTATGGCCCCTTTTGTTTGTTGCTATCGGCATTAATATGCTGGCAAGGCACAACCAAAAATGGAACGGCCAGAACTGGGAAAAACGTAGCGGATCAATTTCATAATTTCGACAACAATATTTAATAAGATATAGATCATGAGTATCGATATAGAAAATCCTAATCAAAACAAACCCGGCAATGGAAAAATGCTGGTTGGTTTACTACTGCTGATTTTGGGTATAAGCTTTCTGTTCCAGCAATTAGATTTCTTTTTCATTCCTAACTGGTTATTCTCCTGGCCATCATGGCTGATCATTTGGGGATTATGGATTGGCGCAAAAAATAACTTTCGTAACTCGTCTTGGTTAATAATGGTGCTTATAGGTTTGGTATTTATATCAGATGATATATTCCCCGGTCACCGCATGCACAACCTGATATGGCCATTGGCAATTATTGGGTTTGGTATATGGCTCATCACAAAACGCAATAAAAGTTTTGGCCAAGATAAATGGGGACAAAAATGGGATGATAAATGGAGCAAAAAATATGGCACTAACCCTTTTGAACCGGTAATAACCCCTGTTACACCTGTTGAACCTACTATTGGCGAAACGACAAATACTACCGCCGGCTCATCTTCAACCAACATACCTCCCGTCGGTGGACCAACCGGGCATTCGCAATTTAGGGGTGATGATTACCTGGATGCCGTATCCATTTTTGGCGGGGTTAAAAAGATAATCCTTTCTAAAGATTTTAAAGGCGGTGAAATTGTGAACGTGTTCGGCGGTGCCGAGCTTGATTTTACGCAAGCTAACATCCAGGGTCGTGTTGTGATAGATATTACCCAAATATTTGGCGGCACCAAAATTATCGTACCCTCAAACTGGCAGGTAGTATCCGACCTTGCTGCGGTTTTCGCCAGTGTGGATGATAAACGCATTAACAGGGGCGCACTGGATAACGACAAAATACTGGTACTGAAAGGCGTATCCATATTTGCCGGTGTTGATGTTCGCAGTTATTAATTACAAATAAAACGTAAGCTTTGGCTACACCACAGTTAATATCATCAAGATTATACAGTCTGTTTATAGCCTGCGGCCTTATATGGGCCGGGCTATTAACTTACATTATACATAGTTTTGGTTTTATTTGGTACATAGCCTTAACCGATGGGATCGTTAACACTATACTGCTTGCCGCTGCTTGCTGGCTTATCAACAATAACCTGCGTTATTATCAGCCTGGCAAAGGCAGTTATATTAACCTGCTGATCTGGTGCATTGCTTTGGCCGGAGTTTGCACAGCTGGTTGTCGCTGGATAATCCCTTACCTGAGTTCGAGCGCGGCTTACATGATTTTTTTGACCAACTCTCTTACCATACGATTTTGTACCGATTTTTTGGCCGTTGGCTGGATGGCGATGATCAGCATGTTATGGTACTCCCAACTGGATCATAAAGAAACTGAGAAACGCCGTTCTGAAGCTGAGAAGCTTGCCCGCGACGCGGAATTATATAATTTACGCCAGCAATTACAGCCGCACTTTTTATTCAATAGCCTAAATTCTATAAATGCGCTCATCGGTTTTAAACCGGATGAAGCCCGCAAGATGATCCACCAGCTATCCGACTTTTTGCGCGGGACTTTAAAAAAGGACGATCAATTGTTAGTGCCTTTAAGTGATGAACTGCAGCATTTGAATTTGTATTTGGATATTGAAAAGGTAAGATTCGGTCACCGTTTGGATACCGAGATCAGCTGCGACAAGCATTGCGGCGAAGCTTTGCTGCCATCTATGCTGTTACAGCCTTTGGTTGAGAATGCTATTAAATTTGGTTTGTATGATACCACTGAAAAAGTAACCGTGAGCATTCGTGGCGAAATTGATGGCAATAACCTGGTGGTGATGGTTCAAAACCCATATGACCCGCAAACATCGCGACCAAAAGGAACTGGTTTTGGCTTACGTGGTGTACAACGAAGATTATATTTATTATTTGCAAGGAACGATTTGATGGAAACACATCAAAATGATAATATATTTACAACTATTATTAAAATTCCGCAGGTAATATGAAACGCGCTTTAGTTATTGACGATGAACCATTAGCACGTATGGTGGTGCTTGAATATTTGCAGCAATTCAGCGACCAGATTGAGGTTCTGCAGGAATGCAATGATGGTTTTGAGGGACTTAAGGCAATCCAGCAGCATCAACCCGACCTGATTTTCCTTGACGTACAAATGCCAAAAATCAATGGTTTTGAAATGCTGGAGTTGGTGGAGCAGCCGCCGTCAGTAATTTTCACCACCGCTTTTGATGAATACGCGATCAAAGCTTTCGAGGCACACGCAGTTGATTACCTGTTAAAACCCTTTAGTAAGGACAGGTTTAACAAGGCCATTGAAAAATACCTGGCGCAATCACCGGCCCCTGCACAGCAAACCAAAAAGACGGAAGATCTGCTTGAAGCCGTTGCCTCATCTCCTGCCCAGCACGAGCGCATCGTAGTAAAAACCGGTACCAAGGTAAAGATCATACCGGTACAGGATGTACAATACCTGCAAGCTGATGACGACTATGTAAGCGTATTCACACAGGAAGGTTCCTACCTCAAAAATAAAACGATGAATTTCTTTGAGCAAATGCTCGATCCCCGCTATTTTGTACGCGTACACCGCTCCTACATCATCGCCATACAGCAAATTACTCGTATTGACCCATACGAAAAAGACAGCCACCTCGCCATTCTGAAATCCGGCGCCAAGATACCAGTGAGTAAATCGGGTTATGTGAAGTTGAAGGGGGTTTTGGGGATATAATATGCGTTACTTAATTTTAATGTTCGCATTAAGTATTGTGGGATGGCCGTCACAAAAACCTATTCAAGGTACATATTCGCAATATTTTGGCAAAAAGACATCAAATGACGCTTATCAACTTTTAAAAGTACATTACTTTAACCAGGATAAGATATATTTCTATTTAGAAGCCGGGAAAGGAGCCCCTAGTTACGACTCAGGCGCGATGTATGGAAAACTTACTTTTAATAATGCAACTGGAAATTACGAGTATCTACCAAAAGATACAGCTAAGGATTGTAAACTCGTATTCATAAAAAAAGCGAATAAAATAATTATAAAAACCGTTAGCGGTGATTGTCAATTCGGTTTTGGCGTTTATGCCGATGGAAGTTATCCTTTACAAGATATTAAAAACCCTCAGTATTGCATAACCAGGACAGGTAAAAAGGTATATTTCTCTAAAACAACACCAGAAAATTTTAGCGACTAAGGTTACTCCCCATCCTTCATCACTTCCCAATACACCGTCCCTACAAAAATATTGTTCTTAATGGCTACCTGGGCTTTAACGTTGTCCAGCTCTTCTTTTACCTTATCCTCGGAGCGATCGCAATTCAAGGTGTGGTAATGTATCACGTATCCTGTTTCGCTGTTGATGAATTTATATTGTTTTTCAGCAGGTTTCATGATGATGAGTTATTGTACATTATAAACGCTTTTATAGCTAAATTGTTTTAAATTTCAGTTCAGATTAGCCTATTTTTAAATATCTTCCTGCGTAATAAAACAATTGTACTGACAAAACAGTGTCAGTACTTTATATTTATTAATTCTGTACCTTAGTAGTATTAATACAAGCTATCGCAAATACAATCTTTCTTCAGAATTAAAACAGATATTTATCGGTTGTATTTTAAGGTTGGTAATCATCAATACAAACAGTTTGTACAACATTGGCGTAAAAGTCTATGATTTTCTTATTTTATTAAGTGCAGGCACATTCAAGATGAAGTATTAAATTTTTAATAATATTTACAAAACAGCATTTTTTACCGATTTTTATATCTATTATTGAAACTCAACGTTAATAACAATAAACAACCAAAATCAACCATTCCAATCACGGTTTTAATTATAATAAACCATTTTAAAACTATATGATCAATAAGACCGATTTCGTTTACTCAGAAGCTTCAGAGCCGCACCGTATTCGTACAAAAAAAATCCTGAAACAGTTTCCGCAAATGCGAGACCTGATCGGAAAAAATCCTGCAACTATCTTTGCCATTACAGGCCTGGTAGCTTTACAAGTTGTTTTAGCCTGGGTTTTACGCGACCAATCCTGGTGGTGGGTTTTCGGAGCAGCCTATTTAATTGGTGCATTTGCTGACCACGCCTTGTTTGTAATGATCCACGAATGTGCGCACCAACTGTTATTTAAAGGTCGTTCGGCTAATCGCTGGGCAGGTATATTCGCTAATTTACCGCAAATTTTTCCAAGCTCAATTTCGTTTGAGCGCTACCATATTAAACACCACTCTTTCCAGGGTGTACATGAGCTTGACGCCGACTTGCCTAACCGTTGGGAAGCTAAACTGATCAACAACTCATTCTTCGGTAAAGCTATCTGGTTGTTATTTTACCCGTTGTTCCAGGTGTTCCGTTTATCCCGCTTACGCGAGTTGCAAACATTCGACTGGTGGGTTGTAGCCAACTTATTGGTACAAGTTGTGTTTACTACTGCCATTGCTTACTTTATGGGCTGGCACGCGCTGGCATTCTTATTGTTGAGCTTCTCTTTTTCAGTTGGATTACACCCGCTGGGTGCGCGCTGGGTACAGGAACATTACCTTACTCACAGCGTTGAGCAGGAAACTTATAGCTACTACGGCAACTTTAATGCAGTTGCATTTAACGTAGGTTTCCATAATGAGCATCATGATTTTCCTTCTATCCCGTGGAACAAGCTTCCGCAGATAAAGAAAACTGCTCCTGAATATTATGAGACTTTATACTATCACACTTCTTGGACGAAATTATTTTTCCGGTTCCTGTTTGATCGTGAGATTTCTTTATTTAATAGGATTTTACGCAGGGAGCGTGGTAAAGTAGCTTTAACGGATGTATCAAAACCTGATATGGAATTAGAAGTAGCAGCCGCGGCTGTTTAAAATTTGAGTTTATATTTTTTTTATGGTCGGCAAGTTGTGATTACAGCTTGCCGACCATTTTTTAAGGCAAGTTGCAATCAAAAATTACCACACAACCAAACGATATGCTTTTTGTACTTTTGCCGATATTGTAAGGCATGACTAACCCCACCAAGCTTAAAATTTTAATCCCAATACTAATTGTAGCCTTTTTTTGCGCGCATGCCTGGCACAAGCATGAGCAACGCGAAGAAACCATCACCGGAACTTTGCAGAACAGAGATATGGACGAAATATCCGGAATAGCAGCATCGGGGATTAATGATAATCTTTATTATGTGGAGAATGACAGTGGTGACACCAGCCGCGTTTTTACGATTGAACCAGATGGAAAAAATCATGCTACCATTTACTTTAAAGGCGACCCTAAAGAAAATTTAGGCGTAGCCGACTGTGAAGATATAGCCGTGGGCCCAGGCCCTGTTAATGGTAAAAGTTACTTATATGATGGTGACATCGGAGACAATTTTTCCACCAGGCCCTATTTAACTATTTACAGAATGGAAGAAGAAAAAAGCTGGGCAGATACCGGAATTAAACATGCGGAAGCAGTTCCTATCCATCTAAAATATCCTGACGGGCCAAAAGATGCTGAAACACTGATGATAGATCCAATTGAAAAATTGATATATATTGTTTCAAAACGCCGCGATTCTGTTGGCATTTACTCCACGCCGCTTATTTATAAACCTAATGACACTGTAACGCTTACCTTACATGGTAAATTATTTTTTAACGGTATTAAACCATTAAAATGGATAACAGCCGGAGATATATCCAAAGATGGAACGCAGATATTATTAAAAAGCTATGACAAGGTTTACTATTGGCAGCGCCCGTTAAATGAACCTGTTTGGAAGGTGATGCTCACTCAAAAACCTAAAGAGCTGCCTTATTATATGGAAAAGCAAGGTGAGGCCATTGGCTTTACTCCCGATGGTAAAGGCTACTATACCACCAGCGAAGGTGTTTATTCTCCTATCTACTATTACAACACCCCGGGGAAATAATAATTTAACGTTCGCTATCAATTACTTATGAAAATTTAACAGCTGGTTAATTCTCAGGTTTTATTGCCTTAGTAACTTTATCCCGATAAAAAAAACACCATGAAAAAAGCGTTTTTATTATCGATTTTGTTGTGCTTTGTGTTGGTAGCACTTGCAGCCACAAGCGCCCTTAACGGCCAATGGACAGGAACTTTAAGAACCGAAGACGGTAATCAGTATCCATTAAATTATAATTTTAAGGTTGATGGCGATAAATTAACCGGCACCGTTCGTGGCCCGCATGGCGATCTGCAAATCAACGATGGCCAGATCCAAGGAAATACTTTCAGCTTTGATGTGGCACTTGATAAAATGGTGCTGATCCACACTGGGAAAATCTATCCTGATTCAATAGGTTTGGATATTGAGTGTGACGATACTAAGGCGCATACGGTGCTGAAAAGGAATTAGTAATCCAAGAAATTATTATCATCTTATTCTGAGGAACAAAGTAATCGCGGACTTTGCGTAGTCCGTTATGCTAAATGCAATTGCTTTGTTCCTCTCAATTACATTTTGATTAATTTACACTCTCTTTTGTCATTCCTAACTAACAATTGAATATAATCGGGCCCAAGTCAAACTTTTGCGCAAAATATTCCGTTATTTTATAACAGAAAGGTACACTATGCGCGGTTTTGGATTTTCCAAGTTTCAACCCAATGAGATCCCTAAAGGGGGATTTGAAGAATTACTGAAGTTATTTCTTGAATTGCTTAATTATACATCGGGCGATGCAGGCGAAGCTTTGGCCTGGCTTAACGAGCTCGACAAACAATACAACATTACCAATGACGATTATGGTATGGGTGATTTTATTGACGAGCTTAAGCAAAAAGGCTATTTAGACGAAAATAAAGAGAACGGTGAATTTCGTATCACCGGCAAAACGGAACAAAGCATCCGCCAGGCTTCACTTGAGGAAATTTTTGGTAAGCTTAAAAAATCAGGTAAAGGCAATCATCGGTCACCTAACTCCGGCCAGGGTGATGAAAGAAATTCTGAGCGCCGGGAGTTTGAGTTTGGTGATAGCCTGGATCAGATCGATATGACACAATCGATCCATAATGCCCAGGTTAATCACGGTATCGGCGATTTTATGATGACCGAGCGCGACCTGGAAGTTGAGGAAATGGATTACAAAACCCTTACCTCTACCGTGCTGATGATCGATATATCGCATTCCATGATCCTTTACGGCGAGGACAGGATCACTCCCGCCAAAAAAGTAGCGATGGCTTTGGCTGAACTGATCAGAACTAAATATCCTAAGGACACTTTGGACATTGTAGTTTTTGGTAACGACGCATGGCCCATTACGCTAAAAGATCTGCCTTATTTACAGGTTGGGCCTTACCATACCAATACGTATGCAGGTTTGGAATTAGCTACCGATTTATTACGCCGCCGGAAAACATCAAACAAGCAAATTTTTATGATCACGGATGGTAAGCCAACCTGCTTAAAGGAAGGCACCAAGTATTATAAAAACAGCATCGGGCTTGATCGTAAAGTGGTTAACAAAACGCTGAACATGGCGGCTCAATGTAAAAGGTTAAAGATCCCTATCACTACGTTTATGATAGCTAAAGACCCTTACTTGCAGCAGTTTGTGCGCAAATTTACTGAGACTAATGGCGGCAAGGCATTCTACAGCTCATTAAATGGTTTGGGTGAATACATTTTTGAGGACTATATTAAAAACAGGAGAAGAACTGTTAGATGATTTGAGGATGCCCTTATTTGAAGATTTGAAATGTAATTATATTTTAATCTTCAGATTTTCAAATCAACAAAATTTCAAATTATAAAGAATGAGCAAACTACTTGAAATAACAACCCTTGGCCAGTTAAAAAAAACTGACTACAAAAGCCGTTCGGTTAAAGATGAATTAAGAACAAACCTGATTACCCAATTACAAAAAAGTGAAGGTGGTTTTGAGGGTATAATCGGTTTTGAGGATACGGTAATTCCTGATCTGCAAACTGCCATACTTTCGCGCCATAACATTTTGCTTTTAGGTTTACGAGGACAGGCAAAAACACGTATCGCGCGCTTGCTGGTAAATCTACTGGATGAATATGTACCTTATATTGAGGGATCAGAACTATTTGATGACCCATTGGCACCAATCTCTTGGTTTGGCCATAACGAGGTTTTAGCGAAAGGCGATGCGACACCTATCGCCTGGTTGCACCGTTCTGATCGTTATACTGAGAAACTGGCTACTCCTGATGTTACCGTTGCCGATTTAATTGGTGATGTTGACCCGATCAAAGCCGCTACGATGAAATTGACTTACAGCGATGAGCGCGTGATCCACTTCGGTTTGATACCACGTGCGCATCGCGGTATATTTGTAATTAACGAGTTGCCCGATTTGCAGGCACGTATACAAGTTTCGTTGTTCAATATCTTACAAGAAAGGGATATCCAGATCCGTGGTTTTAAATTGCGTTTACCATTAGATATCCAATTTGTATTTACTGCAAATCCTGAAGATTATACCAATCGCGGATCGATAGTTACACCATTAAAGGACAGGATTGAGAGTCAAATCTTAACGCACTACCCGCGTACTGTTGAAATTTCTCGCAAAATTACCCAACAAGAAGCTTTACTATCGCCGGAGCAAAAAACAACTATTGAGGCTGATGGCTTGGTTAAGAATATGATCGAACAGATCGCTTTCGAAGCGCGTAACTCTGAATATATCGATAAAAAATCAGGGGTATCTGCACGTTTAACCATATCAGCCTACGAAAATCTGATCAGTAATGCAGAAAGGCGCATGATAATCAATCGCGAGGCAAGCACATTTGTTCGTATCAGCGATTTTTTAGGCGTTATCCCGGCGATTACCGGTAAGATCGAGTTAGTTTACGAAGGTGAGTTAGAAGGCCCTGCAAAGGTAGCTAACATGCTTATCGGCAAGGCTATTAAAACCATGCTGGTACAGTTTTTTCCTGATCCGGAAAAAGCTAAAAAGGGAAAAGCACCAAATCCATATGCCGAAATTATCGCGTGGTTCAGCAACGGTAATAACTTGTCGTTGGTTGATGACTTATCATTAGTTGATTATAAAAAGAACCTGAATGCAGTAACTGGCTTAAAAGATTTGGTTAAAAAGTTGCACCCGCGTTTAAGCGAAAATCAGCAATTATTATTGATGGAGTTTGTTTTACATGGCCTGGCTGAATTCTCGCAACTAAATAAAGGATTTTTAGATAATGGCTTCGCGTTTTCAGACATGTTCAACAGCCTGTTTAATTTGGAACCGGATGATGACGATTTGGATATAGATGATGACCGCTATTAATTAGCTCCGTGTCATTCCAATCGAAAGCAAAGAATCTGTAAGTTGATTAACTGTGTACAGATTCTTTGCTTTCGTTTAGAATGACATTTTTTTTATCCCCTCTAAATATTAACAAAGATTGTTGCGATATTTGAACCTATCCGCATAAAACGCGTTCGCAACTTCAGCCCCATACATGAAAAAACTATTAAGTTCAATTGTTGATTTCACTCTTTTCAGCAATGTTTTCATGGCATTATGCGCAGTTGCGCAGGGATTAGTTACCTTCTACTTAATTGGTGCAAAGCCTATACCTGTTGTATTGGTTTTACTTTTTACTTCAACCTTAGGCATTTACAACTTCAGCATTTTCATCGGCAGGCCTAAAAAATTATTGAAATCCTCCACCATGCGCGAGGTTTGGTATTTTAAACATTACCGGTTAATGATCACCATGGCAATTGTTGCTATATTATCATTAGCCCCGCTGTTTTTCCAGATCTCAATGGAATCGAAGATCATGCTGATCTTTTTGGCGGTTATATCTTTTTGTTATAGCCTGCCCCTATTTACTTTGGGTGACAAAAAATTCGGGCTTCGCAATATTCCGGGCTTAAAGCAATTCCTCATCACGCTGGTTTGGTCCATGAGCACTGTTTTACTGCCGGTGATGGAATCATTGCACGCGCATACAACAAACATATCTTTAAGAGATATTACCATTCTTTTAGCCAAACGCTTTTTATTCATTGGCGCATTAACCATGCCTTTTGATATCCGGGATCTGTTTCATGATTATCAATTAGGCTTAAAAACCATACCAGTAATTTACGGCGAAAAAAAGGCCTACCTGTTTTGCCAGATCATACTGATTGGCTACGTAGTATTACTATTTTTGTTTAGGAACAACGGCTTTAATAATGACTTTTTCGCACTTACCATAACCGCGGTTCTGGCTGGTTGGCTCATCTTCCATTCAACCATCGAAAAAAACGATTATTATTATTTCTTCTGGATAGACGGCGTATTGATATTGCAATACCTGATACTGTTGCTCTTCAATTCTTTTAGCTTTAAATTATAATGGCCGCCAATTACAACAATTCCGCCTGGTTTTATGATGGCCTAGCGCGGATTGTTTATGGTAAAGCGCTGGTTAATGCCCAGGTCTATCTACTGAATCATATTCCGGATAACTCAAAGTTATTAATTGTAGGTGGTGGTACAGGCTGGATTTTGGAAGAATTAACACGTATTCATCCATCTGGTTTAGCGATCACTTATGTAGAGATCGCACCAAATATGATGGCGTTTTCTAAAAAAAGAAATACAGGAAATAATCAAGTTATTTTTATTAATGAAGCCATTGAAAATATCGAGTTGCCGGTAGATTTTGATGTAGTTTTAACACCTTTTTTGTTAGACAACTTCACCCAGCAAAACCTGGAAATTATCTTTAATAGCATCAATACACTACTCAAGCCAAACGGCTCATGGCTTAACGCCAGCTTTCAGTTAACCGGCAAATGGTGGCAGCAGTTGATGTTAAAGACGATGTTTATTTTTTTTAAAGTAACCTGCGGTATTGAAGCATCACAATTGCCGGGAATTGACGAGGTTTTTGAAACTAATGGTTATAAACTTATAGAACAGGAAAACTTTTTCTGCGATTTTATTGGTGGGAGGGTTCATAAGAAATAACGATTGGCATTTCGAGTGAGGAATGAAAAGAAATCTTCTTCGCTTGCAAAGTTCAATTGCATAAAAGAAGATTTCTTTCAATGGTCAAAATGACAAAGGCGTTTACTCAATATAACTTTCTAATATTTTAAAGCCCTTAATAGTTTCCAATTCAACATGATCAACTACTTTTGGAAGCAGGATACACTCCCCCATTTTCACTTCATAATCTTGATTGTTGTATTTCAATGTGTAAGCTCCTTCTACACAAACATGTATTACAAATGAATCCAGTTTTGAATAATCTTTAGATACGCCTTTATCAAAATCCAATAAGTTAGTAGTAAAGTAAGGGCAGGTCACCAAATGAACAGTTTCATCTTTTGTTGGTGTGTATTTGGTTTTATATTCAGGATAATGTTTGTAGTCGATAGCTGCCAGGGCTTCTTCAACGTGTAATTCACGCTTATTACCTTTGTCATCCACACGGTCAAAATCATAAATACGGTAAGTAATATCTGATGTTTGCTGAATTTCAGCGATCAACAACCCTTTGCCGATCGTGTGCACCCTACCCGCAGGTAAAAAGAAAACATCGCCTGCTTTTACATCTTCCTTATTCAGCACATCTGTTAAATGCCCGCTGTTAAATGTATCTAAATATTCCTGTTGAGTTAATTCCTTATTAAAACCGGCAATCAGCGTTGAACCCGGATCAGCTTCGATAACATACCACATTTCGGTTTTACCGAATGAGTTATGACGCTCTTTTCCCAACTTATCATCCGGGTGAACCTGGATAGACAGATCTTCATTAGCATCAATAAACTTCACCAGCAAAGGGAAGATATTGCCAAAGTGATCATATACCTTTTTACCCACTAACTGGTCTTTATATTGCTCTAACAGGTCAGCTAATGACTGCCCTTTCAATTCACCATCAGCAATTACTGATACATCAGACTTTACACCTGATATTTCCCAGGTTTCGCCGCAATTAGGCAGGTCACCGAAATCTTTATGCAGGTAAGTATTGATCTTGTGCCCGCCCCAGATCTTGTCTTTGTAAATGGTTTTAAATTTTAAAGGGTATAATGTTGACATGGATTGTAGTATATATTAGTAGTTATCTATTAAAGTTTGTATTTGATTTATTAATTTAGGTAAGTAATCCTCTTTAGTTGACCATATAATTTTATAATCCAAACCAAAGTAATTATGGACAATTCTGTTTCTCATCCCTCGTATTTTATACCAATCTATTTCAGTATAAATTTCCTTTATTTCGTCAGGCAATCTATTAGCTGCTTCGCCAATTATCTCAAAGTTTCTTGTCACAGCATCGATAGTTTTACTATCTGCTATAAAATCTTCATAAGTTAAGCTTTGAGTGTAATTAACAATTTTCTCTGCGCTCTCAAGTATGTCTGATAACAGAAGTTTTGGGTGACGCTCAGACATAAATTATTTGTGGCTCTATTACGTCGAAATATTTTTGCTTTATGCCACCTCTCGATACAAGATCGACTTTACGGTTAAGTTTTTGTTCGAGTTCTTCAGCTAAGGTTACAAATTCTATTCCTATTTTCCCGTTAAACTCTACAATAATATCAATATCGCTTTCTTCAGTGAAATCATCACGCACTATCGATCCGAATAAGCCCATAGAGGCAATAGGATATTTCAATAAAAGCTCCGGCTTCAAAACAGCCAGCATATTTTTTATTTTATCCAGATCAACCATAAAACAAATATAGAAATTATAGAACTGCTTACTAAATTCTATAAAATGAATTAACAAAAAAGTCCGCATATTATCTACGCGGACTTTCATTTTATACTTAGTGATAAGTTATTTACCTAACTTCTTTTTCAGGTTATCGTTAATCGCTTCTAAAAACTCTTCGGTGTACAGGTAATCAGTACCGTGCTCTACTTTTGGTTTTATGGTGATAGCCAAATCTTTGGTCATTTTGCCGCTTTCAACAGTTTCGATACAAACTTCTTCTAAAGCTTTGCAGAAATCGATAAGCTCCTGATTGTTATCCAACAAACCACGGAATTCTAAACCACGTGTCCATGCAAAGATCGACGCAATTGGGTTGGTTGATGTAGGTCTGCCTGCCTGGTGCTCGCGGTAGTGGCGTGTTACTGTCCCGTGTGCTGCTTCAGCTTCCATTACAGTTCCATCAGGTGTAACTAAAGTTGAGGTCATTAAACCTAATGAACCAAAGCCTTGTGCTACTGTGTCCGACTGTACGTCGCCATCATAGTTTTTACAAGCCCAAACAAAGTTACCGTTCCATTTTAATGCAGAAGCAACCATGTCGTCAATTAAACGGTGCTCATAAGTGATACCGGCATCAGCAAATTTTTCTTTGTAATCGTTTTGGTAGATCTCTTCAAAAATATCTTTAAAACGGCCATCATATTTTTTCAGGATGGTATTTTTAGTAGATAAGTATAAAGGCCATCCTTTCATTAATGCCTGGTTAAAGCAAGCATGCGCGAAACCTTTGATAGATTCATCAGTATTGTACATTGCTAAAGCAACACCATCACCTTTAAAGTTAAACACTTCAAATGATTGCTCAGGGCTGCCATCTTCAGGTGTGAATTTGATGGTTAATTTACCTTTTCCTTTAGTTAAAAAATCGGTGGCACGGTATTGGTCACCAAAAGCGTGACGGCCTATACATATCGGAGCAGTCCAGTTTGGTACTAAACGCGGTACATTGTTCATTACAATTGGCTCACGGAAAACAGTACCATCTAATATATTACGGATAGTCCCGTTTGGTGATTTCCACATTTGTTTTAAGCCGAACTCCTCAACACGGGCCTCATCAGGTGTGATAGTAGCGCATTTAATACCCACACCATATTGTTTTATAGCGTTAGCAGCGTCGATAGTAACCTGGTCGTTAGTTTCATCACGGTACTCTAAACCCAGATCATAATACTTAATATCAAGGTCAAGGTAAGGTACTATCAGTTTATCTTTTATGAATTTCCATATAATGCGGGTCATTTCGTCCCCATCCAGTTCAACAACAGGATTTGCTACTTTAATTTTTGACATTGTAGATGCTATTTATTTTTAATGGAGTCAAATATATAAAATTGAACTTACCTGTTTAACTAAAAAAAGGTAAACATCAATTTATTTACATTATTGTTGTTTTTTCAGGATTTGGCGATAATTTCATGAATAGACATACGTCATTCATCTGGCTAAATCAACAAAAATAATAACTATATAGGTGTGAACGAGCTATACTTTTAGGCTTTTTTAATTTGGTGATATTTTGGCAAGGTTTTGGTACATTTATATACATTAACTAAAAACCTATGATTAACGACAATACAGATCCCGTTTTTGAAGACGACAGCGTGGATAGGGACAGAACCCTTAAAGATGAACTTGGCGAGACAATTGACTCCGAGCAATTAAAATATAATGCCGAAGATAACAGCTATGAGTACGATGTGAAAAGTAAAAATCCGGATTATGACCATCCTGATCCTTATAAAACTACCGCTAAAAATGGTGAAGATATGAACTCGACCTATGATGAGGCCAACCCTTATGATACCAGCGATGAGTACATCCCTAATGAATCATTAGAAACTGATGTGGACCAACTGGGCATGCATATCGGTGGCGAGGAAGAAG
The DNA here is from genome assembly GCF_965225845.1 of Mucilaginibacter sp. Taxonomy (GTDB): domain Bacteria; phylum Bacteroidota; class Bacteroidia; order Sphingobacteriales; family Sphingobacteriaceae; genus Mucilaginibacter. The sequence goes on from NZ_CBDDBL010000002.1 coordinate 2,513,016, forward strand.
TTGAAATTGACCCGATTGATGAAATATTATCGCGCACACCGGAAGATGATCGTGATGACCTTGACGAAGAAGGTTATCCAAAAAACGACCGAAAATAAACAACCATATCTATAAAAATAAACGGCCCGGTTTGCTATAAACCGGGCCGTTTATTTTTTAATTTATTTACTAATCAAAATCAAGGTTAAAGCGCTTCTTCAATTCAGCAAGTTGAGGATTTTTTGTTGCCATGTACTGGTACTTTTCCTGGTTGGTGTATGGTTTTTTTACAACAACCTGTTCATCTACCCTTACATTTAATTCAATAGCGAAATTCTTCAAGTTGCTGCGTAAAAAGTTAAGGATGTACGGTTTCTCGTTAAAAAAAAGGCTTTCCTGCACTTTGTTACCCACAACAATTTCAAATTGATAGGGCTTTAACATTACCGGTGTATTCACGTTGAAGGCACTCAGCACATTATGTTTATTTTCGGATTTTAGCTTAGCTGCATAGTCCGTCCAATACTTCAAAAAGCTATCCATATCAAAATCTTCCCGGCTATCGCCTTTTAAATAAGGATCTTCTTCTTCCTCAACCATCGTTTGGGATTGCTTACCCCAATCTTTTAACGAGGGAATTTTTATCGAGGTAGATGGCGTATGCAGGTTAGGGATAAAAACTTTGGGCTTTTCAACTGTGGGTAGCGGCGTTTCTCTTATTGGTTCGACCGGTTTTTCAGCAGCTGGTTTATTTGGAACATAAGCTGTTGGAGCCTCTGTTAATACAGGTATAGTAGCCTGTGACGGGGCTTGTTCCTCTGCAGCAGGTTCTGATTTTACTGCGGAATCAGGTTTTTTTTTTAATTGCCCCTCTGCTGATGGCATTGTGTTTAGCGGCGTAGCAGCCAAATTAAAGGCCGATACCAAATGGCACATCTTGAGTAAGGCCAGTTCAACCTGTAAGCGCTGGTTCTTGCTCAGCTTATAACTTAGGTCGCATTGGTTAGCAATATTCATTGCCGATAGAAGAAATGATACTGTTGATGCCTGCGACTGTTGCAAGTATTTGGCTTTGATGCCCTCACTTACTTCTAATAATTTAAGTGTTGCGGAATCTTTACCCACCAATAAGTTTCGCAAATGTTCAGATAATCCTGATATGAAATGCGCGCCATCAAAACCGTTGTTTAATATTTCATCAAATAGCAGGAGTGTATTGGCAGTATCCTCTTTTAGTAAGCTATCGGTTACGTTAAAGTAGTAATCGTAGTCTAATATATTCAGGTTATCAATTACCGAGCGGTAAGTTACATTTCCGCCGGAAAAGCTTACGATCTGGTCGAACATGGATAATGCATCCCTTAAACCACCGTCAGCTTTTTGTGCGATGATGTGCAGGCCGTCCGGTTCGTAGCTGATGCTTTCTTTTTGAGCGATAGAAGCCAAATGATTAGCCATATCCTCTACCCTGATACGGTTAAAGTCAAATATCTGGCAACGGGAAAGTATGGTTGGCAATATTTTGTGCTTCTCGGTAGTAGCTAAAATAAAAATGGCGTAATGCGGTGGTTCTTCAAGCGTTTTTAAAAAAGCATTGAAAGCCGCCTGCGACAGCATGTGCACTTCATCAATAATATAAACCTTGTAGCGCACACCCTGCGGCGGTATGCGTACCTGCTCAATCAAACTCCGGATATCATCTACGGAGTTGTTTGACGCTGCATCCAGCTCATGAACGTTAAAGGAGTTACCATTTTGAAAGGAGCGGCAGGAATCACAGGTCCCGCAAGCCTCGCCGTTTGGCTGAAGATTGGTACAGTTTATTGTTTTCGCCAGGATACGCGCACAGGTGGTTTTACCCACACCGCGCGGCCCGCAAAATAAAAATGCCTGTGCCAGCTGATTATTCTTAATAGCGTTTTTTAGCGTATTAGTTATATGCTGCTGGCCTACAACACTTTCAAATGTAGACGGACGGTATTTACGCGCCGAAACAATAAAATTCTCCACAAGTGCTAAGATAATGAGAAATTACCGATGTTAAAATAGCTGTTGGGAAAAGAATCAAACGTTAAAATAAGGAATCGAGGCCTTTGCTATTGTGTCTGCGCTTTGGCTTTATAATTGCAATTATAATTACGTAAAAAAACCTAATTTAGGACCAAATACCACCGTTTTGACTAAAAGAAGCGACTCTAATTATATTCCGGCGCTAACTGGGGTGCGTGCCATGGCCGCTTACCTGGTTTTTATATCCCATTATTGCTATGTATTTGATGCTAATTTTCCCCACATTGTGCAACGTTTTTTTGGAGAGTTCCATATTGGGGTATCCATATTTTTTGTACTATCAGGTTTCCTGATCACTTTTCGCTATTATGATAAATTTACCAACCTGTCTAAAGATTGGTTTTTGCAATACCTCAAAAATCGTGTGGCGCGCATCTACCCTATGTATTTTTTGCTTACGTTAGCTGCATTTTTATATTATTTCATCACTAAAGATCCTATAGTTGTTCAAAAAAGCACCATCAACCCGGTTCTGCTAATGGTTTTAAATATTACGTTTATACGTGGTTTCTTTTACCAGTTTTGGGATACCGGTATTGCACAGGGCTGGTCTTTAACTGTAGAGGAATGCTTTTATTTCTCGGCGCCGATTATCTTCCTCATTGCCAAACGATATAATAAATTTTATATCCAACCGGTAATTATTACGCTGTTTGCTGTACTTATGGTGTTTATCTTCAGTCATGTAAACTGGTATGGCTTTTTTGGCAATTTCCCTTTTGTGTTGCTATTTACTTTTTTCGGGCGGTGTTTTGAGTTTTTTGTAGGTGTGCAACTGGCCCGTATTATGCTCAAAAAAGGCTTTGAGCGTAAAACTAATCTACCTTTTACTTACGGCGGTTTAATATTGGTATTTCTTTGCGTGTTGGCGATGGCATTTCAACCTATCCCGGCAGGCTGGGCAGCAGGTTTAGAAAGTCCGGTTGGCATCATCACCAATAATTACTTTTTGTGCATAGCGGTTGCTTTGTTCTTCTATGGTATTTTAACTGAGGGCACTATTTTTAAAAAAATTCTTGCTTTGCCTTTTATAGAACTTCTGGGCAAAAGCTCCTACATTTTTTACCTGATACATCTGGGATGGATGGAGACTTTGATCCGTAATACTTGCGATTCATTAAACGACCACGTATTCAGCTTATATGACAAATGGGGCGTTAACTGGCACTCTCCTTTTGAATACGATTGGCTTAATTTGTTGTATGCATTTATCATTCTGAATATCATATCCGTAACCTTATTTAAGCTGATTGAGGAACCTTTGAACCATTTTATACGTAAATCAGATTTCCTGATCAAAAACAAGCCCAGGAACCCGGAAAATATCGCTCAAAAAATTAAATCCTAAATTGAAAAGATACACAGTGAAAAAAGTCATTAAATATTTAATTTTCCTAATTTGCTTTATAACCATCGCAGGCTTAGGTCGCGTTAGGGCACAGGTTATCCCCCCGGATTTGATGCGCCGCGATACTGCTAATCAAAAAGATGCTGAAAATGACGACAGTGATGTAGATAATAACGCCAACGACATATCAACCCAACTATTTGCGGGTGATAAAAATGCAATATTTGACGGCAAGGCCCAATATACCTATGTAGTAAAAAATCCGACCAACAAAAATCAGGTTGGTACAGTATCATATCAGGTACTTACCGAAACAGGTGCAAAGCTAAATCATGAATCATTTAGCGTAAATATTTCAAGAAAAAGCTCTGGAAGCTACACCTTCCAGATACCTGAATACAAGCCGGGCTTTTACAAAGTTAATTTTATGGTAAATGTGACCGATTATGACGATACTACCCGTCGTGCTTTTGGCATAAAACCTGACAATATAAGATCCGATTATGCTAAGCCTGGCGATTTTGACGAGTTTTGGAAAGAAACAAAAACAGAACTTGCCGAAGTAAGACCTGATTTTAAAGTGACCTTGCTTCCGGATTCAGCTAAAGATAACCGTAAAGTATACCTGTTCGAAATGAAATCCTTCGGGGGTTTAACCATTCGCGGTTATTTAACTGAACCAAACACCAGCAATAAACATAAAAAATTCGCGGTGTTATTAGGGTTACCAGGTTACCAGGTCGGACTGCATCCAATGTACGGAACAGATAATGACCTGGCTATCATTACGCTTAACGTTCGCGGACAGGGTAACAGCCGGGATGTAATCCATACCCTGCGCGATGAGTATATTTTTTATCATATAGAAGATAAAAACAGGTATGTGATGCGCGGTGTTATCATGGACTGTGTAAGGGCTGTAGACTTTATATTTTCACGCCCGGAGCTTGATCATGATAAGATCATGGTATCAGGCGGTAGTATGGGCGGATTTTTGGCTATCGCGACAGCAGCCTTGGACAAACGCGTGGCGTTGTGCTCGGCTCAAAACCCCATCCTGAGTGACGTTTTTAACCTGCAGGGCGAGGTAAATTGGCCCTTGGATGATATTAATCGATATATTAAAACAAAACCGGGATTGACCTTAAATAAGGTATTGCAAAATTTAAGTTATTTCGATACCAAAAACTTTGCTTCGGAAGTGAAATGCCCTACACTGATAGGAATGGGTTTGTTGGATCCTATTATTCCGCCAAATAATGTTTACGTGGATTATAACAATGTAACCGCTAAAAAACATTTGATCATATTCCGCGATTTGGGGCATGAAGTTGGCAGGGTATACAAAAATTACGAGGGCCGCTGGATGCGCGATACCTTCGGATTATTTTAACAAAAAAAAAGAAAAATGATAAGAATTGCAATGCAATCTCCGGGAAAGAAATTAGTGTGTGCGACAGTTTGCCTGCTACTCTTTATACTACCATCAACAATTGTAAAGGCTGATGATATAACCTTTACAGCGACGCCGACAAGTAAGGACGCATTGTTTAAAAGTGGAGAACCTATACAATATAATATCAGCCTTATAAACTCCTTACCAACTCCGGAGAACGGTAAGATTACCTACCGTATTACCAATATGAATGGTAAGTTTTTAGCCGAAGATTCTATTTCAATTAAACTTGCTGCCAATGGCGATAAACAATTGTTATTGAATATGCCATCACGCCAGGTTGGTTTTTACAAAATAAGGGTAATGATTAATGTATCTGATTATGACGATACCATACGTCGCGCTTTTGGTGTAGATGTTGACAGGATCAGGTCAGCCTATGCAAAGCCTGCTGACTTTGATCAGTTTTGGAATAATGCCAAAGCTGAATTAGCGAAGGTAAAACCAAACTTTAGGATGACGGAAATGCGTGATTCCATTACTAAGGATAACCGCAAGCTTTATTTGGTTGAAATGCAATCGCTGGATAATATCACTGTAAGGGCATGGCTAACTATTCCTATCTCTAAAAACAAGAACAAGAAATTTGCTGTACTATTAGGCTTACCCGGTTACCAGGTAAATTTAAAACCCGGATATGGCGATGACCCGGATATCGCGGTGATGTATCTTAACGTGCGCGGGCAAGGCAATAGTCGCGATGTGATCCATACAGACAGAACAGGTTTTATCTCTTACAATATTGAGGATAAAGATAAATATGTGATGCGTGGCGTAATAATGGATTGCATACGTGCCATAGATTTTCTTTACACAAGGCCTGAATTAGATAAAGACAAGATCATTATAACGGGTGGTAGTATGGGGGCTTATCTTGCCGCAGCTACAGCTGGGTTGGATCACAGAGTTAAAGTTTACTCTATTCAAAACCCTATTTTATGTGATGTACGTAACCTGCCTGTAAGCGAATGGCCAATGAAGGACATTATACATTATGCCACGATAAGGCCTGAATTAACTGCAGATAAAGTATATGATATTTTAGATTACTATGATGCTAAAAACTTTGCGCCAGGCATAAACGCTAATGTTTTAGTTGGCGCAGGTTTTCTTGATAATTTAGCACCACCACAAACGGTTTATGCTTTTTATAATAGCATTCAAAAAGATAAAAGAATTATGGTATATGACAATTTAGGCCATGAAGTTGGGCCAAGCTATGTCTTATACCAGGGACGTTGGAGCCGTGACCTATTTGGCATGTTTTAGCTCTATCGAACCGAAATAAAAAACTCAACGTATAACGCTCTCGAAACTCACAACAAATGATAACAACTTTTACCAGGTCTTTAAAATATGTAATTGTAATTGCGGTTTTAACTGTGCTTACGCAAAACCTGTCCTATGCGGGTGGTTTCCCGATAAGGCCGGGAAGACTGATCCTGTCACCATCAGTGACCTACTTTTTTGCTGATAAACAGTGGGACTCAACCGGGGTAAAAAAGTCATTTCCTGATAATGGCAAGTTTACCTCCATCAGCATTTCACTTTATGCTGAATATGGTATCTCCAGAAGATTTAGCGCGGTTGCATTAGTTCCATATGTAATCAACGAATTTAAACAAACTAACTACGATCAAAAATATTCCGGTTTAACTGACGCAGAAACAGGTTTAAAATATTACCTGGCGAATATTAATTACGTTTATTACTTCTCATTACAAGCCACCGCTATTACGCCAATGTACAAGAATCCAACTAATGGCGGTCCTTTGTTAGGTTATGGTACTGAGGGCGCTGAGCTTAAATTATCATTTGCAGGCAGCGGAACATTATTTGACAGGAGCTATTACTTTAACATAGATAATGGTGTAAGGCAATATTTTGGCACTGCCGGCCCACTGCAATATCGCTATAATGGCACATTCGGACTTACACTCGACAGGCAATTTAAGGAGCAGATTTCAGCCTCATTCGGCGGATTTTATTCGATAAGTACTGATAAGAATTTCAATGACCCGAACCCAACCTTAACCAAGAATTTTCAGTTTAGCCAGGTATCTATTAGCTACGGGCATGCTTTTAGCCACCAGTTGTCTTTATTCTTAACCGGCGGGCAGTTTGTTATAGGCAAAAACACCGGTGATGGTACCAGTGCCTCGTTAGCGTTTGTATATAGATTGGGAAATTAACAGTAGAGGAAGAAATTATTTCTTCAACCAGCCAAACACTGATGCAAAAACGATTACGGTAGCAATACCCATAATTATATCGCCTATTTCTGCGCTGTAGCGAAAATCAGCAAAACGCAGGTAAATACCTACAAGTCCAATAGCAACAGCAACTATAATAATTGCAACATTTGGTAATGATTTATCTTCGCTTTCGTCAATTAAGTTCATGCTTGTTTTTATTAAGTGAGCAAAAATATAAATGTTTAACGTAAATCTCTAATTTCTTTTCAAGAGATTAGAGATTTACCATGTTAACGTTATGCTATAATACGTTTAATGTCGGCAATTACCCTATCCGCCAGTTTAGCGGCATTTTCCATTGACTCTGCTTCCGCATAAATCCTGATCACCGGTTCTGTATTTGATTTACGAAGGTGTACCCATTGCTTATCAAATTCTATCTTTAAACCGTCAATGGTACTGTATGGTTGATGTTGGTATTTAATTTCCATTTGCTTTAATAAGCCATCAATATCCATGCCTTCTGTTAGCGTAATCTTGTTTTTGGAAATATAGTATGCAGGATATGTTGCACGTAATTCACTTACAGTTTTACCGGTTTTAGCTAAATAAGTTAAAAATAAAGCTATTCCCACTAAAGCATCACGGCCATAGTGTAATTCCGGATAAATTATTCCACCATTACCTTCGCCGCCGATAACCGCGTCGGTTTCTTTCATTTTAGTTACCACATTTACCTCACCTACTGCGGATGCATTGTATACGCCACCATTCTGCTCTGTAACATCACGTAAGGCGCGAGTTGAAGACAAATTTGATACCGTATTGCCGGGATTGCTTTGCAGGATGTAATCAGCAACTGTAACCAACGTATATTCCTCGCCAAACATAGCTCCGTTTTCGTCAACAAAACAAAGGCGGTCTACATCCGGATCAACCGCAATCCCTAAATTGGCTTTAGTTTCTTTTACTTTGGCTGATAATGTAACCAGGTTTTCCGGCAACGGTTCAGGATTATGCGGAAACTGGCCATCAGGCGTACAGTATAATTCTTCTATTTGTGTAACGCCTAAAGCATTCAGCAAAGCAGGCACAAATATGCCGCCTGATGAGTTTACGCAATCAATAACTACTTTAAAGTTCGCTTTACGAACAGTAGCAACATCAACTAAAGGCAAAGCCAGAATTTTGTCGATATGTTTTTGCAGGTAAGTATCATCAGTAGTTATTTTACCGATATAGTCTACTTCAGCAAAGTACAAATCGCTATCTTCTGCTATTGCTAATACAGCCTGGCCCTCAGCGTCACTTATAAATTCACCCTGGGAGTTCAATAACTTCAATGCGTTCCATTGTTTAGGATTATGGCTCGCGGTAATGATGATACCGCCGCCCGCCTTTTCATCAGGCACAGCAACCTCAACAGTTGGTGTTGTGGATAAGCCAATATCTACTACATTGATGCCAATGCTCATCAGCGTACCTATAACCAGGTTCTTCACCATTTCGCCCGAGATACGTGCATCACGCCCAACAACCACTTTGTTGATGCCGTTAGTTTGCAATACCCAACGCCCGTAGGCAGCCGTGTACTTAACAATGTCATTTGGGGTAAGGCCATCACCGGGCTTACCGCCTATAGTTCCCCTGATACCAGAGATCGATTTAATTAAAGTCATGGGTTAAAATTTTTTTTAGAATTTCCACCTTACAAATGCTTCCATAGCTTCATACTCGGCTAAGCCAAGCTGGTTATAAATTTTAGCGGTTTCACTGGTACGGTCTTCAGCACGTACCCAAAACTCACGGGCATCATCACCCGGGAAAACCGGCCTGTCCTTTTGCGATTGGTGCTTGAAGATAGCTAAGCGCTTGCGCTCCACTTCTTCAGGCGATAGCGGCACACACATCTCAATCTCGTATGTTTCAAACTCGAACCAGGCACCACGGTATAACCATAGCCAGCAATCTTTTACCCAATCCTCCGTTTTGCCCAGGCGTTTTAATGCCTCTAAAATAATATTGAAACAAGTTTCATGCGTACCATGCGGATCAGCAAAATCGCCCGCGGCATAAACCTGGTGGGGCTTTACTTGCTGCAATAAAGTCATGGTTTGCTGGATGTCATCTTCGTAGGATACTTTTTTGCTCACCTTGCGCCTATCGTAAAACGGCAGGTTTTGAAAATGGATATGATCATCGTTCAAACCAACAAAACGTGCTCCGGCAATAGCTTCGCCTTTTCGTATCAAACCTTTAATGGTTTGCAGTTCTTCAGTATCGGTTTGGTTAGGCTGTTTGGTATCAATGAACTCACGGGTATTGGTATAAAGTTTTTGCAAATCATCATAAGCTAAATTTTGTGACTTAGTGAAATCCACCGCAAATTCAATAAACCGTAACGCGTCATCATCCCAAACCGCGGAGTTGCCTGATGTTTGGTAAGCAACATGTACATCATGCCCCTGGTCTGCCAAACGTATGAAAGTGCCGCCCATTGAGATTACGTCATCATCCGGGTGAGGCGAAAATACGATCACCCGCTTTTTAGCCGGATTTGCACGCTCAGGGCGTTGACTATCGTCCGCATTGGGTTTACCGCCCGGCCAGCCGGTTATGGTATGCTGGAGTTTATTAAATATATGTATGTTAATGTTATAAACCGGTCCTTTTTCCGTAGCCAGTTGCGCCATGCCGTGGGTGTTATAATCATCCTCGGTAAGCTTTAATATTGGTTTATTTAGCGTTTTTGATAGCCAGATCACTGCCTTTTTGATTAATTGTTCTGTCCAGATGCAATCCTTTACCAGCCAAGGCGTATTAAAACGGGTTAGTTCTGATGCTGCTTCCGTATCTACAATAAACTCCACATGATCTGATAACTGCAGGTAGGTTGCCGGTACATCGGCAGAAATCTCACCTTCAACTGCTTTTTTAAGGATAGGCGCTTTTTTGGCGCTCCATGCCATCAGGATGATTTCACGGGCTTTGAAAATGGTACCGATGCCCATGGTTATGGCTTTGGTTGGCACGTTAGCTTTTCCACCAAAATCATGCGAAGCATCGCTGCGTGTTAATTCATCTAAGGAAATTAAACGTGTACCCGAATTTGGCGCGGAACCAGGCTCATTAAAACCAATGTGGCCGGTGCGCCCTATACCCAATATCTGTATATCCAAACCGCCTAAGCTCGAGATTTTTTGTTCGTAAGCCAGGCAATAAGCAGCGATATCTTCTTGTTTTAATGTACCATCAGGAATGTGTACATTGGTTGGATCAATATCCACATGGCCAAACAAATGCTCTTTCATAAAAGCATTGTAGCTTTGATTTGCCGATGGCATCATCGGATAATACTCATCCAAATTAAAGGTGATCACATTTTTAAAGCTCAATCCTTCTTCATTGTGTAAGCGTACCAGCTCATTGTAAACAGCAATTGGGGTTACACCAGTAGCAAGCCCTAAAACGGCATTTTCACCTTTGGCAGCTTTTTTTTGGATGACAGCCGATATGCGTTTGGCAACTGTTTTAGATGCGGTAAGTTTATCGGGGTATACCGTTACCGGTAGTTTTTCAAATCTTGTTTCTTCTAAAAGATTTAAACGTGGCATATATGTTTTTATTAGGTAGATGTATTATTTTCAGGCATTTTACTTTATCGAAGGCACATCAAATTTATTATAAAGCTTAGCCCATTCAGTTTGAACAATGTTGTCAAGCTGCGCTCTGTTTAACTCTAGCATTTTAAACAATTGCATCTGGGCACGAGTGCGCTGCAGGTTATGGCCCTCAAAGTAGGTTTTGTAATAAACATCCCCCTCTAAATAATCAGTTAAGAACCGGATAGATTGCATGTAGGGCAATAGTAATACGCCCATCATTAACGACATCAACTCGTAATCTGTTAAAAATGAATTAGTTTGACTCAGATAGCCTTTAGTAAATTCTTCAAAAAGAGGAACGTTTAACTGTACTTTATTTAAATCAGCCTCATCTTCAACAGTTGTATTAATTATACTGCGGATGGCGTCGCCAAAATCAAAGGCAACATAACCCGGCATTACGGTATCCAAATCAATTACACACTGAATATTATTTTGCTGATCAAGCAGGATATTGTTGAATTTGGTATCGTTATGGGTAATACGCACAGGTAACAAACCAGCTTTGCCAAGCTTGGGAATTTCATTCATTGGAACTTCCCAACTCTTCAGAAAATCAACTTCGGTTTTAACACTTGCTAATCTTCCAAGTTTATCGTCCTGAATGGCTTGCTTAAAATCTTTCTGCCTTTTCTCAATATTTAAAAAATCCGGAATAGTATCAATCAACAATTTTGGGTCAAGATCAGATAATAAATATTGAAATTTTCCAAAAGCTACACCGCCTTGCTCTGCCTGTTGGCGCGTAGTTACCAGGTCGTAACTTATCGTATCGTTTAAAAAGCAGGTCATACGCCAGTAGTTTCCTTGGTCATCTTTTATATAATACTTACCGCTTTTAGCTGGTATAAGCGTTAAAACCTCTTTATCAGGGTTACCGCCTGCCTTGCTTACTTTTTGTTTAAGATGGTTAACAACATAAAGCATATTGTTCATTAGCCCATCAATATCCTTAAAAACAAAACTGTTTATTTTTTGCAAAAGATATCCCGGATGTTCCCCTGTTTTACTTTTAACCAGGAATGTATCATTAATATGTCCCGACCCGAAATTACTAATTTCGAAATCCTCACCCTCGGTATTAAAATGTGCAATGATGTCGTTAAAATTATATGGCATTGCGTTGTTATTCATATCTATTAATATTCCTGTTGGCTCTATTTAGTGAATAATTTAAAATATAATACAAATATAATATATTTTTGCGTGTCCGTACACACATATTTTAATTTAACACACGTTTAATTATTTATCGTTTGTTTTAGCTATAAAGGTTTGGCGTTCATTACTTTCACTTCAAACGGAGCCAACTTTACTGTAAAGGTCTCCCCATTATATAATTGTGTATGCGTTTTGATCATTGCATTATAAAAAACATAGTTGCTGCTATAACCATTAGGTATATCCAACGCCTTTTTCACATTAACTACAAATGTTTTGCTATGCGATGTCGGATTGCGTAAAGTTAATACACCTTTTTCGCCCGACCAGCCAGCATATCCATATACCTCGCCTTTTGATGGATCGCCGCCTACCCAATGTGTATCGGCCAGTTGCTCTGCGTGTGCCTTTGACCAGCTGGAAGCATCACGGATGCAATCCCAATCTGTTGAGTTTAGCTTATGCGGATTCACATATAATTCCTGCAAACTGGTACCATTACCAAAAAATGCCCAAATCTCATCGCTGATGTCTTTATTATCAGTTTCTAATGTACCCGGTAAACCAAGGTCGGCAATACAAATACCGTGATACATAATGGAGTTTAATGGAAACAAAGGCGCCCTTTTTACAACATTTTTGTATGCCTGCTCATCTTTGTAAGTTATCCACTGCTGCCTTTTAGGGCCTTCACCATCTAATCCGGTATCGTCTCCTGCGCGCCAAATAGCATCGCCATATTTCAGCCAATAAACTGATGGCCAGGTACCAACCGTTAAGCTAAGGTATAAATCAGGTTTTTCACTACGTAATTCAGTTAACAGATTTAAAAAAGCTTCAATATCCTTTTGATATTTGATGCTTGCCCCACTGGCACCATTACCTGCACCTACCCCATCAAACTTAAATATGCTGATGTTATAATCCTTAATAAACGAAGTGGTTACGGATCTGAAACGTTTGTAATAATTAGGACCGGTTAATGAGAAGCCATTTTCATTTGTCTCAAATGGTGGGGTTTGTTTTGCACCGTAAGCCAATCTTTGTTTTTGATGCTCATTATATCCACCCCAAGGCGAAATCCATACACCGAGTGTTGAATTAGCATCTTTAGCCGCTTTAGCTTCCTTATGGAAACCCTTTGAGAAACCTGAGTTAAATTGCCACAAAGTTTTCGTATCATCCCAACCATCATCAAATAAAAATGCTTTAAGTTTTACCCCACGTTTGTCTATCAGGCTATCTTTAAATCCATTTATACGATCAAGGCAAACAGAATCATTCAGTTTACGATCATCCCAGGATATGTCAAACCAGGAGTTATAGTGCAAAAACTGCCTGTAAGGTACCGCCCGTTCGCGCTCAATATAGTATAAAAACCCACGACGCAATTGCCCGGCTGGTGTTGTACCCCAAACCGATGAAATTGTTAATGGCGCATTATTGTAAACCGCATTTAAACGCGGCAGGTAAATAGAATAGCTGCTTTTACCTTTATCAGTCTGGCTCATGGGGTGTTCTAATGAAAAGAACATATTGTTATGCACCAATGGCGAGCCATCAACAGTGCCCTCTTTTTTTATGCTGATGAAGGAGGGTAATTGAACTAGTGTTATCTTATCAATCTTTATAGAATCTGAAGCAATAAAAGTAAATATCTGGCGAACATAGTTCGCGCCATTCAACAGGCTTGCTTCCCAATGGATTTTGAGTCCAAGCGTTTTATTTTCCAGATCAGCAGTCAGCTTTTTGCCGGGTAAGTTGTTAGCTTCCTTAATAGCATCTTTATCGCCAACTATATCAGCAATGGTTACCGGACCAGCCAATTGAAAATCATTTGAATTAATGATTTCCCCTGCTATTGATAATGAAAACAATACATTTTTACCTACCGGTAAATTATCGTGGTTTTGCTTATCTTCAAAACCAACAATGTTTAGTTTACCGCCATTGGTTGAGAAACTCATGGCTAATGCATTGTCCAGTAAACTAACAGTGTTACCTATTTTCTTTACCGAAGCAATGCCGGGCTGATTGCCCGGGTAACCAACCCGGGCAAATGCTTTAGATCCGGCAATCAAACCAATCAATAAACAAAAACAAAAAATTTTCTTATACATGATAATTTTCTTAAAAAGGATTGTTATGAATATAATTTTCCCACGCCCAGGCAGATGACAGCATATTGGTTAAGCCGTTTTCAGCTTTCCAATTTAATTCTTTTTCTGCAAGGCTTACATCGCCCCATATTTTAACAATATCGCCATCGCGTGGTGGGCCTACACGATAATTTAGTTGTTTGCCGGTGACCTTTTCAAACGTATGGATCAGCTCCAATACCGAATATCCGTTGCCTGTACCAACGTTAAACACTTCGTAATTAGCTGCCATTTGTTTTGCTTCCATTCTTTTGATGGCAGCGACATGTGCTTTAGCCAGATCAACAACATGAATAAAATCACGAATGCAACTGCCATCCGGCGTATCAAACTGATCACCAAAAACAGTTAATTGCTCGCGTTTACCTATTGCTGTTTGGGTAATGAAAGGCACTAAATTTTGAGGAATACCATTCGGCAATTCGCCAATTAATGCTGATTCGTGAGCTCCAACCGGGTTAAAATAACGTAAGGCGATAACCTTTAAATCATCTGTAGCATTAGCTGATTCTTTTAATATCTCCTCGCCAATCTGCTTGGTATTACCATAAGGAGATTCCGCTTTCTTTATCGGCGCTTCTTCAGTTACCGGCAACACATCAGGTTCGCCATAAACGGTACATGATGATGAAAAAACAAAGTTCACTTGCTTACCTGACAAACTATTCAACAGGTTTACCAGCGTTGATATATTGTTATCGTAGTACAACAGCGGGTTTTTAACCGATTCGCTTACCGATTTTGAGGCCGCGAAATGAATCACGCCCGTGATATCTGTGTACTCGTTTAAAAAATCTATAATAGCTGTTTTTTTCCGTAGATCAAGTTTTACAAACTCCGGCTTTTTTCCTGTTATTGTTTTGATCTGATCTAATATTTTTATGTCAGAGTTCGATAGGTTGTCTATAATAACAACCTCGTACCCATTATTCTGTAATTCAACAACTGTGTGTGCACCTATGTAACCTGTGCCACCCGTAACCAATATTCTTCCCATTATTTTAAAGTGATGCTACCCTGTAATTTATTATAGCCTGTGGTTGGTTCCCAGGTTTTATTATTTGCCAATTGTATGCTGTAGTTTGGATTTGTGTTTAAAGTTGTCGCGTTATCAGGCATGTTTAACAGGACATCATAAGTGCCAGCGATAGCATCCAATGGAATAGTTAAAGTCTGCTGTAAATTAATCGCACCAGTATACCATTTACGAATGTCAGTAGTGAAAGTCATGGTTGATACCTTGCCTGTGGTTTGGTTACGCAATAGCAACTGCACTGGTCTTGGGTTAAACGGAGATGCATAACCTTCGTTATTGATGTTGATATTAACGCTCAGTTTCCCATTTACACTGGCCATCGCAGGCAATTTTGCTTTTTTAATTACAAAGCGATAACCCAATTTTTGTTTGATACTATCCATACAACCACCACTTACCCAGTTATTGTTTAGATCGAGATCATAAACCGCGTTTAAAAAGCTGTAGTGGAATTCCGCGAATTCTGATTTGGCGATGCCGGTTGGCTCACATTCATTTTTAGGTGTATAAGCATCGGTACAAGTTTCGCCGCCAACTGCTGTATATTTGGTATCATAGGCCTCATAATTCCTTAAAGCCGTTACGGCGTCAACTGCCGGGCTTGATGAATTACCGTAATCAAAATAAGTCCCCGCATCATCAGTGCTTGACAGGAAACAATCATTATGGAATCCTATCCTTGCCTTATCAGTTTCGGTAAAAGCTTCTGCATCCGTCATAGCAGCCGAATTAACATTGGCCTGTATGCCGTAAACATATCTTTCCTTCAATTGCGGAATTCGCACCTGTACCATCCTGTCTACAGGCACAGCAGCCAACATCGCTTTTAACACATCAATACGGTCTTGCCAGTTCTGGTCAAGCAGTTTGCCTTGTCCGTTAGCCGACGCATCGCCGAAATTATCTGTATAATAATTCTCACCATAAACACCTATAAAACCTAATTGCATTACCGCGATAACATCCTCATTTGCCTGTAAATGCGGCGCTAACTGACTGATGTGATTCAAAATTACAGCCTTTGTAGCATCGCCATAAGGCGGGCAAACACTTTGTGAGGGACATGTACCTGTATGCGTGGTATTGGTATACATAAAGCGCGGTATCAATTTTACACCTGCTGCCCTTGCAGTTGCGCAATCCTGATCAAATTTGCTGAGAAAATTTGCTGAGATTGGTGTTGTTACAAAGCTATCCAATACATATTCCACAAATATCAGGCTGCAAGATACTGTATAAGTGGCACCAGTTATACTTTGGGAATTACGATAACCTGCAAGTAATGATTGACTTAACGGGATGTAATTGCTGGAATGGATCTCAGCATATTGAAAAAATCCACGCTCCGGGTTTACTATATCAGATGTATTTTCTGTGTAGGTTGATGTAGTTGCTGTATCGGCGCTATTTTTAATGGCCATTTCCTTTTTGCTGCACGACGATAATGCTAACAATATGGCAGCAGCAATGACTATGTTTTTCATCATTAAATCTTAAGCTAATAATTGGTAATAATCGTACGGTTAAATCTTAATGAATACTTTATGCTTACTCAGAAAATAACACAGGTACCACTCAGCAAATAAGGTAACCAGTGAAGAAATCACAGCAATAATTGATATGGGCATACCGGTAAAAGCTAAAAATCCTTTTACAAAAACCCCTATCGCCCCGTTGAACCATTGTGCACCGACGGTTTCAAAAAACAGGTAAATAAATATGGAATTGACACCCACAGCAATACAGATCCAGGCGTATTTGTTTACCTGTTTAATATCGATCAGCCAGTATAGAAAGGCAAGAATAATCAATACCCAACCACCTGATGCGAAAGCAAAAGAACTTGTGCTGATACGCTTTATTATTGGGGTAATATTGGTTATATCTAACCCAAAACCCAGTATCAAGCCAAAAACTCCGGCTATTACAAGGTAAAGTATCTTTTTATTGGCAGATTCTTTAGAAATTAACAGTTTACCTGCCAATACTCCCCAAATGGTATGCGCAGCAGTAGGTATTATATTAATTGCTACCCAGCCATCAGGATTGATCTTACCCATTAAAACCGTATCCATGTAGGCACCAAAATTGTGGAACTCTGCATAAGGCTGATTGAAGCCCGGCATTAATATATTGCGGTATAATATGTCTGTGAGGATCAATAAAACAACAGAGAATCCTAATTGGAACCAAAACGACCTGTTAATAATCAAGTAAGCAATAAGCGATGTAAAAGCCAGCTGTGTTAACACATTCCATAGCTCAAAAACCAGTTTACCGGCGTAAATGCAATGCAGGCCCGTGCCCAGTATAAATAGTTTTAATGATCGTATAGCAATGTGTTTAAAGTTCTGCTGCCATGTTATTCCTTTATTCAGTTTTGAATGGTAAGAGATATACATTGCAGCTCCTGCCATCAGCATAAAAGCCGGTTGCACGCAATCCCAAAAATGAAGGCCATGCCATGGGTGATGAAAAAACTGATCAATAAAACCGCCGACTACACCTCCTAAATGCAGGGCATGCAAATTTTCATACACCAGGCAGCTTTCGCCGGCCAGCAGAATCATAATTAAGCCTCGCATTACATCTAAGGAGATGAGCCTGTTTGACGATTTTGGAATGATGCTATCCATTTAAACTAATTAACTATTGCTGATTTTTATTATTGACTAATATTAAGTGAAATTGGCGCCAAACCATTACCTGGTAGCCAACCTATATTGTTGTAGGCATCATCACTCACGATAATAGCTATTTTCATTCCTGAACCTGTTAATCCACCTATTTTACTACGTGATAAGGCCATTTCAAAGGTTGTAACCCCGTTTACTTCCTGCACTGTACCTAATGTATAAAATCCGGCAATACTCAAAGGATTAAATGAAAAAGCATTTTGAGCACCAGTGTGCTGGTATTGAACGAGCGGAGTACCTGTATTATCAAGCACCTGGCCTTCTAGCAAATAATCATAACCTCCACCGGGTATTGATCCTGTACTTAAACCTGTTGAAGCATCATTATCGGTATCCAGGTAAAAGTCAAATATATTTGCATCGGTAACATGCACTGCCAGTTTCATATAGATATAGATATTCTGACTATCATAATCAAATTTAGCTTCCTGCGCAACGCCACCAAGTGCTAACGACGGAGGTATTACCACATCTTTAATGGTGTCCCAGTCGGCCAAACTATTATCATTTAATAATATTGGTGAACTTTTGGATACGTGAATAATAGTTGAGCCGTTGATTACACTACCATTATTTAATGTAGCATACAAAGTAACTACGTGTTTGCCTTTCGTTTTGTAAGTATGTACCGGGCTTGTTGCGGTTGAGCTGGTGCTATCACCAAAATCCCACCTGAAAGATTTGGCATCGGTTGTGGTATTGTTAAATGTAACCGTATAACTTTTTACAGAATCTGTGAAAACCACCTCTTTCACTAAACGCTCCGGGTTTTTTTTACAAGCCTGGAAACCAATCGCAAGGCTCATTAGCAAAAGACCACTGAATATATATTTTAATTTTTTCATATCATTTTTATTAAAAGCAATTAATATTTAGATGACTATGGATTTTGAGTTGCTGCTGTATTAGCAAGTATTTCAGCTTCCGGTATATAATAAATGATCTTGGTACTGGTGTACGGGATGATCAAATTTGGATAGTTAGTTGGCTCAACACTTAAGTTGATATCCGCAGCCTGCAAGCCTAAAATATGGTATCCCCAATAGGTTCTGTCCATGTTCATTTTGTTACGATATACCGTAAATGTGCGGTCTGCCTCAAAAGCTAACTCCAGCCTTCTTTCCTGTATTACCACTCCTAAAGCAGTTTGACCAGCAGGTACAGTACCATTGTAAAGCGCACCCGACAAACCTCTATTCGATCTAATAAAATCTACGTCACTAAGCGCTGCGGTTGTTTGACCAAGGTTTGCCTCTGCTTCTGCCCTGTTCAGGTACATTTCTGATAGACGAAACATAATTGGTGAGCTTAACGACGGGCTACCTCCCTGGAATGAGAACTTAGTAACATAATAAATCGGAATTCCATTTTTATATTGCTGATTGCCTGATGAATCAACATCATCAATAATATATGAGGTACGTACATCAGCCGGATGTTGTGCATACAAGTCGCGCAATGGCTGTGAGGCAAACTCTTCACCATAACCTGAATTACCATTAGAATAATATTGAGATTCTATCGAACCGAGTTTTCCGTAATCATCCAAAGCATCAAATGCTATGCAGAAAATAGTTTCTTTGTCTGTTTGCGCATTTGCAAACAGTGTTTTATAATCGCTGGCTGTGGCCTCAGTAAATTTTCCGGAATTAATTACCATATTGCTATAGGTTATAGTACTTTGATAATCACCTTCATAAAGAGAAACTCTTGACAATAAAGCTTCTGCAGCTTCTTTAGTTGCGAAAGTAACTCCTCTTGAAGCAGCGTCAGTCATTAGTTGTGAAGCTTTAACAGCATCAGCAATTATTTGTGTATATGTATCTTTAACCGACGAACGTGCTTTTATAGCAGGATCGGTAGTTGATGTACGTAACACAATACCAGGCGCTGAAGGATCGATTGTATAAGGCTGTGCAAAAAAGCGTGCTAAATTAAAGTGGCAAAACGCTCTTAAAAAGTAACACTCGCCAATTAGCTGCTGTTGAGCAGCTGTTGGGTTGCTAATTTTTGCCCCGGCTTCAATAACAGTGTTGGCATCACTTATAATTTTATAAGATATGTACCAGAAATAGCTGGTATTTTCCTGGTTAGGCACATGTGCTAAAGTGAACGACAGGAAGAATGGATCTGTTGTTACTTGCGAACAAACCACATCATCAGAAGCAAAATCAGACAATTGGAAGTATTGGCGCAAATACATATTGTTTAAATCAGTGGTCCCTTGAAATGACTCATGATCTTTGAAAAGTGCATATGCACCGTTTACAGCGTTTAACAAACCATCGGATGTTGTTGCTAACGAGGCCGTAGTTACCGCATTAGTTGGGTTATCTTCAAGCTTACAGCCTGAATATATAAGCATTGAAAATGCTGCTGTTATAAATAATAATTTATTTTTCATCACCTGATCTTTTAAAATTTAATATTGATGTTCAGTAAAAACTGGCGGTTATCCGGATATTTGAAGTCGGCGACACCCGGCGTTACAAAGTTACCCGGTGTTATAGTCGTTGCCGGATCCTGGCCCAGATAACGGGTGAACGTGTAAACATTATCAGCACTTAATGATAAATTGATGTCACTTAACTTTAGGCGTTGAGCAAAACTCTTTGGCAACGAATAACCGAAAGCGATATTCCTTAAACTTAAATAACTGCCATTTTTCAGATATCTTGTAGATACTGATGTTGAGTTTGCGTTATTTTCAGGACTTGGCTCCGTAGCAATATCCCCCGGATGGCTCCATATGCTACTTCCTTTAGGTAAAACAATTTGATTTAACAAAGGTTCACTGCCATCATTCTCAACTTCAGAAAGGTTGGCATTGTAAACTTTATTACCATATTCAAAATAAGTATTAATCCTCAAAAAGAATTTCTTATACCTGAATTCATTATTAAAGCCTCCCTGGAATTTAGGCAGTGCTGAACCTTGTTCCTGGTATGTTGCAGATGCATAATTAGAAGTTACAGATGTTGATGTTACCTTACCACTGGCATCCTTATTTACAACAAGCCATTGTGGTGCACCTGTTTGTGCATTTACGCCTGCCCAGGTAGGCATATAAAACTCGTATAAATTACCGCCGTTACGATAAATTTGCGACACATTATCTTCACCCGTTGGGTTAGACGTTGAAGGAAGGTCTTGCAATTTGTTATTATTAAAGCTAATGTTAAAATCAGTGGTCCATTGGAAGTCTTTATTCTTAATATTTTGGCTGCTGATAGCAAACTCCAAACCATTATTAATCACCTCGCCGCTGTTTTCCCATTTAGTTTCAAAACCAACCGATAAAGGTTGAGGAACCAGCAACAGTAAATTTTTAGTCACATTGTGGTAGGCATCAACAGTAATATTAATACGGTGAAATAAACCGATATCAAAACCTGCATCCAATTGATGTTTGCTTTCCCACGTTAGGTTAGGGCTTTCCAATTGTAATGGTGTTGCACCCACTACAGAGTTATATTGACTGGTAAGTGAATATAAACCTAAATATCTTGCCGCGCCAATATCCTGTGTTCCGGTTATACCATAGCTCAAACGCAGTTTTAAGTTATCTACCGTATGGTTGTCTTTTAAGAAATCCTCATTACTTACCAACCAACCACCTGATATAGATGGAAACGAACCATATTTATTACCCGGTGCAAATGCCGATGACCCATCGACCCTGTATGAACCACTTAAAAAATAACGCTCTTCATAACTGTAATTCACCTGTGATAAATAGGACAGAATTGTAGGGCTATCAGATGAACCGTTTACAGCCTGGCTATTTGCTACAACGTCTAAAGACTGAAGGCCTATCGGTAATCCTTTCCCGGCAGCGCCGACCGTATTCATTTGGCTACCCTCAAACTCCACACCTGCTAAACCATTAATAGCACTTTTGCCAAATTTAAAATCAAATTTCAACAAGTTGGTTGATATGCCGCCGTAATCATAAGTACTTTGATCATTCAAATATCCAGTGCCATGATATACCCCTTCTACTTCAGGACTATAAAATGTAGAGCTATAAGCATAAGAAGCCGAGCCACGATTGGTACTGGTAAATGTTAACCATGATGTAATTGGCAAATTTAAAGCCAAGTCATAATTAATATCGAAACTTTTAAATGGATGGTCTGAATTATCTACAGTATTTACAGGATTTGTTTTATCCCTTGACCACCAGGTAAACTTAGAATTACCATCTACATAAATCGCATTATGATTTGCATCATAAGGATTATCCCAAGGCAAGTTTAAATAGGCGTAGTAAATATCGTTATAATCGTAGCTTTTACCTTCGCTGCCGCTAATATTAATGTTATTAGTAAGGGTGATCTTATCTGTAAAATGATAAGTATTATTGGATCGTAAATTAACACGTTTGTAGTCTGTATTTAAAAATGTTCCACCTTCGTCATAATAAGTTACGCCAAAATAGTAATCGTTTTTAGCGGTTTTACCCATGGCCGAGAAGTAATAATTCTCAACAGGGGCAGGTTTAAACATGGTAGTCAACCAGTTTGTATTAGTATTTAGGATAGATGCAGGACGTTCTGATTGAAACTGAACTAAATCAATTACATAGCTGTTTCCGGTTGTGCCGGGTATATAGTCACGGAATAATTGCTTTTGATTCTCATAAAGCTCGCTGCTGTTCATCATGGTCATGGTACCAAAATCAGGGGTTCTGAAACCGGTTACCGCCTGAAACTCATATTGAGTTTTATCTCCTTTAGCTTTTTTAGTGGTGATAATAATTACACCGCCGTTAGCTTGTGAACCATAGATGGCAGTTGCGCCTGCATCCTTTAATACAGTAACGCTTTCTACATCATTGGGATCGTAATCACCGCCGATAATACCATCTACTACAATTAAAGGAGCTTGTGCAGCATTTACTGAGGATACACCTCTCAGCCTGATCTCAGATACACTACCCGGCGCACCCGATGAGTTTACAACCTGTAAACCGGATACTTTACCTTGCAGCATTTCGCCAATATCATCAGAGGTGACATCTTTTAGTTTTTCTGCCGATACTACAGCAATCGCGCTGGTTAAGTTGCCTTTCTTTTGAGATGAATAACCGGTAACAACAACCTCGCCCAGTTGCCTGTTATCTTCAATCATCGCAATAGTAATATTACGCTGATCTGCCGGTATAACAATTTCGCGGGCAGTGTAACCAATTGAGTTAGCTTGAATAGTAACATCGCCTGCCGGCAAATTAATTGAGAAGAATCCGTCAGGACCAGATGCTACTGCACCTTTGGTAGTGCCTTTTAGTTCAATAACAACTCCGGGTAATGCGGAGCCATCCTTAGTGGTAACCTTTCCTTTCAATACCCTTTGCTGGGCATACAGGTTACAACAGCTAACTACCATGAAAATTAATAGTAAGAGTTTTTTCAAATTAGACATAGTTGAGTTTTTAGTGGAATGTTAACAGATAGGGTCATTATAGTTGATGTATTTGGGTTAAAAGCTTTAAAAAAATTAATATGTGTGTTCGGATACGCAGAATTTAATTGTGTATATACTACAATAAGCATCCGTTATTACGCTAATATTATCCTTAAACCAAATATAAGTAATTTATATGCGTGTTCGCACACATTAAATTAAACTTTTTTTAATAATTTTTAATTTTTACGATTTTGGTAAAATATCAATGTTATTTAGCGAAATGAGATCAATAAAATAATAGTTTATTAACAAATTAGTAACAATAACAAATTGAATATTTGCGCTTAGAGCTAAAGAAGAGATTTAACAATGCCTTTTGTTAAACAAATGTTACAAGGCCAAAAAAATTAGCTAAATGAAAATTTGGTTTGTTATGATCAATATTGTTCCAGCTAAGGAAGTGAGGTTCGGGAAGATCATCACCGCATTTATAGAAATTGGCTTTGCATTGCGTATTTTGCAAAGGGGATATTTGATTATGAATAAAAACTGCAAAGGGAATATACAAGGTAAGTTCCCAATTGTATAAGTCATCGTTGTAACCGCTATCAGCAAAACAGTGCTTTGTTTTCACAAGCCTGATAGTTTCTTCATCCAGATTATTCCTATCATTTTTACCTGATCCATAGGCAATTAAAGGCGTACCTATTAAATTAAATTCCAGATTGTAATAGTTACTACTATCTTCAAAAGCAACAAAAAACTCCACACAGGTATCTTTAAAAACAGGGTCATTAATTTCCTGATATGTTGCTTTTATATATTGTTCTGTAACATAATATTTAAGCAATATACCATCTAACGTATAGGCCATAGCGAATGAAACTTGTGGTTTATATCCGGTTACGCTCCATAGTAAATTATCAATGTATTGCTTTGGCTGATCATCAAGCAAAGCAGAAACGTTATCCACATCTCCTTCTGTCTTTTCAGCCGGAATATATGCGATACGCAGGTGTTTCATTTTGCAAAATTTAAACTGGCTAAATAAACGCGTGTTCGAACACGAATAAGTTTCAAAAAATAATGAAATCTGTGATTTTAGATATTAGTAAACGCAGGGTCCTTTTCGTCAAGGAAATAGTTCAGGTTCTCTTTTGTTACAATATCTAATGGCAGATACTTTAATATAGGCACTTCTTTTTTGAATACCAGGTGCTCGGCTAACTGATAGATACCCCAATACCCCTGCCCTTTTGGGTTTTGATTGATCAGGAAACTGATATTGCCTTTCTCCAGGTAATGAAGATTAGGTGGAATCAAATCATAACCTATTAATTTAATATGGGTAACATGACGCTGCTCCAAGTACTTGGCTACATCATAGGCTTGTGATGTAGTTACAAAAATTTGTTTCAGGTCGAGCGTTTGCTCAACAACCTCATCCAATTTTTTAATAAAACCCGACTGGCTTGACCTTTTTAACTCAACACGCAATATATTATATTGATGCTCCAGATTATTTTGGGCAAAGTAATTTTTAAAGCCCTGTTCCTTTTTAACTAAGTGCTGCGCGTTGCTTATTTCCTCATCAATGTGCGCTATCAGTATAGAGCACGGCTCAGGCTGGCCATAATGTACTAATTTGGCCGCAACCAAACCACTTTGATAAGAATCCTGCCCGATATAGCTTAGCGGGTCATAATCTGCTATCTGTGTATTGAATAGTACGAAGGGAATTTCTTCTTCGCGCCACTTTTCAAAAAACGTCAATGTCTCTTTATAATAGATAGGTGATAATAAAATTCCGTCAGGCTTTTTTTGCGTTATCTCGTTAGCTTTTGCAACATAAGAATCAACACTATGCGGATCAAAAACAAATTGTTCTACTGTAACGCCATATTGTTTCAGGTCCTGCTCTGCTTTTTCTATACCTAATTTAGGTGCAAGCCAAAAATTATCAAAGTTATGGTCGGGTAATAAGGCGGCAAAATGGTATGTTTTTTTTGAACCTAACATGCGGGCCATCATGTTTGGCTCGTAATTAAGTTCCTTTATAATTTTTAATACCCGCTCTTTTACATCATCTGCAACACGGCCGCGGTTATGGATAACCCGGTCAACAGTGCCTGTAGATACATTAGCTTTAACGGCGATGTCCTTAATACGTATGACGGAACTTTGCGAAGCAGGTTTTTTATTCATTACTGGATACAATATTACAAATTACATGGTAAAAATGCGTGCTTTTTTAAAAAACACACACAATTAAATCACACATAATAATTATATTATCGCAAGTTATCCGGATATAAACAAAATACTTAGTTTGCCGGTAATAAAAAAATGAGTAAAAGTATTTCCCTTGTTTTTCCGCACCAGCTTTTTAAGGATCATCCGGCAATACACAAATCGCGGCCGGTTTACCTCGTAGAGGATTTTTTATATTTTAATCAATATAATTTCAATAAGAAAAAGTTGATCTTACATCGTGCCTCTATGAAGTACTATGAAGATTACCTTATAAAAAAAGGGATTGTAGTAAATTATATAGAATCAAATAGTGAATTGTCTGATATCAGAAAACTAATACCATACTTAGCTCATCAGGGAATAGCGCAAATTTATTTTGCCCAGGTGGCTGATGATTGGCTGGATAAAAGATTAAAGCGCCAATGTGACGAACACGATATATTATTACACGAAAACAATACGCCAAATTTTTTAAATACCCTTAAAAATGTTACTGAGTATTTTGATAACCGAAAAAAATATTTTCAAACTGATTTTTATACCTGGCAAAGAAAATTACATAACTTACTGATTGAACCTAACGGCAAACCCATTGGCGGCAAGTGGACGTATGATTCTGAAAATCGCCTTAAGTTTCCAAAGGACGGAAGAGTACCATTGATAAATCCGCCACTTGTAAATAGTTTTGTAACCGAGGCAATAACCTGGGTTGATAAAGAATTCAAAAACAATTACGGTAACACTAAATCCCCTTTTGGTAACCTGGGAGGTTTTTACCCGGTTACACACAACGATGCAGAATTATGGCTCGACGATTTTCTGGACAACCGCTTTAAAAACTTTGGCATATACGAAGACGCTATGCTGGCTGATGAAAGTTTCATAAACCATTCCGTACTAACGCCTATGCTTAACGTTGGGTTGTTAAATCCAAAGCAAATAATTGATAAAGCTTTGTCTGCAGCAACTGAACATGATATTCCTTTAAATTCGTTAGAGGGGTTTATAAGACAAATTATAGGCTGGCGCGAGTTTATGCATATTGTTTATGAGCGCGAAAGTGTAAAACAACGCACAACAAATTTTTGGGGCTTTACCAGAAAGATACCGAAATCATTTTGGACCGCGCAAACCGGTATTATACCGGTTGACACAGTAATTAAAAAAGTACTGGCTACCGGTTATACCCATCATATTGAACGATTGATGGTGATGGGTAATTTTATGCTATTGTGCGAATTTAATCCGGATGATGTTTACCGTTGGTTTATGGAAATGTATATTGATGCCTATGATTGGGTTATGGTACCGAATGTTTACGGGATGACCCAATTTGCTGATGCTGGCCTGATAGTTACAAAACCTTACATCAGCGGCAGCAATTATCTGATGAAAATGGGTGATTGGAAAAAAGGCCCCTGGCAAGAAATATGGGATGGATTATTTTGGCGGTTTATGCATGTGCATCGTAACCTGTTTTTACAAAATCCGAGAATGGGTATGCTAATTAAAACGTTTGATAAGATGCCTGCTGAAAAAAGAGACAAGCACCTGGCTAACGCTGAAAAATTTCTTAACGATTTATAATTGTTTATAAAATAAAAGCTCCCGCTAATTAGCGGGAGCTTGATTAATAATAATGGTCAGTTAAATTATTAATACGATTTTTAAAAACGGAATGTTAGTTTGGTAAATAAGCGTGTGCCATTAAAACCCATTTGTACTGCTTCGTAAGGGCCACCAGATTCGCTATCGCCAAAAGAGCTTGTTCCTGATGTTGGGCTGGTAGAACCTTTTACCAAAGCTACGTCTGGATGTACATTAAACAAGTTATCTACGCCTAAAGTCCATAAAAATGCCTTGCTAACTTTTAACGATACATATAGATCGGTAGTTATTTTAGGTGAGAAATTAAATATTTCAGGCACTACCCCGCTACCATTATCTAAAGTTACATAAGGAAAGAACGGGTCAGGCGCATTTGCCGGGGCACTCGCTTCTCCAAAGCCCAATTCCTTAACATCGCCATAATGGGTAATGTGTGTACCGAAAGAGAACTTATTCACACCATATTCCATGCTAAGGGTGATTTTATCTCTTGGCGCACTTGCTTTCAGAAAATATTGCTCCCTATCATCAAAAAAGGTCGCGCTATCCGCAGCTGAGTGCTTAAAAGTTGACGGTATATTTATTTTGTTGATAGTTAAGCCTTGTACGTTGCCTGCTAACAAAGCTGTAAAGTGGCTTTTGTCCCAGTGTACATGATAGTTAACTACTACATCAACACCTCTATTGGTTGTATTAACAGCATTCGCGAAAAATTGCGCATCACCAATACCATTTGCAGCCAATATATTATTTAGTGGCGCACCCAGGGTAGGGTCACCGGCAGCATATAAACCTGAAATTACGATCCTGTTTTTTACGTCGATCTGGTAACCATCAACAGTAACTGATAAGTTGCTTGTTGGCTCCCATGCAAAACCTAAGCTGTAATTATCAGATGTTTCTTGTTTTAATTTGGGGATACCGGCAGTTTCTGCAACTTCGGAGTAATTAGGCACTAATTTAGTGTATACCAAATTACCACCGATGATAGAAGTATTAGTATTGCTAAAATTTAACTGTTGTAAGGTAGGTGCACGAAAACCTGTACTAATTGAGCCACGTAAATGAAAATTATCCGTAACCTTATAAGATGTTGCTAATTTGAAGGTACTTACACCACCAAAATCAGAGTAATGCTCAACACGTGCGGCTCCATCTAATAACCATGCATCAGTAATATTCAAAGCACCTTCGGCATATAATGCTTCATTACTACGATGGGCAATTACAGCATCAGATGGCTGGTAACCCGGGTATCCTTCAGAACCTGAAGCTTTCTCTGTACCGTCAGGCAAAGTTGCGCCACCATAAATGTACGAGTTTGGCTCACCTGCATATAAATGATAACGCTCATACCTGTACTCACCGCCGAATGACAATTGCAAGCCTTGTGCTACTCCCGCAAAATGCTTGGTTATATCGGCATTCGCTGTATTTTGTAAAAAGTTAAAGCCACCATCATCAAAGCGCGTTTGAATTGGCTGACCTGCTACATAAGGGATAGATGCATTGAACGTATTCTCTCCAAAATAATGAAAATCATTTCTGCCAATATTATTGCTTAAATCCCATTCCCAGTCACTTTCAGTTGTGCCCCTGAAGCCGAACGCACCTGATACATCTTTTATGTAAACATCTTCTTCAGGATCATAATACACATTGTTCGGATTAAAAGGAACACCGGCAGCGGCATCAACTTTCATAATGCCCGGAACAAATATCAAAGCTCCTGTTTTAGGATCGGTTGGATATTTTGTTTCGTTTGAGCGTAAAGTATCACCATTAACAATATAATTCCAGCTGCGGGTGTATGCATAAACTTGTGAGTGTTTATAATTGTAACCACCAAATGAATAGAATGTAGTCTTTGTTCCTGCGAGTGGAATTTCCATATTATACATTCCTCCACCAGACTCAACAGAACCATCGCCAAAAGCACGGCGTTCGCGGCTAATTGCCAAATCAGGATCATCCCTGAATGTTTTGCCCTGGTTTTCGTAATTGGCGCCAATATTAATAAAACCACCATTTTTTCCTATCGCCAAACCATCGTCAAGCCCAAGAGTAAATGTTTGGCCATCGAACTTTTTACCGGTATAGTAAGCATATGGATCAGAATAATTTAAAGTATTATGTGACTGATCATCATAGCCGCTAAAACCTGCATTTACAGTCAGGTGATTAATATCTTTTCTCAACACGATGTTAATTACACCGGCAATCGCATCAGAACCATACTCGGCAGAGGCACCATCACGCTCAATTTCCACGTGATCGATAGCTGCTTCAGGTATAGCATTTAAATCTGTGCCGCTGTTACCACGGCCACGGGTGCCTACCTCATTTACAAAAGCAGACAAGTGACGACGTTTACCGTTAACCAAAACCAAGGTTTCATCAAAACCTAAACCACGCAAGCTGGCAAAGTCGATCGCGTCTGATCCATCGCCACCACTTTGTTTATTGTAGTTGAATGATGGAACAGCCTGGTTAAGCTGGCTCATCAAATCGGGTTTAGCTGTTGTTTGATTAGTTTGGTTAATGCTGATCACATCAACAGGCACCGGCGAGTCCAGTTTTGAACGGGCGGCGCCACGGTTACCCAAAATCACCACCTCTTTAAGCGAAGATGTGACCGGGGCTAGGTCGGCATTTAAGGTTTGATTTTCTCCTGCAACCATTGTTACCGTTAATACTTGCTTATCAAAACCAACACCGGAAAATGATACTTTATAAGTACCCGGTTTAAGATTGAGGCTATACATGCCGTAAGCATCTGTTGAGGTACCTGCACCGGATGGGTAAGCGGTTACAGTAACACCTGTAGCGGGATTATTTACACTTGTTACCTTACCTGTGAGCTTTTGAGCAAAAACAGATGTAGTTAACAGTACAAAAAACCCAATAAATAATAAACTTAATTGTGAAATCATAAATTTTAGTTTGGGTTGAAAAATATTTTAAGTTAATTAATGACTAAATTAATGTTAATTTTTTATAAAAATCTATTTTTAATAACTAAAATGTTACAAAAGATTAAATTTTATTAATATAAATTACTGTTTAGTATAGAAATATAAATATTCGATATCATTTTTATTAAAAAAATCATAATAATAAAAAATATCTTTTTTTAAAATGAAAAATAGCTTATATTCTCAAACACAATTGCTAACTATCAAGTAATAAAGAGTAAAGAAAATTTTAAAAACCTTTAACCAGATAGACGGTTTTATAGCGTATGGAAACAAACCGATTATCACCAACACTTGCCGCTACGTTGAATGCGCAAATGACCAACGAGGCACACAACTCACAGATATATCTTGCTTATGCATCATGGGCAGATGATAAAGGTTACGGCGGTATTGCCAACTTTTTATTCAGGCATGCCAATGAGGAGCGTAACCACATGATGAAATTTTTAGAATACATTTTAAAACGCGGCGCTAAAGTTGTTATCACCGAAATTCCCGGCCCCGGAGCTGACCCGGTTAGTGTTAATGATTGTTTTGAAAAAGTGTTTAAATACGAAGTGGAGAACACAACCAAGATCTATGATATTGTAAACATGAGCATGGCAGAAAAGGACTGGGCGACCTGGAACTTTTTACAGTGGTTTGTGAAAGAGCAAACTGAAGAAGAAACTTTAGCACTTGGTTTATTAGATAAGATAAAGGTTGCCGGTGGTGAAAATGCCAAAGATGATGCACTTTATGTTTTAGATAAGGAATTGGCAACAACACCTGACGATGCTACACTTGCACAGGATGTTACCGTAGAAAAACCATAATAAATATAATTCATAAGATAACTTCTACCGATTAACGGTGGAAGTTATCTTAATGTAAAAAAATATACCTGGCATGTAAACTATATATTAACGGCAGCTGTTTTACCTACATTTGCCATTATGCCACCGGTTAGTTACAAAGCATTATTTTTATCCCTCTTATTTTCTTTAACCCACCTATTGGTTTCAGCGCAAAGCGATTGGAAACTGAGCAGCGATAATGATGGCATAAAGGTTTACACATCATTGGTGCCTGATTCCAAAATAAAGGCCATTAAAGTTGAGTGCGAATACAAAGCTACCCTATCACAGTTTGTTGCTGTATTAATGGATATTAAGAATTCACCAGAATGGTTATATCATACAAAATTTTGCAGGGTAGTCAAAGAAGTATCGCCGCAGGAATTATATTATTACTCCGAAGTTACACTGCCCTGGCCTGCTGAGAACCGTGATTTTGTTTCTCACTTAACAGTAAGCCAAAACCCGGAGACTAAAGTTATATTGGTTAATGGGCCAGCTGTTCCCGGTATAGTGCCTGTTAATAAGAATCTGGTTAGGGTAAGTCACTCCGGCAGCGTTTGGGAAATAACTCCCCTATCCAATGGTAATATAAGAGTTAAATATACACTTCATGTTGATCCCGGAGGCGAACTGCCTGCCTGGCTCATCAATATGTTTGGCACCGAAGCGCCAATACAGATCTTTAAAAACTTAAGAATAGAATTGCAAAAACCTGTTTACAAAAACGAAGTATTACCATTTATTCAAAATTAGCCCAGCCACTCTGCTACCGCTTTTACAGTATCGGTATAAAACACACTATAAGTTTCTTCAGTAACATAACCAATATGGGGAGTTGCCAGTACATTTTTCATTTTACGGAAGGGATGATCTGCAGGCAGCGGTTCTGTATCAAACACATCTAATATAGCTCTGGCAATTTTGTTTTGATTCAAGACAGCTATCAAAGCAGCTTCGTCAGCCAGCGGGCCACGGGATGTATTTACAAAGCAGGAAGTCGGCTTCATTAATTCTAATTCTTCATGACCTACTATTCCACGTGTTTTATCACTCAATACCATGTGAATAGTAACCCAATCAGACTGCTTAAATAATTCTTCTTTAGTAACTAAGGTTGCACCGGCATTTTTAGCCCTTTCTTCGGTAAGATTCGGGCTCCAGGCAATAATATTCATATCGAAAGCCTTCGCATAAGCCGCTATTTTGCTCCCAACCCTTCCAAGCCCTAAAATCCCGATAGTTTTTCCCTTAAAATCATTACCAATAGTAGTTTGCCAGCCACCTGCTCTAAAATTATTTACCTCGGTGGGGATATGCCTTGCCATCGCCATAATCAGGGCCCAGGTGTGTTCCGGGGCACCGCTTTCAACATAACGGGTGTGTTTTATAGTGATTCCTAATTCTTCAGCTGCTTTGGTATCGATAGATGCATTACGCATACCTGTCGAAACGATAAGTTTTAAGTTTGGCAATTTAGATAGGACATTTTGCTTCAACGGTGTACGCTCGCGCATTACACAAATGACCTGGAAAGGGAATAATCGCTCAATTACCTTTGCTTCATCAGCTATATGATCAGTAAAAATAGTTACTTCGGCTTTCGCAGTAATAGCCGACCAGTCAGCGAATTTAAAAGCGACCTGCTGGTAATCATCCAGAACAGCAATTTTTATCGGAGAATTGTTCATGAGGTAGTATAAATTGGTATTGCAAACTTAATTACATTACCTAAATAATACATGCTTCAGCTAAATAAGTTTCCGGCGATAGAAATTATAAGGTTTGTTCAGCTACGGGTTGCTCTTTGGTTTCATCGCGCTCCACCAAAATTTTGCATTCACCAATAATAGCAGCGATAGCGCCAACTGCAACTAACACCGGCATCAACAAAGCACCTACAACGCCAAATACCAGCGGAAAGCTTGCCACTTCTTTGTCGTGCCTGTCGAGGATGGTTATTTTGCGCACATTGCCTTCGGCTATCAGTTCTTTTACTTTCTTCAACAGGTTTTCGCCCGTTACGTGAAATGATTCTTTTGTCATGATCTTGAGTATTTATACAACAAAGATATTTACCACCCTAAGTTAAGCATTATACAAATCGGTGTGATATAGCATTTTGTCGGCGAAATCCGAAATCATTCGGTAATTAAAACATATCGCCCCAAATAAACTTATAACAGCATGACATCTGCCATCATTATTATCCTGCTTGTTATTGTTGCCGTTTACTTTGTGTTCCGCAAAAAAGGAAAGGTTACACCCGCAGTAATTGACCTGGAACCTACCGAGTACAAAAAGCTATTAACCGAACATGTAGCATTTTATGAGAAACTTAACAATACCGAAAAAGACAGGTTTGAGCAATGGGTAGCTGATTTTTTATCGGAAACGAACATCGAAGGTATCGGAACGGAAATAACCGACCTTGACCGTGTGCTCATCGCATCCAGTGCAGTGATACCCATCTTCGGTTTCCCGGAATGGAAGTATAAAAATTTGACTAACGTCATATTGTATCCGGATACTTTCGACAAAGACTTTCAATTTGAGGGGGAAAACCGCAACATTATGGGCATGGTGGGATCAGGTTATATGAATGGACAGATGTTGTTGTCGAGAGCTGCACTCATCAAAGGGTTTTCTAAGAACAGCGGTAAAGAAAATGCTGCCATACATGAGTTTGTACACTTATTAGATAAAGCCGACGGCGATACCGATGGTGTACCGGAAACCTTTATTCCTCATGAATATTCCGGGCCCTGGTTAAAAATGATGCACCAGGAAATGCACCGCATCAGTGATGGGCATTCAGATATCAACCCTTACGCACTCACCAACGAGGCGGAATTTTTAGCAGTGGCATCTGAATACTTTTTTGAGAAGCCGCAGGAGTTAAAAAATAAGCATCCGGAGTTATATACAGATTTAAGCAGGATATTTGGACAAGACCTGGCGCAGTAACACAATTAAATGTCAAAAAAGAAATTTATAGCTTTATCAACCTTTACAAGCACAAATGAACTTCAGTATAGATAAGCAAACGCTTGATGATTTAAGCATATTCCCGAGTGCAAATAATCACAGATCTGTATTTGCTCTGTTTAGCAATACCAAAACAATTGGCGCACAAGACAAGCTTGTAGAGCTATTTAAAAAGCCGCTTACTGATGCAAAAGAATTAAAAAACAGGATAGAAATTATAGGGTATTTTTTTAATTCCGACCACAATCTGAATATTGAAAAGCAATCCTGTGATTTTGCAGAATTCTATCTCAAGAGGCACTCCCCCAAAAGATCCTTTGCTAAAATAATCAGCTTGTTTGAAAAGGTTGTTTATTCGGTTGAGAAGATTGTATATACATTAAACAGCAATAATGATTATTACGTAACTCAGCAGGGCGTTGGTAATACCTTAAGCGTTTTAGCCACCTTGCTTGATTTTATCGATAAAGATTTTAGAGCTTCTCCTAAAATATTACAGGACTTCAAGAAAACCATTTCGGCTATATTTAGAACTGAAGATTTGGTCTTTATCAAAGGATTAATGGAGAAACCCAATATAAACCCCTTTGAACTATCCCGCGCAGATCAAATTTTTAAGCATACCGCTAAAGAAGAAATAATGATCATGCTGGATATTATTTATCAATTAGATCTTTATATCTCTGTTAGTAATACTGCCAAAAGCCTTGGACTCAGCTTGCCTGTAATTAAAAATGACGGGCAACGGCTTTTAATCATCAAAAGACTTTTCCATCCATTCATTAATAATCCGATAGCTAATGATGTAGCCTTTGATCGTAACCATAATTTATGTTTTGTAACGGGCACTAATATGGCAGGCAAATCAACTTTTTTAAAAAGTGTTGGTGTTTCCATTTACCTGGCGCACATAGGGTTTCCGGTACTAGCCGGTTATATGGAAACAAGTGTTTTTGATGGGTTGATAACTACAATTAACATTGATGATAACATCGACCAGGGCCATAGTCATTTTTATAGCGAAGTGTTGCGGGTAAAACACGTTGCCAATAAAATAAATGAGTCACAAAACATATTTGTAATTTTTGATGAGCTGTTCAGGGGCACTAACGTAAAAGATGCCTACGACGCTTCATTGGCTATTATCTCCGCTTTTGCAAAGGTGAGAAAGTGTTTTTTTATGGTAT
This sequence comes from Mucilaginibacter sp., assembly GCF_965225845.1. Classification (GTDB taxonomy): domain Bacteria; phylum Bacteroidota; class Bacteroidia; order Sphingobacteriales; family Sphingobacteriaceae; genus Mucilaginibacter. The sequence goes on from NZ_CBDDBL010000002.1 coordinate 2,548,040, forward strand.
CCACTCATATTATCGAGGTTGCTAATGATCTTAAAAACATCGGCAATATCGATTTTAGATACATGGAAACCGTTTTTGAAAATGGCAATCCAACTTACACTTATAAGCTTAAGGAAGGAATTACTGAAGAACGCCTGGGTATGTGGATAGTCAGGAATGAAGGAATTGTGGAGATAATTGAGGGGGCAATAAAGTAAGTTAAGTCTTATTTAATTTAATAAACGTAGTTCGCACAAATAACACCGCCATCAGCGCCCCTAAAAAACTAAGTATTGCCGCTATCCGCATAATATTGGCATAAGCTTTTATGAAACTTTGGTGATAGGCTTTTTCAACTACTTTATGAGCTGAAATGTCTTGAGGAACTTTAGCATTACCTAAATTGGCCGCCTGTACCATTACTTCCTGTTTTTGTTTAGGATTTAGGTTGATGGTTTTTAATTGTTGTTGTAAAGCCCCGCTATAAAATAATACCGCCAAAGCACCAAATATCGCGATAGCAAAAACATTAGCAACGCGTGAGATGGCATTATTCACGCCCGAAGCGGTACCTGAGAAATGGTCACTTACCGAGGTCATAACCGCGGTGGTGAGCGGTGCGACTGTAAATGATATGCCTAAACCAAAAACAAGCATGCCGGGAAAAAATGAGGTCCAGTAATCCGCCGGGCCATTGGTTTGCTTGATAAAGGATAAGATCAGCAATCCCAAGCCAGCCGTTGCCGGGCCAAATATCAACAGCCATCGTGGGCCATACTTATCTGCTAAGCCACCTGCAAAACGCGCGAGCGTGATCATCATCAGCGTAAAAGGCAAAAACGTTAACCCTGATTTGAGTTGTGAATAACCCTGCACCTGCACTAAATCAAGCGACATGAACAGCATTCCCGCACCCAACCCTGCATACAAAAATAGGGTTAGTAAATTAGTACCAGCAAAAGTCTGATTTTTAAACAGTTGCAAAGGCATCATTGGGCTTTTACTTTTTGTTTCGATAATTACAAAAAGCGAAAGCGATACAATGCCACCGATAAGCGATAAATAAACCTGCCAGTTATCCATTCCGACTGCGGGCATCCGTAAGAAACCAAGAGTAACCAGTGCTAAGCCTAATGCGATAGTAACAGCACCGGGAAAATCTAATGAGCTATCGCTATCCTCATCCTTTATCTCATTTACCTTGAGCCCCAGCATTATGAGCGCAGCTATACCGATAGGCACATTGATAAAGAATATGTATCGCCATAAACCGGCATCGCCTAAAGCACCACCCAATATTGGGCCACCAATGGTTACTACAGTTGCAAATGCCGACCATGTACCAATAGCCTTTCCCCGCTCTTTTGGATTAATGGATGATGAGATAAGCGATAGGCTACCCGGGATCATCAATGCACCGCCGACTCCCTGTATCATTCTAAAAGCGATCAGGTAAAGTACAGTAGGCGCAAATCCGCATGCTGCTGATCCGCAGATGAAAATAAAAATACCCGCCATAAACACCTTTTTACGGCCAAGCTTATCGCCAATAGATCCACCGATGAGAATGAGTGAAGCCAGTATCAGTAAATAGGCATTAAGAATCCAGAAAAGATCGGGGCCTGTGGCCTGCAGGCTTTTTTGCAAGGAGGGTAAAACCACATTTAGCGCACTGCCATCAATAAAAACCATTGATGAAGCTAAAATGGAAGAAACTAAGATCCATCTGCCTGCCGGACTACGCAAGGCTACTGTAGCCATAATTTGAGGTTTACTATTTAGTAAAGCTACAAAAAACGAGTGGAATAACAGGACTTGATATATTACTTATCCAAGCCAATTTGTAAAAGTACTGACAAAACAGTGTCAGTACTTTTACAAATTACTCTCTGTAAATTTGGAGTATCCCACAATAACAATCAATTTAAATCCATTATTCGCTTGAGAAAGCGTACCGATAGTTCTTTGACATATTAATTTAGCTAATTATATGCTAGCGTATACAATTGGCTAAACGACTGATGAGTAATCCATACAATTGTGTATATGATGTATGTTTTAAAGCCAGTTTCAATAACCTCAACTACTTTTGCCGTGCTTTTAAAATAACTGAAGGCATTACCCCTACTTTATTCAAATCCTATTTGAAAATCAGCCACTTAAATTGATTTTAAACCTTTATATACGTAAATTGTCTAATCAACCGGTTAAAAATGCGGTATTTGTACCTTTTACGGCATTCTATTTGTTACTAATATGCTAAACAGGGCATATAATGAAAAACTTTAAAGAAAACGACGTAGTAATCTATACAGACAGAGAAGGTAACAGCTTTGATACTTTCGTAATTTTTGGTAATGATATCGATTCAGGTTTAGTGCATATTAACCACGAAAATTTAAAGGTAAGCCCCGCCTTTCTTGAGTTACATCCAAACGCGTTTTCTGGTAATGCAATGCCTTTTAGTGATGCTTATAGCTTTATGTTATTTAACAAGCTGAAAGAAAAATACGAAACAAAAGCCGAAGAAAAAGAAGCTGCCCCTTTATATTATCAAGAGCCTAAAAAACCTTTATTAGCCAAAGCATCCTAAGCTTAAAAAAAACTGTATGCAATGCCTGTTTATACGGGCATTTTTTTTGTCTATAACTTTTGATTTGCCTTTATTTCCAGGTAGCGATTAATTGTGTTTACGGTGACGTTTTGCGGCTCTGTTAAGATTGATTGGATACCGTGCCTTGCTAATTCCCTTACGATGAGTTTCTTTTCGTAAACAAACTTTTCGGCAATGGTTTTTATGTAGATTCCCTCTACATTTATTGCGGGTTCTTCGCTTAAGGCTTTCAATTCGGTATTTTCAAAAAACACCATTACCAATAAATGAAAGCGTGCTATCTTCTTTAAAAATGGCAATTGCCTTTGTAATGCGGAGGCACTCTCAAAGTTTGTAAAGAAAACTACCAGGCTCCGTTGCTTTAATGTGCTGCGAATGGTGCTATACAATAACTCCATATTAGTTTCCAGGTAACGTGTCTTTTCCCTGTACAAAACTTCCATTATTTTATTAAGCTGCGTAGGCCGTTTTTCAGCAGGTATGATTGATCCTTTTTTGTCGGAAATGGTAATTAACCCCGCTTTGTCTTCCTTTAACAATGCAACGCTTGAAAGCACCAAACTGGCGTTTATTGCATAATCCAGCAGACTTAAACCCTCGAAGGGCATTTTCATTACCCGCGATTTATCAATAACACAGTATACATGCTGCGATTTTTCTTCGGTAAAGGTGTTTACCATCAGGTTGCCCTGGCGCGCTGTGGCCTTCCAGTTTACAGTGCGGTAATCATCACCGGCAACATAGTTCTTAATCTGCTCAAACTCCATGCTGTTACCCAGTCGGCGAATCTTTTTAATACCGATCTCATTCAGCCGGTTTGAAATAGCCATCAGCTCGTATTTGCGCATCTGCAAAAAGGACGGATAAACCGGCAAAGTTTCACTTTGCTCGAAATTAAACCTGCGGCTAACCAGCCTTAACGGCGATTTTACATAAACCCTTATCAATCCAAATTCATACTCTCCGCGCTTGGTTGGCCTCAAGAGGTAATTCAACATTTTATGCTGCCGCGAAGTTAGGTTGGTTTTAAAAAGCACATCCCGCTTTTGAAACTGGTGCGGTATCTCATCAATAATCTCTACATCCACCGCGAAAGGATAATAGCTTTCAATATAAATGCTGATCTCATTTTCGTCGCCGTTGCTTAATCGCTCGGGGGTTATCCTGCGGGCGAACATGCTTTTACTTTGGCGGTACAACAACCAAATATCTATCAATAGCAATAAACAAACCGCGCTAAAGAATATCACCGGGATATCGCCCAGCCACGTAAAGAAAAACGAAAGCAAAAAAAGCACTACAGCGCAGCCCATGCCGATAAATAGGCGACTGCACAAGAACAGGTTTTTATAAAAGTTAGTGAATAGTGCTTTCAAAGTTTAGCGGGGAATTTCAATTTTTTGAATGATCTGGGCCACTACTTCATCAGGTGTAACGCCTTCCATTTCTTTATCCGGGGTAAGCATAATGCGGTGCCTTAAAACAGCCGGGGCTACCCAAATAATATCTTCAGGAGTAATAAAATCACGGCCCTTCATAGCAGCCAAGGCTTTAGCGCTGTTTACAATTGCCAACGAAGCACGTGGGGAACCACCCAGGAAAAGGGATTTGTTATTACGCGTTTCATGAATGATCTTAGCAACAAACTCCAGCAATTTAGGTTCAACATGCAATCCTCTAACCTGCGCACGTAACGCGATGATATCTTCTGCAGATAGTATTGGCGTTATATCCGCCAGTTGGTCGGTTGTTTTTTGCTGATGCTGCTGGCTGATGATCGCGATCTCATCTTCTAACGATGGGTATTTAACTTCTATCTTAAATAAAAAACGATCGAGTTGTGCCTCCGGTAAACGGTAAGTTCCTTCGTGTTCAACAGGATTTTGCGTGGCCAAAACCAGGAATGGTTCCGCCATTTTATGGCTGTGCCCATCGATAGTTATCTGGCGCTCTTCCATCACCTCGAACAAAGCCGACTGTGTTTTGGCAGGCGCCCGGTTAATCTCATCCACCAAAATAATATTGCCGAAGATAGGGCCCTGCTTAAAATCAAACTCTACCGTTTTCGGGTTAAATACAGTGGTGCCTAAAACATCCGATGGCATCAGATCCGGTGTAAACTGTATACGCGAAAATTTAGCGTTAATACTTTTAGCGATCAGCTTAGCGGTAAGCGTTTTAGCTATTCCTGGCACGCCTTCGATTAGAATATGCCCATCGGCCAGTATACCTGCGATCAACAGATCGATAGCATCATGCTGACCTACCACTATTTTGGCAATATTGGCTTTTATTTGCTCAACCGCGCTGTTTAATTTGCTAAGGTCGGTGCGTTGTTCAAAAAATTCCTGTTCCATATATTTAGCTGGATTGAGTATAAAATTGTTCGATATTTTGGTTTAAACTGATCAGATCATTATTACTAATTGGCGAAGGCACACGCACATAAACAACCTGTTGTATTAGCCTTTTAACAAGCTCCGGATCTGCGCCGCTTTTTCGCGTGAGCAAATCGACAAATTCATCGTCAAAAACGTTGGTTCGCATATTGTATTCAGCCCTGATGTGTTCCAGAAAATAAGCTACCTTTTTTTGCGCGATATTACTGTTATTACGTTGTTCATAATAAACCTGGCCCACCACATTCGCAAACTCAACCGTGGTATTAGCCAACGGCTCAATAACAGGAATAATGCGCTGGCGGCGTTTCATTTCATACAAAACAAAAACCACCATGGTAAAAAACGCGATGTAAAAAGCCCAACGCAACTGGTAATTATTAAGGAAAACCCGCATAGGTGATTCTCCACCTGCCCTATCCTGAGTATAATACTCATCCCATACAATCAACTTCTGATTTTTAAGATAAGATAAAGCGATTGAAGCATATGATGACCCCATATCCTGCAACAAACTATAATTGGTAAACATCATAGGGTTTGCATTCAGGTATAAATTACCTTTACCCATCGGGAATTTCAGGTAGTTAGCGCTTTGGTATTCATTTTTACCTAATACTATGGCTTTATTCCTGTTGAAATTGGCAAAAGTGCCGTCACTACAGCCTTTATCCACATCGTACAGATCAGTATTGATCTTTTTGTTTACAAAACCAATACGTGTTGCGGTACCGCTCCGGTACTCCGAAGATGCCGACACACCCAGTTCCTTAAATATTTCAGGGCCGAAAGATTCTGCCGCGATAAAAACATCATTGCCTTTTTCAATATATTTAGTAAGTACCTGGTAGTCAAATTTATTTAAATTAACCTGCTGGGCTATAATTATGTAGGCACTGTTATTTATATGCTCATCATTTATCACATTGTAAACAGGTTCACGGTACGTCGTAACCTTCGCTCCCGGAAAGATATCGTCAACCCGGTTATAAAGTATATATGTACCAAAAGGTATTTTATCGGTATTAACTAATGTTGTTGACCAATCAGTAGGTTTAGGTTTATTATACTGGGCTACAATGTAAAATACCAATAGCGCCGATGCTAAAAATATGTAAAGCTTCAGGTCCTTCATTTCAGCATCAGTTTAAAATCGTGAAATAAAGTATTGATGTTTTGATACAACTGCGCGTCTACCGGAAAATCGCCATACCAAACATACTCAAACTGACGGGTTAGTATACCAAAGGTTTGCTTTTGGTTAGCATCTTTTAACTCAATTAAATAGGCTGAATTTGTTTTTTCCAATTGCCATTCTATCAATTGCCTGTCGTTAAGTTGCTTTAACGTACTTAAGTATAGCAAACGAATAGCCAACCGATAATTATGCTGGTTAAGCGCTTTTTCAATTTCTTCTTCAAAAGTTATCTGGTGAATATTTTCAAGCGATTCGCTATATGGAACCTGGATATTTTTCGGCATCCGGTTAAATATGTTGGCTATATTAAGCCCGGCCATTTTAACAATCATAAATATAAGCAACCCTAAAGCTAATGCCCATATCACGTATTTCATGAAGGGTAGCGACGGCATTGCCGAAGATCCGCTATTAAATAGCTTTTCAATTAATGTCCAAAACCACAACCAAAGCCTCTCCCACCAGCTTAAGCCTGCTTTTTTTGTATTATCATCATATTGAAAATCAGGGTTATTACGATACTTGTTCAGGCTATCTGTATTAAAATTCTGCAGGTTTAATTTAGCTGTAGTATCCATCCGAAAAGAGTCAACAACAGGAATTTTAAGAACCCGCAAAGCTGATGGCTGGCCCGAAACAGGCTTTTTAGTACCTTTAGCTTCTGCCCTAAAAAAAACGCCAAAAATCAATACGAAAACAATCAGCAGTTTATACATACTTAATATTCTTCCGTTGTTTCCGGAGTTGAGCTGTTATCTGTTTTACCAATATTCATAATGCGTTGCAACAGGGTGCCTTCATCTTTTTGCTCTGCAAAACTAAAATAGGCAAATGCAATAGCGATGTATGGATAAACGTATAAAAACTGTAGTATGTGAGATATTATAACTGATGAATACAAATAAACATGCATACCATTTGCCTTAGTTAAAAATGTTGCAGTAAACACTACAATCCCAATTGGTATACCTACAGCCATAGTAGCAGCCATAATAATGATGAAACTTACAAAGGCGATTCCGAAAGTAAACCACCAATTATTTTTAATCAGCTGGAAACATCGGTTAAATGCATTGCTAAGAGTTGAGTTTTCAATAATTATAACCGGTATTAATAATGAAAATGCAATAGCCAGGTATATACCCGGAATTATGCAAAACACAGTGCCGATAATAACACCTAAAGTTAAAACAATGTAGCTGCCAAACACCCTAAAGAAATAGTACTTTACGAAGTTCCATACTTCAGATACAGTTGGTATTTCCTTATCTTTCTCTTTGTATAGGCTGATGTAAGAATATACAGTTAGAATTGTTATAATAAAGCTTACATACTCAAACAATAACGATAAAAAATAGGTAAATGTGAACATAGATTCACCTAACTCTGCTCGTTGCAAAGTGTTAATCTCGTTTAGCACGGCTATCACCAAACTTGCTATCCAAAAAAAACCACAGATGTATAAATATGATTTAAATAAAGGCTTCCAGTTTTGTTTAAAAAACAAAATACTGTCGTCAATTATTTCTCCAAAACCGCGTAATTTACTCAGTTCAACTTTTTCCTGCATTTGGGTTAGTATTTTTTAACTTTTTTGTTAATTGTATAGGGTATATGATCGCATACCAAATTATAAACAGTAATGATGCTGTTAAAATCAGTATGCTTAACCATATTGGCATTTCGGTATGGCGGGTTACAAAACTTTCAAATATTGCAGCCACAACGATTATGGGTAACACACCTATGGTTATCTTAAGCCCGTCTAAAGCTCCTTTTTTAAAGGATAATATCCGTTTATAGGTTTTGGGGAATAAAATACTGTTACCGAAAACGAGTCCGGCACCTCCTGCTATAATTAGTGACGAGATTTCCAGCGTGCCGTGTATAAAAATTACCAATACAGATTGTATCCCTAAACCATGGCTTACAAAAAGATATTCGAACGAGCCGAGCATAATACCATTTTGAAATAACATAACCAATGTTCCTAATGATACCAGTATGCCGGAAATATAATTAAGTACTGTTACATATAGGTTATTTGATACAATCATCAAAAACATCTCCGAAGAGTTTCCATCCTTATAAACGCCAAAAGGATCATGTTTAGCGATGTTGGCATTGGTCATATTTACATAATCATCGCCCAGTATTAGCCTCACAAAGTTTTTATCGTATTTGGCAGATATCCACCCAATAAAAAAGAACACCATAAAAAATAGAAAAGAATATAATAATTGCCTGTGATATTGCCTGAATAGTAGTGGCAATTCATGCTTCCAGAATTTAAACACCCGATTTCCGTGTTCTTTTTTGTTTTTATAGATAGATTGATGAAAGCCCGCGGCAAGGTTATTTAAATAACTGGTAGTTCTGGACTTTGGATAAAAGGTTTTTGAATAAGCGAGATCGTCAGTTATATTCACGAAGCGTTCGGCAATCTCATCCGGATCGCTTGCTGGCTTTGTTTCATATACTTTCCACTTATCAGCATTCTGCTTTATAAATAGCGATTCACGCATAAAAGTCCAGGTTGATTTTTTTTTGTTAAAATAACAACAAATATTTAAACGCTGTATATAAAATATCCAATCCTCAAATATATATTTGTTTACATGCAAACCATAAAAATCACAACCTCACAAAATATTGATATTGATTACGTATTAGCCGACCTCGGTACGCGTATTGTTGCCCGTTTAGTTGATTACGGGGTTTTTATGGGCTTATATTTAATTATATTTATAATACTTGGGGTTTTTGCCGGATTAGATAATTATTATTCAGGTACAGGTTTATTTATCGGCATTTTTGTAATTGCAGGTATATGGCTTTTGTTATACCTATTTTATGATTTGGTGTGCGAAATTTTCATGAATGGACAAAGCCTAGGAAAACGGGCCATGAAAATAAAAGTGATAAGCCTAAATGGGGTAAGGCCAACAGTTGGGCAATATTTGTTACGTTGGTTTTTTAGAATTGTTGATTTCGGGTTGACATTGGGAAGCGGCGCTTTGATCTGTGTGATTTTATCCGACAAAAAACAACGTATTGGCGATATGGTTGCAGGTACTACTGTTGTAAGTTTAAAAGCCAATGTTACAGAGCTTGTTTTTGGCGAACCACCGGCAGACTACGAACCTGTATATAATGAGGTAACCTTATTAACTGATAAAGATGTTGTTTTGATACATGATGTTATCCGCAACTTTAACCATACGCGAAACAGCAGCCTGGTATATAAATTAGCGGTTCAGTTAAAAAACTATCTTAAGGTGAATTATCCGGGAGATATAAATGAATACCAGTTTTTGGAAATAGTTTTGAACGATTATAACAGTCTTATAGCTAAAACTGTAGCATAAACCGATGACCGGTCATTTTTAAAACATAAGAGCCTGTAATTATCAATGCTGTAAAAACAAGCAATCCTCTTTTTAAAGATTCCTTTTTGGTAAAATTGAGTCGCATGTCAGCAATAAAAAATAATGTTGTAAAAATTAGTGGAATAGTTGCCGGGTAATAATATAAACTTTTGCTAAGATTGCCTTGCATAAGTTCGATAACAGAACGCTGGAATCCGCAACCCGGACAATCAATGCCGGTAAGTGCTTTGAAAGGACATGTTAATAAATGATTTTGCAGCCACACAACAATATTCATGTAGCTGCAAAATATCATATTTAATAGCATAAATTTAGTTTACTCCAAAAGGCTTTTCGTAGTCACCTGCGCCAAAAACTATTGGTGTACCACCCGGGCCTAAATAAGTATAATTACCGAAACCCAATATCGGCAAAAATATAAAGCCCAAAAACATTAGTCCTAAAGTAAAACCTACGCCCTGGCCAAAGCTTTTACTTAACAGGTTGTTTATCCATATCCAACCAATAATAAGGAAGATTAAGTTTGCGCATGGTATTAACACTAATAACAGCCACCACCAGGGTTTGCCCACTACCTCGAGCAATACGATAGCATTATAAATTGGAATAATTGCCGCCCAGCCTGGTTTACCGGCCTTTTCAAAAACCCTCCACATGCCAATAATGGCAATTATCGAATAAACTCCATAGAAACCCCATACTGCCGGCGATGGGTGATAGCCGTAATAGTAGCTTGTTGAATTGAACATTGTGATTTGTGTTTTAAGATTGTTAATGCAAATTATAAATTTAATTTGAAAATCCTAATAAATCTCAATTACAATTATTTACAAACAAAAAAGTCATTATCTCTAATAGCTCTTCTTTTTTATTATAATGCGACTTTTACTTCCCAAACGGCGGCCTGCCTGTTAACTGGTGATATACCGGCAGATCTTCGCGAGGTTGAGCCGGTACATGGAAACGGGTACAGTAGTAAACCTGCAAATGCAGCTCATCGCGACCGCCACGTACAATAATGATATCCGGCAATTGTTTTACGCTATCAAAAAATGGCGCTACATCATTTTTAACACTTGCCGGGTTGCCCTGGTCGATAACAATGGCATCTTCGCCCAAAAGTTTTTTAGGATTGATCAAAAACGCGATATTCCTTGGATCATCATTAAAACAAACAATATCTTTTTGGCCTTTTAGTACCCAATCCACTTTACCATTCAGCCACCAGCGGGTGGTACCGGCAAATATTTTATGATTATTTAACCAGCCTTCTTTCTCAAATCTCGGTAATATGGCATCATCATCAACACCTTGTATGGTTGGGTCAATTTCTTTGGCTTTTGCTTCAGGGGTTTTGTCAGCAAGGCTTACAAAATATTTAGGGCCATACCATTGCCAAAACCCGGTAACCTCGTGCAGGCAAAGTACGCCAATGGTAATAACGGTAAAGCAAGCTGAAAATATAAGCCAGCGGCGGGTTCCGCGTGCCCTGTTCGGATCTGATAAATGTTGATCGATGGAGTAGCCCAGCGGCATAAACAACATCATATAGCCGGGTGCCTGCCAATGAAAATGGTATTGCAGATCGGACCATAAAGTCACTATCGTAAAAAACACCAGTGGTAAAACCGACGTCCAAAACAAGAAGCTATAGGTTTGTGATTGGATACGTGATTTATATGATTTAATGAGCTGACCGATCAACGGAAACCAAAACCATGGTAATAGCCACAAACATTGGCCGCCAATGCTGCGTAGCAACCAAATCGGGTGTAAACCACCGCTTGAGCCCGCCCGCGATCCCTGGAAAACGAAGGATACCCAATTGTTATGTGCATTCCACCACAAAATAGGCCAGGCAAATATAAGCGCGATAATCATAGCGATATACGGACCGGGATGCTTTAACCAATGGCGCTGATTTTTGTTAACGCTTACAAATATCAATACCCCTAAGAACAAAAATATGGTATGATATTTACTTAGAATAGCCAAACCCATGCAGATACCAATGATGATCCACAATGAATATGCTTTGCCTGAATGCAACTTTGTACGTCCTTGGTTACTGATGGATAATACCTCTACAAAAAAGTAAGTACTTAATAGCCAAAAGAACATCAAAGGCGCATCCGGTTGAAACCAAACCGCGATGGGTATGGTAAATACCGCGCTTAAATTCATCACCAAAACAGCCCAAAAACCTGCTGATGCATTGAAAAGTTTTTTAGTAACCAGGAATAGTAACCAGCTTGTGCCCGCAAAAAGCAATACTGCCGGGAAACGGATACCTAAATTGGTCAATCCTAAAACTTTAAGACTTATACCACTCAACCAAAAAAATAATGGCGGCTGGTCAAAATAACTCAGGTCAAGATGCAACGCGCCACGGAAATAGTAAGCTTCGCCGATGCCCAGGCCGGTATATGCAGCAACAAAAAGGCGGATAACAAAGGTTACTATGATTAAAATGGCTGTATAAAGAGTGGCGTTGGCTTGCGTTATTTTCTTCATTTACTAAAAAATAAAACCCCGGAATATTGGGTCGAAAAGTTTTTCAAAATTATATATAATATTCAGGTTTTATGAAATAGGAGGAAAATTATCGGTTTTATAAGAAAACCAATACAAACTTGCCTGTTCAACAGTCACACTTGAACAAAACAATTAATTAAGTGTTACGCATAATTAACAATCTACTAAAAGCACACAAGCGTTGACATATGAATTGTTAAAAGTTGTAAGTTTTTACTTTATTAACATTAATGGGCATCCTTAAAGTAATCTTTAGGTTGGGGTTCTATTTTCTTTCGAAATATGTTCTTATGAGTTGTGTCAATCCTGCCCTTATCGTCAACAGGGAAACCTATTTCAAAACCTTTTTCAAAAGGATCAATATTTCCATATATCTTTCTGTTTTCTGCACGGGTTATATCACTGTCTAATCTAATACCATTAGGTGTAAATTTATAGTAAATTTTAGGTTCAAATGAAGTATATCTTTTTCCGTTTTGATCAAATTCTTCACCATAGAACCAATTTCCCGCACGAACTAATAAACCATTAAATATTTTCGGTGTGCTATCAAATGTTGGAACGGTATCTATTTTAATAATCTTATTTTCTCTAATTCTAAAAAGTATCAATTGATCCTTAAATGGGCGATTATTATACTCAATTAATAATTCAAAATAACCAGCATTTAATTTGTTTATTATAGGGTAAGGTTTTTCATAGAACTCATATTCTTCTCCAGTATCAGTTAATAGTTTAATATTATTACGCCAAATTTCTATATGCCTAAAAGTATTAAAATCGCCTAAATTAAACGCTGAATCAGCTTTTATATAAAAACCATAGTTTAATTTTAATATGTTAGAAGAATTCTTGTTTTGAGTTTTAGGTGATGTATGATTATTAGCAATTTTATTGGATTTACTTTCTATTTTACTGCGTCTATTATCGAATTTGTTTTGATTGCAGCTACAAAAAATTGAACAAATTAAAAAAATCCAAATTAGTGATTTCATAATAATGATTAGATTTTTGATAAATCTAATCAATTAGAATTTATTTATTCAACCACAAACTCCTTATTCAATACCAGATCTTCCGATGATCTGCCGATCATCACCTTGAATTTGCCCGGTTCAACCGTCCAGTTCATGTTCTTATCCAAAATAGCCAGGTCATCCGGATGCAGCGTAAAATGCACGGTCCTCTTTTCACCCGGAGTAAGATTTACGCGCGCAAATCCGCGCAGGTCATAATCATAAACTGTTACATCGCTTAATTCCTGTTTCAGGTAAAGTTCAACTACATCATCACCCTTGCGTGTACCGGTATTGGTTACATCAACTGTAACTTCCACATCGGCCTGCCCTTTTTCACTTTCAGGCGATACCTGCAAATTACTGTAATCAAACGTAGTATAGCTTAAACCATATCCAAACGGATACAATGGTCCATCTACACTGGTATGCCCCCAGCCGTTTTTACCGCTTTGTGGGGCTTGCGAGCTTGGTTTAAACGGAAAATTCATTTCAATTTGCCCGGTGGTTTTTGGGAAAGTGATAGAAAGTTTACCCCCCGGGTTATTATCGCCAAACAAAGTCTCGGCAATCACTTTACCGCTTTGCGGGGAAGGGAACCAAGCCTCCAAAATAGCAGGCACATATTTATTTTCCCAGTTGATAGTAAGTGGTTGGCCGTTTATCATCACCATAACTACCGGTTTGCCGGTTGCCTGTAAAGCCTGTACCAGTTTCAACTGCCTGCCGGGAAGATTTAATCCGGTGCGTGATAAACTTTCGCCAACCTGATCAACACCCTCGCCTACGGCAACAATTACAATGTCAGATTTTTTAGCTTCTTCAACGGCAGCGTTTATGTCATCCTGTTCTTTATCTGTAAGTGGTGTTTCAATGATCTCGCTTTCAGGCCAGGTTGCATCTACAATATCACAGCCTTTGGCGTAGGTTACTGTTGCACTATTACTCACATAATTCTTAATCCCGTCATAAACATTGGTTACCGGGTTGTGTGATGGCCCGTACCTGCTGATGGCATAGCTGGTTTCCATGGCCAACGGCCCGGCGACTAAAATATGCTTGTATTTGTTTTTATCTAAAGGCAACAGGTTACCCTCATTTTTCAATAACACCATACTCTCTCGGTTAATCTTCATGCTCATGCTGTCAGCTTCAGCATTATGAACTAATTTATCTGCTGCTTTCGGGTCTTTTACATATGGGTTGTCGAACAATCCCAACTCGAATTTCACCCGAAGTACATCTGCCACACGCGAATCAAGGGTTTTCATTGAAACCTTCCCTTCTTTGATCAATTCTCTCAAAGGCATAACATAGGTTTGAGGCATAGTAAAGTTGGTACGTACGTTCAGCCCTGCTTCAATAGCCATCCTCACAGCATCCTGCGGACTGCTGGCTACATGGTGCTTGCTGTATAAAAATTCAACCGCTTCACTGTCTGATACCACATAACCTGTAAAACCAAATTTTTGCCGTAATAATTCTGTTAAAAAGAAATAGCTTCCGGTTATCGGTTCGCCGTTCCAATCGTTATAGCTGCTCATCACCCCCATGGCATGTGCTTCCTGTATAACCCTGCGGAAAGGGTATAGATATAACTCGTACATTTCCCGTGGCGCAACATGCGGGTCGGTCCTGTCGGCGCCATCGCGGCCACCTTTGGGCACGCTGTAAACCGCGAAGTGTTTTAAGGTGGATGCGGCACCTTCTTCCTGTACACCCAGGCACATTTGTTTTCCTAATTCTGCTATCAGGTACGGATCCTCACCATAAGTTTCAACAGTACGTCCCCAGCGCTGATCGCGTGCAGGATCTAAGATCGGCGTATAAACATTGGTATAACCTAAGGCACGTGCTTCGCGACCAACAACGTCACCTGCAAGTCTTACTAACGGTTTGTCCCATGTGGAACCTATGCCGATAGGCGCAGGCAAAGGTGTCGCACGATCGTGATTCAGGCCGTGAATCCCTTCATTGGTAAAATCAACAGGGATCCCCATGCGGGTTTGCTCCACAAACCATTTTTGTATAATGTTAATAGCTGCTGCGTGTTTGCTGAAAGGAAAACTATATTGCGTTGGTGCCATATCGGTTTTAGAGGCCAAATTGTTTAGCTCTTCATCAATATTGGCTACACCATCTTTCCAAGTTTCGTTTTTCCAGGATTCAGCAGGCATTTCTTCCTTTAAAACCCTTTTATAACCATACAAGGTGGCTAACTGGCAGGTTTTTTCCTCAACTGTCATTTGACTTAATAAGTCGGCAACGCGTTTATCAATTGGTTGAGACGGATCTTCAAACACGTCCATTTTCCCGTTTTTGTTAAAATCTACCCATCCTTTATGGTAAATAGTTTTTTGGGCAAATGACAATTGTGCCAACGAGCTTAGCACTATAAGCGACAACATTTTTTTCATAAAATAATTGGTTAACATAGAAGATGGCCAAAGTTAAACTACGTGGTGATATTTGCATTCGTTTTACAGGATTAGCTATGTTATTTATTACTACAACGTTGTAGTTGATTTTTCGTAAAAATGAATAGATAATTTTTTTTTTAACATATACATATACAAAGTCATTATTTGTAGCTTACATTGGTATTATGCTTATAGTGAATAAGTTAAAATGTAAAATTCAACTTTATAGATGCCGACTATAAGGATACGTTGTTTAAACAATGTGTTAATTATTTACACCAACCTTCACCTCATTATTTTACCCTTCGCAAAAACAAATGCTCAAAGACTTTTTGAGCCTGGTTTTTACAACAGATAAATTACAGTATAAAGAATTCTATTACAGCAATAGATTTTACCAATTACGTTGTATAGTAACACAGCCTGGGCAAGTATTATGTATTATTACCAATCTTTTATCAATAGTGGTTTTATGACCGGCCATATCTTTTCAGCAATAACTTTATAGCCTTCGGCAGATGGGTGTAATCCATCGCGTATGTTTAAATGAATTTCCCCGGCAACACCATCCAAATAAAATGGAACGAAAGCCATCTGATGAGCATCAGCCAATCTCTTAAATATAGAATTGAAATTATCAACCGGCAAACCGGGAATCAGCGCAGGGATCTGCATACCCATTAATGCCAGTTTAATATTTGGATACTTCACCTTTACCTTATTAACGATTGCATTCAGGTTTTGGTAGATCTTAGCCGGGGATATATGCCTGCGAATATCATTTATGCCTAACTCTAAAATAAAAATATCTAAAGGCTTGTTCAACCAGTAATCTAATCTTGTTAATCCCCCGCCTGAAGTGTCGCCACTTAACCCACCGTTGATTACATGATAATCGTAGCCTTCGGCATTTAACTTTTGTTGTATCAGTGCCGGGCAAGCTTCTTTATGTGCATCTGCCAAACCATAACCGGCTGTAAGGCTATCTCCAAAAAACAGGATGTTTCTCATAACATCCAAATAACATAAGCGTACTATTTGTTTATTCCATTTTCATAAAAAATTAATGTAAAATTATCATCATAATTAAGAAATTATAAAAAATCGATGTTATTTTTGTGATGGTTAAAAAACATTAGATAAAATTTATCGTTTAATACCTACCAATTAAATATTTTCATGTCTAAAAACATCTTGATAGTCGATGATAGCAGTGATACACTCGACTTACTGAAAGAAGCATTGGAGCAAGAGGGCTATGATGTTACTGCATTGCCATATACCGAAAATATTATCGCCAGTATTTCGCAGTATCAACCTGATTTGGTAATGCTTGATTTCCTGCTTGCGGGTATAAACGGCGGCGAACTTTGCCATCAGCTTAAAACAAATCCTATTTCATCACACATCCCTGTGATCATGCTTTCGGGCTACCCGCGTGTGCTGGAGTCATTGGGAAATTACGGTGCAGATCAATTTATTGCTAAGCCATTTGATCTTAACCATTTATACGCGAGTGTAAAGCATTGGATTGAAGAAAGCGCGATGCACGCTTAGCTATTATCATTACTCTTTGTCATTCTTCGCTATGCTCAGAATGACAAAGAGTAATTTTTATCCTGAAAATCACCTGACAAATCTCTCCATTGTCTGTTGTTACTTTGGTAAAACATCATAACAATACCTATTATGGAATACAGACAATTAGGAGCATCTGGCTTAAACATACCTGTGCTAAGCTTCGGGACGGCCACTTTTGGCGGCGCTAACGAATTTTTTAAAGCCTGGGGCGATACCCAGCTTGATGAAGCAAAAAAATTGGTACAACTATGCCTTGATGCCGGTGTAAACTTTTTTGATACTGCCAATGTATATTCCCGCGGTACTTCTGAAGAAATTTTAGGCAAGGCAATAGAAGGCATTTCACGTGATAAGCTGCTGATATCAACAAAAGCAACCTTTAAAATGGGCGACGGTCCAAATGATTACGGCTCCTCACGTTTACACCTGATCAAATCATGCGAGGATAGTCTTAAACGCCTGCAAACCGATTATATTGATATTTACCATATGCACGGCTTCGATGGCAATACACCTGTTGAAGAAACATTACATGCTTTGGAAGATTTGATCACGAGCGGTAAAGTGCGCTACATTGCCTGTTCCAACTTTTCTGGCTGGCATTTAATGAAATCATTATCGGTATCTGAGCGTTATGGCTGGGCTAAATACATCGCCCACCAGGCATATTATTCATTGTTAGACCGGGAATTTGAATGGGAACTGATGCCATTAGGTATCAACCAAAATGTAAGTACCATAGTTTGGAGCCCGCTATCATCAAGCAGGCTAAGCGGTAAATATCGCCGTGACAAACCTATTCCAGAAGATTCGCGCATTAGCAAAGGCGGCGCGCATGGACCCGCAACTAATTTTGAGCGCCTTTATACTATTGTTGATGCTTTGGATGAAGTAGCAGAAGAGGTTGGTAAATCAGTAGCACAAGTAGCTTTAAACTGGCTTTTACAACGCCCTACTGTTGCCAACCTGGTTATAGGTGCCCGCAACGAGGAGCAGCTTAAACAAAACCTTGCAGCTGTTGGATGGAACTTAACCACCGACCAGGTTAAAAAACTGGATGCCGCCAGTGACATAGATCCGATATATCCATATTGGCACCAAAGGCAAAACACTACCTTAAATCCGCTGCCGAAGTTTTATTAAAAAAAGAGCCTTGTGAAAATCCACAAGGCTCTTTTTTTAGGCCACTTTTTTCGCCGTTTTTACAAATGCCTTTAGAAGGTTGGTAGTTATATGCCGGTTTTTATTAGCCAAAAAATCTGTGTTTGAAGGATCTAGGTAACCATTCAATTCCGTAAGATCTCCTGCATTTATTGATTTAAATCCCATTGCCCATTCGGGGAAATTCCTATGGTCAATATTACCACTTGCAATAATGGCTATTCCTTTATGCCGCTGATCGTTACTTATCCTGGTAAACACATTTTTAACATCCTGTTCCTCGCCTTCTAACAACTGGATAAAATTTCCTTCACTATATAATAGCAAGCCGGTTACATTGTCGCGTGGATTATTTTGATTGCTTACAGCCAGTATTTCAGTTAGTTCTTCTTCATTAAACCAATTAACTCCTGCGCTTAAATAAATTATGTAATACATTTTATTGTCAGCTTGTAAATATTATTCTTTATACTTTTGAGTGAAACTTTTACTTAGCAGCAGTGACATTGCTATAGCGCCAACAAAAAATATAATTTTGCCAATTTGATCATTTTCAGTTCTTATCCTGCTGTGTACCAACAATAAATAACCAACTACAATATTAAAAGCGGCCCATAATACATTAATGTAAGCCGGTGATAATCCTTTGCCGGGTGGCTTTGCAAAAGGGGTTGGAAATTTATCACCCGAAATACCATGTATAAAGTGAGGTACACTATTGGCTAAAAATGCACCAGCAAAAAATGCTGCTAAGTAATTATACCATTCCATATTATGTAAAATAGAGTTTAATTAATTTTTGTTTTTAATTAATTAAAAGTGCAAAAAAAATCTTACTAATTAACACAAAGGCGTTCAAATTAGTAAGATTTTTCAGGTAGGTTATTGGATAGCGACTGTCTGCGGGGACAAGTTCCAGCCACTTATACTTACCAATGGCATGTTTGGATATTGTGCGTTATCATAATCAATAACCACCGTTTTTTCTGTTCCCGGTAAAACCGATACATAGTTGTCGCTATAAAAAACAGGTAGTAAACGTTTATTGCTTTGGGCGTCAACCAATGACAAGCGATTAAAAAATGCCACCGCTGCATTAGCCGGATTAGTTAAAGTAATCGCGATCCTTCCAGCGGAGATTTGTTTAGCCGAAGTTTGAACCTGTGATGCGGGTAATTTCTGTATACCGCTATACTCCCCTTTATCATCCGCTAACCAGTAAATATTTTGGCTGATGGTTTTCTTGTCCTTATCTAAAAGTTCAAGATCGATAAACCCGCCACCATTTTTAGCAAGCGCATCCATATTTTCTTTGATGCTGAAGAACCTACGGGTAGTTGCAGGATTAACGTCTGAAAAAACCTGGCTTATCAATTCTTCTTTACCGCTTATGGTATAGCTTTTTACAACCAGCATCATATTAGTTTGCGCTTTAAAGGTATTGTTGGCAATCATCACCATCCCATCGGTCGGGTTGCACATCACATGTAAAGGTTCACTGCCATGGTGTAATCCATAAAGGCAGGCATTGGGGTCGAGGTAATAATCATACATCTGCCCACGCAGCGCCGTCCAGGGGTTTTGTGTTTTCCAGATAATCACGCCTGTATACCAATCCCACATGTGCGAGCTAAAGCCCTCCATTAAAGCGCGATACTGGTCATAATTTACCAGCTGTGCTTTTTCAGCAAAATCTTCTAAATTTTTAGCCTTGCCGTATTTGGTGATCGGTGCGTCATAGCCAATATATTTATGGTATTCCCATACCGAATCAGTTTTAGTCTTTCCTGTTGCTTCATCATATTCAGGGGCTTTCATATTGGTAGCAGGCATAAACCTTTTAAATGACTCGATATCATTTATCCCAACAGAACCTACCTCAGAGTTGAACGGAAATGTACGATGATCCCAGAAAACCGACAAGGGCTGTATCCCGTAAGGCCCGTCACCATTATCACCCAAAACATTGCGCGACATATCCTCGGAGTTAGAATAATCCACAAACCAGCGCGTATTATCAAGCTTCGGCATAATGGTATCGCGCAGTGCAAGTAAAATATCCTCTGGTGGGGTTATCTCGTTACCACCACACCATATCGCCAGTGATGGATAATTACGGATCATCTTTATTTGGTCAACTATCGATTTAACGTACAATTGATGATCATCGGGGTATTGACGGCGCGTCCATTGGTCATCCTTTTTCATCGGGTCCTGCCACCTACCATTACAATCACCCGATCCCCACATATCCTGGAAAACCAACATCCCATATTTATCGCAGGCAGCGTAAAACTCCGGCCTTTCAACCAAAGCGCCGCCCCAAACCCTTATCAGGTTCAGGTTCATATCATGGTGGAGACGCACCTCCGCATCATAACGCTTATCGCTAAAGCGCAGCATCTCGTCAGATACGATCCAGTCGCCACCCTTGATAAATATTTTTTGCCCGTTAACGTTTATTTGGCGACTCTCTGTTTTTTCGTTACGCTCGCTTGTTATTTGCCTTACGCCTATTTCAATATCATGTTTATCTGATACTTTATTAGCAGCAATAAATTCCAGTTTCAGATCATATAAATTCTGCGGACCATAACCGTTAGGCCACCAAAGTTTAGGATTTTTCAAGCTAAAATCACTCAGTTGAACTTGCTGTACCGAGTTAGGCTTCAAAGTAACTTGTTTAGTTACGGTTTGCCCATCAATAATATATTGCAACTTACCATTTACAGGTAAAGCAGTTGGGTTTTCTAATTGTGCTGATACCTGGATAATTGCGGGTTGTTGCGGACCGTCTGACTGACGCACGCCCGGAACTAAAGTAATCACATGTGGGTCTGTAATTCTTACTGCGCCGGTTTTTGTAATAGTAACCTTATCCCAAATACCGGTGTTACGGTCCTTTATAGGTTGTATCCAATCCCATCCCGCGGTGTATTGTATGCCAACACCGCGGGCAATTGTTCCGTCACCACCCTGGCCTCCGTTAGGATTACCAACAACATCCGGTGGATAAACGATTACTGCAAGGCGGTTATTACCATCCTTAGCCAACCATTTGCCAATGTTGTAGGTCGCCCTTAAAAACATACCCGAATGCAGTGTTGAATTTAACTGATGCCCGTTCAAATACACATTATAACTGTAATTTACCCCACGCAGATTTAAGTAAACCTGGTTATTGCCTTGTGGGGATAATTCTTTAAAATCCTTTACGAACCAATAGGTATAATAATCGCGGCCTATCCTATAAATATCAGGGATCTGCTCATTATTCATCCCAATGAATGGATCGGGAACTTGTTTGTTGTTAAGCTGTGTAGTTAAAACCGTACCTGGCACTGTCGCATTTTCCCATCCGCTTAAAGTGAAATCTTTTTTTGATAGTTGGCTGCCACTAATTGTTACCGCAGAAGCTTTTTGACACTTCCAACCGGAATTCAACTCATATTGTTCTTGTGCCGGTGCTTTGCTTTGAAGCATTAGTATTAACGCGGATGATAGCAGGGTGCAGGTAATGTATTTTTTAAAAAGCATAAGAATAACGGTGTTTTTTGGTTGAATGACGGAAATTAGAAAAAATAAAGCATCTACAAAAATCGTTTTAGCTAACCTATCTATATTTTTACTAAAATAAATCATTCCGTCTTATAAAATGTTAATTTCTATCAATAGCTTTATACCATGAAACGAATATTATTACTTACTTCGGTTGCCCTGTTATTTGCCTTTACCGCATCGGCACAGAAAATGATTGCTGTTAAGGAAGTTGCCCAGCATATTAATGAAAATGTTACCGTTTGCGGTAAGGTTTTCGGCACAAAATTGCTTGACGGGCCAAACATAACTTTTTTAGATATGGGCGCCGCGCATCCAAACCAATTACTAACTGTAGTGATTAAAAGCGAAGACCGCAGCAAATTTACCGGCAAACCGGAAGATGACTATAAAGACAAAAACGTTTGCGTAACAGGTACCATTATTGAATTTAAAGGCAAACCGGAAATTGTATTATCCGACCCGGCAAATATTAAACTGGATACCAACGCTAAATAGAAAAAAAATTTGCTTTAAATATTAGCAGGATTAAACGCACCCTGCCCATGTTTTTCAAACAACAGATCAAGTACGGCCTGGGTTGTATCCGGGTAATCAACCGGAATCACCCTGCCGTTATTTATCCAATCTAAAATAATATCGTTGTGTTTAGGCTTAAGGCTTTTTACAACCGGCACACCCATTTGCTTTAAAGCAGCTGCATTTAACTGTTGCTCATACTGGGTTTTCATTGGGATAACCAATAGCTTTTTCTTCATAAATAAAGCTTCTGCAGGTGTTTCAAAACCGCCGCCACAAAGTACAGCGGCGCTTTCAGCCATACTTTTAATAAATTTTTCGTTATCAATTGGCTGAACAGAAACATTTTTATGTTTGAATGTCTTTTTATTATGCTTGCTGAAAACATCCCATTTTACATCCTTAAATTCCGATAAGTATTTTACCAGCCTTTTATCATCATAAGCAGGCAGGTAAACCGTATAGTGCCCTTTGTTTTCGATCGTTTGATCGCGGACCTGCTGGCGGATAACAGGGGTAAAAATATTGGTATCGAACCGTGAAAAGTGAAAGCCGAATTGTGCTGATACCGGTGCATAGTTTTTGAGGATAAGCCTGCCCATCACATCAGTATCTTCAGGCTTGGGAGCATGCTCTGACAATACGGCAGCCTGGTGGCTTAAACCTATGCAAGGTTTGTTTTTCATATAACACGCCCAGGCTGATACCGGTTCAAAATCATTTATGATCAGGTCGTAATCTTCAATTGGCAGGGTATTTATTTCATTGATGAATTTGCGAAAACGGGACTTCAGGAACGAAGCCCAAATATCGACCCCTCCTTTTTTGCCAAATACAAAACCAAAGCCATGCAATACGTATTTAACCTGGAATGGTAACGACAGGTCGCCTTGTGTGCCACTAACAAGCACGTCAACATCACCCATTTTTTTAAGCAGGGGAACAATGTCCATTGAGCGGCTTAAGTGCCCATTACCAGTACCTTGTATAGCGTAGAGTATCCTCATATATTTGGTTAGTATAAAAAGCGGAGAGTAATAATTGATATAAAAAAATAAAGAGAGTATGAACTCTCCTTATCTTAACTAATAACTGATCTTATTTGGGAATAAAGAACGAGCTTGTAATAATATCGCCTAAATAATATGCCGCAAAAGTGCGATTAACATATTACCGTGATGTTAAGTTTTTATTATGAAAGGACGATGATAATATTAACCTACCAGCTATTTCTCCTTAGTGAAAGGATCTGATGTCCAGGCATTTTTGCGCTCGTCACAACTGTCAGAGATATCTTTTATAAATAACTTATCGCCTTGTAAGGAGAATTTAAGTGTGAAAGGCCCTAATTCACACGGGCTTTTTCCGTCGACTTTATTTACAGTTATCAGGCTGTCTTTTACTTTATACGTCATGCTTTCAACAGGCGATTCTTCAATATTAATGTACAGAGAGTCCTTTTTAAAAGAGAGTTCAACTTGTTGCTCGCTGGGTACCATCATAGTACCTGTCCATTTTGTATTGGCAAACTGAGCTTTGGAAATTAAAGAACCTGATATGAGTACCAGGGAAATAAGGAATGTTTTCATAAAGGTTTTTTATTAAAGATAGTTAATCCATTTTTCAAGAGCAACATATATACCAAAATTAATCAATTTACTTTCTCTACAAATACCGGAGTCTCGCTTACTTTAATCTTTAAATTATGATCAGTAGCAGTTGCTGTACTTTGTTCCATGCTAATACCTGATGGGTCGGGATGGTAAACAATGGCTTTTGTTGCGTTACCCAAATTCAATGCACAAATGCTCGTTTTGCCTTGCTCATCAGGAACGGTAAGTACGTATATGGTTTTACTACCATTTCGATAAACATCAACAATGGGGAAATTACTAATTGTACCCTTATAAGTATAGCTACCAAGCAAGTGCTTAGCCTGATAAATGTAATTGGCAGCCGGCCTTCGAGTCAATGGTATTTTATCAGCCAGGCCACTAGATGCATATTGCGTCGGATTAGCACTGTTATCATCAAATAGCTCATAATAAAAAACTTTGTTAATGCCGTGCCGTGCGTATAAAAGTGAGGTGCGCAATGTCCAGTCTGCTTGTGTTTGTAAAGCTGTTTTGTTGCCGATAGCTATAGCCTTTTGCGGACTCCCCTGGTTAACATCATAACCTGCCTCGGTTACCCAAACCGGCAGGTGATAACGTTTGCCTAATGCCACAAAGACCTCAGCAATTTGCCCTGCCTGTGATAATTCCGGCGCTACTCCTTCGGTACTCATATCTGTTGAACCGGGCCGGGCGTTATTGGCGTAATAATGATAGTTGATCACATCAAAGCAAAGGTTCACACTACCATCAGCCTTATAGCCGCGGTGCACACGGCACCAATCGATCATTGCTTGCACATAATTAGGATCAGGTTTGGCAAGGCCTGCCATTACTACTTTAATTGAAGGATCAGCGGTTTTAACTCCTACTCCTTTTCCGAGCCTGCCTTTGTCCCCATCATAAAATGCGGATAGGTTGGCGGCATATTCTTCGGCTGTTTGATGGGCCTTGTCGCCTTTCCACCATTTATCCCGTTCGTTATCACATTCAATATATTTGATATAGCCGAGGCCAATTTTAGGAATATTGATCGGGTCATTTGTCCAGCGTGGTTTATTATCAACTGTTACCAATGCCGGATTTATATTTTTATTAATGCCGTATCTTGCTGCAAATTGAAAGCCAGCCCTCGCCTGCTCAATATATGACGCGGGGTCATCCCGTTTTGCACCAAATGGCATTGGTATGTTTTCTCCATCGCGCAAGTTTAGCGGATAGGTTTCCAGCAACCAATCCGGGCAGCCCTTAATACAAGCCAGCACATCAATATTTTCCTGTTTGCAACGCTGGTAGATCACATCCAGGTTCCAACCGCCGTTATTCGTTGGGTTGAATGTGAAGCTGCCGCGTTTGGGCTCTATCTTTTGCCAGTCGAGGTAATGCCTGAAACCAGCGAAGGATTTGATGATCTCCATCTTGGGCTCATAAATCTTGCTTTGATCGTTAGGATTTTTAGGATCCTGCAAAAAATCCCATTCAAATGCATTGATGCCAAGCATATTATTAAAAGTGCTGGTATTTTTTTGCTGGGCGTTGGTTTTTAATCCAAACGTTAACAGCAACAGGAAGATGGCAAGTTTTTGCATAACGGATTTTTTTACTCCAACGAACTCAATTTTAAATAACCCAAGTGCAATTCATCTTCAACCAAATTATCGGCTGCAGCAACCTCAATCCGGTATTTAGCTTTTTGCGAAGCCGGTAGAATATCCTCTATCTGGTATAGATCATCAACATCTATTCCGTACTTATCATCAATATGCGAGGTTGCGCCCGCAAAATGATTTTGCTGGTAAAACAGGGTGTTTTTAGCTTCGGCTGTTGCCTGTGCTTTGTTATCCTTAATAGTAAGCACTACATAATGCTGCTCTTCAAACTTATAGGGCTGGTAGCCGCCAAGGTTAATGAAGAACAGCTTTTTTGTTTCTGCAGATGTAACGGGATCTTCTTTAGCAACGATATTTATTTTATAGCCTTCAACCGAGATTACCTCGCGCCAGGCATCAATGTGAATGCGTTCCGGCTCGGGCCAAAAGGTTTTAATATCAGGAACAATTTGGGTTAATGATTCACCAATGGCAAAGAAAATATCGTGTTGTTCAATGTGCCTGCCCGGCGGCACGCATCCCAGCATCAGCATAAAAAGTTTCAGTTCCATGCTACTAAAATACCATCACTAAACCTAATATTGCTATTTTTAAAAAACTTTTAACGGCTTAATGTCTACCACCGATCCAATTCCATCACCCAACAAACCCAAACAGCTCGACTGGATAAACCACTTGCGCATACTGGCTATGTTTTTGGTGATGATATTGCACACTACATCGCCCATGCTGATGGCCTACGGCAAGGTGCCTGACAGCTATTGGTTAATAGCCGACTTTTATAACGCCCTATCTCGTTTTGGTGTGCCGGTTTTTGTAATGATAACGGGAGCATTGCTTTTAAGCCGCGATTACGAGCTGGGTGATTTTCTGAAAAGGAGATTGTGGCGAATTATCCCGCCGTTCCTGTTTTGGAGCCTGGTTTACGTGGCTTACGCCTGGTTTGATGAAGATATTGCTTTTACCAGCGATGGTTGGATGAATGTGAAGATAGTGCTTCACCAGTTAAAGTTCGGGGCATCCTATCACCTTTGGTATGTCTACATGCTGATCGGTTTGTATTTCATTATCCCGATACTCAGCAAATTCGTTCGTAATGCTACCGAAACGCAATTGCTCTATTTCCTAATATTATGGTTGGGCGTGATGATCATTAACCAGCCCTATATGTCGCGCTATAACCCGCAGATAGATTTCCACTACATTACCGGCTACATCGGATATTTAGTTTTGGGTTATTACCTTTCAATTAAGCAATTCCCGGCTTGGCTTAACGCTAAACGGTTCGGGGGTTTATTTGTTCTGAGCCTGGCCATTATCATAGTAGGCACATACTTTGCCTGTTTAAATTCTAAAGGTTTAAGTACTTTATTTTATGAGCCGATAAGCCCGTTGATTGTTCTCTTGTCAGGCAGTATATTCATGGTATTCAGGTTAAGTACGGTCAGGTTATCATCCAAAATCAAAAAACTCATGAGTTTCGCCGGAACTTATACTTACGGGATCTACTTAAGTCATGCTTTTATATTAAACATTATCGGCGACCCTGATTATCACTTGAATATTGATTATAAATTATGCACGCCATTGATCAGCATACCATTTACCGCACTCATCTGCTATATATTGTCATTCTTATTAGTTTGGATTTTAAGTAAAGTACCCTTTGGCAGGTGGGTAGCGATGTAACGTTTAGCCGGGTATAAACAAATACTATTGAAATTTGTAGTTAGAGATATTATCATCGAACATGAAAAAGCTTCTACTTCTATTTATAATAATTGCGGCATTCGCTATCAAGTCTCAGGCCCAGCAAAAGCCAGAAAATTATAATGTTAACCAGTTTGTAAAGCATGTAGGCAAAAAGATCACGATGTGCGAAACGGTTTATTCCTTTAAAATATTGAGTGATACTGTTACCATGCTTAATATGGGCGGCGAATACCCTAACCAGCGGTTTACTGTGGTAGTTACCGGTAAAGAGATTGAATTAAATTATGATGGTTTGAAAGGCAAACATATCTGTGTAACCGGCGATACTTCATTATACAAAGGACACCCTGAGGTTTTGATTTATCATCCGGATCAGATAGTGTTTAAATAACTATAGGTTCGGCAGCGTCATTTTTGATTTTGGAAGCCATCAAAACAATTAACGCGCCCAGCGAGGCAATAATAGCGAACGACCAGCGCAGGTTAAACGCCTGGGCTACAAAACCAACTGTAGGAGGCACTATTAAAAAACCGAGGTAACCGACAGTTGATACCGCTGCGATAGCAGGGCCTTTAGCCATTGTTGTTGATTTACCTGCTACGCTAAAGCATAACGGTACTATGCATGATGTACCTATTCCTACTAAAGCAAACCCGATAATAGTAGTGGGTACGTAAGGAAAAAACACCGCGAGTAAAAATCCAACAAATATCAATAAACCACTACATTGCATTATTAGTTTCACTCCGTAACGGCTCACTGCTTTATCTCCGGCGAAACGGGATAAGGTAAGCATCGTCATAAACACCACGAATGTTGCTGTAGCAATTGCGTGCGTAGCATGTACTGCTTTATCCATATAGATCCCACTCCAGTCGTACATGATATTTTCGCAAGCCATGGAGGAGAAACAGATGAGCGACAGGTTGATCAGCGTTTTATCCGGAAGTGAAAAAAGAATTTTTTTTTCCAGTTGCTGCGGCGGCTGATTTAACGTAAACGGGAAGAAACAAATAGATAATGTTACCAAAGTTGTACTAACCGATAGTAGGTGCCAAACCGGCATTACGCGGGTAGTCACCATTAAATATCCAACGGCTGCACCTGCAAAGCCTGCGCAACTCCATATAGCATGAAAGGTGGTTATAATTGATTTTTTATATAATTTCTGTACGCTTACACCTTCGGTATTCATTGACAGATTGAGCAAGTTGCGTGATGAACCAAAACAAAGCAGTACCAGTATAAACTGCCAATAATGCACGGCATAGCCCAGCAGGCCAAGCATTATGTTAAACATTAAGGCGCCAAATAACATAATTCGACTGCTACCATAGCTTCGAAGCAAACGGCCTGTTAAAGGCATGGTGAGCAATAAGCCTACGGGTAAGGCGAATAAAGCTGTACCCAATTGAGCCTCGTTTAAACGTAGATCTCGCTGGATAGATGGGATGCGTGATGCCCAAGTGGTATAACCAAACCCTGAGATAAAGAAAAACGCGGCAGTAGCGATGCGTATGGTTTTTGGGGATTGGGATGATTTAATCACGAGGTTAAATTAACAAAAAAGGTGTTTAGCGAAAGCTAAACACCTTTTTAATTTTATAATTCTAAAATCCGAATCGAAATTCCGATATCCGAAATTACTCTGCTACTACTTCAAACGGTACGCGTACTTTTACTTCTTTGTGCAGGTTTACATTTGCAACGTATTCGCCAACAAATTTAGGCTCTGTATCAAAAGTAATACGACGACGGTCAACTTCAAAACCTTCTTTTTTCAAAGCATCAGCAAGCTGAATAGTATTGATAGCACCGAATATTTTACCGCTTTCGCCGGCTTTAGCACCAATGGTAAGTTTAACACCTTCCAAACGGGTAGCTATAGCGTCAGCATCTTTACGTATTTTTTCTTGTTTAAACTGAGCCTGTTTAAGGTTTTCAGCTAAAACTTTGCGGGCACTTACAGTGGCCAATATGGCGTAGCCTTTAGGTAAAAGGTAGTTACGGCCATAACCTGGTTTAACGCTTACTACATCGTCTTTATCGCCCAGGTTTTTTACATCTTGTTTTAAAATAACATCCATTTCTTAATCTCCTATTATTTTAATGAATCTGTAACGTAAGGTAATAAACCAATGTGGCGTGCACGTTTAACGGCTTGAGCCACTTTACGCTGGAATTTTAACGAAGTACCAGTTAAACGGCGAGGTAATACTTTACCCTGATCGTTAATGAACTTTAATAAAAAGTTAGCGTCTTTGTAATCTATATACTTAATACCATTCTTTTTAAAACGGCAGTATTTTTTACGGTTATCCTCCACCTTTGGAGCGGTAACGTATTTAATTTGATCGTTTGCCATTATCTTGCTGCCTCCTCTGTTTTAGCTGCCGGCTTTTTGTTAAAAGCACCGCTGCGTTTTTTGTCGTTGTAAGCAACGGCATGTTTATCTAAAGCAATTGTCAGGAAACGCAAAACACGCTCATCGCGCCTTAACTCAACCTCCAATTTGTTAATTAATTCACCCGGAGCCTTAAATTCAGTTAAGTGGTAGTACCCAGTTGTTTTCTTTTGAATTGGGTACGCTAATTTTCTCAAACCCCAATTATCCTCCTGGACAATTTCGGCTCCGCCATCAGTTAAAACTTTGCTGTATTTGGCAATAGCCTCTTTAGCAGTTTCTTCTGAAAGCAACGGGGTTAGAACGATAACGATTTCGTACTGTTGCATTATTAAATTGATTTTTAATTATTTACCCGGTATATCGGGGCTGCAAATGTAGGAAGAATATTTTATTTTTTCAAATGATTTATAATTGTAATTTAAGGCGTTAAAAAAATAAAAAACTTACACCACACACAATCCTGTTTTTCATGAAAAAAATACTGCTTCTATCCTTATTATTATTTGTATTAACACAAAAGCCATTTGCACAAACAACAGCTTCAGGCCCTGTTGAGCGCAAACTAACAGGTGCCTTGTGTAGCTGTATTGGCACCATCGATCAATCAAAACTAACTACTGCTAAAGAAGCTACAGATGCGTTTATGAAATGCTTTTTAGCGCAATCAGATTTGCTTGTTGACTTGGCGGCCGAAAAGCACGTTGATATGGAAGACAAGCAGGCGATGCATGAGCTGGGCGTTGAGATAGGGAAAGAACTGGTAAAAGAAAAGTGCCCCGGTTTTTTAACGTTAGCCGTAAAAATGAGCGGAAAAACTGATGATGATATACCGCCTGTTAATGCCATGGAAGGGACGTTTAAGAGAATAAACAATAAGGGCTTTAATTTTATTGTTTTGACAGACGGCAGCGGCAACGAAAAAACATTTCTTTGGTTAAGGCAATTCGCAGGTTCAGAGAAATTTATGGGCGAAACCACTAAATACATTGGTAAAAAATTAAAAATCAGCTGGCAGGATATCGAGGTTTATTTGCCGCAGGCTAAAGGTTATTATAAAGTTAAAGAGATAACCGGTATTGAGGTTTTATAAACACCTTAAAACAATTAGCTCTTTTACAATATTAGCATAATACCCCACCCTATTATGGCCGAAGAAAAAAAAGCAACCGAGATCATCAAAAAAGAATTGAGTTATATTCAAAAGGTATGGCATACGGTAGCGATTGTGGCATTGCTGATAGGCACCATTTTAATTGCCCGGGTCGCATTTAACGTACTCATGATGGCACTTGCAGGCTCATTGATAGCCATTTATTTTCATGGTTTAGGCGATGTGATACAGCGCTTTACCCATTTGCCGCGCGTATGGGCAATGGCTATATCTATTACGGTATCCTTTTTAATCCTCGGGGGCATGCTTTGGTTTATGGGTAACAAGATAGAGGTACAGATATCCCAGCTAAGCAATACGTTGCCCCATACCGTTAGTACCGCCAAAGCTAAATTATCCGAAACTACGCTGGGGCAAAAAGTATTGGAAAATTTCTCAGGTGATAATTCAGATAAGCTAATGGGAACCGTTCAAACATTTTTCAGTACAAGCTTTGGTGTGCTGGGCGATGTTTACATTATACTTTTGTTGGGTATATTTTTTACCTCAAGCCCATCAACCTATAAAAATGGCATTTTATTGCTTGTCCCAAA
This sequence comes from Mucilaginibacter sp., assembly GCF_965225845.1. Taxonomy (GTDB): domain Bacteria; phylum Bacteroidota; class Bacteroidia; order Sphingobacteriales; family Sphingobacteriaceae; genus Mucilaginibacter. Next base: position 2,579,457 of record NZ_CBDDBL010000002.1, read on the forward strand.
ACCAAAAAAGGAATTGGGTAAGCACATCATCAACCGCATAAGCCTGTCGCTCAAAGGCTGGTTGAAAGGAATGATGGTATCAATAGTACTCATTACCATTTTAATTTACGGTGGATTAACCATTATGGGCATACCGGCAGCTATGGCATTGGCTTTAATTACCGGCTTATTGGAGTTGGTACCTAACATCGGTTCTTTAGTAGCCATGATTCCCGGGGTTTTATTGGCGCTTACCATAAGCACCAACACGGCTATTGTTGTATCACTCATATATATTGTATCACAAACAATTGTAGGCAACATTATAACCCCTCTTGTTCAAAAGAAAATCATCAATATGCCGCCTGCCTTAACGCTGATTAGTCAGTTAGTTATGGGTGCGTTATCGGGCGCTTTGGGTATTATACTGGCAGTTCCGCTGCTGGCAATTATTATAATTTTGATTGATGAATTATATGTGAAGGAAATAAATAAATGATAAATTGCGCATGATTTAAACTGCGAAAAACAAATCAAATTTTACCTTTTATGTTATTTACTGAACACGAAACTGCTACCATTGAGTTTGAACCGGTTACCTCCCTAATGCCTGGCGATGATGACGACATTGAAGATGACGACGCCGATACCGATGCCGGCTGGGATGATATCGAAGACGAAGATTTTGATGATCTTTTAGATGAAAAGGCCGACAAGCACGACATCGATCTTGAAGACAATATCCTGGATGAAGATGAAGATGATCATTTTCCGGATGATGACTTTTAATGTTGAAAATTAACATTGAATATCGAATGATGAAGCTTTATTTATTGTTCGATATTCAAAAAATCCGATCTCCATTTCTAAATTATCGGGCTGTACTTACTCCCCTGCACCACACCTCTTTCTAATATCTTTTGGTCGATATAGTACTGGATCTCGGACTTTTTAAGCTGCCAGTTTGGTGCGATAAGCAGATCGAGGTCACTTAAGCCAAACAAGCGCTGGATAATTACATCAGGCCTTAAAAGCGGCAAAAAATCACACAGAAAGTTGGCATATTCATCCAACGTAAAAAGCTTAAATGGCTGCTTTTTATATTTCACACCCATTACCGAACCTTCTACAATATGTAAATGATGCAGCTTGGTAAATTTTATTTGCGGGTGGCGGTTGATCTCATGCGCATAAGCCAGCATCTGATCATGGGTTTCCCAGGGGAAGCCAAAAATGGTATGTACACAAACATCAAGCTTGCTGTGCTCCAGCATCTTTAGCGCATTAATCAAATCATCATGATTGCAACCACGGTTGATCTGCGCAAGGGTATCGTTATAAATAGATTCCATACCCATTTCAACGTCTACATCAAAACGGTCGGTATAGGACTCTAATAAGGCAATTTTTTCAGGATCAATACAATCCGGGCGGGTACCTACGCTAAGTCCGACAATATCTTCAGTATGATAACTCAGCGCTTCATCATATAAAGCCTTGAGATAATGTGTTGGCGCATAAGTATTGGTATTGGGCTGAAAGTAGATGATAAACTTATCGGCCTTATTCCCTTTTCGGGCGCGCTCAACACCTGCTATCACCTGCTCTTTTATACCGGGATTATCGCGGGTTGGGGATGGAGTAAATGAATCTACATTGCAATAAGTGCAACCACCATAACCTTTGGATCCATCGCGGTTAGGGCAGGTAAAGCCACCATCAACAATTACCTTAAACACGCGCTGGCCGGGGTATTTTTGTTTAAGATATGGACCATAATTGTTATAGCCTTTCTCCCACGTGGCAATTGTTTCTGATGTTTGCATTGCTGCAAAGATACAACTTTGATTTTTGCTTTCACCCAATATCGTAAGCCGCTTAAGTTTGCCAACTTGATACCGATGCAGAATTTACATTTTTTTACCTGTATCTGCCTTGGCTGTGCTGTCTGGTTTTTTGGCCGTATCTGCTTTGGTACTGTCCTGTGTTTTTTTGGAAGAATCCAACAGGGCTTTATTTCCATCAGCAGCATTAGTAGCAGTGTGGCTACCGCAAGCGCTTAAACCCAATCCCGCACAAAATGCTATTCCTAAAAATATTTTTTTCATAAATTTAATATATAGTGATTATTGCTTACTGAATTTACCTGAGCCTGATGTATTTGTTACGGTATCAGTTGGCGCGCCATCCTTTTTGCCTACAGCTTGTGAGTCGGCATCTGCAGCGGTATGGGCAGAGTCATTAATAGTGCCTGCCTGGTCGGCTTTACCTGTCATCATAGGCGAGTCTGCATAAGCAGGTTGTGGTTTATTATTGCCATGGCATGCGGCTAAACCTGCGCATATAAATACGCCTAAAATTATCTTTTTCATGGTTTGTTGTGTTTTTATGAACTACAAAGCAAAAGGCAGGATGTTTGCAATAATATAAACTTGGCTTATCTCTAAATATTACAAGAGCAAGAAAGCTATTTGCCTTCCTGCTCTTGTAATTATGTATCATTTAACTGGAGGGGTCACCTTGCCGCCACCTGAAGTGGTACCGCCCATTGAACCTGAAGAGCCCATTGTACCAGTAGTGCCGGTTGAACCTGTTAAACCGGTTGACCCTACACTCCCGGTTGTTCCCATGATCCCTGTACCACCGGTATTGCCGTTAATACCCGTAATACCCATAGCTGGTGAAATATTTGACCCGTTTAATGTATAAGCGTTCGCTGTTTGATCTTTACTGGCGGCCAGCGCTATCCCTGCGCAAAGGCATATCCCTAAAATAAGTTTTTTCATGTTTTGATGTCTTTATTTTCCATTTAAGACATTTTAAATTACCCAATTGTTTAAATTATTTCTAAATGTGAAATTAGGATTTGCGATAAAATATTAATAACACAAACTAAAAACGTTGCTTTTGCTTTAGTAAACATATAATTGAATTACGATGAGATCTTTAAAGCCGAGTGAAAAAATGGATGCTATTTTGGGATATTTAAAAGATCATTCGAATGATGAACTTAGCATAAGAGCAATTGATGGATATATTAAATATTCAAAACCGGGTGCACTTGAATCCCGCGACCTAAAGCGTATTTTGAAAATACTAACTAATGATCATCATATCCAAGTAATCACTCCGGGCTTATACAAAGTCACTCTGGAGGGCATAATTTTTATGGAGAATGGCGGTTATACCATACAACGCAAAGAAAACCAGGTGAGGCGCCAGTATCTGAAATTTTCTAAAAAAGCCGGAAACGAGACTTCAAGCCTAACACTTTGGCTTATAGGATTTTTGATAATTTTTGGCGCTTACTTTCTTTTTCAATACGGATACCACCATTGGAATTGGAAAATACCGTTTTAAGACACTCTATCTAAAGGCATGACTATTGCATGGTTTATTAGAATGATAACGATCATTTTAATATTCAGTGTGCTTGTATCCTTTAACAATAAAAACTCGTTTCGCAAAGCAATTCGCTTTAGAGGGGATGAGATATTTTATTAGTAAAAAGCGCTGAATAGTCTTTCAATCAATTCAATTTAATTATTGTATATTTTAACATACATTTTTAACTTTATTTTAAATAAATACATTTAAAATAAAGTTAAATTAATCAAATTATATAATATTTTAACTTCAAATAAAGTTTTATAATTATTAAATGCCATTAAGGCTTGGTTATTGCCTTCATGAATATGAATTTAATTATAAAATTATGCATCATTTACTTATTGACATATTACACGTATTCGTGGTTGCGGCGATGTTATTTTTCATCGTGATGTGCACATTGGCTTCCACCGGAAGTTTTGATAACTGGGGAAAAAGATACAAAACCAAAAGACTTGTAAAGGTTCGTAACATTCGCAATGATTATCCCAACGCTGCTTAAACAAAGCAATAGAACTAGAAAAAAAAGCCGTTATGTTTAAAATAACGGCTTTTTTTGTTTAATACTTTCCTAATTGTCGGTTGATAATCGGTCCAATTTTCGTTTATTAGCAGGCAAAGCTTTAAATTTTTTGTAGCTATCATTAATATAAACTGCCATTGTTTGCGTATTGTTGTTATGTACAAATGAATAGGAAGGGCGGTAAAGTGTCATAAAATCCTCCAGGTCCTGTCCTCTTAACGGCACTAAACTACTTACATAAGCCGTGTTAAATACCTTATCAATTTCTTCCTCTTGTTGCTCCATTGTAAAATACCGCCTTAAGTGCCGTGCATCACGCGAATCTTTACCAAACCAGGTTGTGGGCGATAATATATATACTTTACTTTTTTGATAAACTTCCGGGTACTCTTCTTTAGGATCAAAAGCAGTACGCGTACCGTTTATTTTCACTTCGCGCAAAGCAATATTCATAATTTGCATTTTAACATGCTTAGGGTTCATATCCACCACATATAAAGTATCACTAATATAACCTGGTGAAGTAAATATCAATAAATGGCTTGGGGCCGACTTTATCTCGAAATTTCCATTTTTGTCAGTTAGGGTTAACTGTTTGTTAGTAACATCCTTAATAAAAACATTACTTAATTTTAAATTACTTCCTGTTTCTTCAACAGTGCCTTTTAAAGCATTTTGGGCATTGGCCACACCGGTTATAAAAACCAACAGAGCAACGGAGATAATTTTGAGTTTCATAGTATGTATAGGTTAGGATAAATCTACCGATTAAAATATATCCTTTCCGAATTTAACACATATTTAACACATTAGTTCTGTAATAAAACAGCTATAATCTAGTTACGGCTCAATTTTACAATGGAATGTTGCCATGCTTTTTGCGCGGATTATTTACCACCTTGTTTTCCAGCATCTTAAAGGCTTGTATGAGTTTTATACGCGTATCTTCAGGAACGATAACTTCATCAATAAAACCACGCTCGGCAGCCCGGTAAGGGTTGGCAAATGTGTCTGAGTACAGTTGTTCCATCTCTTTCCACTTGGCTTCGCTGTCTTCAGCGGCATTTATTTCGCGTTTAAAGATAATTTCGGCAGCACCTTTAGCGCCCATTACCGCAATTTCGGCAGTAGGCCAGGCAAAGTTCATATCGGCACCAATATGCTTACTGTTCATTACATCATAAGCACCACCATAAGCCTTTCGGGTAATCACTGTTATACGCGGCACGGTAGCCTCGCAAAAGGCATAGAGCAGTTTAGCGCCGTTAGTAATGATGGCGTTCCACTCCTGGTCGGTGCCCGGTAAAAAACCCGGTACATCTTCAAAAACTAAAAGCGGGATATTAAAGCTGTCGCAAAAGCGCACAAAACGCGCTGCTTTAGTTGAAGAATGAATATCGAGTACGCCAGCCAAAAAAGCCGGCTGATTAGCGATGATACCGATACTTCTACCCGCTAATCGTGCAAAGCCAACCACAATATTTTCGGCAAAATCTTTATGTACTTCTAAAAAACTATCAGCATCAATAACCTCGTTAATTACTTCACGTACATCATAAGGTTGAGAGGCATTCTCAGGCATAATGCTATTTAATACCGGGCGCAATTCATTTTGCATATCGTATGGAACTGCCGGCGCTTTATCCTCGCAGTTTTGCGGCATATAACTCAACAATTGTTTAATATGCTGGATAGCTGCGATCTCGTTCGCGCAAGCAAAATGTGTAACGCCTGATTTGGTTGCGTGGGTAGTAGCACCGCCTAATTCTTCGGAAGTGATAATTTCATGTGTTACAGTTTTTACCACGTTTGGACCGGTTACAAACATGTAAGAGGTATTTTCAACCATTAAAATAAAATCGGTAATAGCAGGCGAATAAACCGCACCGCCAGCGCATGGGCCCATAATGGCTGATATCTGAGGCACCACGCCTGATGCCATGGTATTGCGGTAAAATATATCGGCGTAACCGCCTAAGGAATTAACTCCCTCCTGTATCCTTGCACCACCGGAATCATTTAAACCAACCAAAGGTGCGCCGTTTTTGATAGCCAAGTCCATGATTTTGCAGATCTTTTCGGCATGTGTTTCGGATAATGATCCGCCAAAAACAGTAAAATCCTGCGAATAGGCATAAACCAGCCTGCCATTAATAGTTCCGTAGCCGGTAATTACGCCATCTCCCGGATAGTTTTCTTTCTCCATCCCAAAATCAATAGAACGATGCGAAACCAACATGCCAATCTCCTGGAACGAACCCTCATCCATCAAAAAGTGCAACCGCTCCCGCGCGGTTAGTTTTCCTTTTTTATGCTGACTTTCTATACGCGCCTCGCCGCCGCCTAAAAGGGCTTCGGCCTGTTTTTGTTTGAGTAGTTTAACTTTATTATCCACGGTACCGGTTTATAATATGCAAGATGCTAAAAATACTCGTTAAGCATCAAAATTGTTTAATGGTTTAATTACATTTGGTTTCCAAGTAATATAAACACCGATGACATCATCCAAAAATACAGGAAGAAGAAATTTTTTGAACAACTTAAGCATAGCAACTGCCGCAATTGCAGCTACACCATTATTAAGCAAAGCCGACAGCTTTTTTAAGTTTGATGAGGGCGTTACCGTTGGGCAAATTATGGATATGTTCATCAAAACTGTCCCTAATTCTCCCTTCCCTAATACAGTTGATACGTTAAAGGCGGGCAGCCGTGATATAGTAGTTACCGGTGTGGTTACGGCGATGTTTCCTACAGTGGATGTGATCCGCCAAACAATTGCGCTTGGTGCCAACTTTATCATTTGCCACGAACCTACTTTTTATAACCATGTGGATGATGTAAAGTGGTTACAGGGTAATGAAGTTTATCAATACAAAGCCGACCTGCTGGCCAAGCATAACATAGCCATCTGGCGCAATCATGATTATATACACAGCATTAAACCCGATGGCGTTACTACCGGGGTAGTTGCTAAATTGGGTTGGCAACAATATCAGCAAGGGCCGAATAGTTTTGTTTTGGATGAGATCACCCTGCATAGTTTAATAAACCAGCTAAAAGCCAAATTAGGAACGCCAATGGTGCGCTATATTGGCGACTTGACCCAACCTTGCAAAAACGTACTACTTATGCCGGGCGCTGCCGGTGGAATGTCGCAAATTAATGCGATTGAAAAACACAAGCCAGATGTTTTAGTGTGTGGCGAAATAAGCGAGTGGGAAACTGCTGAATATGTAAGAGATGCCCGGGCCGAAGGACAAAAGATTGCTTTAGTAGTTACCGGTCACATCCCAAGCGAAGAAGCAGGATCGGTATTTATGGCTGAATGGCTGGAGCAGCGGCTCAATCATATTAAAATAACCCATGTTGATTGCGGCAACTCCTTGTTATTCGCCTGATGTGCAATTAATTTAGCATTTTGTAATATGGCATTTCAGCTATAGATTTGCATCTGTTTGCCGATTAATTTTAGGCAGATAATATAAATTAATCTATAAAATATCCTATGTGCGCAAAAAAACAAGATCTGATACACGATACCAGCCATATCACTTACGAAACTTTGTTAGATGGCAACAAAAAGTTTATTGAGAACGCCATTGACGAGGATCCGGATTACTTTACAAAACTCGCCAACGGCCAAAAGCCACCAATTCTTTGGATAGGCTGCGCCGACAGCCGCGTGCCTGCCAACCAGATCACCAATACTAAACCGGGCGAAATATTTGTACACCGCAACATTGCCAATATGGTGATCCACTCGGATATGAACATGCTTTCGGTACTGGATTACGCTGTGAATGTACTGCAGGTAAAACACGTTATCGTTACCGGGCATTACGGCTGCGGGGGCGTTATCGCATCCATGAGCAACCAGCAGTTTGGATTAATAGACAACTGGTTATGCCATATTAAAGATGTTTACCGCCTGCATGCCAGTAAACTCGACCTGATAACAGATGAAAAAGAACGCTCTGATAAATTAGTGGAATATAACGTAGTTGAAAACGTTTACAACCTGTGTAAAACCTCCATCGTGCAAAATGCCTGGGCGAAAGGCCAGAATTTAGGTGTACACGGGTGGGTTTACAGCATTGAAACCGGGATAATAAAAGACATGAACGTTAGCACTTACGATAATGCTAATATGGGCAACGTATTCAAATTTAAATAGTGGGAAAGTAGATTCAAGAGTCAAGAACCAAGACAACTGCTATTAAAAATTTGATTATTATAAAAAGCGCCGGTAAATGTTATTTACCGGCGCTTTAATTTTGTTTTGAATCTTGGTTCTTGACTCTCCCTTATATTTCTTTGTTCAAAAACGGGTACTTGTAATCCTTTGGCGGATCGAAGGTTTCTTTGATCGTTCTTGGTGACACCCAGCGTTGCAGGTTCAATGCTGATCCGGCTTTGTCATTAGTACCTGATCCTCTTGCGCCGCCAAATGGCTGCTGGCCTACTACTGCACCTGTCGGTTTATCGTTAATGTAAAAGTTACCTGCTGCATTACGTAAAGCATAAGTAGCTTTAGCAATGGCATATCTGTCCTGTGATATAATTGAGCCTGTAAGCGCGTAGATCGAAGTTTTATCTACGATATCCAATAGCGCATCAAACTGATCATCCTCATAAACATAAACTGTTAATACCGGACCAAAAAGCTCTTCGCACATGGTCACATAGTATGGATCGTTTACTTTAAGTACGGTCGGCTCAACAAACCAGCCCTGGCTTTTATCGTATCCGCCACCGGCAACAACTTCAACGCTTTCATCTGCTTTAGCAGCATCAATATATTTAGCTAATTTATCGAATGAAGCTTCGGTGATCACCGCGTTCACAAAGTTGCCAAAATCCTCAACCGGGCCAATCTTGATAGAAGCAAGGTCGCGCTGTACATTTGCTTTAACCGCAGGCCATAACGAAGCCGGTATATAAGCCCTGCTGGCTGCCGAGCATTTTTGCCCTTGGTATTCAAATGCACCGCGGACTAAAGCGGTACTAACCACATCCACATCAGCACTTGGGTGCGCCAGTACAAAATCCTTACCACCGGTTTCGCCTACTATACGTGGGTAGGTGCGGTATTTATGAATGTTATTACCAATTGTCTGCCAGATATTTTGGAACACTTTGGTTGATCCTGTAAAGTGGATACCCGCAAAGTCAGGGTGATTAAATATAACATCGCCCGCAACCGGACCATCAACATAGATCAGGTTGATCACGCCATCAGGCAAACCGGCTTCCTTAAACACCTGCATTATAACGTTTGCAGCGTATATCTGCGGGTAAGCAGGTTTCCAAACCACAACGTTACCCATCATAGCAGCACTTGCAGGTAAATTACCCGCAATAGCGGTAAAGTTGAATGGTGTTAAAGCGAACACAAAGCCTTCTAATGGGCGTTGCTCTACCCTATTCCAGATACCTTTTGGGTTGATAGGTGGCTGTTGCGCATAGATCTCTACCATGTAGCTTACATTAAAACGCAGAAAGTCGATAAACTCGCAAGCTGAATCAATTTCGGCCTGGTAAGCATTTTTACTTTGACCAAGCATGGTAGCCGCGTTTATTTTGGCACGATATGGGCCGGCTAACAGGTCAGCGGCCTTTAAAAATATGGATGCCCTTTGTTCCCATGCTAATGCTTCCCACTCTGCCTTAGCAGCTAAAGCAGCATCAATAGCAGCATTAACTGTTGACGCGTCGCCTTCAGGAAAAGTGGCTAATAAGTGTTTATGATCATGTGGCGGGCGAATCTCCAATCGTTTACCCGTGTGGATCTGCTTATCACCAATATACATTGGTATTTCAATAACCTTTGAGCGAGCTTCTTCTAAAGCTGCCTTTAATGCCTCGCGCTCAACACTGCGCGGACCATAATTTAATACGGGCTCGTTCTGCGGTTGCGGAACGGTGAAAAATCCTTTAAGCATAATATATGAAGTCAGTTAAAACATTCAAATATAAGCATTATGCCGGGATGTGTGTTCACAAAAGTCTGCAAATAACTCTGCTATGACGATTAGCCTTAGTTAAGTTTAACTTCTTTATCATCACTTATTAGTGTGCAGGCATCAGTGTCTAACACATCGGCAATGGTTAAAAGTTTCTCAACGGTTACCTTGGTGCGGCCGAGCTCGATTTTGCTATAGGCATTTTGCGACACATGTAGTTTCGCGGCCAAATAATCCTGTGAATAGTTCCGGAATATCCGCATACTCCTGATCTTATTCGCTATAGTCATTAACTTGTTCATGATGGTTTGGAATGAAAATATTAGTCAATAACTATCGAAAGTAATTTTTGTTTAAACATGCTGTTTCAATTTTAAAACAGGTAAAAAACCTAACAATTTATTTACCTGCACATCAACAAAATAATTTAACCGTGGGTACAAAAAAAAATAATTTTCACTTGTACAAATAATGTAAAAACTTTTACTGTCATTTGTACAATTAAGGAAATCATTCCACATGCGGTCCTTATTTTTTTGTGTTAAAACCAATTAACCATATATATAACTTTCTGTAAATCTTTAATTATAGCTGTTTAATACGGCACTGATTATTATTACCCAGAAAGTTGCTCTTACTTATTGTCCACAACCAAATTTTAAACCAATAAAACCAATTAATCATGAAAAAAATTTCGGGTATTTTAACAATTTCGGCATTTTGCCTGTGCTTTGGCTGCCAAAAAGAGGGTTCCAAAAGTACTAACGTAATCGCTGTCAAAAATCTTTCATCTACAGCAAAAACTTATGCCACCACGGCTACAACTTCATTTGCCTATGGTTCCGATGTAAGCTGGGTTACACAAATGGAAGCCTCAAACCTAAAGTTTTATAATAGCAGCGGCAGTGCTCAGGATCTTTTTACTATTTTAAAAGGCCTGGGTATTAACGCTATCAGGCTAAGAGCCTGGGTAAACCCCTCGGCAGGCTGGTGTAATACAGCCGACGTAGTTGCTAAGGCAAAGCGAGCCGTAGCGGCGGGTATGAGCGTAATGATAGATTTTCATTACAGCGACACCTGGGCCGACCCAGGCGACCAAACAAAACCAGCGGCATGGGCAAGCGAGAGCACAAGCAACTTATATACATCTGAGTATAATTATACCATCAGCACCTTAAACAGCCTAAAGTCGGCAGGGGTTACACCAACTTGGGTACAGGTAGGGAATGAAACCAATGACGGCATGATGTGGCAGGATGGTCGTATATCGGTGGGCTCAACTAACGCGCTACAATTTACTTATATGGTAAATACCGGTTACAATGCCGTAAAATCGGTATTTCCGAATGCAAAGGTAATTGTTCATATAGCCAACGGTTATGATAATGCAGATTTTGAATATATATTTGACATATTGAAAGCCGATGGAGCAAAATATGATGTGATCGGCATGTCCTTATATCCAACAAGCAGCAACTGGTCAACTTACAATACCGAATGCCTTGCCAATATGAATGATATGGTATCGCGTTATGGTAAACAGGTAATGATATGCGAAGCCGGCATGAGCGAGGCGGATGCCAGTACTTGTGAATCATTTTTAAGCGATTTGATTACCAAAGTAAAATCGGTATCAGGAGGCAATGGATTAGGTGTTTTCTATTGGGAGCCAGAGGCATATAATAACTGGCAAGGCTATACTATGGGCGCATTTGACCCAACCGGTAAGCCCACCGTGGCTATGAATGCGTTTGCGCATTAAAAACCAAAGTGGCAGAGTACAAAAAAGCCCCGCTTTACAGCGGGGCTTTTCATATATTCATCGTTAATTCTTAAACGTCGATCTTAGCATACTTGGCGTTGCGCTCAATAAAATCACGGCGAGGGGCAACTTCATCGCCCATCAGCATGCTGAAGGTATGGTCGCACTCTGCAGCGTTTTCAATGGTAGCGCGTTTCAGGGTACGGGTTGCCGGGTTCATAGTGGTTTCCCATAATTGCTCGGCATTCATCTCACCCAAACCTTTATAGCGCTGTACGTGTACGCTGTCTTCCTTACCTGCACCTTTAAGGCGTTGTATAGCGGCATCGCGCTGTACATCATTCCAGCAATATTCAAATTCCTTGCCTTTTTTAACCTGGTAAAGTGGCGGCGATGCAATATAAACATAACCATACTCAACCAGCTCTTTCATATAACGGAAGAAGAAAGTAAGGATCAACGTGGTAATGTGCGAACCGTCCACGTCAGCATCCGTCATGATGATGATCTTATGGTAACGCAACTTGCTAAAGTTAAGTCCTTTATCGTCCTCCGGTGTGCCTACGCTTACACCAAGGCCGGTAAACATATTCTTTATTTCCTCGTTCTCGTAGATCTTGTGCTCCATAGCTTTCTCCACGTTCAGGATTTTACCGCGTAATGGTAAAATAGCCTGGTTTTCGCGGTTGCGGCCTTGCTTGGCGGTACCACCTGCCGAGTCACCTTCGACTAAATAGATCTCGCAAACTGCAGGATCGCTGTTGGCGCAATCGGCCAGTTTACCCGGCAAACCGGAACCACCCATTACACTTTTACGCTGCACCATTTCGCGTGCCTTGCGGGCAGCAGCACGGGCAGTAGCAGCCAAAATAACCTTATTAACGATCATGCGGGCCTCTTTCGGGTGTTCCTCCAGGTAATTACCTAAAATCTCGCCCACAGCCATATCTACCGCACCCATTACCTCGTTATTACCTAACTTGGTTTTGGTTTGCCCCTCAAACTGAGGTTCCTGCACTTTAACAGATATTACAGCGGTTAACCCCTCGCGGAAGTCATCACCGGTAATTTCTATTTTCATGTTCTTCAACAAGCCCTCTTTATCGGCGTAAGCCTTTAAAGTACGTGTTAAACCCCGACGGAAACCTGCCACGTGTGTACCACCTTCAATGGTGTTGATGTTATTTACATACGAGTGCACGTTTTCGGCATAAGTATCATTGTACTGTAAAGCCAGTTCAACCGGGATACCTTGTTTAATACCATCCACGTAAATAGGTTCGGGGATGATAGACGGGCGTGTCCCGTCTAAGTATTTGACAAATTCGCTTAAGCCGCCAATCGAGAAAAATTCTTCTGTATTGAAAGTGCCATCTTCATTAGGCTCGCGCTCATCGGTTAAAGTAAGGCGGATGCCTTTATTTAAATAAGCCAGCTCACGTAAACGCGATGCTAAGGTATCGTATTTATATTCGGTAGTTAACGTAAATATTTCCGGGTCGGGTTGGAAAGTTTGGGTAGTACCGGTACGGTCAGATACACCAATCTCCTTAACATCAAACATCGGCTTGCCGCGTTCGTACTCCTGGGTAAATATTTTGCCTTCGCGCTCAACAACCGTTTTTACATGGGTTGATAAAGCGTTAACGCAACTTACACCCACACCGTGCAAACCGCCTGATACTTTATAAGTATCCTTATCGAACTTACCACCGGCGTGCAGAACCGTCATTACGATTTCCAGTGCTGATTTGCCTTCTTTTTTGGTGATACCTGTCGGGATACCCCGGCCGTTATCTTTTACGGTTATGGAATTACCCTGGTGTATGGTTACATTTATATCGGTACAATAGCCTGCCAACGCCTCATCTATCGAGTTATCTACAACCTCATAAACCAAGTGGTGAAGCCCTTTAAAACCTGTATCGCCAATATACATCGACGGCCGCTTGCGCACCGCCTCTAAACCTTCTAAAACCTGTATATTATCTGCGTCGTAATTTGATCTGTCCTGTATTTCTTCGCTCATAATTGATTAAAACAACAACCATTCTCCAAGGTGGAGTTCTTTAAACAAAAATACTCATTTTGCTTCAGTTTTCAGCCATTGTTGATAAAAATGACCCGTTATAAACACCATTTTAAAATCGTTAGGAAACTTGCCTCTAAAGTTTATCTTTGTAAACTTTTTATTGAAAAAACCAACAGGAAAAGCTCGAGTTAAAACCTTGCTGATCCATTACTTAACGATAAATTATATAATGAAAAATTCTTCTGTTTTTACAAAGCTTGCTTTAGGTTTATTAGTAGCCGGAAGCGTTGCGGCATGTAAACAATCTCCAACCGGCACTGCTGCGGCACCTGCGGCTTCGTCACCAGTAAGTGGCGATAAACCAACCACTGTTTATGTTAACTCCGACAGCTTGTACAGCAAGTACAATTATGCCAAAGATGTAAACAATGCATTACAATCAAAATTAAAAGCCGCACAGGGCGATATGCAATCAAAATCAGAAGCTTTTCAGCGCGAGGTTGCTGATTATCAAAAAAATCAGGCTACTATGGCTGCTGACCAGCGCCAAGTGACTGAACAACGCCTGCAACGCGAGCAACAACAATTGCAAGGCTATCAGCAAAATGAGTCGGCACAATTGCAAGACGATAAAGCAACTCAATACCAAAAAGTATACGACAAGGTTGACGATTTTGTAAAGAACTTTGCAAAGCAAAACGGTTACAAACTGGTATTAACCTATTCTAAAAACGTACAAACCGTAATTTACGGTGACCCAAGCCTTGATGTTACTACCGATGTAGTAAAAGGCCTGAACGATGCTTACGCTAAGGAGCCGGTAAAATAAGTTTTTAGTTAAAAGCTAAAGTAAAAAGCTGAAAGTTATGCGTTTGCATTGGCTTTCAGCTTTGTTGTTTAGGTGCAAATTACCTGCTCCTCGCTCCCACCTACAATCGCCCATCCACACTATCCTTATCCAATATCCCCTTTACATCGTAGATCACTTTATTGGGTTTGGATATTTTATGCAGATCGAGAGTTTTAAATTCATCATGGGCTACAGCAATAATAACTGCATCGTAATCGATGCTTCTATCAAGTGTTTTAGATGAGTTCCAGCCGTACTCATGTTTTACATCTGCCGGTTCGGCATGCGGGTCAAATACGGTTAAGTTGGTGTCGTAGCCTTTTAGCGTGTTCAGGATATCAACCACCTTGCTGTTACGCACATCAGGGCAATTTTCCTTAAAGGTGATACCCAGCACCAGGATATTGGCATCCTTAACCACAATATCCTTGCGTACCATTAGGCGCACAACCTCATGGGCAACGTATTCTCCCATGCCGTCATTTAATCTGCGGCCTGCCAATATTATTTCGGGGTGATAACCTACCTGTTGTGCTTTGCGTGCTAAATAATACGGATCAACGCCAATACAATGCCCGCCAACCAAACCGGGTTTAAATTTCAGGAAATTCCATTTGGTACCTGCCGCCTGTAAAACCTCATCGGTATCGATATCGAGGCGATGAAAGATCTTGGCCAGCTCATTAACAAAGGCAATGTTAATATCGCGCTGCGCATTCTCAATTACCTTCGCGGCTTCAGCAACTTTGATGGATGTCGCCTTGTGCGTCCCTGCGGGAATGATGGAACGGTAAAGCTGGTCTACGCGGTCCGCGGTTTCAGTTGTTGAACCTGAAGTCACCTTCATGACTTTAGTTAACGTATGCTCCTTATCGCCCGGGTTAATCCTTTCAGGTGAATATCCTGCAAAAAAATCAATATTAAATTTCAGGCCGGAAGCTTTCTCCAGCATGGGCACACATTCTTCTTCGGTAGCCCCTGGATAAACCGTTGATTCGTAAATAACGATATCACCTTTTTTCAAAACTTTGCCTACGGTTTCGCTGGCTTTGTACAAATGGGTAAGGTCCGGGCGATTGATACGGTCAACTGGTGTAGGAACTGTTACAATATAAATATTGCAATTACGGATCTGCTCAATATCATCGGTGCAAACAAAACCATTATCGGTATTTTTACCGGCCTCAATAGCTGCCTTTAATTCCGCTTCATTAACGGTTAATGTATGGTCCTTACCAGTACAGAGGTCTTCAACACGTCGTTTGCCGGTATCAAAGCCTGTAACTTTATATTTTTTTGCAAACTCAACCCCAAGTGGCAAGCCCACATAGCCCAAACCTATAATACCTATTTTAATATTTTGCAGATCGGTTTGAGGAGTGGTTGATGGCATTATGTTTGGTTGAAATTTTAAATCTTTTTATTAATAATTATTCTTTTTCGTCTGGCGTGGTGAAGAAATCATCCTTCAGGTCATCTATTTCCCTACGGTCTTTTTTAGTTGGGCGGCCAGTACCCCTGTCGCGAGACAATACCGGCGCATGAAACATGGATTTATAAGCCGTTGTTTGTTCAAGCGGTGTAATATCTTCATAAAAATAAACCGCGGTCTTGGCGTCCACCCTGCTCTCTAACAATCCGGTCACTTTGATCACCTTGCGTTCCAATCCTTTAGCAACCTGGTATATCTCACCAATTTTCACTTCGTGTGATGGCTTAATATTATTGCCATCAAGTTTTACCCGGCCAGCCTTGCAGGCATCAGAAGCCAGTGTGCGGGTTTTAAACGCCCGTATGGACCACAGGTATTTGTCAATTCTTAATTTTTCTTTTTCAGGCATGATAACACCTTTTTTAAACCTCCTCCGCTAATTAACGGAGACTTTTATTTGTCTTTTTAAATCCTCCCTACCAGGAGGGTTTGGGCAGGGCTTATATAACCCCATAAAATGCACCGCCTTTTTCAGCCATCTTGTCAATCAGCTTTTCTACTGCCGGGTCCTTTTCCAGTACCGGGGCATGGTGCGGTTTTATACGCGAATTGATGATCAGCGGGCCTTTACAGCCCCAGTGCTTATGCTCGGTAAAGCTGTGTACACCATAAATATCATGCGATGGATTGCTGCGCGTAAACGTTACCCAAACAAAATTATCCAAATTTTGTGCAGTAAATGCGGCATCATCACAAAGCACTATCAGCGGCAAGCCGTTCAGGTCAGCATCAATAAAATGCTCATCTAAAATGCTTAACATATCGCCAATATCTTTGTCGTTGATGTGTTTTGGCACCTCTACCGCTAACACACCAGGCATCACCATTTTAAAAGTATTAAACGGACGCGGCATCGTAAAGTTTGCAGGCAGCTCTGTCCAAAGCTCTCTTTTGATCTCACCGGCAACCGTAATGGCAACTTTACTGCCGGTGTTTAAACCATCGCCGCTATAATCGAGCGTGTCAATGGTGGTTTTGGTGTAGAAATGCAAATCCCTTGTTAAGTCGATGCGCTGTAGTATGTGTTTTAAAAATCCGCCGATATCATTTACATTTAAAGCAGGGTCATCTTCCCTGGCAGCAATAAATAGGTACTTAGCCAGGCTTAGCTGGCTTTTACCTAAAATATGATTGGCAATAGTCAATATTTCCTGCGGCTTACGTTCTTTGATGTAAGGCGTATACCGTTCACTGCCAATGGCGAATAAGAGCGGGTGAACCCCTGCCGCGTCAACCGCATTTACAGCGTGCAAACCGGGGATTTCTTTTGGTATTGCTGAACCTGTTATTTCATGAATCAAAGCGCCGAAGCTGGTATCTTCCTGCGGTGGACGACCGACTACGGTAAACGACCAGATCGCGTTTTTTTTATGATAAACGTTGTGCACTTTCATCAACGGGAACGGGTGCCTCAAGCTATAATAACCTAAGTGGTCACCAAAAGGGCCTTCGGATTTATTTTCGTGCGGCAGTACCGTTCCGGTGATCACAAAATCAGCATCTGCCGAAATACAAAAACCTTCGGCATCATAAAAATACCTAAAACGGCGGTTACCTAAAGCACCGGCGAAGGTCATCTCAGACAAGCCCTCGGGCAAAGGCATAACAGCCGCTACCGGGTGCGATGGCGGGCCACCAACAAATATGCTTACCTTTAAAGGCTGGCCTTTTGCATTCGCCTTGGTTTGATGTACGCCGATACCCCGGTGTAATTGGTAATGCAAACCAATCTCTCTATCCAAAACGTAATCGTTTCCGGCTAACTGGATGCGATACATACCTAAATTAGCATTCATAATACCCGGTTTGTCCACATCCTCGGTATAAACCTGGGGCATAGTGACAAACGGGCCGCCATCATTAGGCCAGTTAACTATTTGGGGGATCTCGCTAATATGGGTTTTTCCAAAGTTTATTGGCGCGCCTTTACCAACCTTCATCGGCAAGGCTGATAAGGCCGTTAAACCAACATTAGCATATTTAAAAGGATTTTTTATGGCTTTTATGGGATCAGATTTAAGATCGACCAAAGTTTTGATCTTATCCAAAGTATCCCTGAAGATAAATTTTGAGCGGTCAAGCGTTCCGAACAAATTGGATACCGCCGGGAATTTGCTGCCCTTTACATTCTCAAATAAAATAGCCGGGCCTTCATTTTCGAAAACGCGCAGGTGTATGGCTGACATTTGAAGGAAAGGGTCGACTTCTTCTTTAATACGTATTAAACGGCCATGCTTTTCGAGATCGGCAACACAGGCTTGTAAACTTGAATAACCCATAAGCAAATAGACACAATTTTCACGAATGAATTATATAAATTGGCAAATTTGACACTGAGTTATCACATTGGCCAATCATCACCCGGGTTATTTTAAGGGCAGATTCTTGAGGTATTTACCGTAACCGCTTTTAATGTATTTTTCAGCCAAAACCATCAGTTCATCACGGTTGATAAAGCCCATGCGATAAGCGATTTCTTCAATGCAACCAATTTTAGTATCCTGACGTTTTTCAATCACACGTACAAACTCCGATGCATCACTTAAGGAATCAAAAGTTCCCGTATCTAACCAAGCCATTCCCCTGTCCATTACACCTACTTGCAGGTTTCCTTGTTTCAGGTATTCTTTATTAACGTCAGTAATTTCATATTCACCACGTGGAGATGGCGCGATATTTTTGGCTATCTCAACGACCGAATTATCATAAAAATACAAACCAGGTACTGCATAATGTGACTTAGGCTCAACTGGTTTTTCCTCGATAGATAATGCTTTGAAATTTTCATCAAACTCAACCACACCATAACGCTCCGGATCAGAAACGGGGTATGCAAAGATCGCAGCACCATCAACATCATTAAAGCTTTGAATTAGTTTACTGAAACCCGAACCGTAGAATATGTTATCGCCCAAAACAAGGGCAGCTTTATCGTCACCAATAAACTTTTCGCCTATCACAAATGCCTGGGCAAGTCCGTTTGGTACTTCCTGCACAGCAAATTCAAAATTACAGCCTAATTCCGAACCGTTACCTAATAAGCGTTTAAAGCCGTCCTGGTCTTCGGGTGTAGTGATGATCAAAACTTCTTTTATTCCGGCCAGCATTAACACTGATAGCGGGTAATATATCATCGGCTTATCATATATCGGCATTAACTGCTTGCTGATAGCCTTTGTTATTGGATATAGTCGTGTTCCGGATCCGCCGGCAAGTATTATTCCTTTCATGATAGGATATGGTATTAGTTTTTGAGCTTATTAATACAAACTGACAAACTATCCCGCCAGTAAGGTATCTCAATCCCAAATGTATGTTTAATCTTTGTTTTATCCAGCACAGAATACGGCGGGCGGGTTGCTTTTGTTGGATATTCCGCTGTGCTTATAGGCAGTACCTTAATAGTGGTTCCTGCTAAATCAAATATTCCTTTGGCAAAATCATACCATGATGCTACACCCTCATTACTGTAATGGTAAATACCAAACGCTATATTTTCCGAAGCGATAATATCAAAGATCGCTCCTGCCAGATCAATGGCATACGTTGGTGTACCAACCTGATCTGCAATAATTTTAAGAAGGTCGCGATCGGCAGCAAGCTTCAGCATAGTTTTGGCAAAGTTATTTCCGTACTCGGAGTATAACCAGCTAGTACGGATAATGATATGCTCATTTAATAGCTGTGCAATTCCTTGTTCGCCCTCTAACTTGGTGAAACCATAAACGCCTGTCGGACCGGTAGGGTCACTTTCTGTAAGCGGATCAGCTACATCGCCTTTAAAAACAAAATCAGTTGAAATGTGAATTAAAGTTGAGCTGCTCGCTTTGCAAGCCATGGCTAAATTCTCCGCACCTGTTTTGTTTATTTTACGGGCCGTCTCTACTTCATCCTCGGCTTTATCAACGGCAGTATAGGCAGCGCAATTGATTACGAAAGTGGGTTTATAATGATCGAATACGTTCTTTATAGCCTCCCCGATAAGGATATCGCCTTCGGTAGAAGACAAAAAATGAACGTTGTGGATATTTCGGTCTGATGCAACTTTTTTCAGGCATTGTCCTAATTGTCCGGCCCCGCCAAATACAATGATATTTTCCATTAATTAAAATCCAAAATCACCTGCATCTTTTAAAAATGGAAGTTCTTTATCTTTGTCAGAAACGAGATGTTCGCTTTCATTAAGTTCCCATTTTATGTTAATAGACGGATCCGCATAGTGCAAACCGCCTTCTGACGCTTTATTATAGTAATTATCGCATTTATATTGAAAAACCGCGCTTGGGCTCAATACCAAAAATGCATGTCCAAATCCTTTAGGGATAAACAATTGCTGATTATTTTGTGCTGATAGTATAACTGAAAAATATTGGCCGTAAGTAGGAGAATTTTTCCTTAAATCAACCGCAATGTCCTGTACTTCACCTTGGATTACTCTAACCAATTTTGATTGAGCATAATCGCCTTTTTGCAAGTGCAGCCCTCTTAAAACACCTTTTGTTGAAAATGATTGGTTATCCTGCACAAAATTCACCTTATAACCTATAGCATTATCAAACGTTAATTGATTAAATGATTCAAAAAAATATCCACGATCATCGTTAAATACGCGTGGTGTTAATACTACACAGCCTGCTAAGGGAGTTGGGGTAATTGTCATTTATAATTTGGTTACGCCAATATTAATTAGCGATTTTCATATTGATTATCGTAATACTTGGCATACGAACCACTCGTAACGTTATCCAGCCAGGTTTTGTTGGCTAAAAACCAATCTATAGTCGCCGATAAGCCCTGCTCAAAGGTAACTGATGGCGACCAGCCTAATTCTTTATTGATTTTGCTGGCATCAATGGCATATCGTAAATCATGCCCAGGACGGTCTTTTACAAAAGTGATCAGCTTTTCACTGGTACCTTCGGGCCTACCTAGTTTTTCATCCATTTGTTTACATAACAAATGCACAAGGTTTATATTTTGCCATTCATTAAAGCCGCCAATGTTGTAAGTATCACCTTTTTTCCCTTTGTGGAATATCAGGTCTATAGCAATGGCATGGTCAATAACATACAACCAGTCGCGGGTGTATTTACCATCGCCATAAACCGGTAAAGGTTTGTTGTTGATAATATTATTGATAGAAAGAGGGATCAGTTTCTCGGGAAAATGATTCGGCCCGTAGTTATTTGAGCAGTTTGATACCACTACCTGCAAGCCATAAGTATCGTAATAAGCACGCACGAAATGATCTGAGGCAGCCTTACTTGCGCTATATGGCGAATGCGGATCATATTTAGTTTCTTCGGTAAATAAACCGGTTTCGCCTAAAGCGCCATACACTTCATCTGTTGATATATGGTAGAACAGGTGATTTTCATAATCGCCTTTCCATTTATTTTTGGCAATATCAAGCAGCGTAACCGTGCCGATAACATTGGTATACACAAAATCCATCGGGCTTAGTATCGATCTGTCCACGTGTGATTCCGCGGCCAAATGCACTATATCTGTAATCTCATATTTATCAAATATCTCGGTAATCCGAGCACTATCCTTTATATCAGCCTTTTCAAAAACATAATTTTTCGCATTTTCTATATCTTCAAGGTTCTCCAGGTTACCTGCATAGGTAAGCGCATCAACATTTACTATTAAATAATCTGGATGTTGCGTTACAAACCTGCGCACAACGTGTGAGCCTATAAAGCCGGCGCCACCAGTAATGAGAATTTTTTTCATTTAGTTATAAAACTGTTCAAGATGTCAAGAAAGTATCCTTAATCACAATCCTAAAATTCACGACAAATATAGTATTGTACAACTCTGAAACTATAATTTAGTATCATTTAACTACCATTTGCTTCCATTTTAATTCCATTTTCAGGCATTAATTGATTCAAAATAGTAATGTAATTACCATTCATTTACTATTTAGTACCATTATTGGTCACCTTTCTGAAATTAATACACCTTTATTCAAAAAATCCTGGTAAGCCAAAGCTATCCCTTGCTCCAATGTAGTTTGATACTTCCAACCGGCATTTGTAAGCTTAGTTACATCCATAAGCTTTCTTGGTGTACCATCAGGCTTTGAGGTATCGAATTTTATTTCACCGGTAAAACCTATTATTTGTTTAATAAGTAATGCCAAGTTTTTTATTGAAATATCTTCGCCGGTACCAATATTAACTAAACCAGGTTCATTGTAGTTTTGCATCAGGTAATAGCATGCTTCTGCCAAATCATCAGCAAACAAAAATTCACGTTTTGGCGACCCTGTTCCCCAAATAATCACTTCGGCTGCATTTTGCTCTTTTGCTTCATGGAAGCGACGAATTAACGCAGGCAATACATGCGAGTTTTGCGGGTGATAGTTATCGTTTAAGCCATATAAATTTGTTGGCATCACCGATATATAGTTACAGCCATATTGATCGCGATAAGCATCGCACATTTTAATGCCGGCGATTTTGGCTATGGCGTAAGGCTCGTTGGTTGGTTCCAAAGTACCAGTCAATAAATATTCTTCTTTTAAAGGTTGAGGAGCCATTTTTGGGTAGATACAGCTCGAACCCAAAAACATCAGTTTTTTAACCCCGTTTACGTAAGCGCTATGGATAACATTATTTTGTATCTGCAAATTATCGTACAAAAAATCAGCACGATAAGTATTGTTAGCTATAATACCCCCAACTTTAGCGGCTGCTAAAAATACATAATCAGGTTTTTCTTCTGCGAAAAAATCTGATACTTGTTGTTGGTTACGTAAATCGAGCTCGGCAGACGTACGTGTAACAAAATTGGTAAACCTTTCTTGTTTCAGCTTACGAAAAATGGCCGAACCGACCATGCCCCGATGGCCTGTTTATTATTCGATTTTCATATTTATCACAAACAAATTTCTTTATTTTTTCAACAAATACTGATTCGTCAAATTTTTCTGCATGTTGTCTAACAAATACAGGATCAAACGAAATATTCTCAAACTTGTTTATTGCTTCAGTCAAACAATTCAATGTTTGTTCGTTAAAAAACAATGCCGTTGATTTTTCACCAGAATCTTTAAATGGTATCATAGTATCATTTATTCCTCCTATGCCATACGCTATAACAGGCCTTCCTGATGCATTAGCTTCTAATGGAGTGATCCCGTAATCTTCAAGTTGCGGAAAAATTAGCGCCCTGCATTCTGAATATATTTTGGAAAGTTCCGCTGAATCTAAATTACTTTTAAATTCTATATTATTTCCGGCTAATGCTTTTAATTCATTTTCCATTGATCCTTTACCTACAATCAACAGCTTTTTATTTGGCATATTATTAAAAGTTTTCACGACAAGATCAACTAATTTATAGGGTTCAAACCGGCTTACTACTAAATAATACTCTTTATTTACATCACTTATATAAAAATTAGAACATTTTACAGGCGGGTTTATAACTTTGATGGCATTAGATGGGTGATAAACATCTTTTATACGTTGAACTACCTCTGTTGCATTAGTAATGAACCAGTTGGTTCTTTCAGCACCTTTTTTATCAATAAATCTCAGATATTTAATAACAGAATTTAAAATCGTTTTTTTAATACCACTGGCTTTTAAAACTGAGTCATAAGAATCAGCATTCCAGGCTAACCTAAATGGTGTATGGCAATAAGTTAAAACTAATGCATTATCGTCGATTTTTGTATATTTAGCACAATGAGTGGTTGATTGTAAAACTACGTCGTAATCAGTTATTTTTAATTGTCTCATGGCTATAATCCCAAACGGAAAAAAGAATCTTTTTAAATTAATATCAGATTTTATTATTTTACCAAACCACGAGGTTTTAATTACACATTCTTTAAATTCCGGATAAGTGCTTTCAGCGTTATAACTCAATGTATATATCGGCGCTTCGGGAAACGCGGCATGAAAACTAAGTACAACTTGTTCTGCACCACCTTTACGCACTAATTCGTCCTGAACGATAGCAATTTTCATATTATATATTTCTTATCCTTACCAACCATTATTGGTAAATATTTATTACTTAAATACATTACAGGAACAAGAATAATTATAACTGAGATAGTTATTGCAAATCCTAATAATACGTTCCCATCTAGTATACTTAACGGGTATTTTAAACAATAATACATAAACCCTTTTATAGAGCTCATTGCAATAAATTGAAATGCAATAATTACTAATGTATTTTGAGCTATGTATTCAACAAAATTCACTTTACCAAAAGAAATTTCCAATATCCTGCTTAAACTAAATACTGATATGACTCCTGAAAATGCACCAAGTAAAAAGAGTAAATAATTTCCGTAATTATTATTGTTCATATTTACAACTAAGTTTATTGAAGCTATATATAATAATAAAAGTGTACTAATCACAAATACGAAAGCTAAAACCAATGTTTTTAAGTTCATGAGTTTATTAATAATATCTTTAGTTAAATTACCTACGCCATAAATAGTAGTAGCTACAACAGCAACATCAAAGCTCCAGGGTAACCTAATAGGATTATACTTATAATCTAAATAACCTAACAGGGCTATACAAGCTAATAAGAACCACTTAGTTTTAACAGTTTTATTTTTAAAAACCATAAAAAAAATATTTTCGGTCACGAACAAACAAGGTAAAAACCATAATGCAATACCGTGCACTAAATAATCCTTGATACCGTTACCATAAAAAATACCTATTACAGGTGTATATATAGAAATAACTCTTGTTGAATCCGCTCCAAATTTACGGCCAATAAATAACCAAAATATATAGGTTATTACGTTAAATATAAAGTAAGGAACGATTAACTGAATAATTCTCTTTTTAAAAAAAACTGAATATTTATTATATTTTTTGAATGAAAAAAGGAAACCCGAGATAAAAAAAAACAGTGGCATATGAAAGGCAAACACTGTTCCGCCCCATGTATCCGGCAATGCCTGATGGCCAAAAACAACTAAAAAGATTCCTATAAATTTTGCATAATCAATCCATAAAACTCTTTTTTTACTATTTATTCCTAAACCTTCTAATGATAATGTGTTTAAATTATGTTCCTTCATTTATGTATTTAATTATTTCGTTCACACAAGTATTCCAGGTATATTTCTGCGCTTGCACATAGCCTGCTTCAACAAGCTCATTCTTAATTTTTTCGTCTGTTAAAACTGTGTTTAACCCAACAGCTATAGCTTTTTCATCAAAAGGATTAAAATAATATGCTGCATTTCCATAAATTTCTGTTAAACATGATGCGTTAGAACTTAAAACAGGAACGCCTGCTGCCATTGATTCTAAAGGAGGGAAACCAAATCCTTCATAATAAGATGGAAATAAAAAACAACTTGCATTTTGATATATTACGGGCAGATCCTTATTGTCTACCCACCCAGTAAAAATTACGCTTTTACTTAATATTGGGTCTTTTAATAACTCAAATATCGTTGCATCACCGGTAATAAAGCCTTCTTTTTTCCCTATAATAATAAATTTAAGATTAGTATCTTCAGTAAACTCAGTCAAATATCTTTTAAATCCTAATAATGCCGTTTTAAGATTTTTGTGTGGTTTAACATTACCTACAAACAATATATAGTTAGGCTGAATATTGTATTTATTTAAAACATCATTAACTATAACATTCTTATTCACATTATTAAACAATTCAAAATCAATACCATTATATACTACTTTTATTTTTTTCGGGTCGCAGTTAAAATATTTTAATATTTGGTTTTTAGAAAAATTTGAAACAGTAAAAATAATATCGGCATTATTTACCGCCCTATTCATAACAAGCTTTACATAAAGCTTTTGCTTAATACTTAATGTATTAAAATAAGCCAAATGATATACATCATGTATTGTAACTATTTTTATTTTTTTTGCATAATTTAAAAGAGGAACATTATAATGAGGAGACCAAAAAATATCAGTGTTTTTTGTGTATGACGAGGTTTGAAATAATTCTTTTAACGAATATAATCCGGCATCATAATGCTTTTTTACTATATCAGTATTAAAAAAAGCATCGTCTCTAATATGGCAAAGCAGTTCAAGGTCAAAACTATTATTTAACTCAGCACCAATAATATTTTGCAAATAAACACCTATACCTGAGCTATTTACAAGTCGCGCATCCAGGGTAAGTTTTAATTTCATAAAATTATTTTATTTGGGTGTACTGTTTAAACATATAGCTTGATACAAACCAAAAAAATGCCATTACTGGTATTAGTAAAATTGCGCCATCAGAAAAACAGATTAATGCATATATTATTATGCTCCAATGTATACTTACAAAAGAGCCATTGTCTTTGTTAGAAATTTTTAACCTGTAATAATATATTATAGGTGACATTAAGTATAAGATAAACAAGAGAAGGCCCAATAAGCCAAAGTGTTTCAAAATTGAGGTATAAACTATTTCTGTTATTGTATCAAAATTAAAATCACCAAAAAATGTTAAATTATCCAATACGTTAAGTTGGTCTGCCCTGCCGCCAAGCTGGCTGTCAAACAAAAAATTGGTATCCTTACCAATAAAATTTAAAAAAAGATTTCCGCCACCATAAACAATTAGTAAAGTAAATATTAACAAGCCCCAGCTTTTCGCTGTTTTTATTTGGGATATAACATATAATATTAAATATAATAACAATCCTACCCATACTGTTCTTGATAATGTTAGAATCATTGAAAGAAAAAAAACAATTTTCAATGTCAATGATTTTTCAATATTGAGATATATGGGTAATAGTATAAGCATACATATACCATAAATATTACCATTATTATACGTAGAAATCAGTTTCGATAAATCACCACGCAGATTATATTTATCATCGAGGGAACCTACATCAGAAAAATTTACTGTTAAATAAGGAATTTCAATATCATTACCGGTTTTTATTTTATAAATAAAAAGTGCGATTCCAAAGAATGCTATAAATCGGATGCTATTTTTAAATATCGGTAAAAAGGAATCATTAAATTTAGGATCATCAATATCTTTACCTAACAGGTATAAAAATAATAACGGAAATATAAAAACTCCTAAAATAAAGGAAAACAAAACCCCTTTATTTGGTACTTCACTTAATAATAATATGATAATTGCATATAAAATAAACGGAAGACACAGCGCAAGCACTTTATATCTGCTTTTAGTAAAATAATTTATTTTTTTAATAGAAAATGCCGATATTATACCAACTAAAATAATAAGAATATACCCCCAGGTTATTGGAATATCGCCTACCTTAAAGCCGCCTTTAGGAAAAGCAACTAAAAAAACAACAATAAGAAAGACAAATAATTTATAAAAAAATTTCATTAATTGAGTAAATTATGTATTAAAGTAATTAACTCAGCATACCAATTAAACGTCCTTTAACCGAGTACCAATAAAACTTCGCCTTCCCGGGTTTGAAAATCAAACACATTAATATCATTCCGGAAAATGGGCGTAATATTAATTTAACTTTTTTATATATTGAATATTCATATCTTTTATGCATCAATCCAATGGCTAAGCTGTAACCATAAATTTTCCAGGTTGGTACTTCTTCTAATAATGGTTTAGGATGATATACAAAAAGTGAAGGGGAAAATTTGATTTTAGCGTGCTTTTCCTTTAATATTTTTAATAAATAATCGGTTTCCTCACATGCTATATATTTCGTATTCGTACCTAAGCCTAAATCTTCATCAAAAATTATATCATCATAACGTTTTACGAAGATTGTAAAAGATATAGCCTGAAGCCAAACTTTATTTTTAGTTACGAAACATTCATAATTTATAAAGGGTATTAATGTCAAGTTTTTATTTTCGTCTCTGGCCACACAGGTGATACCATCTAAATTATTTTCGGTTATCTGCTTATAAATTTGCAGTAACAAATCAGGTTCATACCAGCAGTCATCATCGGGGTATACAACAAAGTTGCTTTTTGAATTTAATATCCCTAAATTTCGTGCCTTTGATAAACCTTTTTCAGATTTTAAATGGGTAATGTTTAATAAGTTAAATTTAACTAAAACAGGATCAAGCCTATTATCTAAATTTTGATCTACAATAATAACATCAAAATCTTTAAAACTTTGGTTTATTAAACTAATTAATAAATGTTCAAGAGGTTCTACTCTATTTATTGTTGCGATAATTAGACTAAAAAATCTCATATAAAATTATTAAGATCAATTCCTCTCGTCATTAAATAAAATTTTCTAATAATTATATAACATAATTTAGGTGAAATACTTAGCATTGTGTTATAAATAGCATGCCTTATTTTTGTATTAATTCCATAGTTTTTATACATGGAATTATAAATTCGTCTGTATAGGAATTTAATATCTATAGTCTTTCCTGATATATAATATTCAACTAATAAACTTTTAACAATTCCCTCTAACGTATTCCATTTGTATGTAATTGTTTTTATTTTTTCAATTAAAATATTTTTGTCGTTTTTTGACAATGGTAAATCAAATAAAGTTGCCATACCCCTGGCAATGGATAAATTTAAACTATTAAATTTACTTTCACCTTCAAAGCCGTTTTTACAAATTATTTTTGATGAACTGATTGTTATACTATTTGAATTTAGCGATTGAATTATAATTAGCCATTGTGAAGCACATGAATAAGTGTTGTGGTTAGCGCTTGCATATCCGGTTATTAATTTCATATTATAAATATTAACAGAAATGAAAATAGAAGCACCAAAAGAATCGATATTTTTAATAAATTCGCTTTTTCCTAAACTATGTATAGTTTCATTTCTTACCGGATGATATGGGTGCGGGCAGTAATAATTAATGTTTACAGCATCCGAATATTTATCGATATCATTTAAAATTATATCTACGGCATCTTCTGTAATTAAATCATCATCTCCTAATGTCCATAACCATTGCGTTTCACAATATTCAAAACAACGCATTATATTAGAATCGCCGCCAATATTTATCCTGTTTCTAATAATTGAATATTCAATAGCCGGATAATTTAAAAAAATGTATTTAACTTCTTCGCTTAATACTTGAGTTGAGCAATTATCTATTATTAATAAAAAACAATCTGTGGTTAGTTGAGGCAATAATCTTTCTAAAGTATTTTTTAGCTGATTTGGCCTATTATATGTTGGTATTGCAATTGTTAATTTCATACGTTACTATGCCACAAGGTTTTTTTACTGGTAAATATTTGATATGCCCAAGGTAAGCAAAATACAATAATTAAGATTCCATAACCACTTACTACGCCCATTAAACCATACATTTTGCCTAAATAAAATATTGATGCACACATAATTACTGCGGCTACAATTGATTGTACTAAAAAGGGTTCTTTTTTATGACAACGTAAATAAGTGGCCCACGAAAAAACAAGCTGGTTTGCAAAGCATGTTAATGAAATTATAATGGTTGGTAACAATGGAAGAAACCGGGTATAATAAGATATATGAAAAACCTTTAATACTTCTATCAATATGTTTAAAAATATTAATAAACATAAATTAACAAAAATCACATTTTTAAGGGTTTTGTTAAATAATTTATCTAACTGCATATATTCATGTTTTGCTATGAAGCTAGAAAAAGCCGGAATTTTTGTTGTTATCCAACTCATTGATAAAGTGCTTATACCATTAATTACTTGTAAAGTCATACCCATCTGGCCTGCAACCTTGGGTCCCTCATAAGCAAATAACACAGGATTAAATAATTGGAATATTAAATATCCACTTATCCAACTTAACGCGATGCGCCATTGAAATGGAAATATCTCCTTTATATAATTAACAACCCATTCGCCTTTTAAAAGCCATATAGCTTTTAAAGCTTTAATTCGTTTTGAAAATATTATTTGAATGTAATTAATAATTATAGATATTAAACCGGCTATTGCGCTTGAGTACAATTTAAATCCTAAAACAAGAAATAAAAATAGTAATAAGGAGTTAATGGTTTTTTGCACTAACCGTACTTTGGCCATGTCTTTTACTTCGCCAAGCCCGTCAAAATAAGCTAATAATGGATCTATAAATAAGTTTAATGACGTTGCAAGGCATAAAATAACCCAAGGTGTTTTCCAGTCAATATTAGCAACCGTGTTAAAAGTAGAAAAGAAATAAAAACCAATAATTATTAATGCAAAAAAAAGCACAATACTAATTATGCCAAACCACTTAACACAAAATCTTAATAATGACGATAATCTTGATTTATAATAATCATCGCCTTCAACATCGTAATTATTCCAACTTAAATGGGCAAATTC
This sequence comes from Mucilaginibacter sp., assembly GCF_965225845.1. Taxonomy (GTDB): domain Bacteria; phylum Bacteroidota; class Bacteroidia; order Sphingobacteriales; family Sphingobacteriaceae; genus Mucilaginibacter. The sequence goes on from NZ_CBDDBL010000002.1 coordinate 2,609,748, forward strand.
ATGAGCGGTATATTGTGTAATTATACCACTTAAACCTAACTCAAAAAAAACTTGTATTGCAATTATACTTGCAAATGTATAGTAATAACCTTGTTCATTTGGTGATAAAAACTTAGCAATAAATATAATTGATATTAAACTGCCTGAAGCTTGTATTATTCTTGTTAGTATTGTAAAAGCAATGGCCTGATCTATACCAAATTTACTTGATAATTTCTTTATATTGCTTAACATTATTTAATATATTCTTTAATCACTCCGGCCATATAATCATAATGGCTTTCATTTAATCCAGGCCAAACACCCAACCAAAATGACTGATTCATAATAATATCTGTATTAGGTAAATCGCCAATAGTACGGTGTGCTATATTATTGTATGCCGGTTGGCGTAATAGGTTACCCGCAAATAATAATCTTGTGCCAATTTTCTTTTCTTCGAGATGTTGAACCAGCATATGCCTGTCAGCAGCATCACCCTCACGCAAGGTTAATAAAAACCCAAACCATGATGGATCACTATTAGGAGTAGGCTCAGGAAGTATAAATATATCCTCAAACTCTTTCATACGTTCATACAGCGCTTTATAATTTTCTCGACGACGTTGTACAAAATAGTCAACTTTCTTTAATTGTGATACACCAAAAGCAGCCTGCATATCGGTAACCTTTAAGTTAAATCCAATATGCGAATAAGTGTATTTATGATCATAGCCATAAGGTAATGAGCCTAATTGCTGTGAAAAACGGCAACCGCAGGTGTTATCTTTTCCGGGTTCGCAGTAACAATCACGGCCCCAATCACGAAAACTCTCTGCTAATTTTGCCAATTTAGGGTTATTAATAATTACCGCACCACCCTCGCCCATAGTTATATGGTGTGCCGGGTAAAATGAGAAGGTAGCAATATCGCCGTATGTGCCTGTTTTTTTACCACGATATGTAGCACCTAATGAATCACAATCATCCTCAACAACCCATAAATTATATTTTTTTGCCACACGCATTACCTCATCTAAATCAAATGGGTTACCTAATGAATGTGCAATCATTATTGCTTTAGTTTTTGGCGAAACTGCGGCTTCAATGTCTTCAGTCTTTACATTGTGTGTAGCAATGTCTACATCAACAAAAACAGGTATACAACCATATTGAACCATTGGGTTTACAGTTGTAGGAAACCCCGCCGCAACAGTGATAACCTCATCGCCCGGAAGTATTTGTCTGTCACCTAATTTAGGTGATGTTAAAGCATAAAAAGCTACAAGATTAGCCGAAGAGCCCGAATTAACTAATAACGCCTTAGGTACATTAAAATATTTTGCAAATTCTGCCTCAAACTGATTTGCAAACCTACCTGCTGTAAGCCATGCATCCAAGGTTGCATCAATACCAAGCATTACATCATCCTCATCTAAAACTTTACCAGTTACCGGAATATAGTTTTTTCCCGGAATAATTATTTGTGTTGTTTTTTGCTTTGCAATTTCCCTGAGGCTTTTTTCAATTTCGGGGCTACTTATATTTTTTAAAGTCATATGTATATGATATATATTTTTATTTTCGGTTTAGTTGATTCCAAACTATTGTTCTGTTAATAGCATCACCTATGGTATAGGTTTCACGAACATCTAAATCCTTGACAATTTTTGATGTATCTGCCACTATCTTAGATAAATTGGCATAAGTTTCTTTTGATGATTTAGATAAGATTTCAATATTATTGTTAAGTGAATGTTTAACCTTTAAGGCAAGGTCATTTAATGAAATAGCCTCATTACTCCCAATGTTATAATTTTCTCCAACATTACCTTTTATTAATGCTTTTAATAGCCAATAAGACATATCACTGGCATATAAATAACTTCGCACAGTAGATGAATTACCAATAATTCTAATTGGGCCGCCTAATATACCATCACGAATAAAATTGTTTATAGCCCAGGGTTTCTCCAAATCATGATATGGGCCAATAAAGGCAAATGGCCTAATTATTAAAATAGGAAGTTTAAATTGGTTTCTATATATAGCACAAAGTGTTTCAGTAATCCTTTTTGCCTCAGCATAAATATTATTGATACCATTGGGTTCAACTTTACCACAAAATTTCTCATTAATTAAAATTTCAGAATCATTTTTTCCATAAATCTGGTGCGAGCTAATATGTACAAATTTATATAACTCGGGCAATCGAGATGCTGCATCAAGTACAGTTTGTGTACCTTTGTAAAAAGTTTCAACAGTGCGTGCTGGTTGAGACACATGATCACGATTGTCTGGAGAACCGGCAGCATGAATAATATAATTAACGTCAGCCGGTAAATCATGTAAGTTTCTTATGTCCTGCTCAATATAACTTATAAAAGTTTTTTCAGCTAATTGAGGCATTTCATTTTTAAATTTTTTTATATCTCGGGCCAATAAATACAATTTAATATTGTAGCCTTTGGTGTGATTAATATACGCTACCATTTCGGTCAGCCATTTACCAATAAAGCCAGTACCCCCAGTTATAAGTATTGTTTTATTTTCCAATGCAGAAAATAATTCCGGCTCAATACAAGATTTTGCACAATCTTCAAGTATAATATTATGTGATGCGTCAGCCATTATTTTTTATTTCTAACTAAGTCCATTACAACTTCAATAATAATATCTTCTTGCCCGCCAACAACTTTTCTTTTACCTAATTCGCGATATACGTCGCGCTGATCAACGTTATATTCTTTAGATATGCGGGTGACATGTTTGGCGAAACCTGAAAAAACACCTGATAGTCCGCTTATAATACTTTCAGATTTTATTACAGGAATAGTTGGTATAACCATTTTATCTGCAATATCTGAGGCATCCAGCATTTTATATAAATCTATCCCTGTAAAAAAGCCCATTCGTTCTAAAACAGCAACCAATACTTCAAGCTGCGCATTGCCTGCACCTGCGCCAAACCCACGGGCTGTACCATCAAGTATTTTAGCGCCCGATTCTATAGCTGCAATTGAATTTGCTGTTGCCATACCTAAATTATTATGGGCATGAAAGCCCACAGGTACCTTTAAGCCATCAACTAAAGCTGTGATTTTTTCAACAACATCAGATGGAAGATATGCTCCTGCAGAATCCATTATTATAATACCTTCGGCACCATATAATTCCATTTTTTGAGCTTCTTCAACCAATATTGCGGCAGATGCCATATGGCTCATCATTAATACCCCATATGCTTCTTTACCACGCTCACGTACAAAACCTAAGTGTCGTTGTGTAATATCGGCCTCGGTACAGTGTGATGCTATACGTATTACATCAACACCAATATCTATTGCCCTTGTCAAGTCGCGTTTTATAGTTGCAAATCCTGGTATTACATGTATACCTAATTTACTTTTGGCAAGATACTTGCGGGCTGTTTCAAGCATAGTTACGTCATCTTCTAAACTTAACCCAACTTGCATTGATGATGCTCCCAAGCCATTCCCATGTCCAACTTCTACTATAGGCACTCCAGCCTTATCGGCTGCCTCTGCATATAAAGCAATTTGCTGTGCGGTGATCTGATGAGCTACAGCATGACTCCCGTCACGCAGGGTTGGGTCGCTTACTAATATATGTTTTATCATAACCTGGCTTAGTTGATATTATTCAGAACTTTTGAATATTGTTCAGCCACAGCTATAGCTGCGCAGTTAATAATATCTAAATTACCTGCATACTTGGGTAAATAATCGCCCAAACCTTGGGCTTTTACCATAATTACAATTCTATCATTTTCATAAATTGGTGAAACTAATAAACTATAACCCGGAACGTATTCACGAATTGCTTCGATCATAATATCAATTTCTTTTTTTAATAATTCCATATCCGGATTACTCACCTGTGCAAAAATTGTGGTTTGCATATCTATGCATGGGTCTGCGGGGTTTAAGTTCAAAATAGCTTTAGTTCTTTTCGCTTTTGAAAATATGCTTAATCCCATTTCAGTTGTATCAACATATTCATCTAAATTAAGCCTGGTTGCGGGTCCTGCACTTCTGGATGCTATGCTTGATACTACTTCGATGTATTCAACATTACTTTGGGTTTTACCAATTACATAAGCTATTGGGATTGAAGCCTGCCCACCGCAGGTAATCATATTTACATTGCGCTGTTTAACTGCTTCCTCTAAATTTACTGCAGGTATACAAAGGCTACCCAACTTAGCGGGAGTCATGTCTACAACAATTTTCCCTAACTTTTCTAATATTTCCCAATGTTTTTTTGCGTCTTTAGCTGATGTAGCATCAAAAACCAAATCAATATCATCAGGTTTTTTTTCAATTGCCTGGATACTTTCATCAGATACTTTTATTCCCATTGCTATAGCCTTAGCCATACCTGGGGATGATAAATTGCGACCAATAAACAACACACATTCTAAAAACTCAGACCGTTGAACTTTAATCAGCAAATCTGTACCAATATTTCCACTGCCTAATATTGCGACTCTTATTTTTTTCATTTTTTAATATTAAACCTCCATCATTTCTGATTTGGCATGTAAGCCGGAAATCATATTGTTTTTCAATTCATTTCTTGGTAAAAATGGAGAAAGATCTTCTAAAGGTGGTGAAATTAACGTTCCGTCTTTTTGTATCGACAATGATAATTTAGGAACAAATAATTGATAAGGGTGCATAAAAACCTCACAAATCACCGGGCCATTAATTGCCTGTACCTGTGGTATGATTTCATCAAAGTCATCCCAGGTTCGAATTTGAAATGCAGGTATTTTAAATGCGGTTGCTAATGCACTAAAATCAGGGCATGAAACACCTGATTTTTCATCAACTCCCGAGCGCCTGCCATTAAACAATGCCGATTGGGTATGTTTAATCATTAAATAACCATCGTTATTAAATATGAATAATTTTATGGGTAATTTATAATGAACCATTGTTTGTAATTCTTGCAAATTCATCATCATGCCTCCATCGCAGTTTAAACACATTACCTCTCCTTTATTGCGTGCTACAGAAACACCTACTGCTGCCGGAAGCCCATAGCCCATTTCACCTAAACCTGTTGATGTCATCAATCGCTGTCCATTTTTTATTTTTAGAACTTGGTGGCCTGATAATAAAGCAGTACCCATATCAGTAGTAATATGCTGGTCGGATTTTAAATGCTCATTTAATTTATCCATAAATTTGTATGAGTTAATAAATCCATCCTTATCGGGATGATCAGTTTCATTAACCCATGGATAATCACTTCTGTATTTATTACATTGTTGTACCCATTCGTTATGTTCAGCACCTAAATTAACATTAACATTGTTTAATAAGCCGGTGATAAAATCTTTTGCATCAGCATGTATACTATAGCTATATCTTTCAGCATATTTTTTTAATTCATCAGCATCAATATCAACCACTGCAATTTCAGCATCTCGAGCCAGTTCATTTATTTCATATCCTATTTGAGATATTGCCATTCTTGTACCTATGCAAACTAATAAGTCACAATTTTGCACAACAAAATTAGCACAACGCTGCCCATATGTGCCTGCCCTGCCGTAAATTAAAGGGTGATAAGAATCAACCATATCTATACCTGCCCAGGTAACCAATGAAGGAACATTGTATTTTTCAATAAGGCTTGTAATTAAATCATAGGCACCTGCCAATCTTATACCGTGGCCCAACCAAAAAACAGGGCGTTTAGCTTTATATAATTTTTCAGCTATATTTTTAATAAGTACAGGCAATTCTTTTTCTTGTTTATTTAAGACATCTGAATCAAGCCCTGTAAATGGCAATAATTTTTCGTCAGCTATTACAGCAGACTGGATGTTCATAGGTATATCAACCCAGCATGGGCCCGGCCTGTCATTGGTAGTTATAGCATAAGCTTTTTCGAGTTCAATTTTGGTATTTTCCGGAGCCATGACCATAGATGAATACTTGGTTACGTTATCTACCATTAAAGCACTATTATATCCTTGCACGCCCCACATACGTAGATCCTTATGAAAATCAACGAATTTTGAATTTTCATTTCCAGAAATAATTAACCCGGGAATGGAGTCGGCCCATGCGCTTACAACTCCAGTAACGCCATTAGTTGAGCCGGCACCTGTAGTTAAAATAACGGCGGTTACTTTACCACAAGTGCGGTAATAAGTTTGCATAGCCATACACGCGGCTTGTTCATGATGTACACAAATAACTTCGGTATATCCTTTTTTGTAAATAGAATCAAAAATATGTGCGTTGCCTGCACCTATGATTCCAAATACATGCTTAATTTCCTTTTCGGCCAAAAAATCGGCTATGTAGTCACTTATTTTCATTTAATATTACATTAATAAATTTTATTGTTTGACAAACAATTTTTGGTATATATGTCAACTATAATCTAGGACATTAAAAGCATTTTTTTGAATATGAATTATTATTTTCTGTTAGTTTTATAATTTTTTACTTATTCTTAATTTCATACTAAATATATAATCAAATATACCATATTATTGGATTATACCATTAAACATTATACGCCCTTATTCCTATGTCATGCTTCTAAATAAATATTTCACAATTGATTTAAAAAAAAACATTTTTAATTATCTACAGAGCTGTAATATTTGATTGTTTTTTGTATTGCTTCTTTTAAAGAAATATTAACAGATAACCCTAATTCCTTTTTTGCCCGTTCTATTGAGGGAACGTACCATTGCACCTCACTATTTTTTGTAGTAGGTACTGTAATAATAACATCTTTATTTGTGTTAAAATCTGCTACTAAATTAGCTAAATCTTTTATTGTTAAATATTTATCAGAACCAACATTATAAGCCCGAGATGATGGAGCTTTAAATAAAATTGTCCATAACCATATCGTTAAATCTGATGAATAAAGATAGGAACGGTAAGGTGTACCATCTCCGTTAACAACTATATTTTTTTTATCTAAAACACATTTCACAAAATTACCAGCTGCAAATGTCCCATCTAATGGTAAATACGGCCCGATAAATGCATAACATCTGGCAATTTTTGACTTTAACTGAAACTTTTGCTCATACATTATAGCCAGCATTTCAGCCACACGTTTTCCTTCGCCATATGCAGCATTTACTGCATAAATATTTGGGGCTCCGGTAAATTCTTCAGTGATATTAGTAATATTAGCAGGCTGTATACCATATACAGCACCTGAACTTGTGTGCAATATTCCTTTTACGTTTTTAACTCTTCCTAATTCAAGTATTCTTTTTGTTCCTTCAACAATGGTATCATACATTAGCATCGGTTGCGTTATATTAAGGCTTACACTTGCTTCAGTTGCTGCATGTATAATATAATCTATTGGATCGGAAGGAAAATCAAAATTTCGTACATCGCCATTTATAAAATCCACATTATTCATTGCTTTAAATTGTGGATTTTTTAATAAAAATAATTCTGAGTTTCTGGTTAAAACAATTAATTTGTTATTAAGGCTAAGAACATTGTTTATGTAATTAAAACTTTGTAAAATCCATTTACCAAAAAAACCTGTACCTCCAGTTACAAATATGGTTTTACCTTTTATTACATCCCACAGCGGTTTGGTGTAAAGTAAAATATGATCTAAATCTTCTTGTAACTGATCCATTAATTAATTTATGCTATGCATTAAAGAAAGATATTATTTGAGCTTCGGTAAAGTTGCTTATACTTTTATTGTCATCATAAAATTTCTTATACCATTCTATAGTAAATTTTACAGCTTTACTCGCATTAAATTTTGGTTTCCAACCTAATTCGTTTATGGCCTTGCTAATATCTAATTTAAGCAAACCTGCTTCATGCGGCTGATTATCGATTTGTATAACATCATAACTGCCTTCTGTCCAGGCATCAATTGCTAATTCAACCATGTGTTTAACGGTTAGAGCATCTTCGGCATGTGGGCCAAAGTTGTAGGCTTGGGTAAACTTATTTGGGTTAGCAGTTAGTTTTGTGCCTAATAATAAATAACCGGCTAATGGCTCTAAAACATGCTGCCACGGGCGAACGGAAGATGGATTACGTATAATTATTTTTTCGCCTTTACCTAATGAACGGGCTATATCCGGTATTAATCTATCTTTTGACCAGTCACCACCGCCAATTACATTACCGGCACGGCCAATTGCTATGGCTTGTTTATGTTCGTTGTACTTTGTTAGGTTAAAAAAGGAGTTTTTATATGAATCAATCACCAATTCTGCGCATGCTTTACTGGCACTGTATGGATCATATCCACCTAACCTATCAGTTTCCCGATAAGGATATAACCATTCATTATTATGATAAACTTTGTCTGTGGTAATAAAAACACTTACACAAGGTTTTTTTAATTTTCTTATAGCATCAAGTAAATATGCAGTACCTATTGCATTTACGGCAAATGTTTCGGCTGGAATATGGTAAGATAACCTTACCAATGGTTGAGCTGCCAAATGAAAAACATAATCAGGTTGAAAATCAAACAATGCATTATTTAAGGTTTCATAATCACGCAAATCAGCAATTACTGAATCGCATATTTCATCTCCCTTAATTGAATAAAAAAGATCATCTTTAGTATTAGGTGCCAAAGCATAGCCTTTTACTTCTGCCCCAAATAATGTTAATATCTTTAGCATCCATGACCCTTTAAAACCAGTATGGCCTGTTAGGAAAACTTTTTTCCCTTGGTATATATCCTTAAGTTCGTTTAACATATTACCAAATTTTCCATTTAGCATTACCACTGCTCCATAGTTGTTCAAGTTCAATCCTATCTCTTAAAGCATCCATAGGCTTCCAAAAGCCATTATGTTTATATGCCGATAGCTGTCCGTCTTCGGCAATCTCTTTTAACGGCTTTTTTTCCCATTGCACATCATCCATATCCCCTTCCAAATATTTAAAAATGCCGGGTTCTAAAACAAAGAAACCACCATTAATCCACATACCATCGCCCTGAGGTTTTTCAACAAAGTGCTCAACGCTACCGTCATGATCCATCTCAATATTACCAAACCTACCAGGTGTTTGTATAGTTGTAAGTGTTGCTAATTTACCATGTGCCTTATGAAACTCAACTAATTCATTTATATTAATATCGGCTACACCATCGCCATAAGTAAGCATAAACGTTTCACCGTTAACATATTTTTGGATTCTTTTAATCCTGCCAGCAGTGTTAGTGGTTAAACCGGTATCAATTAAAGTAACTTTAAAGGATTCCGAATTAGAGAAGTGTACATCTACCTTATTTTTCTCCATTTCAATGGTTACATCAGAATTGTAGAGATAATAATTTAAGAAATATTCTTTTATAGACTGTGCTTTATAACCAAGGCAAAGCACAAAATCATTATAACCGTACGTTTCATATATTTTCATAATATGCCATAAAATCGGTTTGCCACCAATTTCAACCATAGGCTTCGGTCTAGCTTCGGTTTCTTCCATTAACCTTGTACCAAGCCCTCCGGCAAGTAACACTACTTTCATTTTTATATTAATTTTTTACTAATAATTTCACATTAGCGGTGAGTGGAAAACTACAGCATAAAAGACATTCGTTTGACTGTAAATCATCCGGCAGATTTTCAACTCCAATAGTTTTCACTTTTCCATTTAATAGCACTGCCTTACATAATAGGCAATTTCCAGTTTGACAAGAATAAGACAAATCGATCATAGCATCAATACCAGCTTCTAAAATACTTTTCCCTTTAGCAACTTCAATTTCTAACTCCTTATCACCTGTTTTTAAAATTACATTTTGTGTAAATATTTCTTCAAAGGCTTTAGGGTCTCGGGTAACTTCAAAATCTTCAGCCAAAATATTTTCACTTGCTATGCCTAATTTCGCTAGTTCATGCTTAACAGAGTCTTTTAAGCCAACCGGCCCGCATATGTAGTGATTTGCATTTTTAAAATCACTTTCGGCTTGCATTATATTTAAAACTTTTGTAGCCTCAATACGCCCTTTAATTATATAAGGATTACTGTCGTCGATCACTGCTTGAGTATAAAAATGCCAAACAGAAAATCTTTCTTTATGTAATTGTTGTAATTGCTTTATTTGCTCCGAAAAAATTGTTGTTTCAAAAGTTCTGTTACCATAAACAAGTGTAACATGTTCATATTTAGAAGAGTTTAAAGCAAATTTTGCTATTGACATTAAAGGAGTTATTCCACTACCACTACCCCATAAAACAACATACTTTTTACTTACATTGTCTGCAAATCTGTCTAAAATAAAGTCTCCCATAGGCTCCAAAACCTCTATCATATCTCCAACACTTACTCTGTCCAAAATATGGTTAGATACAACCCCGCCCGGAACGCGTTTAACCGTTATATTAAGCGTGGGATCAATACCAGGAGCTGATGAGAAAGAATATGGCCTAATATACCTTCGCCCATTAATTCTAAATATTAATGTAAGATATTGGCCTGGTTTATACCGTACCTTTTTTAAACCCGGCTGTTTAAAGCAAATAGTTGTTGTATCAATAGTCTCTTTAATAACGCTGTCAACCTTAAGTGTATAAATAAGCATTCCCATTATTCAAACTGGTTATTAATTACATAGCCGAATGCTTTAAGTAATTTCTCTTTCTTACAATGCTCCAAATCGGGAGTCATCATATCGTTTACTAAAGCCTTAAGATCATATTTTGGGTTCCAACCTAATTTAGTTTTTGATTTTGTAGGGTCGCCTATCAATAATTCAACCTCAGTTGGCCTAAAATATTTTTTGTCCACTGCAACAACCTCTTTTCTATAACATGGCTTCAACATAATCTTTGGCATGCCCTCAATCTCGTTTCGCATCTAAATTACCCAGATATAATTTCTCATGCAACCTAATAGCAATTTTAGCGGTAGCAAGCGTTATTTTGCGGGTAACAAATGTTTCGCCACGTAATGGGCTTTCATGATTAAATAAAATACCATTACAAGCAAACATACCATAAGTCTCCCTATAGTTAACAGTAATCCAATATGCATATAATTTTGCAACAGCATAAGGCGAGCGCGGATAAAATGGTGTTGATTCTGTTTGAGGTACTGTTTGCACTGAACCATATAATTCTGATGTTGATGCCTGGTAGATCCTAGTTTTTTTCTCCAAACCCAATATCCTTAATGCTTCTAAAAGGCATAGTGTGCCTATTCCTTCTGCATTGGCTGTATATTTAGGAGTATCAAAACTAACTTTAACATTCGACATTGCACCTAAATTATATATTTCATCTGGTTGTACCTGTTGAATGATACGAATTAGATTAGTAGAATCAGACAGATCGCCGCCGTGCAACTTCAATTTAACATTTTTTTCGTGCGGATCCTGATAAAGATGATCTATCCTATCAGTGTTAAATAAAGAACTTCGCCTTTTAATACCGTGTACCTCATAATTTTTTGACAATAGTAATTCGGCTAAATAAGCACCGTCCTGGCCTGTTATACCTGTTATTAATGCCTTTTTCATTTAAAATACGGTTATTTTATTACTAATTATTTTTACAGGTTTATGATCTTTTAACCCATTTTTTGTAGAAAATATCCTGCTTATCATTATTATTATTATATTCACCATATCCGTAACCATAACCATAACCTTGCCCATAGGATGAATAACCGCCACCTTGAGCCTTAATGTCATTTACCAATAGATAAAGATTTTTAACCTTTTTATTATTTTTAATGTCATTTGCAATATTTAACTGAGACTTATAGGTATAATTTTGCCTTACGACATAAAAAGTGACATCAGCAAATCGTTCAAGCAATAAAGCGTCGGTAACCAATCCTATCGGAGCACAATCCATTATAATAAAATCATATTCCTTTTTTAACTCATTAATCAATTGTTCTAATTTACCGTTAATCAATAATTCAGAAGGGTTAGGTGGTATAGGACCCGAAGAAATAATAAAACAATTTTTACTGAACCATGTAGGCTTTATTATTCTTTTAAAATCCATAGAATCAGAAACAATATAATTGGTAAACCCATCAGAATTATCCAATCCCATATTTTCAGAAAGTTTAGGCTTGCGAAGGTCTAACTCCATAAAAATTACCTTTTTATCAGTTAAAGCCAAAGCACTACCTAAGTTGAGTGATAAAAATGATTTACCCTCACCACTCATGCTGGAAGTAAATAACAAAACATTTGATTTAGAAGAGTTAAGTGCATATTGTAAATTTGTTCTCAAACTTCTAAATTGTTCTGATATCACAGACCTGGAATTATTTGTTACAATCAAGCTATTTCCATCTTTATTATGGCTAATTTCACCTATTATAGATATGGAAGTAAGTTTCTCAATGTCAGCTTTTGTGTTAATTCTTATATTCAATAATTCTTTAATTGCCAAGTAAGCGCCCGGGATAATTAATCCCACTAACAAACCAACTAAATAAATTAAAGATCCTTTAGGTTTAAATGGTGAAAAGTCACTTTTAGCGTAATCAATAATCCGTGAACTGGAAATAGTAGATGTTTTTGATATTGCTGTTTCTTCACGTTTTTGAAGTAAAAACAAATATAATTCTTGCTTTAATTGTTGCTGGCGCTGAAAATCTAAATAGACCCGTTGCTTAGATGGCATTTCCTTTAATTGCCCGTTAAATGTTCCGTTTTGTTTATCTAATTGGTTTTTTGCAACAAGCAAGCTATTCCTGTAAGCATTTAATGTACGCAATAAATTAACACGTGATGTGGCTAACTGGCTATTATAATTTTGAATTACAGGGTTACTATCTGTGTAAGACAGGCTTGCTTTATCCCTTTCCAATACAAGCTGATTATAGGAATCTATAGATTGTCCAAAAGAAGGATCTGCATTATTTATAACCAGGCCACTTGGAATTATTTGCTTATTATTAGGGTTATTTAATATTTTCTCTAAATTATCTACAACAGAGAGTTGGATATTTTCCTGGCTCAGTTTATCATTATAATCACTTGAGTTTGTAATTAATGCTTTTGATTGTTCTACAATATCAGCTATGTTATTCTCTTCTTTATACTGCTCAAATTGTTTTTCAGTACCATTTAACCCATTAAATACAATATCAATTTCCTTATTGATAAAAGCCATTGTACTATCAGCGATCTCTACCTTATTCTGTAAATTCGATAAAAGGTACTGCTTCATTAAAGCATTTAATATGGCTTCGCCTTTATCAGGCTGAGGATAGCTAAATGATAAGTCAATTGTAGTAGACTGCTTATCAGACAATGTAGCTGAAAAAACTTGAGAAAACTCATCTATTGCTGCATCTACCGACTCAATAGAAATTCCATAAATTCCACGAGGAGCAAACAAATTGGTTTTTTGAAGGGTAATATTGTATTGTCTTAATTTAACCGGTTGGCCAAAGCTGCCTTTTAAATTTACATCGTCATCACTATTACTTATTTCAAAGCGATTTTTATCAATTATTTTTATTGTATAATTTCTTTGCAACAGGGTATCTGCTTTATATTGAATAGAAACAGTGAAGGGTGCGTCCTGGTATATTTCAATTGCTTTTAAATTTGATTTATTAAAAGTTCTTATATTTAAATTCATTAATTTAACAACATTCGTCATTAAACTTCTTGATTTTAATATCTGCACCTCATTATCAGCACTACTTTTAACATTAAATACCGAGCTTATATCCGAATTTAAATCACCACTGATGGCTGAAGACCCTCCATTTTTTTCATCTTCAACTAAAATCTTACTTGAAACATGCCATTCGCGAGAAGCGTACTTAACATATAATACGGCTAAGGCTAAACAAAAAACAACACTAATTAAAAACAATATCCAATTGCTTATAATCTTTGCAAGGATGCCTTTTATGTCAATCAAATCCTCGTCTGTATTCTGCAAGGGGATATTTTCAGATGCTTGAGACATTTTTAGAGTTTATTAGTACTAAGAAGAATTGCAAGTACGGAAATTAAAGATGCTCCGATTGCAGTAACGATGGATATATTCCTGTTCTGAATGGCATCCGATGATACAACTTTAGCTTTAAGAGGCTCTACATAAATATAGTCATTTTGACGAAGATAGTAATATGGAGAGTTTAACACGTCACTTTTTGTTAGGTCAAGCCTAACCGTTTCTCTTCTGCCATCGTCATAAGTCCTGATCAATAGTAAGTTATCTCTTCGGCCATAAATTGTTAAATCACCGGCTAAACCCAAGGCATCAAGTATGGTTATTTTTTCATTGGCAACTACATAGGTAGCTGGTTTTACAACCTCACCCAATACAGTTATCCTGAAATTAGCAAACCGCACATTTACCGACGGATCTTTGTAAAACCGTGAAGCTTTATCCCTTATTAAATTTCTTGCTTGTTCTGTAGTTAGGCCTTGTACTTTTAGCTTTCCTAAAACAGGCATTTCAATATATCCGCTTTTATCAACCAAATAGCCATTAACTGTTTGCGACCCGGTACCACCGGCAGTTGTTGAGCCAACTGCCGAAGATTGTATATTTCCTAATGTAATAACCTGCGTGGCAGTAGGATCTACCGTTTGAACATATATAGATAAAATATCGTCCGGTTGAATAAGAGGATCAACATAAACAACATTGGCTAGCATATGCTCTTTAGCTGTATCCGGAATATCTGTAAAGTATTTGACGTTTTTTATAGAAGAACAAGATGAAGATACTAAAACTGCGCCAAAAGCTATCAATAACAAAATGACTGACCAATCGATTTTTCTTTTCATATACTATATGCAAATCTAATAATATTTGTTATTCTTTAAATAAAAGTATCATATTTAAAAAGATTAATAAAAATTACACACTAATATTTATTAATCTTTTTAAATATATAAAAAAACACTTTTTCACACAAAAAAGATCACTATATTAAATTTGCTTATAATCAGGCATGTATTGTACCCGCTGCGACGGTCTCGTTTGTGGCATCATCTACCAGTATCAAGGAACCAGTAATACGGTTTTTACGGTACTCATCGTATACTAAAGGGCGGGTTGTGCGTAATCGCACACGAGCCATATCGTTCATTTTAATATTGACATCATTTTCCAGTTGGCCCATTGTATTGATGTCAACCTTGTAGATCACCTCCTTTATGATTGCCATAACCTCATTGGTGGTACTTTTTAAATAATACTTGGCGCCCGGCCTTGGTGGTTTGGCTGCCATCCAGCACAATAATACATCCAAGTCCTGCCCAACTTCTGGCAGGTTATCGCTTTTAACGATCATATCACCTCGGCTAACATCAACATCATCTTCTAAATTGATGGAGACTGACATTGGCGAAAATGCTTCTTCAATATCACCATCAAAGGTTGTGATAGATTTAATTTTAGATGTTAAACCTGATGGTAAAATGGTAACCTCATCACCCGGGCGAAAAACTCCTCCTGCTACCCTGCCTGCGTAGGCACGATAATCATGATATTCATCCTGGTGCGGGCGAATAACGGTTTGTACCGGGAAACGTGCATCCAAGTGGTTTTGATCGCTGCTGATATGGATGGTTTCAAGTGTATTCAACAGACTTGAGCCGGTATACCAGTCCATATTTTCAGAGCGGTTAACCACGTTATCACCGTTTAAGGCGCTGATTGGTATAAATCTTATATCGCTTATATCTAAATTACTAGCCAAATCCTCATACTGTTCAACAACTTTATTGTAAGCTTCTTCGGAGTAATTAACCAAATCCATTTTATTGATACACACAATTACATGCGGAATTTTTAGCAACGACGCGATGAAAGAGTGTCGACGGGTTTGCTCAATAACGCCATGGCGGGCATCAACCAAAATTAAAGCCAGATTGGCGGTAGATGCACCAGTAACCATGTTACGGGTATACTGAATATGCCCCGGGGTATCGGCAATAATAAATTTGCGTTTTGGGGTAGCGAAATAGCGATAAGCTACATCAATAGTAATACCCTGCTCCCGTTCAGAGCGAAGCCCGTCAGTAAGCAACGAGAGGTCGACATGCGCCAGTCCCTTACGTTCACTTGATTTTTTTACAGCTTCAATCTGATCCTCAAATATTGATTTTGAGTCATATAACAAACGGCCTATCAGTGTGCTCTTTCCATCATCAACACTACCGGCAGTTGTAAAACGCAATAATTCCATTTCCATTTATATTGTGCTAAAGCTATAGTATAGCTTAAAAATATCCTTGTTTTTTCCTGTCTTCCATCGAGGTGTCCGAGCGTTTATCGTCGCTGCGGTTACCGCGTTCGGTACTTCTTGTTGCCGATATTTCAGCAACAATTTTTTCCAGCGTATCCGCATCCGATTCAATACCACCGGTAATGGTAATATCGCCTAGCGTTCGGAAACGCATCAATTTCTTTTCGATCTTTTCACCTTCGCGCAGCACTAAAAACTCCGAATTTGGCAGCCATGTATTATCCCTGTAAACTGCTTCGCGTTCGTGTGCAAAGTATAATGATGGTATCGGGATATTTTCATGCAGGATATAATTCCAAACATCCATTTCGGTCCAGTTACTGATCGGAAACACCCTGAAGTGCTCGCCCATGCGTTTACGGCCATTGAATATATTCCAAAGCTCAGGGCGTTGGTTTTTAGGATCCCATTGGCCAAAATCATCACGGTGCGAGAAGAAACGTTCCTTTGCCCGGGCCTTTTCCTCATCACGGCGGGCGCCACCGATTGCGGCATCAATTTTATGTTCTTCTATCGCATCTAATAGGGATACGATTTGTAACTCGTTCCTGCTGGCATTCATACCCTGCTCTTCAACTGCACGGCCTTTATCAATAGCTTGCTGAACTGAACCTACGATTAGCTGGATGCCTAATTCATCAACTAAATTATCGCGAAACTCCATGGTTTCGATAAAATTATGGCCGGTATCAATATGAATAAGTGGCATGGGAATACGTGCCGGATAAAAAGCCTTGCGGGCTAAATGCGTTACCACAATCGAATCTTTTCCACCAGAAAACAATATAGCGGGCCTGTCAAACTGAGCGACAACCTCCCTGATAACATATATAGCTTCTGATTCAAGCTCCTGAAGATGGGTAAGGTAATGTTTAGACATTATTATTAATTAATAGCTGTATTTTGGGTAAAATATATTCCAAGACTACATTAGCCGATTGACTAATCGGCAGGTCTTTGGTTTGCACACGGACCTCGGCAGTTAAAGGTGGTTCGTAAGGTGAACCAATTCCGGTAAAGTTAGCAATTTCTCCGCGCCTTGCCTTTTTATAAAGGCCTTTTATATCCCGTTGTTCACAAATTTCCAGCGGCGTATCTACATAAACTTCATGGTACAGATCGCCAATAATATTGCGCAGCATATCCCTTTCATGTATAAAAGGGCTAACAAACGCAGCAATCACAATTATGCCGGCATCACACATTAGTTTAGCTACTTCGGCTATGCGTCTAAGGTTTTCGTCGCGGTCTTTTTCAGTAAAAGTAAGATCCTTGCTTAAACCTTTGCGGATATTATCCCCATCAAGGACATAAGTTTTATGGCCTTTTTTATGGAGTTCTTCTTCCAAATAACTGGCAAGCGTACTTTTGCCCGAACCGGATAAACCTGTAAACCATACGCATACGGCTTTATGCCCGTTAATGTGTTCGCGCTCGGCGCGGGTTATTTTATATTGATGCTCAACTATATGTACTTTTTCTTCCATCGTTAAGCCTGGCCCACAGTTCCGCCAAAATTCATAGGAAAGCCGGAAGGTTCCTGTTGAGTTTTGATACGTCCGTTTGCCGCCTCAAATTTATCTACGTTATCAGATAATGCAGATAGTAAGCGCTTTGCATGCTCCGGCGTTAATATGATCCTTGATTTTACTTTAGCTTTTGGTACACCAGGCATTACACGAATAAAATCAAGCACAAACTCCGAACTTGAGTGCGTAATAATAGCCAGGTTAGAATAGATCCCCTCAGATATTTCTTCTGAAAGCTCTATACTTAACTGATTTTCATTTTGCTCTTCCATCCTGCGAAAATAACAAAGCCTTTCCGTTTACCGAAGCGATTTTATAATATTTATTGTATATAGACTTAGTGTATATTAAAGATTTGAGATATAAATCAGTTCATAAGGGCTATTCAAAAGCTTTTGTATAAAATGTAACAATTGTATTATCAATAAAAAAGCCTGCCAGTTATCACTGGCAGGCTTTAAATTTATTTGTTTAATGCTTATGCTTCTACTTCTTCTGTTTTTGAAGCCATTAAACGGTCGAATTCTTCCTGAGAACCTACGCGGATATTTTCATATGCGCGTAAACCTGTTCCTGATGGAATTAAGTGACCAACAATTACGTTTTCTTTCAGGCCGAGCATGTTGTCTTTTTTACCTGCAATCGCTGCTTCGTTCAGTACTTTGGTAGTTTCCTGGAACGATGCTGCCGATATAAACGACTTGGTACCTAATGACGCTCTTGTAATACCTTGTAATATCGGGCTTGATGTAGCTGCGATAGCATCCCTAACTTCAACTAACCTTAAATCTTTACGTTTTAAGATGGAGTTTTCGTCGCGAAGTTTTCTAACAGATATAATTTGCCCTGCTTTTACATTGGCAGAATCACCTGGTTCAACAACAACTTTCTTATCGAAAATTTCGTCATTCTCAATCATGAAATCCCAGCTGTCAACCGCTTCTTTTTCAAGGAACGTAGTATCGCCGGCATCCTCAATTGATACTTTCTGCATCATTTGGTGAACAATAACCTCGAAGTGCTTATCATTGATCTTCACACCTTGTAAACGGTAAACTTCCTGTATACCATTCACTAAGTATTCCTGTACCGCAGCAGGGCCTTTAATAGCCAGTATGTCGGCAGGAGAGATAGAACCGTCAGACAATGGCATACCGGCTTTCACAAAGTCATTATCCTGTACAAGGATGTGTTTTGACAATGGAACAAGGTATTTCTTGATCTGGCCATCTTTTGATTCAATGGTCATTTCGCGGTTACCACGTTTAACGCCGCCTAAGGTTACCACACCATCAATCTCGGTAACAACCGCAGGGTTTGATGGGTTACGTGCTTCGAATAACTCGGTTACACGTGGTAAACCACCTGTAATATCCCTTGTTTTTCCGGTTGAACGCGGAATCTTGGCAATAACTTGTCCTGTTTGTAGTTTCTCGCCTTCATCAACTGCGATGTGGGCGCCTACCGGGATGTTATAACCTTTGATAACGTTACCTTTTTCAACAACCTGTATAACCGGGTTCTTGGTTTTATCTCTGGTATCGATAATTACTTTTTCGCGGTGACCTGTTTGCTCGTCTGATTCTTCACGGAAAGTAATACCTTCCAATACAGCCTCAAACTGGGTTGTACCTGCAAATTCAGAGATGATTACCGCATTGTACGGATCCCATGAACAGATACGGTCGCCTTTAGTGATCTTGCTTCCGTCTTTCACATATAAGTAAGCGCCGTAAGGGATATTGTTAGTTACAATCACCTTATTGGTTCCTTCTTCTACAATACGGAACTCACCTGAACGGCCTAATACCACCTCAACCGGTCCGTCTTCTGCAGTTTTGTATTGTACTGTACGAACGTTTTCAAATTCGATAATACCATCAAACCTTGCATTGATCTGCGATTCAGCAGCGATGTTAGATGCGGTACCACCCACGTGGAATGTACGCAATGTTAACTGTGTACCCGGCTCACCGATAGACTGTGCTGCAATTACACCAACAGCCTCGCCACGTTGCACGCGTTTACCGCTTGCAAGGTTACGTCCGTAGCATAAAGCACAAACACCGCGTTTGCTTTCGCAAGTTAATACCGAACGGATCTCGATACCCTCTAACGGAGAGTTTTCGATAGTTTTTGAAATTTCTTCAGTGATGTCATGGCCTGCAGCTACTAACAATTCGTTAGAGATAGGGTCATAAACATCATTCAGGGCAGTACGGCCTAATATACGCTCGTGTAATGGCTCAACAATATCCTCGTTATCTTTAAGGGCGGTTGTGTATATACCTCTTAAAGTACCGCAATCTTCTTCACCTACAATCATATCCTGGGCAACGTCATGCAACCTACGGGTTAAGTAACCAGCATCTGCAGTTTTTAACGCTGTATCCGCCAAACCTTTACGCGCACCGTGGGTAGAGATGAAGTATTCCAATACCGATAAACCTTCTTTAAAGTTTGAAAGGATCGGGTTTTCAATGATCTCGCCACCTGAACCTGATTTTTGAGGTTTCGCCATCAAACCACGCATACCTGCAAGCTGACGAATCTGCTCTTTAGAACCACGTGCACCGGAATCAAGCATCATGTATACTGAGTTGAAGCCCTGGTTGTCTGTTGACAAGATCTCCATTACATTCGCTGTTAAGCGGTTGTTGATACGTGTCCAGATATCGATGATCTGGTTGTAACGCTCGTTGTTGGTGATGAAACCCATGTTATAGTTACCCATAACCTCTTCAACTTCTTTCGAAGCCTGCTCAATAAGCGTAACTTTTTGTGCAGGGATGTTTATATCCTTCAGGTTAAATGATAAACCACCCTGGAATGCCATTTTGAAACCTAATTCCTTAATATCATCAAGGAACTGGGCAGCGCGTGCCATACCGGTATTTTTAACTACTTCACCAATAATATCACGTAAGTGATTTTTTGGTTAAGCAATTCATTGATATAACCAACTTCTTCAGGCACGTGCTGATTGAACAATACGCGGCCTACAGTGGTATCAATAATTTTGCTTACAATGCTGCCGTCACGTTCTTTAACTTTGGCTTTCACCTTGATAAACGCGTGCAGGTCAAGTTTTTTCTCGTTGTAAGCGATAATAACTTCTTCAGCAGAATAGAAAGTTAAGCCTGAACCTTTTACAATGTGTCCTTCTTCTGTTTTACGGCCTTTGGTTATGTAGTACAAACCAAGTACCATGTCTTGCGAAGGTACAGTAATTGGCGTACCGTTAGCAGGGTTAAGGATGTTGTGCGATGCAAGCATCAAAATTTGGGCTTCCAAGATTGCCGCGTTACCAAGTGGTACGTGAACGGCCATCTGGTCACCGTCAAAATCCGCGTTGAAGGCTGTACAAGTTAACGGGTGTAACTGGATAGCTTTACCTTCAACCAATTTTGGCTGGAACGACTGGATACCTAACCTGTGCAAAGTAGGCGCACGGTTTAGTAATACAGGGTGCCCTTTTAATACATTCTCTAATATATCCCAAACTAATGGGTCTTTACGGTCAACGATCTTTTTGGCAGATTTTACTGTTTTAACCACACCACGCTCAATCATCTTACGGATGATAAATGGTTTGAATAATTCAGCAGCCATATCTTTTGGTAAACCGCACTCGTGTAATTTAAGGTTTGGACCTACAACAATTACCGAACGTGCTGAATAATCCACACGTTTACCTAATAAGTTTTGACGGAAACGGCCTTGTTTACCTTTCAGGATGTC
Source organism: Mucilaginibacter sp. (assembly GCF_965225845.1). Classification (GTDB taxonomy): domain Bacteria; phylum Bacteroidota; class Bacteroidia; order Sphingobacteriales; family Sphingobacteriaceae; genus Mucilaginibacter. The sequence continues at coordinate 2,631,247 of NZ_CBDDBL010000002.1, forward strand.
TGAAAGTGATTTCAAAGCACGGTTACCTTCAGTTTTAACGGCGTTTACTTTACGTGAGTTATCGAATAACGAATCTACAGCTTCCTGCAACATACGTTTTTCGTTACGTAAAATAACTTCCGGCGCTTTAATCTCGATCAAACGTTTTAAACGGTTATTACGGATAATTACACGACGGTATAAATCATTCAAATCTGAAGTTGCGAAACGGCCGCCTTCCAATGGAACTAACGGGCGTAATTCAGGCGGGATAACCGGAACGATCTTAACGATCATCCACTCAGGGTTATTTTCGATCCTGTTTTTTGAATCGCGGAAAGCTTCAACAACCTGTAAACGTTTTAAAGCTTCGTTTTTACGTTGTTGAGAAGTTTCGTTAGCTGCCTGGTGACGTAAGCTAAAAGAAAGCTCGTCAAGGTCAAGGCGTTTTAAAAGCTCTTCTAAAGCTTCGGCGCCCATTTTAGCTACGAATTTCTGCGGATCCTTATCATCCAAATACTGGTTTTCTTTTGGAAGGGTATCCAAAACATCCAGGTATTCTTCTTCAGTAAGGAAATCCATTTTGTTGATACCGTCAGCTTCCTTGATACCGGCTTGTATTACTACATAACGTTCGTAGTAAATGATCAAGTCTAATCTTTTAGTAGGTAAGCCTAACAGGTAACCAATTTTGTTTGGTAATGAACGGAAGTACCAGATGTGCGCAACAGGCACCACCAGGTTGATGTGGCCCATACGCTCACGACGTACTTTCTTTTCAGTTACTTCAACACCGCAACGGTCGCAAACAATACCTTTATAACGGATACGTTTGTATTTACCGCAATGGCACTCATAATCTTTTACCGGACCGAAAATACGCTCACAAAACAAACCATCACGTTCAGGTTTGTAAGTTCTGTAGTTAATGGTTTCCGGTTTTAAAACTTCGCCACTTGAACGCTCCAGGATAGACTCAGGTGAGGCTAAGCTGATGGTGATGGTGGTGAAATTACTTTTGATTTTATTATCCTTTTTATAAGACATAGTCTCCTTTGTTTTAAAGTTAAAAGTTAAAGGCTTAAAGTTGAAAGTAGCTCTCGCTTTAAACTTTCAACTTTAAACTTTATCCTTATTCTAATGTGATATCCAAACCTAAACCTCTTAATTCGTGAACCAATACGTTGAATGATTCCGGAACTGAAGGAGTTGGCAGGTTTTCACCTTTAACAATAGCCTCGTAAGTTTTAGCGCGGCCGATAACATCATCAGATTTAACGGTCAATATCTCTTGCAAGATGTTTGCTGCACCGAATGCTTCCAGTGCCCAAACTTCCATCTCACCAAAACGCTGGCCACCGAACTGGGCTTTACCGCCCAATGGTTGTTGTGTAATTAATGAGTATGGCCCGATTGAACGCGCGTGCATCTTATCATCAACCATGTGGCCTAATTTCAGCATGTAGATGATACCTACTGTAGTCTGCTGATCGAAACGATCACCTGTTAAACCATTGTATAAGTAAGTACGGCCTGATTCAGGTAAGTTGGCTTTCTTGATCCACTCTTCCACTTCTTCATGGCTTGCACCATCAAAAATCGGGGTAGCGAATTTAATACCAAGCTCTTTACCAGCCCATCCTAATACTGTTTCGTAGATCTGCCCTAAGTTCATACGTGAAGGTACACCCAGCGGGTTCAGCACAATATCAACCGGTGTTCCGTCCTCCAGGAAAGGCATGTCCTCGTCACGTACAATACGTGCCACAATACCCTTGTTACCGTGGCGGCCTGCCATTTTATCACCCACCTTAAGCTTACGCTTTTTAGCGATGTAAACTTTAGCCATTTGCACGATACCTGATGGCAGCTCATCACCCACACTGATAGCGAATTTATCACGACGATAAGCACCTAATTCCTCGTTAACCTTGATGTTGTAGTTATGAAGAAGCAGTTTTATCTGGTCGTTTTTATCATCATCAGTTGTCCATTTAGTTGGGTTAATATTATCATAATTAAGCTCAACCAGGATTTTTTGAGTGAATTTAACACCTTTAGCAACCTGTAACTCTTTGTAAACATTGTATACACCTTGTGATGTTTTACCATTCACAATCTCGAATAATTTTTCGATCAGCGTATTTTTAAGCTCTTTAACAGCTTTATCATGTTTGTTATCCAATCTTTCTAACTGTGCTTTTTCTTCTGCCTTAGTAGTTTTCTTAGCACGTGAGAACAATTTGGTATCGATAACCACACCGGCAATTGAAGGAGGAGTTTTTAAAGACGCATCTTTAACGTCACCTGCTTTATCACCAAATATGGCACGTAATAATTTTTCTTCCGGTGAAGGGTCTGACTCACCTTTTGGAGTGATCTTACCGATCAAAATATCGCCTTCTTTAACCTCGGCACCAACACGGATGATACCGTCTTCGTCAAGGTCTTTAGTAGCTTCTTCTGATACGTTAGGGATATCCGGTGTCAATTCTTCCTCGCCACGTTTGGTATCACGTACTTCCAGTTCAAATTCTTCAACGTGTAGTGAAGTGAATATATCCTGTGAAACTACGCGCTCCGAGATCACGATCGCATCCTCAAAGTTATATCCCTGCCAGGGCATGAACGCTACTTTTAAGTTACGGCCCAAGGCAAGCTCACCATTTTGGGTAGCATAACCTTCGCAAAGTACCTCACCTTTTTCAACTCGCTGGCCTTTTTTAACAATCGGCTTTAAGTTCATGGTAGTGCTTTGGTTCGTTTTCTTGAACTTGGTTAAACGGTAGCTCTTAGAGTCGCCATCGAATGAAACCAAACGGTCAAGCTCGTCACGGTCGTATTTAATACGGATCTCGTTAGCATCCACATACTCAACAACACCATTACCTTCAGCATTGATCAGGGTACGAGAGTCTTTAGCAACACGTCCTTCCAAACCAGTACCAACAATTGGCGCTTCTGGGCGTAATAATGGTACAGCCTGGCGTTGCATGTTTGATCCCATCAATGCACGGTTAGCATCATCATGTTCCAGGAACGGAATTAATGAAGCCGCGATAGAAGTGATCTGGTTTGGCGCAATGTCCATATAATCAAGTCTTTCAGGCTCGATGATCGGGAAGTCACCTTCAAAACGTGCTTTTACACGCGGTGTACTGAATACCCCTTTATCATCATAAACCGCGTTAGCCTGTCCGATGGTTTTACCATCTTCATCTTCAGCAGATAAGTAAACAACCGGCTCATCCATTGATACTACACCGTCAACCACACGTTTGTATGGTGTTTCGATGAAGCCCAGGTTATTGATCTTGGCGTGTACGCAAAGTGATGAAATTAAACCAATGTTCGGTCCTTCCGGAGTTTCGATGGTACATAACCTGCCGTAGTGGGTGTAGTGTACGTCACGAACTTCAAAACCTGCACGCTCACGTGACAGGCCACCGGGGCCAAGGGCTGACAGACGACGCTTGTGCGTAATCTCTGCCAGTGGATTGGTTTGGTCCATAAACTGTGACAACTGGTTTGTTCCGAAGAAAGAGTTGATCACTGATGATAAAGTACGCGCGTTGATCAGGTCGGTTGGTGTGAACACCTCGTTATCACGAATGTTCATACGCTCACGGATGGTACGGGCCATACGCGCTAAACCTACACCGAATTGAGCATATAACTGCTCACCTACGGTACGTACACGACGGTTTGACAAGTGATCAATATCATCCACCTCAGCTTTTGAGTTGATCAATTTGATCAGGTATTTTACTATCGCGATGATATCCTGTTTAGTTAAAACCTTAGTATCTTCAGAAGTACTTAGTTTTAACTTACGGTTGATGCGGTAACGACCAACATCACCCAGGTCATAACGTTTATCCGAGAAAAATAAACGATCGATGATACCACGTGCAGTTTCCTCATCAGGTGGTTCAGCGTTACGTAACTGGCGGTAGATGTGCTCAACCGCTTCTTTCTCAGAGTTTGAAGTATCTTTTTGTAAAGTATTGTATATGATAGTGTAGTCACCGCTGGTAGCTGCATCTTCCTTGTTCAGGATGATGGTTTTTACACCTGCATCAATGATCATATCAATATGGTCATCTTCAAGCACGGTTTCACGCTCCAGAATGATCTCGTTACGGTCGATTGAAACAACTTCACCGGTATCTTCATCCACAAAATCCTCAACCCATTTTTTAAGCACCCTTGCGGCAAGCTTACGGCCGATGAATTTTTTAAGACCAGATTTACTTACTTTTACCTCGTCAGCCAGTTCAAATAATTCTAATATGTCTTTATCAGAATCATAACCGATAGCACGTAATAAAGTAGTAACCGGGAATTTCTTTTTACGGTCGATATAAGCATACATCACGTTATTAACGTCTGTAGCAAACTCTATCCATGATCCTTTAAAAGGGATAACACGGGCAGAGTATAATTTTGTACCGTTAGTGTGGCGGCTTTGGCCAAAGAACACACCTGGTGAACGGTGTAACTGCGATACAATTACACGCTCGGCGCCATTGATAACAAAAGTACCTTTAGGCGTCATGTAAGGGATAGTTCCCAAATACACGTCCTGTACAATCGTTTCAAAATCTTCGTGCTCCTCGTCATTACATGACAGGCGAAGCTTTGCTTTTAAAGGCACGCTGTAAGTTAATCCGCGTTCGATACACTCTTGTATATCATAACGTGGCGGATCAATAAAGTAGTCAAGAAATTCTAAAACGAATATGTTTCTTGAATCTGAAATCGGAAAGTTTTCGGCAAACACTTTAAACAAGCCCTCTTTGTAGCGGTTGTCTGAAGTAGTTTCTAATTGAAAAAATTCCTGGAAAGATTGCAACTGCACATCCAGAAAATCGGGGTAATCAAGTACCTTTCTGCTGGTTGCAAAGTTTACTCTTTGATTATTTTGGTTTGCCAAGGGATTATAATTTTAGTTTATTAATAAACTTAAGTAGATGTGAGTATTGAGATGTGAGATGTGAGATAAGAATAAAATCTTTGAGCTTAGCGCAAAAACCTCATTTCTCAAATCTAATATCTCATGTCTAAACCATTATAAACAGCAATAGACCCCGACCAAAAACGGTCGGAGTCTGATGCTATTGTGTATCGGGTTAAATTATTTAACCTCAACTACCGCTCCGGCTTCTTCTAATTGTTTTTTCAAAGATTCAGCTTCTTCTTTAGTTACACCGGTTTTAACTTCTTTAGGTGCACCATCAACTAAGTCTTTAGCTTCTTTCAAACCAAGGCCGGTAAGGTCTTTTACTAATTTAACAACTGCTAATTTTGAGCCACCTGCTTCTTTCAGGATAACGTCAAATGCAGTTTGCTCAGCAGCAGCAGCAGGAGCGTCATCGCCACCAGCTGGAGCAGCAGCAACAGCAACAGCTGCAGCAGCAGGCTCAATGCCATACTCATCTTTCAAGATCTGAGCTAATTCGTTAACTTCTTTTACTGTTAAGTTTACTAACTGTTCAGCAAACGCTTTTAAATCCGCCATTTTATTTATTTTTTACTTTTAATGCTTTTTGTTTAATTCGAAACTTCAGGTGTTCCGTTAACCTCTTTCTTGTAATGTTTTCACAACACCTGCCAATATATTTCCGCCTGACTGCAGTGCAGAAATAACGTTCTTCGCTGGTGATTGCAATAGTCCGATAATCTCGCCAACCAATTGTTCTTTTGATTTTAAGTTGATCAAAGTATCTAATTGGTTATCGCCGATGAATAACGATGCATCAATATATGCTGCTTTTAAAACTGGTTTATCACCTTTTTTCCTTAATTTCTTGATCAACTTTGCCGGAGCAGTTGCTGATTTTGAGAAAAGGATTGATGATGAACCTTTTAATACATCATATAATGGAGCAAAATCACCTTCGATATTATCCATAGCTTTTTTAATTAAGCTATTTTTAGTTACCTGCATGGTGATCTCGTTTTCGAAACACTGGCGACGGATGTCATTCACTTTTGCAACCGTCAAATTTGAAGTATCAGTAATATAAAAATTACCATACTCTTTCATTTGTTCAGTAAGGGCAAGAACTAAGTCGTATTTTTCTTCTTTATTCATGATTAAATCCCCGCTACTGTTTTGGTTTCAACTGCAATTCCTGGTGACATTGTTGACGAAACGTGAATACTTTTAAAATATGTTCCTTTTGCTGATGAAGGTTTTAATTTAGAGATAACCTGCAATACTTCTAATGCGTTCTCATAAATCTTATCAGCAGGGAAAGATACTTTTCCTATTGAGGCATGGATGATGCCGGTTTTATCAACCTTGAAGTCAATTTTACCACCTTTTACATCAGTTACAGCTTTACCAACTTCTGGCGTTACTGTTCCTGATTTAGGGTTAGGCATAAGGTTACGCGGGCCTAAAATACGACCTAAACGACCTACTTTTGCCATAACACTAGGCATAGTGATGATAATATCAACGTCAGTCCATCCACCTTCAATCTTGGCAATGTAATCATCCAAACCTACGAAATCCGCACCTGCGTCTTTTGCTTCTTGTTCCTTATCAGGAGTACAAAGCACCAACACACGTACAGTTTTTCCGGTTCCATGAGGCAATGTTGCTATACCGCGTACCATTTGATTGGCTTTACGGGGGTCAACACCTAAACGTACATCTATATCAACTGATGAATCAAATTTAGTATTAGTAATATCTTTTACTAAAGCTGTTGCATCTTGTAATGAATACGATTTATTAGCCTCAATTTTGGAGAGTGCCGCTTTTTGATTTTTTGTTAATCTTGCCACTGTCTTAAACTGATTTGTATAAATTTAATTAATTCCAGGGAGCCGTACCTGATACGGTTATTCCCATACTGCGGGCAGTACCTGCCACCATTTTCATGGCTGATTCAACTGTGAACGCGTTCAGGTCAGTCATTTTATCCTTTGCTATAGTCTCAACCTGATCCCAGTTTACACTGGCAACTTTTTTACGGTTAGGCTCAGCAGAACCACTTTTTAAACCTGTTACTTCCATTAACTGGATTGCTACAGGAGGGGTTTTGATGATAAAATCGAATGACTTGTCAACATAAACAGTAATAACTACAGGCAACACTTTACCAGGTTTGTCCTGGGTACGTGCGTTGAACTGCTTGCAAAACTCCATAATATTCACACCTTTTGCACCCAATGCAGGGCCAATTGGTGGAGATGGATTTGCAGCGCCGCCCTTCACTTGTAGTTTAACCATCGCACCGACTTCTTTTGCCATTTTTTGTTTACTTTAATTGTTACTCAATGTTAGTAAGTGGAAGCTATGTAACATTCTTTTAATCTGGTATCAAGTATTTAGTATCAAGTATTTAGACTTTTTACCTTTCCTCTCACCCATTATCTTTATTAGTACCCGACCAAGTAATATTGCTACCTGATTCTGGCTACTAAATACTATTCTTTCTCTACCTGCATGTAATTCAATTCAAGCGGCGTACGGCGCCCGAATATTTTTACCATTACCTTCAGTTTCTTTTTCTCTTCGTTAACTTCCTCAATCACACCGCTAAAGCCGTTGAAAGGTCCGTCCATTACTTTTACGTTCTCGCCAACATAATAAGGCACATTCATGGTTTCACCCTGTGCTGTCATTTCGTCAACCTTACCTAAAATACGGTTAACTTCTGCCTGGCGAAGCGGGATAGCGTTTCCGGCTTTATCGCCCAGGAAACCTATTACGCTGTTTATGTTTTTTATTACATGTTCAATTTCGCCATCTAACTGGGCTTCCATCAACACATAACCCGGAAAGTAGTTACGCTCCTTAGCTATTTTCTTTCCGTCGCGCATCTGGTAATACTTTTCGGTAGGGATCAGTATCTGAGGGATCAGGTGCGTTATACCCAAACGGTTTATTTCAGCCTCAATATACGTCTTTACCTTTTTTTCTTTACCACTTATGGCACGTACTACATACCACTTTAATTGATCGCTCATTTATATCTATATATTAACCCAGTGAACTATAAAAACTTCTTAATAAGAAACCAATCAATTGGTCCATACCAAAAACTACCAAAGCGATAATAACCGTTGCCACCAACACTAATATAGCACTGCTTTGCAGCTCGCGCCAGGTTGGCCAGGTAACCTTTTCGGTTAGCTCGATGTATGATTCCTTTATATATTCACCTACGTTAGCCATATCGTATTTTTTATGCACGGGAACAAGGATTCGAACCCTGATCAAAGGTTTTGGAGACCTCTATTCTACCGTTGAACTATTCCCGTGTATCCCTTTTGTTAAGCGATGTATTTCATCACTTTGTTATAGTAACAAAGTACTTAGCAGTTTTGCTAAGTACTTTGCTGTATATTAACCTAACTTATTCTCTGCTTAAACAGAGCGTAAGGTTTTATTTTAAGATTTCAGTTACCTGACCAGCACCTACTGTTCTGCCACCTTCACGGATAGCGAAACGTAAGCCTTTTTCCATTGCGATAGCGTTAATCAAATTTACAGTGATTGTAACGTTATCACCTGGCATAACCATTTCTACACCTTCAGCTAAAGTGATCTCACCTGTAACGTCAGTAGTACGGAAATAGAATTGCGGGCGGTATTTGTTGAAGAACGGCGTGTGACGGCCACCTTCTGCTTTTGATAACACGTAAACTTCTGCTTTGAAGTTAGTGTGCGGAGTTACTGAACCTGGTTTGCAAATAACCATACCACGACGGATATCAGTTTTTTCAATACCACGTAACAATAAACCTACGTTGTCACCAGCTTCGCCACGGTCAAGGATCTTACGGAACATCTCAACACCAGTACAGGTTGATTTTAAGTTCTCAGCACCCATACCTAAGATATCTACAGGGTCACCAGTATTGATAACGCCACGCTCGATACGGCCAGTTGCAACAGTACCACGACCAGTGATCGAGAATACGTCCTCAACAGGCATAAGGAAAGGAAGATCAGTTAAACGCGGAGGAATAGGGATGTATGAATCTACAGCATCCATTAATTCCATAATTTTTTCAACCCATTTAGGATCAGCATTTAAGCCACCTAAAGCTGAACCCTGGATAACTGGAATATCGTCACCCGGGAAATCATAGAATGATAATAACTCACGGATCTCCATTTCAACTAATTCTAACAATTCAGGATCATCAACCATATCCACTTTATTCATGAATACAACTAATGAAGGCACACCTACCTGGCGAGCTAACAAGATGTGCTCACGAGTTTGTGGCATCGGGCCGTCTGTAGCAGCAACCACGATGATTGCACCGTCCATCTGAGCAGCACCTGTAACCATGTTTTTCACATAATCCGCGTGACCCGGACAGTCAACGTGTGCATAGTGACGGTTAGCAGTTGAATACTCAACGTGAGCAGTGTTGATAGTGATACCACGCTCTTTTTCTTCAGGAGCTGAATCGATTGAATCGAATGAACGAGCTTCTGAAAACCCTTTATCAGATAATACTTTAGTAATAGCTGCGGTAAGGGTTGTTTTACCGTGGTCAACGTGACCGATTGTACCGATGTTTAAGTGCGGCTTACTGCGGTCAAACTTTTCTTTTGCCATGATTTATATTTAATTTTTGTAGGTTAATTATACTTTAAAAACTCTCTGTTATATACTTTAAATAAAGTGAGCCAACAATGGGATTTGAACCCATGACCTCTTCCTTACCAAGGAAGTGCTCTACCCCTGAGCTACGTCGGCTTATTTTTGATTCCGGAGTGGGATTTTTGATTTGGGATTGTCACCCCTTATCACCCTGCCTCTTTCACCTTCTTTAGTCCGAAATCGAAATTTCGAAATCCGACATTCCCTTTTTGAGCGGAAGACGAGGTTCGAACTCGCGACCTATAGCTTGGAAGGCTATCGCTCTACCAACTGAGCTACTTCCGCTTTTAATGCAGTTTGCAGTTATCAGTTTGCTGTATGCTATCGCTTACTGCCAACCGGTAACTGCCAACTACAAACCTGTGGGGGGAGAAGGATTCGAACCTTCGTAGCCGAAGCAACGGATTTACAGTCCGTCCCATTTGACCGCTCTGGTATCCCCCCATTTGTTATTCCGGACCGTTAATGTTCAAAAGTTGAAGCTAAACATTACAATCCGAAAAAACAGAGCCTCCTATCGGGATCGAACCAATGACCTACTGATTACAAGTCAGTCGCTCTACCAGCTGAGCTAAGGAGGCTTAAAATTTACCTTTCCTTTTCCCTTGTCCATTGCTGAACCGTCGGATAGTTGCCGGTTAAATTATTTAAGATTATTAATTTTAAAGAACCAACCCTTAAAGTGAAATAGTGCGTTGCATACCTCTCCAAAAGGGATTGCAAATTTACAAATAAATAATGCCCATCAAAATATTTTATCAAAAAAAAATCGATGGTTTAAAAGCCATCGATTTTTTTGAATTTATAGGATTTGATTTCGCTTAGAAATCGTCCTCATTATCAGCTAAAACCGCATTTTTAGCAGCTTCGGCAGCAGCAAATTTCTTTTGTTTTTGTTTTTCAATTTGTTTGCGCAAGCTCTCAATCGCGAGGTCGGTAGCTTCTTCAAAGCTTTTGCACTGCTCCTTGGCAAATAATGCTATGCCCGGTAGCAACAGTTTAATCTCCGTTATCTTATTGGCCTCATCTTCTACATTTTCCAGTTTTAAATAAACCTCGCCACTGATGATGTGGTCGTGAAAGGTATCCAGCTTATCAGCTTTCTTCTGAATAAAATCCAACAACTTCTTGTCTGCGTTAAAACGAATAGATTGCACTGTAATTTTCATGATTCCTCCTTTTTATGCCTTTGGATGGGCTTGTTTATAAATAGACTTTAATCGCTCAACAGAGTTGTGCGTGTAAATTTGGGTTGCGCTCAGATTAGCATGGCCCAAAAGTTCTTTAATGGCGTTAAGGTCGGCGCCGTTGTTAAGTAAAGTTGTTGCAAATGTGTGCCTCAGCACGTGAGGGCTTTTTTTGTTTTGGGTTGATATGTGAGATAGATACTTCTGCACTATTAAATATACGAGCTTGGGATATGCATCCGCTCCTTTATCTGTAACGATTAATGTTAGGGAATTGTTATCAAAATTTTGATTTTTCTTTAACTCCAGGTACTCGGCTACCAGGTGCTTCAGCTCGTTATTTATAGGTATAATCCTCTGTTTGTTGCGTTTACCTAAAACTTTAACGGTGCCTTCGTATACATTAATATCTGTTTCTTTTACGCCCAATAATTCCGAAAGGCGCATGCCGGTACCAAACAGGGCCTCGATCACCAGTTTATCGCGCAAACCCTTAAAATCATGGCTGAAGGTATCATCGCTATCCAGCATTTGCATCAGTTTGGCATCTTCTACCACAACCGGCAGGTTTTTAGGGATTTTGGGGGCAATGATCTTGGAGGCCGGGTTATGACCGATAATACCCTCCTGCAGTAAAAACTTAAAGTATTTGCGCAGCGTGGCTATTTTACGGTTGATGGAACGCGCGGTTATTTCGTCACTCATCATGCTTACCATCCAGTTTCGGATGAGGTAATGGGTAATTTCTGAAGGATGGGTAATGGTTTCTTCCGGGGTGTTCAGGAAGCGCATGAATTGATCCAGATCTGACTGATAGGCAGATACCGTATGCGGGGAGTACCGTTTTTCGAATTGAATATATTGAATAAAACGGGCTAAAAACATAAAAACTATTTATACATCCAGGATATGAATGTACAAATAGTTTTAATATATAATTAGCAAAAACTGTAAAATAAATTTACACAGTTTCAGCGTTCATATTTTGCTTGTAGATAGCGTGTTTTATTTCGTGCCTACGGGTAATCGATTTTTTCTCGAATGCCTGGCGGCTGCGAAGTTCTCTTAAAACACCTGTTTTTTCGAATTTCTTTTTAAAGCGTTTAAGTGCTTTATCTAATGATTCGCCGTCTTTTACATTAATAATGATCATAGTTCCTGAAATACCTCCTTTCGTGGGAGGGCAAAGGTAAGTGATTTATTTTGAATATGAAAGTAATTTGTTGATTTAGTGAATGGTTAACGCGAAGAGTAAAAAACACTGTTGTAAAAGTTTATTTATTAAATAACTTTTCGATTATTTATGCCTGTATTTAAGTTTAGGATTTCGGCTGGCGTGAACGCTAACAAAAACAAGGGTCAAGCGTAGACGCTTGACCCGGCGGTTATATTTTTAATTACTTGACTATCTTATCTCAATACTTCTCTACTAATCACAATTTTCTGTATCTCCGAAGTCCCCTCGCCTATGGTGCAAAGCTTGGCATCGCGGTAATATTTCTCTACCGGGAAATCCTTGGTGTAGCCATAGCCGCCGAAGATTTGTACAGCTTCAGTCGCGGTTCTTACAGCAACCTCTGATGCAAAATATTTTGCCATTGCCGATTGCTTGGTAACAGGCAGATGCCTGTTCTTCAGGTCAGCAGCTTGCATAATTAATAGCTCGGCAGCTTCAATTTCGGTGGCCATATCTGCCAGTTTAAAGGCAATGCCCTGGAAGTTAGCTATTGGCTGGCCGAATTGCTTGCGCTCCTTAGCATACGCCACAGCAGCCTCAAAAGCGCCTTTAGCAATGCCTAGTGATAATGCTGCGATTGAGATCCGTCCGCCGTCCAATACCTTCATGGCTTGTTTAAAGCCTTCGCCTTCAACTCCTAATAAATTTTCCTTAGGCACGCGGCAATTGTCAAATATCAATTCCGTAGTTTCAGAGGCACGCATGCCTAATTTGTTCTCTTTTTTACCGTGAGTGAAACCGGGCGTACCTTTTTCTATCACAATGGCAGAGATCCCATGCGAATCGCCTTTCTCGCCTGTACGCACCATCACCACAGCCACATTGCTTGATTTTCCGTGTGTGATCCAGTTTTTGGAGCCGTTGATCACATAATCATCACCATCTAAAACAGCGGTGGTCATCATGCCTAAGGCATCGCTGCCGGTATTGGCCTCGGTTAAGCCCCAGGCGCCAATCCACTCAGCAGCTGCCAGTTTGGGCAGCCAGCGTTGTTTTTGCTCATCATTCGCAAAAGCTAAAATGTGGCCTGTGCATAATGAGTTATGTGCCGCAACCGATAATCCTATCGACCCGCAAACTTTTGCGATCTCTACAATTACGGTAACATATTCCTGGTAGCCGAAACCCGAGCCGCCGTACTGTTCGGGCACTAAAACGCCCATCATGCCCAACTCGCCTAATTGCTTAAAAAGTTCAACTGGAAAATATTGTGATTCATCCCACTCCATTACGTGTGGTTTAATATAGCGCTCTGCAAAATCTTTTGCCATTTGCCCTACCATCTGCTGATTTTCGCTTACAGAAAAATCAAATCCGGCAGGCATATCGGTTAATAAAGTACTCATGATTTATAATTGGTTACAACAAAGTAACGCAATAAATACCGGCTTAGTTTCAGCTTTTTATACCTGGAAAGTAGTACAAAATGGTATCGGGTATGAAATGGAGGTTTAGTTGATTTAAACCCTGAATTAGTTTAAAATTTTTTTTGAATTTTGTTTGAAGATTAACCACAAAGGTCACAGAGTACATTCCCACCATATCCTCGCAATGACATGGCTTTATATTATTAGTTACCCCCCCTACTTCCTCACCAAAAAACCACCTACCACTAACATATCAATCTCCGTATTCAAAAAACACAAAATCGCGTCCTGCGGCGTGCAAACTATGGGTTCATCCATACGGTTAAATGAGGTGTTAATGACCATCGGGCAGCCGGTTTGCTTGTAGAAGGCATTGATCAATCCATAAAAGTCGGGGTGCTGATCCGCGTTTACAGTTTGCAGGCGAGCGGAGTAATCCAGGTGGGTAACAGCAGGTATCACCGAGCGTTCCTGGTTTATTTTTTTCATTGAATCAACTTCATCGGCAACAGGCTTGCGTTTTTCCTCACGCACCTTGCCAACCAGCAGCATGTACGGACTTGCCGCGCCCAGATCGAAATATTCATCGGCATGCCCCTCCAAAACCGCAGGCGCGAACGGCCTGAATGATTCCCGGAACTTTATTTTTTTATTGAGGACAGATTGCATGGTCACATTACGCGGGTCGGCAATAATACTTCTTGCGCCCAATGCCCTCGGACCAAATTCCATCCGCCCCATAAAATAACCGATGACTTTTCCGGTTGCGATCTCGTTGGCTACTACTGCATGCAAATCATCATCAGCCAATTGCTCAAACTTCAAATCATGCTTTACTAAAGCTTGCTTAATTTCATCCTCAACATATTCCGGGCCAAGCAAGGCATTGTGCATGCTGTCCTGTGGCTGCACTATCCTATCCTGCTTTAAATGCTCATAATAAACCGCCAATGCTGCGCCTAAAGCACCACCGGCATCCCCGGCTGCCGGCTGGATCCAGATATTTTTGAAACCGGATTGCTTCAAGATCTTGCCATTCGCCACACAATTCAGCGCAACACCTCCTGCCAGGCATAAATTGTCTTCCTGGTATTGCTCATGCAGGCTGGTAGTTAGCTTCAGCATCACATATTCCGTAGCCTGCTGTATGGATGCTGCCATATCCATATGAAATTCAGTCAATTCAGCCTTAGGGTCGCGCGGTGGGTTTTTGAATAATATATTAAACCTGCCCGCCGTCATGGTTAAACCGGTGGCATAGTTAAAGTATTTCATGTTTAGCCTGAAAGAGCCATCCTCTTTTAAATCGATCAGTTCCTTCAAAATCAGCTCGGTATAAACCGGTTTGCCATATGGGGCCAATCCCATCACCTTATATTCATCGCAATTTACTTTAAAGCCTAAATAATAAGTAAATGCCGAATAAAGCAGCCCGATAGAATGCGGAAAATTGATACTGCTGATGTTTTGAATGGTATTGCCATCGCCTTTGCTCACGGATGTTGTAGCCCACTCGCCTACGCCATCAACCGTTAAAATTACTGCCTTTGTAAAAGGCGAAGGGTAAAATGCTGATGCTGCGTGCGATTGATGATGCTCGGTAAACAATAAATTATTGCCGTTATTTTTCCATTCGGGTTCAATTTGCTGCAAAGCTCTGGTGAGCATTTTTTTAAAGTAGAGCTTTTCCTTCAGCCACAAAGGCATCGCCTTTAAAAAAGACCCGACGCTGAATGGCGCGAATGCCAGATGCGTCTCGAGCAAGCGCTCGAATTTTAAAAATGGCTTCTCGTAGTAAACAATATGGTCTACCCGGTTTAGGTTGATGCCCGCCTGCTGCAGGCAATAGTTAATGCTTTTTTCGGGGAAAGCAGCATCATTTTTTATCCTGGTGAAGCGCTCTTCCTGTACCGCCGACAGGATATTGCCATCCTGAATTAAACAAGCGGCACTATCATGGTAATAAGCAGAGATCCCTAGGATATACATTTCGGCTTAAAAAAGGGAATAAATGAACGGTGCCAAAGCGGAACCCTGGGCTATCACCAAAAAGGTAGCCAGCAGCACCAGTACAATGCATAAAGGCCAAAGCCAGTAGCGTTTACGCTGCTTTAAAAACCTGAAAAACTCTAATAAAACTTCCATATACCTCCTCTAAATCTCCTCCAATAGAGGAAACTTTCAAATTCTAAAATTGATTGCTCATGCTGCTATCCGCTTTATCCGCCGTGCTTTCCCAGTAGCTATTTTTATTTTTCACCCATTTCACCTTTAAAATATCCTTGCCAAACAAACGCATCAACATTCCTAAGGGGCTCAGTATCAAAAAGTAAAAAACCGTGAGCAATATATAGGTATTAATCGTACCCAATATATGCCCTATCTTATCCCAAATCAAACGCATCGGGTTTAACCACAATGGTTTCACAGTTGCAAATTGTACTAATATTGTCGAAATAATAAAAGCACCCCACCAGTGGGTCCTATGCTTTATAATTATATTAAAAAGCGATAGAACCGCCAAAGCGGCAGCTATGGTATAACCGAATTTACGGTTTTGCTTTTGTAATTCGGCCTCCGTCATTTTCCTATATATTTTGTTGCCAAATCTGTCAGTCCCAACAGCCTTAAATTGCTTACCATACGTCCATTTGCAGCCTTGTTGCCCGGATCTCTTGATAAAATATTTTCATCGCTTATTATTTGCTTAAGGATGCCGGTTGCCGCAGTTTGTTGTGCCGATGGCAGATCCTTAACAAAGCCTAAAGCCCCTTTTGGATTATTGGCCCGTAAATACAATTGAAATATGTGGACAGATAGTTGGTCGTTCGGATCTAACTGATTTAATTTCCTGTAATAATAGATCGACTCATCATAATTACCAATGATGGCAGCGATGTTTGCAGCATCGCCGCAGTATTGTTTTTCGTTTGGATATTCCAGGTTCATGGCCATCATAATCTTTAGCGCGCCTGCTTTATCATTGCTGTTTTTGTAATAGCCATATAACTGGCTCATTCCACCGGCCCAGTTAAGCTGCGCTGATTCGATTTGCGAAGCCAGTGTTCCGCTTAAACTGGTATCGGGTTTATATCCGGCAGGTATGGGCTGGTTAAACGGCCAGCCGGTTTTTAGGTTGGTGATCTGGATAGCGCCGATCAAGGAATCCATTTTGGTAACCGGCATTTCCTTTTGCAATTGCTCAAAACTGATCTGCGTTTCGGCTGAATCAGGGAGCAGGTGTTGACTCTGCATCGCCTGGAAAAAAGCATCCGACATAATTGAATAGCCGTGCAGATTAGGGTGTAAATGCTCTAAAATCGTCTCGTTGCCTACAATGCCATGCGGCGAATATTGTTCAAATTCCTTTTTGGTATCCACCAAATGAACTTCAGGAAATTCCGTAGTTAATCTCCTGATGATGGTATTGATAGCTTCCGGCGCTCGGAAACGCAACCCGTCCAGCTCCCTGGCCTTGTCGAAATCCTGCTTGGCAGTTGCATAATCAGCTTTTTCCATAGCCTGCTGCCCTGCTTTATAAAACCCTGTTGCCGAACCCGGGCCAGTACCTGCGCTTATAAAAGGCGGCAGGTCTTTCTCGTTACTCACTACCGTGCTTAAAAACGCCGGGATCTTCTCATTGTTAAGCAGGCGGCAAAGTTCGGTCATGTTGGCATCGAACTGTTTGATTCCTGCCTGGTAATCGATTGAATTATAGTCGATATGCTGGCGGGCTGCCATGCGTTGCATCAGCGTTTCGCGGTCGGCTGGTTTATGTGATGCAAATACACCCGACACCTTTTTAATCATATTATTGAACAACTGCACCACCTTTAAAGTACGCAGCTTAAGCAGCGTTTGCACGAGGAACCTGTTGCTGCCAATGTAGCTGGTCGACCCGACACCCAAAGCGCCATAATACTCATTATGCCCGGAATAGATCAGCACCGCATCGGGGTGGTATTGTGCCAGTTGCCTGCCATAGTCAAGCACGGTATAGGAGTTGGTTGCGGTTAGCGACAGGTTGATGATCTCGAAATTTTTATCCGGGTACATCCTCGAGAGACGATATTGAAGCCAGCGATGAAATGAACCATTATGAAAATATGGATAACCAATGGTGGTTGACTCGCCCAAAACAAATATGCGGAAGGTATTGGGCGCTTTATCAATGGCAAAGATCTCGTGGTTGCCCTTAGTGGCGTTAGCAGTATCCGAAAAAAACTTGTCCGACGCGTAGTCGTTCATTACCATATAACGCGCGTCATAGGGGTCTTTCACAAACAGGTCGGTGTTATGCCCGTAATTAAAAAAGCGCAGCACAAATTCCAGCAAAACCAATAATATAAACGGAAACAGCGCGGCAAGCACCTTAAAAAGCAGCAGTTTTTTACCCTTAGGAGGTTTAGTGTTATCCGTGGTCATATTTAGTTTAAATCACCTGTGTTGCACAGGTTTTAGTTAATTGGCTTAAAAATGATGAAGATATTAATTTTAATATTTTATGCAGAATGATAATGGATATTTTTTCTAAGCTCGATGTCATTCTGAGCGGAGTGAAGAATCTGTAAAGTGGTTTACGCGGGATAGTTTTTCAAAACCGACAAAATCATGTAAAAAAGTGTTTTTTTCTATCAAAAAAGGGTTAAAAGCAATCGTTTTAGGCCGTTTTTAGCACAAAAAACAGTCATTTATTAACGTTAAATCGCTGTTTTTGATCATGAAAAGGCAATTTTTCGGGCTAAAAGTGTTCCAAAATGCACCATTTGTTTCACCTGTTTCGTGTCACAGTATGGTCGCTAATATTCCGCCAGAACGATAATGTTATCATGTATAGGTGCAATCTTTTCCCTGCCACCCAAAAAGCCTAACCCCACCACAAAGCTAAAACCGTTTACGATACCGCCAAGTTCCCGGATCAGTTCGCTGGCAGCGGTTACGGTGCCGCCGGTAGCCAGCAGGTCGTCGTGGATAAGCACATGCTGACCGGGTTCAATTGCATCAGTATGCATTTCTATGGTGGCTGTGCCATATTCCAGTTCGTATACCTTCTGCCTTACCGTGTGCGGCAGCTTGCCTGCCTTGCGAACGGGCACAAAGGGCACACCCAGGCGGGTGGCGAGCATCAGCCCAAATAAAAATCCGCGGCTTTCTATGCCGGCTATTACATCTATTTTGGTATCGGCCAGCTTCAACGCGAATATATCAACTATGCGTTCGCATAGTGCAGGATCTTTTAAAATGGGGGTTATGTCTTTGAATATAATTCCCTGCTTCGGAAAATCCGGGATATCGCGTATGGCGGCTTTTATCTGCTGTGCTATCATTTAAATTTTATATAAGGCTCGATCTTGTGCAGTACATCAGGCGTTATGATTGCCACGTTGCCAACATCATCCATCGAATTATAATTGCCATGCTGCGTTCTATACTCAATTATCGCGCTGGCTTGCTTATAGCTAAGGTATGGGCTTTGCCGCAAGGATGCAAAAGAAATGGTATTGATATTTATTTTGATCACTCGGCTTGGATCAACTGTTAGCTGGTCTTTGATCTCAGCATATTTGGCGGAATCCAATTCATATACTTCCTTTAGCTGTTCCTTATTGTAAAAGCCCCCAATGCGGTTGCGGTAACGGATGATCCGGATGGCAAATGAGCCGCCTATGCCATGTACACGGGTCAATTGCGCGGAGTCGGCTGAATTAAGTTCAATGGTAACACCCGGCTTTAGTTTATTGCTAACGTAGGCTTTTGTAATATGATCTTCGTTGTTGGAATTCTTATAAGAGGTTACGCTATCCGCCTTTTGCGCTTTGCTTAACTGCGCTACAGCAGCATCAAAGCCCGTAAAGTTAATTGTGCTATCTTTGTAGAAATGTTGGTATACATAAGGTGCTGCCAGTACTAATAAAATAAGTATAACCAGCACCAGCATCCCGTTCCATTGTTTTTTAGTTATATTGAGGTAATTTTTAATTTGTGATTTCATTCAGGACTGTAAAACATGGGTAAAATAAATAAATTTGGAATATTATTGCCTCATTAATCTTTTTTTTATAAATAAATGAAAATTATAACCACCGAAGAGTTTGCCAAAGCCACCAAACTGGATAAGCTGAAAATGCCCGGCCTTGCTGCTTTACTGATGGAAGTAATGAAGATAAACCAGGTTAATGAAGTGTTTGCGCAGGCACAACACAAAAACGGAATCGAGTTTATTGATGCCATATTAGCCGGTTGCGGAGTTGAGATTGAATTTGACCCGCGAGACCTTAAAAACATACCCAAAGAATGTAGTTTTATAGCTATAGCCAATCACCCTTATGGTGGTATTGAGGGATTGGTTTTGTTGAAGATGCTACTTACTGTAAGGCCTGATGCCAAGCTGATGGCTAACTTCCTTCTGAAAAAGATCCCTAACCTGAGCGACTTTTTTATAGCGGTAAACCCTTTTGAAAATATTGAGCATTCCTCCAGCATCAGCGGTTTAAAAAACACCCTTGAACTATTGAACGCAGGCACGCCAATAGGCATTTTCCCTGCCGGTGAAGTATCTACCTTTAATATTGAATCTCAACAGGTAACAGATCGCCTATGGCACCCGGTTGTGGGTAAGATAATTGCCAAAGCAAAAGTGCCGGTGGTGCCTATTTATTTTCATGGTAATAATGGCTTGTTGTTTAACCTCTTGAGCATGATACACCCTGCTTTGCGTACAGCTAAGCTACCATCGGAATTATTTAACAAACAAGGCCAAACTATTAAGCTGCGTATAGGCAAAGCGATTAACATTGCTGATTACCCGGAGTATAATAATAGCAACAAGCTGCTTACCTTTTTGCGTGCACGTACCTATGCTTTAGGTACAGGGCTTGAGGAGGAGAAAAAACTTTTCAACCCGCGTAACCTATTCAAGATAAAGAAACTTCCGGAGGCTTTTGCGCCTGAAATGGACGCCAACCTGCTTGAAAAAGAAATAGAACCTATTCGCGAGGAATACCGCATTTGGCAGGAGAAAAACTACGAGGTATTTATTGTGCCTACTTCTGTTATCCCCAACATCATCAGGGAGATTGGCCGGTTGCGCGAGATAACTTTCCGCGAAATTGGCGAAGGGACCAATAAGGCGGCCGACCTGGATGAATACGATATTTATTATAATCACCTGTTTATTTGGGATATCGAAGCAAAACTAATTGTAGGTGCTTACCGCATTGGCTTGGGTGATGAGATATTTTATAGCCAGGGCAAAAACGGTTTCTATTTAAATGAGTTATTTAAAATAAAGGACCAGCTGATCCCGGTATTAAAGAAGAGCATTGAGTTAGGCCGGTCGTTCATCCGTAAGGAATATCAGCAAAAACCATTACCACTGTTTTTATTATGGAAGGCCATATTTAAATTCCTGATCGATAACCCGCGTTACCGTTATCTGATCGGGCCGGTAAGTATCAGTAATTCATTCTCCAAATTCTCTAAATCTCTGATTGTAGATTACATCAACAGAAACCACTTCGACCATGAGCTGGCGCAATATGTTAAGCCACGCAAAAAATTCAAGGTAGACTTCTCAAAAATAGATGCGGATATGCTGATGAACGGCGAAGACAGCTTTAAAAATTTGGACGATATTATATCCGAAGTGGAAACACGTAGCATGAAGGTACCCGTATTATTAAGGCAATACATCGCCCTAAATGCTAATATCATCTGCTTTAATATCGACCCAAAATTTGCTGACTGCCTGGATGGCTTCCTGGTATTGGACTTCCAAAAAGTACCTGCGGAGATGCTGGAGAAACTGGCTAAGAATTTGTAATTCTTTTAAAGCGTGTATCATTTCGACCTGAGGAGATAACTATCTCTTGAGCGCAGCGAAAAATCTTCTTCGATATCAAAGTAGCTATACAAATTGTAGAAGATCGCTTTAAACATGACAAACAATAAGGTATTTGCTTATTGTTTGTCATAGGGTGAAATAATTACCCTAATTAAAAGAAAGGGCGAAATTCGTAACAGAATTTCATTATCATAGATTTGCAAAACATACATATCTTTATCCTATCTATCGTACCTGCATGTTTTTATATCCATCACAGCAAATTAACAGAAAGCTTCCTGAGAACTATCAACATGGAGAATTGGATTTTTGCAAAACCGAATTCTCTTACAATACTCACAATGTAGAGCTATTGACATTTAAAAATTGCTATGTAAATTTCTTTGGTAATCTATATACTTCTGCCTTAAAATTGGTTGAGGTCTCGCTGGTCGCTCCATCAATATTCAGAAATCGTAGCTGGTTTAGGTTTCTCAAAAAAGTGATCATAAAACCTAAAAGGAAGCTTGCAAATGATGAAAAATACTTGTTAGCTTTTGATCAGTGGAGTAATAACCATTATCACTGGATAAATGATTATTTACCACGGCTAACACTATTAGCTTCCGAATTACAAAATTACACCTTATTACTGCCCGATGAGCCTTATATCAGAAATGTGGGTGTTAAACTGTTAGATTATCTCAATTTAAAACCCCGCCGTATTGAATGGATAGGCAGGGGTAAATTTGTTAAAGCACCTGATCTAACATTAATCACCTCTGTAGTTTTAAGTGGCCAGGTACATGATGAGTTAATAAAACAGGTACAAAACAGGTTAAGTGATACGCTCCTATCCGGCAATTTAAATGCCTCGCGCAGGATTTATATCAGTCGTACAAAAGCATCTAACCGTAAAGTATTAAATGAAGCAGAGGTTATCTCCTTATTAAAAGAATATGATTTTGAAGTAGTTGCTTTTGAAGACTTAAGTATTGAACAACAAATACAATTGGCCAACACCACCTCAGTAATGATATCTATGCATGGCGCGGGGTTAACAAACGCCATTTTCATGAAGAAAAATACAGCAGTATTAGAATTTAGAAGGGATAAAGTGTACCACAACCAGTGTTATTGGCACTTATCGGCGGCGCTGGGACAAAAATATTATTACCTGTTTGGGCAACCTGATTCAGATAACGTTATTGAAGGGGCCCCTGGTTGTAATTTAACCATTCCTTTATCAAAGTTAAGGTTAACTGTTGAACAAATGTTAAAAGATCAACAAACAAACTAAAAGACTTTTTGGGACTGATAACAAATTGTTTGTTCATAGTAAAGAACGGAAAAGTTCGTTAATGTTATCTTCACTGCCCTCCGGTAGAGATGACAATTCTGTAGTTAGATTTTTATAACCCTATCATTCTTCCGCTCTTCCGGCTTGTGTTCCAAAGCCTTCGGTATCAGCTTTACAATGGCAAATATAACCGAACCTATTACCGTAATTGCCTTAAACGCGAAGTGTACAAAAGGCTTCATCACTTCCCAGTTTTCCTGGGTTAGGTAAGTACCTTTATTCTCTCCAGGAGCCTGTTTTGTTTCTATTCTTTTATATTGAGTTGCCATGGCTGATGCTTTTTTTAATTAATAAAAGCATCAGAATGGACTTTTGTTTTAAGCAACTTTCCGTTTCAAGGTTAGCACTGTAATTTCCGGCCAAATACCCAACCTGCCTGAGAATGCCAGGAAACCAAAACCACGATTGACGTACAGGTAACGTTTATTATGATGCGCTAAACCCGCCCAGTCGAGGTATTTATATTGCACCGGGCTCCATCTGAAACCGGCAGTTTCCACACCGAATTGAGCGCCGTGGGTGTGGCCAGCCAAGGTAAGATCGATTTGGGTAGTGTTAAAGCGTACTTTTTCTTCCCAATGGGTAGGATCATGAGACAGCAAGATCTTAAAAGCATCTTTATCTACCTCCTCTAACGCTTTATCTAAATTTCCTATTTGTATAAATCCCCTGCCCCAGTTTTGTACACCTATTAAGGAAATCTTTTGGCCGTTCTTTTCCAGCTCTACATTTTCATCCAATAATAACCGGTAGCCAAGTTCCTTATGGTGCTGTTTTAGCTTATCTAAATTAGCTGCTTTTTCGGTCTCATTATCCCATTGAATGTAATCGCCATAATCATGGTTACCTAAAATTGAATATTGCCCGAATGGCGCTTTCAGTTGCTTAAAATGATCTATATATGGTTCAATTTCCCAGGCAGCATTGTTTACTAAATCGCCGGTAAAAACAAACAGGTCGCTTTTTTGCTTATTGGCGAGATCAATTCCACGCTGTACGGCTGCGGTATTATCAAAGCTACCGGAGTGTATATCTGAGATCTGTGTTATTGTAAAGCCGTCAAAAGCTTCGGGTAAATTATCAAAATAAATCGTTTCGTTATGAACTTTATAATCGTATTTTCCCCTTACCATGGCATAGATCAAACCCGCAAAAGGAAACGCAGCTATCAATATCGCCAGTTCGCTTATGAATTTTCGCCTTGAAGGGAAAAACGGTCCGGGAGTCTTCTCACCTTTATTTGCTATTGAATCACCTATCCCGTAAAAAAACCTGCCTAAATCACCTAAAGAAAGTACGATAGCAAAAAACAGCTTGGTAATAAGAAAAGTAACAAAGATGCTCAGCATATACTCATGATATGGCAGCATACCCCGGGCGTGACTGAAACTATTTAGCCCGACTAAAAAAAGAACTGTTACCCCGACTGAAATGATCAAATATCCCCAGGTAACAACCTGTCTTGCTTTGCTTGATTGCCAGTCATTGGTAAACGTTTTCAATCCTGAAAACACATACCAATCCAGCAACAGGCTTATCGCTGTCAAAATTAAAAAAACTGTAAACAAGCCCCCTCTGTGCATATTAAATTCATTAGAGCTGCAATTTAAAAAAGGACAGGTATTAATACATAAAGTTTATGTATTAATTACCTGTCCTTTATACAAAAGCCCCGCTGTATAGCGAGGCTTTAATATCATTAGTTAGTAATAACGATAGTATCTGTGATGACCACGATAGTATGGTGCACGGTGGTGATAATGGTGACCATTATGCACATATGGGCCTAAGCCAATATTAACTCTAACTTGTGCTTCTGCGTTTCCGAAAGTGAATGCTATTATTACGGCAAACAACATTAATTTAAGGTACTTCATAATATGTTTTTAGTTATTGTTAATACTGACTAATATCTGTGATAGTGATGCCAGTGACGGTGATGATAATAGTGGTGATGATGATAGTGGCCTCCAAGGCGTACTACTACCTGCGCCTGGGCACCTGCAAATGTGAATGCCATAATTAAGGCAAACAGCATAATTTTTAAATACTTCATGATTTGTGATTTATTTTTATAAATAGTTGAAAAAAATTCATTTATTGACTTGTATCAGCACTTATATTATTACAACCACAATTAACTTAAAAAGTTTAAAGTATTATATGTTTGTTACATAATACTTTAAAATGAAGCTTGGTTTTTTATTAAACATGCCTCCCATCCTATTATAGCAGCTTTGCGCGTGCTGCCCCAATGATATTGCCCGGTTTCGCCCGAAGAGCGGATGACACGGTGGCAAGGAATTAAGAAAGATACAGGATTGGCGCCGATAGCGCTTCCTACTGCCCTGCTAGCCTGGGGAGAATTTATTTTTTGCGCGATTGAAGCATAAGTATTCAAACCGCCAACGGGTATTTTTAATAGCGCATCCCAAACTTTAAGCTGAAAGTCGGTGCCCTTTAAATGCAGCTTAATATCTGATAATTGCGACCAGTCTTTTCTGAAAATAAACATGGCATTTTGGTGAATAACATCTGCAAATTGATGATAATCGGCATTAGGAAATTGGTTTTTTAATTCGCCCAGCGCTATTTCTTTATCATCGGCAAAAGCAATAAAACAAATACCTTTGGAGGTTGACGCTACAATAATATCTCCAAAGGGGCTTTCCGCAAAACTATAGTTTATACTTAGTGCCGCTCCGCCATTTCGATATTCGGCGGGCGTCATACCTTCAATATTTACGAACAGATCATGCAAGCGTCCTGTGCCGGATAAACCAGTTTCGTAAGCTGTATCAAATAAAGTAGCACTTTTTTCCTTAAGCATAGCTTTCGCATGTTCAATACTCAGGTACTGCAAAAACTTTTTTGGGCTTACGCCTGCCCAATCTGTAAACAAACGCTGAAAATGGAATGGGCTCAGGTTTATTTTAGCCGCCACCTCATCCAGGTTAGGCTGTAATTTAAAATTGAGTTTTATATAGTCAATTGCTTCGGCAATCCGTTCGTAATTTAGCTGTTCCTGGGTTTTCATATTTGCAGCATTTATGAAACATAATTTACCATTGTGAACGCTTTGCATAAACCCGAAACTTGCTAAGTTTTATATATAATTTTGCCTATTCGGGTAATATGATCTGAAAGTTCCTGGTTTTTGATATGATGGTAAATTGACAGATCGAATTGGTTGGGTAGTAAGAGATCATCCAATTTATGGATACGTTACTTAGTACGTTCAGGTCAATTTTTTCTCCCTTTAAAACTATATCAATATCAGTGGATTTATAATTACCCTTTGCCCTTGAACCATATAGAATAGCTGTTTCAATCCATTGTTATCCATCTATAACTAAATTAGCCTTGTAAGCCTCGCGGATGACATCTCTCGAACCGGCCATATTTAGTATGCCCTGGTATTCCAGATAATCTTTTAATGTATTCCAGGCTAATTCATAAGTGTATTCAAAAGCTTTGATAAGGCCTTATTCTTCCAGTTACGACAATTCTCCTTTTTGAACAAACTTTTCTAATTGCGCTATTGCTTTATTGTAATTTGAGAACCGTTGTAACCAGCGTATATCTTCATTTAAAGCCATAAACAAATATATAGAATTAATAGTTATACCGTTATTAGGATTTAAAACATCGTCTATTTTATATCTTTGCAGAACTTAAAATCACACTTATGAAGAAAATTTTCACCACACTTGCTATTATTTTAGGCTGCTATAGCCTGACTTTTGCCCAGCAAAAAGGCAGCGTTGAATTTGGCGCTAATGTTGGCTACAACAACTCTTACGTAAACGAAACTTATTCAGGGAATAGCAGCGACTTTATCAGCGGCGTTAATGCCGGATTATTTGTCGACTCATATTTTTCAAATGCATGGAGCTTAAAGGTTGAGGTTAACTATGATCAAAAGGGCTGGGGAAACGGCTTTTATACTGATCAAAACGGAACAACTTATGATGGAGTTAACTTTAAACTAAACTATATTACAGTACCTGTATTGGCCAGCTGGCACTTTGGCTATACCAACAACTGGTATGTTCATTTTGGCCCATATGTTGGCTTTTTAATGAGCGCAAAAGAAACAACCGACAACATTGATGTAAAACAGGTTTTTAATACTGTAGACGGCGGCCTTGATTTAGGTATTGGTGTTAAGATCCCTATCTCGAACAGGGCTAAAATATTTTTTGAATATGACGGTCAGGCCGGTGTAGTTAACATTTTTAAAAACAGTGACGATTATTCCAACGTAGAGAACCTACGGTCAAGCATTAACGCGGGCATCAATTTTTCGATCCATTAATTTCTTATAATCCTATTTAAAAAAGGTTCGTGCATTAGGACACGAACCTTTTTTATTTGATAAAATTGAGAAATCGAAATCCAAAATCCTTAAAAAAAACTATCTTTGCCCATGCAAGAAAAAATCCTTATTCTTGATTTCGGCTCACAGTTCACCCAACTGATCGCCCGCCGTGTCAGGGAGCTCAATATCTACTGCGAGATTTACCCCTTCAATCATTTTCCTGAAATTGACAGCACAGTAAAAGGCATTATACTTTCGGGTAGCCCTTATTCTGTTCGCCAGGAAGATGCGCCAAACTTTGATTTTGCAAAATTTCATGGCCAATTGCCTTTATTAGGCGTTTGCTACGGCGCGCAACACATTGCCCATAACAACGGTGGCGAAGTGATGAAATCAAGCACCCGCGAGTACGGACGTGCCAATCTGCAGTACATCGACCAGGAAAATAAGCTTTTTAAGGATGTTCCATTAGAATCACAGGTTTGGATGTCGCATGCCGATACAATTGCACGCATTGCTGATAATTTCCAGATCATCGCCAGTACCGAATCTGTAAAAGTTGCTGCTTATCAAATAACCGGTACCCAAACTTACGGTATACAATTCCACCCGGAAGTTACTCACAGTATTGACGGTAAGCAATTACTTCAAAACTTTCTGGTTGACATTTGCGGATGTTCACAGGATTGGACCCCGGATTCCTTCATCGAAACTACTATTGCTGCTTTGCAGGAAAAATTAGGTGATGATAAGGTTGTTTTAGGCTTATCAGGAGGTGTGGATTCATCGGTAGCGGCAATATTGCTGCACCAGGCCATCGGTAAAAATCTGCATTGTATATTTGTTGATAACGGCTTATTGCGCAAAGATGAATACCAATCTGTATTGGATTCATACAAGCACATGGGCTTAAATATAAAAGGAGTTGACGCCAAACAACGTTTTTACGATGCCTTAGCTGGTTTAACAGATCCTGAAAAAAAACGTAAAGCAATTGGTCGTGTGTTCATTGAAGTTTTTGATGACGAGGCGCACCAGGTAACCGATGTTAAGTGGTTAGGACAAGGTACAATCTATCCTGATATTATCGAATCAGTATCGGTAAAAGGCCCGTCAGCAACTATCAAATCTCATCATAACGTTGGTGGCTTGCCTGATTTTATGAAACTGAAAGTAGTTGAGCCATTAAATACTTTGTTTAAGGATGAAGTTCGCCGGGTTGGTAAGGCTTTAGGTATCGATCCGAATATATTAGGCCGCCACCCTTTCCCAGGTCCCGGTTTAGCTATCAGGATATTGGGCGATGTTACGCCTGAGAAAGTGCAGATATTACAGGAAGCAGATGCGATTTATATCAACAATTTGCGGTCATACGGTGTTTACGATAAAGTTTGGCAAGCCGGTGCAATATTTTTGCCCGTACAATCAGTAGGAGTTATGGGCGATGAGCGCACCTACGAGAATGTAATTTGCCTTCGCGCGGTAGAATCATTGGACGGGATGACAGCAGATTGGTGCCACCTCCCCTACGACCTGCTGGCGAAGATCTCTAACGAGATCATCAATAACGTAAAAGGAATTAACCGGGTAGTATATGACATCAGTTCGAAACCGCCTGCCACAATTGAGTGGGAATAGGTGGTTATTAGGTTTATTTACTGTACTGCTTATCGGTGCGTGTTCACCAAAAACACGCTGGGTATCCAATCCTGTAAATAAACCTGCTGAAACTCTCACTTCGCCAAAAGTTGAGGTTAAGCCGGTTGTACCGCCGGCATCAAAAGTTTCCGTTATTTCATTGATATTGCCATTTGGCCTGGATCATATCGGGCCGGGACAACATTATGATGCTATCAGCCTGAAAAAAGCAAGAATAGCTGCTGACTACTACCGCGGCTTTAAACTGGCCCTGGATTCCCTTACTTATGCAGGTTACAATTATAAATTAGAGC
The DNA here is from genome assembly GCF_965225845.1 of Mucilaginibacter sp. Lineage (GTDB taxonomy): Bacteria > Bacteroidota > Bacteroidia > Sphingobacteriales > Sphingobacteriaceae > Mucilaginibacter. The sequence goes on from NZ_CBDDBL010000002.1 coordinate 2,660,110, forward strand.
TTTTCGATTCAAAGGACAATAGCGCGCAAGCACATTCTTTAGCTTATAATCCAAAAGTCAGGGCAAGTGATTTGATCGTGGGGCCTGTTTTTCCGGAAGATGTTAAGGCTTTTACTTCGGTATTAACCAGTCCGCGAAAGCCTATTGTTTCGCCCCTGTCGCCGGAATCCCCGTCTACTTTTAAAAATCAAAACTTAGTTACGGTTAATCCACCACTGGATTACCATGCCTGGGCTACGGCAAAGTTTATCAACGATAAGATCAAACCTCAAAAGGTATTCATTTTAAGATCAGGCTATAGCGAGGACAATGATTACATCGTCCCCTTTAAAAAAGCCATTGACAGTTTAAGTGGCAGGCAAATTAAGGTGATCAGCATTACTATTGTGCGGGGCCAGCTTAGTGCTTTATTGCCGCAATTGGTTAAAAACGGGCAAAATATATTCCTGATCCCATCAACTAACCAGCAATTTTTAACAGTTACTCTCCATTCGCTCGATACCTTAAATAAGCGTTACCCCGTTACGCTTTTCGGCCACCCAAGCTGGGAGCATTTTGTTTTTTTGAAAGCGAAGCAAATGCAACGGCTTAGAACGCATATTACCTCGGCGGATAAGGTTGATTATAGCTTACCTTCAACCGTAACATTTATAAAAAGTTACCGCAATGCGTGGCATACTGAACCGTCAGCTTATGCATTAAAAGGCTTTGATGAAGGATTATATTTTGGTAGATTACTGGCTGAAAACAGTATAAAAAACTGGGCAGATTTCAACGGCCTGCATAATAGCTTTCATTTCGAAAAAAAACCGGGCCTGGGTTGGGTAAATACCCATGTAAACTTGCTAATGTATACTAACTTTGAGCTAAAGAAGGCAGAATGAAGGCGATAAACCAGCTTAAAACGTTCCAAAGATTATTAGAAGAGTACCCGGCCGAAACGCCATTAAGTAAGTTTTTACCCGGCTTTTATCGTCAAAACAAGCAAATGGGCTCAACCGACCGCAAGGTTGCCAGCCGCTTGATCTACAATTACTTTCGTTTAGGTGCCGCTTTGCCTGATCTGCCGTCAGAAGACCGCTTAATTGTAGCCGATTTTCTTTGCAATACCCAGGTAAACTCATTCATCCAGCATTTTAAACCGGAATGGGCGTTATGTATTGGCTTTACTTTGGATGAAAAACTGGCATTGGTTAAAACTGCCTACAAGGATTTTAAGTTAGCCGATGTTTTTCCCTGGGCTAATCAAATATCCGCAGGAATAGATAAAGAGGCCTTCCTGAAATCATTCTTCACGCAGCCCGATCTTTTTATTCATGTACACAATGGTTACGATCATTTGGTTAAAGCCGAACTGAACAAAGCGGAGGTTGCTTTTAAGGATGAAGGCAACGGTTGTTTTTCGCTGCCAAATGGTACGCGTTTGGAGACCATCTTCCCTACCCAGCATTGGTTCGAGGTGCAGGATTATTCCTCGCAACAAACAGCTAATTATTTTAAACCCAATAAATGGGACCAATGGTGGGATGCTTGCGCGGCATCCGGGGGGAAATCGTTGTTGTTGCATGAGCAGGAACCGGATATTAAATTAGTGGTGTCTGACATCCGTGAATCCATCTTAGCCAACCTCGATGAGCGTTTCCAGCAAGCAGGCTTGCGCAAATACCAAAAAAAGCTACTCGACCTTACCCAAAATCCCGACCAGGAAATGCATGATTATGCCTTTGACGGTATCATCCTCGATGCCCCCTGCTCCGGCTCCGGTACCTGGGGGCGTACGCCTGAGATGATCGCGCAATTCCATCCCTCCAAAATTGAATTCTTTCAGCGCCTGCAAAAAAGCATCGCCCAAAATGTTGCCCGCTTTATCAAACCGGGGAAGCCGCTTATTTATATTACCTGCTCTGCCTTTAGAAGCGAGAATGAGGATGTGGTTAACTATTTAGTAAAAGAATTAGGGCTAAAATTGGAAGAACAAACCGTATTAACAGGTTATGAAAATAAGGCAGATACCATGTTTGTGGCGAGATTGATCGGCGTTTGATTGACTACTCAAAGTTTAAATTTCTCTTCGGGTACAAATATATGCTAAGCAGAGTTACGAAGTTTTAAAAACTTCGTAACTCTGCTTAGCATATCGACTTCAGAGAGTTCGAGTCTCTCTTCGGGCACCAAATAATACAAACAATTTTATGTTAGTTGTAATTCAAATTGATGCACTTTGTCATCCATAACTAATAATAAATTATTATTGGAACGAACATTCCTAAATGAATATATATTTGCGGAACGATTATTCCAAATATAAAAAGTAATCTTCACACGACAATGAAAAAGTTAGAAAATAAAGTAGCCGTAGTTACAGGAGCATCAAAAGGTATAGGTGCGGGCATTGCCAAACATTTGGCAGCAGCAGGCGCCAGCGTAGTTGTAAATTATGCATCATCAAAAGAGGGCGCTGATAAAGTAGTTGCCGAAATTACCGCCAATGGCGGTAAAGCAGTAGCTGTGCAAGGCAGTGTATCAAACGAAGCCGACATAACCCGTTTATTTGCAGAAACTCAAAAAGCTTTTGGCGCTGTTGATATTTTGGTGAACAATGCCGGTGTATACCAATTTGGCGCCATAGAAGAAATTACCGCGGCAGATTTCCACAAACAGTTTGATACCAACGTACTTGGTTTATTGTTGACCACACAAGGCGCGTTAAAGGTTTTCAATGAGAATGGTGGCAGCATCATTAACATTGGTTCGGTTGTTAGTGCTATAACTCCACCAACAAGTGCAATTTACACCGCGACAAAAAGCGCTGTTGATGCTATTACCCATGTATTGGCTAAAGAGCTTGGAGCTAAAAAGATCCGTGTTAACTCTATTAACCCGGGTATGGTTGAAACAGAAGGCACACATGCTGCAGGTTTTATAGGCAGCGACTTTGAGACACAACAAGCAGCCACTGCACCACTTGGCCGTATCGGTCAGCCGGATGATATTGCTGATGTAGCTGTATTTTTGGCCTCTGAAGATTCACGCTGGTTAACCGGCGAGATCTTGCTTGCAGGCGGTGGTGTAAGGTAATACCCGCCGTTTTACATAAACTAATTTAAAATGAATAGCTTTGCTTATTACAAGCAAGGCTATTCCCCGTTATGGCAAGGACAAAAGATTTTGATGAGAACGAAGTGCTGGCCAAAGCTATACAGATCTTCTGGTACAAGGGCTATAATGGTACGTCCATGCAGGATTTGGTAGATGGTTTGGGAATCAGTCGTTCGAGCTTGTACGATACCTATACTGATAAGCACACCTTGTTTGTGAAAGCGCTGGAAAGCTATCAGAATTCAGGCAGCAGTAAAGTAGAGAAGATCGTTAATAGCGAAGGATCAGCCAAAGACATCATCAAAAAATTATTGGAATTTGTTACTGATGAGTTACTTGGCGATAAAGACCAAAAAGGGTGTTTTATGGTTAACGCCGAAGTGGAAGTGGCGCCGCATGATGCCGAAATAAATAACCTGGTTTGCAAAAACGATCAGCAGATGGAAGATGCCTTTTACCAGGTGATCAAAAGAGGTAAGGAAAGCGGTGAAATCAAAAGCCAACAGGATGCGCGGGCGTTATCACGTTTCTTTTTCAATACCATTAAAGGGATTCGTGTAACTGCTAAATCCACTACCGATAAGTCGGTTTTTGATGATATTATTAAGTTGACGGTGGCAGTGCTGAATTGAAGTATTCAAACAATTATTAACTGTCAATCGCATAAAGCGATCATGATATTTTAGCGAAGTTAACTACCAGGTAAGTTTACTATACTTTTTCTAAATTATACCAAGTCCGTCCATTAGATTCTGTAACTAGTATACTGTGTTCTTTTCCTGTTTTTGCAGCCGCTTTTTTAGCAGAATCTAAAATCTGTTGACGAGTAAAGTTTCCAATTTTATTGTATTCTGCGGTTGGGAGATGGTATGTTATATTATCATCAGAAATTATTGTGCGTAAAAACCCCTCCAATTCCATTTCAGCATGGAGCTTTTTGTAGTCGATTTCTTGAGATGCTTTGTGTAACTCTACACGTGTTGTAAAAGATGCCATACTTAAGTTTAGGTTGTTTATATAAAGTTGATTAAAATATTCGACAAAACATAATTAAATATTAAATCATTCATTTTTAGTATCTTGCATAAGCTATAATCCATTAAAGACCTAAATTATTTAAAATGACTCAGAATAATAAAATTGATAATTCTAATAAAGCAATTGAGATAACAAAAGTTAAACCTGCAAAGACAAAGTCTTCTGAAGGAGAGGAAAAAAAATCAACATCATCAAATCAGATAGATTTAATGAAAAGCACGTCTTCTACTTCTTCCAATTACCCAAGACATTCATTAGAAAAGGCTTTTAGGATACCCAAAGCAATTTTAGATCAAAATGCAGGTAAAGAAACCCCAGATAAGGAAGCAGCAAAATTTTTGGGTATTACAAACATTAAAGGGCCTTTCTCTGTCGAATTAAGCTCTTCATCCAAGTATGGATTGTTGGAGAAACCAAGTGCGGGTTTGATTAAGCCTACTGAATTAGCCAAAAGAATTTTGAGACCACAATCATCTGAGGATGAATTAAAAGGATTACGGGAGGCCATTTTAAAAGCTCCTGTTATTAGTGATGTATACAAGCATTATCGTGGTGAGAATTTACCAGATCGACAATTTTTTGAAAATGCATTGATTGATACATTTAAAATTCCTGTAGAAAAAATATCTGAATTTATAGAAATTTTTACAGAATCCTTAAATAAAGCAAAGCTCATTGAAACTATAGGAGATAAACAAAGAATAATTGATATTTCAGCTGAAAGAAATTCTCCAAAAGTGGATACTACAAATGAATTTAAAAAACTAAGTAAAGCTGCCTCAATTACTTCTACTGACACATGTTTCGTAATGATGCCGTTTGCACCACCGTTAGGTGAATATTATAGTAAAATTTATGAACCTGCTATAGAAAAAGCAGGACTAAAAGCTGTCCGTGCAGATGATGATATCTTTGGAACTGGGAAAATAATTGATCAGATCTGGAATGGAATAAATTCTGCAAAGGTTTTAATAGCAGAATTAACATCTAGAAATCCCAACGTTTATTATGAATTAGGCTTAGCACATGCATTGAAGAAACCTGTGGTTTTAATTTGTTCTAATGAACAAGATGTACCATTTGATTTAAAACATATTCGAGTTATATATTATGACATATATGATCCATTTTGGGGGACAAAACTAATAGAGAAAGTTGCAGAAAATATTCTATCAGCTATTAGTAACCCAATAGAAACAATATTATTTTAATTCCACACAAGTAATCCCCTACAAATGCGTATTACTCCTAAACAGCTTTATCGCGATAGCCAATAAGATTACCCCAAAAGCCTTACGCAAAATATTGATGCCTGTTTTGCCGAACAGCCTTTCCAGCCATTTTACATTTTTCAGCACGAGGTAGACGAATAGCGTATTAGCTACTATACCTACTAATATATCCTGGGTTTGGTATTGTGATTTTAGCGATAGCAGGGTGGTCATGGTACCCGCACCTGCAATCAGCGGGAATGCCAAGGGAACTATCGAGATGGTTTCGGGCATTTCTTCTTTGAAGAATTTCGCGCCTAATACCATTTCCATCGCGATAATAAAGATAACCAATGAACCTGCTATGGCGAATGATGACACATCCAGCCCGATAATATCCAGCAACTCGTTACCGCCAAATAAGAAGCCTATCATCAAAACCAACACCGCGATACTCGCCTTTTCTGATTCAATATGCCCCCCAGCGCGCTGGCGCAGCTCGATTATTACCGGGATAGCGCCTAAAACATCAATGATCGCGAAGAGGATCATCGTTACCGATAATACCTCTTTAAAAATGAGTGGGTGCATAACGTTAGGATTTGTATTTAGATGTTAACCTAAATGTAAGCAAAAAAGCAATGAGAATATAAAATGCCGACAGAAAGAAAACAAAATGAATGGAATATATCGCCATAAAACCGGCGGTAATTGGCCCTAACGTTTGCCCGATTGAGGCATAAGACTGATTTACGCCCATCACTTCTCCTTGTCGGTTGCTGGTATTATTATCCGCGATAATCGCGTTCAGCATGGGGTTACGCAATCCGTTGAACAAGCCATAAATAATTAAACCAATGGCAAATGTGATAATGGTACCAGTAAAGCCGGTGTAGAACATTGCGCCTAAACATGCCGCTGTTGACAGCAGTAAGATCATTGCCTTAGATGAAATGATCTTTGTAAAATAGGGAACACAGAGCTGCATAATGATACCTGTAACTGCAAAACCTGTATATAATAAGCCCACATTAGTGGGATTGAGTTTTAGCGTATCGACACTGAACGTCTGAAACCCAATGATGAGCGTGAACTGGGCCATTGTTAGTAAAAATCCAATGAAGATGGCGGTACCTATAACCGGCATTTTCAGGGTATTGATAAGCGACATAAAACTAAATTTACTTGCTCCCTTTAAAGTAGCTTTCTTCTTTTTGTCATTGGTTTCCTTTAAAAAGAAGACTGAGCACAATGCCCCCATCAAAGCAATACCGGCGGCAAAGTAAAACGGCACCTGCGGGCCGAATTTACTGAGCAAACCACCCACAGCAGGCCCTATCACAAATCCAAATCCAAATGCCGAGCTGAGGATCCCGAATTTCTTAGCCCTGTCTTTACTGGTTGAGGTATCGGATATCATGGCTTGTGCTACGGATACGTTGCCACCGGTTAAACCATCCAGTATCCGCGCAGCGAAAAGCATGATAGCACCTTGTGCGAAGGCAAACATCAGGAAAGATAAACAAGTACCAAATAAGCTGATAGCCAATAAAGGCTTCCGCCCAAACTTGTCACTCATGGAACCTAAAACAGGGGTTGCAAAAAACTGGGCAATACTGAATGCTGCAGTAAGTAAACCAATAGTTTCATGGTTGATGCCGAAACGTTTACCATAAGAATAAAGCAAGGGCACGATGATGCCGAAACCCAGCGAGTTAATGATGCAGATAAAAACAAGTACTGATAGTTCTTTATTCTTCACAGAGGGCATTTATAATGAGGACGGCGGTAAAAGTAGTTAAAACAAAAAGGCCCTGAAAATTTCAGGGCCATAAATATTTATGAGGTTATATCCTTATTTTTTTTCAAAGTCGGTTGCCTTAGGCAAAGCATCATAAGCATTACCCAATTTACTATTTTTGCGGCTGTAGCTCATGTAAATAACAAGGCCGATCAGCATCCAGCATAAAGCGCTTATTTGCGTTTCGGCAGGTAAGCTAAATATCATAGCAGCGCAAACAACGATGCCTAATATGGGTACTAATGGCACTAATGGAGTTTTAAACGGCCTAATCAGGTCCGGTTGCTTTTTACGTAGAATAATGACGCCAATACATACCAACACAAATGCGAACAGGGTTCCGACAGATGTTAAATCGCCCGCGATACTTTCAGGTAAAAAGGCTGCAAACAATCCCACGAATACAAACAAAATGATATTGCTCTTATACGGCGTACGGAACTTAGGGTGAAGATCAGAAAATATTTTTGGTAATAAACCATCAGTTGACATGGTATAGAATACCCTTGATTGACCCATTAACATCACCAGGATAACTGAGGAGAAGCCTGCCAAAATAGCTATACTTACTAAAGTTGAAAGCCATGCATATTGAGTCATATAATGGCTGATTGCATAAGCTACGGAAGCTTCTTTACCCGATTTCATAAAATCTGTATAAGGAGCAACACCTGTAAGTACCCATGAAAACAACACATATAATATGGTACAAACAGCTAAAGAACCTAAAATACCGATTGGCATATCCCTGCTTGGATTTTTTGCTTCTTGTGCAGCAGTAGAAACTGCGTCGAAACCAATAAATGCGAAGAATACTACCCCTGCTCCACTTAAAATACCTCCCCATCCGTGATTAAAGAATGGAAGATAAGAATAGAAAGTACCGTCAGGTTGTTTTACATCAGGGGCGTTTGCAGGTATTAAATATGGTGTATGATTTTCCGGCCTAATATATTGCCAGCCGATCGCGATAAATACCAACACAATAGCAACCTTTAACACAACAATAATGGCATTAATAGTAGCTGATTCCTGTGTACCTTTTATCAGCAATGCCGATATCAATAATAAGATAATTAAAGCCGGCAAATTAATAATGCCATGTTGTGAAACACCGTTAATAATTTCGGATTGTAGAGGTGAGTGGCACCATTCATATGGTATTCGATGCCCTACAAGATTATTGGCATACTCGCTCCAGCTGATAGATACGGTAGCCGCGCCCAGAGCATATTCTAATATCAGCGCCCAGCCAATTATCCAGGCAACAATCTCGCCCATTGTGGCATAAGCATAGGTATATGCGCTACCCGCAATAGGTATTATCGAAGCAAATTCTGCATAACATAAACCTGCAAAAGCACAACCAATAGCGGCAACAATAAAGGAGATGGTTACAGCCGGACCAGCGTGTTCGCCAGCTGCTGCTGCTGTTCTTACAAAAAGTCCCGCACCTATAATTGCACCAATACCTAAAGCTATCAGGCTGCCTGCCCCTAAGGTCCTTTTTAGGGATCCGGCGTCATCTGACGAGGCCACAAGCTGGCTGATAGATTTTTTTACAAATAACTTCATAGTTTAATTAATAAGATCAGTTTTTAGTTAAAATCGTTTTCCAAACGTAATTAATTTTATTGACATCTGAAAACGCTCACCATACAACAAATACACTTAAATCCTCTTAAAATCCTAAATAAATTTAATGACAATAAATTTACATGTTTAAACATATAAATTGAATTTACTATACTATATTTGACGAAAATATTAACACTCACAAAAATCAATATGAAAAAATTAATCCTATTAACTGTAATTGTATTATCACAAACCGCAGTATTTGCACAAACAACCTGGAAGGTTGATAAAGCACATGCTCGTTTCCAATTTACTGTAACTCACATGCAGGTGTCTGATGTTGAGGGTAACTTTAAAGATTTTGATGCAACCATTACTGCGTCAAAACCCGATTTCAGCGACGCTAAATTTGATTTTACTGCCAACGCTGCATCAATTAATACTGGTAACGATATGCGCGATGGTGATTTAAAATCCGATCATTTCTTTAATGTAGCAGTTGATCCAACAATTACTTTCACCAGTACTCGCATAGTTAAAACATCTCCTAACCACTACAAATTAAGCGGTAACTTAACAATGCATGGCATTACAAAATTTGTAACGTTTAATCTTTGGTACCGTGGCACTATCCTTAACCCAATGAGCAAGGCTAATGATGCAGGTTTCCAGTTAACCGGTACTGTAACGCGCACCGAATTTAACTTAGGCGCCATGTATCCTAATGCAGTACTTAGCGATGACGTTACTATTAAAGCTGACGGTGAATTTGCTGTAGCGAAATAATTAACTCCACTATATATATTTAAAGCGCCGCGTTAATAGCGGCGCTTTTTTTATTTTAACGGTTTAGCGCAAATGAAATTAAATGTTGCTTATTTGCACTAATTATTTATAATTGCCTTAACAAAGCAGTTGTTATTTTTATTAACAGTTAATTTAAAGCTACATTGAAAAATTCGCCGTTAAAAAGCCAGATCATTAAGCACCTGTATTTTGATAAAGGGCTTTCCTGCGCCGAACTAAGCGAGATATTAGATAAAAGCCTCCCATCAACTGCAAAAGCCATTAGTGAGCTAATTGATGATGGTATGGTGATAGAAGATGGCTACGCGCGCTCGAGCGGTGGGCGCAGGCCGCAGGTATACTCCATTAAGGGTGATGCCATGTATATCCTTGCGATAGCGATGGACCAGTTCTCGACCCGCATTCAATTAACCGACCTGCTGAATAACCCGGTTGGGGATATGATGGTTGTTGAGATGCAAATGGGCGATAATTCGCAGGCGCTTCCGTTGCTTATTTCCTATATAAATGATTATGTAAAAACCACAGGTATACCCAAAGATAAATACGCCGGGATAGGTATAGGTATGCCCGGATTTATAAATGTAAATGAGGGTATTAATTATACACACCTTGATGCCGGTGCTGATAGCTTAACACATTATATAACCCAGGAGACCGGTATACCCACTTGTATTGATAATGACTCGAGCCTAATTGCCCTTGCCGAGCAACGTTTTGGCATAGCCAAAAACCGTAAAGATGTTATGGTAATAAACTTAGGTTGGGGTATTGGTTTAGGAATGATTGTTAATGACGAATTGTACCGCGGGCATAATGGTTTTGCAGGCGAGTTTAGCCACATACCTATTTCTGATAGTAACGCTTTATGTAATTGCGGTAAACGCGGCTGTTTGGAGACAGAAGCATCTCTGTTAGTGGTTGTGCAAAAAGCGATACAAGGAATAAAGGAAGGGCGTATTTCCAGGTTAAATTATACGGAAGAAAATCATCCTAAATTAGTGGGAGATGCCATTATGGATGCCGCCAATAATGGCGATCAGTTTGCTATCGAGTTATTATCTGATGCCGGGTACAAAATTGGTAAGGCTTTATCAATACTCATCCACATCATGAACCCGTCAAATATTGTGCTTAGCGGCCGTGGCGCTATTGTAGGAAAAATACTGCTTGCGCCGATACAGCAAGCGTTAAATAAGTATTGCATCCCACGTTTAGCCGGCAGTACCGAACTTTTAATATCAGAGCTTGGTTTTGATGCCGAACTCATCGGCGCGGCGATATTGGTAATGGAAAACCTGGTTTGCGACCAACAATAAAAAATGGCTGGTATCAAATTTTAGTTTGATTCCCAACCATTCACAACTCACATTAATTTTTATAACACTACCGAAGACTGATATTGATATTCCTGGTGTTTTTGTAACCAGTTATAAATGTAATCAGCTACTTCTTCCCATCCGGGCTCACCACAAATGAAATGCCCGCGATTAGTAAATTCTTTATACTTAGTTATACTAACCTCGTCAGTATAAACTTCACTATTTCTTTTGGTCAATTCAGCTGGGATAATTTCATCCTTTTCGCCTGCGATGAATAATAATGGCGCATGTGGCATTTCCACGTCAATTTGTCCATCGGCACCCATACAATCTCGTAGTACGTTACGGCTGTCATGAGTTGCATATTCGCTATAAGCAACTTCAGTTTCTTCCATACTCATGGTGTTGCAAAAAGAATCGTGGAAATTTTGCAGATCCATATAAAATGGCTCGTTACCTTTAAAGGGATTAGCAATCAAAGCACTATTTTTCATAAAGCCCCAGTCAAAAGCCAGCATGGCGTTAGGTGCAACCGAGCTGATGGGTACACCAATATCTGCCAAGCCTTTTTCAACCAGTAACTGTACTATTAAACCGCCAACAGAGTGCCCAATCAAAACAGGTTTTTCATCTAAAGATGTTATAACGTCTTCTATTTTATCTACAATAGTTTGCAGATGCAGGTCACCTAAACCTTCGGGTGGATTGTTGCGCAAGTCTGTTGGCTCGCCTTCGTGCAATGGCCAGGTTGGCACTAAGCAATTATAACCTTTTGCACTGAAAAATTCGACCCATTTATCCCAACTTTTAGGATTTTGGAACATGCCGTGTATAAATACTATGGTTTTCATGGTTTGATTTTATTTACATCTACCATCAAAAAACCATACCAAAATCTTAATTAATTAAACTAAAAAGAAATTTTATTACAACCGGAAAGTTTAACTACAATAAATTAATCAAATCGCCAAGGTGCTCAATGGTTGCTATTTGACCTTCTTCAACTTTACCAAATCCATAAGCAGCAAAAATAAATGGTACGCCGGCTTTTTGCGCACTGGTAAAATCACCCATGGTATCGCCAACATAAACAGGTGCTTTAAGTTGATGATCATGTACAATGTCCATAATATTCTCCGCTTTCGGCGCATTTTTAGTTCCGTAACACTGATGCCCTAAAAAGTAGTGTCCAAGTTGGCTAAAATTCAAAAATGTTTCGATGTAATCGTTCTGGCAGTTACTTACAATAAACAATTTATATTTGGTTTGCAAGTATTGCAATACAAACTCCAGTTGCGGATACAATTCTCCGCCTTTTTCATTCAGCGTTTGTATTTCATATTTAGCGGCAATAGCTTTAAACTCGTTACGATGACTCTCATCTAATTCAGGGAATAAAACCTCGAAAATAGCTTTATAGGTCATTCCTGTGATACTGCGTACGGTATCAACAGTAAATTCTTTACTTAAAAAATCAACTTCCTGTTCAGCTTTCTGCCAGGCGAGAGCAACATTAGCTGTACTATCCCAAAGCGTACCATCAAGATCGAAAATTATACTGTCGAATTTATTTTTTAGCGAGATACTCATTCCTGCAAAATTAGAATTTTCGCTAATAGATTATGTGTAATTAGGGGAATAACATCCGATAATCCGAAATAAATATTTATTTTCTTTGAATGATCAATAATTAATCGTAATATTACGATATAATATGGGAACTACTAAAACCGAAATTTTCTCTGATGAACAAAACAAACTGGCCATAATGCTTAAAGCAATGGCGCACCCGGCGCGTATTGCAATTTTACAGCATATTATAAATGCTAATGCATGTATTTGTGGGGATTTAGTGGAAGAATTAGGATTAGCACAAGCAACCATATCCCAGCATTTAAAAGAACTTAAAAATGCCGGGCTAATTCAAGGCACAATTGAGGGTGTAAGCGTTTGTTATTGTATTGAACCTAAAGCGTGGACAATGCTTAATACAGAATTGGCTAATTTCTTCGGAGGATATAAAGATCCTAAAATCTGTTGTTAAAAAAATTTAAATTGATCCATCGTAATATTACAATTGATAATAATTAACATGAATATCACTCAAACAATAACCTGGCAATTATTTAAAGAGGCTTTAACACAAAACGATGAACTTAACCTGCAATTTAAGTATGCAGAGAATAAATTTGTTGATGCATCTTACCACATTACCGAAATTAAACAAGCGCCCATCACATCAGTTGATTGTGGTGGAGTTTTAAATACCTGGATAGAAATAATTGTTCAATTATGGGAGCCGATTGGCCAGCACCGGGTTAAACCCATGAAAGCTAAAAAGGCTTTGGAAATTATTGAAGTTGTGGAACACAAGCTGGAATTAGCTTCAAACGGAATAGTTAAAATTGAATTTGGTAATTCAGATTTTGATACACGCCAAATGTTTCCAAATGAATTTATAATAAAAGGCGAAGACTTAATTATTGACCTGCTTTCGGATGCTGTTCAATGCAAAGCCATTAATCGTGGCGATATCTGCGGCACAGAAAAATCAAAAGTAGAACTAAAAAACCTGGTTAAAGAAAATAGTTGCACTGCGGGATCAGGATGTTGCTAATTAATATAAATAATATGAAAAACATATTAGTATTATGCACCGGTAACAGCTGCCGGAGCCAGATAGCCGAAGGCTATTTAAGACATTTTGCAAGCAATAAAGCAAACGTTTACAGCGCCGGAATAGAAACCCATGGTGTTAATCCAAAGGCAATTGAGGTTATGGCCGAGGATGGCATAGATATATCCAAACATACCTCCAACAATATTGATGAATATATGCATGTTCCTTTCGATTTTGTGATTACTGTTTGCGATAATGCGAATGAAAATTGCCCTTACTTTCCTACCAAAGCACAGCGGTTTCATCAAAACTTTCCCGATCCAGCAAAAGCTACGGGTGACTTGAAAGATGTGATAAATGAATTTAGGCGGGTAAGGGAGATGATAAAATCCTACACCGAAAGTTTTATAAATCAACATTTAGCATAATCCGGATGAGTGCAAACAACTGTAACCCTACACAACGAAAAAAGCTATCTTTTTTAGATAGGTACTTAACCTTATGGATCTTTATCGCGATGGGCATAGGTATAGCGATTGGGTATTTTATACCATACGCACCCGCCTTTATCAATTCATACTCCAGTGGTACAACTAATATTCCCTTAGCTATTGGTTTAATATTAATGCTGTATCCCCCATTAGCAAAAGTGAATTATGAAACCATTGGCAAAGTGTTTAGCAACGCCAAAATATTAGGGGCCTCGCTACTACTTAATTGGGTAATCGGGCCCATATTGATGTTTGCCTTAGCTATTATATTCCTACATAACCATCCGCAATATATGATAGGGCTCATACTTATTGGCATTGCCCGGTGCATTGCCATGATATTGGTATGGAATGAACTTGCCGATGGTAACCGCGATTATGCAGCAGGCTTGGTGGCTATCAACAGTATTTTCCAGGTATTGCTTTATAGCGTTTATGCCTGGTTATTTATTACGGTACTATTACCATTTTTCGGTTTCAAAGGCGCAGAGATCAATATCACGATCAATGCAATTGCAAAATCTGTAGCAATTTATTTGGGTATCCCGTTTATAGCAAGCTTCGTTAGTCGGTATTTATTAATCAAAGCAAAGGGTATCAGCTGGTATCAGCAAAAATTCATTCCTTTTATTTCACCTATCACATTAATAGCCTTACTATTTACAATCATCGTCATGTTTAGCCTTAAAGGTAAATTGATTGTAGCCATACCTTTTGATGTACTGCGTATTGCTATACCTTTAGTAATTTACTTTGCCATTATGTTTTTGGCCAGTTTCTTTTTAGGCAGATATTTTGGTGCCGACTATTCACAAAACGCAGCCATATCCTTTACTGCCGCGGGAAACAATTTCGAATTAGCGATTGCCGTGGCCATAGGAGTTTTTGGCATTAATAGCGGGCAGGCCTTTGTTGGTGTTGTAGGCCCATTGGTTGAGGTACCTGCTTTAATAGCATTGGTTAACGTAGCATTTTGGTTAAAAAGGAGATTTTATCCATTAAATTAAATCTACAAAAAAAGGCCGGTATTGCTACCGGCCTTAAAATCAAATCAAACCTAATTTTAAACTAACCTATTGTTGCTCTTCTTCAGCAGCACCTTCACGGCTGCTTTCATAATGTTTAAGGATCTTGGCCTCAACATAAAAAATAATCTCTTCGGCAATATTTTTCGACTGGTCGCCTACACGCTCCAGTTTACGGATGATAGACAGAATGTAAAGCGCTTCTGGCAGGCTATCGTCATGTGCTTTTATAACCTCGGCAACTGTTGTTGGCGCGTTATCATTTATAGCGTCTAACACATCATCACGTTTAAAAATGCTGCGTGCTAATACAGTGTCCTCCTTCTCAAAAGCAGTACGGGTATCTATTAAAATATTTACTGCCTCTTCATACATACGTATCATTGAGGTGCTTTCCATTGCGGCTACATCAAAATTCACGGATGAATCAACCACATATTTAGCAATACCTGCTGCAATGTCGCCAATACGCTCCAAATTTGTATTGATCTTCAGCGCAGCCAACAAAAATCTCAGGTCGATAGCAACAGGGCAATGTAAAGCGAATATATTTTCGCAATCCCTGTCTATCTTTAACTCAAAAGAGTTTACTCTTTTTTCTTTAACCAAAACCTCGCGTGCCAAATCCTTATCAAACTGGATCATAGCATCCTTAGCCTTGTTTAATTGCGACTGTACCAATATCCACATATTGATAAGTTCTTTTTTAAGTGCGATTATTTCGTTTTCTAATGGTGTCATATCTTTTAAAAATTAAAAGTCAAAAAGTTAAAAGTCAAAAGTGATCATTAATTTAACTAATCTCTAATCACCAACCTCTAATCTCTATCATTAACTAAATCTTCCTGTTATGTAATTCTGTGTACGCTGATCGCTTGGATTAGTGAACATTTGCTTGGTATCATCAAACTCAACCAATTCGCCCATGTAAAAGAAGGCTGTTCTATCACTAACACGTGCAGCCTGCTGCATATTGTGTGTTACGATGATCAGTGTATAGTTTTCTTTTAATTCATGAAATAACGCTTCAACACTCGAAGTTGATATAGGGTCGAGTGCAGAAGTTGGCTCATCAAACAGGATCAGTTCAGGCTGCATGGCTATGGCGCGTGCGATGCACAAGCGCTGCTGCTGGCCTCCTGAAAGGAATGTACCTTTTTTATGTAAAGAATCTTTAACCTCTTTCCATAAAGCAGAACTGGTTAATGATTTTTCAACGATCACATCCTTATCAGCTTTTGATATTTTGATGCCATTTAATAAATAACCTGCTACAACATTTTCATAGATGCTCAAATTCGGGAACGGGTTGGGGCGTTGAAACACCATACCAATTTTCGAGCGAACATAAATAGCGTTCATGTCATAAACATTTTCACCGTCAAGTAGTATTTTACCTTTTGATGTTGCGCCTGGGATCAGTTCGTGCATACGGTTTATACCACGTAAAAACGTAGTTTTCCCGCAGCCCGAAGGGCCCATTACCGCTATAACCTCATTTTTGTTTATGCTGATATTTACATCTTTTACAACATGGTTATCACCAAAAAAAGAGTTATAATTTTCAGCTTTTACAATTGTACTTTCCATTTTCTTGTTAACACTTTTGTGAATATGTTTAATACTAAAACAAACATTAATAATATAAATGATGCGCCCCAGGCTAAGTTGTGCCAGTCATCATAAGGGCTGGTTGCATAGGTAAATATCAGGTGAGGTAAACTTTCCATTGGTTTGGTAAGCGAGTATGATAAGTACGGGTTACCAAAAGCTGTAAACAACAAAGGTGCAGTTTCACCAATAACACGTGCTATTGATAACATAATACCTGATAAAATACCCGCGAAGCCGCAAGGAACAATTACCTTTAAAATAACCCTGTGATATGGTACTCCTAATGATAGTGCAGCCTCTTTTAACGAAGCAGGCAACATTTTAAGCGTTTGCTCGGTCGACCTGATAACAATGGGCAACATCATTATTGCCAATGCGGCACTACCTGATAATGCCGAAAATGTTCCTAACGGTTTAACCAACCAGAAGTATACAACAATGCCCACTACTATTGAAGGCACGCCCTGTAAAATATCAACGCATAAACCGCTGTAATAAGCAAGTTTCGACTTTGGATTTTCACTCAGATAGATGCCGGCAGCCATCCCTACAGGAATAGCAACTACTGCTGATACCATAACCATTATAAAGCTACCAACTAATGCATTTATTATTCCTCCGCCGGTTTCGCCAACAGGTGCCGGAACATTGGTTAAAAAATGCCAGTTTACCTGGAAGATACCTTGCTTAATAATGTAACCCAAAACGATGATAAGCGGCACTGTAATTAAAAAGGCAAAAAATACAATTATGCCTTTAAATATCGCGCTTTTAGTGTTTCTTAATCCTACATTTAATTCCATAATAGCTTAATCGTTTGTGAACCGGGTGATGATTCGTTTGCCAATCAGGTTAATTACTACGGTTACAAAGAACAACACCAAACCAAGTTCAATCAAAGCAGATAAATATTGTGAGTGATCCGCTTCGGTAAACTCATTGGCTATAACGCTGGCCATGGTATTGCCCGGCCCGAAAATGGCATTCTTAAGGCTGTCTGCAACCGCGCTTGTGTTACCGATCAACATGGTAACTGCCATTGTTTCGCCTAAAGCCCTGCCTAATGAAAGCAATACCCCGGCAAATAAGCCCGAACGTGTATAAGGCATGATCACACTGCGAATAACTTCGAAACGTGTTGCACCTAAGCCGTAAGCAGCTTCTTTTAATGGAGATGGTACCATACGGATCAAGGTTATGCCTAATGAAGCCGCGTAAGGAATGATCATCACCGCCAAAATAAGTGAAGATGTAAATACACCGATACCATACGGCGCTACACCAATTTTCATTTCAAATGTACGGATAATGGGTACCAGCACAAATAATCCCCAAAAACCATAAATGATAGATGGTACTGCCGCAATTAATTCGATGGCATTCTTAAGCAGGTCGGATAACCAACCTTTAGGATTATACTCGCCAAGGTAAATTGCAATTGCATAAGAAAATGGCACCGAAATAATGAGCGCGATAAACGAAGTAAGTAATGTACCTACCAGGAAAGGATAAGCACCGTAAACGTTACTTACAGGGTCCCATATTTTGCCCCATAAAAAGCCTATGCCCAATGTTTTGATTGTTGGCATGGATTCAAGTATAAGCGTGGCAAGCACGCCTAATATGATAACCACCAGCAAAATACTCATTGCTATAAGTATACGCCTGAATATGGTTTCCCACTTAAGCTGGCCGTTTGATAGTTTTAATCTTTTATTTTCCACAAACTTATTGGTTTTCTTATATATACAACTACCAGTTCACCTTATCGGAGAACTGGTAGTTAGATTTTTTTAGAGCAAAGAACTAAGAGAATCAGGATTCAATAATTTATCTTGAATCTTACTTCCTGCGTCGAAATTATAATATTGCTTTACCGTCGTAAGTAGCTGATTTTAATATTTGCTCAGCAACTTTAACAGCTGATTTTGAAAGCGGTGCGTAGTTTAACGGAGCGCAATCAGCTTGTCCCTGGTGAATATTCCACCATAACAATTTCAATAATTCAGTAGCACGTGCTTTTGAACGGCCACCGTAGTTTTGCTCTTTGTAAATTAAAGCCCAGGTAAAGCTGGCAATTGGGTAACCTTTAGGGTTGTCAGTATCAGTAATAGATACTTTTGAATCCGCAGGGATAACAACGTTGCTTGCTAAAGTAGTAGCTTCAATTGTTGGCTCAATAAATTTACCGCTTTTGTTTTGGATGTTTGAGATAGGCATGTGGTTTTGTTTAGCGTAAGCTAATTCAACATAACCAATAGCACCAGGGGTTTGCTTTACTAAACCGGCAACACCTTCGCTACCTTTACCACCTAAACCAGCTGGCCAGTTAACAGCACTTGCTTTACCAACACGTTTTGCCCAATCAGCATTTACTTTAGTTAAGTAATCAGTGAAGATAAATGAGGTACCGCTACCGTCTGAACGGTGGATAACAACGATTGGCAATTCAGGCAAGTTAACACCTTTGTTTGTAGCTTTAATTTCGGCTGCATTCCAGGTAGTAATTTTACCTAAGTAAATATCAGCAAGATCTTTACCGGTTAGGTTTAAAGCCGCGCTAACACCCGGGATGTTGTAAGTTACTACAACAGCACCTGAAGTCATTGGGATATGCAGAACAGGGGCACTCATTTTAGCTGTTTGATCAGCATTTAAAGGAGCATCTGAATCACCAAAATCAACTGTTTTGTTTGTTAATTGCAATATACCGCCGCCAGAACCAATTGATTGGTAGTTAACTTTTGAAGCAGTGTATTGAGAAAACATTTTTGAGAACAGGGGGTAAACAAATGTACTACCTGCGCCCAGTAAGGTATTGTCCTGTGCCGAAGCAGATAATGTTGCCGCTGATGCTGCTAATGCAACTATCGCAACTTTTAAACTTTTCATTACTTTCATGATCTGTTATTTATATTTACTAGTTTATGATTTATTTACCAAAAGTGTAGAAGAAAGTCACTCTGTATACTAAAGTGTGGTTATCAGCAAAATAACCTTTTGTTGGAGCAGTTGTTTGTACACCTGTTACTGCATTCGTAGTAGTAGTAGTAGGGTTTAACTGGTCTTTGTACTGATCAAACCAGATGTTTGGCATAAAGTGAATGTTTTTAGCCGGAGTAAAATCTAAACCTGCTGTAACAAACTTTTGTTTAACTGTAGGATCATATGAACCATAGTTTGTATTAACCGTATATGTGTTAGCGCTGTTAAATTTAGTATCAGGATTATAACCATCATAACGAGCGAACCAACCCCATTGATTTTTAACTATAGCGCCTTTTGCCCATAATGAAATACCTTGTGCAGTAACATTTTGAGCTGTGAAAGTATTATTATCAGTAACACCTAATCCAAATTTTTGAGTGTAAGCTTCAACACCTACTGTTAAAGGTGAGCTGTTGTATGAAACAAATATTTTGTACATGTTATGCTCTTGTGTACCCAATGAACCTGAAGGGATAACGGTTGTAGCTACAGGAGTGTTAGATGCAGTTTTAGCATAATCCGCATATAAATCCACATAGATTTTGTTGTTTAGAAATTTACCCCACAAATCACCATAAAATATTTTAAAGAAACCTGTATTTGGGTTAGGGTTGGTTGCGCTTAAAGCATTATTGCTGTTATAAACAGTAGCTAAAGTTGAAGTAGTATTATCACCGATCATGAAAACGTAACCGAAGTTTTTAGTTTTAGGATCGAATGTACCTTGTAAAGCCGCACCAACATCATAAGAATTATTTTTGTGGAAGTCGGTGATTGTTCTTTCAATTGAACGGTAACCCCAGGTTGCTTCTGATAATGAAGTAGGAGCATTTGTTCCACCTTCGTTTAATGCGAAACCAGGAGTGCTCATTTCACCGATAACGAAGTCAGTTCCAGGCCAAACTTCTCTTGTACGTAAGTTAAAGTTTTTGATATAGAATGACATTCTGCCGTCAGCTAAGTTGTCACCGTTTTGAACACCTACAGTGCTGCTTACCGGTAGCGTGTTTTCATTAGGCTCTGATGCTAACAAAACTTCAGCCTTGAATTTTTTGGTTATATCATAATCATAACCTAAGTATAAACGACGGAACTGGAAAGCATTTCTGCCAGATGGAGTTTGGTAATAGTTGTTTTCTTTACCCTGGGTTGAAGTTAAAGGAGGTGTATGTTGAGCATAATAAGCATCGCCGAAAGCGTAACCCCATAATCTTCTTTGCGGGTGCCATGCAGTATCAACTGGCTCAGCAGGTTTTACCTGTGCGGTAGTTGTTGTTATAGCAACAGCCGAATCTTTTTTCGCGATCTCTTTCTTATGCATGGTTTCTGTCGATGCAAAAGTTTGCGCGTTAGCTGTAATACCCGATATTAACAAACCTGTTAACACAGCAGTATTTAATAGATACGTAAACGTTTTTTTCATAACGAAATGAGTTTAAATTTTTTCTTCAAAGGTGCAGGCGTAAGGTTACCCTAATATTAAGGATGCATTAACATTTGGTAATGTTATTTAAATATTAACTCAATGAAAAAAACATACTAATAGTAAATATGATTAATTATAAATTAACAAATGCATTCACAATTATCTAAATATCAATTCATTATATGCAATATTAACACTAAACAATTTGTTTATACAGAATTAACATAGTATAATTTTGTGTTAATACCCAGTTAACATAGTGCCTTTATTTTAGCGTTTTTAATAGCAATAGGTTGTATGGGGAGATTTTTCCAGGATTATTTTTTAAATGGTGCCCAGTTTTATAATTTGTTTGATCAGGCTGCTGGAAATGCAGTAGAGATGGCTGGTTTACTGGTTAATGCAGTAAATACAGAAGAGCCCGAAGCCCGCGAGGTGATTTTTAAACACATTGATCGCCTTGAGAACGTTGGCGATGATATTACCCATAAAATATATCTTGCGCTTGATAAGGTGATATTCACCCCACTTAACCGGCCCGACATACATACGCTTGCATCTGCCATTGATGATGTTGCCGATTTTATACATGAGGCAAGCGAGCGTATGTACCTTTATAATATTACCGAGTTTATCACACCTATGACAGAGATAGCTAACATTATATTAAATGCCAGCTCCGAAATAAAAAAATCTGTCAATATGCTGCGCATGTCAACCAAAGGGGCATTAATTTTGGAATCATGCAGGCAGATAAAACATTTTGAACATCAATCCGACCAGATCTATTATAATGCCCTTGCTGATTTATTCGCCAATGAAAAAAACGCGATCACATTAATTAAATATCGCGAGATATTGTATTCGCTGGAAACTACAACCAATAAATGCAAAAGCGTTACTGATGTTTTGCGGGCAATACTGGTAAATAGTTTTAATTATTCTGCCAATAATTAGTAACGAATAGCCTACCCAATATTCAATTAATTAACTTCGTTGCATAATGGCAGATTTAAACAATAACTCCAGATACGAAAAACTTACTTTATTAACCGCAGGCAACTTCCAGGCATTTTTATATGATTGCGATGGTACCCTTGCCGACAATATGGGTGCTCATAAAAAAACTTATGTTAAAGTTGCAGCTGAGGCCGGAGTTTTGATTGATGCCTCATTGGTTGATGAATTGGCCGGCTGGCCTGTTATTAATGTAGTTGAAGAAATTAATAAACGATACAACAGTTCGTTCGACCCAATTGAATTTGCACATAAGCGGGAGCAACTTTTTTTGGAGGAATACATCGATCAAACTCTACCTGTTGATTACGTTGTTAACCACCTAAAGTCACACGTTGGCAGAGTTAAAATCGGAGTAGTATCCGGAAGCCAGCGCAGCGCAGTAGAAAGAACATTGCGTGTATTGGGCATAGCTGATTTGCCTGAGGTTTTAGTTTGTGCCGGTGAAACCCCGCATGGCAAACCCTACCCCGACCCTTTTTTAGCTGCCGCCGAAAAACTTGGTGTAGCACCCGAAAATTGCCTGGTTTTTGAAGATGGTGAAGCAGGTACCCGCGCAGCTGAAGCCGCAGGTATGAAGTGGATCAGGATAGATAAGATATAGTTAATCATAATTGCTAGTCAATCACATTTCGTTGATTCATTATCCGTTTTAACAGGTAAAAAATTTCATAATCCGATTTAAATTACAGAAACTTGTTAAACTAAAATTTAACAAGTTAAAACATTTATTTTCAGGGTGTATGAATAAACGCTACTCGGCAATTATTACTGGTTTTTTATTATTTGTTTTCGCCGGGGATGCATTTTGTCAGCAACAACTGGTTACTGCCGGTAAAAAGAAAGCGCTTCAGGATCTGTCAATCCAAAAAAATACTATTTATACCAATAGCCATCAATCAGCTATGGCACAGGCAACAGTACATGGCTGGAAAATCCGTAGTAAAACCAAAGATGGCGGTATAAAAGCTTTACAAGGTTTAAATCGCAGGGGGTTCCCAGTTTATCTTAAAACTTTCGATAATATAATATCAGCTGCAACAACCCAAACCAATGCGGTGCAGCCGGTCGGCAGTTCAGGATTAAATCTGTCGGGGTCAAGTACTTTTTTAAATAATAAAATAGGTGAATGGGATGGCGGCGCTGTATATGCAGCTCACCAGGAATTTGCCGGTAAAACGATCACTCTTAAAACTACAGAATCGGTTCTTGACCACTCTACCCACGTAGCCGGCACAATAATGGCGAAAGGTGTTTACGCACCTGCAAAAGGGATGGCTTTTAATGCTGCCACACTCCAATCTTATGATTTCAATAATGATATAACTACCATGAGTGCCGCCGCCCCCGGTCTGATTTTATCAAACCACTCCTATGGCGATGTAGCAGGATGGGACCTGGATGCCAACGGTAACTGGACCTGGTACGGATTACCGGGAGATACCGTTGATTATGCATT
Organism: Mucilaginibacter sp.; assembly: GCF_965225845.1. Classification (GTDB taxonomy): domain Bacteria; phylum Bacteroidota; class Bacteroidia; order Sphingobacteriales; family Sphingobacteriaceae; genus Mucilaginibacter. The sequence goes on from NZ_CBDDBL010000002.1 coordinate 2,683,606, forward strand.
TGGCATGTATGATGACAGGGCACAATCATTCGACCAGATAGCATATAACGCCCCATATTTTCTCATTGTAGAATCAGCCGGGAATTCGCGCGGTTATAATGGCCCTGCTATTGGCGGAACATACCAAGGGTACCAAAGTGCAACAAATCCAACCTTGGTAACAAAAACCCGCACAGCCGCCAGCGATATCAGCAGTCAATATGGGTTTAAAGGCATTGCAACAACAGGTAATGCAAAAAACATTTTAACCGTAGGCTCTGTTGGTGCTTTACCTTACGGCCCACCGGGTAACAGCAGTATTATTGCCAGCTATTTCAGCAGTTATGGCCCTACGGATGACGGGCGTGTTAAACCCGACATCATGGGTATGGGCGAAAACGTATTATCGTGCGGTAGCGCAACCCCAACAACTTATATCACATTAAGCGGTACATCTATGTCTGCGCCAAATGTTACCGGGTCTTTGTACCTGTTGCAGGAATATTATGCAGAAAAGCATTCCGGTAAATTTATGCGGGCCGCCACTTTAAAGGGGCTTGCTTGCGCAACTGCTCTTGATGCCGGTAGTGTCGGCCCGGATTACATGTACGGCTGGGGATTGCTGAACACCAAAAATGCGGCACAGGCAATAACCGATAATGGCACAAAAAGTATAATACAGGAAGATTCACTATCTCAGGGACAAACACAAACAGTTAATGTAGTGGCATCAGGGGATGGACCATTAATGGCTACTATATCTTGGACAGATCCCGCAGGTACAGCATCAACCATTGATACCGCTTATGACCCAACAATAAAATTGGTTAATGACCTGGATATAAGCGTTAGCGATGGCACTACAATCTTTATGCCCTGGATATTAGATCCGGCACACCCAATTAACCCTGCAACAACAGGCAATAACATACGCGATAATGTGGAGCAAGTTTATGTAGCTAAATCTGTACCCGGCAGAGAATATACTATTACTGTATCGCACAAAAACACTTTAAAATCAGGCGGACAAGCCTACTCCCTGATAGCTACCGGAGTTGGTGGCACCACCTATTGTACATCCGGGCCAACGTCGAGTGCAGATTCCCGTGTAAATAATTTCACCATATCAAATATAAATAATACGCCGGCTGCAGGTTGCACAACTTACGCTGATTATACCAGCCTTACCGATAGTTTAATCGCGGGTAAAACCTATCCCTTAAGCTTAACCTTAGGTACCTGCGGCAACAATTTCAATAAAATTGCTAAAGTATATATTGATTGGAATGGCGATGGCAATTTTAACGGCGCTGGCGAATTAGTGGCCACAACCGGGGTAATTAATGGCACAGGCACCTATAATAGTAACATCACAGTTCCGATAAGCGTAGTTCCGGGCAATTATAGCTTGTTGAGAGTTGTATTAACTGAAACTAACGATACTGCAGCTGTACAGGCATGCGGTTCGTATGCAAAAGGTGAAACCCAGGATTACCGTGTGAAATTTATAAAATCAACAACCGACGCAGGGGTAGTTTCTATTGCAAACCCTGAACCTGCCGGAAGCTGTTCAGGCGCTACGCCAATTACGGTTGTGCTTACTAATTATGGGTCAGCAAATATTAGTAATATACCGGTTATTGTTAAGGTAACATCAGCCAGCAATACGGTTACTACATTTACACAAACGTACACAGGCACATTGACACCATTACAACAAGCCGATTTTACTTTAAACACAACCTTTAACGCTGTTGCAGGGGCAACTTACACTGTTGTTGCATCAACAAGTTTGCCGGGGGATGTAATTACATCAAACGATACAGCAAAAAGCACTGTTATTATTAATACGGCGCCTACTGTCAGCGATCTTAAAGCCAGCTATTGTATCGAAACCAGTAAATACTCTTTATCGGGAATTGGCGATGGTACTATCTTTTGGTATAATAACACTACTGATACCTCACCTATTGCAACAGGTTCACCTGCAACTGCATCACAAATACCCGCAAACAAAACAGTTTATGCCGGACTAAATGATTTTAGCGGCACAATAGGGCCTGCTACTAAGGAAGTTTTCACCGGGGGTGGATATAATCAATTCGGACCGTCGGTTTTGGTGCATGCAAACGCACCTGTCATATTACAAAGTGCCCGTTTGTACATTGGCTACCCGGGAGCGATAACTTTTAATGTAACCAACAGCGGCGGCGAAACACTATCAAGCACAACCATAAATGCAGTAGCTACCGCAACAAATCCACAGCAGGGTGCACAATCTGATGACCCGGCAGATACGGGCAAAGTATATAACTTGAATCTATTGATCCCTGCAGCCGGTGATTATTCCATTAATGTATCATATGATGCCAATGTTACTATTTATCGTAATAACGCGGGTGTAAGCGGCTACCCTTTTACAATTGATAGTGTGTTTACTATTACAAGCAATACTGCCACAGGCACAGGTGTTAATCCTTTAAACTACTACTATTATTTTTATAATTTAAAGGTAATAAGTGCGAGTTGCGCGTCAGACACCAGGCTGCCTATAACTTTGATAAGGCCGACTATAACTAGTAATGGCTCGGTTTTAAGTTCTAATTTCTCTAGCGGTAACCAATGGTATTTAAATGGTAGTATCATTAATAATGCTACAGGCCAAACATATATCCCGGCCGGCAGCGGCAATTACAAGGTAAGGGTAACGTCAGGCACAGGTTGTTCCGATACATCGTCAACCTACGTATATATAAACACACCTACAGGAAGCACCGATGCCATTGGCTTTACGGTATATCCCGTACCTACAAATACTGTATTAAATGTGTTGTTTGATGCACCTGCAACCACAATAATGAACATGAGCCTGGTAAACAGTGTTGGCAGAACTGTTTATACTGATACACAAAGCATACCGGCGGGTAATTACAGCACTGCAATTAATGTAGCTAATCAACCTGCGGGAGTATATGTATTAAAGTTGATGCTTGGCGCAACTATTTATGCTAAAAAGATCGTGATCATACGATAACGATCTTTTCAAAAGTATCTAAAAAGTGTATTTTAACCCTAACCCCGGCGCAAGATCAAAATAAGGGCCGCTGGCTAATTCAATTCTTGGGTCAAGATCAAGACTTATAGCAATGGGTGCGCCCGGTAATGTATACTCCAATCCTATAACCCCATCTGCGCCTAATAAAATGTGGCTGCTATTATAGTATTCAGCCCCATTAAAATCATCAATCTCGCCTTTACCTACCGCGCCAATATGCGCGCCGAATCCATAATAAAATTTTAAAGCCGGTACATTAAAGGCTTCCTGGTTTAATTCATATAACCCGGTAAATACAACACCATGATCCCGAAAACCGATCAATCCATCATAAGAAACATTACTGGTTGGAAAATATTTTACAGAGATGCCACTTTCAAAAGGCCCAAACTTTAGCCCTACTGCCGTTCTGTAATCTCCGTTGCCTTGCGGCTGATTGTCCTGGGCATTTGATAGGTTAGCAACCAGTAAAAATGTTGCTGAAATAAATAAGGTAAGAAATATTTTTTTCATCAATGATAACTTTGTATATATAAATGTTACAATCAATAACGGGCGAAATTACATTTTATGGCATTGATAGCCAAAAAAACAAGTGGTCAGCTAATAATTATGCTGATATTTAACAAAAAACAATTTGGTTTTAAACGTCAATGTATCAAAATATTCTATTTTAGTGCTTTATTCAATGTTATTTTATTTTGATTGAATACATATAACCCCTGATATTAAAATGCTAAAAATCATTAAACTCAAACAAGCAGCTTATACCCTATTAATTTTCTTAGCATTGCCATTATTAAACAGTTGCGTACAAGGGGCATTAGGTAATACAAGTGGTGGCGAATTTTATAACGGTATGGTAGTTTGTGCTTACCCGGATGCATCAAAAGTTGGTTTAGATATTTTAAAAAAAGGTGGTAACGCGGTTGATGCTGCTATAGCTGTTCAGTTTGCGTTGGCGGTTACTTTACCCGAGGCCGGTAATATTGGCGGGGGAGGTTTTATGGTATACCGCGGTGCGGACGGGCAAAGTAACACGCTTGATTTCAGGGAAAAGGCACCCGGTGCCGCTACTACAAATATGTATCTTGATTCCGCAGGAAACCCAATACCTGACATGAGCCTATACACGCATAAAGCATCGGGTATACCCGGATCTGTTGATGGGATGTTTGAGGCACATAAAAAGTATGGTAAATTAAAATGGGCTGATCTTGTTCAACCTGCTGTTGATTTGGCCACAAATGGATTTAATATAACCGCGAATCTGGCTAATGATTTGAATAATAATGCAGCAAAATTCAAAAAACTTAATCCCGGCAAATCATACCTTTTAAAAGGTGATAAATGGAAACAAGGCGATTTATTGGTACAAACTGACCTGGCAAAAACCCTGCAACTGATTCGTGATAAAGGTCGTGAAGGATTTTACAATGGCGTTGTTGCTGATGAGCTGATTGCCGAAATGAAAATTGGAGACGGCATCTTCACCAAAAAAGATCTTGAAAACTATCATGCAGTATGGCGCAAACCTATTATTGGCATTTACAAGGGATTTAAAATCATCACCATGCCACCTCCTTCAAGCGGCGGGATCGCTTTAATTCAATTATTAAAATCAGTTGAAAATTACCCTTTGCACAGGTGGGGATATAGCCAGGATTCAACAATACAATTGATAGTTGAAGCTGAGCGTAGGGTATATGCCGATCGTTCAAAATATTTAGGCGACCCTGATTTTTTTAAGGTTCCGGTAGATAGTTTATTAAACACGGTATACATCGCGTCGCGCATGCAAAGCTTTAACTGGAACGCAGCCACACCAAGCGCGTCTATTAAACCGGGCACATTTGTTGGTTATGAAAGTGACCAAACTACGCATTACAGCATTGTTGACCGCGATGGTAATGCGGTAGCCATCACCACTACATTAAACGATTCATTCGGGTCGAAAATATTTGTTAAAGGCGGGGGCTTTTTACTAAATAACGAGATGGATGATTTTAGTGAAAAACCGGGCGTACCAAACATGTTTGGCCTTATTGGGGGTAAGGCTAACAGTATACAACCAGGCAAACGCATGTTATCATCAATGACGCCAACCATCATTGAAAAAGATGGGAAACTTTTTATGGTAGTAGGTACCCCGGGCGGATCAACCATTATCACATCAGTATTTCAAACTATATTAAATGTGATTGAGTTTGACCAAAGTATGCAGCAGGCCGTAACTTCAAAACGTTTCCATAGCCAATGGATGCCTGACGAGGTTTATATTGAAAAGGGCGCTGTTGATAGCACAACGCTTCGTAAATTGCAAAATAAGGGTTACAAATTTGTAGACCGTAAAGGAATCGGACGCGTTGATGCCATTTTAAAAACTAAATGGGGCCATTATGAAGGCGGTGCTGATCCGCGTGGTGATGACACTAAACTAGGCTGGTAACTGCGGAGGGATCAAAATTTACTTATGTTTGTGAACTATGCGAAACAATGTAAAAAGCCAGGAAACTATTGACTATTTTTTGAAGATAGTTTGGCAAACCGTTGCCAACCGTTATAACCAACTGGTAACTGAATTTGGCATTACACAATCAATAGGTTATTTGCTGATAAATATTGATGAGCAGGAGGGCACAACGGTTTCAAAAGCTGCAGCATTATTGGGATTAAAATCAACCAGTTTATCACGTATGCTCAACCAGCTGGAGAAAACAGGATTGATCTACCGTGAATCAAACCCAGGTGATAAAAGATCGGTTAAAATATATCTTACTGAACTTGGAAAAGAAAAACGCCACTTAGCCCGAGGGGTTGTAAAGCAATTTAATAATTATTTAAACGCGCACATAAATGAAAACGACAAGCAGTATTTAATTAATATGCTTGAAAAAATCAATCAACTCACCCTGAACTACAAGCCTTAAACATCACAAAAATCAATTATTGTTATAATATTTTGCCGTTTAACGGGTTAAATCACTGTAATATTTGTTAAAAAATGTTAAGCTGCCGTTTTTGAATTATAAAAGAATAAATTTGCCGTTTGAAAATTAAATGAACAGGACACTGTTAATAATTGCGCTTTGTTTGGTTTGCTGTTTTACGGCTTGCACAAAATCATCCTTATTTGGCCCTGCACAATATGCGGCTCAGGCTAAAATAGATGATTCCCTTGTGAGTAAATACATCAGGAGCGCCGGACTGGAAGGCAAATTTAAACATGTACAAAATAACGACACCATTGGTGTTTATTATATGATAATTGATACTGGGACAACAAGTACGCTTTATACAACTTCAACACAAGTTACTGTGGGCGATACAGGGAGTTACTTTAACCAAAAAGGAACCGGAGAAACCCAATTTTATGAAACAGGTATCTATCATCCCGCATATGTGTTGGCCAATGTAATTTCGGGGTGGCAATTGGGTATACCTGAATGTAATGCAGGCGGAGAAGTAAGATTACTCATACCATCCAGATACGCTTATGGGCACTACGCACAAGCAGACCTCGGATTACCAGCAAATGCTATTCTTGATTTTAACATAAGAATTTATAGTGTAACTAATTAATTAAATGAAACAAACAATTTTTACTCTTTTACTACTTTCTACTATTGGGTTTATGTCGTGCCGAAAAAATGGTGTTGAACAAACCATTGCACAATACGACCAAACCCAGATACAAAGCTATATTAAGAGCAATAATCTAACCGGTATGCAAAAAGATACTGTAGGCGGCGATACATCAGGTATATACTATCAAATTTTAAGCCCTGGTACAGGAACACCTTTAGTTTATACGGATCAAATATCCTTTGTATTCACTTTAAAAAGCTTAGATGGATTGTATACCACTTCTGATACAATTGCAAATCATTTTTTTGGTTATGTTGGCCATATTGCAAGTGGTGCTATTCCGCCGGGAGTTGAAATTGCTATTCTTAATGATTTAAAATACAGTGGCGGCAGAATACGGATGCTTATACCATCACAATTAGGTTTTGGAAAGGCTGGTTATGGTTCGGGCAGTATCAATATTTCCGGCAGTCATATTGCAGGTAACCAGAGCCTGGATATATATGTGCACATAATTTCTAAACAAACAGATATGGTTTACGGTACAAACACATTTGGGTACCAATATTCATATAATAAAGCACAAGAAGCTTATGATGAACAGGTAATTCAAAATTATATACCAACAACTGGTATAACTTATGTAAAGGCCCCATCGGTTAACCTGCCAGGCACCAATTATTGGTATTCAATAAGAACGCCGGGAACAGGCACTGATACGATAAACCAAAACTCAACAATCACAGCCAACTTTTATGGTAGATTGCTTGATAATCAAGTTTTCACTCAACACAATAACAGCATTGCTGATACGACAAGTTTGGACGTACCTGCTTTAGCCAAGGGTGTTCAGGAAGCATTGAGCCATACTACAACCGGATCAACAGTTTCAATGATATTTCCATCAGCGTTAGGATATGGTGAAGTACCCCAAAGCGCTGATATATCTGTTCCGGTGAATAGTTGTTTACGTTTTGAGTTTGAGGTGAGAAGAGTTTATCCGTAATTATTTAGCAAGGGCCAATTTAAATGCCTTTAAACAACGGTCACGTGCAAAAGCATGATCAACAATGGGTTTTGGATATGTCGTAAAGTCAGCATACTCCGGAACCCATTTTTTTATGTACTCAAATTTAGGATCGAACTTTTTAAGCTGAGATTCAGGATTGAAAATGCGGAAATATGGCGCCGCATCTGTACCGCTGCCTGCCGCCCATTGCCAGCCGCCAACATTGCTTGCCATTTCGTAATCGAGTAGTTTGAGGGCAAAATAATGTTCGCCCCAACGCCAGTCTATTAACAGATCCTTGGCTAAAAAACTGGCTACAACCATACGTACACGATTATGCATATAGCCTGTGGCATTCAATTCTCGCATACCTGCATCAACTAATGGAAAACCAGTTTTCCCTTCGCACCAGGCCTTGAACTGTTGTTCATCATTTATCCATTTGATCTTATCATACTCAGGCCTGAAGGCATGATCCATGGTATGCGGAAAATGATCCAGTATCATCATGTAAAACTCGCGCCAAACCAGTTCATTCAGCCAGGTCTTTTCTTTATATCCATTTGCTGTCGATGCTAACTCTCGAATACTTACTGTGCCGAATCGTAAGTGTAAACCAATATGTGATGTTCCTTTAATTCCCGGAAAATCGCGTTTATCAGCATAATCCTTGATAACTTCTTCGTATCGCCGTGAAGGAAAATCCACCATGCTTTTTTCAAAGCCTATTTCCTTAAGGGACGGAATTTTTAAACTATCTGTTTTTAACAGGTTATGCAAATATTTTTTTGTAGGATAGGCTTTAAGATAGAACGGTTTAAGTGTCTCGTACCATTTCCGCTGATATGGTGTATAAACAGTGTAAGGTGTACCATCATTTTTTAAAACTTCATCCTGGTCGAATATTACCTGATCTTTAAAAGTCTTAAATTCAATGTCGTGCTTCTTTAATAGTTTTGTGACCTCATCATCCCGCTTTTTGGCGTAAGGTTCATAATCATGGTTAGTGTAAACTGCCGATACCTGATAGTCTTTTAAAAGTTTCGACCAGGCATTTCCCGGTTTATCATAATATACCAATAAACTGCTGCCATGTTTTTTTAACTCTTTGTCTATATCTTCAATGGCATTATAGATGAAGGTGACGCGTGCATCATCTTTATCTTCCAGCTTGTCTAATATCTCTTTATCAAAAATAAATATGGGCAATACCGGGTTGCCCCTTTTTAAAGCGCGGTACAAACCGGCATTATCTTCGATCCTAAGATCGCGCCTGAACCAAAATATAGTAACTGGATTATTATTAGCCATAGATATTTTTTAATGCACCCTGCAATTCAGGAAATTCAAATTTAAACCCTGCAGATTCAATTTTTTGTGCCGATGTCCTATCGCTCTCCAATACTGCGACCCTCATTTCACCCATGAGCAACTTTAGAACAAACTCGGGCACATTTGGCGCCCAAAATGGTTTATTGAGTTGTTTAGCCACCGCTTTGGTTAATTGCTGATTGGTTACAGGGTTTGGCGCTGTCATATTATAAACACCCCTTAACCCGGGGGTTTCGATACCATAAATATACAAATTAACTACATCCTGCCAATGGATCCACGGCATCCATTGTTTGCCCGTACCCAGTGGTGAGCCTACTCCCCATTTTACCGGGTTAGCTAATTGCGGTAAAGCGCCGCCATCTTTATCCAAAACAATGCCTGTACGTAGTTTCAACACACGCAAACCTAACTCCAATCCCTCATCCGCAGCAGCCTCCCATTTCAGGCATACCTCAGCCAAAAAATCATTACCGGGTTTGCTTTCTTCAGTTAAAACTTCATCTGCCCTATCACCATAGTAACCTGTAGCTGACGCTGAAATAACTGATTTGACGATATTATTTTTTAGGCGAAGAAGGCCATATATCAATTCAATTGACTTGGTACGACTATCGATGATCTCCTGTTTGCGCTCATCTGTCCATCTTTTATCCACTACGCCCGCACCGGCTAAATGAACAATAGTATCAACCCCGTCTATGCAATCCGGATCAATTTCTTTTTTAGCTGTATCAAATAGAAAGGTTTTAACATTAGGGTCATTACCAGGCTTTCTGCCTAAATGACTTACCTGGTAGCCCTTTGCCAATAAAATTTTTGTTAACTGCGTGCCAATAAGGCCGGTACCCCCGGTTAATAATATGTGCTTTTGCATGGAGTTTTATGAATGTGAAAGGCTAACCTTTGGAATTTTAAATGCGATAAGTTGCTTTGCCATTCCTTTAAAGATAAATAAATGGAAAGGCAGCATACTATACCAATACAACCTGCCTACTAAACCGTTAGGCCTGAAGGTGGCAATTTGCGAGAGTATTTTTTTACCATTGCGATCGATGATCTTAAATTCAAGCCAGGCTTCGCCCGGTAATTTCATTTCAGCATACAATAATAATCGCTTGGTTTTTTTATCAGCCAATAATACCCGCCAAAAATCGATAACATCACCCGGCGACACGCTTACATTGCTGGTACGGCCGCGACGCAAACCTACGCCGCCTACCATTTTGTCCAGCATACCGCGAATCCCCCAGATCCAGTCCCAATAATACCAGCCGCGGTTGCCACCAATAGCCATAATATTATCTAAAACTTGTTGATCATCACCAGGAATAGAAAGCTTGACTTTATACTCTAATGTACCATTTTGAGGCACCTTGATCTGATCCATAAAATCTGAGTTGAGGTAGCCCATATTCAGGGCATCTTTCCAGCTGGATACAATTGAATTCTGTTCGATCTTATTAAAAGCTAATTCTAAAGCTTCTTCATAATGCAGGCATTTGCGCGGCACCACTTCATCAATCGCGTGATCTTTTACAATGGTCTCATTTTTCATGCTGTCAACCAGGCTTTGCGCAAGCTGGTAGCTTGTTGAGGTAACAAAGTAAAGCCAGTATGATGATATTTTTGGCGAAAGGAAAGGAATAGTAATAATGTATCTTTTTAGTTTACGCACTTTAGCGTAACCCAACATCATTTCCTTAAATGTTAATATGTCCGGCCCTCCAATATCAAAAGTTTTGCTGATGGCTTGTTCATTCAACAAAACACCTTCTAAATAACCTAACACATCACGGATACCGATTGGTTGGCATTTTGTATTAACCCATCGAGGTACAGTCATTAATGGCAGCTTTTCCGTCAGGTCACGAATGATCTCGAACGATGAACTGCCGGAACCAATAATGATAGATGCCCTTAAAACGGTTAAAGGCGACTTAGCATCAGCTAAAACATCCTCTACATGCCTGCGCGATTGCAGGTGCTTGGATAAATTAGTATCATTTGTGATTCCGCTTAAATAGATGATTTGCCTGGCTTTGGTTTTGTTAAGCACCTCCACAAAATTCTCTGCAGATGATGCTTCTAATTTGGCAAAATCTTCATTTTGCGACATAGAGTGCACCAGGTAATAAGCAGCTTCAATATCAGCAGGGAATTCGTCTATAGATTCCTTGTGCAACAAGTCGCCTTTTAATAGCTGAACTTTATCACTATAGTCACTTTGCTCATGAAAGCGGCGCTTATCCCGCACCAGGCAAACCACATCATGCCCTTGTTCTAAAAGAACAGGTATTAGCCTTGTACCGATGTAACCGTTAGCACCTGCGATTAATACTTTCATATATGGGCAACAATATAAATCAGAACCTGTTTGCATCAGCGTATTCCTGAATGGAATATGCTGACGATATTAGACATTTATGCTATCCTGCACAACTACCTTTGAACAAAGCTCAGCATATTTCGCTATAAACTCCTGGTGAATAGGATCTACATCATATGAATCATGATCAGCCTGGCTATTGAATATAATGAGCAAGGAAACATCATACGAGTTATCTACCGGGCCGCCGCTTGTACTTGCCGGTATGCCGATATGTATGTCTTTTATTGATTTTATAGCAGTTAATGCTTGCAAGCCATTAATAAATTTCGCGCTATCTGCTTTATCATTTAACCAAAAATGTACGTGATGTACAAATGAGTCTTTTAATATCATGTTATAATTATTGTAAGCTGTCTACCGTAAACTGTGTTGTTACATGCGGCTTGTAAGTATCTGTTTTAACTGTCGCTTTTAGCTCATGTAAAATATTGTATAAGCCGAAGTTAGTGCGGTTAACATAAATAAAGTGCTTTACACCTCTCGCCTGTTTAAACTCCGGCATTTTTGATATCTTCTCGCCGAAACTATATAATTCGTCAAAGAACTTACTTTCGCTAAAGTCAAATGTGCTATCAATATAAGGCATGGCGAATAAACGGATCATTTGTTTGTACTGCCCGTAATAAAACTCAACTTGGGCTGGCGTGTCATTTGGATGGATCATTTCCAGCAAGCGAAACGCCTTGATCGTTTCCTCTTTATTATCCAGTAAATTAGTTGATGTTAACGAGAAGAACGGCGAATAGAAATCTTCAGGCATTTCTTTTATACAACCAAAATCAATTACACCAAGCTTACCGTCAGGAGTGATCATAAAATTACCAGGGTGCGGGTCGGCGTGCACGGCGCGTAATTCATGCTGCTGAAAGTTATAGAAATCCCACAGCGCTTGCCCTATTGTATTTCTTAACTCCTGTGATGGGTTAGTAGCTAAAAATTCTTTCAAGTGTTGACCTTCAAGCCAACTCATGGTGATAATGCGTTTGCTTGATAATTCAGGATAATAGGTCGGAAATACGATGTTATTTAAATTAGCGCAAGCGTTTGAAAACTCTACCGATCGGCGAATTTCCAGTTCATAATCTGTTTCTTCTAACAAACGCTCTTCTACCTCGCGCATGTAAACATCAAGTTCTTTTTCGCTCATACCAAGTAGGCGGAACGCGAATGGCTTAACCAACTTTAGGTCGGATGATATAGAATCGCCAACACCCGGGTACTGTATCTTTACCGCCAACTTTTTGCCATTTAGTTCAGCTGAATGCACCTGCCCTATTGAGGCTGCATTGGTGGATTTCAGATTAAATTTATCATAGATCTGCTCAGGTGTTTTACCTAAATTCTTTTTGAAAGTTTGCACGATAAGCGGACCAGATAATGGCGGCGCATTATACTGCGATTGCGAAAACTTATCTACATAAGCCTGCGGCAGCAAGTTTTTGTCCATACTCAGCATTTGGGCTACCTTTAAGGCACTGCCTTTCAACTCGCTTAATGATTCGTAGATGTCGGCAGCATTATCCTCATTTAATTCGCTGTTATCCATCTCAGGATTAAACAGTTTTTTTGAATAATGTTTGATGTAATTACCCCCGATCTTAAAGCCTGTCTTCACAAACTTACCTGATCGTTGTACTTTACTGGTTGGTATACTATTTTGTTCTTTTGGCGTATCGCTCATATCTTTTTTGTTCATATACGTAATTTATGATGAGAAAAACACTCCATAAACTACTCAAATAATGCAGCCAGCTTTTGTACCGTCAAAGTAGAATAGTCGTCTATTGTCAAATTTGATGGTTGCAATTGTGCTGCCGCATGCCCGGTAGTAATGCCTACCACTTTCATGCCAGCTGCATTGGCAGCTTTAATTCCAGCCAACGAGTCTTCAAATACCACGCAATCCTCAGGCTTGGCATTCAATTCTTCGGCAGCCTTTAAAAAAATTTGCGGATTTGGCTTCCCTTTGGTTACCCGGCTGCCATCAATAATAGCCTCAAAATCATCACGGATGGGCACTTTATTGAGTATAAAATCAATATCACCCATGGTTGCTGATGATGCCATGGCCATTTTTATGCCAGCACTCTTCATTTCGGACAGGAAATTCTCTAATCCATTTATCGGCCTTAAAAATGGCGCATAAATTTCTCGGTAGAATTTTTCCTTTTCATCAAGGTATCCTTTTAGTGTTGCTTCATCAGCGTTAGGGAATAACCGCCTTAACGTTTCAATGATAGGGACACCACTAATATCTGTTTTATAGGTTTGCTCGGTGATATCGCCTAAACTATGATTTTTAAAAAATGCCTGCCACGATTTAAAGTGATAGGGTGTATTATCGATAAGGGTACCATCCATATCGAATATTGCGAAGAAGTTTTTCAAAGGGTTAAATCTATAAACTTGTCATTCTGGATGACCGGAATAACAATGGTAAAGAACTGGTTTATTAAAATTGGCCAAATCCCATCTTTTCTTTCATACCGCCGTTTTTAGCTAAAAACTTGCCATACTCAAAAAGATTGTCAATTGGTGAGCGCTGGAAAAGATCAAAGGTTACGTTAACGCCTTTTTCAATCGCTTCATCGGTTTTTTCAAAGCCGGTTGAGCTGTCGTTGATCCAGAAATTAAGCACAAATACAAATTGTATCCATAAGGCATCTTTATAACGTTTCGACAAAAATTTACGATCGGATAATTCTCCTGTTTCAATGCCTTCACTGATGACCTCTTCGGCAAAACCTTCGAAAATCTCTTTTAACTTTTCAAATACTTTAGGGGTTGTAAATCCTTTAGGTTGCTTTTTAATGCTGTAAACCGCAAAGCTGCGGCTGCCTTTAAGCAACTCAAAAAAAGCGTAAAAGAATGACAATGCCTTCTCGCGCGATGAATACTCCTGCCATACTTCCTGCGCACGGATTTCAATCAGGGTATTCAATGCAAAACCTGACCATATGCTTTCCTCGATCGCATCAAACGAACCAAAGAACTGGTAAAACTCAGCCTCGGTCATTTTATTTTTTTTGGCGAATATATAAACCGACTTTGGTTGAACGCCTTCTGTAAGCACATAATCGATGTATGCTTTTCTGATACCTTCTATAGTTGCCATATAATTTTAATTATGATATAAAATTAAGCATAGATAAACACCTATATGTCATGCTTATCTATAATTAAACGGGTAATAAAATTTGATATTACAATAAGCGATCAATACTAAAAATGTTTAGCACATGTCAAATAATTACTACACATGCGAAAAACAAATAAAAATTTGCAACTTTTGTACACCACTTTTTTCTAAAGGGTCTGCTATACATGAGCGAAAAAACTATTCTGGTTTGGTTTAGAAATGATTTACGAATACACGATAACGAAATACTGTTAGAAGCTATCCGTAAAGCTGATAAAATTTTGCCCGTATATTGTTTTGATCCCTTTTATTTCACAAAATCTTCATCAGGCGAGTTCAAAACAGGCAATTTTCGTGCAAGATTTTTATTTGAATCTGTTGCTGATCTGCGTAAAAATCTGCAAGAGCATGGCGCTGAGTTAGTGATCCGCATAGGCGATCCTGCCGAAATACTTCCGCAATTATGTGAGGAATACCATGTTAACGAGGTTTATCATCACCGTGAAGTAGCTTATGAAGAAACATCAATATCTGAGCAGGTGGAAACAGCCTTATGGAAGATAAAGCTTAACCTGAAACACTTCATCGGCCATACGCTTTATCATAAAGAGGATCTTCCGTTCCCAATAAAGGATATACCGGACAGCTTTGTCACTTTTAAAAAGAAAATTGAACGCGATAGCAACGTTCGCCCTTGTATTGATACACCAGGAGAAATTCATACTCCAGTTATCACCGATGCCGGCGAATTACCAACTTTACGGCAATTAGGCCTTACCGAGCCTGCTGACGATCCTCGCGCTACAACTAAATTCATTGGCGGCGAAACGGAAGCACTAAGACAACTAAATTATTTTATATCAAATAATAGCGCTGTAAGCGCTAAAAATGGGAAAATCGATAGTCTATTTGTCACGTCCCACCTTTCGCCGTGGATATCTGTTGGCTGTATTTCCTTACGACAAATTTATTGGGATGTTTTAAAAAACGAGGATAACCAGCATAACAATAGTCCATTAATTGTGGAATTGCTGTGGCGCGATTATTTCAGGTTTATGTTTAAAAAACATGGTCAAAAGTTTATCACAGCCAAAAATAGCAACGATGTAAGCGATTTCGCTGTGAACCAGGATGAACTTTTTACCAACTGGAAAAATGGGGAAACAGGAACACCATTGATCGATGCCATTATGCACGAATTAAATGCAACCGGTTATATCAACAACTACAGCAGGCAAACAACAGCCGGATATTTGGTGAATATCCTTAAAGTTGACTGGACCAAAGGTGCAGCCTATTTTGAGGAAAAATTGATAGACTATTCGCCGGCAAGCAATTGGGGAAACTGGGCTTTTATTGCAGGCATAGGTAGCGACCCAAAAGATAGCCGCTATTATAATACAGCCCGTCAAACAGATCTGGAGACTAAAAATAGTTTTATTGATACCTGGCTGCCTGCTGATAAAGTTAAATCGCCTGTCAATACGCTGTAAACAAATTATTTAGGTGTAACTTTTGGTTAAACATCACGTCTATAATGTAATAAAACAACCAATCATGAACTCTTTCGAAGATTTCACCGTTATTATAGGGCTAATAGCCGTAGCGTTAGAGGGTGTTTCTTATGTGCGCAACTTTTTGCACAAACTGTTACATAAGCGCTAACGCTTGTTTATTTTCAGCCAACAGCCTATTGTTTTGTTTTAAAATGAATGTTTTATAAATTAAATTTAAAGTTTGTAAGCACATATGCTTACTTTTGTACCGTTTAATTGAATGGTTTTACACATGGATCGCCTAAATTATATAAATAGCGGAAACGCAGCTTTTATTGATTCCCTTTACGAAGAATATAAGCAAGACCCCGCCTCTGTCGACTTTGGATGGCAGAAATTTTTTGAAGGTTTTGATTTTGGCCGTGGCGCCGAAGCAACCGAAGTAAGTGCTGAAACTCCTGAACATTTTCTGAAAGAGATTAATGTGCTTAATATGATAAATGGATACCGCACACGCGGCCATTTGTTTGCAACAACCAACCCTGTACGCGAACGCCGCCACTATTTTCCGGGCAAAGAACTGGAAACTTTTGGTTTGAGCGAGGCTGACAATGAAACCGTATTTAATGCAGGTGTAGAAATTGGTTTAGGCCCTGCCAAATTGCGCGACATTCGCCAGGCTTTAGAAGACACTTATTGCCGTACCATTGGCGCTGAATACCGCTACGTACGCAACCCGATAAAAATAAAATGGTTTGAGGAGCGTATGGAGCGCACCCGTAACACACCATCGTTTACAGTCGAACAGAAAAAGCT
This sequence comes from Mucilaginibacter sp., assembly GCF_965225845.1. Lineage (GTDB taxonomy): Bacteria > Bacteroidota > Bacteroidia > Sphingobacteriales > Sphingobacteriaceae > Mucilaginibacter. Next base: position 2,700,412 of record NZ_CBDDBL010000002.1, read on the forward strand.
GATGTTTGAAAAACTTAGCCAGGCTGTAATATTCGAAAACTTTTTAGGTACCAAATTTTTAGGCCAGAAACGTTTCTCGTTAGAAGGTGCTGAAGCTATTATTCCTGCACTTGATTCGGTTATCCAAAAAGGATCATCGTTAGGCATACAGGAATACATCATCGGTATGGCTCACCGTGGCCGTTTGAACGTTTTGGCAAACATCATGAAGAAAACCTATAAGGAGATCTTTTTTGAGTTTGAAGGTAAAAATTATGATGAAGATTCACCATTTAGTGGTGACGTTAAATATCACTTAGGTTATTCAACCGACGTAAAAACCGACGAAGGTAAAAGCGTTCACTTAAGCCTTTGCCCTAACCCATCGCACTTAGAAGCGGTTGACCCGGTTGTAGAGGGTCTTACCCGTTCAAAAATCGACTTTAAATATAATGGCGACGAAGAAAAGATCGCGCCGATATTGATTCATGGTGATGCATCAGTTGCTGGCCAGGGCATAGTTTACGAGGTTTTACAAATGGAAAAACTGAATGGCTACAGTACCGGCGGCACCATCCACCTGGTGATCAATAACCAGATCGGTTTTACTACTAACTATTTAGATGCACGTTCAAGTACTTATTGCACTGATGTTGCCAAAACTGTACTTTCGCCGGTTTTCCACGTAAATGGCGATGATGTTGAGGCAGTTACTTATGTGATCAACTTAGCTATGGAATACCGCCAGGCTTTCCACAGCGACGTATTTATAGATATTTTATGCTACCGCCGCTATGGCCATAACGAAGCTGATGAACCTAAGTTCACTCAGCCTGTATTATATAAAGCCATCGACGCACATGAAAACCCACGCAAAGTTTATTTAGACAAGCTTTTGGCTGAGGGTTCTATCACTGAAGAATTCGCAAAAGAATCTGAAAAGAAATTCCGCGATCTTTTACAATCTCAATTAGACGAATCAAAAGCTGAAGAGAGATTTAGCGAGCCTATCCAAATGTTTGCCGGTGCATGGGAAGGATTGCATATAGCTACCGAAAAGGAAACCACTGCAAAAACCGAGACTGCTGTTCCAAAAGATGAATTATTGGCTATCGGTAAATCACTGACTGAATTACCAAAGGACAAAGAGTTTTTCAAGAAGATAGAGAAATTGTTCCAGGATCGCAATGCGATGGTTGAAAAAAGCCACGTATTCGATTGGGCAATGGGCGAATTATTAGCTTATGGATCTTTATTGAAAGAAGGCCATGCCGTAAGGTTAAGTGGCGAGGACGTGAAACGTGGTACATTCTCGCACCGCCACGCCGTATTAACACTGGCTGATTCGGAACAAGAATATACCCCGATGGATAATATAGGAGCCGAAGCTAAATTCAGCATTTACAATTCTTTATTATCTGAATATGGTGTATTAGGCTTTGAATATGGTTATGCATTAGCGAATCCGAGTGCTTTAACTATATGGGAAGCACAATTTGGTGATTTTTTTAACGGTGCACAGATCATCGTTGACCAATACATAGCCAGTGCAGAAACAAAATGGCAACGCGGTAACGGTTTGGTAATGTTATTGCCACATGGTTACGAAGGCCAGGGACCCGAGCACTCATCAGCACGTATTGAGCGCTTTATGGAACTTTGTGCCGATAACAATATCCAGGTAGCTAATTGCACTACACCTGCAAACTTCTTTCATATTTTGCGCCGCCAGATACACCGCGATTTCCGTAAACCATTGATCGTGTTTACACCAAAGAGCTTGCTTCGCAGCCCTAAATGTGTGTCACCATTGGTTGATTTCACCGAAGGGAAATTCCAGGAAGTGATTGATGACAGCTTTGCAGATGCGAAAAAAGTTAAACGCGTTTTATTCTGCTCAGGTAAGATCTATTATGATCTGTTAGATAAACAGCAAGCCGATCAGCGTAAGGATGTAGCCATTGTTCGTATCGAGCAATTATATCCGACACCTGTTCAGCAAATGGCTAAAATAAAAGCTAATTACAGCAAAGCCACAGAATTTATATGGGTACAGGAAGAACCTGAAAACATGGGGGCCTGGCCATATATGTGCCGCAAATTCCGCAAGGGCGATGTGTTGAATTTAGACGTAATATCACGTTTAGAAGGTAGCAGTACTGCCACAGGTTTCGCGAAACAACATGCTGCCCAACAATTGCACATTATTTCTAAAGCATTTGAATCACCTGCCGGCCCGGTATTAAAGGAAAAAATTAACAAAACGACACAAAAAATGGCTACGGCCAGTGCTGATTAATACTTTGTTGTGAGTTGTATGTTGCGTGTTGTAAGTAACCGCTTAACTAAAACTCACAACTCATAACATACAACTTAAAACATATGAGTTTAGAGATCAAAGTTCCGCCGGTTGGCGAATCAATTACCGAAGTAACACTGGCATCGTGGTTAAAAAAAGACGGCGAAGCGGTAAAAATGGATGAAGTAATTGCTGAATTAGAATCAGACAAGGCAACCTTCGAGCTTACTGCCGAAAAAGCCGGAACTTTAAAAACAATAGCTAAAGAAGGTGATGTATTGTCAATTGGTGCCGTAGTTTGTACTATTGAAGAGGGCGGCTCAGCCGCTTCTGCCCCGGCAGTATCAGCATCAACCGCTACTCCTACTAAAGAAGAAGCAAAGGAAGAGGAAAAATTAGCCTTAACCACTGCTGATGTATCAAAACAAGCCACCTATGCATCGGGTACACCATCGCCAGCTGCTGCAAAAATATTAGCCGAAAAAGGCGTTGACCCTGCCAGCGTAAATGGCAACGGCGTAGGCGGAAGAATAACCAAGGAAGATGCACTGAAAGCGCAAAATACACCGGCTGCTGCCCCTGTTCCAAAACCTGCAGCTGTTGCAGCCCCGATTGCCGAGATCAACCCGGGTGAGCGTACCGAGAAACGTGAGAAAATGTCTTCTCTTCGTAAAACAGTCGCCAAGCGTTTGGTATCTGTTAAAAACGAGACTGCGATGTTGACCACCTTTAACGAGGTTGACATGTCGCCGATCATGGATATCCGTGCTAAGTATAAGGATAAATTTAAAGAGAAAAATGGTGTTGGCTTAGGATTTATGTCGTTCTTCACCAAAGCAGTAACCGAGGCATTAAAAGAATGGCCTGCTGTAGGCGCACGTATTGAAGGTGAGGAAGTAGTTTACAGCAATTATGCTGATATATCTATCGCGGTATCTGCACCAAAAGGTTTAGTGGTTCCGGTTATCCGGAATGCGGAAAGCTTAAGCCTTGCCGGAATTGAGAAAGCCGTCGCAGCGTTAGCAGCTAAAGCCCGTGACAACAAATTATCACTGGAGGAAATGACAGGCGGAACATTTACCATCACCAATGGTGGTGTGTTTGGATCGATGTTATCAACCCCGATCATCAATTCACCGCAATCTGCAATTTTGGGTATGCACAATATTATTGAGCGCCCGGTTGCTGTCAACGGTCAAGTTGTTATCCGCCCGATGATGTATGTCGCTTTATCTTATGATCACCGAATTATTGATGGCCGTGAATCGGTAAGCTTCCTGGTAAGGGTTAAACAATTGCTTGAAGATCCAACAAGGTTATTATTAGGAGTTTAATCTCCTCCGCCCCCCTAAAGGGGAACTTTAATAAAAAGCCCGGTTGTAAATTACAACCGGGCTTTTTATTGCTTAATATCTTTAAAAAGTCGGGATAAAATATTTCTTCACTACTGCGGTAACTTTATGCTTGATGTGGGTTGACGCTTTTTTCTCCCAAACAATTTTATAACTCTCATTAGGCCTTTGCATGATCTTATAATAATCTATCAGATCCCCCGTAATTTCAACTGCATTTTTCGCGCCTATTGCGGCTATCTCTTTATGGTATTCGTCCATGCTTTTTTTGTGCTAATTTACCGATTATTAATTTAGCATTTTGTTGTACTGTTTCACGAAAACAGGTGAAACAATTAGCACATTTGAAATACTTTTAGCCCATTTTTGCTCTAAAACGGTTGTTTTACACGTAAAAATGGTCAAAAAACATCATATTTTTATTGTTTTCCGATCGTTTTACTCGAAAAATTTCGTTATTGTAATGTTTTTGTTCCAAAATATACCTAATAGTGTTTCATGCTGAAACACTATTGAAACGCAGATTTACCCGTCACATATTTGTTATCCGCTTTTAGATAATAGTTGAAACTTCTACCTTGCCTGAACGTTTTTTTTAATTAAACACCTGCATTATGGAATTTGCAAGATTTGGGAATACCGGGATGATCGTTTCAAGGCTATGCCTTGGCACTATGACCTACGGTACACCTACCGACCGCTGGCAATGGGCATTGAACGAAGAACAAAGCCGCCCGTTTATTAAACAGGCATTGGAATTAGGCATTAACTTTTTTGATACTGCCGATGTATACACCAACGGCGCCAGTGAGGAAGTGGTCGGCCGCGCCCTAAAAGATTTTTCTAAACGCGACGACTATGTATTGGCCACCAAGGTATTCAACCCAATGGGGCCGGGACCAAATGATAAAGGCCTGTCGCGCAAACACATCATGAGCGCGATTGATGCGAGCTTGAAAAGGCTGGGCACAGATTACGTCGACCTGTACCAGATCCACCGCTGGGATTATGATACCCCGATTGAGGAAACTTTGGAGGCCTTGCATGATATTGTAAAAGCCGGTAAGGCAAGATACATCGGCGCATCATCCATGTATAGCTGGCAGTTTGCAAAGGCGTTGTATACAGCTGAACTAAATGGCTGGACCAAATTTGTATCCATGCAGCCGCACTATAACCTAATCTATCGTGAGGAAGAACGGGAAATGCTGCCATTATGTGAGGATCAGAAGATAGCGGTTATCCCTTGGTCGCCATTGGCGCGCGGGGTGCTGACACGCAAACCTGAAGAACGTAACGATACCAAGCGCGCGCAAACCGATGCGTTCGGTAAATCATTGTATACTGATGAATCGGATATGGAAATCGTAAAACGTGTTACCGAAATTGCGGAGCAACATGGCGTTCCTAACGCGCAGGTAGCCTTAGCCTGGATGCTAACTAAGCCGGTGATCACCTCTCCTATTATTGGCGCAAGCAAACCGGGCCATTTAGAAGATGCGGCAGCGGCCTTATCGTTAAAACTAAGCGACGAGGAGATCAAAAAGTTAGAGGAACTTTATAAGCCGCATAGTATTCAAGGGCATAGCTAACGATAAATATAATTAAGGATAACATAAGTAAGGGTCATGCTGAGGCCACTCGAAACATAAGCGTAAAGGCCTCACCCACATGCTTCGACTAGGCTCAGCATGACACCCACTTAAACCTTAGGATTACACCAGCTTCCTCAAACTCATAATATAGCCAATATGCAATCCATCATGAAATGGCAAAAAAGCAATGGCCTCATCAATGTTGTTTATTTCAACATCATAACGGGTAACAAACGGTGTATAGTTAGCCATAATACCGCTATCCTGATCAGTATCTAATTGCTCGAGCGTGGTGAACAACATTTTTTTGATTTTCTCCACTCCTGCAGCATCAAGAAAACCTTCGGGTTTAGTTCCTGATTTATAAGTGTGAAAAAATGCTTCTTCAACGCTGGCAGGCAAACCGGCGCGCAAATAGCAAATGCCTTGCTGCGAAGCGATCATATGCCCAAGGTTCCAGATGATGTTATTATTAAAGCCACCAGGTATTTTGTTGAGTTGCTCAACGCTTAAATGGCTTATTTCATTTAGTACGCGCTGGCGTGGAAATTTTAGGATTTCTATAGCTCTTTTCATTGGTAATAATTTTCGCCTAAAGTGCGTAAAATATTTTATCCGGGCATAAATTTGCTTCATTTCAGCTTCATAGTTTTATTATAACTTTACGGGCTGTAACCAAAGCGATATTTGAATGCCGGGCACCATTGTCAGTTACTCACTTCAGTCTAAAAAGATCATCTGGTATTTCCTGTTTGGATGGACGGTGCTGAATATTATCCAAGGTTATACGCTTGAGCTTCATGCCGACGAAGCCTATTATTGGCTCTACTCCCGTTTTCTGGACTGGGGCTATTTCGATCACCCCCCTATGGTGGCGCTGTTTATCCGCTTTGGTGATAGCATTATGCACAATGAGCTTGGCTTGCGGATATTGACCATAACTGTCAGTACCCTATCATTTTACATCCTATGGCTCATCCTGAAAAAATATAATGCCAGCGCCAAGTTGTTTGTCATCGTGATCGCCTGCATGTTCATGTGCCACATGTATGGGTTCACCACAACTCCCGATGCGCCTTTATTCTTTTTTGCTGTTGTATTTTATTATTTCTACCAAAAATATATCGAGCAGGATACCTGGCTGTTGGCTTTTGTCCTGGGTTTAGTAGTCGCTTGTTTACTATATAGCAAGTATCATGCAGTATTACTCATCAGCTTTACCATTATCTCCAACATCAAATTATTAAAACGCCCTTCCTTCTGGCTGATCGTAATGTTAGCGGGCATACTGTTCATCCCCCATATTTTGTGGCAGGTACATCACAATTTCCCATCCCTTAACTATCATTTGTCTGAGCGTTCGGCAGAAAAGTATCATCCCGAATTTACTTACCTCTATCCCCTCGGGCAGATATTAATGGCAGGGCCAATCATCGGTTGGTATCTATTCTACAAAGGTTTCAGCACCAAAATTACAGATGCCTTTATCCGCTGCCTGATGGTGAATTGCATTGGCACACCGATATTTTTCCTGATCTCATCTTTCCGCGGCGAGGTACAACCGCAATGGACCTACATCTCCTTTGCACCGCTGATCCTGCTCATCGTGATCAACTTCGCCCAAAAACCAAATTTGCCGAAATGGTTTTTACCGGTGGCTTATATCAACATCGCAATTATTTTATGTGTGCGCTTCGCGCTGATAGCCGGTATTCCTATCGGCAGATTGCAAAGCCAGTTCGGGTTTAAGCAATGGGCTTATGCGGTTATGCAAAGGGCTGGTGATAACTATGTGGTTTTTAATGAAGGCTTTCAGAACCCATCTAAATACGATTATTATAACAATACGCTGAAAGGATTTTCCTACGATTCGAGGTATTATCGCGGTACCCAATTCGACATTTGGCCTATTGAGGACAGCATTCAAAACAAACGCGTTTTATATGTGCTGCAATATAAACTGAAAGGCATAACTACTGATTCTATCAAAGTACCCGCCGGAACCTGGTATACCGGTTGGGTTAATGATGTGCGTACCTATCAAAAAGTGACTGTTGATAATGGGAATTACAAGATGAGCCTGCCATCCGGCCAAAAGCACACTTTTGGCCTTGTGATCAAAAATCCGTATCCTTTCGCCATCAACTTTAGCAATACCGGCACCATACACCATGTATATTTGGATGCTTGTTTTTTTGATGAAAAGGGCGATGCGAAAATCCAGACGGCCGATACTACATTTAATCATATTGCGTTAAAGCCGCAACAAAGTACATATTACAAATTCACAATTGTCACCCCAAAGCAAAAAGGCCCTTACGACCTGGTATTTTCTATCCGTACCGACCCTTTTAATGGCAGCAAAAACAGCAGAATAGTTAAATTTACAGCGAATTAAATACCCCTGACAAATAATTACCCTTTATGATTAAAAAACTTTACTTATTAGCATTCTTATTATTTATAACATCAGCCGCAGCCTTTGCACAAGATAGTCTTGATGTACATTTTAATGCCTTGGGCTGGTTAGATAACCGCGAATATAAAGCCTTTATTCCCCGCTCACGCACTTACTCAGGCACACGTACCGCATTGGATTTTGGCCTGGTTATCGACAGTAATAATAGCTTCAGGGTTGGTACCAATGCCATACATGAATTCGGCGCGCAGCCCTATTTTTTAAGCGCTGTACCGGTAGCTTACTATCATTTTGAAAGCAGCCACTGGTTATTTAATGCCGGTGAATTCCCGCGTGAGGGTTTAATTGATGATTTCCCGCGTGCTATGCTGAACGATACCTTAATGTACTTTCGCCCGAATATTGAAGGTTTGCTAACGCGATACCAGGCGGGAAATTTTTGGCAGATAGGCTTTATCGACTGGCTGAGCCGCCAAACCGACACCCAGCGCGAAGAATTTATGTTTGGGGCCGAAGGTAAATTCACCTTTGGTAAAGACAGCCCTTTTTACATCAGGGATTACTTTATGATGGAGCACGATGCCGGTGCAGCTATACTACAACCAACCGACCATATTTATGATAACGGCGCGCTGGAACTAAGACTTGGATTAGACCTGACGAAGAAATCAGGCTTAGACTCATTAGCATTTGAGGCAGGTAACCTTACATCGTTTTTAAGGGAGCGTGGCAGCACCGGCTGGCAAACACGCAATGGCTTTGTGTTTACTGCCTATGCAGAAATAAATCCGCGATTAGCCCTTAGGGACGAAGTATACAAAGGCCAGGGCAGCATCATCTACTACGGCGACTCCTACTACGAAAAAACATTTTATAACCGACTTGATGTGATTTATACTCCATTCAGGGCCAAGCGCATTACCGGGCAATTCATCGCCAGCTTCCACGGTTCTCCTGGTCATTACAACGATAATCAGGAAGTATTCCGCATTAGCTATGATTTAGGCCGGAAGACGATAGCGAGGTTTAAGCCTGCGGAAAATAATAATTATTAGATAAAAACTATTTTTTATAGCTTTATAATAAAATTCGAGATGATTTTTAAGAAAAATATAGCCTTAATCTTATTTCTAATTATTAGTTATAAATCTTTTAGTCAAGCACCAATCAACTTTCAAACCATGAGCCATGTACATGAGGAGTGGAAAGGGTTGCGCCATTGTGATACACTATATTACGCGAATAAGATTCAGCCTGAAGTAATTGATGCCACAATTAAACAGTTACGCTCAAAAAAAGTATATCCTGTAAGCGACCTGTATATGGGTGCTAATAAAGCACCACTGATTGTAACCGTAGCTGAACAAACATATTTGATAGCAGAATTAAAAAAGCTTAAGTCATTCGAATGGCCTTCTGGCATGTTTCCGAATTCAAAGCTTATAAATATTGACAGCACTAAATCCGTATTTCTGATTACAAATAAATTGCCTAAATCGCAATCAGACGAATGTTCTATTATATATACTTTTTCGAAACCAATATATTTTAGAAATGGCTCAATTGCCTTGTATCTTGACCAGGAGCAATACTCAAATATTTCTACTCAGCTCACTTACAATTTTTATTACAAAGAAAATAAAGAGTGGGTAGAGTACGCAGATTGTTATATAAATATGGGTAAGGAAGACCCTGGCGATAACTGAGATAGAATAAAGTTATGCCTTTGTTGGTGTTGTAATAGGGGTATCACCAAAAACAATAAAGGCATTAACTTTTTGGCGACAACACCAACAGGGAAGTAATACGCGCAACACTTCTATCACCTCAGTGCGAAATTCAGCCACAATCAATTTTGTACATACAACATATAGACTGCTTCTTTCGCAATGACGCTAATTCTCAGCTTCTGCCAACCTGTCACCGTCATTATCTCCCATTCTGACGAAATTTATCCTTTCACATAACCTAAACAATTCTTTTCTCTGCCAAAGCAACATTGGCACAACCCTTGTTAAATACAATCTGTAAACAACAATATCAATCAAGAAAAAACAATATAATGGCTAAAATCATTGGAATCGACTTAGGGACAACGAACTCGTGCGTTGCGGTAATGGAGGGTAACGAACCCGTAGTTATTGCTAACAGCGAAGGCAAGCGTACTACACCATCAGTAGTTGCTTTTGTTGACAACGGCGAACGTAAAGTGGGTGATCCGGCGAAGCGTCAGGCTATCACCAATCCTACAAAAACTATATTTTCAATCAAACGCTTTATGGGTAACAACTTTAACGAAGTTACCACAGAAGCATCCCGTGTACCATATAAAGTGGTTAAAGGTGACAACAACACCCCACGTGTAGAAATTGGCGACCGTAACTATACTCCACAGGAAATCTCAGCAATGATCCTTCAGAAAATGAAGAAAACTGCTGAGGACTTTTTAGGTACCGAAGTTACTGAAGCGGTTATCACCGTTCCGGCTTATTTTAACGATGCACAACGCCAGGCTACTAAAGAAGCAGGCGAAATCGCAGGTTTAAAAGTACGCCGTATAATAAACGAACCTACTGCTGCTGCCTTAGCTTATGGCTTAGACAAAGCACACAAGGATATGAAAATTGCGGTATTTGATTGCGGTGGTGGTACACATGACGTGTCTATCCTGGAATTAGGTGATGGAGTTTTCGAAGTAAAATCAACCGATGGCGATACCCACTTAGGTGGTGATGACTTTGACCAGGTGATCATTGACTGGATGGCTGACGAATTTAAAAGCGATGAAGGCATTGACTTGCGTAAAGACCCGATGGGCTTACAACGTTTAAAAGAGTCTGCTGAGAAAGCTAAAATCGAGTTATCAAGCTCTGCACAAACCGAGATCAACTTGCCTTACATTACTGCTGTTGATGGTATGCCTAAGCACTTGGTTAAAACTTTAACCCGTGCTAAATTTGAGCAATTGGCTGATAGCCTGATCAAACGTACTATCGATCCTTGCCGTTCAGCATTGAAAAATGCAGGATTAAAGGTTACTGATATTGACGAAGTTATCCTGGTTGGTGGTTCAACACGTATCCCTGCAATCCAGGAAGCGGTTGAAAAATTCTTTGGTAAAGCACCTTCAAAAGGTGTAAACCCTGACGAAGTTGTAGCTATCGGTGCTGCAATTCAAGGTGGTGTATTAACCGGCGAAGTTAAGGATGTGTTATTGTTAGATGTTACCCCGCTTTCATTAGGTATCGAAACTATGGGTGGTGTAATGACTAAATTGATCGAATCAAACACAACTATTCCTACTAAAAAATCTGAAACATTCTCAACCGCGTCTGATAGCCAGCCGTCAGTAGAGATCCACATATTACAGGGTGAGCGCCCAATGGCTGCGGGTAACCGTACAATCGGCCGTTTCCACCTGGATGGTATACCACCAGCACCTCGCGGTGTGCCACAGATCGAAGTAACATTTGATATTGATGCTAACGGTATATTACATGTGGCTGCTAAAGATAAAGCAACCGGTAAAGAGCAAAACATCCGTATCGAAGCTTCATCAGGTTTAACTGATGCTGAGATCAAACGTATGAAAGACGAAGCTGAAGCTAATGCTGATGCCGACAAACAAGCAAAAGAAGAAGTTGAAAAACTGAATGCTGCCGATGCACTGATCTTCTCAACTGAAAAACAATTGAAAGAATATGGTGATAAGATCCCGGCTGATAAAAAAGCACCTATTGAAGAAGGTTTGAAAAAACTGAAAGATGCTTTCGCTTCTAAAAACTTAGCTGATATTGAAGCTGCTCAAAATGAGTTAAACACTTCATGGACCGCTGCCTCTGAAGATATGTACAAAGCTGCTGCAGATGCAGGCCAGGCACAACCAGGCGCTGAAGGCGCAGGACCAGAAGCTCATGCTGAAGGAAATGCTGATAACGTAACTGACGTTGACTTTGAAGAAGTAAAATAATCCTCCTATCTCCTGATAGTAAAAGCCCGGCTGGAAATTTCCAGCCGGGCTTTTTGTTTAATAAGAATTCTTTATATCATGTTTTCATTTCGACCATATAATAATTTAAAAATGCTCCTTTCCTTTAGCCAGTTTACTTTTTATCCTGCTTAAATGCACCGTACTTACGCCCAGATAAGAAGCAATATAGTGCTGCGCCACACGCTGCACAATATACGGCCTATCTTTTAAAAGGCTTTGGTAACGCTGTTCTGGTCTATCGCGAATGAAGGAAACAAACTCGTTCATGTAGTGCATCTGCCGCTGTGCGGAGATATGCAGCATCATTTTCGCGAAATCAGGCTCGTGGCTTAGCTCATCCATTAATTGCATCGTGTATTGCTTGGGCAGCATGTAAATAACCGATGGTTCAATGGTTTCTATGGTGAATAAACTCGGGATGTTATTGATGAAGCTATCGAACGAGGTAAGTCCCTCGTTTTCAAAAAAGAATTGTACCGTTTTGTCGTCGCCATTATTATTGAAAAAGAATCGTACGCAGCCTTTCTCAACAAAAATATAGTTCTGGGATATTTTGCCTTCGTCCAGCAAAATTGTTTTCGCCGGCACTTCCATGCGCTTTTGAACTGGCAGGTACTTATCCCAATACTTGTTTAGCTGCGGGAATTTATCACGAAAATGGAATATCATCTAAGCTAAGTTACTATATTTAAGCAATGAAATTTATATACCTGGCCTTTTTCATATTCAATATAAGTGTAGTTAATGCTCAACAAATACACTTACAGGGAACTATAAAGGATGCCGAAACCAACCAACCAATCGCCGCAGCTACGATCAGTATCCAATCAAAAGAATTGTATTACCCGGCTGATAACGCAGGCAGATTCAATATAGAAACGGATTCACCGGTGAACAGCGATTCGGTTATCTTTTCATGTATCGGTTACAAAACAAAAAAGGTAAAAGCGGCCGATCTATCTCCCGGCATCATCGTTAAGCTCGAGCTTAATATAAATGTGCTGCAGGAAGTTAAGATCAACAGTAAACCGATAATCCCTATAAATGTAGGAAGCAAGTACAAATATGGGAAATACAGTATACCGCTTAAGCCGGGATTTGATCAGGCCTATTTTATGGATGGATCAAAAAATGTAAAGGGTATTATCCAATCGGTTGGCTTTTATTTAGGCAATGGGATAGGTATAATTAAAGGTGGCGATATTACAACGCCATTCAGGATAAGGATTTTTGCTGTTGATACCAATGGCACGCCGGGTAGGGAATTAACTAAAGATATTATCGTAGTTCATGGCGAGAAAAATAATGCCTGGTTTGATGCTGATCTATCTGCCTATCATATCCCAAATCCTGACAGCGGCTTTTATGCATCCTTTACTTTATTGACTGATGAATACTACCAGATCAACAAAAGCATAAGGACAGCTGATTCATTATACAGTCCAAACAATGTTGGAAATGCTGCTGAAATAATTACGCCACGACTTGGGATGATGAAGGGTGGGAAGATCCCACAGCGTTCTTATTTTTCTACTGAAAAGGGATTTCCGATTACACACAGGGCCTGGCAAAAGGATTATTTTAACTTCAGCTATTTAATACGGGCTACAATAATACCTGAATACTAAAAACAGACCTTAAGAAGTTTTTAAAACTTCGTAAGTCTGTTAGTGTCAATTAATATTTAACTATCATTTCTTTGTTATCATTACCAAATGCTAATCCTGATGCTTTTCCATTTAACTTGATCGTCTTAACCTCTCTATCGAAGCCATGCAATACCAATTCAATCTGGCTATATTTTGATGCAAACAATCCTTCAACCGCTGAAAGGCTGATCTCTTTTTTAGTAGGGTCAAAGCTGATAGTGCGTTTGTAAAAAACATCTTTTTGATAATCGTAAGACGTACCATCATCCTCATAATAAACAAATGAATTGGCTTTGGTACCATTCCAGATGTTGATCTTCAGGATGCCATCACCTTTTTCTTTGGTATTCTGCACTACGCTTTGCATCGGGATGATGGCGCTGCCTTTAACAAATACCGGCAGATCAGTCAGCGGTGCAGATGCATTGATTATTTTACCGCCCTCATATTTTTCGCTGGTGCTTAAGCGGTACCATTCGCCTTTTGGCAGGTATACATCTTCGCTTAACCTGGTGCTTTCAACCGGTGCTACTAATATGCCATCGCCAAATAAAAACTGGTTTTGGAAATGCTCGGAGTAAACGCTGTCATCCTGAGTATAATTTATAGCCAGTGTGCGGCTTATTGGTAAACCTGTTAAATGCGACTGGTAAAAACTTGAATAAATGTATGGCAGCAATTTGTAGCGCTGCTCAATATCTTTTCTGATGACATCCTCGTTTTCTTTACCCCATAACCAAGGCTCACGATGTTTGGTATCATGTGCCGAGTGGTTACGGAACATTGGCGTATATACGCCTAATGAGTTCCAGCGGACCATCAGCTCAGGTGTTGGATCACCGGTAAATCCGCCAATATCGACCCCAACTAATGACATGCCGGTTATACCCAAACTATTTACCAAACGCGCGCCTAATAACATGTGGGCATCATAGGCAGAGTTGTCACCTGTCCATACTGCCGAAAAGCGTTGTGTGCCTGAATATGCTGCACGTGTTAACACAAACGGACGTTTATTACCCATTAGTTTTTTAGTACCTAAGTAAGTAGCTTCCGCCATTTGCATACCATATACGTTGCGGATCTCCGGCATATAATATTTACCGAATTTTACCATGTATGGAATATTTTGGTTCCACACAGCAGGTTCATTCATATCATTCCAAAAACCTTCAACGCCCGGTTCCGTTAATGCGCTGAATGATGCACCCCACCAGTCACGCACTTCTTTACTGGTAAAATCAGGGAAGTGCACACGGCCAGGCCATACTTCTGCTGTATATTTCTCCCCGTTTGGATAGGTAGCGAAATAGTTTTTAGTTATCCCTTCATCAAACTGCTTATAGCCTTCCTCAATTTTAATACCCGGGTCAACAATGGTAACCAAGTTAAAGTCCATATCCTTTAGCTTGGTCAATAAACCTTTGGGATCAGGAAAAGTAGTTTTATTCCAGGTGAAGATTTTGTAATGATCCATGTAATCAATATCACAATACATCACATCTGCCGGTATCTTATCTTTACGCAAATGCGTGGCTATATCTAATAATTCATCCGCGCTCATATAGCTCCAGCGGCATTGCTGATAGCCGAGGCTCCACAATGGCGGCATTTCCATGCGGCCTGTAAGCCATGTATAGTCTTCTATGATTTGTGCCACGCTTTGCGCACCGAAGAAGTAATAATTCATATCGCCTCCATCGGCGCCAAACCAACTGGTTTGATTATCGGTAGATGCACCAAAATCAAAATAACTTTTATGGGTATTATCAAAAAACAACCCATAAGTTAAACCACCATGCATCCCTACAAAAAACGGGAAGGTTTCATATAATGGATCGGTAGTTGGGCCATGATTAGGTGCATCAGTGTTCCAGTTTACGTAAGAACTGCCACGACGGTCAAGATTGCCCGTCTTTTCGCCCAAGCCGATAAAACGTTCGTCTTTATATAATTTACGGTAGTTCACCACCCTTGCTCCCTGCCAGTTTGTACCAAAACTTGGGTCGTCCTGACTTAGAGCCCTACCATCTGCAGTATAAAAATTGAACCTTAGTGGGGATTTATTAATCACCAGCTTTAAAGCCGATGTAGTAACTTCAATGGTATTGCCGTTGTCTTTATATTGGATGTCGGCTGCGGGCTCTTTAACTACCGCAAATGATGTATCCAGGCTATGCTCTTTACTGATACTTACCCTGATGATGCTGGGTGTGTAAATCCAAACCCTTGCTTCGGCCTCTTTGGTTTTGATGATTAAAACATTGTCTTTTTTATTTACACTTTCGGCATTCCCTAAGATCTGTACATCCATATGTTGTTGGGCAAATAAATTTGATGAATAAACTGCTAACAGAATAACGAGCGACAAGCAATAACGTTTCATTTTTTAATAATTGGTATTTTCAAAAGTAATAATTATCCGGGAACGTTGCCGGAAACATCGAAACAAAATTCGAAATGGTTGCGTTTTGTTTTACCACAGAAGTAGTAAAGAGAAGGTACAGACATAAAGAGCGTTTATTTCCTATCTGTATAAACAAAAAATCCCGCTCGAGGCGGGATTTGTATATCTATTTTAATTTATTTATGCCCAAAGATTCTCCGGATAAAAACCGCTGTTTACCAAATCAGAGATACATTTTTGAACGATAGGCTTGTCTTCTTTATAAGTAACACCAAACCATTTTGATGCAGTTGGGATCACTTTAAATGATGCGATATTCTCTTTAATTAATTTATCAGCTACCAAAGGAATAAAAAATTCTGATTTTGGATTGTTTTCATTCGCTGCAACAAAATCGCGAAACATTTGCTCGCTTTGTTTAAATACAGCCGGCGTAAATCCCCAAAAATTCATGGATACACGGGTATCGGTAGGTAATTCGGTTTCAACTCCACCTTCCTCATAAACTACTTTTCCGCCGTCCTTAAAATAAACCTGCGTACGCTCATTTACCTCAATCATATTGCCGTTGTCATCAACCTTACACACACCGCGTGATACCGAACCATAATCAGATAAAGTTTTATCTATTTGGTATCCTATTAATGAGTATTTGTCATCAGCAACTTCGGTTGTTAAAAACTTGGCCATTTTTTCAAATGAGTCATAGCCATAAAAGTCATCCGCGTTAATTACGCAAAAAGGCTCATTGATCTGGTTTCGGGCAGCTAATACCGCATGGGCAGTTCCCCATGGTTTAGCGCGCTCAATTTCTTTATCAATACCAAAAGGTTTCAGGTCATAGCTCTGGAAAACGTAATCAGTTTCCACTTTACCGGCTAGTTTAGGTTCGAAAATAGCCTTAAAATTTTCTACAAATTCCTCGCGGATAATAAAGCTGATCTTTCCAAATCCCGCCTTAATGGCGTCATAAATTGAATAATCAATAATGGTTTCGCCATTTGGGCCAAAGCCATCAACTTGTTTCATGCTGCCATAGCGACTGGCCATACCTGCTGCCAGTATTAATAGTGTAGGTTTCATATATTTAAGGATAGTATGTTTATAACTGTAAATATGACATTTTAAAATGAGATATTCTACTTAGTATACTGTTTAATATTTAAAATGTTTTAAATGCACGCGCTATTTAATATATCTAAAGTCCTGCCCGGCCTTAATGTTCAGCAGTGATTCATAGATCAGGCGTATCACGTTATCCACGTCTTCCTTGTGGATCATCTCTACAGTGGTATGCATATAACGCAATGGCAAGGATATCAATGCCGATGGTACACCATCATTTGAATAAGCAAATGCATCGGTATCAGTTCCTGTTGATCGTGATGATGCCTGGCGCTGGAAAGGGATCTCTGCCTTTTGAGCAGTCTCGATCAATAGCTTGTTCAGGTTGTTTTGCACTGCAGCCGCATAAGATACTACCGGCCCTTTACCACAAGCCAGGTCGCCCTGTGTTATCTTGCTGATCATCGGCGTTTGGGTATCATGCGTAACATCAGTTACAATAGCTACATTCGGCTTAATATGATGAGCGATCATCTCTGCACCACGTAAACCGATCTCTTCCTGAACAGCATTGACGATATATAAACCGAAAGGCAGTTTCTTTTTATTTTCTTTTAATAAACGGGCAACCTCGGCAATCATAAAGCCACCGGCACGGTTATCCAGGGCACGGCCAACATAGTAGCGGTCATTCAACACCATAAATTCATCCTCGTAGGTGATAACACAGCCTACATGGATACCTTTTTTCTCTACTTCATCCTTTGATGTACAACCACAATCCAGGAAAATGTTCTTTAATGAGGGCGCCTCCTCTTTTTCACCGGCACCACGTGTGTGGATAGCAGGCCAGCCGAAAACAGCTTTTACTATACCATTGTCGGTATGGATATTTACTCTTTTTGATGGCGCAATCTGGTGATCTGAACCACCATTACGAATAACATAGATCAATCCATCACTTGTGATATAATTTACAAACCAGGAGATCTCATCAGCATGGGCCTCGATAACAACTTTATATTCAGCTTTTGGGTTAATGATGCCTACGGCAGTTCCGTAGTTATCTACATAATGCTCATCAATATAAGGGGCAATATAATCAAGCCATAATTTTTGTCCTGTCCATTCAAACCCTGTTGGGGATGGATTATTGATGTAAGTCTCAAAAAAAGCAAGAGAAGTTTCATTTACAACCGGAGTATGCTTTGCTGTATCAGTTTTTTTTTTAGCCATTTATTTAGTAGCCATTAGCATTTAGCCACACGCAAATATAATAAAGCTGATGATAATGCTATATATTAAATAACCATCCGGATTTATTAATGGGTTAACATTTAATTTATATCCCATGCGTTACTTTGTACAAGTAATTTTTTTTCAGAAAAATTAGTTTAGTTTGGTTAAAAGCCGGTGTGGTGACCGGCTTTTTTAAATATCTTTTTCCATCAATTCATAATCAATCCCCATTTTACTGTAGGTGCTGCCTGTTTGCTCGAAACCATGCTTTGCGTAAAATGAAACGGCCGATAATCTTGCATTACACCATATGCGCTTACCACCTTCAGCTTTGGCAAAAGCAGTTACATAATTAAGCATCAGGCTGCCTATGCCCATATTTTGTACGCTTGGATCTACTGCCACTTTTCTAAATTGAAAATCGTTTCCCTTCTGAAATAAGGAGATCACACCAACAAGCCAACCATCTTTAAACGCGCCAAAATGGACGCCGTCGAGGTCTTCAGTCATGCTCATATCACGCACCCCAAGGCTAGGGTATAAAATCTCCTGTCGTAGTTTCCAGGTTAGTTCGTGGCGTATTTGTTCTATCGATATTTCTTCCATTAATTTTATTTGATGCCAAGATATAAAACCTGTTAAACAAAAAGTCCGGCTTAGCCGGGCTTTTAATGTTATTTACTTGTCCAAACATTGTTGGCCGGATTATAATCCGGGAACACGTTATCAGGGTCATAGGTAACTGATTGTATTTCTTCAGTTGACGGATATTTGAAAGTCCAGCTTGCAAAGCGCTCCCAAATTTCTACAGGTAAATGTACTCGATCGGTTTTTCCGCTTTTGGTTTTAATTTCGAGGGTAACAGGCATTGCCATTTTATCCAGGTTGTCAATGGTGATCAAAGCCCCTTTTGCAGGGTCATTATCAACATATTTAACATCGCTTACGGCAACATCTAAACGCCAGTTGTTTACAAACCACCCTCTCCAGAACCATTGCAGGCTTTCGCCGGAAACATTTTCCATCGTACGGAAGAAATCATCAGGTGTTGGGTGTTTATAGGCCCACCTGTTGATATAAGTTTGAAATGCACGGTCAAAGCGATCCGGCCCTAATATCTGCTCACGTAATAATGTTAATGCAATACTCGGTTTAAAATATAAAAGCAAACCGGTATTTCTTTCTTTAAGGTCAGCCGGTTCTGTTAACACGGGTTCCAGGTCGGGGTTAGTAATTACAGGCCCCATACGGTGCATGTCCATCGGCGCTTTGGGTTTGTACTCGCCGTTATTAAAATCAGCAGTTGATAAGGTATTGATAAAAGTATTAAAACCTTCATCCATCCAGCCATATAAACGCTCGTTTGAACCTACGATCATAGGGAACCAGGTATGACCAAACTCATGATCATTTACGCCCCATAAACCTTTTCCTTTAGACTTATATCCGCAAAATACAATTCCGGGATATTCCATACCGCCAACTATACCTGCAACTACCGTGGCATTAGGGTAAGGATATTCAAACCATTTTGATGAGTTGAATTCCAATGATTTTTTTACGTACTCTGTTGAACGTCCGTAAGCATCGTTGCCATCGCTTTCAACCGGGTAAGCTGAAATAGCCATTGCTTTTCTTCCGCTTGGCAAGTCCAATTTTGCTGCATCCAAAATAAATGCTGCTGAAGACCCCCATGAGGCATCGCGTGCATTTTTAATTTTATAGTGCCAGGTTAAAGTGCTTTTTCCTGATGGGCGGGATGAAGGATCGGTTATTTCGCTGGCGCTACGGATGATCACCGTTTTTTCGCTTTGCGAAGCTGCTTCCCAACGTTTTAACTGCTCCGCAGTATAAACCTCAGTTGGGTTTTGCAATTCACCTGATGCTACAACGATGTGATTGGCAGGCGCGGTAATGCTCAGGTCGAAATCACCATACTCAAGATAAAATTCTCCAGGGCCAGTGTATGGGATAGTATTCCAGCCCATTATATCATCATAAACGCACATACGCGGATACCATTGCGCTATCTGGAAGATCTTTCCGTTTTTGGTTGTCAATACACCCATACGGTCTGATCCGTAATCTGGGGCGATGAATGACCACTCTATCTGGATCTTTACTTTAGCACCATTAGCCTCCAATTCTTTTGGCAGGAAAACTTGCATACGGGTATCGGTGATTAAATATTTCACGTCAATACCGTCAGCTTTAACCGATTTGATCTTGTCGCCGGCATCAAATATTTGTCCGCGTCCCCAATTACGGCTGCCGGTTAAAGGGACAATAGCAGTACCTCTTGAATCGGCACGGAAAAGGTTTTGTTCAACCATCATCCACAAAAAGCCGAGTTTTTGCGGGCTGTTATTGGTATAAGTTATAGTTTCAGAGCCTGTAACTTCATTAGTTTGATCATTAAGTGAAGCGGCTATCTGGTAATCAGCACGGTTTTGCCAGTACTTTGCCCCGGGTTGGCCATCGGCTGCACGATATTCATTACCATTCTTGCTGTAAAACAAGGGAGCAAAAGCATCGCGATAATTGTACTTGGATTCAGGGGCTGCAGGAGTTGTAGTTGTAGCAGCAGCAGGTTGTTGCTGTGCATATGAAAAGCTTACAGCAAGTAATAAAGCCGGCAAAAAGCCCGCTATCAATTTTAATTTCATTATTAGTCAGTTAAAAATTTCGGAGACCAATATAGTATAAAATTGGCTAAATGCTGTAAGGTAAAATAATTGTTACCAAAATATTTATTTAGCCTAAAGCAGATAGCATTACGATACCCTACTTATTAAAGTGCTGTTTATAAGCTTGTTCGTCAAAACCAAAAAACAAAAAGTCTTCATCCTCTATGACAGGGCGTTTTATCATGCTGGTTTTTTGTTGCAATAAAGGCAATGCTTCTGCGGCACTTTTTACGCTTATTTTTACAGCAGGCTCAAGTTGTTTCCAGGTTAGGCCCTGTTTGTTTAAAAACTTTTCGTAACCGGCTTTGCCGTTCCATTCATTAAGCTTTTGCTCACTTACGCCCAGCTTTTTAAAATCCTGGAACTCGTAATCAACGTTATTCTCCTTAAACCAGTCTAATGCTTTTTTAACTGTATTGCAATTGGTTATTCCGTATACTTTCATCTAAATAATTATTGACCGCCGCCGCTCCCTGATTTACCTGCAGTATCATCATTATTAATACCATGCTGGTTTTTCTTAATATCACTGTTCAGCTTGCCAAATTTATAACTTATTCTAATAGCGAATGTGCGGTAGGTATTTTCATTGTTCATTTGCTGGTAAAAATCAGGGGTGCTGGTATATGAAGATGCGTTCCAGAATTTACTCCATGGGTTATTAGCTACAAAAGATATGTTGGCATTTTTATTTAACAAATCCTTACTGAAAACGTAGGAGTTGAAAATAAAATAGCTTGATTTTCCCTGTAAATTAACGTTGCCGCTAAAGTAACCAGTATTGGTGCTTATACGATAGCCATCATCAAACTTATAACTTATACTGGTAAACATATTGCCAACATAACCCGTATTTTTATCAAGGCTACCGTCATAAAAACCCTTTAACATTACATAATTAAGCAAGCCGTTTATATTTATTGATAATTTTGTAGTAATAGGGTAATTGGTATTCACGTTTAACCCCAGGCTTTTGTTGCTGCCTAAATTTTCGTAGGTTGAGTAGGTAACATTATCACCCGTTAAATTGCTAACGTTTTGTATAGAATTATTTGAGAAAGAATAGCTAAGCCCAAGATTTATTGATCCTTTTGAAAACTGACTGTAATTAAGTTCAAAAACGTGGTTTAGTTCTGGCTTCAAATCAGGATTGCCTTCGGTAATGAATTGCGGATTAGAGCGGTTTACAAACGGGTTTAGTTCATAAATATTCGGGCGCTGTATGCGTTCTGTAAAACCAAAGTTAAAGCTGCTAGTACTGGTTAATGAGCGTTGTATTGATACCGATGGGATAAGATTTCTGTAATTGGTTTTTAAAGTGGTATCAACCGAACTAAAGTCCGCACCTATTGTAGTTTCTTCTAATCTCAACCCTGCTTTTGCTGTCCACTTAGCCAGTTTTAACTGGTAAGAATTATATAAGCTATATATGTTTTGATGATAAGTAAAGTTATCGGTTTGGCTTGGATCAAGTATATATTCGTTAGATGTATTGTTAAGCGTATCCGATTGAAAATCGCTAAAATCATTTCTTAAGATAGCCTTTCCACCTGCTTCCATACTTAATGCTTTACTCATTGGCTGGGCATAATCTACCTGGATGGTATGCTCCCTTGTTCCTGCGTTGTTGTATTGATTATAATTCGCCTGCGGATAGTTATATATTTCTCTAAAATCATTGCTTGTACTTTGTGTATTTGGCGAATAGCTGTATTTGTAAGATAGCGTGAGTAACTGATCTTTACTTCTTTTAAATCCTAACTGGTAATTAACACTTGCATCAAAAGCCTTATAGTGCGAGTTACTGGCATTATTCTCATAATAGCGTTGTGTGAGCGAATCACCAATCATAGTTTTGGTTAATCCATTAGTTGCCTGGCCATCTTTGTCTGTTTCAAAATCAATAGATGCGGTAAGCAAATTAAGTGTATCAATTTCATAACTAAAATCACCGTTGGCATATTTATAATTGCCGTTCCAGCTGTTTAATCCCGATTGGGTCAGCACAGATTGATTGGTGAAGAAATCCTCGGTACTGCTGTAGGGCGTCACCGTTTTATTTCGAATTCCGGTGCCTGCATAACCTGAAAACCCGAATTTACCCTGTTTAACAGTACCATTTAAATTTATACCAGGACCCCAGGCAGTATTGTCACGTATATTTACACCAACATTATAACCTTCGTCAATATTTTTAGTAGTGATGATATTGATAATCCCGGCTAAACCTTCGGCATCATACTTAGCAGGCGGCGTTGTTATAACTTCAATCTTCACAATGTTAGTCCCCGGCATTGAGCGTAACACATCCGATGGATTTTTCGCCAACAAGGCCGATTCTTTACCATTGATCAATATTTTATAATTGCCACTACCTTTTAGCTGGATATTATCATTAGCATCAACTGTTAATAAGGGAACTTTACGCATCATATCCAGCGCTGTTACCGATTTGCTTTCCGGATCAGCAGCTACATTATAACTAATCCGGTCAACCTCTTGAGTCATTAAAGGTTTAACCGCTGTTATTACCACATCCTTTAATTGGTTGCTTGATGTTTGCAGCATTATTTTTCCGAAATCAAAAAGTTTATTGTTACCTTTTAAAGCTAAAACCTTGCTTTTGTACCCTACAAAAGCCAATACTAATTTATAGGATTTTCCTGTCAGGGCTTTTAACTCAAACGTTCCGTCATCTTTTGTCAAATTGCTTTTTACGGGTGAGTTTGTTGAAGCATCCTGCAGGGCAACAGTTACATAGCCTAATGGTTGGTTTGTAGTGGAATCAATAGCTATACCTTTTACAACTATTGTTTGCGGAGCGGTTTGAGCAAAAGATGCGAAAGAAATAAAACAGCAAAAAAGTGCTGGTAGAAATGTTTTCATTAATGATATGAGTTTCGGTAATAGACACAGGAATTACCCTGCCGTTACAATAAAAGTAAAAGTATTTTACTTTATGCAGATAATGAACCGTTTAACAAAGTTTAACTATGTCTTGAACAGAATTTAACATTTACTACTTGTTGTAGCGTGTCATGGTAAGCTCGGTGCCAACGGTAACAAAGCTTTTGATCATTTCTATAGACCGATCAATTAAGGCGGGGAGTTCAGGCTGTTCATCGGCATCAAATCCGCTTAACACATAATCAGCCTGGCGGCCTTTGGAGAAATTATCGCTTACGCCAAAACGTAACCTGGCATATTCATTATGGCCAAGGGTAGCTTCTATATTTTTAAGGCCATTGTGGCCAGCAGCACTACCTTTGGGCTTTAAACGTAGCGTACCTAATGGTAAAGCAATGTCATCTACAATCACCAGCACATTTTCAACCGGTATCTTCAATTCGTTCATCCAATAGTTAACCGCCTTACCGCTTAAATTCATGTAAGTGGTAGGTTTTATAAGGCAAAGGGTGCGGCTTTTATAAGGCACTTCGGTGTAATAGGCTAAACGCATGTTATAAAACTTATTGTTTTCCTGCTTTACCAACTCATCCAGCACCATAAAACCTATGTTATGCCTTGTATCAGCATACTCCGGACCAATATTACCCAAACCAACTATCAGATATTTCATTTCAAATGCGAAGATATATATTTAAACAAAAACAGCGATAAGTAAACTTATCGCTGTTAATCTTAAAATCATAAATCAATCAGTTTAAGCTGATCAATCCAGAAATCGTGTTATTTTTTACCTTGAGCTGCTTCTTGCTCAGCCTGACGTAATGCACGTGAAGTAGTTACCGAAACGATGGTATCCTCTTTAGCGTTGGTGATAGTCAGGTTTGGAAGGCTAATTTCAGCTACTTTAACTGATTTACCAACCTCTAAGTGCTCGATGCTTACTTCGATAGCATCCAGGTGATCTTTAGGTAAAGCTTTGATGCGTAGTTTTCTTAGTTTTTGAACTAATTTACCACCCGCTTTAACACCTGGAGAGCTTCCGGTTAATTTGATCGGAATTTCGATAGTTACAGGTTTTTTCTCATCTAATAACAGAAAATCCACGTGGATAATTTGCTCTGTTAATGGGTGAAACTGAAGATCTTTAATAATAGCCTGTGAAGTAACACCAGCAATTTGTAAATCGATGAAATGAACAACCGGTGTATAAACTACGGCTCTCAAATCAGCTGCGGACACTGCAAAGTGGGTTTGGGTTGGCCCACCGTAAAGTACTGCCGGTACCAAAGCCTGGTAGCGTAGTTCTTTAGCGTCTCGTTTCCCTACGTTCTCTCTTGGAGAACCGCTAATAGCAATTGATTTCATTATTTGTATTTATTAATTAAGCCCACAGCTAACATGCTATGGATTTTCTTTATTTAATTCGACTCGCCATGGACTATAACCCATGGACCATCGACTAATTAGTCTACTCTAAAAAGCTGGCTTATAGAGCCATGCTCGTTTACATTTTCAATAGCGCTTGCAAATAATTTAGCTGTTGATAATACTCTTATCTTATCGCTTTTGTATTTAAGCGGTATGGTATCGGTAACGATCAATTCTGATAAAACAGAATTTTCAATTATTTCATATGCTTTACCTGATAATACCGGGTGTGTACAAACCGCCCTTACACTACGTGCGCCACGTTCCATAATTAAAGCTGCTGCTTTTGCTAAAGTGCCCGCAGTATCGCAAATATCATCTATCAGTACAATATCCTGGTCGGTAACATCACCTATCAGGGTCATTGATTCAATTTCATTAGCGCGTTTACGGCGTTTATCGCAAATTACAACCTCGGCATTAAAAAACTTAGCGAAACTGCGTGCCCTGTATGATCCGCCCATATCCGGTGAGGCAACTGTTAAATTACCCAGGCCCAGGCTTTTGATATAAGGCACAAATATGATAGATGCATCCAGGTGATCAACCGGGATATCAAAAAATCCCTGTATTTGTGCCGCGTGTAAATCCATGGTCATAATGCGGTTAATACCTGCTGCAACCAATAAATTAGCCACCAACTTTGAACCGATAGCCACACGTGGTTTATCTTTCCTGTCCTGCCTTGCTAACCCGAAATAAGGTATAACTGCCGTTACATAATGCGCCGAAGCCCTGCGTGCAGCATCAATCATCATCAGCAACTCCATTAAATTATCAGTTGGCGGGTTGGTTGATTGTATCAGGAATACATCACATCCGCGTACCGACTCATTAAAATGTGGCTGAAACTCGCCATCGCTAAACTTTGAAAGAACAACTTCGCCTAAATCGCGACCATAAGCATCAGCAATGTTTTGCGCCAGTACTGTTGTACCTGAACCTGCAAATAACTTAATAGGGTTAAATTGTAAAGGCATTTTTTATTTCGGATTTTAGATTTACGATTTCAGGTTTAAACCCTCCTCTCAAATCTCATTACAAATGCTATATAAAAAACAATTTCGGATCCCGATCGACGAATTAGATAATTCTAAAATCGCAGACCTAAAATCCGAAATTAAACTGTTGCCCGACCAGGATTCGAACCTAGACAAACGGTACCAAAAACCGTCGTACTACCATTATACTATCAGGCAATCTCCTTTGGTTTGTTATCCATCCCGAAAAGGAATGCAAATATAGGACGATTTTTCAAACTTTAAAAATGAATTTGAAAAAAGTATTTTACAGCTTAATCTTCTATTACAACGCCCATTGAGCCAAATTTCTCGATCCGCTCATTCACAAGTTCGTCAACAGGTTTTTCTCTAAGTACTTTAAGGTCTTTTAGTAATTGTTTTTTGAGGGTAGACGCCATAGCAACTGGATCCTGATGCGCGCCGCCAAGCGGTTCTTTGATCACACCATCTATCAATTTATTTTTCAACATTTCTGTTGAAGTCAGTTTCAAAACTTCTGCCGCGCGTTCTTTATTTTCCCAGGTTTTCCATAAAATGGTCGAACAATTTTCCGGCGAGATCACCGAATACCATGAATTTTCCAGCATCAAAACTTTATCACCTATCCCAATACCCAATGCACCGCCTGATGCACCTTCACCGATAATCACACAAATGATAGGCACTTTTAATACCGACATTTCCAGTAAGTTACGCGCAATTGCTTCGCCCTGTCCTCGTTCTTCGGCTTCTAGGCCGGGGAATGCTCCGGGCGTGTCAATCAATGTTATTACCGGCTTATTGAATTTTTCGGCCATTTTCATCAGCCTTAACGCCTTGCGGTACCCTTCAGGATTTGGCATACCAAAGTTCCGGTATTGGCGCTCCTTGGTATTTTTTCCTTTTTGGTGCCCGATGATCATCACGCTTTGGCCGTTTATAGTACCAAAACCACCAACAATAGCTTTATCATCACCAACGGTACGGTCGCCGTGCAGCTCAATAAAATCATCGCACATCAGCTCAATATACTGCAAAGTATAAGGCCTTTCCGGATGACGGGAAATTTGTACTTTTTGCCAGCCGCTCAGGTTAGCATATATCTCTTTTTGCGTTGTGTTAAATTTTTCCTGCAATTCTGCAAGGGTTGCAGACATATCGAGGTTATTTTTTTCTTCAACCTGCTTAACTTTTTCCATCTGCTGTTGCAGTTCGGCAAGCGGTTTTTCAAAATCAAATGTAATCTTCATACAGTTAAAATGGGGATTGCAAATTTACACAAAATTAAGCGTGATATTGTTTATTTATGATTTTCCAGTTTTTCAAACAATTTAATCTGTCCTTCACTTAATAATCCTTCTGTTTTGTAACAAGCCTGTAATATGGCATTTCTTATTTCACCCTGGTATAAACCATAGCGGTTGGTATAAAAAATGATAGTTCCATCATCCAACTGATGTGTCCTGAAAAGGTCATCCAGCTTTTTTTCATTGGTGATAATATTACCTCCCATTTCTACCCTTTTTCGATGCAGTTCGGTATTAATTGCTGTTAACTTACTTAATTGGATTGGACTAAGATCAAGTTGCTTTTTGTACTGAAGCACCTTATCGGGCATGGGGTAATGGTTCAGCTCGGCAACTGCAGCCATATTATCCAGGTCGACACCATTTATTAAAGCTTCATAGCGCGCTGAAGTAATACTTTTAACGGTCGAATGATTCACTGAACTATCAGTTTGCGCATAGGTATATCTGCAATAGAAAGTAAATACTATAATAACCGCTTTTTTTAACATGGATAGTAATTAATGACTAAGGTATATATTTTGAGTTTAAACGCCCCAACAAATGCTTATAAATAGAAAAACCCGCTCTTATAAAGCAGGTTTTTCCTATATATATGTTGAGTTTAATTATATTAAAATTCTTCGGCGTATACCGGTTTTTTAACCCCATTATCATAAGCTTTTAAGCTTTTCTTTAACAGCTTACGTGCTACGTGTATGCGGGTTTTAACTGTTCCGATAGGGATAGTCAAATGATCAGCAATCTCGTGGTATTTGTGTCCTTCAAAATACATAGTAAATGGCACGTAGTAGTCTGAAGGTAAACGGTCCATCGCACGTTTGATATCATCCATGACGAATTTTGATTCACCCTGATTTTTTGTTGAGCTGAATACTAAGTTTGGAGAAGAAATCTCGTCAGATTTAGTAACGAATGTGCTCATTTTAACAAAACGGCGATAATTATTAATGAAGGTATTTTTCATAATGGTATATAACCAACCTTTTAAATTTGTACCTTCTTTAAATTTATTATAATAAGTTATAGCTTTCAACATTGTATCCTGAACAAGGTCGTTTGCATCGTCAGCGTCATGTGTAAAGTGTAAGGCGTATGACCTTAGTGAACTTGCTTGACGTAATACCAGGGTGTTAAACTCAATCTTTGTCATTCTGTTAATGTTTTAGTATTAACAGAAAGGCAAACATGATACCATGTACCAAAAACATTACAGCACTAACAATATATCCCAGGCCTTATGTAAAAAATAATACGATTAGCATAAATTTTGTTTTTGCACAAAAAGCGAATTTTTATATTGTAAAACACTCATTTACATATAAATGACAATCCATTTATCGAACAATGCTCAATAAAGAACACGCAAATACCAATAAATTAAAATTGTTTTAAAAAGATGTTTTAATTGATAACATTTACTTCGCGTTCCAGCGTAACGCCAAATTTACTGTACACACTGTCTATGATTTGCGACGATAAGTTGTACACTTCTCTGCCCGTTGCACCGCCATGATTCACTAATACCAGCGCCTGGTTATGCCATGTACCTGTATTGCCTACTACTTTTCCCTTCCAGCCGCATTGTTCTATCAGCCATCCGGCAGCCAGCTTCACATAGCCATCAGCCGTAGCATAATTAACAACATCCGGATAATGTTCGCGCACAATATCAAACTCGTCTTTAGGAATAACAGGATTCTTAAAGAAACTACCCGCATTGCCTATCGTTGATGGATCGGGCAGTTTGGATACCCTTATGTGTGAAACAACCTTAGATACGTCCTTAATAGTTGGATTGGTAATTCCCCTATTTGCTAATTCATCTTTAATTGCGCCGTAATTTAATCTAAGATTTTGAACCAGGGACAATTCAAATTTCACAGACACTATGATATAGTGTCCCTTCATATCATTTTTAAATATGCTATCGCGATAATCAAACTGGCAGTCGGCTTTGCTGAATGTTTTAAATTCGCCGGTTGCTATTTCAAAAGCATTACAGCTTAAAAAAATATCTTTCAGCTCCACCCCATAAGCGCCGATGTTTTGTACAGGCGATGCGCCCACCGAGCCGGGGATCAGGCTCAGGTTTTCCATCCCGGCGAAACCGTTATCAACACAATAATTAACTAAATCATTCCAAATCTCGCCTGCCCCGGCCACAACCAGTACCTGCTGATTATTAATGCGGTAATCGATGCCGTGAATATTCATATGTATCACCAAACCTGCAAAATCCTTTCTGAAAAGCACATTACTGCCACCGCCCAAAACCAAGCGCTCCATTTGCGTCCATTGCGGATCCATAAAAAGCTCAATTAGTTCCTCGGCGCGGTTTATTTCAACAAAATATTTAGCAGAAACATCAATACCGAAAGTGTTAAAGTTTTTAAGCGATACGTTTTGTTGAATATGCAGCATTCGAATGATTATTTGAGCCGCAAATTTGCTAAAATTTATTGGTGCAGCATGATTTCGTAATGTTTAAGGCTAAAATTTTATAATCTGTTAACAAAATCGTACATCTTTTAATGTTTTTTTATTATTTTAGGAACTTAAATATACTTATTAAAAAATTTAAAGAAGTAACAAATGTCAGATACTCCAAAAAAATCAGGTTTGAATCCTATCATTATTATCGGGATTTTATTTTTTGTATTCGGTTTTGTAACCTGGTTAAATGGTACGTTAATACCTTATTTAAAAATAGCCTGCCAGCTAAATAACTTTGAATCGTACCTGGTTGCGTCAGCATTTTATATAGCTTATTTATTAATGGCTAAGCCATCGGCCTGGTTATTAAAAGTATTCGGATTTAAAAATGGCATGGCTGTAGGACTGATCATCATTGCCGCGGGCGCGCTAATTTTTGTGCCTGCTGCTTTAACGCGCATTTACTCTATATTTCTTTTAGGCTTGTTTATTCAAGGCTCTGGCTTGGCTGTATTACAATCTGCATCAAACCCATATATTACCATTTTGGGCCCGCCCGAAAGTGCCGCCAAGCGAATCAGTATTATGGGTATATTTAACAAGTTTGCCGGCGTACTTGCGCCTATCGCATTAGGTTCCGTAGTATTAAGCAATATCGATTCCTTTAACGCCAAACTGGCGACTCTTAGTGGTGCAGAAAAGATAGCACAGTTAAATGAACTGGCATCACGGGTGATCGTTCCTTACGCTTTAATCGTTATTGTATTGGTTATATTAGGAATACTGATCTATTTCTCCGGTTTGCCTGAAATTGATACTGATCTTGAAGATGAAACCTTAGCAGCCGCGAATTCGGCCAAAACAAGCATTTTTAATTTCCCGCACTTAATAATAGGTGTGATCGCCTTATTCTTCTATGTAGGTGCCGAAGTTATAGCCGGCGACTCTATCATCAGTTATGGCGTCGCGCATCATATGCCTTTATCCCAAGCACGTTACCTGGCATCATGTACATTAGGCTTTATGGTAATAGGCTATATCGCCGGGATCGTCTTTATTCCAAAATACATTTCGCAACAAAAGGCGTTGGTTTGCTCAGCAATATTGGGCGTATTATTAACTATTGTTGCCGTACTTGCGCCTAAATATGTATCGATAGCCTGTATTGCACTTTTGGGGTTGGCAAACTCATTAATGTGGCCTGCAATATGGCCTTTGGCGTTATCAGGCTTAGGCAGATTTACTAAAATCGGTTCATCGTTCCTGGTGATGGGTATTGCGGGTGCTGCAGTTTTCCCACCATTATATGGTTTATTGGTTGATGCAACTAAAACATCACAAGGCCCCGAAATGGCTGCACAAACCTCTTATTGGATCCTAATACCCATTTATTTGTTCATCCTTTATTTTGCTACCATTGGGTATAAGAAGGGCAAGCACGTGATAGCAGTTTAAGCATTCTAAAAAAGGAGAAACAACATAAATTATTTCTCCCTTTAATAAATCAAAAATTCAAATCCAAATCGAAATTTCTAAATCCGAATTAAATATGGATCGGCCTGTTATCCGTTGCTGCTAAGCAAGCTTCGCGCATAGCCTCGGTATAGGTTGGATGCGCATGACTTGTGCGCGATACATCTTCTGCAGATGCACGGAACTCCATCGCTATAACAGCTTCGGCGATCATATCCGCCGCACGCGGGCCGATAATATGTACACCTAAAATTTCGTCGGTGGTAGCGTCAGCCAAAACTTTAACAAAACCGTCAAGATCACCACTGGCTACTGCCCTGCCTGCTGCGCGGAACGGGAACGAACCTATTTTGTATTTCACGCCTTGCTCTTTTAATTGCTCTTCTGTTTGTCCAACAGCGGCAACTTCAGGCCAGGTATATACTACACCTGGTATCAGGTTGTAATTGATATGTGGTTTTTGTCCCGCGATGATCTCGGCAACCATGGTACCTTCGTCTTCGGCCTTGTGAGCCAGCATCGCTCCGCGGATCACATCGCCAATGGCATAAACACCTTTAACGCTGGTTTCCATATGCTCGTTAACCGGAATCTTTCTGCCGCGTTCCTCAACGGTGATGCCAATCTTATCCAAACCTAAATTATCGGTATAGGCTATACGGCCAACCGCAACCAGGCAATAATCGCCTTTTAATTCTTTTTTATCGCCGTTAGGTGCGTCAAACGTTACGGTAACTTCCTTGCCTTTTACAGTCGCCCCGGTTACTTTGTGGCCGGTATAAAACTCCAAGCCTTGTTTTGATAACACACGTTGTAATTCTTTACCTAAACCTTTATCCATGGTTGGGATAATACCATCCATAAATTCAATTACAGATACTTTAGCGCCTAAGCGTGAATAAACCGAACCCAATTCCAAACCGATAACACCACCACCGATCAGGATCAGGTGTTTAGGCACTTCCGTAAGGGTTAACGCTTCGGTTGACGTAATGATGCGTTTCTTATCGACCTTTAAAAATGGCAGGCTTGATGGTTTTGAACCCGTAGCGATGATCACATTAGTACCGGTAATTTCCTGCTCGGTACCATTTTCTTTTTTAATGATGATGGTGTTTTTATCTTTAAAGGAGCCAACGCCCTGGTATGAATCTATTTTATTCTTTTTGAAAAGAAAAGTGATACCACCTGTGTTCTTCGCAACAACTTCAACTTTACGTTTCATCATCTGCGCCATATCAACCGATAAGTTATCCAGGTTAATACCGTGCGTTTTGAACGAGTGAGATGCGTTATAATAATGTTCGCTCGAGTCAAGCAATGCCTTTGACGGGATGCAGCCTACATTAAGGCACGTACCCCCAAAAGTTGAGTATTTTTCGATACAGGCTGTTTTTAAACCTAATTGGGCACAACGTATAGCGGCTACGTAGCCACCCGGACCCGAACCGATTACGATAACATCATATTGCATAGTTAGTGTATTTTGGAACGCAAAGTTAAGCATTATCCAATAGCCTCAAAATGAATAAGTGTTACATCAACGTCAATTATTTATCAGTAATTATGTTACATAATAATTTTCTGATTTAACGCTTAAATTATACTGTGTTTAATTAAATTAGCTGCTTAACTGATCACCACACAATGAAAAAAATCTTACTCCTTTTTGGGTTAATTATACTGTCGACCCAATTGCGGGCTCAAACTACTGCTGAGGATTCTACCTACATCAGGCAAAACTATATTAAAATGGAAAAGCAAATTACCATGCGCGATGGTAAAAAACTATTTGTCGCCATTTACATGCCTAAGGACCAATCAAAAAAATATCCTATCCTGATGACCCGCACGCCTTATAATGTTGGCCCTTACGGACCAGATGCTTATAAAAAGATGCTGGGCCAAAATATGCTGTTTGCGAAGGCTGGCTATATTTTTGTTTATGAGGATGTGCGTGGCCGATGGATGAGCGAGGGCCAGTTTGTGGATGTTCGTCCGCAAATCGACAATAAAAAAGGTAAAAATGATATTGATGAAAGCAGTGATACCTATGATACAATAGATTGGTTGATCAAAAACGTACCTAATAACAATGGCAAAGTGGGTATTTTGGGTATTTCCTATCCGGGTTTCTATTCAACTGCATCACTACCAAACGCGCACCCGGCTTTAAAGGCGGTATCGCCGCAGGCGCCTGTCACTGATTGGTTTATCGGCGATGATTTTCACCACAATGGCGCTTTCTTTTTAATGGATGCATTTTCATTTATAACTAATTTTGGCGTGCCACGATTAAAACCAATCACGCCGGATCAATTTAAAAATGGGGTAAAATATACTTTAAAGGATAATTATAAATTCTACCTGGAAATGGGCGCCCTGCCTAACTACAAAAAGAAATACATGGGCGATTCGGTAAAATTCTGGAATGATATTATGGATCACCCTAATTATGATTTTTTTTGGCAGGCGATGAATATCCGTCCACACCTAAAAAATATTACGCCCGCTACGATGGTTGTCGGCGGATTTTTTGATGCCGAGGATTGCTTTGGTGCGTTGCATGTTTACAAATCTTTACAGGAACAAAACCCGGAATCTCACCCGAACATGCTGGTTATGGGTCCTTGGTTCCACGGTGGCTGGGAACGTGGCGAAGGGCAATATTTTGACGACCAGAATTTCGGCTCAAAAACAAGTGTTTGGTTCCGCGAGAATGTGGAGCTGCCATTTTTTAACTATTACCTAAAGGGTGAAGGCGAAATGGCTTTACCAAAAGCCACCATCTTCATTACCGGATCAAACGAATGGCATAAATTCAGCTCATGGCCGCCACAAAACACCGAAGAAAAGACGCTCTATTTTCAGCCGAATGGCAAATTAACGTTCAGTCAACCCACAACTACCGATAGCTTTGATGAATATGTAAGCGACCCTAATGCGCCTGTACCTTACCAGGACGGCATACAGGAGCGCCGTACCCGTGAGTATATGCTGGATGACCAGCGTTTTGCTGAGCGCCGCCCGGATGTAAAAGTTTATCAAACAGATACGCTGACTGAAGACATTACCCTAACAGGTCCGGTTATTGCCAACCTGTTTTCATCAACAACCGGTACTGATGCTGATTATGTCGTTAAACTGGTTGATGTATTCCCAGATAATTATCCTAACCCGGTACCAAATCCAAAAGGTGTAATTATGCAGGGATACGAAATGCTGATCCGTGGTGAGATCTTCAGGGCGCGCTACCGTAATTCATATGAACATCCTGAAGCAATGGAGCCCGGCAAGGTTACCGAAATAAAATATGCGATGCCTGACGTTGCACATACTTTTAGAAAAGGGCACAGGATCATGATCCAGGTACAAAACTCATGGTTCCCGCTGGTAGATCGTAACCCGCAAAAATTTGTAGATATTTACACCGCAAAGGATTCAGATTTCCAAAAAGCGACAATACGCATTTATCACGACACACAAAACCCATCATCAGTTAAAGTAATCGTACTACAATAAATTTTAATTACACATCAATAAAGATCATGAAAGCATATCGCTTATTATTAATTGCCTTAGCTGCCGCAACGCTAAATGCAAACGCCCAGTTAGGCAAACCCAAAGAAACTTTTACCAAAGCCGACACCCTGCGCGGCGATTATAACTCGCCTTTAAGAGCTTGTTACGATATTAACTATTACCACTTAGATGTGAAGTTTGATATCGATAACAAATTCATCAGCGGCAGCACATTGTTTAAATTTACTGCTACGCAGGATTTCACCAAATTACAATTCGACCTGTTCTCTAACTTAAAAATTGAAAAAGTTGTGTATAAAGGACAGGAATTACCTTATACCCGTGAGTTTAACGCAGTATTTGTAACTTTCCCTAACACCATAGCAAAAGGCAGCATTGACGAGTTTACCGTATTTTATTCAGGTAACCCAACGATTGCTAAAAACGCGCCGTGGGATGGCGGGGTAGTTTACACTACCGATTCGCTTAAAAAACCTTGGGTTGCTACAGCTTGCCAGGGCTTAGGAGCAAGTGTGTGGTGGCCTAATAAAGATCAGCAAGCCGATGAGGTCGACAGCGCCCTGATCAGCATCAGCGTACCAAATGGTTTAAAGGATGTTTCTAACGGACGTTTACGTAAAATTACCAAACTGAAAGATGGTTATACCCGCTTCGACTGGTTTGTGGCAAACCCGATAAATAATTATGACATAGAAGCCAATATTGGTGATTACACGCATTTTAATGATGCATATGATGGCGAAAAAGGTAAATTAACACTTGACTACTGGGTACTTACTTACCATTTAGAACAGGCGAAAAGACAGTTCGGTTTAAATGTTAAAAAAATGATCAGTTCATTTGAGCATTGGTTTGGACCGTATCCTTTTTATGAAGATGGTTATAAGCTGATCGAAACCCCGCACTTAGGCATGGAGCACCAAAGTGGTACAGCTTACGGAAATCACTTTGTTAATGGTTACTATTCACACGGTAGAGGTTTCGATCTTTCAGGAACCGGCTGGGGTTTAAAATGGGATTATATCATCATTCACGAAAGCGGACACGAATGGTTCGGTAATAATATCACATCGAAAGATTTAGGGGATATGTGGATCCATGAATCGTTTACAGATTACTCGGAATCATTATTTGTTGAAAGCTATTACGGCAAGCAGGCGGGCCAGGAATACGTTCATGGCTTACGTACAACAATCGCTAATGACAGGCCTATTGTTGGCCCGTATGGTGTAAATAAAGAAGGGTCTGAGGATATGTATAATAAGGGATCTGTATTTTTGAACATGATCCGTACTATTATTAATGATGATGAAAAATGGCGCAGCATTCTTAGAGGGTTGAATAAAACATTCTATCATAAAACTGTAACTTATGAGGATATAACGGGCTATATCAATAAAGAGTCAGGTATAGATTTCACCTCTTTCTTTGATCAATACCTGCATCATAGCACCCTGCCGATATTGATTTTCAATACATACAATGGCACTTTATATTGCCACTGGACAAGTTGTGCACCTGGTTTAAAAATGGCTGTGAAGATGAAAACTAAAGGTGGCGAGTATAAATTTATTAATGTTGGCCAAAGCCCAACCCAGGTAGATATTGATGGTGTTACCGAAGATAATGTTGAGGTTGACACATTCAATTATTACATAGGTATATTAAAAAACTAAATTAATTTTGGTTAGTGTGCAACGTAAATCTTTTGTGTGCGTCATATAAACAAATAACAATACAAATCATGAAATCACTAACCAGAATCTTATTAGCCACGGCGCTTGTTACCGGCGCAGGTTATACTTATGCAAAGCCCATTGTTACAACTAAGGCAAAAGTTTTAAATGATGTACAGGACAGGCATCTTTCCGGCTTTAACGCCATTGCAGCGCAAGGCTCTTTTGATGTAATTATAACACAAGGCTCATCGGAGTCGGTTAAAGTTGATGCTCCTGCAGATCTTATGGATCGTGTAATAACAGAAGTTGATAACCATGTGTTAAAGATCCACAATAAACGTCACAACGGATCTGACTGGAACGGGGACTGGATGGGACACAAAAAAATAACTGTTTACGTTACCGTTCGTGATGTTAACTCGGTTGATATTAGTGGCTCAGGTAACGTATCTTTTAAAGACGGCCTGCATGCTGAAAGTTTAAATTTAAGTGTAAGTGGATCGGGAGATGTTATCGGTAAGGTTGAAACCAAGGATCTGGATTGTAATATTTCAGGCTCAGGCAATATGAAGCTGAGCGGCCATGCGGAACACTCATCAGTAAGTGTATCAGGTTCCGGCGATTATAGCGCACGTGATGTTGTTACATCAACGACGGCTGTACAAGTGTCGGGATCTGGTAACGCAAGTATTAACGCAAGCAGCACCGTCACAGCTTCAGTATCAGGATCGGGTGATGTAAGATACACCGGAGGAGCGCATAATATTGTGAAGCATAAATCAGGTAGCGGCGATATTAGCGGCGACTAATAACCGATATTTTAGCAAATAGAAAAGGCTTGGTTCTTATGGAACTAAGCCTTTTCTATTTGCTAAACTGTCATTTCGACCGGAGATAAAAATCTTCTTCGATTTGCGGATCGTAATGTTAAGGTTTAAAAAATCTCTCCCTCCGGTCGAATGACACTAATAAAGTATATACTAAACATAAACGTCCTGCTCAATGAGTAGGACGTTTATTTAATCTTAAAAGAAAAATTAATTATTCTCCTTTTTCAGCATTTTCTTCGTTAGCAGCCGGTGCTTCCGGAGTGTGTTCTGTTGGTTCGTGCTGTGATGCAGGGGTTTCAATTTCGATCTCATCAGCAGCTGTCTCACCAAGTTCTAATTCAGCAGGGGCTTCAGCCGCTGGTGCAGCAGAATCCTGAGCAACAGGAGCAGCTTTCGCTTTTGCTGAACCACCACGACGACGTGTAGTCTTTTTAGCAGTTTGAGCGCTATCAGCACCATAAACCGTGTTGTAATCAACTAACTCTATCATTGCCATTTCAGCGTTGTCACCTAAACGGTTTTCTATTTTGATGATACGGGTGTAACCACCCGGGCGGTTAGCAATTTTTTCAGCAATATCGCGGAACAGGATGCTAACAGCATCTTTATCCTGCAAATAGCTAAATACGGTACGACGTGAATGCGTAGTATCGTTTTTTGATTTAGTTAAAATTGGCTCAACATAACCGCGTAAAGCTTTTGCTTTCGCTAATGTTGTAGTAATACGCTTGTGTAAAATAAGCGAAGTTGCCATGTTACTCATCATCGCCTTACGGTGACTGTTAGTACGGCCTAAATGGTTTACTTTTTTTCCGTGTCTCATTGTTATTTAATTTTAGCACGTGCATACCGTTGGGCGACAAGTAGGTCAAGCCCGCGGAATTATGCCTTCGCTGTTTTTTATTAGTATTGACGTATGAGATTTTAGATGTGAGAACTAATCTCTGATCGCCAACCTCAGGTCTTTATTTAATTTATTATTCTTCGTCTAATTTAAATTTAGACAGGTTCATACCAAATGACAAGCCTTTTGATTTAACCAGGTCCTGAATTTCAGTTAATGATTTTTTACCGAAGTTTCTGAATTTTAACATATCAGCAACATCATAAGAAACCAGATCAGCTAAGCTACGAATGTCAGCAGCTTTCAGGCAATTTAATGCACGAACTGAAAGATCAAGATCAACTAATTCAGTTTTAAGGATTTTACGCATATGTAAGATCTCTTCGTCAACTTCTTTAGTTTCTTCTTTAGCCTGAGCTTCAAGCATCATGTTCTCATCGCTGAACAACATAAAGTGCTGGATAAGGATCTTGGCAGCTTCTTTAAGCGCATCTTCCGGATGTATTGAGCCATCAGTAGTAATATCCAGAACTAATTTCTCGTAGTCTGTTTTTTGTTCTACACGATAGTTTTCAATAGTGAACTTTACATTTTTGATGGGTGTGAAGATAGAATCGATAGCGATAACACCTACATTAGCATCAGGGTTTTTATTTTCGTCACTTGGAATGTAACCACGGCCCTTGTTAATAGTAAGCTCGATTTCAAGCGTTACTGAAGAGTCCATATTACAAATAACCAAATCAGGATTTAAAATTGTAAAGTTGTTTGAAAACTTAGTAATGTCTCCGGCTTTGAAAGCATCCTGACCATTAATGATCACAAATATCTTTTCGCTATCGCCAGATTCACCTGTTTTCTTAAACCTTACTTGTTTCAGGTTTAATATAATTTCGGTTACATCTTCAACAACACCTTTAATGGTAGAAAACTCGTGCATCACGCCTGAAAAACGTACAGATGTGATCGCAAAACCTTCCAGTGATGAAAGTAAGATACGACGCAGAGCATTACCAATGGTGATACCGAAACCTGGTTCTAACGGACGAAACTCAA
Source organism: Mucilaginibacter sp. (assembly GCF_965225845.1). Lineage (GTDB taxonomy): Bacteria > Bacteroidota > Bacteroidia > Sphingobacteriales > Sphingobacteriaceae > Mucilaginibacter. Next base: position 2,739,601 of record NZ_CBDDBL010000002.1, read on the forward strand.
ACGTGCCATCAAAATCAGTTGATTTCTGCATGATAACCTTGTCTGGTTTTTGAAATGCTAAAATTGCCATTTATATCCTTTATTTATGTTTGTTAATTTGAATTGATTAAACCACAAAAATGATTGGTATAATATACCAACCATTTTGTGTAGAAATATCTTATTATTTTGAGTATAACTCGACGATCAGGTTTTCCTTGATATTCTCAGGGATCTCATCACGGTTTGGATAGTTTAGGAATTTGCCTGTTAATTCATTAGCATCCCATTCTAACCAGCTATATTTATTAATCCTTCGGCCGGCTACTGAATTAGCAATAGCTTCTAAAGATTTTGATTTTTCACGTACTGATATAACATCACCAGCTTTTAACTGGTACGAAGCAATATTTACTACTTCACCATTAACATTGATGTGTTTGTGGCCAACCAGCTGGCGTGCGCCTGAACGGGTTGGAGCGATACCTAAACGGTAAACAGCATTATCAAGGCGTGCCTCTAAAAACTTCAATAAGTTTTCGCCGGTGATACCTTCTTTAGCCGATGCGCGGTGAAACAAGTTTTCGAATTGTTTTTCTAATACACCGTAAGTGTATTTAACTTTTTGTTTCTCCATCAACTGAGTTGAATACTCAGATTGTTTTCCTCTTCTTTTTGAGGCACCGTGCATTCCCGGTGGATAGTTTTTTCTTTCTAACGCTTTATCCGGGCCGAAGATCGGCTCACGGAAACGACGTGCAATTTTGGATTTTGGTCCTGTGTATCTAGCCATTTTTGTGTTGTTTTAAAGTATCAAACGGCCCGCAGCCGTTGAATCTTAGCTTTAAAATATAATTAATTAAACTCTTCTTCTTTTTGACGGACGGCAACCATTGTGTGGAAGCGGTGTAATGTCCTTTATAGTAGTTACCTCAATACCTGCAGTTTGCAAAGTACGGATAGCTGACTCACGGCCAGCACCCGGGCCTTTAACAAAAACTTCAACTTTGCGTAAGCCTAAATCATAGGCAACTTTACCACAATCGGAAGCAGCCTGGCCGGCAGCGTAAGGAGTGTTCTTTTTTGAACCTTTAAAACCCATTTTACCAGCTGATGACCATGATATAGCCTGGCCGCTTTTGTTGGTAAGGGTGATGATAATGTTATTGAATGTTGCGTTGATGTGTGCCTCGCCAACCGATTCAACAATTACAATACGCTTTTTGGTAACTTTTTTAGTCTTAGCCATTTTATGTTTTAATTATTGATCTGATGAATTACTGAATTATAAATAACTCGGACCCATTGACCATTTTAATTTATTTATTCCTAATGATATAAGAGCAGCAACTAATCACTACTCTCCAATCACTAATCACTATTTAGTAGCTTTCTTTTTATTAGCAACTGTTTTACGCTTTCCTTTACGGGTACGTGAGTTGTTCTTAGTACGCTGACCACGCAATGGTAAACCTTTACGGTGACGTGTACCGCGGTAACAACCGATATCCATTAAACGTTTAATGTTAAGCTGAACTTCTGAACGCAGTGCACCTTCAACCTTGATCTGATCATTAATAATACCACGTATAGCAGCTAACTGATCATCATTCCAATCCTGAACTTTAGTATTGAAATCAATACCAGCCTGGGTTAAAATTTCTTTCGCTGTTGAACGACCGATTCCGTAGATATAGGTTAAGCCTATCTCTCCTCTTTTGTTATTTGGTAAATCAATACCTGATATCCTTGCCATATTTTTTGTTTTGCTTTTACGAATAACCGAACGGCGGGCCACCGTTGTGCGGATTACTCAAATTTTTTAATTATCCCTGACGCTGTTTGTATTTAGGGTTCTTTTTGTTAATAACATAAAGTTTCCCGTTACGGCGGATGATCTTGCAATCAACACTGCGTTTTTTAATGGATGCTCTAACTTTCATCTCTTTGTTTATTTATATCTATAGGTTATTCTACCCTTTGTTAAATCATACGGACTCATTTCCAATTTCACCCTGTCACCAGGTAGAATTTTAATGTAGTGCATCCGCATTTTGCCGGAAATATGCGCAATAATCTCATGTCCGTTCTCCAATTCAACCCTGAACATGGCATTGGATAATGCCTCTCTAATAGTCCCGTCCTGTTCAATCGAAGATTGTTTAGCCATATTTTACTGATTATTACTTAATTATCCGCCCTTAAAGCGGGTTGCAAAATTAATAAAAATTTTTTAATTATTATTTTTTTCTTTTAAAACATTATCAACGTATGAAAATGTCGAAAGGATGTCCACTTTCCCCTTAGTTACAGCTACCGTATGCTCATAATGAGCAGATGGTTTTTTATCAACTGTTGATACTGTCCATCCATCATCCCAAAATTTAACACCGGCACGGCCTGCATTAATCATTGGCTCAATGGCAATTACCATTCCTTCCTCCAATTTAATGCCGGATCCGCGTTTACCATAATTAGGTACTTCAGGTTTTTCATGCAAATGCAATCCAACACCGTGTCCTACTAACTCTTTAACTACACCAAAACCATTCTTTTCAGCATGCTCCTGTACGGCGTAGCCTATATCCCCAATGCGCATACCTACCACAGCTTTCTCAACACCAAGGTCAAGGCATTCACGGGTAACACGCATTAATTTCTTGGCTGTATCGCTAACCTCACCAATGGCAAATGTAAATGCTGAATCACCGTAATATTTATTTAAAATAACACCGCAATCAACTGATACAATATCGCCTTCAACCAAAGCCTTATTATTAGGGAAGCCGTGTACTACCTGGTCATTGGGCGAAATACACAATGAGAAAGGGAATCCGTGATAATTTAAAAAGGCAGGAACGCCACCATGATCACGTATATAGGTTTCGGCAAGTTTGTTTAGCTCAATAGTAGTAACACCCGGAGCAATAACCTTGGCTATTTCTCCGAGTGTTTTAGATAGCAGTAAGCAACTTTCTCTTATCAGTTCTATCTCCTCGACAGACTTATAATTGATTTTTGGCATACTAATATATTATAGAACCGGGGTTGAGCCTGTAACCGCTGGCGCTGAGCTACGACCTTTGATCCTGCCGGTTTTCATTAATCCATCGTAATGACGCATTAATAAATGGCTTTCAATTTGTTGTAAGGTATCTAAAATTACACCCACCAAAATGATCAATGATGTACCGCCGAAGAATCTTGCGAAAAGACTGCTTACACCTATTGAACCTGCAATAGCCGGAATAACAGCAATTATTGCTAAAGCTATTGAGCCGGGTAAAGTAATTTTTGAAATAATATCATCAATAAAGTTTGCTGTAGTTCTGCCTGGTTGTACACCCGGAATAAAACCACCGTTCTTCTTCATATCATCAGCCATTTGGTTAGGATTGACCGTGATAGCTGTATAGAAGTAAGTGAACAGGATGATCAACACTGCAAACAATAAGTTGTGCGCCCATGAATTGTAGTTAGCTAGTGCCATAACCGTAGGATTAGCAGCAACGCTTGGAAACAATGATGGGATGTAAGCAGGGATAAACATTAATGCTTGTGCAAAAATGATAGGCATTACACCTGCCGCATTCACTTTTAAAGGAATGTATTGTCGTACACCACCATATTGTTTATTACCAACAATACGCTTAGCATATTGCACTGCTATCTTTCGGGTTCCCTGCACAATTAAAATGGTAAACATTACTACCGCAATGTAGGCTACAATTTCAACTACGAAAGTGATCAAACCTCCCTGGCCGCTACGGCGAACATTAAATTCGTTTACAACAGCACCTGGTAAAGAAGCAATGATACCGATCATAATGATCAGTGATATACCGTTACCAATACCTTTATCAGTTATACGCTCACCTAGCCACATTACGAATAAAGTGCCTGATGTTAATACAAATACGTTAAGTATAGTAAAGAACGGATCGCCAATTAACCTTGCTTCAGGTGATACCTGTGACTTTAGATAACCAATAGCCTGTAACATGGTAATTCCTATGGTTAGGTAACGTGTCCACTGGTTAATTTTATTCTGTCCGCTTTCGCCTTCTTTCTGTAATTTAGCAAAGTAAGGAACGGCGATACCAAGTAATTGCACCACAATTGATGCCGAGATGTAAGGCATTACACCTAACGCAAAAATTGATGCACGCGAAAACGCGCCACCGGCAAACATGTTTAACAATCCTAATAAACCTTCTTTGGCGCTGCTGTTTAATGATGCAGGATCCACACCAGGTAAAACAACAACGCAGCCTATACGGTATATTAAAAGAAATAAGAGTGTGTTGGTTATACGCACTCTTAGATCCTCGATTTTCCAAATATTGGATAATGTGGTGAAAAAATTCTTCATCGAAAAATTATAGCTTAACTATGGTACCACCAGCTGCTTCAATAGCTTTTTGCGCTGTGGCAGTAAATGCATGTGCTTTAACTTCTAAAGTGGCTTTCAGTTCGCCACGACCTAAAATTTTAACAAGGTCGCTTTTCTTTGATACTAAACCATATAGTTTTAGTGTATCAAAATCAACTGCGGTGATTGAATGTTGTTCAACTAAGCCTTGCAATACATCAAGGTTAACGCCAACATACTCAACACGGTTGTTGTTTTTAAAGCCAACTTTAGGCACACGGCGTTGTAACGGCATCTGTCCACCTTCAAAACCAATTTTGGTTGAAGTACCTGAACGTGAACCGGCGCCTTTGTGGCCACGGGTTGATGTTCCGCCACGGCCTGAACCTGTACCACGGCCAATTCTTTTTCTATTTTTAGTAGAACCCTCTGCAGGTTTTAAATTACTTAAATTCATGATATTAAATATTTTCTACTGCTACCAAATGATTAACTTTCTTTACCATACCGATGATAGCCGGAGTAGCTTCAACTTCCACACTATGGTTAATCTTACGCAGGCCTAAAGCTTCTACGGTTCTTTTTTGGCGTTCACTTCTGTCGATCACGCTCTTAATCTGTGTTATTTTGATTTTTGCCATGACTGATTATCCGTTAAATACTTTACCTAAATTAATCCCGCGTTGCTGTGCTACAGTATAAGCATCACGCAATTGTGATAATGCGGATACAGTTGCCTTAACCACGTTGTGCGGGTTAGATGAACCTTTTGATTTAGCCAATACGTTGTGTACACCTGCAGACTCTAACACTGCACGCATCGCACCACCAGCAATTACACCAGTACCGTTAGCAGCTGGTTTAATGAAAACAAAACCGCCTGAAAACTTACCAATTTGCTCGTGAGGTACAGTACCGTTAATGATAGGTACTTTTACCAGATTCTTTTTAGCATCATCTATGCCTTTGGCAATAGCTTCAGTTACTTCTTTAGCTTTACCTAAGCCATAACCTACTACACCGTTTTCATCGCCTACTACTACGATAGCAGAAAAGCTGAATGTACGGCCACCTTTGGTTACTTTGGCTACACGTTGTATGCTTACCAGGCGGTCTTTTAATTCGATCTCGCTTGTTTTTACTCTTTTTATGTTGATTGTTGACATTTCCTGTTTCGATTAAAAGTTTAAACCGCCCTCACGTGCACCTTCAGCCAATGATTTAACACGACCATGATACAAATAACCGTTTCTATCGAAAACCACATCTTTAATGCCAGCAGCTAAGGCTTTTTCAGCTACCAGTTTCCCTACGGCTACTGATTGATCTGATTTAGTACCTTCTGTTGCTACAAAATCTTTCGATAAAGATGATGCTGATACAATAGTTTTTCCGGATACATCGTCAATTATCTGGGCATAAATACCTTTATTGCTCCTGTATACAGACAAGCGCGGACGCGCTGTTGAACCTGAAAGGCGTTTTCTGATGCCTTTCTTTATTCTGTCTCTTCTTGATAGTTTAGCTCCCATGACGATTATTTTTTAGATGCTGATTTACCTGCTTTTCTTCTCAATACTTCGCCTACAAATTTGATACCTTTACCTTTGTAAGGCTCTGGTGTACGTAACGAGCGTATTTTTGCAGCTACCTGGCCGATCAATTGTTTGTCAATTGATTCCAAAATGATAGTTGGGTTTTTCCCTTTTTCAGCAGTTGTTGAAACTTTAATTTCTTGTGGCAATTCAAATACCCAGTGGTGAGAGTAACCCAACACTAAATCTAATGTATTACCTGTATTGGTTGCGCGGTAACCTACACCTACTAATTCCTGCTCCACTTTGTAACCTGTAGTTACACCTACAACCATATTATTTAAAAGCGAACGGTATAAACCGTGTAACGCTTTGTGGCGTTTTTGCTCTGAAGGGCGCTTAACAAGCAAATTTCCTTCTTCCTGCTCAACAGTGATGTCACTGTCTACAGCTTGATGCAACTCACCTTTAGGGCCTTTAACAGTAACCAGGTTCTCTGGTGATACTGTTACAGTTACGCCCTGTGGCAGTGCAATTGGTGCTTTTCCTATTCTTGACATTGCTTAATTTCTCCTATTAATATACGTAGCATAAAACCTCACCACCAATATTTTGCTGACGAGCTTCTTTATCGGTCATTACACCTTTAGAAGTTGACAGGATGGCGATACCTAAACCATTTAATACTCTTGGCATATTATCCATGCCTGCGTATTTCCTCAAACCTGGTTTACTTATACGTGCGATGCTGCGGATAGCAGAAATTTTAGTTATCGGGTGGTATTTTAATGCCACTTTAATGGTTCCTTGCGGGCCATTTTCCTCAAACTTGTAATTCGCAATGTAACCTTTGTCGAAAAGCACCTTAGTGATTTCCTTTTTCAGATTTGATGCAGGAATTTCAACAACCCTATGGTTGGCTTTAATAGCATTCCTTACTCTTGTAAGATAATCTGCGATTGGATCTGTATTCATTTTTCTATATTATGATAGTGGTTTCCTTCCCGTAACATCCGGGGCGACCTTCTATCGGTTAATTCTTTTTATTTGAGTATCAAGTACTATGATATATCAATCTTGCTGCTTGATACCAACTACTTGTTACTAACTAGTTACCAGCTTGCTTTTCTTACTCCCGGTATTTTACCAGCTAAAGCCATTTCACGGAATGTAACACGTGAAATACCAAATTGGCGCATATAACCACGAGGGCGGCCGGTTAATTTGCAACGGTTGTGCAATTTTACCGGTGAAGCAGCCTTAGGTAATTTATCTAAACCTGCGTAATCGCCTGCTGCTTTAAGAGTTTCTCTTTTTTCAGCATATTTAGCTACTAATTTAGCACGTTTAAGTTCACGTGCTTTTATACCTTCTTTAGCCATTGCTATTTTGATTTTTAAATGGTAATCCAAATTGTTTAAGCAACTCAAGTGCTTCAACATCGTTTGTTGCCGAGGTTACAAAGGTAATATCCATACCTTGGATTTTATTGATTTTGTCAATATTAATCTCAGGGAATATAATTTGCTCTGTAATACCTAAAGTATAGTTGCCTTTTCCGTCAAAACCTTTATCGTTAATGCCTTTAAAATCGCGTATACGTGGTAAAGCAACAGATATCAAACGATCTAAAAACTCATACATTGTGTTGTCACGCAGGGTAACACGTACGCCGATTGGCATATTTTTACGCAATTTAAAGTTCGATATATCTTTTTTAGATTTTGACGATACTGCTTGCTGGCCGGTAATGGTAGTTAACTCAGTAATGGTGTTCTCGATCAATTTCTTGTCGGTAGTTGCACCACCTACACCCTGGTTAATTGCAATTTTTTGCAATTTAGGAACCTGCATAACGCTTTTGTACTGAAATTTATCTTTCAGCGCGGTGCGGATGTCTTCCTGATATTTTGATTTTAATCTCGGTGTGTAAGTCATTACTTAATTTCCTCCCCTGATTTTTTTGATACCCTAACTAATTTACCGGCATCGTTTAATTTTCTTCCAACACGTGTTGGCTTACCTGTTTTGGCATCAACCAAAGCTAAGTTTGATACGTGTATAGCAGCTTCTTTTTTTACAATTCCGCCGTTTGGATTAGCAGCATTAGGTTTTGTATGTTTTGATACTAAGTTAGCACCTTCAACAATTGCTCTGCCTGTAGCTAATATTACTTCAGTTATTTTACCTTGCGTACCTTTTGAGTCGCCGGCTATTACCTGCACTAAATCACCTTTACGGATCTTTAGTTTTGCTGGTTGTGCGTGTTTTTTCTTTTCCATTGTTACAATACCTCCGGTGCTAATGATACAATTTTCATAAATTGCTTCTCACGCAGTTCCCTTGCAACAGGGCCAAAGATACGTGTACCACGTGGCTCGTCCTGGTTGTTCAACAATACTGCTGCGTTGTCGTCAAAACGTATATATGAACCGTCTTTTCTACGGATTTCTTTTTTGGTACGTACTACTACCGCTTTTGATACTGTACCTTTTTTAACGTTACCTGATGGTAAAGCGCTTTTTACGGTGACTACTATCTTATCGCCAATAGAAGCATATCTTTTGCCGGTACCGCCCAATACGCGGATAACTAAAACTTCTTTAGCGCCGCTGTTATCAGCTACATTTAATCTTGATTCCTGTTGTACCATGTTATTTAGCCCTTTCTAAAATTTGAACTAATCTCCAGTTTTTGCTTTTGCTCAACGGGCGTGTTTCCATTATCAAAACGGTATCACCAATACCACAGGTATTAGTCTCGTCATGAGCCATAAATTTGGTAGTTTTCTTAACGAACTTACCATAGATCGGGTGCTTCACCTTCCGCTCAACAGCTACAACGATAGATTTCTCCATCTTGTTGCTTACTACCAGGCCGGTACGTGTTTTTCTTAAATTTCTTTCCATTTCTAAAAAATTAATTCTTTTCAGAAGCCGGCGCAGCTTTGCGCTTAGTTAATTCAGTAGTTAAACGAGCTACATCCTTACGTACTTTTGTTATACGTTTTGGGTTCTCAATAGCCGAAACTGCATGTGCAAATTTCAGTTTGGTGAGACTTGCTCTCTCTTCGCCGATCCTCACAACCAATTCTTCAGTTGATAGCTCTAAAATTTCTGAGTTCTTCATGTTATTTATTCTGTTGTAAATGTTTAAGGTTGTAATGTTTAGTGTAACGGCCATCAGATTGTTTTGTAATTAAACATTACAACCCTTTAACATTTCAACCCTTTAACTATCTTTTTTATTTATGCTTCTACGTAATCTCTACGTACTATAAATCTTGTTTGTACCGGCAGTTTCGCTGCTGCAAGGCGTAAAGCCTCTTTAGCAATATCCAATGGTACACCTTCTGCTTCAAAGATGATTCTTCCGGGGCGTACTACCGCTACCCAGTATTCAGGGGCACCTTTACCTTTACCCATACGTACCTCTGCAGGTTTCTTAGTTACAGGTTTGTCAGGGAATATTCTGATCCATACCTGGCCTTCACGTTTCATGTAACGTGTTACAGCAATACGGGCAGCCTCGATCTGGCGGCTGGTAATCCAGGCCGGCTCGAGTGATTTTATACCGAAAGATCCGAATGAAAGTTCAGCGCCACGGCTGGCGTTTCCCTTCATCTTGCCTTTTTGCATCTTTCTGAACTTCGTTCTTTTTGGCTGTAGCATTTTCTTAAGCTTTTATATCAATCTGATATAGTAATCTACTTTTGTTATTATCTCTTTGCTGGACCACCCGGGCGATTACCGCCTGGACGATTATTTCCCGGACCACCCGGACGGTTACCACCACCGCGGTTGTTAGGGTTACCACCTGGTTTCCTGTCGCCGCCACCGCTTCTGCGATCGCCGCCACGGTCACCACCTCTTTCGTTGCCACCACGGCCACCGAAACCGGCTGCGTTACCTTCAGGGCGTCCGCCTTTGCCGCTGCTGCTGCTTGTACCACCAATGTTTGGAGACAAGTCGCGTTTGCCGTAAACTTCACCTTTACATATCCAAACTTTAACACCTATTTTACCATAAGTAGTTAATGCTTCTGCTAAAGCGTAGTCAATATCGGCACGGAAAGTGTGCAAAGGAATTCTACCTTCTTTATATTGTTCGCTACGTGCCATTTCCGCACCGCCTAAGCGGCCTGATGTCATCACCTTGATTCCTTCAGCACCCATTCTCATGGTTGAAGCAATTGTGGTTTTCATCGCACGACGGAAAGAGATACGTGCTTCTAATTGTTTTGCGATGCCTTCTGCAACTAATTGTGCATCAAGCTCAGGGCGTTTGATTTCGAAGATGTTGATCTGAACTTCCTTTTTAGTAAGTTTTTTCAATTCTTCTTTGATCTTATCAACCTCGGCGCCACCTTTACCTATTACAATACCCGGGCGTGCAGTGTGAATAGTTACCGTAATGCGTTTTAAAGTACGCTCAATAACTATTTTAGATACACCACCTTTGTTTATACGTGCTGAAAGGTATTTGCGAATCTTTTCGTCTTCAACTAATTTATCGGCATAGTGATTTCCACCGAACCAATTAGAATCCCAACCTTTGATGATTCCTAACCTGTTACCTATTGGATTTGCTTTCTGTCCCATAATTAGTTGTTATCGTTTTTACTGTCCACAATAAGTGTAACGTGGTTTGAGCGTTTGCGGATACGGTATCCTCTTCCTTGCGGAGCAGGGCGTAATCTTTTTAACTGGCGGCCACCACCTACCGAGATCTCTTTAACATATAGAGCGCTATCTTCAACACGTTTGTCTTCGTTTTTTGCTTCCCAGTTTTTAATAGCTGATAACAATAATTTCTCAACGCGTATTGCGGCTTCTTTATTAGTAAATTTTAGGATGTATAACGCTTTCTCAACGTTTTCACCGCGTATCAGGTCAACTACCAGGCGCATTTTGCGTGGTGAAGTTGGGCAGTTCTGTAGTTTAGCAACCGAAGCGCCACCCACAAGGGCTTTTGCAGCTTCTTTTTGTTGCCTGATCAGTACAGACTTTTTGATTTTAGTTGTTGCTTCCATGCCTTATTTTTTCTTTTCTGCGTGACCGCGGAATGTACGGGTTGGGGCAAATTCACCCAACTTATGACCAACCATGTTTTCTGTTACATACACAGGGATAAATTTGTTACCGTTGTGTACCGCGAATGTATGACCAACAAAATCCGGAGAAATCATGGAACGACGTGACCATGTTTTTACTACTGATTTCTTATTTGAATCATTTAGTGTCGTAACCTTTTTGTCAAGGTTATGATCGATGTAAGGTCCTTTTCTAATTGAACGTGCCATTGCTATTTCTTCCTTCTTTCAATGATATAACGATCCGATGATTTCTTTTTGTCACGGGTTTTGTAGCCTTTAGCTAATAAACCTTTACGTGAACGTGGGTGACCACCTGAGGCTCTGCCCTCACCACCACCCATAGGGTGATCTACCGGGTTCATGGCTACACCACGAACTCTTGGGCGACGGCCTAACCAGCGTTTGCGACCAGCTTTACCTAACACCGCGTTTGCTCTTTCGCCATTTGAAACGGTACCGATAGTTGCCAAACAAGTTGACAAGATCATACGTGTTTCGCCTGAAGGCAATTTAATGATAGCGTATTTGCCGTCACGTGCTGATAGCTGAGCGTAAGTACCTGCGCTACGGGCGATGGTACCACCCTGTCCCGGATTTAATTCAATGTTGTGAATAATAGAACCCAACGGGATATTTTTCAATGGCATTGTATTTCCAACTTCAGGAGTTGCTGTTTCGCCAGACACAACTGTCTGACCAACTTCCAATCCTGCCGGAGCGATCATGTATCTTTTTTCACCATCTACAAAGTGTAGCAGGGCTATACGGGCTGACCGGTTAGGATCATACTCGATAGTTGCAACCTTTGCAGGGATGTCAAATTTATTTCTTTTGAAATCAATTAACCTGTATGCTTGTTTATGACCGCCACCCATGTAGCGCATAGTCATTTTACCGCTGTTGTTACGACCGCCCGATCTTGTGTTTGCTGATACAACCAACGATTTTTCAGGAACGTTTGTTGTAATGTCAGAGTTAGATACATCTACTCTGAAACGGGTACCCGGTGTAACCGGTCTAAATCTTTTAACTGCCATCTCTATTATATATTGCTGTAAAAGTCTATAACTTCACCGTCTTTCAGCGTGATGATCGCTTTTTTATACGTAGCAGCACGGCCGCTAACGGCGCCTGCTTTTGTATTGCGGCTTTTTAATTTACCAACGTACCTCATGGTATTTACATCTGTAATGTTCACACCGTACATGGTTTCAATAGCTGCTTTTATTTGGATCTTGTTAGCCCTTGGGTCAACTATAAAAGCATAACGGTTAAGTTTCTCAGTTAATTGAGCAACTTTCTCGGTAAGTAGGGGTTTTCTTAAAATTTCCATAATTACTTAGCTAATGCTTCCTCCAAAGTTTTAACAGCGCCTGCAGTTAGTAAAAGTTTGCCAGCGTTTAACACATCATAAGTGTTTAACTGATCGGCAGTAATAACTTTCGCTTTCTTCAGGTTTCTGCTTGATAAATACACATTGTTATCTGCAGTTGCCAATACTAATAATGTTCTAACATCAGTAACATTAAGATCGGCTACCATTTGTATGTAGTTTTTAGTTTTGATAGAATCAAAGTTGAAATCTTCCAACACTACTACATTGTTATCTTTTGCTTTGTATGATAAAGCTGATTTACGTGCTAACGCTTTAAGTTTCTTGTTTAATTTGAAACTGTAATCGCGTGGCTGCGGACCGAATACACGGCCACCACCATTAAATAATGGTGATTTTACGCTACCGGCACGTGCACCGCCTGTACCTTTTTGTTTATATAATTTGCGGGTTGAACCTGCAATCTCGTTACGCTGTTTTGATTTGTGCGTACCCTGACGTTGGTTAGCTAAAAACTGCTTAACATCAAGATAGATAGCGTGATCGTTTGGCTCAATACCGAATACGGACTCAGGAAGTTGCACCTTGGCACCTGTTTCTTTACCTGATACATTTAATACTTTAACTTCCATCTTATTTATCCACTATTACGAATGAACCCTTAGCTCCAGGTATGGAACCTTTAACTACTAATAGGTTTTGCTCAGGATAAACCTTCAAAACTTCTAAGTTTTGAACCTTAACGCGCTCATTACCCATTTGACCAGCCATACGCATACCTTTGAATACACGAGAAGGCCATGATGACGCTCCTAATGAACCCGGTGCACGTAAACGATTGTGCTGACCGTGAGTTTGCATACCCACACCACCAAAACCGTGACGCTTTACAACACCCTGAAATCCTTTACCTTTTGAAGTACCTACTACGTCAACAAAATCTCCGCTTGCGAAAATATCTACAGTAACAGTGTCACCTAAGTTTTTTTCGTCTTCGAATGTTTTGAATTCAACAAGCTTACGCTTTGGAGTAGTACCGGCTTTTTGGAAATGGCCTTTTAAAGGGCCTGAGGTGTTTTTTTCTTTCTTGTCGCCATATGCCAACTGAACAGCAGCATATCCGTCTGTATCCACAGATCTAACTTGTGTTACAACGCAAGGGCCAGCTTCGATTACTGTACAAGGAATATTTTTCCCTGTCTCATCGAAAATGCTGGTCATTCCTACCTTTTTACCAATAATTCCTGACATTTTCTTTTAATTTATTTGTGCCCATCGAAGCAGTAGGGCTTCGTTCAAGGCAATTCTTCCCCGTTAAGGGACGGCAAAGATAGGAACTTTACATTAAATATCAAATAGTTAGTACGTTATTTTTTCATAAATATTTGATGAAGAAAATTCATGCGGGAAAGAATGCATTTTATTACACAAAAACTTGGTCAATAATGAATAAGAACCTTTTTATCTGTTAGCTAACTAATTATACTTGAGTCAGTTCATTAATAATGATACCTGCATTGCAAAATATATATACCGTGTTCATGCACTTGGTAAACCAACCGATGCTCATCAGTTATACGCCTGCTCCAATAACCGGAAAAATTGCCTCTCAATGGTTCAGGCTTACCAATACCGTTGAACGGAGTCCGCAAACACTCTTTTATCAAATCGTTTATTCTGCGAAGAATCTTTTTATCGGTTTGCTGCCAGTATAAATAATCTTCCCATGCCTGGGTTTGCCATTCCAGTTTCATTAATCTTCGATCAGGTCATGAGGAAAATGTGTACCGCTATTTGATTCATCAATAGCGCTTTGTAGTCGCTTTCTGTTGGCTTCGCTTTTAACCAGGTGCAATGTTTCAGCTATTGAATTATATTCATCCAGATCCATCACAACCACATTTTTACCTTTGTTGCGCGATACAATAACTATTTCAGCATCATCATTCACCCTATCCAAACTCTTGGCAAGGTTCTTTCTGAACTCGGTATAATTTAAAACATCCATAACAAGTACTTAGTTAAGTACAATAATAAGCAAAATTTAAAATCGGACATCATATTTAGTTTTATTTTCCTTATATTCAGCCAACTATTAACTGATCTTATTCTCATTGCATGAAAAACCTCAACAAAGCCGGGTTCGCGCTGCTTGCTGCTGCAATTTTACTCGGATGCAAGCAACCGGCTACTACTACCACGACAACTATTACCACGACTTCAACAACCACAGAATCTATTCATGACCGACTGGGCAAGGCAACCCGTGTAGATAAAAACGGTTGGATATATGTGCATTTAACTGGTTCGCCATCTGATATCGGGTTTCAGCATGGCTATTTGTTATCGAAGGAGATTGATACCTTAATAAAGGTTATGCAGTTCTACCTGCCACACACAAGTAAAAGAGACTGGGCTTTTTATCGCGATGCCTCAAAACGGTTTATGTGGAAAAAGATAGATCCTGAATACCAGGCCGAGCTAAAAGGTATCGCCGAAGGCCTAAATGCAAAAGGGTTTAAATATGACTCGCTGGATCTGGTGTCCTTAAATGCCAATATCGAGTTATCCGAGTATTATGTACCTGCGGTGCTAAACAAATTAAAAAAAGATAGCGCAAACAATAAAGCACCGGGTAATTGCAGTGCATTTATCGCGACCGGTAAATATACTAAGGATGGTAAGATCGTTATCGGCCATAACAACTGGACGGATTATATTGAGGGTGAGCGCTGGAATGTGATTGCTGATATTACCCCCGCAAAAGGCAACCATATATTAATGGACTGCGCGCCTGGGTTTATTCATAGCGGTGACGACTTCGTGGTAACCAATAGCGGCATATTAATCACCGAAACTACTATAACCGGCTTTAAAGGTTTTGATACTACCCGCACGCCGGAGTTTGTTCGCGCACGTAGGGCGGCTCAGTATAGCAAAAGCATTGATGATGTGATCAAGATTATGACCAGCGATAATAATGGCGGTTATGCTAACGATTGGCTGATAGGTGATATTAAAACCAATGAAGTAGCTAAACTGGAACTGGGTTTGAAAGATTATAAAGTTTGGCGTTCAAAAGATACGGCGATGATAGGATCAAACTTCCCGAGTGATCCTAAACTGATCAAGGAGGAAACTACCTTTAATGTAAATGACCCTACCAACTCCCCTAACGCGCGTAAGCTCCGCATGCAGCAATTAGTAGCAGTTGATTATAAAGGTAAGCTAACCGCCGCTACAGGTAAGACCATTGAAGGTGACACTTACGATGCTCTGAACAAAAAGCAGGCATTCGACCGTTGTGTAATTGACGGGCACGTAGACGAAGACCCGCACGGCGTACCGGAATGGAGCGAAGGGCCATATTACCCGATGGGTGCTGTGCAGGGTAAAGTAACCACCAGTGCCTTAGCCAGCAATATGCAATTATGGGCACACATGGGTCACCCCGGAGGATCTGACTTTTTAGCCGGACCATTCTTTAAGAAACACCCGGAATATAGCTACCAAAGTAAATACCTGCGCGATATGAAGGCTTACCCGTGGACTTTGTTCTCAGCTTCGAAATAATTTAGATTATTATCTTTGCAGCCCGGAAGCATTATAGCTTCCGGGCTTTTTTATGAATTTTTATACACGTAAATGGGTAAAACCCGAAGACCTGAATGCCCACGGAACGCTATTCGGCGGAAGATTATTAAGCTGGATTGATGAGGAAGCGGCTATTTATACTATCGTGCAGTTAGGCACTAATGGCTGTGTTACCAAGTATATGTCGGAAATAAACTTTATCAACTCAGCCCGTCAGGGCGATATTATTGAATTAGGTATTAAAGCAACGCACTTTGGTAATACCTCAATTACCTTAACCTGTGAAGTGCGTAACAAGATCAGCCACAAAACTATCCTTACTATAGATAAAATTGTATTTGTCAGTCTTGATGAAAACGGCAAGCCTACCAAACACGGAAAAACGGAAATTACTTATAGTGATGAACGGTTGAGGGAAGAGGATTAGCTATTCCATCATCAATCTTCTGATCAACTCGGCACTTTGCGCTTTGCCCTCATCAAGCCGGTGGCTGAAGAATTGCTGTACTTCGTTGAAATGCTTTTTGTAACCTTCCATATCGCCGTAACCGATGATAGCCGACCACTCCCTTACCGCGGAGTGGAATTCCAAATCATCACCACGGATGGTTTTGTCGTAAAGTGCGGTTTCGATTGATTCTTCAAGCAAAGCCTCATTTTTAAACAAATACTCGGCAATACCCAATCGCAGGCGAAACGGCGGTGTTTGACAGATAAGGTTATCATAAGGATTTACCCTTAAGTGATACCAAGCATCAACCATACTTAACAAGCTTAAATGCGAGTTTGGTTTTTGCAATTCGAGTTTTGATGATAGCGAAAACTCCTTCATCACTGTATCGCTTAGCATAATAGGTTTGCGGCTTTCGTGGAAAACGAAGTCGCGGGCTTTATATATCCTTGAACGAAATTCATCCGCTTCTTCCTTTATCATCAGCTTAAACAATTCTGATTCCGATTCTGCATAAGCTTTTACCTGTTGCCTTGCATAAGGATTTAGTATTGCCAAGCCGGCATACACGTGTGCTTTATAACTGAAGATCCTCAGGGTAGTTAATATTTTTACATTATCAATCCCACCTACATAAGAACCATTTTCCCATGGGAAAAAGCCTGCAGATTTCCAGGCAGTACCCATACTTTCAAAACCTACGTGCGTTACAGCCTGGGTGTCGGCTACTATTTTGTCATGCTCGTGATAATCGCGCATTTCCACAATATCGGTTTCTATCGACGTAAACAGATCAAGCATGCGTTGATAAGCTTCCTTATCGGTACGATGTGGTATCAATATCAGCTTTTGTCCTTTTGGCTCAAAACCCGGACCATGCATGGCATGAAAAGTGATTATCTGGGCATTGGCTGGGAGGTACTTTTCAAAGATGGCTATCTCAGGAGTTTTAACCGATGTTTGGCCCGCCACAATAGCGCCAACCTTAGTTACCGGTCCGCATTCGGCTGCAACCTGCTCTAATTTTTCGGCTTCTACAGAATAGATGATCAGGTCATTAGTACGGGCGACGTCTTTACCGTTAGTTACCAAATTTATACCCAGGGGCGATAATTCCTGCTCCAGTTTAGTATAATTTTCAGGCAGATCGCAGCCGGAAACCGTGTAACCGGCTTTGGCAAAGGCTTTTGCATAAAGCTTGCCCATATCTCCTAATCCTATAAAGCCAATATTCATTCCGCTAATATAACTATGCATAGCAAATTTTCGTATCAATAAAAAAATGGCTACCTTAAATTGCCATTTAACAAACAATAAACCCGAAATATCCTTGTTTTATTAATATGGTTATATGTAATTTCACAATATGAAGAAGCCGCTTATATTTCCAATCATTATCTTATTTACCTGCTTCACCATAGCATCATTACACGCACAGGATTCAGTAAAAAAAGCATCTGTTGCAAAGCCTGCTGTTATAAATCCTTATTCCAAGTATAAATATAAACCTGCTGCTTCGGTCTATGCATCAAGAGTAGCAGATAGCACAAAAGTCATTGCCGCTTCGAAACCAGCTGCACCAACCGATAACAGCCTTAACGGTCAATATCAATATTTGCTTACCAAAGTTTACTTCTACCAGCAACCATTACTGAATGCTTTTCACAAGAGCATTACCGACACGCTTACGCTTGCACGCCAGGAATTAAAAGCTTCGCAAGCTAAACTTGCTGTTGCGAATAAAATAATCGACAGCCTGCAGGCCAGCATCAAGGTAAATGCGCAAACCCTTACCGAATCAAATCAAAAAGTAGATGAGGTTAGCTTCATAGGCATACCCGTTACCAAGGAAACCTACAATTGGATCATGTGGGGATTAGTTTTAGTATTCGGCGCTACTGCTGTAATTGTGATTGCCAGATCAGGCGCAAGTACGCGTGAGGCTACCTATCGCACCCAGCTATACAGCGAATTAGAAGAAGAGTACCGCGTATACAAAACCAAAACCGTTGAAAAGGAAAAGAAAATGGCCCGCGAACTCCAAACCGAGCGCAACAAGATCGACGAGCTGTTAGGCAGGGGATAATCTGATTTACGTATGAAAGCCTATCTTTTCGGCTGGAACCCGGTTAAGTTTAAATGGGACGATCTGGATGATGATATTGCAAAGCTTCAGGCCGGTGAAAAGCTGGAAGAAGATTGGAGCTGCGCCAGCCATAAAACAATTAAACCCGGCGACAGGGCTTACATTGTACATGTAGGACAAGATCCAAGAGGCATATTTGCATCTGGAATTATTTCATCCGAGCCATTTCTCGCTTTACGCAAGGGACGAACCTATTATCGCATAGCCATCACCATTGATGTGCTCTTTAACCCGCAAAAGCAACCCATACTAACTTTAGATATTCTGAAAACCGGTAACCTCTCCGCGCAAACCTGGACACCACAATCATCCGGCATCTCCATCCGACCGGAATTGGTAGATGAACTGCAAGGCGTTTGGCAGGATTTCCTGGAAAATAATTAGGTTGATCGAGCCTGTTTCAGTTTGAAAGCTACATCCCATTTCACCGTTAATAAACACTTTGAAACATCACTGAAACTACCCCCAAACTTAACCGAAACATATCTGAATGAACCGAAACACCCCCGAACATTCAGAAACAAACCGGCACAATCCCGAACATCTAAATATCTGATTATTACCAGATAATCAATTTAACACTGTTTCAGTGTTGAAACACATTCAAGTTGATTACCAATAACTTATATTCATAAATAAACAACCTGAAACAAGCACCCGGTAATCCCTTTTTGCCAGTTCAAGCGTCCAGGCATGAACTTTATTTTTTGTAAGCGTCCACGCTTACTTTAATTATTGGATGACCATTATCGTAAGCGTGAACGCTTACACCATTCTGCATTCAAGCGAAAGGCGCTTTAACGGGCTAAGGTCTATTCACTCCTTAGGCTTTTTACAGGGTTAGCAACTGCTGCTTTTATGGCTTGCGCACTCACCGTCATTAGGGTAATGAGCATTGCACCTGCACATGATACCATGAACACCCACCATGAAATATCGGTATGATAATGATAGGCCTTTAACCAGTTGTTCAAATAATACCAGGCTAGTGGTGTTGCTATAAAACAAGAGATCAATACCAGGAGAATAAATTCTTTTGATAGCATTCCCCATAAATTAGCTACTGAAGCGCCTAATACTTTACGAACACCTATTTCCTTAGTGCGCTGCTCCGCTACAAATGATGCCAGCCCGAATAATCCTAACGATGAAATGAATATGGCAAGTATGGCAAAAAATGATGCCAGTTTACCAATACGCTCCTCATCCGAAAATTTTTCCGCATATTCATCGTCCGTAAATTTATAGGCAAAGGGGCTGCCGGGATTATAGCGTTTAAACACATTGCCAATTTTATCGAGCGCGGCAGAAATAGCCATCGTTGGTTTTATTTTTATGGTGATAACATTGGCCCATCCATAGTTCATCATAAATACGGTTGGGTCAACGGGTATATAGGGTGAATTCATGATCATATCTGATACCACACCTACAACTGTATAAGCTTTGCCATTTAGCTTCACCGTTTGGCCCACAGGATTTTTAAAGCCGATAAGTTTTTGCGCGCTTTCATTCAGCACCATGGCATTGGTATCAGTAGCAAATGCTTTTGAAAAATCGCGCCCCTGGGTTACATGCCAGCCAATTGTTTTACCAAAATCATGGGTAACCGCAATGGTTCCTAAAACAGGGGTAACTGATGGATCTTTGCCCGTCCAATCGAACCCTATTTGGTTCGACCATACACCTGTAGTAGGGCTTGATGATTCTGCCATATTCTCAACAGCCCCGGTACGGATCAGGTCGTTCCTGATGGCATCGTAATGGCCAATCAAATCGGGCGTGTTCATCATCACGGTAATTAATCCGGCACGTGAGTAACCGATAGGCCTGTTCTTTGCAAATTGAATTTGCTTAAATACAATCACCGTACCTATAATAAGTGTAATCGAAATAGTAAACTGCAATACCACCAATATTTTACGCGGCAGTGCCGAAAAACGACCGGTGCGGAATGTCCCCTTTAACACCTTAACCGCGTTAAAGCCCGACAAATAAAAAGCAGGGTAACTGCCGGATATTACTCCTGTAAATGTTACAAATAACATGGCGATGAGCCAAAACCATGGATTTGCAAAAGGCACTTGCATTTGTTTATCGGCCATGAGGTTAAAATATGGCATAAACAGCAGTACAATAACAAGGGCAAGGGCAAAAGCAATTACAGCCATTATAATAGATTCGCTTAAAAATTGAATTACCAATTGTTTGCGTAACGAACCAATAGCTTTACGTATGCCAACCTCTTTGGCCCTTTTCTCCGAGCGGGCAGTGCTCAAATTCATAAAGTTAATGCACGCCAGCAACAATACAAACGCGCCGATGATGCCAAACAACCATACGTAAGTTATGCGGCCACCTTTTACTTTTCCATTTTCAAACTCGCTGTAAAGGCGCCATTTATCCATGCTATGCAACATCAGGCGTTCGTGGCCTTCTTTAAAATGAGTACCCGCGAGCGGTTCTATTTTAGCTGAAACAACATCCATATTTACATTAGGGTTCATCTGCACAAATAATTGAAAGCTATGGTTCCCCCACTGTGTTTGTGAATCCTGCAGCCATTTTTCAGTATTGATATACTTATCCCATGGCATCAAAATATGCGTATCGCTAAACGATGAATTATGAGGGATATCTTCATAGATCCCAGCAACCGTCATGTCATATTTGCTGTTTACCCGTATGGTCTTATTCATAGGGTCAGTGTCCCCAAATAATGCCTTCGCTGTCGATTGGCTTATTAATATTGAAAGTTGATCATTCAGCGCATTAATATTCCCCTCAATCATATGCAGGCTCATCATTGTTGGGAATACCGACTGAACCCACATGCCATTACCGGAGATCTTTTTGTCGCCATTAGCTAATATGTTGTCATGATTTCCTGAGGAAAATGCGATACTTTTAAAATCCGCTCCATATTTATTATGCAGTTCAGCTCCAAGCGGCATGGCCACGGCATCTTGTGTAGACACCTGTCCGTTAAACTCCATTGTTGCCATCACCTGTGCTATATCACTGTGGTTGTTATGGTAATGGTTATAGGTAAGTTCATCCATTAGCCACAAACCAATCAACATGGCCACCGCCATACCAAAAGCCAGGCCCAGGATATTTATGGACGAATAAACCCTATTTTTGATTAGGTTACGCCACGCTATTTTGATAAAGTTTTTAATCATAATGTGATGATCTACAGTTCAAGCTATCTATCCCAATACGATGCCACTATTGTAAATAGCTGTTAAACAATCATTTAATCAAAACAAACTCAAATTAACCGTTCGCTTTTGATACAGGTGGTGTTCGTTTGCGATATGATAAACTTTTTTTAAGCTATCATAGTCGGATCTTTACACTATTACTCACGCAGTTTCAAATGTCCACGCTTACTTTTATCTTTTGTAAGCATAGGCGGGTATAAATTATTTATTAATAACATCCGCCAGCTCTACAATCTTATAAGCAGGGTTTAGTTTAAAAAATACTCCCAGGGCTGCAATATGGCTTGCCCCCAATATGACCATTACTTTTTGGTCATCAGGACTGATCTTTTTTTGTATCAATGAATACATATAAATATTCCTTTTGTACCATTGGGCCGCTACGTCTGCCCCAATAAAATTATTTGGCTCACCTGCTTTAGTCAGCAAATTGGTGTAAAACCCAAGATCTGCATTGCGGTAAGTTTGTGTATTCTGTGCCAATAAAATATCGGTAAGCGAAGCTCCGCTTTGAACCAGGTTATTAAAGTTGCTTGAGATATTTTTGATATATTCAGGTATGGCTTGCATAAGTTGCTCCTGTTTAGCCTGGGTTATCACTTTCATTACTGAATCGGTCCCTTTAAGATTCATTCTATAATCTATAGCATCAATTTTATTTAAGCCCAGTGCTTTTCCTGATTTAAAACCGATCTGATAAATCTCGCTCTTATCATTTAAGCCCGACATGATCTTATCCGCTAAAAAATCCTGGTACAACTGATCAAGCTTATTTTGATCCTGGTACGGGTATTCAACCAAAACCCGCTGTGGTTTAAATTTCACTATAGCAGCAATTATATGATCGATCTCTTTTTGTACAGCAACAGATTTTATATCTAACGATTTCAATTTTGAAGCATCCAGACCGGGGTTTTCAAAGTGGAATGTTCCGATCATTAACACTTGGGTTTGCTGGGCATGGCCGGAGTAAACAAATAAAAGGCAGGTTAATAAGCATATTATTAGCTTAAAATTTAATTTAAACATAGGGAAAAGAAGATTTTTACAGGATAAAGCTGACCTATTTACAATTTGATTAAACCTGGGGAATATCGGTTTCAAAGCTTCATTATCTCAGCATATCAAACATACAACTAAAAAGCGGCTATCAATGGTACTAAATGCGGTATATTAAGCTTAATGAAACAAATTCATCAAGTCTCTCCAACTCTTCGCCAGTTCAAGCTTCCACGCTTGAACTCAAGTTTTTTATAAATTTCCACGCTTACTTTATTTACCGGTCAACCATTATTGTAAAAGTGGACGCTTGAACGGGCAAAGAGATGTTTATATAGCTTTTAGACTTCGTTTTTGTTCCAAAATGGCACAGACAGCAACTTCAAATATGTAAAAATTATACCACTATGCTCCGCTTCGTGATAGTTAGCGGCTTGCAATGCCTGGATATGATTTTTCACTTTAAATCCGATGGGCAACTCAAAGGGGGAATAGTTAACAAATAATCCGGATTTCAGATCTAATTCCAGTTGGTCGACTGTATAGATCAGTAAATGTTTTACCTCATTCACATCCGGAGTAGTTGTCCAGGAAAGCGGGGATGACCCAATTTTAAAGGCATCCATAAATTCGTTAGATATATGCATCGGCAATCCGCTACGCATATACACGTGCCGCTGTTGCGAAGTGATGCAATGCCCGATATTCCAGATTATATTATTATTGAAACCTTTTGGAATCGTGAATAATATATCACGCCCAACTGTTTCTATTAAATGAAACAGCCTAAGCCTGCTTGCCCTTAAAATTTCACACTCGAAACGTTCATTGATCATATAATTAGTTTTAATGATTGTTATTAAGATTATAAATTTACAATATTGCGAAAGGCGTATGATCAACTCTGAATTTTATAATAACAATATCCTAAAGATTTACCATGACAGTAAATTTAATAAACTTGCTTTGCTAAAGCGAAGATTTGACTGTTCGGTATACATTGCTATCATCAGTTTGAATGATAACTCAACTACTATTATAAATGTAGAGGGCATTTTTACTAATTTATTGGTAGGATTTAATAATTCAGATTATTTTAAAAACCCTGATTACACTAATCGTAATATAGCAATTAAAGCAAACAAGGAATTACTTAATGATTACTCCCGGGATTTTATATTAGTTTCTGAATTTAAGGTTTTTGAAGTAGACTTTAACCGAAACGAAATATTACTGGTAACTGCACATAAAGAATATAAAACAACGGATAAAAACCGACCTTTAGTTGACAATAAATATAATCACTACATAGTTCTAAACTTTGAAGGCGAGATTGTGCTCTATAATCAAATTAATAAGGGAGGTAGATCTCATGACTACCTTAATAGCTTACAATTTCTGGATCATAAAACACTTTTTGTATTTAATTATGAAAACCATGAATTTACTTTGTGGGATTTACCAACGAAGCAATCAACTGTAACCAAGCTGATAGACTACGAAATTTACATTCCTAATGAAGATATTTACTATGAATATGTTGGTCCTTATGCATTGCACCGTGGCTTAAGATTAGTTGCTTTTCAACTTGAAAATCCAACTTATGGGCAAGATTGTATTAAGATAGCAACAATTAATGATGAAAATTCCTTAGAATTTATTTTAAGTTATACTTACCAAGAACCGCGATTATGCGAAATGGTATTCAATCTAAAAGGTGATAAAATCTATATAATTGAAATAATTCCGGAGTTGTATGGACTAAATATCCCAAATGTTAGCATTTGTATTTATACATTTGAGTTAGAACTAACGCTAAAACATACAATATCCACAAAGCTCAATCATAGTGTGGGGATACAAAAAATATGCAATTATACAGCTGAAATTATTTGCATAATCACATCTGATTGGTTTTTTCTTTATAATATCATTACTGGCTTTGAAGTTGGGTTTATTAAAAGAGAACCAACATCACCCTATTATATATCAACTAATAAAATTTTCTATCTCAAAAATAAAAAACTATATCATTTCAGCATTGAAGATGGTGAGTTACCTGTTTATCCTATCGAAGATGATAAACAGGATGTAAATATTCCTGTTTCACCTAAAATAAAAGAACATCAATCAAATCCTATTGCTAATCATGAATTTCAATCTCCTAAACCCAGAACTTCAGGATATATAAGATTTCTTATATTCCTTCTAATAATTATACTCAGTTGGGTTAAATGCAATAAGTAATATTCAAACATTTTCTCTTTATCTTACTACATAAAATAGAAAAGTGACAACTTAGAGTCAGCGATACCAAAGAAAAGTAAACGTTAATGTAAAGCCGTAGAATGCACACCGCAGAAGATTCTTCACTACGTTCAGAATGACAAAGGGGATAGGTTAAAAGCAAAAAAGCCATCCGAATTATCGAATGGCTTTTTATATCTTGAATCTTGATTCTAATATCTTGACTCTAAATGTCCGTACCTTCCGGTACTATCACACTTTAATTTCAACTTCAACTCCACTTGGCAATTCAAGTTTCATTAAAGCGTCTACAGTTTTTGAGTTAGAGCTGTAGATATCCAATAACCTCTTGTAAGAGCATAATTGGAACTGCTCACGTGCTTTTTTGTTTACGTGCGGTGAACGCAGTACTGTAAAGATTTTCTTTTCAGTAGGTAAAGGAAGCGGTCCGCTTACTACAGCGCCGGTTGGCTTTACGGTCTTAACGATCTTCTCAGCTGATTTATCAACCAGGTTGTAATCGTAAGATTTTAGTTTGATTCTGATTCTTTGGCTCATTTTTATTTTTGTTTTAAACTACCCTAAGAGCTATTTATTAGATGTAGTTGGTTTATTTATTATTTGCAGATGTGCTTATATGCAAATGTGCGGATGCTTTTAATTTCTCATTTGCATATCTGCACACCTGCATATATTCACATCAATTTATTTACGCATTTTGTGCTGCTTTTTTACCTTTTACTTTGGCAACTACTTCTTCCTGTACGTTACGTGGCGCTTCAGCATAGTGATCAAACTCCATGGTTGAAGTAGCACGGCCAGAGGTGATAGTACGTAACTGAGTTACATAACCAAACATTTCTGAAAGTGGTACCGTTGCTTTAATTACCTGTGCACCTGCGCGTGAGTCCATGCCTAATAGCTGGCCACGGCGACGGTTCATGTCACCAATAACATCACCCATATTTTCTTCAGGGGTAAGGATCTCGATTTTCATGATCGGCTCTAACAACATTGGTTTACATTTTGGCAATGCCTCGCGGTAAGCCATCTTAGCTGCTAACTCGAAAGATAGCGCGTCTGAATCGACTGCGTGGAATGAACCATCAATTAACCTTACTTTTAAGTTAGTTAAAGGGAAACCTGCTAACACGCCATTTGCCATTGAAGCCGCGAAGCCTTTTTCAACAGATGGGATAAACTCACGAGGGATTGAACCACCGCTAATTTCGTTAACAAATTGTAATCCTTCTTTACCTTCGTCGTTTGGTGATAATATAACTTGTATATCAGCAAATTTACCACGGCCACCGGTTTGTTTCTTATAAGTTTCACGGTGCTGTGTAGTACCGGTGATTGATTCTTTGTAAGCAACTTGTGGAGCGCCCTGGTTAACCTCAACTTTAAACTCACGTTTTAAGCGGTCCATGATGATATCTAAGTGAAGCTCGCCCATGCCTGAAATTACAGTCTGGCCGGTTTCTTCGTCGGTATTCACACGGAAGGTTGGGTCTTCTTCAGATAATTTACCTAAAGCCATACCTAATTTATCAACGTCAGCCTGAGTTTTTGGCTCAATAGCCAAACCGATAACCGGCTCAGGGAAGTTCATTGATTCCAGGATGATCGGGTGTTTCTCATCGCAAAGGGTATCACCTGTTTTAATATCCTTAAAGCCCACTACCGCAGCAATATCACCGGCACCTACGTTAGGGATCGGGTTTTGCTTGTTAGCGTGCATTTGGAATATACGGCTGATACGCTCTTTGTTGCTTGAACGCATATTATATACATACGAACCTGCCTCTAAGTTACCTGAGTATACGCGGATAAAGCACAAACGGCCTACGAAAGGATCCGTTGCGATTTTAAACGCTAAAGCAGCAAATGGCTCTTTTTCTGATGGCTGGCGGATAATTTCTTCACCTGTATCAGGGTTAGTACCAACAATGCCGTCAACATCAAGTGGCGAAGGCAATAGCTCCATCACGTAATCAAGCATGGTTTGTACACCTTTGTTTTTGAATGATGAACCGCAAACCATAGGAACGATCTTAGCATCCAACACTGCTTTACGTAAAGCGTCAAGCACTTCGCGCTCAGTAATGCTTTCAGGTGCATCAAAAAATTTCTCCATCAGGCTTTCGTCATACTCAGCAACTGATTCAAGCAATTTTTCTCTCCACTCGGTAGCTTCCTCGATCATATCTTCAGGGATAGGCACTTCTGTAAAGGTCATACCTTTATCATGCTCATTCCAAACAATACCTCTCCAGTTAATTAAGTCAACAACACCTTTAAAGCTTTCTTCAGCACCAATTGGTAACTGCAAAGGCACAGCGTTACTGCCTAACATACTTTTTACCTGTTTTACAACATTTAAAAAGTCGGCACCTGAACGGTCCATTTTATTAACGAAACCAATACGGGCAACGTTGTAGTTATTAGCAAGCCTCCAGTTAGTTTCAGATTGTGGCTCAACACCATCAACCGCGCTAAATAAGAAAACCAAGCCATCCAATACGCGTAACGAGCGGTTTACTTCTACAGTAAAATCCACGTGTCCCGGTGTATCAATAATGTTAATGTGGTAATTGTGTCCACGGTATTTCCAGCCAACAGTAGTAGCTGCAGAGGTAATGGTAATACCACGTTCCTGCTCCTGCGCCATCCAGTCCATTGTAGCTGCACCTTCGTGTACTTCACCAATCTTGTGGCTCACGCCCGAGTAGTAAAGGATACGCTCTGTT
Organism: Mucilaginibacter sp.; assembly: GCF_965225845.1. GTDB lineage: Bacteria > Bacteroidota > Bacteroidia > Sphingobacteriales > Sphingobacteriaceae > Mucilaginibacter. The sequence goes on from NZ_CBDDBL010000002.1 coordinate 2,767,328, forward strand.
GTAGTGGTTTTACCGGCATCAATGTGGGCGGCAATACCTATGTTTCTTGTATATTTAAGATCTCTTGACATCTATTTTTTTGTTTTTGGATTTCACCGATTTTTAAATGATTACACCGATTATAACGTGTAAACATATATAATCGGTGTAATCGTATTATTAAATCGGTGTAATCTAATTTATTAGAAACGGAAATGTGAGAACGCTTTGTTGGCCTCAGCCATTTTGTGCGTATCTTCTTTCTTCTTCACTGCTGCACCTTCACCTTTAGCTGCCGACATGATCTCGCCTGCTAATTTTTCCATCATGGTTTTTTCACCACGACGGCGTGCGTAGCTGATCAGCCATTTCATACCCAAAGCAATTTTACGCTCCGGACGAACTTCTGTAGGTACCTGGAAGTTTGCACCACCAACACGGCGGCTTTTTACTTCAACAGCAGGCATTACGTTATTTAAAGCTTTTTTCCAGGTTTCTAACCCGCTTTCGCTTGTTTTCTTTTCAACTATTTCAACTGCATTGTAAAATATAGCGTACGCGGTAGATTTTTTACCATCATACATCATATTGTTTACAAACCTGGTTACCAAAATATCATTGAATTTTGGATCAGGAAGAAGGATTCTCTTTTTTGGTTTCGACTTTCTCATTTTTACTATCCTCCTTTAATTATTTCTTTTTACCTTTTGTTGGAGCCGCAGCTACTTGACCTGGTTTAGGGCGTTTAGTACCGTATTTTGAACGGCGCTGATTACGACCCGCAACACCTGATGTATCTAACGCGCCACGGATGATGTGGTAACGTACACCTGGTAAATCTTTAACACGGCCACCACGGATTAATACAATGGAGTGCTCTTGCAAGTTGTGTCCTTCACCGGGGATATAAGCATTCACTTCTTTTCCATTGGTTAAGCGCACACGGGCAACTTTACGCATTGCTGAGTTTGGTTTTTTAGGGGTAGTGGTATACACGCGGGTGCATACTCCTCTTCGCTGTGGACAGCTGTCCAACGCTGGCGACTTACTCTTGTCAACCAGAGCTACTCTACCTTTTCTAACTAATTGCTGAATAGTAGGCATTTTTCCTTTTTAGTATTTACAGTTTTATCCTTATTTTAAGGACTGCAAAGGTAGGCACAATATTTCTGATTTTCAATAGGGTATATGAATTATTTTTACGATAGGTGTTTCTTAGTCATGCAATTGCATTTGCTTTTTGTCTTGAACCATGATTTTAACGATTAAAGGATGGCTTGAAATGATTTCATAGTATCATTCGTTACACAAAAAATTCATCTTTATCAAAAACCCAAACTAACCGCCGCCTTGTAAATCTCAGAATTTGGCAACGACCATCCTTTTGCTTTCACTATCCATTCCTTATAATCATCTTCCTTACCCATTTTATGGTAAACACTAGCCAGGTTAAAAGCCATTTCGGCTTTATTTTCATTCGCCGATTGAGAATCCGGTGACAAATCAATTCCTTGTTTATAAAGCGCTATTGCTTTATCGTATTCCTTTTTATTCATGTAAGCAAAACCCAATTCGCGATAGAGCATGGTGTTTTTCGGATTATATTTAACTGCGCTTTCTAATACAGTAATCGCATCATCCGGCCTGTTTAACGCGTTGTAGGCATAGGCAACCTCAAACTCCAAACCCTTATAATGCGGATTGGCCTTATAGGCCTTGTCCAGGTATTTTAAAGCGGTTTTACAATCGCCGGCTGCGTTATAGTTAAAGCCCATGCGGTAATTATAAAATGTAGATGTATCATTTCTGCCCTTATAATAAAGCTCTATCCAGGCTGGCCGTGGCTGTAAATCCATTTCTTTAAAATGCGATGGTGGCAGTAAGGCTACATTTACCGTGTTGGGCCCCAATCTATATATCTGTCTTTGTACTTAAACATGCTGGAGTCGGCATTATAATGTCCGCTCGCATCAATGGTGAAAAAGCCCTTTAAATCAAAAGTAAATCCCGCCACTTCATCAATATAAATAATCCATAAAAATGCCTTCCGGATGTATCTCTTTGGGGCATTACTACCCACTTCAACTCGCAATTGGTAAAGCGCTGGTTAAATTTCAGGGCGGTATCAACATAATGTTTTTGTGCAAAAGCACAGACCATTAAAATAGCAAAAAAGCCGGTGAGGATTATTCTTTTCATAGGATTATAGGTTCAGGGTAAAGCTAAGCAATAGCCGCAACAAAAAAAAGAGCCTTGAAATTTTCAAGACTCTTTTATAAACACTCACTCAACCTCAAAAAATTAGTAACCACCGTGGTAGTAATGATGCGGGTGGCCGTAACCATAACCTACATAGCAACCTGATGTAACTGATACTACTGCTGCTCCTATGATCAATGCTAATGCAAAAATTCTCTTTTTCATAATCGTATTTTTTAATTTAAACAACTAAATCGCGTTGTATAATTATTGGATACAATTAAATCCAAAAGGATTAATCTGCCTTTAGTTATTTTCAGTTTATAATTAAATTCTGTTATTTTGCTTTGGTAACTTGTTAAACAATTCGCAATTAAAAGCCTCTTTAGAAATATCATAAAAAAGCCTTCAACTGTTAAGTTAAAGGCTTAGTGTTAATGTCCTGGTACGCCTGGTGGCGGTGGCGGCATGGCGTGCCTTGGGGCACAGCTTGTAGTGCCCAGTACTGCAAGTGTTAAAGCAAGCAATACCATCGAAATAATTTTGTTTTTCATGGCTTCATTTTATTGGTTAATAATACTTTGCTGCCATTTGTTTTTAACAGTTAACCACCTGTAGTTATAATGTTACTTTCTTTTCTCCACCTTATCATAAAACCCGCCGAATGAATTATTGCGCACTGCATCCTCCTTAAAAAAATCGCCGGGGAAACCGAGTGAGATAGCGCTTGCCTCATCCAGCCTTTTTAATTGGTCTTCATTAAGCGTAACGTCCATTGTTTTCAAATTATCACTCAGCTGGTCAACCTTGGTAGCGCCAATAATAGGGATGCAGGAAAACCCTTGTTGCCTTGTCCACTGTAAAGCCACATTGCCGGGCGATATGCCCAGCTCACTGGCAATAGCTATAACTACTTTGGTTATTTTCTCACTGTGCTCGCCCAAGCGGTTGCTTTCAGGTTTAATTCGGCCTTTTTCACCGCGTAAGTATTTACCTGTTAATGCACCGCCGGCCAATGGTGCCCAGGGTGTAACAGTCATCCCGAAATGTTTGGCCATCGGGATCAGTTCGCGTTCAGGTGTGCGTTGCAGCAAGCTATACTCCACCTGCAAAGCAATAAACTGGCTCCAGCCCATTAGCTCAGCAAGGGTATTCCCTTTGGCTACCACCCAGGCAGGGGTATCGCTAATAGCGGCATAGTTTATTTTCCCTTGCTTGATCAGGTCATCCATGCCGCGCAAAACTTCGTCGATGGGGGTAATATCATCCCAGATATGCAGGTACAGCACATCAATAAAATCAGTTTTCAGGCGCTTCAGGCTGTCCTCAACGCTGCGCATCATATTCTTGCGGTTATTTCCTGATGCATTAGGGTTAGTGCTATTATCCTTCAGCGTATATTTAGTAGCCAGCGCGAAATAATCCCTATCATGGTTACTCAAATAATCCCCGATGATCTTTTCGCTGGTACCGAGCTTGTAAACATTGGCAGTATCAATAAAATTGCCGCCGGCATTGGCAAAGGCATCCATAATATCAAAACTGGTGGTAGCATCAGCGCCCCAGCCGTCCTCGGTACCAAAACCCATGGTACCCAAACAAAATTCCGAAACTTTAAGGCCCGAACGGCCCAGTAATTTGTATTTCATGATGGTAGTTTTAAAGCAAACAATATTAACACACTTTTGGTTGTAAACTTAGTTAAAACTTGTTTCTGTTATGAAAATTGTAACCCTGCATAAGCCGCTTAATATCGATAGCATCTATAACCACCTGTCGCAAAACCTTAACCCGGTTTTTAATAAGCATAAACCTACAAGTTATAAATATACTGTAGAAAATTTAGACGACGCGATCGAAATTACACAACCCGAACTATATCCCGGTGATGTGCTTTACCACATAGAAATTGATCACGATAAATTAAACATTACCCGATCTGAGCATTACGTAGATGATGTGAACTCACTTACCCTGGAAAGTGTGATGAACGAATTGTTCGACGACCTGTCCGGCAAAGGCGGTACGGATCTGGTGCAGGAAGGGTAGATTGGTGATTAATTAATTAGAGATTAGTTTATTATAATCTCTAATCTTCAGTCTCTAATCTCTACCTAAGAATTGATCCACGTAAATTTATATTCCAGCATGGGGTTTTTCATACGCTCTGCTACACGGAGTAAACGGTTTGGCAGGTTAACAATATAGTCACGTGCTTTTTCGCCGGTTTCGTTAAGGTCGGTCATGCTTTCAATGTGCCAGTCCTCAATCAATTCTTTTAAAATATCAACGTAATCAATCGCGGTGTATATGCCTAAGCGCTGCGCAGCATCGGTAAAGTGACCAAAGGTTTGGCCTATCTTTAAACCAACTTCGCGTAAAAAGTGTGCCGGCATTACAATTTTCTTGCGCATCATATCTTCAAAAGCAAGCATAGCGCCGTTAGGGTCAACCTCGAATACTTTTTCGATGAAATATTTATAAGCTTTAGCGTGGCGCGCCTCGTCCGAAGCAATTACTCCGCACATTTTTGATAATAAGGTATCACCATCCTTTTTAGCCTGTGAGGCTACACGGCGGTGCGAAATATTGGTTGCCAGCTCCTGGAACGAGGTGTAAATAAAGTTGCGGTAAGGATCATGTCCTGTACCGATATCAAACCCATCGGCAATAAGGTACTGGGTTGATACTTCCATCATGCGCATATTTACACGGCCCGATAGGTACAAGTATTTATTCAGCAGGTCACCATGGCGGTTTTCTTCGGCGGTCCAGTGACGGTTCCATTTCATCCAGCCACCCTCTTCGTCATCAGATACGCCCTGAACCATCGCCAGCCATGATTCATAGCTTGGCAAAGCCTCTTCGGTAATGGTATCACCTATCAGTACAGCAACCAGGTCGTAAGATAAACCTTTGGCGCTTTCCTGCATCTCTTTTATCTCGGTAAAAAATGTATCCCTTGAAGCATCGGGCAAAAAGTCGGATGGTTGCCAGATGGTATCTATGGGCTTTAAATATTCACCCATCTTATCGAGCATAAATTTCTCGATATGTACCATAACTTCCCGTCTCTTTTCTTCAAAAAATATCATAACGTATCAGTAAAGCGCAAATGTACTTATTTTAATATAAATAAAAATATATCATTTAGCGGCGTTATAGCCAATGGCCTCGCGCATACAATCGGGTAAATCAGCCATAGATGGCGGGCCGTTAAAAATGGAGAAGTTTGAATTATAATCCCACATAATACCCGGGATGTTCAAAGCCTTCAAAGTGTTTCGCATTGCCTTAATGTAACGGCAGCGGCTGTCCTGATCTGCATACTTATTGTATACGCCATACTCGCCGCACAATATGGGCACGTCATATTTATTTCCCCAGTTTTTCACGATCTGCAATTTATCTTTTAGCGATTGTTGATTCCCATCGCGCTGGTATTGGTAATAGTTAGTTTCGCCCCAGGTATTTTTCGCACGGGGATTCAATTTTGGGAAATTTTCCCCATTGTATGGAAATGATACCCCGGTTGTCGCGACCTGGTCGCCAATCCACTCGGCGCCCTGGTGGGTAAAAAAGAAAGGTTCATAAAAATGAAAAGTATAAATAATATTGTCATCCGCCAGGCGCACAAAACGGCTCAATTCATAAATACTGTCGAAGTTTGACGCCCCAACAATCAATGTACGGTTCTTGTCAATTTTACGTACCGCAGTAACTATGTTGTATATGGCATCCTTCCAGATTTGCGGGTCCATATGCGGGGGTTCATTGTATAACTCAAAAAATAAGTTGTCCGCGCCTTGGTTGATGTACCTTTTAGTTAATATTTGCCATAAATTAATGATACGAGGCGTTTCAGTTAAATAATTACCATCATTCAAATTACCTGCATGATAATCAATAATCAGTTTAAAACCGTATTGGTTACATTGCTTTACAACTTCATCAACATGGGCAAGCGCTTTTTCTAAGGGTGTGCCCTTCGACTCAAAATAAGCAAAAGCCACCGGCAAACGGATGCTTTTAAAGCCAAGCTTTTTTAACAGTTTAAAGTCCGCATCTTTTAGTTCAACAGTATCCAATATATTGTTGTTCCAGGTTTGCTCCAGCCATGATACACTTACGCCGTTATTTAAACTTTGCGCACGTTTAAATACGATTGACCGGCTGGGTGTTGTTTTTGGATTGCTTTTTGTATAAAGGGGTAATAGAGCAAAAGCGAGTAACAAAATCCGGCTTATTAGCGTTGAAATAGTGCGATGGTTTTTGATAGCCATTAATTTATTTTAATTTTAGTCGCATTTGTAAATTTAATATAAACCTGATTGATACTTAAATCATAATAAAGAAAAGCGAATAATGTTTATTCAAATTACTAAAGAAGAGTTAGCCCGGGATCTGTCCAAAAAAGCATGGTATCAAACCAACATTATCATATTTTCTATCATACTGTTATATCCGCTGTTTTTTATAGCCGATTTAATCTATGCGCCTAACGTATGGTTGCAATTTGTTATTGTACGTATTATAATAAGTGTGGTAATTTATGCTTTATATACCTTATTTCAGCGTAAAAAATATAGTTACCGCATATTACTGCATATCTCATTCCTGTTTTTGTCAGTAACATCGGCATTACTTTGCACACTGGTAAATATCGAATATTTAAATATCTATTTCCTGCTGTACTCGGTAGTGTTGCTGTTTTTCAACCTCCAGGTTTTTTGGGAGCCGATAAACTCGGTTATACAAACTTTAATAGCTTTTTTATTGGTAGCGCTATTTTTTAATTTGTTTAGTTCATATAATCTGGACCTGTTTATCAGTAATGGCGGGCAATTCTTTTTCATTACCGCAGTTATATCATGCCTTATACCTGCCGCGCGGTATAAAGTAATGGAACGTGAGGTTCGCTCACAAATACTTATCGAAAAATCAAACGAGCAACTTAAGGATCAGAACCGTGATATCAACGAAAAGAACAAGATCATTGATATGCAGTATGAGCAATTGCGTAAGCTTGATGAACATAAAAACAGCTTTATTAATATCGCTGGCCACGACTTAAAAAACCTTATCGGTTCAATCGTGATGAGTAATAATATGATCCAGGAAGAGGATTACAGATTAAGCTCGGATCAAAAGGAATTTGTTGGTTATATAGCAGATTCGGCTGAGAAAATGCAGTATATGCTGAACAAACTGATGGATGTTAAGGAGATTGAATCGCCTGAGATGAATTTCAATATGGAGGTTTTTGATATTAACGCCGAGGTGCTGCATGTGTTTAGGGGCCTTGTTGAAACAGCGCAGATGAAGAACATTCACCTGGTTGATAACATTTTAAAATTACCATTACAAGTTAAGCTGGATAAGGTTTTTGTTGGCCAGGTATTTCAAAACCTGGTATCAAATGCCATCAAATTTTCGCAAACTAATAACAGTATAAAAATAGTTACCAGTTTGCAGCGCCAAAAATTTGTATTTGAAATTATAGATGAAGGGATAGCTATTGGCCAGGATGAATTGAATATGATGTTCAACAAATTAAAAACTCTGAACGATGCAACCGGATCAAAAGAAAGCAGGCTTGGCCTGGGACTATCCATCGCCAAACTGATGACAAAAGAAATGGGCGGTGAACTGATATACCGCAGCGACGAGAACGGCAACTATTTTAGAGTAGAATTTTACGTAATAAATTAACACTTACAACCAAATGAATAAATTTTTAAGCTTTTTAGCGCTTGCGTTACTACTAAGCACAGCATCAATAGCTCAGCAACAGGCTATCATCTCATTTAAGGCATTAGGCCACGCTGATGAACCTATATTTGGCATGAGTGGTTCTACATCGTTCTTCTTGAAACTGGGCCCTGAGTACGAAATAACAGGCAGTAAACTGGTTTTATTCTTTGAACCATCACAAGCTTTATTAAAAGATAAATCATACATCAATATTTTGATTGATGATAAACCGGCGTTCAGCAGCAGGCTTTCGCCTGATTCTATTCAAAGGATTGTTTTAAACCTAAGCCGTGCGGATATTTCGGCAGGTGGCTTCCTGAAGATACAGGTAAAAACACTGGCTACCATTACTGATGATAAATGCCGCGACCTGGATAACCCCGCCATGTGGATAAAGGTTAAAAACTACTCATACCTATCCCTAACCAAAAGCGATAAAAACTTTTTTGATAACGTGAACATCAGCAATTGCTTCGATTCAAAAAAAGCAATTGTTTACCCGGCTAACCCAACCCTGCATGATTTAAAGGCTGTTGCCTGGGCATACTCGAGGTTAAAGAAAACCGGCATTGCAAATATTGGCGTATACGCGGCTGATAAAAAGCCTGATAGCGTAAGAAACTATGTGATGGTGGGTAACATGAGTTCTATCCAATCGCCGCAACATGATTTGATCAAAGTTACACCACAGGCCGGCGAAGGCTTATTTTACCTGCACAAGGCAATAACCATTGCTAGCGATACCGTTACGCAGATAGTTAATGTTAGAAATAATTTAACTCCTGTAAAAACAGTTGTTACTGAAAAAGTACCTACCGAAATATTATTTGTAACAGGTGGTGATGACGCTGGTTTTGAAAAAACCATCACCGCGTTAGGTAACATGAATATTCTGAACTCAACCTTTGGTGATTATTTATTGATCGACCAGGCTGAAAATACCTTCTTTAAAACAATTGACGAGAATCGCTCAAAACTAACCTTAAAGCAAATTGGCGGTGCTACTAACTTTATGTCGGGCATTGGCTCATTAAAAAGCGCTTACAACTTTAAAAACAGCGATTTTAGCTTTACGCCAAAAGAGGTTGAGATCCACTTTCAGGGTATCTATAGCAGCTTAAACCCGGGAGATCGTGGTTTCTTCAACGTTTACCTGAACGGTTCATTGATCAGTAGCGAAAAGCTGGATGTTTCCGGCAAACTAAATACATCAGTAACCATTAACCGTTACCAGCACCATAAGTACAATACGCTGGAAGCCGAATTCAGGTTTTATCCATCAAGCGGTAATTGCCAAAACAGCTTTACCAATTTCTTCTCTGAAATTGATGTTGACCAATCATACCTTGAATCGAAAGATCCGTTCATTACCAATGACCTGAGCTTCTATCAATATCCTGAAGCATTCAATAGCGGCAAAACCCGCATTGTGGTAACTAAGGATTATGCAAAGTACGCCGCAGCGGCAATGGGCGAGATAATTTATGAGTTAAACAACAACATTAACGCGAATAACTTCCCTGAATTTGTTTACTCCGACCAGGTTGAGCCCGGCGATTTGAAAAAATATAATATCGTAGCCCTGTTATCACAAAACGATCCGTTGATGAACGAGTTCCCGGATGCACCTATCAAGTTCAACAAAAAATTCAGGTTGTATAATAGCGATAATAATAAGATCGTTTACCAATTATCGGATAGTGTATCAAACGGTTTGGCCCAGATCTTCTACGGCAGGAGCAATAATGCTACATTAGTATTAACTGCCACCGGCACGCAAATAGCCGATGCGTTCTTAGCGGCCTCTAAATCAATTACCGAGCAGCTATCGACACTATCGAGCAACGTTTGTATCTCTGATGTTAGCGCTAATAAATACCTGTTCAATATCAATAAATCAAGCGAGAACCTGGAGTATATCGATACAAAAAGTGCCCTTACCCGTTTTTGGGAATCGTACAATTTGTACATCCTGTTAGGTATTTTAGTATTGATACTGTTATCATTCTTGTATGTACGTTCAAGAATCCAACGCTCACAGGATCTGTTTAACGAGGAATAATAATAAGCGTTAGAGTATTATTTATCATACCGTAATTGCAGGCAATAGCTTGCAATTACGTTTAAATACATAAAAATTTGTTAACAGCAGTAGATATGTCTATCCCGGAACTTTTGGTAAGTGATGGCTTTATTACATCGGAAGATAAGCAGCGGATTGAAGATATATCAGCCCAAACAAATACTTCATTTTTAAAGGTAGCGCTCAATTATGGTTATGTTTCCCGTAAAAATTACGAACGAAGCATCCTGAATGCTAACTACAAAATACAGCATATTCGCGATCAGCCTTTTGATGTAGAGGTTTTGAAAAAGATCGAGCTCCGCTTTGCTGATGATCGTTTAGCATTGCCATTACGTATAGAAAAAAACAGGGTTGTTGCCATAATGGCCGACCCTACTGATGAGCTGTTTCTCGATTTTATCAGGTTTACTTATAACCTGGAACCGGAAGTCATTATAGCATCCGATCTGGACATTCTTTGGCTCTCTCACAAATTGATCGGCGAGAAGTATGTTAAGTCTGCTGTATATGAACTTTTAAATAATGATTCCGAAAGCTCTGCTATCGTAACGTTTACATCGCCACAGTTGATCTCTTTATTCCTGCTTTTAGCGGTAGTAGCTATCGGCTTGTTTGTCAACTTTAAAAACACGTCGATATTTATCAATGTTATTTTAAGTTCATTCTTTCTGATAGCCATCATTTTCAAGCTATTCCTGGCGCTGGTAGGGTCAAGGTTTGAGTTACATCAAGCTATAACTAAAGAGGAGTTAGCGACTATTGACGGGGATGAGTTACCTGTATACACTATATTATTACCGGTATACAAAGAAGACAAGTTGATTAAAAAACTATTGTGGAACTTGCAAAGCCTTGACTATCCACGCGAAAAGCTGGATATAAAACTGGTTATTGAAGAGGACGATGATAAAACCCTTAATGCAGTTCGTAACCTTGATTTCCCGGCGATATTTGAGGTTATTGTGGTACCATTTCATATGCCTAAAACTAAGCCAAAGGCTTGTAACTACGCGCTCCACTTTGCCCGCGGAAAATATTTAACCATTTACGACGCCGAAGACATCCCGGATACTGATCAGCTTAAAAAGGTAGTGGCGCTGTTTAGTAAACTGCCGGAGGAATACATTTGTATTCAAAGTGCGCTAAATTATTTTAACAGGAATGAAAATTTCCTGACTAGGATGTTTACGCTTGAATATTCATACTGGTTTGATTACATGCTTCCCGGACTGGATACTTTAGATATACCTATACCCTTAGGCGGTACCAGCAACCACTTTAAAATTGAAAGCCTTATTGAGTTGGGTGCCTGGGATCCGTTTAACGTTACCGAGGATGCCGATTTAGGTGTTAGGGCCTATGCAAAAGGTTATAAAATAGCCATTGTTAACTCCACCACTTATGAGGAAGCTAACAATGAGCCTATCAACTGGATCCGCCAGCGTTCACGCTGGATCAAAGGTTATATGCAAACCTACCTGGTACATATGCGCAACCCGGTTAAGCTTTGGAAAAAGTTAGGCTGGAAAGGTTTCCTGGGTTTCAGCTTCTTTATCGGCGCTACACCCCTAACTTTTTTGGTATATCCGCTATTGCTGAGCATATTTATAGCTTACCTCATATTTGACTTTTCAACCATTCGCACGTTGTTCCCGGATTGGGTTTTGTTCATGTCGATATTTAACCTGATGGTAGGTAATATCCTGATGATTTACGTAAATATGATGGCCGTATTTAAAAGGCGTTATTATGAACTGATATTGTTTTGCCATTGCCAACCCAATTTATTGGCTAATGCACTCTATAGCAGCATATATGGGCTTATACGAGTTAATTGTGAAGCCATTTTACTGGCAAAAAACCAACCATGGTATTAGTAAGATTAATAACCCGGTAAATATTGTTAAATGAGATTTTCTAAATCATTCTTTTTAGTATTAATTACCCTGTTCTTAGCCATCTATTACCTGGTTTGCGGTATCTATCTAAATCATCTGGGTTATACTAATACTGAAGCATTATTTTATATAGAAAAAGCCCGCATCGTATTTGAGGGATCCGGCAACAGGATCAAGGTAATGGGCTTAACATCACCTATTTTCCCATTCTACTCTATATTTATATTCTTTATTACCTGTAGCAAAACACTCGCACCGGTTATCGCTTCAGCTATTGGCACAGCCGTGTTGTTTAACATAATGGCAGGCAATTTGGTTAAGCGCTTTAATGATGATTTTTATCTTTTAATATTATTGATAATTTTCATATTTCACCCGGGCATCCTGTTCGTTGCCTGCTCCGGTAAGGGAGTTTACCTGGTATTGATCTTTTTCTTCCTTTTCTTCCTTAACATACTCAAGTTTTATAGGTCAAACACAACATTCCACATCTCCATTGCAAGCATCTGCCTGGTGATACTGGTATTTTGCGATTATAAGTTTATCTGGCTCACGCTATTTTTTATTCCTTTAGTACTTTCAATAGCCATTCAGAGTTTAAATTTGAGCGAAAAGGAATCTATCTTCCGCTTATTTTTAAGCTTCAACAGCCCTTCGCTTCGCCGCAAGCTCATCAGCAAAACATTTGCCTTATATATTATCATTTTTATTCTGCCTATTGCGTCAGTTATCGGTTATAAGCTACTGAACTTAACCCACGCCAATGACCTGAATTATTTTCTCGAAAGCCCCTACGCAACCTGGAATGTACTAAGCGAAAAGATGAACTTCGACCAAATGGCTAATACAAGGGGAACTTCCATTATCCCCGAGGAGATTTCCCTGCTCATCAGCGCAAAGGCCTTATTGTTTTGTCCGATGATCATATTAGCTATCTATTTATTCAGGCGCAGCACCTACCAGATCTTAACACTTTTAACCCCGTTCGGCCTGATTGAATTTCTGCATATTAAATATGACAAAACTTATTTAGCTTATGAATACTACCTTATATTTTTAATTTTAGCCTTACTATGCATCACCTTCAGGGCGCAGGCAATTCGCAGGCAAAAAACAGTAAAGTTGGTTTTAATTTTATTGGTGCCGTTACAAATATTTACCGGCTACCTGTTTCTACAAAAATCCTTTCTGCCCGAGGAAAGAGATTTTATAAAAACTTTAGTAACTCGGAAGTCAGGTGATACCAATAACCAAAGCGCGGCAAGGGATGTGGCCTATTACCTAAATGGCGTGTCACAGAGTTCGAAAATATTGGTAGATGATGCTATTGCCTACCCGATAATTGCATATGTAGATAATGTAAAGCAATTAACCATGCCTTATCAGGATGAATTTTCCGGCGCTATTGAGGCCCCGCAGAAGTATGATGATTATATACTGATTGCTACAGCGAAAAACCCCGTAACGGGCTATACCCAGCTTAATGATAAGTACATTGCTACAATAAAGCTTGAAAATTCGGCATTGAACCTAAGAATTGTTTATGACAGCGAAGACTGGATCTTATATCATATTGAACGCTAGAAATAATTAATTTACTATTGCCCATTAATATTAAGCAAATAATTAGCTAACAAGTGCATTTCTATTGCTGAAAGACAAGGTTTAAAGTATTCTATATATCTGTTAAGATCTTTTAAATTCAATATTTTCACATAGCTAAATTCTTCATTCGGTTTCTGATCAATTAAAACTATGAGATTTCTTATTGAGATTTTTCTTTCCCCCCAATGATGTCTTCGCAGTATATTATCCACAATTCTTTCGTTTAAAATTTTAAATAAAGCAAAACTTGTTCTTTTAATTTGATCTATAGGCGAACGCAGAGTTAAATTATTTAATGAGTGTTCACTCCAATTTTTTGTTTCTATAAGGAAAATACCTGCAGGAGAAATTAATATATGATCTATTTGAATAGATTTTATATAGTCATTTTCTCTTTTATTAAAGATTGGAGGATCAAACGAACAGGTAAAATCATTTATTAAAGTATAATCATCTGATAATTTTCCTAATTCAGTTGAAACTTTTTGTTCTCCTATTGCACCATAAATTAAAGTATTAATTTCATCAATGATCTTTTTTTTCCTTTCATTTTCTTTTAGATATATTGAACTACTTTCATCAACCGCTTCTGTAAAATGAGAAATAATATATTCATTCCTATTAATCTTTTTAGAAAGTTCCTCTTTCCTCTGCTTAATTGAATAAGCGATTCGGTAATCAAAATTATTTTCAATATTTTGAATTCTCATCTTAACTATCAGCTTCCTAAGATAATCAATGAATTTTTCAAGAATGTTTAATTGCATTGAATGCATTTTATTCAATTTTCCCTGTAGTTGATTAAGTTCTAATTGTAGCTTTTGTTCAGCTTCATATTTGTCTATTTCAATAGTTTTTTCTAGTTCTGATATTTCTGCTCTAAGCGTATCACTTTCATTCTTGATTAATATTGAATGCTCTGAAATTATTTGTTTTTGAGAATTCAAATAATTCTTTTGAAACATAATTAATTCGTTTACTGAATTGAGATCATTTACATTATTATCTCGTAAATGAGATTTAATAGCAGTTAAAGAGCCAATTCTGTTATAAACTTTACACATATTAGGTTTATTATTTCTATATCAGTTATGGTATTTTAGAATATTTTTTTGGGATTATTTTAATTTACCTAACCTAATTATACATATACTATCCTATTTATACTTGTAATAACAGTACAAAACTAATACGACAACCAGTATCAAATCTTGATTCTAAATATATTATTAAATCTGATTATAAGGTTTTATTTACTGCGAAATGCTATAGATCTAAAACTTTCCATAACGCACAAAGCCCTCGTGATAAACGAAGGCTTTGAACTATTGGTTAGAAATGTTAATAAACAAAAAACCCTCTAATCTTTCGATCAAAGGGTTAATGATTAACAGCATTAAAGCTGATAAGATTTGGCACCGACCTACTCTCCCACATTTTACTGCAGTACCATCGGCTCTGGCGGGCTTAACTTCTCTGTTCGGAATGGGAAGAGGTGGACACCGCCGATATAGGCACCTGAAGGTTTTTAGTATTTAGTAGTTAGTATCAAGTAGCAGGATTACCTGCTGCTTTGTATTAACTGTTCATACAATATTTTTTATTGTTATCGGTATTTAGTGATTTGTATAAGTATTAACCTTTCGGTGTTGATACTTGATACTAACTACTTGATACTATCAAACAATGACATATTATTGAAAGAAGTGATTGAATAAGAGAAAACAACAGTTTAGTGTTTGGGCGGACGGAACGAATCCCGTCCACCATTATTACCTGCTATGAGAAAGCTTCGGGCAATTAGTATTACTCGGCTATGATGTCACCACCTTTATACCTGTAACCTATCAACGTAGTAGTCTGCTACGACCCTCAATGGAAGTCTCATCTTGTGGCTAGTTTCGCACTTAGATGCTTTCAGCGCTTATCTATTCCCAACGTAGCTACTCTGCAATACAGCTGGCGCCATAACAGATTCACCAGAGGTTAGTCCAACCCGGTCCTCTCGTACTAAGGTCAGCCCCACTCAAACTTCCAACGCCCACAACAGATAGGGACCGAACTGTCTCGCGACGTTCTGAACCCAGCTCGCGTGCCACTTTAATGAGCGAACAGCTCAACCCTTGGGACCTTCTCCAGCCCCAGGATGTGACGAGCCGACATCGAGGTGCCAAACCTCCCCGTCGATATGAGCTCTTGGGGGAGATCAGCCTGTTATCCCCAGCGTACCTTTTATCCTTTGAGCGATGGCCCTTCCATGCAGAACCACCGGA